>NZ_CP150638.1:4315000-4606028 GCF_050859155.1 Shinella yambaruensis
GAAACAATCTTCTCGGAACAAAATCGGCCAAAACCGACAAGGACCGCAAAAGCGGAAACCCCACTTCTTGAAATACCGGAATATCGCGGGGTGGAGCAGCCCGGTAGCTCGTCAGGCTCATAACCTGAAGGCCGCAGGTTCAAATCCTGCCCCCGCAACCAACGATCCCAAAGAGCCCCCTCCGTGGGGCTTTTTGCGTTTCTGGGCTGTGCCGCCTCGCCGTAACCCGACAGCGCTTCATCCCACCCCGAACATCCCAAAACATTGCAACGCAAAGGCAGGCGTGGTTATAAGACGACATGTCGCTCGAATCCGTCCGTGCCTTCTTCTGCGAAAACGCTCCCGAAATCACCGTGCTGGTCACCGAACAGAGTTCCGCGACCGTGCCCCTCGCCGCGGCCGCGCATGGCGTGGCGCCTGAGCAGATCGCCAAGACGATCTGCCTGCGCGTCGGCGAGGAGATCGTGCTCCTCGTGGCCGCCGGCACCGCCAGGCTCAGCAACCGAAAGTTCAAGGACCGCTTTGCCGCAAAGCCCCGCATGCTGGAGGCTCAGGAGGTCCTCGCCGTCACTTCCCATCCGGTCGGCGGCGTCTGCCCCTTCGGCCTGCCCTCTCCCCTGCCGGTCTATTGCGACGCCTCGCTGAAGCCCTTTGCCGAGGTGGTGCCGGCGGCCGGCGCCACGAATGCGGCGGTGCGCATCGCGCCCGAGCGCATGGCAAGCCTCGTTCACGGCGAATGGGTCGACGTCTGCGACTAGAGCATTATCCGCCGAAGCGGCTTCGCTTCGGCGGGAAATGCTCCAGGGCCGAAAGGACCGCGAAGGCGCGCGCTGCTCCCTTCCGCCGTGAAAGAGTTTCAAGCAAATCCGGGGAAATGCCGGGCTGGCGCAATTCCGCTCGAACAAGCAATATGACGAAACTGTGATCAACCGCGGCCGGCTTCCGGCGGACAGCGGCGCGCGGGCGCGGAGGACATCCGCGAGGCAGGCGGTTCGCATGGCGGAGCGTCGCGCCAGGTCCCGGGTCGCTGGAGGAGCAAACTCGACCCGGAAGTTTTGCACGGCGGCGCCGACGAGCGCACGCCAGGGGGAGAAAACATGTTCGAACGGCTTTTCAAGCTGCGTGAGCACGGCACCACCGTGCGCACCGAGGTGATCGCGGGTCTGACGACCTTCCTCACCATGTCCTATATCATCTTCGTCAATCCGGACATCCTGTCGACCACCGGCATGGACAGGGACGCCGTCTTCGTCGCGACCTGTCTTGCCGCCGCGCTCGGCTCCATGGTCATGGCGACCGTCGCCAATTGGCCGATCGGCATGGCGCCCGGCATGGGCCTCAACGCCTTCTTCGCCTTCACGGTGGTGGCGGCGCTCGGCTTCACCTGGCAGCAGGCGCTGGGCGCGGTGTTCATTTCCGGCATCATCTTCGTCATCCTGACGGTGACCGGCGTGCGCAGCTGGCTGATCGCCGGCATCCCGCATTCGCTGAGGAGCGCGATCGCCGCCGGTATCGGCCTCTTCCTCGGCATCATCGCCCTGAAGAGCTCCGGCATCGTCGTCGACAATCCGGCGACGCTCGTCGGCCTCGGCGACCTCAAGCAGACCGGCCCGCTGCTCGCCATCCTCGGCTTCTTCATCATCGCCGTGCTCGATGCACTGCGCGTCAAGGGCGCGATCCTGATCGGCATCCTCGCCGTCACGGTCCTCTCCTGGATCTTCGGCGTCAGCGAGTTCCGCGGCCTCGTCTCCGCCCCGCCGTCGATCATGCCGACCTTCCTGCAGCTCGACATCATGGGCGCGCTGCACGGCGGCCTCCTGCATGTCATCCTCGTCTTCGTGCTCGTCGAAGTGTTCGACGCGACCGGCACGCTGATCGGCGTCGCCAAGCGCGCCAACCTCATCCAGGAAGGCAAGCCGAGCCGTCTCGGCCGCGCGCTCCTGGCCGACAGCACGGCGATCGTCGCCGGCTCGCTGATCGGCACCAGCAGCACCACGGCCTATGTCGAAAGCGCCTCGGGCGTGCAGGCGGGCGGGCGCACCGGCCTCACCGCCTTCACCGTCGCCATCCTCTTCCTCGCCGCCCTCTTCATCTCGCCGCTCGCCGGCTCCGTGCCGAGCTATGCGACGGCACCGGCCCTGCTCTATGTCGCCGGCCTGATGATGCGCGAACTGACGGAAATCGAGTGGGAGGACCTGACGGAAGCGGCCCCGGCGGCGCTGACCGCGCTCGCCATGCCCTTCACCTATTCGATCGCCAACGGCCTTGCCTTCGGTTTCGTCAGCTATGTCGTGCTGAAGTTCTTTACCGGCAGGTGGAAGCAGATCCACCCGGCAACGGCGATCGTCGCGGCGCTCTTCGTCATCCGCTTCGCCTTCTTCGCGGAGTAGGGGGATTTTTCTCCGACGGGAAACGGGCCGCGTGATGAACGCGGCCCGTTTTGCATGTCAGGATTTGGCGACGCCGTCGAGCCAGGCCTGCCAGACCGGCTCGCTTGCCGCGGCTATCTCCGCGGCCCTCTTTCCGTAGAAGAAGCGGCAGACGCTGAGGCGGATCGTCTCGCCCGAGCGGTAGAGGCCGAAGAGGCCGACGCCGGGCGCCTCGCCGTCGATGCGCACGAGGACATAACGCTGCCTGTCGTCCTGCCGCACGCCGACGACCTCGCCGAAAAACGTCTCGCCGGCTTCGACGGTCCAGTTCTCGCCGACATCGGCCGTCTCGTGGCCGAGCCCGTCGAGCAGCTTGCGCCAGACGACGAGGGCCTCGCCGGTCGCCTCGGCCGAGAGCTGGAAGGAGGCGGCAGGTTGGCCGGCATGGTGCGCGAGATAGAGCCGCAGCACCTCGATGAAGGCGGGCCAGCCGGATTCGAAGCCCTCCATCTGGTCGTCCCAGTCGTCCGTCGCGCTGAAGAGGGAATGCACCATGCGCACGAGGCACTGGTCGCCCGAGCGGGCGATGATGGAGATCTCGGTGGCGACCGGCGGGGCATTCTCCGCCCAGCCCACCTCCACATAGCCGAAGCGGTGCGGCGGCTCCCAGCCGGTGACCGTGCCGCCGGAGGTGACCCCCGGCATGAAGTGGAAGGTCAGCTGGCCGCCGATCTTCTCCTCGATCTCGGCCCGGGTGAACCAGGCGGCATTGCCGGGCCCGGTCGCCATGGCCTGCCAGACCTCCTCGGGCGTGCCGGGGACGAGAAACTCCATTTCCACCCAGCGCTTGCCGCTTGCGTCAAATTTCGTCGGCATCGGACTTCCTTTCCTGGTTTGTCGGTGCGGGATAGGCGGCGACCACCAGCCGGTGTGCCCGTCCGCCCGGGGTCTTTTCGTCGTGGTAGCGGGCGACGAGGGTCGCGACCGCCTCGGTGAGGTCGGCCGTGAAGGCGGCGCGCGCTGCGGGGGAGGCGAAGCGGATCGTCGTGTCGATGGAAAGCGTGGCAAGCCGCTTGTCCGCGGCGCGGGCGCCGCGCCAGAGCGCCCCAACCTCGCGCACGATGCGGGCGGCGAGCGCCACGAGATAGCTTGCCGAAAACCGGTCGCCGGAAATGCCGGGATCGGCGCCGACCGGCCCGAGCGCGGCGGGCGAGACGACATAGGAGCGCGCCGTCGCCACCATCAGCCGCTCCGTGATGCCGCCCCATCGGCGCGCCTCGGCCTGTTCCACCAGCTTTTCGTCTTCCAGCGCCTTGAGGTGATAGTTCACCTTCTGGCGCGTCAGGCCCACCCGGCCGGCGAGGGTCGCCGCGGAGGCGGGAACGGAAAGCTCGGCGAGCAGGCGCGCCTTGATCGGATCGAGGGCAAGCGCCGCGGCGGCCGGCGTGTCGAGGATATCGAGATCGAGCATGCGGCAGGATTCCATTGACAGGAAAATTTGTCAAGGAGAATAAAAAAATGCCGGCCCGTGGAGGCGGGCCGGCGGATCCGTGATCCCGGTGGGCGGATCAGCGGATCAGGAAGGGTTCGGCGTAGAAATGCTCCTCGAGGTTCACGCCCTCGCCGCCGCGGTCCACCACGGCGAAATCCGAGACCGTGTCGAGCGGCGTCAGGATGCCGTGCCAGACATTGCGGCCGATATTGACGCCCTGGCCGGGCGCGGTGCGGAAGGCGATCGGCTCGGCGGGGCCGTTCTCCGTCTCCTCGGCGACGACGACGAGGAAGGAGGCGTCGCCGAGCGGAATGAAGGCCTGGCTGCCGAGCGGGTGGCGCTCGACCATCGCCAGCTCCAGCGGCAGCGGATAGGGCTCGCCGCGCAGGAGGCTGATCATCGGCCGGGCCTTCTCGCCCGTCGTCTCGATATTGGCGAGGTCATGGTAACGGGTGCATTTGCCCGCATTGATCGGGAAGGTATGCGCGCCTTCCCGCTCGATCACCTGGCCGAAGGGCGCGAAGGCCTCGCGGGTGAGCGGCTTGATCTCGATGGTCTTCATGTCTTTCCTCCCTCGGCCGGATGGCCAAAAACACGCAGGCGGCTCACGCCGCCGTCCGGATGGATGTTCAGGCGGACATGCGTCACGGCACCCGCCCGTTTCACGAGAGTGCCGCCGAACGTATGGATGCGGTCGGCGGCGAGCTTCTGCTCGGGCAGGATCTCCTGCCAGAACATCGACGCGGCGGTGACAAGGGTGGGGAGGTCCCCCGTCGTGCCCGTCAGGTCGGCGGCCTGCAGGGAGCAGGCATCCGGGTAGTTGCCCTTGAAATGGGCGGTATCGACGACGATGCTTTCGATCGTCGCCCGTGCTGCGAGCCTGACCACGATCCATTCGTGGCCGGGCACGCGGCGGCGGCTGGTCTCCCAGCCGTCGCCCATATTGATGCCGCGGCCGGGCGCGAGCAAGCGCTGGTGGCCGTAATGCCCGTTCGAAAGCGCGACGACCTCTCCGCCGGCGAGCGCCGCCGCAAGGTCGATCGGCTCGCCGCCGATCGCCGTCCGGTCGAGCACCGGCTTGCCGTAGACGCGCAGCCGCGCCACGCCGCCGTCGGGATAGATGCGCAGCCGCACATGGCTGTAGAGCCCGTCGTCGCCGCAGTCGAAGAAATGCTGGGCGCCTGGCCCGAGCGGGCTTGGACCCAGCACCGCCGTCCAGGATGTCCGTGCATTCGGCCCTTCCGGCGCATGGCAGGCCTCGATGGCGCAGGCCGTCGGGAAGTTGCCGGTGAAATGGGCCGTATCGACGTCGAAGCCGCGGATGCGGCCGGGCGTTGCCAGCGCGATGACGGCATGGTCGTGGCCGGGTCCCCGGCGACGGCGGGTTTCCCAGCCGTCCATCCATTTGCCGTTGTCGTCGTAGACGCCCGGCCGGTAGACCGCGGGTTCATCGGCCAGCAGGCGCGACAGCGGCCCGAAGAACTCGTCCGTCGCGAAGATGGCCCTTGCCCCGAGACCCGCCGAGGCTAGGTTGATCGTTCCGCGCGTGAAGGCGGGCAGGGCGCCGGTCGACATGGTTCCGCTCTCAGGCCGGCAGCATGGCTTTGAGCCGCAGCAGCGCGATGCGCTCCACCTGCCGGCAGGCGGTGGAAAGCTCGGTGTCGCGGTCGTTGCCGATGCGGGCCTCGAAGGCGGCGAGGATGCCGGCCTTCGTGTTGTCGCGCACGGCGATGATGAACGGGAAGCCGAATTTCCTCACATAGGCCTCGTTCAATTCGGTGAAGCGGGCGCGCTCCGCGTCGGTCAGCGCGTCGAGGCCGGCGGAGGCCTGTTCCTCGGTGGAGCTCGCGGTAAGGCGTTTCGCCTGGGCCAGCTTGCCGGCAAGGTCCGGGTGGGCGACGAGCACGCGAAGCCGCTCGGCATCGCTGGCCGCGCGGAACTGGAAGGTGAGGGCGGCGGCAAGGCCGGTCGCCGTGTCGTTTGCCGGCGAAAGTTCGTCGGCGAAGGCGCGGCGGGCGACCCAGTCGGAATGTTCGAACACGCCGCCGAAACGCGCGACGAAGGCCTCTTCGGTCATCTGCGAGGGGCGCTCGGCCGGCGGCTGCGGCGGATGGATCTTCGCCCAGTGCTCGGCGATGTCGACGCGCCGCGCGATCCAGACCTTCTCGTGGCTCTGCACATAGTCGATGAAGCGGGCGAGCGCCATGACGCGGCCCGGCCGGCCGATCAGGCGGCAGTGCAGGCCGATGCTCATCATTTTCGGGCTGCCCTTGGCGCCTTCCGCGTAGAGCGCATCGAAGCTGTCCTTCAGGTAGCTGAAGAACTGGTCGCCGCTGTTGAAGCCCTGGGGCGTCGCGAAACGCATGTCGTTGGCGTCGAGCGTATAGGGGATGATGAGCTGCTGCCGGCCGCCGTGCTCGTACCAGTAGGGCAGGTCGTCGGAATAGGTGTCGGAGATATAGGCGAAGCCGCCCGCCTCGGCGACGAGGTCGATGGTGTTCACCGAACAGCGGCCGGTATACCAGCCACGCGGCCGCTCGCCGGTGACGAGCGTGTGCAGGCGGATCGCCTCGGCGATGGCGGTGCGTTCGTCCTCCGCCGTCATGTCCTTGTGCTCGACCCATTTGAGGCCGTGCGAGGCGATCTCCCAGCCGGCCTCCAGCATGGCGGCCACCTGGGTGGGCGAACGGCGGAGCGCGGTGGCGACGCCGTAGACCGTGACGGGCACGTTCTTTTCGGTCAAAAGCCGGTGCAGGCGCCAGAAGCCGGCGCGCGCGCCGTATTCGTAGATCGATTCCATGTTCCAGTGGCGCTGGCCCGGCCACTGGGCGGCGCCGACGATCTCGGAGAGAAAGGCCTCGGATGCCGCATCGCCATGCAGCACGCAGTTCTCGCCGCCCTCCTCGTAGTTCAGCACGAACTGCACGGCGACGCGCGCCTCGCCCGGCCACCGGGCGGCCGGCGGTGTCTGTCCATATCCGTGCATGTCACGGCAATATCGCATGGGAACGCTCCTCCAAACGTTTTCGATGCGGAATTTCTAACCGCAAATCGGCTGCGCCATTCCCCACGGAAATTTTGAAAGTCTCGAACGATCCTGCTGCTTTTCAGTGGCAGGGGGCTGGTGGATAGTGATTATCGGAGCGCTGTGTTCGGGAGGAAAGACATGCAAACTCATTCGCAAGGGGCCGGCCGCCTCACGACCCATGTGCTGGACACGGCGCGCGGCAAGCCGGCGGAAGGCCTGCGCATCGATCTCTATAGGGTGGAGGGCGACACGCTGCACCTTCTCAAGACCACCGAGACGAACGACGACGGCCGCTGCGATGCGCCGCTCTTGGCCGGCGAGACGATGAAGGCCGGCACCTACGAGCTGCGCTTCCACGCCGGCGATTATCTCGGCCGTACGGGGGATGGCCCGATGTTCCTCGACATCATCCCGATCCGCTTCGGCCTTGCCGACGAGGGCGTGCACTACCATGTACCGTTGCTCGTCTCGCCCTTCAGCTATTCCACCTACCGCGGGAGCTAAGCCATGGCGGCCGCCAACATCCGCTCGGAACTGCGCTTCATTCTCAATGGCCGCGACGTCGCGCTCAGCGACGTCGCGCCGGACCAGACGCTGCTCGACTGGCTGCGCCTCGCGCGCCTGCTCAAGGGCACCAAGGAAGGGTGCGCCGAGGGCGACTGCGGCGCCTGCACGGTGCTGGTGGGCCGGCTGACGCCTGCGGGCGGCCTTGTCTACGAGGGCGTCAATGCCTGTATCCGCTTCCTCGGCTCGCTGGACGGCTGTCATGTCGTCACCGTCGAGCATCTCGCCGCCGGCGACGGCCGCCTGCACCCCGTGCAGCAGGCCATGGTGGATTACCACGGCTCGCAATGCGGCTTCTGCACGCCGGGCTTCGTCATGTCGCTCTATGCGCTGTGGATGCAGTCGCCCAACCCGACCGACCAGGAGATCGAGACGGCGCTGCAGGGCAATCTCTGTCGCTGCACCGGCTACGAGCCGATCCTGCGCGCCGCCCGCGCCATCTCCAGCTATGGCGGCACGGAGAAGGACCCGCTGCTTGCCGAACGCCAGGCGATGATCGCGCGCCTCAAGGCGCTCGCCGACGGCGCGCGCGTCGAGATCGGCGAGGGCAAGAAGCGGTTCGTCGTGCCGACGGACCTCGATGATTTCGCCGCCGTGCTGGAGGCCGAACCCGCCGCCACGGTGGTGGCCGGCTCCACTGATGTCGGCCTGTGGGTCACCAAGCACATGCGCGACATCACGCCGGTCGTCTTCATCGCCGGCCTTCAGGAGATGAAGGCGATCACGGTGCAGGACGGCGTGATCACCCTTGGCGCGGGCGTTACCTATAGCGAGGCCATCGCGACGCTCTCGCGGCACATTCCGGCGCTCGGCCCGCTCATCACCCGCATCGGCGGCCAGCAGGTGCGCAACATGGGCACGATCGGCGGCAATGTCGCCAACGGCTCGCCGATCGGCGACACGCCGCCGGCGCTGATCGCGCTCGGCGCGTCGGTGACCTTGCGCAAGGGCGCGGAACGGCGCACCATCCCGCTCGAGGATTTCTTCATCGCCTATGGCAAGCAGGACCGCCAGCCCGGCGAATTCGTGGAATCCCTTACGGTGCCCGTTCCTCCCGCGGCGGAAAAGTTCGCCGTCTACAAGGTGACCAAGCGCCGCGACGAGGACATTACCGCAACGCTCGGCGCCTTCCGCCTGGCGCTTGCCGCGGACGGCACGGTCGCCGCCATCACCATCGCCTATGGCGGCATGGCGGCGACGCCGAAGCGCGCTTTCGCCGTCGAGAAGGCGCTGCTCGGCCAGAGCTGGACCGAGGCGACGGTGGAAGCGGCCATGGCGAAATATGCCGAGGACTACACGCCGCTGACCGACATGCGCGCGACCGCGGAATATCGCGCGATGGTGGCCAGGAACCTGCTCCTGCGGTTCTATGTGGAAACGACGACCAGCGGGGAAGCCACGCAGGTGTCCAGATACGAGGCTGCGTAAGCCATGAACAAGCACACTCCAGACCTCAAGGCGGAAAAGATCACCGGCGGCGTGCATGCGAGCCCGCGCCACGATTCCGCGCACAAGCACGTCGCCGGCACGGCCGTCTATATCGACGACATCACCGAGCCCGCCGGCACGCTGCATGCCGGCCTCGGCCTTTCCACCGTCGCCCATGGCGTCGTGAAATCTCTCGACCTTTCGGCCGTGCGCGCCGCCCCCGGCGTCGTCGACGTGCTGACCCACGAGGACATTCCCGGCGACAACGACATCTCGCCCTCCGGCATGCACGACGATCCCGTGCTCGCCGCCGGTAAGGTGGAGTTCCACGGCCAGCCGATCTTCTGCGTGATCGCTGAGACGCGCGAGGAGGCCCGCCGCGCCGCGCGCCTTGCCAGGGTCGAATACGAGGAGCTGCCCGCCAATATCGACATCTGGGACCTCGACCAGAAGACGCACCGCCAGGTCTTTCCGCCGCTGACGCTGAAGCGCGGCGATGCGGCCGCCGCCCTCGACAGCGCGCCGCGCCGGGTGAAGGGCCGCATGCGGCTCGGCGGACAGGACCATTTCTATCTCGAAGGCCAGGTCTCGCTCGCCGTGCCGGGCGAGGACGACGAGGTCACCGTCTACTGCTCCACCCAGGGGCCGAGCGAGACGCAGCATCTCGTCGCCCACGCGCTCGGCGTGCCGAGCCATGCCGTGACCGTGGAGGTGCGCCGCATGGGCGGCGGCTTCGGCGGCAAGGAGACCCAGGCCAACCAGTGCGCCGCGCTCGCCGCCATCGCCGCCAAGAAGCTGGGCCGCGCCGTCAAGCTCCGGCTCGACCGCGACGAGGACATGGTGGCGACCGGCAAGCGGCACGATTTCGCCATCGACTACGATGTCGGCTTCGACGACGAGGGCCGCATCCTCGGCATCAACTACACCTTCGCGCTCAGGGCCGGTTTCTCGGCGGACCTCTCTGGTCCGGTGGGCGACCGCGCACTGTTCCACTGCGACAATGCCTATTTCTTCCCGCATGTGCACGCCAGGACGGCGCTCCTGCACACCAACACCGTCTCGAACACCGCCTTCCGCGGCTTCGGCGGCCCGCAGGGCATGGTGGGCGCCGAGCGCGTCATCGACGAGGTGGCCTTCGCCGTCGGCAAGGACCCGCTCGAGATCCGCAAGCTGAACTTCTACGACGCGATGGGCGTCGAGGGGACCCGCAACCTCACGCCCTACCACCAGAAGGTGGAGGACTGCATCATCCAGCGTATCGTCGCGGAGCTTGAGGAAAGCGCCGACTATGCCGGCCGGCGCGAGGCGATCCGCGCGTTCAACGCGAAGAGCCGCATCGTCAAGCGCGGCCTCGCGCTGACGCCGGTCAAGTTCGGCATCTCCTTCACCAAGACGGAATCCAACCAGGCCGGCGCGCTGGTGCATGTCTACACGGACGGTTCCGTGCACATGAACCATGGCGGTACGGAAATGGGCCAGGGCCTGCACCTGAAGGTGGCGCAGGTGGTGGCGGAAGAGTTCCAGATCGACCTCGACCGGGTGAAGATCACGGCGACGACGACGGCCAAGGTGCCGAACACCTCGCCGACGGCGGCTTCGTCCGGCGCCGACCTCAACGGCATGGCGGCGCAGAACGCGGCGCGCCAGATCAAGGACCGGCTGATCGATTTCGCCGCGGAAAGCCATCAGGTGCCGCGCGACCAGGTCGTCTTCCTGCCGAACCGGGTGCGCATCGGCAATGCCGAGATGGCCTTCAACGATCTTGTGAAGAAGGCCTACATGGCCCGCGTCCAGCTCTCGGCGGCGGGCTTCTACAAGACGCCGAAGATCCACTGGGACCGCTCGAAAGGCCGGGGCCACGCCTTCTACTACTACGCCTATGGCGCGGCCTGCTCGGAGGTCTCGGTCGATACGCTGACCGGCGAATATGTCGTCGAGCGCACCGACATCCTGCACGATACCGGCCGGTCGCTGAACAAGGTCATCGACATCGGCCAGGTCGAGGGCGGCTTCATCCAGGGCATGGGCTGGCTGACCACGGAGGAACTGTGGTGGGACGGCAAGGGGCGGCTGCGCACCCACGCACCCTCCACCTACAAGATCCCGCTCGCCTCGGATCGCCCGAAGATCTTCAATGTGGCGCTGACCGACTGGTCGGAAGCCTATGAGCCGACGATCCACCGCTCCAAGGCGGTGGGCGAGCCGCCGCTGCCGCTCGGCCTTGCCGTGCTGCATGCGCTGTCGGACGCGGTGGCGAGCGTGGCGGACCACAGGATCTGCCCGCGGCTCGACGCCCCGGCAACGCCCGAGCGCGTGCTGATGGCGATCGAACGCCTCAAGGCGGCCCGAGCAATTCCAGGAAAAGTGTGATGCGGTTTTCCGTCCGGAATTGCGGCAAAGAAAGCAAGGGGTGAGGCCATGCCCGCCGTGCGCGAAGACATCCGGGATTTCCTGCGCCGGGCGCCGGGGTCGATCCTGGTCGAGGTGACGGGCGCGGCAGGGTCCACGCCGCGCGATACGGACGCCTTCATGCTGGTCTCGGAACGGGAGATCTTCGCGACGATCGGCGGCGGGCAGCTCGAATATATGGCGATCGACCAGGCCCGGCGCGCGCTGCGCTCGGGCGCGGCCGCCGCGCCGATGAGCGTGCCGCTCGGCCCGGAGATCGGCCAGTGCTGCGGCGGGCGCGTCGGCCTCACCTTCACCGCCATGAACCCGGCGCTTGCGCGCGACCTTATCGCCCGCAGCGACCGTGAGATGGCCCTGAGGCCGCATGTCTACGTCTTCGGCGCCGGCCATGTCGGCGATGCGCTCGCCATGGCGCTGTCGCTCGCCCCGCTGCGCGTCGTGCTGGTGGATACCCGCGAGGACGAGCTCGTCGCCTCGACGGTGCCGCGCATCGAGACCTGCCTCACCGCCATGCCCGAGGCCGTGGTGCGCGATGCGCCGGCCGGCAGCAGCTTCGTCGTTTTGACCCACGATCACGCGCTGGATTTCCTGATCACGGCCGAGGCGCTGAAGCGCAACGACGCCGCCTATGTCGGCATGATCGGCTCGAAGACCAAGCGCACGACCTTCCGCAACTGGCTGTCGCGCGAGATCGGCCAGCCCGACCTTTTCGACCGCCTCGTCTGCCCGATCGGCGGCACGTTCGTGAAGGACAAGCGCCCGGCGGTGATCGCGGCGCTTGCGACCGCCGAGATCATGACGGCCGCGCTGACCTGGGCAGGCGCGCGTCAGGATGCGGTTCCCGTCAGGGATTGAAGCAGTCTATTTCCCGGCAGCCTTTTCCCACGGGTTGAGGCATGGGACGCCGAGCGGCTGGAAGTCCGAAAGGTTGCGTGTGACGAGGACCAGATCGTTGGCGAGTGCGGTCGCCGCGATCATGCCGTCGGCAGTCGGTTTCCTGCCGGGTGTCGGCAATCGACCTGCGATCGAGGCCGCCTGCATATCGAACGGCAGGAGCCTTGCGGAAAATTCCGGCAGCACGACGGCCGTCAGCCACAGGGAAAGGTCATCGGCAAAATCGGGATTGCGAAGACGTTCGCGTTGTATGCCGAACTCGATCTCCATGATCGTTACCGTCGATAGATAAGCGGTCTCGACATCGAACGCGTGGAGAAATTCCTGGAACTCAGCGGCCTGACGCCCAGCCTTGCGGGATGCGGAAACAACGTTCGTATCGAGCAGGAATGCCATCAGAATTCGACGTCCCGGCCCTCGAAGCTGGCGCGTTCGGGCGCAAAATCGTCATCGAACCTGGAACCCTTGTGGTTGAGGGCGTCATACAGGCTTTTCGACTTTCGCCAATGGTCCTTGAAGTCGCTGTAGCGGACAAGCACATAGCGCGCCTCGCCATGCTCGGTGATGACGAGGGGGCCTTCGTTTGCCGCCTTCTTCGCCTTGCTCGGATTCTGGTTGAAGTCGGCGCTGGTCATGGAGGCGAAGGACATGGGCTTCTCCATCTAGTACATTCTTGGAAGAAATATACTATTTCTCGCTGTCTGCTTCAACCGCCTCGGCTTTGCCGCCGTCGATATCCTCTCCGAGCAGCCGGCCGATCAGCCGCTGACATCGCTCGGCCATGAAATCGATCATCAGCCGCACCTTGGGATCCTGGAAACGCTTGTGCGGATAGATCGCGGCGAGCTGCACGGAGGCGGGCGGGCTGTCCTTCAGGATCTCCACCAGGCGGCCCTCGGCAAGATGGGCCTTCACCTCGAAGAGCGGCTTGTTGATGATGCCGCGACCTTCCAGCGCCCATTGCGTCAGCACGTCGCCGTCGTCGCTGTCATAGGGTCCGGCGACCTCGAACTTGCGCACGCCCTCGGCGGTCACCAGCGTCCAGTAATATTCCTTCGAGCCGGGATAGCGCAGCAGCAGACAGTCGTGCTTGTCGGCGATCAGTGCATCGGCCGTCCTCGGCGTGCCGCGGCGGGAAAGATAGGCCGGCGAGGCGCAGAGCACCCGCTCGCAATTGAGGATGCCGCGCATGCGCAGGTTCGAATCCTCCAGCACGCCGAGCTTGAAGGCGACGTCGACGCCCTCGGCGAGGATATCGACATTGTGGTCCGACAGGCGCACCCGCACCTCGATGTCGGGATACTTGTCGTGGAATTCCGGAATGCCCGACGCGATCAGCCGCCGGCCGATGCCGAGCGGCGCGGTGATGCGGAGCGAGCCCTTGGGGTTGCGCGACAGGTCCGCGATCGCCGCCTCCGCCTCGTTCACCGCCTCGATGATCTTCACCGCGCCCTCGTAGAACACGCGGCCGTGCTCGGTCGGCGAGAGCTTGCGTGTCGTGCGGTTGAACAGCCGCACGCCGAGATGGCGCTCCAGTTCCTTGATGCGATTGCTGGCGACCGCGGGGGTGACGCGCTGGTCGCGCCCCGCCGCCGAAAGGGTACCGAGTTCGACCACGCGAACGAAGACGCGCACATTATCGAGATAGGACATGGCTCTTTCTACCACATCGGCGTGCCGAGCAAAGAGGCGGCCATCTTTTAGATTTTTTTGAAAGTGTTCGGGATTCACCGGGATTTCCGTGAAAATCACTTGATGGCAAACAAGCCCATGGAAAATGGGAGGAGGTCCCTATGTACGAATATGCCATAGCCTGGGATTGGTTGATGTTCGCCGTCCGCTGGCTGCATGTCATCACGGCGATCGCCTGGATCGGCTCGTCGTTCTATTTCGTCGCGCTCGACCTGGGCCTGAAGAAACACCCCGCGCTGCCGCCGGGCGCCCATGGCGAGGAATGGCAGGTGCATGGCGGCGGCTTCTACCACATCCAGAAATACTTGGTGGCGCCGGCCAACATGCCGGAGCATCTCGTCTGGTTCAAATGGGAGAGCTACGTCACCTGGCTGTCCGGCTTCGGCATGCTCTGTCTCCTGTATTACGCGGGCGCCGACCTCTACCTGATCGATCCGAACGTGCTCGATGTCTCCAAGCCGGTGGCGATCGGCATTTCGCTGGCCTCGCTCGCCTTCGGCTGGATCATGTACGACCTGATCTGCAAGTCGCCCTTCGGCAACGACAACACGCGGCTGATGATCGCGCTCTACTTCATCCTCGTCGTCGTCGCCTGGGGCTATACGCAGCTCTTCACCGGCCGCGCCGCCTTCCTCCATCTCGGCGCCTTCACGGCGACGATCATGTCGGCCAACGTGTTCTTCATCATCATCCCGAACCAGAAGATCGTCGTCGCCGACCTCATCGCCGGCCGCACGCCCGATCCGAAATACGGCAAGATCGCCAAGCAGCGCTCGACCCACAACAACTACCTGACGCTGCCGGTGCTGTTCCTGATGCTGTCGAACCACTATCCGCTGGCCTTCGGCACCGAGTTCAACTGGATCATCGCCTCGCTCGTCTTCCTGATGGGCGTCACGATCCGCCACTACTTCAACACCACCCACGCCAATGCCGGCAACCCGACCTGGACCTGGCTTGCCACCGCGCTGCTTTTCGTCATCATCATGTGGCTCTCTACCGTGCCGAAGGTGCTGACCGGCGAGACGGCCGACGCGAAGGTCTCGGCCAGCCAGCAGCCCTTCGTCACGGCTGAAGCGTTCCCCAAGGTGCGCGACACCGTTCTCGGCCGCTGCGCCATGTGCCATGCCAAGGAGCCGGGCTGGGAGGGCATCATCACGGCGCCGAAGGGCGTCGTCCTGGAAACGGACAGCGAGATCGCCAACCACGCCCGCGAGATCTACCTGCAGGCCGGCCGCTCGCACGCCATGCCGCCGGCCAACGTGACCCAAATCTCCGACGAGGAGCGCCGCCTGCTCGTCGCCTGGTACGAAAGCGCCATCAGCGGGGAGAAGACCCAATGAGCGAACTCCTGATCCGCGGCCGCGTGCTGACCTTCCTCGCCGAGCCGCAGGGCATCGACGACACGGCCGCCTGGCGCTACATCGAGGACGGCGCGGTCTTCGTGCGGGGCGGCAAGGTCGTCGAGATCGGCGAGCATGCCGAGGTCTCCAGGCGCGCCGGCCCCGGCGTTGCGGTCGCCGACCATCGTCCGCACCTCGTGCTGCCGGGCCTCATCGACACGCACCTGCATTTCCCGCAGACCCAGGCGATCGCCTCCTATGGCGCGCAGCTCCTGGAATGGCTGAACACCTATATCTTCGTCGAGGAGCAGAAGTTCGCCGAGGCCGCCCATGCCGTTGCCGTGGCGGACCGCTTCATGGACGAGCTGCTCTCGAACGGCACGACGACCGCCGTCGCCTATTGCTCGGTGCATCCCGAAAGCGTCGAGGCCTATTTCTCGGCGGCCGAGGCACGCGGCATGCGCATGGTCGGCGGCAAGGTGATGATGGACCGCAACGCGCCCGACGCCCTGCGCGACACGCCGCAGCAGGGCTATGACGAGACGAAGCGGCTCATCGAAAAATGGCACGGCCGCGGCCGCGCGCACTACGCGATCAGCCCGCGCTTCGCCATCACCTCGACGCCCGGGCAGATGGAGATGAGCCAGGCGCTCGTCGCCGAGCACCCGACCTGCTTCGTGCAGACGCATCTTTCGGAGAACCGCGACGAAATCGCGTTCGCCACCTCGCTCTACCCGCAGGCGAAGGACTATACGGACATCTACGCCCGCTACGGCCTGCTGAACGACCGCATGCTGCTCGGCCATTGCATCCATCTCAGCGACCGCGAGGTTTCCGTGCTCGCCGAGACGGGCGCCGTCGGCGTCTTCTGCCCGACGTCAAACCTCTTCCTCGGCTCGGGTCTCTTCGACCGCGACAGGTTCGACCGGCTCGGCGCGCGCTGGTCGGTGGCGACGGATGTCGGCGCCGGCACCAGCTTCTCCATGCTGGAAACGATGGACGAGGCCTACAAGGTGCTGCACCTCAACGGCCAGAAGCTGACGCCGTTCAATTCCTTCTACCGCCTGACGCTGGGCAATGCCCGCGCGCTCGGGCTTGAGAAGCACATCGGCTCGCTGCATGCCGGGGCCGATGCGGATATCGTCGTGCTTGATTCCTCCGGCAAGTCGGCGATGGAATACCGCATGCGCACCGCCACCTCGCTGGCGGAGGAGCTCTTCATCCTGCAGACCATGGGCGACGACCGCTGCGTCGCCGAGGTCTATGTCGCCGGCAAGGCGATGAAGGGGAAGGGCAAGGCGGGCGCTTCTGAAAAGCGGGTTCTCGAAACGGCCTGACACATCAGGAGGCCTGGCCCCTCATCCGGCCTGCCGGCCACCTTCTCCCCGCAGGCGGGGAGAAGGAAAGGTGCCGCACCCTCCTGCCTTGATCGAGGCGAGACATTACCCCGCTCTCCTTCTCCCCGCCTGCGGGGAGAAGGTCCCGGCAGGGGGATGAGGGGCATTCCTCAGCTTCCAATTCACTTCACCCGCCCGCCCATCGCCTTGGTCAACCCCTCCGCCGCCGCCCTGACGACCGGGCCGAAGGCGTCGACCTTGCTGTCGGGCAGGCGCACCGCCGGGCCGGACACGGAAATGCCGGCCACCGCCTCGCCATATTCGTCGAAGATCGGCGCGGCCACGCAGCGCATGCCGAGCGTGTGCTCCTCGTCGTCGATAGACCAGCCGCGGGCGCGGATTCTCCCGATATCCTCCAGCAGCGTCGGGATCGTGTCGCGCGTCTTGTCGGTGAAATGCTGCAGCGTGCGGCCGGAAAGCAGCGCCTCGATGCGGGCATCCGGCCAGGTGGAGAGGATCGCCTTGCCGATGCCGGAGGCGTGGATCGGCCCGCGCCGGCCGGGGCGGAAGAAGGCGCGCATCGGCGCATGGCTTTCCACCTGCGAGATGAAGACCACGTCGCCGTCGTCCTCGATGGCGATGTTGGCGGTCTCGCCGCAGCCCTCCATCAGCTGCTTGAGGAACGGCCGGCTGATCGTGCCGAGCTTGCGGAAGCGCAGATAGGCCGTGCCGATCTCGAAGGCCTTCACGCCGATCGTCCAGGCGCCGGTCTCCGCGTCATGGGCGACCATGCCGTGCTGGGCGAGCGAGGTCAGCAGGCGGTGCACGGTGGAGGGCGCCATGGCCGACTGGTCTGCAAGGTCGGTGAGCGCCGCGCCGTCCGCCCGTGCCACGAGATCGAGAAGTCTCAGGCTGCGGTCCAGCACCTGCACCGAGGACGGTGCCGCATTCTCGCCGGCCTTGCGGCCGGGCCGCCCCCGCGTCTTCTCCTGCTGCTCCGCCATGCCCTGCCTCTTCTTCCGCTTGCCGCAAGCCCCCTCGTCCGCCTGCCGGCACCTTCTCCGGGGAGAAGGTAGCCCGAAGGGTCGGATGAGGGGGATTGCGATATGACTGCCGTTGTCGACCCCGTCCATGACATAGCCGGCCCGTGGCGATTGTTCCAGTTTCGTTGAAAATGTTTATTTCCATCTGATGGGATTGATTTCCATTTTATGATTGCGCGCAGGAACAGATGCGCTACCTTCATTCTCAAGAGACGGAGGAAATCCCATGGCTAAAATGCGTGCTGTCGATGCAGCGGTCCTGGTTCTGGAGAAGGAAGGCATCGATTGTGCCTTCGGCGTTCCGGGCGCTGCGATCAATCCCTTCTATTCGGCGCTGAAGGCGCGCGGCACGGTCCGCCACGTGCTCGCCCGCCACGTCGAGGGCGCAAGCCACATGGCCGAGGGCTATACGAGGGCCCGCGCCGGCAATATCGGCCTGTGCATCGGCACGTCGGGCCCGGCCGGCACCGACATGATCACCGGCCTATATTCGGCCTCCGCCGATTCGATCCCGATCCTGTGCATCACCGGCCAGGCGCCGCGCGCCCGCCTCGACAAGGAGGACTTCCAGGCGGTCGATATCGCCAAGATCGCCGCGCCCGTCACAAAATGGGCCGTCACCGTCATGGAGCCGGGCCTCGTTCCCTATGTCTTCCAGAAGGCGTTCCACACGATGCGCTCCGGCCGTCCCGGCCCGGTGCTGATCGACCTGCCGATCGACGTCCAGCTCGCCGAGATCGAGTTCGACATCGACGCCTATGCCTCGCTCGAACCCTACAAGCCGGCCGCCACCCGTGCCCAGGCCGAAAAGGCCCTCGCCATGCTGAACGCGGCCGAGCGCCCGCTGATCGTCGCCGGCGGCGGCATCATCAACGCGGATGCCTCGGACCTTCTGGTCGAGTTCGCCGAGATCACCGGCGTTCCCGTCATCCCGACACTGATGGGCTGGGGCACGATCCCGGACGACCACGGGCTGATGGCCGGCATGTGCGGCCTGCAGACCTCGCACCGCTACGGCAACGCGACGCTGCTCGCCTCCGACTTCGTCCTCGGCGTCGGCAACCGCTGGGCCAACCGCCACACCGGCAATATCCCGACCTATACGGAAGGCCGCACCTTCGTCCATGTCGATATCGAACCGACCCAGATCGGCCGCGTCTTCACGCCGGATTTCGGCATCGTCTCGGATGCCGGCGCCGCGCTGAAGTTGTTCCTCGACGTCGCGACCGAATGGAAGGTCGCCGGCAAGCTGCGCGACTGGTCGGCCTGGGCCGAGGAGTGCCAGGAGCGCAAGCGCACCATGCTGCGCAAGACCCATTTCGACCACACGCCGCTGAAGCCGCAGCGCGTCTACGAGGAGATGAACAAGGCCTTTGCCCGCGACACCTGCTACGTCTCGACCATCGGTCTTTCCCAGATCGCCGGCGCGCAGTTCCTGCATGTCTACAAGCCGCGCAACTGGATCAACTGCGGCCAGGCCGGCCCGCTCGGCTGGACGCTGCCCGCCGCGCTCGGCGTGCGCGCCGCCGATCCCGATCGCCCGATCGTCGCCCTGTCCGGCGACTATGACTTCCAGTTCCTCATCGAGGAGCTGGCGGTCGGCGCCCAGCACAAGCTGCCCTACCTGCATGTGGTCGTGAACAATTCCTATCTCGGCCTCATCCGCCAGGCCCAGCGCGGCTTCAACATGGACTTCGAGGTCTCGCTCGCCTTCGACAACATCAATGCATCGGGCGATTCGGAAGCCGGCTATGGTGTCGACCACGTCGCCGTCGCCGAAGGCCTCGGCTGCAAGGCGATCCGCGTGCGCAGCCCGAACGAGTTCCAGGAAGCCTTCAACACCGCGCAGGCGCTGATGAAGGAGCACCAGGTCCCCGTCGTCATCGAGTTCATCCTCGAGCGCGTCACCAACATCGCCATGGGCGCCGACATCAATGCCGTCGTCGAATTCGAGGACCTGGCCGAACGCGGCGAAGACGCCCCGACGGCGACGCTGGCCCTCCTGGACTGAGACGAAGAGAGAAAAACACCATGCCGAAATTCGCGGCCAACCTGACCATGCTCTTCAACGAGGCGCCGTTCCTCGAGCGCTTCGCGCTGGCCGCCAAGGCCGGCTTCGAAGGGGTGGAATATCTCTTCCCCTACGATTTCGACAAGGAGGCGCTGCGCGCCGCGCTTGATCTCAATGGCCTGACGCAAGTGCTGCACAACCTGCCGGCCGGCAACTGGGCCGGCGGCGAGCGCGGCATCGCGGTCCTGCCGGACCGGGTCGACGAGTTCCGCCGCGGCGTGGCCTCGGCGATCGACTATGCGACGGCGCTCGGCTGCGGGCAGGTCAACTGCCTGTCGGGCATCGCCCCGGTCGGCGTCCCGGACGAGGTGCTGCGCACCACCTTCGTCGCCAACCTGAAGCTGGCGGCTAGCGAGCTCGGCAAGCATGGAATCCGGCTTCTGATCGAGCCGATCAACCGCTTCGACATTCCGGGCTTCTACCTCAACACCCCGGACCAGGCGGCCTCCATCATCGCCGAGGTGGGCAGCGACAACCTGTTCATCCAGTACGACCTCTACCACCAGCAGCGCACCGAGGGCGAGCTGATCGGCACGTTCAGGAAGCACCAGGCGCAGATCGCCCATGTGCAGCTTGCCGACAATCCGGGCCGGGGCGAACCGGGCACCGGCGAGATCGCCTGGCCCTTCGTGTTCAAGACGCTGGACGCGCTCGGCTACGACGGCTGGATCGGCTGCGAATACAAGCCGCGCACCACGACGCAGGAAGGCCTCGGCTGGCTGGCCGAAGTCGGCCGCTGAAGACACAAACACATTCAAAGCTGAAAGTCTGGGAGTTCAGATCATGGCAAATATCGGTTTCATCGGCCTCGGCATCATGGGCACCCCCATGGCGCGTCACCTTCAGGACGCCGGCCACACGGTGATCACCTCGAAATTCGCAATCCCGCCGCGTCAGGAACTCATCGACAACGGCCTGAAGATCGTCGACAGCCCGAAGGTGCTGGCCGAGACCGTCGACACGATCATCCTCATGCTGCCCGATACGCCCGAGGTCGAAGACGTGCTCTTCGGCGAGAACGGCGTCTCCTACGGTCTTACGGCCGGCAAGCTCGTCATCGACATGAGCTCGATCTCGCCGATCGCCACCAAGGAATTTGCCAGGAAGATCCGTGCGACCGGTGCCGAATATGTCGATGGCCCGGTCTCGGGCGGCGAGGTCGGCGCCAAGAACGCCTCGCTCTCCATCATGGCCGGCGGCTCGCAGGAAAGCTTCGACCGGGCGCTGCCGCTCTTCCAGCTGATGGGCAAGAACATCACCCTCGTCGGCGATTGCGGCGACGGCCAGGTGACGAAGGTCGCCAACCAGATCATCGTCGCGCTGACCATCGAGGCGGTGTCCGAAGCCCTCGTCTTCGCCTCGAAGGCCGGCGCCGATCCGGCGCGCGTGCGCGCCGCGCTGATGGGCGGCTTTGCCTCCTCGCGCATTCTCGAAGTGCACGGCGAGCGCATGGTCAAGCGCACCTTCGATCCGGGCTTCCGCATCTCGCTGCACCAGAAGGACCTGAACCTCGCGCTGCAGGGCGCCAAGGCGCTCGGCGTCGCCCTGCCCAACACCGCGTCCACGCAGGAGCTCTTCAACCAGTGCGCCGCCCATGGCGAGGCCGGCCTCGATCACTCAGGTCTCGTCAAGGCGCTGGAGCGCATGGCGAACCACGCCGTCGCATGACGGCCTGGCCGGGCGGGGAGGGGAGCCCCGCCCGGCCACCCCTTCCGGAGGCGGCGGCGCGGCTCCTCATCCCCCGCCGCGGCTCTTTTTCATCGGGAGGTGCTGGCGGGCGGGTGAGGGGCTGTGCTTAATTGCCCGGCCCGAAGCGCCGCGCGCCCCGCGCATAGCGACGGCCGCTGTAGAATTTTGAATCTGCTGCCGGAATCCCTCGTTTCGAGGCCCGGCGCAGCGTGACCCGGAGGAACCCATGCCGCCCATCGCCGATCCGCGCGCCTTTCTCGAACATCTGTTTTCCGTCGCGGTCTCCGCCGCCGATCCGGACAAGGTGCTGGCCGCCAACCTGCCGGAAAAGCCGAAGGGCCGTACGGTGGTGATCGGCGCCGGCAAGGGCGCGGCGCAGATGGCGCGCGCCTTCGAGCGGCTCTGGGACGGCCCGCTCACCGGCGTCGTCGTCACGCGCTACGGCTATGCCGTCGCCTGCGAGCGCATCGAGATCCTGGAGGCCGCCCATCCGGTGCCGGATGACAGCGGGCTCCTCGCCTCCGGCCGGCTGATGGCCGCCGTGCGGGGCCTCACGGAGGACGACCTCGTCGTCGCCCTCGTCTGTGGCGGCGGTTCGGCCCTGCTGCCGGCGCCGGCCGGCGACCTGACGCTTGCCGACGAGATCGCCGTCAACAAGGCGCTGCTCGCCTCCGGCGCGCCGATCAGCGCCATGAACGCCGTGCGCAAGCAGGTCTCGCGCATCAAGGGCGGCCGGCTTGCCGCGCTTGCCCATCCGGCCCGCGTCGTCTCGCTCGTCGTCTCCGACATTCCCGGCGACAATCCCGCCCTCGTCGCCTCCGGCCCGACCATCGCGGACGAGACCACCCGCGCGGATGCCCTGCGCCTCATCGAGCGCTACCGCCTCGACCTGCCCGAAGCCGTGATGCGCCACATCCGCGACGGCAAGGACGAGCCGCCGCTGCCGTCCGATGCCGCCTTCGCCCGCAATGCGGTCAAGCTCGTCGCCTCCGCCGCCGTCTCGCTGGAGGCCGCCGCCGAAGCGGCGCGCAAGGCGGGTGTCGAGGCCGTCATCCTTTCCGACGCCATCGAGGGCGAGGCGGCCGAGGTCGGCCGCGTGCATGCGGCGATCGCCGCCGAGGTGGTGCGCCGCGACCGGCCTTTCCGCAAGCCCGTCGTCGTGCTGTCGGGCGGCGAGACGACCGTGACGATCAGGGGCAAGGGCAAGGGCGGCCGCAACGGCGAGTTCCTCCTGTCCCTCGCCTGCGGCATCGATGGCCTGCCGGGTCTCTTTGCGCTTGCCGCCGACACGGACGGGATCGACGGTTCGGAGGACAATGCCGGCGCCTTCGCCGACGGGACCACCGTCGCGCGCCTCGCCGACCAGGGCAAGGATGCCGCCGAATTCCTCGGCCGCAACGACAGCTGGACCGCCTTCGACGCGCTCGGCGACCTCTTCGTGCCCGGCCCGACCGGCACCAATGTCAACGATTTCCGGGCCATTCTCATCCAGTAGGAGTGGGAGAATCCGGCTAAATACAGGGCCGGGAGTGATCCGCGACCCTTTGCCATCGGGAAAGCCCCTCATCCGGCTGCCGCCACCTTCTCCCCGCAAGCGGGGAGAAGGAGGAGGAGGCAAAGCTTTCCTTGATTTCCGAAGAACATCGCTTGCGGGAAACCGGCCCGACATCCCCTTCTCCCCGCTTGCGGGGAGAAGGTCGCGGCAGCGGGATGAGGGGCGGCTGTGAACACGCTACCGGTTGGCCATCGAGGCCATGCGCTGCGGGTAGCGTCCGCCGGCCACCTTGGCCGGCGACAGGAGGTCGCCGAGGCGGGCGGCTTCCTCCGGCGTCAGGACGATAGCTGCGGCGGCGGCGTTCTGCTCCAGGTGTGGCACCTTGCTGGCGCCGGGGATCGGCACGATGAAATCGCCCTGCGCCAGCACCCAGGCAAGCGCGAGCTGCGCCGGGGCGACGCCCTTTTCCGCCGCCATCTCCTCCAGGAGGGCGACCAGCGCGAGGTTGGCGTCGAAATTCTCCGCGGCGAAGCGCGGCAGCGAGCGGCGGAAATCGTCGGCGGCAAGGCCGTCCAGCTTCTTCAGCGCGCCGGTGAGCACGCCGCGGCCGAGCGGGCTGAAGGGCACGAAGCCGATGCCGAGCGTGCGGCAGGTCTCCAGCACGCCGTTTTCCTCGACGTCACGGGTCCACAGCGAATATTCGCTTTGCACGGCGGCGATCGGGTGCACGGCATGGGCCTTGCGGATCGTCTCGCTGCCGGCTTCCGAAAGGCCGAGCGCCTTCACCTTGCCCGCGCGCACCAGCTCCGACATGGCGCCCACCGTCTCCTCGATCGGCACGTCCGGGTCGACGCGGTGCTGGTAGTAGAGGTCGATGACCTCGATGCCGAGCCGCTTCAGCGAGGCCTCGGCAACGGCCCTGACGTTTTCCGGCCGGCTGTCCGTACCCGTGATCATCTCGGCCGAGGGTTTGGCGGGATCGATGCGGAAGCCGAACTTGGTGGCGATCGCCACCTTGTCGCGCACCGGCTTCAGCGCCTTGCCGAGGAGGATCTCGTTCCTGTAGGGGCCGTAGACCTCGGCCGTGTCGAACAGGGTGATGCCGAGATCGACGGCGCGGTGCAGCGTGTCGATGGCCGCCGTCTCGTCGCTGGAGGGGCCGTAGGCATGGCTCATGCCCATGCAGCCGAGGCCGAGGGCGGAAACGTCGAGAATACCGAGCTGTCTGTGTTTCATGGCGAAATCCTTCTTCTGTGGACCCCGGGAGGCAGGTCCGCGCGGCCGGGCGGCGAACGGTCCGCCGTCATCCGGGCAAGGCCAATCTAGGACGCGGCGCCTCATCGGAAAATTGCTGCAAAAGCCAACGGCTTGTTCTATCTGTTGGAACAATGAACCGGACCCAGCTTTCCCAGCTCGCCGTGCTCGCCATCGTCGCGGAGACGCGCAGCTTTCGCAAGGCCGCGGGCGAACTCGGCATCGCGCCCTCCGCCGTCAGCCATGCGGTCTCGGCGCTGGAGGCGAGCCTCGGCGTGCGCCTCATCGCGCGCACCACCCGCTCCGTGGCGCCGACCGAGGAGGGACGCTTGCTGCTCGACACGCTGGCGCCGGCGCTTTCCGACATCGGTTCGGCCATGGAGGCGCTTGCCGACCGGCAGGGCCGCCCCGCCGGTCCGCTGCGCGTCACCATGCCGCTGATCGCCGCCGAGGACATCGTCATGCCGCGGCTCGGCGCCTTCCTCGCCGCCTATCCGGAGATCGAGCTGGACCTTCGGACCGACGACCGCTTCGAGGATATCGTCGAGAAGGGGTTCGATGCCGGGCTGCGGCTCGGCGAACATCTGGAGGCGGACATGATCGCGGTCCGGGCGAGCGGCCCCTGGCGCGGCCTCATCGTCGGCGCGCCGGCCTATTTCGAGAGTCATCCGAAACCCGTCCAGCCGCGCGACCTCATGCAGCACCGCTGCATCCGGCGGCGCTTTTCCAGCGGGCGGATCTATCGCTGGGAGCTGGAAAAGGACGGGCGGCTGGTGACGGTCGACGTCGCCGGCCCGCTGATCGTCTCCGACCAGCGGCTGATGCGCGCGGCCGCGATGGACGGCGCGGGCCTTGCCTATGTCTTCGACCAGCGCGTCGGCGAGGATATCGAGGCCGGCCGGCTCGTCGCAGTGCTGGAAGACTGGTGCCCGGCCTTCGACGGCTTTTCGATCTACTATCCCTCGCGCCGGCAGATGCGCCCGGCGCTGCGCGCCTTCGTCGATTTCTTCCGGTTCCGCGGCTGACCCGGGCTCAACGGAACTGTGTCAGGTTTTCAGCCGGTAGCGGATATGCCCGTCGGCCTCGACATAGCTGTCGTAGAGCTTGCGGGCGCGCGCATTGTCCTGGCGGGTGTGCCAGTAGATGCCGCGCCAGCCGTTGCGCCTGGAAATGGTGACGAGGTCGTCGATCAGCGCCCGGCCGATGCCCCTGCCGCGCGTGCCCTCGTCGACGAACATGTCCTCGAGATAGCCTTCCGGCGCGATGCCCCAGGTGGAATCGTGGTAGTGGTGGATGGCAAAGCCCAGCACCGTCCCGTCCTCCTCGGCAAGCCGCATCGAGACGCGCGAGCCGGGATCCAGGATGCGTGCCCAGGTGAAGGCGGTCACCTCCTCCGGCACGTCGGTCTCGTAGAAGGCGAGGTAGCCGGCCCAGAGCTTTCTCCAGGCCGCCTCGTCACCCTCCAGCGCATCGCGGATGGTGATGGCCATGGCTCACGCCCCCGCCGTGTCGAGCGCGGCCATCTGCTCCGCGCTCAGCGTGAGGGCTGCCGCCTTCATCAGGCTTGCGAGCTGGCCGAGGCTGGTCGCGCTGGCGATCGGCGCGGTGACCGCAGGCTTGGCCATCAGCCAGGCGAGCGCGATTTCGGCCGGCGTCGCGCCGGTCTCGGCGGCCACCTTGTCGAGGGCGGCGAGGATGCGCAGGCCCTTGTCGTCGAGATAGCGCACGACGCCCTCGCCGCGGGCCTTGCCCTCGGTGTCCGCCTTCGTGCGGTACTTGCCTGTCAGGAAGCCGGAGGCGAGGCTGTAATAGGTGATGACGCCGAGGTCCTCCTTCCGGCACAGATCGGCCAGCGCGCCCTCGAAACCGGCGCGGTCATAGAGATTGTATTCCGGCTGCAGCGCGCCGTAGCGCGGCAGGCCGGCCTTGTCGGCGGCTTCGAACGAGGCCTGCAACTGGCCGGCATCGAGGTTCGAGGCGCCGAAGGCGCGCACCTTGCCGGCCTTCACGAGGCCTGCATGGGCCTCCAGCGTCTCCTCGTAGGGCGTCTGCGGATCCGGCCAGTGCGAGAGATAGAGGTCGATATGATCGGTCTGGAGCCGCTTCAGCGAGTTCTCGACCGCCTCGACGATCCAGCGCCTGCGCAGGTCCCGGCGCCCCTGGCCCATGTCGGAGCCGACCTTGGTGATGACCACCACCCTGTCGCGGGCGATGCCGGAGCGCTTCAGCCACTTGCCGATGATCGTCTCGGATTCGCCGCCCTGGTTGCCCGGCGCCCAGCGGGAATAGACGTCGGCCGTGTCGATGGCGTTGAAGCCGGCGCCGGTGAAGGCGTCGAGCAGGTCGAAGGAGGTCTTCTCGTCGGCCGTCCAGCCGAAGACATTGCCGCCGAAGACGAGGGGGGCGATCGAAAGGCCGGTCTTGCCGAGGGCGCGAAACTGCATGGGGTCCTCCAAGGGGTTCGTGCTGAAAAAGCTTCCTGCAACATAGGGCGCGGCCGGCGCCTTTGCACGCCGTGGATCCGACTTTTTGCCGGCCGCCGCGCTTGCGAGGAACGTACCTCGCGACTAGTCTCCTGTCGCAATCAGGGAGAGATCATCATGCTGCGTTTCGGAATCCTGTCGACGGCCAAGATCGGCCGCGAACTCGTCGTGCCGGCCATCCAGGACGCGGAAAACTGCGTCATCACCGCCATTGCCAGCCGTGACCTCGCCAAGGCCCGCGCCATGGCCGACCGTTTCTCGGTGCCGTATGCCTTCGGCTCCTACGAGGAGATGCTGGCCTCGGACACGATCGACGCCGTCTATATCCCGCTGCCGACGTCCCAGCATGTGGAATGGTCGATCAAGGCGGCGGATGCGGGAAAACATGTGCTGTGCGAAAAGCCGATCGCGCTCAAGGCCGGGGAGATCGACGCGCTGATCGCCGCGCGCGACCGCAACGGGGTGCTGGTCTCGGAAGCCTTCATGGTCACCTACAGCCCCGTCTGGCGCAAGGTCCGCGCGCTGCTTGCCGAAGGCGCGATCGGCCGGCTGCGCCATGTGCAGGGCGCCTTCACCTATTTCAACCGCGACCCCGGCAACATGCGCAACGTGCCGGCGCTCGGCGGCGGCGGCCTGCCCGACATCGGCGTCTACCCGACCATCACCACGCGCTTTTCCACCGGCAAGGAGCCGGTCCGCGTGCAGGCGAGCACGGAGCGCGACCCGGAATTCGGCACGGACATCTATTCGAGCGTGCGCGCCGATTTCGGCGACTTCGAGCTCTCCTTCTACGTCTCCACCCAGCTCGCCCAGCGCCAGGTCATGGTCTTCCACGGCGACAAGGGCTTCATCGAGGTGAAGTCGCCCTTCAATGCCGATCGCTACGGGGCGGAGGAGATCGAGCTCACCAACCAGAGCCACAGCGAAAGCCAGCTCTTCCGCTTCCAGGATGCCCGCCAGTACAGGCGCGAGGCCGAAGCCTTCACCCGGGCGGCGCTCGGAGGGGACGAGGAGGTCGTGTCGCTGGAAAACTCGCGCCTCAACCAGAGGCTCATCGACGCCATCTACCGCGCCAGCGAGAAGGACGGCTGGGAGCCGGTCTGAGGCAGGAGGCATCCATCTCCGCCCCGGAAACGGCGCGGCGTCCCCGCTCTTCCCTTCTCCCCGCCGGGGAGAAGGGAAGAGCGGGGACGCCTCGTTTCACACGGGCCTCCGCTGCCTGGAGGGCGGAGGCGAAATGCCGGATCAGGCGGCCGGCTGCTTCGTCTTGCGCAGGTAGGGCAGGACGGTGTCGAAGGCGCCGAAGCGGGTGATGGCGTCCTCGTTGGAGACGGTGGCGGTGATGATCACGTCTTCGCCCTGCTGCCAGTTGGCGGGCGTCGCCACCTGGTGCTTGCTGGTGAGCTGGATCGAATCGATCGCGCGCAGGATCTCCGCGAAGTTGCGGCCCGTCGTCATCGGGTAGGTGAGGATCAGCTTGATTTTCTTGTCCGGGCCGATGACGAAGACGGAGCGCACGGTGGCATTGTCGGCGGGCGTGCGGCCTTCCGACGTGTCGCCGGCGGCGGCCGGCAGCATGTCATAGAGCTTCGCCACCTTCAGGTCCTTGTCGCCGATCAGCGGGTACTCGACGTCGAACCCCGTGGCGGTGCGGATGTCGTCCTTCCACTTGGCGTGGCTGTCGACCGGATCGACCGAGATGCCGATGATCTTCACGCCGCGCTTGCGGAACTCGCCCTCGACGCCGGCCATGGCGCCGAGCTCGGTGGTGCAGACTGGGGTGAAGTTCTTGGGGTGCGAGAAGAGCACCGCCCAGCCGTCGCCGATAAAGTCGTGGAAGCTGACCGGGCCGATGGTGGTCTCGGCGGTGAAGTCCGGAGCGATGTCGTTGATGCGCAGGCTCATGGGGATCGTCCTCTCTTTCATGCGGGGATCGCAGGATCGCCCCCGCGAAAATATGTCCGAGGCGGTAGATAGAACGAAAAAAACGCCTTGCCTATAGCGGCCCGCCGTCGCCTGCCGTCCGCGCGGAAGCGCATCTTTGCGCCCTTTGCGCCGGCGGGATGAAGGCTTTCGGCGGCTTGCGGATGACGCGCCAAACCGTTCCGCGAAGCCAGCGGGAAATGGAAGGGGATTTCTTTTGACCGGAAGGGCAAATTTCCGGCCCCGGCGCCATTCCGGCAAGAGAGCGCCGCGGTTTGCGCCCGAACCGTCTACTTGCCGATCCCGGCGCGCCCGCTCGTCAGGTCCGCGATCATCCGGCCGATCTCCTCCGCCTTTTCCGCCGGCACGCGGAAGGCAAGGCGCGCGCCTCGTTCATGAAAGGCCTCCTCGTCCATCACGAGGCCGGCAAGGGCGGAAAGCCGCGCCTTGACCAGCGCGAGATCGGAAAAGCCGAGCGAGACGGACAGCGCGACGCGCTCGACATATTCGGTCTTGGCGGCGGCGCGCAGGCAGGCGGCCGCCGTGCCGCCATAGGCGCGGATGAGCCCGCCGCTGCCGAGCAGGATGCCGCCGAACCAGCGGGTGACGACGACGAGCGTGCGGTCGAGCGCCTGGCCGTCGATCGCCTGCAGGATCGGCTTTCCGGCCGTGCCGCTCGGCTCGCCGTCGTCGCTGAAGCGGTAGGTCTGGCCGATGCGCAGGGCCCAGCAATTGTGGTTGGCCGCGGGGTCCGAGACCTCGGCCAGCCGGACCTTCGCCTCGGCCTCGCTCTCGACGGGGCAGGCGATCGCGCGGAACCGGCTCTTGCGGATTTCCTCTTCGAACAGCTCTGTCTGGTCCAGCGTGTACAAGGCGTCTTCCCGGTGGCGTCGGGCTGCCTCGTACTCCCTCGGCGCGGTGCGTTTCAAGGGCGGAATAGAGCACAAATTCTATAGACTATTGACAGGTGCCACGATTCCGCCATGATGTTGACCGGGACGTTAAACGAACGGGAGCCTACCGCATGATCTATCTCGGCGGCGTGACGCTTGGTTACTTCAACCTCTACCCGGTCGGCTTCCAGCCGAAGGACGAGCAATCCGCAAGCGACGACACGGCCGGCCGCGCGACGGAAGACAGGCTGCCGCTCGAAGGCAGCCGGCTTTCCTCCTCCCGCCGCCCGGTCCAGTGGCCGCTGCACGTCTTCTTCTGAGGAGGGATACTCCCTCTACAGGAAATCATCGTTGATTTCCTGTGGTCGGGCAAAGGCAGCGGGACATGACCGCTCCGCCATCGTGCCGGAGCTGGGGGTCAGGGAAGCGCCGCGCAGGTGCCGGCCTTGGCCGGCAGTCCGCCGCCGGCGATGAGCGCGGCAAGCTGGGGCCGGTCGCCCTCGGCGGTCGGCTGGATGTTGAGCGGCTCCGTCGCCGGCCACCAGTCGCCGCCCGCCCAATAGGCCCAGCCGGTCCAGACCGCGCTTTCCTTGCCGACCAGCGTGGTCATGCGGGCGAGCCCGTCGAGGCAGGCCTTGTCCGCCGCGCCGCCGAACTCGCCGAGGAAGCCGCGCTTGTTGTTGCGCTTCAGCCAGTCGGTGAAGCGCTCCAGCGCGGCCACGGCGTCGTCCGCCCGCGTGCAGGTGTCCGCCTTGCCGGAAAAATCGGCGTCGAGATACTGGTGCACCTCGTAGGCGTGATTGTCGGCGGGGTCCTCGATGCCGAGCATGACGGTGCCGTTGGCGCCGCCCTCCCGCTCCTCTTCCCAGCTGTGCGCCCCCGTCCAGATCGTGCCTGGCACGAGCACGAGGTTCTTCGCGCCCGCCTCGCGGATCGCCGCGATCGCCGCATTGGCGGAGGCGAGCCACTGCGGGGCGGATACGTCGTGCGGCTCGTTCATCAGGCCGAATTGCACGCCGCCGTCATCCTTGTAGTCCTCGGCGAGCCGGCGCCAGAAATCGGCGAAGGCGCTGTCGGGCACCTCGGCCGAGCCGACCTGCTTGTCACCGTAATAGGCGTAGTTGTGCGGGTCGAGGATGACGGTCAGGCCGGCGCCGCGCAGCGCCTTGACGGTGTCGGTGAGCCGCTTGCGCTCCGCCTTGTCGAAGCCGCGGTTCAGCCGCGGCTGCAGCCGTTCCCATTTGAAGGGAAGGCGCACGGCATTGAAGCCCTTGCCGGCGAAATAGGCGATCGTTTCGGCGGACGGATAGGTATAGTCCTTGCCGAAGGTGCCGCGCCCCTCGCCGAATTCGGCGCCGGCGAGGTTCACGCCGCTGAGGCATGCCGCGCTCGCCTGAACGGGAAGAATCAGGGCCGCCATGGCCGCCACCAGTCGAAAGCGCGCCGCCGCGCCGGATAGGGATTGCACGCCTGCCTCCGTTCCGGCCGGGCGCCGGTTGGTTCCGTGGGGTATCGCACCCCGTGCTTGGGAGCCGATCAAGACGCACACGATCTTAAGGCGGTGTTAAGGCGGCCCGTCTTTTCGTGGAATGAATTGAGAGAATACGGCGTCCCGGTGCCGTTTCGGCCTGCATCCGCCCAGGCATGCGGCCCGGGCGATTCCACTCCGCTGCAAAATGTTCTAGAGGCGGAGGGCCGTCCGATGGATCGGCCGGCCCCGACAACAGGTTCCTTCCATGCCCGCTCCCGAGACGTCCGCTCCCCTTTCCTCCGGCAAGCGCCATCCGCTGCGTGTTCTCCTGTCGCTCGTCAGCGACGAGAAGGGCCGCGTGATGCGGGCGGTCGCCTCGTCGGTCATCAACAAGATCTTCGACGTCATGCCGGAGATCCTGATCGGCATCGCGCTCGACGTGGTGGTGCGCGGCAAGGATTCCTTCGTGGCGCAGGTCGGCATCACCGATCCCGTGCACCAGCTCACCCTGCTCGGCATCGCCACCTTCCTCATCTGGTTCGGCGAATCGCTGTTCGAATATTTCTACCAGATCCTCTGGCGGGGCCTGGCGCAGGACGTGCAGCACCGGCTGCGCATCCTCTGTTATGACCACGCCCAGCACCTGCCGACGAGCTTTTACGAGGAGAACCGCTCCGGCGACCTCGTCGCCGTGCTGAACGACGACATCAACCAGCTGGAGCGTTTCCTCGACCGCGGCGCGAACGAGCTGATCCAGACCTTTTCCGCCGTCATCCTCGTCGGCGCGGTGTTCTTCATCGTCAGCCCGCTGATCGCCGTCATCGCCTTCACGCCGGTGCCGGCGATCATCGCCGGCGCCTTCTGGTTCCAGCGCCGGGCGCAGGCGCGCTACGATGCGGTGCGGGCGCGGGCCGGCGGGCTCGGCGCGCGGCTCACCACCAACCTGCAGGGCCTCCAGACCATCCGCGCCTTCGGCGCCGAGGCGCGCGAGACAGCGGCGCTGACGGCGGAAAGCCGCGGCTATGTCGAGGCGAACCGGGCGGCGATCCGCGTCTCCTCCGCCTTCATCCCGATCATCCGCATGGCGATCCTGTCCGGCTTCCTCGCCACCTTCCTGATCGGCGGCTGGCTGACGCTGAACGGTGAGATGCAGGTCGGCGCCTATGGCCTGCTCGTCTTCCTCACCCAGCGCCTGCTCTGGCCGATGACCGGCCTTGCCGAGATCGCCGACCTCTACGAGCGCGCCATGGCCTCGACGCGCCGCATCCTGCGCCTGCTCGACGAGCCGCGCGGCGAACCGCACGGCACGCACGAGGCAAAGGTCTCCGGCCGCTTCGAGATCGACGGCGTTACCTTCCGCTATGCGACGAGCCCCGGCGGCGTCACCGACATCAACCTCGCCATCAAGGCGGGCGAGACGGTCGCCCTCGTCGGCCCCACAGGCAGCGGCAAGTCGACGCTGATCAAGCTGCTCGGCCTCTTCATCCGCCCGCAGAAGGGCCGCATCCTCCTCGACGGCGTGCCGCTCGCCGACTGGTCCGGCGAATGTCTGCGCAAGAGCATGGCCTGGGTGCCGCAGGAGGTGACGCTGTTTTCCGGCTCGATCGCTGACAACATCGCCTATGGCCGGCCCGGCGCGAGCCGCGAGGAGGTCGAGGCCGCCGCGCGCATGGCGGAGGCCGACGGCTTCATCCGCGACCTGCCGGACGGCTATGAAAGCCAGATCGGCGAATACGGCCAGAAGCTCTCGGGCGGCCAGCGCCAGCGCATCGCGCTCGCCCGCGCGCTGCTGATCGATCCGGCGATCCTCATCCTCGACGAGGCGACGAGCGCCGTCGACAACGAGACGGAGGCGGCGATCCAGCGCTCGCTCGCCAGGATGAAGGGCAAGCGCACGGTCATCCTCGTCGCGCACCGGCTGAGCACAGTGGTGCATGCCGACGCCATCCATGTGATGGAGGCGGGCCGGGTGATCCAGTCGGGCTCGCACGGCGCGCTTGTGGAGCGGCCGGGGCTTTATCGCAATCTCTGGAACATCCAGACGGGACATGCGGAGATCGCGGAGGCGTAGGGGTTCCTCATTTCGCTGCTGGGACTTTCTTTCCGAAGTCCGAAGGGCAATTGCAGATAGGATTCGACGTTGCCGGTGTTCCCTTCTCCCCGCTTGCGGGGAGAAGGTGGCCCGAAGGGTCGGATGAGGCGCCAATGCAGGTGAAATCCCGCGCTCTTCCTGCCTTGGGGCTGCCCCTCATCCGCCTGCCGCCACCTTCTCCCCGCAAGCGGGGAGAAGGGGTATGTCGCACGGGTTTCCCGAAACAATGCCCTTGGGAAGGGAAGCTTTGCTCCTCGATCCCTTCTCCCCGCCTGCGGGGAGAAGGTGCCGGCAGGCGGATGAGGGGCCGTTCGCTGCCTTCAGTGTGCCTCGTCCCAATTGTGCGCCGCCCGTGCATCCACCTTCAACGGCACCTTCATCGCGAGCGCCGGCAGGGAGGCGTTTTCCATCACGCCGATGATGACGGGGATCGCCTTTTCCACCTCGCCGTCCTCGACCTCGAAGATCAGTTCGTCATGCACCTGCAGCAGCATGCGGGCGGAAAGGCCGGCGGCGGCGAGCGCCGGCTCCATCTTGACCATGGCGCGGCGGATGATGTCGGCGGCCGAGCCCTGGATCGGGGCGTTGATCGCGGCGCGTTCGTTGAAGGCGCGCACCGAGGGATTGGACGACTTGATCTCCGGGTAATGCGCGCGGCGGCCGAAGATGGTTTCGACATAGCCGTTCTCGCGGGCGAAGGCCTTGGTCTGGTCCATGTAGTCCTTGATGCCCGGGAAGCGCTCGAAATATTTCTTGATGTAGTCGCCGGCCTCCGAGCGCTCGATGGAGAGCTGGTTGGCAAGGCCAAAGGCCGAGATGCCGTAGATGATGCCGAAATTGATCGCCTTGGCGCGGCGGCGGACCTCCGGGGGCATGCCGTCCACCGGGACGCCGAACATTTCGGACGCCGTCATGGCATGGATGTCGATGCCGTCGGCAAAGGCCTGTTTCAGCTGCGGGATGTCGGCGACATGGGCGAGCACGCGCAGTTCGATCTGGCTGTAGTCGGCCGAGACCAGCTTGTGGCCGGGCGTCGAGATGAAGGCCGTGCGGATCTTGCGGCCTTCCGCCGTGCGCACCGGGATGTTCTGCAGGTTGGGATCGGAGGAGGAGAGGCGGCCGGTCGTCGTGGCGGCAAGCGCGTAGGACGTGTGCACGCGCTTCGTGTCGGGATGCACGAAGCCGGGCAGGGCGTCCGTATAGGTGGATTTCAGCTTGGTGAGCTGGCGCCAGTCGACGATCTTGCGCGGCAGGGGAATGCCCTGGGCGGCGAGGTCCTCCAGCACCTGTGCGGAGGTCGACCACTGGCCAGTCTTCGTCTTGGAGGCGCCGGGCAGGCCCATCTTGCCGAACAGGATGTCGCCGAGCTGTTTCGGCGAGCCGATGTTGAAGCGTTCGCCGGCAAGCTCGTAGATCTCCTCCTCGAGGCCGGCGGCGCCCTGCGCGAGTTCGCCGGAAAGGCGGGACAGCACCTGGCGGTCGATGGTGATGCCGCGCTCCTCCATGCGGGCGAGCACCGGCACCAGCGGGCGCTCCAGCCGCTCGTAGACGGTGGTCATGCGGTTGGCGGCGAGCCGCGGCTTCAAGACGTGCCAGAGGCGCAGCGTCACGTCGGCGTCTTCCGCCGCATAGGCCGTGGCGCGGGAAATATCCACCATGTCGAAGGTCTGCGCGCCCTTGCCCGAGCCGGCGACGTCCTTGTAGGAAATCGGCTTGTGGCCGAGCCAGCGTTCGGAGAGCGTGTCCATGCCATGCGTGCCGGCGCCCGCGTCGAGCGCGTAGGACATCAGCATCGTATCGTCGAAACCCTGAACGGTGATGCCGTGGCGGCGCATGACGAGGTAATCGTATTTGAGGTTCTGCGCGACCTTCAGGACGGAAGGGTCCTCCAGCAGGCTTTTCAGCCGTTCCAGCGCCGGCCGGATCGGGATCTGCCCCTCGGCAAGGCCGCCGCCGAGCAGGTCGCCGACGCCGTTCTTGTGGTTGAGCGGCACGTAGCAGGCGCGGATGACGGTGCCCGTCGGGTCCTTGGCATTGTCGGCGATCGCAAGGGAAAAGCCGCAAAGCTCCGCCTGCATGGCATCGAGCGAGGTCGTCTCGGTGTCGAAGCCGACGAGGCCGGTCTCGCGCGCGGCGGCGATCCAGCGGTCCAGCGTCTCGATATCCCGCACGGTCTCGTAGCCGGCATGGTCGATGGGGGCGGCCGAAAAGCGTTCGGCACGGGCCCTGGCGAGCGCCGAGGGCGTGTCGCCATCCGCGCCGGCGGTGGGCAGCAGCGTCGCGGCGGCCTCGGCCGCCGTCTCCTTGCCATCGAGCACGAGGGCGGGGCCGGCGACGTCGCCCTTGTCGAGGTCCGGGCCATGCGCCTCGGCGCCCCATTCGACCGGCACGTCCGCCGGCGCGATGGCGCCCGCGTCGCAATCGCAGGCTTCGGCGACACGGCGCGTCAGCGTGGTGAATTCCATCGCCTTCAGGAAGGCGATCAGCCGCGGCCCGTCCTGCGGGTGCAGGATCAGGTCGTCGAGCGGCGTGTCGAGCGGCGTATCGGTCTTCAGCGTCACGAGCTGGCGGGAGAGCAGCACGAGCTCGCGGTTGGCGATGATGTTCTCGCGGCGCTTGACCTGCTTGATCTCCTCGGCGCGGGCAAGCAGCGTGTCGAGGTCGCCATATTCTTCGAGGAGCTGCGCGGCGGTCTTCGGGCCGATGCCGGGAACGCCCGGAATATTGTCGGTCGAATCGCCGGTCAGCGACTGGAGGTCGATCATCTTTGCCGGCGGCACGCCCCATTTCTCGACGACTTCCGGAATGGAGATCTGCTTGTCCTTCATGCCGTCATACATCGAGACGTTCTCAGTCACGAGCTGCATGAGGTCCTTGTCGGAGGAGACGATGGTGACATCCGCGCCGTCCGCCTCCGCAAGGCGGGCATAGGTGGCGATCAGGTCGTCGGCCTCAAAGCCTTCCTTCTCGATGCAGGGCAGGTTGAAGGCGCGCGTCGCGTGGCGGATCAGGCCGAACTGCGGGATCAGGTCCTCGGGCGGTGCCGTGCGGTTCGCCTTGTAGAGATCGTAGAGGTCGTTGCGGAAGGTCTTCGAGGAATAGTCGAAGATGACCGCGAAATGGGTCGGCGTCACGCCCACATCGGTGTTGCGCGCATCCTTCAGGAGCTTCCACAGCATGTTGCAGAAACCCGAGACGGCATTGACCGGCAGCCCGTCCGATTTGCGGTTGAGCGGCGGGATGGCGTGGAAGGCGCGGAAGATGAAGCCGGAGCCGTCGACGAGGAAGAGATGATCACCTTTTTTCATGGGGTGAATGGATAGCGCGGGCGGCTTTCCGCGTCCATCTTTCATTGTGGGCAAACAGGCCTTTCCAGGGGCCGGAAAGCCTCACACGAACGTTACCGATTTGTAATTTTCCCGGGCGCTTGAAACCCTTGAAAAGCCACATTCGAACCCACAGATATTGTTCATCGGCACCTGATCAAAGCCGTTGTCTGGCACCCGGCCTGTCCCCCGCCGCGCCAGACAAAGGACAAAGGCCTCATCCCCCTCTCCGGGCCTTTGTCCATCATTCGAAGAAGCCGCCGCGACAAGCCTCCTGTCGTCGGCGGCTTCTCGTTTCTGGGGCCGCGTCGCTGAATGGGGCGAGTGCAGGGAGAAAGGCTGGGGAGCTCTCCCGCTCGCCAAAGCATCGCCTGCGATCCATTGTCTTCCGCCCAAAACCGGCTTAGCTTTCGCTTCATGGAATTTGACCGGAAGGAGTCGGCAGCGTACCTCGCCAATCTCCTGGCGAAGGCGGCGTCCCGCGCCCTTCAGGCGCGGGCGGACGGGGCCGGTTTCGCGCCCGGCCAGTTCCCGGTCCTCCTGGAGCTGTGGAGCGGCGACGGCCTCACCCAGCGCGAGCTTCTCGACCGGCTCGACATCGAGCAGGCGACCATGGCCAGCACGCTCGCCCGCATGCAGCGCGACGGGCTCATCTCTCGCCGGCGCCACCCGAAGGACAGGCGGGCCCAGCTCGTCTTCCTGACGAGCCGCGGCAAGGCGCTGCGCGAGACCGCGATGGCGGCGGCCTCGGCCACCGAGGACGCGCTCTTCCGGGGCTTCCGGCGCTTCGAGCGGGAGCTGCTCCTGGAGTATATGCGCATGGTGCTCGCCAATCTCGGCCGCGATCCGCGCCTCTGATCGTCATACGATTTGCCCTGACCGAGCCGATCGGTCTAATGTCGCGCCGAAATTCATTTGATTTGCTGCATGTTGCACCGCAAGAGCGCGCCCGCACCATGTCCTGGGGGTTCATCCATGACCAACATCCTGCCCGTTCTCGATCGCGCCAGCGCCGGCGTTCCGGCCAGCCTCGAACGCCTGTTCGAGCTGGTGCGCATCAAGTCCATCTCCACCGATCCGGCCTTCAAGGCGGAGTGCCGACGGGCGGCCGAATGGCTGGTCAAGGAGCTGCGCTCGCTCGGCTTCGATGCGACGGTGCGCGACACGCCCGGCCATCCGATGGTGGTCGCCCATCACGACGGCGCGAAGCCCGATGCGCCGCATGTGCTCTTCTACGGCCACTACGACGTCCAGCCGGTCGACCCGCTGAACCTGTGGGACCACGATCCCTTCGAGCCGGCGGTGCGCGATGCCGGCAAGGGCCGGCGCATCATCACCGGCCGCGGCACGTCGGACGACAAGGGCCAACTCCTGACCTTCGTGGAAGCCTGCCGCGCCTACAAGGAAACGGCGGGCAGCCTGCCCTGCCGCGTCACCATCCTCTTCGAGGGCGAGGAGGAATCCGGCTCGCCCTCGCTCAAGCCGTTCCTCGAGGCCAATGCCGCCGAGCTGACGGCCGATTTCGCCCTCGTCTGCGATACCAGCATGTGGGATGCCGACACGCCGGCCATCTCCGCGGGCCTGCGCGGCCTCGTCGGCGAGGAGATCGTCATCAAGGCGGCCGACCGGGACCTGCATTCGGGCTATTTCGGCGGGGCGGCGGCAAACCCGATCCATATCCTGTCGAATATCCTCGCCGGCCTGCACGACGAGACCGGCCGCGTGACGCTCGACGGCTTCTATGACGGCGTCGAGGAAACGCCGAGCCAGATCAAGGCGGCGTGGGAGACGCTCGGCAAGACGGCCGAGAGCTTCCTCGGCGAGATCGGCCTGTCGATCCCCTCGGGGGAAAAGGGCCGCTCCGTGCTGGAGCTCACCTGGGCGCGCCCGACAGCCGAGGTCAACGGCATCACCGGCGGCTATACGGGCGAGGGCTTCAAGACGGTGATCGCAGCCGAAGCCTCGGCAAAGGTCTCCTTCCGCCTCGTCGGCAAGCAGGATCCGGCGAAGATCCGCGATGCGTTCCGCGCCTATGTGCGGGCGCGCGTCCCGGCGGACTGCTCGGTGACGTTCCATGCCCATGGCGGCTCGCCGGCCATCCAGCTTCCCTACGATTCCGCGCTGCTCGGCAAGGCGAAGAGCGCGCTCTCGGACGAATGGCCGAAGCCCGCCGTCGTCATCGGCATGGGCGGCTCCATCCCGATCGTTGGCGATTTCCAGAAGATGCTCAGCATGGAATCCTTGCTTGTCGGCTTTGCGCTGTCGGACGACCGCATCCATTCGCCGAACGAGAAATACGAGCTGCGCTCCTTCGAAAAGGGCATCCGCTCGTGGGTGCGCATTCTTTCGGCGCTCGCGGCGCGCTGACACAGATGTGATGACATGGGAGGCCAGCATTAACCGGACGGAACGGAAATGCTGGTTTCCTCAAAAGACAAGGACCGCGCGCGGACAGGCGACGACGGCCCGGACATGGGGAAAGGGTGAGAATGGCGTCAGGAAAGATTGCGAGAACACCTCGCTGCCCGGGCTGTGGGGCGCCGGCAGCAGGGGGGAAGGCGGGATGAAGCGGCTGAAAAAGTTCTTCTGGCCGCTCGTCAGCACCGCCGCGATCATCCTGTCGGTCTATATCCTCTACAAGGATCTCCGCGGCCTGTCGCTCGACGAGTTCATGGCGAGCCTCCATGCCATTCCGGTCTCCGGCTGGCTGCTGGCCTGCGGCGCCACGCTCGTCGCCTATGCGGCGCTCGCCGCCTACGACCACCTGGCGCTCGAGCATCTCGGCCATCGCATCTCGCTGTGGTTCATCACCATCACCTCGTTCACCACCTATGCGCTGTCGCACAATATCGGCGCCTCGGTGTTCTCCGGCGCGCTGGTGCGCTACCGCGCCTATACGTCGAAGGGGCTGACCGGATCGGAGGTGGGCGTCCTCGTCGCCTTCTGCTCCTTCACCTTCGCGCTCGGCACGGTCATGCTGTTCGGCCTGGTGCTGGTGCTGGAGCCGGAGATCGTCGGGCGGTTCGCCGAATTCCTGCCGATCGAGGCGGCGTTCTCGACCGGTGTCTTCATCCTGGCGCTGGTCGTGCTCTATGTGGTGGGCAGCCTCGTCGGCTTCCGGCCGATCAATACGCGCTGGCTGAAGCTGGAATATCCCAAGCCCTCGCTGGTCTTCCGCCAGCTCATCATCGCGCCGATCGAGCTGATCGGCGCGGCGGCGATCATCTATTTCGTGCTGCCGGCGGAGGGCAATCCGGGCTTCTTCGTCGTGCTCGGCATCTTCCTCGCCTCCTTCTCGGTGGCGCTGCTGTCCCATGCGCCGGGCGGCATCGGCGTCCTGGAGCTCGTCTTCATCGCCGGCCTGCCGGACATGGATCCGGCGGCGGTGCTGGCCGCGCTCGCCGTCTTCCGGCTGTTCTACCTGATCATCCCCTTCATCATGGCGCTGGTGGTCATCCTCGTCTTCGAGCGGCAGCGTTTCCTCAGCCGGCTGGGCAACGGCGAGGACTGAGGCGATGGAGAAGTTCGGTTCATCCTGCATTCAGTCGAATTGTTTCATGCTGTCATCCGTCTTGATCACTGTGAAACAGTGACAATCCAAGGGAGACCGACATGAAGACAACGATCAAGGGCGGCATTGCCGCTGCCATGGCCGTCGCCATGTTCGCCACGACATTCGTATCCGCACCGGCCTTTGCCGTGCCGATGCCGAAGGTCGGCGCTTCTCAGGCGAGCGATGTCCAGCAGGTCCAGTGGCGCGAGCGCCGCGGCTGGCACAATGGCCATCGCGGCTATCGCTACGAACGTCGCGGCTATCGCCGCCATTCGGATGGCTGGTGGTATCCGCTGGCCGCCTTCGGTGCGGGTGCGATCATCGGCGGCGCGATCGCCAATGACGGCTATGCCCGGCCGCGCTACGAGGGCATCAATCCGCGCCACACCGAATGGTGCTATGCGCGCTACCGCTCGTACCGGGCCTACGACAACACGTTCCAGCCCAACTATGGCGGCCGCCGCGAGTGCCTCTCGCCTTACTATTGAGCAAGGTAAACGTGCCTGAACGGTCTGCGCCGGCAACGACGCAAGACCGGAACGCGATATCCCGGGCGGCCCGCAAGGCCGCCCGATCTTCTCTCAAATCCCCCTCAAACTGTCGCCTGCGCGTTCACCGCTTCTTAACGACCCCTTAAATCGCCGCATTTAAGGTCCACCGGACGGCGACGTTTTCGAGGTGTATCCGACCGCTTATGGCAGCCAATCGCAAATCCCAGCGCATCGAACCGTCCTTCCGGGGATCGGGTGGGCACGACGACGAGGATGATTTCCACGTCGGCGCGGGAGATCGCGTGGCAGGCGGCGGCCGCAAGGGGCGCGGCAAGCCACCGAGGGTCGAGCGGCCGGGGCGCGGCTCCGGCGGGCGCCGGCGGGCGGCCGGCGGCGGTTTCTTCGGCCTTTTCCGCCGGCTCTTCTACTGGTGCGTCGTGCTCGGCATCTGGGGCGCCATCGGCGTCGGCGGCCTCGTCCTCTACTACGGCGCGCGCATGCCGAGCGCCACGAGCTGGTCGATCCCCGACCGGCCGCCGAACCTGAAGATCCTCGCCGTCAGCGGCGACATCATCGCCAATCGCGGCGTGACCGGCGGCGAGGCGCTGTCGCTGGAGAACATGTCGCCCTATATCCCGCAGGCCGTCATCGCCATCGAGGACCGGCGCTTCTATTCGCATTTCGGCATCGATCCGCTCGGCCTCGCCCGCGCGATGCTGACCAACATCACCACCGGCCGCATGGTGCAGGGCGGCTCGACGCTGACCCAGCAACTCGCCAAGAACATGTTCCTCTCGCCGGAGCGCACGCTGGAGCGCAAGGTTCAGGAAGTTCTGCTCGCCTTCTGGCTGGAGCACAAATATTCCAAGGACCAGATCCTGGCGATGTATCTCAACCGCGTCTTCTTCGGCTCGAATTCCTACGGCGTCGAGGCCGCGGCGCGGCGCTACTTCAACAAGTCGGCGCGGGACGTCAATCTCGGCGAGGCCGCCCTTCTCGCCGGCCTCCTGAAGGCGCCCTCGCGCCTCTCCCCGGCGCGCGATCCGGAGGCGGCGGAAGCGCGTGCGCAGATCGTGCTCGGCGCGATGCGCGAAGAGGGCTTCGTCACCGACACCGAGATCAAGACCGCCATGTCGCAGACGCCGGCGCGGGCGAAGAGCTACTGGTCCGGCGCCCAGCATTATGCCGCCGACATGGTCATGGCCCAGCTGCCGGGCATGATCGGCGACATCACCGAGGACCTCGTCATCGATACGACGATCGACCTCGACCTCGAGAAGAAGGCCGACGAGGCGATCACCGCGCTCCTCGACAAGGAGGGCGAAAAGTCGAACGCCTCGCAGGCCGCCCTCGTCTCGATCGACGGCACCGGCGCCATCCGGGCCCTCGTCGGCGGGCGGGACTATGCGGAAAGCCAGTTCGACCGCGCCTCCAAGGCCAAGCGCCAGCCGGGCTCGGCCTTCAAGCCCTTCGTCTATGCGGCGGCGCTGGAAGCCGGCCGCTCGCCGCTTTCCGTGCGCAACGACGCGCCGGTCAGGATCGGCAAGTGGACGCCGGAGAACTACGACCAGAAATATCGCGGCGAGGTGACGCTCTCCTCCGCGCTCGCCCAGTCGCTGAACACGATTGCCGCGCAGCTCGTCATGGAGGTCGGCCCGGACGACGTCATAAAACTCGCCCGCAGGCTCGGCATCGAATCGGAGCTTCAGTCGAACGCCTCGATCGCGCTCGGCACGTCGGAGGTGACGCTGGTGGAACTGACCGCCGCCTACGCCCCCTTCATGAACGGCGGCTACAAGGCGACGCCGCACATCATCCGCCGCATTTCGACGGCCGACGGCCGGGTGCTCTACGAGAACACCTACGACAACCCGCCGCGCGTTTTGGAACCCGGCGTCGTCTCCCAGATGAACGGCATGATGATGCGCGTCATCACCGAGGGCACCGGCAAGAACGCCCGCATTCCCGGCTGGCCGGCGGCCGGCAAGTCGGGCACGACGCAGTCCTTCCGCGACGCGCTCTTCGTCGGCTACACCAGCAATCTGACGACCGGCGTCTGGTTCGGCAACGACGACGGCAAGTCGATGAAGAAGGTGACGGGCGGCGGGCTTCCCGCGAAGGCCTGGAGCCAGTTCATGACCGCCGCCCATGAGGGCCTTGCGCCTTCGCCGCTCTTCGGCACGGCCGGCGGCGAGCCTGCCGTGGACGGGACGGAACCGGCCCCGGAAGGCGACCAGCTCTTCGACATCATCTCCCGTACGCTGGGCAACGAGCCCGCCCGTGACGGGCAGGCGATGGCGAACGGCGAGACGGGCGCCGTTCCGCTCGACGACGGCCTTACGCCGCCCGCAGACGTCGGCCAGCAGGGACAGACCGGCACGCGCCGGACGACGCTTCTCGACGTGCTGCTGGGGGGCTGACGGTCGCGTTTATCCGAAGGCGATGACGACATTTTCCGGCTCCCTCGGGTGATCGATCCAGATCCGTATGCGCGTTTTAACGGTAGGCACCGATACGCTGGCAAACTCCGGCTCGTTGGCACCGAAGAAGACAAGCCTCTTGTCGGGCGTGTCGAGAAACCCGTCGAATGTCGGGGGCGTCGACATGGTTATTTCCGAAGCTTCTCCAACGGAAAAACTGGTGTCGCCATCATTCCAATATGTGCATGGAATACTGATGCAATCGGGAGTAGACGGTATGGTCTTCTCCCTGAAATTGTGTGAGACATCAGGTATTGGACGGCTTGCCAGATAAACACTATTGTATTCAGGCGCTATGCTGAAATGAAGAATAGCCATTTCAGAGTTTCCATCCAGCAACGATTTCATATTCTTCCGGAAAGGCAATGAAGCCGTTTGAACCATTCTGGCTCGCCATTTCTACCCCCATGCAATGATAACGTATTCGGGTTCGGTGGGGTGATCTATCCAGACCCGAATACGCGTTTTCGTGGATGGTACATCCGCGATGGCATATTGAGGCTCGTTGGCGTCGAACAAGATGAGCTCTTTGTCGGGTGTGTTCAGAATGCCTTCGAAATCGGGTTTTCTCGCCTCCGTGATCTCTGAAGCCGGTCCGAATGTCACATGCGTGTCGCCATCGTTCCAATAGAGCGCCGGAACGTTGATGCAGTCCGGTGAAGAGAATATTCCTTGCTTATCCATGTGAAGGGGAATTTTAACATTCCGACGCCCGGCGACATATATGCTGAGGTATTCAGGTGCGATTACAAGCGTTGTGACGGACATCGATTTAGTAACTCCCTTGAGAGACCAGACCGCCTTGCGACTTGCTGCACCACGAACAATGCGGATAAATCCTGCTTGGTTTACCCAGTGATCTTGGTATCTGATGGTCACCGATAAAATGACCTTTCTTGGTTCCCGACGTCTTTGTACCACACCAGTGGCATCCGTACGTGCGGCCGATGCGATCAATGTCTGCCTGCTCCGTTCTGGTAAGCCGCCTGTTGGTTGCTGGCGCGGCAATCCACTCCTTTGCAAACGGCCCGGGACCGGTCCGCGGTAGTTTTAGCTGAAGTGCGCGGAGCATCGCCTCTTGCGCTGTCGCTTCGTTGGCTCGTATCAACCCTTCAACCGTCTCGTAGATTTGCGGCGTTGGTTTCCAGTTCGGTTCACGCCTATGAACGGCGCGTAGTGCCTCTTGCATCCGACTTGTACTGATCGCCAGCCGCACCTCTTGCGCGGGCGTGATAGTTTGCGACCTGCCGAGGATACGAACTTGTCTCCCACCGCGTGGTCCGCGGCGGCTAACAAGAATCGGCCGGTTGCCGGAACCCTCCCTCACCCATTGTCCGCCATCGGGATTGCCTGCGGGGACACGCGGCTGTTCAGGGCGGAAGCCGGCTTTCAATCGAAGGCACAGGGCTAGCGCGCGGATTTCGACTGTTATCGCCGCATATCGGTAGCTTGATTGTAAAAAGCTTGGTTCGGTAGGGTCCGTCGAGATCATTGCCACACAATCCGCTCGCAATTTAGTCGGAAAAGTGTGCGCGCGTTGTCGACGACGGGGATGAACTGACCTGGAGAAAAATTTTACACTGCGTACAAGTGAAGGAAAATATTATATGTTTCCTTCCGTCGCTCTCTATTCGACATCTCCGTTCATGCCGGACGCTCTACATTTCCGGGCCTTAAGATCCCATCTCTCGGGGAGCCGCCAAGACCTCGAGCCGTTGCTTGAAACACCTGAGAGGATTGTGGTTGATTGCGGGTTGCGAGGGCGGTACACCAAGTCCATCGGACGCGCTGATTTTGCGAGCTTTGCGGCCCGGCAATGTCTTGCAGTCGTCTGGAGGGCTCCTTATATACGCCGCAAGGCAGGGCTGCGGCCCATGCTTTCGTGAAGACCATACCATTAGGGGCTGCCAATCGAATGCCTGAATGGGTTCCGGCAGTTCGCTTCAAGGAGAGAATGACATGGCTAAAGTAATCGGTATCGACCTCGGGACGACCAATTCCTGCGTTGCCGTCATGGATGGCAAGGACGCAAAAGTTATCGAAAATGCCGAAGGCGCGCGCACGACGCCTTCCATGGTCGCCTTCACCGAAGACGGTGAGCGGCTGACCGGCCAGCCGGCCAAGCGCCAGGCGGTCACCAACCCGGAAAACACCCTTTTCGCCGTCAAGCGCCTTATCGGCCGCCGCTACGACGACAAGCTCGTCGAGAAGGACAAGGGCCTCGTTCCCTACAAGATCGTCAAGGGCGACAATGGCGATGCCTGGGTCGATGCCCGCGGCAAGGGCTATTCCCCCTCGCAGATCTCCGCGATGATCCTGCAGAAGATGAAGGAAACCGCCGAATCCTATCTCGGCGAGACCGTCACCCAGGCCGTCATCACGGTTCCGGCCTATTTCAACGACGCGCAGCGCCAGGCGACCAAGGATGCCGGCAAGATCGCGGGTCTTGAAGTGCTGCGCATCATCAACGAGCCGACGGCCGCCGCGCTCGCCTACGGCCTCGACAAGAAGGACGGCAAGACCATCGCCGTCTACGACCTTGGCGGCGGCACGTTCGACATCTCGGTTCTGGAAATCGGCGACGGCGTCTTCGAGGTGAAGTCGACGAACGGCGACACCTTCCTCGGCGGTGAAGACTTCGACATGCGTCTGGTCAACTACCTCGCCGACGAGTTCAAGAAGGACCAGGGCGTCGACCTGAAGAACGACAAGCTCGCCCTTCAGCGCCTCAAGGAAGCCGCCGAGAAGGCCAAGATCGAGCTCTCGTCCTCGCAGCAGACCGAGATCAACCTGCCGTTCATCACGGCGGATGCGACCGGTCCGAAGCACCTGACGATGAAGCTGACCCGCGCCAAGTTCGAAGCGCTCGTCGACGACCTCATCCAGCGCACCGTCGCGCCCTGCAAGGCAGCCCTCAAGGATGCCGGCGTTTCGGCGGCCGAGATCGACGAGGTCGTTCTCGTCGGCGGCATGAGCCGCATGCCGAAGGTGCAGGAAACCGTCAAGCAGCTCTTCGGCAAGGAGCCGCACAAGGGCGTCAACCCGGATGAAGTGGTCGCCATGGGCGCCGCCATCCAAGCCGGCGTTCTGCAGGGCGACGTCAAGGACGTCCTCCTCCTCGACGTGACCCCGCTGTCTCTCGGCATCGAAACGCTGGGCGGCGTCTTCACCCGTCTGATCGAGCGCAACACGACGATCCCGACGAAGAAGAGCCAGACCTTCTCGACCGCCGAGGACAACCAGTCGGCCGTGACCATCCGCGTCTCGCAGGGCGAGCGCGAAATGGCTGCGGACAACAAGCTGCTCGGCCAGTTCGACCTCGTCGGCATTCCGCCGGCCCCGCGCGGCATGCCGCAGATCGAAGTCACCTTCGACATCGACGCCAACGGCATCGTGCAGGTCTCGGCCAAGGACAAGGGCACCGGCAAGGAGCACCAGATCCGCATCCAGGCCTCCGGCGGCCTTTCCGACGCCGACATCGAGAAGATGGTCAAGGACGCCGAGGCCAATGCCGAGGCCGACAAGAAGCGCCGCGAGGGCGTCGAGGCGAAGAACCAGGCCGAAAGCCTGATCCACTCGTCGGAAAAGTCGCTGAAGGAATATGGCGACAAGGTTTCCGAGGCCGACCGCAAGGCCATCGAGGACGCCATCGCCGCGCTGAAGACCGCCGTCGAGGCCTCCGAGCCCGATGCGGACGACATCAAGGCGAAGACCAACACGCTCATGGAAGTCTCCATGAAGCTCGGTCAGGCGATCTACGAGGCCCAGCAGGCCGAGGAGAACGCTTCTTCTGCCTCGGGCGAGGCCGGCGACAATGTCGTCGATGCCGACTACGAGGAAGTCAAGGACGAGGACGACCGCAAGAAGTCGGCCTGAGCCTCCTGAACTGCCGGCCGCGCTCTCTCGCGGCCGGTGCAACGGTAGCGAGAAGGCGGAAGTCAGCGCGAAGGGAAAAAGACAAGATGATCACTCCCGTTTACCGCGGCGACGATGTCTTGGCTTTTCCTTCGCTCCGGCTTCCGCCTTTTGCATGCGCGCTTTTCAGGCATGCAGGCTAAGGCAAGCTTCCAGGTCCATAACAAGAAGACCGTTCCCACGAAACGGACGTGAACCCGAATGGCAAAAGCTGATTTTTACGAGACGCTGGGTGTTTCCAAGAGCGCCGACGAGAAGGAGCTGAAGAGCGCCTTCCGCAAGATGGCGATGAAGTACCACCCGGACAAGAATCCGGGCGATGCCTCCGCCGAGCAGAAGTTCAAGGACGTCAACGAGGCGTATGACACGCTCAAGGACCCGCAGAAGCGCGCGGCCTACGACCGTTACGGCCATGCGGCCTTCGAGCAGGGCGGCATGGGCGGCGGCTTCGGCGGCGGCGGTTTCCAGGGCGGCGGCTTCTCCGATATTTTCGAAGACATTTTTGGCGAGATGATGGGTGGCGGGCGCCAGCGGCGCTCGGCCGGCGGCCGCGAGCGCGGCGGCGACCTGCGCTACAACATGGAGATCTCGCTGGAAGAGGCCTATGCCGGCAAGACGGCGCAGATCCGCGTGCCGACCTCGATCACCTGCGACGTCTGTTCCGGGTCCGGCGCCAAGCCCGGCACCAGCCCGAAGACCTGCGCCACCTGCCAGGGCTCCGGCCGCGTGCGCGCGGCACAGGGCTTCTTCTCGATCGAGCGCACCTGCCCGACCTGCCATGGCCGCGGCCAGACGATCAGCGATCCCTGCACCAAGTGCCACGGCCATGGCCGCGTCACGGAAGAGCGCTCGCTGTCGGTCAACATCCCGGCCGGCATCGAGGACGGCACGCGCATCCGGCTCTCCGGCGAGGGCGAGGCGGGCGTGCGCGGGGGGCCTGCGGGCGATCTCTACATCTTCCTGTCGGTGAAGCCGCACGAGTTCTACCAGCGCGACGGGGCGGACCTCTACTGCACCGTGCCCATTTCCATGACGACGGCGGCGCTCGGCGGCACCTTCGACGTGGCGACGCTCGACGGCACCAAGTCGCGCGTCTCGGTGCCCGAGGGCACCCAGGCCGGCCGCCAGTTCCGCCTCAAGGGCAAGGGCATGCCGGTGCTGCGCTCCACGCAGGTCGGCGATCTCTACATCCAGATCCAGATCGAGACGCCGCAGAAGCTGACCAAGCGCCAGCGCGAGCTGCTCAAGGAATTCGAGGAGATCTCCTCGAAGGACAACAACCCGGAATCCGCCGGCTTCTTCGCGCGGATGAAGGAGTTCTTCGAGGGCTGACCGCTCTCTCGAACAAACATCGCCCCAAGCACTCCGTCATCCTCGGGATTGGCCCGAGGATCCATTTTTCAATGGGTTATGGGCGGCCATGACAGAGGGGAGCTTGGCGGACTTTGTCAGCAGCGGAAAGCCGGGATGGAAACATCCCGGCTTTCCTGTTTCGTGAAACGGGAGCCTGCGTGTCAGCCCGCCGCCCGCAGCAGCGTCAACCGGCCGTCCGCATCGGCTTGCGTGGTGATGCCCTCGTAGCTCTGCAGCGTCGGATGGCCGGTCTCGATGGGGTGATGGTGCGTCGCGGTCATCACCACGACATGGGCGCCGGCGCCCTCGCCGGCAAGAATGCCCGCCGGCACGTCCTCGAAGACGAGGCAATCGGCCGGGTCGAAGCCGAGCCGCTCGGCGCCCAACCGGTAGCCGTCCGGTGCCGGCTTGCCGCGCGTCACGTCGTCGGCCGTCACGATGACCGCGGGCAGCGGAATGCCGGCGGCGGCGAGGCGGCGATGGGCGAGCGCCACCGGCGCCGAGGTGACGATGCCCCAGCGGCCGGCCGGCAGCGCGGAAAGGAAGGCGATCGCGCCCGGGATCGGCAGCACGCCCTCGACATCCTCCATCTCCTCGCGCTCGACTTCCTTCGCCTCGGCGACGGGATCGACGCCCGGCAGGCCGAGCCGCGTGATCGTGTCGATGCCGCGCACGCCATGCATGGTCGGCAGGAAGGTCGCCACGTCCAGCCCGTGCTTCAGCGCCCAGCGCGTCCAGACGCGCTCGGTGGCCGGAATGGAGTTGATGATCGTGCCGTCCATGTCGAAGAGGAAGGCGGAGAACGAACGGTCGAAGACGGGAAGGAAAGAGGACAAGGCGGAGGACCTGCGGGCTGGGAGGGGGAGAATGCAAGGCACGGCGGGAGGTTCTGGCTTACCTGCTCCGCATCATGCAGGCAACCGGCCCGGCGTCGCCAGGGGCTCATCTTCCGGCTAGCGTAGCGCGATCGGCTGCAAAGATCCCTCTGCCTGCCGGCATCTCTCCCCAAGAGCCATCGCCTATGGAAGCAAGCCGCTGCCACATTCCTTTCTCCCCGCGAGGAGAAGGGGAGAGCGGCAGGGCCGAACTCCATATGCGATAGTCTGCCCCTGCGGGCCGGGGCGGCTTGTGCGGCGCCCGGCGCCTGCCCATCTTTCTGTTGTTGCCCGATTTATGCGCCGCAGGGTGATTCCCCTTGGCGGCAAAATGCTCTAGCTCTCACCCCATGCCGCACAAGGTTTCCCTTTCCCGCCTCAAGCTCACGGATTTCCGCAACTATGCGGGCCTGTCGCTGCCGCTCGACGGCCGGCATGTCGTGCTGACGGGGCAGAACGGTGCGGGCAAGACCAACCTGATGGAGGCGGTCTCCCTGCTTTCGCCGGGCCGGGGCCTGCGCCGCGCGCCCTATGGCGATGTCGTGCGCGCCGGCGCAAGCGGCGGCTTTTCCGTCTTCGCAACGCTCGACGGCATGATGGGCGAGGTCGACATCGGCACGGGTACCGAGGGCGGCGACGAGGGCCAGGCGCGAAAACTCCGGCTGAACGGCACGCCCGCCCGCACCGTCGACGAACTGCTCGATCATCTGCGCGTCGTCTGGCTGACGCCGTCCATGGACGGCCTCTTCACCGGCCCCTCCGCCGATCGCCGCCGTTTCCTCGACCGGCTGGTGCTGTCGCTCGATCCCGAGCACGGCCGCCGGGCGGCGGATTTCGAGAAGGCGATGCGCGGCCGAAACCGGCTGCTCTCCGAGCCGCGGCCAGATCCCGCCTGGCTGACGGCGCTGGAGCGGCAGATGGCGGAGCTCGGCATCGCCATGGCGCATGCCCGCCACGAGCTCGTCGGCCTCCTTTCCGGCCTCGTGGAGGCGGCGCGCGACGACGGGCCGTTCCCCTCGGCCACCATGCGCCTTTCCGGCTTCCTCGACGGGGAATGGCAGCGCCCGGCCTACGAGATCGAGGACATCTATCTCGGCATGCTGCAGGACGGCCGCTACCGGGACGCCGCCGCCGGCCGCACGCTGGACGGCCCGCACCGCGCCGATCTCATGATCCGCCACCGCGAGAAGGACATGGAGGCCGAGCGCTGCTCGACGGGCGAGCAGAAGGCACTGCTCGTTGGCCTCATCCTCGCCCATGCCGGCCTTGTCGGGGGCATGACCGGCCATGCGCCGGTGCTGCTGCTCGACGAGATCGCCGCCCATCTCGACGCGGGCCGCCGGGCCGCGCTGTTCGACCGGGTCGATGCGCTCGGCGGCCAGGCCTTCATGACCGGCACCGACCGGTCGATGTTCGACGCGCTCGGCGAGCGCGCGCAGTTCCTCACCGTCTCGCATGGAGGCATCGTGCCATGACCGATCCGCTCAGCCCCGAAGAGATCGACCGCTACCGCCGGCATATCGTGCTCGCCGAGATCGGCGGCGCGGGCCAGCAGAAGCTGAAGCAGGCGCATGTGCTGATCGTCGGCGCCGGCGGCCTCGGCGCGCCGGTCATCCAGTATCTCGCCGCCGCCGGCATCGGCCATATCGGCGTTCTCGACGACGACACGGTCTCCCTCTCCAACCTCCAGCGCCAGGTGATCCATGACACGGCCGGCCTCGGCACGCCGAAGATCGCGAGCGCCGAGGCCGCCGTCGCCCGCCTCAACCCGCATGTCGCCTTCACCGGCATCGCCGAGCGGCTGACGGCCGGAACGGCCGCGCGCCTTCTTGCCGGCTACGACCTCCTCGTCGACGGTTCGGACAATTTCGACACGCGCTATGCCTCCGCCGATGCGGCGGAGGCTGCGCGCATTCCGCTCGTCACCGGCGCCGTCGGCCGCTTCGACGGTTCGCTGACCGTGCTGAAACCCTATGAGGCCGGGCCGGACGGCACGCTTCACCCCGGCTACCGTGACCTCTTCCCCACGGCCCCGCCGCCCGGCGTCGTTCCGGCCTGCGCCGAAGCCGGCATCGTCGGCGCGCTGACCGGCGTCGTCGGCACGCTGATGGCGATGGAGGTGATCAAGCTCGTCACGGGCGCCGGCGACCCGCTGGTCGGGCGGCTGCTGCTTTACGACGGGCTGGCGGCGCGGTTCGAAACACTGAAATACAGGCGGCGGAAGGGGAGTAGCGTTCGTTCCTGAGAGCCGGGTTGCCACCCCCCTCTGCCCTGCCGGGCATCTCCCCCCTTGAGGGGGAGAGGCCCGGCAGGGCAGAGGGGGGCTCAGCCCGCGTCGATCACACCCGGTTCGGCAGCACGCGGTCCGGCGGGCGGTGGCCGTCGAAGAAGGTGCGGATGTTGATGACGACCTTCTCGCCCATGTCGACGCGGCTTTCGAGCGTCGCCGAGCTCATATGCGGCAGGAGCACGACCTTGCCCTCGGCGGCGAGCTTCAGGAGCTTCGGGTTGACCGAAGGCTCGTTCTCGAAGACGTCGAGGCCGGCGCCGGCCATCTTGCCTTCGCGCAGGCACTTGATCAGCGCCGTCTCGTCGATGATGCCGCCGCGCGCCGTGTTGACGATATAGCTCGTCGGCTGCATCAGTTCGAGCCGGCGGGCCGACAGAAGGTGATAGGTCGCCGGCGTCGAGGGGCAGTTGACCGAGACGATGTCGACGCGCGCCAGCATCTGGTCGAGGCTGTCCCAATAGGTCGCCTCCAGCGCGTCCTCCGTGTCCGGGCGCACGCGGTGGCGGTTGTGGTAGTGGATGGAGAGGCCGAAGGCCTTGGCCCGGCGGGCGACGGCGGTGCCGATGCGCCCCATGCCGACGATGCCGAGACGCTTGCCCCAGATGCGCCGGCCGAGCATCCAGGTCGGCGACCAGCCGGCCCATTCGCCCCTGCGGTCCGTCAGGATGCGCGCCCCTTCCGCCAGCCGGCGGGGGACGGCGAGGATCAGCGCCATCGTCATGTCGGCCGTGTCCTCGGTGAGAACGTTCGGCGTGTTGGTGACGGTGATGCCGCGCCGTGCCGCCGCCTCCACGTCGACATTGTCGACGCCGTTGGAGAAGCAGGCGATCAGCTTCAGTTGCGGGCCGGCCTGCTCGATGAGCGCGGCGTCGATCCGGTCCGTCAGCGTCGGCACCAGGACGTCGGCCGATTTGACGGCGGCGACGAGCTCGGGCTGGCTGCGCGGCGTGTCGTCGATGTTGAGCTCCGCGTCGAACAGTTCGCGCATCCGGGTCTCCACGACCTCGGGTAGGCGGCGGGTGATGTAGACCTTCGGTTTTTTCTTCTGGGTCATGGGCTGTTCCGGCGTCCTGTTGACGGGTCCTTAACCAAGTTGGGCAAGGATTGCTTCATCAGGGGCATTTTCTACCAGACCCGGTCGCGAAGACAATCCGCCCTCTTTGGCGTTCCTGCGATTTGCCAATTTGCACCGGTTCGGCAGCGTCATGCCCCCTCCAATCTGTGCGGATCGTCCATGCGTCACCTTGTCCTGCGTCTCAGCCTTGCCGCCCTTGCGGGCCTCCTCGTCTCCGTTGCCGGCGTCCAGTTCGCCCATGCCCAGGCGGCCAAGGGGCCGAGCGGCCTGCCGCTGCCCCGCTTCGTCAGCCTCAAGGCGAAAAGCGTCAACCTGCGCGTCGGCCCCAGTGTCGATTATGCCGTCGCCTGGCGCTATCTCAAATCCGGCGTGCCGGTGGAGATCATCCAGGAATACGATAACTGGCGCCGCATCCGCGACGCGGATGGCACGGAGGGCTGGGTCAACCAGGCGCTGCTCTCCGGCGAGCGCACCGCCGTCACCGCGCCATGGATGCGCGGCAAGGGCGAGGGCATCTTCGTCAACATGCGCCGCGAGGCGATGTCGAACTCGACGGTCATCGCGAAGATCCAGCCCGGCGTCGTCATCAAGGTCGGCGAATGCAACGGCGACTGGTGCCGCGCCGAAGCAGACGGCACGGCCGGCTGGGTCTCGCAGAACGAGATTTGGGGCGCCTATCCGGGCGAGGCCTTCAAGTAAGGCCGGCCTTCCTGGCCTCTTCCGCCAGCGAGAGCAGCGGGCGGGGACCGACCTGCTGGATGACGAGGCCGGCGGCAAGGCTGCCGAGCCGGCCGCAATCGGCCAGCGACCGCCCGGCCGTATAACCGTAGAGGAAGCCGGCGGCGTAGAGATCGCCCGCGCCCGTCGTGTCGACGACGCTCGGAATGCTGATCGCCTCCACCCTGGTGCGTTCGCCGCCGGTCAGGATGACCGAGCCTTCCTCGCTCATCGTCACCACCGCCAGCCGGCAATCCTTGGCGATGCGCGACAGCGCCTCCTCGAAATCCTCGGTCTCGTAGAGCGCCAGGGCTTCGGCCTTGTTGGCGAAGACGATGTCGATCGTGCCGGAGCGCATGAGGTCGAGGAACTCGTCGCGGTAGCGGTGCACGCAGAAGCTGTCCGACAGCGTCATCGACATTTCCCGGCCGTTCGCATGGGCGATGCGGGCGCAGTCGCGGATCGCGTCCTTGGCGCGCGGCGGATCCCAGAGATAGCCTTCGAAATAGGTGACCTTGGCCTCGGCGACGACGCTTTCCTCCACGTCCTCCGGCCCGAGTTCCACGCAGGCGCCCAGATAGGTGTTCATCGAGCGCTCGCCATCGGGCGTGACGAAGATCATCGAGCGGGCGGTCGGCGGCGGGCCGGCCAGCGGCTTGGTCTCGAAATGCACGCCCTGGGCGCGGATGTCGTGGATGAAGATCTCGCCGAGCTGGTCGCGCGCCACCTTGCCGAAATAGGCGGCCCTGCCGCCGAAGCTGGCGACGCCCGAGGCTGTGTTGCCGGCACTGCCGCCCGAGGCCTCGAGCGCGGGGCCCATGCGGGAATAGAGCAGTTCGGCCCGTTCGGCATCGATGAGGTTCATCGCGCCCTTGATGATGCCGTTGTCCGTGATGAAGTTCTCGTCGCAGCGCGCGATGATATCGACGATGGCATTGCCGACCGTCAGCACATCGAATTTGGTCATGCGAAAGTTCCGTCTCCGTTGGGTGAGAGCCGGGAGTCGGTCTTAACGGTTTTTCCGGAAACTGGAAGGAAAAAAGCCGCCTGCCGGAAACGGCGCGGCGGCTTGGATTGTTGGCGAAGTCCGCCAAGCCTCTCTTTCGTCATGGTCGGGCCTGATGCGACCACCCATCCACCGGCACACCGTGGATTGTGGATCCTCGGGTCGAGCCCGAGGATGACGGAGGGCTTGGTGCAGGGCGTGCATCGACCCCGATCGCCCGCCGCTTCCCGCAAAACCGGTCAGTCCTTGGCGCGTTCCACGTAGGAACCGTCTTCCGTCGCGATGACGACGCGCGTGCCGGCGGTGATGTGCGGCGGCACCAGCGTGCGCACGCCGTTCGACAGGATCGCCGGCTTGTAGGAGGACGAGGCCGTCTGGCCCTTGACGACCGGTTCGGTCTCGACGATCTCGAGCGTGACGTGGCGCGGCAGGTCGATGGCGATGGCGACGCCCTCATGCACCGACAGGATGACCGTCATGCCTTCCTGGAGATAGGCCTTCAGGTCGCCGATGTCCTCGTGGGACATGGTCAGCTGGTCGTAGGTCTCCGGGTTCATGAAATGGTAGCCGTCACCATCCTCGTAGAGGAAGTTGTGCTCGCGGTCTTCCACGAAGGCGCGCTCGACCTGTTCGGTCGTGCGGTAGCGTTCGGAAACCTTCACGCCGTCGGAGATGCGGCGCATGTCGATCTGCGTGACCGGCGTGCCCTTGCCCGGGTGGAAGTTCTGCGCCGTCAGCACGACATAGAGCTTGCCTTCGACCTCGAGGACATTGCCCTTGCGGACGGAAGAGGCGATGATCTTTACCATAAGTCTTCCTTGTAACTGGATGGATCACGGCGTAGAGGACCGCCTTGAGACGCCTTCCCCGGGTGCCGAAAATGTGTTTTCGGGGCCGCAACTACCCTATATTCCGGCAAAAGACCAGTCTGTCCGCCGGCAAGCGCGAAGAAACCTGCCACAGGAACGCCATGAGCCTGAAGCCCTCGCCCTGGTGGACGCCCGATGTCCATGCCGATCGCCGGCCGTTCCTTCTTGCGCGAAACCGCATCCAGGCGGCGCTGCGCGGCTGGTTCGCCGCGCGCGATTTCATCGAGGTCGACACCGCGACGCTGCAGGTCTCCCCCGGCAACGAGGCGCATCTGCACGCCTTCGAGACCGCCGCGATCGGCCATTCCGGCGCAAGGACGCCGCTCTACCTGCACACCTCGCCGGAATTCGCCTGCAAGAAGCTGCTGACGGCAGGGGAAAGGCGCATCGCCTGCTTCGCTCATGTCTATCGCAACCGCGAGCGCGGGCCGCTGCACCACCCGGAATTCACCATGCTGGAATGGTATCGTGCGGGCGAGGCCTATGACGTGCTGATGGAGGATTGCGCGGAGATCCTCGCGCTGGCCGCCGGGGTGGCGGGAGCCGCGATGCTCGCCTACCGCGGCGCGACCTGCGATCCGGCCTTGCCGCCCGAGCGGCTGACGGTGGCGGAGGCCTTCCGGCGCCATGCCGGCATCGACCTCCTCGGCTCGATCGATCCCGACGGTGCGACGGATCGCGCGCGCCTTGCCACATCCCTGCGGGCGGCCGGCCTGCGCGTGGCGGAGGACGACACCTGGGCCGACCTCTTCAGCCGCGTGCTGGTGGAAAAGGTGGAGCCGCAGCTCGGTTTCGGCCGCGCCACCATCCTGTGCGAATATCCGACCGCGGAGGCCGCGCTCGCCCGCCCGGCGGCACGGGACCGGCGCGTCGCCGAGCGCTTCGAGCTCTATGCCTGCGGGGTGGAGCTGGCCAATGCCTTCGGCGAATTGACCGATGCGGGCGAGCAGCGCCGGCGCTTCGAGCTGGAAATGGCGGAAAAGGCCCGCGTCTATGGCGAGACCTATCCGCTCGACGAGGATTTCCTCGCCGCGCTCGCCCATATGCCCGAGGCCAGCGGCATCGCGCTCGGCCTCGACCGGCTGGTCATGCTGGCGACGGGCGCCGCGCGCATCGACCAGGTGATCTGGGCGCCGGTGGCGGAGACCGCGCCATGACGGCGGCGCGCAGCCTGACGACGGTGGCCGAGCTGGTCGAGGCCGGCCTCGTTCCCGAGGCGCGACGGGCGGGCGCGGCGGCGGTCGCCGCGCGCTATGCCGTCGCCGTCACGCCGTCGCTCGTCGCGCTGATCGATCCGGCCGATCCGAACGATCCGGTCGCCCGCCAGTTCGTGCCCGATGCCGCGGAGCTCGTGACCCTGCCGGAGGAGCGCGCCGACCCGATCGGCGACCTCGCGCACAGCCCTGTCGAGGGCATCGTGCACCGGTATCCCGATCGCGTCCTCCTGAAGGCCGTGCATGTCTGCCCGGTCTATTGCCGCTTCTGCTTCCGCCGCGAGATGGTCGGGCCGGAAGGGCTCGGCACCCTCTCCGCCCTGGCGCTCGATGCGGCGATCGCCTATATCGCGGCCCGGCCGGCGATCTGGGAGGTGATCCTGACCGGCGGCGATCCGCTCGTGCTCTCGCCGCGCCGGCTGCAGGCCATCCTGGAACGGCTTGCCGCCATTCCTCACGTGAAGATCGTGCGGTTCCACAGCCGCGTGCCCGTCGTCGATCCGGCGCGGGTGGATACCGCGCTGATCGCGGCGCTGAAGGCTTCCGGCAAGACGACCTATGTGGCGCTGCATGCCAACCATCCGCGCGAATTCACGGCCGAGGCCCGCGCCGCCATCGCGCGCATCGTCGATGCGGGCCTGGTGATGGTTAGCCAGACGGTGCTGCTGAAGGGCGTCAACGACGATGCGGCGGTGCTGGCCGACCTGATGCGCACCTTCGTCGAGAACCGGGTCAAGCCCTATTACCTGCATCATCCCGACCTGGCGCCCGGTACCGCGCATTTCCGCCTGACGCTTGCCGAGGGCAGGGCGCTGGTCGAAAGCCTGCGCGGCCGCGTCTCCGGCCTCTGCCAGCCGGCCTATATCCTCGACATTCCCGGCGGGCACGGCAAGGTGCGGGCGGATTCGGCGGCGGTCGAAGAGGCCGACGACGGCTGTTTCCGCCTTCGCGATTTCCGCGGGGAAACGCATCTCTATCCGCCGCGGCAGGACGAGACGTAGCGCCGGCGCGAGCGGCCTGCACGGGACGGAAGCGCCGTCGGGACAAAGGAGCGTTTTGCCGGGCGGGGCTTTCACACGCGTTTTTTCATCTTTGTGTGCGGCAGACGCCGGATTTCGCGGAATCCCGGCCCTCGGAGACTTGACGACAGTTTCGTCAAAATGCCCACTTTAAACGATTGATAGCGCTGCCGGACAATTGTATTTCTTTTGTCGACAAGAGGATTTTCGATGACCGATACCGATTCCAGTTCCCTGCCCGAACGCAAGCGCGGCTCCGGTGTGAAGATGGTCTATGACCTCCTGCGCGACGAGATCCTCGACCTGAAGCTTGCCCCCGGCAGCCCGATCGACGAGGTGCAGCTTGCCGAGCGGTTCAAGATGTCGCGCACGCCGATCCGCGAGGCCCTGGTGCGGCTGGCCGGCGAGGGGCTGATCGAGACCCTGCCGAACCGCTCGACCATGGTCTCGAACATCGACTTCCTCAACCTGCACACCTTCTTCGACGCGCTGGTGCTGATGTACCGCGTGACGACGCGGCTTGCGGCGCAGGCGCACCGTCCGGAGGACCTCGCCGTCATCAGGGGCTTCCACGAGGACTATGCGGCGGCGCTCGAGGCGCGCGACGCCCTGAAGATGATCGCCACCAATGCCGCCTTCCATGCCGCCATCGCCGAGGCGGGGCGCAACCCCTATTTCACCAGCCTGTTCCGCCGGCTGCTCGACGAGGGACGGCGCATCCTGCAGCTCTACTACCAGTCCTACGACGAACAGTTCCCCCGGCGCTTCGTGGACGAGCATGCCGCGATCATCGCCGCCATCGCGGCGCGCGACATCGAGGAAGCGGACCGCCTCGGCAAGGCCCATGCCGAGGCGATCGTCGCCCAGGTGCAGAAGCTGTTCAGCCGCAACGACAGGCTCGACATCACGCTCTGATGGAATTTGTATTTTTCTTGTCGACAAATAAAATACAAGATGCTATACCCGTCATCAGAGAGGGGAAAGGCCCCGTGCATGTGCCGGCCGCCCATCCGACGAACCGCCAAAGGAGACCGACATGAAGGCCAAGATTTTTTCCGGTGTCATTCCCGCCCTGATGACCCCCTGCAAGGACGACCGCACGCCGGATTTCGACCAGCTGGTGCGCAAGGGCAGGGAACTCATCGAAAAGGGCATGTCGGCCGTCGTCTATTGCGGCTCGATGGGTGACTGGCCGCTTTTGACCGACGAACAGCGCATGGAAGGCGTCGAGCGTCTCGTCAAGGCGGGCATCCCGGTCATCGTCGGCACCGGTGCCGTCAACACCGCCTCGGCCGTCGCCCATGCCGCGCATGCCCAGAAGGTCGGCGCGCAGGGCCTCATGGTCATCCCGCGCGTGCTCTCCCGCGGTTCCGTCGCCGCCGCGCAGAAGAACCATTTCAAGGCGATCCTCTCGGCCGCCCCGGACCTGCCGGCGGTCATCTACAACAGCCCCTATTACGGCTTCGCCACCCGGGCCGACCTGTTCTTTGCGCTGCGCGAGGACCACAAGAACCTCGTCGGCTTCAAGGAATTCGGCGGCGCGGCCGACATGCGTTATGCGGCCGAGAACATCACCAGCCGCGACGATGACGTCTCGCTGATGATCGGCGTCGATACCTGCGTCTTCACCGGCTTCGTCGATTGCGGCGCCGTCGGCGCGATCACCGGCATCGGCTGCGTGCTGCCCAAGGAAGTGCTCCACATGTGCAATCTCGCCCAGGCCGCCGCCAAGGGCGACCCGGATGCCCGCGCCCGCGCGCTGGAGCTGGAATCGGCGCTCGCCGTGCTCTCCTCCTTCGACGAAGGCCCGGACCTCGTCCTCTACTTCAAGCACATGATGGTGCTGAAGGGCGACAAGGAATACACGCTGCACTTCAACGAGACCGACGCGCTCTCCGACAGCCAGCGCGGCTATGTCGAGACCCAGCTGAAGCTGTTCGACACCTGGTATGCCGAATGGAGCAAGCTGCCGGGCGCCGTGCAGACCTACAAGGCGTAAGGTTGTATGCCTCTAAAGCGAAAGGCCCTCCGCAAGGAGGGCTTTTTTGTTTCGGCGGCGATGATCGGCCGCTCCTCCCGCACTCCGCACTCTGTACTCTCCGTCGTCATCCTCGGGCTTGATCCGAGGATCCTGTGTGTTTGGTCTGATGTAAGATGGTTGCGGGAAGGAGGCCGAGAGGATCCAGGCCGCCGTTTGTGACGGCAGGCCGCGGCATGGCTTGGCCCCTTCCCGCTTCGCCCATCAACCTGAACAGTTGCACGGGGCTGTCGCCACAGACCCCGCACACAGGAGCAGGCGCCATGACGATACACCATACCTTCATCGGCTGCGACATCGGCAAGGACATGATCGACATCTTCGATCCGAAAACGGCCAGGTTCTGCCGCATCCCCAACGAGCAGACCGCGCTGTCCGCTTTTGCCCGTGGTCTCGACCCGGCCACCGACCTGGTCGTCTTCGAGGCGACAGGTCATTGCGACCGGATGCTGCGCCTGTGTCTGGCACAGGCCGGCATCGCCTTTGCCCGCGTCAACCCGAAGACGGCCCGGCGCTTTGCCGAAGCGCGGGGACGGCTGGCCAAGACCGACCGCATCGATGCCCGCTCGCTTTGCGAGATGGGAACCATGTTCGGCCTGACGGCCGAGGCGCCGCCTTGCCCGGTGCGCGAGCGCCTGGCGGCCCTTGCCCGCCGCCGGGATCAGCTCGTCGATGCCCGTGCAACCGAGCGCCGGCATCTTTGCGATGCCTTCGATCCCGCCGTCCGCGCCGACATCGAGGCCATGATCGCCATCCTCGGCGAGAGGATCGCCTCGATCCAGGCTGCGATCGACGAGCAGATGAAGAATGGACATCTCGCTCAGCAGGCGCACCGCCTTACCTCCGCGCCCGGCGTGGGCAAGGTGACAGCCTTGACCCTGCTGGCCCATATGCCCGAACTCGGCAGCCTTTCGCCCAAAACAGCCGCAAGCCTTGCCGGCCTTGCTCCCTTCAATGACGATTCCGGCAGGAGATCCGGCCGCCGCCGCATCAAGGGCGGCAGGCCACGCGTGCGAAAGGCCCTCTACATGGCGGCCCTCGGCGCCATCAAGGCCTCAGCGCGCCTGCGCGCCTTCCATCAGGCCGTCTCAGCCAGAACAGGTTCCGCAAAGGCCGGCATCATCGCCGTCGCGCGAAAGCTCATCACGATCCTCAACGCAATGCAGCGCGACAAAACCAACTTCGCTTGAACACAGTTGCCATTTCACAGCGAGGACGTAGCGGGAAGGTGGATCTTCGGGTCAAGCCCGAGGATGACGACGGTGGGTGGAGCGGATATGCGTTAATGCGCCAGAGCCGCGAGACTATTCGCCGGCTAATAAAAACAACCGCGCGATCAGGAGATCGCATCCAGCCCCTTCTCCAGCAGGCGGTCGAGCTGCTCGATCTCGGCGGCGGTGAGCGTGACACCGTCCGCCTCGGATTTCCTGCGCGCCACGAAGCGGCGCTGCGAGGGCAGGCGGGCGCCCTGGCCGACGATGGCCTCGAACAGCACTTCGGCGCGGGCGAAGGGATCGCCGGGCCGGCCGGCGGAGAAGGCCTCCGGCGACATTGCGATGATCAGCTCGCCATGGAAGGGCGCAAGCGTCGTGGTGCCGAGATAGTCGAGCACTTCCGGGCTCGTCAGGTCGCCGATCATGATGCCGGCGAGCAGTTCGATCATCGTGCCGATGGCCGAGCCCTTGTGGCCGCCGAAGGGCAGCATGGCGCCGGCGAGCGCGGCTTCCGGGTCGGTGGTCGGGTTGCCCTCGGCGTCGATCGCCCAGCCCTCGGGCAGCTGTTTGCCGGCGCGGCGGTGCAGCTCGATCTCGCCGCGGGCGGCGACCGAGGTGGCGAAGTCGAAGACATAGGGCGCATCGCCCTTGCGCGGCCAGCCGAAGGCGAAGGGATTGGTGCCGAGCAGCGGCTTGTTGCCGCCGGTGGGCGCGACGGTGGCGTAGCTCGGGCACATGACGAGGCCGGCAAGGCCTTCTTTGGTCACGGCCTCCACTTCCGGCCAGAGGGCGGAGAAATGCGTGCAGTCGTTGATGACGAGCGCGGCAAGGCCGAGCGTGCGGGCGCGGGCGGCAAGAACCGGCACGCCGAGTTCGAAGGCCGGGTTGGCAAAGCCGCCGCCGGCATTGACCTTGACGATGGCCGAGCCCTCTTTGGCATCCAGCACCGGCACGGCGTCCGGCTTGACCTTTCCGGCCTTGACGGTGCGCAGCGCACCCTCGATACGGTAGATGCCGTGCGACTTGCAGGCGTCGCGCTCCCCGGCGACGATGACGCGGGCGAGCGCGCCGGCCTGCACGGCATTGAGGCCGGCCTTGCGGAAGATCGCTTCCACCCGTTCGTGAAGGGCGGCAATCGTCAGGGTGGAGGTCTGCGTCATCTTTGGTCTCTTCCGCTTTTGCCGACCGGGGCAGGTTGGCGATTGATCATTTGCATACATAGAGTATACAAGATTTCGACAAGTGCAATTCGCCCAGCAAGAGTCTATGTCAGGGGCGAATCCCTCTTCCCGTGAGAAAGGTACGTCTAATGGCTTTCACTCCCAACGGTAAACATCTCGTCGCAGGCGAATGGCTTGATGGAAACGGCACCTTCACCTCCTCGCCCGCCCATGGCCCGGCGCACGACTTTGCCGTCGGCACGGTCGAGCTGGTGAACAAGGCCGCGGAAGCCGCCGAAACGGTCGAGCTGGTGAACAAGGCCGCGGAAGCCGCCGAAGACGCCTTCCTCAGCTACGGCTATTCCTCCCGCGCCGAACGCGCCGCGTTCCTGCGCGCCATCGCGGACGAGATCGAGGCCCGGGCAGAAGCGATCACCGAGATCGGCACGCAGGAGACCGGCCTGCCGGTCGCGCGCCTGCAGGGCGAGCGCGGCCGCACCACCGGCCAGCTCCGCCTCTTCGCCGATCATATCGAGAAGGGCGACTATCTCGACCGCCGCTTCGACGCGGCCCTTCCCGACCGCCAGCCGGCGCCGCGCCCCGAAATCCGCCTGATCCAGCGGCCGATCGGCCCGGTCGCCGTCTTCGGCGCCTCCAACTTTCCGCTCGCCTTCTCCACTGCCGGCGGTGATACGGCTGCCGCGCTTGCCGCCGGTTGCCCCGTCGTCGTCAAGGGCCACTCCGCCCATCCGGGCACGGGCGAGATCATCGCCGAGGCCATCGAGGCTGCCATCAGGAAGACCGGCGTGCATCCCGGCGTCTTCTCGCTCATCCAGGGCGGCAACCGCCAGGTCGGTGAGGCGCTGGTGCAGCATCCGCTGATCAAGGCCGTCGGCTTCACCGGCTCGCTCGCCGGCGGCCGCGCCCTCTTCAACCTGTGCGCCGCCCGCCCGGAGCCGATCCCGTTCTTCGGCGAGCTCGGCTCGGTCAACCCGATGTTCCTGCTGCCGCAGGCCATGAAGGCCCGCGCGGAAGGCCTCGGCCAGGGCTGGGCGGGCTCGCTCACCATGGGCGCCGGCCAGTTCTGCACCAATCCGGGCATCGCCATCGTTGAGGACGGCGCGGATGCCGACCGTTTCACCGCCGCTGCCGTGGAAGCGCTCGGCAAGGTCGGCCCGCAGACCATGCTGACCGACGGCATCGCCAAGGCCTACCAGGACGGCCAGGCGCGCTTTGCAAGCCGCAACACCGTCAAGCCGCTGCTGACGACGGAATCCGCCGGCCGTAACGCGCTGCCGAACCTCTTCGAGATCTCCGGCGAACAGTTCCTCGCCGACCACGCGCTTTCGGAAGAGGTCTTCGGCCCGCTCGGCCTCGTCGTGCGCGTTTCCTCGGTCGACGAGATGGAGAGGCTCGCCCGCAATTTCGAAGGACAGCTGACGGCGACCATCCACATGGATGAAGGCGACCTTGAAGATGCGAAGCGCCTGCGCCCTGTCCTCGAACGCAAGGCCGGCCGCGTGCTCGTCAACGGCTTCCCGACCGGCGTCGAGGTGGTGGATTCCATGGTGCATGGCGGCCCCTATCCGGCCTCCACGAACTTCGGCGCCACCAGTGTCGGCACCATGTCGATCCGCCGCTTCCTGCGCCCGGTCTCCTACCAGAACATGCCGGAAGGCCTGCTGCCGGAAGATTTTCTGAACTGATTCAATATTCTAGCGCTCCTGACGGCCGGGCTTCCCGTGAGGAAGCCCGGCCGTCATATTTTCTCCTTCCGGGTATATACTTTTTGTATATTAGTTGTATTTTAGTGGCGGTTTACAGTCTCGGCGCAGGACGGACCTCCGCCGCGTGAATCGACAGACCAATCCAGGGAGAGAGTTTATGAAGAAGACCTCGGTCCTCGCCTTCGGCCTCGTGGCCGCCACCGCTCTGACCAGCCCGGCCAAGGCCGACAAGCTGGACGACATCATCTCGTCCGGCACGCTGCGCTGCGCCGTCGTTCTCGACTTCCCGCCGATGGGCGCGCGCGACGAGAACAACAACCCGATCGGTTTCGACGTCGATTACTGCAACGATCTGGCCAAGGCCCTCGGCGTCACCGCCGAGATCGTCGAAACGCCCTTCCCGGAGCGCATCCCGGCGCTGATGTCCGGCCGTGTCGATGTCGGCGTCGCCTCGACCTCCGACACGCTGGAGCGTGCCAAGACCGTCGGCATGTCGATCCCCTACTTCGCCTTCGAGATGGCCGTGACGGCCAACGACAAGTCGGGCATCAAGTCCTTCGAGGACATGAAGGGCAAGACGGTCGGCGCCACCGCCGGCACGTTCGAGGCCATCGCGCTCGAAAACTCGGTCAAGGAATGGGGCGCCGGCGAGTTCCGTCCGTACCAGACCCAGGCCGACGTCTTCCTCGCGCTGAGCCAGGGCCAGATCGACGCCACGGTCTCCACCTCGACGGTCGCCCAGTCCAACGTCAAGAGCGGCAAGTTCGCCGGCATCTCCGTCGTCGGCAAGGCGCCCTATGACATCGACTATGTCGCGCTCTTCACCAACCGCGAAGAATACGGCCTGATCAACTACCTGAACCTCTTCGTCAACCAGCAGGTTCGCACCGGCCGCTACAAGGAACTCTACGAGAAGTGGGTCGGCGGCGACGTGCCGGACCTCTCGGTCGGCGGCGTCTACCGCTAGGAGCCGTTTCCAAGGCGGCGCGGGACATCCCGCGCCGTCCATCGTTTCCGAAGGGTGAGACGGCAATGTTCAGTTACACTTTCCATTGGAACCAGGCGCTGAAGGCGTTGCCCCAGATGCTGGACGGCGCGCTGGTCACGCTCCAGATCGCGCTGCTCTCCATGGCCGTCGGCCTTGCCGTCGCCCTGGCGCTGACGCTCTTCCGGCTGTCCGGCAACCGCATCCTCGGCGGCTTCGCCACCGCCTGGGTCGAGATCGCGCGCAACACGCCGGCCCTCTTCCAGATCTATATGGCTCATTTCGGCCTCGGCAGCTTCGGCATCCATCTCAGCCCCTACACGGCGCTGCTCGTCGGCATCGCCTTCAACAATGCCGGCTATCTGGCGGAAAATTTCCGCGGCGCGCTGAAGGCGATCCCCGAGACGCAGACCCGCGCCGGCCGTTCGCTCGGCATGACGCCGCTCATGGCCTTCCGCTACATCGTCATGCCGCAGATGCTGCGCATCGCCTTCCTGCCCGCCACCAACCAGGCGGTCTGGGCGATCCTGATGACCTCGCTCGGCGTCACCGTCGGCATGAACACGGATCTTGCGGGCGTCACGCAGGCGCTGAACGCGGTTTCCTTCCGGACCTTCGAATTCTTCGCGCTTGCGGCGGTCATCTACTACCTGATCGCCAAGGCCGTGACGCTGGCAGCGCGCCTCGCTGCCACGCGCATGTTCCGCTACTGAGAGGGGTAAGCCATGTTCGATACCGCTCTCACCCTTGCCGATCTCGGCTTCCTCGCCAAGGGCGCGGCCATGACGCTCGCCGTCACCGCCGTCTCCGTCCTTGCGGGCACCGTGCTCGGCATCCTCTTCGGCGTCATCCGCAACCAGGCCGGCCCCTACTGGTCGATGCCGCTCACCTTCCTGCTCGACATCTTCCGCTCCGTGCCGCTGCTCATCCAGCTCGTGCTCGGCAATGCGCTGCAGTCGATCATGAAGCTCGGCTGGGCGCCGTTCACCACCTCCTGCGTGGTGCTGTCGCTCTATACGGCGGCCTATTGCACCGAGATCGTGCGCGGCGGCATCTCTTCCGTGCCGGCCACCACGCGCCGCGCAGCCAGATCGCTGGGCATGACCTGGTGGCAGGACATGCGCTACATCGTGGCCCCGCTCGCCACGCGCGTCTCGCTGCCCGCCTGGATCGGCCTGACGCTCGGCGTCATGAAGGATTCGGCGCTCGTGCTCTGGCTCGGCCTCATCGAGCTCCTGCGTGCCTCGCAGATCCTCGTCACGCGCCTGCAGGAGCCGCTGTTCATCCTGCTCATCTGCGGCGCCATCTACTTCATCATCAGCTTCCCCATCGCCCGGCTCGGCGGTTATCTCGAAAGACGGTGGTCCAATGATTGAGATCGAAAACGTCCGCAAATCCTTCGGCCAGCTCGAAGTCCTGAAGGGAATCAACCTCACCGTGGAGAAGGGCGAGGTGCTGACCATCATCGGCGGCTCGGGCTCGGGCAAGTCGACGCTGCTCACCTGCATCAACGGGCTGGAGACCATCGACAGCGGGCGCATCGTCGTCGACGGCACCGACGTGCATGCCAAGGGCACGGACCTCAACAAGCTGCGCCGCAAGCTCGGCATCGTCTTCCAGCAGTTCAACGCCTTCCCGCACCTGACCGTGCTCGAAAACGTCATGCTGGCCCCCGTCAAGGTTCTGGGCCAGTCGAAGGCCGAGGCCGAGGCGATGGCCGTCAGGCAGCTCACCCATGTCGGCCTCGGCGACAAGCTGAAGGTCTATCCGAGCCGCATGTCCGGCGGCCAGCAGCAACGCATGGCGATCGCCCGGGCGCTTGCCATGTCGCCGGCCTACATGCTGTTCGACGAGGTGACCTCGGCGCTCGATCCGCAACTCGTCGGCGAAGTGCTCGATACGCTGCGCATGCTCGCCTCCGAGGGCATGACGATGATCTGCGTCACGCACGAAATGAAGTTCGCCCGCGAGGTCTCCGACCGCGTCGCCTTCTTCCACAAGGGCGTGATGGCCGAGATCGCCCCGCCGGAAGCGCTGTTCGGCGCGCCGAAGGATGCCGACCTGAAAACCTTCCTCGCTGCGACGCACTGAGGCGATGATGAAGACTGGAATCGAACCGGGCGTCGTCGTCATCGGCGCCGGCGTGGTCGGCCTTTCCGCGGCCATTGCCGCCCAGGCCCGCGGCCTCGCCGTCACCGTGCTCGAGCGCGAAGCCCCCGCCGCCGGCGCTTCCGCCGGCAATGCGGGCGCCTTCGCCTTCACCGACATCCTGCCGCTCGCCTCGCCCGGCATCCTCAGGAAGGCGCCGAAATGGCTGCTCGACCCGCTCGGGCCGCTTTCCGTGCCGCCGTCCTATGCGCTGCAGATCGCCCCCTGGATGGTCCGCTTCTGGCGCGCCTGCTCGGCACGCCGCGTCGCCCATTCCACCGCCGCGCAGACCGCGCTGATGGACCTTTCCAGGGCCGAGCTGGAGCCCTTCCTCGGCGCGACCGGCACACTTGCCATGCTGCGCAGGGAGGGCAATCTCCAGGTCTATGAAAGCCGGGCCGACCTGACCTCCTCGCTGCCGGGCTGGAGGGCCCGCGAAGCGCACGGCATCGAATTCCGCCACATGGATGCCGCCGAAATGGCCACGATCCAGCCCGGCCTCGCCCCGCGCTTCACGCACGGCACCTTCACGCCCGGCTGGTATTCCATCGCGGACCCGAAACTCTACACGCTGGCGCTCGCCGATCATTTTCGCGCGAAGGGCGGCAGGATCGAGCGCGCCGAGGTCGCCGGCCTCAGGCCCGTCGAGGGCGGCGTCGAGATCGCGACGGCGGATGGCGGGACGCGGCGCGTGGAAAAGGTCGTGCTCGCGGCCGGCGCCTTCTCGCACCAGGTCGCCCGCACGCTGGGCGAGAGCATCCCGCTCGAGACCGAGCGCGGCTACAACACGACCCTGCCGCCCGGCGCCTTCGACCTCAGGACGCAGGTCACCTTCGGCGGCCACGGCTTCGTCGTGACCCGGCTGTCGACCGGCATCCGCGTCGGCGGCGCGGTGGAACTCGGCGGGCTGAAGCTGCCGCCGAACTTCCGCAGGTCCGAGGCCATGCTGGAAAAGGCGAAAGCCTTCCTGCCCGGCCTGAAGCCGGCGGGCGGCGTGCAGTGGATGGGGTTCCGCCCCTCGCTGCCCGACAGCCTGCCCGCCATCGGCCGCGCCCGCGCCACGCCCGATGTTGTCTACGCCTTCGGCCACGGCCATCTCGGCCTCACCCAGTCCGCCGGCACGGCGCGGCTCGTCGCCGACCTCGTGACCGGCCGGCCGGCGGCGATCGACATCGCGTCCTTCTCGCCGCAGCGTTTCTAGGCGGCTGCGCCGGAGCGGTATCGCTTCGGCGCGGGAAAACACTATCCTGGAGCAATCCGGCGCGCCGGATGTCACCGGACCTGCTCCAGGCCGTGCCCGCGTCCCTCGGGGATCGCGGGCGCCCATACCTTGGTTTTCGCGCGTTTCCGGCAAGCGCGCGCCGCCTATCCTTGATGGAACCACGCAGCAGCACAGGACCCGTCCCATGGCCGACCTCTCCGCCCGCAGCCTCCTTTCCGGCACCGCCGCCGGCCCGGTCATCGCGACGGGCGAGGCGCTGAGCTTCTGGGGCGGCGTCGATCCCGCCACCGGCCGGGTCATCGACGTGCACCACCCGCTGCATGGCGTCACGATCACCGGCGGCATCCTGATGATGCCGTCGAGCCGCGGCTCGTGCACCGGCTCCGGCGTCCTGCTCGACCTTGCCCTCACCGGCCGCGCCCCCGGCGCCCTCGTCTTCAGCGAGGCGGAGGACGTCCTGACCCTCGGCGCCCTGATCGCCGCCGAGATGTTCGGAAAATCCCTGCCGGTCCTGCGCCTGTCGCAGGCGGCCTTCGATGCCCTCTGTCGCGCCGGGACCGCAAGGATCGGCGAAACCGCCATCGAGGCTGACGGCCTCACGATCCCCGTCACCCCGCCCGCCACCGCCGCGCTCGATCTGACGGAAGACGACCGCGCCATGCTGGACGGCCGCGACGGCATCGCCGTTGCGCTCGCCATGCGCATCACCACGGCCATGGCGGCCCAGCAGGGCGCACGCGAACTCGTCGACGTCGTGCAGGGCCATATCGACGGCTGCATCTATGCCAGCCCTGCCAACCTCACCTTCGCGGAAACGATGGCGGAGATGGGCGCGAAGGTCCGCGTGCCGACCACGATGAACGCCATCTCCGTCGACCGTGCCAACTGGCAGGCGCAGGGCGTGCCGCCGTCCTTCGGCGATCCCGCCGCCCGCCTCGCCGATGCCTATGTCCGCATGGGCTGCCGCCCGACCTTCACCTGTTCGCCCTATCTGCTGGACAGCGCGCCGAAGACCGGCGAGGCCATCGCCTGGGCCGAATCCAATGCCGTGATCTTCGCCAACACCGTGCTCGGCGCCCGCACGGCGAAGCACCCCGATTTCCTCGACCTGTGCATCGCGCTCACCGGCCGCGCGCCGCTGTCCGGCGCCTATCTCGACGAGCACCGCAAGGCGCGCCGCGTCATCGACGTCGATCTGCCGGAGGGGATCGACGATGCCTTCTGGCCGCTCATCGGCTACCTTGCCGGCCGTGCCGCGCCCGACCGCATCCCGCTGCTGCGCGGCCTTGCCGCGGCAAGGCCGACGCGGGACGACCTCAAGGCCCTCTGCGCCGCCTTCGGCACCACCTCCGCCGCGCCCATGCTGCACATCGAGGGCGTGACGCCCGAGGCGGACGGCGCGGCCTTGTCCGCCGCCGACCGGGTGACGATCACCCGCGCCGACATGGTCGAGGTCTGGACGATGTTCAACGAAGGCCCCGCCGAGGTCGAGCTCGTCGCCATCGGCAGCCCGCATGCCTCGCTCTCGGAATGCGCGGCCCTCGCCGATGCCCTCGCCGGCCGCAGGTGCCACGCGGACGTCGCCGTGATCGTCACCGCCGGCCGCGACGTGATGGCGGAAGCCGGGGATACCGTTGCCCGGCTGAGGGAAGGCGGCGTCCAGGTCCTGCCCGACCTCTGCTGGTGCTCGATCTCCGAACCGGTCTTCCCGCCCAAGACCCGCACGCTCCTCACCAATTCCGGCAAATACGCCCATTACGGCCCGGGCCTTTCCGGCCGCACCGTCCGCTTCGGCAATCTCTCCGACTGCATCGAAGCCGCCCTGACCGGCCGCGTCCCCCCGCGCCTGCCCGCCTGGCTTTCCTGACCGCAGGACGACAATGCCCGCCGGGGCTTGCCGGGCGGGCGTTCAGGGAACGCCAAGGCATACGCCTTGGCGTGGATTTCCTGCGGAAAATCAGGGGAGAACCTTGAAGGGGATATGGCGGACAGAGAGGGATTCGAACCCTCGATAGAGTTTCCCCTATACACGCGTTCCAGGCGTGCGCCTTCAACCACTCGGCCACCTGTCCGTCCGCTCGCAGCCGACGGTCAATCCGGCGCGGACCGCTTTCCTGTTTCCATTCCGGCGGGACGGCGCGATATATACCGAGGTTTGCGGCGGGATCAACCGCTTTCTGACAGATTTTTGAAGGATGTTCTGGTTCGGGCGAAGGATTGCGCAGGGCTGGACGTCTCCCTATCTATAGGCAGGAATGAAGCGGAGCGGATTTGGGCTTGCGCGGGCGATATCTGGAGAGTGCGCGATGATACGGTTCATCCTGAAGGCCATCAGCCTCGTTGCTCTTGTCGTCGCCGTCATGGCGGGCACGATCGATGCGATCCAGTCGGTTTCGGCCTCCGAGCCGGTGCTCACGCCGCTGGCCGTCGCCTGGAGCACGGCCAGCCCGGACACGATCGCGCTCGTCGCCGACGGCATCATGCGCAACCTCCATCCCTATGCCTGGGATCCGGCGGCCATGTGGGTGCTCTCGCAGCCGGCCTTTGTCGTCCTGCTCGCCGTCTCGCTGTTCTTCTGGGTGATCGCCTACCGGCGCCCGCCCGTCGCGGGCCGCTTCACCGCCTGAAACACGCCTTTTCGCGCAGGTGCCGCCAAGCCAGACGCTTTGCACCTTCGCTGGAATTGCCCAACCGGCCAGGAGGCCAGAAATGTTCCTGATCGACATGTTCAACAAGAAGACCGTCATGCCCGCGCCCGGCGCAGCCCTGCCAGGCCGCGCCGAACCCATCCCGACGTCCAAGACCCACTTCGTCAACGGCCGGCCGCTGGAAGGCCCCTATCCGGACGGTTTCAAGACCGTGCTGCTCGGCATGGGCTGCTTCTGGGGCGCCGAGCGGCTGCTCTGGAAGATCCCGGGCGTCCATGTGACGGCGGCCGGCTATTCCGGCGGCTTCACGCCCAACCCGACCTATCACGAGACGACGACGGGCCTGACCGGCCATGCCGAGGTCGTACGCGTCGTCTACGATCCCGCCGAGGTGAGCCTGGAGACGCTGCTGAAGGCGTTCTTCGAGGCGCATGACCCGACCCAGGGCATGCGCCAGGGCAACGATATCGGTACCACCTACCGCTCGGCGATCTATCTCGACGACGCGGCGGACCTTGCGACCGCGCGCCGCGTGCGCGATGTCTACCAGGCCGCGCTGACGGCGGCGGGACGCACCGACAGGATCACCACCGAGATCGCCGAGGCCGGGCCGTTCTACTTCGCCGAGGATGTGCACCAGCAATATCTTGCCAAGAACCCGGGCGGCTATTGCGGCCTGCGGGGCACGGGCGTTTCCTGCGCCATCGGCTGATTTCGCAGAATTTTCAGAAGGATGCGCGCCGCCGCGAAGGGCTTTCGCGGCGGCTTCTATTTTTTACCAGTTGAAAAATTTCTGGTGAATTTTTCCCGGAGCCGTGCAAGGATGCCGCCAGCCTGACCCAAGGGAACGGGTCGGTGGCTCCGTTGCGCGCCTTTCGGGCGCCCACGCGGAAGGTCCCTATAAAACCAATAGCGAACAGGGCTGCACAATGAAAAAACCCCTTCTCACCCTTCTTGCCACGGCCGCCATGTCGGCAAGCGCGTTTGCCGCGGACATCAAGCCGGCGATCATCTATGACCTCGGCGGCAAGTTCGACAAGTCGTTCAACGAGGCAGCCTATAACGGCGCGGAGAAGTTCAAGGCCGAGACCGGTATCGAATATCGCGACTTCGAAATCGCCAATGACGCCCAGCGCGAGCAGGCGCTCCGGCGCTTCGCCAGCGACGGCAACAACCCGATCGTGATGGCCGGCTTCTCCTGGGCGGCCCAGCTCGAGAAGGTCGCGGCCGAATATCCGGACACCAAGTTCGCCATCATCGACATGGTCGTCGACAAGCCGAATGTCCGTTCGGTCGTCTTCAAGGAAGAAGAGGGCGGCTGGCTCGCCGGTATCCTCGCCGGCATGGCGTCCAAGACGAAGACCGTCTCGTTCGTCGGCGGCATGGATATCCCGCTGATCCACAAGTTCGCCTGCGGCTATATCGGCGGCGTCAAGTCGCTCGGCTCCGACATGAACGTGCTCGAAGCCTATACGGGCACGACGCCGGATGCCTGGAACGACCCGGTCAAGGGCGGCGAGATCGCCAAGTCGCAGTTCGACCAGGGCTCCGACGTGGTCTATCATGCGGCCGGCGGCACGGGCGTGGGCGTCCTCCAGGCGGCGGTCGATGCGGGCAAGCTCGGCATCGGCGTCGATTCCAACCAGAACGGCCTGCATCCGGGCAAGGTGCTGACCTCCATGGTCAAGCGCGTCGACGTCGCCGTCTACGACGCGTTCATCACCGCCAAGAACGACACGTTCCAGCCCGGCGTCAACGTGCTCGGCCTCAAGGAGAACGGTGTCGACGTCGCCATGGACGAGAACAACGCGCCGCTCATCACCCCGGAAATGAAGGCCGCGGTCGACAAGGCCCGCGCCGACATCATCGCCGGCACGGTGAAGGTACACGACTACATGTCGGACGAGACCTGCCCCTACTAAGCGGCAGCGACGGCCCGTCTGCATCGCGCAGACGGGCCGATTCCGTCTTCCCGGATCCCGGGCTTGCCTTGCGCAGGCAAACCGGTGCGCGCCTGCTGGACGTGCTTCAGTAATGCGGCGGGCGGGTGATGGCCGGGGCGTCGAGAGAGCCCTCTTCCAGCGCGAGGAACCGTTCCGTCAGCCGGTCGAGCTTCGACCGCAGTTGCTCGACCACGCGCCATTGCTCGGCGAGCTGGTCGGAAAGCTCCTCGATCGTGTTGGCCTGATGGGCGACGTGTTCCTCCAGGCGGGCGAGGCGGTCGGCCCCAGTCTCGTCGGGGCGGTCGGGCATGGTCATGGCTTTCCTCCTCGGTCGAATGCCGGGCGACAGGAGCTATAGCGGCAGAGGCCGGGGCCCGCAATCGGACTGGACAAGGGCGGCGGAAGCAACAAGACTAAGACCGGTCGGCCGAAAGGCCCGTCGGCCTCAAATCCCCGTAAGAGTGGATCGTCATGAGCGAATTGGCAATCGAACTGCAGGGCATCGACAAGAGCTTCGGCCTCGTCCACGCCAACCGGAACATCAACCTGAAGGTCCGCAAGGGTACCATTCACGGCATCATCGGCGAAAACGGCGCCGGCAAATCCACCCTCATGTCGATCCTCTACGGCTTCTACCAGGCCGACCATGGCGACATCCTCGTCGACGGCCGGAAGGCCGATATCCGCGATCCGAACGCGGCGATCGCCGCCGGCATCGGCATGGTGCACCAGCATTTCATGCTGGTGGAGAATTTCACCGTGCTGGAGAACATCATGCTCGGCGCGGAAGAGAGCCAGATCCTCAATGCCGGCATCACCAAGGCGCGCGCCGAGCTGAAGCGGCTGGAGAAGGAATATGCGCTGGAGGTCGATCCGGACGCCGTCATCGAGGAACTGCCGGTCGGCATCCAGCAGCGCGTGGAAATCCTGAAGGCGCTCTACCGCAGGGCCGATATCCTCATCCTCGACGAGCCGACGGGCGTCCTCACCCCGGCCGAGGCCGACCACCTCTTCCGCATCCTCGAGCAGCTGAAGGCCGAGGGCAAGACCGTCCTCCTCATCACCCACAAGCTGCGCGAGATCATGGCGATCACCGACGAGGTTTCCGTCATGCGCCGCGGCGAGATGGTGGCGACGCGCACGACGAAGGAAACCTCGGTGGAGGAGCTGGCCGAGCTGATGGTCGGCCGCCGCGTTCTGCTGCGCGTCGAAAAGGGCGAGGCGAAGCCTGCCGACGTCAAGCTCTCGGTGAAGAACCTCACCGTGCGCGACAGCCGCGGCGTGACCATGGTCGACGACGTCTCCTTCGACATCCGCGCCGGCGAGATCGTCGGCATTGCCGGCGTTGCCGGCAACGGCCAGTCCGAGCTGCTGGAGGCGATCTCCGGCATCCGCCGCGCGAAATCCGGCACCGTGCTGCTCAACGGCAGCCCCATCGACGTCACAGGCCATGCCGACCCGGCCGAGCTGCGCAAGCGCGGCCTCGCCCATGTGCCGGAGGACCGGCACCATGTCGGGCTCGTGCTGAAATTCGAGGAGAGCGAGAACGCCATCCTCGGCTACCACGACGATCCGAAGTACCGCAAGGGCATGCTGCTCGACATCGACGCCATCCGCGCCGATGCGGAGGAGAAGATCGCCGCCTATGACATCCGCCCGCCGAACCCGCGGCTGAAGACCGCCAATTTCTCCGGCGGCAACCAGCAGAAGATCGTGCTGGCACGCGAGATGGAGCGCGATCCGGACGTGCTGGTCATCGGCCAGCCGACGCGCGGCGTCGATGTCGGCGCCATCGAGTTCATTCACAGGCGCATCATCGAGATGCGCGACCAGGGCAAGGCGGTGCTGCTCGTCTCGGTCGAGCTCGACGAGATCCGCGCTCTGTCCGACCGCATCCTTGTCATGTTCGCCGGCCGCGTCGTCGGCGAGCGCACGCCCGATGCCACCGAAGGAGAACTCGGCCTCCTGATGGCCGGGGTGGAAGGCCGGAAGGAGGCCGCGGAATGAGTGTCCCGCACGCGAAACTGCCCGGCTGGGCCGAATACGGCTTGATCCCGCTCGTCAACCTCGCCGTCGCCTTCCTGATTTCCGGCCTCGTCGTGCTCATCGTTGGCGAAAGCCCGCTGGAAGCCGCCTATCACATGATCAACGGCGCCTTCGGCCGCGGCGAATATATCGGCTTCACGCTCTACTATACGACGACCTTCATCTTCACCGGCCTTGCCGTGGCCGTCGCCTTCCATTGCGGCCTGTTCAACATCGGCGGCGAGGGGCAGGCCTATATCGGCGGCATCGGCGTGGCGCTCGCCTGCCTGTCCTTCGACCATACGCTGCCCTGGTATCTCGTCTTCCCGATCGCGATCCTCGGCGCCGCCTTCTTCGGCGCGCTCTGGGCGCTGATCCCCGGCTGGCTGCTGGCCAGGCGCGGCAGCCATATCGTCATCACGACGATCATGTTCAACTTCATCGCCGCCAGCCTGATGAACTATCTGCTCAACAAGGTGTTCAAGCCGCTCGGCTCCATGTCGCTGGAAACCCGTACCTTCGATGCCGGCGGCCAGCTGCCCAAGCTCGACTGGCTGATGTCGATCTTCGGCCTTTCCGTCGGCACGGCGCCGTTCAACATCTCCTTCCTGCTGGCGCTTCTTGCCGCCTTCGGCGTCTGGGTGCTGATCTGGCGCACGCGGCTCGGCTACGAGATGCGCACCATGGGCCACAGCCCCGCCGCCGCGCGCTATGCGGGCATCAAGGAGGCGAAGATCATCGTCATCACGATGATGATCTCGGGCGGGCTGGCCGGTATGATGGCGCTGAACCCGATCATGGGCGAGCAGTTCCGCATGCAGCTCGACTTCGTGCAGGGCGCGGGCTTCGTCGGCATCGCCGTGGCGCTGATGGGCCGCTCGCATCCGGCGGGCATCATTCCCGCCGCACTGCTCTTCGGCATGCTCTACCAGGGCGGGGCCGAAATCTCCTTCGAGATGCCCTCCATCTCGCGTGACATGATCGTCATCATCCAGGGCCTCGTCATCCTGTTTGCCGGCGCGCTCGAGCACATGTTTCGCCCGGCCATCACGCGCCTCGTCCTCGGGCTGTCGCCGAAGACGCGCGACGTCGCCGCCACCAAGGGAGCCTGACGCCCATGGATTTCTTTCAGGTCTTCATCGAGTTGGCCCAGTCGACCGTCCGCCTCTCGACGCCGCTGATCCTTGCCGCGCTTGCCGGCCTCTTCACCGAACGGGCCGGCGTCTTCGACATCGGCCTCGAGGGCAAGATGCTGGGCGCGGCCTTCGCGGCCGGCTGCGTCGCCTATATCAGCCAATCCGTGATGATGGGGCTTTTCGCCGCCGTGCTCGTCTCGGTGCTGCTCTCGCTGGTGCACGGCTATGCCTCGATCACCCAGCGCGGCAGCCAGATCGTCTCGGGCGTCGCCATCAACTTCGTCGTCGCCGGTTCCACGGTCATCCTCGGCGAGGCCTGGTTCCGCCAGGGCGGGCGCACGCCGGCGCTGACGGAGGACGGCCGCTTCGGGCGGATCACGCTGCCGTTTGCCGATACCGTGCGCGAGGTGCCGATCCTCGGCCCGCTCTATTCGGGCCTGCTGTCCGGCCATTCGCCGCTGACCTATCTCGCCTTCCTGATGGTGCCGGCGAGCTGGTGGATCCTCTACCGCACGCGCTTCGGCCTTCGCCTTCGCGCCGTCGGCGAGAATCCGGGCGCGGTCGATACGGCCGGCATCTCGGTGATCTGGCTGCGCTACCGCGCCGTCATCTGCTGCGGCATCCTGTGCGGCATTGCCGGCGCCTACCTTTCGCTTGCCGCCAATGCCGGCTTCACCAAGGGCATGACGGCGGGCAAGGGCTATATCGCGCTCGCGGCCCTCATCTTCGCCAAGTGGCGACCGAAGAACATCCTCTTCGCCTGCCTGCTCTTCGGCTTCCTCGATGCCTTCGCCATCCGCTACCAGGGCTACGCCTTCCCGCTGATCGGCAGGGTACCGGTACAGTTCATGCAGGCGCTGCCCTATATCCTGACGGTGATCCTGCTTGCAGGCTTCATCGGCAAGGCCATTCCGCCGAAGGCCGGCGGCGTGCCCTACGTCAAGGAGCGCTGAAAATGTCCCACGACCTCTTCGAGGCGGCGCGCGCCGCGATGGCCTTCGCGCATGCGCCCTATTCGAAATTCCCCGTCGGCGCGGCGATCCGCGCCGAGGATGGCAAGATCTATGCCGGCGCCAATATCGAGAACCTGTCCTTCCCGCAGGGCTGGTGCGCCGAGCCGACCGCCATCAGCCACATGATCATGGCCGGCAACAAAAAAATCGTCGAAATGGCCGTCATCGCCGAGAAGCTGCCGCTCTGCCCGCCCTGCGGCGGCTGCCGGCAGAAGATCGCGGAATTCGCCACCGCCAGGACGCCGATCTACCTGTGCGACGAGGCCGGGGTGAAGAAGACCATGACCATGGAAGAATTGCTGCCGCACGGCTTTGCGACGGATGTGATCGGATGAGCGCGGAAACGACAGAACTCCTTCGCGCCCGCCTCGGCGGCGTCCTGCCGCGCTACGGCATCGTGCTCGGCTCCGGCCTCGGTTCGCTTGTCGAGGCCGTCGAGAACCCGCTGTGCATACCCTATTCGGACCTGCCGAGCTTTCCCGTCGGTTCCGTCTCGGGACACGCCGGCGAAATGGTCATCGGCACGCTCGGCGCGGTGCCGGTCATCATGCTGTCCGGCCGCGTGCACTATTACGAGCGCGGCGATGCCAATGCCATGCGTCCGCCCATCGAGGTGCTGAAGGGGCTCGGCGTCACGTCGCTCATCCTCACCAATTCGGCGGGATCGCTGCGCGAGGACATGCCGCCCGGCTCGGTCATGCGCATTTCCGACCACATCAATTTTTCGGGCGCCAATCCGCTGATCGGCATCGACAGCGATGACCGCTTCGTCGGCATGACCAATGCCTATGACGCGGACCTTGCCGCCCGCATGGACAGGGCGGCCGGGAAACTGGACATCCCGCTGTCGTCGGGCGTCTATATGTGGTTCTCGGGACCGAACTTCGAAACGCCGGCGGAGATCCGCATGGCGCGCGTCCTCGGTGCCGATGCCGTCGGCATGTCGACCGTGCCGGAAGTGCTGATCGCCCGCCATCTCGGCCTGAAGGTCGCCGCCGCCTCGGTCATCACCAATTTCGGTGCGGGCATGACGGGCGGCGAACTCAGCCATCACGAAACCAAGGACATGGCCCCGATCGGCGGGAAGCGGCTCGCCGCGATCCTTGCCGAAATGATCGCGGGCGGAGACGAAGACCATGCATGAGGACAGCATCAAGGCCACCGCGCTGAAGGCGCTCTCGCTGCTCGACCTGACGGACCTCACCGACACTTGCGATGCCGCCGCCATCGACACGCTCTGCGCCCAGGCGCAGACACGTTTCGGAAACACGGCCGCCATCTGCATCTGGCCGCGCTTCGTGGCGCAGGCGCGGGGCATCCTCGGCGCGGGCCACGCGGTGAAGATCGCGACCGTCGTCAACTTCCCCTCCGGCGACCTTGCGGTCGGGGACGTGCTGGCGGAGACGCAGCAGGCGATCGCCGATGGCGCTGACGAGATCGACCTCGTCATCCCCTACCGCGCCTTCCTCGCCGGCAACGCGGCGGCGGTGAGCGGGATGGTGGCGTCGGTCAAGGCCGCCTGCACGCCGCCGGTGCGTCTCAAGACCATCCTGGAAACCGGCGAGATCAAGGATGCGGCGCTTATCCGCAAGGCGTCGGACCTCGCCATTGCCGCCGGCAGCGACTTCATCAAGACCTCGACCGGAAAAGTGTCCGTCAATGCGACCCTGCCGGCCGCCGAGATCATGCTGACGGCGATCAGGGACAGCGGCAAGCCGGTCGGCTTCAAGCCGGCCGGCGGCGTGCGCACGGTCGCCGATGCCGGCGAATACCTCGCGCTCGCCGCCTCGATCCTCGGCGAAGGCTGGGCGACGCCGCAAACCTTCCGCTTCGGCGCCTCCGGCCTTCTCGGCGACATCCTCTCCGTGCTCGGCGGCCAGTCCGCGCCGCCGCCGCCCGCGAGCTACTAGCATGCTCCCGCAGGAGACGATCCGCCGCAAGCGGAACGGCGAGCCCCTCACCGCCGGGGAGATCGCCCGCTTCGTCGCCGGCCTCACGGATGGCAGCGTCTCGGAAGGGCAGGTGGCGGCCTTCGCCATGGCGGTCTGGTTCAACGGCATGGCGCGCGAGGAGACCGTTGCGCTGACGCTCGCCATGCGCGATTCGGGCGATGTGCTCGACTGGTCGGATATCGACCGGCCGATCGCCGACAAGCACTCGACCGGCGGGGTGGGCGACAATGTCTCCCTCATGCTGGCGCCGATCGCGGCGGCCTGCGGGCTTGCCGTGCCGATGATCTCCGGCCGCGGCCTCGGCCATACCGGCGGCACGCTCGACAAGCTGGAATCGATCCCCGGCTACACGATCATGCCCTCCGCCGAGCGCTTCCGCCGCACGGTCCGGGAGGTCGGCTGCGCCATCATCGGCCAGACGGCGGACCTCGCGCCGGCCGACAAGCGCCTCTATGCCATCCGCGACGTCACGGCGACGGTCGATTCGGTGCCGCTGATCACCGCCTCCATCCTCTCCAAGAAGCTTGCCGCCGGCCTCCGGTCGCTGGTGCTCGACGTGAAGGTCGGCAACGGCGCCTTCATGGCGGAGACGGGCGAGGCGGAGACGCTGGCCCGCTCGCTGGTCGCGGTCGCGAACGGGGCCGGGGTCACGACCGCCGCCCTCATCACCGACATGAACCAGCCGCTCGCGGATGCCGCCGGCAATGCCGTCGAGATCGCCAACTGCATCGCCTTCCTGAAGGGCGGGAAGGCCGGGACGCGCCTGGAGCGCATCGTGCTCGCCTTCGCGGCGGAAATGCTCGTGCTCTCAGGGCTGGAGCGGGATATCGCCGCCGCCGAAGGCCGGGCCGCCACGGCCCTTGCCAGCGGCGCGGCGGCCGAGACGTTCGGGCGCATGGTGCAGGCGCTCGGCGGCCCGGCCGACCTCATGGAGCGGCCGGAGGCCTATCTTGCGCCCGCCCCTGTCATCCGGCCGGTCATCGCGCCGCATTCCGGCTATCTTGCCGCCTGCGACACGCGTGGGCTTGGCCTTGCCGTCATCGAACTCGGCGGCGGGCGCAGCCGCCCGGACGACGGGATCGACCATCGCGTCGGTTTCGACCGGCTGCTGCCGCTCGGCACGACGGTGGAGAAGGGCGACGAGATCGGCCGCGTGCATGCGGCGGATGCGGAGAGCGCGGCGCATGGCGCGGCGCGGCTTGCCGGGCTCTACCGGATCGCGCCGGAGGCCCCCGTGCCCTCGCCGGACATCCTGACGCGCATCAGCGGGTGAGGTGCAGCTTGCCGCCCTCCACGCGGTAGGACGACAGCCCCTTCAGGAAGCTCATGCCGATCAGCGTGCCCGACAGCGCCTTGTCGTCGAGCACCATGGCGCCGACATTCTCCATGCGCACCGGGCCGATCTCGACGCGGTCGAGGCGGATATAGGCGGCGCGCGCCTTGCCGTTCGCCGTATCGACGGCATAGCGGAAATCGAGGTCCGTCCTGGCGATGCCGAGGCGCTGCGCCGTCGAGATGTTGATGGCGACCATGCTGGCGCCGGTATCGACCAGGCCCTCCTCCTTGCGGCCGTTGATGGCGAAGAGGCCGGTGAAATGACCGCTCGGATCGGCGCTGATGACGGCGCTGCGGCTGCCGGTATAGCGTGCCGCGGCCTTGCCTGTCTCCACGGCCGCCTTCTCCACTTTCGTCTCGGGCGCCTTGGCGGTCGCGTCGAGATAGCGGGTCGCAACGCCGGGCACGAAGGCCGCGGCCGCGACGAGGGAACCGACGAGAAAGACAAGGCTGCGAACGAACATGGGACAGTCTCCGGGAGGATCTGTCCCGAAATAGCACGCATCCGGCTAACGGATGGCAAAAGGGGCGCTCGACGGCGCCCCTCTCCACGATCTTCGATCGGTTTGGTAAATGGCGCGTTAAATGCTTTTGCAGCACCCAGGCCCCCCCCTCAAGTCATCCTCGGGCTTGACCCGAGGATCCATGCGGCGGGTGTGGCGTGGATGGTCGGGTCAAGCCCGACCATGACGGAGGAGAGGGCAGAGGCCCTGTCCGGTCAGCCGCTCACTTCGTGCCGTACATGCGGTCGCCGGCATCGCCGAGGCCGGGCACGATATAGCCCTTCTCGTTGAGCTGGCGGTCGATGGAGGCAGTATAGACCGGCACGTCCGGGTGGTGCGCGCGGAAACTCCTGATGCCTTCCGGCGCGGCGAGCAGGCAGAGGAAGCGGATGTTCGTCGCCCCGCGGCTCTTCAGCGTGTCGATGGCGGCGATGGCGGAGTTGCCCGTCGCGAGCATCGGATCGACGACGATGACGAGGCGCTCGTCGATGCTGTCGGGCGCCTTGAAGAAATATTCGACCGCCTCCAGCGTCTCGTGGTCGCGATAGACGCCGATATGGGAGACGCGGGCGGACGGCACCAGTTCCAGCATGCCTTCGAGCAGGCCGTTGCCAGCGCGCAGGATCGAGGCGAAGACCAGCTTCTTGCCTTCGAGGACGGGCGCGTCGATCTCCTCCAGCGGCGTCTCGATGCGCGCGGTGGTCAGCTCCAGGTCGCGCGTGACCTCGTAGCAGAGCAGGGTGGAGATCTCGCGCAGGAGCCGGCGGAAACTTCCCGTTGAGGTCTCCTTCTTGCGCATGATGGTCAGCTTGTGCTGCACGAGCGGGTGATCGATGACTGTGACGCCGTCCATGGCCAACCTTCCGAAAACGAGTAAACGCCTCTTTTTCCACGGAACGGCGCAAGGCCGCAAGAGTGGAGCGCGCCCGGCCGGCAACATCCCCAGCCGGCTTGCCCGTCAAAGCCGCGAAAGCAGCCTCTGGCGCGTCGGTTCGTCGACGAAGGCGGCCTCGATCGCGGTCCGCGTCATGCCGAGCAGCGCCTCGTCGCTGAAGCCCATGACGGAGGAGGCGACCTCGTATTCCCGGGCGAGCGAGGTGTGGAAGAACGGCGGGTCGTCGGAATTGAGCGTGACGCGCACGCCCGCGTCGTGAAGGGCGCGCAACGGGTGATGCTCGAAGTCCGGGAAGACCTTCAGCGCGATATTCGAGCCTGGGCAGACTTCCAGCACCACGCCCTCGTCGGCCAGCCGCCTTACAAGGTCGCCGTCCTCGATGGCGCGCACGCCGTGGCTGATGCGCGTGGGGCGGACATGGTCGAGCGCATCGCGCACGCTGAAGGCGCCCGAAAGCTCGCCCGCATGGATGGTGATGCCGAGGCCGGCATCGCGGGCGATGTCGAAGGCGCGCGCGAAATCGGCGACGCGGTGCATGCGCTCCTCGCCGGCAAGGTTGAAGCCCGAAATCAGCGGATGCGGCCGGCGGGCGGCATATTCCGCCGCCTTCATCACCCGTTCCGGGCCGAAATGGCGGATGCCGACGATGAGAAGGCGCGTCTCGATGCCGGTTCTCGCCCGGGCCCGCTCGGCGCCCTCGGCAAGGCCGCTTATATAGGCATCGGCGCCGATGCCGACGGCGTCCCCCTGGTCGGGCGAGACGATCAGCTCGCTATAGACGGCGCCGGCTTCGGCGATCCCGGTGAGGTAGGTCTCGGCGAGCAGGGCATAGTCCTCCTCCGTGCGGAAGAGGTTTGCCGTTGCGTCATAGCTTGCGACGAAGCTGGTGAAATCCTGCCAGGCATATTCGCCGTCGCGGATGAAGGCGGAGGTGTCGATACCGTAGCGCTGCGCCTGGGAAAGGGCGAGGGCCGGCGGGGCCGCGCCTTCGATATGGCAGTGCAGCTCCGCCTTGGGCATGGGTTTCGTCACAGAAAGCTCCTTCCATGCGGGCCCGGCGCAATGCCGAGATGGCGTGCGACGCTTTCGCCGATGTCGGCGAAGGTGGTGCGGGTTTCGAGCAGGCGCGAGCGCAGGCCCGGGCCGAAGCTCATGATCGGCACGCGCTCGCGCGTGTGGTCCGTGCCGCGCCAGGTCGGGTCGCAGCCGTGGTCGGCGGTGAGGATGACGATATCGCCGGGTTTCAGCTTGCGGTCCACCTCCGGCAGGCGCCGGTCGAAGGCCTCGAGCGCGGCGGCGTAGCCCGCGACATCGCGGCGGTGGCCGTAGAGCATGTCGAAATCGACGAAGTTGGTGAAGACGAGATCGCCGTCCGTCGCCTCGTCCATGATGCGGAGCGTTGCGTCGAACAGCGCCATGTTGCCGTTCGCCTTGGTGAGGCGGCCGATGCCCTGGTGGGCGAAGATGTCGCCGATCTTGCCGACGGCATGTACGGTGCGCCCGGCCTCCGTCAGCCGGTCGAGCAGGGTCGGTTCGGGCGGCAGCACGGAATAGTCGCGGCGGTTGCCGGTGCGCTCGAAGGTCTCCGGCGTCTCGCCGACGAAGGGCCGCGCGATGACCCGGCCGATGCGCCCGCCCGGCCGCTCGTCGAGGATCTTTCGCACCGTTTCGCAGAAGGCGAGCAGCCGGTCGAGGCCGAAGGCGTGCTCGTGCGCGGCGACCTGGAAGACGGAATCGGAGGAGGTGTAGCAGATCGGCTTGCCGCTGCGCATATGGTCGAGGCCGTGGCGGGCGATGATGTCGGTGCCGGAGGCATGGCAATTGCCGAGGATGCCCGGCACCTTGCCGGCCGCCGTTATGGCTTCCACCAGATCCGGCTCGAAGGCGTCGCCTTCCGCCGGAAAGTAGCCCCAGTCGAAGCTGACGGGCGTGCCGGCGATCTCCCAGTGGCCGGAGGGCGTGTCCTTGCCGTTGGAGACCTCGCTGGCGGCGCCGTGATAGCCGAAGACGCGCTGCGGCACGTCCATGCCCTGCGGAAAACGGCCCGTGGCGGCGCGGGCGGCGTGCAGCAGGCCGAGCGCCGACATGTTGGGGAGCTTCAGGGGCCCCTGGCGCAGACCCGGCCGGTCGGCAACGCCCGCCGCGCAGAACTCGGCGATGTGGCCGAGCGTGTCGGCGCCGAGATCGCCGAAGGCGGCCGCATCCGGACCGCCGCCGATGCCGAAGGAATCAAGAACGAAGAGAAAGGCTCGCGCCATGGATCACCTGCCGTCTGTCCGCGTCCGGATGAACTGCGAGACATGACACGGGCCTTGCAACGGGTTCAAGCGAAATCGCGAGGCGAACGGGATCGGGATCAGCAGTCGGAGCAGTCGATCGTCTTGCCGACGCGCTGGCGGAAATAGCTCGTGCGGGAAAGGTTGATCTTGTTGAGCCGCGAATCGAGGTTCGGCGCCAGAAGCAGGATGGAATAGGGCACCGACAGTTCCGTGCGCACGATGAACGTGTCCTTGGCTTCCATGTGGCTCGGCAGCGTCACCGCGCTTCCCTTGGCATAGGGCGTGCTCGCCGCCTGGTCGCGCGACCAGGCGACCTTTGCCTTGCCGTCGGCCGCAACGGCGATGCCGGTGATCTTCAGCGTATAGGCGCTTTTGGTGGGGAAAGGCGCCACGACCTTGGCGACGACGTCCTTCATCGTGTCGAGTGTCGCCTTGTTGGTCGAACTGCTCTGCGTCAGGAGGTCGGAAACGGTCGCGGAGGCCCTGCTGACCTTGCGCAGGGAGGTGATGGCGACGGTGATCTCGAAGGCACCCACATAGGCCATCATCAGCAGCGGGGCGACGATGGCGAATTCGATGGCGCCGATGCCGCGGCGATCCTCGACGAAGCGGCGCAGCCGCAGCAGCACGCCGCGCCCGGCACCCTGCCAGCCCTTGACGACATCCGGTGGGGAAAGGACCTTGCGCATCACGGATAGTCCTCGTTCTGGACGACGGCCGTCGCGATCATCAGGTAGTTCTGCCGGGAGCCGTCGGCCGCGCGGATGTTGGAGACATAGGGACGGATGAGGTCCGTCACGATGTCCCAGCGATAGTAGGCACGCACGATGTTGATGGTCCGCTTGCCGCCGGGGGCGATCTTGAAGGACGACGTGTCGAGGTCCGCGCCGACGAGCGGTGTGGTCTTCGGGATGTCCGAGAACTTCGCGAAGCTCCTGACGTCGAGAAACAGCTTGTCCGCCGTTTTTATCTCCTGGGGCGAGCAGGGCATCAGGATGGCGATCTCGTCGCAGAAGGCCTTGCGGAACGTCTCCGTGTCCACGGTGGCGTTGCCCGAGGAGCGGATTTCGCCCGTCCTGATCTTGCGCGCCATGGTTTCGGTGGCGTTGGCGAGAAGCTGTTCGGCGGAAAAGGCGACGAAGGTCTCGAGCGAGGCGAAGACGATCATGAAGAAGGGCAGGCTGAGAAGCGCGATCTCGATGGACGTCGCGCCGTCACGCCGGGCAAGGAAGCGGCCGAACAGGCCCTTCTTCGGCCTTCGGCGGACAGGTGCATCATCATGATCGAGCGACATCGCGATCCGTTCCCAAATGCTGGACACGGGCGAGGATAGGCCGCAGACCGTTTATATTTCGTATGCGGAAAGGGGAAGAATTGAACGGTTTCCCGCATTCGGACGCCCGAAGCGGGACGGGGCGTCAGCCACCGCTCCTGTTCCGGGCGACGTGCTCTTCGCAATTGGGCGTGCAGGAGAGCACCGACCGGTCCGTCTGCCGGAAAACGCGCACCGTGTTGCCCTCGTCGATCGAGACGAGGATGCGTTCGTCGATGATGGCGTTGCCGTCCGCATCGAGCAGGACCAGGTTGGTGGTTCCGAAATTGCGGCCGGTCAGGACGATCGTCTGGGAATCGGCCACGGTCGCATCGGCGACCTCCGCATTGCCGATGATCACCTTGCTGACGGGGCGGTCGAGCTTGAGCACGCGGGCGTGGTCCATGTAGACGCGCATCAGCGGTTCGTCGGCAAGGGCGGAAGCGGCTGTCGCCACAACGACGAAGCCCGCCATCACCAGCTTTGCGGTACCCGTAGCGAAGATCAAGTCGCGTCCCATAAACAGTCATCCCGGCGATAAAACACCAACAGCATCGCTGCGAATGGTGAACGAAGACTTAAGCCACTCGCTAACCTTGTAGATTTATCTGCCGCCCGTTTGACCCGCCTATCCCGTCGAGCGGCGCCAAACAAAGGGAAATACGCGCGCGTAAGGGGATTAACCGAATGCTCACCATAAATCCGGCCACCGCGTGGCAAGGCTTTGTTAACCGGTTTCCTTAAGTCGATGGAAATGGCTTGCCTGTAGGTTGCAACCATCCGAACAACGGAAACAGTTGGCGGACGTGCTGAACCAACATCGTGGAGTTAGGAGAATACCATGACCAAGATTTTCGCTCGCCTTATGAAAGACGAATCGGGCGCCACCGCCATCGAATACGGCCTGATCGCCGCACTAGTTTCCGTTGCCCTGATCGCCGGTGCCGGCGCGCTCGGCGACTCGCTGAACAACACGTTCAGCACGCTCGGCTCGAAGATGGAAGCCGAAGTGCCGAAGTAATCGGCGACCGGAGGCGTAGCCCCTATATCGGAAAGCCGCCCCGCAAAGGCGGCTTTTTGCTTTCAGTTATCCTTTCCGAAACGGACGAGGCGCATCATGCGCCGAAAGGAGAGCATCATGGCCCAGGCAATCATCTTCGTGGTATTCCCGCTTTGCCTTGCGGTCGCGGCCTGCTCCGATTTCCTGACGATGCTCATCCCCAACCGGGTCTCGGCGATCCTCCTTGTCGCCTTCGTCGTCGTGGCGCCGCTGGCGGGCCTCGGCCTGACGGAGATCGCCATGCATCTTGCGGCCGGCCTTCTCGTCTTCTCCGTCTGTTTCGCGCTCTTCGCCCTCAATGTCATGGGCGGCGGCGATGCCAAGCTCCTGACGGCCAGTGCCGTCTGGTTCGGCATGAGCCTCTCCCTCGTCGAATACCTGGTCTATGTTTCCGTCTTCGGCGGATTGCTCACCATTGCAATCCTCTCCCTGCGCGCCAAGACGAACCTGATCCTCGCATCGGGCCTGCCGGTTCCCGATCACCTGCTCAAGGCCAAGAAGGTGCCCTATGGCATCGCGATCGGGATCGGCGCCTTCCTCGCCTACCCGTCCTCGCCGCTGATGGTCGCGGCGCTCGGCTGAGGCGACCGGCCGCCATTTCATCACGATGCCTGCCTTGCCAGCCCCGGTTGAAGCGCCGGGGCCGACGCATGTCCCGCGCCTGGTTTCGTTAGTCTTGCGTTAACCATGCGCGTAAGGCGGTTATTAACCATAATTACACCATTGCCGGTTAGCGTGGGTGGATAGAAAAGTCCGCAGCCCAGGGAAACCACATGAGACCGGCGCGAATCATCATTCTGGCAGTGGCCGTCGTTTCGGCGGGCGTCGCGGGCCTTCTGGCCCTGCGGTCGCCGGCGGGGGCGCGCCCGTGCAGACCGAAGCCGTCGTCGAGCGCGAGGCGACCGTCAACGTGCTGGTCGCTAAGGAAAGCCTGCCGGTCGGCGCGCGGCTCAATCCGGAAACGATCGCCTGGACGGCCTGGCCGGAAGGCTCGATCGTCGAGGGCTTCATCACCGACAAGAACCGGCCGGATGCGATGGAGAGCCTCAACGGCGCCATCGCCCGCATGCCGATCTTCAATGGCGAACCGATCCGCCAGGAGAAGATCGCCGATTCGAGCAACCGCATCATGTCGTCGCTGCTGCCCTCCGGCAAACGGGCGGTCGCGACGGAGATCTCGGTCGCCACCGGCGCCGGCGGCTTCATCCTGCCGAACGACCGCGTCGACGTCATCATGGTGCGCAAGAGCCCGGAAGGCTCCTACATCACCGAGACCGTGCTGTCGAACGTGCGCGTGCTCGCCATCGACCAGCAGATCCAGGAAAACGAGGACGGCTCGAAATCCGCCATCGGCACCACCGCGACGCTGGAGCTCACGCCCGACCAGACCAAGGTGATCGCCGTCGCCCAGCAGATGGCCGAACGCCTGTCGCTGGCGCTGCGCAGCATCGCGGATGCACAGGAGGCCGATACCGGCGCGGCCGACTACCTGCTCAGTGGCGGCGACGGCATGCCGATCATCCAGGTGATCAAGACCGGCGAAATCGTAAACGGCGGCGAGCCCGCGGCCCAGAAGTGATCAGGAGCTGACCGTGTTTGGAACCACAAGGACATTTCGGGCTTCTGTCGCCGGCGGGCTGAGCTTCTGCCTCGCCCTTTCCGGCCTGGCGGAGACCGTGTTCAGCGGCACGCCGGCGCTCACCGCCGAAGCGGCGACCGCTTCCGTCATCCGCATCAACGACAGCGGCCCCGGTGCCCGCAAGGCGGTGAAGCTCGGCCTCAACAAGGCGATCGTTGTGGATCTGCCGACCGACGCGCACGACATCCTCGTCGCCGATCCGGGCAAGGCGGACGCGGTCACCCGCACCTCGCGTCGTATCTACCTGTTCGGCAAGGAAGTCGGCCAGACCAACATCTTCATCTTCGGGCCGGGCGGCGAGGAGATCGTCAGCATCGACCTCACCGTCGAGCGCGACATCGACGGCCTGCAGGCGAACCTGCGCCGCTTCATTCCCGACTCCGACATCCAGGTCGAGATCATTTCGGACAACATCGTGCTGAACGGCACCGTGCGCACCCCGCAGGATGCCGCCCAGGCGACGCGACTTGCCGAAATCTTCCTGAGAGGCGGCGAGGCGACGACCCGCAACATCACGGCCCAGGGCAACAATGGCGATGCGGCGATCTTCGGCGAAGTGCGCCAGCGCTCCCAGGTCGTCAACATGCTCAAGATCGACGGCGAGGACCAGGTGACGCTGAAGATCACCGTGGCGGAGGTCAGCCGCCAGGTGCTCAAGCAGCTCGGCTTCAACGGCTCCGCCCAGGGATCGAGTGGCGGCATCTCTTTCCGCAACCCGACCAATCTCGGCGGCGCGGCCGACTGGGTCTCCAATGGCGCCCTCTCCGGCACGGTCGGGGGCCTTGCCCTTTCCAGCAGCATGAGCGCCATGGAGCAGGCCGGCGTGATGCGGACCCTTGCCGAACCGAGCCTGACGGCGATTTCCGGCGAGGAGGCCCGCTTCTATGTCGGCGGCGATTTCCGCCTCCCGAGCGAGCAGACGATCGAAAGCGGCGAGGCCGGCAAGTCCCCGACCATCACCCGCACGATCACCGAGGTCGAATACGGCATCCGGCTGAATTTCCGCCCGGTCGTGCTGTCGCCCGGCCGCATCAGCCTGCGTGTCGAGACGGAGGTCTCCGAACCGACTTTCGAAGGGTCGGCGACCTATGGCGGCACCCAGGCCATTCCCGGAATGACGGTGCTCGGCATCCGGCGCCGCGAGGCCACGACGAGCGTCGAGCTGCCGTCGGGCGGCTCGATCGTCATCGCCGGCCTCGTCAAGGACGATATCCGCCAAGCCGTCTCCGGCCTGCCGGGCCTTTCGAAGATCCCGATCTTCGGCACGCTGTTCCGCTCCAAGGACTTCGTACGCAACGAGACGGAAATGGTCATCATCGCCACGCCCTATCTCGTGCGGCCCGTCGCGCGCACCGCGCTCCAGCGTCCGGACGACAATTTCAACGCGACCAACGATGCGGCGAGCTTCTTCCTCGGCAAGGTGAACAAGATCTACGGCCGCAAGGAAGACGCCATGCCGGCGGGCAACTACCACGGCTCCATCGGTTTCATCTACAAGTGACGGGACGGGACATGCGCGACACGACCAGCAAGACTTGGCTCCCCGCAAGGAACCGCACCATGCACAGGCCCCTGCCGATGCGCGCCGCGCTCGCGGCGACCCTCATCCTGTCCGCCACGCTGCTCGCCGCTTGCGGCGCGCGGCCGGACCGGTCCACGACGGCCTCGATCCCGGACGACTACCGTACGCGCCACCCGATCGTGCTGTCCGAAACCGCGCAGACGATGGACATTCCGATCGCCATCGGCGACCGGGCGCTGACGGCGGCCATGCGCGACAACATCCGCGGCTTTGCCGCCGACCACGCCGCGAAATCGCGCAGCGCCGTGCAGATCATGCTGCCGCGCAGCTCGGCCAATGCCGCGACGGCCAACCATCTGCGCAAGGACATCCGCACGACGCTGACGGCGGCGGGCATCAAGCGCGACCAGCTGATCGAGACGAGCTACGATGCCAGCGGCTACGGCGCCAATGCGCCGATCCGGCTTGCCTTCTTCGCCATCACCGCCCAGGCGGGACCCTGCGGCGAATGGCCGGAAGATCTCGTCGTCAACACGATGGAAAACAAGAACTACCAGAATTTCGGCTGCGCATCGCAGGCGAACCTTGCCGCCCAGATCGCAAATCCGATGGATCTCGTGCAGCCGCGCGGCATGACCCCGATCGATGCTGAGCAGCGCAATGTGGTGATTCAGGACTACCGCGAGTTTGGCCAGCCGCCGCTGTAATCGCCGGCTAGGGCCAGGCACATATCCATCCGGTCCGCCGGACACCAGGAACGGGCATGACGATGAGCACAGTAGATTACACCATCGAGCGCGCGGGCGCAGCTGAGGCGGAAGAGGCGGTCCGGTCCGCCGAACTGGAGGGCGTGCGTCCGCTGCCGCGCATCTCGGTCCACGCCTTCTGCGAAAGCGAGGCCATGCTGCGCACCATGGAGCGCTGCGGCCAGGACCGCCGCATGGCCAAGGTGAGCCTCCGTGTCTCCAGCGCCAGCATCGCGGCGGCGGCCAACATGTTCGCCTCGGCCCCGACGCCGAACCTTTTGATCCTGGAGACCTCGACGGAACCGCGCGGCATCATGGACGAGCTCGCCCCGCTCGCCGAGGTCTGCGATCCGAGCACCAAGGTCATCATCGTCGGCAGCTACAACGACATCCCGCTCTACCGCGACCTCCTCCGCAACGGCATCTCCGAATACATGGTCGGCCCCGTCGGCATGGCCGACATCCTCAACGCCATGTCGACGATCTTCGTCGATCCCGATGCCGAGCCGCTCGGCCGCACCATCGCCTTCATCGGCGCCAAGGGCGGGGTGGGGTCCTCGACGATCGCGCACAATTGCGCCTTCGACATTTCGAGCCTCTTCCAGACGGAGGTGATCCTCGCCGACCTCGACCTGCCCTATGGCACGGCCAATATCGACTTCGACCAGGATCCGCCGCAGGGCATTTCCGAGGCGATCTACGCGCCGGACCGGCTGGACGAGGTGTTTCTCGATCGCCTGCTGACGAAGTGCTCGGAGCGCCTGTCGCTGCTCGCGGCCCCTTCCATGCTCGACCGCGCCTACGATCTCGAGCGCGGCTCCTTCCAGCCGATCGTCGAGGTGCTGCAGCGCAGCGCGCCGGTGACCGTGCTCGACGTGCCGCATGCCTGGTCGGAGTGGACGCGCACGCTGCTGTCGGAGGTCGACGAGCTGGTCATCACCGCGGTGCCGGACCTTGCGAACCTGCGCAACACGAAGAACATGCTCGATGCCTTGAAGAAGCTTCGTCCGAACGACAAGCCGCCGCACCTGATCCTCAACCAGGTCGGCCTGCCGAAACGGCCGGAGATCGCGGCGGACGACTTCTGCGAACCGCTCGGCATCCAGCCGATCGCGGTCATTCCCTTCGACGCGCAGCTCTTCGGCACCGCCGCCAACAGCGGCCGCATGATCGCCGAGATGGATCGAAAGTCGCCGACGGCGGAAACCTTCTCGCAGATCGCCCATCTCGTGACGGGGCGCGCGACGATCAAGAAACCCAGGAAGACCGGCCTCGGCAATCTGCTCGGCCTCATCGGCAAGAAATAGGCCCGACGGGCGGCGCAACAGACTGGATGAAGTGGCATGTTCGGCAAACGCGGCAATGAAGGTTTCGGCAAGAGCGGTTCGGCGGGCCAGGCGGTCCAGGCCACGCCGGCTTCCGTCACGACCGTGACGGCGGAGCGCCCGGTCGTGGCCGCGCCGCCGCAGCCCGTCTTCGAGCCGGCCCCCGCTCCGGCACCGGCCGCGGCCGCCCGCCGCCGTGCGCCGCGCACGGAAGACTATTACGACACGAAGAGCCAGGTCTTCTCCGCGCTCATCGACACGATCGACCTGTCGCAGCTCGCCAAGCTCGATACCGAGAGCGCGCGCGAGGAAATCCGCGACATCGTCAACGACATCATCACGATCAAGAATTTCGCGATGTCGATCTCCGAGCAGGAGGAGCTGCTCGACGACATCTGCAACGACGTGCTCGGCTACGGCCCGCTGGAGCCGCTGCTGGCGCGCGACGACATCGCCGACATCATGGTGAACGGCGCGGGCAAGACCTATATCGAAGTGGCCGGCAAGGTGCAGGAATCGGAGATCCGCTTCCGCGACAATGCCCAGCTCCTGTCGATCTGCCAGCGCATCGTCAGCCAGGTCGGCCGCCGCGTCGACGAATCGAGCCCGATCTGCGATGCGCGCCTGCCCGACGGCTCGCGCGTCAACGTCATCGCCCCGCCGCTCGCCATCGACGGCACGGCGCTCACCATCCGCAAGTTCAAGAAGGACAAGCTGACGCTCGACCAGCTGGTCAAGTTCGGCTCGATCACGCCGGAAGGCGCGACGCTGCTTCAGATCATCGGCCGGGTGCGCTGCAACCTCGTCATCTCCGGCGGCACCGGCTCGGGCAAGACGACGCTGCTCAACTGCCTGACGAACTATATCGACCGTGACGAGCGCGTCATCACCTGCGAGGACTCGGCCGAACTCCAGCTCCAGCAGCCCCATGTGGTGCGCCTCGAAACCCGCCCGCCGAACATCGAGGGCGAGGGCGAGATCACCATGCGCGACCTCATCAAGAACTGCCTGCGCATGCGGCCCGAGCGCATCATCGTCGGCGAAGTGCGCGGCCCGGAGGTGTTCGACCTCCTCCAGGCGATGAACACCGGCCATGACGGCTCGATGGGCACGATCCACGCCAACACGCCGCGCGAATGCCTGTCGCGCATGGAATCGATGATCGCCATGGGCGGTTATACCCTGCCGGCCAAGACGGTGCGCGAGATCATCTCCGGCTCCATCGACATCATCATCCAGGCCTCGCGCCTGCGCGACGGGTCGCGCCGCATCACCCACATCACCGAGGTGGTCGGCATGGAAGGCGACGTCATCGTCACGCAGGACCTGATGCGCTTCGACATCCAGGGTGAGGACGCCAACGGGCGCCTCATCGGCAAGCACACGGGCACCGGCATCGGCAAGCCGCATTTCTGGGAGCGCGCCCGCTACTTCAACGAGGACAAGCGCCTGGCGGCAACGCTCGACGCGATGGAAAAGCCGTAAGGGGCCGGGATGTTCGGACTGGATATCACCATCGTCGCGATCTTCGCCCTGGCGGCCCTTTCGACCGCGGGCCTTGCCTATGGCCTGCTCTTCTCGCGCATCGAGGCGGCGAAGAAGACGGAAAGCCGCATGCGCCGCGTCCAGGCCGCCGAAACCGACCAGGGCAAGGCCAAGGCCGCGCGCGACCGCATGCAGGAATTGTCCAAGCGGCGCAAGTCGGTGCAGGATTCGCTGAAGGACCTTGAAAAGAAGCAGCAGGAACAGACCAAGCGCGCCGCCACCACCCTGAAGGCGAAGCTGGTCCAGGCCGGGTTCTCGATCAGCATCCCGCAGTTCTACCTTCTCAGCGCCGCCGCCGGCATCTTCGTCTTCCTTCTGGCCCTGCTTGCCGGCTCGGGCCTGCTCGTCAGCCTCGGCGCGGCCTTCATCGCCGGTGCCGGCCTGCCGCGCTGGGTCGTCGGCTACCTCGTCAAGCGACGGATGAACAAGTTCCTCGAGGAGTTCCCCAACTCGCTCGACGTGATGACGCGCTCGATCAAGTCCGGCCTGCCGCTGACCGACGCGCTGCGCCTGATCGCCGCCGAAGGCCAGGAACCGGTGCGCACCGAGTTCCGCCGGCTCGTCGAGGCGCAGCAGGTCGGCCTCAGCGTTCCGGAAGCCTGCGCGCGCATGTTCACCAACATCCCGCTGCAGGAAGTCAACTTCTTCTCCATCGTCATCGCGATCCAGAGCCAGGCCGGCGGCAACCTGTCCGAGGCGCTTGGCAACCTCTCCCGCGTCCTGCGCGAGCGGCGCAAGATGAAGGCCAAGGTGAGCGCGCTCTCGATGGAGGCGAAGGCCTCGGCCGCCATCATCGGCGCCCTGCCGTTCATCGTCGCCTTCCTCGTCTACCTGACCTCGCCCGACTATATCGTGATCCTGTTCCAGGATCCGCGCGGCCATCTCATCCTCGGCATCTCCGCCGTCTGGATGTCCATCGGCATCCTGGTGATGCGCAACATGATCAACTTCGACATCTGAGGGGCAGGGGCATGTCGGGACTCGTTACCACCCTTACCGATCCGGCCGTGCTGCTGCCGGCCTTCGTGATGATCGCGGTGCTCGCGACCTTCTACACGCTCGCCGCTCCCTATCTCGACCGCGGCGATCTCGACAAGCGCATGAAGTCCGTGGCGCTGGAGCGCGAGCAGATGCGCGCGCGCGAACGCGCCCGCATGAACGCCGAAGCCTCCCAGAGCAAGGCGTCGCTGCGTGCCCAGCACAACACCTCCGTGCGCCAGGTCGTCGAGCGGCTGAACCTGCGCGAGGCGCTGGTCGACGCCCATACGATGAACCGGCTGCGCCAGGCCGGCTACCGCTCTCAGAACGCGCTCAACATCTTCCTCTTCGCGCGCTTCGTGCTGCCCTTCGTCTTCGCCGCCATCGGCGCCTTCTACATCTTCTTCCTCGGCTATCTCGGCGACAAGCCGCTGGCGATGCGCATCCTGGCGACGGTCGTCATCGCCTATATCGGCTTCTACGCGCCGAACCTCTACATCTCCAACCGGGTGTCGAAGCGCCAGCTTTCGATCAAGCGCGCCTGGCCTGATGCGCTCGACCTGATGCTGATCTGCGTCGAGTCCGGCATTTCCATCGAGGTCGCCTTCAAGCGCGTGGCCGGCGAGATCGCCATGGCCTCGCCGGAGCTGGCAGAGGAGCTGGTGCTGACCACCGCGGAACTCTCCTTCCTCCAGGAGCGCCGCGCGGCCTACGAGAACCTCGGCACGCGCGTCGGCCTCGATACGGTGAAAGCCGTGACGCAGGCCCTCATCCAGGCGGAGCGCTACGGCACGCCGCTCGCCCAGGCGCTGCGCGTTCTCGCCCAGGAATGCCGCGACCAGCGCATGAACGAGGCGGAGAAGAAGGCCGCCGCCCTGCCGCCGAAGCTGACCGTGCCGATGATCCTGTTCTTCCTGCCGGTGCTTGTCGCCGTGATCCTCGGCCCCGCCGGCATCCAGGTCTCCGACCGCTTCTAAAAGAGGCTGCGGGCCGATCAAAAAAGCGCCCCGGTCGAGATATCGGCCGGGGCGAGGTCGTGCTTGGGAGCGAGTTACGAGCAGTTCCAGCAGAACTGTAAGGCGGTTTTACGTCCGCGCATCGGAGAAACGGATCAGTTGGTGTTGCCGCTGTCGTCGGCCGCGAGCTTCTTCCAGGCGTTCTGCTGGGTCATCATCGAGCGCAGATAGGTGACGTTCGCCTCGGCCTGCTCGGAGGTCAGTTCGCGGCGGGCGATGGTCTCCGCCTCCTGGAAACGGCCCTGGAGGCCGACGGCGAGCGCGAGGTTCTGGCGCACGCCGCTGTCGGCGCCGGGCTGGGAGGCGGCGGAGCGCAGATAGGTCTCGGCCGTCTTCAGGTCCCTCGCCAGGAGATAGGACATGCCGAGATTGGAGAGCACCGACGGCTCGTTCGGATTGATGTCGAGCGCCTCGCGATAGCGCGCGCGGGCTTCACCAGCGCGGCCGAGCTGGTCGAGGATCGCGCCTTCGGCCGATTTCAGCCGCCAGTCCGGCCGGTCCGGCGTCTGCGCGCGCAGGATCGTGTTCAGCGCCTGCTCGAGCTGGCCGGCGGCGGCCTGCGCCTTGCCATAGGCCGCCAGCACCTCGCGGTCGCTCGGATTGTTGATGGCGACCTGCTGCATGACGGCGAGCGCCTGGTCGTTGCGCCCGTTCATGCGCAGCACATTGGCATAGTTCATGCCGACGGTGCGGTCCTTGGGGTTCTTCGCATAGGCCCGGCCGATCGTATCGGCGGCGCCCCGCAGTTCCGTCGCATTCATCTCGGACACCGGCTTCGACATTTTCGGAATGGAGCCGGTCGTGATGTTGCTCTTGCCCGCGCAGCCCGCCATTGCCACCGCGATGGCAAGACATGCTGCGCCTCTCAAAAATCCAGCGCGAAGTGACGTACGCGTGACGGAAGCGGCCATGATCTGTCCCCGAAGCGATTCCCGCATGTCGCGGCGGTCAAGGAATCACGCCGCAATCTCCACTCCAGCAATAATCTGTTAACCCTAACAGAGTGTTAATCGCCTGATTCTCAAGCCCTGCCCAAAGGTTCCGCCATGGCCCCCTTCCAGTTCATCGACCGGCCCTCTCCCTTCAACACGAAGAACGGCAGGACGCTGCCGATCTTCGCGATCACGCCGGCCCATATCGAGACCGGCACGATCGACCCGATCGCGCTCGACTGGGCAAGGAAGGCCGGCTTCAAGGCGGAATCCGGGGCGCTGCTGATGGTGCCGACGGCGGACGGCCATCTCGGCGGCGCGCTCTTCGGCCTCGGCAAGAACCCGTCCGACGCGCCGTTCCTGACGGGCAGGCTCGCCCGCGCGCTGCCGGCCGGCGACTGGCATATCGAGACCGCGCCGCTGACGGCCAACCGCCTCGCGCTCGGCTACGGCCTCGGCAGCTACCGCTTCGAGCGCTACAAGGCCTCCGCCGCCGAAGCCCCGACCCTGCTCATCCCCAGCGATGCGGACGCCACCGACATCAAGCGCCAGATCGCCGGCGTCTTCCTTGCCCGTGACCTCATCAACACGCCGACCAACGACATGGGCCCGGACGCGCTGGAGGACGCTTTTCGCGCGCTCGGCGAACATTACAAGGCGAAGGTCTCCGTCATCATGGGCGATGATCTCCTCAAGGAGAATTTCCCGCTCATCCACACGGTCGGCCGCGCCGCCGCGCAGGCGCCGCGCCTGCTCGAACTCACCTGGGGCAAGAAGGGCCACAAGCGCGTGACGCTCGTCGGCAAGGGCGTCTGCTTCGATACCGGCGGCCTCGACATCAAGCCGGCCTCCTCCATGCTCCTGATGAAGAAGGACATGGGCGGGGCGGCCAATGTCATGGGCCTCGCGCTGATGATCATGGATGCCAAGCTGAAGGTGGACCTGCGCGTGCTCCTGCCGGTGGTGGAGAACGCGATCTCCGCCAACGCCTTCCGCCCCGGCGACATCTACAGGAGCCGCAAGGGCCTCACCGTGCAGATCGACAACACCGATGCCGAGGGTCGCCTGATCCTTGCCGATGCGCTCGCCTATGCGGACGAGGCGGAGGCCGACCTCGTCATCGACATGGCGACGCTGACGGGCGCCGCGCGCGTCGCGCTCGGCCCCGACCTGCCGCCCTTCTTCACCGACGACGAGGACCTTGCCCACGACCTCACCGAGGCGAGCCTGACGGTCGACGACCCAATGTGGCGCATGCCGCTTCACATGGGCTACGACAAGGACGTCTCCGCCCGCATCGCCGACCTCACCAACGCGCCCGCGGGCGGCATGGCGGGCTCGATCACCGCGGCGCTGTTCCTCAAGCGCTTCGTTACCCGCAACAAGTGCTGGGCGCATTTCGATATCTACGGCTGGGCGCAGGCCGAGCGGCCGCATTCGCCCGTCGGCGGCGAGGCGCAGGCCATTCGCGCACTCTACCATCACCTGCGCAAGGCGACGGCCTGAGGCGGCGGCTTTTCTTCCGGTAAACGATACGGTATCGTAACGAAAATGCCGTCCTGCCCGGAGACGCCGTGCCGCTAGATCTGACCCCATCGCAGGCGCTCGGCCTCTGGCACGCGGTGACGCTCCAGCAGGTCCATGAGGATGGACGCGACCTGACCTTGCGCCAGATGGCGATCCTGCTGGAGATCTATCTGGTGCCCCCGCCGCACACGGTGCGGGGGCTGGCGGCGAAGCTGGGCGTGACCAAGCCGGTGATCACCCGCGCGCTCGACACGATGGGCGAGCAGGGCCTCGTCACCCGCATGCGCGACGACCGCGATCGCCGCAACGTCATCATCAAGCGCACCGTGGACGGCGCGCTCTATCTCGAACGCCTCGGCGATCTCATCATCGCCCGGGGCCGCGCGCAAAACCCCTGAAACGGCCCGTTGAAACGGCCCCGTGAGATCAGATCCATGAACGCCCTTCCAGACCGCCGCCTCAACGCCTTCCGACCGGACCTTGCCGAGGAGGCCCTGCGCGGCACCGTCGCGGCCGCGCACTATGTCACGGGCACGCCGGCCGTCGTGGCGCAGCCCGTCGCCGCGCTGCGCCCCCGGCCGGATGCCGCCGCCGGCATCGATACCGAGCTCCTGTTCGGCGAAGGCGTGCGCGTGCTCGATCGGGCGGAGGGCTGGGCCTGGGTGAAATCCGATTTCGACGGCTATGTCGGCTACCTGCCGGAGGCGGCGCTCGATGCGGACGGCCCTGCGGCGACCCCTGCAGCGACCCATGTCGTCGTCGTGCCGCGCACCTTCGCCTATTCCGGCCCGGACCTGCGCACGCCCGCCGCCTTCGCCCTGTCGATCGGTAGCCGGGTAACGGTTGCCGGTGAGAGCGAGACGCGCGGCACCCGCTACCTGACGCTCGCCGGCGGCCAGTCGGTCGTTGCCGGTCACTGCCTTGCGATCGGGGAGAGGGCAGGGAACGACTATGTCGCCATCGCCGCCCGGTTCCTGGAGACGCCCTATCTGTGGGGCGGCCGCTCGGGCTTCGGCCTCGACTGCTCGGCCCTGGTGCAGCTTTCGATGATGATGACGGGCCGCACCGCGCCGCGCGACAGCGACATGCAGGCCGCCGGCCTCGGCACGCCGATCGAGCGCGGCGCGCTTCGCCGCGGCGACCTCGTCTTCTGGAAGGGCCATGTGGCGATCATGGAAGACGAGGCGACCATCATCCACGCCAACGGCCATACGATGAGCGTGGCGCGCGAGGGGCTGGATGCGGCCATCGAGCGCATCGGCTGGCTCTACGCGCAGCCGACCGGCTATCGCCGGCCCTGACACGCGCCGGGCTGCGCCGGCCGGCGCAAGCGGGGTCTCAATATCCTGCGCTGCGGTCGACCAGATGCTCCAGCGGCCTGCCGCTTTCGAGCCGTTCGATCTGCGCCGCGACGTGGCGGAAAAGCGCGGCGACATCCGATGCCGCCGAGGCATGCGGCGTCATGAACACCTTGTCCATCGACCAGAACGGGCTTTCGAGCGGTAGCGGCTCCTGCTCGAAGACGTCGAGCGAGGCGCCGTGCAGCGTGCCGTCGTTGAGGGAGGCGACGATATCGGCCTCCACCTGGCTGCCGCCGCGGCCGGCATTGATGAAGACCGGCGCGCCGAACGGGCCCTTGCGGCTGAGGCGGGTGAAGAGGCCGGTATTGTAGATGCCCTTCGTCTCCGGCGTCAGCGGCAGGAGGCCGACGAGGATGTCGGTCCTGCCGAGGAAGGCGTCGAGGCCGGCCTCGTCGAAGGTCTCGAAGCCCTCCACCTTGCGGCCGCTCTTCGACCAGCCGATGACGTCGAAGCCGAGCGTCTTCAGCTTCCTGGCCGAATCCTGGCCGAGCACGCCGAAACCCATGATGCCGACGGTCAGGTCCCTCGCTTCGGGCTGGGCGAGCTCGCGCCAGACGCGCGCTGCCCGCTGCGCCTCGTAGGCCTGGTGCTGGCGCAGGTGCAGCAGGCATTGCATCACCACCCATTCGCTCATGCGCGTCGTCAGCGTCTCGTCGACGAAGCGCACGAGCGGCACGTCGGGCAGGCCCGGCAGCGTCAGCACATGGTCGACGCCCGCGCCGCCGGAAAACACCACCTTCAGGTCCTTCGCCCGTGAGAAGAGATCGGCGCCCGGCTTCCAGACCACGGCATAGTCGATGCCCGAGAGGTCGCGGTTGCGGTTTGCCGGATGCGAGAGGTTGATCACCTCGCGGTCCGCAAAGGCGCCCTTCAGCGCGGCGGCGACCTGCTCCTGGTCGAATTTCAGATCGATGATGACAGGGCTTTTCGTCTGCATGCTGGTTCCTGATGAAGCATTTCAGCCGAAGCGAAATCGCTTCGGCGTCGGATAATGTATAAAAAATGCCTTACTGGCGGATGCTCTCGCTGCGGACCGCTTCGAGATTGAAGGCGGCGGCCATCAGCGCCCTGGTATAGGCCTCGTGCGGCCGTTCGATGATGTCCCTGGCCGGCCCCTTCTCCACCACCTGACCGCCGCGCATGACGATGATGTCGTTGGCGAGCGCGCGCACGACCTTGAGGTCATGGCTGATGAAGAGATAGGCGAGATTGTGCTTGGCCTGCAGGTCGCGCAGGAGCTCCACCACCTGCGCCTGCACGCTCATGTCGAGCGCCGAGGTCGGCTCGTCGAGCATGACGAATTCGGGTTTGAGCACCATGGCGCGGGCGATCGCGATGCGCTGGCGCTGGCCGCCGGAGAATTCGTGCGGATAGCGCCAGCGTGTCGTGGGATCGAGGCCGGTCTCCTCCAGCGCGGCGGCGACGCGGCGGTCGCGCTCCGCCTCGGAGAGCGACGGCTCGTGGACCTTCAGGCCCTCCGCGACGATATCGGCGACCGACATGCGCGGCGAGAGCGAGCCGAAGGGATCTTGGAAGACGATCTGCATGCGCCGGCGCAAGGGCCGCATCTCGCTGAAGGAATGGCCGGCAATATCCTGCCCGACGAAGGCGATGCGGCCCTTCGAGGCGATGAGCCGCGTCAGCGCGAGGCCGAGCGTCGTCTTGCCGGAGCCGGATTCGCCCACCACGCCGAGCGTGTGGCCGGCGCGCAGTTTCAGGTCGATGCCGTCGACGGCCTTCACGTGATCGACGACTCGGCGGAGAAACCCGGCCTTGATCGGGAACCAGACCTTGACGTCCTCCGCCTCGATGACGACGGGCTGGCTGTCGTCGCCCGGGCGCGGCTCGCCCTTGGGCTCGGCGGCGAGCAGGTGGCGGGTATAGGCGTGCTGCGGGCTGGAGAAGATCTCCTCCACCGGGCCGGTCTCGACGATTTTGCCCTTGGTCATCACGCAGACCCGGTCGGCGAACTTGCGGACGATGCCGAGGTCGTGGGTGATGAAGAGCATGGACATGCCATGCTCTTCCTTCAGCGACTTCAGGAGTTCCAGGATCTGCGCCTGCACGGTGACGTCGAGCGCGGTGGTCGGCTCGTCGGCGATCAATAGCTCCGGGCGGTTGGCGAGCGCCATGGCGATCATCACGCGCTGGCGCTGGCCGCCGGACAGCTCGTGCGGATAGGCGGCGAGGCGCTTTTCCGGCTCGCGGATGCCGACCTGGTTGAGCAGTTCGAGAATTTTGGCGCGCGCGGCCGGGCCTTCGATGTCCTGGTGCAGCTTCAGGATCTCGCCGATCTGCCGCTCGATGGAGTGCAGCGGATTGAGCGAGGTCATCGGCTCCTGGAAGATCATCGTGATATCGTTGCCGCGCACGTTCCGCAGCGTCGTATCGGAGGCCTTCAAGAGGTCCTTGCCGTTGAAATGGACCTCGCCGGAGGGGTGGCTCGCGGCCGGGTAGGGCAGCAGCTTCAGGATCGAATTCGCCGTCACGGACTTGCCGGAGCCGGATTCGCCGACAAGCGCCACGACCTCGCCGCGCCGGATGTCGAAGGAGACGCGGTCGACGGCGAGCGTGGTGTTGCCGCCCTGGTGGAAGGCGACGGAGAGGTCGCGGACGGACAGGATGGTTTGGGGATCGCTCACCGGAAGGTCTTCCTCGGATCGAAGGCGTCGCGCGTCGCTTCGCCGACGAAGATCAGCAGCGACAGCATGACGGACATGACGACGAAGGCGGTGAGGCCGAGCCACGGCGCCTGGAGATTGTTCTTGCCCTGCGCGACCAGCTCCCCGAGCGAGGGCGAGCCCGGCGGCATACCGAAGCCGAGGAAGTCGAGCGAGGTGAGCGTGGTGATCGAGCCCGACAGGATGAAGGGCAGGAAGGTCAGCGTCGCCACCATGGCGTTCGGCAGGAGGTGCCGGTACATGATCGTGGCATTGCCGACGCCGAGCGCGCGGGCCGCCCGCACATATTCGAAGTTCCGCGCGCGCAAGAATTCGGCGCGCACCACGCCGACGAAGCCGACCCAGGAGAAGAGCAGCATGATGCCGAGCAGGATCCAGAAGCCGGGCGGCAGGATGGCGGCGATGATCAGCAGGATGTAGAGCACCGGCATCGAGGACCAGATCTCGATGAAGCGCTGCATCAGGAGGTCCGTCCAGCCGCCGAAATAGCCCTGCACGGCGCCCGCCGTCACGCCGACGATCGCCGAGGCGATGGTGAGCACGAGACCGAACAGCACGGAGATGCGGAAGCCGTAGATGACGCGGGCGAGCACGTCGCGCGCCTGGTCGTCGGTGCCGAGCCAGTTGAGGTTGGCGAGCGTGCAGTTCGGGTCCGCCGCGCCGCCCGGATAGCCGGCGCAGCGCTCGTCCCCGGCCATCAGCCAGAAGGGTTTCGTCGGCGCGGAATGCGGGATGTTGGAATTCGTCGTGTTGTAGGAATAGCGGATCGGCGGCCAGACCATCCAGCCATTGGCCTCGATCTCTTCCGTGATGAAGTCCGAGCGATAGTCCGTCTCGGCAAGGAAGCCACCGAACTTCTCCTCCGGATAGTCGACAAGGACGGGAACGAGGATCTCGCCCTTGTAGGAAGCGAGGATCGGCCGGTCGTTGGCGATGAATTCGGCGAACAGGCTGAGGACGAAGATGACGAGGAAGATCCACAGCGACCAGTAGCCGCGACGGTTCGCCTTGAAATTCTCCCAGCGGCGCAGGTTCGTCGGGTTGAGCAGGCCCTTCCTCGGCGGGGCGATCGGCGTTGTCTCCGTGACGGCGCTCATCACACGTCCCTCCGCTCGAAATCGATGCGCGGATCGACCCAGGTGTAGATGAGGTCGGAGATGAGGCTGACGACGAGGCCCATCAGCGAGAAGATGAACAGCGTCGCGAAAACGATCGGATAGTCGCGCCGCACGATGGAATCATAGCCGAGGCGGCCGAGGCCATCGAGCGAGAAGATATATTCGATGAGCAGCGAGCCGGTGAAGAAGGCCGAGATGAAGGCGCCGGGGAAGCCGGCGATGATGATCAGCATGGCATTGCGGAAGACGTGGCCGTAGAGCACCTGCCGCTCGGTGAGGCCCTTGGCGCGGGCGGTGGTGACATACTGCTTCTTGATCTCGTCGATGAAGGAATTCTTCGTCAGGAGCGTGGTCGTGGCGAAGGCGGACAGCAGAAGCGTGATCAGCGGCAGCGTCATGTGCCACATGTAATCGAGCGGCTTCTGCCACCAGGCGAGGCTGTCGAAATTGTCCGAGACGATGCCGCGCAGCGGGAACCAGTCGAGGAAGGAGCCGCCGGCGAAGAGCACGATGAGGAGGATGCCGAAGAGGAAGCTCGGCACGGCGTAGCCGATGATGATGATGCCCGAGGTCCACACGTCGAAGGCCGAGCCGTCCTTCACCGCCTTGCGGATGCCGAGCGGGATGGAGATGGCGTAGGAGAAGACGAGGATCCACACGCCGAGCGAGATGGAGACCGGCATCTTCTGGGCGATCAGGTCGACCACGGAGGTGTTGCGGAAGAAGCTCTCGCCGAAATCGAAGCGCAGATAATCCCACATCATGGTGAAGAAGCGTTCGAGCGGCGGCTTGTCGAAGCCGAACTGCTTTTCCAGCTTGGCGATGAATTCCGGATCGAGGCCGCGCGCGCCGCGATAGGCGCTGTCCTGCCCGATATCCTGCAAAACGTCGCCGCCACCGCCGGAGAGGCGGTCGCCGGAACTCTGGCTGGTGAGGTCGGAAATCACCTGCTCGACCGGGCCGCCGGGGGCGAACTGCACGATCGCGAAGGAAATCGCCATGATGCCGAAGATCGTCGGGATCATCAGCAGGATGCGTCGCAGGATATAGGCGCCCATCAGCGATTACCCGCTGCAGCCGGTTGCCGGTCTTCTCGTCTTGGCGCAGTCCCGTCGGTCAAGCCCAAACCTTCCTTCTGCCGCCGCTTCGCGCGGCGGTGATTCGTCATCGCTATATGGAGCCGAGGACGCCGCACGGCGCAAGCCCCGGCTCATTTCGCGGCATTCTTCGACCACCAGACGTCGGGGAAACCGAGGCTGTAATAGGGCAGTTCCGCCGGGCGGGCGAGGTGGTTCCAATAGGCGACCTGCTGGGATTTGGAATAGAACATCGGCACCAGATAGTGATGGGCGAGCAGGACGCGGTCGAGCGCATGGGTCGTCGCCACGAGTTCGGCACGGTTCGGCGCAAAGACGATGCGGCGGATCAGTTCGTCGATCGCGGGATCGGCGATGCCGGCATAGTTCTTCGAGCCCTGCTGGTCGACGGAGGCCGAGCCCCAGTAATCGCTCTGCTCGTTGCCCGGCACCAGCGTCTGCGCCCAGATGCCGTAGATCATGTCATAGTCGAAGGCGCGCACGCGGTTGGTGTACTGCGAGGCGTCCACCGTGCGGATGCGGGCATCGATGCCGATGTCGTTGAGGCTCTTGACATAGGGCAGGACGGTGCGTTCCTGCGAAGGATTGGAGAGCAGGATTTCGATGCCGAAGGGCTCGCCCGTCTTGACGTTCGTCATCTTCCTGTTCTTGAGCTCGTAGCCCGCCTCCTTGAAGAGCATCATGGCCTTGCGCAGGTTCTCGCGTGTCTTCTGCGGGTCGCCGGCGACGGGATTGGTATAGGGCGTGGTGAAGACGGCGGGCGGGACCTTGTCCTTCAGCTCCTCGAGGATTTCCTTTTCGCGCCCTTCCGGCAGGCCGGAGGAGGCCAGCTCGGTGCCCCAAAAATAGCTGTCGATGCGGTTGAGCCTGCCATAGGCGAGGTTCTTGTTGAGGCTTTCGAAGTCGTAGGCGTAGTTCAGTGCCTCGCGCACCCGCTGGTCCTTGAACCGTTCGCGGCGCAGGTTCGGCACGAAGGCCTGCATGATGCCGACGGCACGCAGCGGATTTTCGATCTCCTCGCGCACGATGCGGCCGTCCTTCACCGCCGGAAAATCATAGGCCGTCATCCAGTGGCTGGAGCTGTTGTCGCGGTAGAAGTCGACATTGCCGGCGCGGAAGGCCTCGAACTCCACATTCCGGTCGCCGAAGAACGTGTAGCTGATCACGCCGAAATTGTTCTGGCCGACATTGACGTTGAGGTCCTTGGCCCAATAGTCGTCGCGCCGCTCAAAGCGGATCGAGCCGCCTGCCTGGAAGGAGGCGATCCTGTAAGGCCCGGAGCCCATGACGGGCTCCAGCGTCGTGCGGCCGATGTCGCGCTTGTTGCCCTTGGCGTCCGTTCCTTCCCACCAGTGCTTGGGCACGATCGGGAACTGGCCGAGAATGTTGGGGAGCTCCTGGTTGTTCTTCTCGTCGAAGCGGAAGGTGACGTCGCGCTCGCCGGTCTTCTCCGCGGAAATCACGTGGCGGTAGTAGTTGGCAAGAAGCGGATTGTGCTCCTTAGACTTGTCGAAGGAGAAGATCACGTCGTCGGGCGTCACCGGCTGGCCGTCGGCCCACGTCGCCTCCGGGCGCAGGCGGAAGGTGGCGTAGGCGATGTCGTCGGGATAGGAGACGGCTTCGGCGAGCAGGCCGTAGGAGGCGGTGATCTCGTCGTCGGCGGATTTCAGCAGCGTGTCGAAGACGAGGGACGTGACGCCGGTCGCGGCCTCGCCCTTCGAGAGAATGGGATTGAAGGTGTCGAATGTGCCGGTCTCGGACAGTTTCAATTCGCCGCCCTTCGGCGCGTCCGGATTGACATAGTCGAAGCGATCGAAGCCGCCCGGGCGCTTCAATTCACCGATGGTCGAGATGCCGGTGCGCCAGACGGGCTCCTTCGCCTCCTGGGCCCTTGCACCGCTCGCGGCCGACAGCGACAGGGCGAGGGCGATGGTGAACACGATTTTCCCGGAGGCTGCCTGCATGCCGAAATCCCTTTCGTTTCGTTTGCCGAAGCGTGAACCAGAGAATAGGCAAAATCCGGGCAAATGACAGGCCTGCCATGAAAGGGGCGGTTTTTGGCCTGCCTATTCCGGGCGACGATTCACTTCCGCGAAAGGATGATCCCTTAACCTTTCGTCAGCGATTGCGATTTTCAGACCGGACGACGCCCGTGCATTCCATGCTTTCCCGATTGACCACCTGCCTTCTTGCCGCCGGACTTGCGCTGACCGCGCTTGCCGGGCCGCTTGCCGCCGAGGAGCGGCCGGCCAAGGAACTGTTCGGCGCCAAGCGCCTGCCGGCCAGAATGGCGGCGAGCCCCTATGGTTCCTATGCCAAGGGCTGCATTGCCGGCGCGGTGGCGATCCCGACGGACGGCCCGTCCTGGCAGGCCATGCGCCTGTCGCGCAACCGGCGCTGGGGGCATCCCGACATGATCGCGCTCATCGAACAGTTTTCGCAGGATGCGCAGAAGCTCGGCTGGCCGGGGCTGCTGCTCGGCGATATTTCCCAGCCGCGCGGCGGGCCGATGCTGTCGGGCCATGCCTCGCACCAGGTCGGGCTCGACGCCGACATCTGGTTCACGCCCATGCCCGACCGCCGGCTTTCGGCCGAGGAGCGCGAAAAGCTGCCCTTCACCTCCATGCTCGACAAGAGCAAGTTTCTGACCGTCGATTCGCGCCGCTGGACGTCCACGCACGCCCGGCTGGTCATGAAGGCGGCGAGCTACCCGCAGGTCGAGCGCGTCTTCGTCAACCCGGCCATCAAGAAGAAGCTGTGCGAGACCTGGCAGGGCGACCGCGCGCTGCTCGGCAAGGTGCGGCCGATCTACGGCCATGACGAGCACTTCCATATCCGCATCAAGTGCCCGGAAGGCGCGGCCGGCTGCAAGCCGCAGGCCCGCGTGCCGGCCGGCGACGGCTGCGACCAGTCGCTCGCCTGGTGGTTCACCAAGGAGCCGTGGGCAAAGCCCACGCCGAAGAAGGACGCCAAGCCCGTCAAGCCGCGCTATGTCAAGCTCTCCGACCTGCCGAACGCCTGCAGCACGGTGCTCGCCAGTGCTTCGCCCGCCTCCGAGCAGGAAGTGACCTATCAGGGCAATGGCGGTGTTTCCTCCACCGCGCTCGCCTTCTCCGGCGGCGGCGAAAGCCCGGCGGCCTCCATCGAATCGGTGATCGCCGCCGACACGCTGCTGCCGGCCATCGTGCCGATCCCGATCCCGCGGCCGTTCCAGTAGCGCTGCATAAACCCTGCACGCCCCTCATCCGGCTGCCGCCACCTTCTCCCCGCAAGCGGGGCGAAGGGAAGGAGGCACCCTTTTCCTAAGCAACCAGCATTGGATGGGAAGGAATGCCTTTTCCACATATCCCTTCGCCCCGCTTGCGGGGAGAAGGTGGCGGCAGCCGGATGAGGGGCATGTCGGGCTGGGGCTTTTCAAGCTCCCGCTGCTTTTGTATAAGGCGATCAAATCGATTTAAAATCGCGGGGAACGCCATGTCGCGCCAGAAATGCATCGCGCTCATCGCGCATGACGAGAAGAAGGACGACATGGCCGCCTTCGCGCTTAACAACGAGAAGGTGCTGGCGCAGGCGAAGATCGTCGCGACCGGCACGACGGGCGGCCGGGTGCTGGAGGCCTGTCCGGGCCTCGACGTCACCCGCCTCAAGAGCGGTCCGCTCGGCGGCGACCAGCAGATCGGCGCGCTGATCGCGACGGGCGAGGTCGATCTCCTCATCTTCTTCGTCGACCCGCTGACCCCCATGCCGCACGACGTCGACGTCAAGGCGCTGATGCGGCTCGCCATCGTCTACGACATTCCGATGGCGCTGAACCGCGCGACGGCCGAACATCTGCTCGACTTTGCCGCCGTTTGACGGCACGTTCACCGGAAACCACCTCCACGCGAAATGAACGGGACAGCCTGATGGTACGGCCGAACGACAGCGAAACGAACTTCCCCTTTCCCATCCTGATCGGCGATATCGGCGGCACCAATGCGCGCTTTGCCCTGCTGGTCGATGCCTTCGCCGAGCCGAAGCAGTTCCCGATCGTCCAGACGGCCGATTTCAAGAATATCGACGACGCGCTCCAGCAATGCATCCTCGACACGACCTCGGTGCAGCCGCGTTCGGCCATTCTCGCGCTCGCCGGCCCCATCGAGGGCGACGAGGTGCCGCTGACCAACTGCCCCTGGGTCGTGCGCCCGCGCGACATGATCGCCAATCTCGGCTTCGACGACGTGCTGCTCGTCAACGATTTCGAGGCGCAGGCGCTCGCCATCGCCTCGCTCAGTGAGGGGGACCGCGAGAAGATCGGCCCCGGCACCGAGCGGCACGCCGCCTCGCGCACGGTGCTCGGCCCCGGCACGGGGCTCGGCGTCGCCGGCCTCGTCTATGCGCGCCACAGCTGGATCCCGGTCCCGGGGGAGGGCGGGCATGTGGATGTCGGCCCGCGCAGCGAGCGCGACCACCAGATCTGGCCCTTCCTCGAGCCGATCGAGGGCCGCATTTCCGCCGAGCAACTGCTGTGCGGCCGCGGCATCATGAATATCTACCATGCCGTTTCGGCTGCGGACGGCGTCGATGCCCCGCTCGAGACCCCGGCGGACGTGACCTCCAAGGCGCTGGCGCAGGAGGACCGCGCGGCGATCGAGACCGTCTCGCTGTTCTCCACCTATCTCGGCCGTGTCGCCGGCGACATGGCGATGATCTTCATGGCCAAGGGCGGCGTGTTCCTGGCCGGCGGCATCTCGCAGAAGATCCTCCCCGCCCTGCGCGGGCCGGAATTCCGCTCCGCCTTCGAGGACAAGGCGCCGCACAGCGCGCTTTTGAAGACAATCCCGACCTATGTGGTCACCCATCCGGTCGCAGCCCTTGCCGGTCTTGCCGCCTTCGCGCGCATGCCGGACCGCTTTGGTGTTGCAACCGAGGGACGCCACTGGAAAAGGTGAAGCCTCCGCTGGCGCTTCGCCGCGCCGCGGACTCGCCAAAGAGGGGCCGAGCCCCTATAGAGCGGATCCAGCGCGGCACATCCTCCCGGTGCCGCAGGACCGTGCAGGAAAGTCAGTTTATTGGCCGATAAGAGTCGAACCGAGCGCCCACACGTCAGCTCCGACACCGTCGCCACCGTGCTCAAGCGCATCATCGCCGAAAACGGCCGCGAGCACGTCCGTGGCTATGTTCTGGCCATCCTCTGCCTCGCCGTCGTCGCCGGCACGACGGGTTTTACCGCCTGGATCATGGAATCGGTGGTCAACGAGGCCTTCGCCAACAAGCGCGCCGACCTCGTCGCCCTCATCTGCGGCTCGATCTTCATCGCCTTCGTGCTGCGCGGCTTTGCCACCTATTACCAGGCCGTCATCCTGTCGAAGATCGGCAACAACATCGTCGCGCGCTACCAGCGCCGGCTCTATTCGCACCTGATGGCGCTCAGCGTCGGCTATTTCAACGAATCGCGCTCGGCCTATCTCGCCGCCCAGATCAGCCAGAACGTCACCGGCATCCGCGATGTCCTGAACATGACGGTGACGTCGGTCGCGCGTGACTTCCTGACGCTCGTCGCCCTCATCGGCGTGATGATCTCCAAGGACTGGCTGCTGACGCTGATCGTCTTCGTCGTCGCCCCGCCGCTGCTGATCGGCCTGCGCTACGTCTCCAGGCGCCTGCGCAGCGCCACGCGCGAATCCGTCGAGCTCAACAGCCATGTGCTCGGCGCCATGCAGGAGACGATCCAGGGCATCGCCATCGTCAAGGCCTTCACCATGGAGGCGCAGCTGAAGGCCAAGGTCGAGGGCATCATCGACCGGGCCGAAAGCCGCTCCAACCGCATCGCGCGGCTGACCGAGCGCACCGCGCCCATGACCGAGACCTTCGCCGGCGCGGCGATCGCCGGCGTGCTCGCCTATGCCGCCTATCGCTCGATCTATGGCGGCGTGCTGCCGGGCGCCTTCTTCTCCTTCGTCGCGGCGCTGCTGATGGCCTACGACCCGGCAAAGCGCCTTGCCCGCCTGCAGGTCTCGCTGGAACGCGCGGTCGTCAATGCCCGCATGATCTACGAGGTCCTCGACCTGAAGCCGCGCCAGGCCGACCGGCCGGATGCAAGGCCGCTCGTCGTTTCCGATGCCACGATCACCTTCCGGGGCGTGCGCTTCGGCTATTCGGAAAACGAGGCGATCCTCAAGGGCGTGAGCTTCACCGCCGAGGGCGGCCGCACGACCGCGCTCGTCGGACCGTCCGGCGCCGGCAAGTCGACGGTCATCAACCTCATCCCGCGCTTCTACGATCCGGAAGAGGGCGAGATCCTCATCGACGGGCAGGACATCGCCCATGTGACGAAACAGTCGCTGCGCAACGCCATCGCCTATGTCTCCCAGCAGCCCTATCTCTTCGAGGGCACGATCCGCGACAATATCCGCTACGGCCGCCCCGATGCGACGGATGCGGAGATCGAGGAGGCGGCGCGCCATGCCTATGCGCATGATTTCATCCTCGCCCAGCCGCTCGGCTACGACACGCCCGTCGGCGAGAACGGCGTGACGCTTTCCGGCGGCCAGCGCCAGCGGCTGTCGATCGCCCGTGCGCTGGTGCGGGGTGCGCCGATCCTCCTGCTCGACGAGGCGACCTCGGCGCTCGACACGGAATCCGAGCAGGCGGTGCAGAAGGCGCTCGACGAGGCGATGAGCGGGCGCACCGTGGTCGTCATCGCGCACCGGCTCTCCACCATCGTGCGGGCCGACAAGATCATCGTCATGCAGGGCGGAACGGTCGCCGAAGAGGGCACGCACGAGGCGCTTGCGAGCCGGGAGAACGGCCTCTACGCTCGCCTCAACAGCCTCCAGGCACCCGCCGCCGGCAGCACGGGCAAATAGGCCGCTCCAAAACGGGCAGCCTTGCGGAAAGACAGGAACGGGAGCGCGCCGGCGCTCCGCAGAAGGGATGGAACGGGACATGAGCGGCAACGCAATGAAGCTGGTCGTCGTGGGGGCGGCGGGCCGCATGGGCCAGACGCTGATCCGCACGATCCACGCGATCGAGGGCGCGGCGGTCTTCGCGGCGGTCGAGCGCGAAGGCTCGCCCTTCATCGGCCGCGACGCGGGAGAGCTGGCCGGCCTCGGGCCGATCGGCGTTCCCGTCACCGACAAGCCGCTCGAAGCCTTCGTCGCGGCGGAGGGCGTCCTGGATTTCACGGCGCCCGCCGCAACGATCGAATTTGCCGGCCTCGCCGCGCAGGCGCGCATCGTGCATGTCATCGGCACCACCGGCTGCTCGCCGGCCGATGACGAGAAGATCAAGGCCGCCGCCCGCCACGCCCGCATCGTCAAGTCCGGCAATATGAGCCTCGGCGTCAACCTGCTCGGCGTCCTCACCGAGACCGCCGCCCGCGCTCTCGGCCCCGGCGACTGGGACATCGAGGTGCTGGAAATGCACCACAAGCACAAGGTCGATGCGCCCTCGGGCACCGCGCTGCTGCTCGGCGATGCCGCCGCGAAGGGCCGCGGCATTTCGCTGGCCGACCATTCGGTGCGCGTGCGCGACGGCCATACCGGGCCACGCCCCGCGGGCTCGATCGGCTTTGCCACGCTGCGCGGCGGCTCGGTCATCGGCGACCATTCGGTGATGCTGGCCGGCGAGGGCGAGATCGTGACCCTGTCGCACAGCGCGACGGACCGCTCGATCTTCGCCCGCGGTGCCGTGCAGGCGGCGCTCTGGGCGCGCGACAGGAAGCCCGGCCTCTATTCCATGCTCGACGTGCTCGGGCTCAACTGACTTTTTCTTTCTTTTTCGCATCGTTCCGAAAACCGGTATCCACGTTTCGGAACGATGCCAACCCTCGGGAGACAGACCATATGAGCGGAACCCTCGTCCTCGTTCGCCACGGCCAGAGCGAATGGAACCTGAAAAACCTCTTCACCGGCTGGCGCGATCCGGACCTGACGGCGCTCGGCGTCGAGGAGGCCAAGACCGGCGGCAAGGCGATCGCCGAGACCGGAATCAAGTTCGATGTCGCGTTTACCTCCGATCTTTCCCGCGCGCAGAAGACGCTGTCGCTCATCCTCGACGAGATCGGCCAGCCCGGCCTGGAAACGATTCGCGACCAGGCGCTGAACGAGCGCGACTACGGCGACCTCTCGGGCCTCAACAAGGACGATGCCCGCGCCAAGTGGGGCGAGGAGCAGGTGCATATCTGGCGTCGCTCCTACGACGTGCCGCCGCCGGGTGGCGAGAGCCTGCGCGATACCGGCGCCCGCGTCTGGCCCTACTATCTCACGGAGATCCTGCCCCGCGTGCTGCGCGGCGAGAAGGTGCTCGTCGCCGCCCACGGCAATTCGCTGCGCTCGCTGGTGATGGTGCTCGACAAGCTTTCCAAGGAAGAGATCCTGAAGCTCAACCTCGCCACCGGCGTGCCGATGGTCTACGTGCTGAACGCGGATTCGACGGTGAAGTCGAAGGACGTGCTCGGGGACATGTCGGGCGCGCACTGAGCAACGGTGCGCAAGCAGGGGCGCGCGGCGGCAATCTGCTCCGCTGGCGTCCCATCGCCACCGCTCTTGCCGGCATCTCCAGCCCGCTGCCCTCTCCTTCGTCATGGTCGGGCTTGACCCGACCATCCACGCCGCAAGCGCCGCCTGGATCCTCGGGTCGAGCCCGAGGATGACGGAGGAAGTGGACGTGCATTCAAGGACAAGGCCGGCGTTTCCGCCGGCCTTTCCGTTTTCAGGCCTTGCCCGATTCCCAGCCCAGCATCGCGCGCTTGCGCGTCAGGCCCCAGTGGTAGCCCGTCAGCGCCCCGCTCTTGCCGAGCGCCCGGTGGCAGGGCACGACGAAGGAGATGGGGTTGCGGCCGACGGCGGCGCCGACGGCGCGCGAGGCGGTCGGCTGGCCGAGCTTTTCGGCGATCGACGAATAGGTGACCGCGCAGCCCATCGGAATGCGCAAGAGCGCCTCCCAGACGCGGACCTGGAAATCCGAGCCGATCAGCACGACGCGCAGCGGCGCCTTGGGATCCCAGCGCTTCGGGTCGAAGATGCGTTCCGCATAGGCGGCGGTCGCCTCTCGGTCTTCCACATAATGCGCGTTCGGCCAGCGCGAGGACATGTCCTCGAAAGCGTCCATGCCGTCGGCCTCGTCGGTGAAGGCAAGGCCGGCAAGGCCGCGGTCGGTGATCATGACGAGCGCCCCGCCGAAGGGCGAGGGGTGCAGGCCGTAGCGGATCGTCAGGCCCGCGCCGCGCGCCTTCCATTCGCCGGGCGACATCGCCTCGTGCGTGACGAAGAGGTCGTGCAGGCGGCCCGGGCCGGAAAGGCCGACCTCGAAGCTCGTCTCGAGCAGCGGCAGTTCCTCCTGGCGCAGCAGCCGCTTGGCATGGTCGAGCGTCACCGCTTGCAGGAAGGCCTTCGGCGAGAGGCCGGCCCAGCGGGTGAAGGTCTTCTGCAGCTGCGTCGGCGACTGGTCGAGCCGGCCGGCGATTTCGTCGAGGCCCGGCTGTTCGCGATAGTCCTCGGTAATCAGCTCGATGACCCGGCGGACGGTCGCGTAGTCGTCGCCCTCGGGCGTGATGTCGGTCTTCAGGGTTGCGGCAATGTTCATCGTTCTTCTCCTGTGCCGCCAGAAAAGCATGCCGCCGGCGTCCCCGCCACCCGATTCCTGCGGTCGGGCCAATCGAGCGAGGACTTGCGGCGCCTTGCGTCCGGGACCGGATGAGAACGACGCTCAGTAGCCGCGCTTGACCCGCGCCAGCGCGCCGGAAAAGGCCGAGGCGAAGCGTTCGCGGTCGTCGAGCGGCAGGAAGGTGCCGACATCCGTCTGGCGGCCGTTGCCGCGCACATGCATGGCGGTGATGCCGATCTTCGCCTTGCGCGAGACGAGGAAGCGCGCCCAGAACGGGTTGAAGACGTGCTCGGTCTCGCGGCCCGACGGGCTGATCTTGCGGATCGAGATGTTGGTGCGCGAGAGTAAGACCACCTCGCGGGCCTTCGCCGCCCGGTTGTTCAGCCAGAAGGCGCCGAAGAGCACGAGGAAATCGAGACCGAAGAACAGGACGACCGGCCAGGCGCCGGAGATCATGAAAACGGCCATGTGGGCGAAGCTGAGCGCGCCCGCGATGAGGAAGAAGATGCGGTGGCCGCTCCGCCCGAGCGACCGGTAGGGGTGCAGTTCGGCGGAAAAGACCGGCAGGTCGTTCATCGTGATGTCGGCGTTGCCTTGCGTCATGGGGCATGACTATAAGCAAGTCGCGCAAAACTGTGTAGCGGTTTTGCGCGATGACATGCGTCCTGCGGAAGCACCATGGAAAACGGAACGATCAAGAAGAAAGCGGCGCCCCGGCGCAAGGCGCCGGCACGGCCGAAGAGCCTCTATTCGCAGGACGAGCTGAAGGAGATCTTCCGGCGCTTCTCCATCCAGCGGCCGGAGCCGAAGGGCGAGCTGGAGCACGTCAATCCCTTCACGCTCGTCGTCGCCGTGGCGCTGTCCGCCCAGGCGACGGATGCCGGCGTCAACAAGGCGACCCGCGCGCTCTTCAAGGTCGCCGACACGCCGGAAAAGATGCTGGCGCTCGGCGAGGAAAAGGTCCGCGACCATATCAAGACGATCGGCCTTTACCGCAACAAGGCCAAGAACGTCATCGCGCTCAGCCGGATGCTCGTCGACCGCTTCGGCGGCGAGGTGCCGCGCACCCGCGAGGAGCTGGTCATGCTGCCCGGCGTCGGGCGCAAGACGGCGAATGTGGTGTTGTCCATGGCCTTCGGCGAGGCGACGCTGGCGGTCGATACGCATATCTTCCGCATCGCCAATCGCCTCCGCCTCGCGCCCGGTAAGACGCCGGACGAGGTGGAGGACCGGCTGATCCGCATCATCCCGGACGAATATCTCTATCACGCGCATCACTGGCTGATCCTGCACGGGCGGTACTGTTGCAAGGCGCGCCGGCCGGAATGCGAGCACTGTATCATCGCCGATCTGTGCAAGTCGCCGGAAAAGACCTGCGACGTGCCGGCGCCGCTCGTGGAGCTGCCGCCGCAGCTTTTCGGCCCTACGCCCTGACGAGCCCGTCCAGCAGGCTGGCGACCGCGCCCTCATAGGCCTTGCGGTCCGCGCCCGTCTCGATGGCGATCGCCGCGCGGTCGAAGGCGGCGGAGATGAGGTCCGTGAGGGCCTGCAGCCTTGCTGCGTCCACGCCCTTGCCGATGAGGTCGGAAAGCCCTGCCTTCAGCGTGCCCTCGGCATTGTCCCGGTCGATCGCGCCGGCGCTCTCGAAACCGAGCACGGCGGGCGCCTCGAGCAGCAGCAGGCGCGTGCGGCCGGGCACCGCCATGGCATCGAAATAGGCGGCGGCGCCGAGCAGCAGCGCCTCGCGTGGCGAGCCGGCGGGCAGCGAGACCGTGTCGATATGGGCGGCGACGGCCTCCGCTTCGCGCTCCAGCGTGGCGCGGAACAGCGCCTTCTTGTCCTCGAAATGGTGATAGAGCGCGCCGCGCGTCACCCCGGCCTCTGCCACGATGTCGGGCGTCGCCGTGTCCGCATATCCCCTGTCCACGAAAAGCCGCCGGGCCGCCTCGATCAGCGCGAGGCGGGTCGCTTCCGTACGCTCCTTGTTGCTGCGTGCCATTTTTCCCCTTTACATACAAACAGAATGTATGTTAACTGATAGAAACATGCAGACTGTATGTTTAACGCGCCGGCAAATCCAGCGAAACCGTACGTGGTTTGCCGTCCGACATGTGGAAAACGGAAAAGGAGCAACCCGATGAAGACGACCAGCTATTATCCGGTGATCATGACCGACGACGTGGCGGGCACCGCCGCCTTCTACGAAAAGCATTTCCGCTTCGAGGCGCTCTTCACCAGCGACTGGTACATCCATCTGCAGTCCAGCGAGGACGAGAAGGTGACGCTCGCCGTGCTCGACGGCAGCCACGAGACGATCCCGGCCGTCGGCCGCGGCAAGGTTTCCGGCCTGCTGCTGAACTTCGAGGTGGAGGACGTCGATGCGGTCTATGAGGCGGTGCGCGCCGCCGGCCTGCCGATCCTGCGCGACATCCGCGACGAGGACTTCGGCCAGCGCCACTTCATCACCGCCGATCCGAACGGCGTGATGATCGACGTGATCACGCCGATCCCGCCGAACGCCGACTATGCGGCCATGTACGACGCGTCAGTTCTGCCGCAGTGAAAAGCCGGGATCCTTGCCGCTCAGCGCCTTGTGGAGATGCACCATGAGGCCGGCGGCAAAGAGCGGCGTCAGCAGGTTGACGACCGGGATCGCCAGGAAGGCGGCAATGAGCAGGCCGGCCATCAGCACCGTCGCGGCGTGCTTGGCCCTAAACAGGCGCGCCTCCGCCGGCGGGCGGTGGCGCATCGCCGCGAACTCGAAGAACTCCCGGCCGAGCAGGTAGCCGTTGACCAGGAAGAAGGCGACGAGGTTGATGCCGGGGATGAACAGCAGGAAGAGCGCGAGAAGGTTGCCGAGGATGACGACGCCGAGGAACTTGACCGAGCCGGCGATCGCCTGGCCCATCGGCAGCGCCCGTCCGGGCGCCTGCGCGGGATAGTCGCGTTTCTCGATGACCTCGGCGACGTCGTCGAGGAAGAAGCCGGCGATGATCGCCGTCACCGGCGCGAGCAGGAGGGCGAGCCCGAGCGCGAGGCCGATGCTGGCGAGGACGCCGAAGACGAAGGTGAGCCAGCCTGCCCATTCCGGCAGGTCGGGCATCATCATGCCCTGCAGAAAGGGCCAGGCGAAGGCGATGAAGGTTTCCCGAAGGCCGAACCACAGGACGATGAGCGCGAGAAGGGTGAGTCCGATGACCTTCCAGAACACGCCCCGCGTCTCGGGGGCGAAGAGATTGGCGAGCGAAAGGCGGGCGGCGTTGAGGATCATCGAAAACTCCTGTTCGCTTGCGCATGTAGGGTGTGGAAAAGCGGCCGGCAAGGCAGGAGGTCGGGACTGTCCATTAAGCCGGCGTTAAACGACCGCTCCTAAACTTCTGCGCATCCGCACGAAGCCGTGCCGCCGAAGACAATCAGGGAACTGTCATGCGTAATGTCCGGATCAGCAGGCTCCTGCCCGCCCTCTTCGTCCTCATGGTCGTGCTGGGCGCCCTGCAAGGCGCCGTCGCCTTCCGCTCCCTCTCGGCGATGACCGGCCATATCGAGCGCATCGGGGCGGAGCGCATGCCCGAGATGAGCCGCATCCTGCAGCTCAGCCACGCCTTCGCCGAGCTCAATGCGATCTATTCCGAACACCTGCTCTCGATGGATCCAGACGAGATCGGCCGTATCGAGGGGCGGATCAAGGAGCGCGCCGATGCCTTTGCCGGCATGGTCGACAGCTATGGCGCGGCCAACAGCGGCAACGCCGCCACGGCCACGGAAGTCGACGGCATCAAGGCGGCGCTGAAGACCTATCTCGACGACGCCGCAAAGCTCATCCAGTTCTCCGCCATCGCCGCCAAGGGGCCGGCGCTGGAAGTCTACAAGGGGCCGATGCAGGCGAGCGCCGACGCGATCAGCGCCTCGCTGGGCGACCTTGTCGCCAGCACCCAGAAGGTCACCGACGAGACGATCCTTTCGGCGCGCAGCGAGGAAGGCTCGGCCTTTGCGCTGACCTGGGCATCGCTTGCCATCTCCATGGGCCTGGCGATCGCCGCGATCTTCCTCGTCAACCGCCGCGTCGTCAGGCCGCTCACCGGCCTTGCCGGCGCGATGAAGAAGCTGGCGGACGGCGATACGGCGCTCGCCATTCCCCATGCCGACCGCAGCGACGAGATCGGCGAGATGGCCGGCACCGTCGCCGTCTTCCGCGACAATGCCGCCGAGCGCCAGCGCCTGGAGCGCCAGAGCGACGAAGACCGCCGTCGGGCCGAGGGCGAACGTCAGGCGCGCGAGGCCGAGCGCACCCGCGACAGCGGCCGCGTGCAGGAGGCCGTCGCCAGCCTTGCCGATGCGCTCGGCAGGCTTGCGAGCGGCGACATGACCTGCCGCATCGAAAAACCCTTCGACGGCGACCTCGACCGGCTGCGCGAGGATTTCAACGCCTCCGTCTCGCGCCTCAGCGATGCGCTGCGCGAGGTCGGCGAGAATGCCCGTGCGATCGATGCCGGCGCCAGCCAGATCCGCGCCGCGGCCGACGATCTTTCGCGCCGCACCGAGCAGCAGGCCGCCTCCGTCGAGGAGACCGCCGCCGCGCTGGAACAGATCACCACCACTGTCAGGGATTCCACCCGGCGGGCGGAGGAGGCGGGCCAGCTCGTCGCACGCACCCGTTCGGGTGCGGAAAAATCCGGCGAGATCGTGCGCCGCGCCGTTTCGGCCATGCAGGAGATCGAAAAGTCCTCCAGCGAGATCACCAGCATCATCGGCGTCATCGATGAGATCGCCTTCCAGACCAACCTCCTCGCCCTCAATGCGGGCGTGGAAGCGGCCCGGGCGGGCGAGGCGGGCAAGGGCTTTGCCGTCGTGGCGCAGGAGGTGCGCGAGCTCGCCCAGCGCTCGGCCAAGGCCGCCAAGGAGATCAAGGCGCTGATCACCACCTCGGGCGAGCAGGTGCGCTCCGGCGTCTCCCTCGTCGACGATACGGGCCGCGCACTGCAGGCGATCGTCACCGAGGTGCAGGAGATCAACGGCCACGTCCAGGCGATCGTCGAGGCGGCGCGTGAGCAGTCGACCGGCCTCCAGGAGATCAACACCGCCGTCAACGCGATGGACCAGGGCACGCAGAAGAACGCCGCCATGGTGGAGGAGACGACCGCCGCAAGCCACGGCCTTGCCTCCGAGGTCCAGGCGCTCAACGCCCTGATCGGCCGCTTCAATGTCGGCGGCAGCGCGGCTGCCGGCCGTACCGTGCACGCGCCGCACCTGCATGTCGTGTCGTCCGCCGCCACCCCGCCGCCCGTTGCGCCCGCCCCGGCGCCGGCTCGCAAGTCGCCCGGCCAGTGGAACGTCAAGCCGGCCACCGGCGGTTCGCGTCCCGTCACCTCGCCGGCCCTGGCGCTCGGCGAAAAGCTGGCAGGCGCCCTCGGCGTGCGGCAGGACAAGGGAAACGACGGGGACTGGGAAGAGTTTTGACGAAAGGCGGTGCCGGCGGTTCCCGCTCGCGCCGCGCCGGTCTTCCGGCCGATAGGGTAGTCCAAGGCAGGCGCTGCTGACAAACGAATGGCCGGGGAGCCTTCCGCTCAGCCGCGCTGCTCCCGCAGGAACGTCATCAGCGATCGGCCGGCATCGAGGATGTGGTCGCGCGTCAGCCGCGAGGCGAGCTCCGCGTCGCCCTGCTCGCAGGCGGCAAGGATCGCCTCGTGCTCGCGCCCGGCGCGCGGCACGCCGTTGGTGAAGGTCAGCTGGGCGCGCAGATACCGGTCGATGCGGTCGAGCGAGGAGCGCACGTTCTGCAGATAATACGGCCGGCGCGAGGCCTCGTAGAGGCTGTAATGGAAGTTGCGGTTGATCTCGCCCCAGCGGTGCGGGTCGGTCTCCCGGTCGAAGGCATCGCAGTAGCGCCGCGCCTTTTCCAGCGTTTCCCGGTCGAGATTGGGCACGGCGAGGCGGATGACCTCCGCCTCGATCAGCGCGCGGAACTCGAAGATCTCCTCGATCTCCTCGACCGACAGGCCAGCCACCACGGCGCCCTTGTAGCGCTGGGTGGTGATGAGGCCGTGCTGCTCCAGCCGTGACAGGGCCTCGCGCACGGGGATGCGGCTGATGTTGAACATCTGCGCGATCTGGTCCTGCCGAAGGTTCTCGCCCTCGGCAAGGTCGCCCTCGATGATCGCCTTGCGCAGGGCCTCGTAGACGATATCGGCCGCCGAAGCGGCCTGCCTGACATCGACGGCAGCAAATTTCATCACGTCGAACCCCGGTGGAATGAAGCGATCGGTCATAGGTCGAAACCGGGAGCGGGGCAACAGAGCCCTGCCGCGGCGGCGCCGCGAAGAACGCGATTGTATATTGGATCCAATTTTTCTATGAAAGCGGGATCGCGTCGGCAATTCAAGCCTGCAACGCGCCGAAACAGCCTGGAAAACCGGAGAAGAACCATGCGCAGCAGCAAGGTCATCCACATCGTCTCCTGCCACGCCGAAGGCGAGGTGGGCGACGTCATCGTCGGCGGCGTCGCCCCGCCGCCCGGCAAGACGCTGTGGGAGCAGCGCAATTTCATCGCCGAGGACAAGACCCTGCGCAATTTCGTGCTGAACGAGCCGCGCGGCGGCGTGTTCCGCCACATCAACCTGCTCGTGCCGCCGAAGGATCCGCGCGCCACCATGGGCTTCATCATCATGGAGCCGGAGGACACGCCGCCGATGTCCGGCTCCAACTCGATCTGCGTCTCCACCGTGCTGCTCGACAGCGGCATCGTGCCCATGGTCGAGCCGGAGACCCGCATGGTGCTGGAGGCGCCGGGCGGGCTGGTGAATGTCGTGGCCGCCTGCCGCAACGGCAAGGCCGAGCGCATCACCGTCACCAACGTGCCCTCCTTTGCCGACAAGCTGGATGCGAAGCTGGAGGTGGAGGGCCTCGGCACGCTCACCGTCGATACCGCCTATGGCGGCGACAGCTTCGTCTTTGCCGATGCCCGCGCGCTCGGCTTCGCCGTGACGCCGGACGAGGCGCGGGAGCTTGCCGAGACCGGCATCCGCATCACCAGGGCGGCCAACGAGCAGCTCGGCTTCACCCATCCGGAAAACCCGGAATGGAACCACATCTCCTTCTGCCAGCTGACGCTGCCGGTGGAGGAGCGCGACGGCGCGCTGCACGGCCGCAACACCGTCGTCATCCAGCCGGCCAAGCTCGACCGCTCGCCGACCGGCACCGGTTGCTCGGCCCGCATGGCCGTGCTGCATGCGCGCGGCCAGATCAGGCTCGGCCAGAGCTTCTCCGGCTATTCGATCATCGATTCGCGTTTCGACTGCCGCATCGTCGGCGAGACCACGGTCGGCGGTCGTCCGGCCATCGTGCCGGAAATCTCCGGCCGCGCCTGGATCACCGGCACCAGCCAGGTCATGCTCGACCCGGACGATCCGTGGCCGGCGGGCTATCGCCTGGCCGATACCTGGCCGCGCAAGCAGTAATCCCCTCTGCCTGTCGGCATCTCTCCCACGGAGCAGGAGTTTTTTCACTCTTTGCGTTTGGGGCGGGGCGGGCGTTAAAACCCTTCCGCCTCGTGGGAGGGGGCCAGCCGAATGCGATCGGGCCTGATAAAAAGGTGTCCGAATTCATTTGACCGTCGTCCGGAAGCGGGCTAGTCATAAAGTCATCTGATGACTTTATGACTGACGCCATGCACTCTCTGAGCAAGATCAATCTCGCCGACACGGCCGTGGAGGCGATCCGCACCGAAATCCTCGGGCGCCGCTGGGCGGTGGGCGCGAAGCTGCCGAACGAGGCGGCGCTCTCGGCCATGCTTTCCGTCAGCCGCGGCACGGTGCGCGAAGCCGTGCGCGTCCTTGTCTCGCAGGGCTATCTCGAGACGCGGCAGGGCTCCGGCACCTATGTGGTCTCGACGGCGGATACCGTGCGTCCGCTCGGCATGGCCCGGCGCGCGGGCCTGCGCGACCAGTTCGAGGCGCGCCTGGCGCTCGATGTAGAGGCCGCGCGGCTTGCGGCGCTGCGCCAGACGCCGGCCGTCATCGCCGGCCTTCGGGCCCTGCTTGCCGCACGCGGCCCATACGCGGAAAACGACAAGACGGATTTCATCGCCCGCGATTTCGCCTTCCACCAGGCCGTCATCGCCGCCTCGCGGAATGCGGTGCTGATCGGCATGTACGATTTCTTCTCCACGCTCATTGCCGAAACCATCGAGGCGACCCTCGGCCAGGACCTGCCGGAACCCGACATGGCCGCCCATGTCGCCATCGTCGATGCCATCGAGAGCGGCGATCCGGATGCCGCCGATGCCGCCGTCCGCCGCTTCATGGCGCCGGTCCTGTCCGCCCTCGACCGGTTGCTGATGTCATGACCCGTCTCGCCGAAAACGATTCCGGCGCGATCGACCTGATCGATGCCGAGGCCGACAGCGTGCCGGCGCCCGCGCCGCACCGGCCGAAGGCCGCCGCCGCGCGTTTCCTGCTCGGCGCCAGCCTCGTGCTCATCGCCTTCAACCTGCGGCCGGTCTTTTCCAGCGCCTCGGCGCTGCTGCCGGAGATCCGCGACACGCTCGGCCTTTCGGCCACCGGCGCCAGCCTCCTGACGACATTGCCCGTCGTCTGCCTCGGCTTGTTCTCGCCGCTGGCGCCGCGCCTTGCCCAGCGCATCGGCACGGAGCGCACGCTGCTCCTCGTCGTCTTCCTCCTGGCGCTCGGCACGGCGCTGCGCGGCCTTTCCTCCGTTCCGCTGCTTTTCCTCGGCACGGCGCTCGCCGGCGCCTGCATCGCGGTCGGCAACGTGCTGCTGCCCGGCCTCGTCAAGCGTGATTTCCCCGACAAGGCAGCGCTGATGACCGGCTGGTACACGATGGCGCTCTGCGCGGGCGCGGCGAGCGCGGCCGGCCTGACGCTGCCGATCGAGCATGCGCTGGGCGGTTCGCTCGATGGCGCGCTCGCCATCTGGGCGCTGCCGGCGCTCGTCGTCGGCTTCCTGTGGCTGCCGCAGGTGCTGGCGACGCGCAGGCAGGCCGCGCGCACCGGCTTCTGGGTCGAGGGGCTGTGGCGCGACAGGCTGGCCTGGCAGGTCACGCTCTTCATGGGCCTGCAATCGGCACTCGCCTATTGCGTCTTCGGCTGGCTGGTGCCGATCCTGCGCGAGCGCGGTCTCGACGGCGTCACCGCCGGGGCCATCGTGTCCGTCTCCGTCATGGTGCAGGCCGCGTCCTGCCTCGTCGCGCCGCATATCGCCGTGCGCGGCAAGGACCAGCGGCTGATCAACGTCGTGCTCTGCGGCCTGGCCGTCGTCGCCCTTCTCGGCCTGCTCTTCGCGCCGCTCTCCACGGTCTGGATCTGGGCGGTGCTGCAGGGCATCGGGCAGGGCGGGCTGATCGCGGTGGCGCTCACCGTCATCGTGCTGCGCACGCGCGATCCGCATGTGGCGGCGCATCTGTCCGGCATGGCGCAATGCGTCGGCTACCTGCTCGCCGCCATCGGCCCGCTGATCGTCGGGCTCATCCGCGGCTGGACCGGCAGTTTCGCCTGGAGCGCCGTGCTCTTCGTGCTGCTCGGCCTCGGCGCGGCGGTCAACGGCTGGTTCGCCGGCCGGGCGCTCTACGTCAAGGCGCGCACGGTGGAAACGTCCGCCTGAGGCGCGGGGCGCACGGTGCCGGTTTCCGTCACGATCAGGTCCATCGGAATGTCGTGCAGCTGCGGATAGATCGTCTGAAGACGCGCCGCGCTGTAGCCGAGGCCGATGACGCGCGGCCGGGCCGGCATGGCCGCCAGCGTCCGGTCGAAGAAACCGCCGCCATAGCCGAGCCGGTAGCAGGCGGGATCGTAGCCGACGACCGGCGAAAGCACGATATCGGGCAGGACACGGTTGCGCTCAGCCGGTATCGGGATGTTCCAGACACCGCGGGAAAGCGGATCGCCCGCCTGCCAGAGATGGAACTCCAGCGGCCGTCCCTTCTCGACGACGACCGGCAGCGCCGTGCGCCCGCCTCGCCTCGCGACCTCGGCAAGCAGCGGTCGCAGGTCCGGCTCGCCGCGGAAGGGCCAGTAGGCGCTGACGACGCGTCCCTCGACATCGCCGATCTCGGCCAGGATGCCGGCGGCGATCGCCTCGCCTTGGCGCGCCCGCATCTCGGCCGGCACGGCGAGGCGCGCGGCGATCAGGCGTTCGCGTTCGTTTCTGCGCCAGCGGTCGACATCCGTCCAGGCCTGCCGGTCGAGCGGGCCAGGCAGGCCCGTGTAGCGGGGGTCGACCTCGTGCATGAAGCAGGCCGGCGAGGCGAAGGTGGCGGGAATGTCGTCATCGGCCTCCATCATGTCCTCCCTTTCGACAGTGCAGGGCGTCTGCGGGCAAGTGCGAATGAAAACACGTCAACAGCCTGAAAGACCGGCTTCGAGCCCGGCGAGCAGGTCGTCGGCATGCTCGAGCCCGACGGAAAGCCTGAGCAGTCCGTCGCCGATACCGGCCCTGCCGCGCGCTTCCGCCCCCATGTCGACATGGGTCATGGTGGCGGGATGCGCGACAAGGCTCTCGACGCCGCCGAGCGATTCGGCGAAGGTGAAGCAACGCACCCCCTTCACGAAACGCCGCACCGCCGGAACGCCGCCGGCAAGCTCGAAGCTCATCATCGCGCCGAAGCCTCGTTGCTGGCGCGCGGCGAGCGCGTGGTCCGGATGGTCGGCAAGGCCTGGATAGTGCACGCGGGAAACGGCGGGATGCGCGCAAAGCCGCTCGGCGATCGCCATGGCATTGCGCTCCTGCGCGGCCATGCGGGCAAACAGGGTCCTGAGCCCGCGCAGCGTCAGCCAGGAATCGAAGGGCGCGGCCGTCGCGCCGGTGACGTTGGCCCAGTGCTTCAGGCCGCGCGCCTCCTCCGCATCGGCCGCGATCACCGCGCCGGCGATGACGTCCGAATGGCCGTTGAGGAATTTCGTCGTCGAATGCAGCACATAGTCGGCGCCGAGCGACAGCGGTTTCTGCAAGGCGGGCGAGAGGAAGGTGTTGTCGACGGCGACGCGCGCGCCTGCCGCCCTGGCAAGGCCAGCGAGGGCGGCAATGTCCACCACGCGCATCAGCGGGTTGCTCGGGGTCTCGACCAGCATGAGCGCCGGACGGTCGAGGAGCGATGCCTTGACGGCCCCGATATCCGACTGGTCCACCAGCCGGAGCGAGAGCTGGCCGAGCGCGGCGCGCGCTTTCAGCAGGCGCATCGTGCCGCCGTAACAGTCGTGCGGCGCCAGGACCAGGCTGCCGGTCGCAAGCCGCCCGACCAAGAGATCAACGGCCGCCATGCCGCTCGGCGTCATCACCGCGCCGGCCCCGCCTTCCAGCGTGCTGATGGCATCCGCCAGGAGATCGCGCGTCGGATTGCCGACGCGGCCATAGTCATAGGCGCGCGGCGTGTCGAAATCCGCGAACTCGTAGGTGGTGGAGAGGTAGAGGGGCGGGGCCACCGCGCCGAAGGCGGTGTCGCTCGCCACGCCATGCGCCGCGGCAACGGTTTCCGGTTGAACTTCGATCGCCGTTCGCTCGGACATCGATGCCTGCTCCTCATGTTACGAGGAGAAAATGGCCGGCTTGCCGGTCCGTGACAAATGAATTCTCTTGCAGCCAGCCAGCAAGAATTTTGCAGTCATTGCCGGACCGCGCGGGGGCTTCAGGTTCCGTCCTTGAGGACGTCGGCCAGTACGGCCGCGTGGTTGAATTCCCGGTTGCGCGCGCCGTAGAGCAGCGTGACCGTGCCGGCCTCGGCGCGCTCGCGCAGGTCCTCCAGTGCCGGATTGCCCTGCAGCTCCTCCCGGTAGCGCGCCTGGAATTCCGGCCAGCGCTCCGGCTTGTGGTCGAACCATTTGCGCAGCGCGGAAGAGGGCGCCACATCCTTCATCCAGAGGTCGAAGCCGGCCTTTTGCTTCGAGAGGCCGCGCGGCCAGAGCCGGTCGACGAGGATGCGTGTCCCGTCCGCCGGATCGGCTTCGTCATAGATGCGCTTGATCGCCACCGGCATGGGCTTGCCCTCCCTTTCTGCCGCTCACCGTGCATTTGAGATCAGAAAGCAGCCCGTCCTTCAAGCCGTAGACCCAGCCGTGGATGGAAACGTCGCGGCCGGCCTGCCAGGCCGCCTGGAGGGTCGGCGTGCGGGCGAGCCGCTCCACCTGCGCGGTGATCGAGGCCTCGCAGAGCCGGTCGAGGTCGGCATCGCTCCAGGGCGTGCATTCCCGGCATGCGAAGCGCCGGTCCGCCACGTCGCGGACCGGCTGAAGCCAATGGTCGATGAGGCCGAGGCGCTCGCCGCTGACGGCGGCGCGGATGCCGCCGCAGCCATAGTGCCCGCAGATGATGATGTGCGTCACCCCGAGCTGGTGCACGGCATATTCGGCCACGGACAGCATGTTGAGGTCCGCCGGATGGATGAGGTTGGCGACGTTGCGGTGCACGAAGACCTCGCCCGGCTCCAGCCCGGCGATCACATTGGCCGGCACGCGGCTGTCGGAACAGCCGATCCACAGATAGTCCGGCTGCTGCAGGTTGGCGAGGCGGTCGAAATAGTCGGCCTTCTCGGCCTTGCGCTCGGCGGCCCAGGTTTTGTTCCGGGCGAAAAGGTCTTCGATCATGGCGTGACTCCGGCGCTTGGGGGATGAGGCGTTCTCCGCGCCAACCTGGCTTCTGTCAAATCGCCAGACCGTCGCAGGGGCGGCGTTCGGCCGCGCCGCGGCGTCTCGGCTTGACTTTGCCCGTGCCCTCAAGCCATCATGGCAATATGACCACGACGCAATCCATCGCCCGGTTCTTGAAACGGTTGTTTCCTCTCGCAGGACACTAGCCCCTCGGCTTGGTCGCGTCGCGCCCCGGCCGTGGGGCAATGGCGGTTTCGTTTCAGCACGAAAGCCGCTCCGGAAAAGCGCGACATTCCCCCCCAATCTTTGATTTTCCGCGTGCCCGCCGGGCCGCGAAGACCCCGCGCCGTGAGGTTCCCATGACCGCGAAGACCAAGGCCATCCGGCCGCCCGCCATCACCATCGCCCGCTCCGAACACGCGCGCCTGTCGAACCTTGCCGACATGCTGGCCGAGCGCGACCCGCACGCCGCCGAGCAGCTCGCCGTCGAGCTCGACCGCGCCAAGGTCGTCGACGACGCCCGCATGGCGCCGGGCATCATGCGCATGGGCTCGGTCGCCGAGTTCCGCATCGACGACGAGCCGCCGCAGACCGCCGAGCTCGTCTTCCCGAAGGATGCCGACATTTCCCGTCAGCGCATCTCCGTGCTGACGCCGGTCGGCGCCGCCCTGCTCGGCCTTTCGGCCGGCCAGTCGATCGAATGGGCCGCGCGCGACGGCAAGGTGCGGCGCCTCAGCGTCATTGCCGTGCATGCGGCGGTGCCGGATGCGGCCGAGGCCTCCTGAGGGTCGTCTGCCGTGAAATTCCTGTCCTTCTTCCAGTCCGGGCGCATCGGAGGCTGCCTCGTCGCAGGATCGTGACCCCCTGTGCCGCAGGTGCGGCCAGGGGGCTTCTCCACCATGGGTTTTCAGGCCGCGCTTGCGCGCGGGCAGGATGGAGAATGGCTATGGGACGGGATCCCGCTATGCTCACGGCAAGAGATGGATATGTGCTGGAAAAGATGCTGCGCGACTGGCCGCCGCTGACGGACGAATGGCTGGCGCTGCTGAAGCGCAAGCTGTCGGGCGGCCGCCTGCCGGCCGGGGCGCGCGTCCCCGCCGACCTCGCGATGATCGATGCGCGCGTGACGTTCCGCTGCGAAAGCGGGCTCAGCGATACCCGTACGCTCTGCCTGCCGGGCACCTATGCGCCGGGCAGCGCCTTCCTGCCGGTCACGACCTTCTACGGCCTTGCCCTGCTCGGCCTGCGCGAAGGCCAGGCGATGACCTTCGACCGGCCGGAGGGCCGGCGCGACTGGATCGTCCTGGAAAAGGTGCTGTTCCAGCCGGCAGCCGGCGGCCCCGTGCCGGAAGCGCCGGCAGAAGCGGCCCGCGCGCCCTTCCGGGTCATCGCCGGCGGCCTCACTGAGCGCGCCTTCACGGCGGCCAATGAAAACGGCCCCGGACAGGGTCCGGGGCCGTCGGCTGCCTGAGGCTCGGCGTAGGGCGATCAGATCACGCCCTGCGCGCGCATGGCTTCGGCGACGCGCGTGAAGCCGGCAATGTTGGCGCCGAGCACGTAGTTGCCCTTGGCGCCATATTCCTCCGCCGTCTCGGCGCAGCGGTCGTGGATGCCCTGCATGATCTGGCCGAGCCGTTCGCGGGCCGTCTCGAAGCTCCAGCTGTCGCGGCTGGCATTCTGCTGCATTTCCAGCGCCGAGGTGGCGACGCCCCCGGCATTCGCCGCCTTGCCGGGGCCGAAGAGCACGCCCGATTCCTGGAAGGTCCGCACGGCTTCCGGCGTCGAGGGCATGTTGGCGCCTTCGGCGACGGCGATGACGCCGTTCTTGACCAGCGTCTTGGCATCCTTGCCGGACAGCTCGTTCTGCGTGGCGCAGGGCAGCGCCACGTCGCAGGGCACGTCCCAGATCGAACCCTTGCCGGCCGGGATGAAATGCACGCCAGCCGTCTTGGCGCGGGCATATTCCGACATGCGCTCGCGGCGCACTTCCTTGATTTCCTTGACGAGCGAAAGGTCGATGCCCTCTTCATCATGGATGTAGCCGCTGCTGTCCGAGCAGGCGACGACCCTGGCGCCGTACTTGATGGCCTGCTCCATGGCGTAGATCGCCACATTGCCCGAGCCCGAGACGGTGACCCGCTTGCCCTCGAAATCGGTGCCCCTGGTGGAGAGCATGGCCCGGGTGAAATAGACCGCGCCGTAGCCGGTCGCTTCCTTGCGCACCAGCGAGCCGCCATAGCTCAGGCCCTTGCCGGTGAAGACGCCGGCCTCGAAGCGGTTGGTCAGGCGCTTGTACTGGCCGAACATCCAGCCGATCTCGCGGCCGCTGACGCCGATGTCGCCGGCCGGCACGTCGGTGTGCTCGCCGAGATGGCGGTGGAGCTCCGTCATGAAGGACTGGCAGAAGCGCATGATCTCGCCGTCCGAGCGGCCTTTCGGGTCGAAATCCGAGCCGCCCTTGCCGCCGCCGATCGGCAGGCCCGTCAGCGCGTTCTTGAAGATCTGCTCGAAGCCGAGGAACTTGATGATGCCGAGATTGACGGAGGGGTGGAAGCGCAGGCCCCCCTTGTACGGCCCCAGCGCCGAGTTGAACTGCACGCGGAAGCCGCGGTTGATCTGCACCTGGCCCCTGTCGTCGATCCACGGCACGCGGAAGATGATCTGGCGCTCCGGCTCGCAGATGCGCTCGATCAGCGCGTCCGTCAGGTAGTCGGGATGTTTGGAGACGACGAGCCCGAGGCTTTCCAGGACCTCGCGCACGGCTTGGTGGAATTCCGGCTCGGCAGGATTGCGCTGCAGCACCTGGGCAAGGATCGGTTCAAGCTTCTCGTCGACGGTCGCCATGGCGACACTCCTTTCGTCTCGGTCTCACATCTCTTGGGAAGGCCGCCGGTCTGGCGCCGGCAGGCCCGGGTGACATCGTCCGGGCATGGTCAGATGCCCTGCCCGTGGCCGCCCATCAGGCCCGTCGGGCCGGTCTGGGAGAGGCTTTTCGCGAGCGTGGCCAGAAGATCGGTCTGGGAAATGATGCCCACCACATGGCGCTCATCGTCCACGACGACGACGGCATGGATGGAGCCGTCCGTCAGCCGCGGCAGGAGGCCGATGGCGGGGTCCGACGGGCGGGCGGTCGCCGCCTCGGAGATGGGCAGATGGGCGTCCGGCGCCATGGCGGCCAGTTCCCGCAGCCCCACGGTGCCGAGCAGTCGCCTCTCGCCGTCGAGCACGGGCAGCGTGCGGATGTCGTGGTCGAGCAGGAGGGCGCGGGCCTCGTCGGCCGTCGCATCGCGCGTCACCGTCACCACGTCGCGCGACATGATGTCGGCCGCGCTCAGGTCGCCGCGCTGGCGCAGCAGGGCCTGCAGTTCGACCTGGCGCAGCAGCGCGTCGAGGTCGGCGCGGCTGATGTCCAGCGTCTCGTTGAGGCTGGCGATGGCGGCGTCGATGTCCTTGGTGTTGAAGCCGACGCGGAAGGCGGCCGGCGGATCGGCGGTCTTGTGCGTGTTGACGGGCGTGATCGTCTGGCGGTGCGGATATTGCCGCCCGGCCAGCCGGTGGAAGATCATGCCGAGCGCCACGAGGATCAGCGAGTTGATCGCGATCGGCACGAGCGGAAACCAGAAGCCCGCCCGGCTGACCGCCGCCCCGCCGATGACGGCGGTGAGCGCGGCCGCCCCGCCGGGGGGATGCAGCGAGCGGGTCAGCGACATGACGAGGATCGCCAGCGCCACCGCAAGGCCGATGGCGATGGCCGGATCCTTCACCAGCGTGGTGACGGTGACGCCGACAAAGGCGGAGATCGTGTTGCCGCCGACGATCGACCAGGGCTGGGCGAGGGGGCTGGCGGGCACGGCGAAGAGCAGAACCGCGGAGGCGCCTATGGGCGCGACGATCAGCGGCAGATGCGGATCCTGCCCCATGACGAAGCCGCAGACGAGCCCGGTGAGGCAGATGCCGATCAGGGCCCCGAGGCAGCCGATCAGCCGCTCCTTGAACGTGGCGCCGGCAAGAATGGGCGCGAACAGCTGAAATTTGGACGCAGTGCCCGTTTTATGGGCATCGTGTTGAGGCGGAGCCACGATGATCCTGACCGTAAAAAGGCAAATGATTATTTTGCAGGCTTATGTGCCTATCGCGCCCATCACGCAAGGGCGCAAGGGGAAGATTCTGTTTTGCCAGAAAGGAAGGGGAGGGCTTTGCGCGCGGACGACAAAACTCGGCAGGCCCGGGCTTTCTTGACGTTTCGGAAAACCGGAGCGGGAATTGGCGCGGGGGCTGCCGCCTATCGAAAATCGCCTCGAAGGACGCGTGCCGGCAGGGGCAGGTGCGGGATCCCGCATGGCATGTCGAACGGGATTCGAACTGCAACTGCATGATCGAACACAAGCGTAAGCCTGCTGTCCTTGCCTGGCCTTCCCGAAGTGGCCGGTTTCCTTCCGGTCCCTGAACTACCGGTCAGCGCATCTCCGAAGCCACCTTTCAGCATTCACAACGCGGCGTGCATGTCGCGGAAGAGGCGCGGGGTGACGCCGAAGCGGCGCTCGAAGGCTTCGGCGAGGCGCGCGGGCGGGAAGAGGCCGACCTCAGCCGCGACCGATTTCAGCGACAGCCCGCGTGAAAGAAGCATGCGCGCGGTGTCGAGCCGGGCGGTCTCGACGAAGCGGGCCGGCGTCTCGCCGGTCGCCGCCGCGAACCTGCGATGGAAGGTGCGTTCGCTGAGGCCCGCGCGCGCGGCGAGCGAGGGTACGTCCAGCGATGCGCCGAGGTTCGACTGAATCCAGCCGATCAGGTCGGCAAACGGGCTGTCGCCCTTCACCTGCGCCTTGAGAACCGGGCTGAACTGCGACTGGTAGCCGGGCCGCCGCGCATAGAGCACCAGCCGCTTGGCGACCTCGCCGGCAATCGCCGCGTCGAGATCCTGCGCGACCATCGCCAATGCCATGTCGATGCCGGTGGTCACGCCCGCCGATGTCCAGAGCCTGCCATCGATGACATAGAGCGAGTCGGGATCGACCGTGACCTTGGGAAAGGCTTTCGTGAAGGGCTCGCAGGAATCCCAGTGCGTCGCGATGCGATGCCCGTCGAGCAATCCGAGCGCGGCCAGCACGAAGCCGCCGGTACAGACCGCGCCGAACCGATCCGCCGTCGCGGCCAGTTGCGGCAGGGCCTTGCCGATGGCCGGGTCCACCATGGCCTTGAGGAGGGGTTCACGCTCTGCCCCGGCGACCAGCACGGTCTGGATCTCCGCCGGTCGAAGCTCGGCAACCGGCCATGTCTCCATCGCAAGGCCGCTGCTGCTTTCGATGGCGCCGCCGTGAGCGGATGCGAGCACGACCTTGTAGAAGGCCGGCTTTTCCCGCTGGCCCAGGGCGCGATTGGCGCCGTTGAAGACCGATGCCGGCCCCGAGACGTCGAGCAGCTCGAAACCCGGATAGACGATGAAAACAACATGGTGCATTGGCGGAAATTACCATATCTTTGTCATTTCTGCCAAGCAATCCCGGTGGTAGATTCCGGCTAACCGACAAGCGGCGGGAAAGCCGGGCCATCGCTCGGAGGCGTTTCCGCTCCTGTTCGGGAGGTGTACCCATGTCGAAAGCCTGTCTGATCTGGTGCGGCATCGGCTTGATCATCCTGTCGATGGCAGGTTTCGGGGGCTGGCTGCTCAGCCTGCCGGCAGCGACGACGGCGGCGGTCGCGCCGCTGGTCCCGCAGGAAGAGGCGGACGCCATGCTCGCTTCGCTCCGGCCGTCGAAGCGTGAACGTCCGCTGGTCGCGGTGATCGGCATCAACGACGCCACCGAGACGACCGACTATCTCGTGCCCACCGGCATCCTGCGACGCGCCGATGTGGCCGACGTGGCGATGCTGGCGACCGATGCCGGCCCGGTGCAGCTCTATCCGGCGCTCGCGGTCGAACCGGATGCGACGATCGCTGAGTTCGATGCCGCGCATCCCGAAGGCGCCGACTTCGTCATCGTGCCCGCCATGAGCCGCGACGACGATCCCGCGGTAATCGCCTGGCTCCGGGACCAGGCGGAGAAAGGCGCGACGGTCATCGGCATCTGCGCCGGTGCGAAGGTCGTGGGAGCGGCGGGCCTGCTCGACGGCAAGCGTGCGACGACACACTGGTATTATCTGGCCGAGATGCTGAAGCGCAGCCCGACGATCCGATATGTCGCGGACAGGCGGATGGTCGCGGACGCGGGCGTGGCGACGACCACCGGCATCTCCGCCTCCCTGCCGATGATGCTGACGCTGGTCGAGGCGATCGCCGGACGGGTGAAGGCGGAAGCGGTCGCCCACGATCTCGGCTTGGAACAATGGGACGCGCGGCATGCGAGCGGTGTGTTCCGGCTCACCCGCCCGTTCGCGACGACGGTGCTTGCCAACAGAATGGTCGTATGGAACCGGGACGAGCTCGGCATCCGGCTGGAGCCGGGCATGGACGAGGTGTCGCTGGCGCTGGTTGCCGACGCATGGTCGCGAACCTACCGGTCAAATGCGACGAGCTATGCCGGCTCTCCGGACACGGTAGTGACCATGAACGGCATTCGCATCGTGCCCGACCGGGCGGGTGCGGACCGGCCGGAGGAGCAGCGCGTATCGACCTTTCCCGACCGCAAGCCGGCCGATGCGCTCGACCTCACGCTTGACACGATCACCTCGCGCTATGGCGCCGGCACCGCCGACGTGGTCGCCATGCAGCTCGAATATCCGCGTCATATCGCGAGCCGGTGAAGGAATCGGCCGACGCCAAACTTATTCCGATGTCATGTCGGACTCTCTTTGCTTCGTTCGTCTTAACTGCATCGGGCAACGATTGGCTGCCCGCAAGGTGCCCGACAGAGGAGGCGGCACCCGACCGAACACACGATGAAACCGAACCACAGGAGAGCATCATGCCCAGCACGATCCGTCTGCACCGCGTCATCGCCGTCAAACCGGAAAAACTCTATCGCGCGTTCCTCGAACCGGACGCCGTCGCAAGCTGGCTTCCGCCCTATGGGTTCCTCTGCACCGTCCATGAACTCGACGCGAAGGCCGGCGGCCACCACAGGATGTCGTTCCGCAACTTCACGACGGGCGAGAGCCACTCTTTCGGCGGCACCTATCTGGAGCTCGTTCCGGGCGAGCGCCTCGTCTACACCGACAGTTTCGACGACCCCAACCTGCCGGGCGAGATGACGGTCACGGTGACTCTCAAGGCCGTGTCGGTCGGCACGGAAATGAACATCGAGCAGCAGGGCGTGCCGGATATCATCCCCGCCGAGGCCTGCTATCTCGGCTGGCAGGACTCGCTGGACAAGCTCGCGAAGCTCGTCGTGCCTGAGATCAACCAGTAGGCTCGGCGCTTACGACCGGAAAACGAAAGGAAAAGCAAATGACGATCGCCAAGAACACCATATGCCTCTGGTACAACGGAGATGCCGAGGCTGCGGCCAACTTCTACGCTGAGACGTTTCCCGACAGCTTCGTGAGCGCGGTCCACCGCGCGCCCAGCGACTTCCCGTCCGGCAAGGCCGGCGACGTGCTGACGGTCGACTTCACCGTCGCCGGCATTCCCTGCATCGGTCTCAACGGCGGCACGACGTTCAAGCACAGCGAAGCCTTCTCGTTCCAGATCGCCACGGACGATCAGGAGGAGACGGACCGTTACTGGAACGCCATCGTCGGCAATGGCGGCCAGGAGAGCGTGTGCGGCTGGTGCAAGGACAAATGGGGCATCTCCTGGCAGATCACCCCGCGCACGCTGACCGAGGCAATGGCCGCCGGCGGCGCCGAGGCAAAACGCGCCTTCGAGGCGATGATGGAGATGAAGAAGATCGACGTCGCCGCGATCGAGGCGGCCCGGCGCGGTTAGTGGTTCATGTCGATCCGGGCCGTCAGCCTCGGCGACGGCCCGATGTCGCCTTCGTCCGCCACAAAAATAGCGTATGCTCACGCGCACACGCTATCCGGACATGCAAATCGATGGGTAAAGGCGCCCGTTACATCCCAAATCCACAGCTTCGGGAATTCCGGCTCCGGTTGAAAGCGGAAGTCGAGAGGATCGGAAAGCTTGCTCAAGGCCGGGGCTATGTAATTTATGCGATTCGCGACCCTACTCTCCCCGATCGCCATCGCCACCATCCCGACGGCCCGCCGATATATGTCGGTCAGAGCAAGCAGCTTCATACTCGCGCCGATGCCCACATGAAAGACGGCGGCAGGGGGACGCATGGCGGCCGCCTGAAGGCTGGTCGTCTTTATCGGATCATGAAACGGCTCGTCGTCCCGAAATTCCAGATACTCGATGAGGCGCCCACGCACTTGACCTCCCTGATTGCAGAGACGGTATGGGCGAGACGGTATTGCTGGTACGGCTATGAGCTTGCCAATCAATGGGGCGAGCATCGAAGCAAGGAGGCGCCGAGAGGTCTCGATAGCGTGCCGACCAAGCGCCTGTGGAATCTCACCGTGGCGGACGCAATCGAGGACGAGGTCTCTCTTTTCCTGCAATGCAAAGGCTGCGGCATCCACAGCCCCATAGACCTGGAAACTTTGAGGCCTGAAACACGCCTCGGACAATTGCGGCGTTTCGAAATGAAATGCCCTGGCTGCTCTGGCCCGTTTCTGCAGATAGAGCGGCCCGATATGACACTATGGAAGTGGCGTTCATACGTGCCCAGCTCGATGAAAGCAGAATGTTAAGTGCTTTCATCGAATTGGCTTTCTCGTCCATACCGGATCAGGACACCTTGCCGTGCTCCGTGAGAAAGTCGAGCAGCGCCCGCACGCGTGAGGGCAGCGGTCCGCCCTGGCCGACATGGACGGCATGGAAAGCCTCCTTCTCGCCGGTATAGAGGTGGCGGAGTATCGGCACCAGCCGTCCGGCGGCGATGTCTTCCCGCACGGTGAAGGCGGCAAGGCGGGCGAGGCCGACGCCGGCCAGCGCCAGATGGCGCAGGCCCTCGCCGTCGCTCGCCTGCACGCGGCCCGTCGCCGGCACGACGATGGTTTCGCCGTCTTCCCGAAGCGGCCAGCCATCGACCGCGCGGGCATAACCGAAGCCGAGGCGATTGTGCCGTTCGAGATCGGCAATGGAGCGCGGTTCGCCGCAGCGTTCCAGATAGGACGGCGCGGCAACGATGGTCAGCGCCGTCTCGCCGAGCTTGCGCGCGATCAGGCTGGAGCTTTTCAGCGGCCCGGCGCGGATCGCGACATCGGTGCGCTCCGCCAGCAGATCGACCACCGCATTGGTTTGAACGATATCGAGCGTGACGCCCGGATGACGCGCCAGAAACGCCGGCAGCGCGGGCGTGAGGACATGGTTGAAATAGGAGGCGCTGGTATTGATGCGGACGCGCCCCACCGCCTGTTCGCCGGCGCCGGCCACCCGTTCCGCATCCTCAAGATCGGCAAGAATGCGCGTCGCCCGCTCATAGAAGGCACAGCCTTCCGGCGTGAGCTGGAGCTGGCGTGTCGAACGGTTGAGCAGCCGCGCGCCGAGCCGGGATTCCAGCCGCGCGATCAGCTTGCTGACCGCCGAAGGCGTCATGCGCTCGGCGCGCGCGGCAGGCGAGAACCCGCCGAGCTCGACCACGCGCACGAACACTTCCATCTCGCCGGACCGGTTGTTATGCGGGCTTCCCATGTCCTACCAGGTCCTTTCCAGCACTTCGCCCGGCAGGCCGTCGAAATCCTTGAATTCCTTTGAGACGAAACCATTGTTGATCAGGATCTTTCTCGATGGAATGTTAGCCGGATCAATGATGGCGAAGAGGCTTCGCAGCGCGGGTAGCCGTTCGGCCCGCGCCACCAGGAGGCCGGCGATCCGGCTGGCTATTCCCTTGCCCCAATATTCCGGGGCGAGCATGTAGCCCAGCTCGGCCTGATCCGCCGCCGCTGCTTTCACCGCCAGCTTGCCCAGACCGATGAACGTTCCTCGCTCATCGAGGACGCGGAAGTGGCCGAGCTCCGGATGGAGGGCATTGTCGGCCAGAAGCTCTTCGTAGTCGCGCCGCGCCTCTTCGGCGGGAATGGCCCGCTCCGTGATCATGGCCATGACCTTGGGATTGCTCGCCAGCCGGAAATAGTCGGCGAAGTCTCGCGGACCGAATTTTTCGAGCGTGAGTTCCATGGCATCCTTTGAATTCAATTCATGAATGATGTTCCTAAACGCAGGCTACTTCATCCAACAGACAGCGTCTATCTTCCGGGCAAAGGAAACATCATCGGATACCATTCATGCCCGTCGCGCCCTTGCAGATGTGGGTGCTGTCCAAGGCCGAAGGCGCGGGCCGGAGCCTTGCATCCAACTTCAACATCGAAGCCTTCAATCTCGGCAACGCCACCAGCGCATGGCCGGCGGCGTGGTCATCGACAAAGGGCCGGACCTCGCCGTGGTGCCGATCACGGCTGCGCTGTTTCCGCTATTCGCCATTGCCATTGCGTTGATCGCCGTCTGGGTGAGCAAGGGCGTGGTCCTCTCACCTTCCTGCAATCCCGTTCACTAAGGAGCATTCCCATGGACTATCGACCTCTCGGAAAATCCGGCCTCAAGGTGCCGGTCCTCAGCTTCGGCGCCGGAACCTTCGGCGGCTCCGGCCCGCTCTTCGGCAATTGGGGCAATTCGGACGCTGCGGAAGCCCGCCGCCTCGTCGACATCTGCCTGGAAGTCGGCGTCAACCTGTTCGACACGGCCGATGTCTATTCCAACGGCGCTTCCGAGGAGGTGCTTGGCGAGGCCATCAAGGGCCGGCGCGATGCGGTGCTGATCTCGACCAAGACCGGCCTGCCGATGGGCGACGGGCCGAACGACGCAGGCTCCTCCCGCTTCCGGCTGATCCGGGCTGTCGAGGACGCGCTGCGCCGCCTCCAGACCGACTATATCGACCTCTTGCAACTGCACGCCTTCGACGCCGGCACGCCGGTCGAGGAAGTGCTTTCGACGCTCGATACGCTCGTGCGCGCCGGCAAGGTCCGCTATGTCGGCGTCTCCAACTTCTCCGGTTGGCAGATCATGAAATCGCTGGCTGTTGCCGATCGTTATGGCTGGCCGCGCTATGTCGCCAATCAGGTCTATTATTCGCTGGTCGGGCGCGACTACGAATGGGATCTGATGCCGCTGGGTGCGGATCAGGGCCTCGGCGCGATGGTCTGGAGTCCGCTCGGCTGGGGTCGGCTCACGGGAAAAATCCGGCGCGGCACGCCGCTGCCCGAAGGCAGCCGCCTGCATGAGACCGCAAGTTTCGGCCCGCCGGTGGACGACGAACACCTCTATCGCGTCGTCGATGCGCTCGATGCTATTGCCGAGGAAACGGGCAAGACGGTCCCGCAGATCGCGCTGAACTGGCTGCTGCGACGCCCGACCGTTTCCTCCGTCATCGTCGGCGCGCGCAACGAGGAACAGCTTCGCCAGAACCTCGGCGCGGTCGGCTGGAGCCTGACACCCGAACAGGTGGCAAAGCTGGATGAAGCCAGCGCCGTCACTGCGCCCTATCCCCATTTCCCCTATCGCCGGCAAGAGGGCTTTGCGCGGCTGAGCCCGCCGATAGCCGGCTAACGGTGGCTCCTGGCGACTATCCCCACGATGATCTCATGCAGTTCGGCTTGCGCCTGATGAGGCGACGCGATGCGACGGGTAACGACATGACGCACCGAAGCCCTCCCACCCGTCGCGATCCGCCCCTCTCGGCCACGGCATGCAGCGCGTTGCCTCCCGCCGTGAAGCGATTGTCGGGCCTAAAACCTCTCGACATGGATCAACGGCCGCCTGGCGCAGACAACAGACGGCATGTTGAAGGGCAGAGAGCGGAATGGGCTCTCCTGCATCCTGCCCCTCGTCACCGTCATCGATGGCCATGGTTCAAAGCAATTCCAGAACCTCGACACCTTCGGGCAGGCCGTCACGATCGATCGTCACGATATAATCCGAAAAGGCTCTCGCCGGCGGCAGATTGTCCAGCCGCTGGTCGATGACACGAAATTCGCCCTCCACATTGCGGCCGATACGGATGCGCTCGAACAGGGCATGCGCCGGCGCATTGCCGAGCGCGTTGTCATGCTTGAACGCCACCAGCCTGCGCGTCGCCATTTCGCCACGCGCGGCGGAACGGTCGTGCTCGAACATGGCCGCGAGCGCCTCGAACAGCAGGGAAAGGTCGCTTTCCGAAAAGCCCGTGCGCTCCGCGAACTTGGCGGAAATGAAGCCGTGCGCGATATAAAGACCGTAGGGGACGATATGCTTGCGTCCCATGGTGCGATTGTCGGTGCGCTCGCTGGAATCGTCGCCCTCGGCCTTCTGCTTCTTTTCAGCCTCGTTGGTGGCTGCCATGCGGGTGATCGAGATTTCGAGCGGCAGGATCGGCTCGACGGAGCGCGCAAAGGTCATCTGCACCGGCCCCTTCACCTGGCCGGCATTGACGCCGGTGGACATGACGGCGCCGAAGGTGCGCACATCGAAGAAGTTGCGGCACATGAAGGCGGTAATGGCCTTCGCCTCCGCATCGTCCCTCGGATTCAGCTTGGCGTCCTTCTCGACCTTCGGGTCATCCTCGCGGATTGCCCGATAGGCCTGCCGGTGCTTGTGGTTGAGGATTGCGCCTTCCTCGACATAGATGTGGAAACCGTCCTCACCGTGGCGGGCGAGATCGACGTAGTTGCGGATCTTGCGCTTGAGGCTGACATCCGTCACCAGCCCCCTGTTCGTCTCCGGATCGAGCCGCGGCAGGTTGCCGGCATCCGGATCGCCGTTGGGATTGCCGTTGACGACCTCGAAGATCAGCGCGAAATCATAGCGGTTGGCAATCGCGGTCATGCGTCAGTCTCTCTCGAAACAGCGGCTTCAGCCGGCTTTTTGAAAAACTCGTTGCGTTGATGATAGTAGCCGAGGCCGAAAAGCGCCTGGTCCTCGGCAGAAAGCGAAGCCGGGAAAGGGTCCGCGCCGGGACTCATCAGTTCCATGATGGCGCTGACCTGCTTTTCCAGAACGACCTTGTAGCCGGGCTTCTGCTTGCCGACCTTGGACAGATGATTGGCCGAGCCGCTTTCGAGCAGGTGAAACACCTTGCGCGGCTGCGCGGACGCCGAACCATAGAACTTGTCCTTGATCGTGGCGTTGACCTTCGGACCGAGCGCCGCAGCCTGGATGTGCTCATAAACGGCAAACAGCCGCCCCAGCAGATAGCCCTTGTTCGTGTTTGTCGGATCGAGCACCACGGATGCCTCCTTGCTTTTGAAATTACGGATGAGCAAAGCCTTGAGAATGCCGGCGCGCAGGGCATTGATCTCGCCATCGGCGCGGATGCGGGTCAGGACCGACGACAGGAGCGTCTGCGGATAATGCGTGCCGGAGAGAATCGAACGCATCCACTCCCCGGCCAGATTTGGCGTGACATTCTCACTCTTGCCGAGGACGGCGGTTTCGCGAAGATAGCGCCAGAGCGGCGGGAAAGGCTCGCGCGGCGGTGGCTCGATCCGCATGTCGGAGACGAACTGCTGGTAATGCCGGGTCAGCTCGCCGAAATTGCCGGAATGGAAGAAACGGATGGAGAGCCGGGCGGCATTGGGCGCAAGTCCGAGCACGTAGAACTGCACCTTGCCGAGGTTCGGCTCCACTTCCTCCAGCGGCACCCCCTTGCGGATCTGCTCCAGCCGCTCGCGGATACGTTTCGCCCCGATCTTCTCTTCTGCTTCCTGCTCTTGATCGACGGTATCGAAGAAGACGGGAAACAGCATCTCCGCCTCCTCCGCCGCACCCGCCTCGGACGCATCCGCCCAGAATACCGTGGAGGCATCACCGATCTGGATGCGGTGTCCGCTGTCCCTTTCCAGAAACCGGTTAAGCGCCGTCGTATAGGCGAAGGCCGCTGCCTCGGAGACGGGAGCATTGTCACCTTGTTCGTGGCCGTAGGAGGTGAAGGCGTCGAGATTGAAGGAGACAAGCGCCGCGCCGGAAGATTGCGCGCCCCAGACGCCCTTGATCGATGGATGAAGGCGCGCGACCGCTCCGGGCTCCCCGCGAACGAGGCAGATTTGCTCCCTGCCGCTTCCCCGGCTCGGCAGGCGCTCCCATAGGGTCCTGGCCGCGGGACGATCATGCAGGAAGATGTTCGCGCGCCGGTCGCTTTCCAGCGCAAAAACCACGTTCTGGTCCTTTATGTCGTCCTGCCAGGGCGAAGCCGTGAACTGTTCCGGCGACCACGCCGTCAAGAACGACAGGAAAGCGCGCAGACCGGGATCGTCACTTTCCCCCAAGTCCCCCAGATGTCGTTCCACGAAAGCCCGGTGCTCGTCTGCGGTGCGTCGCCCCTCGCCAGCAGTCACCCCCAGGACATAAGAGGTCTTGTCCCAGAGAAAGTTCGGCGCGATGCCTGCCGTGCGCTTCACGGGCTGTGGCACCAGCATCGGCCGAGGCCGCGCCTTCCTGCCCTCGCCCTCGCGCCAGTCGGTGACGCTGGCGACCGACCCGTCATCGTTCAAGCCGACGACGACGCCGATCTTTTCCGAAGAATACCCGAACGGCGGCGCATTCGGCAGGCGATCATAGGCCCGTGCAAGCGAGGAAAGGATCGTCATCGCCGAACCTCCGGGGACCTCGGCGACGGAACTCTCACCACGCCATTCTCCAGCGCGGCGCGAAAGAACAGCGACGGCCGCCCGTCCGTCGCGTGATCGATGTCGAACAGCATGAAGCCGAGATCGCGGCTCTCGCCGATGGCCTGCGGCAGCGGCGCATCGGGCGGGAGCAACTCGAAATGCGCCGCGAATTCCCGCGTGCCGAGGCAAGGCTGATGGAAACACTGACCCCGCGCCGCACGACGGTTGAAAATATCGAGATGCTTGCCCTCGTTGTCATCGGGACCGGCCTTCTTCGTCAGCTCGAAATGCGCCTCGATCACATAGGCCGGCTTCACCAGCACGGTGGCGGCACGCTGCTGGCGATCCTCGTCCACCAGCAGGTTCAACCCCTCCAGATCGCCGCGTTTCATCGCCGACCTGATCTTGCCCGCCGGCGCCTTGTGGCCGACCTCGTTGCGCCGGATCGATTGGAAGCGGATGGGCTCCAGCACATGGATTGCGTCGATCACCCAGCGGATCGCCGGCTTCCAATGGATCGCCTCCAGCAGGCCGCGCGCCGCGGAAGGCGTCATGACATCGTAGGAGACACGCTCGACCTTCATCTCCGGGCGTGTGAAACACGCGTAATCACCCCAGACTTTCAGGCGAATTCCGTAGGTCATTGGCGCCCTCCCAAAAACATTCGAAAACGCGTGAGAACACCGCTGCAGAGCGGATTCAGCTAGAAAATCATGTCTTCCACGCCGAGATAGCCCGCATCCTCCCAAAGCAGACCTACCTCCTGAACGTACAGGCTGGCTGTCTGCAGAACAGCAAACTGGTCTCCCCTCCATTGCGGCGCAGCGAACGCGACATGGCCGTTCCTGATCAGCAGGTCCCTCGCTTTCGGAGGCATCGACACTGCCGAGGATTGCAGTTTCCGCGCCAACGATCCAGACGGAATCGCCTCCACCTCCAGTTGATCAACGGCTTCTTTTGCCCCCTCGTCCAGTGCCACGATCACCGGCGCCAGACCGCTTTCAATCATGCGGAAATCCCGGCCGACCGTGCGATAATCGAAATGGCAGCCCGTACGGCCGCTCAGCGCAAATCGGTCGAGGATATTCTTGCCGTCCATGCCCTCGCCCATGCGCCAGTAGACCTCGCCGAAATAATCCTCCACGGCGGCGAGCGAGGTGAGATCGGCGTGCTTGTCGATGATCCGCTTCATATCGCCGATCAGGCCGCGGATTTCGACAGGAGGCCGGTGGGCGGGTGGATTGAAGACCGTAACGATGCTGCTTTCACGGTCGCGCCTGCCTTCCCGATTGACCCTGCCGGCAGCCTGTATGATCTGGTCCAGGCCTGCCTCGGCCCGCCAGGCAACGGGAAAATCGACATCGACTCCGGCCTCGATCAGGCTGGTGGCGATCAGGCGACAAGATCGACCGTCTTTCAGGCGGTCCTGCACATCCGCCAGAATCCGACGGCGATGCGCCGCATATTGCCGTGTCGTCAGGTGGACGATTCCCTCCAGCCCGGCCTCGGACGCCTTCCGGTAGAGTTCCAGCGCATGGCGCCGGCTGTTGACGATGACCAGCGCCTGTTCATGACCGGCAAGGGCATCCAGCAGTGCGCCATCGTCCATATCACCGGCATGGACGATACGCGTGCGTGCAAGTCTCGTTGCCAGACCCGGCGGGTCCGGCGCCAGTTCCCGGCCTTCCAACGGCAAGCCGCCGGGCAATTCCGGACGCTTGCCGAGCGCCGGCTGTGTCGCCGTGCACAGGACGATCGTGCAGCCGTAGTTGCGCGCCAGTTCCTCCAGCGCCCGCATGATCGGCATCAGCAAGGCCTTCGGCAGGGTCTGCGCCTCGTCCAGAACCAGGATGGAACCGGCGATATTGTGCAGCTTGCGCGCCCGTGACGGGCGGGCCGTGAACAGGCTTTCAAAAAGCTGCACGGTCGTCGTTACAATGACCGGAGCTGCCCAATCCTCCATCGCCAGCTTCAATTTATCCTTGCGCTCGCGCTGCTTCGCGTCGAACGATTCTTCCTCGATGGAGGAATGGTGTTCGAGGACATTGTCCTCTCCGAGCACGGAGCGAAAGATTGCCGCCGTCTGGTCGATGATGCTGGTGAAGGGAATGACATAGATGATCCGGCGGTGCCCGTACCGACGGGCATGATCCAGCGCGAAGCCGAGGGAGGACAGCGTCTTGCCCCCGCCGGTCGGCACCGTGAGAGTGAACAGGCCCGGCTCCCGTTCGGCCCCTCTACGCACATGGGCCAGCACCTCACGGCGCAAGGAATTCAACGCCCCCTCCCGTCCCGAGAGCGCGGTCGTGTACACATCGAAACGCGCGATGAAATCATCGATCAGCGCGGCCAGCGCCGGCCAGTCGCGGTCCGCCTCCTTCTCGCCGAGCGTCACATAGTAGCGCTCGGTGTCCGAAAAATCCGCATCCACCAGCGTCGAGAACAGCATCCGTCCCATGAAGGCCCAGGAGAAGGCATGGCCGGCCCGGTCGGTGGGAAAGCGTTGAATCATGTCGGGCACGAGGCCGGAAATCTCGACATGCAGCTCTTCCATCCAGACCGGATCGATTGCCTGCGGCTGCTTCATGCGATGATCGAAGGTGCCGGGTCCGTCCAGCCTGTCGGGCAGGCCTGCATGGTGCCCGAGGATGCCGTAGCCGACGACCTGCGCCATGGCGGCATCGCTCCCCCTGGCAAGATCGCGCAAAACCTGCGCGCCGGCCGTGGAATGATCGGCAGGCTCCGTCGCGCCATCCAGGCGCCGTTGAAAAGCCGGGTTGTATTTGCCGAGATCGTGAAAAAGCCCTGCGATAAACGCTGCTCGCTCAAGTCCGAACGGACGAGCCTTCTCTCCTGCCAGCCGTGCAACGGCAAACAAATGCTCCTTCAAGGTCTGCCAGTCGGATTTGCCCGGATCACGACCAGAATGTGCATAAAATTCCATGCATTCCCCCAGCGCTTGAAGAATGCATGACGCAGATCAGGCAGGCAATGCACTGAATGGTTGTGTCTTGGTGCGGCAATCGACTTCGCCAAAGCCGAAGGCGAGAAGCGCCATAAGCTTCAGCGCCGCGATGATGGTCGGTTGGCCGCTTTCCCACGAATAGACGGCGCGCATCAGCGTACCGAGCGGTTCTGGCTTCACGATTGCAGCACGATGCCGGACATTGGGGGCTGTCAGCGCGCCCCTGAGATCAGCCGTCGCATCCCGTTCCGCCCAGCCGTTGGCGACAGCGAACCGCAGGACGCGGCCAATCGTTGATCGCAAGCGCCGAGCCGTTTCGTGTTCCCCTTGGCTTCGACAGGGCGAAGTACGGCGAGAACGTCTTTCGGTGCGACCTCATGCACCGGCTTATCCGCCAAACCCTTTGTCAGGTCGATCAGCAGCCATCGAGCCTTGCTCATCGTGATGGCCGCTCGACCTTCTTTCTCTGCCTTGGTCAGATACTTTTCCGCGACTGCCGCAAATGTATTCTCCGCCGCCTCTTTGGCAGCCTTGACGGCCACCTTGCGCTCTTTCTTCTCTTCTCCCGGATCGATGCCGGCCTCAAGCAGCCCCTTTGCCTTCCGGCGTGCTTCCCGCGCGTCGGAAAGCGATGTTGCCGGATATGAGCCGAGAGCGAGCAGCTTTTGGCGACCACCGAAACGATAGGCTAGTCGCCACAAGCGACTGCCGTTCGGGGTTACGAGCAGAAACAAGCCGCCACCGTCCGACAGCTTGAATTGTTTGTCGCGCGGCTTGATGGATCGGAGCGCCGCATCACTGAGTCTATCCGTCGCCATGTGCTGGTGCGTCGTTGGTACCGTGATTCCGATACCAACAATCATACCAGCAAATTTTGTGGATGCCAACAGATGCCAGAAAACGTCCTTGGACGTATGCTGGTGAAATTCCTTGAGAATTTCGGATTTCTCAGACGTCCTTGGACGTTGAAAAACTAGGAAATGGTGCCCAGAAGAGGACTCGAACCTCCACGCCTCGCGGCACAGGTACCTGAAACCTGCGCGTCTACCAATTCCGCCATCTGGGCGACGGAGAGGCATGTAGAAGGAGCGCTCGCCGGTGTCAACAGGCTTTTTGAAGTTTTCGCAACAGCTTGGCAAAAAATGCCTTTTCCGCAAAAGCGCGCGGCGGTTTTGCGGGGAAACCGGGCCGCCGGAAAAGGCTCAGCGGCTCGTGGCCCAGGCGCGAACACGCTCCAGCCCGGCCGCAAGCAGGTCCGCGGCGGCGGTCTCGCTCTTCGCCTCGACATAGCAGCGCATTTCCGGCGCATTGCCGGAAGGGCGGAAATGGATGACGCTGCCGTCCTCCAGCGTGACGCGCAGGCCGTCCAGGTCGCTCACCTTGGCCGGCACGCCGATCGGCGCGAGGAAGGCGGCAAGGGGCCCCGCGCCCGAGCGCAGCTCCGCCATCAGGGCGGCGCTGGTCTCCACCGGCATGTTCTCCATGCGGTCGCTGGCCGCCGCAGGCAGGGCGAAGCCGGCGGCGATGGCGGAAAGCGGCCGGTCTTCTGCCGCCGCGAGCGCCAGGACGGCGAGCACCGGCATCAGGCTGTCGCGGGTGGGGAGCGCGGCGAGCGTGCGGCCGTTCACGGCAAAGGGCGTCGCCGTCAGCGTGCCGCCATTGGCCTCGAAGCCGGCGACGGCCGTCTCGCCGGCGGCGACCGCCTCGTTCATCGCGGCGATCACGAAGGGCGAGCCGACCCGGGTGCGCAGCACCGTGCCGGAAACGGCGGCCTCGATGCCGGAATTCGAGGTGACCGGCGTTGCGATCACGGTGGCGCCGAGGAAGCGGCTGGCGATGAGGCCGACGAGGTCGCCGCGCAGGGGCGTTCCGGTCTCGTCGGTGACGAGCGGCCGGTCGCCATCGCCGTCGGCGGAGACGATGGCGGCCAGCCCGTGCTGCACGGCCCAGCCCTCTAGAAGGGCGATCGTCTCGGCGGAGACGGCCTCCGTGTCGACGGGGATGAAGCGTTCCGAGCGGCCGAGCGCGACGACGTCCGCGCCGTAATGGGCGAGCACGGAAACGAGAAGGTCGCGCGCCACGGTCGAATGCTGGTAGACGCCGACGCGGAGGCCGGCCAGCGCCCGCTCGGGCAATAGCGTGTGGTTGCGGGCGGTGTAGAGCGCCATGGCGGCGTCATGGAGGTCGTCGGCGGCCTCCGGCGTGGCGGGAAGGTCCGCGCCTTCGTTGCGAAATGCCGCGGCGGCGGCGGTGATGGCGGCCTCGTCCGCCTTGTCGATCTCGCCGTCCGGCCGGTAGAACTTGATGCCGTTGCGGTCGGCGGGAATGTGCGAGCCCGTCACCATCAGGCAGGCGGCCTTGCGGGCAAGGCCGAGCAGCGCCAGCGCCGGTGTCGGCAGCGTGCCGCAATCGCGCGGGCAAAGGCCCGCCCTGCCAAGGGCCGCGATCGCGATGGCCGCGATGGCCGGGCTGGAGGCGCGGAAATCGCGGCCGATCAGAACCTCGTCGCCCGGCCGGGCGATGCCGGCGGTGAGGAGATGACGGGCAAAGGCGGTGGCATAGAGCGCGGTGGCCGGCCCTTCGAGATCCACCGAAAGGCCGCGCAGGCCGCTGGTTCCGAATTTCAGGCTCATGCAGCACCTCCTGTCGCTCGCGGTCCGGCCCGGTGAAGGGCGCGACATGAATAAAACAAAATGCGTGAACGTAATGCAAAGCAGGGACGTGACAGGGAAAAATCCCGCCAGAACAGTGAGGATCACATGTCGAAGATTCGAAATCTCGTTTTCGGTTGCGCGATGGGGATTGCCTCCGCGATCGCGCCCATGGGTGCGGCCCAGGCCGTTCCGCTCGCCGTGCCGGACATGAAGGTACAGACGAAAAGTGACGTCACCCAGGCGCAGGTGCAGTTCTGCTATGGTTACGGCTGCGACCGCCGTTACTATCGTCGCCACTATCGCCCGAACTACGGCTATGAGCGTCGCTACTATCGCCCGCGCTACGAACGGCCGCGCTATTACGGCGGACGCCGGGCGCATGTGAACTGGTGCGCCAACCGCTACCGCACCTACGACCCCTACACCAACCGCTACCATGCCGGCGGCGGGGTGTATCGCCTGTGCTATTCGCCCTATCGATAAGCACGGCGGGAACGGCGGGCTTCGGCCCGCCGTTTTGGTTTCAGCCCTGGCCGGCGTCGGTGACGCGGTCCGTGTGGCCGAGGTCCCGGCCCGGTTCGATGACGTCGCGCACACGCTGCTTCAGTTCCTTCGGTCCCGGAAAGCCGCCGTCGCGCTTGCGCTCCCAGACGAGCGCCTCGCCGACGCGGATCTCGAAACTGCCGCCGGTGCCGGGAATGAGCGCCACTTCGCCGAGCCCGTCGGAGAAGGTCGAGAGCAGCTCCTGCGCCATCCAGCCGGCGCGCAGCAGCCAGTTGCACTGGGTGCAGTAGAGAATGGAAACGCGCGGCTTTTCCCCGGACATGGTCACCTCCTGATCGATGCCGAAAGCATATAGCAGCGGGGGCGTCTTGGCACGCGCCGGCTCGCGCGCCTCTCACAGAATTGTCAACTCAATTCATCATGTTTTGTTGGCGGACATCTTGTCGCAGCTCGATTCCTGGAGGAGACGTGGTGCACTGCAACATCCCACAGGAGATCCCATGTCAGAGCTTGCCACCAATCGCCCGCGTCTCATCATCCCCTCGCTCGGCAGCATTTACGCGGCGCTCGGCGAGAGCGCGGAAACGATCCTGCGCGTTGCCGCCGGCCTCCTGCTCGTCACGCACGGCTATGGCAAGATCCTCAATCCCTTCGGCGCCAGCGGCATGGTCGAGAGCCTCGGCTTCTATCCGGGCGTCTTCTGGTCGCCGCTGCTCGCCGCGACGGAATTCTTCGGCGGCATCCTGATCGCCATCGGCCTCTTCACGCGCCCGGCCGCCTTCGCGGCGATGATCGTGCTCGCCGTCACCGTCTACTTCCACGGCATCGTGCAGGCCGAGGGCCTGATGGGCGCGGAAAAGTCGATCCTGTGGACGCTGATCATGTTCTATTTCGTGATCCGGGGCGCCAACAGCCATTCGGTCGACGCCAGGCTCGGCCGTCAGTTCTGATCGGCCTCTTCCGGCGGTGGCGGCCTCTGCCGCAGCCGCCGCTTGACCCCTGCGGCAAGCGTCTCGGCGTCATGGGGCTTCATGACGACGGGAATGGCCTCGAAGCCCTTGACGCCGTCGCGATGGATGTCGCCGACGGTCGTGAAGAGAAGCGGCACGCCTTCTGCCACCAGCCGTTCGATGCGCGCCGTGATCTGCGTGGCATCGAGCGGCACGTCGAGCAGGCAGAGGTCGACATCGGCCAGCGCGGCCGCGCCCCACTGGTCGAGCTGTTCGGGCCGCAGCAGGGTGGTGCGGCAATCCAGCGCCGCCTTGATCAGGTATTCCGCGTCGAGCGCGATCAGGAATTCGCGTTCGGCGATCAATATGTGCGGAAGTGAATGGTTCATGGCGCCGCACTCCTCGTCCATGTGCGACCGCCGGAGAAGCGGCGGTTCGGGAGGCGGACTTTGGGCTTGCCTGCCGGGGGTGTCATTTAAAAAAGACATAGTGCCCATGCGATGGAACAACCGCGCATGCTGCGCGTTTTCCGGGCCAGCTCATGGGGCTGGGCGGGATCGGAACAGGCGGGGGCGCAATGGCGGGCAGTACGGCGGTCAACCAGCAATCCAGATGGCGCACGCCCTGTCAGCAATGTCCCCTGCGCAACCTTTCGACCTTCCGGGATTTTTCGGCGAAGGAGCTCGACTTCGTCTCGCAGTTCAAGAGCGGCGAGCTTTCCAGCGAACGGGGCGCGACGATCCTCGTCGAGGGCATGCACAGCGCCCATCTCTTCACGGTGCTCTCCGGCTGGGCCTTCCGCTACAAGCTGCTGCCGGACGGGCGCCGGCAGATCATGAACTACGTGCTGCCCGGCGATCTCATCGGCCTGCAGGGCAGCCTGCTGGGTGAAATGGACCATTCCATCGAGGCGCTGACGCCCGTCACGCTCTGCGTCTTCGAGCGTTCGAAGCTGGAGCGGCTGTTCGAGCGCCATGCCTCGCTCGCCTACGACCTCACCTGGATCGCCGCGCACGAGGAGCGCATCCTCGATGAGCACCTGCTCAGCGTCGGCCGGCGCTCGGCGCTGGAGCGCACGGCCTACCTGCTCTCCTTCATCCACCAGCGCGCCCGTTCGGCGGGCGTCGATGGCGGGCGGCGGGTCATCCCGATCACCCAGCAGCATGTCGCCGATACGCTCGGCCTCTCGCTCGTGCACACGAACAAGACGCTGCGCAAGCTGGCCGACCGCAAGCTGATGCGCTGGCAGGACAAGGGGTGCGAGATCCTCGACGGCGACGGACTTCTGGCGCTGGCCGGCTGGGAGGGGCTGAAGAAGCAGCCCCGTCCCTTCATCTGACCCTCTCGCCAACGCAGTTCCCGGCACGCAAACCGGCGTGCGGTTTTGCTGGAATGGCTCAGGCGACGTCCCAGTGCAGCGGGAACATCGGGTCGAACACCGTCACCGGCCCCGCGCCCGTCTCGATCTTTGCCGGGAAGGCGACGGGTTGCGCGCGCCTGACGAGACGGATCGTCTCCGTGTTGGCCGGCAGGCCATACCAGGCGGGGCCGTTCAGCGAGGCGAAGGCCTCGAGCTTGTCCAGCGCGCGCTCCTCCTCGAAGACATGGGCAAGGCAGCTCATCGTGTTGATCGAGGTGTAGATGCCGGCGCAGCCGCAGGCGCATTCCTTCAGCGGATCGACATGCGGCGCCGAATCGGTGCCGAGGAAGAAGCGCCCGTCGCCCGAGGTTGCGGCGGCGCGCAGCGCCAGCCGGTGCTCCTCGCGCTTGGCGACGGGCAGACAATAGTAGTGCGGCTTGATGCCGCCGACCAGGATGGCGTTGCGGTTGATGATCAGGTGATGCGTGGTGATCGAGCCGGCAAGGTTCGCCTTGGCGGACTTGATGTAGTCGACGCCGTTCTTCGTCGTCACATGCTCCATGGTGACGCGCAGCTCCGGCAGGCGCGCGCGCAACGGATCGAGCACCGTCTCGATGAACACGGCCTCGCGGTCGAAGATATCGACGTCGGGCGTCGTCACCTCGCCATGCACGCAGAGCGTCAGGCCGATCTTCGCCATGCGCTCCAGCACGGGCATTGCCTTGTCCATGTCGCGCACGCCGCCGTGGGAGTTGGTCGTCGCGCCGGCCGGATAGAGCTTGACGGCGCGGATCAGGCCGCTTTCATAGCCGGCTTCGACGTCGTCGGGGTCGGTATGCTCGGTGAGGTAGAGCGTCATCAGCGGCTCGAACCGGTCGCCCTCCGGCAGGGCGGCGAGGATACGGTCGCGGTAGGCGGCGGCGTCCGCGGTGGTCACGACCGGCGGCACGAGGTTCGGCATGATGATCGCGCGGGCGAAATGCCGGCTGGTATCGCCGATCACGCCTTCGAGCATGGCGCCGTCGCGCAGGTGCAGGTGCCAGTCGTCCGGCCGGCGGATGGTGAGTTCTGTGGTCATCGGTGTCGCCCCCGCCCTTGGCTTTGCGTTTGCGGCAATCCCGCACGCAAGACGTTCAGGCATCCTTGCGAAAATTGCTCTGGCGGCTGCGATAGCATCCGCGGGGCGGAACGACAATCGTTTCAGAACATGTCGATGGAGAGGTCGGCGGGGCGGGAGTTCTCCAGGATGCGCCTTCCGTTCGGCAGGTCGTTGCCGTAGAGCTTCCAGTGGATCTGGTCCTCCGGCAGCGCGTAGCGCATCCAGCGCTGGCGAAGCCGCTCTTCCAGGATCTTGTAGGGCGGGCCGACGAAGATGGTGAAGTCGAAGAGGCCGTCCAGCCTGTCCCACGGCGCATCCTTGAAGAGCAGGTAATTGCCTTCGGCGAGGATGAAGCGGGTTTCCCCGGGGATCGCGCGGGCCGCGTTGATCGCCAGCTCGCGCGAACGGTCGAAGACCGGCACGAGGACTTCGCCCTCGGCGCGTTTCAGCGCCGTGACGATATCGATGAAACCGCGGCCGTCGAAGGATTCCGGCGCGCCCTTGCGCGGCAGGAGGCCGCGTGCGGCGAGAATGCCGTCGTCCATGTGGAAGCCGTCCATCGGCAGGATCTCGGCCGTCTCGCCGCGGGCGACGAGGCCGTCCCGCAGCGCTTCGGCCAGCGTCGACTTGCCGGCGGCCGGCGGGCCGGCAAGGCCGACGAGGAAGCGGCGCGCGTCCCCCGCGCGCCGCAGCAGGGCATCGACGATCGTCGCAGGGGCGATCATGCCGCGATCGCCTCCGCGGGCAGCTTGGCGCCGGTCATGAAGGCGACGGCGTCGGACATGGTGTAGTCCTTCGGGTTGATGACGGTGAGCCGCCGGCCGAGCCGGTGGATGTGGATGCGGTCCGCCACCTCGAAGACATGCGGCATGTTGTGCGAGATCAGCACGATCGGGATGCCGCGCCGGCGCACGTCGAGGATGAGTTCCAGGACGCGCCGGCTCTCCTTGACGCCGAGCGCCGCCGTCGGCTCGTCGAGGATGATCACTTTCGAGCCGAAGGCGGCGGCCCGCGCCACCGCGACCCCCTGGCGCTGGCCGCCCGAAAGCGTCTCCACCGCCTGGTTGATGTTCTGGATCGTCATCAGCCCGAGCTCGGAAAGCTTGTCGCGGGCGAATTTCTCCATCGCCGTGCGGTCGAGCTTGCGGAACCACTGGCCCATGACGCCGGGTTTGCGGATCTCGCGGCCGAGGAACATGTTGTCGGCGATCGAGAGGGCCGGGGAGAGTGCGAGGTTCTGGTAGACCGTCTCGATGCCGGCGCTGCGCGCCTCGATCGGCGAGCGGAAGTGCACCGGCTGGCCCTCCAGCTTGATTTCGCCCTCGTCCGGCGTGATGGCGCCGGAGATCGCCTTGATCATCGAGGACTTGCCCGCGCCGTTGTCGCCGATCACGGCGAGGATCTCGCCGGGATAGAGGTCGAAGTCCGCATGGTCGAGGGCGGTGACGCGGCCGTAGCGCTTGACGAGACCGCGGGCGGTGAGAATGGGTTCGAGAGCCATCAGCCTGCTACCTTTCTGATCCACTGGTCGATTGCGACAGCCGAGATGATGAGGACGCCGATCAGGAGATAGGTCCATTGCGGGTCCGTGCCGATGAGGCGAAGGCCGAGCGAGAAGACGCCGACGATCAGTGCCCCGAAGATCATGCCGAGGATCGAGCCGCGCCCGCCGAACAGCGAGAGGCCGCCGATCACCACGGCGGTGATCGATTCGATGTTGGCGAACTGCCCCGCCGTCGGCGAGACCGAGCCGATGCGGCCGATGAGCGCCCAGCCGGCGAGCGCGCAGATGAGGCCGGAGAGCGTATAGACCGAGATCAGCATGCGCTTGACGTTGACGCCGGCCAGCTCCGCCGCGTCCGGGTCGTCGCCGACCGCATAGACATGGCGGCCCCAGGCGGTGTGGTTCAGCACGTACCAGAGCAATGCCACCAGCAGCACCATGGCGATGACGCCGTAGGTGAAGACCGCGCCGCCGAAGCGGATGTTGTTGCCGAAGAACTGCAGCAGCGGGGCCTGCGCGGAGATGTCCTGCGAGCGGATCGTCTCGTTGGCCGAATAGAGGAAGTTCGAGGCGAGGATGATCTGCCACATGCCGAGCGTGACGATGAAGGGCGGCAGCTTCATGCGGGCGACGAGCAGGCCGTTGATATAGCCGCAGAGCGCGCCGCAGGCGAGGCCGCAGAGAACGGCGAGCGACGGCGGCAGGCCGTAGCGGAAGGTGAACTGGCCCATCACGACGGAGGAAAGCACCATGATGGCGCCGACCGACAGGTCGATGCCGGCGGTGAGGATGACCAGCGTCTGCGCCGCGCCGACGATGCCGACGATGGCCACCTGCTGGAGGATGAGCGTCATCGTGAAGGCGGAGAAGAATTTTCCGCCGAGGATGATGCCGAATACCGCCACCGAGAGCACCAGCACGATCAGTGGCACCGCGGAGGGGCTGCCGTGCAGGAAATGCTGGAATTTCTGAATGGGCGTCTTGTCGTGCGTATCGAAGGAGGCGACCTGCGTCGCACTGCCGGTCAGCACCTTCTCGAATTCCTGCGAGGGTTGCGAACCCTGCGAGGGCTGCGCGCCCTGCGGGACCGTCGATGTCTCACTCATGATCCTGTTCCTCCCCTTCCGGCGCCGACCGTCGCGGCTGACCGGATGAAATGGTAGACGGACGCACCGGTCGGGCGCCTTGCGCACCTTCCGCCATCGCCGGGCGGTCTCCTCCCCTATGCGGCCCCGGCTGTCGCCGTGCCCCATGGAGAAGGGTGCCCATGTCTTGTTGCGAATGTCAAAGCAGGGTCGGTCTTACCCGCGACCCGGGCCGCGTCCGTAGCGGAAAGCCGGCCCGGTCAAGCCGGGCCGGCGGGGGCATCAGCCCCAGCACTTGTCCTTGCCGGCCTTGGTGTCGATGGACTCGACGCCGGCTGCCGGCTTGTCGGTGACGAGCGTCACGCCCGTGTCGAAGAAGTCCTTGCCTTCGGTGGCCTTCGGCTTCTCGCCGGTGTCGGCGAAGGTCTTGATGGCTTCGATGCCGAGGGCCGCCATCATCAGCGGGTACTGCTGCGAGGTGGCGCCGATGACGCCGTCCGCGACGTTCTGCACGCCCGGGCAACCGCCGTCGACGGAAACGATCAGCACGTCGCCTTCCTTGCCGACGGCCTTCAGCGCTTCATAGGCGCCGGCAGCGGCCGGTTCGTTGATCGTGTGCACGACATTGATGGACGGATCCTTCTGGAGAAGGTTCTCCATGGCGGTGCGGCCGCCCTCCTCGTTGCCGTTGGTCACGTCGTGGCCGACGATGCGGGCATCGTCCTCGTCGCCGATCTTGGAAATGTCCTTCACGTCGATGCCGAAGCCCTTCATGAAGCCCTGGTTGCGCAGGACGTCGACCGAAGGCTGCGAGGGCGTCAGGTTGAGGAAGGCGATCTTGGCGTCCTTGGCGGCGTCGCCGAGCGTGGCGGCGGCCCACTTGCCGATCAGTTCGCCGGCGAGCAGGTTGTCGGTGGCGAACGTCATGTCGGCGCTGTCGAGCGGCTCCAGCGGCGTGTCGAGCGCGATGACGAGCAGGCCCGCGTCACGCGCCTTCTGCACGGAGGGGACGATGCCCTTCGTGTCCGATGCGGCGATCAGGATGCCCTTCGCGCCGTCGGCGATGCAGGTCTCGATCGCCGCGACCTGGCTTTCCGAATCGCCGTCGATCTTGCCGGCATAGGACTTCAGCGTCACGCCGAGTTCCTTGGCCTTCGCCTCGGCGCCTTCCTTCATCTTGACGAAGAACGGGTTGGTGTCGGTCTTGGTGATCAGGCAGGCGCCGACATCGGCGGCGGAGGCCGGCGCGGCAAAGGCGACGCCGAGCGCAAGCGCGCCGAGAGCGGCGGAAATCACGGTTTTCTTCATAAGATCCTCCCAAGGACAAAACGGGATGCGCCCCTCTCCTGGGGCCATCCGGTCGCAGGGTGGCGGGCGGCTCCTCCGCCGGCCGATCCTTGCTTCCGGCCGTAAAGAGAACACCAAAAGAAATGCCTGTCAATAAATAAATCGAATTGAATTATTAATTCGATGTGGCATGCTGCAGGAAAGATCGGGCGAAAAGCCCGGCTGCGCGTTTCCGGTGGAAGAGCGGAACGCCAGCCGATAAGAGGACCGGAAAGGGCGCGGGCGCCCGGTCCGGCACGGGAGGAGACGATGATCAGAAAGGACGCGACGGCACACGCCGTGCCGGCCGAAATCCTCGATCCGAGCGGGGGCGCGAACCAGGTGCGCGTCCGGGCCTATAACGAACGCCTGGTCATGTCGCTGGTGCGCCGGCACGGCAGCCTGTCGAAGGCCGAGATCGCCCGGCGCAGCGGCCTTTCCGCCCAGACCGTCACCGTCATCATGCGCGCGCTGGAGGCGGAGGGGCTTTTGATGCGCGGCGAGCCGATGCGCGGCAAGGTCGGCCAGCCCTCCGTGCCCATGCGGCTCAATCCCGATGCGGTCTATTCCTTCGGCCTGAAGATCGGCCGCCGCAGCGCCGATATCGTCATGATGGATTTCGTCGGCGGCATCCGCCGGCAGGTGCGCCGGACTTATCCCTATCCTATGCCCGGCCCGCTGCTCGCCTTCGTCGTGGAGGGGCTCGCCGAGCTGGAGGCCGCGATCACGCCGGAGGAGCGCGCCCGCATCGCCGGCTTCGGCGTCGCCGCGCCGTTCGAGCTCTGGAGCTGGGCGAGCGAAGTGGGCGCGCCGCAGGCCGACATGGACCAGTGGCGCGGCGTCGACCTCGGGGCGGAGATCGCAAGCCGCGTGCCCTATCCCGTCGTGCTGCAGAACGACGCGACGAGCGCCTGCGCCGCCGAACTCGTCTTCGGCCTCGGGCCGCAATATCCCGATTTCCTCTATCTCTTCATCGGCTCCTTCATCGGCGGCGGCGTGGTGCTGAATTCGGCGCTCTTCACGGGCCGCACCGGCACGGCCGGCGCCATCGGCCCCCTGCCCGTGCAGGGTCGTGACGGCGAAACGGTGCAGCTCCTGAAGATCGCCTCGATCTACCGCCTGGAAAACCTGCTGCGCGAGCATGGCATCGATCCAAAGCCGCTCTGGTATTCGCCGGACGGATGGATCGATTTCGGTGCGCCGCTCGCAATCTGGATCGAGGACACGGCGGCCGCGCTCGCCCAGGCCGTCGTCGCCTCCGCCTCCGTCATCGACTTCTCCGCCGTCATCATCGACGGCGGCTTTCCCGCCTGGGTGCGCGAGCGCGTGGTCGCGGCGACGCAGGCCGCCGTCGCCCGCCTCGACCTCCAGGGCGTCACCCTGCCCGAGATCGCCGAGGGCGCGGTCGGCAGCGCCGCGCGCTCGATCGGCGGAGCCAGCCTGCCGCTCTTTTCCCGCTATCTTCCGGACCAGAACGTCCTCTTCAAGGAGCTTGCCTGAATGCTGAAAGGTCTTGACCCCATCCTGGGCCCGGAGCTGCTCGCGACGCTGCGCGCCATGGGCCACGGCGACGAGATCGCCATTGTCGACGGCAACTATCCGGGCGTCGAGCACGCCCGCCGCCTCATCCGCCTCGACGGCGTGCCGCTCGTCCCCGCGCTCAATGCCGTGCTCTCGGTGCTGCCGATCGACGATTTCGTCGAGGAGGCGATCTTCCGCTCCACCTTCCGCCAGGAGCGCGACACGCTGGAGCCCGTGCACCGCGAGATCATCGACTGCTGCGCCCGCCATGCGCCGGATCGCGCGGTCGTGCCCCTCGTCGGTGCCGACTTCTATGGCCGCGTGCGCGCCGCCCACACGCTGGTGCAGACCAGCGAGCCGCGGCTCTATGCCAATGTCATCCTGCGCAAGGGCGTCATCTATCCCTGACCCTGTTTCCCGAGGAACAGCGCGGGGCGGGGGGATGTGAGACCTTCTGATCACCGGATGAGAGAGGCTCATCCCCAACCGATCAGGAGAGACCCCATGCGCAAGATCATCGTTTCCGCCACCGTCGCCCTCGTTGCCGCCGTTTCCTTCGCGGCCCCCTCGCAGGCCGGTTACTACAGCTACGGCTACCAGCCCTCCTGCTTCATCAAGAAGGTGAAGGCCTACGACTATTACGGCAACGTCATCGTCAAGAAGATCCGCGTCTGCCACTGATCCCTTCCTTCCGTCGATCCTCCCCCGACTTGCCCGGCTCGAAAGAGCCGGGTTCTTTTTGTTTGGCCCTTGAATGAAGGGGAGGGCCGTGTTTGTCTCGCGCCATGCCGAAGAATGGGAGTATCGCATGCGCGTGCTGGTGGTGGAAAACGACAGGGTGACCTTGCTGGGGCAGATCGGCGTCGCGCTGGACGAGGCGGGCGCCGAGATCGACCTCTGCCGCCCCCATGCCGGCGACACCATCCCGGCGGACGACGCGGCCCACGACGCCATCGTCGTCATGGGCGGCCCGCAGAACGCCCGCGACGACGAGCGCCACGGCTACCTGCCGGCGCTCGCCGCGCTGATGCGCGGCTTCGGCGACGCGGACAAATCGGTGCTCGGCGTCTGTCTCGGCAGCCAGCTTCTCGCCCGGGCCTATGGCGCGGAGAACCTGATCGGCGCGGCGCCGGAATTCGGCTGGTGCACGGTGGCGCTGACAACGGACGGCGCCGGCGATCCGGTCCTGTCGGCGGCGGCCGGCGCGTTCCCGATCTTCCAGTGGCACAGCGACACGTTCACGCTGCCGGACAAGGCCGTGCGCCTCGCCACCAACGGTGCCGCCGAGAACCAGGCCTTCCGCATCGGCCGCGCCACCTACGGCACCCAGTTCCATTTCGAGGCGAGCCGCGCGGTGGTGGACGGCTGGGCGGAGACCTTCCCGCAGCTCATCGAGACGCTCCAGCCCGGCTGGCTTGCACGGCGTGCCGCGCTGGCCGACGAGAGCGGCCCGCGCGCCGACGCCACGGGCCTTGCCATCGCGCGGGCCTGGGTGGCGACGATCGCCGCCGCCGCAACCCGCCGGGTCGCCTGAAGCGGATACGGCCTTAGGACCCGGACAGCGCCGCCGCGAATCGCGACGCGGCGGCCTGCAGGATTTCGGGTGCGAAGCCGGAAAAGCCGATGACCAGGCCCTGCCGCGGCGGATTGGTGACGGCCATGGCCGAGAGCGCCCGCACGCCGAGCCCGGCGCGCGCGGCAATCTCCACCGCATCCGTATCGGCAAGCGCGGCCGGCAGGCCGGCGACGAGGTGCAGGCCCTGGTCCGGCACGCCGACCGAAAGCGTGCCCGCCGTCGAGAGCCCCGCCACCAGCGCGTCGCGTGCCGCCTGCGCCTGCCGCCGGGCGCGGCGCAGATGCGCGGCGAAGTGGCCCTCGCGGATGAGGTCGGTGAGGGCGGCCTCGGCCAGCGTCGGCGGGCTGCGGTCGCTGCGGCCGCGCAGCGCCACCACCGTCTCGAGCAGCGGATCGGGAATGACGGCATAACCGAGCCTGAGGCCCGGGAAGAGCACCTTGGAGAAGGTGCCGAGATAGATCACGCGCCCGCTGTCATCCATGCCCTGCATGGCGGCGAGCGGCGGCCCGGCGAAGCGGAACTCGCTGTCATAGTCGTCCTCGATGATCCAGCCGCCGGTCTCCCGCGCCCAGTCGATCAGGGCGAGCCGTCGGCGCATGCTCATGGTGACGCCGAGCGGGAACTGGTGCGACGGCGTGACATAGACCGCGCGGGCGCTCGGCGCCGCCAGCGCGATATCCGCCCCCTCGCCATCGACGGCAAGGCCGCAGAGCGCCAGGCCGTTGCCGGAAAAGGCCGCCCGGGCGCTCGGATAGCACGGGTCCTCGATCATCACCCGGTCGCCCGGCGCCAGCGCGCTGCGGATGACGAGGTCGATGCCCTGCTGCGTGCCCGTCGTGATGACGATCGAGCGCGCCGCGCAGCGCACGCCGCGCGCCTGCCGGAGATAGGCGGCGACCGCCTGGCGCAGCGCTTCGCCGCCGCGCGGATCGCCATAGTGGAAGTGCTCGGGGCCCGGCCGGGCGAGATGGCGCGCCAGCAGCGTGCGGAACTGTTTCAGCGTGCGTGCGTCGGCCATGGCGACGCCGAGCGTGCCGGGCAGCGGCATTGTCGGCGCGCGTCTCTCCCGCTCGACCGGTTCCGTCGGCTTCAGCGTCGGCACCCGGTCGGCAACGAAGGTGCCGGCCCCGGTGCGGGCGACCGCGAAGCCCTCGGCGATCAGCGTCTCGAAGGCGGCGACCACGCTGCCGCGCGAGGTCTTCAGCCGCTGCGCGAGGTCCCGCGTCGGCGGCAGCTTGCTGCCGGGCGGAATGTCCCCCGCCTCGATCAGCCGCCGCAGTTCGCGGTAGAGCGCCGGCGTGCGCCGGCCCGCCGCCGGAAGAACGGGAACGAGCGAGGACCAGTCCGGCAGAATGGTCCGGATTTTTTGCTCGGAATTGGTGCTTTTTCGATCCAATGCCATGGCGCACCATGGCGGCCTCTCCCTTGAAAGGCAAGCCCCGCACATGAGCACCGAGACCGCCGCCTATCCCGTCACCCCGCGCAACCGCGTCAAGCGCATGCACGAGCGCGGCAGCTACGACCGCGAAAGCGTCCACGCCATTCTCGACGCCGCCATGCTCTGTCACGTCGCCTATGTCATCGACGGCCAGCCCTATGCGACGCCCACCCTCTTCTGGCGCAGGGGCGACACGCTCTACTGGCACGGCTCCTCCGCCAGCCGCATGCTGCGGCACCTGAAGGCCGGCACGCCCGCCTGCCTCACCGTCGCCCATCTCGACGGGCTGGTGCTCGCCCGCTCCGGCTTCAACCATTCGGCCAACTACCGCTCCGCCATGTGCTTCGGCACGGCGCGGCTCGTCGAGGACCCGGCGGAGAAGATCGAGGCGATGCGCGACGTCGTCGACCGCTTCTATCCGGGGCGCAGCGCGCTGCTGCGTCCCCTCACGCCGCAGGAGGCCAAGGCGACGACGATCGTCGCCATGCCGATCGACGAGGCGGCGGCCAAGGTGCGCGCCAAGGGCGTCGGCGACGACGAGGCGGATTTCGCCCTGCCGATCTGGGCCGGCGTCATCCCCGTCACCACCGTGCTCGGCCCCGCCGAGACCTGTCACCGGCTGGTGGCGGGCGTGGAGAAACCCGAAACGCTGGCGATCTTCCCCGAGGGCGGCCGGCTGGACGCCGCGCTGCGGACGGGACAGCAGCTCTACGAGAATGCCTGAAGTCCATGCGCCACGGTCCACGCGGCGGATCTCGCCCGTGGGTTGTCAAAGAGCATCGGACGGGGCGCTGGAAGCTGCCTCATCTGAAAAATTGTATCTGCGGCACCTTTCAGCGCCCCGTTCGGCGGTTTTTGCCCGCGACTGCGGTCCCTCTGCAAGGACCGGACCCGTGGATGCCTGTCGCCGGTTTCCGGGATGGGCGTCTCCGTTTTGGCATCCGCGATCGCGCGCCATGGCGATCGCGGACGGAAAGGCGCTCTCGCACCCTTCCCGGAGAAGCTTCACCCCGGCGGACGATGCCGACGCATCCGCCGGACCCGGCCCCCTTGTGTGCCGCACAGGCACGCCCGGCGCGCCGTCCGGGGCATGAAACGGCAGGGTCGGTCCGACGCCCCGCCGCTTCCCCCGTGTCGCCGGAGGGAGACCATTTTCCGCAGGCCCTTGCGGTGCGGGCTCACGTCCTTCCCCCGCCACAAGCGCCGGCCCCGCCTCACTGCCACGCCTGGCAGCGTATCCGTGGCGGGACGGGAGGATTGTAGGCATGGATCTGGCGGGCGGGGAAAACGGGGCGTGTTTTTTCGGGCGTGCCGTGCGGGTGGATCCTCGGGTCGAGCCCGAGGATGACGACAGAAGGAAGGGGGGCGGATGAAGGCAGCGGTTCCGCATGCCGTGCCGTTCAATGGGGTCCCGGGCTTCTCCTCCCCTCCGTCATCCTCGGGCTTGACCCGAGGATCCACCCGCACGGCACACCTTCTCCTCCAATCGCGAGAAAGCCCCGGATGCAGGGGCATCCGGGGCTTTCGGGTTCTGTCGCAGACGGCGGTGCCGGCCTTTATTCGTCGCCCATCTTGAGCGCGGCGATGAAGGCTTCCTGCGGGATCTCCACCTTGCCGAACTGGCGCATGCGCTTCTTGCCGGCCTTCTGCTTTTCCAAGAGCTTGCGCTTGCGGGTGGCGTCGCCGCCGTAGCACTTGGCGGTCACGTCCTTGCGCAGCGCCGAGATGGTCTCGCGGGCGATCACGTTGCCGCCGATGGCGGCCTGGATCGGGATCTTGAACATGTGCTTCGGGATCAGCTCCTTGAGCTTCTCGCACATTTCGCGGCCGCGCTTTTCGGCGGCCATGCGGTGCACCATCATGGAGAGCGCATCGACCGGCTCGCCGTTCACCAGGATCGACATCTTCACCAGGTTGCCTTCCTTGTGGTCGGTGATCTGGTAGTCGAAGGAGGCATAACCCTTGGAGATCGACTTCAGGCGGTCGTAGAAGTCGAAGACGACCTCGTTGAGCGGCAGGTCGTAGGTCAGCATGGCGCGCGTGCCCACGTAAGTCAGCTCGACCTGGATGCCGCGGCGGTCCTGGCAGAGCTTCAGGATGCCGCCGAGATAATCGTCCGGCGTCAGGATCGTCGCGCGGATCCACGGCTCGTGGATTTCCGAGATCTTGACGACGTCGGGCATGTCGGCCGGATTGTGCAGCTCGCGCTCGGAACCGTCGGTCATGAAGAGCTTGTAGACGACCGAGGGGGCCGTCGCGATCAGGTCGAGGTCGAACTCGCGCTCCAGGCGCTCCTGGATGATCTCGAGGTGCAGCAGGCCGAGGAAGCCGCAGCGGAAGCCGAAGCCGAGCGCGGCGGAGCTTTCCATTTCGAAGGAGAACGAGGCGTCGTTGAGGCGCAGCTTGCCCATCGCCGAGCGCAGGTCCTCGAAATCGGCGGCATCGACCGGGAAGAGGCCGCAGAAGACGACAGGCTGGGCCGGCTTGAAGCCCGGCAGGGCCTTTGCCGTCGGGCGCTTGTCCTCGGTGATCGTGTCGCCGACGCGGGTATCGGCCACTTCCTTGATCGAGGCGGTGATGAAGCCGATCTCGCCCGGGCCGAGACTGTCCATCGCCACCATCTTCGGCGTCAGCACGCCGACGCGCTCGATCGTGTATTTCGCGTCCGTGCCCATCATGCGGATGGTCTGGCCCTTGCTGATGCGGCCTTCGATGACGCGCACGAGGACCATGACGCCGAGATAGGTGTCGTACCACGAATCGACGAGGAGGGCCTTCAGCGGGGCCTTCTCGCCGCCTTCGCTCTTCGGCGCGGGCAGGCGCTCCACGATCGCTTCGAGCACGTCCGGGATGCCGAGGCCGGTCTTGGCCGAGATCAGCACGGCGTCGGAGGCGTCGATGCCGATCACCTCCTCGATCTGTTCCTTGATGCGGTCGGGCTCGGCGGCCGGCAGGTCGATCTTGTTGAGCACCGTCACGAGCTCGTGGTTGTTGTCGATCGCCTGGTAGACGTTGGCGAGCGTCTGGGCCTCCACGCCCTGGGAGGCGTCGACGACGAGCAGCGAACCCTCGCAGGCCGACAGCGAGCGCGAGACCTCGTAGGCGAAGTCGACATGGCCGGGCGTGTCGATGAGGTTCAGCACATAGGTCTCGCCGTCCTTCGCCTTGTAGTGCAGGCGCACGGTCTGGGCCTTGATGGTGATGCCGCGCTCGCGCTCGATGTCCATGTTGTCGAGGACCTGTTCCGACATCTCGCGGTCGGCAAGGCCGCCGGTCGACTGGATCAGCCGGTCGGCGAGCGTCGACTTGCCGTGGTCGATATGGGCCACGATCGAGAAGTTGCGGATATGGTCGAGGGGCGTCGAAGTGTTGGTGCTCATGCGCGCCATATAGCAGCGGGGAAGATTCCCGCAAAGCGGTAAATGAAGGGTTTCGTGCGCGCGAACGCCGCTATTCCGGGGCTTTTTCGCCTTCGACGAGCGCGCCGGCATTCGGCACCTGGGCGCTTCGGATCTCGAAGGTCTCCCGCGCCTCCGGCGGCACCGTCTCGCGCAGGCGCAGGCGCTGGGCGACGAAGGCGGCATAGGCGAGCGCCACGGCCATGGCGGCATAGATGAAGGTCTTCGGGCCGAAGGCCGGCGTCAGCGCCGTCACGGCCAGCGGAACCAGCGTCGCCGAGGTCGACCAGGCGACGAGCAGCGTCGAGGCGAGGGGCACGAAGTCCTCGGGATCCGTGCGGTCGTTGGCATGGGCGTTGGCGATCGAATAGACGCTCTCGACGGCGCCCGCCCAGAGCGCGAAGACGATCATCAGGACGACGAAGGCCTGGAAGGAGACGAAGAGGGCGGCGACCGCGGTGCCGGCGATCAGCAGGCAGGTGGCGATCAGCACGATGCGCCGGTCGATGCGGTCGGAGAGCGTGCCGAGCGGGTATTGCACGAAGATGAGGCCGAACTGCATGACGAACATCAGGAGCGCCACATCCGCCTGGCCGACCTTGTTGGTGGCGGCGTAGATCGGGGTAAACCCCTGCACCACCATGGAAAGGCCGCCGGCGGCCAGCACGCCGATCAGCGCGACCGGCGAGTTGCGCCAGGCCATGGCGAAATCGACGCTGACCCGGGCGGGCGCCGGCGGGGTGGGCAGCTTGGTGAGGCCGATCGGCAGCAGGGCGATCGTGGTGACGAAGATGGTGACGAGCGGGGCGAGGTTGCCGTCCGCCGGCATGCGGCCGAACAGCCAGGCACCGACGCCGAGCCCCAGCACATAGGCCATGTAGAAGAAGGACATGGCCTTGCCGCGCCAGCGGTTGTCGCTGGCATGGTTCAGCCAGCTCTGGGCGATGATGAAGTTCGCGTTGCCGGCCACGCCGTAGAGGCCGCGGGCGAGGATCCACAGGATCGGGTTGACGCCGAGCGCGACGAGGAAGGCGGCGATGATGACCAGCGCCAGCGAGCAGGAAAAGGCGCGGGCATGGCCGACCCGGCGGATGACGGGGCCGGCGATGACGCAGCCGACCAGCCCGCCGAAGGCGATCGCCGTGACGGCCGCGCCCGGCGTCCAGGAGGGCGCACCGGCCTGCGACAGCACATAGGGCACATAGGCAAGCATCACCCCGTTGCCGATGGCGACGAAGGTCATCGAAACGACGATGGCGGTGATGGAAAAGAGCGAGGACGCCCGCCGTGCTTCACCCGTCATCCGCCCGCCCTCCGATTCTCGCTGCGGCACCTTATCCGGCGGAAGGATGTCGCATTGTCGCCGGAGCGGCATGGCCGGAAAATATTTTCGGGCGGGTTTGCCCGTTGACTCCATTATAAGGGAGAACTATTCCATGATAATGGAAAATGGAATCGACCCTCTGGAAAGCGCCATCGGCGAGCGGGTGCGGCTGCTGCGCTCGGCGCGCGGCCTGACGCTGGACGACCTCGCCGGGGCCTCCGGCGTGAGCCGGGCGATGATCTCGCGCATCGAGCGCGGCGAGGCGAGCCCGACGGCGCAGCTGCTCGCAAGGCTCTGCGCGGCGCTGGACCTGACGCTCTCCGCCTTCTTCGCCTTTTCCGGGGAGGCGGGCGATCCCCTGTCGCGGCGCGAGGACCAGGTGGTCTGGCGGGATCCCGAGACGGGCTACCAGCGCCGCGCCGTCTCGGCGCCCAACACGGCCTCGCGCGTCGAGGTGATCGAGGTGACGTTTCCGCCGGGCGCGCGCATCGCCTATCCGCCGGAAACGGCCAGGGCGGGCATGACGCAGCATGTCTGGCTGTTTTCGGGCCGCCTGCGCATGACCCTTCGCGAGACGGTGCATGACCTGCGCCCCGGCGATTGCCTCTACATGAGCATCACCGAGGGCCATGTCTTCGACAATCCCGGCGACGCGCCGGCGCATTATGCCGTGGTGCTGGACCGCGGCCGCCCCTGAGCCATGAGGACGAGATGAGCGAGATCAGGCTGCTCGATGCCGAGGAAACCCGGGCCCGGATGGGCGAATTGGCGGATGTGCTGGCCGATTGCGTGACCGGCGGGGCCTCCGTCGGCTTCATGGCGCCCTATGGGCCGGCCGATGCGCTGCCCTTCTGGCGGGACGTGGCGGCGGCGGTCGGCGAGGGGGCGACGCTGCTCTTTGCCGCCGAGCGGGCGGGGCGCATCGTCGGCACGGTGCAGGTCGGCATCCGCCAGATGCCGAACCAGCCGCACCGGGCGGACGTGAAGAAGCTGCTCGTCATGGAAAGCGAGCGCGGCCGCGGCATCGCCCGCGCGCTGATGGCCGCCGCCGAGGCGGAAGCCGCCCGGCGCGGCAAGACCGTGCTGGTGCTCGACACGGCCACCGGCAGCCCCGCCGAGACCGTCTACGAGCGCCTCGGCTGGCAGCGCGCCGGCGTCATCCCCGACTATGCGCTCTATCCGGACGGCCGCTTCTGCGCGACGACCTTCTTCTACAAGCGGATCGGCGCGGCCGCCCTGGCGGCGTGACGAGGCGGCTCCGGAAAAGACAAAGGCCGCGGATCGCTCCGCGGCCCTCGCAGTCCCCCTGCGAAAAACGTGTCTTACTGGCCGACCGACGACACCATGACGGCATCGCCGTTTTCGATCGAGACCCAGCGGCCGGCGTGGAACGAGGCCTGGCGCTTCAGGTAGCGGTAGGGCGTTTCCGTCCAGAGCTTGACGTCGTTGTTGAGGTTGTCGAGGACGAAGTCGCCCTGCGTGGTGCGCAGCGTCAGCACGGCATGGCCTTCGCCGTCCGGCTTGCGCACGACGGTGATCAGCAGGTCGCCGGCGGCAAAGCCCTTTTCCATCAGCTTCTTGCGCTTGAGCAGCACGAAATCCTCGCAGTCGCCCGCGCCGTCCGGATAGGACCAGACCTCGTCCTTGCCGTAGAGGTCCTTGTCGGTCATCGGCGTGATGGCGTTGTTGGTGCCGGCGTTGATCTCGCGCACCACCGTCCAGCCGTATGCCGTCACCTTGGCGGGCGCCTGGCCGCGCACGCCGGCGCGGCACTCCGAAGCGTTGGCCTGACAGAACTCGTAGTGGCCGATCGGCTGGGAGGTTATGCCGCCGGTCTGCATGGCAAGTGCCGAAGCCGGCGCGGTGAAAGCCGAGGAAGAAGAAGCGAGGAGGGCGAGCACCGCCGCAACCCCAGCCTTCGCACCAATCATTCGTGCCATGAAACGTCCCCTAATCGTTAACAAAGAGTTAACGGTCAGGTGGGGCCTTCGTCAATCATGAGAATTGGCGATGCGGGAATATGGTTAAAATGTGATTCGGCCGGGGCCTCATTGCCCGCGGGCAAGGGCCTCCGCCGCCTCGAGGAGCTTGGCGATGTCCTGCGGGCGCGACAGGCGATGGTCGCCGTCGCGGATCATGGTCAGCACCACGTCGTCGCCGGAAAGGTGCTCCATCAGGCGCACCGCATGGCCATAGGGCACGTCCGGATCGGCCATGCCCTGCAGGATATGCACGGGGCAGCCGGTCTCGATCGCGCCGGTCAGCACGCGGTTGTCGCGGCCGTCCTCGATGAGCTTTCTCGTGTAGATGTTCGGGTCGGGGCCGTAGGGCGTCGGCTCCTCGAACTGGCCGCGCTCGGCCAGCGCCGTGCGTTCGGCCTCCGTCAGGTTCGGCTCGATCAGCTCCGAGGTGAAGTCCGGCGCCGGCGCGATGAGCACCAGGCCGGCAATCTCGATGCCGCCGCGCCGGGCAAGCTCGGCCACGGCGCGCAGCGCGATCCACCCGCCCATCGAGGAGCCGACGAGCACGGCGCGGCGCGTGCCGAGCGTCCCTGCCGCGTGGTCGATCACCGCGAGCGCCTCCTCCAGCCAGCGCGAGATCGTGCCCTCGACGAAGGCGCCGCCCGAGGCGCCGTGGCCGGAATAGTCGAAGCGCACGCAGCCGGTGCCGAGACGGGCGGCAAGCCCGGCCAGCTCCACCGCCTTGGTGCCCGTCATGTCGGAGCGGTAGCCGCCGAGCCAGACGAAATGCGCAAGCCCGTTGCCGCTGGCCGCCGGCTGCAGCGCGACGGCGATCCTGCGGGCGTCGTCGCCCGCGCCGACGGTGATGAATTCTATCGGGGTCCCATTGCCGTTCGCCGCCGTCATGCCTATCTCCTTGTCCTGCGTCCCGACCGCGGCAAACCGCCCGTTGGCCGGTCTTTTGCCGAGAGCTAGACCAGATTCGCGCCTGCAAGGACAGGTGGTGATTTTTTCCACGCGGCATGCTATTGACTTCACAAGCGCGATCAACACATTGCCGGAAAACGCCGCCAGGCGGGCAAACGGCCCGGTCGACGCAGATCCATACCTATCGAAACAGTTCGAGGAGAACACGACCATTCGCAGACCCTTCAAAGCGGAAGCTCCCGTCAAGGACGGCCCGCGCTCCAACAAGGAAATCCGGATTCCCCGGGTTCAGCTTATCGATGCCGACGGCAACAACCACGGTATCGTCCCGACCGATCAGGCGCTCCGCATGGCCGAAGAAGCCGGCCTCGATCTCGTGGAGATTTCGCCGAACTCCGAACCGCCCGTCTGCAAGATCCTTGACCTGGGCAAGCTGAAATACGCCAACCAGAAGAAGGCGGCCGAAGCGCGCAAGAAGCAGAAGATCGTCGAGATCAAGGAAATCAAGATGCGCCCGAACATCGACACGCATGACTATGACGTGAAGATGAAGGCGATGAACCGCTTCTTCGAAGAGGGCGACAAGGTCAAGGTGACGCTGAAGTTCCGCGGCCGCGAAATGGCCCACCAGGAACTCGGCATGAAGCTCCTGATGCAGGTCAAGGAAGACACGCTGACCATCGCCAAGGTGGAGGCCGAGCCGAAGCTCGAAGGCCGCCAGATGATGATGGTGCTGGCTCCGCGGTAAACGCGACCTCACGACCACCGGATCGAAGCCGCCTTTCGGGGCGGCTTTTCCGTTTCTGCGTGCCGGATGCCGCAATTCACGGATTCCGGTTGCGCTTTTGAGGGACATCGGTTACAAGCCGCCGTCCGAACGGTCCGGCAGGGCATGCCGTGGCCGTTCTTTACGCTGGAGATGGCCTCGTCAGCCGTCTCGAATTCAAGAAGAATGGAGTAGCAAAATGCCCAAGATGAAGACGAAGTCGTCTGCCAAGAAGCGGTTCAAGATCACCGCGACCGGCAAGGTCGTCGCTGCCGCTGCCGGCAAGCGCCACGGCATGATCAAGCGTACCAACAAGTTCATTCGCGACGCGCGCGGCACCATGGTGCTGGCCGAGCCCGATGGCAAGAAGGTCATCAAGAACTACCTGCCGAACGGTCTCTGAGACTAATCGCGCGATTTGATACGTTAAGGAGATCATGACATGGCACGTGTAAAACGCGGCGTAACCTCCCACGCCAAGCACAAGAAGACGCTGAAGGCAGCCAAGGGCTTCTACGGCCGCCGCAAGAACACCATCCGCGCCGCCAAGGCCGCGGTTGATCGTTCCAAGCAGTTCGCCTACCGCGACCGCAAGGTCAACAAGCGCAATTTCCGCGCGCTCTGGATCCAGCGCATCAACGCTGCCGTCCGCGAGCACGGCCTGACCTATGGCCGCTTCATCGACGGCCTCAACAAGGCCGGCATCGAAGTCGACCGCAAGGTTCTGTCCGACATGGCGATCCATGAGACCGCAGCGTTCGGCGCGCTCGTCGCAGCCGCCAAGAAGGCGCTGGAATACCTCAAGGATGCCGGCACGAAGAACGAGTTTGAAGCCGCCGTCAACTGACCGGCGCTTCCACAACCAAAACATCGTTTCGTTGTGAAACCCGCGCCGGGGAACCGGTGCGGGTTTTGCTTTATGGACCGGCCTCGCTAAAGGACTGGAGATGGATGGCAGGCTGAACGATCTTTCCGCGATCCCGGACGCGACGGCCAAGGATATCGAGACGCTTCTCGCCGTCCTTGCCCGTGGCGCGCGCCGTATCGAGCGCGTGGAGATGTCGTTCGGCACCGTCTGGGTGAAGCGCTACGGCACGGAGCGGCCGGTTTTCTGGTCGTGGGCGCAAAACGCTCTCGCCCTTCTGTTCCGCAAACCCTTCCTGCGGCCCTCGCCGCAGCTCGACAGGAAGGCGATGGTCGACCGCGAGGTGCGGCGGATCGCGGCCTTCGCGGCGGCGGGCCTGCCGGTGCCGAGGGTGCTCTACCGCTCCGGCAGCGCGCTCGTGCTCTCCGATGCCGGCCCGACGGTCGGCGCGCAGCTCGGGGTGTTGAAATCGGCCGATCCGGCCGACCACGACGACCTGCTTGTCGCCTGCGCCGCCGATCTCGGCGCGCTGCATGCCAAAAGGCTCTGTCATGGTCGCCCGCACCCGCGCGATCTCTTCCTTGAGGGCGGCCGTGTCGGCTACATGGATTTCGAGGAGGAGCCGGAAGCCGTCATGCCGCTGCCGACCGCCCAGGCGCGCGACCTCTGGCTGCTGTTCCTCCAGCTCGTGCCGAGCGCGCTGGAGGGCGAGACGACCGCCGGCCGGGCCCTTTCCGCCTGGATGGAGAGCGCGCCGGGCGATGCGCTTGCCGAACTCTGTCTTCTCGTGGCGTTCCTCGCCAAGTTTTTATGGCTCACCCGATTGATCGGGCGCGTGCACATGGGTAGTGATCTGCGGCGTTTCCTCGCCGCAACCCGCTATCTGTCGCAGGTTCTCCTGCCGCCCCGCGCGGCCGACGCAAGCAAAGCAGGTAAAGATGACTGAACTCGACACACTGGAACATGGCCTCCTTTCCGCCGTCGCCGAAGCGTCCGACGAGGCGGCGATCGAAGCCGTGCGCGTCGGCGCCCTCGGCAAGAAGGGCTCCGTCTCCGAACTCCTGAAGACGCTCGGCACCATGTCGCCGGAAGAGCGCCAGACCCGCGGCGCGGCGATCAACGCGCTGAAGACCCGCGTCACCGACGCGATCACCGCGCGCAAGTCGGCGCTGCGCGACGCCGCCATCGAGGCGCGCCTTGCGGCCGAGACGGTGGATATCAGCCTGCCGGTGCGCTCCTCGCCCGCCGAGCGCGGCCGCATCCATCCGATCAGCCAGATCGTCGACGAGATCACCGCGATCTTCGCCGACATGGGCTTCTCCATCGCCGAGGGTCCCGATATCGAGACGGACTACTACAACTTCACGGCGCTGAACTTCCCGGAGGGCCATCCGGCCCGCGAGATGCACGACACGTTCTTCTTCCCGGCGGACGAGAACGGCGAGCGCAAGGTGCTGCGCACGCACACCTCGCCCGTGCAGGTGCGCACCATGGAGGCGCAGCAGCCGCCGATCCGCATCATCATCCCCGGGAAGACCTACCGGCAGGATTCGGACGCCACCCATTCGCCGATGTTCCACCAGGTCGAGGGCCTCGTGGTCGACAGGAAGGCGAACGTCGCCAACATGCGCTGGGTGCTGGAGGAGTTCTGCAAGGCCTTCTTCGAAGTCGACAGCGTCACCATGCGCTTCCGCCCGTCCTTCTTCCCCTTCACGGAGCCGTCCTTCGAGGTCGATATCCAGTGCGACCGCTCGTCGGGTCCGATCGTCAAGTTCGGCGAGGGCACGGACTGGATGGAGATCCTCGGCTGCGGCATGGTGCACCCCAACGTGCTGCGCGCCGGCGGGCTCGATCCCGACGAATACCAGGGCTTTGCCTGGGGCATGGGCCTCGACCGCATCGCCATGCTGAAATACGGCATGCCTGACCTGCGCGACTTCTTCAACGCCGACGTCCGCTGGCTGAGCCACTACGGTTTCCGCCCGCTCGACATGCCGACCCTGTTCGGCGGCCTCAGCGCGTAACCGGCATCCAAGGAGAAAGATCATGAAATTCACCCTCTCCTGGCTGAAGGACCATCTCGACACCGACGCCACGCTCGAAGAGATCTGCGCGAAGCTGACGGCGATCGGGCTCGAAGTGGAGGACGTCGACGACAAGGCGGCCTTCAAGCCCTTCGTCATCGCCAAGGTCGTTTCCGCCGAGCAGCATCCGAACGCCGACAAGCTCAAGCTTCTGATGGTCGATACCGGCAAGGGCGATCCGATCCAGGTCGTCTGCGGCGCGCCGAACGCGCGCACCGGCCTTGTCGGCGCCTTCGCCGCGCCCGGCACCTATGTGCCCGGCATCGACGTGACGCTCGCCGTCGGCACCATCCGCGGCGTCGAGAGCCGCGGCATGATGTGCTCGGAAAAGGAGCTGCAGATCTCCGACGACCATGACGGCATCATCGACCTTCCCGCCGATGCGCCGGTGGGCACGAGCTATGCCGCCTATGCCGGCCTCGACGACCCGGTCATCGAGATCAACCTGACGCCGAACCGTCCGGACTGCACGAGCATTTTCGGTATTGCCCGCGACCTCGCCGCCGCCGGCCTCGGCACGCTCAAGGCCGCGAAGGCACCGTCCTTCAAGGTCGAGGGCGAGACGCCGGTCAAGGTCAGGCTGGAACTCGGCGGCGACGATCACCTGTGCCCGGGCTTTGCGCTCCGGCTCGTGCGCGGCGTCAGGAACGGCCCGAGCCCGCGCTGGATGCAGCAGCGGCTTCTCGCCATCGGCCTTCGCCCGATCAACGCGCTCGTCGACATCACCAACTACATGACCTTCGACCAGGGCCGCCCGCTGCATGTCTTCGACGCGGCCAAGGTGAAGGGGAACCTCGTCGTGCGCCGCGCGGCGGAAGGCGAAAAGGTGCTGGCGCTCGACACGCGCGAATACACGCTGAACCCGTCCAACGTCGTCATCGCCGACGATGACGGCGTCGAATCGATCGGCGGCATCATGGGCGGCGAGCATTCGGGCTGCGACGAGAACACCGTCGATGTGCTGATCGAATCGGCGCTCTGGGACCCGATGAACATCGCCAAGACCGGCCGCGCGCACGGCATCATCACCGATGCGCGCTACCGCTTCGAGCGCGGCGTCGACCCGCAATACATGGTGCCCGGCCTCGAACGCGCCACCGAACTGGTGCTGGAGCTCTGCGGCGGCGTGGCCGCCGAAACCGACGTCGTCGGCTACAAGGGCTTTTCGGCCAAGGTCGTCGATTTCCCGTTCTCCGAGGTCAAGCGCCTGACGGGCCTTGACGTCTCCCCGGAAGAGAGCGTGGACATCCTGACGCGTCTCGGCTTCACCGTCACGGGCGCGGGCGAGCGCGTCTCCGTCGCGGTGCCCTCCTGGCGTCCCGACGTCGAGGGCAAGGCGGATCTCGTGGAAGAGGTCATGCGCATCCACGGCGTCGACAATATCAAGCCGGCGCCGCTCGAAAGCCACGGGGCGGTCAACGGCCGCATCCTGACCACGCTGCAGATCCGCTCGCGCCTTGCCAAGCGGGCGCTTGCCGCGCGCGGCATGCTGGAGGCCGTCACCTGGTCCTTCATCCCGAAGGCCCATGCGGAGCTCTTCGGCGGCGGCGCGGCCTCGCTGGCGCTCTCCAACCCGATCGCGTCGGACATGTCGGACATGCGCCCCTCGCTGCTGCCGGGCCTCATCGCCGCCGCGCAGCGCAATGCCGACAAGGGGCATAGTGACGTCGCGCTCTTCGAGGTCTCCGGCACCTATGAAAACGACAGGCCCGAGGGGCAGCGCCGCGTTGCCGGCGGCGTGCGCCGCGGCACGGCCTCGCTTTCCGGTTCCGGCCGCCTCTGGTCGAACGCCGCCAAGGGCGGCGGCAAGCCGGTCGACGTCTATGACGCCAAGGCCGACGCGCTTGCCGTCATCGAGGCCTGCGGCCTGCCGATGGGCAATGTGCAGATCGAGCCGGGCGCGCCCGCATGGTATCACCCGGGCCGGTCCGGCACGATCAAGATGGGGCCGAAGATCGTACTCGGATATTTCGGCGAGTTCCATCCGAAGGCGCTCGGCGCGCTCGACGTCTCCGGCGCGCTCTGCGGCTTCGAGATCTTCGTCGACGCCATGCCGGACCCGAAGAAGAAGGCGACCCGCACCAAGCCGGCGCTCGACCTTTCGCCCTTCCAGGCCGTCAGGCGCGACTTCGCCTTCGTCGTCGACAAGACGGTGGAAGCGGGCGCCATCGTGCGCGCGGCCACCGGCGCCGACCGCAAGCTGATCGCCGCCGTCAACGTCTTCGACGTCTTCGAGGGCGCATCGCTCGGCGAAGGCAAGAAGTCGGTCGCCATCGAGGTCGTCTTCCAGCCGACCGACAAGACGCTGACCGATGAGGATTTCGAGGCGCTCACCGCCAGGATCGTCGGCAATGTCGCCAAGGCCACGGGCGGCACGCTGCGCGCCTGACCGGGACAGGAGCGGGGCGGCGACGCCCCGCTTGCCAATTCGTGAGCGTCGGTCGCATTTTGTGAACGGACCGTCGCCTGCTCGTGGATTGAAGATTGGTTAGCAAGACCTTAATTCCCTTGTCGGGAGGGTATAGAGGTCGACATGGATTCTGCTGCCAATCTCCTGCCGCTCGCCATCATGGGCGTCGGCGTCTATCTTTTCTTCCGCTGGGTGGTGCGCGACATGAACCGCCCGACAGGCCGGTAGAACTTCTCCTTTACGCATTGCCGATCAGCACGCCCGCGGCCAGGACGAGGCTGCCGCCGAGCACGACCTGGAGAACGGCGCGGAAGAACGGCGTTTCCATGTAGCGGTTCTGGATGAAGGCGATCGCCCACAGCTCCACGAAGACGACGAAGACGGCGATGGTCGTCGCCAGCATGAAGTTCGGGATGAGATAGGGCAAAGCGTGGCCGAGGCCGCCCAAGGCCGTCATGATGCCCGAGGCAAGGCCGCGCTTGACCGGCGAGCCGCGGCCGGAGAGCTTTCCGTCGTCATGCGCCGCTTCGGTGAAGCCCATGGAGATGCCGGCGCCGACGGAGGCCGAGAGGCCGACGAGGAAGGTCTGCCAGGTGTCCTGCGTGGCGAAGGCGGCGGCGAAGATCGGCGCGAGGGTCGAGACCGAGCCGTCCATCAGGCCGGCAAGGCCCGGCTGCACATAGGTCAGCACGAATTGCCGCCGCGCCGTCTGGTCCTCCTCCGCCTTCACATCGGCGGGTATGTGCTGCTCGCCGAGCCGGCGGGCGAGCGATTCATGGGATTTTTCCGCCAGCGCCAGGTCGCCGAGCAGTTTTCGCGTCGCCGCGTCCTGCGTGCGCGAGGCGGCGGCGAGGTAGAAGCGGTGCGCGGCGTCCTCCATCGCCTCGGCCTGGGCGCGGATCGCCTCGAGCGGCATGTTCGCGATCAGCCAGTCCGGCTTGAGCTCGGGGAAATCGCGCACATATTCGCGCCGCACCAGCGGGATGCGGTCGCCGAAGCGCGCCACATGCCGGTCGATCAGCAGCTGGCGGTGATGGCTCTCCTCCTCCGCCATTTCCTCGAAGATGCGGGCGGAATGCGGATAGGCGTCGCGCAGCGCATCGGCATAGGCGAGATAGATGCGCCCGTCATCCTCTTCCGAGGAGATGGCGAGGGCGAGGATTTCCTGTTCGCTGAGGGATTCGAGGCTGCGTTTGCCGGGATGGAGAAGACGGGAGAACATTGACGACAATCCAGTTTAGAATAATTCTAAATATAGGATCGAAGCTGCTCCGGTCAACCTCGACAGGATGTCGCGCGTAAGGCTAGAGTGGCCGGGGCCTGGAGCAATTCCAGCAAAAGTGCGCAGCGGTTTTGCGTCCGGAATTGCGTAAAGACAAACAGATGGAGCGTTTTCGCGATTCGGGGAAAAGCGGAAACGATCCACACTGCGAAGGACGCGACGTGACCGCCGGACTGAAGCCGCTTAACGCAAGCCGCGACACGCTGCTCGATCGCATCGGCCGCCGTTTCGCCGACAAGCTGCAAAGCCAGACCTCCGGCTACGAGCCCTATACGCCCTCCGACCCCGAAACGCTGGCGCGCACGCTGCGGCCCGGCGACGTGCTTCTGGTGGAGGGCAACCAGAAGGTCTCGGCGGCGATCAAGTACCTGACGCAGTCCACCTGGTCCCATGCCGCGTTCTTCGTCGGCGACGAGGTGCCGCTGACGCTGGACCAGGCGGCGCTGCCCGCCACGCAGCGCCCGCAGCTCATCGAGGTCAATCTCGGCGAAGGCTGCGTCGCCGTGCCGCTCACCAAGTACCGTACCTACAACACGCGCATCTGCCGCCCGGTCGGGCTGACGCCGGAGGATCGCGACGCGCTCATCGCCTTCATGGTCTCGCGCCTCGGCCTGAAATACGATCTGAAGAACATCACGGACATGCTGCGCTACTTCCTGCCGACGCCGCCCGTGCCGGTGCGCTGGCGCCGCCGCCTGATCGCCTTCGGCTCAGGCGATCCGACGCGGGCGATCTGCTCGACGCTGATTGCGGAAGCCTTCGAGATGATCCGCTACCCGATCCTGCCGGACGTCACGCGCGCGCCCGGCCATGCCGCGGCGACCTCGACCTATTCGCGCGAGGAGATCCTGCATATCCGCCATCATTCGCTCTATACGCCGCGCGACTTCGACCTCTCGCCCTATTTCGAGATCGTCAAGCCGACCTTGAAATACGGTTTCGACTACAAGCGGCTGGAATGGGGGCCGGGCCGCGAAGGGCCGTGACGGCCCGACGCGCCAACCGCCGACGGATCAGCCCTGCTTGAGCGGCGAGATCGCGATCTCGACGCGGCGGTTCTGCGCGCGGCCGGCTTCCGAGGCGTTGGATGCGATCGGGCGTTCCAGGCCGTAACCCATCGCCGACATGCGGCGCGGGTCGACGCCGCGGCCGGCCAGATAGTTGGCGACCGAGTTGGCGCGGCGGTTGGAGAGGTCCATGTTGTAGCCGGCATTGCCGACCGAATCGGTGTGGCCGTCGACGTCGATCAGCGTCTTGTCGAACTTGCGCAAGACGAGCGCGACCGAATCGAGCGTCGGATAGAACGGCGGGATCACCTGGTCCTGGTCGGTGGCGAAGGTGACGTTCGACGGCATGTTGAGGATGATGCGGTCGCCCATGCGCGTGACGGAAACGCCGGTGCCCTGAAGCTGGGCGCGCAGCTCGGCTTCCTGGTTGTCCATGTAGTTGCCGATGGCGCCGCCCGCCAGCGCCCCGACGCCGGCGCCGATCAGCGCGGCATTGCGGCGCTGCACCGGGTTGTTGCCGATCAGGAGGCCGGCAACCGCGCCGACGCCCGCACCGATCGCCGCACCGCCGGCCGTGTTGGAAACCTTCTGCTCGCCCGTATAGGGATCCGTCGTCGTGCAGGCGGAAAGGTAGGTCGCGGCGAGCGCGACGAGCGCAACTTTCTTGTACATGGAGTGTCCCCGGAAACGTCGATGATTCTGCTTCAACCTAGCGATTGCGGCAGGAACATGAAAGAGGCCGCTTTCAGGCGGTTTTCCCCTCGCCTTCGCCCTTTCCGCTGGACGTGACACCCGCGCTTGCCGCCACCACAAGCGCCGTGCCGAGCATCTGCAGGGGCGTCATCGGCTGGCTGAGCACGAGGAAGCCGGCGAGCGCGCCGAGCGCCGGCTCCAGGCTCATCAGGATGCCGAAGGCCGACATCGGCATGCGGCGCAGCGCGGTCATCTCCAGCGCATAGGGCAGGAGCGGCACGAGCACGGCGAGGCCGAGGATCATGCCGAGCCCTTCCGGGTTCAGCGCCTCGGCGGCGCGCGGCAAGCCGAAGGGGGCCGCGACGATGGCCGCGAAGACCAGCGACATGGAGAGCCCTTCGAGCCCCTTGAACGCTGCGCCGGTCTTCTTCATGAGGATGATGTAGGTGCCCCAGCCGACGCCGGCACCGCAGGCAAACAGCATGCCCATGGGATCGCCGACCCAGCCTGCGCCGTCATGCGACAGCAGCACGACGCCGATAAAGGCCGCGCCAGGCCAGATCAACCGCCAGCCCGCGCCGAGCGACCAGGTGGCGACCGCCAGCGGTCCGAGGAATTCGATGGCGACGGCAAGGCCGAGCGGGATGCGGTGGATCGCCGCGAAGAAACAGAGTGTCATTGCCGCCATGGTGGCGCCGAGCAGCATGGCGCTCTTCCACTGGTCGCGGCTGTAGGCGCGCATCGGCGGCCGAACGATCAGGGCCAGGATCGCAGCCGCCATGACGAGGCGCAGGAATGTGGTGGTCGAGGGACCATAGGCATCGATCGCGGTCGCCGAGAAAGCGGAGCCGAACTGGATGCTCGACATCGAGCCGAAGCATAGCAGGACGCCCGTGAGGAGCCCCGCATTGCCCGAGCCCGAAAGCCTGCCGCCCGTCGCTGTCTGTTGGTCGGCCATGAAAAGCCCTCCCGGTGCTCCAGATTCTTGTTTTTACCGCATTATCCGACGCAAAAAGCGACTTCGCTTCGGCTGGAAATGCTCTAGAGGAGGGGGCGTCACGCGGCAAATGGATAATCGTGACGCCTTGCTTCAGGAAAATTGATGCTGGCCTCAGCCCGCAATGCCCTTCAGCGTGTTGGCGACGTTGGGGCCGATTTCCGGCACGCCGTAGCCGCCTTCCATGACGACGAGCACCGGCACGCCGCTTGCCGCGACCGCCCGTCCCATCGTGATGTAATCCGGCGAGGTCAGCTTGAAGAAGGAGATCGGGTCCTTCTCGAACGTATCGACGCCGAGCGAGAGCACGATGATCTCGGCGCCGAAGGCCGAAATGCGCTTCAGGGCATCGGTGAGCGCCGCTTCCCAGACGGAGAAGGGCGTGCCGGGCGGCATGGGATAGTTCTGCGTCGTGCCTTCGCCGGCGCCCTTGCCGGTCTCTTCCGCATAGCCGAGGAAATGCGGGAAGGCTTCGGCCGGATCGCCGTGCAGCGAGGCGAAATAGACGTCGCCCCGCTCGTAGAAAATGTCCTGCGTGCCGTTGCCGTGGTGGAAGTCGACGTCGAGCACGGCAACCTTCTTCGCGCCCTTGTCGAGGAAGCGCTGGGCGGCGACGGCGGCGTTGTTGATGAAGCAATAGCCGCCGAAGCTGTCGATGCCGGCATGGTGGCCCGGCGGGCGGCAGAGCGCGAAGGCGGCCTTCGCGCCGTCCGCGACGATATCGGCCGCGGTCACCGCGCTCTGCATGGAGGAGACGGCGGCTTCCCAGGTGCCGGGCGAGATCGCCGTTTCCGTGGCGTTGCAATAATAGCCGAGCAGGCCGTCGATCTGGGTCGGGATGCGCGGCGAGGTGCGGCGCACGGGGAACGAGGTGGCGATGGCCTCGCCCTTGTAGCCGGCGGCCTTCCATTTCTCCCAGGCCCCTTCCAGGAAGGAAAGGTAGCCGGCGTCATGCACCTTCAGCGCGGTCTCGAGCCCGTGGCGTTCCGGCGCGGAAACGTCTGTGAAGCCGGCATCCTTGACCGCCGCCAGGATCCATTCCGCCCGGAACGGCGCCTCGAAGGGCGCCACCAGCTCGCCGCCGTAAAGCTCGCTGCGGGCGTTCCTGAGCTTGTGGTCCTCGGAAAAAATGACGCGCATGAAAGGCTCCCCGTGTTCAATCGGGCGCGACGGTAGTGCATTTTCCGGGGAAGGGGAATCTCCCCCAGGTGATAGATGGCATGTTGCGCGGGACCTGGAACGGCAGCGCCCCCGCTTTTGGCGGGGGCGAAGGGGATGCGGGCATCGGCACGTTCAGGCAAGCGCGGCGCGCTGCTGCCGGCCAAGGCCGATCTGCTTGAGCAGCATGATGTCGGCGACCGCGACGGCGGCGAGCGCGATGAGGCCCATGCCGGCGAAGGTCAGCCCGCCGCTGGCGAAGACGAGGACGGCGAGGCTGCCGATGAGCCAGGCCGTATCGCCGGCGATGGCGACGCGGATGGCGGCGGGCGAAGGCCGCGCCTGCCGGCCGACGGCGACGTGGAAGACGCCCCAGACGACGAAGAAGGCGGCAAAGCCGTGGAGGACGGCCGGCGTCGCATGCGGGCCGACGAGGGTGCCGACCGGGCCGGAGAAGGCGAAGAGGCCGGCGGCCACGGCCAGCGAGAAGGCGCCGTCGAAGAGCATGACGGACTTCAGGAGGTTGCGGTTGAGGGTGGCGAACATGGTGGGCTCCTTTCGTTTCGATGGGCCCATCCTGCCGAGGGCGGGGATGCAAACCAATTACCTTGGAGGTAATGGAAATCATGCCGCGCTTCCTGTTGAGTACGCGGGCACCGAACAGGAGGCGACAATGGAATTCGGCGAACACCTGAAGGAATGGCGCAGCCACCGGCGCATGAGCCAGCTGGAGCTGGCGACCGAGGCCGGCATCTCCGCCCGCCATCTCTCGTTCCTCGAAACCGGCCGCTCGCGCCCCTCGGAAGGCATGATCCTGCGCCTTTCCGCCGTGCTCGACATTCCCGCGCGCGACCAGGGCATGCTGTTTTCCGCCGCCGGCTTCCGCCCGCGCTTCGCGACGGCGCCGGCGGCGAGCCTTGCGGCCTTTCCGCCGGCCGTGGCGGAGGCGATCGGCCTCATCCTCGCGCGGCACGACCCCTATCCGGGCGTCGTCTTCGACCATGAATACAACGTGCTCGCCGCCAACCAGGCCTTTCTCGGCCTTGCCGGCATGGCGGGCATCGCGGTCTTGCCGGGCGACAATTTCCTCGATGCCTATCTCGGTCCGACGCCGCTGCGCTCGATCGTCGTCAACTGGGCGCAATCGGCCGCCGACCTCGTGCATCGCATCCGCGCCGAGGCCTGGCTGCAGGGCCCGCGCAGCCCGCTTTCGAAGCGCATCGAAAGGCTGGCCGCCGCCGCCGACATCCGGGCCGCGCTGGAGGCCTTTCCGGAGACGGACCGGCTGCCGATCCTGCCGATCGAGATGAAGATCGGGACAAAGCACTTCAACTGGATCACCACGCTCACCTCCTTCGGCTCGGCGCAGGACGCGCTGGTGCAGGGCGTGCTGATCGAGAGCTTCTTCCCGGCGGATGCCGAGACGCGGGCGCATTTCGAAGGATAGGCTCAGCCGTTGATGACGAGCATGCCGCCGATGATGAGAAAGGCGCCGAGCGCATAGCGCAGCGTCAGCGCCTCGCCGAGGAAGAGGCTGGCGAGGAGCGGCACGAAGCAGAAGGTCAGCGCCATGAAGGAATAGCCGATCGTCAGCGGCACTGCCTTCAGCACGAAGATCCAGATGACGGTGCCGGCCCCGTAGATCGCGAGCGCCAGCAGCAGCAGCGGGTTGAATGCCAGCGCCGCCAGCCCCTTGAGGCCGAAGTCGCCGGTCGTGCCGCTCGTCAGCTTGAACAGCACCTGTCCTGCCGCGATCAGGAGCGGCGTGCCGAGGAGGCCGGCCCAGATCGCGGGGCTGTAGGCGCTCGTCGTCACGCGTCCGGCTCCGCGCGGTCTTCCATGTAGAAGATGTCGCGGCCGATATCGACGCAGACATGGCGCTGCGGCACGGGATGCACGGCGCGCAGGAAGGAATGCGTATAGGGGAAGAAGTTGAAGTGCGGGTTGAAGCTGTAGCGGTATTCCCGCTCCCGCGGCACGACGATGATCAGCCGCCGGCGGGCGATGCGGCGCAGCTCGGCGATCGCCTGGCGGTATTCCAGCACGTGCTCGATGACATGGGTGCAGACGACCGTGTCGAACTCGCCGTCCGCGAAGGGCAGGGATTCGATCATCGCCGCGACATATTCGACACCGGCGATGCTCGCGGCATCCTCCACGACGAAATCGACGCCCGTCAGCCGCTTCAGGCCGGGATTGCCCGCCTTGATGTGGCTGAGCAGCGCGCCGGTGCCGCAGCCGACGTCGCAGACGCTGTCCCCGACGATGGAGGCGACGATGCGGTCGATGCAGGCCCGCGAATTGTCCGTACCGGCATGGACGCGCGGATGTTCGCGATAAAGATCCTCATATTCCGCGGCGGTGAGGAAGGGCGCGCGCTCGCGGAACGTCGCGAGCTTGCCGATATGCTTGCCCCAGACGAGGCTTGCGGCCTGCTTGAACAGCACGGAATCGCGCAGGATCGGTGGCAGCACGTCCTCGATCACGAAACGGATGCGGTTGGTGGTTTCCCTGTTCATGGTCGTCTTCCGTTCGATCAGGCCGCGAGATGCCGCGCCGCCTTGTCCGCCTTGCGGGCGGTGCGGACGTACCGGCCGGCGGACTGGTTCATGTAATGGATGCGCAGCTGCTCGGCTCTGGCGCGCGCCAGGGAATCGAGGATGAGGCCGGCGGAAAAGACGAGGAACGAGATCATCATCAGGGCGAGCGAGAACACCCAGGTCGGCATGCGCTCGACGAGGCCGGTGCGGAAATAGGCCGCCAGAACCGGCGCCATGAAGGTGAGGCTCGCCGCCATGAAGAGGCCGCTGATCGTGCCGAAGAACACGAAGGGCCGCGTCTCCTTCATCAGCATGGCGAACATCCAGAGGATCTTCGCGCCGTCCTTGAAGGTCGAGAGCTTCGAATGCGAGCCTTCCGGCCGCCGGCCGTAGTCGAGTTCCAGCTCGGCGATCGGCATGCGCAGGCGCGAGGCGTGCACCGACATTTCCGTCTCGATCTCGAAGCCGCCGGAAACGGCCGGGAAGCTCTTGGCGAACCGGCGCGAGAAGGCGCGGTAGCCGGAGAAGATGTCCGAGAAATCGTTGCCGAACAGCGAGCGGAAGAGGGTGTTGAAGATGCGGTTGCCGAAGGCGTGGCCCTGCCGGCCGGCATCGGCGGTGACGCCGCGGCGCGTGCCGACCACCATGTCCGCGCCCTCGGTGATCAGCGTGCGGATGAGCTCGGGCGCGTCGGAGGCGGCATAGGTGCCGTCGCCGTCGGCCATGATGTAGATGTCGGCCTCGATGTCGGAGAACATGCGGCGCACCACGTTGCCCTTGCCCTGGCGGCGTTCGCGCACGACGGTCGCGCCGGCCAGCGCCGCGCGCAGCGCGGTCGAATCCGTGGAGTTGTTGTCGTAGACATAGATGCGGGCCGAGGGCAGCGCGGCGCGGAAACCGCTCACGACGTCGCCGATCGTCTGCGCCTCGTTGTAGCAGGGCAGCAGCACGGCGATCTCAAGGTCTTCCAGCAAGGCTTCCGTCATGGCGTGCATTCTCCCGTGTGGGGCGGCCTCATGCGACCCACGGTTTTACTATTTCTTGAGAAGGTTAAGGCTAGGTTTCGGCTGGCTTCCAATGACGGACGAAGGGGCGAAACGTGTCGAAATCCATGCCTGCGGCCCTGCCGTTCGCAACCGGGGACGCGCCTGCCGGGCGCACCGGGATGACCTTGCGCGTGCTCGCCTTCTACAGCCTGCTGACGATCGCGGTGCTGCTCGCGCTGTCGCTGCCCTTCGCGAGCGACTATGTCGGGGCGGACAATGACGATGCGATGCGGCTCGTCGTGGTGCGTGACCTCCTGGCCGGGCAGAGCTGGTTCGACACGACGCAATACCGTCTCGGCCTTGCGGGCGGCACGCCCATGCACTGGTCGCGCTTCGTCGACCTGCCGATCGCCAACCTGATCAGCTTCTTCTCGCTTTTCGCCGGCCAGCGGCAGGCCGAGGCACTGGCGCTCGCGGTCTGGCCGTCCTTCCTCGTCGTGCCGGTGCTCTTCGGCGCGGGGCTTGCCGGCTACCGGCTGGGCGGCACCATGGCGATGCATGCGACGCTGGTCCTGACCGCCATCCTCATCGTGTCGCTCAATCGCTTCCAGCCCGGCTCGATCGACCATCACAACGTGCAGATCGCGCTGGTGACCGGCATTGCGGCGATGCTGCTCTCGCCCGACATGCGGGCGCGCGACCATGCCATTGCCGGCGTGCTTGCCGGCTTTGCCATCGCCATCGGCGCGGAAACGACGCCGCTGATCGGCACGGTCTGCCTCGTGGTCGCCCTGCGCTGGGCCTGGCACGGCCGTGCCTTCCGCGATGCGGCCACCGCCTTCAGCCTCGCCCTCGCCCTGACGGTGACCGGCGCCTTCTTCGCGACCGTCGCGCCGTCGCACTATACGCAGGTGACCTGCGACAGCCTGTCCTACGGTTTCTATGCGCTGGCGACGCTGGGCGGCGGCACGCTGTTCCTGACGGCATCGCTGGCGAGCGCCTGGCCGTTTTACGGCCGGCTTGCCGCGCTTGCGGGCGCGGGGGGCGTCGTTGCCGCCGCGGTGCTGCTGATCGCGCCCGGATGCCTTGCCAATCCGCTCGACGCGCTCGACCCGCTGCTGAAGACCTTCTGGCTCGACATGGTCATCGAGGCCCAGTCGGCCGCCGCCCAGTTCCGCCTCGATCCCGCGTCGATCGCCAGCTTCTACGCCACCGGCCTTCTCGCCATCGCCGCCTGCCTCTGGAGCGTGCGTCGCCGCGAAGCCGCCGAGATGCACCTGATCCTGCTTGCGCTGCTGGTCGTCGCCTTCGCCGTGTCGATCATCCAGATCCGCGGCGCGATCTTCGTCTACGGGCTCGCGGCCATCCCGCTCGGCCGGATGATCGCCCAGCTGCGCAGCGCTGCCAATGCGCAGCCGAAGAACCTGAAGCTCGGCCTTGCCTTTGCCGGCCTGACGCTTGCCTCGACGCCCGCCACCTGGGCGCTGGCCGGCGCGCTCTTGCCCGGCCAGTCGGGCGACGTGCTGCGCGCCCAGTTTACGGCGGGCGCGAAGCCGCCCTCCTGCACCGACGAGGCCGTGCTGGCGCCGCTCGCCCGCGAGCCGGTCGGCGTGGTCGCTGCCGTCTCGGATCTCGGTGCGCCGATCCTGCGCTTCACCGGCCACCGCGTGCTCTCGGCGCCCTACCACCGCAACCAGGGCGGCATGCTGACGGAACTGCATATCGGCCTGTCCAATCCCCGGCAGGCCGAAGCGTTCCTGCGCGGCGCCGATGTGACGCTGCTTGCCTTCTGCCCGCGCAACGCCCAGACGAACCTGATCGCCGACGCGGAGCCGCAGGGGCTCTATGCCAGCCTCCTGAAGGGCGAGGTGCCGGCCTATCTCGAACCGGTCGAAGCCACGCAGGGCGCCGTGCTGCGTCTTTACCGGGTGAGGCCCGAATAGCGCGGGGGAACGGCAAAGTGGGCTGGGGATGCCGGCCGCGGCACCCTGTCATCCGCCGGCAAACGCACTACACTTTGCCGCATGAGCTTTTTCCCCGAGACTGATTCGCCCAGCAATCTTGCCGAATATTCGGTGTCGGAGCTTTCCGGCTCCATCAAGCGCACGGTCGAGCAGGCTTTCGACCAGGTGCGCGTGCGCGGCGAGATCTCCGGCTATCGCGGCCGGCATTCCTCGGGCCATGCCTATTTCTCGCTGAAGGACGATCGCGCGCGCATCGACGCGGTGATCTGGAAGGGCAGCTTCTCGCGCCTGCGCTTCAAGCCGGAAGAGGGCATGGAGGTGATCGCGACAGGCAAGATCACCACCTTCCCCGGCTCCTCGAAATACCAGATCGTCATCGAGGCGCTGGAGCCGGCCGGGGCCGGCGCGCTGATGGCGCTGCTCGAGGAGCGCCGCCGCAAGCTCGCCGCCGAAGGCCTCTTCGATGCGGAGCGCAAGAGGCCGCTGCCGTTCCTGCCGAAGGTGATCGGCGTCGTCACCTCGCCGACGGGCGCCGTCATCCGTGACATCCTGCACCGCATCGCCGACCGCTTCCCGGTCCATGTCGTCGTCTGGCCGGTCAAGGTCCAGGGGGAGGGCTCGGGGCAGGAGGTCGCCGCGGCCATCGAGGGCTTCAACGCCTTTGCGCCCGGCGGGGCGGTGCCGCGGCCGGACGTGCTGATCGTCGCGCGCGGCGGCGGCAGCCTGGAGGACCTCTGGAGCTTCAACGACGAGATCGTCGTGCGCGCCGCGGCCGCCTCGACGATCCCGCTCATCTCCGCCGTCGGCCACGAGACGGACTGGACGCTGATCGACCACGCCGCCGACCGCCGTGCGCCGACGCCGACGGGGGCTGCCGAAATGGCGGTGCCGGTGAAGGCCGATCTCGATGCGGAGGTCGCCTCGCTCACCGCGCGCCTGCGCGGCGCCACGGCGCGCCAGATGGACAGCCGCCGGCAGGGCGTTCGCGCGCTCGCCCGGGCGCTGCCCTCGCTCGACCAGCTCCTCGCCCTGCCGCGCCGCCGGTTCGACGAGGCGGCGGCGGGCCTCGGCCGCGGCCTGCAGATGAACACGGCGGGCAAGCGCCGCGCCTTCGAGCGCACGGCGGCGCATCTGCGGCCCGACATGCTGCTCACCCGCATCGCCGAGCGCCGCCAGCGCGTCGCCGACCGCCTGCAGCGCGCCGAGCGCATCGTCGAGCGCCGGCTCGACCAGCTCCGCGCGCGCCTCGCCGCTTTCGACGTCTCGCTGCGCGCGACGCCCGCCCGCATCGCCGCGCAGACCGGCCGGGCGCGCGACCGCCTGTCGGGCCTTGCGCTGCGCGCCGAAAGCGCGCTCGCCGGCGATCTCGCCCGCCGCCGCGCCCTCCTGCAGGCGCAGGACCGCGTGCTGCAATCGCTCTCCTACCGCAACGTGCTGAGGCGCGGCTACGCGCTGGTGCGCGACGAGGAGGGTTCGCCGGTGAAGGGCGCTGCCGGCCTCGGCCCCGGCCGCACCATCGCCATCGAGTTCGCCGACGGCACGGTGGACGCCGTCACCGGCGCGGGCGGCGGCGCGCCGCCGCGCAGGAAGGCCGCGAAGGGCGAGGCGGAGGAGAAGCCCGCGCCCCGCCAGGGCTCGCTGTTCTGAGGCCGGCATGCGCATCCTGCTCGTGCTCGCCCATCCGCTGGAGGAAAGTTTCGCCGCAAGCGTCGCCGGCACGGTGCGGCGGCGGCTGGAGGCGAACGGCCATGCGGTCGATCTGCTCGACCTCTACCGCGAGGGCTTCGACCCGCGCCTGACGCCATCCGAGCGCGCCCGCTACTTCGAACCGGGCTACGACCCGTCCGAAGCCGAACCTTTCGTTTCCCGCCTGAAAGAGGCGGAGGGGCTGGTGCTCGTCTTTCCGCAATGGTGGTTCAATTTCCCGGCCATCCTGAAGGGCTTCTTCGACCGGGTGTTCGCGCCCGGCGTCGCCTTCGAGAACGATCCGGCCGGCGGGCGCATCCAGCCGCGGCTCGGCAATATCCGCCTGTTCTGGGCGTTCAGCACGACCGGCTCGCCCTGGTGGGTGGTGCATCTCTACATGGGCAATCCGGTGAAGCGGCTCCTGAAGCGCGGCATCGCCGCCTTCTGCGCCAAGGGCCTCGATTTCAGGATGGTGAGCCTGCACGACATGGACCGCGCGAGCGAGGAAAAACGCAAGGCGCATCTTGCGCGGGTCGAGCGGCTCGCCGGCCGCATCTGACCGGGAGCAATTCCAGCAAAGGTGCCAAGCGGTCCTGCGCCGAGAAAAGCGGACATGCGCTATTCGAACGCGGCGAGGAACTTTCGCAACAGGCCGTCCAGCGCCGCGCGCTCGTCCGTGCCGAGCGCCTCCAGCAGGCGATGCTGGTTCTCCACATGGGCCGTCACCGCCGCATCGACCAGCGCAAAACCCTTCGGCGTCAGCGCGATGATGACGCTGCGCCGGTCCTCGGGATTGTGCGCGCGTTCGATGAGGCCCGCCTTTTCGAGCTGGTCGAGCCGGTTGGTCATCGTGCCCGAGCTGACCATGGTGGTGGCGAGCAGGTCGCCCGGCGAAAGCCGGTAGGGCGGGCCGGCGCGGCGCAGGGTCGCCAGCACGTCGAAACTTGCGGCGTTCAGCCCGTGCGCCGCCAGCGCCTTCTCGGTTTCCCGGGCAAGATGGGTGCGCAGCCGCGCGAGGCGGCCGAGCAGGCCCATCGGCTCGACATCGAGGTCCGGCCGTTCGCGGTTCCACTGGGCGAGAATTCTGTCGATGTGATCCATAACGCGACTTAACGGCGCCATTGTCTTGACGTCAAGATAAAATGATATATCTTGATATCAAGATTCTTTGTTTGGAGATAATTATGTCCCGCGCCTCCGACGTCCTTCTCACCGCGACCGCCCCGGCCATCTGGGGCAGCACCTACATCGTCACCACCGAACTCCTGCCGGCCGGTTATCCGCTCACCGTCGCCATGCTGCGCGCGCTGCCGGCAGGGCTTCTCCTGCTTCTCCTCGTCCGGCGCCTGCCGCAGGGTGTGTGGTGGCCGCGGACCGTCCTGCTCGGCGCGCTGAACTTCTCGTTCTTCTGGGCGATGCTGTTCGTCTCGGCCTATCGCCTGCCGGGCGGGGTCGCCGCGACGGTCGGCGCCATCCAGCCGCTGATCGTGCTCGGGCTCTCCCGCGCCGTGATCGGCACGGCGGTGCGGCCGCTCGCCGTCTTCGCCGGCCTTGCCGGCATCGGCGGGGTGGCGCTGCTGGTGCTGACGCCCTCGGCGGCCCTCGATCCGATCGGGATTGCCGCCGGCCTTGCCGGCGCGGTCGCCATGGCCTTCGGCACGGTGCTGTCGCACCATTGGAAGCCGCCGGTGCCGCCGCTCACCTTCACCGCATGGCAGCTCACCGCGGGCGGCCTGCTGCTGGTGCCGGTGGCGCTCTGGTTCGAGCCGGCCCTGCCGGCGCCGACGGCGGAAAACCTGCTCGGTTTCCTCTATCTCGGCCTGATCGGCGCGGCGCTCACCTATATCGTCTGGTTCCGCGGGCTTGCGCGGCTCGACCCGGCGACGATCTCGCCGCTCGGCTTCCTGAGCCCGCTCGTCGCCGTCGTGCTCGGCTGGGTGCTGCTCGGGCAGGATCTCGGCCTCCTGCAGGTCGCCGGCATGGTGGTGGTGCTTGGAAGCGTCTGGCTCAGCCAGCGGGCCCAGGCCGCCCGCCCGGCGCCGGCCGGGATCAGTCCGCGCCGTCCTGCGCCCGCCGGCGCGCAGCCGTCAGCCCGCTGAAGACGGCATGGGCGAGATCGGCGTCGATCATCGCGGAAAGGCCGGCCGCCGTGGTGCCATGGTACTCCATGAACAGTTCCACGATATCGGCCGGCGTGTCGCTGACGCTCGCCATCTGCGTGGCGGCGCCGAGGAAGAGCTGGCGCACCGCAAGGACCGCCGTCTCCGGGCCGATGCCCGCTTCGATCGCATGGCGGATCATCGCATCCGCCATCAGCGCCGGAAAGGCCGCGCCCGATCCTGTCAGTGCGGTGAAATAGTCGAGCTCCTGCTCGTCGGTGATGAAATGCGGCCGGCCCGAGGCGGCAAAGAAGCGCCGCGCGAAGTCCATTTCCGCTTCGCGCACGTCGTCGGTCATGTACCAGGGCGTGAAGGAGAGGCGCTGCTCGGCGCAGGCATTCGGCATTGCCCGCACGATGCGCCGGGCGCCGAACCGGTCGCCGATTTCCTCCACCGTCACCCCCGCCATGACGGAGATGACGAAGCGCCCGCGCAGGTCGACGTCGATCTCGTCGAGATCGCCGGGGCGGACGGACAGGACGACGGTGTCGCAGGCATCGACGAGGATCGCATTGTCCGTCGTCATATGCACGCCCGGCCAGGCCTCGAAGCCTGAAATATTGCCCGAGCGCGAGGACAGCACGAGGTCGGCCGGCATGACGAGGCGGTCGGCCAGCACCGGCCGGAGCAGGGCCCCGGCCAGCCATCCGCCGCCGCCGATCACGCCGAGATGGGTCATGCCCACTCGCCGCCGCGCATGACGGGAACGCGGCTGCCATCGGCGCGCACGCCGTCGATGTCCACCTTGTCCGAGCCGATCATCCAGTCGATATGGATGAGGCTTTCATTGCCGCCCTGCGCGCGGATCTGATCCGGCGTCAGGCTTGCGCCGTTAAGGAAGCATTTCGAATAGCACTGGCCGAGCGCGATATGGCAGGAGGCGTTCTCGTCGAACAGCGTGTTGTAGAAGAGGATGCCGCTTTCCGATATCGGCGAGGAATGCGGCACGAGGGCCACCTCGCCGAGCCGGCGCGCGCCCTCGTCGGTGTCCAGCACCTTGTTCAGCACCGCCTCGCCCTTCGATGCCTTCGCCTCGACGATCCGGCCGCCCTCGAAGCGCACCTGGATGTCGTCGATCAGCGTGCCCTGGTGGGAGAGCGGCTTGGTGGAGGAGACATGGCCCTCGACGCGCAGGGCATGCGGCGTGGTGAAGACCTCTTCCGTCGGGATGTTCGGGTTGCAGGTGATGCCGTTCTTGGCCGTCGAGGCGCCGCCGTGCCATTCGTGGCCGTCCGCCAGCCCCACGGTGAGGTCCGTGCCCGGCCCCTTGAAGTGCAGCGCGGCAAAGCGCTCGCCGTTCAGCCAGGCCGAGCGCCTGGCAAGGCCCGCATTGTGCGCCGCCCAGGCGGCGACGGGATCGGCGACGTCGACACGCGAGGCGGCGAAGATGGCATTGGCGAGCTTCTCGACCGCCACGTCCTCGGGGTCGTTCGGGAACACCTGCCTGGCCCAGGACGGGTTCGGATAGGAGACGATGTTCCAGTTGATGTCGAAATTGGCGATCTTCTCCAGCGCCGGCTTGTAGGCCATGGAATTCGCCTTGTTGGCGCGGGCGACCTTGGCCGGGTCCTCGCCGGAGAGCAGCATCGGGTTGTCGCCGGCAATGGCAAGGCGCGCGGCGCCGTTGGCATAGGCCTTGGCCATGCCCTCGTAGAGCCAGTCGCTGGCCCGGTCGAAGCTTTCGTCCGGCGCATGGTGGTAGCGGGCGAGCGTCGCCTCCTCGTCGGCATAGAAGGTGCTGACGAGGCCGGCGCCGGCCTTATAGGCGTGCTTGGTGATGAGGCGGGCGAGCGGCAGGGTGGCGATGGGCGCCGTCATCACGAGATCCTGCCCCTTCTGGAGCTGAAGGCCGACACGCACGGCGACTTCGGCGAGCTTGTCGAGCTTTTGCGGATCGACGGCGGGGGCGGAATTGGCGGGATAGGTCATGGCATGCCTGTCTGTTCTCTTCGGATGAAGGAAACTTAGTGTGCCCGGCGCCGAAAGAGAAGGCGCAATCAGGCGATGACGGCTGCGGCGATCGCCTTCAGCGCCGCCAGCGCGTCGCGCGGGGCAAGGCGCACCTGCAGGCCGCGCTGCCCGCCGTTCATGTAGACCCGGTCATGGACCAGCGCCGCCTCCTCGATCGCGACCGGCACCGGCTTCTTCTGGCCGAACGGGCTGATGCCGCCGACGACGAAGCCCGTCAGCCGTTCGGCATCCGCCGGCTTCATCATGTTGGCCGACTTGCCCCTGAAGGCGCTCGCCAGCTTCTTCATGCTGACCTCGCGATCCGACGGCACGATGACGCAGACCGGCTTGCCGTCCACCTCCGCCATCAGCGTCTTCAGCACCCGGCCCGGATCCTCCCCCAGCGCCTCGGCCGCCTGGATGCCGACGCGGTCGGCATCGGGGTCGTAGTCGTAGGTATGGACGGTGAAGGAAACGCCGGCCCTGGCGAGGGCCTGGGTGGCGCGGGTGGTCTTGGACATGGCGGACCCGTCATCGATGCGAGAAGTACGGTCCGCATGGGTGCAGGAGCCCGGAGGTGCTGTCAATGTTGGATTGCTTGGGGGCAAGACTTGCGTGAGGGGAGGAGCGCCGCGGTGGCCCGATCTACCCCCTCTGCCCTGCCGGGCATCTCCCCCTCAAGGGGGAGATTGGCAAGACGCGAAAACCTTGCTTAACCGGCACCGCTGAAGGTGGGCGAGACGGTCCCCCATCCAAATGCCCGGCAGGACAGAGGGGGCTCGCGGCGGCGGCAAGAGTGGTGAACGTCCGTCACGCCCGCTCCAGCGCGACGGCGATGCCCTGTCCGACGCCGATGCACATGGTGGAGAGCGATCGTTTCTTGCCGGTGAGGCTGAGTTCGAGCGCCGCCGTCCCGGTGATGCGGGCGCCGGACATGCCGAGGGGATGGCCGAGGGCGATGGCGCCGCCGTTCGGATTGACGTGCTCCGCGTCCTCGGTGATGCCGAGAGCGCGGAGCGTCGCCACGCCCTGGGAGGCGAAGGCTTCGTTGAGTTCGATCACGTCGAAGTCGGTCGGTTTCAGGCCGAGGCGGGCGCAGAGGCGTTCGGTGGCCGCGACCGGGCCGATGCCCATGATGCGCGGCGGAACGCCGGCCATCGCGCCGCCGAGGATGCGGGCGATGGGGGTGAGGCCGTACTTCTTGAGCGCCGCCTCCGAGGCGATGACCAGCGCCGCCGCCCCGTCATTGACGCCGGAGGCATTGCCCGCCGTCACCGTGCCGCCCTCCTTCCTGAAGGGCGTGCCGAGCCTGGCGAGCGCTTCGATGGTCGTTGCGCGCGGATGCTCGTCCTTCTCGACCACGACCGGATCGCCCTTCCTCTGCGGGATGGTGACGGGCGTGATCTCCTTCGCCAGCCGCCCGTTCGCCTGCGCGGCGGCAGCTTTCGCCTGCGAGCGAACGGCGAAGGCGTCCTGATCCTCGCGGGAGATGGAAAAATCCTCGGCGACGTTCTCGCCGGTCTCCGGCATGGAATCGACGCCGTACTGTTTCTTCATCAGCGGGTTGACAAAGCGCCAGCCGATGGTCGTGTCGTGGATCTCGGCATTGCGCGAGAAGGCCGTCTCCGCCTTGGGCATCACGAAGGGCGCGCGGCTCATGCTCTCCACGCCGCCGGCGATGACAAGCTCCGCCTCGCCGGCCTTGATCGCGCGGGCGGCGGCGATGACGGCATCCATGCCGGAGCCGCACAGCCGGTTGATCGTCGTGCCGGAGACGGAGACGGGAAGGCCGGCCAGGAGCGCGGACATGCGCGCGACATTGCGGTTGTCCTCGCCCGCCTGGTTGGCGCAGCCGAAGATGACGTCGTCGACCGCCTCCCAGTCGATGCCGGCATTGCGCGCCATCAGCGCCTTCAGCGGGATGGCGCCGAGATCGTCGGCACGCACGGAGGAAAGCGCACCGCCGAAGCGGCCGATGGGCGTGCGGATATAGTCGCAGATATAGGCTTCGGACATGGTGTTCCCCTCAAGCAGTTCCAGCAGACGTGCGCAGCGGCTTTGCGGCCGGAAGTGCGTACAACGCTGTTCTAGAGTTGCGGCACGACGAGATCGGCGACATCGCCGTCGACATGCAGTTTCGCGCCGGTCATCGCCTGCAGCTCCTCGATCGTCATGGCAGCAAGCTTCTCGCGCAGCACGAAGCGGCCGCCGGAGACGTCGACGACGGCATGGCTGGTATAGACGCGCGTGATGCAGCCGACGCCGGTCAGCGGGAAGGTGCAGCGCTCGACGAGCTTGGGTTCGCCGTTCCTGGTGACGTGCTCGGTGATGACGACGACCTGCCTTGCGCCATGCACGAGGTCCATCGCCCCGCCGACGGCCGGCACGCCCTTGGAGCCGACGCGCCAGTTGGCAAGGTCCCCGTTCTCCGCCACCTGGTAGGCGCCGAGGATGGCGACGTCGAGATGGCCGCCGCGCACCATGGCAAAGCTGTCGGCATGGTGGAAGAAGGCCGAGCCCGGCTTCAGCGTCACCGCCTTCTTGCCGGCATTGATCAGGTCCCAGTCCTCCGCGCCTTCCGGCGGCGCCTCGCCGAAGTCGAGGATGCCGTTCTCCGTGTGGAAGATCGCCGACCGTCCCTCGGGCTGGTAGCGGGCGACCATTTCCGGAAAACCGATGCCGAGGTTGACATAGGCGCCGTCGAAAATGTCCTGCGCGGCGCGCCAGGCGATCTGGGCGTTGGAGAGTTTTATGTCCTCGCGGGTGTTCATGGGGTGCGTATCGACGGTCATGCGTAGGCCACTCCTGTCCGGATGAGGTCTTCTTCCTGCTTCGGATCGGCAACCTCGACGATGCCGTCGACGAAGATGCCGGGGGTGACGACATGCTCCGGGTCGATGCCGCCGGGCTGCATCAGCCGGGAGACCTGCACGATGGTCTTTGCCGCCGCCATGCACATCAGCGGGCTGAAGTTGCGGGCGGCCTTGTTGTAGGTGAGGTTGCCGTGCGTATCGCCCACTTCGGCCTTGATCAGCGCGACGTCCGCCTTCAGCCAGCGTTCCTGCACATACATGCGGCCGTCGAATTCGGCGACCGGCTTGCCCTTAGCGAGCTCCGTGCCGAAACTCGTCGGCGTGTAGAAGGCGGGGATGCCCGCGCCGCCGGCGCGGATGCGCTCGGCGAGCGTGCCCTGCGGCACCAGCTCCAGCTCGATCTTTCCGGCGAGATACCGGTCCGTGAAGGCGCGCGGATCGGTGGAGCGGGGGAAGGAGCAGATCATCTTGCGCACCATCCCCGCATCGATCATCGCGGCGATGCCGATGCGGCCGTTGCCGGCATTGTTGTTGATGACGGTGAGGTCCTTCGGCCCCCTGTCGATCAGCGCGTGGATCAGCTCGATCGGCGCGCCCGAGCCGCCGAAGCCGCCGATCATCACGACCGAGCCGTCGCCGATGCACGATACGGCGGCCTCAAGACTGCTGAGGGTCTTGTCCATGCAAAATCTCCCGTTGTCGGCAACAGAGGTAAATCCAAACGGGAAAAACGACAATCCAGCTTGTGCGATAATTGACTTTTGTTCATATATCGCACAAAATAAATGGAAGCGTTATGGATGCGGCGCGTCGCTCACTCCACGCTCTGCTGTCACCCTCGGCCTTGAGCCGAGGATTCACGCGGCACCCGTGGCCGTGGATACTCGGGTCAGGCCCGAGCATGACGGAGGAGAGGGCGGAGACAGAATGGAGGCGGGGCGCCTTGCAGCATGCACAGGCCGAGCCGGCTGGCCGATGAGGAGACAACAATGCGGGAAACGGATTTCGTCGGCGGGTTCGCCAAGGGGCTGACGGTCATCGAGGCCTTCGGCGAGGCAAAGCCCCGCCTCACCATCACGGATGTCTCGAAGGAGACCGGCCTCGACCGGGCGACCGCGCGGCGCTGCCTGCTGACGCTGGCCGAACTCGGTTATGCCGCCTATGACGGCAAGTTCTTCGAGCTGACGCCGAAGATCCTGCGCCTCGGCCATGCCTATCTCTCGGCGACGCCCCTGCCGCGGCTGGTGCAGCCCTATCTCGACCAGCTCTCGGAGAAGGTCGGCCAGAGCGCCTCCGTTTCCGTGCTGGACGGGGTGGAGATCGTCTATGTGGCGCGCGCGGCGCAGAAGCGGGTCATGTCGATCAACCTGATGGCCGGCTCGCGCCTGCCGGCCTATTGCGCCTCGATGGGCCGCGTGCTCTTGGCGGCGCTCGCGGAAGCCGAGGCGCGGGCGATCGTGGAGGCCTCCGACCGCAAGGCGAACACCCCCTACACGAAGACGGCGCCGGAAGCGCTGATGGAGGAATTCGCCCGGGTGCGGCAGAACGGCTTTGCCCTGATCGACCAGGAGCTGGAGATCGGGCTGCGCTCCATCGCCGTGCCGCTGGAAAATGCTCGCGGCCGCGTCGTCGCCGCGCTCAATATCGGCGCCCCGGCGGCCCATGCCTCGGCGGAGGACATGGTGGCGCGCTACCTGCCGGCAATGCGCGAGGTGCAGGCAGCGCTGCGGCCGGTGCTCGCCTAAAGCATTTCCAGCCGGATGCGCCAACCGGCCTTGCCGGGAGCCGATCTTGACAGATGCAAGGTCGCGGCCCCACCTTTTGCACCGCAGCAGGAGGCCGCCATGAGCGACGACGACAGCAAGCTCACCCGCACGAAACGCCGCTGGGCGGACGAGGGCAGGTTCCTCACGGGCCGTGTTTCCCGACCCGGGACCGACCGCCTGCCGCCGGGCCAGCATCTCGTGACGAACTGGCCGGTGCTCGATCTCGGCCAGCAGCCGGTGATCCGCCCGGAAAGCTGGCGGCTCGATGTGAAGGGCGGCGCGGAAAACCCGCAATCCTTCGGCTGGGCGGAGTTCCTGGCGCTGCCGCAGAGCCGAAGACTTTCCGACATCCATTGCGTGACCACCTGGTCGCGCTACGACAACCGCTGGGAGGGCGTCGCCACGCGCGACCTGCTCGACCGCGTCATGCCGCGGCCGGGGGCGAATTTCGTCATGCTGACGAGCTATGACGGCTATACGACAAACCTGCCGCTTGCCGATTTTGCCGCCGAGGACGCCATCCTCGCCACCCATTGGGAGGGCCGGCCGCTCTCCGTCGAGCATGGCGGGCCGATGCGCCTCGTCGTGCCGCATCTCTATTTCTGGAAGAGCGCCAAGTGGTTGACGCGCATCGATTTCCTGCCCGGTGACCAGGCGGGTTTCTGGGAGCGCAACGGCTATCACATGCGCGGCGACCCCTGGGCCGAGGAGCGTTATTCCGACGCCTGAGCGGAAAGCCGCGCCCGTTCCCGCAGCCGCCAGGCGCGCGGCGTCTCGCCGGTCTCGCGCAGGAAGTAGCGGGAAAAATAGGCGGGATCGGCAAAACCGAGGCCGAGCGCGATCTCCTGCGCCGGCGCCTCGGTGAAGACGAGTTCGCGCTTCGCCTCGTCGATCAGCTTGCGGCCGATATAGGCATGGGCCGTCAGGCCCGTCGCGGCCTTGACGATGCGGTTGAGATGCGTCGGCGAGATGCCGAGTTCGCCGGCATAGAAACCGGCCGGCTTCTGGCCGCGGAAATGCTGCTGGATCAGGCCGTTGAGGTGCTCCATGCGCCGTGCCGCCTCGCCGGCGTCGCCTGCCGCCTCGCCCCGGCTCCAGAGCCGTGCGGCAAGCGTCAGCACCGAGACCAGATAGGCCTGCATCAGGTCGGTGCGCCCGCTTCGCCGCGTCGTCCATTCGGCGGCAAGCCGCCCGAGCGTCGAAAGCACGAAGGCGCCGTCCGCATCGCCGGGATCGAGCGGCGTCACGCGCGGCGCGGAAACGAAGCGTGCGGCCTCGCCGGCAAGGCGCAGATGCGAGGCGAGCAGGGTGAAGACATGGCCGTCGACATCGCGGGAAAACCGGAAGCCGTGGTCGAGCGCCGGCGGTACCGTGGCGATGGCGGGCGGGGCCAGCGTCAAGCGCCGGTCCCCGAACAGCGCATCGCCCGAACCGGCGGAAATATACAGGATCTGGAAGAAGCTCTCGTGCCGGTGCAGGCCGATCTCATAGCGATGCAGGCTGCTGCGCGAGGGGATCGTTTCGCAGTGCAACCAGAAATCCGGACCGTTTCCGGCCTTTTCGCCATAGAGATCGTAGGTCGGGGCCGGTCGCTTCATCCTGGTGCCGCTGTCTTGCGATGTTCGATTTGTACAAGTTCATGGCCGATCCGTCCATTGCCCGGCGCCGCCCTTCCCGCCGACAATTTGCGAAATGCCAGTTCGGGAGGTCACTATGCGCGTTCAGGTCGTCATCATCGGGTCGGGTCCGTCGGGCCTGTTGCTCGGCCAGCTGCTCGGCAATGCCGGCATCGAGACGGCGATCCTCGACCGGTCGAGCCGTGCGCATATCCTCGGCCGCGTGCGGGCCGGCGTGCTGGAGGAGGGCACGGTCGCGCTGCTCGACAAGGCCGGCGTCGGGGCGCGCATGCATGCCGAGGGCCTGCCGCATGACGGCTTCTCGCTCGCCTTCGACGGCCGCGACCACCGCATCGACCTTTTCGATCTCACCGGCGGCAAGCGCGTCATGGTCTATGGCCAGACGGAGCTGACGCGCGACCTCATCGAGCAGCGGGAGGCCGACGGCCGGTTGACCATCCACGAAGCGGCGAATGTCACGCCGCACGCCTTCGACGGCGCGGCGCCCTGCGTCACCTACGAGAAGGACGGCGTCACCCACCGGATCGACTGCGACTTCATCGCCGGCTGCGACGGCTTCCACGGCGCCAGCCGCAAGGCCGTGCCGGAACAGGCGATCCGCACCTTCGAGAAGGTCTATCCCTTCGGCTGGCTCGGCCTTCTCGCCGAGGTGCCGCCGGTCAGCGACGAGCTGGTCTATGCCAACCATCCGCGCGGCTTCGCCCTCTGTTCCATGCGCTCGCCGACCCGCAGCCGCTACTATCTCCAGTGCGCGCTCGACGAGAGGATCGAGGCCTGGCCCGATGCGCGCTTCTGGGACGAGCTGCGCCGCCGCCTTCCCGCCCATCACGGCGAGGCGCTGGTCACCGGGCCGAGCTTCGAGACGTCGATCGCGCCGCTGCGTTCTTTCGTCGCCGAGCCGATGCGGTTCGGCCGGCTGTTCCTCGTCGGCGATGCCGCCCACATCGTGCCGCCGACGGGCGCCAAGGGGCTGAACCTTGCGGCAAGCGACGTGCACTATCTCTTCTCGGGCCTCCTGGAGCACTACCGGGAGCGCTCCGGGGCCGGCCTTGACGCCTATTCGGCAAGGGCGCTCGCCCGGGTCTGGAAGGCCGTGCGCTTCTCCTGGTGGATGACGAGCATGCTGCACCGCTTTCCCGGGACCGGCGATTTCGACCAGAAGATCCAGGAAGCCGAGCTCGATTATCTCACCCATTCCCGCGCGGCCGAAACGGTGCTGGCGGAAAACTACGTCGGCCTGCCCTACTGACGCGCCGCCCAGGCGGCGACGGAGGCGATCATCGTCGCATGGTGCTCCGGCGCCTCGGCAAGAGCCGCGAGTTCCCAGAGCCGGTGCACGCCGGTCAGGAGGTGGATGCGGCCACGATCGAGCGTCCGGCCCGTCAGCCGCTCGTAGCCGTCCGCGATCCGGGCGGTGAGGTCGGGGCTGATGAAATTCGTGTAGATGAAGTCCTGGTGCAGCGGGCCGAAACCGGAATCGGCGAAATCATAGATGCCGTTGAGCCGTCCGGCGGCGTGGTCGAAGGCCATGTTCCAGCCGTGGCCGTCGAAGAAGCCGTAGGTTTCGCCATGGGGATCCGGCGGGAGCGCGCGCCAGCCGGAAAGGGTTTCGTTCGCAAAGCCGAGGAGGTCTTCCGGCAGCAGCGGCAGGGCCCTTGCCGCGATGGCATCGGCATCCAGCCAGCGCTCGACAGGCCGCGCGCCGGCCGCCTCCATCAGCGGGCGGGGGAGGGCGTGCAGCTGCGCATAGAAGCGGGCGAGCGTCTCGCCGAGCGCCCCTCGCGCCGGTTCCGGCAGCGTCTCGTAGCGTGCCGTTTCCAGGTGGTCGCCGGGGATGATCGCATGTTCGGAAAAGAGCGGCGCGCCCTCGTGGAGGCGAAGGTCCGGAACGCGCATCGCAAGGTGCGGGCGGATGGCGGCGAGGATGGAGGCCTCGCGGCGTAGCGCCGTTCCGCCGCCTCGCCCTGCGGGAACTTGAAGACGCGGCGCTCGTCCACCGCCACCGCACGCGAATGCCAGCCGCCCGGCAGCAGCCGGAAGGCGGCATCCGCCAGATCGGGATGAAGCGCGACGATCGCGGTGCGGAAAGGGGCGAGTTCGCTTGTCATGCACCCCTCCTAGCCGCGGGGAGAAGGAGGCTCAAGCCGCGGGCGATACCTTGCCCGCCACCTCGCGGATGGTCTGGATGAGGATCGACAGCGGCATGGACGGCACGGCGTCGGTGCGCATGGTGAGGCCGACGGGGCCTTTCGTGCCGCTCGTGTCGATCGGCAGGGCCGCGAGCGCGCCATCGGCGATATCCGCCGCCACCACCCCTTCGGAGATGATCCAGATCGCATCGCTCTCGCGCACGAAGGCGCGGCCGAAGGCGTCGGACACGGTCTCGATCTGGTTCGCCAGCCCGGCAATGCCGTTGGCGATCAGGAAGCTTTCGACGAAGGGGCGGATGATCGAGGCGCGCGTCGGCATCAGCACGGGATAGGCGTCGAGGCCGGCAAAGGCCGAGCCGCCGGCAAGCAGCGGATGGCCGGCGCGCACGCAGAACACCACCTTTTCCGAATAGAGATGCTCGAAGGAGAAGCCGGCCATCTTCTCCGGCGCGGCAAGGCGCCCGACGACGAGGTCGAGGTCCCCGACGCGCAGCTGTTCCAGGAGAACCGCGTTTTCGCCCGTGACGATCTTGATGCGCGCGCCCGTCTCCTCCGCGAGGAACAGCGCCATCGCCTTCGGCATGATGCGCGTGGAGACGGTCGGCAGGGCGCCGATGCGGATCGGCGGGGCATCGCCGGAAAGCGCCTGCGAGACCGAATCGAAGCCTTGGCGGAGCGCGGCCAGCACCGCGCCGGCATGCTTGAGGAAGACCTCGCCATGCCGGGTGATCTTGATGCCGCGCCCCTCGCGCTCGAAGACGGCGACGCCGAGAACCTCCTCCAGCTCGCGGATCGTCTTCGTCACGGCGGGCTGGCTGACATGCAGGATCTCCGCCGCCTTCATCACGCTTCTCTGGCGGGCCACCTCGACAAAGGTTTGCAGATGGCGGAACTTGACGCGGCTGTCGATCACGGCTCTCATAACCCTCAAGTTAACGAAACGGCATGAAATATCATTTTACCTAACCAGATCAAGGGGCCAATCTGCGGAAACGGGAGGAGACAGAAGTGCAGTTCGCAACCGTCAACGACGTCATCTTGCACCATCAGCTGATCGGCGGGCCGGCGGGCCGGTCGGTGATCGTCTTTGCCAATTCGCTCGGCACCGACTTCCGCATCTGGCGCGATGTCGTCGTGCGCCTCGCCGGCGACTTTCCCATCGTCACCTACGACAAGCGCGGCCATGGCCTGTCCGATCTCGGCCAGGTGCCCTATTCGATCGACGACCACGTCCTCGATCTCGCCGCGCTGCTCGACCGGCTCGACGTGAAGGACGCCGTCGTCTGCGGCCTCTCCGTCGGCGGCATGATCGCACAGGGGCTTGCGGCGAAGCGGCCGGACCTCGTCCGGGCGCTGGTGCTCTGCGACACCGCGCACAAGATCGGCACGGCCGAGATGTGGAACGCGCGCATCGAAAGCGTCGAGGCGAAGGGCATCGAAAGCCTTGCCGACGCCGTCATGGAGCGCTGGTTCACGCCGGCCTTCCGCCGGCCGGAAAACGCGGCCTACCACGGCTACCGCAACATGCTCACCCGCCAGTCCGCGGTCGGCTACGCCGCCACCTGCGCGGCGCTGCGCGATGCCGACCTCACCCATTCGACGGAACGCCTCGCCGTGCCGACGCTCTGCGTCGTCGGCGACCAGGACGGCTCGACGCCGCCGGATGTCGTGCTGTCCATGGCAAAGCTGATTGCCGGCGCCCGCTACGAGGTCATCAAGGATGCCGGGCACATTCCCTGCGTCGAGCAGCCGGAAATGCTGACGGAGATGATCCGCGCCTTCATCGCCACCCTACCTGCCGGAGACGAGCCACATGGCTGATGCGCATACCTTTTCCGACCGCTACCGCCAGGGCATGGTGACCCGGCGCGCGGTGCTCGGCGACAGCCATGTCGACCGCGCCTCCTCCGGCGCCACCGCCTTCGACCAGCCCTTCCAGGAGCTGATCACGGAAGCGGCCTGGGGCACGGTCTGGTCGCGGCCCGGCTGGACGATGCGCGAGCGCTCCATGGTGACGATCGCGCTGCTGGCCGCGCTCGGCCATGACGAGGAGGTGGCGATGCATGTGCGCGCCACCGTCAATACCGGCGCGAGCCGCGAGGATATCGCCGAGGCGCTTCTGCATGTGGCGATCTATGCCGGTGTGCCGGCGGCCAACCGGGCGATCAGGATCGCCAAGCACGTCTTCGAGGACATGGACGCCGAAAAGGCGGCCTGAGGGAACCATGACGGACCTTTCCAATCGCAAGCCCGAGACGGGCGCCTTCTTCTCCCGCGATCGCCTGTGGCACCCGCCGGGCCTGACGCCGGGCTACAAGACCTCGGTGCTGCGCTCGCCGCAGAAGGCCTTGCTGTCGCTCGACGGCACGGTCTCGGAGATCACCGGCCCGGTCTTCGGCCATGCGATGCTCGGCGAGCTCGACAACGACCTGATCCACAATTTCGCAAAACCCGGCGAAAGCGCGATCGGCGAGCGCATCATCGTGCACGGCCGGGTGCTTGACGAGCGGGCGCGGCCGGTGGCGGGCGCGCTGCTCGAATTCTGGCAGGCCAATGCCGGCGGGCGCTACCGCCACAAGAAGGAGAGCTACCTCGCCCCGCTCGATCCGAATTTCGGCGGCTGCGGACGCACCATCACCGATGCGGACGGCCACTATGCCTTCCGCACCGTCAAGCCCGGGCCCTATCCCTGGCCGAACGGCGTCAACGACTGGCGGCCGGCGCATATCCATTTCTCCGTCTTCGGCCACGGCTTTGCCCAGCGGCTGATCACGCAGATGTACTTCGAGGGCGACCCGATGATCTGGAAATGTCCCATCGTGCAGACGATCCCGGACAGGGCGGCCATCGAGCAACTGGTCGCCGCGCTCGACTGGGGCAACACGATCCCCATGGATGCGCGCGCCTACAAGTTCGACATCGTGCTGCGCGGCCGCCGCTCGACGCTCTTCGAAAATCGGATGGAGGGCAACTGATGGTGCAGCCGCTCGGTTATCTCAAGGAAAGCGCCTCGCAGACGGCGGGGCCCTATGTCCATATCGGCCTCACGCCGAATTTTTCCGGCATTACCGGCGTCTACGAGAGCGATCTCGGTGCGACCATGGTGAACGACAGGACGCTCGGGCGGCGCATCACCATCACCGGCCGGGTGCTCGACGGCACCGGCACGCCGCTGAAGGACGCGCTGATCGAGATCTGGCAGGCGGATGCGGCCGGCCTCTACAACAGCCCCTCGGAGCTGCGCGGCAGCGCCGATCCCAATTTTTCCGGCTGGGGCCGCGCGGCCACTGACGGAGAGACCGGCGAATACCGCTTCGAGACCGTCAAGCCCGGCCGCGTGCCCTTCAGGGACGGCCGCCTGATGGCGCCGCACGTCTCGTTCTGGATCGTCGCCCGCGGCATCAATCTCGGCCTCAACACCCGCCTCTATTTCGGCGACGAGGTGGCGGCCAATGCCGAGGACCCGGTGCTCGCCCGCATCGAGCACCGCGTGCGCGTGCCGACGCTGATCGCGGCGGCGGACGGCGACAGCTACCGCTTCGACATCCACCTGCAGGGCGAGAAGGAAACGGTGTTCTTCGATATCTAGGCTGTGTGTTAAGCTCGTCACCTGCCGCGTGGATCCTCGGGTCGAGCCCGAGGATGACGAAAGAAGAGAGGTTTGCAGTCAGATTGACGGCGCCGCATGCCGCATCGTTCATGAGGCCCGTGGCCTCTCCTCCCCTCCGTCATCCTCGGGCTCGACCCGAGGATCCACGCGCTCCCCATTAGAAAAGAGCGCCCCATGACCGTCTCGCCCTTCGACCACCCCTATCTCTCCGGCCTCCTCGGCGACGAGGCGGTGGCGGCGCTGTTTTCCGTCGCGGCGGAACTCGAGGCCATGCTGGCCTTCGAGGTGGCGCTGGCCAAGGCCGAGGCGGAGGCGGGCGTCATCCCGGCGGACGCGGCCGGGGCGATCGAGGCGGCTGCGCACCGCTTCTCGCCCGATGTCGCGAGCCTCAGGGCCGCCACCGCCCGTGACGGCGTGGTGGTGCCCGATTTCGTTCGCCAGCTCCGCGCCGCCGTCGGCGAGCCGCATGGCCGGCATGTGCATGTCGGCGCGACCAGCCAGGATGTCGTCGACAGCGGGCTGATGCTGCGCCTCTCCCGCGTCTTGCCCGTCCTTGAGAAACGGCTGGGAGGGCTGGCCGGCGTGCTCGATGGCCTCGCCGCCACCTTCGGCGACCGGGAACTGATGGGGCGCACCCGCATGCAGGCCGCCATCCCCGTCACCGTGGCGGACCGCGTCGGCGCCTGGCGCGCGCCGCTGGAGCGCCATCGCACGCGCGTGACGGGCCTGATGGAGGAGGGGCTTGCCGTGCAGTTCGGCGGCGCGGCGGGCACGCTGGAGAAACTGGGCGAGAAAGCACCGGCCGTGCGCGCCGCGCTTGCCCGCAACCTCGGCCTTGCCGACGCCCCGCAATGGCATAGCCAGCGTGACCGCATCCTGGATCTGGGCGCCCTCCTTTCCGGCATCACCGGCAGCCTCGGAAAGATCGGGCAGGACGTCGCCCTTCTGGCCGACCGGGGCGACGAGATCGCGCTCGCCGGCGGCGGCGGTTCCTCCGCCATGCCGCACAAGCAGAACCCGGTCGCCGCCGAAGTTCTGGTCACGCTTGCCCGGTTCAACGCGGCGCAGCTCGGCGGCCTGGCGCAGGCGATGGTGCACGAGCAGGAGCGTTCCGGCTCGGCCTGGACGCTCGAATGGCTGATCCTGCCGCAGATGGTGGTCGCCGCCGGCGCTGCCCTCCACCTTGCCGACGCGCTGCTGTCGTCGCTTCGCCGACTGGGTGCCGCCTGAGGTATTTTAATAACTCCTAAGTTATGAAATGGCCATACCTTTTCATTTTACATTACCGTTTCATCTGTCAATCTGACAAAAATCCAGTTTGGGACAGGATCGGGCACCGGCGGGAGACCGGCCTTTCAGGGAGGAAAACATGAAACATGTCGCGATCGCCGCGCTGGCGGCTGTGCTGATGGGCGGCGTCGCCCATGCCGATACGATCAAGGTCGGCGTCGTCGGGCCGTTCTCCGGCCCCTTCGCGCTCCAGGGCAAGAATTTCAAGGCAGGCATCGACGCTTATATGGCGCTGAACGGCAACACCGTCGGCGACGATACGATCGAGGTGATCTACCGCGACATCCCGACCGCCGATCCGGCCCAGTCCAAGGCGCTGTCGCAGGAGCTCGTCGTCAAGGAAGGCGTGCAGTACTTAGCCGGATTCTACTTCACTCCGGACGCCATGGCTGCGACCCCGCTGCTCGAACAGGCGAACGTGCCCATGGTGGTGATGAACGCGGCGACCTCCGCCATCGTCACCAAGAGCCCCTATGTGGTGCGCACCTCCTTCACCACCTGGCAGACCTCGACGCCGATCGCCAAGGTCGCCTTCGACGGCGGCACCAGGAAGGTCATCTCCGTCGTCAGCGACTACGGGCCGGGCGTCGATGCGGAAGCCGCCTTCAAGGCGGGCTTCGAGGCGGCGGGCGGCGAGATCGTCGAGGCGATCCGCATGCCGCTCCAGACCAACGATTTCTCGCCGATCATGCAGCGCATCAAGGATTCGGGCGCCGAGGGCGTCTTCGCCTTCCTGCCCTCCGGCCCGACGACGCTCGGCTTCGTCAAGGCCTTCAACGAGAACGGCCTCAAGGCCGGCGGCGTCAAGTTCTTCGCCCCCGGCGACCTGACGCAGGAATCCGACCTGCCGGCGCTCGGCGAGGCGGCGCTCGGCCTGACCACCACCTTCCACTATGCCGTCTCGCACGATTCGGCGGAGAACAAGAAATTCGTCGAGGCCGCCGGCAAGGCGATCGGCAACCCGGCGGAGCTCTCCTTCCCCGCGGTCGGCGCCTATGACGGCATGCATGTCATCTACAAGATGATCGAGGCGACGGGCGGCGCGCAGGACGCGGCCAAGGCCGTCGAGGCCGTCAAGGGCCTTTCCTGGGAAAGCCCGCGCGGGCCGGTGACGATCGATGCGGAAAGCCGCCATATCACGCAGAACATCTATCTGCGCGAAGTGGCCAAGGCCGACGACGGGACCTATTACAACAAGGAGGTCCAGACCTTCGAGAAGCAGGGCGACCCGGGCCTTGCGGCGGCGAAGTAACGTGTTTTGCGCCGGGCGGGTGGATCCTCGGGTCAGGCCCGAGGATGACGGCGGGGAGGAGAGGTCGCGAACCCCGCCCGACGTTGCGGCAAGCGGAACCGTCGCATTGATCCACCGTCCTTCTCTTCTTGCGTCAGGCGGGTGGATCCTTGGGGCGAGCCCGAGGATGACGGCGGGCAGGAGAGGTCGCGAACCCCGTCCGACGTTGTGGCAAGCGGAACCGTTGCATTGATCCACCGCCTTCTCTTCTTGCGTCATCCTCGGGCCTGACCCGAGGATCCACCCGCATATCCGGACAAACGGCCGCAAGCCCGGCCACAGCAGGATAGTTTGATGCAAACGGTTTTCAGCATCGGCGTCGATGCGCTCGCCTACGGCATGGTGCTCTTCGTCATCTCCATCGGCCTCTCGGTGACGATGGGGCTGATGCGGGTCGTCAACCTGGCGCATGGCGCCTTCGCGATGATCGGCGGCTATATCGCCTCCTATGCCGCGCGCGACCTCGGCCTTGCCTATGCCGTCGCCGTCATGCTCGCCGTCGTCGGCACCATCCTCATCGCCATTCCGGTCGAGCGCCTGCTCTACCGCCGCATCTACGGCCAGCCGGAGCTGACGCAGGTGCTGATGACCATCGGCATCACCTTCTGCGTCATCGGCATCGCCAACTATGTCTTCGGCCCGACGCTCAAGACCATCCCGACGCCGGACAGCCTGCGCGAGCCGATCAGCCTCGGCTTCCGTACGGTCTCGGCGCACCGCCTCTTCGTCATCGCCTGCGGCGCCGCGGTCGCGCTCGGCCTCTGGTATTTCATCGAGCGCACCGCCTTCGGCGTGAAGCTGCGCGCGAGCGTCGACAATGCGGCCATGGCCGCCGCCCTCGGGGTGAAGACCGAGGTCGTCTATGCCGTCAGCTTCGCCGTCGCGGTCGGCCTTGCCGCCTTCGGCGGCGTCGTCGGCGCCGAGCTGCTGCCGATTGAGCCCTATTATGCGCTGCGCTACATGGTGACCTTCCTCGTCGTCGTCTCGGTCGGCGGGGCGGGGTCCATTCCGGGTGCCCTCGCCGCCTGCCTGCTGCTCGGCGCCATCGATACGACGGGACGCTACCTGATGCCGGAATTCGGCGAATTCTTCTTCTATCTCGCGGTCATCGCCATCGTCTGGATTTTCCCGCGCGGCCTTGCCGGAAGGGCGAAGTGATGGCGCTGACCATGAACACCGATACCCTCTCCACCGCCCGGGACCGCCGCGCCCGCCTGACGCGCGACGCGGTCGGCGTTCTCGTCATCCTCGCGGTCGCCGTCCTCGGCTATCTCCTTTTCCCCAACAACCTCGCGCTGCTGACGCGCATCACGGCGATCGCGCTGCTGGTCCTCTCTCTCGACCTCGTCACCGGCTATTGCGGCGTGGCGACGCTCGGCCATGCCGCGCTGTTCGGCGCGGGGGCCTATGGGGCCGGCATCGCGGCGGCCCATTTCGGCATCACCGATCCGATCGCCATGCTGGCCGTCGGCGTGGTCGCGGGCGCGCTCGCCGGCCTCGTCTCCGGCGCCGTCGTGCTTCGGGCGCATGGCCTGCCGCAGCTCGTGCTCTCCATCGCCATCATTCACCTCGCCCACGAGGCGGCGAACAAGGCGTCCGGCTGGACCGGCGGCAGCGACGGCCTTGCCGGCATCATGCCGGATGCCGTCTTCGGCCTCTATCCATTCGACCTGTGGGGCCGCACGGCCTATGTCTTCGGCATCGTGCTGCTCATTGCCGCCTTCGTCATCCTGCGCCAGATCGTGCGCTCGCCCTTCGGCATGCTCTGCCGCGGCATCAAGCAGGATCCGCTGCGCGTGCGCGCCATGGGCGCCTCGGTGCGCGGCACGCTGATCCGCATGTATGCCATATCGGGCGCCGTCGCCGGGGCGGGCGGGGCGCTCAACGCCATCTCGACCCAGGTCGTCGGCCTCGACAGCCTGTCCTTCACGCTCTCGGCCGAAGCCCTCGTCATGCTGGTGCTTGGCGGCACCGGCTCGCTCTACGGCGCGCTGATCGGCACGCTTTCCTTCCTGTGGTTCGAGGATGTCGTCTCGGCGGCCAACCCGTTCCACTGGCTCACCATCGTCGGCGCGCTGCTGATCGCGGTCGTGCTCTTCGCGCCGAAAGGGCTCTACGGCTCGCTCGCCGCCTTTTTCGAACGCCGCGGGAGGAAGGACCGATGAGCGCGATCTTCGACGTCCGCAACCTGAAGCGGACCTTCGGCGGCCTCGCCGTCACCAACGACGTCTCCCTTTCGATGGCGCCGGGCGACCGGGTCGCGCTGATCGGGCCGAACGGTGCCGGCAAGACGACCTTCGTCAACCTCGTCACCGGCAACCTCCTGCCGAATTCCGGTTCCGTCGCGCTCGGCGGCGAGGACGTCACCCGCCTCGGGCCGACGGAGCGCGTGCGCCGCGGCCTCGTGCGGTCCTTCCAGGTGACGCGGCTCTTCTCCGAGATGACGCCGGAGGAGCATGTCGCGCTCGCCATCCTGCAGCGCGAGGGCCGGACCGGCCGCATGTTCGCCAGCCACCGCGCCATGCCCGACGTGATGGACGAGGTCCATGCGCTTCTTGCCCGGCTCGGCATCGCCCAGCTTGCCCGCCACCGCGTCAGCGAGATCGCCTATGGCCAGCAACGCCTCCTGGAGCTCGCGCTTGCCCTTGCGCTCAAGCCCCGGGTCCTGCTGCTCGACGAGCCTGCCGCCGGCGTGCCGCAGAGCGATACGGCGCGCATCGAGCAGGCGATCGCCGACCTGCCGGCGGACCTCGCCGTGCTGATGATCGAGCACGACATGGACCTCGTTTTCCGTTTCGCAAGGCGCGTCGTCGTGCTGGCGGCGGGCGAGATCATCTTCGACGGATCGCCGGACGCGGTGACGAAGGATGCCCGCGTCCGCCAGGCCTATCTCGGGAGTTATGCCGATGCCCGCAGCGTCGCTTGAAATATCCGGCCTTTCCGCCGGCTACGGCCCGACGCGGGTGCTGGAGGACATCTCCTTTGCCGCCGATGCCGGCCGCAGGCTCGCCGTGCTCGGCCGCAACGGCATGGGAAAATCCACGCTCTTCGCCACGCTCGCCGGCCAGACGAAGCGCTATGGCGGCGCGATCCGCCTCGGCGGCGAGGCGATCGAGGGCATCGGCAGCTCCGCCCGCGCCCTGAAGGGTCTCGGCTATGTGCCGCAGTCGCGCGACGTCTTCCCGACGCTGACGGTGGAGGAGAACCTCTTCGTCGGGCTGAAGGGCCGTCCGCGCGGGGCCATCGAGGAGGCCTACCAGATGTTCCCGCGGCTCAAGGAGCGGCGCCGGAACCTCGGCTCGCAGCTTTCCGGCGGCGAACAGCAGATGCTGACGACGGCGCGTACCATCCTCGGCCAGCCCTCCGTGCTCCTGCTCGACGAGCCGCTGGAGGGCCTTGCCCCGGTCATCTGCGAGGAGCTGATGGCGGCGTTCGGCACGCTCGCGGCCTCCGGCGAAATGACCATCCTCATCGTCGAGCAGCGCATCCAGAGCGCGCTCGACTTCGCCGACGACGTGATCATCCTCGAACGCGGCCGCATCGCCTGGACCGGCACCCCGGCGGCGCTCTCCGCCGACCGGCACACGGTCGAAACCCTGCTCGGCGTCGGCGGGCTGCACTAAAGGAATTCCAGCAAAAGTGCGCAGCGGTTTTGCGGCCGGAATTCCGTAACTCCAAGCGCAATTCATACGGCTTTCGTTATGTGTCGCGGCCGGCATTTCATTTTACATCACCGTCCCGCCTGTCAGAGTGCGGTCTGAGGCCTGTGCCGCCCGGTTCGAGGAGACCGGCGGCCGCGGGCAGGCTGCCGCACGACGGGGAGGTTCCGATGGGCGAAGACGATCTTGCCGGGGTGCCGGCGATGACGGCGGGCGGTGCGCTGCTCGCCCGGCTGAAGGCGGTCGGCATCGACTATATCTTCGCCAATTCCGGCACGGATTTCCCGCCGATCATCGAGGGCCTGGCCGAGGCGGAGGCGAAGGGAATCGCCCTGCCGCAGGCGCTCGTCATGCCGCACGAATCGGCGGCGATGGGCATGGCGCACGGATATTATCTGGCGACGGGCCGTGCCCAGGCGGTGATGGCGCATACCAATGTCGGCCTTGCCAATTGCGCCATCGGCGCGATCAACGCTGCGATGGAGCATGTCCCGGTCCTGCTCTTCTCCGGCCGCACGCCGGTCACCGAGCGCGGCCGAAAGGGGTCGCGCACCGTGCCGATCGGCTGGGGGCAGGAGATGCGCGACCAGGCGGCGCTGGTGCGCGAGGCCTGCAAGTGGGACGACGAGCTGCGCGTTCCCGAACACATCCCGCAGATGGTCGACCGGGCGCATGCCATCGCCTGTTCCACGCCGCGCGGGCCGGTCTATATGAGCCTGCCGCGCGAGGTGCTCTGCCAGCCCTGCCCGACGGAGGGCCTGGAAGCGCCCGCAACGATGATGCCGGCCGTTGCCGCGCCGCCGGCGGAAGCGGTGGCGGAGGCCGCGCGCCTCCTGGCGGCGGCGGAGAACCCGGTGGTCTTCGCGCAGCGCGGCGCCGGCTCGGCCGAGGGTTTTGCCGCCCTTGCGGCGCTTGCGGGCGAATGGGGCATTCCCGTCTGCCAGTATTGGGCCGTGCAGCTCGCCATGGCGACGGACCATCCGATGGCCGCGCAGGCCGATCCCGGGCCGCTGCTGGAGGCGGCCGACGTGGTGCTGGTCCTCGATGCGCTGGCGCCCTGGTCGCCGGATGCCCATGCGCTGCGGCCCGGCTGCAAGGTCATCCAGCTCGCCCAGGACCCGCTCTACCAGCGCCAGCCGGTGCGCTACTTCCGCTCCGACGTGACGCTCGCCGGCGATGTCGATGCCGGCCTCATTGCCCTGAAGGCGGCGATGGACCCATTGCTGCCCGCCCATCGCGTGCGGGCGGAAAGCCGCGCCGCCGCAGTGGCGAAACGCAACGGGAAAGCCCGCACCGCCGTGCTCGATGCGGCCCGGCGCGGGGGCGGCACGCCGATGACGAAGGATTTCGTCAGCCTGACACTTTCCGAGGCGCTGGCGGGCCGGGATGCCACCGTGCTCTCCGAACTCGGCTGCCCGCTTTCGCCGATAACGCTCTCCCATCACCAGGCCTGGTATCAGGAGCCGCATTCCGGCGGCCTCGGCTGGTGCTTTCCCGCCGCGCTCGGCATGCAGCTGGCGCGGCGCGGGCGGCTCGTCGTCGCCACCATGGGCGACGGCTCCTATATGTTCGCCAATCCCGTCGCCTGCCACCAGATCGCCGAGGCGCTGGAACTGCCGATCCTCATCCTCATCGTCAACAATGCCGAATGGGGCGCGGTGCGCCAGTCGGTGCTCGGCCTCTATCCGGACGGCTATGCGGCGAAGACCAACCGCATGCCGCTGACCGCGCTCTCGCCTGTGCCGGATTTCGTGAAGGTCGCCGAGGCGAGCCGGGCGTATGCAAGGCGCGTCACCGACGGCGCGGCCCTTGCCGGCGCGCTTGCCGAGGCGATCGACCATATCGAGACGAAGCGGACGCTCGCGCTGCTCGACATCGCGGTCCGCGCCTGAACCATCACACGAGGAGGAGAAGCCATGCCCGAGCTTGCCACGAACGAATTCTGGAAGGACCTGAAGCCGATCGACAAGGTGTTCCAGCCGGATGCCCTGCCGGAAGTCTATCTTCAGAACGCGCCGACCGACGAGGAGCGCTACTACGTACCCTTCACCGAGACCGTCTCCTCCCGCCCGCTGTGGATCTCCCCGACGCAGAACAAGTGGTGCGACATCCTGATGGCGAAGAAGGCGGGCCTGGTGAACCGCCACTACCACCCGCACGAGGTCTTCGCCTACACGATCTCCGGCAAGTGGGGCTATCTGGAGCACGACTGGACGGCGACGGCCGGTGATTTCGTCTACGAGACGCCCGGCGAGGGCCACACGCTCGTCGCCTACGAGCACGAGCAGCCGATGAAGGTGTTCTTCCAGGTCAAGGGCCCGCTCATCTGGCTCGACGACAAGGGCGAGCCGGACGGTTTCTTCGACGTGCACAACTACATCGCTCTCTGTCGCGACCACTACGAGAAGGTCGGGCTCGGGCGGGATCATGTGGAGCGGCTGTTCCGTTAGTTCTTGCTTGTTTCCTGCGGAACAGCGGGCGGCGGGGCGCTATGCGATCTTCTGATCACCGGATGAGAGAGGCTCATCCCTAACCAGAGATCAGGAGAGACCCCATGCGCAAGATCATCGTTTCCGCCGCCATCGCCGCCGTTGCCGCCATCTCCTTCGCCGCCCCCTCGCAGGCCGGCTATTACAGCTACGGCTACAAGCCGCACTGCTTCATCAAGAAGGTCAAGGCCTACGACTACTACGGCAATGTGATCTTCAAGACGGTCAAGGTCTGCAAGTAAGCGCTTTTCCCGCTGACCTCCCCGAAGGCCCGGATGTCCCCTGCATCCGGGTCTTCTGCCGTTCCGGCTTCAGATGCTCATGCCGCCGTCGACCATCAGCATCGTGCCGGTGACGAAGCTCGACTGGTCCGAGGCGAGGTAGAGCACCGAGCGGGCGATCTCCCCGGAGCTGGCATGGCGGCCCATGGGGATGAGCGCGTTGAAAAAAGCCGTTCCGTCCATGCCGGTCGCGGCGCCGAGACCCTGTTCCACGGCAAGCTGGAAACCGTTGTCGACGGGGCCGGGATTGACCGTGTTGACGCGGATGCCGCGCGGGGCGAGCTCCTTGGCAAGGCAGCGCATCAGGCCGGTCTGGGCGTGCTTGGCGGTGATATAGGCATAAACGCCGGGATCGCCCCGCGTCGCCGCCACGCTGGAGGTGATGACGATGCTGCCGCCGCTGCGCATGTGCGGCACGGCATGCTTGGCGGCAAGGAAGGCGCCGCGCACATGGACCGCCTGCACCATGTCGAAGATGTCCAGCGGATAATCAGCGATGGGGGCGACGGTGCCGAAGACGCCGGCATTGGAGAACAGGACGTCGATGCCGCCGAAGCGCTCGATGGCGAGCTTGACATAGGCCTTCGTCGAAAGGCTGTCGGTGACATCGGCCGCCGCGAGCGCCACGCGCTCCCGCGGCAGGCCGGCGGCGGCCCTTTCGAGCCCCGCGCGATCACGGTCGACGAGGACGACATTGGCGCCCTCGTCGAGGAAAAGCCGGGCGGTGGCAAGGCCGATGCTGCCGGCCCCGCCCGTCACGATGGCGGTCTTTCTGTCGAGGAGCGCCATGGTTCAGATCGGATAATGGATGGCGCCGTCCTGCACGGTGATCCAGCGCAGCTCGGTGAATTCGGCGATGCCGGCCTTGCCGCCGAAACGTCCGTAGCCGGATTCCTTGACGCCGCCGAAGGGCATCTGCGCCTCGTCGTGCACGGTCGGGCCGTTGATGTGGCAGATGCCAGATTCGATGCGGCGGGCGACCTGCATGGCGCGGTTGACGTCCCGGCCGAAGACGGCGGCGGAAAGACCGTATTCCGTGTCGTTGGCAACGCGCACCGCCTCGTCGATCGAGCCGACGCGGATGATGCTGACGACCGGGCCGAAGCTCTCCTCGCTGTAGATGCGCATGGCGGGCGTCACCCGGTCGAGCAGGGTGGCGTCGACGATCGTGCCCCGCACGCTGCCGCCGGCGGCAAGCACCGCGCCCTTGCCCACGGCATCGCGGATGAGCTGCTCCAGCCTCTGGGCCGCATGGGCATCGACGACGGAGCCGAGCGGCGTGTTGCCCTCGCGCGGATCGCCGGCAACGAGGGTTGCCGCCTTCTCGGCGAGCGCCGCAACGAAACGGTCGGCGACCGTCTCGTCGACGACGATGCGCTCGGTCGACATGCAGATCTGGCCCTGGTTCATATAGGCGCCGAAGGCCGCGGCGGCGACGGCCGCGTCGATATCGGCATCGTCGAGCACGACGAAGGGTGCCTTGCCGCCGAGTTCCAGCAGAGCGGGCTTCAGGTAGCGCCCGGCGGTCTCGGCGATGATGCGGCCGACGCGGGTGGAGCCGGTGAAATTGACGCGGCGCACGGCGGGATGGGCGATCATCGCCTCGACGATGGCGGCGGCGTCCTCCGGCGCATTGGAGACGGCGTTGAGCACGCCTTCCGGCAGGCCGGCCTCGTGCAGCGCGTCGACGATCAGCCGGTGGGTGCGCGGGCAGATCTCCGAGGTCTTCATGACGACCGTGTTGCCGCAGGCAAGCGGGGTGGCGAGCGAGCGCACGCCGAGGATGACCGGTGCGTTCCACGGCGCCATGGAAAGGACCACGCCGGCCGGCTGGCGCACGCCCATGGCGAGCGAGCCGGGGCGGTTGGAGGGGATGATCTCGCCGGTGATCTGCGTCGTCAGCGATGCGGCCTCGCGCAGCATGTCGGCGGCAAGGCCGACATTGAACATCGCCCAGCCGGCCGTCGCGCCCGTCTCGGCGGCCATGGCGGCGACGAAATCGGCGGTTCTCGCCTGCAGCTTGTCGGCGGCGGCAAGAAGCAGCTTGCGGCGCTGGCCGGGGCCGGTCGCCGCCCAGGCGGGAAAGGCCTTCGCGGCGGCATTGACGGCCTGGCGCGCATCCTCCAGCGAGGCGGCGGCGACCTCCGAGGCGACCTCGCCGGAAATCGGGTTGATGCGGGTGAAGGTGCGCCCGTCGGAGGCGGCCTGGTCGAGGTTGTTGATCTTCAGTCCAAGGACGGACATGGTTTGCTCCCTGCTTGACATTCAGACGGTTGCGCCGAGGAACGCGCGCTTCACTGCATCGTCGTTCATCAGTCCTGCTGCGGTATCCTCGCCGACGATGCGGCCTGCCTCCAAGAGGTAGCCGCGGTCGGCGATCGAAAGGCTCATCTTGACGTTCTGCTCGACGATCAGGAACGCCAGCCCGCTCTCGCGCACCCGGCCGAGCGCGGCGAAGAGCTCGCCGACGACGACGGGGGCAAGGCCGAGGCTCGGCTCGTCGAGCATCAGCAGGTCCGGCTTCGACATCAGTGCGCGGCCGATCGCCACCATCTGCTGCTCGCCGCCCGACATGGTGTTGACGAATTGCCGCCGCCGGTCCGCGAGTTTCGGGAAGAGGCCGTAGACCAGCTCGCGGCTCGCCTTGCCATGGGCGCGGGCGCGCCGGGCATAGGCGCCGAGGGCAAGGTTCTCCTCCACCGTCAGGTCGCCGAAGACGCCGCGGCCCTCCGGCACCAGCGCGATGCCGGCTTCGAGCACGAGATGGGCGGGCCGGCCGGCAATGTCGCCGCCGGCAAAGCGGATATCGGCGCCGGGATCGGGCCGGACGAGGCCGGCGGCGGCCTTTAGCAGGGAAGACTTGCCCGCGCCGTTGGCGCCGAGCATGACGACGGTCTCGCCCTTGCCGACGGTGACGGAGATCCGGTCGAGGGCGAGGTGCGGGCCGTAGTGGAGGGAAAGGTCGCGGATCTCAAGCATGACCGTCTCCGAGATAGGCGCGCACGACCTCCGGGTCCCGCAGCGTCTCGGCGGTCGGGCCGTCGGCGATCTTGCGTCCGGCATTCATGACGATGGCGCGCCCGCAGAGCGCCCGGATCGCATCCATGACATGCTCGACGAGGAGCACGGTGATGCCGCGCTCCTTGAGCGACAGGATGAGGTCGATGCCGGTGCGAAGCTCCGTCGGGTTGAGCCCGGCGAGCCATTCGTCGAGCAGTAGCAGCTCCGGCTCGGCGGCGAGCGCCCGGGCAAGCTCCATGCGCTTCTGGTCGATATAGGTGAGGGCGCCGGTCGGCTGGTCGGCGCGTCCGGCAAGGCCGACGGCGGCAAGATGGGCCTGGGCGGCCTCGTGGGCCGCCTTGCCCCAGAGCGTCCGGCGGCCGAAGGCGAGCGCGGTGACGACGTTTTCGCCGACCGTCAGCGAGGGAAGGGCGCGCACCAGCTGGAAGGTGCGGGCGACGCCTCTCCTCGCGATGCGGTTCGGGCGAAGGCCGGAAATCGCCTCGCCGTTGAGGGCGATGCGCCCGCCGGTCGGCGCCAGGAAGCCGGAGATCATGTTCAGCACCGTCGTCTTGCCGGAGCCGTTCGGGCCGAGCAGGCCGACGACCTCGCCGCGCTCCAGCGAGAAGGAGACGGCATTGACGGCGGTGAGCCCTCCGAAGCGCTTGGTGAGGCCGCTCAGCGCAAGAAGCTCGCTCATCGCGCACCGCCTTTCCTTAGCCGGCTTTCGGCAGCCGCCAGCACGCCCTTCGGCAGAAGGAAGACGATGGCGATGAAGACGAGGCCGAGGATGATCGGATAGTGGTTCGGGAAGTTGGCGGAAAGCCACTCGAAGAGCAGGAAGAGCGGGATGGCGCCGAGCAGCGGGCCCCACAGCCGGTCCGCCCCGCCGAGCAGCGCCATGATCAGCGTCAGGAAGGAGATGGTCGGGTTGAAGACGATGCTCGGCTCGATATAGGTCCAGCGCGGCGCCTGGATGGCCCCGACGAGCGTGATGATCACGGCGCTGACGGCAAAGAGCGCGAGCTTGAGCCGGGTGATGTCGATGCCGCAATGGCTCGCCACCACCTCGTCGTCGCCGATGACCTTCAGCGCGAGGCCCCAGCGCGTGCGGCCGATGCCCCAGGAAAAGAGGAAGGTGGCGGCGGCGAGCGCCAGCAGCTGCCAGTAGATGCCCTCCGGCGTCACGGGCAGGAAGATGTAGCGGCCGAGCGTGCCCGTCACGTTGACCTCGTACCAGGTGACGAGCTGGCGGATGAGTTCGGCAAGCCCGAAGGTGAAGATCACGAAATAGACGCCGGCAAGCCGGAGCGTCGAGAGCCCGACGACCAGCGCCACGGCAAGGCCGATCAGTGCCGCGACGAGGAGGACGAGCGGATAGGGCAGCGTCTCGCTGAGGACGCCGACCGTATAGGCGCCGATGCCGAAGAAGGCGACGGTGGCGAGCGAGACATAGCGCGTCGGACCGGAGAACAGGCCCCAGGCGGTGGCGAGCACCACATAGCCGGTCATGCCGATCATCAGCGTCACCGCATAGGGCCCGGCGAAGAGGGGCAGGGCGGCGAGCGCGGCGAGAACGAGGCCGGCGACGAGGAGGCCGAGAAGCGTGCGTGCCGTCATCGCGCGCTCCTCCCGAAGAGGCCGGCGGGGCGCCAGAGCAGGATGGCGAGGAAGATGAGGTAGGTGGCGGCGAGCGTCAGGCCGGGGTCGACATAGGTCGCCACGAAGGTCTCGACGAGGCCGAGCAGCAGGCCGGAGAAGAGCGCGCCGAGAATGTTGCCGACGCCGCCCATGATGACGACGATCAGCGCCTTCATGGTGAAGACGACGCCGGCCGTGGCGGTGAAGGTCTGGTACATGGAGATGACCACGCCGCCGGCGGCCGCCAGCGCCCCGCCGATGGCGAAGGCCGTGCGGGCCGCGCGCTCGACATCGATGCCGACGAGCGGCGCGGAGGTCGGCGAGACGGCGACGGCGCGCAGCGCCGTGCCCCAGAGCGTGCGGGTAAGCAGCAGATACAGACCGCCGCCGAGGACGATGGCGAGCGCGAAGGCGAGGAGGCGGTTGGCCGCGATCGTGGTGCCGAGCACGCTGACGCCGATATTGAGATAGCTGTAGCTCGTATAGTTGCTGCCGAAGAAGACGAGCATGACGCCCTGGATGACGAAGAGCAGGCCGAAGGTGGCGAGGATCGAGTCGATCTCCAGCGTCTCCCGGCTCTTGGCGCGGCGCACCAGTGGGCGCATCATCAGGCCGTAGACGAGATAGCCGAAGACGAAGCCGAGCGGCACGGCGGCAAGAAGGCCGAGCACCGGATTGATGCCGAGGCCGTTGAACAGCACATAGGCGAGGAAGGCCGCCGCGATGATCGTCTCGCCATAGGCAAGGTTCATGATGCGCGCGATGCCGTACTGGAGCGTCAGCCCCATCGCGACCAGCGCATAGGTTCCGCCGAGCACGAGCCCGGACAACAAGGCCGTGACGAGCATGGCCGCTCCTTACATTTGTCGGCCGGTGACAGCACCGCGCCGTTTTCAGTCGATGACAGAATGCCCCTCATCCGGCCTGCCGGCCACCTTCTCCCCGTGAACGGGGAGAAGGAAACCCTGCCGCGCCGTCTTCTCAGACCGCCAGCGTTCCGTGGGGCACGTCCCCTCTCCCCGCTTGCGGCAGGCGAATTGCATATGACAGCACGCTGCTGCTTTCCCCTTCTCCCCCGCGGGGAGAAGGTGGCCCGAAGGGCCGGATGAGGGGGCTCGCACATCGTCTGACGTCTGCGCCACCCCCTCATCCCGCTGCCGCGACCTTCTCCCCGCGGGGGAGAAGGGGAAAGACGCGTCGCCTCATTCCATATGCAATTCGCCTGCCGCTTGCGGGGAGAGCGGCAGGGTGAGGGGCACATTTTGGTCCGCCGGAGCGCCCTTCGATCCCCTCGCGAGGCGTGCGGCTACTTCTTCCACGCCTGCCGCGGCAGGATCGGCTGGCTGGCGCCGGCGCGGTCCGCGGGCGCGATGCCGACGAACTGGCCGTTCTGCCACTGGCCGGTCCACCAGAGCGTGCGAAGCTGGTTGTCTTCCATCTTCGTCTCGCCGAGCACGGTCTGGAACGTGCCGGCCGAAAGTTCCGCCGAGACGGCCTCGCGGTCGAGGCCCTTGCGCTTGATCGCCTCCTGCAGCATCTGCAGCGAGGCATAGGTGATGACGCTGCCCCAATAGTCTGGGCCCTGGCCGGTCACCTCCTCGTGGCGCTTGCGATAGGCGGCGTTCGCCTCGTTCGCCGGGTCGATACCGCCGAGGCTCATGATGCCGGTGGCGTTGTCGCCATTGTTCTTGCCGTAGACCGGAAAGCCCGTGCCGACGCCGAGATAGAGCAGCTTCGGATTGAAATCGGCGACCTGCGACTGCTGGGTCAGCGCGAAGGTATCCGGCGGATAGGAGAAGGCGACGAAGCTGTCGGCGCCGCTCGCCTTCGCCTCGTTGATCATCGGCGTGAAGTCCGACGTGCCGACCGGGTAGGTCTTGTCGTAGACCAGCTCGATGCCGGCGTCCGCGAAGGCGGGCCGCGCGGCCGTCACGAGGTCGATGCCGAAGCCGTCGGCGACCGAGACCATGGCGACCTTGTTGTTGAGCGTGCCGTCGGCGGCGGCCTTTTTGATGAGGCCGGCGAGCGCGCCCGCATAGTCGTGGCCGCCGCCGAGCATCCAGAAGCTCTTCTTCCAGCGCTTGACGAAATCCGGCGCCTTGTCGGTGACGGAGGAGACGGCGAGCTGCGGGTAGCCGTAGCGGTCGAAGAGCGGCGCGGCCGCAAGGTTGAAGCCCGTGCCCCAGGGCGCGAGGATGAAGTCCGCCTCGTCCTGCGTCGCCAGGCGCTCGACGGCGCGCACCAGTTCCTCGGAAGCGGACCGGTCGTCGTATTCGATCACCTCGATCGGCAGCTTCGTGCCGTCGGGCAGTTCCAGCCCGCCGGCATCGTTCACGTCCTTCACCCAGAGCTGGTAGTTCGGCAGCGTCGTGATGCCGGCGCCGCCGGCATTGGGGCCGGTCTTGGAAATGGCATAGCCGATCTTCACCGAAGTGCGGTCCTGGGCAAGCGCGCCCGGTGCGATGCCCGTTGCCAAGAGGGCCGAGGCAGCCGCCATCACGCGCAGGACGTGCCTGCGTTGCAGAGATTTCATCGTCGATTCCTCCCAAAAGGCCTGCTCTTCGGCAGGCGTCGCGCCAAGGCGGGCAGCGGCCACGTTCTCCTCCGGGCCTTCTGTCGCTGCTTGACGGATGAAAGGTTAGCCGCAGGCGGGGCAGGGCGGAATAGACTTTTACAAGAGATACTTGTACTTTTCACGGCAAGGAGATCTCGCCATGCCCTTCCAGGATGCTCTCGCGCCGCAGCATCGCGCTGCGGCCGCTACGCCGCCGCTGCCGACGGAGGCGCGGCTCTTCCGCGGGGCGCTGTCGCAATCCGGCTGGACCTTCCGCGGCGGGCGCAACCGCGTCTTCCTGCTCCTGTCCGGCAGCGGGCGGGTGTCGCTCGGCCCGGCGGATCTCGGGCTTTCCGGCCCCTCCATCGTCTGGGCGCCGGCCGGCGAGCGCGGCACGGTGCTCTTCGATGCCGGCGCGGAGGGGGCGGCGCTGGCGATCCCGGAGCTGGCGCTCGGCCCCGCCATGCCGACGGGCGCGATCTTCGCCGACGTGCGCGATGCCATCGCCCGGCCCATCCTCGGCGCCAAGCTGGCGCTGGCGGATGCGAGGAAGATGCTCCAGACGGTGGAGACGATCGAGGCGGAACTGCGCGAGAACGCGGCGGGTATGCAGGAGGTGGTGCGTCATCACCTCGCCCTCCTGCTGATCGCCATCTGGCGCCGCGCCAATCCGGCGACGGAGAAGCCGAAGCCTTCGCCGCGCGCCACCGTGCGCAGCTTCCTGCATCTCGTGGAGTTGCACATGCGCGAGCAATGGCCGCTCGCCCACTATGCCGCCGTGCTGGGCGTGACGCCGGACCGGCTGAACACGGCGGTGCGGCGCGCCACGGGGCGTTCGCCGATGGAGCTGATCCATGCGCGGCTGATGATGGAGGCGGAAATGCTGCTCGACGGGTCGAGCCTGCAGATCGCCGAGGTCGCCGAAGCGCTCGGCTTTCGCGATGCGGCCTATTTCAGCCGGTTCTTCAAGCGGCTGGCCGGCGTCTCGCCGCGCGCCCGGCGGGCGGGGCTCGCCAGCCGGCAGGTGCGCGCGGAAACCTCCTATGCCGCCTGGCCGTAGAGCAATTCCAGCAAAAGTGCGCAGCGGTTTTGCGTCCGGAATTGCGTAAAAACAAAGAGATAGAGCATTTTCGCGATTCAAGGAAAAGCGGAAATGCTTTAAGCTCAGAAAAGCGTTTCGTAGATCTCCGGCTTGAAGCCCGCCGTCAGGGCGCCGTCGCGGTCGAGGATCGGGCGCTTGATCATCGAGGGCTGGGCGAGCATCAGCGCGATCGCCTTCTTCGCATCGAGATCCTGCTTGTCGGCATCCGGCAGGGCGCGGAAGGTGGTGCCGGCGCGGTTCAGCACGGTCTCCCAGCCGAGCGTATCGACGAAGCGCGCCAGGCTTGCCGCATCGATGCCTTCGGCCTTGTAGTCGTGGAAACGGTAGGCGACGCCCCTGGCGTCGAGCCAGGTCCGGGCCTTCTTCATCGTGTCGCAGTTCTTGATGCCGTAGATCGTGACGGTCACGCCTGTCTCCTTCGTTTGATGGTCGCCGCCTTCATAGAGCGATTCCCGCAAGAGTGCGCAGCGGTTTTGCGCCCGGCGTCACGTCACGCCGAGATAGCGGCCCGGGCGATGGTTGATGGCGAGCGTCATGTTGACGACGACGGCGCCGAGCACGGAGAGCGCGAGGCGGTCGAGCGGGATGACGAAGACGGCGGCGGCAAGGATGGCAAGGTCCACGGCGAGCTGGAAATAGCCGGCCCGGATGCCGAAACGGTCCTGCAGGTAGATCGCCAGCACGTTGATGCCGCCAAGCCCCGTGCGGTGGCGGAAGAGGATGAGCAGGCCCGTGCCGGACAGCGCCCCGCCCATGACGGCCGCATAGAGCGGGTCGAGATGGGAGAAGGAGACAAGGTCGGAGGTTAGCCGGGTAAAAATCGAGACGAGCGTGACGGCCGCGAAGGTGCGCAGGGTGAAGGCCCAGCCGAGCTTTCTGACCGCAAGGACGTAGAAGGGCAGGTTGATCGCGAAGAACAGCCACCAGAAGCCGATGCCGCTGGCATATTGCAGCAGCAGGGCAAGGCCCGCCGTGCTGCCGGCGAGCAGCACGGCCTTGGTGTAGATCACCACGCCGAGCGCCATGAACATCGTGCCGACGACGATGGCGATGGCATCCTCGTAGGCGGAATGGCGCTCGGGCCGGGCGGCTGTTTCGACAGACATCGTGTCCTCAGAGGCTCCGGAACTTCTCGATGACGGCATCGACCTCGGCCGATTTGAGGCCGGCAATGTTGATGCGGCCGGAGGTCGGCATGTAGATCGCGTGCTCGGCGCGCAGCTTCAGCACGTCCGCCTCCTCCAGCGGCAGCAGGGAGAACATGCCCTCCTGCTCACGGATGGCCGTCAGCACCTGCCAGCGGCCGGAAAGGCCGGCGGCGAGGCGCTCGCGGATCGCGGTGATGCGCAGCCGCATGGTCTCGATCTCCGCCATCCAGTCCGCCTTCAGGGCCTCGTCGCCGAGGATCGTCGCGACGATGGCCGCGCCATGGTCCGGCGGCATGGAATAGCTGGTGCGGGCGAGAGCGGCGAGGTTGCTGCGCACGGACAGCGCCGTCTCGGCGCTGCCGCAGGCCGCATAGATCGCCCCGGTGCGCTCGCGGTAAAGGCCGAAGGACTTCGAGCAGGAGACGGCGACCAGCGCTTCCGGCACGGCGGCCAGCAGCGTGCGCAGCCCGGCGGCATCCTCGTCGAGGCCGCGGCCGTAGCCCTGATAGGCGATGTCGACGAGCGGCAGCAGGCCGCGCGCGGCGACGAGATCGGAGACGGCGCGCCACTGCTCTGCCGAAAGGCCGGCGCCCGTCGGGTTGTGGCAGCTGGCGTGCAGCAGCACGGCATCGCCCGGCGCGGCGCCGGAGAGCGCGTCCATCATCCGGTCGAAGAGCACGGTCTGCGAGGGGACGTCGAAGAAGGGATAGGTGACGACCTCCAGGCCCGCCGCCTTGAAGATGCTGGCATGGTTCGGCCAGCTCGGCAGGCCGAGCCAGATGCCCTTCGTGCCCATGCGCGCCATCAGGTCGGCGGCAAGGCGCAGTGCGCCGGAGCCGCCCGGCGTCTGCAGCGCGGCGGTGGCGCGGCCGCGGCCGGCCTCTCCCGTCGTCAGCGCCCAGAGGCGCTCCAGGAAGACCGGGTCGCCCTCCGGGCCGACATAGGCCTTGGTCGGCTGCGTCTCGACGAGGCGCCGTTCGGCCGCCTTCACCGCGCGGAAGATCGGTGTCGCGCCCGTCTCGTCGCGATAGACGCCGACGCCGAGGTCCACCTTGCCGGCGCGCTCGTCCGCCCGGAAGAGGCCGATCAGGGCAAGCAACGGGTCGTCGGGCTGGCGGGCGAGGGCGTCGAACATGGCCGGGTTCCTTGTGCGGTGGGTCTCTCAAGCGGTTTAGGCCAAAGCCGTCGCAAAATCGACCATGATATTGCGGACAAGGCGCAAGAAGCTTTTGCCTTCTTGCTTGCCGCTGCTAGATTGATGCAGGTTTTTGCGTGGGGCGGGACATGGACAGGAAGCCGGGCGACGAGGTGGCGCTGGACCAGACGGATCGGCGCATCATCCGCCTGCTCGTCGAGGATGCCGGGCTCTCCAACAACCGGCTTGCCGAGAAGGTCGGCCTCTCGCCGGCGCCGCTGTCGCGCCGGCTGGCGCGGCTGGAGGCGGGCGGCGTCATCCGCCACACCGTGATCGTCGATCCGCGCGCCGCCGGCATCGGCTTCCAGGCCTTCCTGGAGGTGACGCTGGAGCGCACGGCCCCGCGCGTCGGCGAGCGCTTCATCGATCTCGTGCGGCGCATGCCGGAGGTGGTGGAATGCCACACGGTCGCCGGCGATTTCGATTTCCTCCTGAAGATCGCCGTGAAGGACGTCGCCGATTATCGCCGGCTGCTGTGGAGCGAGTTCGAGCGGATCGGCGAGATCAAGACGCTGCGCTCGACCATCCTGCTCGACAGCCCGAAAATGCAGGTGAGCGTTCTTCCCTAGCCGTTTTCGCGGAACCTTCTTGGTCGTGAAAGGTTGCCGACGCGGGCAAAGCGCCCATATGATGGAGGGGCCACAAGGAAGGACACGTGGACAGGAAGCCGAACGACAAGCTGATGCCGGCCGCATTGCTGACGGCCATCCGCAACCGCCGCGGCCATCGGCCGCCGGAGAACAATCGCCCCGGCGATACCGTGATCGCGTCCTACAACGTGCACAAATGCGTGGGCGTCGACCGGCGCTTCGATCCGGAGCGCACGGCGAACGTGATCGCCGAGATCGACGCCGACATCATCGCCATCCAGGAGGCGGACAAGCGCTTCGGAGAGCGCTCCGGCCTGCTCAACCTCGATATCCTCGAACGGGACTGCGGCCTCGTCCCGGTGCCGATCACCGCGCTCTCCTCCACCGGCCATGGCTGGCACGGCAACATGATCATGATCCGCAAGGGCGCCGTCGGCGGCGTGCGGCAATTGAAGCTGCCGGGCGTCGAGCCGCGCGGCGCGCTGGTCGTGACGCTCGACCTGCCGGTCGGCAAGCTGCGGCTGGTCGCGGCCCATTTCGGCCTTCTGAAGCGCTCGCGCGAGCAGCAGGCCATGGCGATCCTCGCCTCCGTCGCGGAAGAAGAGGAGATGCCGACCCTGCTCGTCGGCGATCTCAACGAATGGCGCGTCGGCCGCCGGTCCTCGCTCTCGCGCCTGCAGCCGACCTTCGATCCCGCCTCCGGCGCGGTGCCGAGCTTTCCCTCCCGCTTTCCGGTCCTCGCGCTCGACCGCGCGCTCGGCCATCCGCACGATCTCGTCACCTCCGTCGAGGTGCACGACACGCCGCTTGCCCGCGTCGCGTCCGATCACCTGCCGATCAAGGCGCATATCGACCTCAAGGTCGTCTGGGAGCGCTCGTTCGGGCCTACAGATAGGGTGAGCCGAGCCATGTGATGCGCTCGACGAGGCGCTGGGCGAAGGGACGTGCCCTGAGGTCCTCGAGCGTGACCTCCTCGGCCTCGGACAGCGCGGCGGCGATGCGCTGGTCGATCAGATCGGCGAAGTCGGCGTCGATCACCTCGATATCCACCTCGAAATTCAGCCGCAGCGAGCGCGGATCGATGTTCGACGAGCCGACATAGGACCAGGCGCCGTCGATGACCGTGAGCTTGGAATGGTTGAAGGCGCCGGAGGCCCGCCAGATGCGGCAGCCGTGTTTCAGCATCTGGTCGAACTGCGCCGTCATGGCGAGGTCGACGAGCTTCAGGTTGTTGGAGGAGGGAACGACGATGTCGATCTCCACGCCGCGCCGCGCCGCCGTGACGATCGCGCTGATCAGCTCGCGGTCCGGCAGGAAATAAGGCGACATGATGCGGATGTGCCGCTTGGCGACGGAGACCGCCCCCATCAGCATGCGGTGGTTGGTCTCAAGGCTCTTGTCCGGGCCTGACGGCACGACGCGGGCAAGCATGCCGCTTTCCGGCGCATCCGGCGGCGGGGCGATCTGCCAGGCCTCGCCCGCCAGCTCGTCGCCGCCGGAAAAGCGCCAGTCCTCGTAGGCAATGCGGAAGAGATCGCTGACCACGGGGCCGGTCAGGCGGAAATGCGTGTCGAGCGCTGCCGCCTCGCCGGAAAACTCGGCGCAGAAACCGGCGCGGATGTTCAGCCCGCCGGTGAAGGCGACGCTGCCATCGACGACGAGGATCTTCCGGTGGGTGCGCAGGTTCGCATAGGGCAGGCGCAGGCCCATGACGATGTTGCCGTTGAAGACGTCCGCCGGCACGTTCGCCCGCTGCAGGTCGGAGACGATCGAGGGGATCGAGTAGCGCGCGCCGACCGCGTCGATCAGCACGCGCACCTGCACGCCGCGCGCCACGGCGTCCGACAGCGCCGCAACGAAGCGCTCGCCGGCGGCATCGCGGTCGAAGATGTAGGTTTCGAGCAGGACGGAGCGTTCCGCGGCCGCGATGGCGGCCAGCATGGCCGCATAGGCCTCGTCGCCGGTCGACAGCACGCTGATGCGGTTGCCGGAGGTCAGCTTGCAGCGGCCGACCGTATCGCCGAGGCGCTGCATGGCGGCGAGCGCCCCGCCATAGGCCACCTGCATATACGCATTCGAGACGTCGTATTCCGCCATGTGGTGCCAGCCGGCGGCGAGCAGCCCCTCGCGGCTGAGGTTCAGCGTCTTGCGGCGGATGCGGTTGACCCCGCCGATGGCATAGATGAGCGGCCCGACGACCGGCGACAGCATGATGACGCCGACCCAGCCGATCGCCGCGCGCACCTCTTCCTTGGTCATCGTGGCATGGATGGCGGCCGGCACGCCGAGGAGGATCGACAGGGCGACGAGGATATGCGGCCAGTAGGCGGAGAGCGTCTCAAACATGATGCGTGCGGATCATCCCAAGGCGGCCTCGTCTTTGTGCGTGCCGCTTTTGTAAAGCCGCCCGAGGCGGCCCGTGCGTCACGCCGGTCTCGCACCTATATATTGCTTCGGGCAAGGCGATTGCGAGGGGCGAGGCCCGCCCCGCGCAGGTTTCTTTCGGCGTGGGCGGCTCAGTCCTCCAGCGTGCCGGGCTTGCGGTTCCTGCCCGTCGCCTCGTGGCAGGCGATCTTCATCAGGTCGTCGCCGCGCCGGGCATAGCGGGCGGAGCTGCGGGTGGCGATCAGCCCGTCATGGCCGGCCGTCACGGCAAGCGTGCCGTCCGGCGCGCCGGGCCGGGTGATCAGCGTCGCGAGCAGATCGCCGGCCTTCACCGTCTCGCCGATGTCGCGGTGGAAGAGCACGGTGCCGGGCTCCGGCGCCCGCACCATCTCGATATTGTCGAGCGGCACGGCGGTGCCGGAATAGGCCTCTGCCGCATGGGCAGGATCGGCGACGACGCCGCGGCCGGCGAGGAACCGCCACAGGCCCGCCGCATCCCTCTTCGCCATGTCCGGATAGACGTCGCGCTTGCCGCGTAGTTCGACGGTCACCGAGAGGCGGCCGGGGACGGTGGAAAGCATCTCGCCGCCCTTTCGCTTGAAGGCATGGCCGACCGCTTCCTCAAAGGCGGTGCTTTCGCCGTCGGAAAGGAACACGGCCTCCATGTCGAGGGCCGCCGCGAGATCGGCCGCCTCCGGCCAGAAGGCCGTGTCGATATAGGCATATTGCAGGGATTCGTCGTCGCAGTGCAGGTCCAGCACGAGATCGGCGCCGAGCGCGGTGTGCAGCAATGTGCGCTTCAGCCGGTCGACGGCGCTGCGGCGGTCGATATCCTCCAGCAGCGTGTCCCGCTCGCCGAGCGCCACGAGCGGAAAGTCGCGGTTGAAGTTGGTCCGCGTGCCGAGATCGAACCGGCCCTCCATCTCGCCGAAATGCGCTTGCGCAAGGCCGATCGGATTGGCCTGCGGGATGACGGTGATGTCGCCGCGGATCGCGCCGTCGTCGTCCGCCTTGCGCAGCCGCTCCAGGAGGAAATGCAGGAGAGCGGTGCCCGGCAGTTCGTTGGCATGCAGCGCGGCCTGGATATGGACGGAAGGCGCCGCGGCGTCGGTCCCCTTGAAGCGGAACACGGGGATGCGCCATTCGATGCCTGCCGTATCGCCGCCGATGATGATCTGCGAATGTTCCACGTCGTCTCCTCGCTGCTTCGCTTTTTTGGGGACGGTTATGCGAATTGGCGCCGCCCGGCGCAAGACCCGGCAGGAAACGGGTTGAAAGCGGCCGGGCGAAGCCCGATCTTGTGACAAAACGGGAACAGGAGCGATCCCATGACCGGCAAGGCCCACTATCTGATCTTCGACACCGCCGGCGGCCCCTGCGGCATCGCCTGGACGGCGGCGGGCGTCGTGCGCTTCCAGCTTGCGGGCGAGGATGCCGGCACCACGCGCCGCCTGCTGCTGCGCCACCTGCCCGACGCGGAAGCCGCCGAGCCGCCGCCGGCCGTCGCCGCGGCGGTTGCCGCCGCGCGGCGCTACTTTGCCGGCGAGGAGGCGGATTTCACCGGCGTGCCGCTCGACCTTGCCGGCCAGAGCGATTTCTTCCGGGCGGTCTACGACGCCGCCCGCCGGGTGCACTGGGGCGAGACGACGACCTATGGCACGCTCGCCCGCGAACTCGGCGCCGGCCCGGAGGCCGCGCGCGAGGTGGGCCAGGCCATGGCGAAGAACCCGGTGGCGCTCATCATTCCCTGCCACCGTGTGCTCGCCGCCGGCGGCAAGGTCGGCGGCTTCTCCGCCCCGGGCGGCGCCTCGTCGAAACTGAAGATGCTGGCGCTCGAAGGCGTCTCCTTCGCCCCGACGGAGCCGGCGCAGCAGTCCTTCGGGTTCTGAGCCGTCAGGCGCCGGTCAGCCCGGCCAGCTTTTCCGGGTTGCGCGTGATGTAGATCGCCGTGATGCGTCCGCCGGAAATGTCCAGCGCCGAGGTCTGCAGGTGGCCGTCGACCCGGCTGAGAAATCCCGGCAGCCCGTCGATCACGAGATGGCCGAGGAATTCCATGCGCCCGCCGAGCTTGCGCGAAAGCCCGAGATAGAGGCGCACCAGGCGATCCATCCCGTGGATCGCATTGGGAAAGGCCATCACCTTCCCGCCGCCGTCCGAGCGGAGCGTCACGTCTTCCGCCAGCATGGAGCCGAGCGCCGTCGCATCCCCCAGGCGGCAGGCCTCGAAGAAGGCCTCCACGATCGCCCGGCTGTCTTCCCGCGCGATCGCGTAGCGCGGCTGGTCGATCCGCACATGCGCGCGTGCCCGCGCGGCAAGCTGCCGGATCGCCGCGGGGCTGCGCTGCAGCGTCGCCGCCACCTCGTCCACCGGCTGGTTGAAGACGTCGTGCAGGAGGAAGGCCGCGCGCTCCAGCGGCGAGAGGCGTTCCAGCGCCACCATCAGCGTCAGCGTGATGTTGTCCGCGCGCATCTCCTCGTCGGCCGGCTCGATCAGCGGCTCGGGCAGCCAGGTGCCGGGATAGGTCTCGCGGCGGAAGCGGGCGGATTTCATGGCGTCGAGGCAGAGGCGCGAGACGATGCGGGTCAGCCAGGCGGCCGGCGCGGCCACGCGGTCGCGGTCGCTGCGGTGCCAGCGCAACCAGGCCTCCTGCACAATGTCCTCGGCCTCCGCATGCGTGCCGAGCATCCGGTAGGCGAGGCGCAGCAGCCGCGGCCGCTGCGCCTCGAAGGCCCTGGTGGAAGGATCAGGCGGCATCGCGCTGATCGACCGGATGCACGGCGCGAAAGCCGACCTGCACGCGGTTCCAGATGTTGATCGCGCCGATGGCGACCGTCAGCCATGCCTGCTCGTCGGGCGTGAAGGCGGCCTCGACCGCCGCCCAGTCCGCGTCGGGGGCGTGCGTCTCGGCCACCAGCGTCAGGGCCTCGGTCCAGGCAAGCGCGGCCCGTTCGCGCGGCGAATAGAGCGGCGAATCGCGCCATCCGGCAAGAAGGTGGAGGCGCATCGGGTCCTCGCCGTCCTTCAGCGCCTCTCCGACATGCATGTGGATGCAGTAGGCGCAGCCATTGATCTGCGAGGCGCGCACCTTCACCAGATGCACGAGCAGCGCGTCGAGGGGGCTCGCCTTCAGCGCCGCCTCCAGGGAAAACATCGCCTTGAAGGCCGGCTCGGCGCGTTTGAAATAGTCGGTCATGCGGGGTGACATTCCAGTCTCCTTTTCGTTCACACACCGCTATGACGAGGCGGCGCCGCCGCCTGTGACACCGCCGCCCGGTTTTTTTGGGAGGCGAAGACAGGTCCATGCTGGCTGCGGCCGGACGGGAAGTCAAACGGCAACAGCCCCGACGCGGGGCGCCAGGGCTGTGCTCTCTCGTTCTGCGGGCCGAAGGTTCAGCGCCGCAGGCGGCGATCCCTCACTCCCACTCGATGGTCAATGGGCTTTATTTCTTATTGTGACTACTGGGGTTTTCCGTCCGCGCCCCAGAGCTATACCAACCGCGATACCACCAAGGGAAAGGGCACTAGAATCCTGAATTCTATATAGTAATTCTCCCAGCCATGAGCGTGTTCGCATCATAAACGAGCGTCGGGAGAGTGTAGGCCAAAAGGGTCTGAGTCGCCGCATAGTCATATGGCAAAGTCCGCCTTGAAGTGGATTTTCAAAAATGATTGAGTCATAGAATCATATTGAAAATTCCGCACTAAGAGCGGACAATGAGATATGATCCGAGTCGAACGATCCGCCCTATCCTCCTACGCTTCCGGCCTGCTGGCCAGGGGCCGGGGAGTCTTTTCCGCGGACGAGGCGCAGAAGGAAATCGGCATCAGCCGGGGCGCATTCCTCGACGCCGCCGAGCGTTTGCAGCAGCGCGGCCAACTTCTCCGGCCCCGGCGCGGCTTCTATGTCATCGTGCCGCCCCAGCACGCCACGACGGGAGCGCCGCCGCCCGAATGGTATATCGACGCCCTCATGCGCCATGAGCAGCGGCCCTACTATGTGGGACTGCTGACGGCGGCGGCGGTTCACGGCGCTTCACATCAAGCCGTGATGGAGTTTCAGGTCGTGACGAACAAGCTCCTGCCCGACATCGAAGCCGGGCGGACGCGGATCGTATTTTCCTACCGCAAGGACATGGCGGCGGTGGCGGCGGGGATCGAGGATCGCAAAACGCCATCGGGCTATATGAAGCTGTCCTCACCGGAGCTGACGGCGCTCGACCTAGTGCGCTATCCGCAGTCCGGCGCTGGGCTGGATAACATCGCGACGGTGCTTTCCGAACTGGCCGAGCGGCTGCAACCTGAAAAGCTCGCCTCCTTGTCAGGCGCTTTCGAGAAGGCGGTCGTGCAGCGCCTCGGGCATCTGCTCCGAAGGCTGGGACATCCGCAGATCGCGGAAGCAATGTTAGTGGCGCGGTCGGCGCGCGGGCCGCTGCCGTGGGTCGAACTCGACCCCAAACAGGGGGGCGATCCCGATTTGTCGCCGCCGCCATCCGAACGCGATGCATGCTGGCGCGTGATCGTTCGCCAGCCGCCCGAGATCGACGAATGATCCCGCAGGACTATATTACCGCCTGGAGCCGCGTCGCGCCGTGGGCAAGCCAGCGACAGGTCGAGCAAGACCTCATCATTAGCCGCGCGCTTGTTGCCATCTTCTCCGATCCGTTCCTGCGGGGTGAACTGCGCTTCCGGGGCGGCACCGCGCTCAACAAGCTGCATTTCCCCACACCGCTACGCTACTCGGAAGACATCGACCTCGTGCGGACGAGCGCCGGCCCGATTGGGCCGGTCCTCGACGGTGTTCGCGCCATGCTGGAGCCGTGGCTCGGGAAAGCGAAGTCCGATCCAAGCCCCGTCGCTCCGAAACTCCGCTTTCGTGTCGATGCTGAAAACGAACCCGCCGACATGCGTATCAATCTCAAGGTTGAAATCAACACGCGCGAGCGGGAAGCCTACGATCCGCCCATCGAGATTCCGTTCGGTGTCGAAAACCCGTGGTTCATCGGCCGGACCGCAATCCCGACTTTCTCACGGGAGGAAATGCTGGCGACAAAGCTGCGCGCCTTGCTTCAGCGTAACAAAGGCCGCGATCTGTTCGACCTCGATCACGCGCTCACCGTGTTCGAGGGACTGGATACCGCCCGGATCGTCAAATGTTTCCTGCTCTACCTTGAAAAGGCAGAGGTGACGATTTCTAGGGCTGAGGCGCAGCAGCGCATGTTTCAGAAACTCGCCAATCCGACCTTCTTCACCGACATGCGGCCGTTGCTTCAAACAGATCGCGCCAAGACACTCACCGACGAGACGCTTAAGGCCACCTTCGTCAGGGTGATGAAGGAACTGATCGACCGGATACCTGGCGACGAATGGGCGAAGGCCGGGGAAATGCGGGAGCGGTTTGGAGTCTAAGGATTCCCAGCGATGCTGTCGTGCTCAATGGCCCTCTGTTTGATGGGATAGTGCAGCAAGAGACGATAGCCGCCGCGCATCATCTTGATGCCGTGGGTGACGAGGCGGCGGGTCTTGTTCTTGCGTGTGTCGACTTCCCAATCCTCCTTCGTGCCGCTGAATCCGAGCAGCACTTCGGTGATGGTGCGGTAGCTTTCGCCGCGCAGGCGGGCGTCGAGCGCGCGCAGGGACAGGATATGCCTTTGCCGGAGCTGTATGGGTAGCGCCGGGAAATCCGGCCCCGGTCCACGTTACCTTGACGTTGTAATGATGCTTTCGGTCAGCCATCGTTCTTCCTTTTCGGTGTGGCCGTTCATCGGACAATTCATGTTGAAGATCGCAACGCGATCACCATCCCGGTGGTGACAAGAGCCACGCCGGCCAAACTGAAAAGGCTCGGGACTTCCGAAAGGAGGATGAACGCGGCGAAAACGGTAATGATCGGAACGGTCGCGGTGAAAAGCGAAACTTGGCTCGCTCCGAGCAGAGCGACGGCGCGCGTGTAAACGAAGATCGAAATGGCCCCGATCAGGATACCTTGAAAGATGCTTTGCAAGAGAAGTTCCCGCCATTGCGCTTCCAGCAGCATCTTGCCCGGCAGCAGCGCGTATGTGGGCAGGAAGATCAATGCCGAGATGACCGCGACCAGAGCGGCGGCGCGGACGGCCGATAGTCCTAGATGCCGGACATAAAGGCCGTAGCCGGACCAGCAAAGCGAGGCGAGCAGCAGGCAGGTATCGCCGATCAACAATGACATGGAGGCATTTGCGAAGCCGTCCCACGCCATAGCGGCGATGCCGGAAACGATAATTGCAAGACCGGCTATCCGTCCTCCACTTGGAACACTTCTGCCGAAGGTCCAAACGAGCAAGGCGGTGGTCAAAGACAAGGTGCCGTGCAGCAAAACAGCGCCGTGCGCGGCAGGAGCGAGTGCAAATCCGGCATAGGCGAGCAGGGCGAATCCTAGTCCACCCAAGACCGCCAATGCGACGGCCTCGTGAAGCCGCAAGCCGCTCAAGCCATGCTTCATCAGGATCGGGGAAAGCATCAGCCCGCCAATTCCAAAGCGCAACGCGGCGATGTCAGGCAGAGTTAGGACTGTCGAGAAACCCAAGCGCGACACGACCACGAAGCCGGAGAAGAGGACTACGACGCAACAGGCATAGGTGATGCCTTGCGCTCGCTCGATAGTCTGTTCGTGCGTTTTGATCTCTGTTGCCAAGTCGAGCCTCGGTCGAATCCTGAACCGATCCCAACCTAGCGGCGAACAGCGACATAATAAAAATTGATATTTTTGAGGAAACCAAATAGATTTTGACGATATGGGATCAGTTGACATAGTCCCAGGAGGGGGCAGGCAGCGCATTCTCGACGATGGCGAACTTGCCGCTGACGGTTAGCCATCCGTGGCAGCCGGAATGGTAGCGCCTTGCTCTTTCCTCATTTCGACTCCGAACCGTATTTTTTGCGCTGCGGTGCCGCGCGATGGCGGGCGGCGCTGCGATATTTGAGGTCTCCGCGCCGCCCGCCATCGGTCACGCCCGATGCTGCTGCGGTTGAGTTGTGTTATGCACGCCTGTTGGACGTTCCATCTCGAATCCCATCTTTCCGAGTTTCGTCCATGTATTGCGCGCGTGTTCACCGTCTTCGCTCTTGAGCTTTTCGGTCATCCAGAGCATCGCGCCGTAGATGATGGCACGATCATCGCCGGTCAGGTTCACGATGCCCGCCTTGACGACGAGCCCGCCGAGTTCGATCAGATGCCGTGTTCTCTTGCGGTGCTCGACCTGCCAGCTTTGCATATCATGCCGCGCCCGTTGCGCCTGATGCCGGCTGTGCGCCGCCCAATTGCGTTGGAACGCCGCCAGCGTCGCGGTCAGGCGCTGGTGCAGATCGCCGCGACCGCCCCTGAAAGAACGCAGCGCCGCGTTTCGCCCATGCCTCTCTCTTTCCGGCGTCCTTGGTTTCCGCCAGCGCGACCATCGCGCCAGCCAGTTCCTCGGCGGTGAGGCTGTCCGCCACCGTGGCGATCATCAGTTCGCCGAGTTGCTGCACCTTGCGAGTTTTCAGTTCCCGCGCCTTATCCTCAAGCGCCTTCAATTCCATATCGAAGTTCCGTGGCTTGCGCATTGCATCCTCCATAAGCTGTTGATGGAGCGATGATAGTTGAGCGCGTGGCCGATTGCTTCTATGTTGTCGGGATGGTGCGGGACCGGCTGGTCCATCCCGAGATTTTTCGAGGGAGGGCGCGCTTATACGTCGTTCCGACGTGCGGCTTTCCGTGCTGATGATCGTCGCATGGCGATCTATCATCTTCACGTCAAGGTCATCGGCCGCAAGGCCGGGTCGAGCGCGGTGGCATCCGCCGCCTACCGTTCGGCCTCGCGTATGCGCGACGAGCGCATCGACCGCGTGCAGGACTTTTCCGCCAAGCGTGGTGTCGTCTATTCCGAGGTGCTGCTGCCGGATGGCGCCCCGGAGCAATGGTCCGGCCGCGAACGGCTCTGGAACGATGTCGAGGCGTTCGAGGTGCGGAAGGACGCCTAGCTTGCCCGCGAGGTGGAGTTTGCAATCCCGCGCGAGATGACGCGGGCGCAGGGCATCGAGCTTGCCCGCGACTTCGCGCAGTCGGAGTTTGTCGATCAGGGCATGATTGCCGATCTGAATGTGCATTGGGACATCGGCGAGGACGGGATGCCCAAACCCCATGCCCATGTCATGCTCACCATGCGCTCGGTGGACGAGAACGGTTTCGGCCCGAAAGTCCGGGACTGGAACCGCACCGAGATGGTGGAGCGTTGGCGCGAACGCTGGGCCGAGCATGTCAACGAGCGGTTGGCCGAACTCGACATCGACGCGCGCATCGACCATCGCAGCCTTGAGGCGGAGGGGATCGAACTTGAACTGCAGAGGCAGATCGGCGCGCCTGCGCAGCGCATCGAGGGCGAAGGGCTGGACATAGCCGACCGCGCGGACATGCACCGGGAGATCGCGCGCAATAACGGCGCGTGGATCATCGCCGATCCTTCCGTTGCGCTGGACGCGATCACGCATCAGCAATCGACCTTCACGCGGCGCGACATGGCGATGTTTGCGCACCGGCACAGCGATGGCATTGACCAGTTCAACGAGCTCATGGGGGCGATCCGCAATGCGCCCGATCTGGTCGAGCTTGGGCAGGACGGACGCGGCGAGGATCGGTTCACCACCCGCGACATGATCGAGGTCGAACAACGGCTCCACCGTGCGGCGGAATTGATGGCCGAGAAGGAGCGGCACGAGGTCAGCGAGAAAAACAGACTCGACGCCCTTGCGCGCGCCGAGCAGCGCGGTCTTGTCCTGTCCGGCGAGCAGGCCGAGGCACTGGCGCATGTCACGGACGGTCGTGATCTTGGCATCGTCGTCGGTTATGCTGGAACGGGAAAGAGCGCCATACTCGGCGTGGCGCGCGAGGCATGGGAGGCGGCGGGCTATAAGGTGCGCGGCGCTGCCCTGTCCGGCATCGCGGCGGAAAATCTCGAAAGCGATTCTGGCATCGCCTCGCGCACCATCGCCAGCATGGAACACGGCTGGGCGCAGGGCCGCGACATGCTCACCAGCCGCGATGTGCTTGTCATCGACGAGGCGGGCATGGTCGGCACGCGACAGATGGAACGTGTGCTGTCTCATGCCGCTGAGGCTGGCGCAAAGGTGGTGCTGGTCGGCGATCCGCAGCAGCTCCAATCCATCGAGGCGGACGCAGCCTTCCGCTCGATTCACGACCGCCAAGGCGGCGGCGAGATCGAAACCGTCCGCCGCCAGCGTGAGGACTGGCAGCGGGACGCCACCTGCGATCTGGCGACCGGTAGGGCGGGCCATGCCATCCACGCCTATGACGCGCACGACATGGTGCATGAGGCCACGACCCGCCAGCAGGCGCGTGACGAGTTAATCGACCGCTGGGACCGCGACCGGCAGGCATCACCGGACAGCAGCCGCATCATTCTCACCCACACCAATGCCGAGGTGCGCGAACTTAACGAGGCCGCCCGCGACAGGATGCGGGAGGCTGGCGATCTTGGCGAGGACGTGCGCGTGACAGTCGAGCGCAGCGAACACCACTTCGCCGCCGGGGATCGCGTCATGTTCTTGCAAAACGAGCGCGGGCTTGGCGTAAAGAACGGCACGCTCGGCATGGTTGAGGAAGTCAGCCCGCAATCCATGACGGTTCGCGCCGATGACGGGCGAAGCATCAGCTTTGACTTGAAAGACTACGACCGCATAGACCACGGCTATGCCGCGACGATCCACAAGGCGCAAGGCATGACCGTGGACCGGACGCATTGCTGGCGACACCCGGAATGGACGCCCACGGCAGCTATGTCGCCATGTCCCGCCGCCGTGATGGCATGGACCTGCATTATTGCCGCGACGACTTTGCCAGTTAGGACAAGCTCATCAACACCCTGTCGCGTGACCGGGCCAAGGACATGGCGACCGACTATGAACGGCGCGACCCGACACAGGATTATGCCGAGCGGCGCGGCATCACCTTCCGCGCCCGCGTCGTCCAGATCATGCGTAAGCTGGTGCCGGAACGGGTGCGCGATGCCGTTAATGGGATGCTCGACGGCTTGCGTTCTCTCGGTGACGGAGTGCCTGGCCCCAACGTCGCACAGCAGCCGGAAAGGGGAACAGCCGGAAAGGCCGAGGCGGAGAGGCATACCGGGGAAGACCCTCAGGAAGTCTTGCGCAGCGCCCGCACGCGGGCGCTGGTTCGCCATGCCCGCGCGGTGGATACGATCTTCGCAGCGCAGGAACAGGGCGGCAAGGCCAGCCCAGAGCAGGTTCAGGAACTGCACGAGGCCCGCGCCGCCTTCGAGGACGTGCGGCCGTATGGCTCACACGATGCCGAAGCCGCCTACAAGAAAAACCCCGAGCTTGCGACGGAGGCGGCATCGGGCGGGGTCAATCGCGCCATCCGCGCCCTGCAACTGGAAACCGAAATCCTCACCGATCCGCAGCGCCGCGCGGATCGCTTCGTGGAACGCTGGCATGAACTCAAACACACCGGCCACCGCCAGTATGAGGCGGGCAACATCTCCGGTTACAAAGCCACCAAATCCGTCATGGGCGACATGGCAAAGAGCCTCGAACGCGACCCGCAACTGGAATCCCTGCTCGCCAATCGCAAGCGCGAACTCGGCATCGGTATCGAATCAGGCCGCAGCCTTGGCCGGGAACTCGCCTTCACCCACGGCATCGACCTCAGCAGGGGGCCGGAGTCTCGGACTGTAGAACTGGCCTGCTTTGGTTATATCTATCGCGGTGCAGCAGGTGCCATAGTGGTGTCGCTAACAGGATTCCTCCAAGAGTCTTTAGCCGCTCGCCGTCCCAGATGCAGCGCCAACGACGCAGCAGTTGCGATCCTGCACGACCACCTTTCCCCAACACCTCGTCAGCTCTTACGGGGGGCATGCCAAGCTAATCGTCCATATAGTACTTTACATTGTCCAATTTGGACACAATGTTGTCCTTATTGAACTCGCAATCGTCCAGGAGGGCAGGGAATGGTGAAAAAATACGCGTTTTGGAACAATAAGGGAGGCACAGGCAAGACGAGTTTGGCGTTCCAGTCCATCAACCTTTATGCAGAGACACATCCTGACGAACGGATTCTCGCGGTTGATGTCTGCCCGCAGGCGAATCTTTCGGAATTGATGCTTGGCGGCCTCAACTACAAGGGAAGCGAAAAGCTTCTCGCTCAGCAGGGTCTAGTGCCCCGGTGCAGCATCGGCGGCTACTTTCAGTTGCGGCTGCCCTCACCGTACACTGTTCCGCCTTTCACGCCTGCGGACTTCATCACCAATCCCCACCAATTCAACGCAGCGATCCCTGAAAATATCGACCTCGTATGTGGTGATCCCCTGCTCGAGTTGCAGTCAAATGCGGTAAACACGCTGGCAAACAACCAAATTCCCGGCTCGAACCCGTGGATCGCGGTGATCGACTGGCTCCGTGATTTCATCGGCCCCATCGAACACGAATACAATGTGATATTCTTCGATTGTAATCCGAGCTTCTCGCTTTATACCCAGATTGCGCTGGCAGCGTCGGAACGCTTGGTCCTGCCGGTAATGGCGGACGATTCTTCTCGGCGCGCCATTCAAAACGCCTTCTCCCTTGTCTATGGCCTGAAGCTTCCATCGGACATCTACTTGGCCTTTGCATTCGCCACCAAATTGCGTGAGGCAGGACGCGAACTCCCAAAAGTGCATCTTATCATTAAGAACCGGCTGACGCAGTATATGGGAGCCGCGTCCGCCTACGCCGCCGTGCTAACGGCGATTGAGCGCGACGTTACGGCCCTTCTCAAAACCAATCCTGAGATATTCACCTTCACCAACGTCAAGGACGGTTTTACTGAAATGCGTGATTTCGGAACGACCGGCGTTGTGGCCTTTGCTAAAGGTCAACCGATGTCGCAGGTTCAAGTTGGTAAGCAGACGGTGAATGGTCACCGCGTTCAGGTGAAGAAGGACTACCTCGACAACGCGAAGACGGCACTAGCCGATACCGTAGCACGTCTTTGAGTTGACTACGAAAGCGCTTCCGAGGTCCTGCCCGGGAGCGCTTGAAAGTTACAGGGTAAGGAGGAGACCCGCCGCTAGCTGATCCTAATGATTTAACCAGTGTCGGCCTCCTGTACCTCGTGTGCGTAGCTAATCGAATCAGGCTTGATATCGACAGTGGAACTCATCTTCATACACGGTATCAACCTCCGTGGCCTGAAACCTCGGCACTAGAATTTTCCTATTTGCCGCCGTTTGCCCGCCATAGCCCTACTGCGGGTAAATAGCTCTTGCACAACGATAAATCGTTGCTCTGTCTGGTCCCTGCAATCGTCAGGAACAGCCAGCAGGAGGCAGTGCAACCATGCGTCAACCAGACCGCATTATCCGCTTGAGGACCGTTCTCGCTCGGACCGGGCTGTCCCGTTCCACCATCGATCGCAAGATCGCCGACCCTGTCGGCTGGCGGGCCACAATATCAACGAGTGACAGAATGGACGCGAGCCTCACGTAGTTCAGAGATCGTCATCCAGTTCGTCGTCGTGGGTAACCGCCCGATTGTTACCGTGGGGAATATGTCCTGACACGCTCGACGATCTCTTCGTCGAGGACGAAGCAATCGAGGAACTCTTGCCATGTTTCCGCAGACCTACGCGCGTCGCTGAGCATCTGCCTGAGTTCGTCAACGCCATCGTCTGTCAAAGCTGACGTACTCTCGTCGTCACCGGTCACGACGCTGATGATATTGCCATAGGTCAGGTTGTCATCATTGCTGATGATCTCCCGGAGGAGGTCGACGTCCTCTTCGAGGATTTCGGCGACATAGTCGATGGTGAAGACGAATCTGACCGTTGCCATCAGGCGGCCTCGGCGCAGATGATCGCCGCTGTCGGCTTCCAGTTCCAGGGGAGCAGTTCGGCGAGGCGATTGATCTTGTGATCCTGAATGCGGTCGAGCACGTCAGCCAGATAGGCCTGCGGATCGAGGCCATTCATCTTGGCAGTTTCGATAATCGTCATGGCCCGCGCCAGGGTCTCTGCTCCAGTGTCGGCACCCGCGAAGAGCCAGTTTCGTCTTCCAACGCCGACAGGACGCAACGCCCGCTCGGCGGCGTTGTTATCGATTGCGACACGGCCATCTTCCAGGAACAGGCAGAATGAGGACCACCTGCTCAAGCCGTAGCGGAAAGCGCCGGCCAGATCGCTCTTGCCGGGGATGCGGGTCAGTTGCGCTTCAGCCCAGACGCGCAATGCTTCGACCTTTGCCTTACTGTGCTTCTGGCGCGCGGCAAGACGGATATCGGCAGACTTGCCTGCAACCTCGCGCTCGATGTCGTAAAGCGCACCGATACGGTCGAGCGCCTCGCGGGCAATCTCGGATTTGTTCGAGGCCCAGATATCGTGGAAGTCGCGCCGCCAATGCGCCCAGCATGAAGCCTCCCGGAAGCGGCGTGTCCCGTCCGGTCCGGCCCCATATAACTTCGCGTAGCCCTTGTAGCCATCGGCCTGAAGGATGCCGCTCGCTTGGCTGAGGTGACGGTGAACGTGCTCTTCCTTCCAGTCGGGAGCAAAATAATAGACCGCACCGGGCGGAGCTGCGCCCGCCCATGGGCGTTGGTCCCGGACATAAGTCCAGAGCCTGCCCTTCTTCACCCCTTTCCCCAGCCCCTTGTCGCGCAGAGAGCGATCCAGAACCCGGATCGGCGTGTCGTCGGCGTGGAGAAGATCACTGCTCATGATCGCCGCCTCGATCAACTCGATCAGTGGCAGGAGCACCCGCATGGCGCGGCCACACCAATCGACCAACGTGCTGTCAGGGATATCAACGCCCATGCGGGCAAAGATTTCGTTCAGGCGATAGAGCGGCAGGTGGTCGTCGAACTTCGAGACCAGGATGTAGGCGAGCAGTCCAGCGCCCGCCATGCTGCCCGGGATGGGGCGGCTGGGCGCGGGCAACTGCACCATCTTCTCGCAGCAGCGGCAGGACTTCTTCAGCCGGGCAATCTCGATGACCTTCATCTGCGCGGCGATCATGTCAAGGATTTCGCTGACGTCTTCACCGACAAGCCGCAATTCGCCACCGCAAGCGGGGCAGTGCGCGCCGGGATCGAGTTCCCTGCGCTCGCGAACGGCCTTGTCCGACACGCGCGGACGGCGGCGCATGGTCTTTTCCGGCATGATTGCCTCAGACGCGGCAGGCGCCGCTTCCTCGATCTCGGTGAGAGGCTCGCTGCTGCTTTCCGAGGCGGCAATCATCAGGTCCTCCAGCGCCAGTTCCAACTGCTGGATTTCCCGTTCGATCTTTTCCGACGATTTGCCGAAGCCATGCTTCTTCAGCCTGGCGATGCGCAGCCGCAGGGACTGGATCAACTGATCATGCGCCTGCAAGGTCGCCGACATCTTCGCGTTTTGCGCCTCAAGCGCGGCGATCATCGCCTTCAGGAAGGCCGGATCATCGGGAAGATTTTGGCTCGCATTCGACATGAACCTGACTACCACAGGTCAGGTTCAATATCCATAAAAACATGTAAATTCAGTGAGATAAAATCAACAAACACGGGCCGGAGGGGCGCCCCAGTCCGGCCGCCGCCAGTCAATGCCCTCCCACAACATCGCCATTTGCGCCGATGTCAGCCGCGCCGTCCCATCAGCGGCGGATGGCCACGGAAACCGCCCCTTCTGCAAGACCTTGTAATAGAGGCAGAAGCCTTGGCCATCAAAATAAAGAAGTTTCAAACGGTCACCACGACGCCCCCGGAACGCAAAGACAGCACCTCCCGTCGGCTTCTGGCGCAGCACATCCTGCGTCAAGGCAGCAAGGCCCTCAATGCCCTTTCGCATGTCCGTGACACCGCAGGCGAGATAAACACGAACACCTGTCCCAGGCCCGATCATGCCGCTTCAACCGCCCGGATGAGGTGGGTCAGGACCGTCCCATCCACGCCGCTGTCGAAGCGAAGGCTGCGCCCATGGTTCAACCGCAATTCGATCATTGCGGATGCACGCTCCGCCTCCTCGCGCGCGAGCGCCGCACCAGGCATGACGGATATGTCGACGGGAAGAAACACTGTATCGGCAGTCGGCGGCAACAGGCCTTTCTTCTTCAGCTCATGCCGCCAGGCGTAAATTTGCTGCCGCATCACGTCGTGCCGACAGGCAACCTCACTCACCGTCGCCCCGTCGAGACCAACTGACATCACAACTTCCAGCTTCGTCTCGTCACTCCAGCGCCGCCGCCGCTCCTTGCCGAGAATTTCCACACGCATTCCTTACCTCGCCCAAGACACGTCATTAACGACGTCGCTAATGACGTGTCTTAGCCAATCAGGCCGCTATCGGGCAGGCGGTGACAATCGGGCGGTTACCGTCGTGGACCTCGGCGGCACGTTGCTTCGCGTCGGCGATCAACTCCTTTGCGGATTCGCCCTTCACCCAAGCGTCGAGCATGTCAGCCCAGCACTGAAGCATGATCCTCCGCTCGGCGAGGTAGCGGTTCACATTATAGACGGCCGCGATCCGGTTCCGGGGCGCGTGGGCCAAGCTCATCTCGATCCAACGATCATCGAACTTGGCGCGATTCAAGCCGGTCGAGAACGTGCGGCGCAGGTCGTGAACGCCAAAGCTCTGAAAGTCAGGATAAGTCTCCCGGATGCGCTCTACGACCGTGTCGATCACGCGGTTGAGCGTCGCGTTGCTGATAGGCGTATCGCCGTCATATCGGCCGGGGTGAAGGTATCGACTGTTGCCGAACATGGTGCGGAACGCCGTCAGAATGTCGAGCGCCTGATCGCTCAGCGGGACGACATGCGCCTTGCCGGCCTTCATACGCTCGGCCGGGATCGTCCAGCGCGCGGCGGTGAAGTCGATTTCTTTCCATATGGCGTCGATGAACTCCGACTTGCGGACGCCGGTCAGCAGGACGAACTCCACCGCCAAGCGCAGCGTAGGCGCCGCCGACACATGATCCAAAGCCGCCAGGACCGCACGAACCTCGGACGGCGACAGTGCACGGTCGCGTGGCTCGAACGTGGCGATGGCGCTGATGCGGATCGACTCAGCCGGGTTGCTCACATCCAGTCCGCTTCCTTGGGCGTGACGGAACACCAGCAACACGACCTCACGGATATGCACGGCGACGGCCGGCCCGCGCTTCTCCTTAACCTCATCACATAGGCGTTTGAGGCGTTGCGGCGTCACCTCCGCCAGCTTGAGCTTCGACAACTCGCCTGCAATCGCGCGGCCATAGACGGATCGGCGCATCGCCAAGGTGCTGTCAGCCAGTTTCTCGGCCCCCGACTTGGGATCGGCCTTATGTTTGAAGTAGGCTTCCGCCCATCCGCCGAACGTCAACGCTGCGGCCGACGCGGTGCGCTTCTCCACCTTGGCTTTCGACGGCGACTCGCCCCGCTCGACTTGATGCCTGGCCCGCGCCAGCAACGTCCTCGCCTCCGCAAGCGACACTTCCATTCCGTAGTCCTGCGCATCAGGCGCGCGTGTCAGCTTGCGCGCTGCCTCGGCGCTATATCGGCCGATGGTCAAGACCTCCTGCCGCCCGTTCACCCGGTACTGATACCGGAACGAGATGACTCCGGTCGGGTAACGGCGGCGTGCATTCCGTCGCGGTCCGTCACCTTGTACAGCTTGGCCCTCGGCTTCAGATTTTTCAGTTCTTTATCCAGTAAGATCGCCCATAAATCCGCATCCGGTCTGGGGGCAAACGCATACCAACATCGCTACCAACAAAGTGGCTGGGTTGGGGTGACATGCAGCGATACGGGGTAAGAAAAATAATCCTTACTATTCAACGGGGTCGCGCGATTTTTGGCACGGAGCGAGATGGTCTGAAACGACCTTAATTCACTCCCACTCGATCGTCCCCGGTGGCTTCGAGGTCACGTCGTAGACGACGCGGTTGATGCCGCGGACCTCGTTGATGATGCGGGTGGCGGCGCGGCCGAGGAAGTTCATGTCGTAGTGGTAGAAGTCGGCGGTCATGCCGTCGACGGAGGTGACGGCGCGCAGCGCGCAGACGAATTCGTAGGTGCGCCCGTCGCCCATGACGCCGACCGTCTGGACCGGAAGCAGCACGGCGAAGGCCTGCCAGATCTTGTCGTACAGGCCGGCCTTGCGGATCTCGTCGAGATAGATGGCGTCGGCCTCGCGCAGGATCTCCAGCTTGTCGCGGGTGATGCCGCCCGGGCAGCGGATGGCAAGGCCCGGTCCTGGGAAGGGATGGCGACCGATGAAACTGTCCGGCAGGCCGAGTTCGCGGCCGAGCACGCGCACCTCGTCCTTGAAGAGCTCGCGCAGCGGCTCGACGAGCTTCATGTTCATGCGCTCGGGCAGGCCGCCGACATTGTGGTGCGACTTGATGGTGACCGAGGGGCCGCCGGTGAAGGAGACGCTTTCGATGACATCGGGGTAGAGCGTGCCCTGGGCGAGGAAATCCGCGCCGCCGAGCTTCGATGCCTCTTCCTCGAACACCTCGATGAACAGGCGGCCGATGATCTTGCGCTTGGTTTCCGGGTCGGAAACGCCTTCCAGCTCGCCGACGAAACGGTCCACGGCGTCGACATGGATGAGATGCAGGTTGTAGTGTTCGCGGAACATGGCGACGACGTCGGCCGCCTCGTTCTTGCGCATCAGGCCGTGGTCGACGAGGATGCAGGTGAGCTGCGCGCCCACGGCCTCATGGATGAGGAGGGCCGCGACGGAGCTGTCGACGCCGCCCGACAGCGCGCAGATGACGCGCTTGTCGCCGACCTGCTCGCGGATCGCCTCGACGGCGCGCGCGCGGTAGGCCGACATCGACCAGTCGCCCTTGATGCCGGCGATCTTGTGCACGAAGTTGGAGAGCAGCTTGGCGCCGTCGGGCGTGTGCACCACTTCCGGATGGAACATCGTCGTGTAGTAGCGCTTCGCCTCGTTGACGCAGATGGCGAAGGGGGCGTTTTCGGAAACGCCGATGATCTCGAAACCCTCGGGTGCGACGGTGACGCGGTCGCCGTGGCTCATCCAGACCGGGTATTTCCGGCCGACCTCCCAGAAGCCCTCGAAAAGCGGGCTCGACTTCAGGATCTCGACGTCGGCGCGGCCGAATTCACGGGCGTGGCCGCCCTCGACGGTGCCGCCGAGCTGGGTGGCGAGCGTCTGCTGGCCGTAGCAGATGCCGAGGATCGGCAGGCCCGAATCGAAGACGACCTGCGGTGCGCGCGGGCTGCCCTGGTCGAGCACCGATGCGGGACCGCCGGAGAAGATGATCGCCTTCGGCTGCATGCGGTGGAAGGCCTCTTCCGCCGACTGGAAGGGGATGATCTCGCAATAGACGCCTGCCTCGCGCACGCGCCGCCCGATGAGCTGGGTCACCTGGCTGCCGAAATCGATGATGAGAACGCTGTCGGGATGAGCTGTCTGGGTCATGGCGAGCCTTTAATGAAAATCCTGCCGCCGCGCAACGGGGAAATGCCGGATCTTCAGCCCTTCAGCACGACGGTCCCGTCGGCGATGGCCGCTTCCAGCCGGTCGACGGCCTCGGCGAGCTTTTCGTCGATGACATGGAGGTACTCCGTCCAGTCGCCGATATGGCTGAGTTCTGCCTTGCCGTCGGAAATGCCGCGCAGGCCGACGAGCTTGACGCCGAAGGCCTGGCAGGCGCGCAATTCCGCGAAGGTCTCCATCTCCACCATGTCCGCGTCGATGCCCGCATAGGCGGCGCCCGAGACGATGTCGGCGCCGGTCGAAAGGCGCGCCTCGGATATGCCGGGAATGCGAAGGGGAAGCGGCACCTCCACCGGCAGGTCGAGGAAGGGCGTCGCGCCGCGGGTGAAGCCCAGCGGCGAGGCGTCCATGTCGCGATAGGAGACGGAGGTCGCCTGGTAGACGCCGGTCTGCTCCAATGTCGCCGAGCCGGCCGAGCCGAGCGAGACGACGAGGTCGGGGAGACTGCCCTCGGCTTCCAAGTGGCAGAGCGCGAGCGTCAGCTGCACGGCCGCCTCCACCGGGCCGACCCCGGTCATGAAGGGCGTGATGCGGGCTTTCAGATGGGGGCCGTATTCGGCGTCGACGGCCATGACATAGAGGATGCGGTGCGGGCCGACGGCCTTGAGGGAAACGCTCATCCGGCGATGTCCTCGCGTCCGCGCACCACCATCATCGTGCCCGTCATCGTGGCGATGAGCTTTGCCGGGCCATCCGAGATGGCATAACCGCGCCCGTCGGCGACGATGATGTTGGAGCCCGGCTTGGTGACCTCGCCGCGAAAGAGGAAGCGCTCGCCGCGCCCCGGCGACATGAGGTTGACCTTGAACTCGATGGTGAGGATCGCGGCATCCGCGTCGATCACCGAATAGGCGGCATAGCCGCAGGCCGTGTCGAGCACGGCGGAGATGACGCCGGCATGGAGGAAGCCGTGCTGCTGCGTCAGCTTCTCGTCGAAGGGCAGCTCGATCTCCACCGTGCCGTGCTCGATGCGCGTCAGTTCGGCGCCGATGAGCCGCATCGCCGCCTGCCGGGCAAAGCTTCGGGTGATGCGGTCGGCGAAATCGGCCGGTGGAAAATCGGTCATGGTGCAACCAGGTCTGCCGGCGCGCCGCCGGGATGGGCAAGGATGGCCGAACGTTTGCACGGCGCATGCTGCACTGCAAGCGCCTTTCAGTTCAGGAGGAGGATTGCCGCGTTCAGCGCCGTCGCGAAGGCCACCCAGGCGAGATAGGGCACGAAGAGGAGCGCCGCCGTGCGATCCTGCCGCCAGGAGGCGATGATGAAGGCGGCGACGGAGATGAGCAGGCCGAGGATGATGATCATCGCGGATGCCGGGTCGCGCAGGCCGAAGAAGGCGGGCGACCAGGCGAAGTTGAAGACGAGTTGGGCGAACCAGAGGCGCATCGCCATCGAACGGCGCAGCGTCAGCCAGGTCCGGGCGCCGACCACGCCGATGATGGTGTAGAGAAGGCTCCAGGCCGGCGCGAAGACCCAGTCGGGCGGGGTGAAGATCGGTTTGGCGAGCGAGCGGTACCATTCGTCGGGAATGTTGTTGGCTCCGATGAGGAGGCCGCCGCCGAGAACGAGGATGATGAAGGCGAGATAGACGAGGGGCTTGTTTTTCATGCCCGGGAGGTAGCGCGGCGCGCGCCGCCGTCCAGGGGCGGGATCAGCGGCGCGGCATCAGGCCGGCGATGTGCTGGTCCCAGGCGACGGCGTCCCGGCTGCCGGCAAAGCGGCCGTCATAGGAGGAGACCGCAAAGCCCCGCGGCGCCGCAGCGATGCCGGCGGCCTCGGCGATGGCCTCCTCCCGCAGCACCCGGCCGCTTGCCGCCTCGAGCACGACGAAACGCCCGCCGTTCGGCGAGGTGAGGCCGACAAGGCCCTCGCGCCGGTTGACCGCAATGGCGCCGACATAGTTGGCAAGGCCGATCGTGGTCTCCTCCGGCAGGGAGAGGAACACCAGGTCCTCGCCCCTGGAGAAATGGCCGACGAGCGGCGGCAGGTCGTTGCGCGGCCCCTCGTACTGGCAGGCGAACCAGATGCGTCCCCTGTCGTCGAGGTCGATATGGCGGGTGGAAAGCTGGCGCAGCGTCTCCGGCAGCGCATGGCGCTCGACGAGCGCGCCGGTTGCCGCGTCGATCAGGGCGAGCGAGGGCTCCATGTGGTCGAGATTGAGCTTGGTGCGGCCGAAATCCGGATGGGTCTCGATGCCGCCATTCGCGGCGATCAGCAGGCGGCCGTCGTCGCTGACGGAGAGATCGTGCGTGCCGATGCCGTAGGTCGAATATTCGCCGATGCGGCGGTAGCCGTCGCCGGCGTCATAGAGGCCGATGACGCCGCGCCCGGCGTCGAAATCGTTCTCGCTGGCATAGAGGATTTTTCCATCCGGCGAAAAGCAGCCGTGGCCGAAGAAATGCCGGTCCTCGGCGCTGGCGATCGTCACGGGCGATGCCCCGCCGCCGCGGTCGATGATCAGCGCGAAGGTACCCGGACGCCGCGCGAAGGCGACGAGGTGGCCGGTCGCGGGCGAAAAGGCCATGCCGTGGCTGCGGGCCGGCAGCGGCGTCTTCTCTATGAGTGTGCCGTCCTCGGCCAGCACCGCGATGCCGAAGCTCCCGTCGCGCTCCATGTAGCCGGACGCGAAGACGGCGTCGGTCTGCGACAGCGCGAAGGACGGACGGGTCCCGAGCGCCGCGACCCAGGCGGCGCCCGCCATGCGCAGGAAGACGCGGCGGTCGACAAGCGCGCTCCGGGTGCCCGCGGCCCGCATCAGTCGCCGTCCGCGAAGGAGAAGCCGGCGCCGAGCCCGATCGCCCCGCCATATTCGGTGTTGAGGCGCAGGATGAGGTCGCGCGTGTTGACGAGGAGGAAGGCGATCTTCTGTTGTTCTTCCGGCGTCGAGACGGCCTTTTCGATATCGGGATCGATGGTCGGCGCGACGCGGCGCAGGGCTTTCAGCACGAAATCGACATTGCCGGCGATGGAGACGAAGTTCGGATCGATGAGATCGGCCATGCCCGATGTGTCGAACAGCGTCTGCAGGCCCTCGATATTGGCGTTGATCGAGGTCCAGGTGTTGCCGGAACGCCAGAAGACCGCCGATTTCGGGCGTGTCGTGCCGCCGTTGCGGTAGAAGGTCTCGATGCGCTGGTCGCGCACCGCCTCCGCGCCGTGAACGAGGATGCCGAGGAGTGCGGTGATCGCCTCCTTGCCGGTGCGGAAGACCGGGTTCTGCGGGCCGGGATGTTTCCAGTCCCGCTGCACGCCGTCGGGCGCGTCCCAGGCCGCGACGAGCTGACCGGCCGTCGTCTCGATATGGCGGGCGACGGCGGCGGCATAACGGCAGCGGAAGCTGTCCGGCGTCGCCATCAGCGTTTCCGCGCCGGTGCCGTAGAGCGCGAATTCGAGCGCGCCAAATCCCTGGATCGCGACGCTCTTGCCGGCCATGGCCGCGGCGTCCGTATCCGCTTCGTCGGCCTTCTGCAGCAGCGCCTGAACCTGCTTCAGGCCGGTGCTCTTGCGGTCGGGGTAGAAGAGGATGCGCTCGAAGCGGTTGTCGTCGATGACCGGGCCGATGCGCACGATCTCGATGCGCCCCCAGTCGGCAACCGCCTGCCGGAAGGCATCGTCGACCGTCTTGCGGCCGCCTTCGGAGGGCGCCTTGCAGAAGGCGGCGGTCGTTTCGGCGAGCATGCCGGCGGAGGCCTGGAAGCGGCGGTAGCCGGGGCGGATCACCTCGTCGACCGCGTGCGTCATGATGCCGACCACGCTCTCGTCCGTCAGCGCGGGCGGCACGGGCGCCTCGCCCTCCTGCGCCAGCGCCGGCAGGGCGGCGGAGAGCATCAGGCCGGCGGCGAGAAGCAGGGTCGGCAGTCGCCGCCGCCCCTCTGCCCTGCCGGGCATCTCCTCCTCAGGGGGGGAGATCGGCAAGAAGCAAGAACCTTGCTCAAACCGCACCGCTAGAGAGAGGCGAGACAGCGCTCCATCCAATCTCCCCCCTTGAGGGGGAGATGCCCGGCAGGGCAGAGGGGGGTGAGCCTCCCCAAAAGTGGGCGCGATGCTTTCGAAAAGCGCGGCGAAACGACGGAAAGAGGGGCGCCGGATGGGCATCAGAGGCTCTCCAAAAAAGTCAGAAGGGCGTCGCGGTCGTGTTTTTCCAGCGCGGCGAAGCGGTCGCGTGCCGCCTCAGCCTCCCCGCCGTGCCAGAGGATGGCCTCGGTGAGGTTGCGGGCGCGCCCGTCATGCAGGAAGAACGTATGGCCGTTGACGGTTTTTGTAAGGCCGATGCCCCAGAGCGGCGGCGTGCGCCATTCCCGCCCGGTCGCCACGCCGACCGCCTGCCCGTCGGCAAGGCCCTCGCCCATGTCGTGCAGCAGGAAATCGGAATAGGGCCAGATGAGCTGGAAGGCATGGGCCTTGTTGCCGGCATCGCGCCGGGTGACGAATTTCGGTTGATGGCAGCTTGTACAGCCCGTCTCGTAGAAGATGCGCTTGCCGTTCAGCGTTTCGGCGAAACTCGCCCTGCGCCGCGCCGGCACGGCAAGGTTCTCCGCATAGAAGGTGACGAGGTCCATCACCGGCGGCGGGGCTTCGGCATCGCCGAGCCGCTTCTGCACGCCGTCGGGCCGGTCGAGGCAGGCTTTTTGCGCGGGCGTGCAGTCGCCCTGATGCAGCGGCACGTCCGGCGTCGAAAGGCCGATGTCGAAGGCGAAGGCGTCGGCGCTCTGCTGGCGCACGGTGGCCGACTGCGCCTTCCAGCCGAACCGGCCGAGCGCCTCCTTGCCCGTCTTCGGATCGATGGCGATGGCCGCCTTGCCGCTGATGCCGTCGCCATCCTTGTCGTCGGGGTCGGCAAGGGCGAGAATATCCGCCTCGTGGATCGCCTGGACGAGGCCGAGGCCGAGCATCGGCTGGGTGACGCGCGGCGAGAGCGTCGTCGTGGCATCGAGGTCGCCATAGGCGAGATCGGCGACGGAATATGTCGGCCGGCGCAGCGTGACGACCTCGCCGCCGGCAAGCGTCACCGGCTCCTCGGTATAGTCGATCACCATGCGGCCCTCGGCCTTGAGGCCGGGTATGGCGAGATCCTGAAGCTGGCGGCCGTAGATCGGATCCGGCAGGCTCATCTCGCGAAAACTTTTCAGCGCCGCCTCGTCCTCCGGCGTCCTTGCCGCGCGGGCGAGGCGCAGGAACATCGACGTCGCCTCGGCGGCGCCCTCCGGCGGATGGCCACGGCCGTCCTTGATGTGGCATGTCTGGCAGGAGCGCGCATTGTAGAGCGGTCCCAGCCCGTCGGAGGCCTGGGTGGAGGAGGGCGAGGAGACCCAGAGTTTCTGGAAGAGCGCATTGCCGAGCTTGAACGTTTCTTCCTCCGCGAAGGTGAGGTTCTCGGAGAAGTGGGAGAAGCTGTTGACGTTGACGGATGCAAGCGAGGTCGCCGCCCCGCCGGACATCGCCTCATAGGCTTCGGCCTTGGAAAAATCCGTCGTTAGCGCCGTCACCGCGGCGACGCGCTTGCGATCCTTTTCCGAGAGGTCATCGCGCCCGCGGCCGGTGGAATGGGCAGGTCCCAGAACGAAAACGCCCACCACGACGGACACCGCGGCAAGAGCCGCGAGCAGAGGGCGGGCGGGGCGTTCTGTCATGTATGGATCGGGCCGCCACCCGGGGGAGGCGGCCCGCCTTCTATCATTGGAAGACAGCGTTAGGATTATCCAGGCTGTCGGAGCCTTCAAGCTCGATCGTGCCGAGGTCGAGCGAGGCGATGACGCGTTCGATCGTCCTGGTCTGGTCGATCAGGCTGTCGACGGCGGCCTGGACGACCTTGTTGCCCTCTTCGTTGCCCTCACCGATCATCTGGTCGTAGGCTTCGCCGCCTTCCGCGCGGTCCACCAGCGCCTTGAAGGCGGCATGGCTGGCGTCGAGCTTGGCCTTCATCTCCGTGTCGAGCGCGGCGTCCTTTTCTGCAACCAGCTCGGAGAGCGACGGGCCGGCGAGCTTCGAGCCGTCCGCACGGGTATATTCGCCCGTATAGACGGTCTGGATGCCGACGACATCGTAGTAATGCGAGTTGTGCGTGTTGTCGGAGAAGCAATCGTGCTCTTCTTCCGGATCGTGCAGCAGGAGGCCGAGCTTCATGCGCTCGCCGGCAAGTTCGCCATAGGAGAGCGAGCCCATGCCGGTCAGCATGGCGGTGATGCCGGCCTTCGGATCCGACGTCACGTTCTTGGCGGCGTCGCCATCGGGCGCCCAGGCCGTCACCATCTCTTCCAGATCGGTGACGAGCAGCGAGGATGCGGCCTTCAGGTAGGCGGCGCGGCGGTCGCAATTGCCGTTGGTGCAATTGGCCGTGTCATAGTCGCTCGCCTGGCGGTTGCCCGCGCCCTTGCCGGTGCCGTTGAGGTCCTGGCCCCACAGCAGGAATTCGATGGCGTGGTAGCCGGTCGCCACGTTCGCTTCCACTTCGCCCGCCTCGTGCAGTTCCTGCAGGACTGCCGGCGTGATGGTGGTGGCGTCGATCGTCTTGCCGCCGATCTCCAGCTTCGGATTGGCGATGACATTGCCGACGAAGAGGGCGTTCTCGTCGCTCTCCGTGCCGTAGCTGGCATCGACATAGTCGATCAGGCCCTCGTCGAGCGGCCAGGCGTTGACCTTGCCTTCCCAGTCGTCGACCAGCGGATTGCCGAAGCGATAGGCTTCCGTCTGCTGGTAGGGCACGCGGGACTTCAGCCACGCCTCGCGCGCGGCCTTCAGCGTGTCGTCGCCCGGCTTGGCGATGAGTGCGTCGACCGCTGCGTCGAGCGCTTTTGCTGCGTCGAGCGAGTCGGAGAATTTGGCATGCGCGATTTCGGCATAGTGCTTGACGATCGCGGCCGGATCGGCGGCCGCATGGGCGGAACCGATGGCGAGCCCCGATGTCGCGGCAGCAAGCGCAAAGGCGGCCGCGCGGAGGAAGGAAGTGGTCATGACGTCTCCTGGTGTCCTGTTCGATGTGTCCCCCGACACCGGACGTCACGGCTTGCCTCCCTTGGCGGCCGCCGCCCGGATGGTCCGGCATCTCGCCGGGCCCGGGATTATTCAGGCGTTACTGTCATGGACCAAATAAAAACTTGTGTCAAAGTGTATAGTTTAGAACGATTTCAAGCTGTTCCGGTACACTTGACAGAGCGCAACCGCCTCAGGCCTTGCGGCCCATGGCGCAGAAGAAGAAGCCGTCCGTATCGGTCGAGGCCGGCGTCAGGGTGACGGTCTTGCCGTCGCGCGACCAGGGCTGCGGCTTGTCCGCGCCGAACAGCTTTTTCCAGGTGTCGGTCGCGGGCAGGATTTCGAACTGCGGATTGGCCGCGCAGAAGCCGTGCACCTGTTCCTCGTTCTCCTGCGGCAGGATCGAGCAGGTGACATAGAGCAGGAAGCCGCCCGGCCGCACGAAGGCGCTGGCATTGGCAAGCGCTTCCTGCTGCTGGGTGAGGCGTTCCTCGAGGTTCTTTTCGGTGAGGCGCCATTTGGTGTCCGGCCGGCGGCGCCAGGTGCCGGTGCCCGTGCAGGGGGCATCGACCAGTACGCGGTCGAAGCGGCTGTTCAGCGGGGCAAGGCTGGCAATGGTCTCATGGACCTGGACATTGCGCGTGCCGGCACGCTTCAGCCGCTCGATGATCGGGGCGAGGCGCTTGCGGTCGGTGTCGTAGGCGTGCACCTGGCCCTTGTTGTGCATGGCGGCCGCCATGGCGAGCGTCTTGCCGCCGCCGCCGGCGCAGAAGTCGAGCACCTGCTCGCCCTCCTGCGGCACGACGAGATCGGCGACGATCTGCGAGCCTTCGTCCTGCACCTCGAACCAGCCCTTCTGGAAGGCGAGGTCGGCGGTGACGTTCGGCAGGCGCGAGGGGCCTTCGCCGGCAGGAATGCGGATGCCCTCGCGGGCGATGGCCGAGGCGGCGGCGGCGTTGCGCTCCAGCGCCTTCAGCACCTTGTCGCGGCCGGCCTTCAGCGTGTTGGCGCGCAGGTCCAGCGTCGGCCGGCCGGCAAGCGCCTTGGCTTCCGCCAGCCAGGCCTCGCCGAAATTGGCCTCGAAGGCGGGCTGGATCCATTCGGGAATGTCGCCCTGCACATGCGGCGCGGCGTCGTCGAGAGTGCGGGCGCGGAAGGCGGCAAGCTTCTCGCCGGAAATGGGCTCCGGGGCAAACCGGTCGCCGTCGAACTCGGCGGCAAGCGCCTCGGGGGCGAGGCCCCACTGGCGCAGGAGCACGGCATGGCCGAGGGCGGCGGGACTGTCATCGTCCATCAGGAAGGCGTGCGACAGTTTCATGCGCAGCGCGTCATAGACGATATTGCCGATCGCGGCGCGGTCGCCGGAACCGGCAAACCGATGGGAGAGGCCCCAGTCCTTGAGTGCATCGGCGACGGGGCGCCGCCGCGTCTCGATATCCGTCAGAACCTCAATGGCTCCCGAGAGCCGCCCACCCAATCGCATCCGTCATCTCCGTTTTGCGTCGTGGTAGCGGCGGAATGCACGAAGGGCAAGCCGGGAGCCGCACAATAGCGCTCGTCAGCCGATGACTTCGTAACAGATCTTGGCGTGGCCGGAGCGGATCATGCCGATGTTGGAGGCGGCGGCCTTGGAGAGGTCGAGCACCCGGCCGCGGATGAACGGGCCACGATCGTTGATGCGCACCACGACGCTCTTGCCGTTGTTCGCGTTGGTGACCTTCACCTTGGTGCCGAAGCGCAGGCTCCGGTGGGCGGCCGTCAGGAGGTTCGGGTTCATGCGCTCGCCGGAGGCGGTGCGCGAGTGCAGCGCATACCAGGAGGCACGACCGCAACCGGCGGCCTCAGCATCGGAGAATGTAACGAAGGTGGAGGAGGCTGTGACGAGCGAGGCGAGTGCGAGGCTGGAGAGCTTGAGCATCATGTATCGGATGACCTTCCGGGAAAGTTGCGAATTTCCGCTGTGATGATCGCCCTATGAGGAAGCAAAAATGGCAAAAACGTGCCTCAACCCGCCGCAATTGCTGTGGGGAGGCCGTACGATATACAGTCCATCGCCGGCGATGGATTTTTGATCTTCGTTCGGATGGCGGAAAAGAATCTTCCGAATCAGTCACTAAACTGGATCGACTTGCAAGTTGGAATGGTCATCCGGCAATCGCACAAATTCTCGGAAAAAACTTTCAATATTAGCAGTTACTGCGCATGAATTCGGCGGCAAAAATGAGGCAGATAAATTAAAGGTTGTATTAAATCGCAAAAGCCAGCCCTGCCGGCCTCGCCCCTCAACCGCGCCAGCGGCCGGCCGCGTGGAGCTCGGCGAGCGACTGGCGATAGTCCGGGAAGCGAAGTTCGAAGCCGGCAGCACGCAGCTTGGCGTTCGAGACGCGCTTGTTCTCTGCATAGAAAGACCGGGCCATGGGAGAAAGTTCCGCCGTCTCGAAAGGAATATCCGGCGGCACCGGCAAGCCCATCAGCCGGGCGGCTTCCGCCACCACGTCCTGCGGCGGACCGGGCTCGTTGTCGGTGATGTTCCAGAGGCCGCCGAGGGACTTCTGTGCAAGGAAGAGGGCCGAACGGCCGATATCCTCGACGCGGATGCGGTTGAACACCTGGTCCTTCTTGACGAGGCGGCGCGCGGTGCCCTCTTCCATGTTGCGCAGCGCATTGCGGCCCGGCCCGTAGATGCCGGCAAGGCGCAGCACGGCAACGGGCAGGCCCGAGGCCCTGCCGAAGTCGAGCCAGCGGTTCTCCGCCTCCACCCGCTCGACGGAGCGGGTGGAAACCGGGTTCAGCGCGGTGTTCTCGTCCACCCAGCCGCCCTTGTGGTCGCCGTAGACGCCGACGGTCGAAAGATAGCCGGCCCAGGCGAGCTCCGGCATCAGGGCGGAGATCGGCGGCATGCCGGCGCGGAACAGCGGATCGCCCTCCTTGCCGGGCGCGATGGACTGCACGACATGGGTGGCGCGCGCCATGTCGGCCGCAAGGGCCTCGGGGATCGGGCCGCCGTCATAGAGGATCGGCGCGATGCCGAGGGCGCAAAGGCCCTCTGCCTTTTCCGCCGAGCGCGTCGTGCCGGAGACGGAAAAGCCGGCCGCCCTGAAGGTCTGGCCGATAGCCTTGCCGGAGAAGCCGGCGCCGAGGATCAGGAGGTGCGTCATCGACAGTCTGCCTTTGCTCTTTCATATTCCGCGCGCACGTCCGCGTCCGCGTCGTCCGCCCTTCCTGCCGCAAATTTGGTAAATTCGGAAGCCGCCATCAGCCGGGAAAGCGCCCATGCGGCCATGCCGCGCACCACGGGAGACGCGTCGTCGGCAAGATGGAGGCAGGGCGCGATCAGGCTGCGGTCGCCGGAATTGCCGGCGGCGATCAGCACGTTGCGGATGAAGCGGTCGCGGCCGATGCGCTTGACCGGCGAGCCGGAGAAATGCGCGCGGAAACCCGCGTCGTCGAGGGTCAGGAGATCGGCGATCGCCGGCGCCTTCAGTTCCTCGCGGGCGATGAGCTTCATCTGCGAGGCCGCGGCGGCGAACTTGTTCCAGGGGCAGGCGGCCAGGCAATCGTCGCAGCCATAGATGCGGTTGCCGATCTTCTCGCGGATGGCGGGATCGATCGGTCCCTTGTGCTCGATGGTGAGGTAGGAGATGCAGCGCCGCGCATCGAGCTTGTAGGGCGCTGGAAAGGCGTCGGTCGGGCAGGCGTCGAGGCAGGCGCGGCAGGAGCCGCAATGGTCGCGCTCCGGTTCGTCGCGGACAAGGTCGGCCGTGGTGAAGAGGCTGCCGAGGAAGAGCCAGGAGCCGTGCGTGCGGCTGACGAGGTTGGTGTGCTTGCCCTGCCAGCCGAGCCCGGCAGCGGCGGCGAGCGGCTTTTCCATGACCGGCGCCGTATCGACGAACACCTTCACATCCGCCCCGCCGCGCGCGGCAAAGCGCGTCGCCACTTCCTTCAGCTTGCCCTTGATGAGGTCATGATAATCGCGGTTCTGCGCATAGACGGAGATCGCCGCCCGGTCCGGCATGGAAAGCACGGCGCGCGGATCGTGCGCCGGGCCGTAGTTCATGCCGAAGAGGACGACGGAGCGCACCGCGCTCCACAGGACGCGCGGATCGGCCCGCCGTGCCTCGGTCTCCGCCATCCAGTCCATGGTGCCGTGATAGCCGGCGGCAAGGAAGTCGGCGAGCCGGGGCGGCGCCTCGGGAATGGAATCGGGGCCGGTGATGCGACAGAGGTCGAACCCCTTGTCCGCCGCTTCCGCCTTGAGGAAGTCGGTCAGGCGGCGCCGGATCCTGTCGTCGCCCGACATCGCCCCGTCCTCAGAAGTCGAGGTCCGCGTAGTGCGAGACCGGGGTGACGCCGCGCACGCGCTCGGCCAGCAGCGGGCGGAAGGAGGGGCGGGACTTCAGCCGCTGGTACCATTCCTTGGCCTGCGGCGCGTCCGCCCAGTTGATCTCGCCCATATAGTCGAGCACCGAAAGACAGGCCGCGGCGGCAAGGTCGGCATAGCTGAGGCGGTCGCCGGCAAGATAGGTGCGCGAGCCGGCGAGCCAGGAAAGATACTTCATGTGCTGGCGGATATTGGCGCGCGAATTGCGCAGGATCTTGCTGTCCGGCGGGCCGCCGCCCTGGTCCGGCGTCATCTGCAGCTTGAAGATGCGCTCGCGCACCAGCGGGCGCGTCACGTCCTGCTCCATCTTCTGCAGGAACCATTCCGTCAGGCGGCGGATTTCCGCGCGCTGGAAGGGGTCTTCGGCGAGCAGCCGGCGGTCGCGCTTCAGGACGCCGTGCGTCTCGTCGAGATATTCGGAGATGATGCTCGCGCCGCAGAGCGCCCGCATGCTGTCGTCGACATAGACGGGCAGCGTTCCGGCCGGGTTGAGGGCGAGGAAATCGCGCCGGTTTTCCCAAGGCTGTTCTTCGGCAAGCTCCGTCTGGAACCCGTATTCCGCCAGGATCAGGCGGACGAAGCGGGACGCGGCGGACATCGGGTGATGGTAGAGTGTGGGCATCAGGCTGCTTTGCTGGTCTTGCGGAAGGGGCTGTGGCCGGGTCGAGCGCGCATGCGGGCTGATTTGACCATGGCTGATTTGACGAACCTATAGAAATTTGGTGGTACAAACACAAGCGAATCGGGCTTTTTGCCGTATGGGCCTCCCACAAAACCTCCGGGCGGGGTTTTGTGGGAGGCTCGAAGCCCGCTTCATTCCGTGGCTTTCGTCCCCTTTCCCCAAGGAACCTACATGGCAGACCAGTCCATCGTCAGCGCCCTCATTCTCGGTTTGATCGAGGGCCTGACCGAATTCATCCCGGTGTCCTCCACCGCCCATATCCTGCTCGCCGGGCACTTCCTCGGCTTCAAGTCGCCAGGCAACACCTTCGCCGTGCTCATCCAGCTCGGCGCGATCCTCGCCATCCTCTCCGTCTACGCGGCCAAGCTGCTCCGCATCGCCTTTGCGCTGCCGTCGAGCCCGGAGGCGCGGCGCTTCGTCGCCAGCGTGCTCATCGCCTTCCTGCCGGCCGCCGTCATCGGCGCGCTCGCGCATGATTTCATCAAGACGGTGCTCTTCGAAACCCCGATGCTGATCTGCATCGTGCTGATCGTCGGCGGCGTCATCCTCTACGTGATCGACCGCCTGCCGCTCCAGCCGCGCTATACGGATGCGATGAAGTACCCGCCGTCGCTCGCCTTCAAGATCGGCCTTTGCCAGTGCCTGGCCATGATCCCCGGCACCTCGCGCTCAGGCGCGACGATCGCCGGCGCCCTGCTGATGGGCACGGACAAGCGCTCGGCGGCGGAGTTTTCCTTCTTCCTCGCCATGCCGACCATGGTCGGCGCCTTCACGCTCGATCTCTACAAGAACCGCGACGCGCTCTCGTCCGACGACCTTCTCGTCATCGGCGTCGGCTTCGTCGCAGCCTTCGTGGCAGGTCTCTTTGTCGTGCGCTCGCTGCTCGACTTCGTCTCGCGCCGCGGCTTCACGCTGTTCGCCATCTGGCGGATCGTCGTGGGAACGCTGGGCCTGATCGGCCTTCTGATCTTCGGGTAAAGATTGTTACGGCCGGCTCTGGCCGGCCCGCCCTTACTTGACCGAGGCGGTCGTGCAGGGATCGACGCCGTAGGCCGGCGAACAGCCGTGCTTGCCGGCCGAGACCGTCGACGGCGCGGCAAAGGATCCGGCCACGATGATCAGAGCCGAAAATCCGAAGAAGATTGCAATTGCCTTGCCCATTACGCCGGAAGCCTCTCAAAGTCCTGAAAATACGCCGCAGAACTGTCATCAGTACGACGCGACGGGGGCGGTGTTTATTCGCTGGCCCGAAGACAATCAATATCGCGACATGCTGAATCGCGCGTAAATGCCGCAGTGATTTTTTTAACCGCTGCATAAGTGCAACAGCCCGCCCAAAGCGCTTCGAAAAACACGGGCCGGCTAGCGCGGGATCGCCCCGTGCCGGCCGGTTATTCGGGATGAAAATCGGTCAGGCGGCGCGGTCGATCCGCGTGAACTGGCCCTGCGGCCGGTAGCGCACGAGATAGCTCGGCAGGATCGCCTCGACGAGGACCGGCTCGATGCCGATCGCCTCCAGCGTGCGGCCCTCGCTGCGGGCGGCGTCGGAGACCACATTGTCGACACGCAGCAGCGTGACCTGGTCGGCCGTCAGCGGCGGCTTGATAAGGGGCACGAGCGAGGCGATGGAGCCGATCAGCGAGGCGATGCCGAAGGGCAGGGAGACGAGCGGGTTCTTGCGGTCGATCACGCGCAGCATGGTTTCGAGACACTGGCGGAAGGTCAGCACTTCCGGACCGCCGAGCTCGTAGATGCGGCCGCGCTCGATCGTGCCGTCCACCGAGCGGGCGACGGCCTCGGCGACGTCGGCGACGTAGACCGGCTGGAACTTCGTGTGGCCGCCGCCGATCAGCGGCAGGGCCGGGGCATAGCGGGCCATGGTGGCGAACTTGTTGAAGAAGCCGTCTTCCGGGCCGAAGATGATGGAGGGTCGCAGGATGACGGCATCGGGAACCGTGCGCAGCACCGCCGCTTCGCCGCGGCCCTTGGTGCGGGCGTAGGAGGACGCGGATTTCTCGTCGGCGCCGATGGCGGAGACGTGGGTGAGCTTCGCACCGACGGCGCGGGCGGCTTCCGCCACCGCGCGGGCGCCGAAATCCTGCACGGCGTCGAAATTGTTGCGGCCGCTCTCGAAGAGGATGCCGACACAGTTGATGACGTGGTCGGCGCCCTCGACGGCGCGATCGACGGACTGGCGGTAGCGCAGGTTCGCTTGCACGAAGGAGATCTGGCCGACGCCGCCGATCGGCTGCAGGAAGCCAGCAAGGTCCGGCCGGCGGACGGCGACGCGGATGCGGTAGCCGCGGCGCGCCAGCGCACGCACCACATGACGCCCGACGAAGCCCGAGCCGCCGAAGACTGTGACGAGCGGCGGAAGGTTGGACAAGGTCATGAGGCTGCTCCTGAAGAACATTGTAGGTCGGTAGCGCCTACATAGCCCAAAGCGTTCGTAAGGTGAAGCGCGGCGAAGCGTCTCTTGCGCCGGGTTTTTCCGGGAGCCGGGATGGCCGGCTCAAAGGCCCTCGACGACCACCATTTCCGCATCCGCCACTTCCTGGCGGATGGCGGCGGCGACCTGGTATTCCGGCGAATTGTAGCAGTCGACGGCGGCCTGCAGCGAGGGGAACTCGATGATCACGTTGCGGGCGCGCACGCGGCCTTCCAGCTGCGCGAAGGCGCCGCCGCGGGCGATGAAGTTCGCGCCATACTTTTCGAAGGCCGGCTTGGCGGCGGCGACGTAATCCTTGTAGCGTTCGGTGTCGCGCACATCGACCTGTGCGATCCAGTAGCCCTTGGGCATGTCTCTCTCCCTTTTTGTTATGCTGCGCGTGCGCCGTCCATTTCGGCGAGGATCGCGCTTGCTGCGGCAAGCGGATCGTCCGCCTTGACGATCGGGCGGGCGACGACGAGGTGGCTGGAGCCGGCCTTCAGCGCGTCGGCCGGGGTCATGACTCGCTTCTGGTCGCCGAGATCGGCGCCGGCCGGGCGGATGCCCGGCGTGACGATCGCCATGTCGGGTCCGACGATCTTGCGCACGGCCCTGGCTTCCTCGGCGGAGCAGACGACGCCGCCCATGCCGGCGATGCGGGCCTGTTCGGCGCGGCGCAGCACCAGCGTGTGCGGATCGTATTCGTAGCCGGCGTCAATGACGTCTTTGGCATCCATGGAGGTGAGCACCGTGACGCCGAGGAGGCAGAGATCGGAACCCTTGGCGGCGGCGACGGCGGCGGCCATGGCCTTCGGATAGGCGTGCAGGGTCAGCATGGACATGCCCATCTTGACGATGTTCTCGACGCCCTTGGCCACCGTGTTGTCGATGTCGAGCAGCTTCATGTCGAGGAAGACCTTCTTGCCGTCCCTGGCGAGGTCGCGGGCGAATTCCAGGCCGCCGGCAAAGACCAGCTGGTAGCCGATCTTGTAGAAGAGGGCGGTGTCGCCGAGCGTCTGGACCACCTTTTCCGCCTCCGCGATGGTCGGTACATCGAGGCCAACGATCAGGCGGTCGCGCGCGGACATGGTCAAAACCCTTTCCAAGATTCCATTGGCGTCCAGTCGCATGCGACGATGCGGTCCGCAAGGCCGAAAGCGAAAAGATTGCCGCCGCCGCCCGGCTGGTCGCCGTCCCGGCGTATGGGCGTGCCCTTGAGGTATCCTTTCAGCAGCGTGCCGACGCCGCCATGGCCGACGAAGGCGATCGGGATTTCCGGGTCGTGACCGTCCAGCGCCCGCTCGACGGCGGCGACGATGCGCGCCTGCGCATCCACCGCGCGCTCCCAGCCGCGAAAATTCCGCTCCGGATGAGCGAAAAATTCGTCGGCCGCGGCCTCGAAGGCATCGGGCGGCAGGTAGCCGGTGGCGGAACGGTCGTTCTCGCCCATGGCGTGGTCGGTCTCGACGGCAAGGCGGCCGGCGGCAAGGATCTCCGCCGTCTCGATCGCCTTGCGCTCGGTGCTTGCCACGAAGCGGCCGATCTGCCGCGCCCAGCCGGCCGAGGCGGCGAGCAGGGCCCGTTCGCGGCCGCGCTCGGACAAGCCCCAGTCGGGCACCGGCACGGCCGGGTCGATGGCGACCTGCGGATGGGTGATATAAAGGGCGAACACGGCCGCCCCTCAATGGGTGCGGCGGTAGGTCCAGAGCTGCGCCGGCGGGATGTTGCGCACGACGAAGTCGAGATGGCTGATCTGGTAACGATCCGGCATGGCGACGACGGGGGAGAGCGGGCCATAGGAGATCTGCACGACCGGCCGGCCGGCGGGAACGCGCGAGAGCAGGTCCTCGATCAGCGCGACGCGCCTGTGCATCGGGAAATTGAGCAGCGGCACGGCGGAGATGACGCTGTCGAAGGTGGCGTTGCGAAGATCGCCGAGCGTCCTGTCGAGGTCGAAGGCATCGCCATTGATGAAGTTGACGCCGTGGAAGCGCGCGACGAGGTGATTGTAGAAATCCGTGGAGAACTCGATCGAGGTCAGCTTCTCCGGCGCAAGGCCGGTCCCGAGGATCGCCTTGGTGATGACGCCGGTGCCCGGCCCGAGTTCGAGCACGGGAAGGCCCGAGGTGGGATTGATGACGCTCGCCATGCGGCGCGCGGTGACCGAAGAGGTGGGGATGATCGAACCGACGGCCCGCGTATTGCTCATCCAGCCCTTGAAGAACCGGATCTCGTCGTCGAATTTCTTGCCGAGCCGTTCCTTGACCTTCACGCGCAACGTCATGCCATCCCCCTTCATGGTAGCACTTCTACATGGCCGGGAAGGGGCTTCGTGTCCGCCTGCTTCGCCCGGCCTTCTGCGAATATGTGACGCGGTTTGCGTCAAAAACAAGTCTGATTGCGCCGCCGCCTGCAAGTTTCCCCCGCCCGCGAAAGCGCTCCCTAAAAAAGAACCCGCCGGAGGACCGGCGGGTTCCAAGGCGGTTTCCCGATATGGCGGCGTCTATACGCGCATCGGCATGAGCACGTAGAGCGCGTCGTCGCCGGCAAGGTCGCGCACCAGCGTCGGCGAGCCCGGATCGGCCAGCATGAAGACGGCCTCCGTGCCGGAGAGCTGGGAGGTGATGTCGAGCAGGTATTTCGCGTTGAAGCCGATTTCCAGCGGGTCGCTGTCATAGCCGACCGGCAGCTCTTCCGTCGCGCTGCCCGAATCCGGGTTGTTGACGGTTAGCGTCAGCTGGCCGTCGCCGAGCGCCAGCTTCACGGCGCGGCCGCGCTCGGAGGAAATGGTGGAGACGCGGTCGACGGCCTGGGCGAAGGACTGGCAGTCGATCTTCAGTTCCTTGTCGTTGTTGGTCGGGATCACGCGCTGGTAATCGGGGAACGTGCCGTCGATCAGCTTGGAGGTCAGCACGACGGAGCCGATGGTGAAGCGGATCTTCGCGTCCGAGACCTCGACGGTGACGGTCAGGTCCGGATTGTCGACCAGCTTCTGCAGCTCGCCGACCGTCTTGCGCGGGATGATGATGCCCGGCATGCCCTCGGAGCCCGAGGGGGCTTCGACGTCGGCGCGGGCCAGGCGATGGCCGTCGGTGGCGACGGCCCGGAGCTTCAGTTCGCCCTTGCTCTCGATCGTGTGGATGAAGATGCCGTTGAGGTAGTAGCGGGTCTCCTCCGTCGAGATCGCGAACTGGGTGCGATCGATCAGCATCTTGAGATCCGTCGCCTTGAGGCGGAACGTGTGCGAGAAGCTGCCGGCGGTGAGATCCGGGAAATCGGACTGCGGCAGGCATTGCAGCGAGAATTTGGAACGGCCCGAGGCGACCGTCATCGAGGCGCCGTCGGCGCTGGTGGCGAGCAGCACTTCCGAACCGTCCGAGAGCTTGCGCACGATGTCGTAGAGCAGGTGCGCCGGAACGGTCGTCGCGCCGGCCTGCTCGACCTGGGCGGGCGTCGCCTCGGTGATCTCGAGGTCGAGGTCGGTCGCCTTCATGTCGAGGCTCGCGCCGTCCGCGCGCAGCAGCACGTTCGAGAGGATCGGGATCGTGTTGCGCCGTTCGACCACGCGATGGACGTGGTTCAGCGACTTCAGAAGATTGGACCGCTCGAGAGTAATGCGCATGAACTGTACCGCTTTCGACCGCTAGCACGCCGGAGGTCCGGCGCGGCATTGCCTTGAAATCCCGGCGGGCGCCGGAAGATGTGGACGGGCAAAATGGCAGAAACATGCGGAACTTTGCAAGTGCTAACGGCGTGGAACACAGGATAGTCAACCGCCGGACCTTGCGAGGGCCTGCCCGCTCGCCCATAAGGATGAAGACATGCGGCCGTCCAGCGGCCGGAAAGGTGACGGGCGATGCGGGACGAGGGTGCGGCAAACGGCGGGGGCGAAGGCGCGAAGACTTTCCGCCTGCACAATGCCGTGATCCCCGCCCGGCCGCTGGAGCCGGCGCTCTATCTCGTCGCGACGCCGATCGGCAATCTCTCCGACATCACGCTGCGGGCGCTCGAAACCTTGGCAGGCGCCGACGTGCTCGCCTGCGAGGACACGCGCGTCACCCGCGTGCTGCTCGACCGCTACGGCATCGTCAACCGGCCCTATGCCTATCACGAGCACAATGCGGACGAGGCGGGCCCGCGCCTCATCGCCGCGCTGGAGGGAGGCAGATCCGTCGCCCTCGTCTCCGATGCCGGCACGCCGCTCGTTTCCGATCCCGGATACCGGCTGGCGCTGCTCGCCATCGCGGCCGGGCACCGCGTCGTGCCCATCCCCGGCGCCTCCGCCCCGCTTGCCGCGCTCGTCGGCTCCGGCCTGCCCAACGAGGCCTTCTTCTTTGCCGGCTTCCTGCCGTCCAGGGACAAGGCGCGGCGCGATCGCCTCGCCGAGCTTGCGGGCGTGCCGGCGACGCTGCTGTTCTTCGAATCCCCGCATCGCATCGCCGCGACGGTCGCGGCGGCGGCCGAGGTGCTGGGGGAGGGGCGGGCGGCCTGTGTCTGCCGCGAACTGACCAAGACCTTCGAGGAGTTCCGCCGCGGAACGCTCGGGGAGCTGTCGGCGCATTATGGCGACGGCCACGCCGTCAAGGGCGAGATCGTCTTCGTCATCGGCCCGCCGGGTGCGGCGGCCGCGCCCGAGGCGGAAGATGTCGACCGGCTGCTTGCCGCGCTCGCCAGGGACATGCCGGCCGGCAAGGCGGCCACCGAGGCCGCGCGGCAGACCGGCCTGCCGCGGCGCGACCTCTACCAGCGCCTCATCGACCTGAAGGGCGGCGATGGGCAATAGGCCGGCGGATACGGGCCGGCTGAAGGCCTTTCGCCGCGGACACGTCTCCGAATACATCGCCGCGCTCTACCTTGCCGCCAAGGGCTTTCGCATCCGCGCGATCCGCTACCGCACGAAGCTCGGCGAGATCGACATCATCGCGCGGCGCGGCGACCTCGTCGTCTGCGTCGAGGTGAAGGCGCGCCGTGACGTCGACAGCGCCGTCTTCGCCGTCACCGGAACCGCGCAAGGGCGCATCCGCGCGGCAAGCGAAATCTGGCTCTCGCGCCAGCCCGACGGCCACCGCCTCTCCCTCCGGTACGACATTGTCGCCGTCCGCCCCTGGCGGCTTCCCCGGCATCTGCCGGATGCGTTTTGACCAAAAGGAAAATGTAACGAAACTGACATGAAACCGTAACGCGCCCGTCACGGTGGCTCATTAGTGCACCCTCACACCAAATCCGGTGAAGAGGAGCAACCCATGTTCAAGCCGCTTTCCCTCGCAGGTTTCGCACTCGCGTTTTCCGCCTCGGCCTCGATGGCCGCCACCAACATCACCTGGTGGCACGGCATGGCCGGCCGCAACGGCGAGGTCATCAACGAAGTCGCCCAGAAGTTCAACGCCGCCCAGTCGGCCTGTGCCCTGACGCCGGTTTCCAAGGGCACCTACGAGGAAGCGCTCGCTTCCGGCATCGCCGCCTTCCGCTCGGGCGAACAGCCGAACATCCTGCAGGTCTTCGACGCGGGCGCGGCGACGATCATCAATGCTCCGGGCGCCGTTATCCCGGCCGAAGACCTGATCACCGGCGCCGGCCACCCGTTCGACCGCGAAGCCTTCATCGAGGGCGTGCGCTACTTCTACGCCGCGCCGGACGGCAAGTTCGTAGGCATGCCGTTCAACTCCTCCGCCCCGATCATGTACGTGAACACCGAGGCCCTGGAGAAGGCCGGCGTCGAAGCGCCGAAGACCTGGGAAGAGTTCGAGGCGATCGCGCCGAAGCTGAAGGAAGCCGGCTACCTGCCGCTCGTCCAGTCGCAGCTCACCTGGCAGTTCACGGAAAACTTCTTCTCGCGCAACAACATCCAGTTCGCGACGAACAACAACGGCTACGATTCGGTCACCGACACGAAGATCAACATGACGGACCCGAACCTCGTCATGATGTTCACCAAGCTGAAGGCCTGGGCCGACGAGGGCTATTTCGGCTATTTCGGTGCCGGCTGGAACGACAACCAGAAGCTCTTCGAAGATGGCAAGGCCGCCCTCTGGATCGGGTCGTCCGGTTCGTTCGGCGGCCTCCAGAAGACGGCGCAGAAGCCGTTCACCGCGGCCTTCCTGCCCTACTGGCAGGGCATTGAAGGGGCCGGCACCAACTCGTTCATCGGCGGTGCCGCGCTGTTCGCCATGTCCGGCAAGCCGGACGAAGAGAACAAGTGCACGGCCGACTTCTTCCAGTTCCTGACCTCGCCGGAAATCCAGAAGTTCTATCACCAGGCCACCGGCTACGTCGCCATCACCAAGGCGGCCTACGAGCTGGCGAAGTCCGAAGGCTATTATGAAAAGACCCCGGTCGCCGAAGTCGGCATCCAGCAGCTCATGCTCAAGTCGGGCGACTGGTCGAAGGGCTACCGCCTCGGTTTCTACCCGCAGATCCGCGAGATCATGGAGCGCGAATACGGCCGCATCTTCGCCGGCGAAACCTCGGTCGAAGACGCCATGAAGACGATCGAGACCGAAGCGAACGACCTGCTCGCCCGCTTCGCCAAGACCGCCGGCTGACAGGGTAGGAATCCCCCTCACCCCGCCTCCGCTTCGCTCGGCGACCCTCTCCCCAAGGGGAGAGGGGGACCGCAGACGCTGCAACATCTCCCCTTCTCCCCGCCGGGGAGAAGGGGGCCGGCAGGCCGGATGAGGGGGTGTCCGCCATCGAAGGATCGCCCATGAAGCGCGTGCAATTCTCCTCGCCCTATCTGCCCTATCTCTTCCTCGCACCGCAGATGGCGATCATCTTCGTGTTCTTCTACTGGCCGTCCGTCCAGGCGATCCAGTCGTCCTTCTATCTCGAGGATCCCTTCGGCTTCGGTTCCACCTTCGTCGGCCTGTCGAACTATTCGGATGCGCTCGGCTCCGTGCAGTACCAGTCGATCGCCCGCTTCACCGTGGTATTCACCGCGCTCGTCACCTTCCTCTCGCTCGGCATCGGCATGCTGCTCGCCGTCAAGGCGGATGCGGTGCTGAAGGGCAGCGCCGCCTACAAGACGCTGCTGATCTGGGTCTACGCCATCGCCCCGCCGGTCGCCGGCCTGATGGGCATGATGTTCTTCGACCAGCATATCGGCCCGCTGGTGAAATTCGCCGCCCTCTTCGGCTGGGACATGAAGGTCGGCCTCAACTACAACGACACCGCCATCGCCATGATCATCGTGTCGGTGTGGAAGCAGATCCCCTACAATTTCATCTTCATCCTCTCGGGCCTGCAGAGCATTCCGGCCTCCGTGCGGGAAGCCGCCGCCATCGACTGCCGTTCCGGCACGCGGCGCTTCTGGACGATGACGCTGCCGCTGCTCGCGCCCACCGCCTTCTTCCTGCTCGTCATCAACATGACCTACGCCCTCTTCGACACGTTCGGCGTCATCGACGTGATGGTGAAGGACAAGGCCGCCAACAACCCGATCACCCTGGTCTACAAGGTCTATATGGACGGCTTCCGCGGCAATGACCTCGGCGGATCCTCGGCCCAGTCGGTCATCCTGATGATCGTCGTCTTCGTGCTCACCATCTTCCAGTTCCGCTTCATCGAGCGGCGCGTGCACTACAATTGAGAGGGCGCCCGCCATGAACCGCATCCGTCTCCTCGATCACCTCGTTCTCCTCCTCGGCGTCTTCGTCATGGTCGCCCCCGTGGTGGTCGCCTTCATGACCTCCACCCACGAGGCGGCCGACATCCACCGCAACGGCCTCTCGCTTGCCTGGGGCGGCCACTTCACCGAGACCTACAACACCGTGCTGACGCGGGAGGGCGGCTTCACCGGCAAGATCACCGGCGCGCGCATGATCTGGAACTCGCTGATCCTCGGCATCGGTTTTGCCGCCGGCAAGATCGTGCTGTCGATGCTCGCCGCCTATGCCATCGTCTATTTCCGCTTCCGGCTCGGCACGCTGTTCTTCTGGATGATCTTCACGACGCTGCTCCTGCCGCTGGAAGTGCGCATCCTTCCCTCCTACGAGGTGATGAACAAGCTCTCGCTGACGAACACCTATACCGGCCTGATCGTGCCGCTGCTGGCCTCGGCCACCGGCACCTTCTTCTTCCGCCAGTTCTTCAAGTCCGTGCCGGAGGAGCTGCTGGAGGCCGCGCGCATCGACGGCGCCGGGCCGTTCAAGTTCTTCATCGACGTGCTGGTGCCGCTCTCGCGCACCATGATGGCCGCCATCTTCATCATCATGTTCGTCTATGGCTGGAACCAGTATCTCTGGCCGACGCTGATGACGACGGACGAGCGCTTCTTCACGCTGGTGCGCGGCATCAAGCAGATCCTGCTCGTCTGGGTGGGCTCCAACATTCCCGATTACAACGAGGCCTTTGCGCTGGCGATCCTCGCCATGCTGCCGCCGGTCATGATCGTGCTGATCTTCCAGCGGTGGTTCATCAAGGGTCTTACGGAAAGCGACAAATAGGAGGCTCGTCCCATGGCAGCGATCAGCATCAAGGACGTATCCAAGATCTACAATGGCGGCGTGACCGCCGTCAGCGCCGTCTCGATCGACATCGCCGACGGCGAGTTCATCGTGCTCGTCGGCCCCTCCGGCTGCGGAAAATCGACGCTGCTGCGCATGGTCGCGGGGCTGGAGACGATCAGCGAAGGCGAGGTGACGATCGGCCCGCGCGTCGTCAACGAGATCGACCCGGCCGACCGCGACATCGCCATGGTCTTCCAGAATTATGCGCTCTATCCGCACATGACGGTTTACGAAAACCTCGCCTATGGCCTGAAGAACCGCCGCACGCCGAAGGCCGAGATCGACGCGCGCGTGGCGGAAGCCGCCCGCATGCTCGAACTCCAGCCCTATCTGGAGCGAAAGCCCCGTGCCCTCTCGGGCGGCCAGCGCCAGCGCGTCGCCATGGGCCGCGCCATCGTGCGCAAACCCTCCGCCTTCCTCTTCGACGAGCCGCTCTCCAACCTCGATGCCAAACTGCGCGTCTCCATGCGCGGCGAGATCAAGCGCCTGCAGCGCCGCGTCGGCACGACCTCGATCTACGTCACCCACGACCAGTTGGAGGCGATGACGCTCGCCGACCGGCTCGTCGTGCTCTCCGGCGGCAGGATCGAGCAGATCGGCCGGCCGCTCGACGTCTACCACCGTCCCGCCACCACCTTCGTCGCCAGCTTCATCGGTTCGCCGGCCATGAATCTCGCGGATGGCGAAGTGCACGGCGGCAAGCTCGCCCTCGGACCCGCCCTCATCGACCTCGGCGCCACGGTGCCGACGCAGGGCGCCGTGACCGTCGGCCTGCGCGCCGAGGACCTGCGCCTCCATCCGGAGGGAAAGGGCAGCCTGCCCTTCCGGGTCGATTATGTCGAGGAACTGGGGGCCCAGCGCCTCGTGCACGGCCTTGTCGGCGACCAGCCGCTCGTCGCCGCCGTCTCCTCGGAAAACCCGCTGCCGGAAACCGTCTCGCTCTCGATCACGCCGTCGCGGCTGCATTTCTTCGATCGCGCCAGCGGCCGGCGGATCGACTGGCCGGGCGAAGACCGCCCGGAAACCCTTGCCGCCGGCCTGCCGGTGCTGGAGGCCGCCGCATCATGATCCGCACCACCGTCGACAGACTGACCGCCCCTACTCCGGCGGAGCGCGCGGCGATAGCCGATCTCGAAAAATCCATCTCCGCGCACGATGCCCGCATGGCGCAGCTTGCCTGCATGAACGCGGTGGAGAAAGGCGGCCGTGCCGAACGCGCCGAACCGCTGCCCTTTCCCTTCACCGTCGCCGCCTGGAACCTCGAACGCTGCCTCTTTCCGCTCGAAAGCGCCGAACATCTCGGCGCCACCGGTGCCGAGATCGTTCTGCTCTCCGAGATGGACGACGGCATGGCCCGCACGCGCCAGCGCCACACCACGGCCGAGGTCGCCGGCGATCTGGGCATGGCCTATCTCTACGGCGTCGAGTTCATCGAGCTCGGCCTCGGCTCGGATACGGAGCTGGAATTCTGCAAGGACCGGTTCAACCGCCGCGGCCTGCACGGCAATGGCCTCATGGCCACCGTGCCGCTGCACGCGCCCTTCCTGCTGCGGCTGGAGGGCGAGCGCCTCTGGTTCATGGGCGAGGTCGACCAGCCGCGCCTCGGCGAGCGCATGGCGATCGGCGCCGTCGTCAACACGGAAGCCGGCCCGCTCGTTCTCGTCTCCACCCATTTCGAAAGCGCCACGACGGCCGCCTATCGCGAACGCCAGATGGTCGGCCTTATCGACGCCCTCGATGCGGCCTTCCCCGGCCACCCCGTCCTCATCGGCGGTGATCTCAACACCGGCAACCATGCCGGCGGCGACTTCGAGGCGGAGGGGCTTTTCGCCCGCGCGGCCGAGCGCGGCTTCACCCGCCATGGCGGTCCGCTGGACAGGATGACGACACGCCCGAGCCTCATCACGCGCTGGCCGGAACGGGCCATGAAGCTCGACTGGTTCTTCTTGCGCGGCCTTGCGGTTTCCGATACGCGCATCGTGCCCTCGCTCGATCCTTCCGGCCGTCCGCTCTCCGACCACGACCTCATCACCTGCCGGATCGATGCCTTCGCCTGACCCCGCGCGAGGCCCGTTGCCATCGCGCCGCCCGCATCCTAAATGTGTCGGGCATTCCTGAGGGGACTTTTCATGGCAAAGATCAAGAACGTCGCGGTCCAGATGGACCATATGTCGACCATCAGCATCGCCGGCGATTCCACCTTCGCCATGAGCCTGGAGGCGCAGAACCGGGGCTACAGGCTGTTCCACTACACGCCCGACCGCCTGAGTCTCCGCGACGGCAAGGTTTATGCCGCCGTCGAGCCGATGGAACTGCGCGACGTCAAGGGCGATCACTATACGCTCGGCGCGCCCGAGCGCGTCGATCTCTCGACGATGGACGTGGTGCTCCTGCGCCAGGACCCGCCCTTCGACATGTCCTACATCACCTCGACGCATCTCCTGGAGCGCATCCACCCCAGGACGCTTGTCGTCAACGACCCCGCCTGGGTGCGCAACTCGCCGGAGAAGATCTTCGTCACCGAATTCGCCGACCTCATGCCGGCAACGCTGATCACGCGCGATCCCGCCGAAATCCGCCGTTTCCGCGAGGAGATGGGCGACATGATCCTGAAGCCGCTCTACGGCAATGGCGGTGCCGGCGTCTTCCATTCCACCAAGGACGACCGCAACCTTTCCTCGCTGCTCGAAATGTTCGGCCAGATGTTCCGCGAACCCTTCATCGCCCAGCAATACCTGCCGGACGTGCGCAAGGGCGACAAGCGCATCCTGCTCGTCGACGGCGAGCCGGTCGGCGCCATCAACCGCGTGCCTGCCGAACACGACGCCCGCTCCAACATGCATGCCGGCGGCCGCCCGGAGCCGACGGAGCTGACGGCCCGCGAAAAGGAGATCTGCACCCGCATCGGCCCGGCGCTGCGCGAGCGCGGCTTCCTCTTCGTCGGCATCGACGTCATCGGCGACTACATGACCGAGATCAACGTGACGTCCCCGACCGGCATCCGGGAAGTCAGGAAATTCGGCGGCGCCGACATCTCCGCCCTGCTGTGGGACGCCATCGAAAGCAAGCGCTGAGCGTCTTGCGGCCCGCCCCGAAGGGTTTTGCGGGACGTTCCGTTCGCGAACGTCCCGCCTTCGTTCCGCAAATGCAACCGGCTGCAACCGGCGCGCGGAAAATTCTCTCGCAAGTTCTATGATTGTTCTTGTTTCATTCCGGATTCCATGCCAGATTTGCAGATGCAACCCAGGGGCGGGTGCAGGGGACGTTTTCGGCGAAAACGTGTCGCGGTAGCCTTGCGCCGAGAATGGCGCAGCGCCGCGGGAACGGGCGGAGGCAATCATGGTGGCGCGGGTCGGGACGATCGCATTCCAGGGCATCGAGGGCGTGCCGGTCGACGTGCAGGTCATGGTGGCGCCCGGCAAGGTGGGCATGCAGATCGTCGGCCTGCCGGACAAGGCGGTCGCCGAAAGCCGCGAGCGGGTGCAGGCGGCCCTGCACGCCTCCGGCCTTTCGCTGCCGCCGAAGCGCGTGACGGTCAATCTCGCCCCCGCGGACCTGCCGAAGGAAGGCAGCCACTACGACCTTGCCATCGCGCTCGGCCTGATGATGGCGCTCGGCGCCGTGCCGGGCGATGCGCTGGAGGACTTTGTCGTCATCGGCGAGCTGAACCTCGACGGCACGATCGCCGCCGTCGCCGGGGCGCTGCCCGCCGCCATGGGGGCGAACGCGCTCGGCAAGGGGCTGATCTGCCCGGCGGAAAACGGCGCGGAAGCCGCCTGGGCCGGCAGCGGCCTCGATATCCTGGCGCCGCGCAGCCTGATTGCGCTCGCCAATCATTTCAAGGGAACGCAGGTCCTGTCCCGGCCGGCGCCGGCAATCCGGGCGGCGGCGGCGGACCTGCCGGACCTTGCCGATATCCGCGGCCAGGAAAGCGCCAAGCGGGCGCTGGAAGTGGCGGCGGCCGGCAACCACAATCTGCTGATGGTCGGCCCGCCGGGCTCGGGAAAGTCCATGCTGGCCGCGCGCCTTGCCGCCATCCTGCCGCCGCTCTCGCCGCGGGAGCTGCTGGAGGTCTCGATGATCCATTCCATCGCCGGCCAGCTTTCCGGCGGCCGGCTGTCGGATCGCCGGCCCTTCCGCGCGCCGCATCATTCCGCCACCATGGCTGCGCTCGTCGGCGGCGGGTCGCGGGCAAGGCCGGGCGAGGTCTCGCTGGCCCATAACGGCGTGCTCTTCCTCGACGAGCTGCCGGAATTCTCGCCCCAGGCGCTCGATGCGCTGCGCCAGCCGCTCGAGACCGGGGAATGCATCATCGCCCGGGCGAACCACCGGGTGAGCTATCCCGCCGCCATGCAGCTCGTCGCGGCGATGAACCCCTGCCGCTGCGGCATGGCGGGCGAACCCGGCCGGACCTGCGCCCGCGGCCTGCGCTGCATGAGCGACTACCAGGCCCGCATTTCCGGCCCGCTGATGGATCGCATCGACATCCGCATCGACGTGCCGGCCGTCTCCGCGACGGATCTCATCCGCCCGATGGCCGCCGAGGCCAGCGAGACCGTCGCCCGCCGCGTCGCCCGTGCCCGTGCCCTGCAGGTCGACCGTTTCGCCCGGCTCGGCATGGCCTCCGTCACCAGCAATGCGCGCGCCTCGACCGCGCTCGTCGAAAAGGTGGCGGAGCCCGATCCCGGCGGTCTCCAGCTCCTGCGCGATGCGGCGGAGAAGATGCATTTCTCCGCGCGCGGCTACCATCGCATCCTCAAGGTCGCCCGCACGCTCGCCGATCTCGACGAGGCGCCGGTTGTCGGCCGCATCCATCTGGCGGAGGCGATCTCCTATCGCATCGCCGGCGAGCGGCTCTCCGCGGCGGCGTGAGTTTTCGGGAAGAAGGCAGCGGTCCCGCCGAAGGAGAGTGGGAGCGTGGGTCTGGTATGCCGATGCCCTATGCGGGCATGGCTGAGCCTTGCCGATCGGGCACGGACGAACGGTTCACCTGCCGGCGGGCGGTCCCGCGGGATCCTTGCAGACGGCTTCGATGCGGTGCTCGTCCGGATCGATGATGAAGGCGGCATAGCAGGTCGGGCCGTAGGGGAGGCGCAGTCCGGGTGGGCCATTGTCGCGCCTGCCCGCGGCAAGGGCGGCGCGATGGAAGGCATCGACCGCGCGGCGGCTCGGTGCGGCAAAGCGATGTGGAAGCCTGGCCCCGGCGCGGCGGCGGCCGTGCCGTGATCTTTCAGGCAGGGCTTGTCGCCGCCGCCGGGCGGGCCGTAGCCGATGGCCTGGCCTGGCCCGGCTCGCCGCGGCGGATATCCGACCAGACCCGCGCGTAGCCGAGCAGCGCAAGAGCCGCATCATAGAATGCGGCCGCGCGAAGAATGCCGCAAACGCCGGGGGAAAGGTGATGCAGCATGAGGGAGGGAGCCGGGAACGGCCCGCCATGCGCATGGCGCGGCGGGCCGGAGGGCGTCAGCCGCCGAGGCCTTCGAAGAGCGCGGTGGAAAGATAGCGCTCGGCGAAGGAGGGAATGATGACGACGATGGTCTTGCCGGCATTTTCCGGGCGGCTGCCGACCTTGGCGGCGGCGGCGAGCGCCGCGCCGGAGGAGATGCCGACGGGCACGCCCTCCAGCCGCGCCACGAGGCGGGCATTTTCGAAGGCCTCGTCGTTCGTCACGGTCACGATCTCGTCATAGATCGCCGTGTCGAGCACGGCCGGGGCGAAGCCGGCGCCGATGCCCTGGATCTTGTGCGGGCCGGGATTGCCGCCGGACAGGACCGGGCTGTCGGCCGGCTCGACGGCGACGACCTTGAGGCCGGGCTTCTTCGCCTTCAGCACCTGGCCGGCGCCGGTGATCGTGCCGCCGGTGCCGATGCCGGAAACGAGGATGTCGACCGCGCCGTCCGTGTCGTTCCAGATCTCCTCGGCCGTCGTCCGGCGGTGGATTTCGGGGTTGGCCGGGTTTTCGAACTGCTGGGGAATGATCGCGCCGGGAATGGTGGCGGCCAGTTCCTCCGCCTTGGCGATCGCGCCCTTCATGCCCTTCGGCCCCTCGGTCAGCACCAGTTCGGCGCCGAGCAGTGCCAGCATCTTGCGCCGCTCGATCGACATGGTCTCGGGCATGGTGAGGATGAGGCGGTAGCCCTTGGCGGCGGCGGCGAAGGCGAGGGCGATGCCCGTATTGCCCGAGGTCGGCTCGACCAGCGTCGAGCTGCCGGGCGTGATCTTCCCGTCGGCTTCGAGCGCCTCGATCATCGCCACGCCGATGCGGTCCTTCACCGAGGCGATCGGGTTGAAGAATTCGAGTTTTGCAAGAAGGGTGGCCGAAACGCCCTTTTCCCTGGCGAACTTGTCGAGCCGCACGATGGGCGTGTCGCCGATCGTCTCGGTGATGGAGGCGTAGATACGGCCGCGGCCGGGTTTGCGGGTGTCGGTCATCGGGTGCTCCCTCGGTTCTCGTTCCGCAAAAGATAGGAGCGAATGGCGCCGGAGACGAGTCCGGATTTCGCGACAAAAGCGCCGAAAGCGGAATAATCCCGCACTGAGCGCAATTCCGGCAAAAGGGTGCAGCGGTTTTGCGCCCGGACGTGCGCGGGAACAAACAGATTGAGCGTTTTCGCGATTTCAGGAAAAGCGGAAACGCTAGCGGCGCAAAACGGGATGATGCTTCAGGCCGCGCGGGTCGCGATATAGGCGGCGGTGCCGGCGAGAATGCCGGCGGCGACCCGGTTCATCCGCTGCAGCGCCTTCGGCTGCCTGAGGAGAAGCCGGGCGCGCGAAGCGAGCGCGATATAGGGCACGAGCACGACGATGAGCACCAGGAAGGTCGCGGCAAGCAGCATGCCGTAGTCCTCGAGGCCGATCGCCTCGAGATCGACCAGCGTCGGCACCAGCGCGACGTAGAACAGCATGGTCTTCGGATTGCCGAGCGTCACGAACAGGCCGGAGAGGAAGGACAGGGTCATGCTCGTCGAGGCGCGCGCCTCGATATCCTGCGGGATGAGGCCGCTCGTCCAGAGCTTCCAGGCGATGTAGCCGAGATAGAGCGCACCGGCGATCTTGATCAGCATGAAGGTCGTGGTGAAGGTCTGGGCGATGAAGGCAAGGCCGAGGATGACCGCCGTCAGGTAGATCATGTCGCCGAGGATGAGGCCGAGGCCCATGAAGAAGGTGGGCCGGAAACCCGAGCCGAGCGCCCGCGCGACGATCGCCGTGATGCCGGGACCGGGAATGATGGCGGCGATGAACAGGGCACCGCAATAGGCAAGCAGGACGGCGACGGTCATGACGGACTCCGAGGGACCGCGCTCTTCTAGCCCAATTCCGGCAAAAGTGCGAAGCCGTTTCGCGCCTCGAATGGCACAAGACGAAAGCGCATCGCGCCCTGCGGTCCTGCCGGCACGCTATCTCGGCCAGCCCGTCAGGCAGGCGCTCCGCCCCGATTCGCGTGGCGCCTTCGATATGCGGGCGTTGCCGCACGACGGAACGCGAAAACTCTTCCTCATGGGGTTTCCTGCCGGTCTTCTTGACCCCGGATCGCCCTCTCCGGCTCCATCGCCCCTGTTTACCGCCCGGCCGCGCCGGCTTGTTCACACGGCGCCGGATGATGGACCCGCCGCTGGTCAGAACGCGGCCATCGGCGACAGCGCGAAAGGCTGCTCCGGCGCGAGGTCGCCCGCCGCGCGCAGCATGAGCACCATGTCGCCTTCGTCCGGCACGGCCGTGCCCGCCCAGACGAGGTGATCGGGCGCGAAGTGCATGGTGACGCGGGCAGGTGCCAGGTGCAGGCTCGCCAGGATGTCCGCAAGGCTCGGAATGCGCGCGCCGACGACATCGAGGAGATCGAAGCCGTCGTCCTCGCCCATCTGCCAGGCGATGACGGCATTAGCCTCTTCCATCAGGTCGAGCCTGAGGTCCGGCATCAGCGCGGCGTTGAACAGGAACATTTCCTTCTGCCGAAGCGGCGCGAAACGATCGGACACTGGCCGGCGGCCGTCGAGCAGGCGGCCGAGCAGCGTCAGGTCGACCTCGCTGCCGATATCGAGCCGCCGGAGCGGCCCGTCCCGTCCGCCTGCCGGTGCCGGGCCGGAGAAACGATGCTGCGCCAGCGTGCGAAAGCCGTGGCGATGGTAGAGGTCCGGTGTATCGGTCAGAAGCGCGACGGCCTCGAACCCTTCCGCATCGCAGTGCCGGAGCGCCGCTTCCATGACATCGCGATAGAGCCCCTTGCCGCGGTGTTCCGGCCGCACAGCGCCCGATTGCAGGCCCGCGGCGCGCACGAAGGTGCCGTTGATGACAAGCGGCAGGGAAAACGCGCTGATATTGGCGATGCAGCGGCCGGCATCGTCGAACCAGGCGAAAGGCATGGTCGTCGGGTCCGGTCCGCCGAGCCGGTCCATCACCGTCACGTCGATGCCGAAGATGTCTTTGAGGAGGTCGGCAAGCGCCCGCCAGGCGGCGCCGTCGCCGAAATAGTCCGAGCGGAAGGAAAGGCCCTTGCGGTCGGGCATGGCCCCTAGCGCACGCCGGTGGAGCCGAAACCGCCGGCGCCACGGGTGGTCTCGCCCGCCGTCTCCACCTCGCGCACGGCGACCTGCGTGACCGGCGCGATCACCATCTGCGCGATGCGCATGCCGCGTTCGATGACGAAGGGCTCCTCGCCGAGATTGACGAGCAGCACCTTCACCTCGCCGCGATAGTCGCTGTCGATCGTGCCGGGCGTGTTGAGGCAGGTGATGCCGTTCTTGAAGGCGAGGCCGGAGCGGGGGCGGACCTGTCCCTCGTAGCCGGCCGGGATCTCGAAGACGAAGCCGGTCGGCACCAGGGCGCGCTGGCCGGGCGGCAGCGTCAGCGGCTGGTCTTCCGCCACGGCGGCGCGCAGGTCCATGCCGGCGGCGCCGCCGGTCTCGTAGGCGGGAAGCGCGATGCCCGCGCCATGCGGCAGGCGGAGAAGGCAGAGCGTGGGCTGGGTGGGGGCATGTGCGTTCATGCGCCCATAAGCCGGCCGCAGTCCCACCCCGTCAATTGCATCTTCCCGGCGGAGGCTGTAAAGACCGCGGCAACTCACAGGATATTGCAGAAAATGGCCGAAACCCTTGCAGAGGCGGTCTCCCGCCGCCGCACCTTCGCGATCATCGCACACCCGGACGCCGGTAAGACCACCCTCACGGAAAAGCTGCTGCTTTTCGGCGGTGCCATCCAGCTCGCCGGCGAAGTGAAGGCGAAGAAGGACCGCATCCAGACCCGCTCGGACTGGATGAAGATCGAGCGTGAACGCGGCATCTCCGTCGTCACCTCGGTGATGACCTTCGAATATGACGGCAACGTCTTCAACATTCTCGATACGCCCGGCCACGAGGACTTCGCCGACGACACCTACCGCACGCTGACGGCGGTGGATGCGGCCGTCATGGTCATCGACGCCGCCAAGGGCATCGAGCCGCGCACGTTGAAGCTGTTCGAGGTCTGCCGCCTGCGCGACATCCCGATCATCACCTTCGTCAACAAGATGGACCGCGAAAGCCGCGATCCGTTCGAAATCCTCGACGAGGTGGAGGAGAAGCTGGCGCTCGACACCGCCCCGGTCACCTGGCCGGTCGGCCGCTCGAAGACCTTCTGCGGCTCCTATCACCTGGCCGACCGCACCTTCCGCGGCTCGGACACGCAGGTGCAGCCGACGAGGATCGACGACCCGGCGGTGGTGGCGAAGAACCTGCCGGAAAACGAGCGGGCCGCCTTCACCGAGGAGCTGGAACTCGCCCGCGAGGCCTGCCGGCCCTACGACCAGGAAGCTTTCCTCGAAGGGCACATGACGCCGGTCTTCTTCGGCTCGGCGCTCCGCAATTTCGGCGTCCGCGACCTCATCAACGCGCTCGGCGCCTTCGCGCCGCCGCCGCGCGACCAGGTGGCGGACGTGCGCAAGGTGCATGCCTCGGAAGACAAGATGACGGCCTTCGTCTTCAAGATCCAGGCGAACATGGACCCGAACCATCGCGACCGCATCGCCTTCGCGCGCGTCTGCTCCGGCATGCTGGAGCGCGGCATGAAGGTGCGCCTTGCCCGCACGGGCAAGACGATCGGCCTTTCGGCCCCGCAGTTCTTCTTCGCCTCGCAGCGCCAGCTGGCCGATACGGCCTATGCCGGCGACGTGGTGGGCATCCCCAACCACGGCACGCTCCGGATCGGCGACACGCTGACGGAAGGCGAGGCGCTGGTCTTCGAGGGCGTGCCGAACTTCGCGCCGGAAATCCTGCGCCGCGTGCGGCTGGAGGACGCGATGAAGGCCAAGAAGCTGAAGGAAGCGCTCCAGCAGATGGCGGAGGAGGGCGTCGTGCAGCTCTTTTCGCCGGAAGACGGCTCGCCCGCCATCGTCGGCGTCGTCGGTGCGCTGCAGCTCGACGTGTTGAAGGAGCGGCTTTCGGCGGAATACGGCCTGCCCGTCTCCTTCGAAATGTCGCGCTTTTCCGTCTGCCGCTGGATCTCGTCGGACAGCGCGGCGGAGCTGGACAAGTTCGTCACCCAGCGCCGCGGCGATATCGCCCGCGACCTCGACGGCGACCCGGTCTTCCTGGCGCAGGATGCCTTCTCGCTGCGCTACGAGGCGGAACGTTATCCGGCGATCAAGATGGTCGCCATCAAGGAATACCACGTCACCAAGGCCTGAGCGGGCGGGCTCACCCGCCCACGATTTAATCCGCCACCTTTTCCCCGCTCTCGGGGAAAAGGATGCATGGCGCCGGTGGCAAACGCGCCGCGACACCACTTTCGGCGTGACAGGCGCCGCGTCATTTGCGAAAACCCGTTCAAGACAGGGGCGCCCGCCGCAAGGCGGGCTGAGAAGCACCCTTTGAACCTGAACCGGATCATGCCGGCGGAGGGAGTCGAACGGGTGCCGCATCGCCGCCACCCCGAGGCCGCCCCTGCCGGGAAGGAGGCGAGATGGCCGACACAATCGCAAACATTCTCTCGATCGCGGGCTCCGATCCCTCGGGCGGCGCGGGCATCCAGGCGGATCTCAAGACCTTTGCCGCGCGCGGCACCTACGGCATGGCGGCGCTGACGGCCCTGACGGCGCAGAACACGCAGGGCGTTTCCGGCGTGCATCTGGTTCCGCCGGATTTCGTGGCGGCGCAGATCGCCGCGGTCTTCGCCGATATCCGGGTGGATGCGGTGAAGATCGGCATGATCGCCTCGGCGGAGATCGCCGAAGCCGTCGCCACGGCCCTGTCGCCGCATCGCGCGGTTCCCATCGTGCTCGATCCCGTCATGGTCGCCAAGGGCGGGGCCTCGCTCCTGGCGCAGGAGGCCGTGGCCGCGCTGGTGCGCCAGCTGCTGCCGCGCGCAAGCGTGCTCACGCCGAACCTGCCGGAGGCGGCGGCCCTCCTTCGTGAGGCGGAGGCCGTGGACCGGGCCGGCATGGAGGACCAGGCAAGGCGGCTGCTCGACCTCGGGCCGAAGGCGGTGCTGCTGAAGGGCGGGCACCTGCCGGGCAGCGAGAGCCCCGACGTGCTCGCGACGCCCGATCGGCTGCACTGGTTCGAGGGCGTGCGCGTGCTGACGCGCAACACGCATGGCACCGGCTGCTCGCTGTCGAGCGCGATCGCCGCCGAGCTCGGCAAGGGGCAGGCGCTCGTCGATGCCGTGGCGGCGGCCAAGCGCTTCATCGCCGGTGCCGTGCGCCTGTCGGATGCGCTGACCGTCGGCTCGGGCCACGGTCCGCTGCATCATTTCCATCTTTCCGGCAACTGATCGGTCAGCGGTCGGCCAGCGCGAGCCGGAGGCTCATCAGGCCGAGAGCGGCGGCGAAGCTGCGCTGCATCCAGACGATGACCGCCGGCCGGCTCAGCACCTGCCGGCGCAGGCCGGCGGCAAGCGCCCCATAGCCGACGAAGACGAGGAAGGTGAGGGCCATGAAGACGCCGCCGAGGAAAAGCATCTGGCCCGTGGCATCTCCGGAGGCGCTCACCGGGATGAACTGCGGCAGGAAGGCGAGGAAGAACAGCGAGAGCTTCGGGTTGAAGATGTTGGTGAGGATGCCCTTGCGCACGATCCTCAGCGCATTGCCGGCCGGTGCCTGCTCCGGCCCGACATCGAGCGCATTGCTGTCCTTCAGCAGGCTCCAGGCGATGAACAGGAGATAGGCGACGCCGATATAGCGCAGCACCTCGAAGGCGAGCGCGCTGGCATGCAGCACGGCGGCAAGGCCGACCACGCTGGCGAGGATATGCGGAACGATGCCGAGCGTGCAGCCGAAGGCGGCCAGGACGGCGGCGCGGAACCCGCCGCTGATGCCGAGCGCCAGCGTATAGATCACGCCGGTGCCCGGCAGGAGGATGACGACGAGCGAGGTGATGAGGAATTCGGAAGTCATGTCTGGTTCCATGCGGGTTGAAAGGCAGCAGGGAACACCGGAAGGGCGCCGGGGGTCTTGAATGAAATTGCGGGGTGCGGGCCGCTCAGGCGCGCGCGGCGAGAAAGGCGCCGGGCGTATAGCCGTAGCGGCGGGTGAAATTGCGCGTCATGTGGCTCTGGTCGGCGAAGCCGGCTTCGATGGCGGCCTCGGCAAGCGGGGTGCCGGCCGCGATCAGCCGGCGGGCAAGCTCGGTGCGGCGCTGGAGCAGGTAGGCATGCGGCGTCAGGCCGGTGAGCCGGGCGAAATCGCGCACCAGCCGGAAACGGCCGAGCCCGCAATCGCCGGCAAGGTCCTCCAGCGTCACCGCCGAGGCCGGGTCGGTGTCGAGCCGGTCGCGGGCACGGCCGATGGCTGCAGGACCATCCTGCCGCGGCGCCTCTTCGCGCAGCACGGCGGCGAGCAGCAGGAGAAGCTGTTCCTCGCGGCCGAGCGCGTCGGCGCCGGCGTCAAGAAGCAGGGCGAGCAGCCGGGAAACCAGGCCTGCGATACGCCCGTCGTCCAGCACCGGCGCGTAGAATTCCTCGCGCGGGCGCCCTTCGAAAATATCCTCCGCCGCCGCGCGGACGAGCGCCGGCTCCAGATAGAGCATGCGCCAGGCGCGCGGTGCGTCGCCGAGCGGCGCGCCGTCATGCACCTCGCCGGGGTTCACGGTGATCGTGTTGCCGGCCGCCGCCTCCACCAGACCGCGCCCGCTCGCCGATTTCTGCGCGCCGCGCTCGATGAGGCCGATGCCGTAGGTCTCGTGGGTATGGCGCGCGAAGGTATGCCGGCTGTCGGCGAAGACCGCCTCGATGCCTTCCACGCCGGTTCGCACGATCCGGAAGCGCCCTGTCGCCATGGCTCAATCCCTCGCGACGCCGGGAAGCGCCGCCGTCTCGCCGAACCAGTCGAGGGCCGAGCGGCACCAGATCTGGCGCGCCGGTTTCAGCGCCGCACGCTGGTTGATGCTGCCCCAGCGGATGCCCCAGGTCGCGGCGTCCTCGCCGGTGCCTGTCGTGAACAGCGGCGAGCCGCATTCGGGACAGAAATATTGCAGGCGCTTGCGGCCGTTCCCGGCGGTCTTCGTGTAGAGTTTCGGTGGATTGCCGGTGAGGTGCAGGGCGTCCTTCGGAATGCTCGCGGTGACGCGATAGGGCGAGCCGGTCAGCCGCTGGCAATCCGTGCAATGACAGATGGAGACCGCCTCCGGGTCGATCTCGGCCTCGTAGGTCACGAAGCCGCAATGGCATTGGCCGTCGATCCGCATGGTGCATCCTTCCGCCGCGGGACAGGGTGGAAGGATAGGGTTTCGCGACCGCGCGTCAATGCGCCGGCGTGATGAAGGTGCCGTTCTGCAGTCCCCGCATCGCCCGTTGCACCTCGCGCGCGTGTTCATCACGATCGGACCATGCCCCGGCCATTGTTCACGAAATCCGGCGCCCGGAAAACGAACCGTTCACAAAACGCGTGTTCCCCCGGAAACCGCGCCTTTTGCCGCCATCATCATAATGACACGCATGGTTTCGGCCCGTTTACATTCGTTAACGCATTTTTACCCATTTGCGTTGAAAATCCGGGCAGTGCCATGGTTAATGCGTCGGGTCCACCACCGGTTCGTGCCGGTCTTCGAAAGCGAGAATAGCGTCATGTGCCGTTGGGCAGCCTATCGTGGAGAGCCGCTCTTCCTTGAGGAACTGGTGTCCTCGCCCGCCCATTCGCTGATCGAGCAATCCCATTGCGCCACCCGTGCCAAGACGGCGACCAACGGCGACGGTTTCGGCATCGCCTGGTATGGCGAGCGCCCGGAGCCCGGCCGCTACCGCGACATCCTGCCCGCCTGGTCGGATTGCAACCTCAGAAGCATCGCCAGGCAGGTGCGCTCGCCGCTCTTCCTTGCCCATGTGCGCGCCGCGACGGGCGGCGGCACGCGGCGCGACAATTGCCATCCCTTCGTCCACGGCATCTGGTCCTTCATGCACAATGGCCAGATCGCCGATTTCGAGCACCTGCGCCGGCCGCTCGAAACCATGCTGGACAACGATCTCTACACGGCCCGCACCGGCTCGACGGATTCCGAGCTGCTGTTCCTGCTCGCCCTGCAGTTCGGCCTTGCCCGCGATCCGCTCGGCGCCATGGCCGAGACGATCGCCTTCGTCGAGCGGCTCGCCGCCCATCTGGAGCGCCGCGTTCTCGTGCGCTTCACCGCCGCCTTCACGGATGGCGACCAGCTCTATGCGGTGCGCTATGCGACGGACTATGCCGCGCCGACGCTCTATGCCGCGCCGATGGGCGCGACGGGCGGCTACTGCCTGGTCTCCGAGCCGCTGAACGACGATACGGAAGCCTGGGTGGAAATCCCCGACGGCAGCGCCGTCGTGCTCGGCGAAAACGGCGTCGACGTGCGCATCTTCTCTCCTGCCGGCCGGCCTGCGCTGGCGATGGAAAGGCGCCTCGCCCTCGTCAGGTAAGCCGTTCGGCGATCCAGCCGGCAAGGCGGCCGGCGACATCGTCCTTCGAAAGATCCGGCCATTGCTCGACGCCGCCGGCGGTGATCAGCTTCACGCTGTTGCGCGTGCCGCCCATGATGCCCGTTTCCGGCGAGACGTCGTTGGCGACGATGAGGTCGGCACCCTTCTTCTGCAGCTTCACGCGGCCGTTGCTCTCGACATCCTGCGTCTCGGCGGCAAAGCCGACGACGACCTTCGGGCGCTTGGCATGGTGGCCGACGGTCTTCAGGATATCGGGGTTCTCGGCGAGCATCAGCGGCGGCGGACCTTCGCCCGGCTGTTTCTTGATCTTCTCCGTGTTCGGTGTCGCCACGCGCCAGTCGGCGACGGCCGCGACCATGACGGCGATATCCGCCGGCAGCGCGGCGAGCACCGCCTGCAGCATCTCCTCCGCCCGCTCGACCTTCACCACCGTGACGCCCGGCGGATCGCTGAGCGTGACGGGGCCGGAGACCAGCGTCACCTCGGCCCCGAGCCGGGCGAGTGCGGCGGCGATGGCATGGCCCTGCCGGCCCGAGGAGCGGTTGGCGATGTAGCGCACGGGGTCGATCGGCTCATGGGTCGGGCCGGAAGTGACGACGGCCTTGCGGCCGGCCAGCGGCCTTGCCCCGCCGTCGAGCAGGCCTTCCACCGCTGCGACGATCTCGAGCGGTTCGGCCATGCGGCCAAGGCCGGCCTCGCCGCCTTCCGCCATCTCGCCGGCATTGGGGCCGATGAAGGCGAGCCCGTCCCCCCGCAGCGTCGCGACATTGCGCCGTGTCGCCGGATGCGCCCACATCTTCGGGTTCATGGCCGGGGCGAGCAGCACCGGCCGGTCGGTGGCGAGCAGCACGGTGGAGGCGAGATCGTCGGCGAGGCCGTTCGCCATCTTCGCCATCAGGTCGGCCGTGGCGGGGGCGACGACGACGAGGTCGCAATCACGCGCCAGCCGGATATGCCCGACATCCTGCTCGTCCTCGCGGGAAAACAGGTCGGTATAGACATGGCCGGCCGAAAGCGCGCCGACGGCAAGCGGCGTGACGAACTGCTGCGCGCCCGCCGTCATGACCGGGCGAACCTCCGCGCCGCGCTCGCGCAGCCGGCGGATGAGGTCGAGGCTCTTGTAGGCGGCGATGCCGCCGGACATGACGAGGAGGATGCGTTTTCCAGCAAGCGGCATGGCGGGTCCTAGGCAATTCCAGCAAAAGCGCTGAAGCGGTTTTGCGCCCGGAACGGCATGAAAACAAGACGCTGGAGCAATTCCAGCAAAAGTGCGCGGCGGTTTTGCGTTTGGAACAGCGCAAAAACAAAGAGATAGAGCGTTTTCGCGCTTCGAGGACGCGCGGAAAGCGCACGACCCGTCCTCGGCAGGACGGTCGCCCCGTCCTGTCCCGTTGCGGCGGTATTTCCAGGTCCTGGCCCGACGGCGGTTCCCCAAACCGTCCCGTCAGGCCGGCAGGGCACCTAGTGGCAGACCTTCACCTTCTTGATGACGAGTTTGCCGTAATAGTCGTATTTCTTGATCTTCTTCCAGACGCACTTCGGCTTGTGGCCGTAGTAGTGCGTGGCAAGCTCGACGGTGCCTGCCGGCCGGATCGTCGCGGCATCCGGCATCATGCCGGCAAGCGACGGTGCGGCGGACGCGCCGAAAGACAAGGCGGTAATAGCGATGGAAACAAGGATCTTGCGCATGGACGGCTCCCCTCTGGCCCTCTGGAGAATACGGTCTTGCAATGCGAGGCGCCGGTTGTTCCGGCTTTTCTAAAGTAGCACCTTTCCCGTCCTGCGGGAACAGACACGTCGGGCCAAGTCAGGGTGGTTTGCCTCAGGCGCCGTCGTTCGGAATGTTCAGCACATGGCCGCAGGCCTTGCAGTGCACGGCATCGGTCTCATGGCGCGAGAGGCCGCATTGCGGGCAGGGGAAGGTCACCTTGTAGGGCCGCACGATCGCCTGCGCGAGCCGCACGAAGAGCGAGATGCCGATGATCATCGTGACGATGGAGGTGAGTTTTCCCAGCGTGCCGGGCAGGGTGATGTCGCCGAAACCGGTGGTCGTGACGGTCGCGACGGAGAAGTAGAGCGCGTCGACGAAGCCTTCGAAGCCCTCCGCGCCGTAGAAGAAGTTGCTGTAGACGAAGCCGGTGACGAGGAAGAGGAAGACGAGGAAGTTCACGCAGGCCTGGATGACCTCTTCCTTGTCGCCATGCCCGATGCGGTGCAGCAGCAGCGTCACCAGCTTGCTCTGGCTGATCGCCCAGATCCGCAGGACGCGCAGGAAGGCGAAGTTGTGCAGCTGGTTGGGAAAGAGCAGCGTGCCGAGCACGACGACGTCCACCCAGGTCATCGGCCGCATCGTCCAGTAGCGCAGGTTCGGCGCGATCAGCGCCCGTGCGCCCAGTTCGAAGGCGATGACGGCGGCGATGACATAATCGACGATGATATAGGCCGGCCCCTTGCGCAGATACGGGCCCGCGATGAAGAAACCGAGGATTGCGATATCGATGAGGAGCATGGCGGCCTGGAAGCGGATCGCCTCCCGGTCGCGGCCGAAATAGAGCCCGCGCAACTGCCGGCGCACCCGTTCGAGAAAGGGCTGCGGCTCGGTTGCGGTCAGCGGTTCATCGGTCATCGCTGAAAGACTAGCGCCCGCCGGTTGCCGGTCAAGCGCCCTCTCAGAACCGCGCCTTCATCGTCGCGAGGAAGGTGCGGCCGGGGCCTGGCAGGCGATCGGCCATCTCGATGTCGTTGTCGAAGATGTTCAGCACGCTGAGGCCGGCCTCCAGGTGCCCGCTCTGCGATTTCCAGGTCAGCGCGACGTCCGTCGTCCAGTACCTGTCGAGCGCCCTGCCAGCCGGCGCGTTGTTCTCATCGAAAAAGTGCGAGCCGAGCCGCGGGCCGACGAAGCTCTGGGCGAGCGTCGCCGTCCAGCGCGCGGGATGCACATAGGTCAGGCCGACCTGCGCCACATAGTCAGGCACCAGCGGCACGTCGAAGGAAGGATCCCAGCCCGCCGTGGTGTCCTTGCTGGTGTTCCAGGTCAAGGAACCGAAGGCGCCGAGGCCGTCGCCGACCCAGTAGTTGGCGCTGATCTGCAGGCGGTCGATCTTGCCCGTGTCCGTCAGGAAGCTCGCCATGAAGTCTTCCGGCGTCAGCGTCAGGCCGTTGAAGCGCTGGTGCTGGTATTCGACCGCGGTGAAGAAGCGTTCGTTCCACTCGGCGTCCCAACGCACCGCCGTCGTCCGCGTCTGCCCGCCGCGGAAGAGCGGCAGCTCCATCGGGGAAAGCCCGACCGTCGTAACGGGCGAAAGCGTGTAGTTGCTGGCGAACTGCGTATCCTGCCGGTAGTAGGCGCGCAGCCAGTGGCTGTCGCTCGGTGCGAAGGCGATGCCGAGCCGGTAGTCGACCGGTCCCCAGCGCGGGCTGTCGCCGTCGAAGCGCGACTGGAAGGCGCCCGCCTGCACCTGCAGGCTGTCGGAAAGCTCCAGATAGCCGTCGATATAGGCCCGCGTCGTCGAGCTGCCGCCGGTGGCGGCTCCGCGATCCTCGATCTCGCCGGTCGTCAGGTCGGTCGCGATCCTCGAAACCCGGAAGTCGCTCTCCGCCGCCTCCATGCCGTAGCGCAGCGTCACCGGGCCGATGCCCAGCAGGTGACCGGCGCCATAGGTGAAGACGTCCTCCCGAGACGTGTCAGCGATGCGATAGGTGATCGGCGGGATATCGTCGTTCTCATCGGCGTCTTCGATCGAGCGGTATCGGGTCAGGTCGTCCACCCGGCGGTTGACCGCGAAGGCCTGCAGCACGTTGCGCTCGCCGATGACATGGCTCCAGGCGACGCCGAGCTCGGTGGCATCCGTCACGCTGTCGTTGAAGGGTGCAGGATTGGAGGTCTGGCCGGGATAGCCGACCTCCTGCCGGATCCTGTTGCCGAAGAGATAGATGCTGTCCGTCAGGGTCGGCTTGATGCCGATGCGGAAGAGCCCGCCCAGAAGATCGTTCTCGTCGTTTTCGCGCGCGCTCTCCGGCCGGGTGATATCGCCCTGGAGATAGTAGCTGACCGGCACGGGCGTGTAGCTCGTGCCCTGGAGGAGGATGTCGCTCGCCCAGCCGGTGTCGGCGCCGTAGTTCGAGAGGGTTCCGCCCAGCGACGCCTCGAAGAAGTTGCGGGTCTCCAGGCTGTTGCGCTTTTCTTCCGAGGCGATCGACAGCGGCGCGAACAGCCGCGCCTGAAGCTCCGATGCGATGGAGGAACCGCCGGAGGAGGAGCGGTCGAGGCCGGAGAGCGGCGTGTTGACGAAAGGACTGCCGCCGCCCGCCGTCGCCTCGTCGACATAGGTCGTGGAAACGAAGGGATCGTAGGAGCGGTCGGCATAGAATTGGCCCCATTCGGTCAGGCCGATATTGTCGAGCGCCACGCCGAGATAGGAGGAGACCTGCCGGTTGGTGTCGTAGCCGGAATAGTAGCCGCCGCGCGCCTGGCGTCGGCGCAGCGCCTCTCGGGCGTTGAGGATGGCGTCGTCGGCGCGGAATTCATCGATCGCGATGCCGGCGCGGATGAGGGCGATGCTCGGATTGTCCCGGTCGAAACGGTCGGCATTGTCGAGCGCCTGGGCGGTCTCGGCATCGGCGCCGCTCTGGTAGCTGGCGATGGCAAGGCCGATCAGCGCGTCGCCGGCGGTCGGGTTGACGGCGGCGGCCTCCTGAAGGACCGTTTCGCCTTCCGCGGTCCTGCCCATGCGCAGGAGATAGCGGCCCTTGGCGGCAAGCACGGCATAGGAGGTGGGATCGAGCGCCTCGGCGGCGTCGATCGCCGCCTTTGCCGCGGCCATCTGGTCGTTGTCCATCAGGAAGCGGGCGTGGTTGGCGTGCAGCGCGGCGTTTTCCGGGTTGAGGGCGATGGCGCGCCGGTGGGCGGCGTTGGCCTCCACGATGGCGTTGCGGTCGCTCTTCAGGATGCCGATCTCGTTCCACACGGCGTCGTCGCCGGGCGCGGCTTTCACCGCCTGGTCGAGCTCGGCAAGCGCCCCGTCGATGTCGCTCGACACGGTGGAGCGGAACCGCGCGCTGACGAGCAGATGGGCAGGGTCGTCGGGATCGATCGATCTGGCGCGGGCGAGCGCCGCGCGCACCTCGTCGCGGTCGTCGAGTTCGTAGGCGAGGCTGGCGCGCATGGCGGGCAGCGCCGCTTCGTTCGGGAAGCGCGGCTCGGCCCTGCGGAGGAATTCGATCGCCTCGACCTGTCCCCGGAGATTGGCGATGGCGATCGCCTGGGCGATCGCCTCCCCGGCGGTTCCTGGCGTCTGGTTCAGCGACGGTGCCTTGGCGTCGGTGTCGGGGTTTTCCAGCGAGAGCGCGATCCACTCGCCGTAGCGCGCCATGGTGCGCCGCTCGCCGGAAAGATGCGGCATCGCCTTGCGGAACAGCCGGATCGCCTCGTCATACCGCGTGGCCTGGCCGGCGATCATCGCCTCGACCAGGCTGGCGCGGGCCTCCAGCGCGGCGGGAAGCGGGCGCGGCAGGCGGGAAAGGGCGGCCTCGGCGGCCGCCCTGCCGTCATAGGCGAGCGCCGTCTCGGCGAGCGTCAGCCAGTCCTCGCGGCTGCGGTCGGCCTCCGGCGTGTCGAGGATGCGCCGCCGCTCGGCGCGGGCCTTCGTGCTTTCCGTGCCGCTGACGGGCAGGCTCGCGAAGGTGCCGCGCACCTCGCTGTAGAGCAGGACCTGCTCGCGCTCCTTGAGATTGACGAGGATGTATTTGCGCGGCGCCTCGCCGATCCGCGCCACCGCGCCTTCTCCCTGTCCGACCGTCACCGTGCCTTGCGCGTTGGAAAGCTCCACCGTGCCTTCGAGCACGGTCAGCGTCGTGCGGTCGCCCTCGGCGCGCAGCGTCCAGTCCGTGCCGCGAATGGCCGCTGCCGCCGCGGGCGTATCGACGGTAAGCCCGCTGCCGCCGCGGTCCGCGCGGCCCCAGATCGTGCCGCCTTCGAGATTGAGCTGGCTGTCCGAGGCGCCGTCGATCTTGCGCACGCGCAGGACCGTCTCGCGCGCCATGCGCACCAGCGTGTTGTCGGCAAAGCGGATGGCAAGGCTGCCGATGGCATTGGTGCGAAGCGTGTCGCCGGCGAGAAGGTCCTGGTTGACCTCGACGCCGCGCCAGCTCTCCACCTCGACGAAACGCACCTCCTCGCCGGATTTGCGATCCACGACGGCGCCATCGACGGTAGAACCGCGCGGCAGAACCTCCGCACACGCCGGATAAAAGCCCGCAACGATCGCGAGGGCCGAAACGCCCAGCTTCAACACACGCATGATTTCAGTTTCGTCCACCCTCGGAGCGGACGATATGGATGCAATTTTCCGGTGTTGTCAACGCGGGGAAAGCAACCCGTCAGGTAAGCTTCCAGGCGATATAGACGAGTGTTGCAGCAATGATCCACAGCGCCAGCCGGCCGGAGCGGCTGTGGCGGGCTTCGGACCGGCCGATCGCTTCGGCGGTCTCCGCATCGAAACGCAGGCCCTTTTCGGCCATGTTGGTGATGTCCTGCGAAAGCTTTTCCGCCTTGGCGGCAATTTCCGGGGCCGCCTCGGCCAGCCGCAGGGCGGCATGGGCACCGTCGCGCAGGTCCGTCAAAAGCCGCTTCGGCCCCAAATTGTCCCGGATCCAGTCGCCGACGACGCCCTCGGACGCCTTCCACATGTTGAAGCGGGGGTTCAGCGTGCGCGAAACGCCCTCCACCACCACCATGGTCTTCTGGAGCATGACGAGTTCGGTGCGGGTCTCCATGTCGAAGAGCTCCGTCACCTCGAAGAGCAGGGTCAGGAGCTTCGCCATGGAGATGGTCTCGGCCGGCTGGCCGTGGATCGGCTCGCCGATGGCGCGGATCGCCTGGGCGAAGCTGGCGGTATCGTGGTGCGAGGGCACGTAGCCCGCCTCGAAATGCACGTCGGCGACGCGCTGGTAGTCGCGCGTGATGAAGCCGTAGAGGATCTCGGCGAGGAAGCGGCGCTCCTTCTTGCCGAGCCGGCCGACGATGCCCATGTCGACGGCGACGATCGTGCCTTGCGGATCGACGAAGAGATTGCCCTGGTGCATGTCGGCATGGAAGAAGCCGTCGCGCAGCGTATGGCGCAGGAAGGACTGGATCAGCGTGTCGGCCAGCCTGTCGAGATCGTGGCCGGCGGCGCGCAACCCCTCGACGTCCGACATCTTGATGCCGTCGATCCATTCCATGGTGACGACGTCGCGCCCCGTGCGCTCCCAGTCGACCTTCGGCACGCGGAAGCCGGGATCGTCCCCGGTGTTTTCTCCGAGTTCCGAAAGCGCGGCTGCCTCCAGGCGAAGGTCCATCTCGACCTTCGTCGTCTGCTCCAGCGTGCGCGTCACCTCGACCGGCTTCAGCCGGCGCGTGTTGGGCAGCATGCGCTCCTGAAGGCGCGCGGCGGCATACATGGCTTCCAGGTCATGGGCGAAGCGCTGGCGCACGCCGGGGCGGATGACCTTGACGGCGACCTTGCGCTCGCCGGTCGCATCGCGCACCGTCGCGGGATGGACCTGCGCGATGGAGGCGGCGGCGATCGGGTCGCCGAAATTGACATAGAGGTCGTCGAGCGGCCGGCCGAGCGAGCCTTCCACCGTGGCGACGGCCGCTTCGCGCGGAAAGGTCGCCATGCGGTCCTGGAGGGCGGAGAGGTCGACGGCGATCTCGGCGCCGACGACGTCGGGCCGGGTCGCCAGGAACTGGCCCATCTTCACATAGGACGGGCCGAGGCGCTCGATGGCGCGGGCAAGGCGGTCGCTGCGGTCCTCCTTCGAGGCCCGGCGGCGCTCGAAGAGACCGGCAAGCGTATGCGCGGTGCGCGCGAGCGGCGGCATGCCCTCCGTCGGCAGGGCCGAGACGACGCCCTCGCGCATGAGGACCCAGCCCACGCGGGCGAGCCGAAGATAGGCGCCGATAACACTCATGCGGGAAGGCGCTGCTGGGAGGAGGATCGGGCCATGCTCACAGCTTCCAGCCCGAATGCAGCGCCGCGATGCCGCCGGTGTAGTTGGTGAAGGTGACGCGGGAGAAGCCGGCGGCGCGGATCATCGCCGCGAAATCCTGCTGGTTCGGGAACTTGCGGATCGATTCGACGAGATACTGGTACGGCTCGGCGTCCCCGGTGATCATCTTGCCGAACTGCGGGATCGCCTTGAACGACCAGGCTTCGTAGAACTGGTCGAGCAGCGGCATCTCCACCTCGGAGAATTCGAGCACGAGCAGCCGCCCGCCGCGCTTCAGGACGCGATAGGCCTCCGCCAGCGCGACATCGATGCGCGGCACGTTGCGGATGCCGAAGGCGATCGTATAGGCATCGAAGCTGCCGGTCTCGAAGGGCAGGTCCTCCGCATTGGCCTCGACGAAATCGAGATTGGCGGAAAGGCCCTTCTTCGCCGCCCGGTCGGCGCCGACGGAAAGCATCGAGCCGTTGATGTCGAGCACGGTGGCATGCGCCAGTCTGTCGGAAGCCTCCACGATGCGGAAGGCGATGTCGCCGGTGCCGCCGGCAACGTCGAGCACCCTGTAGGACGGGTCCTTGCGCGGGTTGAGGCTCGCGATCATCGCGTCCTTCCAGGCCCGGTGCAGGCCGGCGGACATGACGTCGTTCATGATGTCGTAGCGCTTGGCCACCTTATGGAACACGTCGTTGACGAGCGCCTGCTTCTCGCCCTGCCGCACCTCGCGAAACCCGTAGGAGGTTTCCATGCCGCCGTCCGCGGATGTGCGCTGTTCCGTCATCGTCGTCTCCATGGGCCGGTCTGTCGCAGCCGGATTGCCGCAAAGACCATAGCGAATTGGCCGGCGCCGCGCTATCTCACGCACAGCGCCCGCCGCTTCGCCGGGTATATAGGACATAGATTGCCGAGAGGGAAATGCCGCGCCGCGGCAAATGCGCTCAAGGTTAAATCGAAGGAGAAGACGATGCCGGAATTGCCGGAAGTGGAAACGGTGCGCCGGGGCCTTGCCCCCGTCATGGAGGGGGCGACGATCCGCCGGGCGGAGCTGCGCCGCCCGGACCTGCGCTTTCCCTTCCCGCCGGCCTTTTCCGAGGCTTTGTCCGGCCGCAGCATCGTCTCGCTCGGCCGCCGCGCCAAATATCTGCTGATCGATATCGAGGGCGGCGACGTGGTGATCGCCCATCTCGGCATGTCCGGCTCCTTCCGGGTGGAGGGCGCCGAGCCGCCCGGCGATTTCCACATCCCCCGCAGCAAGGACACGCGCCACGACCACGTCGTCTTCCACCTGGAAACGCCGGAGGGCGCACGCCGCGTCATCTACAACGATCCCCGCCGCTTCGGTTTCATGGATCTCGCCCGGCGGGAGGACATCGCCGCTCATGCGTTCTTCCGCGACCTCGGCGCCGAGCCGACCGGCAACACGCTGGACGCCGACTATATCGCCGCCAAGTTCCGCGGCCGCCAGACGCCGCTGAAAGCCGCCCTGCTCGACCAGAAGAACATTGCCGGCCTCGGCAACATCTATGTCTGCGAGGCGCTGTGGCGCGCGCATCTTTCGCCGGAACGGCTGGCCGGCACGCTGGTCACGGCCGCGGGCAGGCCGAAGAAGGAGCTCGTCCTCCTCACCGAGGCGATCCGCCAGGTGATCGCCGATGCGATCGAGGCGGGCGGCTCGACCCTGCGTGACCATATCCGTGCCGATGGCTCGCTCGGCTACTTCCAGCACTCCTTCTCCGTCTACGACCGCGAGAAGGAACCTTGCCGCACGCCCGGCTGCACGGGCACGATCGGCCGTATCGTGCAGAGCGGCCGCTCCACCTTCCTTTGCGCCGCCTGCCAGAAATAAGACCCGGACATAAAACGAGGAGAGAATCATGGCCTATGAAACCCTGCTGGTGGAGACGCGCGGGCGCGTCGGCCTCGTCACGCTCAACCGGCCGCAGGCGCTGAATGCGCTGAACCGCAAGCTGCTCGACGAACTGAAGAGCGTGCTCGCCGCCTTCGAGGCGGATGCCGGCATCGGCGCCATCGTCCTCACCGGCTCGGAAAAGGCCTTTGCCGCCGGCGCCGACATCAAGGAGATGCAGCCCTACGGCTTTGCCGACGCCATGATGGAAGATCTTGCCGCCGGCTGGGACGACGTGGCGGCCTGCCGCAAGCCGATGATCGCCGCCGTCAGCGGCTTTGCGCTCGGCGGCGGCTGCGAGGTCGCCATGATGTGCGATTTCATCATCGCCTCGGAAACGGCGAAGTTCGGCCAGCCGGAGATCACCCTTGGCATCATTCCCGGCATGGGCGGCACGCAGCGCCTGACGCGCGCCCTCGGCAAGGCGAAGGCGATGGACCTCATCCTCACCGGCCGGCTGATGGACGCGGCGGAAGCCGAACGCGCCGGCCTTGTCGCCCGCGTAGTCGCGCCCGAAAGGCTGCTGGAGGAGGCGCTGGCCGCGGCGGAAAAGATCGCCGGTTATTCCCTGCCCGCCACCATGCTGGCGAAGGAGGCGGTGGGACGCGCCTACGAGACCGTCCTTGCCGAGGGCATGCGCGCCGAGCGCCGGCTGTTCCATGCGCTCTTCGCCACCGAGGACCAGAAGGAGGGCATGGCGGCCTTCATCGAGAAGCGCAAGCCGGCCTTCCGGCATCGCTAGTCCGCCGGGCGGCGTTTCTTGCAGAATCCGCGTTGACGTCGTCGTGGTTTCCCGCTATACGCCGCCCACAGTTTGGAAAGCCGAATTCCAAGGTTTTCCGATATTGCTCCCGAATTGCTTTGATGACAGGTCGCAGTGACCCGGCACGGCGAGGGTGGAGTTTGTGTCAGATTTCTGAAGAGAGGCATAAATGGCCAATACAACCTCGGCAAAGAAGGCGACCCGCAAGATCGCCGCGCGCACCGCAGTCAACAAGTCGCGCCGCTCGCGCGTTCGCAACTTCATCCGCAAGGTCGAAGAGGCCATCGCCTCTGGCGACCAGGCTTCGGCCGCCGCCGCTCTGAAGGCTGCCCAGCCGGAACTGATGCGCGCTGCCACCAAGGGCGTGCTCCATTCCAATACAGCATCCCGCAAGGTCTCGCGTCTGGCGAACCGCGTGAAGACGATGTCGGCCTGATAGCCTCATCGAGCTATGCAATATTAGGAAAAGCCCGGCGCTTGCGCCGGGCTTTTTCTTTGGTTTTTGAACCTGCCATGGTTAATGTGCAAGGCTTGATCGTGTCAAAAGAGTGACGAAGAAAATCCTTTAAATTCAGTTACTTGCAGGAGGTTGGGTGACATTCTCCCCCCTTTCGTTGCGGGAGTTTGACAGCAATCTGAGTCAAGCGAATTTTTATTTTTTTCGTTTTTCAAGCCTTCCGAAAAGGACCCGAAAACAAAGCCATTGATTCCTAACAGATTCTCCTTTGAGCCCCTGATTCCGAGTCAGGAACGGGCTTGCGAGTCAACGGCCGCCCCTTAATTTTGCGTAAAATTCGTGATTGATCTTGGTGCCTGATCCTGCCTAAATGCTTTCCACAGGGGGCGCGGACACAGCCTTAAAATGATCGCCGACAAGACTGCTTCAAAAGGCAGCGGTGGTTGTTTGTCCCTTGTGACGGAGCGGCTCCGCTTCGTAAAATCATCCAACCGGCAACGCTTGCTCCAGGTGCCTCACCGCACACTGGCAAGGGTTTTTGTGACTTTCGATTGCGCCGGTTGAGGAGGCCGTGAGGACGGCCGGATGATAGGGCATGCCCGCCGTGCGCTCGACGAGGGAGTGAGCGGCGCGGCCACAGGCGGGACTTGATGATCCGGTATGACAACGGATCCGATGGACCCGAATTGTGTTTGGGAAACGGGATCGGGCCGAATGTAGGGGGTCGGTACGATCGGGGCACCATGTTCCGGACCGGGCGATGGCTCGGCGCGGTCGGGAGATGGCAAACATGAAAGGCGCCGGCAGGAATGCCGACGTGGCGAAGGAAGCATGAAAGGCGGCAAG
>NZ_CP150639.1:0-776668 GCF_050859155.1 Shinella yambaruensis
ATGAATATGGCCGCAACGTTCGGACGGGCAATTTCCGAGGTCGATCAACTGATCATCGGACAGGCGCACGAACTGTCAGACAAGCTGAAGCAGCACCGGCTGGAGATGTTTCCTCCCGTCGCACAGAAGAGCCTGCGCCAGTTCCAGCTGAGCGAGGCCGCCCGGTTCCTGGGCGTCACCAGCGGCTACCTGCGCAATCTCTCGCTGGAATCCAAGGGGCCTCTGCCGCAGGTCACGCCCTCCGGCCGCCGGTCCTATTCGGCCGAGCAGTTGCAGGAGATGCGCGAATATCTGGAGCAGAACGGGCGCGGCGGCCAGCGTTACGTGCCGCGCCGGCGCGGCGGCGAGCACCTTCAGGTCATTGCCGTCGTCAACTTCAAGGGCGGCTCCGGCAAGACGACGACGACGGCGCACCTTGCCCAGCATCTCGCGCTCACCGGGCACCGGGTCCTCGCGGTCGATCTCGACCCGCAGGCGAGCCTTTCGGCGGTGCACGGCTTCCAGCCGGAATTCGACGTCAACGAGAACGAGACGCTCTACGGCGCCATCCGCTACGACGACCAGCGGCGGCCGCTGAAGGAGATCATCCGCAAGACGAACTTCCCGGGGCTCGACATCGTGCCGGGCAATCTCGAGCTCATGGAGTTCGAGCACGATACGCCGCGTGTCCTGGCGCAGGGTGACCGGAGCGACTACGGCCGCATCTTCTTCGCGCGGCTCGACGAGGCTTTGTCGTCCGTGGCCGACGACTATGACGTGGTGGTGATCGACTGCCCGCCGCAGCTCGGCTTCCTGACGATGAGCGCGATCTGCGGTGCGACGGCGGTCCTGATCACGGTGCACCCGCAGATGCTGGACGTCATGTCCATGTGCCAGTTCCTGCAGATGCTGGGCGAGGTGCTGAACACGCTGAAGAGCGCGGGCGGCAACATGAACCTCGACTGGCTGCGCTATCTCGTCACCCGCTATGACCCGGCCGACGGGCCGCAGACCCAGATGGTCGCCTTCATGCGCTCGCTGTTCAAGCAGCATGTCCTGACTAATCCGATGGTGCGAAGCGTCGCCATCGCCGATGCGGCGCTGACCAACCAGACGCTCTACGAGGTCGACCGGAGCCAGTTCACGCGTGCCACCTATGACCGAGCGCTCGAATCGCTGGAGGCGGTCAATGCGGAGATCGTCGAACTGATCCACAAGGCATGGGGGCGTTGACCATGGCGCGCAAGAACGTTCTTTCCAACCTGATGTCGCCGGCCTCGGAAAAGTTGACGCCGGTAAACCCCGTCAATGACGAGCCGCGCCAGCACGTGACCTACAAGGGCATCGGCGCGCTCGGCGCCGTCACGCGCAGCATCGATGCGCTGGCCGCCAAGGCGGATGCGGCGAAGGAAATCGAGGCGAAGCTGACGGCCGGCGAAGTCGTCATCGAGCTCGAGCCGGACCAGATCGAGGAATCCTTCATCTCCGACCGTCTCGTTCATTCGGACGAGCAGTTCCGCGAACTGGTCGAGGCGATGCGCGTGCGCGGGCAGGATTCGCCGATCCTCGTGCGTCCGCACCCGACGAAGAGCGGGATCTACCAGATCGCCTTCGGCCACCGCCGCGCCAAGGCCGCCCGCCTGCTCGGGCGGCCCGTCCGCGCCGTCGTCAAGGCACTCACCGACCGCGACCATGTCATCGCGCAGGGCCAGGAAAACAGTGCGCGCGCCGATCTCTCCTTCCTCGAACGGGCGACCTTTGCCGGCGAACTGGAGGCGCGCGGCTTCGACCGCGAGACGATCATGGCGGCGCTGAGCGCCGACAAGACGACCGTGTCCAAGATGCTCTCGGTGGTGAACCGCATTCCCAAGGCGGTGCGGGCCGGCATCGGCCCGGCGCTCGCCATCGGCCGCGACCGCTGGCATGAGCTGGCTACCCGCTTCGACGCGCCCGAAAACGAGGACAAAGCGGTGGAATTCCTGGCACGCGAGCGGGTGAAGACCCGGGCGCCGGAGGATCGCTTCAACCTCGTCAGCAGCCACCTCGCCCGCAAGGAGGCGCCGGAGGCCGTTGCCAGGCCCGCGCCGGCCGAGTGGGTGCGCAAGGATGGCCCCGTGCGCGCCAGCATCAAGACCACCGGCCGCCAGTACACGATTGCGCTGAAATCCGCGGACGCCGCGGCATTCGGCGCCTACATAACCCAGAACCTGGACCGTCTCTACGAGGCGTTCCGGACGGAAAATGCACAGAAATCAGGAGATTGATCCGCAAAAGAAAAAGGCCCCCTCAACGTTACCGTCGCGGAAGCCCTTCTCATCGTTTAGCAGCCTGAGAATCGCACTTCCCCGAATCACAGTCAAGCCTTTTTGGCGCCGGTTCCGGTGATGGGGTCTCTTTTGCCTGTTGAAAGGTGAAGAGACATGGAGACGGACGGCATAACGACGCCCTTCGGGCGGCGGGCGATGACGCTTGGCATGCTCGCAAGCCAGGCGATCGCAAAGACAGTCCCGCCGGATGCGAGCGTGGACAAGTGGAAGCTGTACCGCTGGCTTTGCGAAGCGCGGCCGAAGCTGGGCATTAGCGACCGGGCGCTTTCGGTGCTGAATGCGCTGATGAGCTTCTACCCGAAGGCCGATCTCCTCGGCAGCGACGGGCTGGTGGTGTTCCCCTCCAACGCCCAGCTCTCGCTGCGCACGCATGGCATGGCGGAGACGACGTTGCGCCGGCATCTCGCCGCGCTCGTGGAAAGCGGCCTCCTCACGCGGCGCGACAGCCCGAACGGCAAGCGCTACGTGCGGCGCGACCAGCAGGGGGCGATCGACGAGGCCTTCGGCTTTTCGCTGGCTCCGCTGCTTGCCCGTGCCGAGGAAATCGAGCAGCTTGCCGCCGAGGTGGTCGCCGACCGCCTGTTGCTGCAGCGGCTGCGCGAACGCGTGACGCTCGTGCGCCGGGACATTGCCAAGCTGATCGAGACTGCGCTGGAAGACAGCCTTCCAGGCGACTGGATGCGGTACGAGACGGATTTCCGCGCGCTTGTCACCGCCTTGCCGCGCGTGCCGACGCCGGAAAATCTGACACCGGCCCTTTCTTCCCTCGAAGCGCTGCGTGCGGAAATCGTCAAGCATCTGGAACAACAGATTATTCTGCAAAAACCGGCGGGCAATGCCGGCCAAACTGAGCGGCACAAACAGAATTCAAAACCCGACTCATCTTTTGACTCTGAACCTAGCTTCGAAACGAAGCAGGGTCGCGATGGCGAGGCCAAACGGGAAGAGCTGGCTGGGGACGACGGCAGTGGGGATGAAAAGACGAACGGGCGCTATTCGCAATGGCCCGTGGACCTGCCGACCCCGGCAAAAGGGGTTCATCCACAGCCGGCGAATGTTTCGGATGCGCTCAAACCCTATCCGCTGGGCCTTGTGCTGCAAGCCTGCCCGGAAATCGTGGCTTTCGGCCCGGGCGGCGCGATTTCAAGCTGGCGCGATCTGATGACGGCGGCCGTGGTGGTGCGCTCGATGCTGGCGGTCAGCGCCTCGGCCTATGAGAATGCCTGCGCGATCCTCGGGCCGGAGAATGCGGCGACGGTCATCGCCTGCATTCTCGAGCGGGCCGGGCATATCAACTCGGCGGGCGGTTATCTGCGCGACCTCACCCGCCGGGCGGAACGCGGCGAGTTTTCGCTCGGGCCGATGCTGATGGCGCTCGTCCGGGCAAATGAGAAACCGGCGCGGCAGGTGGGCTGACGATGTCATTGCGGCACAGGAAATTCACTTTGGAAACCGGGCATTAACCATGGCCTCCCTAATCATGGGGGGAAGACAAGGAAGCCCGAATCAATGCCCCCAGTTGCCGCGATCCAGCCGCACCGCCGTTCCGTTGCCAACGAGAATGGACCGGTCGTCCCGTTTCCTGCCGAACGCCGTACGGCGCATGTTCGACGCTGCGCCGGAGAACTGGACGGCCTGCATGGCGAGGAGGCCCGGCTCTACTGGCTGAAAGTATGCCGTGAACTTGCGGTCGAACTGCAAAAGCTCGGATCGAGCGAAAACCAGGCCCGGGCCGCCGTCTTCGCCTTCCAGGACGAGGTGCAGCAGGAACTCATGCGCCTGCACCAGGCCGACGAGGCCTGATTTCAGATAAGCCCGGAAGCGGTTCCGGCAAGGCCGAGCGAGAAGACGCCGAGGCAGACCGCCGCAACGCGGTAGACCAGCTGCGGCGACAGGACCGGCGCGCGGCCGATAAGACTGCCGAGAACGAGGAAGCTCGTGCCGGCGCCGGCAACCAGGAGGCTGAAAAGCCCGATGGCCGGCGCGATCTGCGCGAGCGTACCATGCGGCATGATGACGAGACCGATGATCGGCGCCTTTGGATTGAGAACCGTCGTCAGGAAAACCTGACCGACCGTCACCGGTGACGACGTGTTGCTGTTCTCCTGAACAGCCGAAACGCGCCAAAGCCGGACGGCGAGGTACAGCACCCACAAAGCGGCCGCAAGGCGGAGAGCATTGGCAAGAGCCGGCCTTCCTTCCAAGAGCGAAGCAGCAATGGTCGCCAGCGGCACGACGACCACGAGATAGCCCGCAAGCTCCCCGACGAGCAGCGGAAGGCTTGACCGGAACCCCCGGGCGGCGGCGCCGACCGTCAGCAATGTATTGGTCGGCCCGGGCGTGAGCAGGAGCGCGAGAATGGCGAAGACGAAAAAGCTGTCCGGCATGAGAATCCCACGGGCAGGAATGGTCTGGTCGGTTCCACCCTAGGGTCTTCCTGCACCGTGGCCTTGATCTCCGTCAAGAGCGGGGCATCTTTCCCGGCGGACGAAGTCCGGGTAAGGATCGTCCCGCAACCATGTGAGGGAGAGGACGATGACGGAGACGATCGCGGACGACATTCGCCGGCTGGAGGAGCAGGAACGTCTTCTTCGGTTCAGCCGGTTCAGCCCGGACGACGCCTGGGCGCTCGGCAACCGGCTGCGCGAAACGGCGCTTGCGCGCGGCGCGGGCATCGCTATCGACATTTCCCTGCGTGACCGGGCGCTGTTCCATTGCGCCCTTCCCGGCACCTCGACAGATAACGCCGAGTGGATCCGTCGCAAGCGCAACACCGTGCTGCGGCTCTGGCATTCCTCCTATCTCGTCGGGCGGCGGCTGGCCCTGTCCGGACGGGACCAGGGGGATGCGCACAATCTTTCCCTCGCCGACTTCGCGGTGCATGGCGGCGGCTTTCCGATCTTCGTCGCCGATCTCGGCTGCGTCGGCGCGGTCACCGTTTCCGGCGTGCCGCAGCGCATCGATCATGCCATCGTCACCGATGCGATCGCCGGCTTCCTGAATATCGACCTTGGCGACAGCCGGTTGCCGGACTAGCGACCCCTCCCCTCCCCTCCCCTCTAGGAAAGACGCGCCCGGCTCAGTAGGATGGGCCGCGGCCATTCGGCCGCAGGGAAGCGGAGAGGAGCCGTCGTTCCGTGAAATTGCGTCATGCCCTGGCCTTCGTGATCCTGCCGATCCTCGTGGTGCTCACCATCCTGCAAGGCGGCGCGCTGCTGACCCGCAGCTATATGAACGAAGCCTCCTTGCAGGCCGGCACGACGCTTCGTCTTGCGGTTGCAGCGCTCGGCGGGCACCTCAGCCGCTACGAGCCCCTGCCCGCGCTGATCGCCGATCACGACGACATCGAAGCCCTGCTCCAATCGCCGGCCGACCCGGACCTGCGCCGAACTGCCAATCAATATCTCAAGGAAATCAATGGTCTGCTGGAGTCGTCCGACATCTATGTCATGACACCGGACGGCAATACGATCGCCGCCAGCAATTACGAAGCGCCCGGCACCTTCATCGGCCAGAATTTCGACTATCGTCCCTATTTCCAGGAGGCGATCGCCGGCCAGCAGGCGCGGTTCTACGCGCTCGGCACGACTTCGCTGAAGCGGGGCTACTATTTCTCCTCGCCGGTGGAAGTCGGCGGCACGATCCTTGGCGTCATCGTCTTCAAGGTCGACATCGACACCATCGAGGCCTCATGGCGCGGCGGTGAATACGAGATCTTCGTCGCCGATCCCGAGGGCATCATCTTCATGACGGGGAACGAGACATGGCTCTATAACGGCATTCTCCCGCTCGATGCCCCTCGCCTCGCCCGCACCCAGGCCTCCCGCCGCTATGCCGAGGCCGAATTGAAGCCGCTGCCCGTTGCCGAAAGTGTTTACTACGGTCAACATCTGATGCGGATCGCCAGCGAAGGCGCGACGCGGGAATATCTCCGGCTCTCGCACTACATGCCCGAGGCGGATTGGACCGTGAACGTGCTGCTCGACACGGCCTCGGTGCGCGCGCAGGCCCGCACCACCCTCATCGCCATCCTGCTGTTCATTTGCCTTGCCGGCCTGGGGCTTGCCGTGCTCTGGCAGCGCCGCGCCCGCGTCGTGGAGCGGCTGCGCCTGCAGGAGGAAGCCCGCAACGAGCTGGAGCATCGCGTCGCGGAGCGCACCGCCGACCTCGCCCGCGTCAATGAACAGATCGAGCTCGAAATCGCCGAGCGGCGGCTGACCGAGCAGGAACTGCGCAAGACCCAGGCCGACCTCATCCAGGCCGGAAAGCTTGCCGGCCTCGGCCAGATGTCGGCCGCCCTCTCCCACGAATTCAACCAGCCGCTCGCCGCGGCGAAAACCTATGCGGACAGCGCGGCCCTGCTGATCGATCGCGGCCGCGTGCCGGAGGCGCAGGACAATGTGCGCCGCATCTCCGCCCTCGTCGACCGCATGGCTTCCATAAGCCGCCACTTACGCAATTTCGCCCGCAAGCCGAATGAGAAACTCGGAGCGGTCCCCCTGCCCGACGTCATCGCGGACACGATGGAGATCGTCACTCCGCGGCTGAAGGCGGCGGATGCGGATCTGGCGATCGAGCTCGACGAACAGGCCTTCATCGTCCGTGCCGGCCCGGTCCGCCTGCAGCAGGTGCTTGTCAACATCATCAGCAACGCGGCCGACGCCGTCGAGGGGCTGGATGACCGGCGGATCCGGCTTTTCGCGCGGCGGGAGGGCGACCTGGTCGTCATCGAGGTGCGTGATCACGGGCCGGGCGTCCCGGCCGCAATCGCCGACCGCATCTTCGATCCCTTCTTCACGACCAAGGGCGTGGGCAAGGGACTCGGTCTGGGCCTTTCGATTTCATACAATATTATCAAGGACTTCGGCGGAAACCTCTCCGTCACGAACCATCCCGACGGTGGCGCCGTCTTCCGCATCGTGCTCCACGTGGCGGCCCGTGCGCAGGAGGCGGCCGAATGAGCGGGCCGCGCATCCTGCTGATCGACGACGAAGAGGAGATGCGGCGGTCCTCGGCGCAGGCCCTGGAGCTGTTCGACCTGACGGTGGATACCTTCGCCAGTGCGGAGCCGGTGCTGGAGCTCATCGGCTATGCTTTCGATGGCGTGGTGGTCAGCGATATCCGTATGCCGGGCATGGACGGCATGACGCTGCTGCAGCGCATCCGCGAGGTGGATCCGGAGGTGCCGGTCATTCTGGTGACCGGGCATGCGGATGTGCAGCTTGCGGTCAGCGCCATGCGGGCCGGCGTCTACGACTTCCTGGAAAAGCCGTTCACGGCGCAGCACCTCGCCGGCATCATCCGCCGTGCGATGGACCGCCGCAGCCTGGTGCTGGAGAACCGCCGCCTGCGCGCGGTTGCCGGCAAGCGGGATGATATCGAGGCCCGGCTGCCGGGGCGGACGCAGGTCATGGTGGACCTGCGCTACCGGCTACGGGCGATCGGCGCGACGGATGCCGACACGCTCATCATCGGCGAGACCGGCGTGGGTAAGGAGGTGGTGGCGCGCGCGCTGCACGATATCAGCGCCCGGGCGAACCGTCCCTTCATCGCCATCAACTGCGCGGCCCTGCCGGAGAACCTGATCGAGAGCGAGCTTTTCGGCCATGAGGCGGGGGCGTTTCCCGGCGCCCTGCGGCCGCGGTTCGGCAAGTTCGAGCACGGGCGCGGCGGCACGATCCTGCTGGACGAGATCGGCTCCATGCCCTTCGACCTGCAGGCGAAGTTCCTGCGCGTGTTGCAGGAGCGCGTCATCACCCGCCTCGGCTCCAACGAGCCCGTGCCGCTCGATGTGCGCTTCATCGCAACCAGCAAGGTGGACCTGGCGGCGGAGGTGGCGGCCGGGCGCTTCCGGGCGGACCTCCTCTATCGGCTCAATGTCGCGACGCTGCATGTGCCGTCGCTGGCGCAGCGCCGGGCCGACATCCCCCTGCTCTTCCTCCAGCTCGTGCGCGAGGCGGCGGCGCGTTACGGCCGCACCGATATCGACGTGCCGCCGGAGTTGACGGCGGATATTGCCGGCCGGAGCTGGCCGGGCAATGTGCGGGAGCTGCGCAATTTCGCCGATCGCCTCGTGCTGGGACTGGACACCGCGCCGGATGAAGCCGCTCCTGAAGCCGGCCCGCAACGCCTCGCGGACAAGGTCGCGGCCTATGAGCGGGGGCTGATCGCCTCGGCGCTGGCGGCCCACGGCGGCAGCTTGAAGCCGGTTTACGAGCAGCTTGGCGTCTCCCGCAAGACACTTTACGAGAAGATGCAGAAGTACGGACTGGATAAAAACCTGGGTTCCGGCCTGCTTCAGGACGACTTTTGAGGGGCAAATGGGTGGAATTCCACCCATTGCTGCGTCGCTTTGTTCCCGTCTCCACCCATCGAAGCGAGTTTACCGCCGTAAACTCGCCCGGAAAGTCCCCTCGCCGCTTGCCGACTCGCCGTCGCGGAGGCCCTTCTAGGCCATCCAGGACCGGCGCGGGAGGAGCCACGCCGGCCGGGCATCTCATCGGGAGGATTTGATGAAGACCTTGAAAGCCCTGTTCGGCGTTTCGGCCGCACTCGCCGTATCGCTGCTCGCCACGTCTGCGCTCGGCCAGACCTATCCGGAGCGTACCATCACCATGGTGGTCCCCTTCTCCGCCGGCGGCCCGACCGATACGGTGACCCGCCTCGTCGCCGAAGCCATGTCGAAGGATCTCGGCCAGCAGATCGTCGTCGAGAATGTCGGCGGCGCCGGCGGTACGCTGGGCGCAGGCCGCGTGGCGAGCGCCGATCCGGACGGCTACACGCTGCTGCTCCACCATATCGGCATGGCGACCAGCGCGACGCTCTATCGCAAGCTCGCCTATGACACGCTGAATGCCTTCGAATATGTCGGCCTCGTCACCGACGTGCCCATGACCATCGTCGCCCGCAAGGACCTCGAGCCGACGGACCTCAAGGGCCTGATCGACTACATGAAGGCGAACAAGGACACGGTGACCGTGGCCAATGCCGGCATCGGCGCAGCCTCGCATCTGTGCGGCATGCTCTTGATGAGCGCCATGGAGACGCAGTTCGTCACCGTTCCCTACAAGGGCACCGGCCCGGCGATGACCGACCTGCTCGGCGGACAGGTCGACGTCATGTGCGACCAGACGACCAACACGACGAAGCAGATCCAGGGCGGCACGATCAAGGCCTATGCGGTGACGTCCCCTGCCCGCCTCGACAACCTGCCGGACGTTCCGACGGCGGAAGAAGCCGGCCTGTCCGGCTTCCAGGTCGGCATCTGGCACGGCATCTATGCGCCGAAGGGCACGCCGGCAGACGTGACGGAGCGGCTTTCCAAGTCGCTGCAGGTCGCCCTGAAGGATCCCAACGTCGTTGCCCGCTTTGCCGAGCTCGGCACGGCGCCGTCAGCGGAAGAGGAGGCGACGCCGGCCGCCCTCAAGGCGAAGCTCGAAGGCGAGATTACGCGCTGGAAGCCCGTCATCGAGGCCGCCGGCCAGTACGCTGACTGAGGTCAACCCGCAAATGCCGCGCGGCATTTCCGTCGATAATGGCGGAAACGGCCTGCCGGCGCACGGACTGGCACATGGCGGCATCGGCTGCCGCCATGTGCCCTGACCGCCCGCGCGACCGTTCCGGCCGCTGGAAGAGGGGAACCCATGAAACAACTACAGTTCGACAGCACCAATGCGATCTGCGGCCTGACCTTTATCGCGCTCGGCGGCTTCTTTATCTATCAATGCCTTGATCTCGACCTCGGCACGGCCTTCCGTATGGGGCCGGGCTATTTCCCGCTGATCCTCGCCGCGATCCTGACGCTGCTCGGCGTCGTCGTGCTGGTGCAGGCGACGCGGGTGCAGGGCGAGCCCATGGGGCCGCTGGCGCTGCGCGGCATGCTGTTCATCCTGCCGGCTCCCGTCTTCTTCGGGCTGACGGTGCGCGGCCTCGGCTTCGTGCCGTCGCTGTTCTTCGCCGCGCTCATCGCCGCCTTCGCCTCCTCGCGCATGAAGCCGCTCTTGGCGGTGCTGCTGGCCGGGGCGATCACGCTCTTTTCCGTCCTGGTGTTCAGCTATGCCCTCGGGCTGCCGTTCGAACGCTTCGGCCCGTGGACCCGGCTTTAGGAGGCGCGCATGGATCTTGTCAGCAATCTTGCGCTCGGCTTCTCCACGGCGCTCTCGCCGGAGAACCTCGCCTTCTGCCTCATCGGCGTGCTGCTCGGAACGCTGATCGGCGTTCTGCCCGGCATCGGCGCGACGGCAACCATCGCCATGCTCCTGCCGATCACTTTCAAGCTGGAGCCGGTCTCCTCGCTGATCATGCTCGCCGGCATCTATTACGGCGCGCAATATGGCGGCTCGACCACGGCGATCCTGATCAACATGCCGGGCGAATCCTCGTCCGCCGTGACCGCCATCGACGGCTACCAGATGGCGCGCAAGGGCAGGGCGGGGGCGGCGCTTTCCATTGCCGCGCTCGGCTCCTTCTTCGCCGGCACGGTCTCGACCTTCCTCGTCGCGATCTTCGCCATTCCCCTGACGGCCATCGCGCTCGAATTCGGCGCCGCCGAATATTTCTCGCTGATGGTCGTCGGCCTCGTCTCGTCCATCGCGCTGGCGCATGGCTCGATCGTCAAGGCACTGGCCATGGTGGCGCTGGGGCTTTTGCTCGGCCTCGTCGGCACGGACATCTATACCGGTACGCCGCGCTTCACCCTCGGCATCCGCGAATATGCCGACGGGCTCAACTTCGTCGCGGTCGCCGTCGGCGTCTTCGGCATCGCCGAGATCCTGCGCAACCTCGAAGGCGAGAAGACGCGCAGCCTGCTGATGGCCAAGGTCTCCGGCCTCTGGCCGACGAAGGACGATTTCCGGCGCATGATGGGACCCGTGCTGCGCGGCACGGCCATCGGCTCGGCGCTCGGCATCCTGCCGGGGGGAGGGGCGATCCTTGCCGCCTTCGCCTCCTACACGGTGGAGAAGCGTGTCTCGGATAACCCCCGGGAGTTCGGCCAGGGCGCGGTTGCCGGTGTCGCGGGGCCGGAATCGGCCAACAATGCGGGCGCGCAGACCTCGTTCATCCCGCTGTTGACGCTCGGCATCCCGGCCAATCCGGTCATGGCGCTGATGGTGGGGGCGATGATCATCCAGGGCATCGTGCCCGGGCCGAATGTCGCGACCGAACAGCCGACGCTGTTCTGGGGCATCATCGCCTCGATGTGGATCGGCAACCTGATGCTCGTCGTGCTGAACCTGCCGCTGATCGGCCTCTGGGTGAAGCTGCTGACGGTGCCCTATTACGTGCTCTTCCCGATCATCATGGCCTTCTGCTCGATCGGCGTCTACAGCGTGAACTCGAATGTCTACGACCTCTATGCGGTCGCGCTGTTCGGCCTCGGCGGTTACCTGCTGGTGAAGCTGCGCTGCGAGCCGGCGCCGCTGCTGCTCGGCTTCGTGCTCGGGCCGCTGCTGGAGGAGAACCTGCGCCGCGCCATGATCCTGTCGCGCGGCGATCCGAGCACCTTCGTCACGCGTCCGATCAGCGCGTTCCTGCTGGCACTGGCGCTGGCGGTCCTCATCATCGTCTTCCTGCCTTCGGTCAAGAAGAAGCGTGAAGAGGTTTTCCAAGAAGAAGACTGAAAACAGGAAAACCTGCGGGGGAGGGGAGGAGCGGCGACGAACCGCTCCTCCCTTTATTTTAGTGATATTGCATTGCGGCGCAAATCGGGGTAAAACTTGACAAAAAATAGAAGGAATAGTCGCAGGGCAAGATGACGTTCCAGCCGCGCATGCAGAACAGGATCGAGGGCTTCTCCGTCGTCGGCGGTCTCAACCGCCGGCACTGGAACGGCATTGTCGCCGATGTCTGGGACGTGGAATGCGCGGCCCGTGCCGGCGGTTATTATGTCGGGCGGGACCCGCGGCTCTTCATCCTGCTCGACAAGCGGGGACCGGGTGATTCCCGCATCCGCCTGGCACCGGGCGGGGCGGAGTCCGTCGAGGACTGGCGGCATTGCCCGATTGCCTATATCCCCGCGAATTTCGAGCTCTGGGCGGACCTGGCCGATCATCAGTTCCTGCGCCACCTCGATCTGCATTTCGACGTGGAGACGGTCAGCCGGCGGCTGGCGGAGGACCTCGACCCGGAGCGGCTCGCCACCCCGCAGCTGTTCTTCTCCGATAGCCGCCTGCTCTCGCTGGCGCAGCTGATCGCCGCCGAGTGCACCAATCCGCAGCCGCTGCACGATCTCTATGGCGACGGGCTGGCGCTGGCGCTGATCATCGACGTCATGAAGCTCGGCAAGGCGCCGGGCCGCAAGCGCGGCAAGCTGGCCGCCTGGCAGTTGCGCCGCGCGACCGATTTCATTGAAGAAAACTGCTTGCGCAACATCCGCCTCGAAGAGCTCGCCAACCTTATCGGCCTGTCGCAATCCCATTTCAGCCACGCCTTCAAGGCCTCGACCGGCGTCGCGCCCCATCAATGGCAGGTGAATGCCCGCCTGCGCCGTGCCAAGCAATTGCTTTTGCAGGGCAACCATCCTCTGACCGAGATCGCCGCCGAGACCGGATTTGCCGACCAGGCGCATTTTACCCGCGTCTTCCGCAAGAATTTCGGCACGACGCCCGCCCATTGGCAGAAGGCGCAGCTCGCCTGACGCCGGCGAACGGGCGATTGTTCATCGCACGGAAAATTGCCCAAGAACGTACAATTTTCGCGGAATGCGACAAGCCCGATCGTTAAAACTGAGTTAAGCACTCATCTTATTGTTGGAAGGCCGCTCAGGCAGGCGAGCGGGACGAGTGGGGTATGCGCAGATGATGATGAAGTCGAAGAACCAGCGGCGGCTGAGGTTGACGCTTGCGTGCGGCACGGCGGCAATCGGCCTGTTGGCGCCGCTTTCCACGTTCGCGCAGGACGCGGAAGGCACGACACGGCTGGAAGAGGTCCGGGTCGAGCAGGGCGATCCCAACGCGGTTGCTGACACCGGTGTCGAACCCGTGCGTGGCATCGTCGCAAAATCGACGCGTACCGGCAGCAAGGCGGCGACGGACCTCAACGAGATCCCGCAGTCGGTCTCCGTCGTCGGGCGCGAACAGATGGACGATCAGAGCCCGCAGAAAGTCGATGAAGCGCTGCGCTACGTCGCCGGGGTGAATGCATCCACCTACGGAACCGATTCCGACACCGACTGGCTCTTCATCCGCGGCTTCCAGGCCGAGCAGACCGGCGTCTTCCTCGACGGGCTTTCGCTGTTCCAGACCGGCTTCGGGACGTTCCTTGTCGATCCGTTCTTCCTGGAGCGCATCGAAGTCATCAAGGGACCGAGCTCCGCGCTCTACGGTGGCGCCAATCCGGGCGGCTTCGTCAATTTCGTCAGCAAGCGCCCCACCGATGAGCCGCTGCGTTACGTCGAGACGGGCATCAACAGCTTCGGCAACGGCTATCTGGGCGTGGATTTCAGCGACAAGCTCGGCAGCGACAACGTCCTGCGCTACCGCCTGACCGGGAAAATCTCCGGCGGCGGCTGGGAGACGGACAAGTCGGAGGATTTCCGCGGCACGATCGCGCCCAGCTTCACATGGAAGCCGGATGAGGGAACGAGCCTTACCTTCCTCAGCTCCTACCAGCATATCGACCTGACGCACACCAGCACGGGTTTCCTGCCGTATCTCGGCACGGTGGTCGATGCGCCCGGCGTGGGACGGATCCCGACCGACCTGTTCTACGGCGATAAGAGCCTTGACGAATACGATCGCCAGCAAGCCATGATCGGCTACGAGTTCGAACATACGTTCGACAACAACTGGACGGTTCGCCAGAACCTGCGCTACGCGAGCGTCTCGCTCAAGGAAGACGCGCTCTATGCCAACGGGTGGTCGCTGGCCGATCCCACGAAGCTGGCCCGTTATCGCTTCGCGCATGACACGGATGTCGATATCTTCACGGTCGACAACCAGCTCGAAGGGGAATTTGCGACAGGGGCGCTGGATCACAATCTTCTTCTTGGACTGGACTACCGGTACTACTCGATCGACCAGGCCCAGGCCGTCGGCTTCGGCAACCTGGATCTCGATCCGCTTAACCCGGTTTACGGTGTCGATATTCCGGCGCTCGGAAATCCGTACCTGGATCAGAACCTGCGCCGCGACCAGCTCGGCATTTATGCGCAGGACCAGATCAAGTTCGGCGGCGGGTGGATCGCCACGCTCAACGGCCGTTACGATTTCGTGAAGACCGAGCTTGACGACAATATCAATGCAGCCAACTCCACCGAGAGCGACGAAGGCGAGTTCACCTGGCGCGCGGCGCTCGCCTATGAATTCGCAAACGGCCTGACGCCCTATGTCAGTTATTCGACCTCGTTCAATCCGACGACCTCGACGGACAATGACGGCAACCTCTTGAAGTCGGAAACGGCAAAGCAGTGGGAAGTCGGCGTCAAGTATCAGCCGGACTTCATGGACGCCCTCATCACGGCCGCCTATTTCGATATCACGCGCGAGAACGTGCCCAGCACGATCACGGTCAACGGCATTCCCCAGACGGCCGCCATCGGCGAGGTGGAGGCCCGCGGCTTCGAAACGTCGATCCAGGCAAATGTCACGGAGGGGCTGAAGCTCATCGGTGCGCTGACCTATCTCGACATGGAAGTCACCAAGGCGACGGGTGGCGCGTTCGACGGCACGCCTGCCGGCAACACGCCGATCCAGGTTCCGGAGCTGACGGCTTCGCTCTGGGCGGACTATTCGTTCCAGAACGATATGCTCCAGGGCGTGAGCGTTGCAGCGGGCGTACGCCATATCGGCAAGTCCTGGGCGGACCGCGAGAACACGCTCCGCGTTCCTTCCGCCACGCTGGTCGATGCGGCCATCCGCTACGAGAAGGACAACTGGGGTGTTGCGCTGAACGTCTCCAACCTGTTCGACAAGGAATATGTTGCGACCTGCCAGGGCGCGAACTCCTGCGGCTACGGCGCCGGGCGTACGTTCATGCTGAAGGCAAGCACGTCCTTTTGATCCTGCCTGAGGAGCAAAGACAAAAAGCGCGTCAGGGCGTCCCTGGCGCGCTTTCCTCGTTTTATGCGGTATCCCGTAGCGCTCACAATGGAAAGCGCGCCTAGCGCCAGCCCAGGGCCGGTGCGACGTGTTTCAGAATCGCCTCGATGACATGGGCGTTGTATTCGACGCCCAGCTGGTTCGGTACGGTCAGAAGCAGCGTATCGGCTTCCCGGATCGCCTCGTCGGCGGCAAGCTGCTCGATGAGCTTGTCCGGCTCGTCGGCATAGGAACGGCCGAAGATTGCCCGCGTCCTGTCGTCGATGAAGCCGATCGAATCCGCTTCCTTGCCGCCGCGGCCGAAATAGGCCCGGTCGCGATCGTCGACGAGCGCGAAGATGCTGCGGCTGACCGAAACACGCGGCGTGCGGCTGTGGCCGGCCTCCTTCCAGGCTTCGTGGTAGGCGCGGATCTGCGCGGCCTGCTGGATATGGAACGGCTCGCCCGTTTCGTCGTTCTTCAGCGTCGAGCTCTGCAGGTTCATGCCGAGCTTTGCGGCCCAGACGGCCGTGGCATTCGAGCTCGCGCCCCACCAGATGCGCTCGCGCAGGCCCTCCGAATGAGGTTCGAGGCGCAGGAGGCCGGGCGGGTTGGGGAACATCGGTCGCGGGTTCGGCTGCGCGAAGCCTTCGCCCTTCAGGATGTCCAGGAACACCTCGGCATGCCGGCGGCCCATGTCGGCGTCGTTCATGCCCTCCTGCGGCTGGTAGCCGAAGTAGCGCCAGCCGTCGATGACCTGCTCGGGCGAGCCGCGGCTGATGCCGAGCTGCAGGCGCCCGCCGGAAATGAGGTCCGCGGCGCCGGCATCCTCGGCCATGTAGAGCGGGTTTTCATAGCGCATGTCGATGACGGCCGTGCCGATCTCGATCGTCTTCGTCTTGGCGCCGGTGGCGGCGAGAAGCGGGAAGGGGGAGGCGAGCTGCCGGGCGAAATGATGCACCCGGAAATAGGCGCCGTCGGCGCCGAGCTCTTCGGCCGCGACGGCGAGGTCGATCGACTGGAGCAGCGTATCGCCGGCCGAGCGGGTCTCGGATTGCGGGGAGGGGGTCCAATGCCCGAAGGAAAGGAAACCGATTTTCTTCATGGATCTTTACCTCGACGCCGGGGCGTCCGTTGGGATGGGTGTCGCCGGCGAAGATGGGGTATCGGACAGGGCTTGGAAAGGTGTGGAACGAGAACGCAGCGTTCACCGTTTGGCGCTTTCACGCCGGTCGAGGCTGTGGCGCGCTATGCCCTGTCGCTTGCACGGACGGTTATTTGGATTTCAGGAAGGATAGCCTTGCCCTCGGCATTCCAAAGAAACTCTCTGCGCCCTGTGCGGTTTTTTGATCGAATGGGTATATAACCGCACGCTGGCGGATCCGTGATGGTTGGGAGCCGCTCCTTGTGGCGCCCCATGTCCCGGCTCTCTTCACGCGGCCGGGCGGATGCAATCGAAGCCACGGCGGGTGAAATTGCCGAGTGAACGGGAAGGGGCGTCAGTGGTACTTTTCCCGCTCGCGCACGAGGATCGCCGGTGCGTTCAGCCCGGCGATCGGTTGGTTGACGTCCGCCGGGATGTCGCCGGTCAGCTGGAGATCGAGATAACGCGCGCAGCACACCCGCAGGAAGGACGTGAAGTTGCCGAGGTCGTGGCCTGCGTCGATCGATTCATGATGCAGCCTGGTGATCAGCTGCGTGACGTTCATGCGATCGCGGCGCGCGATCTCCTCGAGCTTCGACCAGAAGAAATTCTCCAGCCGCACGCTCGTCACCATGCCGTCGATCCGCAGCGAACGCGTGGTGCTCTCCCAGAGCCTCGCATCCGCCTTGATGAACAGTTCGCACATCCCGGCCTCCCTTGCCTGTCTCCTCAGGCGGCGTCCGTTTGTAGCAGGGACGCGGCGTTCAGCACAGCCATGAACTGGCGCAGCCAGGAGGGGTGCGCCGGCCATGCGGGCGCAGTGACGAGATTGCCGTCCGAGACCGCGTCATCGATCGCGATATCCGCATAGATGCCGTCGGCAAGCTCCACTTCCGGGCGGCAGGCGGGATAGGCCGAGCAGGTGCGGCCCGTGAGGACGCCGGCCGCCGCGAGAAGCTGCGCGCCGTGGCAGATGGCCGCCACCGGCTTGCCGGCCTCGAAGAAGTGCCGCACGGCCTTGATGACATCGGGGTTGAGGCGCAGATATTCGGGCGCCCGGCCGCCGGGGATGACAAGCGCGTCGTAGTCCTCGGCGCGGATGCTGGAGAAGGTGGCGTTGAGCGTGAAATTGTGGCCGCGCTTTTCGGAATAGGTCTGGTCGCCCTCGAAATCATGGATGGCGGTCGCGACCGTCTGGCCTGCATTCTTGCCGGGGCAGGCGGCATGCACGGTATAGCCGCAGGCAAGCAGCGTCTGGAACGGGACCATGGTTTCATAGTCCTCGGTGAAGTCGCCGGTGATCATCAGAATTTTCGAAGCTGGCATCTGTTCCTCCCAAAACCAATGGGAGGAGTTTAGCAAGGACGGCATGCGAGCGGGTACTAAGGGGATACTACAGTGAAAATTCAGGGCAGGCGCCTTCAGACGCCCCTTGCCACCATCGTATAGATCTTGCGGGTCCGCTCGTGGATCGTCCATTCGCCGCGCCAGCCGAGCGGCAGGACGAACATCTCGCCCGGGCCGATCTGACGGCTCGTGCCGTCGCCGTTGTGCAGCGTCACGCGGCCGGAAAGGATATGGCAGATCTCCGCGATCTCGCTGCGGTCGGCGGTGAAGCGGCCGGGCGTGCATTCCCATATGCCGGTTTCCATCTTGCCGTCCGGGCTCGTCCAGAGGGGCAGGGTGGCCTCCTGCTGCTCGCCCTCGATGGAGGTCGGCTTGGGCGCGAAGGCGCCGATGTCGCGCTGGAGGAGGTCGCCGAAGTTTTCGAAGCTGATCATGGTCTGTCCCGTATCTGGCTCAGTGGCCGGTGATGCTGTCGGCGAGCGCCGCGAGTTTGGAGGTGCGCGAGAGGCCGGAAAACTCCCGGTCGTCCGCCATGCGGTAGAGCTGGTACATCGAATGCACGCCGAGCCAGCGGAAGGGCTCCGGCTCCCATTTGCGCACCGTGCGGTTGACCCAGGGCAGGCCGGTCAGTTCCGTCTTGCGGTCCAGCACCAGGTCGCAGAGCGTGCGGCCGGCCAGGTTCGAGCTGGAGACGCCGAGGCCGACATAGCCGCCGGCCCAGCCGATGCCCGTCGTTCGGTCGAAGCCCGCCGTCGTGCACCAGTCGCGCGGCACGCCGAGCACGCCGCACCAGGCATGGTCGATCTTCAGCGCTTTCGTCTGCGGCAGGAGGCGGGTCAGGATGGCATGGAGCGCATCGATCGTCGCCTGCTGCGTCTGGCCGTTGACGTCGGTCGCCGAGCCGTAGCGATAGGGCACGCCGCGTCCGCCCATGGTGATGCGGCCCTCGCGGGTGCGCTGGGCGTAGCAATAGGCATGCGCCGCATCGCCGAGCAGTTCATGGCCTTCCCAGCCGATCTCCTTCCACAATGCGTCCGGCACGGGCTCGGTGACGATCTGCGCGCTGTTCAGTGCCAGCCAGGTGCGCTCGAAGCCGGGCAGGCCGGCGGAAAACCCCTCCGTGGCGCGGATGATTTTTGGCGCACGCACCGTGCCGCGGTCGGTCGTAACGCGGCCCTGTTCGAAGCGGGTGACGGTCGTGCCCTCGCAGATCGACACGCCGAGGCCCTCGACCACCCTGGCGAGGCCGCGTACCAGCTTGGCCGGCTGCACGCGCGCCATGTTGCGGTAGAGCACGGCGCCCTTGAGATCGGCGATGCGGATGCGCTTTGCGGCATCCTCCGCCGAGAGCAGCTGCAGGCGCTCCGGCGGGATCTGCCAGTCGAGGCCGAACCGGTATTCTTCGCGCACCCGTTCGAGCTGGGCCGCATTGGTGGCGACGACGAGCTTGTCGACGCGGATGAGGTCCGCGTCGATGCCTTCGGCCTTGGTGACGCGCTCGACCTCGTCGACCGTGCCCGCCATGGCATTCTGCAGATCGACGACCGCGCCGCGGCTGGAGGTCTTCTCGTATTTTTCCCGCGACCAGCTGAAGCCGCCGGAAAGCCAGCCGCCGTTGCGCCCGGAGGCGCCGAAGCCGGCGAACTCCCGTTCGAGCACGACGATGTTGAGCGAGGGGTCGGCCTTCTTCAGGTAGTAGGCCGCCCACAGGCCGGTATAGCCAGCGCCGATGATGCAGACATCGGCCTCGCGATCGCCGGGCAGGGGAGGGCGCTTTTGCGGGATGCCGCCGATATCGGCATACCAGAAGGAAATGTCACCGTTGGTCTTGACGTCCATGGGAAAGGCTTTCGGGGTTCAGGTCAGCGTCACGTCGGCGCTGGCGTCATCGGGGAGAAGGGTGAGGTCGGTGGGCAGGAAGGCGATGTCGACGGTATCGCCGATGGCAAAATCGGCCGCGCCGAGGGGGCTGCGCACCACGGCGACCGTTCCGTCCGCCAGCCGCACCTCGTATTTCGAGCCGGAGCCGAGATAGATCGCTTCGGTGACCGTGCCGGAAAGGCGGTTTTCGCCCGTCACGGCGTCCGCGCCGGCGCGCTTCAGCCCCACGCGCTCGGGCCGGAGCAGGATGACCGGGCGGGCCTCGCCGGGAAGGCGGCCCTGGGCGAAGATCCTCTGGCCGCCGATGGTCATCGTCGTGCCGTCGCCGGCGGCTTCGGCCTTGCCGCGCAGGACGGTGGATTCGCCGATGAAGCGGCCGACGAAGAGCGTCGCGGGATGATCGTAGAGTTCGCGGCCCGTGCCGATCTGCTCGATGCGCCCGCCGTTGAAGACGGCGATGCGGTCGGAGAGGACGAGCGCCTCTTCCTGGTCGTGGGTGACGTAGACGAAGGTGGTGCCGAGCTCGCGGTGGATGCGCTTGATTTCGAGTTGCAGCCATTCGCGCAGCTTCTTGTCGAGCGCGCCGAGCGGTTCGTCCATCAGGAGCAGCGGCGGATCGAAGACGAGGGCGCGGGCGAGCGCCACGCGCTGCTGCTGGCCGCCGGAGAGTTCGTTCGGGTAGCGATGGGCGAAATCGGCCATCTTCACCATGTCGAGGGCGCGTTTGACCCGGCGGTCGCGTTCCTCGCCCCTTATGCCGCGCAGCGTCAGCGGATAGGCGACGTTCCTGCCGACCGTCATGTGTGGGAAGAGGGCGTAGTGCTGGAAGACGACGCCGATGTTGCGCTTGTGCGAGGGCAGGCCGGTGACGCTTTTTCCGCCGATCTCGAGCGTGCCGGAGCTGATGTCGGTGAAGCCGGCGATGAGGTTCAGCGTCGTCGTCTTGCCGGAGCCGGAGGGGCCGAGCAGCGTCATGAACTCGCCGGGGCGGATATGGAGGTCGATGTCGTTGAGGGCGGTGAACGCGCCGTAGCGTTTCGATGCCTTGCGGATTTCGATGGCGGCGCCAGCGGATGCGGTCATGGGTCAGGTCCTTGCGCGGCGCATGCCGAGAAGCAGGCCGGCGATGATGATGAGCGAGGTCGCGAGGAAGAGCAGCGTGCCGACGGCCGCGACGGTCGGGTCGGCGTCGCGGGTGATCGAGGTGTAGATCTGCACCGGCAGCGTCTTGAGATAGGGGCTGGTGATGAACAGCGCCACGATGATCTCGTCGAACGAGGTGATGAAGGCGAAGAGCGCGCCGGAGAGGATGCCGGGCAGGATGAGCGGCAGCGTCACGGTGCGGAAGACGGTCAGCCGGCCGGCGCCGAGGCTGGCGGCGGCGGTCTCGAGCCGCCGGTCGAAGACTTCGAGGCTTGCCTGCACGGCGATCAGCACGAAGGGGATGGCGAGCATGGTGTGCGCCAGCACGAAGCCGGTGACCGTGCCCACCAGATGCGTATCGAGGTAGACCGCGTAGATGCCGATCGCCAGCACCACGCCCGGCACGACCATCGGCGTGATGAGGAGGGCGCGCAGCAGGCCGCCGGTGCGCGCCGCCGCGCGGGAAACGCCGAAGGCGGCGAGCGTGCCGACCACCGTCGCCACCACCGCGACGATCAGCGCGATGATCAGCGAATTGGAAAAGCTCGTCGTCCAGTCCGGATTGCGGAAGAAGTTGTCGTACCATTGCCAGGAGAAGCCGACCGGCGGGAAGGCGAGCGACTTGTTGCCGTTGAACGACATCGGGATGACGACCAGCGTCGGCGCCAGGAGCAGCACCGCGACGAGCAGGCAGAACAGGCCGAGGAGGACGCGGGGGAAGGAGGGCATCGGCTCACGCCTCCCTGCGGGTCGAGGAATGTTTCTGGCGCATCAGCGGGGCGGCGATGGCGAGAAGCACGAAGGTGGCGACGAGGAGGACGACGCCCATCGCGCCGCCGCGCCCCCAGTTGAGCAGGCTCAGCACCTGGTTCTGCACCAGCGAGGAGAGCAGGATGCTGCGCGGCCCGCCGAGCAGGGCCGGCGTGATGTAGAAGCCGAGCGACAGGATGAAGACGATGATCGCGCCGGCATAGACGCCGGGCAGCGACAGCGGAACGTAGATCTGCAGGAAGGCTTTCCAGGGTTTCGCGCCGAGGCTGCGGGCGGCCTGGAGCAGGCGCGTGTCGATGCCCTTCATCACGGAATAGATCGGCAGGATCATGAAGGGCAGCAGCACCTGCGTCATGCCGATGACGACGCCGGGAAGCGTGCGGATCAGCTTGACCGGGGGGAGGCCGAGGCCGCGCAGGAACGAGTTGATGACGCCGGAATCCTGCAGCAGGATGACCCAGGCGAGCGTGCGCACCACGCCGCTCAGCCAGAAGGGCACGAGAACGCAAAGGATGAGCGCCAGCCGCAGGTTCCTGCCGACGATGGTCATGGCATAGGCGTAGGGGTAGGCGCAGATGAGCGAGACGAGCGTCACCCAGGCGGCGACGACGAAGGTGCGTTGCAGGACGGTGCGGTTTACCGCGGACTGGAAGAACCAGACGTAGTTGTCGAGGCCGGGGGTAGGATCGGTGAAGCTGCGCACCACGACGATCGCCAGCGGATAGGCAAGCGCGAGGAGCAGCACCAGCACGGCGGGAGCGGCGAGCCAAACCGCACCGCGAGGTCGCCATCGCGTGAGGAGAGCGGGCCTGTCAGGCATGTCGGTCACGGTCGTCTCCTGTGGTTCGGTTCCTGTGGTTCGGTTGGGTTCTGGCCCCTCATCCGGCCTGCCGGCCACCTTCTCCCCGTTTACGGGGAGAAGGGATATGCCGCACCGGTTTCCTCAACCAATATTCATTCGTGGGGCAAGTCCCCTCTCCCCGCTTGCGGGGAGAGGGTTAGGGTGAGGGGCAGGCCGCGGTGCGCTCCGGCGAAAGCATCGAGGCCGGAGACGCCTCAATTGCCGGAAAGCAGTGCGTTCCACTTCTCGGCGGCGAGGTCGAAATTCTTCACCCAGAACGGGATGTTCTGCTGGTAGCCCTGCGCGATGCGCTCGGGCGTCGAGGTGAGGAACGACGCGGTGATCTCGTCGACCTGCGGTTTGGCGTCCATGTGGATCGGCGTGTAGGAGGTCTTCTCGGTCAGGATCTCCTGCGAACGCTGGCCGAGATAGGCGTTGAGCAGCGCATAGGCCGCATCCGTGTCCTTGACGCCGACCGGGATGGTCATCTGGTCCATGACGACCAGCCAGTCCTGCCAGACGGGGGTATAGGCCGCGCCGTTCTTCGCGGCGGTCATCGCGCGGCCGGTCCACATCATGATCATGTCGGCCTCGCCGGATTCGGCGAGCTGCTGGGATTCGGCGCCGGTCTTCCAGTAGATCGTGTCGGGGCCGAGGTCGCGCAGCTTCTGGATGCCCTTCTCGATGTCGTCCGGCGTCATCGCCTTCGGGTCGCCGCCCGTCGCCCTGAAGGCCTGCTCGATCAGGCCGCCGGTCGGATCGCCGCTGCCGTCGATGGCGCGCGAGCCCGGGAATTTCTCCGTATCGAAGAAGTCCACCCAGTTCTGCGGCGGATTGTCCTTGTAGGTCTCGGTCTTGTACATGAAGATGACGCCATAGTTCATCGCCGGGACCGAGCACTCGCCGACCTGTCCGGGCGGGATCTTCGAGACGTCGAGCTTGGAGAAGTCGAGCTTCTGGAACAGCGTGCCGCAATGGACGTAGGGCGGCAGGTCGGCGGTGTCGACCACGTCCCAGGTGACGTTGCCGGCATCGACCTGCGCCTTCAGCTTGGCGATCTCCGTCGGGCCGTCATTGAGCAGCGTCACGCCGGATTTCTCGACGAACTCCTGGAGGGCGGCCACCTGGCCGTCCTGGTAGATGCCGCCGTAGGAGACGAAGGTCAGCGTCTTGCCCTTGAGCGAGCCTTCCTCCACTGCGCCGGCGACCGGCTTTTCCTGTGCGAATACCGGCAAGGCCAGGGCGCACGTCATCGTCAGGGCGAAAGCCCCCGCAAATTTTCTCATCATCGATACTCCCAGTAGCGCTCGCGTGCGTTGTTCCTGCCGCGGTTACGAGCCCGCCCGTGGCAGGTATTTGTCGAGGTCGTCGGCGACGCTGGTCGGCGGCGCGATCATCCACAGGACTTCGGCCGGTTCCGCGCCGATATTCACGGTCTTGTGCGGAACCGAGGTCGGATATTCGATGCTGTCGCCGGCCGACAGCACATGGCGCTCCTCGCCGAGCGTGAGTTCGACCTCACCGCGCAGGACGAAGAAGAGTTCATGCGAATCCCCGTGGCTGTAGGGCTTCTCCCCCGTCGAGCCGCCCGGATCGAATTCGCCGATATAGACTTCCATGTCGCGGATCGGCCGCCGCGACAACAGCATCTTTCGATAGCCTTCGGCCGGCGGCAGCGCCGGGCGTTCATGCTTGCGCAGCACGCGGCCGACGGGCGGGGCCGCTTCCTCGAAGAGGTCCGTCAGGCTGATGCCGAGCGCGCCGGCAATGCGCATCAGCGTGCTGATATTGACCCCGCTGAGCCCGCGTTCCAGCTGGCTCAGGAAGCTCGCGGTCGTGCCGGTGGCCTCGCCCAGCGTGCGCAAAGACATGCGGCGGGCGGTGCGGAAGGCCTTCACCTTCTCGCCGACGGCAGCCTGATTCTTCGTCGCAACCGCGATGTCGTCCATGGCCTGCTCCTCACTTAACAAGGTATTAAGTGAACGGCATTTTGGCAACCGCTAAAATCGACGGTCGACGATTTTTCTGTGGCCGCGCCGGATCCGTCTCCGGCAAGCTGAGGGCGCCTTACAGGGCGGTGCCCACCTTCAGCCCGTCATAGACCGCTTCTTCCGCGGTGCGTGGCGCCAGACAGTCGCCGATGAGATGAACCTCCGGCACCAGCCCGGCAAGCATCGCCCGCAGTTCGTCCGCCGGCGTATGCCCGAGACAGAGCACGAGCGTATCGATGCCTTCGAAGACGATCGGCTGCTCGCTGACGGTGTGCTGCAGGTAGACGGTGCCGCTGTCGCAGCCGTAGAGCCGGGCATAGGGCGTGATGCCGACACCCTTCCTGTGCAGTTCGGCGGCGATGTTGTCGCGCACGTAGAGCGGCAGCAGCTCGCCGGGATGGGTGCCGTTGACGGCGAGCTCGACGCTGCAGCCGTTGTCGACGAGCAACTCGGCGATGCCGGGGCCGATCCAGTCGCAGCGCCAGTCGGCGACGACGACGCGGCTGCCGGTCCTGACCTCCCGGCGCAGCACCTGCCAGGCATCGACCACCTGGACGCTGTCGTCGGCGGGGATTTCGGGCATGTAGGGCGTGGCACCGGTCGCGAGCACGACGGCATCGGGCTTTTCGCGCTCGACCAAGGCCGCATCGACGCGAACGCCCTTGACCACGCGCACCTGCGCCAGTTCCAGTTCACGCGAAAGATTGGTGATGATGCCGCCGAATTCAGCGCGGCGCGGCAGTTGCTGGGCGAGCAGCGCCTGGCCGCCGAGCTGGTTCGCGGCTTCATAGAGCGTGACCTGATGGCCGCGGGCGGCGGCGATCGCGGCCGCCTTCATGCCGCCCGGCCCGCCGCCGATCACCATGACCTTCTTCGGCGCGGCCGCCGGCACCAGCGTGCCGAAGGCCAGCTCGCGGCCGGTCTCCGGATGCTGGATGCAGGAGATCGGCACGCCGCGGTGAAAATGGCCGATGCAGGCCTGGTTGCAGGCGATGCAGGCGCGAATGTCGTCGGTGCGGCCTTCCTCGGCCTTTGCCGGCATCTCGGGATCGCAGATTAGCGCGCGCGTAATGCCGCAGACATCGGCCGCGCCCGCGGCGATGACCGCCTCGGCCTCGTGCGGCTGGTTGATGCGGCCGGCGACGAAGACCGGCACCTTCAGCGCTTGGCGGAAGCGGGCGGCGTCGCTGGAAAGGTAGGCGTTGCGATAGGCCATGGGCGGCACGATATGCACCGCGCCGCCGAGCGAGGCGGAGGTGCCGGCCGTGACGTTGACATAGTCGACCAGCGGTTCGAGCAGGCGACAGCCCTCCAGCGCCTCATCGGGCGTCAGGCCGTTCTCGTCGCGGTCCCCGGCGCTGATGCGCAGGCCGACGACAAAATCCTCCGATGTCGCCGCACGGATCGCCTTCAGCGCTTCCGCGGTAAAACGCAGCCGGTTCTCCAGCGATCCGCCATAACCGTCCGTCCGCCGGTTGACGCGCGGGTTCAGGAATTGGGCCGGTAGGTAGCCGTGGCTCGCCACCAGCTCCACGCCGTCGACACCGGCTTCATGCATGCGCCGAGCCGCCGCGCCGTAGCCGGCGACGATCTCGTCGATCATCGCCTGGTCGAGCGCGCGCGGCATGACGCGAAACCGCTCGTTGGGCGTGACGGAAGGCGCATAGGCGACCGTCAGCAGCCCGTCGCCGCCCTCCATGATCTCCCGGCCCGGATGGAAGAGCTGCGAGAAGAGCGCGCAGCCATGGGCATGGCAGGTCTTCGCCAGCGTGCGATAGCCGTCGATGCAGCCGTCGTCCGTCGCCATCAGCATATGCGAGGTGTAGCGGGCCGTCTCGTGCACGCCGGCCACCTGGCTGACGATGAGGCCGACGCCGCCCTTCGCCCGCGCCGCGTGATAGGCGACAAGGGCCTCGTTGACGCGCCCGTCCGTCGGCAGCGTCGTGTCGTGGCCGGTCGACATGATGCGGTTCTTCAGCCGCACGCCGCGGATCGTGAGGGGCTGGAACAGGTGCGGGAAGGCGGCGGGCGCGCTCATGCGGCGCTCCCGGTGTTGCGACAGTGGCGCATGGCATGCCTGATCTGTACGATCCCGATCATTCAGTCCTCCCATCCCGAGCGAGCGAAACAAGATACTTATATTTTATTTAAAGTAAAAAATAGACGCATTTTTTTACTGAAGGCAAAATCTGTTGCCATGAGGCGCATTCTGGACAACCTTGTGAGCCGATGCGCCGGCGCGGTGCGGGAAGGAAGGCGGCGATGGTGGACGAGAACGTTTCGGGGGCGCATGGCGGCGGGGCCGCGGCCGGCGAGGATTCGGTGCTCGGCGAGCGCATCCGCGGCCTGCGCAAGCGGCGCGGGATGACGCTCGCCCAGCTGGCCGAAAGCTGCGACCTCTCGACCGGCTATATCAGCCAGATCGAACGCAACCTTGCCTATCCGTCCATTCCCGCGCTGGTCGGCATCGCCCGCAGCCTCGGGGTCACCGTGCAATGGTTCTTCGGCGGCGCGGCGCCGGTGCCGCAGGCCGAGCAGGGCTATGTCATCCGCCACGGCAATCGCCTGCGTATCCAGTATGACGGCGGCATCGTCGACGAGCTGCTGACGCCGAAGATGAGCCTTCAGGTCGAGATGATCCACACGCGCCTGCCGCCGGGCAGCGAGAGCGCGGAGAGCTATAGCCATGCCGGCGATGCCGTGGGGTTCATCATGGCCGGCGAGCTGGAAATATGGGTGGGCGAGCGGCACTTCCACCTGCGCGAGGGCGACAGCTTCTCCTACTCCGCCGGCGAGCCGCATCGCTATCGCAATCCGGGAAGCCGCGATGCCGTCGTGCTCTGGGCGATCAGCCCGCCCAGCTTCTGACGTCAGCGAACGGTTTCGATTTCCTGGAGCAGCCAGTCGCGGAAGCGGGCGAGGGCGGGGTTTGCCTCCATGCTCTCCTTCGGGCAGATGAACTTGTAGGATTCCTCCGGCTGGAAGGTTTCTTCCGAAAGCACGCACAGGGTGCCACGCGCAATGTCCGCCTCGACGAAGGCGCGGTGCGAGAAGCCGATGCCATGGCCGGAGCGCGCGGCGGCAAGCAGCGTGTGCTGGTCGTCGAAGAACAGGTTGGCGTTCGTCTGCGTTTCCTGCAGGTTGTTGTGGGTCAGCCAGTTCTTCCAGTCATCGGCATTGCGATAGTGCAGGCGCGCGACGCTGCGGCTGAAGAGCAGGTCGCTGGCCTGTTTCACGCTGGCGAGCAGCGCCGGGCTGCACACCGGGACGAGGCGCTCGCGCAGCACCTCGACGGCGTAGTCTCCCGCCGGCGGATGGATGCAGTACTTGATCTGCGCGTCCTCGCGCTCGACCGCGCCGCTGCGCGCCTCCAGATTGCTGAGATGGAGCTGGATGCCGGGGTTCTGCTCCAGGAAGCCGGCCATGCGGGGCACCAGCACCTCCATGGCGAAGAAGGGGCCGGTGCGGATGCGCAGGACCTTCGTCTCGGTCTCCTGGCCGATGAGCGAGAGCACATTGGCGACATCATCGAAGGCGCGGGCGCAGGCGTCGAGCAGCAGGCTGCCTTCCGCAGTGAGGCTGACGCCGCGCGAATTGCGCTCCAAGAGGCGCCGGCCGAGCCGTTCCTCGAGCTGCTTGACCTGATGGCTGACGGCGCCCTGGCTGACGGCGAGCTCGCTCGCCGCCGCCGTGAAGCTCCGGTGATGGCCCACGGCCTCGAAGGCGCGCAGCGCGCGCAGATTGGCCAAGTGTCGCCGATGGTGCCGGTCTGTCATCGAACCATGAGGAAAACTAATGATTGGGAATATATCTTTTGCATTGTTGCGCCGCCGGCTCAACGGTAATCCTACACGGGCAGAACGAAACCGACCGGATGCATCGTTCGCCAAGACCCACGAAATTCAGGTTATTTCTTTTGCCTTGGCGTTTTGCGCCGGAGGGCGGGGCTGTGGGCGAGGCAAGCCGGCGACACAAACACGATGAGGGAACGATGATGAGAAAAATGGTGCTCCATGCGTGCACGGCGGCCGCGATTATCCTGTCGGGAGTGGCGTCGGCTGCGGCCGAGACGATCCGCATGGGCGCGGAGGGGGCCTATCCGCCCTTCAACTACGTCGCCGAGGACGGCCAGCTCAAGGGCTTCGACATCGATATCGGCAATGCGATCTGCGCCGAGCTGAAGGCCGAATGCGAATGGAGCACCAACGAGTGGGACGGCATCATACCGGCGCTCCAGGCCGGCAAGTTCGATATCATCGCCTCCTCCATGGCGATCACCAAGGCGCGCATGGAGCAGGTGAGCTTTTCCGATCCCTACTATTTCAACGCCATGCGTTTCGTCGCCCTGAAGGAGCTGAACCTCCAGGAGGTCAAGCCCGATGCCGTCAAGGACCTGGTGATCGGCACGCAATCCGGCTCGATCGCCACCGACATGCTGAAGGACTTCTTCCCGGACAACGAGGTCAAGCTCTATCCGACGCTCGGCGAAGCCTTCCTCGACATGAAGACCAGCCGCCTCGATCTCCTGGTCGAATCGAAGATCGCCATCGCCGACTGGCTGGCCGATGGCGAGGATTGCTGTGTCTTCGTCGGGGAGGAGTTCCTGCAGGACGGTACGCTCGGTGCGGGCCTCGCTTTCCGCAAGGACGACGATGCCCTGCGCGAGCGGGTGAATGCCGCCCTTGCCGAACTGGTGCGCAACGGAACCTATGAGACGATCCGCAAGACGTATTTCGACTTCGACATCCGCGAGAAGCCGAAGAATGCGAGCGCGCTCTTCGGCGGATAACCGGCTCTGACGGGACGAGGTCCGCCAGCGGGCCTCGTCCGCCGTCGCTGCCTGCCCGGATCGGGGCATGATCTACTCTCTCCTACCTCTTTCATTGCCCGCCCGGCGAGGGCGGGAAGGATATTCATGTCCTATCGTGTCGCCATCATCGAGTTCATCAACGAATCCAACACCTTCACGCGGAAGCGGACCGGGATCGACGATTTCCATGCCTCGCATTATTTCAAGGGCGACGAGATCCCGCTGAAATTCGAGGGTACGGGATCGGAAGTGGGCGGGGCGATCGAGGTTGCGCGTGCGAGGGGCTGGACGCCGGTCTACATCGTCGCCGCCCATGCCGAGCCGAACGGCATCATCCTTGAAGCGGCGCGCACCGAGATCACCCGGGAATGCCTGCGCCGGCTGAAGGAAAGCGGACCGTTCGACGGGATCTTCGTGGCGCTGCACGGTGCGATGGTGACGGAGACGGACGAGGACGGCGACTGCCAGTTCCTGCGCGAAATCCGTGCGGTGGTCGGGTATGCGGTGCCGGTTGCCATCACGCTGGACCTGCACGCCAATGTCTTCGACGAGCTGGCCGATCTCGCGCAGATCTCCGTCTCCTTCCGCACCTATCCGCATATCGACATGCGGGAGGTCGGCGTCGAGGCCTGCGACCTGCTGCACCGGGCGATGGCCGGCGAGATCGCGCCGAAGCTCGCCATCCGCCGCCCGCCCATGCTGCTCGGCTGCGACGACGGGCGCACGACGGACAACGGGCCGATGTGCCGCCTCCTGGAAAGGGCCGCGGCGGAAGCGGCCGCGCCGGGCATGCTCGCCGTCTCGATCAATGCCGGCTTCACCGATGCCGATGTCTGGGCCGCCGGGCCGAGCGTCGTCGTCACCTATGACAGCGCCATTGTGCCCGCTGTGGCGGCGGAGGGTGTCGGCGAAAGGCTCTGCGCGGCCATCTGGTCCTTCCGCAACGAATGGACGCAACCGGTGCCGCTGGCCGAATGCATCGCGGCGCTGAAGGCCGCCGATCCCAGGGACGGCATCGTCGTGGTGGCGGATTTTTCCGACAATCCCGGGTCGGGCGCCTATAGCGACTGCACGGCGCTGATCGCCGCCATGCTGGAGGCGCGGCTCACCAATGCCGCGGCCGGGGCGCTGCTCGATCCGGAAGCGGTGCGCGAGATCGCGGCGGCCGGCGTCGGGGCCGAGGTCACGGTGACGATCGGCGGGCGCACGGATCCGGCGGTCGGCGGCGGTCCCCTGACGGTAACCGGCACGGTGATGGCGGTTACCGACGGCAGGTTCGTCTTCGAGGGGCCGATGTTCACCGGCCTGCCCGGCACCTGCGGCAGGAGCGTTTGCCTGCGCGTCGGCGGGCTCGACATCATGATCGTTTCCGAGCGCATGCAGATGCTGGACAAGAACATCTTCCGCGCCGTCGGCATCGAGCCGACCGAAAGGGCGATCCTCGCTGTGAAATCCATGCAGCATTTCAAGGGCGCGTTCGGGCCGATCGCCGCGTGCATGATCGTGACGGATGCCGGCGGGCTGAGCTCGCCGGATCTTGCACGTCGGACCTATACGCATCTTCGCCGCCCGGTTTTTCCGCTGGATTCTGAAGGCCTTGTGGTGCCGGGGGCAGTCTGAGCCCCCGGCCATCCGCCGGTGGCCCGCGTCGGACGGGGCGCAAGCGAAGACTGTTTTCCACCGGCGGGAACCAGCGGCGATTGACAATGTTTTAAACTGTGCTAATGTGATTAAACGTTTAATCACATCGATGAGCAGCCGTGAAGCCTTCGCGACCCAACCTTTCGGAACTGGCGCGCCACCTCGGGGTGTCGATCGCGACGGTATCGAATGCGCTGTCGGGCAAGGGGCGCCTGTCGCCGGAACTCGCAAGGCGTATCCGCGATGCGGCGGATAAGCTCGGCTATGTGCCGAGCCAGGCGGGCAGGGCGCTACGCACCGGCCGCAGCGGCGTGCTCGGCCTTGTCCTGCCCGATATCGGCAATCCGCTCTATCCGGAGATCGCGCAGGAGATCGAGCGCGTGGCGACGGGAGCGGGCTACGGCGTGCTGATCGCCAATTCGCGCGACGAGATCGCCGCGCAGGACAAGGCGATCTTCCAGCTCATCGAGCGCGGCGTCGACGGTATCGTCATCGTTCCCCGCCGCGGCACGACGGTGCCGGAAACGCGCTGCCCCATCGCCATCATCGACACGCCGACGACGCCGCGCAACACCGTTTCGGCGGACCATTTCGCCGGCGGCGCCGAGGTCGCCGGCCACCTTGCGGCGCTCGGGCACGGCAAGGTCCTTCTGATCGGCGACGATCCGAGCTCGAATGTGCAGAACGCCCGCATCGGCGGCATGCGCTCGAAGCTGTCGGGCGTCGAGACGGAAACCATCTGGATCGTCGAACTCGAGGCCCGGCACGGCAAGGGCTGCGCGCTCGGGCTCGCGGACTGGCGCAAGCGCGGCTTTACCGCCTTCGCCTGCGTTTCCGATCCCCATGCGCTGCGCGCGCTCACGGAGCTGCAATCGGCCGGCATTGCCATTCCGGCGGAGGCCAGCATCACCGGCTTCGACAATCTGCAATGGTCGTCGTTCATCTCGCCGCCGCTGACGACCGTGAAGATGAACATGCCGGAAATCGCGACGCTGGCGCTCGATGCGCTGGTCGAGGCGATCCAGTCCCGCGAGACCTCGGACGACACGCCGAGCCCGCCCGTCACCGCTCGAAAGGCCGCCGTGCCGATGGAGCTTGTCATCCGCCGTTCCAGTGGTCCCGCGCCATCTGCCGGTTTTTCCCAGGAGGAGTCCAAGCATGCATAAGAAAGTACTGGCCGCCAGCGTCTTCTGGCTCATGAGCGGTGCGCTCGCATCCGCCGAGGAGCAGACGCTGACCATTTCCGTCTATGGCTTCGTCCAGGAGGAATTCACCGAAGCGCTCTACAAGCCGTTCGAGGCGGAATGCGGCTGCAAGCTGGTCGTGGAGACCGGCAACAGCATCGAGCGCCTTGCCAAGCTCGAAGCCAACAAGGATGCCCCGGTCATCGACATGGCCGTCTTCTCGCTCGCCGACGCGCTTTCCGCCGCGCGCAAGGGCCTGACCGACAAGATCGATACGGCGAAGCTCTCCAACTACGACAAGCTCTACGATTTCGCCAAGGACCCGAACGGCGACGGCATGAGCGTCGGCTACACCATCTACAAGACCGGCATCGCCTATCGCACCGACAAGATGACGGTCGAATCCTGGGCGGATCTGCTGAAGGACGAATATGCCGATCACGTTGCCCTGCCGAACATCACCACCAACCAGGGCGGGCCGGTGCTGAACATGATCGGCAAGGCGCTCGGCAAGGATTCGCCCGACCTCAAGGACGCCATGGCCGCCGTCGGCGAGAAGCGCGACGCGTTCGTCACCTTCTACGTCAAGAGCTCGCAGCTCGTGCAGCTTATGCAGCAGGAAGAGATCTGGGCCGCGCCGATGGGCCACTTCTCCTGGGCCGGCATTTCCAAGCTGGACCTGCCGATCGGCTGGGCCGCCACCAAGGAAGGCGACGCGGGCGACATGAACGCCATGGTGCTCGTCAAGGGCTCGAAGAACCAGGAACTCGCGCTGAAGTTCATGGACTTCTGGCTCTCGACGCCGATGCAGACGAAGATCGCCGAAATGCTGATCGACAGCCCGGCGAACAAGGAAGTCGTGGTCGCGCCGGAAATCGCCGAGAAGCTTACCTACGGCGCCGACGTCGCCAACAAGCTGACCTTCCTGCCGGCCGCGACGACCCTCGACTACCGCGAGAAGTGGCTCGCCGAGTGGAACACGGCGGTCGCGCAGTAAAGGCGTCCTGAACCGAAGGCGATCGCATTAAATTGCCCCTCACCCTAACCCTCTCCCCGCAAGCGGGGAGAGGGGACTTGCCCCACGAACCGTTGAGGAACTGGGGAAACCGGTACGGCATATCTCCTTCGCCCCGCCTGCGGGGAGAAGGTGACCGGCAGGCCGGATGAGGGGCAATCTCCACATACGATCGTTCCTGCGCTTCCCACCACCCCGAACGCTGCCCCCTTTCGGCAGGAGCACGCATGTTTCAAAATCGCGCTGAAGCCCTGGCGCTGGCCTTGCCGGCCGCCGTCTTCGCCACCGTCATCTTCCTGGTGCCGGTCGTCATCGTGCTGGCAGAGGGCTTCCGCAGCCCCGCCGGCTGGACGCTTTCCGCCTACACCAACTTCTTCTCCGAGCCGCTGAACCGGCTCGTGCTGGTGCGCACGTTCAAGCTCGGCATCGCCGTGACGGTGGTCTCCGCCATCATCGGCTATGCCGCCGCCTTCGCCATCGTCAATCTCAGCGCGTCCGGCAAGGGCCGAATGATCGGCCTCATCTCGCTGCCGCTGATGATCTCGCCGGTCGCGCGCACCTATGCCTGGATCGTCATCCTCGGCCGCACCGGCATCGTCAACCAGGCGCTGCAGGCCGTCGGCCTCAGCGACGAGCCGATCCGCCTGCTCTTCACCGAGACGGCGGTCTTCATCGGCCTCCTGCAGCTCTTCCTGCCGCTGATGATCCTGTCGCTGATCAGCGCGCTGGAAAACATGCCGAAGGATGCCATCCTCGCCGCCCGTGTGCTCGGGGCCAACTGGTTCCAGGTGTTCTGGAAGGTCATCCTGCCCTTGACGCGCGAAGGCCTCGTCGTCGGCGGCACCCTGGTCTTCACCGGCTCGCTGACGGCCTATATCACGCCTGCCATCCTCGGCGGCTCCAAGGTGCTGATGCTGGAGACGCTGCTCTTCCAGCGCGTCACCGTCGCCAACGATTTCGTCTCCGCAAGCGTCATCGCCTTCATCCTGATCGCCATGTGCTTTGCCGCGAACCTTCTCCTGAAACGGCTCGCCACCGCGAGGAACAAGCGATGAACCGCACGCTTTCCTTCTCCATCCTCACCGCGCTGATCGTCTTCCTGATCGGCCCGTTCCTGATCATCGTCGCCGCCTCGCTTTCGGCCGGCGATACGCTCGCCTTCCCGCCGCAGGGCCTGTCGCTGCGATGGATCGTCAAGGTTTTCACCGTCGAGAGCTTCCGCGACAGCTTCATCATGTCGATGATCCTTGCGGTCGGCGGCACCTTCGTCGCGCTCCTGCTCGGCGTGCCGGCGGCCTATGCGCTGTCGCGCTACAAGCTGCCCTTCGGCGAGGTGGTGAGCACCGTCGTCACCCTGCCGATCATCGTGCCAGGCATCATCGTGGGCCTGGCGCTCCTGCGCTACCTCGTCGTGCCCTTCAGCTTCTCGATCGGGGTCGCGCTGTTCCTTGCCCATACGGCCCTCGTGCTGCCCTATACGGTGCGCGTCGTCTCGTCTTCCTTCAACAACCTGCGCTCCGACATGGAAGAGGCGGCGGTGCTGCTCGGCGCCACCCGCCTCGGCGCGTTCTTCATGGTGGTGCTGCCGAATATCCGGGCGGGCATCCTCGCCGCCTTCATCCTCGGCTTCGTGACGAGCTTCAACCAGGTGCCCGTCTCGCTGTTCCTCTCGGGTCCCGGCGTGCGCACGCTGCCCATCGACATGCTCTCCTACATGGAAACCACCTACGATCCCTCCGTTGCTGCGCTGTCGGCGCTTCTCGCCCTGATGTCGATCGGCATCGTCTTCCTCGCAGAACGCTTCCTTGGATTCTCCCGCTATGTCTGATCGCGCCTTCCTCTCGCTTGAAAACCTGACGCTCTCCTACGGCAACTCGATCGCCGTCGATAAATTCAACCTGGATATCCGGAAGGGCGAGCTCGTCGCCTTCCTCGGCCCCTCCGGCTGCGGCAAGACGACGACCATGCGCTCGATCGCCGGCCTTCTCACGCCGACCTCCGGCCGCATCACGCTCGACGGCACGGACATCACCCGCGTCTCCGCCAACAAGCGCAATGTCGGGCTGGTCTTCCAGTCCTACGCGCTCTTCCCGCACCTGACGGTCTTCGAGAACGTCGCCTTCGGCCTGCGTTTGAAGCGCACGCCGGCCGCCGATATCGAGGCGCGCGTTACCGCCGGCTTGAAATCCGTCGGCCTTTCCGCCTTCTCCGGCCGCAAGCCGGCCGAACTCTCCGGCGGCCAGCAGCAGCGCGTGGCGCTCGCCCGCTCCATGGTGATGGAGCCGAAGGTGCTCTTGCTCGACGAACCGCTCTCCAACCTCGATGCGCGCCTGCGCGTCGAAATGCGCGCCGAACTGCAGCGCGTGCAGAAGGAGACCGGCGTCACCATGATCTTCGTCACCCACGACCAGGCCGAGGCCCTGTCGCTTGCCGACCGCATCGTGGTCATGCGCGAGGGCCTGATCGAGCAGATCGGCACGCCGGAGGAGATCTACAACAACCCCGTCTCCTCCTTCGTCGCCGATTTCGTCGGCTTCGAGAACGTCTTCGCGCTGAAGGACGGCAAGCTCGCCACCCCCGCCGGCGCGGTCGCCCTCCACGAAACCCTGCCCCGGAACGCCGCCGGCTTCGCCTGGCGTCCCGCCGGCGTGGCGCTGGATACGGGCCCGTTCAAGGGCCGGGTGAAGAGCGTTTCCTTCACCGGGAATCTGCGCGAATACCTGCTCGACACGCCGCTCGGGCCTATCACCGCCGAGGTCAGCGCCGCGCTGCCGGTCCATGAACTCGGCACGGAACTTTCCTTCGACCTGCCGCTGAAGGCGGCCGCGCCGCTCCAGCGCTTCGCGTGACCGCCATGGGCGTCTGGATCGATACGGATATGGGCTTCGACGACATTGCCGCCATCCTCGTGGTGGCGCACGCGAAGGAGCCCATCGACGGCGTTTCGCTGGTCTTCGGCAATTCCGGTTTTGCGCGGGTGCGCCAGAACGCGGCCTCGGCTGCCGCCGCCTTCGGCTGGACCTTTCCCATCCACGACGGCCGCGCCCTGCCTGTCCTGGGCCGCCTCGAAACCGCGGAAAACATCCTCTCCGAAGCCGGCATGCTGACCGCCGGCCGCAGCCTGCCCGCCGCCGCGTTGTTGCCGGAAAGCGATGCCTTCACCGCCCTCTGCCATTGGCTGGAGACGGCGGAAAGCCCGCGCCGCATCCTCGCCCTCGGCCCGCTCACCAACATCGCCGCCCTGGCGCTCGCGCGGCCGGACCTTGCGGGGAGGATCGGCGATCTCACCTGGATGGGCGGCGGCGTCACCGCCGGCAACCACACGGCCTCTGCCGAATTCAATGCCTTCGCCGACCCGGAAGCGCTCGCCATCGTGCTCGCCCATGGCCTGCCGCTCCGCATGGTCGATCTCGACCTCTGCCGCAAGGTCATCGCCTATCCGGACGACGTCGCGCCTGTCCGTGCCGCGGGCAGCCGGAATGCCGAGCTGCTGGCCGACCTTCTCGCCGGCTACATCTCCATAGGGACGAGCCGCGGCCGCGCCGGCATGGCGATCTACGATCCGTGCGCCGCTGTCGCCTTCGTGCGGCCGGAGACCGTGACCTTCACCGCGGCCCGCATCGACGCCGAGCTTTCCGGCGCGCTGACCCGGGGTCGCACCGTGGTGGATGTCCGCGCACCCGAGGAAAGGCGCAACGCCGCCTTCGCCTCCGATATCGACGTGGACGCTGCCCGTGCCCTCATCCTCGGCGCGCTGATCGCGGAGGCGCGGCGATGACCGGCCGGACCGACGCCCGCGATCTCGACGACGAAACCTTGAGGGAAAACGCCGTCGCGGCCGCCCGCGGCGACCGCGCCTTCGACATCCTCATCCGCGGCGGCATGCTGGTCGACATGGTGACGGGCGAGCGACGCCCCGCCGATATCGGCCTCGTCGGCCCGCTGATCGCCAGCGTCCATGTGCCGGATGCCCGCCGGGATGCCGCGGAAACGATCGATGCCGACGGGCTTTTCGTCTCGCCCGGCCTCATCGACACGCATATGCATGTCGAAAGCTCGATGATCACGCCCGCTCGCTATGCCGCGGCGACCCTGCCGCGCGGCGTCACGACGCTCGTCTGGGATCCGCACGAGCTCGGCAATGTGCACGGCGTCGCCGGCGTCGACTGGGCGGCGGAGGCGGCGCGCGTGCTGGCGCAGCGCCATGTGCTGCTCGCGCCCTCCTGCGTGCCGTCGGCGCCGGGCCTGGAACTGGCCGGCGCCGATCTTCCGGCCGAAACCATCGCCGCGCTGCTCGCCCGCCCGGAGATCGGCGGCATCGCCGAGGTCATGGACATGCGCGCCGTCATCGAGGGGCGGGTGCGCATGAGCGCCATCCTCGCCGCCGGCCGCCGCTCCGGCAAGCCGATCCACGGCCATGCCCGCAGCCTGGAAGGCGCCGACCTGCAGGCCTTCGTCACGTCGGGCATCAGCTCCGATCACGAGATCGTCTCGGGGGAGGACCTCCTGCAGAAGCTGCGTGCCGGCCTCACCATCGAGCTGCGCGGCTCGCACGATCACCTGCTGCCCGAATGCGTCGCCGCCCTCGACGCGCTGCCGCAATTCCCGCAGACGGTGACGCTGTGCACCGACGACGTCTTCCCGGACGATCTTTTCCATGCCGGCGGCCTCGACGACGTGGTGCGCCGCCTCGTGCGCTATGGAATGAAGCCGGAATCGGCCTTGCAGGCCGCAACGCTGAACGCCGCCCGTCGCATCGGCCGCGCCGACCTCGGTCTCATCGCCCCCGGCCGCCGCGCCGATATCGTGCTTTTCCGGGACCTTTCCGATTTCCACGCGAAACTGGTCTTTTGCAGCGGCCGTCTCGTCGCCCGCAATGGCGCACTCATCGAAGCGGCGGAGGAAGTCGATGCGGCTCCGCTCCGCGGCTCCATGCATCTCTCGCCGCTTGCGGAAAATGATTTCCGCATTTCCTGTGCGGGCAGCGAGGCGACCGTCGCCGTCATCGCAAAACCGCGCTTCACCGAATGGGCCGAGGCCGTCGCACGGGTCGAGAACGGTTTTGTCGTCCCCCCCGCCGGCACCACGCTCATCGCCGTGGCGCACCGGCACGGCAAGGCGGATGCGCGCCCGCGTGTCGGCTTCCTTTCCGGCTGGGGCGATTGGCGCGGCGCGCTTGCCACCACCGTCTCGCATGACAGCCACAACCTTACGGTCTTCGGCGGCAATGCGCGGGACATGGCCGTCGCCGCCAACGCGGTGATCGCGGCTGGCGGCGGCATGGCCGTCGCGGCCGATGGGAGGGTTTTGGCGCTGCTCGCGCTGCCGCTTTCCGGCCTGATCTCGGATGCGCCGCTCGAGGATGTGGCCGGCGCCTTCTCGGCGCTGCGCGCCGCGGCAGACGGCATCGTCGACTGGCAGCCGCCCTATCTGGTGTTCAAGGCCGTCTTCGGCGCGACGCTCGCCTGCAATGCCGGCCCGCACCAGACCGACCGCGGCATTGCCGACGGCACGACCGGCGCGCTGCTCGAAAGCCCGGTCCTGAGCATCCGGGGCCTCTCGTGAGCACGCCTGCCAACGCCATCGTCCCATCGGCCAGCACCGGCCTGCTGCTGCCGGCGGTCTTCGTGCCGCTCTGGTCGAGCGGCTTCGTGCTGGCGCGGCTCGTCGCGCCCCATGCGGAGCCGTTGACCTTCCTTGCCGTGCGCTTCTTCCTCGCCTTCCTGGCGCTTGCCGCCATCGCGCTCTGGAAGGGCGCGGCCTGGCCGCGCTCGCATCATGAATGGCGGCAGGCGCTGCTGGCCGGCGTGCTGATCCATGGCGTCTATCTCGGCGGTGTCTTCTGGTCGGTGGCGAACGGCCTGCCGACGGCGATCTCCGCGCTGATGGCGGGCATGCAGCCGCTGCTCGTGACGCTTCTTGCGGGGCGGGTGCTCGGCGAGCGCATGTCGCGGCGCGGTGCCGTCGGCATCGTCATCGGTGCCGCCGGCACGCTGGTCACGCTGGCGCCGAAGCTCGGCGCGACGGATGCCGGCGGCATCCCCCTCGTGCCGCTTGTCGTCTGCCTTGCCGGGGTGCTTGCCATCACCACCGGCTCCATTCTGGTGAAACGCACGAAGATCACCGCCGATCCGCTGACCAACACGGCCGTGCAATATATCGGTGCGCTGGTTCCGACGGCCGTCCTCGTGCCCTTCGTCGGCGGCCCGGGCTTCGATACGGCGGCGGTGCCGTTGTGGATCGGCCTTGCCTGGTCGGTCTTCGGCATGTCGCTCGGGGCGATCCTCCTGCTCCTGCATATGATCCGCCGCGGGGCGCTGTCGAAAGTGTCCTCGCTCTTCTTCCTCGTGCCCGGGGTCTCGGCCCTGATGGCCTGGATCGGTTTCGGCGAAAGCCTGACCATCGTCCAGATCGCCGGCCTTTCCATCGCGACGCTCGGCGTCTCCCTCGCCAGCCGCGGCTAAACCGACAGGAACCACCATGACCCTTGCCGAGATGATCGCCGCCAGCAATGCGCCCGCCGTGCTCGTGCGCCGCGACCTGCATCGCCATCCGGAAACCGCCTTCCTCGAATACCGCACGGCCTCGCGCATCGCGGCCTATCTCGACCATCTCGGTTTTGCCGTGCGCACCGGCCGCGAGGTGATGGACTACGACGCGGTCATCGATCCGCCGTCGGCCGGGCAGGTGGAGGATGCGAGGCGGGCGGCGCTTGCCGCGGGCGGGGACCCCGCCTGGATGGAGCGCATGCCGGACGGCCTGACGGGCATCGTCGCCGACTATCGTTTTGGCGAAGGTCCCGTCGTCGCCTTCCGCTTCGACATGGATGCCCTGCCGGTCAGCGAGACCGAGGCGGCGGAGCACCGGCCGAACGCGGAGGATTTCCGCTCCCGCTTTGCCGGGCGCATGCATGCCTGCGGCCATGACGGGCATGTCGGCATCGGCCTTGCCCTTGCCCGCCGGCTCAGCCGGGAAAAGGGGCTTTCCGGCACCCTGCGCCTGATCTTCCAGCCGGCCGAGGAGAGTGCGCGCGGCGCCGCGCCCATGGTGGCGGGCGGCGCGGTCGAAGGGGTCGACCATCTCTTCGTCGGTCATCTCGGCTGCCTGCTGCCCTCCGGCAAGATCGGCGCCAGCGCCGTCGGCTTCCTGTTCTCGAGCCGCTTCGTCGTCACGTTCCGCGGCGCCGTCGCCCATGCGGCGATGGGCCCGCAGGAGGGGCGCAACGCGCTGCTGGCGGGCGCTGCGGCAGCGCTCGGCCTGCACGGCGTTTCGCGTTTTGCCGGTGCAGAGACCTTCGTCAATGTCGGCATGCTCACGGCCGGCACGGCCTTCAACATCGTTGCCGATACCTGCGAGATGCTGGTGGAGGTGCGGGCCGACGACCGCGCGGCGCATGACTACATGGTCGAGCGGCTCCGCGCGGTCATCGAGGGCGCCGCCGCGATGCAGCAGTGCGACGTGGAGATCGTGCGCAAGAGCCATATGCCCGGAAACGAGAACAGCCAGGACGCCGCCGAGCTCATCGCCGCGGTCGCGCGGGGCTTGCCCGGCGTCACCGAGGTGCTGCCGGAATGGTCGATCGGCGGCGGCGACGATGCGTGCCTGATGATCCGCCGCGTGCGGGAGAACGGCGGTTCGGCCGCCTATTGCATCATCGGCAGCGACATTCCCGCCGTGCACCACGCCGCCGATTTCGATATCGACGAGGCATCGCTGGAAACCGGCGTGGCGCTGTTCGCAGGCGTTGCGCAGCGGCTGCTGGGGCCGCAGGGCGGCCGGTAGCAGGTCGCTGCAGCGTCCGGCAGCCGGCCGGGCGAATAAGGGACCGTGCCCCCGCAAGAAGGGGGCACGGCCGTTGGGCTCAGCCTGCCACCAGGAACCAGGAGCGACGCGCCTGCATCAGCCCCGCGGCATAGATGGAGAAGGCGAGGACCGCGGTCGCCGGCGCCGAGAGCTCCGCATAGGTGCCACCCCAGACATGCAGCGGGATGCCGACCGCTGCGGCGATGAACCAGGCGCTGATGCCGAGCGGATTGAAGGCCGGCACATGGCTGGAGCGGTATTCGATGGCAGGCCCCACCAGCGTGCTGTAGCGGTCGATCAGGATATGCGCCATGGCGACGGCGACCCAGGCGACGACGAAGATGCCCTGGTAGGCGAGGGCCTGGAGCAGGTAGGCGAAGACGTCGGCCAGCATCAGGAGATAGACGATGATGCCGACCGCGATCGCCCAGCCGACGCGTCCGAAGGGCAGGCGGCCGAAGAGTTGCACCAGCGCTTCGAGGTTGACGGCGGCAAGGTAGTAGTTCGCCGTGTTGATGCGCGTCTGGGTGACCCAGACGAAGGCGAGGCCCCAGATGCCCATGAGCTTCAGGAGCGCCAGCAGCACGCTGACCTCCGAGAGCGCGCCGAGATCCGGCACGGTGCCGATCATGAACATGCCGAAAAGCCCGCTGACCAGGAAGGCGACGGCATAGAAGGGCGTGCCGAAGTTGAACCAGGCGTGATAGCCGGCGTCCTCCTGCCGGCCGAAGCGGGCATAGTCGAAGGTGAACATCATCAGCACCCAGACGCCCATGTAATAGACGAAGCAGGACCACCAGCCGCCGACCGGCGCGCCGGTTTCCGGGCCGAGGCTCAGCCACTTGTCGCTGTAGCCGTATTCGCCGATGGCGAGTGCGACGGCGACGATCAGGCCGAGGATGTAGAAGGGCAGCAGCACGCCGTTGAACTTGTCGAGCCAGGTCTGGATGCTGCCGAAGATCAGGGGCACGCTGTAGAGCACGACGATCAGGGCTGCGAGCGGATAGGAGATCGACGGCAGCACGGTGTTGATGCCGACGGCGATGACCGAGCCCTCGAAGACGGCGTAGTAGATCGCCGTGGCGCAGAAGATCAGCGTCGCCAGCCCCGCCCCGACATTGCCGAAGAGGACGCGCGAGAACAGCGCCACGGAAAGTCCGGTGCGGATGGCGAAGCGGCTCAGCACCGCATTGACGACGCCATAGGCGATGACCGACAGCACGATGCCGATGATGGCGTTGCGCGTGCCGAAATTGAGCGCCATCGCCGCGCCGACGACGATATAGAAGACGGCGCTGCACACCGCCCACCAGGCCATGGTCAAGGCGCCCCTGGGCATGCGGGCATGCGGCGGGACCGCCACGTTGGAAAAATCCGAATTGTCGGCTTCGGTTGCCGATAGGTTGCCTGCCATCTTGTTCCCCTCGATTGTTGCAGGTGATGCGGCCCTGCCGGTGGCGGCGGGGCCATTGGCTCAGGTGCGCGTCAGCAGGTAGCTGCCGCTTTCATGCAGCACGCTCGTCCAGCCGGGCTCGATGACGATGGTCGTCGTCACCTCCTCGATGATCGCCGGCCCCGCGATGCGGGCGCCCGCGCCAAGTTTCGCGCCGTCATAGATCGGCGTGGAGATCGCCTTGCCGGACTGGTCGAAGATCGCCTCGCGGTAGCCCTTGAGCGCCGCCTTCCCGTCGCCGCCTTCGGCGAGTTTCGGCGGGCGGACCTTCTCGATGAGGCCGTAGACGGTGGATTCGAGATTCACGACCTCGACCACGCTGTGGCGTTCGGCATAGGTGTAGAGTTCCTCGTGGCGGGCGTGGAAGGCGTCCTTGACCTTTTCGATGGTCGTCTCGTCGATCGGGAACGTGCCGATATCGACCGTGCATTCATGCACCTGGCCGACATAGCGCATGTCGATGGAGCGCTTGATGGCGATCGCGTCGTCGGCAAAACCGTCCGCCTTCAGATGCGCGACGCCCTTCTCCTCGATCTCGCGGAACAGGCTGTCGATGCGCTGGTAGGCGCTCGCATTGTCGAGGCGCACCGGGGCGGGAGCCATGTAGTTGTATTTGACGTCGGAGATGATCTGGCCGAAGGCGCAGAGGCCGGAGGCGAGTTTCGGCAGGATGATCGTGTCGATGCCCATCTCGCCCGCCAGCGCCGTGATATGCGCCGCCGTCGCCCCGCCCGCGCCGACCAGCACGAAATCGCGCGGATCGTAGCCGCGCTCGACGGAGACGCGGCGGATGCCGTTGACCATGCTGTTGTTGACGATGGCGAACATGCCGTAGGCCGCCCGCTCGACGGAGATGCCGAGCGGTTCTGCAACGCGCGCCATCGCCGCGCGTGCCTTCTCGATATCGAGCGGCAGCTTGCCGCCGAGCAGGCCTTCCGGGTTGAGGTAGCCGAGCACGAGATTGGCGTCCGAAGTGGTCGGTTCCGTGCCGCCGCGGCCGTAGCAGGCGGGGCCGGGCTCGGAGCCCGCCGATTGCGGGCCGACCTGCAACAGGCCGAGCGGATCGATCCAGCCGATGGAGCCGCCGCCTGCGCCCAGCGTCTCGACCTGGATCATCGGCACGCCGATGCGGTAGCGCAGGAAGTCGATGTTCTTGTTGAGGTTGGTCTGGCCGTTGCGGGTGAGTGTGATGTCGAAGGAGGTGCCGCCCATGTCGACGGTGATGACGTTCTTGTGGTCGAAGGGCGCACCGGCATAGAGCCCCGCCTGCGGCGCGGAGGCCGGGCCGGAATTGATGGCGTAGACGGAGCGGTCGGTCATCACCTGGCCGACCGCAAGCCCCCCGTTCGACTGGAAGTAGCGCACCGGCTGCTTGGCGCCGAGCTTGCGGAAATAGGCGTCGACGGCGGCGACGTAGCGGCGCATGACGGGGGCGAGATAGGCGTTGGTGACGGCTGTGGAGGTGCGGGTGTATTCGCGCACCTGCGGGTAAAGCTCGCCGCCGACGGTGAGGATGGCCTCCGGCATCATTTCGCGCACGATTTCCGCCGCGCGTCGTTCGTGGCTCGGGTCGAGCACCGACCAGACGAAGGAAATGGCGACGGTCTCGACACCCTCCTTCAGGAACAGGCGGCAGGCCTCGCGTACGTCCTCCTCGTGCAGCGGGGTGCGTACCGAGCCGTCGGACAGGATGCGCTCGCGCACGCCGCGTCGGAGATAGCGCGGCACGAGCATGGTCGCGGCCGGATAATCCGGGTCGTATCGGAAACCGTCCTCCTTGTGGCCGTTGCGGATCTCGATGGAATCCTCATGGCCGGCGGTGCAGATCAGCCCCGTCCTGCCGCCGCGATGGGTGATCAGCGCGTTGAGGCCGACGGTCGTGCCGTTGATGCAGAGGTCGCAGCTCGCGATGATCTCCTCGATCGGCTTCCTGAGATCGGCGGCGATGAGGCCGAGGCCGTTCTCGATGGCCTTCGTCGGGTCGGTGGGCGTGGAGAGCGCCTTGAACAGCTTGACCTCCCCGCTGGCGCGATCGGCGATAACGAAGTCGGTGAAGGTGCCGCCGGCGTCGATGCCGAGACGGTAGGAATGCATGGTCATGTCTGGTCTTCCTTTATTCACTGGCGCGCAGCCGCGCGGTCTCGGCGACGTCGACGGCGAGGGTTTGCGGGTTGGCGATGGCGACGCCGTAATCGGCGCGCGCGCCTTCGATGGAGACGAGGCCGTTGCGCACGTCCCACACGACCATCTCAACCGGCCGCTCGAAGGGATTGCCGTAGCCGCCGCCGCCCGGATTGAGGTTGGTGATGGTCTCGCCCGGCTTGATGGTCTCAATGATGTTCTTGCGCTCGACCTCGACCCTGCCATCGCGGCGCAGCTCCACGCGGCCGACCTTGGTGTCGACCATCGCCGATCTTGCGCCCGCCGCGCCCATGGCGGGAATGCGCCGACCCTCGCCGAAACCGATGCACAGCATGTCGCCGTTGAGCGGTTCCACCTCCCAGGCGGTGCCGGAGCCGCCGCGGAATTTCCCCGCGCCGCCGGAATCGGTCATCAGCGAATAGCGGTGGATGACGATGGGGTAGGAATATTCGAGCAGTTCGACGTCGCCGGAGGTGAGCGCGCCGAAGCAGCATTCCGGGCCGACGGCATGCCAGCCGTCCTGCTTGGGCGTCGCGCCGCCGCCGGAGATGATGGTGGCGAGCACCATGGTGACGAATTCCTCGTTGGTGCGGGAATCGCGGCCGGCGATGTTGAGGCCGTTGGCGTGGCCCCAGGAGGCGGAGACCTTCGACGGCATCGCCTTTTCGAAGGCGAGGCGCACGGCGTCGGTCAGCGTCTCCATCGGCGTCGTCGTGCAGTTCATGTGCGGGGCGGGTTCCTGCGCATTGCAGAGCGTGCCCTTCGGCCCGAAATCGAGGCTGACGCAGCGATAGAGGCCTTCGTTGTAGGGCGGCGGCAGGGCGGCGAACATCATCAGGCCGAGATAGACGCCGGAATGGGAGTTGCCTTCGTAGGAATTGATGAAATAGGGGACCTGCGGCGGGCTGGCGATCGCGATGTGGCAGCTGTCGCCCGTGACCGTCACCGTCGCCTTGATCTCGAAATCGCCGAAACCGTGGCCGGCATCCTCCAGGATGGCTGAGCCCTCGTAGGTTCCGTCGGGCACGGTCGCGATCAGTGCGCGCATGTGCCGGTCGGCCATGTCGAGCAAGGTATCGACGCAGGCATCGACCTGCTCCTTGCCGTATTTGTCGAGCATGGCGATGAGGTTGCGCTCGCCGACCTGGCAGGCGCCGATCAGCGCCCGGAAGTCGCCCTCCTGGTCGCGGCGGGCGCGCATGTTGGTGAGGATCATGTTGAGCACGTCGTTGCGCGGCGTGCCGCGGTCCCAGATCTTGACCGGCGGAATGCGCAGGCACTCGGCGTAGATCTCGGTGGCGTTGGGGTTGTAGCCGGCGGGAACGGGCCCGCCGATGTCGGTGAGATGGCCCTTGCAGACGGTCCAGTAGACGAGTTCGCCCTTGTAGAAGACCGGCTTGTACATGCAGGTGTCGATGGCGTGGCTGCCGCCGAAGGCCGGGTCGTTGTGCAGGAAGAGGTCGCCCTCGTGGATGTCGTCGCCGAAGAAGGCGGCCACCGCCTTCATGGCGGGGATGAGCGAGCCGAGATGGATCGGGATGTCCTGGCCCTGCAGGATCATCTCCGGCCGGGCGTTGAACAGTGCCGTCGAATAATCGTGCGCCAGGTTGAAGACCGACGAGCGCGCCGTCTTTTCGAGCGCGAGCGTCATTTCGCGCTGGGTCGTCTCGAGCATGCCGCGCACGACCGAAAGGGTGATCGGGTCTACCTTTGAAGTCTGGGTATGGTTCATCGTGTTCACGCTGGTTGAGGGCGAGAACCGACGGCCTGGAAACCGTTGGAAGTGCTGATGTGACTGTTCCCTTGAGCCGCCGGTATCTGTCGCACCGTTGAAGCCGGGGTCAATCTAGGCAGAGTTTTCGGCTCCGGTCTTTGCAGCGCGGGAACGACGAATTGCGCGCGGGCGCACAAGCTGTCATTTTCGTTGCCTGGCGAAAATCATGTGCGTACCTTTGTTCGAAGAGGGCAAGCCGCATGAAGACGAGCATCACCACAAGCGCGACGCGCGCGCCGGATCGCAGCCGCCACTGGCACGAGGCCATCGCCTCGGCCTATTTTCCGCTCGACCTGCGCTTTCGTGACGCCGACCGGTTTTCCGGCGACCTGACGACCTGGCAGTTCGGCGACGTCTCGATCTCGCGCCTCACGTCAGACGCCTTGCAGTATCATCGCCTGCCGCATCATTTCCGCGCCGCGCGCGACGAGGAATTCCTGGTCACGGTGCCGGCCAAGGCGGAAGTGTTCTTTTCCCAGTGCGGCAAGGACATCAAGTGCCCGCCCGGCGGCTTCTTCCTGGAGCGCAGCAGCGAGCCCTACCAGTTCAGCCATGCCGAGCCGGCGGACATGTGGGTGCTGAAGGTGGAGGCCGATGCGCTGGCCGGCCGCATGCGCGCGCCCGACCGCTTCTGCACCCTGCAATTCGAGGCGAACAACGGGGCCGGCGGCCTCTTCACCGACATGCTGCATCTCCTGCCCGCCCGCTTCGACGGCATGACGCAGGAGGCGCGCGTGACCGTCGGGCGCCAGCTCGTCGATCTGCTCGTGCTGGCGATCAAGGCGGACGACCGGGTGCTGACCTCGGGCAATTCCACCGTGCGCGGCGCGCATCTCGCCCGCATCGAGGCCTATGTGCGCGCCAATCTCCAGGATTTCCGCCTCGACCCGGAGCGTATCGCGCGGGCCTGCGGCATTTCCACCCGCTACCTGCACGAACTGTTCCGCGATACGGGCCAGACGGTTCGCAGCTGGATCCGCGACCAGAGGCTGATGGCTTGCCGGGAAGCGCTGGAAGATCCGGGCAATTTCCAGACGGCGGCGGAGATCGCCTATCGCTGGGGTTTCGGCGACCAGACGCAGTTCTCCCGCGTCTTCAAGGCCGAGTTCGGCGTGCCGCCGGGCGAATTCCGCGAGAAGGCCCGGGCCGGCCAGCAGGGTGCCGCGGGGCCGGCCAAGTCCGCGCTTTCATAGGAACCCGGTGGGCAAGCGTCTGCCTGGCCGGCGGCTTACCCGCCTGCAAGGCGGTCGATGCAGGCCCGTACGCGCGAAACGCCCTCGACGATGTTGGCGCGCGGGATCGAGGAATAGCCCATGCGGAAATAGCGACAGGGCCTGTCGCTCTCCGGAAAGAACGGCGAGCCGGATTCGACGAGCACGCCGTCCTGGCGCAGTTCGTGCACCAGCCGGTCGGCGTCCAGCCCTTCCGGCCCCTCCATCCAGAAGGACGTGCCGCCGAAGGCGGAGGACCCGGCGATCGTCAGTCCCTCCCGCCGCAGCGCCTCGGCCATGAGGACGTGGCGCTTGTGGTATTCCGTGCGCATGCGGTGCAGCACGGCGTCGTAATGGCCGAGCGCGAGGAAATAGGCGCTGGTGCGTTGCAGGTGGCCGGGCGGGTGGCGCAGCATCAGGGAGCGGAGCGCGCGCGCCTCGCGGATGAACGAGGCGGGCGTGACGAGGTAGCCCAGCCGCAGGCCGGGAAACAGCGATTTCGAGAAGCTGCCGATATAGAGCACGCGCCCGGTGGAATCGAAGGCCTTCAGCGCCGGCGAGGGCGGGGCAAGATAGCTGATCTCGAACTCGTAGTCGTCCTCGACGATGACGAAGTCCTTTTCCGCCGCGGCCTGCAGCAGCCGCGTGCGCCGGTCGATCGGCATGGTCGCGCCCGTCGGCGAATGGTGGCTCGGCGTGACGAAGACCGCGTCGGTATCCTCCGGCAGGTCGTCCGGCGGCAGGCCCTCGCCGTCGACGTCCACGGTCGTGACCCTGGCGCCGCTGAGCAGCAGCGAGGCGCTGATATCGGGATGGCAGGGGTTTTCGCAGACCGCCCTGGAGCCCTTGTCCAGGATAAGGCGGGTGACGATCCACAAGGCGTTCTGTGCACCGACGGTGATGAGGACCTCGTCCGGGTTCGCATGGATGCCCCGCCGGGGCAGGGTGCGCGAGCAGATGTAGTTGACGAGCCTGACATCGTCGGCGGCGGCGAAATCGCTTGCCATCAGGATGAAATCCTCGCGCGCCAGCGCCCGGCGGGCGCAATCGCGCCAGGCGTTGAGGTCGAACAGCGACGGGTCCATCTGGCCATAGAGGAAGGGATAGGGGTAGCGCCGCCAGTCGAGCGGTTTCGACACCTGGCGTACGACCGCAAAACCCATCTTCATCTTCCCCGCCCAGTCCACCGGGGCCGAACCGGACGACGGGCGGTCGTTTTCCAGGCCCTTGCCCGGCGGATTGCTCGCGATGCGGTAGGAGCTGCGGTTCGCGGCCTCCACATAGCCCTGCGACACCAGTTCCTGATAGGCGAGCGTTATCGTGATGCGAGAGATATGGAGGTAGTCGGCGAGCTTGCGGGTCGAGGGCAGGTGCGCGCCGGGCTGGACGCGGCCCGCAAGCACGGCGGAGACCACGGTTTCCCGCAACTGCGCCTGGAGGCCCAGCCCGCTCTCCCGGTCGATGAAGAAGATCGTCTCGGAAACGTTGGTGCGCATGGCGTCCGTGCTGCGAGGAGGCAATCTGGATTTATTCAACTTCCAAACTGGATATAACGCAAGCGGGGTGCGGCATTTATCACTTTTGTCAAGAAGACCGGGGCAGCCGGCTCAAGCACCAATCGATGAGGAGAACGATGATGCTTTTCAAGAATTTCAATCGCCTGGCCACCACTGCCGGCCTTCTGGCAGGCCTTCTTGCGTCAGGCGCCGCTTACGCACAAACCAGTCTGGTCGTCGGCTATCAGCAGATCGTCGGCCCGTTCGTCGCCGCCATCGCCGATGGCCGCTTCGACGCGGCCGCCAAGGAGGCGGGTTATACGATCGACTGGCGCCAGTTCTCGTCGGCCGGCGACATCACGACGGCGCTCGCCTCGGGCGACGTGCCGATCGGCGTGATCGGCTCGACCGGCACGGCGGCGGCGGCCACGCGCGGCGTCGAGCTCCAGCTTTTCTGGATCCTCGACAATATCGGCAAGTCCGAGGCGCTGGTCGCCCGTGACGGCTCGGGCATCGAGACGCCGGCGGACCTCAAGGGCAAGAAGGTCGCCGTGCCCTTCGTCTCGACCTCGCATTTCCACCTGCTCGTCGGCCTGAACAAGGTGTGGAACATCGATCCGCGCGAGGTGGAGATCCTCAACCTGAAGCCGCCGCAGATCGTCGCGGCCTGGCAGCGCGGCGATATCGACGCCGCCTATGTCTGGCCGCCGGCCCTGTCGGAAATCCTAAAGACCGGCAAGGTGATCTCCGATTCCGAGGTCATCGGCGCCGCCAGCGTGCCGACCTTCGACGGGCTGGTGGTCGACAAGGCCTGGGCCGCGGAGAACCCCAAGCTGATGGAGGCCTTCACCAGGGTTCTTGCCGAATCCTACGCCGACTACAATGCCAACAAGGCCGCCTGGACGGTGGATTCGCCGCAGGTGCAGGGTATCGTCAAGCTCATCGGCGGCGACGGTCCGAGCACGGTGGAGGCGCTGGAGCTGCTCTCCTTCCCGAACGCGGACGAGCAGGCCTCCGACACATGGCTCGGCGGCGGGGCGACCCGCGCGCTTACCGAGAGCGCGAAGTTCCTCGTCGAGCAGAAGCAGATCGGCAAGTCGCTGGACGACTATGCGCCCTACGTGAATGGGAGCTTCGCCGAGGCGGCTGCGAAATAGCATAGTCTTGCCGCTTGCACCGGCCGCCTTTCGCGGCCGGTGTGTCCACCAGACCCGTGACCGAGGTGCAGGGAGGCATTTCTCATGGAAACACTCAGCGTCAGGAACATCAGTCTGACCTATCCGGGCTTGTACTCGGACCAGGCGGTGATCGCCCTGAAAGGCGTCAACCTTACCATCAAGAGCGGGGATTTCGTCGTCGCGCTCGGCGCTTCGGGCTGCGGGAAGACCACGCTGCTCAACCTCATGGCGGGCTTCATGGCCCCCTCGGAAGGCGATATCTCGCTCGGCAACCACCGGGTCAACGGGCCGGGCGCCGAGCGCGGCGTGGTCTTCCAGAAGCATGCGCTGCTGCCCTGGCTCAACGTCATCGAGAACACGGAATTCGGCCTGAAGCTGCGCGGCGTCGACAAGGCGACGCGGCGGGAGATCGCGACCAAGAACCTCGCTCTCGTCGGCCTGCAGGATTTCCACCGCCACATGATCTATCACCTGTCGGGCGGCATGCAGCAGCGCGTCGGCATCGCGCGGGCGCTGACCTGCGACCCCGCCATGCTGCTGATGGACGAGCCGATGGCGGCACTCGACGCGCTGACGCGCGAAACCATCCAGGAACTCCTGCTGGAGGTCTGGCAGCTCACCAACAAGATGTTCTTCTTCATCACGCACAGCGTCGAGGAGGCGCTGTTCCTCGGCTCGCGGCTGATCGTCATGTCGCCGCGCCCCGGCCGCATCACCCATACCTACGAACTCGACTTCAACCGCCGCTTCCTTGCCGAAGGCAATGCCCGCGCGATCAAGTCGAGCCCGGAATTCATCCGCATGCGCGAGGAAGTGCTCGGCATCATCTACGGCGACGAACGTGCGTCCGGCAACCCGGAGGTGGCCCATGCTTGACAGAGTGACGCGCGCCAAGCCCGCCAAGGCCGGCAAGATCTTCGGGGCTCCCGGTGACGGCAGCAGCGGCCTGATCAGCTTCGTGACGGCGGCCGTGCTCGTCGCACTGTGGTTCCTCGTGACGGAATCCGGCTGGGTCAAGCCGCTCTTCCTGCCCTCGCCGCTCTCGGTCTGGGAGAAGTTCTGGCTGGCGATGACGGAAGGGGTCTCGAACTCCACGCTGATGCAGCACACGATGGCCAGTATCGGCCGCGTCTTCGGCGCCTTCCTGCTGGCCCTGGTCACGGCGGTGCCGATCGGCATCCTGATGGGCGTCAACCGTTTCGTGCGGGGCCTTTTCGATCCCATCATCGAGTTCTACCGCCCGCTGCCGCCGCTCGCCTACCTGCCGCTCGTCATCATCTGGCTCGGCATCGGCGAGTTCCCGAAGGTGTTCCTGATCTATCTGGCGATCTTCGCGCCGATGGCGATCGCCGCGAGGGCCGGGGTGCGTTCGGTCTCGACGGAGCAGATCCATGCCGCCTATGCGATGGGCGCCACCCGCGGCCAGGTCATCGGTCAGGTGATCATGAAGGCGGCCCTGCCGGAGATCTTCACCGGCATGCGCATCGGCATCGGCGTCGGCTGGACGACGCTGGTAGCCGCCGAAATGGTCGCCGCGAACCGCGGTCTCGGCTTCATGGTGCTGAACGCCGCCGAAAACCTCGAAAGCGATACGGTGATCATGGGCATCTTCATCATCGGCCTCTTCGCCTTCGCCTTCGATCTCCTGATCCGCTACCTCGAAAAGACGCTGATCCCCTGGAAGGGGCGCATCTAACCGGCGGCGGACAACCCGACACTCCAACGACCCGGCCCCGGCGGCCTTTGAAGACGGCCTTTCCCGTCTCCGGCGGAGCCATGCCTTGCGACAAGCCAGAGGACTGCCCAATGACACTCAGCGCAACCGATCTCAAAACCCTGTTCGACGCCTTCAACCGGCATGACATCGATGGGGTCATGCACTTCTTCGCCGAGGACTGCGTGTTCAACGCGGTCGGTGGCCCGGACGTCCACGGCAACCGCATCGAGGGCGCCAGGGCGATCGCCGAGGCCTTCAACGGCGTCTGGACGGCGATGCCGGATGCCGAATGGGCCGGTCACAGCCATTTTACGGCCGGCGACCGGGGTGTCTCCGAATGGACCTTCCGCGGCACGGCGGCCGACGGCAGCCGCATCGAGGCGGAAGGCTGCGACCTCTTCACCTTCGCGAACGGCAAGATCGTCCGCAAGCAGGCGTTCCGGAAGAACCGGCCGGTCCTGCAACCCCGGTACTGAACGCTCGGAGCACGGCCATGCAATTGCGCACCATTCCTCCCAAGACCGGCAGGGCGCCGTTCGATCCCGCCTATGATCCGGAAACGGCTCCGACCCCGGGCACCGGCAAGGACTACGCGCCGACCTACTGGATCGGCACGGCCGGCCCCGAGCCGGAGGACGACGGCCCCGTCACACACGACATGGACGTCGACGTCGCGATCATCGGCTCCGGCTATACCGGCCTTTCCTGCGCCATCCATCTCGCCCGCGAGCACGGCATCAAGGCGACGGTGCTGGAGGCCAACGGGGTTGCCTGGGGATGCAGCACCCGCAACGGCGGGCAGGCGCAGATTTCCGCCGGCCGCCTGAAGCGCTCGCAATGGATCGCCCGCTGGGGCGTTGACGTCGCGCGCAGGATGCATGCGGAAATCGCCGAGGGGTTCGACCTGTTCCGGTCGCTGATCCGTGAACCCGGGATCGACTGCGACCCGCAGGACGGCGGCCATCTCTATATCGCCCATCGCGACAAGGTGCTGCCGGCGCTGGAAAGCGAGGTCCGCGTCCTCAACGAGACCTTCGGCTATCGCGCCCGCATGGTCTCGCGCGGGGAGATCCACAGCGATTTCGTGCGCGATGCGGAGGCGCGCGGCGCCATGTACGAGCCGGACGGCATGGGTGTTCACGCCGCAAAGCTGGCCTTCGGCTATCTCCGCCTGGCGCGGCGGCTCGGCGCGAGGGTGCACACGTCGAGCCCGGTGCTCGACTGCACGGCGAAGGGCGGCGTGCACTATCTCCGCACGCCCGGCGGCACGGTGCGCGCCCGCGCCGTCTGCATCGCCACGGCCGGCTACACGTCCCCCGGCATGAACGTGCTGACCCGGCGCCGGCTGATGCCGATCCTGTCGAACTCGGTCGTCACCCGGCCGCTGACGGAGAGCGAGCAGCAGGCGCTGAACTTCAAGGCGCGCATTCCGCTCACCGATACGCGCACGCTCCGCCACTACTATCGCATGCTGCCGGACGGCCGGGTGCAGATCGGCAGCCGCAGCGCCATCACCGGGCGCGACGCCGCAAACCCGAAACACCTCGCGCTGCTGCTCGACGGGCTCTACCGCAAGTTCCCGATCCTGCGCGGCATCGGGATCGATTACTCCTGGTGGGGCTGGGTGGATGTCAGCCACGACATGATGCCCCGCATCTTCCAGCCGGACCCCGCGCAGAAACTGTTCTACGCCATGGGCTATGGCGGCAACGGCGTCATGTATTCGGCGCAGGCCGGACGCCGCATGGCGCAAATGGTCGCCGGCAAGGGCGCCGGCCTCGACCTTCCCATCTTCACCTCGCCGCTGCCGAGCCACGGGCTCCTGACGCCGTTCCGTAGGCTCGGCCAGTGGGGCATGTACCGCTGGTATTACCTGCGCGACGAAATCCTCTAACCCATTGAAACCAATTCCGAAGGAAAGGAAGCAGCCATGAAAATGACCACCGAGGAAGCCTTCGTCAAAGTCCTCCAGATGCATGGGCTCGAACATGCCTTCGGCATCATCGGCTCGGCCATGATGCCGGTGTCGGACCTGTTTCCCAAGGCCGGCATCACATTCTGGGACTGCGCGCACGAGACCAATGCCGGCATGATGGCCGACGGCTTCAGCCGTGCGACGGGCACCATGTCGATCGCCATCGGCCAGAACGGCCCCGGCGTCACCGGCTTCATCACGGCCATCAAGACCGCCTACTGGAACCACACGCCGCTGCTGATGGTGACGCCCCAGGCCGCCAACAAGACGATCGGCCAGGGCGGCTTCCAGGAGGTCGACCAGATGGCGATGTTCAAGGAAATGGTCTGCTACCAGGAAGAGGTGCGCGACCCCTCGCGCATTCCCGAAGTGCTGAACCGCGTCATCGAGAAGGCCTGGCGCGGCTGTGCCCCGGCGCAGATCAACATCCCGCGCGACTACTGGACCCAGGTGATCGATGTCGACCTGCCCTCCATCGTGCGCTTCGAGCGCCCGGCCGGCGGCCCGCAGGCGATCGCCGAAGCGGCAAGGTTGCTGTCGGAGGCGAAGTTCCCGGTCATCCTCAATGGGGCAGGCGTCGTCATCGGCGGGGCGATCGGCGCGTCGATGAAGCTCGCCGAACGGCTCGATGCGCCGGTCTGCTGCGGCTACCAGCACAACGACGCCTTCCCGGGCAGCCATCGTCTTGCGGTCGGCCCGCTCGGCTACAACGGCTCGAAGGCGGCGATGGAGCTGATCTCCAGGGCCGACGTCGTGCTGGCGCTCGGCACGCGCCTCAATCCGTTCTCCACCCTGCCGGGCTACGGCATCGACTACTGGCCGAAGGATGCCGCGATCATCCAGGTCGACATCAACGCCGACCGCATCGGCCTCACCAAGAAGGTGACGGTCGGCATCTGCGGCGACGCCAGGCAGGTGGCCGGCCAGATCTTGGAACAGCTCTTCCCCTCTGCCGGCGATGCCGGCCGCGAGGAGCGCAAGGCGGCGATCCATCAGACCCGCTCGGCCTGGCAGCAGCAGCTCTCCTCGATGGACCACGAGGACGACGATGTCGGCACGGAATGGAACGAAAGCGCCCGCAACCGCGAGCCGAACCGCATGTCGCCGCGCCAGGCCTGGCGGGCGATCCAGGCGGCGCTGCCGAAGGAGGCGATCATCTCCACCGACATCGGCAACAATTGCGCGATCGGCAATGCCTACCCGACCTTCGAACAGGGACGGAAGTATCTCGCGCCCGGCATGTTCGGCCCCTGCGGCTACGGTTTCCCGTCGATCGTTGGCGCCAAGATCGGCTGCCCGGACGTGCCGGTCGTCGGCTTCGCCGGCGACGGCGCCTTCGGCATCTCGATGAACGAGATGGGCTCGATCGGCCGCGAGGGCTGGCCGGCGATCACCATGGTGATCTTCCGCAACTACCAGTGGGGTGCGGAAAAGCGCAACACGACGCTGTGGTACGCCAACAACTTCGTCGGCACGGAGCTCAACCCCAATCTCAGCTACGCCAAGGTGGCCGAGGGCTGCGGGCTGAAGGGCGTCGCCGTCGATACGCCGGCGGCCCTCACCGAGGCGCTGGCGAATGCCATCGCCGACCAGAAGAACGGCGTGACGACCTTCGTCGAGGTCATCCTCAACCAGGAACTCGGCGAACCCTTCCGCCGCGACGCCATGAAGAAGCCGGTGCCGGTCGCCGGCATCGACCGCGCCGACATGCGCCCGCAGAAGCGGGCCTGATCGCCCCATGATCCATGTCCCGCTCGGGAAGTCCGGGCGGGCAAGGTTTCCGCAAGCAACGGAACGACATCATGAGCTTCACCGCCTCCGTCCAAGACCGTTTCAGGGGCATGCCCTCCGGCTTTGCCGCCTACTGGCCGGGCTTTGCCGTCACCGCCGCCGTGGCCGTCGCCGCCCAGTTCCTCTCCGATCACTATGGCGCACCGGCCATGCTGATGGCGCTCCTGCTCGGCATTGCCTTCCATTTCCTCTCGGAAGAGGGGCGCTGTGTCGCCGGCATCGATTTTTGCGCCAAACATGTGCTGCGCATCGGCGTCGCGCTGCTCGGCATGCGCATCAGCGTCGATCTCCTGATCGGACTCGGCGCCGGCACCATCCTGCTGCTCGTCTCGGCACTCGTCGCCACCATCGGCTTCGGCCTGCTTGCGGCGAAACTGCTCGGCCGTGGCTGGCGGCTTGCCTTGCTCACCAGCGGATCCGTCGCCATCTGTGGCGCCTCCGCGGCGATGGCGATTGCCGCCGTGCTGCCGAAGAACGAGTTCTCCGAGCGCAACCTGATCTTCACCGTGCTCTCGGTCACCGTGCTCTCGACGCTCGCCATGATCGCCTATCCGATCATCGCCCAGACCATGGGGCTCGATGCGCGGGCGACCGGTATCTTCTTCGGCGGCACGATCCATGACGTGGCGCAGGTCGTCGGTGCCGGCTTTTCCGTCTCGCCGGAAGCGGGGGAGACGGCGACGCTGGTCAAGCTGATCCGCGTCACCATGCTGGCGCCGGTCGTGCTGGTCTATTCGCTCTCGCTGCGCAGCGTGCCGCAGCCGGAGGGCGAGGCGGGAAAACGCCCGCCGCTCTTGCCCGGCTTCGTCGTCGCCTTCCTGGTCTTCGCCGCGCTCAACTCCTTCGGCCTCGTTCCCGAACTGGTCGCGACGGCCGGCATGGAGACCTCGCGCTGGGCGCTGCTCGCCGGCATCGTCGCCGTCGGCATGCGCACGTCGCTGCGCCGGGTGCTGGATGTCGGCGGCGATGCCGTCGCGCTCATCGTCGCCGAGACCGTCTTCATCGCCCTCTTCATCCTCGTCGGCATTCACTATCTGGGACACGCCTGATGAAACCGCTCGACCGCATTCTCGAAGCCGCGAAAGCCGCGCCGCGCCACATCGTGCTCGCCGAGGGGGAGGATCCGCGCGTCGTCGAGGCGGCCTTGCGTGCCGTGCGCGCCGGTATTGCCGCGATCACGCTCGTCGGCAATCGGAAAACCGTCGAAGAGCGGCTGGCGGCGGCCGGCGCCGGGACGGAGGAGATCCGTATCGAGGACCCGGCATCGTCCGCGCTCACGCCGCGTCTTGTCGCCGCCTATCACGCGCTCCGCAGGAGCAAGGGCGTGGACGAAGCGGCGGCGGCCGCGGCGGTGCGCACGCCGCTCGTCTTCGCCGCCATGATGGTGCGCGAGGATGAGGCGGACGGCACGGTGGGCGGGGCGGTCGCGACCACCGCCGATACGGTGCGTGCCGCGCTCCAGACCATCGGGCGTGCGCCCGGTGTCGGCCTGGTGTCGAGTTTCTTCCTGATGATGCTGTGCGCCTCGCACCATGTGAAGAAGGGCGCTTTCGTCTTTGCCGATTGCGGCCTCGTGGTCGATCCAGATGCCGCGGGCCTTGCCGATATCGCCGTCAGCTCGGCGCGCTCCTTCGAGGCGCTGGCCGGCAAGCCGGCGAAGGTGGCGATGCTTTCCTTCTCGACGGCCGGCAGCGCCGCGCATGAGCGCGTCTCCAAGGTGGTGGAGGCGACGCGGCTCGCGCAGGAAACCGCGCCGGGCCTCGTCATCGACGGCGAGTTGCAGTTCGACACCGCCTTCGTCGAGGCCGTCAGCGCCGCCAAGGCGCCGCGGTCGGCGCTCAACGGCGAGGCCAATGTCTTTGTCTTTCCGAACCTCGATGCTGCCAATATCGGCTACAAGATCGCCCAGCGCATCGGCGGTGCCACCGCCATCGGCCCGATCCTGCAGGGCCTTGCCAAGCCCGCCAACGACCTTTCGCGCGGCTGCAATGCCGACGACGTTTTCCACATGATCGCCGTCACGGTGGTGCAGGCCGGTTCCAGCCCGTGACGCGCCAGGCGGATGCCTTCGTCCCAGCGCGTCGCCACTACGCTGACCCTCATCGACGAGCCGACCGCAGCGCTCGGCGTCGCGGCCGAATTTCCAGGCGCGAGAAAATGGACTTTCGGGCTGGCGGCGCCATATTCGACAGGTATCGCGGATGCGACAAGGGAGAACGGGAAATGACGATGACTTCGCAGGACGTCGCCGCCGTCCTTGGTCCGGTCGATCAAACGCTCGTGACCGAGGTCGTTGCGACGGGAGCCACGCAAGCCGAGCTTGCCGAGGCATGGGCGTGGATCAACAATGACGAGGCCTTCATGGGAGAGGGCCGCCATCTGCCGTCGGGCAGGGTGGCCATGCTCGTCGATCTGCTGTCTTCCGACGAGGAGGAGGAAGACGAATAGCGTGGCCGGCAGGAAGAAGGCCCGCCGTCAGGTGTTGTCGCGCTCCCAGTACCATGCGGCGTAGATGCGCTTGCGGTCGTGTTCGCGGCCCTTGAGGAAGGCGCGGACGAGCCGGACGTCCTCCCGCTCGCAGGCGACCCAGACGAAGGTGTCGCCGTCGACGGCGGAGAGTGCTTCTATCGTCGTCCGCGCGAGCACGTTTCTGGCGCCCGCGGCATAGGTCGTGCGATGCAGCCAGCGCACGTCGAGCGTTCCGGCGGTGGGCAGCGGCTGTTCCTCCGCGGCATCCGCCACCTCGATGATCGCCTGCATGCGCGTGCCTGCCGGAACTTCGGCGGCGATGCGGGCGATGGCGGGCAGGGCGCTTTCGTCGCCGGCAAGGAAGATGGTCCCGGCCTGCGGCAGGTCACCGCCGCCGGGGCCAAGCAGGGCGAGCCTGTCCCCCGGCTGCGCATCGCGGGCGAAATCGGCGCCGGGCGTCGGAACGCCGGACAGGGGATGCTGGAGAAAGTCGATCCAGAGTTCGCCGCGCTCGGCGTCGACGGCGCGGATCGTGTAGACGCGCACGAGAAGCGCGTCCTCGGCTTCCGGCCAGGCGATGCGGCCGTCGTCGCGCAATCCCGGCCAGACCGGCGCACGGCCTTTCGGCGGAACGAGCAGACGCACATGCATGCCGCCGCCGATGAAGGGTTTGACGTCCGCGCAGGCGAGGACGACGCGCCGCATATGCGGCGTCACGTCCTCGGCGGATACGACCGTCACCTCATGGAGATTGGCGAGCCGCGTGCGCGTCGCCGGCTCGGACCAGGTGAGTTCCAGCGGGTCCTCGCCGGCGAAATAGAAGAGATGCTCGGCGATGACCGTGCGGCTCATCTGGAGCGCCCCGTCGCTCGGGCAGGCGAGGTCGATGAAGAGCCGACCGCCGTCGAGGCGCATATGGGCGACGCCGATCTCGCTTGTCAGCGTCGCGGCGTTTTCCGTGCGTCGCACCTCGGCATGTTCGACGAAATGTTCACACACCTCGTCGAGCATCTTGGGCGCATCCTTCGGCAGCGCGACACCGGTGAGCTTGAATTCCGGGAGGGCGTTCATAGGGGCTCCTTGATGGCTGGGGCGATCATGCGGTGACGGCCGATCGGCAGCATGGTCGGCCGGCCCGAGGTCGGGTCGGTGATGATGCGGCTTTCGAGGCCGAAAACCTGCCGCACATGGTCTTCGGTCAGCACGGCCTCCGGCGGGCCGGCGACATGCAGCCGGCCCTTCGTCATCGCGACGAGATGGTCGGCGTAGCGGGCGGCGAGGTTGAGGTCGTGCAGCACCATGACGATGGTCGTGCCGCGCGTCTGGTTGAGGTCGGTCAAAAGGTCCAGCACCTCTATCTGGTGGCTGATGTCGAGGAAGGTGGTGGGTTCGTCGAGCAACAGGAGGTCCGTCTGCTGGGCGAGCGCCATGGCGATCCAGACGCGCTGGCGCTGGCCGCCGGAAAGCTCGTCGATCGGCCGTTCCGAAAGGTCGTCGGTCTTCGTCGCCGCAAGCGCGGCGGCCACCGCCTCGTCGTCCTCGCGCGTCCAGCGGGAGAAGACGCCCTGGTGCGGATGCCGCCCGCGGCTGACGAGGTCGGCGACGGTGATGCCCTCCGGCGCGATCGGCGATTGCGGCAGGAGGCCGAGCGTGCGGGCAAGGTCGCGCGAGGGGATGCGGTGGATCGACTTGCCGTCGAGCAGCACCTGGCCCTTCCTGGCCGGCAGCAGGCGCGACAGGGTGCGCAGCAGCGTGGACTTGCCGCAGGCGTTCGCCCCGACGATGACGGTGATCCTGCCCGGCGGCACGGCAAGATCCAGCCCGTCGAGGATGAGGGTTTCGCCATAGCCGGCCGAAAGGTCGCTGGCGAGCAGGGTGTGCGGTTTCATAGGGAACCTCCGGACCGGTTGACGCGCACGATCAGGAAAATCAGGTAGGGCGCGCCGAGCGCGCCGGTGACGACGCCGACGGGATAGCGGCTCGGCAGCAGGAACTGGCCGCAGTAATCCCCGACCAGCACCAGCGCCGCGCCGGTGAGCGCGGCGGGAACGAGCAGCGAACCGTTGTTGCCGACGATACGGGCGGCGATCGGCCCGGAGAGGAAGGCGACGAAGGCGATCGGCCCCGAAATGGCGGTGGCGCTTGCGATCATGCCGACGGCGGCGATGATGATCAGCACGCGGGTGCGGCCGACCCGGACGCCGAGCGCGGCGGCCGTGTCGTCGCCGAGCCGCAGGGCTTCGAGATCGCGGGCGCGGGAGAGCAGCAGGCCGCCGAAGAGGGCGAGCGCGACGAGGAGCGGCAGGGTCTGGCCGAGCTGCGCGCCGTTGACGCTGCCGGTCAGCCAGCGCAGGGCTTCCTGCAGGGTCCAGGCGGGGGCGGTGGAGAGGATGTAGGCGATGACGCTCTCCAGCATGGCCGAGACGCCGATGCCGACGAGGATGAGCCGCGTGCCGGCAACGCCGTTGCGGAAGGAAAGGGCGTAGACCAGGAGCGCCACGCCGAGCCCGGCGGAAACGGCGAGGATCGATACGATCGGCCCCGAAAGGCCGAGCACGACGATCGCGAACACCGCCGCGGCGCTCGCGCCCCAGCTGATGCCGATGATGTCGGGGCTGGCCAGCGGATTGCGCAGCATGATCTGGAAGGCGACGCCGCCGAGGCCGAAGCTGAGGCCGGCGAGGATGGCGAGGATGGCGCGCGGCAGCCGGAGCTGGCCGACCGTGAAGGCGACGCCCGGCACGTCCTCGCCCATCAGCGTGCGAAGAATGTCCCGCGGCGGGGTGAAGGACTGGCCGAGCAGCAGGGTCAGCACGAAGGTCGCGGCGACCAGCACAAGGAGAAGGCCGATGACGAGCCGATGCCGGCGGGCGCGGCGGCGGCGGTTCAGGACGATGGAATCGACGAGGGGCGCAAGCATGGTCAAAGGTCCCGCACCCGCTGGCGGCGAACGATCCAGATGAAGAACGGCGCGCCGAGAAGGGCCGTCACGATGCCGACGTCGAGTTCGGCCGGCCGCGCCACGATGCGCCCGACGATATCGGCGGCGATCAGCAGGCAGGCGCCGCCGAGGGCGGAAAAGGGCAGCAGCCAGCGATGATCGCTGCCGGTCAGAAGCCGGGCGAGATGCGGTACGACAAGGCCGAGGAAGCCGATCGGCCCGCAGACCGCCGTCGTCGCGCCGCACAGCAGGATCGCGCCGAAGGCGGCGACGGCGCGGGTCGTTGCGACGTGTTCGCCGAGGCCGGCGGCGAGTTCGTCGCCGAGCGCGAGCGCGTTCAGCTTGCGGGCGGAGAGGAGGCTGATGACGAAGCCGGCCGCAAGGAACGGCAGGATCGGATAGATCCGCTCGAAGGTCGCCCCGCCGACGCCGCCGATCTGCCAGGCACGCACGCCGCCGGCGATGTCGGCTCGCGGCAGCACGACCGCGATGACCAGCGAGGAGAAGGCGACGGACGTCGCGGCGCCGGCAAGCGCCAGTTTCAGCGGCGTTGCGCCGCCGCGTCCGAGCGAGCCGATGATGTAGACGAAGATCGCTGCTGCCCCCGCGCCGAGGATGGCGGTGACGATATAGGCATGGGCGGTTTCGATGTGGAACCATGCGACGCCGACCACCACCGCGAGCGATGCGCCCATGTTGACGCCCAGGATACCGGGATCGGCAAGCGGATTGCGTGTGACGCCCTGCATGATCGCGCCGGCAAGGCCGAGCGCCGCCCCGGCGAGAAGCGCCAGGAACGTGCGGGGAATGCGCATCGCCACCGCCGCCTCGCCGATCGTCTCGACCTTGCCGCCGAGCGCCGAGGTAATATCGCCGAGGCCAACGTCCCGCGTGCCGATCGCGACGGACAGCGCGACGAGCACGAGGAGTGCGGCGGCGACCAGCAGCAGCCACAGGGCGCGCAGCCGGCGGAGGCGCCCGGCGGGCGCCGTCACGCTGCGCGCCGTGGCGGCGTCAGGCCTCATTTCGCCTTCCCGGCGGCTTCGGCAAGAAGCGCGACATAGTCCTTCAGCACCCAGGAGATCGACAGCGGCGTCGGGTTGGCCGCGGTGCCGACCGGGTCGCGGCCGAGCATGACGAGCGCATCCTTGCTGACGGCCGGCATGCGCGAGAGCAGGAGATCGGCCTTCACGGCGTCGAGCAGCGGCATGCCGCCATAGCTCACCACGATATCGACATCGTCGAAGGCGTCGACCTGTTCGGCGCTGACGCTGGCGGCGAACTGCCCCGGCTTCGTTGCAGCCAGCACGCTTTTCGGGGAGACGAGCCCGAGATCGCCGAAGAATTTTATGCGCGTGTCGTTGGCGGTGTAGAAATTCACGGTGCTGAGGTCGGTCGCATCGAGATGCGTGACGAAGATCGCCGACTTGCCCTTGAGGACCGGGTAGCCCGCGACCGTATCGGCGATCTCCTTCTCGATGCGCGCGATCAGCGCCTCGCCGTCCTTCGCCATGCCGAGCCCGGTGCTGTTGAGCCGGATCATCTCGCGCCAGTCGGTCGACCAGGCCGATTGCGGATAGGCGACGACGGGGGCGATCTGGCTCAGCGTCTCGTAATCCGCCTGGCTGAGGCCGGAATAGGCGGCAAGGATGACGTCCGGCCTTGTGGCGGCGACAGCCTCGAAATCGATGCCGTCGCCTTCGTCGAACAGGACGGGTTTTTCGCCGCCGAGTTCTTTCAGCTTCTCCGCCACCCAGGGCAGCAGGCCGTCGCCGTCGTCGTCGCCGAAATTGGCCGCGGCAAAGCCGACGGGCACGACGCCGAGCGCCAGCGGCACTTCATGGTTCGCCCAGGCGACCGTCGCCACGCGCTCCGGCTTCCTGGCGATCGTCGTCGTTCCGAAGGCATGTTCTATGACGATCGGATAGGTGGTTTCGTCCGCGGCCCGCACTGTCGTCACGATCCAGAGGCAGGCGGCGAGAAGGATCAGGGGAAAGCGCGAAAGCCGCGACATTGGCGAAACCCTCCAGGGCGTTTAAAGTGGAGTTTCCGTTTCAGGTTCATCGGGCGGCGTCAAGGCGAACGCGTACCTTGCGGCGGGAGAGCGGCGAAGTTTCCGGGGTTTCGTACAAAACCATGGAAATCTACAATACTGGATAATACGTCTCAAGTTATTGCCGCTTTCCAAGGGACAGTCGCATCGACCTGAGGGGGTTCTGGATGCGCGGGGTTTATCCTTGTTCCGGCTGGTGTCCGGCATGACCTGCCGTGCGCCGGCGAGCGCAACTTCAATTTCTGGAACACGATGATGGACATCAAGACGACCGGCGCCGCCAATCGACAGCCTCTCACCCGCTTGAGGACCGCGGTCCTTCTTGGCTGCACCGCGCTCGTCGCCCTTGCGCCTTCCGTTTCGTTAGCCCAGCAGGCGGAGGCGGGCTCCACCACGGTTCTCGAGACGATCACCGTCGATGGCGACGGCTCCGCCGCGGGCGTCGACAATGATGCCAAGTCGATCGTCGCGAAGAAGACGACCGCGGGCGGGCGGATGGCGACGGAAATCCTGAACACGCCGGCGACGGTTTCCGTCATCACGGCCAAGGAAATCCAGCTGCGCGGCGCCGAGACCGTCGAGGAAGTGCTGCAATATACGGCCGGCGTCACCACGGACTTCTATGGTTCGGACGACCGCTACGATTTCTTCAAGATCCGCGGCTTCGACGCGACGACCTATCGCGACGGGCTCATTCTCGGCCGTCCCTTCGGCGGCGTGCGGGAGGAGGCCTATGCCTTCGAGCGGGTCGAGGTGCTGAAGGGCGCGAACTCCACGACCTTCGGCGTCTCCGACCCCGGCGGCGCCGTGAACTATGTGACGAAGCGTCCGAGAAGCGAGAAATTCGGCGAGGCCTATGTCACCGGCGGCTCGTTCGACCGCAAGGAAGTGGGCTTCGACTTCGGCGACAACCTGACGGCCGACGACACGCTTTCCTATCGCTTCACCGGCAAGCTGCGCGATGCGGACGCGGAATACGACCACTCGCGGGACGACGAGAAGTTCTTCATGGGCGGGCTCACCTGGCGGCCGACGGACGCGACCAGCCTCACCGTCGTCTACGATCATCTGAACAAGGACGGCGTGCCCGGCAGCGGCGGTCATCCGGTCGGCACGGATTTCGACCGCAGCCGCTTCTTCGGCGAGCCGGACTACAATTATCGCGGCACGAACCGCGACACGGTCAGCGTGATGTTCGATCATGATTTCGGCTCGGGCCTGACCTTCGGCGCGAATGCACGCTACAGCAAGTCCGACACCGATTTCGGCTACGCCTATATTTCCGCGACGCCGACGGACGGCTCGACGACGGCGTCGCGCGCCTTCTTCGGCAACGAGGCCACGAACCGGCAGTTCATCATCGACGCGCATCTGCAATACGAGGCGAGTTTCGACGCGGTGGACAGCCGCACCCTGGTCGGCGTCGAATACAACGACATGAAGGGCGACAACGACACCTGGTGGGGGCCGGCGCCCGGCATCGACTGGACGAACCCGACCTATACGGGCCGGCCCACCGACCTGCCGCTGATCGCCAGCACGCGCAGCGACCAGACGGGCAAGGCGCTCTATATCCAGCAGGAACTGACCTTCTGGGACAAGTTCATCGTCACGGCGGGCCTTCGAAACGACTGGCTCGACCTCAGCGAGACGAACAGGCTGACGGGTGTGGAGAGCGAGGGCGACTTCAGCGAGCTGACGAAGCGCATCGGCCTCACCTATCGCGTCACCGACGAGATCGCGCCCTTCGTCAGCTATGCCGAATCCGTCGCGGCGCCCTCCATCGGCATCGAGCCGGAGCGCGGCGAACAGATCGAGCTTGGGGTGAAATACCAGCCGAACGCCTTCCCGGCACTCATCACGGCCTCGATCTACGACCTGACGAAGAACAACATCACGCGCACCAACCCGGCGACGAACCTGCAGGAGACAATCGGCGAGGTGCGGGTGCGGGGCTTCGATCTTGAGGTGAAGGCGGAGTTGACGCCGAACTGGAGCCTGACGGCCGGCTACTCCTATCTCGACGCCGAGATCGTCGAGAACGGCACCGCCGGCAATGAGGGCAACCGGCCCTATCATGTGCCCAAGCATACCGCCTCGCTCTGGGTCAACTACCTGCTCGAAGGCGACGGCAAGCGCGGCGACATGACCTTCGGCCTCGGCGGCCGCTATACCGGCTCCTACTACTTCAACGACGCGAACACGGTGAAGACGGGCAGCAACTTCGTCGTCGACGCGGCCTTCACCTACAAGGTGTTCGAGAACACCTCCCTCGAAGTGAACGTCTCCAACCTCTTCGACCGCAAGCATGTCGATTACGGCGGCTTCGGCGCAGACTTCTACAATCCGGGCCGCTCGATCTCGGCGACGCTGCGCCAGACCTGGTGAAACAGGTCAGCGGCCCTGCTGCACCCGCCGCCAGGCGGCGGGTGTCTCGCCGGCGATCTGCCGGAAAGCCTTGGTGAGGTGCGCCTGATCGGAAAAGCCGAGCTGGGCGGCGATGTCGGCGATGGTCAGCTCGCTTTCGACCAGCAGTTTCTGCGCAAGGTCGATGCGCTTGCCGAGCTGCCACTGCAGCGGCGTCTTGCCGGTCGTCTGCTTGAAGACATTGGCGAACCAGCTCTCCGAGAGGCCGACCGTCTCGGCCATTTCCGCGACGGTCAGCCGGCCGTCGCTGCGGGCGTTGACGCGGGCGACCAGCCGGTTCATCTGCGCCTGGGTGAGCCGGCCGTTCTGCAGCTCGCCGCCGAGGTCCTGGATGTCGAGCAGGCCGCTGACGATCGTGCCGACCAGGCTCTCGGCATAGAGCGAGTGTTTCGCCGGGTTCGACACTTCGTCGACCAGAAGGCCCGCCAGCGTCTCGATCGCCCCCACATCCTGGATCTCCACCGGCCGGCGCAAGGCGGCGAGTGCCGCCGACGTGCCGACCGCGGGCGACAGGAAGCGCAGCATGCGGTCCTTGTGGAGGTGCAGGTCGAGATGGGAGAAGCGGTGTGCGGAGGTGAAGCTCGTCCAGAGCGGCACGCCGGCCGGCACGTAGACGGCCCGGGTCATCGGGCGGGAATGATCGATCATGCCGCCTTCGCGGTTGGTCATCTTGATGTGCGGCGACACGTCGTTGAAGAAGATCACGATGCGCGGATCGGGCGAAAGGTAGTAGCCTCGCGCGCCGGAATAGCCCTCCGCATCCCAGAAGACGCCCACCAGCCCATCGAGGCTGCGCCATTTCACCGGCGCGAGCACCTTGATGCCTTCTGTATGGCAGGTCATTGTATGCTGGTAGTTCACCGTTCAAAGCCACCCATGTTCGAGCAGTCCTCGCATGTCTCCATGCGTTTGGGTCAGGCGGAGCGCGACGACCCCGCTGCTGGGCGCGCTATGCCCCTTAAAAAAGATGATTAAAACTATCATGTTTTTTTGGCAGGGCAAGACGCCAAGGCAGCGGTCGGGCTGCCAGAGCCATTTGCGCGCTTGAAACATGCTTAGAGCAGAATGCAGGGGCGGGCAATGACGATGCCCGGCCGGGTGAACCATCCGCAACGGCAGCGCAAATTTGATGTGGGCCATGACGCTGGCCCATTTGTCCTTCTTGTCTTGCGCCTTGTGCGCCCGGTTGTGGATGCCGGTGCGGCGGTCGAGTTCATTCGCATCGATATTGAAAGTTTGTCTGCCCCCATCAATCGCGATGCTGTGTAAGGTTTTCCCAATCGGACCGGAGGGTTGGCCGCTGTGGCCATGTGCCGGTTCTGCCGTGCCCTGGGGAAAACCATGGATCTTGAAAAGATCAAGACGCTTCTCGATTTCGTCGGTCGCTCGCGTATCTCGGAACTGACGGTCAGTGAGGCAGGCACGACGGTCGTCATTCGGAACGCTTCGCAGACGGCGGCGGCCGATCATGTGCCTGGGGTGCTGGAACCGCAGGCATCGTCCGCCTCCATCTCGGCAGAGCCGGCCGAGAAATACGATGAGGAGGATGCGCGGATCGTGCGTTCGGCCATGGCCGGCGTCCTCCATCAGGCCGCGAATCCCGGTGCTGCGCCGCTGATCGCCGTCGGCGACGCGGTCGAGGCGGGTCGGCCGCTCTGTATCGTCGAGGCGATGAAGGTCTTCACCACGGTGAATGCGCCCTTCGGAGGAAAGGTCAAGCGCATCTTTTTCGAAGACGGACAGGATGTCGGCTTCGGCGATCCGCTCGTGGAGATCGTCTGATGGGCGCGCCCTTCACCTCCGTTCTCATCGCCAATCGCGGCGAGATCGCCGTGCGCGTCGAGCGCGCCTGCCTGGAGCTCGGGCTGCGGCCGGTCCTCATCGCTTCCGAGGCGGACAGGGCGGGCTGCGCCGGGCCGGACGAGGGCGGGCCGTTGGCCATCGGGCCCTCCGCGCCGTCGCGCAGCTATCTCAACCAGGCGGCCATTCTGCTCGCAGCCCGTGTGACGGGCGCCGAGGCGGTCCATCCGGGCTACGGGTTCCTGTCGGAAAATGCCGACTTCGCCGAGGCGGTGGAAGCGGCGGGGCTCACCTTCGTCGGCCCGCCGGCTTCCGCGATCCGCATCATGGGCGACAAGATCGCCGCCAAGCGGGCGATGATGGCGGCCGGCGTGCCCTGCGTGCCCGGGCCGGGCGAGCCGTTGCCGGAGCGTGTCGAGGCGGTTCGGGCGATTGCCGGGGAGATCGGCTATCCGGTCATCATCAAGGCTGCCGGCGGGGGAGGCGGGCGGGGCATGCGTGTCGTGCGCGAGAGCGCCGAGGTGGCCGATGCCGTCGCCATCACCCGTGAGGAGGCGCGGCGCGCCTTCGGCAGGCCCGAGCTCTACATGGAGAAATTCCTGGAGCATCCGCGCCACGTCGAATTCCAGGTGCTCTGCGACAATCACGGCAATGCCGTCTGGGTCGGCCATCGCGACTGCTCCGTCCAGCGCCGCCACCAGAAGGTGGTGGAGGAAGCGCCGGCGCCGGGCATCGCGCCCGAGCTTGCCGAGCGGATCGGCGCGCGCTGCGCGGAGGCCTGCCGGCAGATCGGCTATCGCGGTGTCGGCACCTTCGAGTTCCTCTACGAAAACGGTGAATTCTACTTCATCGAGATGAACACCCGCCTGCAGGTCGAGCATCCCGTCACCGAGATGACGGCGGGCGTCGATCTCGTGCACGAGCAGCTGCGCGTGGCGCAGGGTGCGGTGCTGGAGGCAAGCCGCTTTGCCGGCACGGCGCACGGCCATGCCTTCGAGTGCCGCGTCAATGCCGAGGATCCCGAAACCTTCGTCGCCGCGCCGGGGCGCATCACCGCGGTGCGCTTCCCGCGCGGTCCGGGCATCCGCGTCGATACGCATGTCTCCCCAGGATATCGCGTTTCGCCCTATTACGATTCGCTGATCGCCAAGGTGATCGTCCATGCGCCGACCCGTGAAGATGCCGTCCGCCGCATGCAGGTGGCCCTGTCCCAGACCCGCATCGAAGGCATCGCGACCAACCTTCCGCTGCACGAACGGATCTTTGCCGATCCCGATTTCGTGCGCGGTTGCGTCGATATCCATCATCTTGAAAAGCGGCTGAGGGAGGAACCCCGTGGCGAGGCGTGACCGCTCGACGGGTCGGAACACGATCGGCGATCTCTCCGATCCCGCCCTTATCTCCACCCTGGCCGGCTGGCTGGAAGGCTCCGGCGCGAACGCGCTTGAAATCATCACGCCGGATGGCGGCGGGCTGAAGATCGTTCTTGCTGCCGGCGCGCGCGCCGTGCGCATCGCCGAAACTGTGCCCGAAGCGTCGGCGGTTCGCCCGGAAGGCCATGCCGTCAGGGCGCCGATGGCGGGCCTCTTCCGCGACAGGCATCCCGCCGCCATGGAGACCGGGCCGCTTGCCGGCGCGGGCAGGGCGCTCGAAGCCGGCGCCATTGCCGGCTTTGTCGAGGTCGGCCCGGTATTGTTGCCGGTGATCGCCTCCAAGGCCGGGATGGTCGGCGAAATCCATGCCCGTGCCGACGGCCTGATCGGCTACGGCGACGCCGTCCTGACGATGGAGCCTTCCCGATGAGCTTTCAGCAAGCCGCACCCGCGTCCATCGTGCCGGATACGGACGAACTGGCAAGAATCTCCTTCATCGGCACGCGCGCCTTCCTCATCGAGGCGCCCGGCGCCTTCGACCTGCCGACCCAGCGGCGCATCTGGGCGCTCTCCCATGCGCTCGAAACCCGTCCGGAGGTAGCCGAGATCGTGCCGGGCATGACGAACCTGCTGGTCATCCTCAAGGAGACGCCGGAAACGCCGGAGGCGGTCGTCCATGCGTTGCAGGAGGAATGGCGGCGTGCGCGGGGCGTCGATCTTGCGGGCCGCGAAATCGAGATCGCCGTCACTTATGGCGGCGAGCATGCGGGCGACCTGCCGGCCTTGTGCGACCTTTCGGGCCTTTCCGACCGGGAGGTGGTGCGCATCCACCATGAGGGTACCTACCGTGTCTTCGCGCTCGGCAGCGCGCCGGGCTTCGGCTACCTGCACGGGCTCGATCCGCGCATCCACATGCCGCGCAAGACCGTGCCATCGCTCCACATGGCGCGCGGCTCGGTGACCATCGGCGGCATGCAGACGGGCGTTGCCGTGCTGACCGGCCCGAACGGCTGGAATTCCATCGGCTTTGCCGAGCTCCAGATGTTCGATCCCATGGCCGCCGCCCCGGCGGTCATGGCCCCCGGCGATACCGTGCGTTTCCGCCCCGAAAGGATCGAGCTGTGATCGAGATCGTCGCAACGGGACCGTTGAACACGGTCCAGGACCTCGGCCGGCCCGGTTACCGCAACATCGGCGTCACGGCCTCGGGCGCAATGGACCCGCTGGCGCTCAGGATCGGCAATGTGCTTCTCGGCAACGCGCCCGGCGCAGCCGGCATCGAAGTGCAGACCTTTCCCTTCCGGGCGCGCTTTTCGGAGGGCGGTGCCTTTGCCATCACCGGCGCGGACTGCCGCGCGACGCTCGATGGCGTGCCGCTGCCGCCCTGGTGGACGGCCGGGGCGGCGCCGGGCCAGATGCTGGAGCTCTTCCCGCCGCTGAAGGATGCGCGGGCCTATCTCTGCCTTGCCGGCGGGGTGGCTGTGGCACCGGTCATGGGCTCGCGCAGCACGTCGCTGCGCGGCGGCTTCGGCGGGCTTCAGGGCCGGGTGCTTGCGACGGGCGACCATATCGCGACGGACAGGGCCACCGATGGATTCCTGCCCGAGGGCGGCTTCGGGGTCGTGCCGCCGGCAGTGGCGCTGAAGGATGCCTTCCCCGTCGCGGAGGGCGGTGCATTGCTCATTCGTGCGTTGCCTGCCGGCGAGCATGATCTGTTCGGCGCGGACGCGCAGCGCTTCTGGCGCCAGCTGTGGAAGATTTCCGCGCGCAGCGACCGCACCGGCTATCGGCTGAGCGGCGACCCGATCCATCCCACCGAGGTGGTGGAGATGCGCTCGCACGGCGTCGTGCCCGGCGTCATCCAGGTGCCGCCGGCGGGCGAGCCCATCGTCCAGATGAGCGACGCCAACACCGCGGGCGGCTATCCCAAGATCGCGGGCGTCATCGAAGCCGACCTGTGGCGGCTCGGGCAGGCGCGCATCGGCTCGCTGCTGCGCTTCGTCCCGGCGACGCATGCGGAAGCAAGGGCCGCGGAACAGGCGCTCGCGGCCTATATCGCAGATGTGCACAAGACTGCCCGGCTGGTGCGCCAGGCGCTTGCAGGCATGGCTTAGGAGATAAACATGCAGGTCGACCTCAATTCCGACATGGGCGAGGGCTTCGGCCCCTACCGGCTCTGCGACGACGCAGCGATGATGGATGTCGTCACCTCCGCCAACATCGCCTGCGGCTTCCATGCCGGCGATCCCGACACGATGGTGCGCATGGTGCGTCTGGCACGGGAAAGGGGCGTCGATGTCGGTGCCCATCCCGGCCTGCCGGATCGCCAGGGATTCGGCCGCCGGGAACTGCCCTTCGGGCCGGACGAGCTGCGCCAGCAGATGCTCTACCAGCTCGGTGCGCTGACCGCGATCGCCAAGGCCGAGGGCGTCACGGTCTCCCATCTCAGCTTCCATGCGGCCATGGGAAACATGGTCAACCGCGACCCGGCGCTCGCCGCCGCGATGATGCAGGCGATCCGCATGGTCGACGGCGACCTCATCGTCTTCGCCACGGCGGGCAGCGTGATCGAGGGCGCGGCCATCGAGGCCGGGCTGAAGACGCTGACCCTTTTCCTCGCCGACCGCGCCTATGACGCGAAAGGCGCACTCGTGCCGCGCGGCCAGCCCGGCGCGCTCGTCAAGGACGAGGCTTCGGTTCGCGCCCGCGTGCGGCAGTTCCTTCTCCACGGCACCGTCACGGCCATCGACGGGACCGTCATCCCCATGCGGGCGCGGTCCATCCTCGTCCACAGCGATACGCCCGGCTCGCTCGAGCTTGCCCGCACCGTGCGCAGCGAAATCGAGGCGGCCGGCGGCACTGTAACGCCCGTCTCGAAGCTTCTGCGCTGATCTTTTCTCCGCTCCATCGAAAGCAACCGCCATGCCCGCCATTGCCGACCGTCTGAAGAACGTTTCCGTCTCCGCCTCTGCCGCCATGACCCAGCGCGCCCGCGACCTCGCGGCCAAGGGTGTCAGGGTCATCAGCCTGTCCTCCGGCGAGCCGGATTTCGCGACCCCCGCCAACGCCATCGAGGCGGGCCATGCCGCGGCGCTGGCCGGCGATACGAAGTACCCGCCGCTCGACGGCACGCCGGCGCTGCGCCAGGCGATTTCCCGCAAGTTCAAGCGGGACAACAATCTCGACTACGACCCCTCGGAGATCGTCGTTGCCGGCGGCGGCAAGCAGATCATCTTCAACGCCGTCATGGCCACCTGCAATCCGGGTGACGAAGTCGTCATCCCGTCGCCCTCCTGGATCAGCTACGCGGATATCGTGAAATTTTCCGGCGGCGTGCCGGTGCCGGTCGACTGCCCGCAGCAGAACGGCTTCAAGCTGCGCGCCGACGACCTTGACGCCGCGATCACGCCGCGCACCAAATGGCTGTTCCTCAATTTCCCGAACAATCCGACGGGCGCCGCCTGCTCGCGGGCGGAAATGAAGGCCATCGCCGAGGTGATGCTGAAGCACCCGCATGTCTGGATCATGACCGACGACATGTACGAGCACCTGATCTATGACGGCTTCGAGTTCTGCACCATCGCCGAGGTGGAGCCGCGGCTGAAGGATCGCGTGCTGACGGTCAACGGCGCGTCCAAGGCCTATGCGATGACCGGCTGGCGCCTCGGCTTCTGCGGCGGGCCGAAGGATCTCATCAGGGCGATCAGCAATGTCAACGGCCAGAACAGCGGCGGCACCTCGACCATCACGCAGGCCGCCGTCGCGGCCGTGCTCGACGGACCGCAGGATCTCCTGAAGGAGCGGGCGGCAATCTACAAGACACGGCGCGACTTCGTCGTGGAAAGGCTCGGCGAGATCGAGGGCATCCGCTGCCACAAGCCGGAAGGGGCCTTCTACGTCTTCCCGAACATCGCCGAACTCATCGGCAGGACGAGCAAGGGCGGGCGCAGGATCGAGACGGACACGGATTTCGTGCTGGCCCTGCTCGACGAGCACCACGTCACGACCGTGCAGGGCGCGGCCTATGGCATGAGCCCGTTCTTCCGCATCTCCTATGCCACCGGCATGGAGCAGCTCGACGAGGCCTGCGGGCGCATCGCCGAATTCTGCGCGGGTCTGCGCTAATCCTGGCCCTTGAGGCGTGCGGTCAGCTCCATGAGGATCGACCGCACCGCCAGGGCGGGCTCGGAGAGTTCGCTCTGGTCGGAAACGCACAGGGAAAGCGTCTCCTCGATCCGCGGCGTCAACACGCGCGAGACGATCGGCTCGGAGGATTCGGCGACGATGCGCTCGGCAATGGCGCGCGGCATGATCGTCGCCCCCACGCCCCGGCTGACGGCACGGCCCAGCGTGCGCACGATCTCCACCTCCGCCACGACGTTCAGCGACAGGCGGCCGCGGGTGAAGGCGAGGTCGATGGCGCGGCGCACGAAATTGTAGGGCGGCGGCAGGAGGAGGGGGAGGTCGTTCAATGCGCTCACCGGCAGCGGCGTTTCACCCGGTTCCATGCCGAAATCGCTATGGGCGACGAGATGGAATTCCTCCGTGAAGACCGGCTCGAAACGCACGCCCTTGATCGGCCCGGTGCCGTGGATCAACGCCATTTCCAGCCGGCCGTTCATGATCATCTGGCTGTAGGTCTGGCCGACGCTTTCCGTGAGATGCAGGAGGATGCCGGGATGGCGTTTGCGCGTTTCGGTGAGAAGATCGACGGAGAGCGTCGCCGCGCTCGAAAACGGCACCAGGCCGACCGAGACGCGCCCGACCAGCGTGGAGCCGGCCGCCGTCACGTCCGCCTGCGCCTGGTCCATCTGGCGCAGGATGATCTGGGCATGGCGATAGACCGCCTTGCCCGCCTCCGTCATGGAGACGCCCTGCTGGCTGCGGATCAGGAGCTTCTGGCGGAAATGATCCTCCAGCGCGGCAAGCTGCTGGCTGAGCGCGGGTTGGGCGATGTGCAGCACGTCGGCGGCGCGCGTGATGCTGCCGGTATCGACGATGACGATGAAGGATCTGAGACGCCTGATATCCATATGCCGAGCCTGTGACGAATGGTGCCGCATGTTACAGGCCCGAGGGGCGGGAGCAAGCCCATAAGGCTTCCTTATCCATCCAGATTCAAACGGTCTTATCCAGAGCCGGAAAGCTTCGCTACTCTCGCTTTCAACAACAGGGGAACCACAATGTCCTTTTCCGACTACAGAACCGCGCTCGTGACCGGTGCTTCCTCCGGGATCGGCGCTGCGGTCGTCGAACGGCTCCGTCGCGAGGGCCTCGAAGTGCATGCCGTCGCCCGCAGCGCGGGTGCCCTGCAGGACCTTGCCGCGCGCACGGGCTGCATTTCCCATGCCATCGACGTCACGGACCGCGCTGCGCTCGCAAGGCTCTGCGGCGAGGTCGAGTTCGACATCCTCGTCAACAATGCCGGCGTCGACCGGCCGAAGAAATTCCTGGAGGCGGAGGATGGCGACATCGACCTTCTCGTCGATGTCAACCTGCGTGCCGTCCTCCACCTTTGCCGGCTGGTCGTTCCGGGCATGGCGGCGCGTGACCGCGGCCATGTCGTCAACATCACCTCGATCGCCGGCAACTACAATTTCGGCGGCAATTCCATCTATCACGCCACCAAGGCCGGCGTCGCCATGCTCTCCAACCAGCTGCGCCTCGACACCTTCGGCAAGCGCGTGCGGGTGACGGAGATCTGCCCCGGCCGTGTGGCGACCGACATCTTCAACCATGTGCATGGCGACGATCCGTCGATCCGCGAGCGCTTCATCGACGGCTTCGAGCTGCCCCAGGCTTCCGACATCGCCGATGCCATCGCCTTCGCCATCGCCGCCCCCGTCGCCGTCAATATCGGCCATATGGAAATCACCCCGACGCTCCAGGTGATGGGGGGGCTCCAGACGGCCCGCCCGCAGGAGCGCCAGCCGTGAAGGGCTTCGACCTCACCGCCATCCTCGGCAACCCCGAATACATGGCCATGCTGGCGCACGGCATCGAGATGACCTTCATCATTGCGATCTGCTCCTGGCTGCTGGCGATGAGCCTTGCGCTCGTGCTGCTCGCCATCCGCTTCTCGCCGGGCCGCATCGGCAATTCGATCGTGGCGGCTTACGTTTCGTATCACCGCAACGTGCCGACGCTGGTGCAGCTCATGCTCTGGTATTTCGGCATCTTCACGATCCTGCCCTCGGCCTTGTCCGACTGGCTGACGGCCCATTCGGCGGAAATGATCTTCGCCATCGTCGGCCTCGGCCTCTGCCAGGCGGCCTATTTCAGCGAGGACCTGCGCTCCGGCCTGCGCTCGATCAGCCCCGGCCAGATGGAGGCGGCCCGTGCGCTCGGCCACGGCTATATATCGGCCATGCGCAACGTACTGATCCCGCAGGGGGTGCGCAACGCGCTGCCGGCGCTCGTCAACCACAGTGTCTCGCTGTTCAAGAATTCGAGCCTTGCCATCGTCATCGGCGCGCCGGAGCTCAGCCACGCGGTCAAGGAGATCGAGAACCTCTCCTTCCGCACCTTCGAGATCTACCTGATCGGCACGGTCCTCTACCTCGTCTTCTCCCTGATCATCATGGCCGGGGGAGCCTGGCTCACCAGGCGCGCAGACCCGCTGAACGGAGCCGCACGATGATCCACGACATCATAGCCATCATCGACGAATACTGGCTGCTGCTCCTCATCGGCCAATATCCGAACGGTCCGCTCGGCGGTCTTGCCAACACGCTGATCCTCTCGGCGCTCAGCATCGTCATCGCCTTCCCCTTCGCCATCCTGCTCGCCTTCGCGCGGCTTTCGAAATACCGCGTGCTGCGCTGGCCGGTCACGGTCCTGGTCTATGTGACGCGCGGCGTGCCGCTGCTGATGCTGGTGCTGTGGAGCTATTTCCTCGTGCCGCTGCTCACCGGCGCGGACGTGCCGAGCTTCCTGACCATGCTGACGACGCTGGTCGTCTACCAGGGGGCGTTCCTCAGCGAGATCATCCGCGCCGGCATCGTGGCGCTCGGACCGGGGCAGATGGATGCGGCCCGTGCCCTCGGCCACGGCTGGTTCGGCGCCATGCGCTACGTCATCCTGCCGCAGGCGCTCTACAACATGATCCCGAGCATGCTGTCGACCTTCGTCGCGACCATCAAGGACACGACGCTCGGCTATGTCATCAACGTGCCGGACCTCACCTTCGCCGCCAGCCAGGTCAACAACCAGCTGCTCACCCAGCCCTTCCAGGTCTTCCTGATCCTCGCGCTCACCTACTACGTGATCTGCTGGTCGCTGACCGCGCTCACCAATGTCGTGGAGCGGCGCATCACCCGCCGCCGCGCCGGCCTCGCCGCCCCGCGGCGCCAGCTTTCCCTGATCACCAACGCCACGGAGCAGCCATGACCGCTTCAGTATCCGCCCCCGCGAAGGATCAGACGATCCGGCTTGCCGATGTCCGCAAGAGCTATGGAGACTTCGACGTGCTGAAGGGCATCGACGCCACGGTCTCGCGCGGCGAGGTGGTCGTCATCTGCGGCCCCTCCGGCTCGGGAAAATCGACGCTCATCCGCACCGTCAACCGGCTGGAGGAGATCAACAGCGGCTCGATCTTCTTCGAGGGCCAGGATATCCACGCGCCGCTCAAGGGCCGCGAGCTGAACCGCCTGCGCAGCCGTATCGGCTTCGTCTTCCAGAGCTTCAACCTCTTCCCGCATCTGTCGGCGGTCGACAATGTCGCCATGTCGCCGATCCGGGTGAAGGGCGTGCCTGTGGCCGAGGCGCATGAGAAGGCGCTGAAGCTGCTCGACCGGGTGGGCCTGCGCGAAAAGGCCAATTCCTATCCCGCGCAGCTTTCCGGCGGCCAGCAGCAGCGCGTCGCCATCGCCCGTGCGCTCGCCATGGAGCCGCCCGTCATGCTCTTCGACGAGCCGACCAGCGCGCTCGATCCGGAAATGGTCGGCGAGGTGCTGAGCGTCATGAAGTCGCTGGCGGCCGAGGGCATGACCATGATGTGCGTGACGCACGAAATGGGTTTTGCCCGCGACGTCGCCGACCGCATCTGGTTCATCGACGGCGGCCGGATCATCGAGACGGCGACGCCGGACGAATTCTTCAAGAACCCGAAGCATCCCCGCGCGCAGCGCTTCCTCGCGGACCTGCGCCACTAATACCAAGCAACGAAGGAGAACAGCCAATGACGTATCAGCATCTCATCCTCGCAGCGACCGTCGCGGCCGCCGCGCTTGCCGGCCCTGCCAGGGCCGATCAGCTCGACGACATCCTCGCCAACAAGACGCTGCGCTGCGCGACCTTCGCCGACGTGCCGCCTTTTGCCGCGCCGGATACGCAGACCCGCGAAATGGTCGGCTTCGACGTCGACCTGTGCGGCGCCATCGCCCGCGAACTCGGCGTGAAGGCCGAGATCAAGCCGGTTTCGGTGGAGGCCCGCGTGCCGGAGGTCAAGCTCGGCCGCGTCGACATCACCGTTGCGAACCTCGCCTATACCCAGAGCCGTGCCGAGCAGATCCAGTTCAGCGATCCCTATTACCTCGCCAAGGAAATGCTGATCGTTCCGGCCGATGATCCCGGCACGTCGAAAGCCGACTATGTCGGCCAGCGCATCGCCTCCACCAAGGGCTCGACCTCGGAAATGTCGATCAAGCTCAACAAGTCCGAGCCGTTGACGTTCCAGGACACGGCATCCGCCTATCTCGCCGCCCAGCAGGGCAAGGCGCGCGGCATGGTCGCCAACACCATGACGACGACCAAGCTGGTCAACGAGTCCAAGACCAAGGGCCGCGAGATGCGCATGATCGAAGAGCCCATGCTGTTCCAGCCGATCGGCATCGGCATGCAGCAGGACCAGCCGGCGCTGACGGCCAAGATCAACGAGGTCCTGCGCAAGCTGGACGAAAGCGGCGAGCTCAACAAGATCTGGGACAAGTGGCTTGGCCCGGACACCGAATACAAGATGACCCGCACCGACAAGGTCGTGCCGCTTTCCGAACTGAAGTTCGACCAGATCCCGTAAGGGGTCGCGCGCAAGCGGCCTCCTTTCCGGCGTGAATCGAGCAACCCGGCGGCGGGCGCCGCGCCCGCCGCAACGACTACCCATGGGAAAAATCATGACGCATATCAAGAAAATGCCCGCTCGCCCGAGCGCCGCCGAGATCGAGGCGCTTGCGAAATTCTCGCCGGCGACCATTCACGAGGCGCAGGGTCGCCGCGGGGCGCTTTCCTCGCGCATCAAGCCGGTCGACTACCGCATGAAGCTTTGCGGCCCGGCCTTTACCGTGCGCTGCGCGCCGCGCGACAACATCATGCTGCAGCTCGCGATCAACTACGCTCAGCCCGGCGATATCATCGTGGTTTCGGGCGGCGAATACGAGGAGGCCGGCTCCTTCGGCGACGTGCTCGCCAATGCCTGCCTCGCCAAGGGCATCGGCGGCCTTGTGACCGACAGCGGCGTGCGCGACTCGCTGCAGCTGCGCGAGCTGGGCTTCCCGGTATTCTCGCTCAGCGTCTGCATTAAGGGCACCGTCAAGGAGACGCTGACCTCCACCAACGACCCGATCGTCGTCGGCGGCGAACTCATTCATCCCGGCGACATCATCGTCGGCGACGCCGACGGCCTGGTCGTCGTGCGCCGCGGGGAGGCACTTGAGGTGGCAAAGCTCTCGCAGGCCCGCGAAGACGCCGAAGCCGGATACATCGCCGACTACAAGGCCGGCAAGTCGGTCATCGAGGTCAGCAAGCTCGAAGCCGTGCTGAAGGCCAAGGGCCTGACCGTCGAGGCGTGAGCGGGATCGAGCGGCTGCAGGCCGGGCTATACCCGGCCGCGTGCAATCCTCAAGCCTGGTTGAACCGCGAGATGAACTGGTCAAAGCGCTCGTTGACGCCGCCGCGGAACAAGTCCAGCGGCGGGCCTTCGGCTTTGATCCGGCCCTGCTCCAGGAACACGATCCGGCTCGATACGTCTCGGGCGAAGGCCATTTCGTGCGTCACGATCAGCATCGTGCGTCCTTCCGCCGCCAGATCCCGCATGACCTTCAGCACTTCGCCAACGAGCTCGGGATCGAGCGCGGAGGTGGGTTCGTCGAAGAGGAGGCCCCGGGGCTTCATGACCAGGGCGCGCGCGATGGCCGCCCTCTGCTGCTGGCCGCCGGACAGCTGGGCCGGATAGGCTTTTGCCCGATCGATCAAGCCGACGCGCCGCAACATGGCTTCCGCCTCCTCGCGCACCTCGCCGCGACCGCGCCGTTGGACATGGATGGGCGCCTCCATCAGGTTTTCGAGCACGGTCATGTGGCTCCAGAGGCAGAAATTCTGGAACACCATCGCCACCTGGGTTCGCAGGCGATCCACCTGCCTGCGATTGCCGATATGGAGGGCGTCGCCGCTTTGCCGCAGATCGACCTGTTCGCCGAAGATCTGCAGCCGCCCCGCTGACGGAAGCTCCAGGAGGTTGAGACAGCGCAGGAAAGTCGACTTGCCCGAGCCGGATGCACCCAGGATGGAGATGACCTCGCCCTCATGGGCGCGGAAGTCGATGCCTTTCAGCACCTCGATCGCGCCATAGCGCTTGTGGAGGCCATCGACCGCGATGGCGGGAACCGTGGAAGCATTGTCGGCAGCAGCCGGGCGGGAGGCGGAAGCCATCTGGTTTCTCCGTATGGACGAGGTCAGGCGCGACGATGGGCGTGGTGGGCCTGGAGTTGCCGTTCGAGAAGCGCGAAGGCCGCGCTCATCAGGAAGGTCAGGGCGAGATAGATCGCCCCGGTGACGATGAAGATCTCGAAGATGCGATAGGTCGAGGAAATCAGCTTGTGCGCGATGCCGGTCAGCTCCGTCAGGGTGATGATGCTTGCCAGCGAGGTCGCCTTGATCATCAGGATGGCCTCGCTGCCGTAGACGGCCAGGCCCTGGCGGAGGGCGATGGGCCAGATGATGCGACGGCGCAGCAGCAGGCCCGACATGCCGCAGGCGCGCCCCGCCTCGATCTCGTGCGCCGGCACTGCCTGGATCGCGCCGCGGATGATCTCGGCCGTATAGGCCGAGGTGTTGAGCGCAAGGGCGAGGATGGCGCACCAGTAGGGTTCGCGAAGGAAGGGCCAGAGGGCCGAGTGGCGCAGCGGGGCGATCTGACCCAGGCCGTAGTAGATCAGGAAGATCTGCAGCAGGAGAGGGGTTCCACGAAAGAGTTCGACATGGGCCTTCGCGACCCATCGCAGCGGCGCGAAGGCGCTGCCGGCGGCGCCGGCGACGAAGACGGCGAGGGCGAAGCCGATCGAGAGGGACAGTGCCGCAAGCTGGAGCGTCAGCGGCAAACCCGACAGCAGCTGGCCGAGGACATCCGTCAGAAAGGGCCAATCCAGCATCAGCGTCTCCAGGGTTTGGCGAGGTGGCTTTCCATCCGGTTCAGCCCGGCGCCCGTGGCGCGCCCGATGACCAGGAACATCGCGGCCGCAATGGCGTAGAACAGCAGGGGCTGGCGGGTCGAACCCGCGGCGGTACCGGCCTGGCGCAACAGCTCCGTCAGCCCGATGACCGACAGGAGCGATGTTTCCTTGATCGCGGACTGCCAGATGTTGCCGAGCGCAGGCAGGGCGAAACGCAGCGTCTGGGGAGCGATGATGCGGCGCAGGAGCAGGAGTTTCGACATGCCGCACGCGGTGCCCGCCTCGATCTGGCCGCGGTCCAGCCGAAGATATGCGGATCGATAGGCTTCCGTCTGGTAGGCACCGGATACGATCCCGATCGCAAGGACACCGATGACGAAGGACGGCAGAGAATAGAAGCCGGGAAATCCTCCCGTGTTCATGAGCGTCGTCAGGACGACGCTGCCGCCGAAATAGAAGAGATACACCACGAGGATCTCGGGCACGCCGCGGAAGACCGTGGTATAGGCCTGGCCGATCAGGCGCAGGGCGCGCGGCCGGGCGAGCTTGAGGGTAGCGCCGCCAATTCCGAAAACGCTTCCCAGCAGGAAGCCGCAAAGGGCGGCGGCGATCGTGACGCCTGCGGCCTTCAGCAACGGAAACCCCCAGCCTTGCGGCCCGAATCCCAGCAATTCAAACATGCCCGACGTCATGGAACAGCCTCGTCTTTGCGCAGCGGCCGGTGCAAGCGGTCGACCGTGAAGGGAGCGAGCGTCGCCTCCAGGGTTCCGGAGACAAGCGAACGCGCCACCGCTTCCCCAACGGCGGGGGCAAGCTGGAAACCGTGGCCGCAGAAGCCAAACACATGCCAGAGGCCGGGATGCAGGCGGCTGGGGCCGATGAAGGGTATTCCGTCGTCGGTCGCTCCTTCGAGGCCGGTCCAGGTCCGCACGACGGGCACGCCCGCCAGGCCGGGAAAGGCCGCAACCGTGGCCGCGGCGCTCGATGCCATCCGGTCCATGACGGTGAACGAGGTGTCTTCGCTCAGGCAGGGCTTGCCGAGTATCCCACCGCCGATGACCAGCGAGCCGACCGCGCTCTGCTTGAAGGAGAGGGGCTGGTCGATGCCGATGACGACAGGGGCGATGAATGGTTTCACCCGCGCCGTCACCATCATGGAAAGGGCCAGGACCGTGATCGGCAGCGTCTCGCCGAGGCGTGCCGCGATGTCCGATCCCCAGGCGCCGGCGCAGTTGAGCACCCACTCCGCCTCGATCCTGCCCGCATCCGTATCGACGCGCCATCCGCCGAGGGGTTTGGCGGAGAGGTCGCGCACGGTGCACCGCTCAAGAATCCGGACACCGGCACCTTCCGCAGCCTTGCGGAAAGCGCGTGCGGAATTGGCGGGGTTTGCGTGCCCGTCGCGCCGGGAAATCAGGCCACCATGTGCGGAGCCGGCAAGGCCGGGCAGGAGCCGGTGAAGCTCGTCAGGCGCGATCAGCTCTTCGGATTCTATTCCCCGACCGCGCATCGCCCGCGCCCGCGCCGCGCACCATTGCAGCTCGGCCGCATCCATCGCCAGCGCAATCTGCGATGTGCCGAGCCGGACCTCGCAGGCTTCGGCCGCGTCCTGCCCCACGAAGTCCGCAAGATTCGCCCATATCTCCATGGCCCGCAGGGAAAGCGGATATTCGCGGATATCGCGCATCAGCGACCGAAGGCCACCCGCATTGACACCCGAGGCATGCCGCCCCGCCAGGTTCTTCTCGACCAGGGTGACCTGCCAACCGGCACGCGCGAGAAACAGGGCAATCGAGCATCCCTGCAAGCCGCCGCCGATAATGAGCGCATCGCAGCCGTTCCTATGCATGGACGTCGTCTCCGGTGATCTCTTCCGGCTTGTCGTCCAGCGACTCGACCTGCGCCAGCGCCGGATCGAGCCCCGTCATGCCGGCAAGCGCGCCGAGCGGAAGGGGCCGCAGCGGTGGCCTTGCGCGGAACGGGCTCGGCGGCATCGGTCGGCCGGGCTCTGCTTCCGCGAGAAGCCGGGCCAGCGTCGCCGCGCAGTTTCGGCCCTGGCAGGGCCCCATGCCGCAGCGCAGGAGCCCGCGGATCAGGTTCATGTCGGCAGCCCCGTTCCGGATCGCGGCACGTAGCGAGCCCGCCGTGATTTCTTCGCAGCGGCAGACGATGGTCGCGTCATCGGGCAGCCGTGCCGCCAGGCCGGGCGGAAACGCTGCGTCGAGGAAGGGGCGTGCTGCCAGGGTGCGCCGCACCTCGGCTTCGATCCGATCCGGCCCCCCCTGTTTCCGGGCGATACGACCGAGGTCGGCGAGGATGGCTCGCGCGGCATGACGCCCGTGCGCGGCCGCGGCGTCGGCGCCGCCGATCCGGCGTGCGTCGCCTGTGATCCGTATCCTGCAGGGGCCCGTCGTGAACGATGGGCAGGGCGCCATCCGCGCCCGACCATCGCGCGCCGTCCTGGGGCGCCAGCTCGCATCGTCCCGTTTCCACTCGAGAGCAAGCCCTGCGGCATGCGCCAGGTCCGTGGACGGTACGATCCCGTCGTGCACCACGAGGAGGTCGCAGGGAATATCCATGGTTTTTCCGCCGGCAAGCAGGCGGACGGATTCGAGATGCTCGCCGCCCAGCGCCTGAAGCCCGGATATGCCGGTCCGCATCGGGATGCCCGCAAGCCGCAACCGGGCAAGCCAGCCCACCCCCTTGGCGAGGGCCGGGATCCCGGCCGGTCGAACCCGTTTGAGAGCGGCAAGCTTGTCCCCGAGCCGGTCCGTGCGGGCAATCAACACCGGCTTTACGCCGAGACGCCGCAGCTGGTCGGCAAGCAGAAAGATCAGCGGGCCGGTTCCGGCCAGGACGATCCTTCCCTCCGGCTTGAGGCGTCCGGCCTTCATCAGGGTCTGAACCGCCCCGGCGGTCATCACGCCGGGCAGCGTCCATCCCGGAAACGGCGTCGGGCGCTCCATCGCACCGCTGGCGAGCACGACATGCGGCGCACGCAGGTAGCCGGCCGTGTTGCCCCTGAGCCAGCCGACCGTACCGTCTGCCCGCAGATCCCAGACCGTGGTGCCGGGCCGGAAATCGATGCCGGGCGCTGCCCGAAACCGCTCGATCAGGGCAAGGCCGGCCCTGTAGGCCGGCCCGAGGGCCGAGAGCAGCGCGTCCGTCCGGGGGCGTGCCTGCATGTTGGCTTCCAGCGAACGAAAGATCTGCCCGCCGGGTAAGGGCTGCATGTCGAGCACGATTACCCTGCATCCCGCAGACGCCAGCTCGATTGCGGACGACATTCCGGCAGGACCTGCCCCTATGACGATCACGTCTGCATCGGGAGCCGGGGTCATTGGAATTCCATGCCGGCGATGGCGGCAGGCCCATCCTGGGTGTGAAGCCTCATGCCATCCTCGACCTCGCTCAGGCAGGCCTGGCGGCTTCCGACGCCGTCGATCTCGATCAGGCAGTCGAAACAGTGTCCGATCATGCAATAGGGCAGTCGTCGCGCGCCGCTGACCGGTGTCGTGCGGAAGTGGCCGACACCAGCGCGCAGAAGGCACGCCGCGATGGTTTCGCCGGCCCGCGCCGGTATCGCCCGGCCATCCAGATAAATGGTCATCGTTGCCTCGGTGGAGCCGATGGGCGCGAACATGGTGCTACCTGCGCATCGTTGAAACGGCTGGTTCGGGAAGAGGGCCGCGCGGCGATTGCCCCCTCCCGAGAAGGGAGGGGGAGCGGGCTATTCATGGATGGAGATATCCACGCCGAACCACTTTTCGGTCAGGGCCTTGTTGGTCTCGTCCCTGTTGATGTCCGTGATGGCTGCGTCAAAGGCTGCCCGCAGCGCCTCGTCGCCCGGACGCAGGGCGACATTGATGGTGCCGAGCCCAAGCACGCCGCCGGCGAAGGTGGGGCCGGTAAAGACCAGCGTCCCTGCCGGGTTCGCGTCGATCACCGCCTTGAAGGCCGTCACATTGGCCACGGCGAGGTCGATGCGCCCGGCGGTGAGCTCCAGGCCGAGCTGTTCGAAGGAGGGATATTCGCGGATATCGAGACCCTTGAAGTATTCGCCGGCGAAGGTGGCCGCGGTGGAACCGGTCTGAACGCCGATGGTCTTGCCGGAGAGCTTTTCCTTCAGGGCTGCGAGCGCCGCCTCGGACTCCTGCGGAGCCTTTGCGAGGTCGAAGGAACGGCCGGCTTCCGGAAGATCCTTGAGCGCGTTGTCGCCCGCCGTGAGGAACCCGTTGGGCGCCTTCGCGTAGGGCTTCGAGAAGCCGATGACTTTCTTGCGCTCTTCAGTCACGCCCATCGACGCGATGATGGCATCATACTTGCCGACCGTGAGGCCCGGGATGATGCCGTTCCACTCCTGGGCGATGAGATCGCATTTGATCTTCATGCGCTCACAGAGCGCCTGCGTCAGCTCGATTTCATAGCCGCCCAGGGAACCATCGGCATTGCTGAAATTCCACGGAGGATAGGCACCCTCCGTCGCGACGGTGATGTGGTCGGGCAGGTTCTGAGCGGTCGCCGCGCCAGCCAGAAGCGGCGTCAGGGCGAGGGCAAGCAGCATATGGCGTCTGAGCATATCTTCGTTCCCTTGGTGTTGTTCATCGGGTTTTGAGCAACCCGTCATGCGACTATGCCAAAGAGCGAAGCATGTTTGGATACGGTATCTGATTGACCTGAGGCTAAGTTGAACTTAGCCTGATGCAATGCGTATCGCGAAAATCCCCTCGTTGAACTGGCTCCGCGTGTTCGAGGCAGCCGCGCGGCACCAGAGCTTCGCCCGGGCCGGAAAAGAACTAAGCATGTCCGCTGCCGCCGTCAGTCAGCAGATTCTTGCGCTCGAGACACATCTGGGACGTCCGCTGTTCGAACGCGCCGCAAACCGGATCAACCTGACGTCGGAAGGAGGCGATTTCCTTCCGACCGTCCAGGCATCCCTCGGGGCGATCGAAAGCAAGGCCGAGTCCCTCTTCGCGCGGCAGCGGATCGACCGCGTTACGCTGTTGGCGAGCCAGTTGATGGCGATGAGCTGGCTGCCGCGCGTGCTGGCGGATTTCGAAGCGGCGAACCCGGCGATCCGCGTCGACCTTCTCGTGGAGGGCACGCAGCGCAAGGTGGATCCGGACCTGGTGATCCGGTTCGGAGAGGAGCCGCACCTCGTGCGGCACCCTACCTGGCTGATGGGCATGTCCCATGTCGTCATGTGCCGGAAGGAGGACACGGCGCGCATCGGCAGCCTGGAGGACCTGCTGTCGTTTCGCCTCTATGACGTAGCGTCCCATGCCATTGGCTGGACTGCCCTTCTCAATCACAATTTCGGCCCGCAGCCGGGCCGGCACCTCAAGCTCGAAACCGTTGACACGACGCCGCTGTCCCTGATGATGGTTAGCCAGGGGCTTGGTCTTGCGATCGGTCACCTGCCGGTTTGCGGCCCGATTGCCGCCGCCCTCGGCCTTGTCGTTTGCCCGTTCGTGCCGAGAACGCCGGGTCCGGGAAACTACTATCTCGAACAGCCACAGGACAGGCCGCAACGCCCCTCTGTCGGACGATTGGAGCGTGCTCTACAGGAGGCGGCGCATGCGTCGATGCGCATTGGCGCTCAGCCAGCCGGCGCGGAGGATGGTCGATGACCATGAGCGCCGCCGGCGGCAGGCTGTAGGGCCGACCGGGCATCATCTTCCCGAGGTTCAGGATGAATGGATGCGGTGTTGCCGCTGAAACGACATGTCTAGCGAATTTCCAGATCCATCCTCGTGCCGAAAAGCGGCACGTCCCGGGCGGACCAGCCTTTGCCGTCGGCCGTAAAACCCAGCTCCGAACAGGGCCTGCCTTCGGCACCTGCGGGGTTCGAGGCCAGGTTCCTGCCGGCAAGGAAGGTCTGGGAGAAAGTGGTGTCGATGGGAACCGGCGTCAGGCAGGCGACCGCCTTGTAGAAATCGTCCCGGTGCTGCGGATCGTCCAGGGCATAGGATTGGAAGACGCCGCGCAATCCATCGAGTTTTTGCTGGCAGAACGCCGCCATGTCGGCGTCATAGCGGCAACCCAGTTCGGTGGAATACTGCACGCGGCATTGAGGATCCGCGAGGTTCTTCAGGCAGGAGGGCAGGCGCGCGGCAAAGGCTCCGGCCTCGTCCTTGTCCCAGCTGTTGTCGGCGGGGCTGCCCGCAATCGTTTCCGGCGCCGCATGCAGCCGCACGCCGCTTTCGGGATCATAGCGCAGCATGTCCCATTCGGCGGCGACGAAGCCGGAGGTCAGCGGGCCATAGCCGCTTGCCGCACGGATCTTCGCCTGGAAATCGCTGACCCATTTGCGAAAGCTCCAGTCCCGCACCTGGCGCGGACCGGTCGCGAGGGCCACGCGGTCGGCAACGGTGCGCATCGGCGGCCCCTCGAGCCGCAGCATGACCCAGGCATCCGTCTCGGAGGCGCTTTGATGGACCCGCCGTTCGGACCAGCTCTCGCCTTCCGTGCCGGCTTCCGCAATGTCGGGGTTCTGCAGCTCGGCGAGCCGCTCCTCCGCCATCGACTGGCGGCATGCCTCGGTACCGCCCGGGTGGGCGCCGGCAAGGGCGCATTGGCGATCGCGGAAGGTCTCCCAGGCGGCTTGCGATGCGGCAAGCCGTGTCCGCTGGTCCGCCGCCTTCTCCTGCGCGATCCCGCCTGCGGCGGCGCGGGCCTCGATCTCGCCGTCGAGCAGCCGGAGGGTTTGCGAAAGCGATTCCGTTTGCACCACGATCCGCCAGGCCTGGCAGAGGCCGGGCGTCAGCGCGTTTCGCGCGCAGTCGGCTTGGTCCTGTGCTTCGGCGAATGTCGCGGTGCCCGACAAGACGGCCACGGAGAGGAGACTAGCTGCAAGACGGCTCATTGTGCGGCCTCATCGAGTGCGTTGGCCACGCGTCGCAGGTGGTCGGCGTAGTCGGGATCGCGTGCCGGGTCGGCCGCCTGCGCATCCTCCCGGTACTGTGCGAACACGCTTTCGGGGGAAACGGCATAAAGTTCGATCGTGCCGCCCGCGGCGATCGGATTGCCGCTCTCGTCGAACGTCCAGCCGATGAGCGCGCTGCAAAGCTCCGCCTGCCGCTCGGGAAGCGTCTCGATATCGACCGGTTGGGCGACGGCGCTGCCGCCTGCCGGCTGCGCGATGAAGGTGAGCTTGGTGACGGTCTCGGCATTGTCCGGGGCGAAGACCGCAAGGCCCGCCCCCTTGCCGCCTTCCGCGATGCAGCCGGCCATGGCGTATACCGAATTGCCCTGAAAACCGGAAAAGGGTGAGGCGGTGCGGCCGTCGCGCCGATAGCCGGCAGCGATGGACCGGCTGATATCGAAGACGCCCTGGCATGCCTTCGCGACAGGCGGGTCGAGCCGGCAGCCGAGTTCGATCGAATAGGCCATGCGGCAATTCGCCGTGCCGAGATCGCGCATGCAGGCAGGAAAACGGGCCGCAAGCAACTGCATGTCGGTATCGCTGGCGCTCATGGGCGCGCTCTCCAGCAGGGGCTGGCCGTTTTCCGGGTGATATCGCCAGGCGTCCCAATCCGCCGAAATGGCCTTTGCCGTTTCCGCTTCGAAGCCGCGTGCCGCCAGCGCCTTCTCGATCAGGGCGGCGCCATAGCGTTTCTTGATGTACCAGCTGTAATCGCCGAAGGCGAAGGCGCGCATGGAATAGTGCGAATCGGCGAGCGTGTTGAAATCCGGTTCGAGCCCGCCCTCGGTCTGGCTTTCGTCGCCGTCCTCCGACGGAGCGACGCCCAGCAGCGTGTCGAGTTCCTTCATCCGGCGCCACGATGTCCAGCGCAGGCATTGAAGACCCTGGATGGCGCCGACGATGCCCTCCTGCCCGGCAAAATAATCGCAGGTCGCCTTGCGATAGGAAAGCCAGGCGTCCTGGGCGTCGCGCACCGCATCTGGCTGCGCGGAGGCGGCCAGCACGGCCGCAAGCCGGCTTTCCACCGCGCCGTCCAGCCCTCCGCCAAGGGCTGCGAGGCAGGCTTCGATCTTCAGGTCACCCCTGTCCGTGCATTCGGCCGGCGTCTCGAAATTCTCGACGATCCCGCCGGCAGCCGCCGTTTGCGGCAGGATGCCCAGCAGCGCAGCGATAAAAAGGCGTTTCATCCTCTTCCCTTCCCGTGATGCCGTCAGTGGCAGCGGAAGCCCGCCGGCACGGTATCGTAGATTTTCAGGGCATGGACCGTCTCGAGTGTCAGTCCGCTGGCCTTCAGCCGGGCCTGCTGCTGAAACGCGCCGACCGCGGCCGAAAGCCCGTCCGGGCCGGGGACGGTCACGCCCGCTTGTCCGAGTGCCTGGGCCAGCGTTGCCTTGCCGCCGTCCGAAAGGTAGGGCAGCAAGTCGTGGGCGGTAAGCGTGGATGCCGCTTCGAGATCGCCGAGGTCGCGCGCCCGCGAGATGAGCTGCAGCGCGCGGGCGACATCGGGCCTGGCCATGCCGCACCCGGCCAGATACATGATGCCGAGCGCATTGATAGCGGCCGGATGCCCTTTGTCCGCCGCCGCCTGGTATTGTTCCAGCGCCTCGGAAAGCCGCTCGGCCTTTTCGAGGCTGCGGGCAAGGTTGTGCTTGAGCCGGGCGCTTTCCGGCTCGGCCGCGACCGCATCAAGGCAGGCGGGCACGGCCTTCACGGCGTCGATGTCCTCGAAGGCGATGCCCTTCACGCCGATGAAATTACGCGCGTCGACGGCGAGCCGGTCGCATTCGGTTATGTTGGGTGGACGAAAGAAGAGCGTGCGGCTCGTCTGAACCAGATATTCGGGCTTCTGCATGCCGTTCGTGCTGGCAAGCACGTCGCCTGCCGCAAGGCGAAACATTTCGGACACTTCGAGCCCGGGCTGATCGATGAAGCGCAGCAGGCTTTCCGTATAGGGGCTGTGCTCCCTTTCGCCATCGGATGCCACTTGGCCGGCAGCCGTGGCGAAGGCCACCAGGCGATAATAACCGGCACTCGCCTCAGCGCCGGCCGGCTTGGGCAGGTCGATGCGCGCAAGACCGCGCGATCCGTCCGCGCCGTGGAAGAGGTCGCTGAACGGATTGTTCCGGCAGGCATCGAGCACGATGATCTTGGCGGCATCCGGCTTGGCCTTTTCCTCGATGGCCGAAAGGATCAGGTCGACCGCGATCAGGTCGTCCCGCTGCCCGCCTTTCGCGAGGTCGACCGGAACGAGGAAGTTGCGGCCGTCGAGCTGAAGGCCGTGGCCTGCATAGAAGACGAAGATCACGTCCGCACCGGACACGTCGCCGGCAAACCGCCGGATCGTCTCCTGCAAGGCGCTTGTCGGCTGGTCGATGGCGACATGGAGGCGAAAGCCGAGGCCGCCGAGTTTTTCCGCCATGGCCCGCGCATCGTTCGCCGGATTGGCGAGCCGGGCCACCGACCGATAGTCCGCGTTTCCGATCACCAGGGCAACCCCGTCGAAGGCACCGTGCGATGCTGACACCTGTGCCATGGCCGGCGATCCGGCAGGAAGGAAAAGCAGGCAGACGAGCGCGGCGAGAAAATGCCGGATTGCATTTCTTCCAGGAACAGCCCGCATGCCTCAACTCCGCCTTGCACGCCTGAACATCGCGGATGTTCTATTCCCGCCGTTCGTCGCCGTTCACCAGAATTGGTTTCATTCAAACCGAAAAGCCGCAAAGAGGCAACCAAGCGACCTGCGGTGTGGTTGGAAGCGGATGGAAGGCTACATGAAGTCGCGCGGAACCGCTTTTTCGAACGCCTTCTCGAAGATTTTCGCCTCGCCCTCGAAGGCGCGGACATTGGCCGAGATCAGCCAGTGCGTCGCAGTGCAGGCGATGGTGGCGGTCGAGACGGTGCGCACGAACCAGCCGGGGCGCTGCATGTCGCAGGTCCACACGGCCGTGCCCGTCATCGAGAGCGGGTCGTTTTCGGCGATCGACCAGAGTTCGTCGCGGACCTGGCGGGTGGCGAGGCCCGTGCCGGGATGCTCGTTGAGGCCGGTATCCTCGTAGATCGAATATTCGGTCAGGCCGTTCGTCAGGTCCCGTTCCACGCCGCGCGCCGTTTCGCCCGGAGCGAGCTCCGTATATTTCGGCAGCGGGTCGGGATTGGCCGGCTCGGGAAGAGAGACGACCCGGTGCGCGCCGAGTTTCGGCAGGGAAAGGCCGAGCGAGGCGAGATCGACCGTCACGCCGGCATCCACCGGCGGCGGCAGGATCATCGGCCAGTAGGATGTCGAGAGTGACAGACGGATGCGGTGGCCGGCGCGGAAGCGATAGCCCATGGCATCGAGCACGAGGCGGACACGGATCTTCTCCCCTCTGGGCATCGCCTTCGGTTCGGCATTGCCGTCGCAATGGGCGAGGTTGAGGACGCCGAAGGTCACGCGGGTCGCCGTGCCATCGGGATGGATATCGACGAGGCGGGCACAGAGATTGGCGATGTCGGCCTCCGTCGAGAGGTCGAGCTCCAGCACCGGCTGGCCGAGGAAGTTCTGGGCTTCCGAGAGCGGCGGCGTTTCGACGACAAGCGAGCCGGCATCGTCGAGGCGCTGGTCGAGCGCCATTTCCGCGTCCGGCTTCAGCGTGAACCACTCGCCGGCCATGATGCCGGTGTCGAGCGGCGACTTCAGGGTGCGGTCGTGCCCGGTGGCGCCGGCAATCGGCATGCCGGGCGCCAGCGCGCCGTATTGCTCGACGTAGAAGGTCGCCATGTCGGGCGCCTCCCAGCGATCCTTGGCGACCCAGAAGCCGGGATCGGCCTCGCGGCGCAGCGCCGGGCGGGCGGCGTCCTGGATATAGGCGCGCACCTGCGGCGTCTTCTCCGCGCCATTCTCCTCACCGCGCAGCCAGCGGTTCCACCAGGCGATGGCTTCCGTGTGGAAATCCATGCGCGGCTTCGGCCAGGCGAAATGCGGGTATTTGTGGACCCAGGGGCCGATCAGCGCCTTCGCCTTGTCGCCAAGGCCTTCGACGGCCTTGAGCGGCGTGCTGCGATAACCGTCCGCCCAGCCGGCGATGACGAGGGCGGGGACGGGGAAGCCGGCGAAATCCTCGCAGATGGAACCGTGTTTCCAGAAGGCGTCGCGGCGCTGGTGCTGCAGCCATTCCTCCATGAAGAAGGGCTCGTTTTCCAGCCGCTCCAGCCACATCGCCTTCCAGCGCTCGCCGACGATGTCGGGGTCGGGCGAGCGTGACTGGTAGGCGAGCATGGTGGCGGCCCAGGACAACTGGGCGGAAAGATGGGTGCCGTTCTTGTAGTGGATGTCGTCGTTGTACCGGTCGACGGTGGAGGCAATGGAGATGACGGCCTTCAGCGCCGGCGGCTTCAGCGCGGCGACCTGCAGGCAGTTGAAGCCGCCCCAGGAGATGCCCATCATCCCGACCGCGCCGTTCGACCAGGGTTGTGCCGCGATCCAGGCGATGAGCTCGCAGGCGTTCGCCAGCTCAAGCGGCGTATATTCCCCGTCGATGACGCCGTCGGATTCGCCCGAGCCGCGGATATCGACACGCACGCCGGCAATGCCGGCGGCGGCGAAGACGGGATAGGTCGATTCATCGCGCATGCACGTGCCGTCGCGCTTGCGGTAGGGCAGGAATTCGAAGACGGCGGGCACGGGGTCCGCCTCGGCCCCGTCCGGCATCCAGATGCGCGCGGCAAGCCGCGTGCCGTCGGCAAGCGTGATCCACTGGTTTTCGATGACGGTGAAGGGGCGAGACATGGCGGGCGTCCGTTTGGCGGGAGAGGCGGATTTGACTGACCGGATGCAGCGCGCGGCGCTGCATCCGGTCATGGATATAGAGGCATAACGTCAGGCGTCGAGCCAGACCCGGCTTGCGACATAGCCGTTGGAGACGTCGTTGCCGATGTCGTGGACATAGCCCTTCACCTGCTTGGAGCAGGCATTGAGGTAGTCGTTGAAGACCGGCAGGATCAGGCCGCCCTCGTCGCGCACGATGAGCGCCATGGTCTTGTAGAGCGCGCGGCGCTTGGTTTCGTCGAGCTCGGCCCTTGCCTGGAGAACCAGCTTGTCGAAATCCGGCCGCTTGAAGCGCGTGTCGTTCCATTCGGCGTTGGAGACATAGGAGGTGGAATAGCGCGAATCCTGCGTCGGGCGCCCGCCCCAGTAGGATGCGGAGAAGGGCTGGACGTTCCAGACGTTCGTCCAGTAGCCGTCATCCGGCTCGCGCTTGACGTCGATGGCGATGCCCGCCTTCTTGGCGCTCTCCTGGAAGAGCACGGCGGCATCGACCGCGCCGGGGAAGGCGGCTTCGGCAGTGCGCAGGAGAACCGGGCCGGAATGGCCGGATTTCTTGTAGTGGAAGGCGGCCTTGTCCGGGTCGAAGGCGCGCTGCTCGATACCGTCCGGGGCGAGGGCATAGGCCATGTTGACCGGATAGTCGTTGCCGAGGGTGCCGTAGCCGCTGAGCACCCGGTCGAGGATCTCCTGGCGGTCGATGGCGTATTTGAGCGCGAGGCGCAGATCGTTGTTGTCGAACGGTGCCGTGTCGCAATGCATCAGGAAGCTGTAGAAGCCCTTGCCGCCGGTCTGGAGGATCTCGACGATCGGCGCGCGCTTCAGGAGTTCGACGGTCTTGGGCTCTACCGCGCTGATGAAGTGGACTTGGCCGGAGGACAGCGCCGCAATGCGCGCAGTGGTGTCGTTCATGACGATGATCTCGACGCTGTCGACGAAGCCGCGGTCGGAGCGCCAGTCGTTCGCGTTCTTCTCGAAGGTCGTGCGCACGCCCGCCTCGAAGGAGACCAGCTTGTAGGGGCCGGTGCCGACCGCCGCATCGGGGTTTTCCACGCCGCCGCCCGGCTGGATGATCAGGTGGTAGTCCGAGAGGATCAGCGGCAGGTCCGCGTTCCCTTCGGCGAGCGTGATCACCAGGTCGCCGGCCTTGTCCTCGAAGGACCTGATCGAGCCGAGAAGCCCGAGCGCGCCCGACTTGGAGCCGGCATCGGAGTGCCGCTTCAGCGTGGCGAGCACGTCGGCGATGGTCATCGGGCTGCCGTCGTGGAACGTGACGCCCTTGCGGATCTTGAAGGTCCAGGTCGCGGCATCGGCGGAGGCTTCCCAGGATTCGGCAAGGGCCGGGACGGCGACGCCGGTATCGGGATGGGATTCGACCAGCGTATCTCCCCAGCAGCGGCCCGTCACGAAGGCGACGCCGGCGCTGTAGCCTGCCGGATCAAGCGTATCCGTCGCAGCGCCGCCCTTCAGGCCGAGCTTCAGGTGCCCGCCGCGCTTCGGCTCCTGCGCGAGCGCGCGCCCCGGCGCAAAGCCTGTCGCCGTTGCGGCGAGCACGCCGAGGGCGGCTGCGCCGCCGAGGAACTCGCGGCGTTTGAGGCTGCCGGTGGAATTTACATCAGGCTTCCAGATGCGCGTCATGTCGTCGGTTCCCCATTTGTGCGGGCTCCGGACATCCACCGGAGCTTTCGAGGAAATCGTAGCGAACATGGGGGCGGGAGAGAATTTCACGACTTGACGCGATTTTACGCTGCTTTACGCTCCTGTTCCCTGGAGTGAACCATGCAGCCGACGTCTTTCCCGATCAATCTCCGGCATGCCTGCAGCACCCGCAAGTCGGTGTCGGAAATCTGCCGCCAGCTCGGCGTCAACCGCCAGCAGTTCAACCGCTATGTGAACGGCGAGGCGGTCCCCTCGCCGCACAATCTGGCGCGGATCGCGGCCTTCTTCGGCGTCAGGCCGGCCGACTTCTCGCTCGACCCAGCCCTGTTCGAGCTGCGCCTCGTGAGCGCTGCCGGCGGGGCCTTCGGCACGGACGTGCTGCATACCTGCTTTCCCGGCAACCTGCCGTCGCTTCGCCGGCATCTCGGCTATTACCAGACCTACCACGTCTCGCTCTCGTGGCCGGGCATGATCGTCTGCTCCTGTGCCCGGCTGGACGAGCACGAAGGTGCGGTGCGCGTGAAATCCATCGAACGCATCCAGGATCGGCCGCATGAAATCCGCCAGTTCTCGAAATATCTCGGCCTCGCCTCGTTTCTCCGCAACCGCATCTTCGTCGTCGAGCGGAGCACCGGGCCTGAGCCGATGATCGCGCAGACGATCCTGACGCCTTTCGAAACGCACCAGCGCATCTATCTGAGGGGCATGACGATGGGTGTTTCCTGGCGGAAGCAGAACCTTCCCTATGCCTCGCGCGTCATCTGGCGCCATCTCGGCACGGATACCGACCGGCGCCAGCTGCTGTCCCGCTGCGGCGTGTTGCCGCCAGGCTCGCGGCAGCTTCCCCCGACGGTGCGCGAATTCCTCGACGCGAGCGAAAATCCCGCCATTTCCATCCCGTTCAGCGAGGTCTGAGCCCCTTGGGATCCGCGTCCGGCTAGACGGCGACCAGGCTTGCATGCCGTTCCGGCAAGGCAACCGCAAATCGCTCCGGCCCGGTCTCCGCGAAAAATTCCCGCGCCACCTCGATGAAACGCCGCAGAAAGGCCGGTTTTGCGCTTCCGTACCGGTCGGCGATCATCAGGCGGGGTGTCGGCAGGATTTCGAGCAGGGGGCGGCGCACCAGACGATCGCTGTCCGGACTTCCAAGCCCGATGGGACGCATGTTGAGGATCGACATGCCGAAGCCGCAGGCCACCGCGGCGCGAACGGTATCGTAGCCCCGCGTCCGGAACGAGATTTTCGGTCGCTGGCCCGCGAGATCGAAAAGCGTGACCAGGTAGCCCGAGGTCTGCGGCAGGTCGAACAGAACCAGCGGCCGCGTCACCAGTTCCGCGAGGCTGAGGCATTGCTTTTGCGCAAGCGGATCATTCGCATGAAGCAGCGCATGTGCCGGCACATGGGCGAGGGTCACGGCATCCGAGGGAAGGCCCGGGCCGATGTCATAGGCCACGATCGCATCGACCATGTTCGATTCCAGCCATGTCAGCAGTTGTGGTTGCTCGCCCTCGAAGAGCTGGATCTCGGTGCCGCTCGCTGCAACGAACCGGTGCAGGAGCTCCGGCATGAACAGGGCGCCGAACGGCTCGAAACAGCCGATCTTCAGGACCGGCGGCATGCCGGCGGTGAACTTGTCCATCGTGCGCTCGAACTCCGCCTCCGCCGCGAGCAGGCGGCGGGCCGACGCGACGAACCGCTCGCCGGCCGGCGTAAGCGTGACGCCCTTGGACGGCCGGCGCTCAAAGAGCCTGGAACGCATCTCGCCTTCCGCCTGGCCCATCGCGGCCAGAATGGAGGATTGCGCGATGCGGCAGGTGCGCGCCGCAGCCGATATCGATCCCGTCTCTGCGACGAGCACGAGGTAACGAAGCTGGCGAAGGGTCAGATTCATTCATCTATTCCATGTAACAAGCAGTATCATATTTTGCATTTTATATAATTCAACGTTTGCGCGATGCTGTCTTCACTGGTTTTCAGCAGTGGGAAGACGCCGTGAACAGCAGCCGCCAGTCCATCTCGCCAATCTCCGATGCGCCGGACCTGTGCCGCATGGATGTCGCGGCCCTCACCGCGGCCTTCCGGTCCGGCGCGCTTTCTCCGGTGGAGGCCGTCCAGGCGGCACTTGATCGCGCCGAGGCCATCCAGCCGCGTTTCAACGCCTTCACCTTCATCGATCATGCCGGCGCGCTGGAGGCGGCGCGCGCCGCCGAGGCGCGCTGGCGGGCGGGCTCGGCGCTCTCGGCGATCGACGGCGTGCCCGCGACCCTCAAGGACATCGTGCATGTCGAGGGCTGGACCGTGCGCTACGGAAGCCGGGTCACCGATGCCGCGCCGATGAAGCAGGATGCGCCCGCCGTCGCGGGCCTTCGCGCTGCCGGCGCGGTCTTCATCGGCCAGACCACGACGCCGGAGTTCGGCTGGAAGGCGGTGACGGACAGCCCCGCCTTCGGCATCACCCGCAATCCATGGAACCCGGACCGCACGCCCGGCGGCTCTTCGGGCGGGGCGGCGGTCGCCTCGGCCACCGGCGCGGGCGTTCTTCATCTCGGCACCGATGGCGGCGGATCGATCCGGATCCCTGCCGCCTTCACCGGGACCTTCGGCCTGAAGCCGACCTTCGGCCGTGTCCCGGCCGATCCGCCGAGCGTCTTCGGCACGGTTGCCCATATCGGCCCGATGTCCCGCAGCCCGGCCGACGCGCGGGCGATGCTCGCCGCGATGGGCGGACGGAGCCTTCGGGACTGGAGCCAGCCATGGGGGGCGGTGCCGGCGCTCGATGCGCAGCCCTTCGGCTGGAAGGGACGCAAGGTCGGTCTCTGGATGTCGCCGCCGACGGGTTCGCTCGACCCGGCGATCGAGCGCGCGGTGTTGGATGCGGCCCGGCGGATCGAGGCGGCGGGCGCACGCGTTGAAGCGATCCAGCTGCCCGGCGAACGCCTGCACGACCTGTTCTGCGCCCACTGGATGACCGGAGCGGCAAGCCGCCTTTCGTCCGTCCCCCCGTCGGCACGCGAAGCGATGGATCCCGGCTTCATCGATGCGGCCGGGGAGGGGAGCCGCTTCAGCCTGATGGACTATATCTCGGCGCAACAGGCCCGTGCCCGCTTCGGCGCCGCAATGGAGCAGTTGCTCACGGACTACGATCTCCTTCTTTCTCCCGCCACCGCCTGCCTGCCGTTCGCGGCCGGACGGGAGGTGCCAGAGGGCTCCAGCCTGTCGCGCTGGACCGAATGGGCCGGGTTCAGCTATCCGATCAACCTGTCGCAGCAGCCGGCCTGCACCCTGTTCTGCGGCCTGGCCGACGGCTTGCCGGTCGGCCTGCAGATCGTCGGCCCGCGTGGGCAAGACGGCTTCGTGCTCGATGCCGCCGAGGCGGTCGACCGCTTGCTGGGAGCGCCGTGATGCCGGATATCGTCTCCCTTTCCCTCAATGCGCTGACGCTGATGAGCATTCTCATGCTCGTCGCGCTGGGTCTTGCGATCATCTACGGATTGATGGGCATCATCAATCTCAGCCATGGCGAGTTCGTCACCATCGGCGCCTATACGCTTTTCACGGTACAGGCGGCCGGCGGCTCGTTCTGGCTGGCGCTCGTCGTGGCGCCGGTCGTCGGCTATCTCTTGGGCACGGTGCTTGAAATCGCGGTGATCCGGCGCCTCTACGACAGGCCCATCTCCACCATCCTCGCCACCTGGGGGCTCAGCCTCATCCTGCAGCAGGCGATCATCCTGGCCTATGGCGCCGCGCCGCGGCCGGTGACGGCGCCGTTCGAGGCGTCTGTTCAGGTGCTCGGCATCACATATCCGGCCTACCGGCTCTTCCTGATCGTCTTTGCCTTCGCCGTGATGGGCACCTGCGTGCTGGTCTTCCGCAAGACGCCGTTCGGGCTCGATGTCAGGGCGGTGATCCAGAATGCGGGCATGGCGCGGGCGCTCGGCGTGAATGCCGAAAGGGTCTATCGCCGGGCGTTCGCCAGCGGCGCGGCGCTCGCCGCCCTCGCCGGCGTCCTCATCGCGCCGCTCGTCGCCGTGACGGCGCTGATGGGCGTCAACTATCTGGCGCGCTCCTTCTTCGTCGTCCTCGTCGGCGGCGCGGGTTCCATCCCCGGTGTCGTCGCCGGCTCGGCCTTCGTGGGCGGGTTGGAATCGTTGCTCTCCACCACCGTGCCGATCACCGTGGCGCAGGCCAGCGTGCTGATCCTCGCGGTCGTCATCGTGCGGTTCCGTCCGCAGGGGCTGGTGCCGGCATGACGCAACGGGAGAAGACCTGGCTTTTCATCACCCTCGCCATCCTGGCGGCGCTCGCCCTCTATCCGGCCTTCGGCTCCTATTCCGGCGTCTCCGGCCTTCGCGACATCCTGCTTTTCGCGCTCTTCGCCGTCTCGCTCGATCTCTTCTGGGGACGCACCGGCATCCTCTCCTTCGGCCACGCCACCTTCTTCGGTGCCGGTGCCTACGGCATGGCGGTGATGACGATCCACCTGGCGCCGGGCGCCGCCTGGAGCAGCCTCGCGGGGCTTGCCTTCGGTGTCGGCCTTGCCGGCGTGATCGCCCTTGCGGTCGGCTATTTCGTGATCTTCGGCGGCGTGCGCGGGGCCTATTTCACCATCGTCACCCTGGCCTTGACCCTGATCGCGCAGCAGATCGCCATCGGCTGGTCCTCCGTCACCGGCGGGGATGCTGGCCTGATCGGCGTTCCGCCGCTTACGCTCGGCCTCTCGATCACCGGCAAGGTTTTCTATTATCTCGTGGTCGCCGTGCTGTTCGGCATCGTGCTCGCGCTCTGGGCGGGCCTGCGCGGCCAGCGTGGCCTCGTCCTTCGGGCAATCGAGGATGACGAGCGCAAGGCCCAGACGCTCGGCTACAACACGCCGCTTCACCTGCTCGCCGTCTTCGTGCTTTCGGGCCTGATCGCCGGGCTTGCCGGCGCGCTCTATGTGACCGGAACGGGTTTCGTCGCGCCGGACATGATCGCGCTCCTGCTTTCCACCGAGGTCATCATGTGGGTCGCGGTCGGCGGGCGCGGCTCGCTCATCGGCGCGGTCGCGGGCACGATGATCGTCTGGCGGCTGCAGCAGGAGGTTTCCACGCTCAGCGCTTCGGCCTGGCCGCTGTTCATCGGCGCTTTCTTCCTCGCCATGGTGTTCTTCTTCCCCGATGGCCTGCCGGCCGCCGCGCAGAAGCTCTGGACGCGCTGTAAGGGCGTGAAGGAAGGGGGCGCGGCATGACGGGCGGCGAACTGCGTACCGAAGGCCTCGGCCGTCGTTTCGGCGGATTGGTTGCCGTCGAGGATGTCAGCGTGACCTTTGCGGCGGGGGAGGTCTCCTGCGTGATCGGGCCGAACGGCGCCGGCAAATCGACGCTTCTCAACATGATCTGCGGCGCCATAGCGCCGAGCGCCGGCCGGATCCTGTTCGACGGCAAGCCTGTCGAAGGCCTCTCGCGCCACGCGATCGCCCGTGCCGGCATCGCCCGCAAGTTCCAGGTCCCCTCCGTCTTCGGTTCGCTGACGGTCGCGGAAAACCTGACGGTGGCGGGCGGCGGCGATGCGGCGGCGGTGATGGCGCGCACCGGGCTTGCGGCCGAGCGCGATACCCGCGCCGACGTGCTCGCCCACGGCAAGAAGCAATGGCTGGAAATCGCCATGGGGCTGATCCGCAGGCCACGCCTCCTGCTGCTCGACGAGCCGACGGCTGGCCTCTCGCCGGAGGAGACCCAGGCGGTGGCCGACCTCCTCCTGTCGCTGCGCGGCACATGCACGGTGGTGGTGATCGACCACGACATGCATTTCGTGCGGGCGCTGTCGGCCCGCACCGTGGTGATGCACCAGGGCCGGCTCGTTGCGGAAGGCGATTTTTCGGCCATCGAGCGCGACCCGATGGTGCGCGACATCTATCTGGGGCGGGCGTGATGCTGGACGTGAACGATCTGCGCGCAGGTTATGGCAGCACCGAGGTCCTGCAAGGCGTCACCCTGTCGGTCCGAAAGGGCGAGGTCGTGTCGATCCTCGGCCGCAACGGCGTCGGAAAGACAACGCTGATGAAGGCGCTGATCGGCCTCATCAGGCCCTGGGCCGGGCAAGTCGCGCTGAACGGCAAGGCCGCCGCGGGCCTGCCGCCGGAAAGGATCGCGCGGGCGGGCCTTGCCTATGTGCCGCAGGGACGGGGCATCTTCCACAAGCTCTCCGTCATCGAGAACCTGACCATGGGCACGCGTGCGCGCCGCGACGGCAGCGCGACGGTTCCAGCCGAGATCTTCGAAATGTTCCCGATCCTTGCCGAGCGTCGCCACCAGCTGGGCGGAACGCTTTCAGGCGGGCAGCAGCAGCAGCTGGCGCTTGGCCGGGCGCTCGCCTCGGCGCCGGATTTCCTGCTGCTCGACGAGCCCTCCGAGGGCATCCAGCCGAACATCGTCCAGATGATCGGCGACATCCTGCGCAGGCTCGCGGCCGAAAAGGGCCTGGGCGTGCTCTTGGTGGAACAGAACCTCGACCTCGGCCTCTCGGCGGCCGATCGGGTGCTGTTCATGGAGAAGGGGCGCATCGTTCACGAAAGCACGCCCCGGACGCTCGAGGAGGAGACGCTTCACCGGTACCTGGCCATCTGAACACGCCCGGATGGCCGGGATTGCATCAAGGCGAACCAAAAGGGGAACTGAAATGACGCTTATCACCCGCCGCCGCACGCTCCAGGGCCTTGCCGGCATCGCCGCCGTCTCGGCGCTCGGCGCGCCGTCCATCCTGCGCGCAGCCGACACGATCAAGCTCGGCTTCCTGTCGGGCCTCACCGGCCTTGAAACCATTCTCGGCGAAACGCAACTCCACTGCTTCGAGCTTGCGGTGGAAGAGCTGAACGCGGCCAACGGCATCGGCGGCCGCAAGATCGAATATGTCGTCGAGGACGACCAGACGACCACCCGCGGCGCCATCGAAAAGGCGCGCAAGCTGGTGTTCGAGGACGAGGTCGTCGCGACCATGGGCATGATCGCTTCGCTGGAGCACGTCGCCGCCCGCTCCGTCACCAGCCCGGCGAACCATATCCTGATGTACTCGACCTATTACGAGGGCGGGGTCTGCGAGAAGAGCTTCTTCTCGACCGGGCAGGTGCCGAACCAGCAGATCGTGCCCTCGCTCGGCTGGTTGACGAAGAACACCGGCAAGACCGTCTACGTCATCGGCTCCGACTACATCTGGCCGCGTGCCTCGACGGAAGTCATCAAAACGGAGATCGAAAAGCTCGGCGGCAAGCTGCTCGGCGCGGAATTCGCCCCGTTCGGCACGCAGGACTTCGCGCCGATCTTCGACCGTGCGCGGGCAGCCAATCCGGATTTCATCTGGATGATGGTGGCGGGCGCCGACGTCATCACGGCCCTGAAGCAGTACCAGTCCTTCGGCTTCAAGCAGCAGCTCTTCTCGAATGCGCTGGACGAACTGTTCTCCTTCGCCCATCCGGAACTGACGGCCGGCACGCTGTCCAACCAGGCCTACTTCATGAAGCTGGACACGCCGCGCAACAAGACCTTCACGGAGGCCTTCGCGAAGAAGTACGGCGCGGACAAGCCCATCAACGCCATCGGCGAGGCGGCCTATGACGGCGTCTATCTCTATGCCGCCGCCGTGGAGAAAGCCGGATCGACGGAAAGCGACGCGGTCATCAAGGCATTGCGTGAGGTGGAGTTCGATGCGCCGCAGGGCAAGGTCAACTTCGCCGCCAACAATTGCCTGCGCACCAACTCCATCCTCGCCCGCGGCACGCCGGACGGCCATTGGGAAACCGTCGAGAACTTCGGCCAGATCGACCCGGACGTGCCTGGATGCACCCTTTGAACGACATCCTCACCTCGGCGAAAGCGGCACGTGCCGCTTTCCTGTCCGGCACGGCAGGTGCCGAGGAGATGGCCCGGGCGATGCTGGCGGGCATCGCCCGGGACAATCCCCGCCTCAATGCCTATCGCGAGGTGCTGGAAAGCACGGCGCTCGCCGAGGCGCGTGCCGCGGATGCCGCCAGGATGGCGGGCCGCGATCCCGGGCTGCTTGCCGGGCTCTGCGTGGCGGTGAAGGAAAACATCGATACCGTGCCGGCACTGGCGAGTGCCGGCATGCGCTTCCTTCGTGACCGGAGGGCGGTAAAGGACAGCTGGATCACCGCGAGATTGCGCGCGCTCGGCGCGACGATCATCGGCACGACGATCAGCGATCCGGGCGCCTTCGGGGTACGGACCGCCGAGGTGGTGCATCCTGGGGATACGACGCTCTCCGTCGGCGGTTCTTCGGGCGGCTCGGGTGCCGCGCTGGCGGCGGGGCTTTGCCATGCGGCGATCGGCACCGATACCGGAGGCTCCATCCGGGTGCCGGCCGCGCTGTGCGGCGTGGCGGGCCTGAAGCCGAGCGCCGGCCGATGGTCCCTTGCGGGCGTATGGCCGCTCGTGCCCTCGCTCGACCATGTCGGACCGATGGCGCGCACGGGCGAAGACTTGCTGCTCCTGGCAGAGGCCCTAGACCCCGACATGCCGGCACGCCCGGCCGCGCGCCGTGTCGCTTTCGACCCGGCCTGGGTCGCCGAGTGCGATGGCGACGTGCAGGCAGCCTTCGGGCAGACGCTGACGGCGCTGACGCGCAAGGGTGTCACGGTGTCCGAGGCGCGCCTGCCCGCGCTCGATCGGGTGGCGGCGGTGCACGGCACGATCTTCTGCGTCGAGACGGCCGCCTTCTATCGCAGCGTCGTCGCGCCCGGCGTCGAGTTGCCGCGCGAGGGGCAAGGTGCCGTCAGCCACGCGGATTCAATCACCATGGCGGCTTATCTCGCTGCCTGCCGCGATCGCCAGCAGATGCGGGCTGCCGTCGATGCAATCCTTGCGGACGGCACGGTGATCGTGAGCCCGACGACCGCGGTGGCGCGTGCGCCGAAAGACGCGCAAAGCCTTACGATCGGGGGGACGGAACGGGATTTCACCTATGGATTGGTGCGGCTGACCTGTCTCTTCGACCACACGGGCCACCCCGCCGCGGCTCTGCCGGCCGCAGGCGGCAGCCTGCAGGTCGTTGCCGCCCGCGACGCTGATCGCTCGACTCTCGCGCTGCTGGAGGACGGCCCCTCTTTCAGCACCGGCGTGTGATGAAGGCGACGATCAACCCTCCGCTTGGGCCGCTTGCGCGGCCCCGCGGCAGGACCGCTAGTTCATGACGACCACGGCTTCCACCTCGAAAAGCATGGGGTCGATCGCAAGCCTGGGAACGGGAACGAGGGTCTGCGCCGGCAGCGCTTCACCGAACATTTCCTTAACGTTCTGGGTCAGCACCCCAAGCTTCGCCATGTCGTGATCGACCACGAATACGGTGAGCTTGGCGACCTGATCCGGCCTTGCCCCGAGCGCATCCAGGGCAGCGCGCAAATTTGCGTAGGCTTGTTTCACCTGGGCCGCGAAGTCGGGCGACAAGGCCCCCGTGCTGTCCTGGCCGCCCTGTCCGGAGACATAGGCAAGCCTGGCGCCTGCAGGGACGATGACCGCCGTGCTGTAGCCGTTCGGCGTCGGGTCGCCGAGGGTCGGCGGGTTGACGATGGTCAGCTCGTTCGCGCCCGCCGCAGCGGAGATTCCGGTTGCCATGATGATGAGCCCTCCAATGAGCAGATGCTTGGTTGCACGTGGCATGATTTCGGTCCTTGGGTTCTAAGACAGGTCGGAGCGAGCATCGGCGTGTCGCCTGCTCGTGGCCGACGACGCATTCTACGCGGCCATACCTGTCAATTTCTGTCAGGTTGGATTATGCTTTTTCGATGCGTGCAAGCCGCCTTCTGTCCATTCTGACGACCCTGCAAGCGAAGGGACATGTCACCGCCCAGGCGCTGGCCGCCGAGTGCGAGGTTTCGCTGCGCACGATCTATCGAGATGTGGATGCGCTCAGCGCAGCGGGAATCCCGGTCTACAGCGTGCAGGGCAGCAGCGGAGGCTATCGGCTGCTCGAGGGCTACCGGGTCCGCCTGAACGGCTTGTCCTCGACCGAAGCCGAGGCGCTGTTCCTGGCTGGCCTTACGCGCCAGGCGGCTGATCTGGGGTTGGGCGCCGTTGCGGCGAGCGCGCGCACAAAGCTCCTGGCCGCCTTGCCGGAGAACATGCGATCCGGGGCGATGAGGGCGCGATTCCACTTCGATGCGCCGGCCTGGTTCGCCGAGGCCGAGGCCCTGGACCACCTGCCCGCCGTTGCCGATGCCGTGTGGAACCAGCGTCCTATCCGCATGCGCTACCAAAGCCGGAAGGCTGACAGGGAGCGGCGCGTCGAGCCTCTTGGTATCGTCCTGAAAGGCGGTGCCTGGTATCTGGTCGTTCGCGCCGACAACGCTTTCCGCACCTTCCGCCTCTCCCGGGTTGGGAAGATGGAGGTGCTTGATGAACGCTTTGACTATCCGGAAGGGTTCGACCTCGAAGCATATTGGACCGAGAGCATCAGGCGTTACGAGGTGGACCTTCATCCCAATCGCGCTGAAATCCGGCTGTCGCCCTGGGCCATGGGCATGATGGAGGAGCTTCTGCCCCCCTATGTCCGCACCGGCGCCGTTGTTTCCGAGGAGGCCGACGCGCGAGGCTGGCGACGGGTAATCCTTTCGGTCGGTTCCATCGCTCACGCCGCGATGGAGATCCTGCGCTTTGGAGCGGACGCAGAAGTGATCGGGCCGCCGGAGCTTCGTGCCAAAATGGCGGAGATCGTCGGCACTCTGGCGCAGGTCTATGCCGGTGAGGATCCGGGGTAAGACCTTGCCGCTCTCGTTCCCGGCCGGATCTCAAGCACCAGGCTGACCATGGTGCGGACGGATCGGCGGCTTCGCGCAACGCCCTATTTCCGCGATGCTCCATACCGATCATACTTTCGTGTCTGCCGCACCAGCCAGTCCCGAAACAGAATGATGCTCGGCTGGTGGGCTTTGCGTTCCGGGTAGACCACGAAGTACGAATCGCCCGAGGGGATGGCGTCGCCGAAAGGCATATGCAGCTTGCCCTGGGCAAGTTCAGGCTCGATGAACGAGATCGGGATCACCGCGATCCCGACACCATGGACGGCGGCATTGATGAGCATGTCGTTGTGGGAAAACCGCGTTCCCTGGATTCGTCCGCTATAGCTGAGCCCGGCGACCCGCAGCCAGTGCAGCCAAAGGCTGGGCCGACTGGCATTTTGCAGCATCGGGAATTTCGAGAATTCGAGCGGATCGAGCCGTGTCCCCGGCGGGATCAGGCCGGGAGAGGAAACGACGGCAAGCTTCTCCGTGAACAGCTCGATGGCGCGCGCATGAAGCCACGTGCCCGCGCCGCGCAATATCGCGATATCGAGCCGTGTCGTTTCGAAGTCGACGCTCGGAAGGGCCGGCGCGATCTCGAGCGGTATGTCCGGATGGGCCGCGATGAAGGAGCCCAGCCGTTCGGGAAGCCAGCGAGACGCCAAGGTATAGTGCGTGCCGATCATCAGCGAGGAATCCACGCTGCGTCCCCGCACCGCGTCGATCGAGATTTCCTGCAGCCTGTCGAGCGACAGCGCGAGGTCGCGATAGTAAGTGGCCCCCACCTCGGTCAGGACCAGCCGCGGCCCGGAGCGGTGGAAAAGCGGCACCCCGAGAAAATTCTCCAGGTTCCTGATCTGCCGGCTGATCCCGCTCTGGGTCAGCCCGAGATCCTCCGCAGCCCGCGTGAAGCTCATGTAGCGCGCGGCCGCCTCGAAGGCGTGGAGCGCGGAGAGGGAGGGGAGGTAGCGTCGCATGCCCCGTTTTATCAATCATGACTAAAACTCATGCAAGAGAGAATTTTTCCATGATTTTCATCCGACCCGGGATGCGTCAGGTTCTTTCCAGAATAATCCAAACAGGAAGTTCAAGGTGGCCCGTGCGAACCGGACGGGCCGGCTGAAACTCCATAAAAAGGGGAATGCCATGATCAACAGAAGACACTTCAACAAATTCCTGGGGCTGGCCGCGATTTCCGCGGCGGCCTCGCTGCCCGCCCTGCGTGCCAGCGCGAACACCTCGCTCGAGCGGGTCAAGGCGTCGGGCGTCCTGCGCATCGGCGGCGTCGCGGACGGCGCGCCCTACTACCAGAAGAGCCTGGCGGATGGCTCCTGGCGCGGCTTCTATGTCGATATCTGCCAGAAGCTGGCGGACGACCTCGGCCTGAAGCTGTCGATCCTCGAAACCACCTGGGGCAACTCCGTCCTCGACCTGCAGGCGGACAAGGTGGACGTGTTCTTCGGCCTGAACCCTACCCCCGAGCGCCAGAAGGTGATCGATTTCTCCGGCCCTGTCTTCCGCAACGCCTTCACCATGGTCACGCGCAAGGGGCTGGAGGCGAAGACCTGGGAGGACTTCGACAAGCCCGAGATGCGCATCGCCGTCGATGCCGGCTCCTCCCATGATGCGGCGGTCTCGCGCCATGCCGCCAAGGCGGAGGTCGCCCGGCTGAAGACGGCGAGCGACGCCACGGCGGCCTTGCAGGCCGGCCGCGCCGACGCGCAATGCCTCGTCCTGATCCTGGCTCTGACGCTGCGTGCGAAAAATGCGGCGATCGGTGATCTGGTCATGCCGACCCCGCCCGACTTCACCACCTCCAATGCCGGCTTCCGCCGGGAAGAGGACGGCTCCTGGAAGGAATTCGTCGACCAGTGGATCACCGCCAACCGCGAGAGCGGTTTCGTCCGCGATGCGATCGTGCGCAACATGGGCCTCGTCGGCGTCAAGGAGAGCGACTTCCCGCCCAATTTCGAGATCTGATCCTCCCTCATCCGGCGAAGCTTCGGCTTCGCCGGCATCGGATTTTCGAAGATCGGGTTCGCATCATGTATCAATGGGATTTTTCCATCCTGTGGGACTATCGCTGGATTTTCCTGCAGGGTCTCGGCGTCACCGTGAGTTTCACGCTCGCCATCATCGCCGGCGGCCTGGTCGTCGGCCTGGCGGCGGCGATCGGCCTCCTGTCGCGCTTCGCCGTATTGCGCGGCATCTCGCTGGGCTTCATCGAAATCTTCCGCTGCACGCCCGTGCTCGTGCAACTGATCTGGTGCTACTACGCCCTGCCGATGCTGGCGGGTGTCGAGATGACGCCCGTGACGGCTTCGCTCCTCGCCCTGTCGTGTTATGGCGGCGCCTTCTATGCGGAGATCATCCGCGGCGGCATCGTCTCCATCGATGCCGGACAGTCCGAGGCCGCCTCGGCGCTGGGCATGACGCCGGCGCTCGCCATGCGGCGGATCATCCTGCCGCAGGCGCTGCGGCGCATGGTGCCGCCGCTGATGAACCAGTCGATCCTCCAGTTCAAGAACACCTCGCTCGTCTCCGTGCTGGCGGTTCCCGATCTCGTCTATCAGGGGCAGATGGCGGCGCATGACAGCTTCCGGCCGCTGGAGACCTATACGGCGGTGGCCGCGGCCTATTTCGCCATCCTTTTCCCGCTGACCTTGTTCGTCCGCTGGCGCGAGCGCAGGAGCGAAGAGACATGACGACCTCTCAAACCGCCATGATCGACATCACGGGCCTGCGCAAATCCTTCGGCCCCCTGGAGGTGCTGAAGGACATCAATCTTCAGGTGAAGGCGGGCGGCGTGGTCGCGCTCCTCGGTCCCTCGGGATCGGGAAAATCGACGCTGCTGCGCTGCATGAACCTCCTGGTGGTTCCCGATGCCGGCCGCATCCGTGTCGGGGACACCACGTTCCAGTTCGGCGCATCGACCGAACGGCCCGGGACGAAGCCGCTTGCCGCCTTCCGCTCGCGCACCGGCATGGTGTTCCAGAATTTCAACCTCTTCCCGCACATGACGGTTCTGGAGAACGTGATCGAAGCGCCCATCCATGTACGCAGGCTCGACCGCAAGACCGCGATCGACCTCGGCATGTCGCAGCTCGAGAAGGTCGGCCTCGCCGACCGGGCGAGCCAGCGCCCGCAGACGCTTTCCGGCGGCCAGAAGCAGCGGGTGGCGATCGCCCGGGCGCTGGCGATGGAGCCGAGCGTCATGCTGTTCGACGAGGCCACCTCCGCGCTCGACCCCGAGCTCGTCGGCGAGGTGCTGCAGACCATGCAGCAACTGGCGGCCGACGGCATGACCATGGTGATCGTCACCCATGAGATCGCCTTCGCCCGCGACGTCGCCGACCGGGTGGTCTTCATGCGCGACGGCTACGTGGTCGAGGAGGGGCCGGCGGGCGAGGTCATCAATACACCGAGGATGGAGGCGACGAAAACCTTCCTCAGCCACTTCCACAAGGGTGCGATCTAGCGCAACCCGCACGAGGCACAGGTCATGGAAACAATCAGCGCACTTCGGGTCTTCCTGATCGAAAGCCCGATCAAGATGGCCCGGCAGCAGGGTGTCGGCGACGTCAAGGGAACGGTCAAGCGCGTCCTGGTGGAGCTCACCTCCTCGTCCGGCATCGTCGGCTGGGGCGAGGCGGCGCCGTGGGAGGTCTTCACCGGCACGGCCGAAGCCGCCTTTGCCGCCATCGACGTCTACCTCCGGCCGCTGGTGATCGGCGCCCCGGTCGATCGCATCCGCGCCCTCGGCCTGAAGATGAAGAAGGCGCTGGTCGGCCATGGCGAGGCCAAGCTCGCCATCGAGACCGCGATGTTCGACATTCTCGGCAAGTCCTGTGGCCTGTCGATCGCCGACCTCCTCGGCGGGCGCGTGCGCGACACCATTCCGCTCTCCTTCTCGATCGCCGATCCGAGCTTCGAGGCGGACATGGAGCGTATGAAGGAAATGGTGCCGAACGGGCACCGGCTCTTCAAGGTCAAGACCGGGGTGAAGTCCCACCGGGACGACCTCAGGCATCTGGAGGCGATCCGCAACGCCTTCGGCGACGCGGTGGACCTGCGCCTCGACTACAACCAGGCGCTCGAACCCTTCGGCGCCATCGCCATCCTGCGGGACGTCGACCGGTTCCGCCCCACCTTCATCGAGCAGCCGGTGCCGCGCGAATGCCTTGCGGCCATGGCCTCCTTCGCCGCCGATCTCGACACGCCGATCCTTGCCGACGAGAGCTGCTTCGATGCCCGCGACCTGATGGAGATCGTCAGGCTGCAGGCCGCCGATGCGATTTCCGTCAAGCTGATGAAGGTCGGCGGCCTGTTCAACGCGCAGGCCCTGATGGCACTCGCCGACCTGGCGCATGTGCCGGGCTACGGCGGCACGCTCTGGGAAGGGGGCGTGGCGCTTGCCGCCGGAACCCAGTTCATCGCCGCCACGCCCGGTGTCTCGCTCGGCTGCGAATTCTACATGCCTCATCACGTGCTCACGGAGGACGTGCTGGAGGCGAAAATCGAGAACCGCAACGGCGAGGTCGTCGTCCCGGACGGGCCGGGTCTCGGCGTCATCGTCTCGCAGGCATCGCTGCGCGAGAACGCGCGCATCCTCTGCGAGCGATAGCGGGCAACACGAAACATCATTCGGAGACGTTCCTTTCCGGCGCGGCATCGCGCGCCGGTGATGGGAGCGTCGTGCAGATTGTCGAGGACGGGAAATGCCAAGCGGAGTTGCCAAGCATGTGGTCGTGATCGGGGCGGGCATCGTCGGTGCCTGCTGCGCGCTCGAACTCGTCCGCGACGGCCATCGGGTGACGATCGTCGATGCCGGCGAGCCGGGCGGCCGGCAGGCGGCGAGCTACGGCCACGGATGCTGGATCAGCCCCGGCTCCGTGGTGCCGATGTCGATGCCCGGCCTGTGGAGGAAGGTGCCCGGCTATCTCCTCAATCCGTGCGGCCCGCTCGTCATTCGCTGGCGGTACATCCTCAAGCTCCTGCCGTGGCTCGCCCGCTTCCTGCTGGCCGGCGCGACGGTGACGCGGGTGGAGCGCACGGCGCGCGCGCTCGCAACCCTCCTGAAGGACAGCCCTTCGCGGCACGGTGCGCTGGCCGGCGAAATCGGCCGGCCCGACCTCGTTCTCCAGGAGGGCCTGCTCTACGCCTATCCGGACAGGGCAGCCTTCGAGGCCGAGGCGCTCGCCTGGCGCCTGCGCCGGATGACGGGCCTCACATGGCGGGAGCTCGACCGGAGCGCACTCGAAGCGCGCGAGCCCGGATTGTCGCCACATTACCAGTTCGGCGTCCTGGCGGAAGACGGGGCCCATTGCGTCGACCCCGGCGCCTATGTCGCCGCCATCATCGCGCTGGCCGTGAGCCGCGGCGCAAGCCTCGTCCGGGCGAAGGCGACGGGCTTCGATGTCGAGGGCGAGCGGCTCGCCGCCGTGCGGACGGAGGCCGGGGCGATCGCCTGCGAGCGCGCCGTCATCGCCTGCGGGGCATGGTCGAAAACGCTTGCGCGCATGGTGGGCGACCGCGTTCCGCTCGAGACCGAGCGCGGCTATCACGGCATCGTCGCATCGGACCAGGCGGGGCCGCGCCATCCGATCATGCCGAGCGACGGCAAGATGGCCAACACGCCGACGCTCGCCGGGTTGCGCCTGTCCGGCCAGGTGGAGCTTGCCGCGCTCGACACGCCGCCGAACTGGAGCCGCGTCGACATTCTCGTCGCGCATGCGCGCCATACCTATCCGTCCCTCAAGGGCCGCGAGGATGTCGTCCTCGACCGGTGGATGGGGCATCGGCCCTCCACGCCGGACGGCCTGCCGGTGATCGGCCCGTCCACCCGTTCGCCGGATGTCCTTCATGCCTTCGGCCACGGCCACGTGGGCTTTGCCAGCGGCCCCGTCACCGGCCGCATGATCGCGGACCAGATCGGCGGCAGGCCCTGCTGCCGAGACCTCGCCCCCTTTTCGCCCCGGCGCTTCGGCCGGGCTTAGATCGACGATTTCGAACAGACGAATACAGGAGAAAGCAATGCGCGGAGCAGACATCCTTGTGGACATGCTCATAGGCTATGGCGTCGAGGTCGTCTTCGGCGTGCCCGGAGACACCAACGTTCCCTTCTACGAAGCGTTGCAGCAGCGCGAGGGCAGTATCCGCCATGTCATGGCCCGCGACGAGCGGTCCGCCGGCTACATGGCGGATGCCTACGGGCGCTTCACCAACCGGCCGGGCGTCTTCGAGTGCCCGTCGGGCGCAGGCGCCATGTATTCCCTGCCCCCGGTCGCCGAATCCAACATGTCCTCGGTGCCGGTCATCCTCCTGACGATCGACATTCCGCTGCCCGGCGAAGGGCGCGGCGTGCTGACGGAGCTGGATTGCGCCCGGCTCTTCGATCCGGTCACCAAGATGTCCGTGCAGGTGAAGTCGCCGGAAAAGCTGCCCGAGATCATCCGCCGCGCCTTCCGCGCCGCCTGCTCGGGCAAGCCCGGCGCGGTCCATCTGCAGATCCCGGAAGACATGCTGCTCGCCGAGGTCGATCCGGCACGCGTTTCCCTGCATGTGGAAACCGAATGCGCGACCTTCCCGGCCTATCCGACCCTGCCGCCCGCCGACAAGCTCGACAGCGTGCTGTCGCTGCTCATGACCAGCAAGCGTCCGCTCATCGTGTCCGGCGGCGGCGTCAACCGCTCCTGCGCGGGCCCGGAGGTCACCGCCCTTGCCGAGCGCCTCAACATCCCCGTCTGCACGACGATGACGGGGCAGGGCACGATGCCGGACGATCACCGCCTCGCGGTCGGCGTCATCGGCGACAACGGTTTCCATCCCCATGCCAACTGGGCGCTGGAACATGCGGATTTCGTGCTCTTCGTCGGCTCGCGCATGGGCTCGGTCGTGACGATCGGCTGGACCTTCCCGAAGATCACGCTCAACAAGCGCGTCGCCCAGATCGACATCGATCCGGAGATCATGGCGAACAACTACGAGAACGCCGTCTCCGTGCAGGGCGACGCGCGGCTCGTCCTGCAACGGCTGATCGACATGGCGCCCGCCGACAACGACGCGGCGCGCACACAGGACTGGGTGAACGAACTCAATGCGCTGCGGGCGAACTTCTGGGAGAATGCCGAGACCCTGCTCGGCTCGGAAGCCGCGCCGCTGCGCCCCGAACGGGCCGTGCGCTGCTTCAACGAGGCGCTGGAGGCCTGTGGCAAGCCGGCGCACATCTATTCCGACGCCGGCACGCCGACGCCGCATATGACGCGTTTCCTCAAGCTGAAGGACCGGCGCACCCGCTTTGCCATTCCGCGCGCCTTCGGCGGCCTCGGCTCGGCGCTGCCGGCCACCATCGGCGCGTGGTTCGCCGACAAGGAGCGCCGGCCGATCGGCATGTTCGGCGACGGCTCCTTCGGCATGTCCGTGGGCGAGCTGGAAACGCTGGTCCGTCTCCAGGTGCCGGCGATCCTGCTGCTGTTCAACAACGGCACCTTCGGATGGATCAAGGGCCTTCATCGCCTCAGGGGCCACAACCAGTGCTTCGGCGTCGACTTCCTGCCGCCGCGCGGCCAGGCGATCGCCGAGGCCTTCGACGTCAAGGCCTGGACCGCGACGAATTCGCGCGAACTCGACGCGGCACTTGCGGCGGCCTTCGCCTATAAGGATGGTCCCTGCCTGATCGACATCCATGTCGAATCCATCGCCGACCGCGTTCCGCCGGTCTATTCGTGGCTGGCCAAGCGCGGCAAGGATCCGCTCAGCATCGAGGCGGAAGACGTCCGCTACGCCTGAGGGAAAATCGAACGACGGGAGATCACCATGGCAAAGGGACCGACAATCCTCGTGACGGGCGCGGCCGGCGGTATCGGAGCGGAAATCGTCCGGCACATCGCCGGGCCGGGCGTGGCGCTGTTGCTGCATACGGGCACCAATAGGGAAGGATTGCAGGCCGTGGCCGAGGAGGCGCGCGGCAGGGGCGCGAGGGTGGCCGTGGAGACGGGCGACCTCGGCGATCCCGCCGTGCCGGCGCGGCTGGTGGACGCCGCGCGCGACGCCTTCGGCGGGCTCGACCAGATCGTTTCCAACGCCGGACGGGCGCATCAGGCGCGCTTCGAGACGCTGGAGGCGGACGACCTGCAGGCCGCCTTCGCGACCATGCCGATGGCGTTCTTCCATCTCGTGAAGGCCGGCCTTGCGGACCTGCGCGCCTCGCCGCAAGGCCGTGTCGTGGCGATCAGCTCCTTCGTCGCCCATGCCTTCGGCACCAACGGCATGCACTTTCCGGCCACCGGCGCGGCGAAGGCGGCGCTGGAGGCGCTCGCCAAGTCGCTGGCCGCGCAGCTCGCCCCGGACGGCGTGACGGTGAACTGCGTCGTGCCGGGATTCGTTCGCAAGGCGAGGGATGGCCACAGGGCCATCACCCCCGCCTCCATGGAAAGCGCGCGCGCCGTGACACCCAACGGAACGCTCGGCGAACATGCCGATATCGCCGCGCTTGTCGCATTCCTCCTGTCCCCCCACGCCCGCCACATCACCGGGCAAAGCATGCATGTCGACGGTGGCCTCCTGCTGCCATAGGTGCGGCTTTCTTCACGTTGAAAGCAGGAAGTCGGCGCAGCGCTCCGCGATCATGATGCAGGGGGCATTCGTGTTGCCGCTCACGAGTGTCGGCATGATCGAGGCGTCGGCGATGCGCAGGCGCGGGATACCCTGCACCCGCAGCCGGTTGTCGACGACCGCCAGCAGGTCGCGGCCCATCCTGCAGGTGCCGGCCGGGTGGTAGACGGTCTTGGCATTGGTCCGCGCATGTGCCTCGAAATCCGCATCGGACGACTTCTCGTCTCCGGGTGCCAGTTCCCGGAAGCCGAGGGCCTTCATGGCGGGAGCGGCGAGAATTTCGCGCGAGAGCCTGATGCCGCGCACCAGGGTGTCGACGTCTTCCCGGGCGACCAGGTTGTTGCCGACGAAGTGGATCGGATCTTCGACCCGGTTGCTGCGCAGCGAAACCTTGCCGCGCGAGACCGGGCGCAGGATGCAGGGATTGATCGAGACGCCATGGCCCTCCATCTGGCCGCGGGTGGCATCGCCCACGAGGGTCGGCGTGACGTGGATCTGGATGTCGGGCCGCCCGCAGCTCCCCGTGTCGATGAAACCGCCGCTTTCCACCACATTCGACGACAAGAGGCCGGACCGTCCGAACAGATAACGTAGCCCGTTTGCGACGGCCTTGAGGCCCTTGTCCTGGTCCTTCAGCGAGATCGGCCGATCGGTGATGCCGTAGACGGAGACGGCGATATGGTCCTGGAAGTTCTCGCCGACACCGGGAAGGTCGCGGATGACCGGGATGCCATGCCGCGCGAGCATCTCGCCCGGGCCGATGCCGGACAGCATCAGGATTTTCGGCGTGGCGAGCGCCCCGGCGCAAAGAATGACCTCCTCTTTCGCCCGAGCCTCGAAAATGCTGCCGTCCCGCCGGCGATAGGCAAGGCCGGCCGCCGCGCCGTTCTCCAGGATGATCTTCGTTGCGATGCTCTCCGTGCTGATCTCCAGGAGAGGGGAGCGGCGCACCGCCTTCAGGTAGGTCACCGCCGTGGAACCGCGCCGGGCGTTCGTCGTCGTCGTCTGGTAGAAGCCGACGCCGTTCTGCCGGGCACCGTTGAAATCGTGCGAATAGGCAAGGCCGACCTGCTGCGCGGCCCGGACGAAGGCCGCGCTGATCGGGTGGCGGAAGCGGGGCTCGGAGACCTTCAGGGGACCGCCGGTGCCGTGATAATCGTCGGCGAGAACCTCGTTGTCCTCCGAACGGCGGAAGACCGGCAGCACGTCCTCGTATCCCCAGCCCTCGCAGCCGAGGTCCCGCCAGGTGTCATAGTCCTCGGCCTGGCCGCGAATGTAGATCATCGCGTTGACGGACGAGCCGCCGCCGAGCGTCCTGCCTTGCGGCACGAGCAGGACCCGGTTGTTGGCGCCCGGTTCCGGCTCGGTGGCGTACATAAAAGTCCGCCGGGTGCCGAGAACCTTCACGAAGGTGGCGGGGATGTGGATATAGGGCGTGTTGTCGGCAGGCCCCGCTTCGAGAAGCAGGACGCTCTTGCCTGCCGTCACGAGCCGGTTTGCGAGAACGCAGCCGGACGAGCCGCCGCCGGCGATGATGTAGTCGTAGCTTTTCATCAGGCGCTCACAGGCCGATATGGCTGACGAACTTCGTCGTCAGGTAGGCGTCGAGCGTCTCGCTGCCGCCCTCGCTGCCGTAACCGCTCTCCTTGAGGCCGCCGAAGGGCGTTTCCGCGGCGGCGATGCCGAAATGGTTGATCGAGACCATGCCGGCTTCAAGCTCGGTCGAAAACCGGTCGGCCGTCGCCAGCGAGCGCGTGAAGCCGAAGGCGGCGAGGCCGAAGGGCAGGCGGTTGGACCGCCGGATCGCCTCGTCGATGTCGGAGACGGGCACGAGCGCCGCAAGCGGACCGAACGGCTCGTCATTCATGATCGCTGCGTCTTCCGGCACGTCGCCGAGCACCGTCGGCTCGAAGAAATAGCCGCTGTTGCCGATACGCTTGCCGCCGCATTCCAGCCGGGCGCCATGCGAGACGGCGTCGTCCACGAAGCGCGCCATCGCATCGAGCCGCCGGGCGTGCGTGAGCGGGCCCATCTGCACGCCGTCCGACAGGCCGTCGCCGACCTTGATGGCGCGCGCACCGGCCACGAAGCCCGACCGGAAGGCGTCGTAGACGTCTTCCTCGATATAGAAGCGGGTGGGCGCTGCGCAGACCTGGCCGGCATTGCGGTATTTCAGCATCAGGCCGAGCTTGATGGCGGCCTCGACATCCGCGTCCTTCGCGACGATGTAGGGCGCATGGCCGCCGAGCTCCATCGTCGCGCGCTTGACCCCGGCGGCGGCCATCGCCCCGAGCTTCTTGCCGACCGGAACGGAGCCGGTGAACGAGATCTTGCGGATGACCGGCGAGGCGATGAGGTGCTCGGAAACCTCGGCGGCCGGGCCGAAGACGATGCCGAGCACGCCCGGCGGCAGGCCGGCATCCTGGAAGGCGCGGGCAAGCGCGATACAGGCGGACGGTGCTTCCTCCGGCGGCTTGGCGATGATCGAGCACCCGCTGGCGAGCGCGGCGGAGACCTTGCGCACGAGCTGGTTGATCGGGAAGTTCCAGGGGGTGAACGCGGCGACCGGGCCCACGGGCTCGCGCAGGACGACCTGGCGTGCGCCCGGCACGCGCGCGGGGATGACGCGGCCATAGGCGCGCCGGCCCTCCTCGGCATGCCATTCGATGTGCTCGGCGGCGGCATTCGCTTCGCCGCGCGCCTCGGCGATCGGCTTTCCCTGCTCCCGGGACATGAGCTGCGCCATGGTTTCGGCACGCTCTCGCACAAGGGCGGCCGCCTTGTGCAGGATCTTCGCGCGCTCGAGGGCGGTGGTCCTGCGCCAGGTTTCGAAACCCTGCTGCGCCGCTTCCAGAGCCGCGTCGAGATTGGCGCGTTCGCACAAGGCCAGTTGCGCGATCAGCTCGCCGGTTGCCGGATTGTGAACCCCGGCCGATCGGTTGCCGGCGGGCGCGCGCCATTCGCCGTTGATGAGAAGCGGTTTATCCAGCATGGCTCAGTCCTTCATGAGAGCGTGTCATGGGGCGGGGCAGGGCGGCGAGCGCCGCCGCATAGTCCCGCGCGATGGCGGCGACGATGTCCGCCGCCGGTAGGATGTCGTCGACGAGGCCTGCGCTCTGGCCGGCCTCGACCTTGCCGTTCTCGACATCGCCGTCGAAGGCCGCGGCCTTGAGCGAGGCGGCGGCGAAAAGCGCCTTGCGCTCCTCCAATTGCCGTCCTTCCGCTTCCGCCGCCCCCATCCGTTCGCCAAAGTCGTTGCGCAGGATGCGGATCATGCCCAGGCCATGGCCGACCACCATCGTGTCGGTGACGGAGGCGGACAGCAGGCGCCGGCTGTAGGCGGCGTGCAGGCGTGCCTCGCAGGACAGCATGAAGCGCGTGCCGAACTGCGCCGCGCCGGCCCCCAGCGCCAGGGCGGCGGCAAGGCCGTATCCATCGGCAAAGCCGCCGCTGAGGATGAGCGGCACGCCGGGCACGGCTCTTATGATCGCACGGCCGAGAACGAGCGTGGAGACGAGATCCGGCGGAGGATGGCCGCCGGCTTCCCCGCCGACGGCGATGAGGCCGTCGACGCCGGCCGCCGCCGCCTTGGCCGCGTGCTCTGCACCGGCGACCACATGCAGGCAGACGGTGCCGATGGCCTTGAACCGCTCGAGGTAGCGCTTCGGCCCGCCCTGGGAGGCGATGAGCACGGGCACGCGCTTTTCGACAAGGAGGTCCATGATCTCGTCGGCGCCCTTGCGATAGAGCGGCAGGTTGACGGCGAACGGCCTGTCCGTGCCCGCCCGCACCGCATCGATCGCCGCGGCGAGGTCGTGCGCATACATGGGACCTGCGGCGATCACGCCAAGACCGCCGGCGGCCGACACGGCAAGCGGCAGGGCCGCGTTGGACGATGCCCACGACATGCCGGCCTGGATGATCGGCAGGTCGATGCCGAGGAGCCGCGTCACATCGGTTTCGATCCGCATGGGGTCACGCTCCGATCAGCTTGCGCGCATGTTCGGCGAGCTGCTTCTTCTGGATCTTGGAACTCGCCGTCATGCCGATCGCTTCGAAACTCTCGACGATCCAGACATGGCGCGGCACCTTGAAGCCGGCCATGTTGGCCTTCGCCCAGTCCATGATCTCCGCCGGTTCCGCCCTGGCGCCCTCCTTCAGGATGACGAAGGCGCCGGTCACCTCGACGAGGCGTTCGTCCGGCACGCCGACCACCGCCGCCTGGCGGATCGCCGCATGGCGATGCAGGACGTTCTCCACGTCGGCCGGCGAAACGTTCTCGCCGCCGACGCGTACGATCTCCTTGGCGCGGCCGAGGAAGGTCAGCCTGCCGTTCTCGTCCAGCGCGCCGAGATCGCCGGTGGACAGCCAGCCGTCGGCCGAGAGCGCGGCCCGCGTTTCGGCGGGCTTGTCGAAATATTCCCGCATGACGCTCCAGCCGCGCACGAGGATTTCCCCCGGTTCGCCGCAGGCGGCATCCTCGCCGTCTTCCTTCAGGATGCGGACGTCGATGCCCGGTTGCGGCCGCATGGCGGCGGATATGCGGACGGCCTCCGGCTCCCACCAGGAGGATTGCGCGACGTTGGGCGCTGCTTCCGAAAGCCCGTAGCCGACGACGCATTCGCCTGCGCCGAGCTCGTCGATGACGCGGGCGACGATGGTCGGCGAGGCGGCGAGCCAGGCACCGCGCAGGACGAGGCGGCGCGCCGGGCGCTCGGGATGGCTGAGCAGCATCAGCGCCATCGTGTCGTTGCCGGAAAAATGCGTGCAGCGCTCGGCCTCCATGAGGCGCAGCGCCTCGCCCGGTTCGAACCGGTCCATGGAGACGAGCGTCGCCATGTGCTGGAGGCAGGAGAGGATGGAGAGCGTCGTGCCCGCGACGTGGAAGAACGGCCGGGCGCTATGGAACCGGTCGCCGACGCGAAGGCCCATGCGATGACCGGAGACGAAGGCGTTGCCCAGCATGCTGCGCTGGGTGAGGAGAACGCCTTTCGGAAAGGATGTGGTGCCGGATGTATACTGGATGAGCAGCGGGTCGTTGGCCTCGCCCTGTGCCTGCGCGGGCGCGGCGCCGCTTGCGAGCAAGGCCTCCCAGGCGAGGGCCGTAGGCGGCACGTTGTCTCCGATGACGATCAGTTGCCTGAGATCCGGAAGAGCGAGGGCGGGCAGCCGGTCGGTGAGCGCGGGGTCGATCTGCCGCAGCAGGCCGATGAAATCGATCTTGAGGAACTGGTCGCACAGGATGAGGCGCGTGACCTTCGACTGGGAAAGCGCATAGGCCATCTCGGCGGCGACGAAGCGGGTGTTGATCGGCACGGTCACCGCGCCGAGCGAGCCGATCGCCAGAAAGATCGCCACCCAGCGCGTGGAATTGCCGAGGCAAAGGCCGATGTGCTCGCCCTTCCTCACGCCCTGCGCCGCCAGTCCGTCGCGGATGCGTGCGACCTCTGCGGCGAGCGCGGCATAGGTCAGCCGCCCGTCCGCCGCGACGACGGCCTCGACATCGCCGGCAAGCGTTGCGGCCCGCGCCAGTGCGGCGGAGATCGTCGTTGCGCAGAGCGCGTCGATGTCGAAGGGCGCGGCATGGTCAGAGGTCATGGTTTTCCTTGCCTCCGACGCTGTTTGCGAAGCGGTTCAGGCCGTCGCGCCAGCCGCCGTCCGCCAGGCAACGCTCGATCGCGGCCATTTCGACGCGGATGCCGTTGTTGAGGTCGGTTTCGCTGCCGAGATCCACCGCCTGCTTGGTCAGTGCCATGGCGAGCGGCGGCGCGGCGGCGATCGCCTCGGCGATGCCGGCGATGGTTTCGGCCAGGGCTTCCGCCGGCACGATACGGGCGACGAGGCCAAGCTGGTAGGCCTCCTCGACCGGCATGGTGCGGCCGGTGAACAGGAGTTCCTTGGCCCGCATCTTGCCGATCGTGCGCTGCAGGCGCTGCGTTGCGCCGACCGTGCCCCATTGCGGCTCGGGGAAGCGGAAGGTCGTCCTGTCCGATGCGATGACGAAGTCGCAGCTCATCAGGATCTCGCCGCCGGAGCCGACCACGGGTCCCTGCGTTGCCGCGACCACCGGCTTGCGGCAGCGGGCAATGGCGTCGTAGGCGGCGAAGGAGGCGCGCCGCCGGGCGATCACCCAGGCCTCGTCCCGGCCGTTGCGCTCCTTCAGGTCCGCTCCGGCGCAGAAGACGGGACCGTTTGCCGAAAGCACGACGGCGCGGATATCGGCATCGGCATCGAGCGCCTCGAAAATCTCCTTCAGGGCAAGGCACATCGGGAGGTTGAGGGCGTTGCGCGCTTCCGCGCGGTCGAGGACCACATGGGCGACACCCTCCTCGCGCCGCAGGAGAACCGGGGGTTTCGCTTTGCTCATCAGATCACTCCCTCATTCCTCAGCCGGTCGATGGTCTCGGCCGGTATGCCCAGCTCCTCGGCAAGCAGCGCCGCCGTGTCCGCACCGAGCGGCGGCGGGCAGCCGATGGCGGGATCCTCGTAACCCGCAAAGCGCAGCGGCGTGCGCAAGGCGCGGACGGTGCCCTCCTCCGGGTGGTCGAACGTGCCGACCACGCCGCGCGCCTCGCTGTGGGGATCGCTCAGGATCTCGCGGACCGTGTTCACCTCGCCGGCCGGCACGCCGCGGTCTCGCAGCGCCTCGGCGAGCGGTCCGCGTTCGCGCTGCGCGATCGCCTGCCGCATGTCCGCCATCACCCGTTCGCGGGCGGCGACGCGGGCGGCATTCTTCCTCAAGGCCGCGTCGGCGGCAAGATCGTCGAGGCCGAGGACCCCGCAGATATCGTTCCAGTGCTGGTCGCTGCCGCTGATATGCAGCCATGTGCCGTCGGCGCACTGGAACGCGGCGGAGGGAACACGGCCCGGATGCTCCGTTCCCGAGCGGCCGATATCCTCGTCCAGCGCGAAGAGGCGGGCGGCGGCAAGCGCCAGGAGGCTCGTCTGGACATCCATCATCGACAGATCGACATGGCATCCCCGGCCGCTGCGCCCGCGCCCGACCAGCCCCGTCAGGATCGCGATCGCGATCCACAGGCCCGAGGTCATGTCCGAGACCGGAATGCCGGCCTTGGCGGGCGGCGCGTCGGGATGGCCGGTGAGATGCATGATGCCGGAGAGCGCCTGGAAGATCGTGTCGTAGCCATTGCGCAGGCGATAGGGCCCGGTCTGCCCGAAGCCGGTATTGGAGACATAGACGAGGCCGGGATTGCGGCGGGAGAGCACGTCGTAGCCGAGATTGAAGCGGTCCATCTCGCCGGGCAGGAAGTTCTCCAGAACGACGTCGTGCGTCTCCGCCAGCCTGGCGGCGATCTCCTGTCCTTCCGGCGATTTCAGGTTCAGCGTCATGGAGCGCTTGGCGCGGTTGAATGCGAAGAAATAGGCGCTTTCGCCGCGGGGCAGCCGGGGCTCGAACAGGCGGGATTCATCGCCGGTGCCCGGCCGCTCGACCTTCGTCACCTCCGCGCCGAGCTCGGCGAGGATCTGAGTCGCCATGGGGCCGGCGAGCACGCGGGAAAAGTCGAGGATGCGGATGCCTTCCAGCGGTTTCATCAGCCCTCCTCCCGGAAGCTGCGCATCTGCGCGTTGACGGTGCGCCCGGCCGCCATCGCCTCGTCATGGGGGAGGTCGGCGACGCGATAGTACAGCGACTTGACGGCGGCCATCGCCTTCGGATGCGCGGCGGCCCATTGACCGGCGATGTCCAGCGCCGCCTCGACGACCGCCTCCGGCGCGACGATCCGGTTGACGAGGCCGAGGGCGCGCGCCTCCTCGGCCCCGATGAGGCGGCCGAGGCTGACCATCTCGAAGGCCGCCTTGCGGCCGAGCGAGCGTTGCAGGCCGGTCATCACCAGTGCCGGCACGATGGAATGCTTCAGCTCGGGATAGCCGAATTTCAGGTCGGTGCCGGCGACCATCATGTCGCAACCGATCGCCAGTCCGGCGCCGCCGCCGACGGCCGCGCCGCGCACGGCCGAAACGACCGGTTTGGAAAGGCGCTGCATCATCGCCTGGGTCCGGCAGGTGAGGTCGGCGCGCTTTTCCACGAGGTCCTGGTTGGCCGGCGTCAGGGTGGAGAACTCCGCAAGGTCCGCTCCCGCGCAAAAGGCCCGTCCCGTCCCCGTCAGCACGATCGCCCGCACGGCCTCGTCGGCGTCCGCGGCCAGCATCGCGTCGTGCAGCGCCTGCGTCAGGGCCGTGTCGAGGGCATTCAGCTTGTCGGGCCGGTTGAGCGAAAGGAGCCGGACCGGGCCGCGGTCTTCGCTGGTGAGGATCGGTGAAGCGTCAGTCTGTGTCATGAGAAATCCTACGCTGCCAGATGGCCGAAACCGGTGCGCGCCACCTTGCTCTGCAACTCGCGCCCAAGCGCCCGCTCGCATTGCAGCGAGGCGGCCTGGAGCCTGTCGATGTCGATGCCGGTCGCAATGCCCTCGGCCTCGAAGAGATTGACGAGATCTTCCGTCGCCACATTGCCGGTATAGCCGCCGCCATAGCGGATCTGGGCGGGGTGGCCGCCGACGCCGCCGATCGCGCTGTCGAACCAGCGGCAGCCGACCTCGTAGGCGGCCATGCAATTGGCGATGCCGGTGCCGCGCGTGTCGTGGAAATGGGCGATGGGCGTGACGCCGGGCACCTCGGCCATGGCGCGGGCAAAGAGGCGGCGCACGCTGCCGGGCGTGCCGTGGCCGGTCGTGTCGCAGATGGAGACGTGGCGCACGCCGAGGTCGGAGAAGGCCTTCAGGTCGCCGATGACGGATGCCGGGTCGACCCGGCCTTCGAAGGGGCAGCCGAGCGCCATGGAGATCACGCCGATCAGGCGGAACCCGCCATCCGCCAGCGCGACCATCTCGGCAATGTTGCGCCATTGCTGCTCGCGCGTCGTGCGCAGGTTCTTCTCGGTGTGCGCCTGTGTCGCCGACACGAGCAGGCTTATCTCCTCCGGTCCATGGCCGGCTTGACGATCCTCGATTGCTCGTCTGACGGCATGAAGGTTGGGGCAGGTCGCCTTGTAGGCCGTGCCGGGCCGGCGGCGGATGCCGGCCAGCACGTCGCTGGCATCGGCGAAGACCGGCACATGGCGGGGGCTGCTGTAGCTCGTCGCTTCCACGCGCGGGAAGCCGGCTTCGGAAATGGCGTCGATCAGGGTGATCTTGGTTTGCGTGGAAAGGTCCGTCGTTTCGTGCTGCAAGCCGTCCCTTGCAAAGCACTCGCAGATTGTCAGCGCCTCCGACATCTCGATCCTCCCGGTTTCCTTGGAGGTAGTGATGCGAAATTTAGTTCATATTGTCAACTATAATTCTGGCGATGCACGTTCACTCCTCGTCCAGTTCGCGCAGATCCTCCTGGGACGCCCTGGTTTTCAGGTCGTGGAAATAATGTGCGCTGTTGCGTCCCACCCGCTGCAGCAGTTCGATCAGGATCTGTCGTTCGGCGTGGCTGAGGGTCGAGAGCATGTTTTCGTTGCGCTCGAAGGCGTCGGCCAGGATCGCCTGCGACAGGTCCAGCCCCTCGGGGCTGAGCTTGAGCAGGATGCTGCGCCCGTCCTCGGGATTGGCGGTCTTCAGGATGTAGCCGCGCTCGATCATCGACGAAACCGTCCGGCTCATCTGGCTTTTCAGCAGTCCGCTGTGTTTCGCCAGTTCCTGGAGCGGCACTTCGCCGAGATATTTGAGAACGGCGAGCGCGCGCCATTCGCGCGCGGTGATGCCGTATTTCGGCCGGATCGAAAGGGCCGCGATGCGGGTGGAAAGCCCGGCCAGCCGCTGCAGCTCGAAGGAGAACAGGTCCCGTATGTCCGGTTCGCTCTTCTGGGGCGCCAGGTGTCCGCGAAAGAAACTGCCGTCGGAGCGGTCCGTCATGTTTTCGACTTTCTTATTCAAATGGTTGCTCCTCACGGTTCCCGCCGGGTCATTTTATGCGCAGAAATTTAGTTGACAAGGTGAACAATATAGTTCATCTCATTAACTAGATTGGCACGCAGGGAACGGAATGTCGATCATGCATTCGGGCCGTGGAGGATGGCTCCGGCCGGGCATCACCAGAGGAGGAACTTGGTAATGGCATCGTGTAATCGCGCATTCTTGACCATCGCCGCGACAGCGGGCGTGCTCTCCTTCGCCGGCGTCGCCGCGGCGCAGGACGTCCTCACCGTCGCCGGCTTCGGCGGCAATCTTCAGACAGACCTGCGCAAGACGATCTGGCAGCCCGCGGCCGATGCCGCAGGCGTCGAACTGCGCGAGGAAACCCATGACGGGCTCGCCGCCGTGCGGGTGCAGGTCCAGTCCGGCTCCCCGACCTGGGATGTCGTGCATCTCGGCGCGGACGAATGCGCGGTCGGCGGCAAGGAAGGGCTTTTCGAGCCGCTCGACTACGGTACGATCAGCACGAAGGGTTTTGACGCGCGCGGATACGGCGAGCACTGGATCGCGACGAACACCTATTCCGTCGTCCTGGCCTGGCGCACCGATGTCTACAAGGACAAGGCGCCGGCAACGTGGCAGGATTTCTGGAACGTGGAGGCCTTTCCCGGCCGTCGCGCGCTCAGCACCTATCCGCAGGAAATGATGGAGATCGCGCTCATCGCCGACGGCGTCGACAAGGACAGCCTCTATCCGCTCGACACCGAGCGGGCGCTCGCGGCCCTCGAGAAGATCAAGGCCAATGTCGGCGTCTGGTGGTCGTCCGGGGCGCAATCCGCCCAGCTCCTCAAGGATGGCGAGGTCGACATGATGGCGATCTGGGGCAGCCGCGTCGCGTCGGTGATCACGGACGGGGCACCCGTCAAGTTCACCTACCAGGATGCGATCCTCGGCTACGGCTGCCTGGCGATCCTCAAGGGCGCGCCGCACGCGGCGAGCGCCCAGAAGTTCATCGCCGGCGTCGTGTCGCCCGACGTGCAGGCGCGCATTCCGGAAATGATGCCCTATTATGGCCCGACCAACAGCCTGGCCTTCGAGGTGAAGGCGTTTTCGCCGGAGGTGCTGGCGCAATCCAACATGTCGCCGGAAAACGTCAAGAAGCAGACCTTCCTCGACGCCAACTGGTGGCGCGACAACAACGAGCTGGTTCGCGAGGACTACAGCCTGCTGATGTCGAACTGATCGAACGAGCCGGGAGGACAGGATGCGCTCGGGCAGAGTCAACCTTCGCGAGGTCCACAAGGCCTATGGCAGCTTCAGGGCGCTCGACGGCGTTTCCCTGGATATCAAGGCGGGGGAGTTCCTGACGCTTCTCGGCCCTTCCGGCTCGGGAAAGACCACGCTTCTCAACGTCATCGCCGGCTTCGAGCGGCCCGATCTCGGCAGCTTGCTGGTCGATGACGTCGAGTTCATCACGCGTCCGCCGCACAAGCGCGACCTTGGCATGGTGTTCCAGAACTATGCGCTGTTCCCCCACATGGACGTCTTCTCGAACGTCGCCTATCCGCTGAAGCTGCGGAAGGTGGACAGGCCCTCCATCCGCAGGCGGGTGATGGACGCGCTGGAGATCGTGCACATGCAGCACCTTGCCGACCGGCGCATCACCGCGCTGTCGGGCGGCCAGCGCCAGCGTGTGGCGCTGGCGCGCGCCTTCGTCTTCGAGCCGCGCCTGCTGCTGATGGACGAGCCGCTCTCCGCACTCGACAAGAACCTGCGCGAGCACATGCAGATCGAGCTCAAGCGGCTGCACAGGCAGCTCGGCATGACGACGATCTATGTCACGCACGACCAGCAGGAGGCCCTGACCATGTCGGACCGCATCGCGGTTCTCGACAAGGGAAGGATCATCCAGCTCGACGTGCCCGCGACGGTCTACGACCGCCCGAACTGCAAGTTCGTCGCCGGCTTCATGGGCGAGACCCGCTTCCTGCCCGTCGAGCGCCGCGATCAGACCTATGTCCTCGATGGACGGCCGCTCCGGCTTGCCGATACGAGGGCCGCCTCATCGACGGGGGAGGCCTGGCTCATGGTCCGCCCGGAGCGGCTGCGCTGGCAGGGCGATGCCGACCACGACAACCGCATCGAGGGCAGGGTGCTCGATGTCGTCTATCGGGGGGATTGCAACCAGGTTTCCGTCTCGCTGCCCGGCGGGCATGAGGTCGCCATCCGCCATGCGGGGGCGGAACGGCAACCCTTGCCGCAGCCCGGCGATACCCTTGCCCTGTGGCTGCCGGCGGAAGCGAGCCTCGTCATCGGGAGCGCCGCGCCATGACGCTCGCCATGGACGGAGCCCCGGGCATGCCGCTCAACCGCGCCATGCTCAAGAGCGCCAGGCGCCGGGAACGGCGCATTTTCAGCGGGCTTGCCCTGCCGGCGCTGGTCCTCGTCGCCTGCATTCTTCTCATCCCCTTCGCCTGGCTTGCCTGGCTGTCGCTGTTCGACGCTGCCGGCAATCTCTCGACCCAGAACTATGCCCGGCTGCTGCGGCCCGCCTATGTCGGCAGCTTCCTCACCACCTTCAAGGTCGCCGGCCTGGTGACGGCGCTGTGCGTGGTCTTCGGCTATCCGGTGGCCTATCTCCTGTCGCAGCTTCCCGCGCGTGCCGCGCAGATCCTCCTGGTGTTCGTCATCCTGCCGTTCTGGACGTCGGTGCTGGTGCGCACCTATGCCTGGCTGGTCCTGTTGCAGCGCAACGGCGTCATCAACGACTGGCTGCTTTCGATGGGCGTGATCGACGAGCCGCTTGCGCTGGTGCACAATCTGACGGGCACGATCATCGGCATGGTGCATGTCATGCTGCCCTTCCTGATCCTGCCGCTCTATGCCTCCATGAAGGCGATAGACCCGGTGCTTTTGCGCGCGGCGGCCAATTGCGGCGCCTCGCCGAGCCAGGCGTTCCGACAGGTCTTCCTGCCGTTGTCGATGCCCGGCCTTGCCTCGGGTATCGCGCTGACCTTCGTGCTTTGCCTCGGTTTCTACCTGACGCCGGCCCTTCTCGGCGGCGGCCGTGTCGCCATGTGGTCCACGCAGATCGCCGATGCCGTCTCGAAATTCTCCAACTGGGGCGCGGCGAGCGCCCTCAGCGTGGCGCTGCTGGTGGTGACGGCCGTCGTTCTGTGGGGCGTGCGCAGGCTGACGGACGCCTTGAGCTTCTCCGCGGGGAAACCATGATGCTGAACACGCCTGCCACCTCCACCCAGGTCACGCACGGCCAGCGCCTCTGGCTCTATGCGACGGTTGCGCTCGTCATGGCCTTCCTGGTCATTCCCTGCATCCTCGTCATCCCCATGTCGTTCTCGGACTCGCAATATCTGGAGTTTCCGCCGCGCAGCCTCAGTCTGCGCTGGTACGAAGCCTTCTTCACCTCGCCGGAATGGATCCAGTCCGCGGTGGTCTCGCTCAAGGTCGCGGGCCTCACGACGGTGCTGGCCACCGTGCTCGGCACGCTGGCCTCCTACGGGCTCTACAAGGCGACCAGCCTCTTCACGCCGATTACCCGGGGCCTCTTGATGCTGCCGATGATGATCCCGCTGATCTTCGTCGCCATCGGCGTGTTCTTCGTCTACGCCCGCTTCGGGCTCAACAACACCATCACCGGCCTCGTCCTGGCGCATACCACGCTTGCCATCCCCTTCGTCATGATCGCCGTCGGCAACGGGCTGAAGAGTTTCGACCCAAACCTCGAACGTGCCGCCCGCAGCCTCGGGGCCTCGCCTGTGACGGCCTTTCTCACCGTCACGCTGCCGCAGATCCGCATCTCGGTCTTCTCCGGCATGCTGTTCGCCTTCGTCACGTCCTTCGACGAGGTCGTCGTCTCGCTGTTCGTGTCGAGCGGCGCGAATTCCACGCTGACCAAGCGCATGTTCGCCAATATCCGCGACCAGGTCGATCCGACCGTCGCCGCCATCTCGTCCATGCTGGTGGCCCTGTCGATCGTCGTCCTGATCGCCGCCCAGTTCGTGAAGCGCAAGGACGCGTGACGGCCGTCCGATACGCCCCGCATCCCATTTCAGGAGGAAACCATGTACAATTCGCTGCGCATGCGCGACATCGCGTCCCAGATCCACCCGCAGACCAATCTTGCCGCCCACGAGACCGTCGGGCCGACGATCATGGCCCGCGGCGAAGGCGCCTATGTCTATGACGACGACGGCAAGCAATATATCGAGGGCATGTCCGGCCTCTGGTGCGCGGCGCTCGGCATGAGCGAGAAGCGGCTGGTCGATGCGGCGACGCGCCAGCTCAATACCTTGCCCTACTACCAGAACTTCGCCCACCGCGCGACGGAGCCGGCGATCGAGCTTTCGGAGCGTCTCCTGAAGATCGCGCCGGTGCCGATGTCCAAGGTGCTCTTCCAGAGCTCCGGCTCGGAGGCGAACGACACCGCCGTCAAGCTCGCCTGGTACTATTTCCACGCCCAGGGCAAGCCGGAAAAGAAGAAGATCATCGCACGCAACCGCGGCTATCATGGAACCTCGATCGGTTCGGCCAGCATTACCGGCCTGCCGCACCTGCACCGGGAGTTCAACCTGCCGCTACCGGGCTTCCTGCACGTCACATGCCCGCATTTCTATCGCGAGGGCCGGCCGGGGGAGACGGAGGAGGATTTTGCCACGCGTCTTGCGGAGGAGCTGGATGCGCTGATCGTGGCGGAGGGGCCGGATACGGTTGCGGCCTTCTTCGCCGAGCCGGCCATGGGGACGGGTGGCGTCGTCATTCCGCCGAAAACCTATTTCGAGAAGATCCAGAAGGTTCTGAAGAAGCACGACGTCCTGCTCGTGGCCGACGAGGTCATCACCGGCTTCGGGCGCACCGGCGCCTGGTGGGGAAGCCAGACCTTCGGGCTGGAGCCGGATATGATCACCTGCGCCAAGGCGCTGACCGCCGCCTATATGCCGCTCTCGGCAGTGCTGCTTTCCGAACGGCTTTATGCCGGCATGAAGGCGCAAAGCGAGAAGATCGGCGTCTTCGGCCATGGTTATACCTACGGCGCGCATCCCGTTGCATGCGCCGTCGGTGTCGAGGCGCTGAGGATCTACGAGGAGGACGGCATCATCGATGGTGTCGCAGCGCTCGAGGAGCGCATGGCCGAGGGCATGATGCCGCTTGCCGAGCATCCGCTCGTCGGCGAGGTGCGCGGCGTCGGCCTGATGTGGGGCGTCGAGATCGTCCGCGACAAGCGGACGCGCGAAGCCTTTCCCGCCGACATGCAGTTCGGCATCGGCATCCAGAACCGCGCCTTCGAGAACGGGCTGGTCTGCCGTTCGCTCGGCACGGCGATCGCCTTCGCGCCGCCGCTCATCAGCACACCGGAGCAGATCGACGCGGTCGTCTCGCGGTTCCGCGACGCTCTCGACAGGTCTCTCGACGCCTACCTTGCCGGCGGCGGCCGGCTCGGCGAATGAGGGGAGGCCATCGTGCTGGCGATCCATGACGAACGGCAGGCGCTGCACCGGCCGCTGACGCGCATTGCGGGTGGCGTGCTGAAGCCCAATCTCGAGGTTCCCGAGCGCATAGCGCTGCTGCGCGAGGGGTTGGCGCTGGCCGGTATCGATGTCGTCGCGCCCGCCGGCGACGATGAGGGCCTGATCCGTGCGTTGCATGATGCCGGCTACCTCGATTTCCTCGAGAACGGCTTTGCCGCCTGGCGCGCAATCCCGGGCAATGGCCCGGAGCTGCGGTCCAGCATCCATCCGAACACCTACATGAACCGGCGTCCCGACGATCTTCTCGGCCGCGCCGGCTTCTACCAGGCCGATGCGGGCTGCGTTCTGGTGGAAGGAACCTGGCAGGCCGCCCGGGCGAGCGCGCTGACGGCGCTCGATGCCGCGGCGCGCGTGCTTGAAGGCGAAGGCATGGTCTACGCCCTGTGCCGGCCGCCCGGCCACCATGCCTATCGCGACAAGGCCGGCGGCTTCTGCTACCTCAACAATTCCGCCCTTGCCGCCGAACGGGCGGTCCTGGCGGGGCGGCGCGTCGCGATCCTCGACATCGATGTGCACCACGGCAACGGGACGCAGACGATGTTCTACGATCGCGGTGACGTGCTGACGCTGTCCGTGCATGGCGATCCTGCATATCTCTATCCCTACTATGCCGGTTATGCCGACGAGGCCGGGACCGGCGCGGGGGCGGGAAGGAACCGCAATTTCCCCCTTCCGCTCGGCAGCGACGGCGCGGCGTACCGGGCGGCGGTGCGGGCGGCCTGTGACGAAGTCCGACGGTTCGGCGCCGACTTCCTGGTCCTTGCCCTCGGCCTCGATGCGTCCGTGAACGATCCTTTCGCCTGCATGACGGTGAACGACGAGGACTTCGCCCGCATCGCCGAGGACATCTCGGATCTGCGGATCCCGACCGTCATCGTTCAGGAAGGGGGTTATGTCTCGCCATTCCTCGCCGGAACGCTGGCCGCCTTCCTTTCCGGAATCTCCCGATAGAGCACCCGCTTTCGGCAAGGCCGGGCTGCCGGTCCGCGCCATTCGTCTGCCGCTTGTTACGATCCTCCGATGGGCGCCGGCTTCAATCGAGCCGGCAAGTCATCTTTTTTGAGCGTCCCGCTGCAAGATCGGAAATGTCGCGACGTCCTTGGCTGTGAGGGGATGCGGGCCCTGCCGGTGGCGGCGGGCGCGACGCTCCCACGTATTTGCAGCGTAGAGGGGTTCCATGGGCAGGATCGTGGGTCCTCAACGTGAATGCCAGCAATCTTCTCGGCAAGGAATTCGTCTCGAACTGCGCGGGCGAGGTTTGCTACTACGGGCCGGATCACTCCATCACGGCGACTGTGACGTATCGCTGGTGAGGAAGGAAAGTGGGCTCTTCGCGACGCGTGGTCGCGGAGGGACGCCTGAATTCCGTCCGCTCGAAGGCAGGCGCCGGTGGCTCTCGCGGGCCGCGGCGGCGCCTCGCGTCGTTGCGGCGCTTGCGATCGGCCTCTCTTTCAGCCACATGATCATTTTCAAGATCGGTGACGAGCAGGTCCGCCTTTGGAGCGCAAGTGAGTGCGATGAAACCCCTTCGGGCGAAACACGGTTCTTCAAGGCAGCCCACGGGTCGCATGACGCGGGAGGCCTGGATCGAGGCGGGCATCGCCGCGCTTGTCGAAGAGGGCATCGCCAATGTGAAGATCCAGGTCATGGCCAAGGCGCTCGCGGTGTCGCGCTCCAGTTTCTACTGGTTCTTTGCCGACCTTCAGGACCTGCACCGCGAGCTGCTCGACCATTGGCTTTGCAAGAATACGAGCCCGATCATCGAGCGCGCCCTTCGTCCTGCGCCGACCGTGACGAAGGCCGTATGCCACATCTTCGAATGCTGGGTGGATCCGGCCCTGTTCGATCCGCGTCTCGATGCGGCGGTGCGGTCCTGGGGACAGGTGGACGCTGCCGTGCGCGGCGTTGTCGACCAGGCGGATGACCAGCGCGTCGATGCGATCACGCGCATGTTCCTGCGCTACGACTATCCGGAGGCGGAGGCCTTCATCCGCGCGCGGATTCTCTACTTCACGCAGATCGGCCACTTCACGCTCGGCATGCGCGACGACCGGGAAATGCGGCTGCGCCTCCTGCGCCCCTATCTCCTCGGCTTCACCGGCCGTCACGCCACCGACGACGAGGTCGAGGCATTCGAGACATTGATGCGGCGTGTTCAGCCGGATGGCTGAATAATGGGCATATCTGTACGTTTTGGAATTCCTGAAATTTAAGGGGTAACCTCGCAAGTTCTCCAATATTCAGTATGTTTCAATGCAATCTTCTGGACATTCATGTACAGAGGGAATACGGATGGTCCCGATCGGGCGCAACGCGCCTGTTCGGCGGGTTCCTCCATTCATGGGCGGCGCATGAAGCAGCATTCAGCTTTGCCATTTCACCGCGGCGCGGGCACGCGCAGGAGGACGGCGCGATGACGCGGCACTATTCCGCCTTCTCCCTTCTCAAGGAGGGCCTCAGGGGCCAGAAGGGCTGGCAGCCCGCCTGGCGCTCGCCCGAGCCGAAGCCGCGCTACGACATCCTCGTCATCGGCGGCGGCGGTCATGGCCTGGCGACGGCCTACTACCTTGCCAAGGTGCACGATATCCGCAACATCGCGGTTATTGAGAAGGGCTGGCTCGGGGGCGGCAATACCGGGCGCAACACGACCGTCGTGCGTTCCAACTACTTCTTCCCCGAGAGCACGGCGCTCTACGATCTGGCGCTCCGCCTCTACGAGACGCTCGGCCGGGACCTCAACTACAACATCATGCTCTCCCAGCGCGGCATCGTCACGCTCGCCCACAGCGAGGCCGAGATGGAAATGGCGGCGCGGACCGTCAACGCCATGCAGATCAACGGCACGGATGCCGAACTCTTCGGCCCCGAGGATGTTCGCCGCGTCCTGCCGCTCCTCGATGTCTCGCCGGAGGCGCGGTATCCGGTGTTCGGCGGCGTCTGGCAGGGAAGGGCCGGCACGGCACGACACGATGCGGTGGCCTGGGGCTATGCCCGCGCCGCCGACCGGCTGGGCGTCGATATCATCCAGTCCTACGAGGTGGAGGACTTCCTGGTCGAGGGCGGACGCTGCCGCGGCGTGAAGACCAGCCGTGGCGAGATCCGCGCCGAGCGGACGGGCATGGTCGTCGCCGGCCATTCCTCCCATCTCGCTGCCAAGGCCGGCTTCCGCCTGCCGATCACCTCCTACGCCCTGCAGGCCTGCGTTTCCGAGCCGATCAAGCCGGTGCTCGATACCGTCGTGCTGTCGCCTGGCACGAGCACCTATGCCAGCCAGTCGGACAAGGGCGAGCTCGTCATCGGCGGTGCGCTCGACCGCGTTCCCTCCTATGGCCAGCGCGGCAACCTGCCGGTGCTGGAAGGCGTCGTCGCCGGCCTTCTCGAAATGTTCCCGTCCTTCCGCCAGCTTCGGCTGATGCGGCAATGGGCCGGCATCGTCGACGTGACACCGGACTCCTCGCCGATCCTCGGGGAAAGCCCGCTGCCGGGCCTTTTCCTCAACTGCGGCTGGGGAACGGGCGGCTTCAAGGCCATTCCCGCCGGCGGCACGCTGCTCGCCCATCTGCTGGCGACCGGCAAGCACCACGATATCAGCCGCCCCTTCGATCTCGACCGTTTTGCGCGCGGGCGGTTGATCGACGAGGCAGCCGGCTCCGGCATCGCCCACTAGGAGGTCTCCATGCAGCTTTTCCCATGCCCCTTCTGCGGTCCGAGAAGCGAGAGCGAGTTCCATTTCGCGGGTGAAGCCGGCAACCATCGCCCGGAAGGATTTCGCGATGTGACGGACGGCGTATGGGCCGCTTATCTCTACGAGCGCAACAACCGGTGCGGGGCGGCAAGCGAAATCTGGATGCACATGGCCTGCGGCGAGGTCTTCCGCATGGAGCGCGACACCGTGAACCACCGCGTGGCGCAGTCCGTCACGCTCGGGGAAGGAGGCGGCAATGACGGCATGGCGCACTGAAGGCGGCACGGCCATCGACCGGTCACGTCCCCTTGCCTTCACCTTCGACGGCAAGGCGATCGACGGCTTTGCCGGCGACACAGTCGCCTCGGCACTGCTTGCCGGCGGCGTTTCCGTACTTGCCCGCAGCTTCAAGTATCACCGGCCGCGGGGCCTCTGGGGCGCGGGCGTCGAGGAGCCGAACGCGCTGGTCGACATTGCCGGCGGCCTGCCGAACACGCGCGCCACGCAGGTGCCTGCAGCCGACGGCCTTGTCGTGCGCAGCGTCAATGCCGAGCCGAACGCGGAGAAGGATCGCCATGCCTTCCTTGACGCCTTTTCGCGTTTCATCCCGGCCGCCTTCTACTACAAGACCTTCATGTTCCCGGACTGGCATCTCTTCGAGCCGCGGATCCGGCAGATGGCCGGCCTCGGAACATTGGATGAAGCGACGAAAGGACCTGCCTTCGCGGAGCAGGTGAACCAGCATTGCGACGTGCTGGTGGTCGGCGCAGGGCCTTCCGGCCTGCTTGCCGCGCGCAAGGCGGCCCGCGCCGGCAAACGTGTCGTGCTCTGCGACGATGGCCGGCAGGTCGGCGGCAGCCTGCTTTTCCGGGCGGCGGCCATCGAGGGAAAACCCGGTGCCGAATGGGCGGCGGACGTCGCCGCGGAGCTGGAACGGGCCGGCGTGCGTGTCCTGACCGGGACCACGGCTTTCGGCATCTACGACCACCATCTCGTCGGCCTCCACCAGAAAGCCGCGGACGGCGCGCCGGACCGGTTGTGGCGCATCCGTGCCGGGTCGATCGTCCTTGCCGCCGGTGCCATCGAACGGCCACTGCCCTTCGGCAACAACGACCTGCCGGGCGTCATGTCCGCCGAGGCCGCGTTGGTCTACCTTCGCCGCTTCGGCGTTGCCGCGGGCCGCAAGGTCGTCATCGCAGCGAACAACGGGCTTGCCTATGAGACGGCGGAAGCCTTGGCGGCGGCCGGTGCGGATGTCACCGTCGTCGACTATCGCGCCGATGCCGCATCGCCCTCCGGGCTGCGCGTGCTGAAGGGCCTAGCCGTCGTGACCGCGGTCGGCCGCAGCGCCGTGACCGCCGTCAAGCTTTCCGACGGCACGGTGCTGGAAGCAGACGCGCTGCTCGCCTCCGGCGGCTTCACGCCGACGGTGCATCTCTATTGCCAGGCGCAGGGCAAGCTCGACTGGCGCGACGATATCCTCGCCTTTGTTCCCGGCCGGGCGGTCGACGGCGTGGAGGTGGTCGGCGCTGCCGCGGGCAATTTCGGCCTTCCGGCCGAGCTTGCGGGAGGGTCGGAGCGGGACTTCCGCATCGTTGCAGCCTGGCCGAAGCCCGGTGCAAGGGAGCGGGTCTGGATCGACCTCCAGAACGATGTCACGGCCAAGGACGTGGAACTGGCCGTGCGGGAGAACTTTGTCTCCGTCGAACACCTCAAGCGCTACACCACGCTCGGCATGGCGACCGATCAGGGCAAGACCTCGAACGTCAACGGACTTGCGCTGATGGCGGAGCTCACCGGGCGCCGCATTCCCGAGGTCGGCACGACGACCTATCGCCCGCCCTTCACGCCGGTGCCGCTCGCCTCTTTCGCCGGTGCCCGCTCCGGCACGCGCATGAACCCGCTCCGCCGCCTGCCGCTGGAAGCACAGCACCGGGCCGATGGCGCGGTGTTCCGCGAATATGGCGGCTGGTTGCGCCCGGCCTTCTATGGCGCCGGTGCACCGGAGGAGCGCATCCAGGCGGAAGCGCGGGCCGCGCGCGAGGGCGTTGCGCTCTTCGACGGTTCCCCGCTCGGCAAGATCGAGGTGATGGGTCCGGATGCCGCGCCGTTCCTCGATTTCATCTATTACAACACCATGTCGACGCTGGCGCCCGGCCGTTGCCGCTACGGCTTCATCCTCACGGAGGCGGGCAACATCTACGATGACGGCGTGCTGATGCGGCTCGATGAGAACCGCTTCGTCGTCTCGTGCTCGTCTTCGCATGTGGCGGGCGTGCACGGACTTCTGGAGGAATGGCGGCAGGACCGTTTCGACAAGCGGCGCGTCTTCATCCACAATGTGACGGCCGAGATGGCAACGCTGACCGTCACAGGCCCGAGGGCGCGGGCGCTTGTCGAAAGCGCTGGCCTTTCCATCGCGCTCGACGATGCGGCATTGCCGCATATGGCCGTGGTGTCCGGCCTGTTCGACGGCATTGCGGTGCGGATCGCCCGTGTCAGCTTCACCGGCGATCGCTCCTACGAAATCTCCGTATCGGCCGACCAGGCCCGGGCGCTCTGGGCACGGCTGCGGCAGGCGGGCGAGGCGTGCGGCGCAACGCTGCTCGGCCTTGAGGCCCTGATGATCCTTCGCGCGGAAAAAGGTTATATTGTCATCGGCAAGGATACGGACGGCACGAGCCGCCCGATGGATTTCGGCCTGACCGCGCCGCTGGAGCGCAAGAAGGTCGCGTTCATCGGCCGTCGCTCGCTGATCACGGAGGATGCGGCCGCGCCGGACCGCCGCCAGTTCGTCGGGCTCGAAGCGGTTGACGGCAAGGGCGTGCTGCCGACGGGGGCGCACGGCATCGAGCGCAAGGCCGGTGCCACGCGCAGCCTCGGCTATGTCACGTCCAGCTATTTCAGCCCGGCGCTGCGAAAGCCGATCGCGCTCGGACTGATTGAACGTGGCCTTTCCCGCATGGGCGACATCATCGAGCTGCAGCACCTCAGAGACGTGAGGCAAGCGCGCATCGTCCCGTCCTGTGCTTTCGACGAGGAAGGAGCGCGTCTCCATGCATGATGTCGCGCGCAAATGGCGGCCCGAGCCGGATTGGGCGAACGCCCGCCTGAAGGGCCGGACCATCGAGGTCGGGGCGATCATCGGGGTGACTCAGCGCCTCGTCAGCGGCGATGCCGGGCGCTTCCTCGCCCGCTACGGCCTCGGCGAGGATGTCGGCGCGCTTGGGCTTGCCCTCGGCGCGCGCTATGCGGTGCGTGTTGCCCGCGACCGGCTGCTCGTCATCGGGCTTTCATCCGCCGATCTGCCCGACGGATGGCATGAGGAGGGCTATGCGGTCTCGAGCGTCGATTCCGCCTTGCGTGTCTTCGAGGCGAAGGGAGAGGGCATCCGCGATCTCCTCGCCCGGGCGACGACGATCGATCCGGACAATCCGGGACCCTGTGCTGCGATGCCGTTCGGCGGGGTGACGGGGACGGTGTACCGGCACGCCGACGCCGAAACGCTGCGCATCCATGTCGACAGGGGGCTTGCCGCCTACCTCTGGGAGTGGTTCGAATGCCAGCCACTCTTTCTGCAAGCATAAAACTTCATTTCTGGAAGGAGCGACCCGCGCTGGTGCGGGCACAAAAGGGAGTTGAGACAATGCGAAAAATCCTGATCCTCGGCACGGCGCTCGGCCTGCTCATGGGCACCGCCGCGCAGGCGGAAGACCTGACCTTCGCCGTCGCCGGTCCGCTGACCGGTCCGCTCGCCACGATCGGCGACCAGTTCAAGCAGGGCGCGCAGGCGGCGGCCGATGCCATCAACGCCAAGGGCGGCGTGATGGGACGCCAGATCAAGCTGCAGTTCGAGGACGACCAGTGCGATCCGAAGCAGGCCGTCTCCGTCGCCAACCGCATTGCCGCAAGCGGAATCCGGTTCGTCGATGGCCATGCCTGCTCCGGCTCGAGCATACCGGCCTCGGCGGTCTATGCCGAAAACGGCACGCTGATGATGAGCCCGGCCTCGTCGAACCCGGTCATGACGGACGATGCCGCCGCCAAGGGCTGGACGAACATCATGCGCCTCTACACGCGCGACGACGCACAGGGGGCCTTCATCGGCCCTTGGATCGCCAAGGAATATGCCGGCAAGAATGTCGCGGTGCTGCATGACAAGACGGCCTACGGCCAGGGCGTCGCCGACGCGGTGCGCACGACGATGAACGCAAACGGCCTCAACGAGGTGCTTTCCGAAGGCATCAATGCCGGCGAGAAGGACTATAACGCGCTCGTGACGAAGTTGAAGGATGCCAAGGTGGATGTCGTCTATTTCGGCGGCTATCACCCGGAGGCGGGCCTCATCCTGCGCCAGGCCGCCGAGCAGGACTACAAGTTCCAGCTGATCATGCCCGATTCCATCGCCTCGCCGGAATTCTGGCAGGTCGCCGGTCCCGCCGGCGAAGGCACGATGTTCGTCTTCCCGTCCGATCCGCAGGCCAAGCCCGAGGCGAAGGAGGCCGTCGAGAAGATCCAGGCCGGCGGCTTCAAGCCGGAAGGCTTCACGCTCTTCTCCTATGCCGTGATCCAGGCCTTCGCGCAGGGCATCGAGCGCGCCGGCTCGGATGATCCGGCCAAGGTTGCCGAAGCACTGAAGAACGGCCAGCCGATCGACACGGTCGTCGGAACCGTTACCTTCGACGAGAAGGGCGACCTGAAGGACGCCAGCTACGACATCAACCGCTGGAGCAACGGCAGCTACGCGCCGATCGCGAAGTAAGAGGCGAAAACGGAAAGCCCGGCCATGTGCTGGGCTTTCCACCTCACGCCATATGGTCCTGCCGGCTCTCTCCAACCGCCCAGGCGGCGGGCTTGCCGCCGAGATCGTGCTGCCCTGAAAAGCACGGCGACGTCGGGCCGCTACGTTTCGATACATTTGCGCGCGTTCCGGAACATGCCGGATACGGGGGGCTCCCGTCAGCAACCCTATGCGGTGCTCGCCGGCGGGGCGGTCGATTCGCGCACGACGAGCGCGTAATCCACCTCGTAGTGCGTGGGAACCTTGTGGCCGTCGAGGCGGGCGAGGATATATTCGCCGGCGCCCTTCCAGGTCAGGTCCGTCGGAACGTGGAGCGTCGTCAAGGCGGGGCGCAGGTGGCGGCTCCATTCGAGGTCGTCGAAGCCGACGACCGAAAGGTCGGCGGGGATCTTCAGGCCCCTGCGCTCCGCTTCCAGCATGACGCCGTAGGCGAGCACGTCATTGCCGCAGGCGATGGCCGTCGGGACGCTCGAGCCCATGAGGATCTGCCGCGCGGCTTCCCGCGCATCGTCCAGCGTGTAGCGCACCTCGACGTGCCACGCCTCCGGCAGGTCCAGCCCGTGTTCGGCAAGGGCACGGCGGAACCCCCTTATTCGCGCGCTGGCGCGGTCGTTGTTGCGCTGGAGCGCGCTGACCACGCCGATGCGGCGGTGGCCGATCTCGATGAGATGCATCATGGCGCGGTGCGCGGCCGCCTCGTTGTCGACGCCGATGCTCGGATGCGGCTGGCTCGGATTGTAGATGCCGACATTGATGAAGGGCACGTCGCGGGCCGCCAGCAGGTCGCGCAGCGCCTGATGGTGACAGTCGCCGCGCAGGATGAGCCCGTCGACGCCGCGGCTGATCAGGTTGCGTGCCTGCTCCAGCTCCACATCGATGTCGTAGCCGTTCGTCGAGAGAATGAGCATGTAGCCGCGTGAGGAGAGGAACTTCTGCAGTGATTCGATCCCGCGGGCGAACATGGCATTGTCGATGGTGGGGATAATGGCGCCGATCGTGCGCGTCCTGTTGCTGGACAAAGCCCGTGCCATGCCGTGCGGCACGTAGCCTGTCTCGTCTATCACCCGCTGGATGCGGGCGCGCAGGTCTTCGCTCACGCTCTGCGGATTGTTGAGGGCGCGCGAGACCGTTGCCGTCGAGACGCCCGAAAGCTTCGCGACCGCCCGGATGCCTGTCTTTTCCTTCTCACTGGTCATGCAGCCGCCTGGATTATGTAACGTTACATTGTTGTGTGACGATCAGCTTGCGAATGTCAAATGGAAATAGCCTTGCAATGCAGCATTATTTTCATGCCAGTCGAGTGTTGACAGCCATGCCCGCAACATAATATGTAACCGGTTACATAGAAATTGCGCTCGGGAGAAGCGCTCGGTCTGCCGCTGGAGAGCGGCCTTGTGGAGGAAGATATGCTGAAAAATCGTTCTATCCCTGCTGTTGTCCTGTCTGTGCTCCTGGCCGGAACGGCGACCTCCGCCTTTGCCTTCGACTGGAAGGCGCATGAAGGTGAAACGGTTTCATTCCTGGCCAACAACAATCCCTGGTCCCAGGCGGTCTTGTCCTACAAGGATGAATTCACCGCGCTGACCGGGATCAACCTGCGGGTCGACTCCTACCAGGAGCAGCAGATGCGCCAGCGCCTCGTCACGGTGCTCAACTCCGGCAGCGACGAGATCGATGTGTTCATGACCCTCGCCTCCCGCGAAGGGCAGCAGTTCGCGGCCTCCGGCTGGTATGCCGACCTTTCGGCCTATACGCAGGGCTCGGTGGCTCCGGAATACGATTTTTCAGGCGTGAGCCCCGCTCTCGTGAAGGCTGCGACATTCGATGGCAAGCTGACCAGCATCCCGCTCAACCTCGAAGGCCCGCTGCTCTACTACCGGACGGATATCTTCGAGAAATGCGGCCTTGCCAAGCCGGCTTCGCTCGACGACGTGCGGGCCGCGGCCGAGAAGATCAAGGCATGCGACGCCAGCGTCACGCCCTTCGCCTCGCGCGGCCTGAAGCCGGCGATCGCCTATACGTTCAGCAACGTCCTGCACAATATGGGCGGCACCTACATCGTCGACGGCAAGTCGGCGCTCTGCGCCCCGGCAGGCCAGAAGGCCATCGCCTGGTACGGCGACCTGATGCGCGAATACGGGCCGCCCGGCGCGGCGAACTACAGCTTCTACCAGATTTCCGCGCTCTATCGCAGCGGCCGCGCGGCGATGGCCTTCGAATCCTCCAACGAATTGCGCACCATCATGGAGGGCGGTGAGCGCCTGAACGATACGGATGTGATTCCGCTGCCGGCCGGCGAGGCGGGAACCGTCCCGACGGCGATCGGCTGGGGCCTTGCGATTTCCAGCCGCAGCGCCAGGAAGGATGCGGCCTGGTACTTCGTACAGTGGGCCTCCAGCCCGGAAATGCAGAAACGCCTGGCGCTTCAGGGCGTCGCCTCGCCGCGCGCCTCCGTCGCCGCCGATGAGGAGTACAAGGCCTGGATCGCCGAGGCGCCCGTGCGGGCGAGCTGGCAGGCGGCGCTCGGCGTGCTGGCGTCCGACGGGTCTTCCGAAGTCGGCTACCCCATCATCGCCAATCCGGAATCGCGGGACTATATCGGCCAGGCCGTGCAGGACGTGCTTCTCGGGCAGCGGTCGGTCGAGGAGGCGTGCGCCGCCGCCGACAGCGCGCTCGACGGCCTGATCGCCCGCAAGTAGCGCATCTGCCGGGTCCTGCTTCGGCGGGACCCGGTATCCGACACAATCGCCCACTGGAAGGACCGGACAATGATTCCAGGCTCGACCAACAGCCAGGGACGGCAGCTTGCCGCGCTCTCCGCACCGGCGGTCCTCTTCACCGTCGCCATGATCGCCTTTCCGGTGGTCTACACGATCTGGCTCGGCTTCCACGCGTTCTCGTCGACGGGGGAGGCGCGCTTTGCAGGCGGCGCCAACTATGCGGCGCTCGTTGCCGACGGCGAGTTCTGGAACGGCCTCTACGTCACCTTCGCGCTCTATGCCCTGTCCATGGTCCTGCAGCTCGTCGCCGGCATCTATCTCGCCATGTTGCTGTTTCATTCCAAGCGCTTGTCCGGCCTCCTGCGTTCGCTCCTGATCTCGCCCTTCATGATGCCGCCCGTGGTGGCCGGCATGATGTGGCTCGTCATTCTCGATCCGTCGCTGGGCGCGGCCAACTACATCCTGGTGTCGCTCGGCCTTCCGGCCTCCGAATGGCTGGCCTCTCCGACCTGGGTGATCCCGACCATCGCCCTGATCGATACCTGGCAATGGGCGCCCTATGTCGCGCTGATCGTTCTCGGCGGGCTGCAGTCCCTGCCGCCCAGCGTCTACGAGGCCGCCCAGATCGACGGCGCCTCTCCGTTCCGCATCTTCCGGCGCATCACCCTGCCGCTGCTGCTGCCGACCATCGTCACGGCCGCCGTGCTGCGGAGCGTCGATCTGCTGCGCTTCTTCGACATCATCTACATCACCACCCAGGGCGGGCCGGGCAATGCCTCGAACACGCTCAACATCTACGGGTTCCGGGTCGGCTTCGAGTTCTTCAACATCGGCTATGCCAGCGCGCTCATGATCACGCTCTCGGCCATCGTGCTGGCCGCCGTGCTCGTGCTCAACCGCCTGCGCAACGCGGTCGCCTGGTAAGGAGACGACGATGAACGACCATTCGAGCCCCCGCTGGGTCCACTGGCTGAACACGCTGCAGCTGACCGTCGCGGGTATCCTTATCCTGGCGCCGACCGTCTGGATGGTGCTTTCCTCCTTCAAGCCGTCCTTCGAGGTGACGGCCTATCCGCCGACGCTGTTCTTCCAGCCGACCTTCGAGAACTACGTCACGCTGTGGCAGACGACGCCGTTCCTGTCCTATGCGGTCAACAGCTTCGTGGTGACCATCGGCTCGACGCTGCTTGGCCTTGCCTTCGGCATCCCGGCCGCCTTCGCCGTCTCCTGGTCGCGCATCACCTGGCCGGCCGTCCTGACGCTTGCCGCGCGGATGGCGCCGGGCACGCTGTTCCTGCTGCCCTGGTACATCATGTTCCGCGAGGTCGGGCTGATCGGCTCCTACACGGCGCTGATCCTCAGCCATGCGGTGATCACCATGCCGATCGTCATCTGGGTGCTGCTTCCCTTCTTCGACAACATTCCGCGCAGCGTCTTCGAGGCGGCGCAGATGGACGGCTGCTCGGTGACCCGCATTCTCTGGCGGATCGCCCTGCCGCTCGTCGGCTCCGGCGTCGCGGTCGCCTCGATCCTCGCCTTCGTCTTCTCGTGGAACTTCTTCCTCTTCTCGCTGATCCTGTCGAATTCCGACACGAAGACGCTGATTGCCGCCGCCTTCAACTTCGTCGGCGAAGGTTCCACCCAGTGGGGCTCGCTGATGGCGGCCGCCACGCTCATCGCGCTGCCGCCGCTCGCGCTCGCGATCCTCGTCCAGCGTTGGCTCGTCGCAGGGCTGACCCTCGGTGCCGTCAAGGGATGATCAGGATGACAGACAGAAAGAATGCCCGCATGCGTGCCTCCGTCTTCCACGGCGACCGCAGGATCACCATCGAAACCCAGGACCTGCCGCCCGTCGGGCAGGGCGAGGTGCTGGTCAAGGTGCTGCGCACCGCGCTTTGCGGCTCGGACTTCAAGCTCTGGTACAAGGGGGCGGAGTTCACCGCCGGCCACGAGATCTTCGGTGTCGTCGAACAGCCGGGCCATCCGCGCCATGGACAGCGCTGCGCGGTCTATATTCCGGTGCATTGCGGCCATTGCGATGCCTGCCGCGCGGGCGACACGCAGATGTGCCTGGAAGTATCGAGCCTGATCGGCTGGAACCGGCCGGGCGGCTATGCGGAATACGTGCCGGTGCCCGAGAACTGCCTCTTGCCGGTGTCCGACGACATCGAGGACGACCTCGCCCCGCTGCTGCTCGACACGATCGGGACGTCCGCCCACGCCGTTCGCTTCGCCATGCCGCTGGTTCCTCCCGAAGGGTCTGTGCCGGTCCTCGTGACCGGTGCAGGCCCGGTCGGGCTCGGCGTGGTGCTGGCGCTATCGAGCCTTGGCTACGAGGATATCCATGTCAGCGATCCGAACGAGGAGCGGCTGGCGATCGCCGTTTCCTTCGGTGCGAAGGCCCATCCCGTCGGCGCGCGCGACAAGCGCTTCAAGCTGATCTTCGAATGCTCCGGCGCGCATGTGGCGCGCAATCTCGGCATAGAGCTGGTCCTGCCGCGCGGGGCCCTGATGCTGGTCGGGGAGAACGCCGCGCCCTGGACCATCGAGGAAGGCAAGATCTTCCGCCGCAAGGACTTCTACATGATCCGCACCTTCTATTTCCCGGTCGGCGACTTCGCGCCGAATGTCGAACTGCTGCGCGCCAACAAGGAGCGCTATCGCCGGCTCGTCGACGCCGCCTTCGGTCTCGACGACCTGCCGGAGAATTTCGCCCGCTTCGCCGAAGGCAAGCTCATCAAGCCCGTCCTCTCGTTTGGGTGACACCATGGCCTCGATCACGATCAGGAACATCGCCAAGAAGTTCGGCGAGCTCACCATCATCCCCGGCCTCGACCTGGAGATCGCCGACGAGGAGTTCGTCGTCTTCGTCGGGCCGTCCGGCTGCGGCAAGTCCACGCTGCTGCGCATCATCGCCGGGCTCGAACCGTGCACCTCGGGCGAGCTCTTCATCGGCGAGACGAAGGTCAACGACGTGCCGGCCTCCAAGCGCGACATCGCCATGGTCTTCCAGGACTACGCGCTCTATCCGCACATGACCGTCTACGACAATATGGCCTTCGCGCTCGAGCTGCGCGGCATGAGCAAGGCGGAGATCGACCAGCGCGTGCGCCGTGCGGCGGGCCTCCTGCATATCGAGCCCTTCCTGGAGCGCAAGCCGAAGGCGCTGTCCGGCGGCCAGCGCCAGCGTGTCGCCATGGGGCGGGCGATCGTCCGCGACCCGAAGGTCTTCCTGTTCGACGAGCCTCTCTCCAACCTCGACGCCAAGCTGCGCGGCCAGGTGCGCACCGAGATCAAGGCGCTGTCGCAGGAGCTGAAGACCACGATGATCTTCGTCACCCACGACCAGGTGGAGGCGATGACGATGGCGGATCGCATCGTGGTCCTGAAAGGCGGCGAGATCCAGCAGTTCGGCCGGCCGGAGGAGGTCTACGAGACGCCTGCGAACCAGTTCGTCGCCGGCTTCATCGGCTCCCCGGCGATGAACTTCTTCCCGATCCGGCGCGCGGGCGAGACCTTCGTCTTCGAAGGCGCGCCGCATCTGGCCGCCCCCGTGCCGGACGCGCTGAAAGCGGCGCTCGGCAGCAGGAGCGAGGCGGTACTCGGCATCCGGCCGGAGCATTTCGTTCCCGTCGGCGGTGAGGAAGGCGCGCTTCCCGTCGTGATCGACCTGGTGGAGCCGCTCGGTTCCGACACGCTGACGCATTTCGACCTTGCCGGGGTGAGGACCGTCGCCCGCGTCGATCCCGAGCTCAGGCCGAAGGTCGGCGACAGGCTGGGCCTCGTCGCGCAGGCCGGCAAGGCGCATCTCTTCGACAGCGTGGACGGAAAGGCCATCCGATGAACCGCCCGCCGATCATGCCGGCAGGGGCCGCCCCGGCGGTTATCTGCCTCGGGCTGTCCGCGCTCGACCGCATCTGGCGGGTGGAGACGCCGTTCACCGGCGGCAGCGAGAAGATCCGCGCGGGCGAGCACCTGACCGAACCGGGCGGCATGGCGGCGAATGCCGCGGTGACCATCGCAAGGCTTGGTGGCCGGGCTTCGTTCTGGGGCAGGGCGGGCGACGACGATGCAGGCCGCCTCATGGCGGAGGCCTTTGCTGCCGAAGGTGTCGATATCGGCCAGTTCCGGCTCTTCGAGGGTGGGGCATCGTCCGTCTCGGGCGTCATCGTCGATGCGCGCGGCGAGCGGCAGATCGTCAATTTTCGCGGCCGCTATCCGGTCGATCCCGCCTGGCTTTCGCTTGCCGGCCTTTCTGCCGATTGCGTGCTGGCGGATCCGCGCTGGCCGGAGGGCGCGGAGGCGCTTTTCACCGCGGCGCGGCGCCGCGGCATCCCGACGGTTCTCGACGGTGACGTCGCCGACGCCGATATCTTCGAACGCCTGCTTCCGTTGACCGACCACGCCGTCTTCTCCGAGCCGGGCCTGCGCGGCTTCGGCGGAGAGGACATGGACGCGGCGCTGGCGCTGGCGGCGGGCTTCGGCTGCCGCATGGTCGCGGTCACCCGCGGTGGCGATGGCCTCGTCTGGCAGGACGCCTCCGGCAGGCACGACATGCCGGCACCGGCCGTCCATGCCGTCGACACCACGGCCGCCGGCGATGTCTTCCACGGTGCCTATGCCTTCGCGATCGGGGCGAACCTCGGCATTGCCGATGCACTCGCCTTCGCCAGCGCGGTCGCTGCCCTGAAATGCACACGGCCCGGCGGCCGTGCCGCCATTCCCTCCCTCGACGATCTGAAGTCATCCTGAAAGGAAACGTCATGCTCACACTCGGAAAAACCCGCGGCCTTGCCCGTCTCGCCAACAAGGACGGCCACTTCTGCATGGTGGCGCTCGACCAGCGTCCGCCGCTCTTCGAAGCGCTTGCGGCGGCGCGCGGCATCGACAAGTCGGACGTCACCTTCTCCGACATGATCACGGCAAAGCGGCTTCTGGTCGAAAATCTCGCCCCGCATTGCAGCTCCATGCTGTTCGATCCGAACTATGCCATTCCCGCCGCCATCGACGTGCTGCCGCCGGACTGCGGCCTGATCGTCACCCTGGAGGATCACCGCACCGAGGAGACCGAGGGCGGCCGCAAGTCCAAGGTCATCGCCGACTGGAGCGTCGAGAAGATCCGCCGTCTCGGCGGCGATGCGGTCAAGGTGCTCGCATGGTACCGGCCGGACGCCTCGGCCGACGTTCTGGAGCACCAGAAGGCGTTCGTGCGCAAGATCGGCGAGGATTGCCGTCGCCACGACATCGCCTATGTGCTCGAACTGCTCGTGTTCCCGTTCCTCGGCACCGCGGGCCATACGGCGGACTATGTCGAATCGCCGACCAAGCTGCCGGAACTCGTGATCGAGAGCGTGCGCGAATTCGCAAAGCCCGAATACGGCGTCGATCTCCTGAAGCTCGAAAGCCCGCTTGCCGCAAACAGCCTGCCGCCGCGTGACGGCAGCGCGGCTGCCCTTGCCGCCCAGCGGGAATTCGATGCGATCGGCAGGATCTGCGCCGATGCGGGCATTCCGTGGGTGCTGCTGTCGGGCGGCGCGGCGACGGAAAAGTTCGAACGCGTGCTCGACTATGCCTATGCCGCCGGCGCCGGCGGGTTCCTGGCAGGCCGCACCATCTGGCTCAATGCGATCCGCTCGCATTTCCCGGATACCGCTGCCGTCGCCAGGGCGCTTACGGAGGAAGGCGTGGCCGTGGTGGAACGCCTGAGCGCGCTCACCGCCGCCAAGGCCCCGCGCTGGACCCCCCCGGCGCCCGCCTTCCAGGAAATCCACAATGAAGGCGACTTCGCCAAGAGCTATGCCGCTGCCTGACACGGGCCATTGACGGAAGGAACGACCATGGACGATCGATCGACACAGCCGGTGCCGGCCCTGAAGGACCGGTCCCTCCTGACCGACAAGGCCTATGTGGCCGGCCGCTGGCTGGGCGCGGTGGACGGCAGGACCATCACGGTCACGGACCCGTTCGACGGATCGGTCATCGCCCGTGTCCCGGATCTCGGCGTGGAGGTGGTTCGCCAGGCGATCGACGCGGCAACCCTCGCGCAGGTCGAATGGGCACGGCGGTCCGCCAAGGAGCGAGCCGCCGTCCTGCGGCGCTGGTACGAGCTCATCGTCGAAAATGCGGACGACCTCGCCCAGATCCTCACCGCCGAGCAGGGCAAGCCCCTCGGCGAGGCGAGGGGCGAGATCATCTCCAATGCCGCCTATCTCGAATGGTTCGGGGAAGAGGCCAAGCGCATCGACGGCGACATCATTCCCGGCCCGAACCGCAACCAGCGCATCATGGTGCTCAAGCAGCCCGTGGGTGTCTGCGCGGCCATAACGCCCTGGAACTTCCCGAACGGGATGATCACGCGCAAGGCAGGGCCCGCCCTTGCCGCCGGATGCTCCATGATCCTGAAGCCAGCCGCCCAGACGCCGCTCTCGGCCTTCGCGCTCGCCGTTCTGGCGGAGCGTGCGGGCGTGCCGGCGGGGGTCTTTTCCGTCATTACCGGCGAGGCAAGGCCGATCGGCATGGAGTTCTGCCACAATCCGAAGGTCGCGAAGATCACCTTCACGGGCTCGACCGGCGTCGGGCGCTGGCTGATGAAGGAGGCGGCGGACGGCATCAAGCGCCTGTCGCTCGAGCTTGGCGGCAATGCGCCCTTCATCGTGTTCGAAGACGCCGACATAGACGCGGCGGTCGAGGGGGCGATGATCTCCAAGTTCCGCAATGCCGGCCAGACCTGCGTGTGCGCCAACCGCATCTATGTCCAGGACACCGTCGCGGAGGCGTTCACCGCCAGGCTTCTGGAAAAGGTCTCGGCGATCACGCTCGGCCGCGGCACGCAGGCGGGCGTCAGCCAGGGGCCGCTGATCGACGACAGGGCCGTTGCCAAGATGGAGGAGCATGTCAGCGATGCGCTTGCCAAGGGCGGCAGGATTCTCGTCGGCGGCAAGCGCAGCGCGCTCGGCGGCACCTTCTTCGAGCCGACCGTCATGAGCGGCATCACGCAGGACATGAAGGTGGCGAAGGAGGAGACCTTCGCGCCGCTCGCCCCCATCATCACCTTCCGCGACGAGGACGAGGTCATCGCCATGGCGAACGACAGCGAGTTCGGTCTCGCCTCCTATTTCTACGCGCGTGACCTCGGCCGCGTCTGGCGGGTCGCCGAAGCGCTGGAGGCGGGCATGGTCGGCGTCAACACCGGCATGCTGGCCAACGAGATGGCACCGTTCGGCGGCGTCAAGCAGTCGGGCATGGGGCGGGAAGGCTCCTCCTACGGCATCGAGGGTTTCCTCGAGCTGAAATATGTCGCCGTGGCAGGCATCTGATGGGCGAGATGACGGATCCTTTTGCCTTTCCGCCCGGCTTCCAGGTCGTCGTTGTCGGCGGCGCGGGGGATATCGGCTCGGCGATTGCCGCGCTGTTCCACGCCCGCGGCGCGAAGGTCGTGGCGACCGGCCACGACCGCGCCGCGCTCGACCGCTCCGCCCTGTCGCGCCTTCAGGCCGTCGATCTCGACGTCCTGGACGTCACCTCCGACGAGGCCGTGGCGGCGTTCGCCGCCCGCTTCGAGCGGGTCGATGCGCTCGTCAATTGCGCGGGCATCCTCGCCCGCGACGAGGAGTTCCGGATAGAGACCTTCCAGCGCGTGCTCGACGTCAACCTGACCGGCACCTTCCGGACCTCCACGGCCTTTCGCCCGCATCTTGCCGCAAGCCGCGGCTCGATCGTCAACATCGCCTCCATGAACGCCTTTGCCGCCTTGCCCCGCCTTCCGGCCTATTGTGCCAGCAAGGGCGGCGTCGTGATGCTGACCAAGGCCCTCGCGCTTGCCTGGGCGGAGGAAGGGATCCGGGTCAACGCCGTCGCGCCCGGCTATATCGAGACGGCGATCAACAGCGAGGGGCGCAAGGACATCGCGCATCGCGACCGGATCGCCGCGCGCACGGCGCTGAAGCGCTGGGGCCAGCCGGAGGAAGTGGCGGGCGCCGTGGTTTTCCTCACCATGCCGGCTGCACGCTATGCCACCGGTACGGTCTATGCCGTCGACGGCGGCTTCCTTGCGGGGTGAGGATGCCATGAGCAAGGCAGGGTCCACCCGTTCCCCTGTGATCAGGTCCGTCGAGGCGCATGTCTTCCGCGTGCCGCTCGAAAAGCCTGTCTCGACGTCCTTCGGCACGATGAGGGACCGGCCGGCCGTGCTGGTGCGGCTGGAGGATGATGCGGGCCTGATCGGCTGGGGAGAGATCTGGTGCAACTGGCCGGCCTGCGGCGCGGAGCATCGTGCCCGCCTCCTTGTCTCGGATATCGCGCCGCGCATCCTCGACAGGCCGCTGCCCGATCCCGCGGATCTTTGGAAGGAATTGACCGCGACAACGCACATACTCGTGCTGCAGACCGGGGAGGCCGGCCCCTATGCGCAGGTGATCGCCGGCTTCGACATGGCCTATTGGGACCTCGCTGCCCGCCGCCGCGGCGTGCCGCTTGCCGTGGCGCTGTCGCCCGATGCGGCGGGCGCGGTGCGCGCCTATGCCAGCGGCATTCATATCCGCGACGCCGAAAAGGTCGTGGCGCAATCCCGCGCGGCCGGCTACCGCGACTTCAAGGTCAAGGTCGGTTTCGACTTCGATCGAGACCTGGCGCTGATCCGGGCGCTCGCCGGGAGCCTGCAGCCCGGGGAAACGCTGCATGCGGACGCCAACCAGGCGTTTTCCCCGGAAGCGGCGCGAGACTTCCTGTCGGCGACGGCCGATCTCGGGCTCGGCTGGGTGGAGGAGCCCGTGCGTGTGGATGCCGGCCCGGCCGTCTGGGGCGAGCTTGCGCGGCTGACCGCAACGCCGCTGGCCGGAGGGGAGAACCTTGCCGGCCTGCGGGCCTTCCGGTCGGCAATCGGCGCCGGCCACCTCTCCGTCATCCAGCCCGATGCGGCAAAATGGGGCGGACCGACAGGCTGCCGCGCGGTGGCCCGGGCCGCAATCGCCGCAGGCCGGCGCTACTGCCCGCATTTCCTCGGCGCCGGCATCGGCCTTGCCGCCTCGGCGCATGTCCTGGCGGCAGCCGGCGGGGACGGGCTGCTCGAAATCGACGTCAATCCGAATCCGCTGCGCGACGCGGTCGCGCCCGCATGGCCCGTGGTGGAGGAGGGCGTCGTCGTGCTGCCGCAAGGGCCGGGCCTCGGAACGGTGCCGGATCTCGATCGGCTCGAACCCTTCCGCACCCTCTTCCTGGCGTCCGGCCCCGCGGCATGATCGGCACGAGCGAACTTGCCGTCTTCGCCGCGCTCGCCTTCGTGGCGGCCTATGTGCAGACCCTGACGGGTTTCGCCTTCGGCCTGTTGCTGATGGGCGCCCTGGCGCTGACGGACTTTGTCCCGCTGCCGGAAGCCGCCATCGTCGTCAGCCTGCTGACGCTCGCCAATGCCGTGATGGTGCTGGCGCGGGGCTGGCGGGATATCGCCGTGAAACCGTTCCTTCTGTCGCTTGCCGGCGCCCTGCCGATGGTCGCCGCCGGCTACGGGGTGCTGACACTTCTGGCGGCCTCGTCGCTGTCGGCGCTGCGCCTCATTCTCGGGTTCGCCATCATCGTGTCGAGCCTCCAGCTGATCCGGCGGCCGTCGCCGCTGGCGCAGCAGTCGGGCGGGCCTGCCTTCCTGTTCTTCGGTGCGCTTGGCGGCCTGATGGGCGGGCTCTTCTCCACCGCCGGGCCGCCGCTGGTCTTCCAGTTCTACCGCCAGCCTCTGCCGCATCGGGTCGTCCGCGAGACGCTCGTGGCGATCTTCGCGCTCAACTCGGTGTTCCGTCTCGGCCTCGTCGCCGCAGCCGGCGACTGGCAGCATCACGCGCTTTTATGGGCGCTTGCCGGCCTGCCGGCCGTCCTGGTTTCGACCTATCTGGCGCGCCGCTGGCCCCCGGCGCTTTCTGCGCGCACGCTCCGTTTCGCAGCCTTCGTGCTGCTGTTGCTGTCCGGCGTCTCCCTGATCGCGCCCGTGATCCTGGGGGCCGTTCCGGCGCGCGCATGACGCGCCATCCGCCTCCGCCGGTGCAGAGCTACCAGACGCCCGGAACGAGCCGGAACCGGACGCGGCGCGCATAGTCGGCATAGCCCTCCAGCCCGGATTGGAGAAGGGCGTCCTCCCAATGCGTGCGCAGGACAAGCACCGTACCGGCGACCGCCGCCGGCACGAGCGCCCACCAGGAACCGAGCGCCGGCGGCAGGCCGGCGAACATCATCAGCGCGCCGACATAGCCGGGATGACGGACGAAGGCATAGGGGCCGGAGGTGATGACGCGCTGGCCGCGTTCGCGTTGAAGACGCACGCCAGGCTCGAAGAAGCGGTTGACCCCTTGCGCCCAGGTGGTGATGGCGATGCCGGCGGCGAGAAGCGCGTAGCCGAGGACGATAAAGGCCGGGGGCACGCTCGACCAGGACATCCTGCCGGCATCCAGCGTGGCGAGCGGCACTTCGGCCACCATCGCCGGCAGCATCAGCAACAGCAAGATCCGGTCCCAGCGTTCCGTTCCTGGCTGGAAGCGGCTGCGAGCCCGATAGATCGCCGGGTTGACGCGCTGCAGGATCAGGGCCGAGACCGCGAAGGCGGCGACGAGGAAGCCGATGAAGATCCAGCCGGGCATCCAGCCGAGGCGCCCGGCCGGCAGGAAGACCAAAGCCAGCAGCGCCGCAGGCAGGCCTATCGCATAGGCGCCGGCCTTCGTTCGTGACATGGGGTCGGGTTCGGTGACAGGCATCCGTCGGCCTCCTGGTTTCGCGCCCCAACCGTCGAACCGTGAGCGTCATACCTTATCCGTATCGCGCGCCAGCCGCCAGCGGCGCAGTAAGCGCGGGGGGCGCATAGTGTGCGGGCATCAACCGGCGACGACATCGCCGCCGGCCTCGATGATTTCATCATTGCTCAGGCCGCGACGCCAATGGGAGAAGGCGACCTGCCGGTGGTTCGGCAGCTTGACCGTCTCGCGCAGGAACTGACGGATTTCCCGGAAGGTCGAGTATTCGCAGCCACACCAGAAGAAGGTGTCTTCCTTGTCCGCGGGCCAGTCGAGGGATCGAACCGCCTGCGCCAAGGGATCCGGAGTGCCCGGCGGCCGGCCGTGCCTGTGAACCCAGCGTATGTCGACGCCGTCTGGCGCGGCGATCGGTTGTTCCTCGGCCTGTTCGGCCACCTCGATGAGAGCGACGCCCTTCGCATCCCGCGGCAACGCCTCGATCATGCGGGCTATGCCCGGCAGGCCCGTCTCGTCGCCGACATAGACGTTCCATCTCGCGGGCTTGGGCCCGTGAGCGCCCGGGCCGAGCAGGCCGACGAGCACGCCCGGTGCCGCCTTGCGGGCCCATTCGACGCCGGCACCGCCGGCATCGTGCAGATAGAAGTCGACCTCCAGCATTCCCGTTGCCGCATCGACGGTCCGCATCGTGTAGATGCGCGACGCGAGCTGTTGTCCGCCCTTCGGCCAGACCAGCCGCCCGTTGTCGCCGAGCCTCGGCCATTCGGGGTTCGGCTCGCCATGCGGCTGGAACAGCAGGCGACAATGGATCTGATCGGGCACGTCGTAGTGAGCGAGATTTTCCCCGGCGAAGCGGATGCGGCGCATCCGCGGTGTCAGGTCGCGCACGGCGCGCACCGTCAGGACCCGAAAGTCCGGCGGCCATGTGTCGCCGGCCTTGTCGCCGGTCCAGACGATGTCGGGGTCCTCGGCCCGCGCGACGAAATCGACGAGGCCGGTAAGGGCGTTCTTCAGGCGGTTGAGGGAGGCGCCATTCTCGGCTTCCACCGCAATGTGGAGCATCTGGCCGGCGGGCCGCACGCGAACGGTGCCATAGGGCGACGTCGCGACATGGATGCCGTCCGCGAAACGAACCTGCATGTCGTGATCGCCGAGCAAGATGAGGATATTGTCCAGATATCGCGTCAGATCGGAAAATGTGATCGTGGTGTGCGCCTTTAGGCTCGGCATGGCCAAATTCCTGGGATTTCCGGGGATGTCAGAGGCTGACCCAGCACGGGCCGGCGATCGGTCTTGCCAGGAAGTGCCGGTTCAATTCCGCCAATGTTTCGTGCGGATCGATATCGTGGCAGCGGTCGGGATGCAGCCATTTGGCGGCGACTTCCAGGAAGAGGAGGTTGAGCGGCTGGGCGGTGATCAGCCCCGTCCAGATGCCATGCACCTGCTTGTGCTCTACAGCCTTCAAGAGGTGAAAGCCGGGCCGTCCGGTGAGGCGCTCCAGCCCGGCGCGCGCTTCGGCTTCGGGAAGGCCGGGGCCGATCGCGGGTCTCGTGGCGTTCGCATAGCCGCCGCCCGTCGCGATGTAGACGTCGGCGCCTTCCGCGAGCAGCTGTTCGAGCTGGATCTTGGCGGCCCACGGGGAGGACGCGGCATCAAGCCCGCGGCCGCCGGCCGCTTCAAGAAGCGTGCCCCAGATGTCCTGGCCGACGGCCCAGCAACAATCATCGTAGAGCGAGCCGATTTCGAAATAGGTCTTGCGCGGCGCCACGCCCGCCAGGCGTTTTTGCAGCCGCTCGATTTTCTGCTCATGGAAGGTCAGGAAGGCCGAGGCCTCCCGGCGGCGGTTCAGGATCGCGCCCCACATGTGCATCAGACGCGGCAGTTCCTCGAGCGGCGAGGGCGCCTCACCTGCCGCGTCATTGCTGAAGCTGCTGCTGAACAGGACGGGAATGCCAAGCTCCGCAAGCCGTTCGGACAGGGCGTCGGCGCCGTTTCCCGGCGCCATGTAGGCGGTGGCGACGACGAGATCGGGTTGCAGGGATATCAGACCCTCCAGCGAGACGGTTTCCGGCGTCTGCCGGCCGACCAGGGCTATGTCGAAACCCGTGCTGTAGGCGGAATGGAGATCGTCACTGTCCATGCGCTCGACCGCGGCCCAGCCGACGACGAGCCGTGCCGGGTCGGGATGCAGCATGGACATGGTGAGGATGTCGCGCGCCTCCAGAAGCACGATGCGTTGCGGTGGCGCCGCAAGCTCCACCGTGCGTCCTGCCATGTCCGTTACCGTGATCGCCCGCGGACCGGCACCGAGAGCCGGCCCGGAGAGGGCTGCGGCGGCAAGCGTCAGGAAGCGTCTTCGGTTCATCCGCATGCCCGTCACCAGCGATAACGAAGGCCGGCCACGACTTCGCGGCCCTTTCCGACCTGGCAGTAGAAACCGTTGCTGCAGCCCGAATAGTAGTCCCTGTCGAAAAGGTTCGTGACGTTGAGGGTCGCCTCCGCCCCCTTGAAGGCCGGATTGGCCGCGCCGAGATCATAGCGCAGGGCCGCGTCCACCAGGGCGTAACCCGGCGTGCGGACGGCGTTTGCATCGTCCGCGTAGCTGCTGCCGACGATCCGCACCCCGGCCCCGACCGAAAGGCCGTCGAACACGTCGTCATCGAAGGTGTAGTTCGCCCAGAGTGAGCCGAAATACCGCGGCACGCCCTGCGGCCGGTTGCCGACGATCGACGGAACGACGTTCGATCGGGAGATCTCGGTTTCGAGCAGCGTGACGGCCGTGATCAGCTCGAGATTGTCGGTCACGTTCCCACGCGCTTCGAACTCGATGCCGCGGGAACGGACCCCGCCCTGCTGGATGCTGAAGCCGGGCACGGGGCCGGGCGTGAGGACATTCTTCTGCTTGATGTCGAAGGCGGCGAGGGTGAAGATGGCATCGAGGCTTTCGGGCGAATATTTGACGCCTATCTCGAACTGCTCGGCCTCCGTGGGAACGAAAGGCCGGCCGTCCGATCCGACGCCGACGACGGGCTCGAAGGATGTCGAATAGCTGAGATAGGGGGCGATGCCGTTGTCGAACTCGTAGAGCAGGCCCGCCCGGTAGCTGGCCGCGCGTTCCGTCTGGTTGCGCTCAACGCCTGTGAGACGGTTGAGCGAGCCTTCCTGGGACCAGTCGTAGCGGCCGCCCAGCAGGATATGCAGATTGCCGAGGGTCATCTGATCCTGGAGATATATCCCCGTCTGCCGCAAATCCTGCTTTGCATCCGTGAAGGTGGCGAACGGCCCGACGGGTAGGCCGTACTGCGGATTTGTCACGTCGAGCGGCTGGGCACTGCCGAGCAGGAACAGGAAGTCGCTTGTCGAGCGCTGGACATCGATGCCGACGAGGACCTTGTGCTCCAGGGCCGCCGTGGCGAAGCTCAGTTCCACGTTGTTGTCGGCGCTCACGCCGCGCACGCTTTCCGCCGAGTGCGCCGCCCAGCGCGGCAGCAGGCCGTCGGGAGTGAGCGGTCCTGAGATCTGAAGGGTCCGGAATGTCGAATCGAGACCGCCATAGCGCAGGCGCGAGCCCACTTTCACCGCATCGTTGAAGCGGTGTTCGAAAATGTAGCCGATGCCGAACTGGTCGCGGTCATAGCTGTCGTACGAAGGGTCGCCCACATTGAGGCCGCCGGTCAGGTAGGGACGGTATGCGGCCGGCGCCAGAAAGCGCGGATAGATGTGGTTGAAGTAGCCGCCTTCGGGGTCCTTCTGGTAGAAGCCGAGCAGCGTCAGGCTCGTGTCCTCGTCCGGCTGCCATGTCAGCGCCGGCGCGACCGCAAGGCGCCGTTCATCCACGTCGTCATGGCGCGTGCCGGACTGGCGGCCGATCGCGCTGAACGAATATTGCAGGACGCCGTCCTCGCTCAGCGCGCCGCGGCTCCTGACGCCGGCCTGGACCCGGCCATGGCTGCCGGTCTCAAGGCGCAGCTCGTGGGACGGGTCGGCACTCGGTATGTTGCTGATCTGGTTGACGAGCCCGCCGGGGCTTCCCTGACCGTAGAGAACCGCCGACGGACCCTTGAGCACGTCGATCCGGTCGAGCAGGAAGGGGTCGATCTGCGGTATGCCCCATGCCTGGCCGCGCGGAAGCTTCAAGCCATCGAGATAGTCGACGGTCCGCATGGCGCTGAAGAAGCCGCCGAAACCGCGAATCGAGAGGCTGTCGAAGCGGCTGTTCTCATCGACGTTCGAAAGAACGCCTGCCGTATAGTTCAGTGCGCTCTGCACCGTCTGGGCGTTCTGGTCATCCATCTGCTTGCGGCTGACGGTCGTCGTCGATTGGGGCGTGCTCTCGACCGGCGTCGCGCCCTTGGTCGCGGTGGTCGTCCGACTGGCGACATAACGATCGCCCTTACGCGGGGTTTCGCTTTCACCCTCGACGACGATCGTCTTGAGCCGGGTCGCGGCGTCTTGAGCGTGCGCGCCGGCAACCTGCAAGGGCAGGAGGCTGGCAGTTGCGAGAAGGTAGGTCAGCTTGCGTCCCATTGTGTATCCCCAGCCCCTTGTCCGACCCTCGGACACCATCACGGCGGCAGGCATTTGCCCCGCCGGTCGGAGTCGTCTATTAATCAAACGGGACGGTAGTGTCCAGTTAATTATATGAGCTCGAAACTCATATTTTTGGCGCCGCCTTGCCCGACGCCGCGACCGGCCAAGGGTTGGGTGGGAGCGGTGGAGTCTGCTAAGGAAGGGCGCAAACGAGCATGATGGGAAATTCAGCGATGTCGGAGCGGGGCATGACGGATGGCGTTCGGCGATCGGCCGCGGAAATCGGTGTCGAAGGTGCGCCAGGCCCTGACGAACAGGCCCGTGCTTCGAAAACCGGCCGGCCGTCGCGGCAGAGATCCGAAGAGCTGACGGCCAGGATCCTCGATGTCGCGACCGGCATGTTCGCGGCGCAGGGTTATGCGGGCACCTCGATGGAGAAGATCGCGGCCGCCTGCGGTGCCGGCAAGGACACGGTCTACAGGCGTTTCCCATCGAAGGAAGCGCTGTTCCGCGGCGTTATAGAGCGCATCCGCGCAAGCGCGTTGCGCAGCCTCGAAATGACCGTTCCACCCGCGGGCGCGCCGCTGGAGCGTCTCAAGATGGCCGGCCACTGGTTCCTGACCGCCCATCTCGAGCCGCAGCAAATCGCCATGAAGCGCATCACCCTGAGCGAAGCCGCGATGTTCAGGCAGAGCCTTGCCGACGGGGCGAGCAGCGATCCGACCGTCCGCTGTCTGATCGAGCTGATCGAGGCCGCGCAGGCAAGCGGTGACCTTGCGAAAGGAGAGGCGGCCTTCATCGCCGATCAACTCATCTATTCGCTGACGGTGAAGCCGATCACCTATGCCATGCTCGGAAGCACCGCCTTCGCCTCCACCGAAGCGCGCGATGCCTATTTCGAGCAAGCGTGGGAGCTGTTCATGCGAGGCGCCGGAAAGAGGGCAAGCTGACGCGGCCCGACATGACGCCGCGCCGCAGATTCGAATCCAGCCGGTGTCTCGATGGAGATCGGCAGCCTAGCGCAGCATGCTCACATCATTGAACCTCAGGCCAAATCGCGCGAGATATTTCGACAGGCGGTCGGCGTCATTGCTGCTTTTCTTTTCCAGGCGCGAGCTTGCGAACAGCGCCCGGCCCGCCGCGCTGGCGCTGGCATGTTTGCGGCAAGTCTGCAGCACGGCGGCGAGCTGCACGGCGTCGAACCGGTCCAGCTGCGCTGCAGCATCCTCGCCCAGATGCTCGACAAGGATGTCGTCGAACGCCGTCTGCCGTGAAGCGCCGTGCCAGGCCGTGTTCAGCCGCCGGATCTCGTCGTCGACGACCTCGATGGTGATGCGGCCGAGCGGGGCGAGCGTGGCCATGCGGGTGACGGATGCGGAAAGGTCGCGGAAATTGGCGTTCCATGCGGCGTCAGGGCCGGTGGCGAAGGCGAGATAGCGTTCGCGTGCCTCCTTGTTGAAGGTCACGTTCTGGCCCTCGCGCTCCAGGAAGCGGCGCAGCTCGAAATCGAGGTTGGGTTCGATGTCCTCCGCGCGCTCGCGAAGGGCCGGCAGCCGGAACGTCCAGAGGTTCAGGCGGGCGAAGAGATCCTCGCGGAACCTTCCGAGGCGCACGGCCTCGGCGAGGTCGCGGTTGGTGCCGGCGAGAAGCTGGAAATCGGCGGAGGCCTCGGTGTCGGCGCCCACCGGGAGGAAGCGTTTCTCCTCGATGGCGCGCAGGCACATGGCCTGTTCATCGAGGCCGAGCTCGCCGATCTCGTCCAGGAAGAGCACGCCCTTGTCCGCAGAGCGCAGGAGGCCCGCGCGCTCGCCGGCTGCCCCCGTGAAGGCGCCCTTGACATGGCCGAACAGCGCCGACATTGCCTGGTCTCCCCGCAATGTCGCGCAGTTGACCTCGACGAAGGGACCGCTGACCTTCCGCTGCGCTTTCTTGAGCTCGTAGATGCGCCTGGCGAGCTGGGATTTGCCGGCGCCGGTCGGTCCCGTCAGGAGGACCGGCGCCACCGAGCGGATCACCACGCGCTCGATCTCGTCGATCATCCGGTTGAAGGCGGTGTTGCGCGTGGAGATCCCCGATTTCAGGAAGGAGGCGGCCTCCTCGCGCTCGGAGGCGAAGCGCTTGGCGATCTCGTCGTAGCGGGAGAGGTCGAGGTCGATGATCCGGTGCGTGCCGGCGAAGTCCGCGCCCGGATCGCGATCGCGCGGCGGCGAGAGCTGCAGCAGCCGGCCGGGGATGATGCGGGCCTCGGTCAGCAGGAACCAGCAGATCTGTGCGACATGCGTTCCGGTGGTGATGTTGACGAGATAATCCTCGGTATCGGGGTCGAACGGGTAGCCGCGCGCAAAGTCCCGGAGGTTCGTGTAAACCTCCGAAAAATCCCACGGGTCGCGGAAATTGATGACATTGCTGCGCACCTCGGTGGCCGGTGACACGGTCTCGATATCGGCGATGATCCGCGTGGCGAGGGCGCTCGCGTGGTTGTCATGGATGAGTTCCAGCCGGTCGATAAACAGGCCGGCTTGCTGGCAGAGCCCGACATTGGGCCGCCAGCGGCTCCAGCGATTGTCCCATTTCCCCATGTCGAGGGTGGTTCCCAGGATGCTGATGGCGACACGTCGCTTCATGTCTTATCCAATTTTATAAGGATGGATATTCTTGGATAGGATAATGGGAGCGTCGAATTTTGGCAATTTGGGCCGGTGTATGGGCAGGAATAATTTTTAGATATTAATTACAGCGAGATAGAAGAAAATTTCCGCTTCTGAGAGACTATTTCGTCAAACTGGCACGCCGCTTGAAACGTATCTGGCACGAACCAACAAGAGGTGCCGTCATGGTCAACAAGGCGATCTTCAAAACCTATCTCGGAAAGCTGCTTCCCGGCACGGACACGAAAAACCACGAAGCCGCGCCGGCCTACAGGCTGACGCCGCGCGAGGCGCTGGCGCAGTATGCCGTGACCGGCACGTTCAACGGTACGTTCTACACCGACGGTGCCGAGCAGCTGGAGGCGGTGAAGGCGCTGGCCCTTGAGGTCGAGCCGGAATTCCTTGCCAAGGTGGCCATCCACGCGGCCGGGAAGGGGCACATGAAGGACATGCCGGTCACCCTGCTGGCCATGCTGTCCAGCCTTGAGAGCGATGCTTTCGCCCGCGCCTTTCCGCGCGTCGTCAAGAGCGGCAAGATGCTGCGCGGCTTCGTCCAGGTGATGCGCTCCGGCGCAACGGGGCGCAAGTCGCTCGGCACGCGGCCGAAGAAGGCCGTGCAGGCATGGCTGGAACGGGCAAGCACAGAGCAGATCCTGCGCGCGATGGTCGGCAACGACCCGTCGCTGGCCGACGTCATCCGCATGGTGCATCCGAAGCCGGTGTCGGAGGAACGCAGGGCGCTCTATGCCTGGGCGATCGGCAAGCCGCACGACGTTGCGGCGCTGCCGGACCTCGTCAAGGCGCTGGAAGCCTTCCGGCGCGACCAGACGCGGCCGGTGCCGGACGTGCCGTTCCAGATGCTGACCTCGCTGCCGCTGACGCGCGAGCACTGGGTCGAGATCGCCCGTAAGGGCGGCTGGCAGATGGTGCGGCAGAACCTCAACACCTTCGCGCGCAACGGCGTGTTCGAGGTCGAGGGTTTTGCCGAGGCGCTGGCTGCGCGGCTGGCCGATCCGGATGAGGTCCGCAAGGCCAGGGTCTTCCCCTATCAGCTGATGATGGCGTGGAAGATGGTCGACGGCCAGGTTCCGGATGTCGTGCGCGATGCCTTGCAGGACGCGATGGATATCGCGATCGCCAACGTGCCGTCGTTCGGTGGCAATGTGGTGCTGTGCCCCGACGTTTCCGGATCCATGGCGTCGCCGGTGACCGGATACCGCAAGGGGGCGACGTCGGCGGTCCGCTGCATCGATGTCGCCGGCCTGATGACGGCGGCCTTCCTGCAGCGCAACCCGAAGGCACGGGTGCTGCCGTTCGAGACCGGCGTGGTGAACGTCGCGCTCAACCGGCGGGATTCGGTGATGACCAATGCCGGCAAGCTGGCGGCCATCGGCGGCGGGGGAACGAACTGCTCCGCACCGCTGCGCAAGCTCGCGGACGAGAAGGCCAGGGTCGATCTCGTCGTGTTCATCTCGGACAACGAATCCTGGATGGATGCGCGCAAGGCCGGTCAGCCGACGGGCGTGATGACGGAATGGGCACGGATCAAGCGGGTCAACCCGGCTGCAAAGCTGGTCTGCCTCGATCTCCAGCCCCACGCCACCACGCAGGCGCCGACCCGGAACGACGTGCTCAACATCGGCGGCTTCTCGGATGCCGTCTATGGGGTCATCACCGCTTTCGCCGCCGACAGCAAGGGCGCCGACGGCTGGGTGAGGGCAATCGAGGCGATCGAGCTCTGACATGAAGCAATACCCCCGTGCCGCCCGTGAACGGCACGGGGACCGTGACGAATGCCGGATGAAACTACAGGCTGTTAACCTCCAGGTCGCGGGTTCGAATCCCGCCGGGTCCCCCAACCATGGACCCGTAGCTCAGCGGATAGAGCGGGTCGTTTCACCACACCTCGTCGTCACGGACGAACGACATGGGCAAGAAGGCTATTGCCCATGGAAGACTTGCAGCGGCGAATGCCGGACGGAACTACAGCCACCACCGTTGGATGGTCTGGCAGGTTCGACTCCTCCTGGGCATACGCTCTCTGGCACGAGCGGGGCCATCCGGTTTCGTTCATCCTCGTCGCCGCTGCAAGGGCTTGCATAGGGAATGCCCGGCGAATGCCGGTGGGACTACAGGTAAGAGCGGCTCGCCGGATATCCGGCGTGCAGGTCGGATGTTCGATCCATCCCGCATGTTCGTCAGGATGTGCGTAGCTCAGAAACCGTCCCGCCAAGGTTCGTCGCCGGGATGGCAAGAGGCCCCGGGCGAATGCTGCGGAGGACTACATGGGCCGCATCGCGCCATGCAAATGGAATGCGTGCGGAAACGTCTTCCGCCTGAATTTGTCGCCCGGGGACAGGAAACTCGATGGATAGAAGGACTGCAGAAGCAGAAGAAACGATGAAACAGGTAGTAAGCGGGCAGGATCTGATCGATGCGGGCATGCCCCAGGGCAAGTGGTTCCGCGATGCGCTGGACGCCGCCAACACGGTCTTGAGCGAAGGCGGTTCGATGGAGGGCGCGCTGGAAGCGGCACGCGCCTTCCAGCCGGGCCCGACGCTTGCGCTGAGGGCGGACAACGATATCGAGATCTATTCCAACATCCGCGCGGAAAACGCCTTCGAGCAGGACAATGTGGAGAAGGTCAATGCGACGATGCGGGCGCTGGTGCGCACGCCCGTGGTGCGCTCGGCGGCGATCATGCCCGATGCCTGCCCGGCAGGCCCGATCGGGACGATCCCGGTCGGCGGCGTCGTCGCATCCGAGGCGATCCACCCCGGCATGCATTCGGCCGATATCTGCTGCTCGATGGCGATCTCCATCTTCCCGGATGTCGATCCGAAGGCCCTGCTCGACGCCGTTCATGCGGTGACGCATTTCGGTCCGGGCGGGCGCCCGCGCGGTGGGCAGTTCAAGCCCTCGCAGGCGACGCTGTCCGCCTTCCAGCAGAACCCCTACCTGCGGGACGGCGCCCTCAGCGCCGGCATCGAGCACTTCGCGACGCAGGGCGACGGCAACCACTTCGCCTATGTCGGGACGATGAAATCGACGGGTGAAACGGCGCTCGTCACCCACCACGGGTCGCGGGCACCGGGCGCGCGCCTCTACGACAAGGGCATGAAGGTCGCCAATCGCTTCCGCGAGCAGCTGTCGCCGCAGACGCATCGGGAAAACGCCTGGATTCCCGCCGATACCGAGGAGGGCGACCTCTACTGGTCGGCGCTCCAGACGATCCGCCAGTGGACGAAGGAGAACCATTACGTCCTGCACGACATGGCTGCGGAAAGGCTCTCGGCCAAGGTGGCCGACCGCTTCTGGAACGAGCACAACTTCGTCTTCCGCAAGTCCGACGGGCTCTTCTACCACGGCAAGGGAGCGACGCCGGCCTTCGACAAGTGGGCAGAGGATGCGACAGACCTGACGATCATTCCGCTCAACATGGCGGAGCCGATCTTGATCGTTCGCGGTTCCAATGCCGCCCATGGCCTCGGATTCTCGCCGCATGGCGCCGGCCGCAATTTTTCCCGCAGCGCCCATATGCGGCGCCTTGCGGAGGAATACGGCGCCGATGCCCGCGGCCTGAGCCCGAACAACCTGGCGGATGTGCTGAAAAAGGAGACGGCGGGGCTGGACGTCCGCTTCTTCTCCGGCTTCGCGGATGCTTCGGAGCTGCCGAGTGCCTACAAGTCCGCCGCCAATGTGCGCGCCCAGATCGAGCACTATGGCCTCGCCGAGGTGGTCGACGAGGTCGTGCCCTTCGGGAGCATCATGGCCGGGGACTGGCAAAGGGACGCGCCGTGGCGGAAGAGGCGGGAAAGGCGTTGAGTGACGACGCGCCGGCCGTCGCCCTTGTGGCGGCGGTCGGTGCGATGACGGTTGAAACGGGACAGAATTCGCGTATAAGCGCCGGCAGTGTGTTTCTGGAAAGGGAGCGGATCGATGCAGAACATCTCCTCACGCCCCATCGGGGTTCCGGTCTGACTCAGCCTGGCTGAGGAGGATCGTTCGACCTGCCGTATTCGACGGCGGACACGAGCACCTATCCAGAGTTCTATCATGGGCACTTTTTTCGGGGACACGTCTGTCCCCACCCAGCCGGCATGCGCGCCGGCGACTATCCATCACTATTTCTCGGACGAAAGCTGGATCGAGGGCGCCGCGCTCGATCAGCTCGACAGGATGGCGCGCCTTCCGGGCGTCAGAAGCATCGCGGCCTTCCCGGATCTCCATCCGGGCAAATACGGTGCGACAGGTGTCGCGCTCCTGTCGGACAGGCTGCATCCGCTGCTCGTCGGCAACGACATCGGTTGCGGCATGTCCCTGTTCGAGCTCGATCTTCCATTGCGGAAGCTGAAGCTCGACAGGGCGGCAAGCCGTCTCCGGCGGTTCGACGCGCTTGCGGTCGACGATGCTGCCGGGCGCCTCGACGGTGTCGGCCTTCCGGGCGATCTCTTCGCGGATGCGCTGGGAACGATCGGCGGCGGCAATCACTTCTGCGAGCTGCAGGCGGTGGAGAGCCTCTCCTCGCCGGTATCCGGCATCGGCCGCCAGGGCCTTTACCTGCTCGTCCATTCGGGTTCCCGCGGCTTCGGAGCAGCTGTCCTGTCCGACAGTCTCTCGGCCGAACCGGACCTGATGTCGGGGCTCGATGCCTCGTCTCCGGCCGGCCTCCATTGGCTCGGCAGGCATGATCAGTGTGTTGCCTGGGCCTCGCTCAACCGCATCCTCATCGCCGAGAAGGCGGCCTCGGCGCTTGGCGCCGATTGCCGCCTGGTGACCGACGTGCCGCATAATCTCGTTCGCCGGAGCGGGAAGGGCTATGTCCACCACAAGGGCGCGGCGGCCGTCGATCCCGGCATGATCGCCCCGCTCGCAGGGTCGCGCGCGACGCTGAGCTACATCGTGCGGGCCACGGAAAAGGTCGCCAGTTCGCTGGGCGGCATATCGCACGGTGCGGGGCGCAAATACGACCGTGCCACCATGCACGGCCGCGTCGGCCGGACCCGCTCCGAGCGGGACGACCTCCTGCGCAATGCCTGGGGTGGCATCGCCATATGCGACGACCGCGCGCTCGTCATCGAAGAGGCGCCCTCCGCCTACAAGGATGCAGGGCAGGTGGTGGCTGATCTCGTGGCGGCGGGCCTCGTCGAAAGCCTGGCCGCCATGCGGCCGCTCGTCACCTACAAGAAGGCGGTCGACGAGGAGGGGCGTGCCCGCCGTCCGGACAAGCCGGATCACCGTCAGACGGGGAGGCGCAAGCATGACCGCTCTTGATCTGCTGATCACCGCCGGCAACGGTCCTGCCGAATGCCGCATCGCCGTCAGGGCGTGCCTCGATATCCTGGAAAAGGAAGCGGCGGCGCGTGGCTGCCTCTTCGAGGTCAGCATGGGGGTCATGCCGGACCGTCACGGCCCGAAATCCGCCCTCGTCAGCCTGGAGGGCGACGCGGCACCGTGCATGGCCGCGGAGTTCTGCGGCACCGTGAAGTTCCTGTTCAAGAGCCCGGTGCGTCCGGGCCACAAGCGGCAGAACTGGTTCGTCTGCGTACAGCGTGTCGACCTTTCCGGCGGTGAGGACGTGGCGATCGATCCGCGCGACATCCGGTTCGAAACCTTGCGGGCCGGCGGACCCGGCGGCCAGCACCAGAACACCACGGACAGCGCCGTCCGGGCCATTCACATTCCAACCGGGCTGCGCGTCATCGCCCGCAACGAGCGATCCCAGCATCGCAACAAGGCGCTGGCGGTCAAGCGGCTCGCAGCCATGCTGCAGCATCTGGAGGACAGGAAGACGGACGCGGCAAAATCGGAACGCTTCATCGCCAACCGCTCGATCGAGCGGGGCAATGAAGTCAAGACGTTCAAGATCCAGCGGCCATAGACCGACGCTGGACCTGCAGAGGGGGGACGGCGACGGAGCATTTCCGCGATCAGAGGAAAAGCGGAAATGCTCCAATCGGCTGCGGCTTCACGACATGATCAGCCCGCCGTCGACATTGATCGTCTGGCCGGTGATATAGGCGGCGTCCTCGGAGGCGAGGAAGGCGACGAGGGCGGCGACTTCGGCGGGGGTGCCGGCGCGGCCCATCGGGATGCCCTCGACCCATTCGGCCATCAGCTCGCCCGGGCCGTATTCGCCGAGCATCTTGCCCCAGACACGGTCGTTGTAGTCCCACATCTCGGTGTGGATGATGCCGGGGCAGATGGCGTTGGCGGTGATGCCTTCCCGCGCCAGCTCCTTGGCGAGGCTCTGCGTCAGGCCGACGACGCCGAATTTCGAGGCGGCATAGTGCGGGGTGTAGATGAAGCCCTGGCGGGCCTGGCCGGAGGCGGTGTTGACCAGGCGGCCCTTCGTGCCGCTGGCGCGGAAGCGGCGGATCGCCTCCTGGCAGCACAGGAACACGCCCTTGGTGTTGACGTCGAGGTTGAGGTCCCATTCGCGCTCGGTGAGGTTCTCCACCTTGGCGATGGTGATGACGCCGGCATTCTGCACGGAAACGGAGATCGCGCCGAGCTTCCCCTCGGCCTCGCCATAGGCGTCCTGCACGGCTTTCGCGTCGGTCACGTCGAGCGCAAGGCCGATCACCTCGGCGCCGGTTTCCGCGGCCAGCGCCTCGGCGGCCGCGGCTGTGTCCTTCTCGATCGCCGCGATGGCGACCCTCGCGCCTTCCTCGGCAAAGCGCTTGGCGATGCCGCGGCCGATGCCCTTGTTGCCCCCGGTGACGAATACCGTCTGGCCTGCGAAACGTCTCATGGTCTTCTCTCCATAATGCGCAGCAGGCCGTGGACTGGTCCGGGATGGATCAGGCCGTGAGCCGTGCCGCAGTGAACTTGTCGGTGACGAGCACATCGATGACGCCCAGCTTCAGGGCGCCGGCGATGGCCTCGGTCTTCGATTCTCCGCCCGCAAGGGCCATGACGCGGTTGGTCCTGCGCAGGTCCTCCAGCGAGATGCCGATGACGCGGTCGTTGAGCGGGGTTTCCACCGGTTTTCCGTCCCGGTCGTAGAAACGGTAGGAAATCTCGCCGACGGCGCCGGCCTCGTGCAGCATCGCCATTTCCTGGCGGGAGAAGGTGTTGCCGGACCGGGCCAGCATTTCGGACGGCTCCACCGCGCCGATGCCGACGATGGCGAGGCTGAGGCGGCCGAAGAGGTCCATCGTCTCGCGCACGGCCGGGTCGGCGAGCATGACGAGTTTCGCCTCGCGCGAGGAGGTGATGCCCTGGACGAGCAGGAGCCGCGGCTCGCCGCCGGTGAGCTTGGCAAGCCGCGCCGTCAGCTGCGTGGCGTGCATCTGCACCGAGGCATCGCCCATGCCGCCAAGGATCTGCACGATGTACTTTGCCTTGGCGTTCTTCAGCGGGTGGATGTTGTCCACCATGCGCAGGATGGTCTGGCTCCAGCTCGAGACGCCGATGATCTCGTCCTGCTGCAGGGTGACTTCGAGGAAATGGGCGGCAGCCTCGCCGATGCGGGCCATGATCGCGCCGTCGCGGTCCTCCGAACAGTCGATGACGATGGCTTCGGTCAGGCTGTAGCGCTCGCGCAGGGCCAATTCGAGTTCGGCGAAGGTGCCGGCGGGCGGGATGACCGTCGTTCGCACGATGTCTTCCTGCTCCGCGCGCTTCAGCATGCGCGAGACGGTCGCCTGCGACATGTGCATGATCTCGGCGATCTCCGCCTGCCGCTTGCCTTCGATATGGTACATCTGGGCGACGCGGGCGATCAGTCGCAGCTCGTTGAGCCTTCCCATAGGGTTCTCCATGAGTGAATTTTTATTCACTCATAGTGGATGGACCCGTTAGGGTCGAGCGGCAGATTGCGTCTTTCCAGACCGCAAGTCGTCGTGTGGCGTCGGAAGCACGCGGGGCGATGGCATTGGCGGCGCGCGGCAGGGCGGCGATGGCGGGGAGATCCGGCCAGACGCCGAGCGAGAGGCCGGCGAGATAGGCCGCGCCGAGCGCGGAGGCCTCGGGCGCATCGCACTGGATGACGGCGTGGCCCAACGTATCGGCGACGCATTGCATGAGGAAGGTGTTCCTGCTCGGGCCGCCATCGGCATGGAGCCGGCCGAGCGGCACCGGCGATTGTGCGGACATTGCCTTGAAGACGTCGTGCACCTGGAAGGCGATGCTGTCGGTCACCGCGCGGGCCATCTGGGCGCGGCTGGTGTTGAAGGTGATGCCGCAGAACAGTGCCCGCGCGTCGGAGTGCCAATAGGGTGCGCCGAGGCCGACGAAGGCGGGCACGAAGCCGGGGCCGCCGGGCTCGGCGGTGGCGGCAAGCTCGGTCAGGGCCTGCACGTCCGGCAGGCCGAGCATTTCGGCCATCCAGGGCAGCGAGGCGGCCGAGACCAGGATATTGCCCTCGAAGGCGTAGGTCGGCTTGCCGCCGATCGACCAGGCGATGGTCGTGGTGATGCCCTGTTCCGGCGCGATGAAGCGCGGCAGTGTGGTCATGATCGACGAGCCGGTGCCGAAGGTCACCTTGCCGTCGCCGGGATTGAAGGCGCCGTGGCCGAAGAGGGCGGCATGGCTGTCGCCGATGGCCGAGGCGATCGGGATGCCGTCGGCAAGGCCCGGCACGTTCCTCGTCACGCCGAAACGGGACGCGCTGTCGCGCACCTCGGGCAGGGCGGCCTTTTCGACGCCGAAGAGGGTGCAGAGCTCGTCGCTCCATTCCCGCCGGTTGAGGTCGTAGAGCTGGCTGCGCGCGGCGTTGGCGGCGTCGCAGGCATGGACCGCGCCGTCCGTGAAGCAGTGGATGAGCCAGGCGTCGATCGTGCCGAGCCGGACGGGACGTCCCTCGGGCACGCGGTCGAGCAGCCATTTCATCTTGGGGCCGGGGAACATCGGATCGATGGGAAGGCCGGTCAGCGCCTGGACGCGCGGCGCATGGCCCGCCGCGATCAGGTCGGCGCAGGCCAGCGCGCTGCGGCGGCACTGCCAGCTCACGACCGGGCCGAGCGGTCTTCCGGTCTCCGCATCCCAGACCGTGACGGATTCGCGCTGGTTGGAGATGGCGATGCCGAGGATATTTACCGCAGGACCTGCCGCAAGGCAGGCGGCGATGGCCTCCTGTACGGATTCCCAAAGGCGTTGCGGGCTTTGCTCCACCCAGCCCGGCTGCGGATGCTCGATGCCGACGGGAGATGCGCCGCGGGCCAGGATCGCGCCGTCCGTGGAGACGAGCACGGCCTTCGAATTCGTGGTGCCCTGGTCGATGGCGAGGATGGCGGTCGTCATGGCGGCTCCGGTAAGCAGGAGTTGGAGGGCGCGGCGAAAGGGAGGTCTTGCCGCGCCCCGGCACGAAATCTAGCCCCGCACAATCACGTGCGGGAAGATTTTCGCGCGATCAGGGCGATGGCCGCCTCGGCGATGGCGGCGGGCGACATGCCGAACTCGTCGAGCAGGAATTCGGCCGAGCCGGTGGGGGCGAAAATGCCGGGCACGCCGAGGATCTTCATCGGCACGGGGGCCTCCGCCACGACGACCTCCGCGATGGCGGAGCCGAGGCCGCCGAAGGTGGAATGCTCCTCCGCCGTCAGGATGGCGCCGGTCTCGCGTGCCGCGGCCACCACGGCCTCGACGTCGATCGGCCGGACGGTCGCCATGTTGAGGACACGCGCCTCGATGCCCTTCTCGGCGAGGATGGCTGCGGCCTTCACCATGCGGTGGGTCAGCGTGCCGTTGGCGATGAGGGTGACGGCATCGCCGTCGTGCAGCAGGTTGGCCTTGCCCAGCGTGAAGGTGTGGCCGACCGGCAGCAGGTCCGGCACGCCGACGCGCGAGAGGCGCAGGAAGACCGGGCCGTCATACCTGGCGGCCCATTCCACGACGGCGGCCGTCTCGATGGAATCGCAGGGCGCGATGACCGGCAGGTTCGGCAGGACGCGCGTCCAGGCGAAATCCTCGATGGAATGGTGCGTCGGGCCAAGCTCGCCATAGGCCATGCCGGAGGAGATGCCGACGAGTTTCACATTGGCGTTGGAATAGGCGATGTCGGCCTTGATCTGCTCCAGCGACCGGCCGGTCAGGAAGCAGGCGGCGGCGCAGACGAAAGGCAGCAGCCCGCCATTGGCAAGGCCGGCGCCGACGCCGACGAGGTTCTGCTCGGCGATGCCGACATTGACGAGGCGTTCGGGCCATCTCGCCTTGAAGCCGCCGAGCTTGGAGGAGCCGACGGAATCGTTGCAGACGGCCACGACCTTGGGATTGTCGGCGCCGAGGCGCTCCAGCACGGCGACGAAGGCGTCGCGGCAATCGTGAAGCTTGGCGGAAGGGGTCACGGCGTTCATCAAAGGGCCTCCGAAAGCTCAGCCACGGCAATTTCGTATTGTTCGGCATTGGGCACCTTGTGGTGCCAGTCGACCTTGTCCTGCATGAAGGAAATGCCGTGGCCCTTGTTGGTGTGGGCGACGATGCAATGCGGGCGGCGCCCACGCTTTTCCAGCGCCGGAACGATCTCGTCCATGGCATTGCCGTTGATCTCGGTGACATCCCAGCCGAAGGCTTCAAGCTTGGCGGGGAAGGGCGCGAGGTTGTTGGTGTCCTTCAGCGAGGCACCCTGCTGGAAGCGGTTGTGGTCGATGATCAGCGTCAGGTTGTCGAGGCCGAACTGTGCGGCCGAGGCGATCGCCTCCCAGTTCGAGCCTTCCTGCATCTCGCCGTCGCCCGTCAGCACGTAGACGCGGTAGGTCGCGCCGGTCAGCTTGGCGGCCTTCGCCATGCCGACCGCGACCGGCAGGCCATGGCCGAGCGGGCCGGTATTGGTCTCGACACCCGGCACCTTGTTGCAGTTCGGGTGGCCGTTGAGCCGCGAATGGGGCTTCAGGAAGGTCGCGATCTCCTCTTCCGGAATGAAGCCGCGCCTGGCGAGCGTCACGTAGAGCGCCAGTGCCACATGCCCCTTGGACAGCACGAAGCGGTCGCGATCCGGCCGTCTCGGCGCCTCGGGGGAGACGTCGAGGACGCGGAAGTAGAGCGCCGTCAGGATGTCGATGGCGGACATTTCCCCGCCGATATGGCCTGCGCCAGCTTCAAAAACCGCTTGCAGATCGCGAAGGCGGATCTGGCGAGCGATGCGGTCGAGATCGTTCGGCTGCATGAAACCCTCGTTGTGAATAAATATACAGTGATACATATATTTGCATGGACGCCGAACAAGTCAAGCGAAAATACCATCAGTAGTCACTAAAGAATTCGGAAATGGCGCCTTGACACGCTCCGCCTGGATGCGTTACGAATTTACACACACTAATGAATATTTATGCGTTAAGCGAAACGCGAGGCGGAGACCGGTCGGGAGGAGTGCTCATGGTGGCGGATGTGAAGGAAAGACGCGGGGTGGCCGGTATTGCGCTGCCCTCGCTGCGCGGCGCCACGGGGCCGCTGATCGGCCTCATCGTGCTGTGCCTCTTTCTCACCTTTGCGACGGACAAGTTCCTGTCGGTGCGCAACTTCCTCAACGTGCTCGACCAGATCACGGTGCTCGGCGTCATGGCCGTGGGCATGACGATGGTCATCCTGATTGGCGGCATCGACCTTGCGGTCGGCTCGGTCATGGCGCTGGCCATGATGGTGCTGGGCTATCTCAACGTCGTCGCCGGCTTGCCGATGGGGATCGCCATTCCGCTCGCCCTCTTCGTTGCCGCCCTCAACGGGCTCGTCGCGGGTCTTCTGATCACGCGCTTCAACGTGCCGGCCTTCATCGCGACGCTTGCCATGATGTCGATCACGCGCGGCCTTGCGAACATGATCACCGACGGCCAGCAGATCATCGGCTTTCCGGCCTGGTTCAATATGATGGCCATCGTGCGCTTCGGCGGCTTCCTGACGCTGACTGTCGCCGTGATGATCGTCGTCTTCATCGTCGGCCTGCTCTACCAGCGCTACCGCCATGGCGGGCGCGTGCTCTATGCCATCGGCGGCAATGCCGAGGTCGCGCGCCTTGCCGGCATCAACGTCCAGCGCGCCACCGTGCTCGTCTATGTCGTGTGCAGCTTCCTTGCCGGCCTCTCCGGCATGGTGCTCGCCGCCCGCCTCGACTCCGTCCAGCCGTCCTCGGGCGTCTCCTACGAACTCGACGCCATCGCGGCGGTCGTCATCGGCGGCACCTCGCTTTCGGGCGGCACGGGCGGCATCGGCGGCACGATCATCGGCGTCCTCATCATCGGCGTGCTGCGCAACGGCCTCAACCTGCTCAGCGTCTCGCCCTTCATGCAGCAGGTCATCATCGGCGCGGTCATCGTGCTCGCCGTGACGGCGGAGACCTACCGCAAGCGCAAGTAACCCCGTTCACCCCCGCCGCCGGCGGGGTGGCGAAAACGGCCCGCAATGGTGCGGGCCGGCAAAAGGAAGGCGGCTTCCTGCAGGGGCGGGGGCTGCCGGGCAAACCGGAGGAGAAACCATGAAACTGTCCAGACTGCTGATCGCGGCAAGCGCCGCGTCCGTCCTCGCGCTTCCCGCATCCGCGGCCGAGGTCAAGAAGATCGGCCTCGCGGTGCCGAACCTGCAGGCCGACTTCTTCAACCAGATCAAGCTCGGCGTCGAGAAACATGCCAAGGAAAAGGGCATCGAGGTGGTCGTGGTCGATGCCAAGAACGACACCAACACCCAGGTCAGCCAGGTTCAGGACCTGATGACGCAGGACATCGACGCCTTCATCTACATCCCGGCCGGTGCCGCCGCCGCCGCCGTGCCGACCCGCCTTGCCCGCGAGGCCGGCATTCCCGTCATCAACGTCGACCGCACGCCCGAGGGTGCCCCGGGCGACACGTTCATCGCCGGCGAGAGCGTCGAATCCGCTTATGAAGTCTGCAAGTACATCATCGGCAAGGCGGGCGGTTCGGGCAAGATGGCGATCATCCACGGCCAGAAGGGCACGACGCCGGAAGTCGACCGCTTCACCGGCTGCAAGCGCGCCATCGACGAGAACCAGGGCGTCGAACTGGTCGACCAGCAATGGAGCAACATGTGGTCGGCCGACGAAGGTTTCACGATCGCCCAGAACATGCTGCAGGCGAATCCCGACATCACGATCATCTTCGGCCAAGCCGACGGCCTCGCGATGGGCGCGGCCAAGGCGGTCGACGTCGCCAACCTCTCCGACAAGGTGATCATCGGCGGCTATGACGGCGATGTCTCGGCGCTCGAATACCTCGCCAAGTGCACGGGCCCGTTCATCGCCACCGCGACGCAGAGCACGCAAAAGATGGGCGTTCTCGCCGTCGAATCCGCGCTCGCCGTCGCTGCCGGCGAGAAGGTCGAGGAGCGCCAGACGCCGAACGCCGTGCTGACGACCTGCGAGAACGCGCCGGAATTCGTCAAGGTCCACCCGTAACAGCACGAAGGCAGCAGCGCCATGACGAACCGCTCTCCCACCCTGTCGCTCCGCGGGATCCAGAAATCCTACGGTCCGATCAAGGTCCTCCACGGTGTCGATCTCGACATCCATCCGGGAGAGGTCGTGGCGCTGCTCGGCGAAAACGGTGCCGGGAAATCGACCCTGTCGAACATCATTTCCGGCACCGTCCAGCCCTCCGCCGGAGAAATGACCTGGCTCGGCAAGCCCTACGCCCCCGCCAATCCCCGCGCCGCCATGGACGAGGGGGTCGGCATGATCCACCAGGAACTCAAACTGCTGCCGAAGCTTTCGATTGCCGAGAACGTCTTCGTCGGCCGCTATCCCATGAAATCCGGCCGGCTCGACCGCAAGACGATGGAGGACAAGGCACGCGCCGGCCTCCAGCGCCTCGGGCTCGACGTCTCGCCCGACCGCCCCGTCGAAGGGCTTTCGACGGGAAAGCAGCAGCTCATCGAAATCGCCAAGGCGCTGACGCTCAACGCGCGCCTGCTCATCCTCGACGAGCCGACCGCCGCGCTGGGCGGCGAGGAGACGCAGGCGCTGTTCCGTCAGATCGAGCGCCTGAAATCCGAAGGCGTCGGCATCATCTACATCTCGCACCGGCTGGAAGAGATCCGCCAGATCACGGACCGCATCGTCGTCATGCGCGACGGCGCCAAGGTGCAGGAATTCGATCGCGGCGACGTGCCGATCCGCACCATCGTCGAGGCCATGGTCGGCCGTTCGCTCGAACGCATGTTCCCCGCGCTCCCCGTCCCGGCGCAGGAGGTGGCGCTGGAGGTGCGCGGCCTTTCCTCGCCGTCGAAGGCGTTTCGCGACATCAACTTCTCCGTCCGCAAGGGCGAGGTCTTCGGCATTGCCGGCCTGATGGGCGCCGGCCGCACGGAGCTTGTCCGCGCCATCACCGGCGCGGACCCGATTTCCGCAGGCGAAGTGCTTTTGCACGGAAAACCCGTCACGCCGCGTTCGCCGATCGATGCGATCCGCAACGGCATCGTCCTCGTGCCCGAGGATCGCAAGCTCCAGGGCGTGGTGCTCGACCATTCGATCGCGGAAAACATCGGCTATGCCAATCTCGGGGAAATCGCCTGCAACGGCTGGCTCTCCACCCGCCGCATCCGCGAATTCGCCGAGGACTACATCAGGAAATTCGGCGTGAAGGGCCGCGGCGGGCAGAATGCCGGCGAGCTCTCCGGCGGCAACCAGCAGAAGGTGGTGCTCGCCAAATGGCTGGCGCGCAAGCCGCAGGTCGTGGTGCTGGACGAGCCGACGCGCGGCATCGACGTCGGTGCCCGCTCGTCGATCTACGATCTCATCATGGACCTGGCGTGCCAGGGCGTCGCCGTCATCGTGGTCAGCTCCGACCTCGAGGAGGTGCTCGGCGTCTCCAGCCGCATCATGGTCATGGCCCAGGGCAAGCAGGCCGGCATCCTGAACCGCGAGGACGCCAACGACGTCTCGGTCATGGAACTGGCAACGATCTGAACAAGGAAGAAATCATGTCCGACATCACGCTCAACGCGCCGAAACTGTTCGATCTCTCGGGCAATGTCGCCTTCGTCACGGGCGCCGGCAGTGGCATCGGCCAGCGCATCGCCATCGGCCTTGCCCAGTGCGGCGCCGATGTCGCGCTGCTCGACCGGCGCACGGACGACGGGCTTGCCCGGACGGCCGATTTCATCGCGCGGGCCGGGCGCCGCAGCATCCAGGTCGCCGCCGACGTCACCAGCGGCGCGGCGCTCGCCGAGGCCGTCGCCCGCACCGAGGCGGAGCTCGGCGCCCTCTCGCTCGCCGTCAACGCGGCCGGCATCGCCAATGCCAATCCGGCGGAGACGATGGAGGAAAGCCAGTTCCAGACGATGATGGACATCAACCTGAAGGGCGTTTTCCTGTCCTGCCAGGCCGAAGCGCGCGCCATGCTGAAGACCGGCCGCGGCGCCATCGTCAACATTGCCTCCATGTCCGGCGTCATCGTCAACCGCGGCCTCAGCCAGTGCCACTACAACGCCTCCAAGGCGGGCGTCATCCACATGACCAAGTCGATGGCGATGGAGTGGGTCGGCCGCGGCATCCGCGTCAACACGATCAGCCCCGGCTATACCGCGACGCCGATGAACACCCGGCCCGAAATGGTGCACCAGACGAAGCTTTTCGAGGAGCAGACGCCGATGCAGCGCATGGCCAGCGTCGACGAGATGGTCGGCCCCGCCGTCTTCCTGCTCTCGGATGCCGCGAGCTTCGTCACCGGCGTCGACCTTCTCGTCGATGGCGGCTTCTGCTGCTGGTGATTTTCCCGGGGCCGGCCGCACGCGGCCTCTTGCATCCCCCGGCGAAAATTCCTTATTTACGCCTGTTCTCAGGGCGGGGTGAAATTCCCCACCGGCGGTATCCGGAGCGATCCGGGAGCCCGCGAGCGCTTCCGTTGACGCGGAAGGTCAGCAGATCCGGTGCGATGCCGGAGCCGACGGTCACAGTCCGGATGGAAGAGGACATGTCTGCTAAACCGCCCTTTCCCGGGCGGTCGCGGGCCTGTTCGCCCAAGGGATTGAAACGCCGGCATCGGCAACCCTTGAAAGGCAATGAAATGGCACTCTCGAAAATTGAAGACGCAATCGCTGCTCTTGCGCGCGGTGGCATGATCGTCGTCGTCGACGACGAAAACCGGGAAAACGAGGGCGATATCATCGTGGCCTCGGATGCGGTGATGCCGGAGGCGATCGCCTTCATGATGAAACACGCCCGTGGCCTCATCTGCGTGGCGATGGAAGGCGGGCGGCTCGATGCGCTCGACATCCCGCTGATGGTTCCGCAGAACACGGAATATCTCCATACGGCCTTCACCGTCTCCGTCGATTACCTTCCCGGCACGACGACCGGCATTTCCGCAGCCGACCGCGCCGCAACCGTCAAGGCGCTCATGGACCCCGCGAGCCGCCCGGAAGACTTCGCCCGCCCGGGCCATATCTTCCCCCTGCGTGCGCATCCGCGTGGCGTGCGCGGTCGCCCGGGCCATACGGAAGCCGCCGTCGATCTTGCGCGCCTTGCAGGCAGGACCGCATCGGGCGTGATCTGCGAGGTCGCCAACGATGACGGCACAATGGCCCGGTTGCCCGAATTGATCGACTTTGCGGCAACCCATCGGCTGCCGCTGATCAGCATCGAGGACCTCATCGCCTACATCGCCGCGGGCCGCGACGATACGCCTGCGGTGGCCGCGTAGTTGTCCGGATATGGTCGCGCAGTCCCCGGTAAGGCGCGTTGCCGGCCCGTCAGTTCGTCCCGCCGATCTCGCTCGCCGTGCGCAGGAAGGCCTGGAATTGGTCCTCCGGCACGAAGGCGCCACCGGTGGTCCAGATGACGTGGGTTGCCTGGGCGAGCCGGTCGCCGATCTGCCGATGCGCGCAGAATTCCTTGCCCGCCGGGTGCTTCACGAGGAAGTCCGGGCCGGCGAAGCCGGCGGCGGCGGAGGGTTCGAGGCGCAGGTTCTGGCTCTGGTGGGCGCTCAGGAGCCAGCGGAAGAGGGACGGGTCGTCGACGGTGAAGACGCCGGCCAGCATGCGGCGCATGACGGTGGCGACGAAGGCCGACATGCGGGCGACGGCCATGCCGTCCGCCTCCGTGCGGTTGGTCAGGCCGACATCGTAGACGGAGACGAGATCCGCCGAACCGCTCATGAGATGGACCAGCGCGCAGGGCGATTGAACCGGCTCCACGAAGAAGCAGTGCACATCGTCGCCGAAGACCGTCTTCGCACCATAGGCGACGCCGCCCGGTGCGCCGCCGATGCCGCAGGGCAGGTAGAGGAACAGCGGATGTTCCGCATCGACGACGATGCCGCGGGCCTGGAGCTGTCCGGCAAGCTCCAGCGCGGCGACGCTGTAGCCGAGGAAAAGCTGCCGGGATTGCTCGTCGTCGACGAAGTAGATCGTCGGGTCGCTCTCGGCGGCGATGCGGGCATTTTCCACCGCCGTCGTATAGTCGGCGTCGTGCCTGACGACCGCGACGCCGAGCCGCGTCAGCCGCTCCACCTTCCACGCCTTGGCGTCGGCGGACATGTGGACCGTCGCCCGGAAGCCGAGCGCGCGGGCCGCGACGCCCACGCTGAGCCCCAGATTGCCGGTGCTGCCGACGGCGATGGTGTAGCGGGAGAAGAAGTCTTTCGCGTCCGGTCCGGCGAGGCGCCGGATGTCCTCGCCCGCTTTCAGCAGGCCCTCGCGCCGGGCCAGCCGTTCGGCGAACAGGAAGACCTCGTAGACGCCGCCGCGCGCCTTGATCGACCCGGCGACGGGGAGGGCGTTGTCCGCCTTGACGAGAAGGGTGCCGAATTCGGCGCCGTCATAGCCCAGCGCCTTGCGCATGGCCTCCAGCGGCACGAGGTCGGAGCGGATTTCGCCGTTCGTGGCTTGCAGTTCGGGGAAGCAGGCTTCCAGCAGGGGCGCGAGACGCCGCCAGTTCTCCCGCGCCTCGCCCACATCCGACGGCCGCACGGGAAGCGTCGCGTCCGCGATGGCGTTTTCCGTGTAGTGCGGGTTCGTCCAGAGCGTCGGGCGCGCCGCCAGCACATCGGAGCGGGCGGGATTGTCGGGGAGGTGGATGGCCATGTCGTGATCCTGCTTCGGGTGGGAGGCGCACGCCGCGCCATTGGCGGCGGCGTGCCGGTCTTCGGGGAGTAGCGATAGCCGCGGCGATCTCGACCTGGCAAGGCGCGTGCCGGGAATGACGCCTTTCACGGGTCTCGCGGCGGGCGGAGCCTATCCCATGCGCTCGGAGGCATAGGAGCCGGGCGAGGGCGGGAAGACGATGGTCCGGTTGCCGTTGAGGAAGACGCGGCCGTGGATATGGGCGTGGATGGCGCGGGCGAGCACCTGGCTCTCCACGTCGCGGCCGAGGCTGACATAGTCTTCGGCGCTCTGGGCGTGCGTCACGCGCACCGTGTCCTGCTCGATGATCGGGCCCTCGTCGAGGTCGGCGGTCACGTAGTGCGAGGTCGCGCCGATCAGTTTCACGCCGCGCTCGAAGGCCTGCTTGTAGGGATTGGCGCCCTTGAAGGACGGCAGGAACGAGTGGTGGATGTTGATGATCCGGCCCGACATCGTCCGGCACATCTCGTCGGAGAGCACCTGCATGTAGCGGGCGAGCACGATGAGCTCGGCGCCCGTCTCCTCGACGATGCGCATCTGCTCGGCCTCCGCCTCCGGCTTGTTCTCCTTCGTCACTTTGATGTGGTGGAAGGGGATGTCGTGGTTCACGACCACCTTCTGGTAATCGAAATGGTTGGAGATCACGCCGACGATGTCGATCGGCAGGGCGCCGATGCGCCAGCGATAGAGCAGGTCGTTGAGGCAATGGCCGAAGCGCGAGACCATGAGGATGACCTTGCGCTTGGTCGTCTCGTCGAAGAATTCGGCATCCGCCTGATAGGTCGCGGCGATCTCGGCAAAGCCCTCGCGCAGCGCTTCCAGCGTGCGGCTCTCCTCGGACTGGAAGCTGACGCGCATGAAGTAGCGGCCGGTGCTCTTGTCGTCGAACTGGGCGCTGTCGGAGATGTTGCAGCCGTTGGCGGAGAGGTAGGTGGCGATCGCGGCCGTCACGCCCCGGATCGAGGGGCAGGCGACGCGCAGGGCATAGCGGTTGGAAAGGGCGGACATTGGCGATTCTTTCGGGTCGATCAGTCGATAGGGATGGAATGCTGGCGGCCGAAGGCCGTGAGCGTGTTGGAGAGCAGGCAGGCGATCGTCATGGGGCCGACGCCGCCCGGAACGGGCGTGATCGCGCCGGCCACATGGCGGGCCTCCTCGAAGGCGACATCGCCGACGATGCGCGGCTTGCCGTCGATCTCCACCCGGTTGATGCCGACGTCGATGACGGTGGCGCCCGGCTTGATCCAGTCGCCGCGCACGAGGCCTGGCCGCCCGACCGCGACGACGAGAATATCGGCGGCGCGGCAGAGTTCCGGCGTGTTGCGCGTGCGCGAATGGGCGATGGTCACCGTGCAGTTTTCCGAAAGCAGCAGCTGCGCCATCGGCTTGCCGACGATGTTCGACTTGCCGACCACCACGGCGTGCAGGCCGGAAAGATCGCCGCCGAGCCGGTGCTTCAGCAGCATCAGGCAGCCGAGCGGCGTGCAGGGCACCAGCGCCGGCTGGCCTGTGGAGAGGCGCCCGGCATTGGAAACGTTGAAGCCGTCGACATCCTTGTCGGGATCGATGCCCTGGATGACGGCACTGGCGTCGAGATGAGGCGGCAGGGGCAGCTGGACGAGGATGCCGTGCACCGCAGGATCGCCGTTGAGCCGGCCGATCAGCGCCATCAGTTCGTCCTGCGTCGTGTCTGACGCAAGCTCGTGCTTGAAGGAATTCATGCCGGCGGCGGCCGTCTGGCGATGCTTCGAGCCGACATAGACGGCACTGGCGGGATCGCTGCCGACGAGGACCACGGCGAGGCCCGGCACGGCGCCGGTCGCGGTCTTCAGCCGTGCGACCTTCACCGCGACGTCGTCCAGCAGGCCGGCCGCGAACATCCTGCCGTCGATGATCGCACCGCCGGCGCCCCTGTCCATTCCCATGACGTTCCCTTTCGCATCATCCAAGGCCCGGCTCGGGCCGGAACGAGGGGCGCGTGGCGCGCCCCCTTCTGTCAGTCCGGATCTCTCGCGCTCAGTGCGCGTAGACCGGGAAAGCTGCCGTCAGCCTGGCCACCTTGGCCTTCGCGCCGTCGACGACGTCGTCCGCCGTGCCGGCGGCTTCCGCCTCGATGAGGTCGGCGATGATGGTGCCGAGCGTGCGGAACTCCTCTTCCTTCATGCCGCGCGTGGTGGCGGCGGAGACGCCGAGGCGCATGCCGACCCATTCCGGCGGGCGCGGGCTGTCGCCCGGGATCGGGTTCTTGTTGGCGGTGATGTTGGCGCGCGCCAGGAGGTCTTCCGCCTGCTTGCCGATCAGGCCCTTGCTCGACAGGTCGACCAGCACGATGTGGGTGTCCGTGCCGCCGGAGACGATGCGCACGCCGCGGTCGATCAGGGTCTCGGCAAGGGCGCGGGCATTGGCCTTGACCTGCGCGGCGTAGACCTTGAAGTCATCCTGCAGCGCTTCGCCGAGGCAGACGGCCTTGGCGGCGAGCACGTTGCTGTGCAGCGAGCCCTGGACGCCCGGGAAGACAGCGGCCTGCAGCTTCTTGAACCAGGCCTCGTTGTTGGTGAGGATCAGGCCGCCGCGCGGGCCGCGCAGCGTCTTGGTCGTGGTGCAGGTGACGATGTCGGCATGCGGGAAGGGCGAGGGGTGGGCGCCGCCCGCGACGAGGCCGGCGATATGCGCCATGTCGACGAGGAACCAGGCACCGACCTTCTTGGCGATCCTGCCCATGCGCTCGAAGTCGAGTTCGCGCGGATAGGCCGAGCCGCCGGTGATCAGCAGCGTCGGGCGGACCTCTTCGGCGATGCGCTCCAGCGCGTCATAGTCGATGACCTCGGTTTCCGGGTCCACGTTGTAGTTGTGCGATTCGAACCAGCGGCCCGACAGGTTGCCCTTCATGCCGTGCGACAGGTGGCCGCCGGCGGCCAGATCGAGCGAGAGGACCTTGTCGCCCGGCTTCAGCAGCAGGAAGAAGACGGCGAGGTTGGCCTGCGTGCCCGAATGGGGCTGGACGTTGGCATAGGCGCAGCCGAAGAGCTGCTTGGCGCGGTCGATCGCCGCCTGCTCGACGATGTCGACGAACTGGCCGCCGCCGTGGAAGCGGTTGCCCGGATAGCCTTCCAGCGTCTTGTTGGTCATCTCGTGGCCGAGCGCGTCGAGCACGGCGCGGCTGACGATGTTCTCGGATGCGATGAGCTCGATCTGGTCCTGCTGGCGCTTGCGCTCGTTGTCGATGGCGCCGGCGACGAGCGGGTCGCGCTCGTGAACGGGGGCGTTGAAATAGGCTTTCGTCTGTTCGGTCATGACCAGTCTCCGCAAGGGGTATGAGGGCTTGGAGAAAGGCTAGTCACCGCTTCGATCCAGAAAAAGTTAATAATATTTGCACATGCGTTCTGATTTGCTAATCATTCTTCGTGCTGCTCCAGGAGGAAAGAATGGACCTTGCCCGCTTGCGTGCCCTGCGCGAACTGTCGATCCGCAAGACCATGGCCGCGGTGGCCGAGGCGCTATACGTTTCCCCATCCGCCGTCTCGCAGCAGATCGCGCTGCTGGAGCAGGAGGTCGGCATCGACCTCATCGAGCGTCGCGGCCGCGGCGTGGAGCTGACGCCGGCCGGAAAGCAGCTCGTCGAGCGGGCGGAGCGGATCCTCATCGAGCTGGAATCGGCCCGTGCCGACATCGCCGAACTGAAGAAGGTCATTGCCGGCGAGCTGCGGGTGGCGGCCTTTCCCTCCGTCGCCGCGGCGGTGGTGGCGGGGGCGATCCAGAGCCTTTATCGCCTCCATCCGCACCTCACGGTGCAGTTCGACGAGATGGAGCCCGCCGAAAGCCTTGCCGCCCTGCGCAGCTGGCAGACGGACATCGCGATCATCGACGACCTCAACGTGCCCGCCGGTGCCGTCGATCCGAACATCGAGACGATCCCGCTGATGGAGGACGTCTTCAATGTGATGGTGTCCCAGACCCATCCGCTGGCCGAGCAGCCGACCGTCATGCTGCATCAGCTGCGCGACGAGCGCTGGGCGCTCGATACCGCCTCCTCGACCTACAACCGCATGATCACCGATGCGTGCCAGGAGGCCGGCTTCACCCCCAACATCGTCGCCCGCTGCAAGGGCTTCGAGGTGACGATCGCGCTGATCCGGGAGGGCTATGGCATCTCGATCCTGCCGGGCCTTCGGGCGAGCTACGACCTCGAGGACGTCTGGGTCTGCAAGGTCGAGCCGGAGATCCGCCGCAAGATCTCCCTGGCCTTCCGCAAGGGGGAAAAACGCAGCCCCGCCGTCCAGGCCTTCATCGCGCAGATCAACGCGCGGATCGGCTCCCGCCGCCGCTTGCCCACGGGCAAGGGCGAGGCGCGGCTCCCGCCCGATGCGGCTTCCGCAGGCAATGCCGACGGTTAAAATCAAACAGTTTTGCTAAATAGTACGTAAAGTAGAATTAAGTAGACCTGAACAAATCGTGTTCCTATCGTCCCCCTGTCGATTGATATGGGTTCGCGGCTTGGCTACCAAACGGCGGACTTAGGCCAATGGCGGGAACAATTGCTACAGAACGGCAAGAGCCGCTGTTGCCCTATCGCCCAAATCAGCTCTCGGCATGAGAACCGGGCTCTGCACCAGCGTGCAGGGCGCTCGCGATATTCACAGGGGACTGCAATGAAACTGATCAAGCTTCTCACGGCCGGCGTGTTTGCCGGCCTCGCCGTTACCGCAGGTCACGCGTCGGCCTCCGTCCTCGACACGGTCAAGCAGCGCGGCACGCTGAACTGCGGCACGGACAACACCGCGCCCGGTTTCGGCTACCTCAATACGACGACGGGCCAGATGGAAGGCCTCGATGTCGACTTCTGCCGCGCGGTCGCTGCCGCGGTGCTCGGCGATGCGTCGAAGGTCAAGTTCGTCACGGTCACCGACAAGAGCCGCTTCGATGCGGTCCTCACCAACCAGGTCGACGTCGTCTTTGCGCACACCACCATCAAGCCGGCGCGCGAATCCTCCATCGCCATCGATTTCCTGCCGGTCAATTTCTACGACGGCACGGGCGTCATGGTGAAGACGGAGACGGGCGTGAAGGAATTCGCCGACCTTGATGGCGCCACCTTCTGCACGACGCAGGGTTCGGTGACCGAGACGGTCCTCACCAGCGCCTTTAAGGCGCGCGGTTGGGAAGGCTCCAAGGTCCTGACCTACGAAAACCTCGAAAAGCTCTTCGCCGCCCTCAATTCCGGCCGCTGCAACGCGATGAGCACGGACAAGTCCGCGCTTGCCGCCTGGGCCGGCAACTCGCCCAAGCCGGCCGACTACCTGATCCTGCCCGACACGCTCGACAAGTCGCCCTTCGGCGGCTTCGTCGCGGCCAATGATTCCAAGTGGCGCAACGCGTTGCGCTGGGTCACCTACGGCCTGTTCCAGGCGGAGGAATCCGGCATCACGCAGGCCAATCTCGAAGAGAAGCAGAAGAGCGAGGATCCGTTTGTCCAGAAGTTCCTCGGCGTCGGCGGCGGCTACGGCAAGGATTTCGGCCTTCCCGACGACTTCGTCGCGCAGGCGATCAAGGCCACCGGCAATTACGGCGAGATCTATGCGCGCAATCTCGGCCCGGACACCCGGATGTTCCTCGACCGCAAGGGCACGCCGAATGCCCTGTGGACCGAGGGCGGCGCCATCTATTCGCCGCTCTGGAACTGATCCCCTCCTGACCGGACCGGGGCGGCATCGCGCCCCGGTCCCCCAATCGGTTCTGGTATTTCGACATGACTGTGCAAACCCAAGCGAACGTGGCCGGAAACGTGGCCGACGACGACCTTCCGGCTCGCCGCTGGCGCAACCGGATTCGGTACAACGCCACCCAGTCCGCCATCGTCGCGGCTGCCATCGTCCTCGTGGTCCTCTTCGCCTTCGCGGTGAAGGAGGGACTTGCCCGGCACGGGATCAGGTTCAGCTTCTCCTTCCTTTGGGATGCCGCGGGCTTCGACATCAGCGAGGGCAAGACGATCGCCCTTAAGGACGGCGTCTGGCCGGCCTTGCTGAACTTCACGTCGGATCACCTGATCGCCCAGGCCTTCGTCACCGGCATCTTCAACACGATCAAGGTGGCCGTCCTCGCCATCCTTCTCAGCACCGTGCTGGGAACGCTGCTCGGCGTCGGCCGGCTCTCGACCAACTGGGTGGTGCGCAACCTCTCCTTCTGGTGCGTGGAGTTCGTGCGCAACACGCCGCTCCTGATCCAGCTCGTCTTCTGGTATTTCGCCGTCGTCCTGCATTTTCCGCCGATCGCCGCGGCCGCGAAATTCTATGGCGTCGTGATCAGCCAGCAGGGCCTCTATTTTCCTGTTCCCACCTGGCAGGGCGGTGACTCGCTCCTCGCCATCGGGACCGCAACGGCATTCTGGGTCGCCATCCTCGGCGTGCTCTTCGATCGTCACGGCACGGTCCGGTGGATCTGCGCCGGCGCCGTCCTCCTGCTTGGCGGATTAATGTTCGCAACCGGCATCGTCGGCCTCGACGTTCCCGTCGCCTCGAAATTCCAGGCGCGCGGCGGCACGAGCATGAGCCCGGAAATGGCCGCGCTGCTGCTTGCCATCGTCGTCAACAGCGCGTCCTACATCGCGGAAATCGTGCGCGGCGCCATCGACGCGCTGCCGAAGGGGCAATGGGAGGCGGCCGCTTCCCTCGGCCTCACGCGTCGCGACACCGTCAACGACATCATCCTGCCGCAGGTCTTCCGCGTCGTCCTCCCGTCCTTCGGCAACCAGTATATCAGCCTGACGAAGAACACCGCCCTCGGCATCGCCATCGGATATCCCGAACTGTTCAACATCTACGGCACCATCGCGAACCAGACCGGCCACAGCCTCGAAGGCATCGTCATCGTGATGGCCTCCTACCTCATCCTCAGCTGGGCCATCAGCGCCGCCGTCGGCTGGGCCGACCGCCGCATGACAAGACACGGAGCGTCGCGATGATCGCCAGATCCCTGAAATGGTCGCGGCACAACCTGTTCGCCAAGCCGTTCGACATCCTTCTGTCCCTCACGGTCATTCCCGGCGTGCTCTGGCTCATCTGGCAGATCGCCGGCTGGGCGCTGACGGTGGCGCAATGGGACATCATTCCGCAAAGCCTGCGCGTCCTGATGATTGGCATCTTCCCGGTCGACCAGGTGTGGCGGACCTGGGTCGCGGCGATGATCATCGCCGCCCTGCTCGGCGCGGCGCTGGGTTGCGTCTTCGCTTTCCGCGGGCGACATGCCGGCGGCCTCCTCCTCGTGGTGGCGGTTGTGCTGGTCCTGACGGGCACGAACGACCTTGCGAACACCCTGCTTGTTGCGGCACTGGTCGTTCTCTTCGGGCTGTCCTGGGTGCTGATTTCCCGCGTTCCCGCGGCTCACAGGGGTCTCGTGCCGGCAAGTTTCGTCGGGCTGATCACGATCTTCGCCGTGATGGCGCCGCCCGGCGCCGGCCTTTGGGGCGGCCTGCTGCTCAGCATCCTCTTGACGCTCGTCACCGCGGTCGTCACCCTGCCGATCGGCATCCTGCTCGCTTTCGGCCGCCGCAGCCGCTTTTCCAGCGTGCGCTGGATCTGCACCGCCTATATCGAGGTGATGCGCTCGGTGCCGCTGATCATGGTCGTCTACTGGATATGGATCCTGATGCCCGTGCTGACGCCGCAGCTCAACCTTGCCGATGTGGTGCGCGGCATGATCGGCTTCACGCTGTTCTATTCCGCCTATGTCGCCGAATATGTCCGCAGCGGCCTGCAGGCCGTGCCGCGCGGGCAGACGGAAGCCGCCCGGTCGCTCGGCATGAGCGAGTTCGACATCAACCGCTCGATCGTCCTGCCGCAGGCCCTTCGCGTGGTGGTGCCGCCGCTCGTCGGCAACGTGCTCGACATCTTCAACACGGCCCCGCTGGTCTTCATCATCGGCCTCACCGATTTCCTGCGTGCCGGCCAGATGATCCTCGCCAATCCGCAATATGGCGACCGCACCTATGAAGTCTATTCGTTCCTGTTCCTGACCTATTTCCTCGTCGGATCCCTGATCACCTTTGTCGCCCGCAAGCTCGAAAAGCACCTTGCGCGGGGCAGCCGATGAGCGACGCGAACACCACCGGAGGCCGCTCCATGAGCACCATCGTCGAAATGAAGACCCTCAACAAGTTCTACGGAAGCCATCACGTCCTGAAGAACATCGACCTTTCCGTGGCGCGCGGCGAGGTGGTGGTGGTGATCGGCGCGAGCGGCTCGGGCAAGTCGACGCTCATCCGCTGCGTCAACGGGCTGGAAATGTACCAGAACGGCAGCCTCATGGTGGATGGCTACCCGATGCCCGTGGAGGAGGATCGCCTTCTCGGCGGCGAAAGCGAGCTTGCCGCCATCCGCAAGGGCGTCGGCATGGTGTTCCAGCAGTTTAACCTCTTCCCGCACAAGACGGTGGTGGAGAACATCACCATCGCGCCGATGCGCGTGCACCGCAAGTCGAAGGCCGAGGCCGAGGCGACCGCCCTCAGGCTGCTCGACCGCGTCGGCCTGAAGGCGCATGCGCACAAATATCCCGGCCAGCTCTCCGGCGGCCAGCAGCAGCGCGTGGCGATCGCCCGTTCGCTGGCGATGGAGCCGCACCTGATGCTGTTCGACGAGCCGACCTCGGCGCTCGATCCGGAAATGATCGGCGAGGTGCTCGACGTGATGCGCGAACTGGCCGCCGACGGCATGACGATGATGATCGTGACGCACGAAATGGGCTTTGCCCGCGAAGTGGCCGACCGGATCGTCTATATCGACCAGGGCGCGATCCTGGAGGTCGGCAAGCCGGACGCATTCTTCGACAACCCGCGGAACGAACGCGCCCGCGCCTTCCTCGCACGCGTGTTGAAGCACTAGGTATTTTCATCCCACGCCTTAGCTAGGCGCCCTTTGACGAAGTGGTCAGTTAACGAGCGTCGGCCGCGGCAGGATCCGTTCCGTCACGGGGCAGCCTTCCTGGATCTTGGTCCAGGACGAGACATTGAGCTTCATCTCGCAGCGCGCGAGATAGGAACCGCCATCGACCCTCAGGCAGGATGTCTCGCCGAGTTCGAACATGACGCCGCGATTGCGGCATTTGCAGTTGTGGGCATCCGCCAATGTGGGAATCAGGGCCACGGCGAGGCCGGGTACGAGCACTCCAAGACGCATGGCTGAGGCTCCAGATGATAGGCCGCCAGATTACACCCGTCCGCTGGCATCGTAAAGCGGCCGCCCGTCCGCCGAGGTGGAGCATACGCCGCGTGCGAGTCTCGCGGGGAGGCCTTCCGGCCAGTCGGATTTGTCGCTTTCGTGGCACCGTTCGGCCGCTGAAATCGCCATCCGCTACTCAAGGCCCCGCATTTCGGCGTTCATCCAGTTGCAGAATTGCCGGACCACTCTCGATTCCGAGCGGCGCTGGTAACGATATGCCCCGATCTCGACCGGCTCATATCCGGGCAAGGCCACCAATGCGCCGGATCGTGTTTCCCTGGCTGTAAGGATGGGGGGCGCGAGCACCATGCCAAGGCCGGCAACACAGGCGTGAAGAGCTGCGTCGTCCGTGTCGAATTCATGGGCGAAGGTCAGGGCCGTTATGGGAATATCGAAGGTCTTGCACCAGAGCTTCCAATCCCAGTTGCCGGCTGCGCATCGAAGCGCGGGCACATCCGAAACGGTGATCTCCCGGCCCGTGGCGCCCCTCGCCAGCAGGCCCGGCGAGACGACGGGGCGGCTGAAGTCGCGGCACAGGTGCTCCCAGCCGTCAACCGCGTCACCGGCCCGGACATAGCGGATGCTCACGTCGGACGCCGGAGCGGCCGGGAAGGTGAGATAGGCACTTGTTTCCACCCGCACGCGCGCTTCGGGGCATAGGGAGCGGAAACGGTCCAACGACGGAATGAGCCACCGCACGGCAAACGACATCGACGCCAGAACGCTGATCTCGTTTTCGTCTCTGTACAGCGCATCGGCCGACCGCTCGATGAGCGCCACTGCCGGCGCGACCTCCTGATAGAACCGCTCCCCGGCATCGGTCAGCGAAACGGAATTGTGTCCGCGACGGAAGAAGCTCACGCCGAGCTCGTCCTCGAGCTTCTTGATCTGGTGGCTCACCGCGCCGGAGGTGACGCCGAGCTCTGTGCCTGCGGCCGTCAGGCTCGCGGTGCGTGCGGCGGTGACGAACACCCGGATGGCATTGAGAGAGACGCGGCGGCCAATCTGCATGAATTTTCCTCAGGCTCCCCTCAAAATCCTCGTTTGAGCAGAAAACGGAAATCCGGCACAAGGCAAGGGCAAAAACCTCATGGATGTGCAATGCGCCCACGCCAGTTCTATACCAACACCAGAGCCATTGCATGGGTCACGGTCGGGACAGCATTATTTTCCTTGATCTTCGCATCGGGCAAATTCGCCGATGGAAGCGCAACCCCGCTGCAGATCCTGTTCCTCCGCTACATCGGCGGCTTGGCAACGCTGCTGCTGGTCGTGGTGGCGCGGCGGGAAAGGCTGTCCGCCTATCGAAGCCCGAAACCGCTCTCCCATTTCATGCGGGCCGTCTTCGGCGCTTCGGGCGGGGGCGCGCTGATCTACGCATCGGCAAACATGCCGATCGTGGATGCCACGGCCATCGGCCTTCTCTATGTCGTGTTCGTCGTTCCTCTCGGGGTGCTGGTTCTGAAGGAACGGCTTGGCCGGCAGCAGCTTGGCGCGATCACGATATGCTGCGCCGGCGCGGCGATCATCATGGCCTCGCGCGGCGCCTTCACCGAATTCCAGCCGGCTTATGTCCTGCCGGCCTGTATCGCGGTTCTCGGTGCGGCGCTGCTGGCCGTCGAAGGGCTGATGATCAAGGTGCTTTCGCACGCCGACCGCACGATGACGGTGCTGCTCTATGTCAATACGTTCGGTCTCCTGCTGATGGCCGGTCCCGCTGCCATGCAGTGGGTGCCGCTTACGCTCGAAGGTGCTCTGCCATTCGTGCTGCTCGGCCCGCTTGCGGTGACGGCGCAATATTGCATCGTCCAGGGCTACCGCCTTGCGTCTCTGTCGATCGTCGGTCCCGTCGACTATACATGGTTGATCTTCGCGGGCCTGATCGGCTTTCTGTTTTTTGGCGAACAGCCGACACTGGGTGTCGTCGCAGGGTCCGCAATCGTCGCCGCAGGCGGCATCATGCTTGCGGTCGTCAAGTCACCGCCCAGCGAGCGCGAAAGCACGTCGGCAGCGTGAGGCATGCACGAAATCCCGCGCTCTGCATAGGGAAGCGGGGATTTCGTCCGTCCCGCATGCACTTTTCGCGGGGCGTCGCACCACGCCGCGCCGGGTGCCGGTCGGGCTTGCCGCCGGCGACGACTCGTGTTCGATACGAAAGTGGCTGTCGCTCCGGTCCTGCACCTGTATCGCCGCTGGTTGCGCGCAGAGGAGGCGGGATGGCGAGGTCTCTACAAGTTGACACATGTATGATAAGTGATATATCCATTTTTGCCTGGGAATGATCCCGTGCGCGGCCGGGGAGGCCGGCGGGCGGCGGGCGGCGTTGCGAGGATATCGTCGGTGGAGAATGCGATGATGAAGGACAGGTCGCGGAACTGCCGGGTCGGCGTCGATATCGGCGGCACGTTCACCGACATCGCGCTCGATGTCGACGGCGTCCTGCATTCGACAAAGGTGCTGACCGATTATGCGGCGCCCGAGCGGGCGATCCTGAAGGGGGTCGCCGCCGTCGCGGATCTTGCCGGCATCGCCCTTTCCGAGATCGACCTGCTGATCCACGGCACGACGCTCGCCACCAATGCGCTGATCGAGCGGCGCGGCGCGAAGACCGCCTTCGTCACGACCGAAGGCTTTCGCGACGTGCTGGAAATGCGCACGGAAAACCGCTTCGAGCAGTACGACCTCAACATCACCCTGCCTCCGGCCCTTATACCCCGCGCCGATCGCTTCGTGGTGCGCGAGCGCATGAACGCAGCCGGCAAGGTTCTGCTGCCGCTCGACGAGGCCTCGGTTTCCGTCGTCGTCGAGGCGCTTGCTGCGGGCGGCTACGAAAGTGTCGCCATCGGCTTCATCCACGCCTATGCCAACGGCGCTCATGAGGCGGCCGTGCGCGCGGCGATCCTCGCGCGCCTGCCGCATCTTTCCGTGTCGATCTCCTCGGAGGTCTCGCCGCAGATGCGAGAGTTCGAGCGCTTCAACACGGTCTGCGCCAATGCCTATGTGAAGCCGGCGATCAAATCCTATCTCGACCGTCTCGTCGTCTCGCTGAAGGAGATCGGCGTTTCCTGCCCGGTCTTCATGATCCATTCCGGCGGCGGCATCGTTTCGGTCGAAAGCGCCGCGGAATTCCCCGTCCGCCTCGTCGAATCCGGCCCCGCGGGCGGGGCGATCTTCGCCGCCGACATTGCCCGCCGCCATGGCCTCGACACGGTGCTCTCCTTCGACATGGGCGGCACGACAGCAAAAATCTGCCTGATCGAGAACCAGGTGCCGAAGACCGCGAAGACCTTCGAGGTCGCGCGCACCTACCGGTTCCGCAAGGGCTCCGGGATGCCGATCTCCATTCCGGTCGTCGAGATGGTGGAGATCGGCGCCGGCGGCGGCTCCATAGCCTCGGTCGACGGCATGCGCCAGATCCGCGTCGGGCCGCATTCCGCCGCCTCCGAGCCCGGTCCCGCCTGTTACCAGCGCGGCGGCAGGAACCCGACCGTGACGGATGCCGACCTCATCCTCGGCAAGCTCGACCCCGGCAATTTCGCCGGCGGCGCCATTCCGCTTTCCATCGCGGCCAGCCGGCAGGCCATGGCCGACGACATCGGCGCCGTCATCGGCCTTGATCCGGAGGCTGCCGCCTTCGGCACCTGCGAGATGGTGGACGAGAACATGGCCAATGCCGGCCGCGTCCACACCGTCGAGAACGGCAAGAACATCGCCGATTTCACCATGATCACCTTCGGCGGCGCCGGCCCGCTGCATGCCGCGCGGCTCTGCGAGAAGATGGGCATCTCCACCTTCCTCGTTCCGCCGGGCGCCGGCGTCGGATCCGCCATCGGTTTCTTGCGCGCGCCTTTCGGCTACGAATCCGTGCGCAGCGCTGTCTTCAGCCTCGCGGGCTTCGACGTGGCGGAGGCGAACCGGCTGGTGGAATCCATGGAGGTGGAGGCGCTCGGCTTCGTCGAGGGCGGGTTGGACACCGGCGAACCTCTCATCGAACGCACGCTCTTCATGCGCTATGCCGGGCAGGGCTGGGACATTCCCGTACCGCTCGCCGCCAGCCGCTTCGATGCGGGAAGCGCGCAGAAGATCGCCGCGCTGTTCGAAATAGAATATGAGCGCTTTTTCGGCCGCGCCATCGAGGGGCTGGATATCGAGATCGTCAGCTGGTCGGTCAAGGCAAGCTCTCCGCTGCCGCTGGTCGCGCGCGTCGCCGCCATCGCGGAAGGTGCGGCGGTGACGCCCGCAAAAACCCGCCGCCTGTTCGAGGCCGCCCAAGGTGCTTTCCTCGACGCCGGCATCTATGAGCGCGACAGCCTGAGGCCCGGTGATGTCGTCAAGGGGCCGGCCGTCATCGTCGAGCGCGAGACCTCCACCATGCTCACCGCCGCATTCAGGGCCGTCGTGCAAAACGACGGCTGCCTGCTCGTCACCCGGACCTGATCGAGGATCGAAGGCATGAACCAGTCGATGATCGATATTCACATGCAGGTCATGTGGAACCGCCTGATCTCCGTCGTCGAGGAGCAGGCACAGACGCTGATCCGCACGGCTTTCTCCACCTCGGTGCGCGAGGCGGGTGATCTTTCCGCCGGCGTCTTCGACCTCGAAGGCCGCATGCTGGCGCAGGCCGTCACCGGCACGCCGGGCCATGTCAATGCCATGGCCGAATCCGTCGCCCATTTCATCCACGACATCGGCCCGGAGAACATCTTCGAAGGCGATGTCTACATTACCAACGACCCGTGGAAGGGCACCGGCCACCTGCACGACATCACCGTCGTCACGCCCTCCTTCCACCATGGCAGGCTGGTCGGCTATTTCGCCTCCACCGCCCATGTGGTGGATATCGGCGGTCGCGGCTTCGGGCCGGATGCGCGCGAGGTCTATGAAGAAGGCCTCTTCATCCCGATCATGAAGTTCTTCGAGCAGGGAGAGCTCAACCGCACGCTCATCCACATCGTGCGCAACAATGTGCGCGAGAGCGACAAGGTGGTCGGCGATTTCCACGCGCTCGCCGCCTGCAACGAGACCGGCCACCGCCGCCTCGTCGACATGCTCACGGAGTTCAACCTCGAAGACCTGTCGATGATCGGCGGCTTCATCCTCAAGCACAGCCGCGAAGCGACGCTGGAGCGCCTCAAAAACCTGCCGCACGGCAGCTGGTCCTATAGCCTCGATCTCGACGGCTATGACGAGCCGGTGCATCTCGCCGCAACGCTGAGCATCGGGCCGGATGGCGTGCTGGTCGATTTCGACGGCACCTCGGGCATGAGCAAGTTCGGCATCAACGTGCCGCTGGTCTATGCGAAAGCCTATGCCTGCTACGGCATCAAATGCGTTGTCGCACCCGAGATCCCGAACAATGCCGCCTCGCTTGCGCCGTTCGACGTCGCCGCGCCGGAAGGCTGCATCCTCAATGCCAAGCGGCCGGCCCCGGTCGCGGTGCGCCATGTGCTCGGCCATTTCGTGCCGGACCTCGTGCTCGGCGCGCTGCACCAGGCGCTGCCCGGCCAGGTGCCGGCGGAAGGGGCGAGCGCGCTCTGGAACCTGCATATGAGCGTGCGCCCGGTTTCCGACCAGATCGGCGGCAAGGGCGCGGAAATCCTGATGTTCAACTCCGGCGGTACTGGCGCGCGCGCCAGTCTCGACGGGCTCAACGCGACGGCCTTTCCGAGCGGCGTGCATACCATGCCAATCGAGGCGACGGAAAATGTCGGCCCGGTCATCGTCTGGCGCAAGGAGCTGCGCGAGGGATCCGGCGGTGCCGGTGCACAGCGCGGCGGCCTCGGCCAGATGATCGAGATCGAGGCGGCCGAGGGTTTTTCCTTCCGCTTCTCCGCCATGTTCGATCGCCTCGGCCATCCCGCCCGCGGCCGCGACGGCGGCCTTGACGGCGCGCCCGGCGGCGTTGCGCTGGACGACGGCACGGTGCTGAAGGGCAAGGGCCTGCAGTTCGTGCCGGAGGGGCGCCGCCTCGTGCTCTCGCTGCCGGGCGGCGGCGGCTATGGCGATCCGTCCGGGCGCCCCGCCGATGCCGTCGCCCATGACGTCAGGCACGGCTATATCACCGGCGAGCAGGCCGTGCTCTACGGCAAGGCGGAAGGGAAAGCATGAGACGATGCGTCCCCTAGACAATCGCGGAAGTCCGGCCACGCGCCCTCCCGCGTATGATACGCTCATGCCGGCCATCGGGCGCATCGCCCGTGGATCGGCCGGTTTTGCTGAAGGAAAGATCATGTCGCATTTTCAAAGGGTTCTGTTGACGGGGGCGGCCGGCGGCGTCGGCACGGCGCTGCGCCAGTCGGGCATGCGGCTCGGCAAGGTCGTGCGGCTTTCCGACCGCCGGCCCTGCGAAAACCTCGCGCCGCACGAGGAGGATTTCACGCTCGATCTTGCCGATTTCGATGCGGTCTGCGCGGCGGTGAACGGCTGCGATGCCATCGTGCATCTCGGCGGCCAGCCGCTCGAGGCCGAATGGAAGACGATCCTCGACAGCAACATTTCAGGCGGTTACCACATCTACGAGGCCGCACGCCGCCACGGCGTCAAGCGCATCGTCTATGCCAGCTCCGTGCATGCCATCGGCTATTACGAGCGCACGGAGACGATCGACGGCAACGTGCCGACGCGGCCGGACAGCCTCTACGGCGTTTCGAAGACCTTTGTCGAAAATCTCGGCCGCTACTATTTCGACAAGTTCGGCATCGAGAGTGTCAGCATCCGCATCGGCTCCTGCTTCCCGGAGCCGACCGACCGGCGCCATCTCATCACCTGGCTCTCCTACCGTGATTGTCGCCAGCTCGTCGAAAAATGCCTTTCCGCGGAGCGCGTCGGCTTCATGGTCGCCTATGGCATGTCGAACAACAGCCGCGCCTTCTGGGACAACCGCACGGCAGCCTCGCTCGGCTACAGGCCGCAAGACAGCGCCGACGACTATGCCGACAAGGTTTTCGCCAAGACCGAGCAGGGCGACCCGAACGATCCGGCGGTGCGCTACCAGGGCGGCAGCTTCTGCGCGGCCGGCCATTTCGAGGACAAATGATGCAGGCTTCGCGGACATCCTATGATGTGGTGATCGTCGGCGGCGCGGTGGTCGGCAGTGCGACGGCCTATTTCCTGGCGACCAATCCGGATTTCGCCGGCTCCGTGCTGGTGATCGAGAAGGACTGGACCTACCAGCGATCGGCGACCGCGCTATCCTCCAGCTCGATCCGCCACCAGTTCTCCAACGCGATCAATGTGAAGATCTCGCAGTTCGGAACGGAATTCATCCGCAACTTCAAGGAGAATGTCGCGGTCGATGCCGACACGCCGGAGATCGGCTTCCACGAGAACGGCTATCTCTTCCTGGCGGGCGACGAGCGGGGGGCGGACGTGCTTCGCCGGAACCACGAAACGCAGGTCGCCTGCGGCGCGGACGTCTCGCTGCTCGACCCGGATGGTTTGGGAAAGCGCTTTCCCTGGCTGAACACGGAAGGCCTCACCCTCGGCAGCAAGGGCGAGCGCGGGGAGGGCTGGTTCGACAGCGTCGGTCTCCTGCAGGGGTTCCGCAAGAAGGCGCGTTCGCTCGGCGTCGAGTATATCGAGGACGAGGTCGTCGCGATCAATCGCGAAGGCGATCGCATCGTCTCGGTGACGACCGGGGGCGGGCAGGTGATCGCCTGCGGCATGCTGGTCAACACGTCGGGCACCAACGGCAAGGTCATGGCGCGCATGGCGGGCCTCGACATTCCCGTCGAGCCGCGCCGCCGGTCGATCTTCGTCGTCGATTGCCGCACGCCGCTCGGCCCCGGCGTCGGCCTCACCATCGACCCGACCGGCGTCTTCTTCCGCCCGGAAGGCAAGTTCTACCTGATGGGCACCTCCCCCAGGCATGATCCGGAGGTCGAGCCGACCGATTTCGCCGTGATGCACGACGAGTTCGAGGAGGAGATCTGGCCGACGCTGGCGGAGCGTGTGCCGGCCTTCGAGGCGATCAAGGTCGTCAACAGCTGGGCGGGGCACTATGACTACTGCACGCTCGACCACAATGTCATCCTCGGCCCGCACGCCGAGGTGAGGAATTTCCTCTTCGCCAACGGCTTTTCCGGCCATGGTCTGCAGCAGTCGCCGGCCATGGGGCGCGGGCTTTGCGAACTGATCACCTATGGCGGCTTCCGCACGCTCGACCTCTCGCCCTTCGGCTACGAGCGTGTTGTCGCAAACCGGCCCTTCCTGGAGGACGCCGTCATCTGACGGCGCGTGCGCCGGCCCCTCAATCGTCCCCTTTGCTGCCTGCCGGCTCGTCCAAGAGGGCGCGGTAGCGGTCCAGGCTTTCCTCCAGATGGGCGGTCAGCGCCTGCTTGGCGGCCTTCGGGTCGCCCTGGGTGATGGCGGCGAGGATGGCGGCGTGCTCGCGGTTGATCTTCTTCAGGTACGTCTTCGAGGCGGGGCCGGACTGGCGGTGCTTGAGAACCAGGTCGAGATTGATCTCGCCCATCACGGCCTCGAGGAAGCGCGGGAAATGCGGGTTGCGCGTCGCCTTGGCGATGGCGAGGTGGAACTCGAAATCGGCGCGCGCCTCGATCTCGGCATTGTTCGTGTCGAGCGTCTCGATATGGTCGAAGGCGCGGGCGATCTCGGCGAGGGCTTCCGGGGTGCGGCGCTGGGCGGCCAGCGCCACGGCCTGCATTTCGACGCCGAGCCGCAGTTCGAGGATCTGCATGGCCGAGCGGATGTCGTCGATGCGGCTGATCTCGAAGTTCAGCGCCCGCGCATCCTTCTCCGTGACATAGACGCCGGCGCCCTGCCGCGCGATGACGCGACCGGCGACCTTGAGCGAGGCCAGCGCTTCGCGGATGACGGTGCGGGAGACGCCGAACTCCTCGCACAGCTGGGCGCTCGACGGGATCTTCTCGCCGGGCGGATAGAGGCCCGAGTCGATCCGCTCGGCGAGCCTGGCGACGACGATCTCCGCGAGGTTGCCGCGCTGCGTGATGATCGACATGCCGATCCAGCCTTTCCCGGGTTTTCATTTATCACATATCATACACAGCGGGCTTCTCCAGAGGAAGAACGCCGGCGGGCGGCCTTCGGGAAGCAGCTTGCTTTTAGGTAAAGTTAGCATATAAGTGATAACATACCAATATGGCGTTGCCGCGAAAATCGCGGAGGAGATGGAGCATGCAGGACCAGTCTGTTGTCATCGTCGGCGGCGCTTCGGGGCTCGGTCTCGCCACGGCCCGGCTGATGGTGGAACGGGGCGTTGCGAAGATCGGCCTTATCGACCGCAACGAGGCGCTGCTCGCCTCCTCCGCGGCGGCGCTCTCCGCGATGGGCGCCGAGGTGGCGACCGCCGTTGCCGACATTTCCCGCGCCGAGACGGCCCATGGCGGGTTCGCGGCGGTTGCGGAAAAGCTCGGCCGCGTCCATGCCCTCGTCAACAGCGCCGCCATCTATCCGCGCAAGCCGATCCTCGACATCACGGACGAGGACTGGGACCTGGAGAACGCCATCAACATCAAGGGCACCTATCACATGATGGTCGCGGCGGTGCGCCACATGCGCCGTTTCGTGACCCTGCCGGAGGTGACCGGCCGCATCGTCAACGTCACCTCGGTCGATGCCTTCAAGGCGCATCCGCAGAACGCCCACTATGCCGCCACCAAGGCCGCGGTCGTCAGCCTCACCAAGTCCTTCGCGCAGGAATGTGCCAAGGACCAGATCCTCGTGAACTCCGTCGCGCCGGCCGGCTTTGCCACGGACCGCGCCAGGGAACTCGGCTTCCTGCCCGAGCTTGCCAGGGCAAGCGCGCTCGGCCGGGCGGCTGAACCGGTGGAAATGGCCGAGTGGATCGTCATGATGGCTTCCAGCCGCAACACCTATGCGACGGGCGAGAATGTCGTGGTCAGCGGGGGCTACATCTATGTCTGACGCAAATCGCATCGCCGTCGTCACGGGGGCTACCAGCGGCATCGGCGAGGCCATCGTGCCGATGCTGCGGGGGCGGGGACTGGCGGTCTACGCCGTCGGCCGCAACCCGGCGGCGCTTGCCGGGCTGGCGGAACGCTGCGGGGCGATCCCCGTCGAGGCGGACGTGCGCGATACGGCGCGTATCGCCGAGGCGCTGGCGGGCGTCGCGGTCGACGTTCTCATCAACAATGCCGGCATCCTGTCGACCCGCGCGGCCTTCCAGGACATCGACCCCGCCGAGATCGACGCGATGATCGACGTCAATCTCAAGGCGCCGATGCACCTGACGCGGGTCTTCCTGCCCGGCATGGTGGCGCGCAAGCGCGGCCATCTCCTCTATGTCGGCTCGAGCGGCGGCCAGGCGCCCTATCCGAACATGGGCGCCTATGGTGCCTCGAAGGCGGGCCTCAGCCTCTTTTGCGACAACCTGCGCTGCGACCTCCTCGGCACCGGCGTGCGGGTGAGCGAGATCGTGCCCGGCCGCGTCCAGACGGCGCTCTACCGCACCTCGCTCCCCGGCGACCAGGCGAATGCCGCGCTCTATGACGGCTACCGGCCCATCCAGCCGGAAAACATCGCGCAGATCGTCCACGACGTGATCGCTCTGCCCGCCCATGTCGACGTCGCCCGCGTCGAGGTTTTCCCGACCGACCAGGCGACCGGCGGCGGCACGATGGTGAAGTTCGAGGCGCCCTGAAACCGCAAGGCGGCCGGCTCAGGCAGGCGGCCCGGCCTCCCGCTTGCGCGCGAGCAGGGCAAAGAGCACGTCGAGCATCACATACATCGGCGCGCGGCCCGTCGGCACGATGAGCGGATGGCCGGAGGCGCGGTAGGCGTTGAGGTTGATGTTCTCCTCGGCGAGCGAGGCGACGACCGAGCCGCCGGGCGAGATCGACAGGATGCGCGCGCCGGCCTTCTTGGCGATCTCCATATTGGCGATCAGGTAGCTCGTGCGGCCGGAGAAGGAGAGCACGAAGAGCACGTCCTGCGCCGTCAGCCGCGGGGCGGAGACCATCTGCAGCGTCGGGTCGGCATAGGCGACGCTCGCTATGCCGAGCGAGGCGAGGCGGTGCTGCGCCTCGCCCGCCAGGAAGCCGGAGCCGCCATAGCCGTAGACGTCGATGCGGCGGGCGCCGGCGAGCAGGTCCACGGCGCGCCGGAGCGAGTCGAGGTCGAGATCGTGCCGCGCCTCGCGCAGGGATTCCGCCGCGCGGTTGAAGACGTCGTCGACGAGGCCGGTGAAGGGGTCCGCGCCGCTTTCCGCCGTGCTCGCCGGCGCCTGGCGCACGGCCAGCTGCTGGGCGAGCTTCAGCCGGAAATCCGGAAAGCCGTCGCAGTCGAGCCGCCGGCAGAAGCGGATGATCGACGGCTCGCTGACCTTGGCGATGCGTGCGGCATCGGTGATCGACCAGGTGATCGCCGTGCTCGGCGTGTCGAGGATCGCCTCGGCGATCCTGCGCTCGGCGGGCGTGAACTGCGACAGCGATTGCCTGATCAGGTCGAGCATGGAACCCTTTGTGCCGGCGGGACGATGGTCTTGCGGGTAACGGTCACAGTGTGCCGCCGGCCATCACCGCCGACAGGCAGGACGATTGATAGTCAAAACCGGCCTGCGCCACAACGAGCCTTTTGACCGATGCCAGCGCATCCTCGTGCGGCTCGATGCGCCGCCCCTCCGCGTCCGCGGCGACGACTTGCCCGCCGGCCGCCTCGACCAGCTGGATTCCGGCCGCGATGTCCCAGGCATTGAACTTCGATTCGTAGCAGACCGCCACGCGGCCGACGGCGACATAGGCAAGATGCAGCGCGCAGGAGCCGAGCCGGCGCACGGCGCGGAACGCGTTGACGAGGTCGGCATGGGCTTCCTGGGCGGCGCGGCAAGGGCGCTCGCCCTCGTAGGGCGCATTCGTCAGCACTTCCACCTCGCGGTCCGTGCGTCCGCGCAGGAAGGGTTTTATCGGCTCGCCGTTCAGCGTCAGCTGGCCGTGCGCGGCCATGAACAGCTCCTCGCGGACCGGATCGTAGACGACGCCGCAGACCGCCTTGCCGGCGTGATAGGCGGCGATCGAGACGCAGAAGAAGGGCAGGCCCGAGGCGAAATTGCTGGTGCCGTCGATCGGATCGATGATCCAGGTCGTCTCGCCTTCGCCCTGCCAGCCGCCTTCCTCGCCGAGGATGCGCGAGGCCGGCAGGCGCGACCAGATCGTGTCGCACGCGGCCCGTTCCGCCGCCTTGTCCGAGGCGGTCACGATGTCGAAGAAGCCGGCCTTCTGCTGGGTCTGCAGGGTTTCCGGGCTGGCATTGACGAAGCCCCGGTGCGCGACGATGCCGGCGGCCAGTGCGGCTTCGCAGGCCACGGTCGCGATCATGTCATGAAGATCCCCGGTGAGGGGCTGGTTGAGGGTCATGCGGCTTTTCCCATGCTGGCTGTTTCGGTTTCCGGCAGGATCCAGACCGGCTGGCTGTCGATGGAAAGGCGCAGCGTCTGGCCGACCTCGGCAACGCCCGTCCGGTAATAGTCGCTGTCGAGGAAGACGCATTCCTGGCCTTCGATCTCGGTAAGGTACTCGACATGGGCGCCCTGGAAGACGACGCGGCGCACCTTCGCCTCCATCGCGCCGTCGGGATCGACCCGGATATGCTCCGGCCGCACGACGCAGCGCACCGCCTCGCCCGGCCTGAAGGCGCGGGGGCCGCGCGCCAGCGTGAAGGCGACCGTCGTGCTGATGCGCACGCGCACCGTCGTCTCGTCCACGGTCTCGACCGTGCCGCGGAGAATGTTCGCCTTGCCCATGAATTCGGCGACGAAGCCGGTGCCGGGGCGGGAATAGACGTTGAGCGGCGTGTCGTCCTGCTCGATGACGCCGCCGCGCATCACCACCACGCGGTCGGAGATCGCCATGGCCTCGCTCTGGTCGTGGGTGACGTAGAGGCTGGTGATGCCGAGGCGCAGCTGGATGGCGCGCAGCTCGTCGCGCATGCGCTCACGCAGCTGCGCGTCGAGGTTGGAGAGCGGCTCGTCGAAGAGCAGCACCTTCGGCTGGGTGACGACGGCGCGGGCGAGCGCCACGCGCTGCTGCTGGCCGCCGGAGAGCCGCGCGGGCGCGCGGTCGGCATATTGCGCGAGCGCCATGGTCTCGAGGATGGAATCGACCCGGTCCTTCATCTCGCCCTTGGCCAGGGGCAGAAGGCGCACGCCGTATTCGACGTTCTCGCGCACCGTCATGTGCGGGAAGAGGGCGTAGCTCTGGAACACCATGCCGACATTGCGGGCGTTGACCGGCACGTTGGTGACATCGCGCCCGCCGATGGTGATCGTGCCGTCCGTCGGCGTCTCGAAGCCGGCGAGCATGCGCAGCGTCGTCGTCTTGCCGCAGCCGGAGGGGCCGAGCAGGGTGACGAGCGTGCCTTCCTCGATGGTGAGGTTCAGCCGGTCGACGGCGGTCGCGCCGGCAACGCCGGGAAAGCGCTTGGTGATGTTGGAGAAGATGACTTTCGACATGGGGCTTACCTCTTCGATGTCGAATTGAGAACGAGCTGCATGAGCGCCAGGATGGCGAGCACGACGAAGACGAGGATGCTGCAATAGGCCGCCGCCACGCCGAGCTTCAGCGTTTCCACCTGCGACAGGATGGTGACGGTGATAAGCGTCCAGTTGGCCGAGACGAGGAAGATCACCGCCGACAGCGTCGTCAGCGAGCGTGTGAAGGCATAGGAGAGCGAGGTGAACAGCGCGGGCTTCAGGAGCGGCAGGGTGATCTGGAAGAAGGTCCGCGTGTTGGAGGCGCCGAGGATGGTGGAGGCTTCCTCGATGGACTTGTCGATCTGGCGCAGCTGGTTGGAGCCGGCCTCGATGCCGACCTGCAGGTTCTTCACGACCATGGCGGCAATGACGATGAAGGCGGTGCCGGTCAGGAGCAGCGGCGGGGCGTTGAAGGTGCTGACATAGCCGATGCCGAGGATGGTGCCGGGCGCGGCGAAGGAGAGGAGCGTGCCCCAGCGCAGCAGGAAGCTGCCCGGGAAGGCCTTGCGGATCAGGAGATAGGCGATCAGCATGCCGGCGATGGCGGTGACGGGCGTTGCGATGCCCGCGAGCAGCAGCGAGTTGCTGAGCGTGTGGAAGCCGGCGGTGAAGACGGTGACGTAGTGCGCCGTCGTCAGCGTGTTGTCGACGCCCGGCAGCCTGGTGAAGGAGACGTAGATCACCGTCAGGTAGAAGAGCAGGATGGCAAGCACGATGGCGTAGCAGGCGATGGTGAGCGGCACGACGACCGCGCCGGAAATGCGGATCGTCTGGGCGGAGGGCTTGCCCGTGACCGTGACATAGCTGCGCTTGCTCACCCAGTAGCGGTGGATGAGGAAGGCGGTCATCGAGGGCACCAGCATGAGGCTGGCGAGCAATGCGCCGGCCTGCAGGTTGAAGTAGCCCACCATCTGCGAATAGGCCTCGACGGCAAGCGTGTTGAAATTGCCGCCGATCAGCATCGGATTGCCGAAATCCTCGACCGACTTCACGAAGACGAGCAGCGTGGAGGAGAGGATGGCCGGCGTCACCAGCGGCAGCGTGACCCGCGAAAAGGTCGTCCAGCGCGAGGCGCCGAGCGAGGCGGAAGCGTCCTCCAGCGCGCTGTCGATCGATTGCAGCATGCCGCGGATGTTGAGATAGGCGATGGGCGTGAAGGCAAGCGACTGGATCAGCACGAGGCTATGGAAGCCGTAGACATTGGCGTTGCGGATGCCGAGCAGTTCGCGGGTGATGAGGCCCGAGCGGCCGAACAGGATGACCACCGCGAGCGCCATGACGAAGGGCGGCGAGATGATCGGCAGGAGCGCCACGCCATGCACGAAGATCTTGCCCGGCATCGTGGTGCGTGTCGCGGAGAAGGCGAGCAGGAAGCCGGCGGCCGTGGCGATCAGCGCCGAGGTGGCGCCGAGCAGCAGCGTGTTGGCGAGCGATTCCCAGACGAAGGACTGCGACAGCGTGCTGATGAGGACGGCGATGTCGAAGCCGTGCTCGGTGACGACCGCCTGTTTCAGGACGATGAAGATCGGCAGGGCGGCGAAGACCAGCACCGAAAGCGTGGTGACGGCGAAAATGCCGAACAGCCAGGGATCGACGACGATGTTGCGCAGGAAGGCTGGCGCGGCCGCCGTCCGCCCGGACGGCGCCGCTTGCGAGGCGAGGGTCATGATGGGGCTCCTTGAGCGGTCCGCGCGGAACCGCATGAAGACAAAGAGAGCGAGCCTTTCGCCTGCTGACAAGCCCCTTTGCCAGGGGCTGCCCTTTCTCCCTGCCGGGAAGAAAGGGCAGCCGGCTGGGAGAGGGGAGGCGGCGGCCGGTCAGTGGTCGGGTGGCTTACTTGGCGTCGGCCTTGTGGCGGACGTCGTTCTCGTAGCGCTCCAGCAGGCGCGCGCGGTTCTCGCCGGCCCAGGTGAAGTCGTAGTCGATCATCTTGACGTTCGACAGGTCGATCCTGGCATCCGGGTTCTTGTAGCCGGGCACGATCGGGCCGCGGAAGGTGGCGCCGATGGCGGCCTGGCCCTTTTCCGTCAGCACCCAGTCGAGGAAGGCGCTGGCGCCCTTGGCCTGCTCCTCCGGCGCATTGGCGATGGCAGCGGCGGCATTCACCTCGAAGCCGGTGCCTTCCTCCGGGAAGGAATAGCCGACCGGATAACCCTGGGCGAGCGCCGCCTCGATGTCCTGCGTATAGGCCATGGCGAGCGCGATCTCGTTGTTGGCGACCATACGGGAGGGGGCGATGCCGGAGCGGGTGTACTGCACGACGTTCTTGTCGATCTCCTTCATCAGCGTGAAGGCCGGCTCCTCGCCGAGCAGCTGGACGGTCGAGGCGAGCGCGACATAGGCCGTGCCGGACGAGGCCGGATGGGCGAGCGCCACGCTGTCCTTGAAGGCCGGATCGGCGAAGGCCTTCCAGCTCGTCGGCGGCTTGGCGCCGATTTCGTCGAGCACCTGCTGGCTGTAGGCGAAGACGATGGGCGACAGCGAGATCGGCGTCCAGCGGGCTTCCTTGTCGGTGTAGCGCGGATCGACCTTGTCGATGCCAACGGCCTTGTGCGCGGCAAGCAGGCCCTCGCCGGCCGCCTGGATGAAGTTGTCCGCCGCGCCTGCCAGCCAGAGGCCGGCTTGCGGATTGGCCTTTTCGGCGCGGATGCGGGCGAGGATCTCGCCGGCGCCGATGCGCACGAACTGCGCCTCGATACCGGTATCGTCCTTGAAGGCCTTCAGCACGGCGCCGCAATCGTCTTCCGACATCGGGCAATAGACGGTCATTCCCGCAGCATCGGCGCTACCGGCCGAAAAGACGTGCGAGCACAGGACTACGAGCGCTGAGGCCAGCGCGAAACGGCGTGACATATCGATTTCCTCCAGGTGACGCCACGGCCTCCTGCGAAGACCGGTCGGGCCTTCGCGTCTCACCGCCGTGGGTGAGCATCGGTATAATGAAGAAATCTACATTTGTCAAAGAAAATGTAGATAAGCTACATTCACTTCTCAACCGAGCCGCTGGTGCCCGTGGCAGCCGGCTATGCCATTGCGTGCGTTCCGCCTTCGGTACTAATATTCTTATATTTTAGTATGGATCGCCGCGTCGCCATGCCGTAAGTTCGCGCGCAGGAAGAGGGGCGTGTGCGGAGGAAGGTCATGGCGTTCCACATCATATCCGGGCCGGTCGCGGGCGGTTTTGCGTGAGGGCGGCGGTGCCGGGGCCGCGGGCAGGCGCGGCGGTGCTCATCATGGTGTGTGCGGCCGTGCTGGCCGGGCTCGACGCGGTGATCGTGCGCATGCTGGCGGGCGGCGTCCATCCGCTGATCATCGGGTTCTTCCGGGCGTTGTTCGGCCTTCTCGCCGTGCTGCCATTCCTGTTGCGGCGGGTCGAGATCATGGCGTCCCCCTATCGCGCGCTGCATGTCGTGCGCGCGGGCCTGAAGTTCGCCTCGCTCGTCGCCCTGTTCATCGCCTTCGGGCATGCCCCGCTCGCCGATGCCACGGCGATCAACTTCACCATGCCGATCTTCCTCACGCTCGGCGCCTGGATCTTCCTCAAGGAGAAGGTCGCGCTGTCCGTGGTCTTCGGCGTGCTGGTCGGATTCATCGGCATCGTCATCATCATACGGCCCGGCGCCGGCGCGTTCGATCCCTGGCTGCTCTTTGCCCTTGCCGGCGCGATCCTGACGGCGATCAGCCAGCTAATCCTGCGGCGCATGGCGCTGCGTGACACGACCGATCGCCTCGTCGCCTGGAACCTGCTGGCGATGGCACCACTGGGCCTTCTCGCCGCTCTGCCGGTCTGGGCGGCGCCGAGCCCGGCGCAGATCGGCCTGCTGGCGTTGCAGGGTGGGCTGGGGGCGCTCAACATGGCGCTCATCACGCGCGCCTTCGCCATGGCGAGCGCGTCGTTCCTCGCGCCGCTCGATTTCCTGCGCCTGCCGGTCGTGGCGGCGCTCGCCTTCCTGTTCTTCGGCGAGGTCGCGCCGGTGACGACCTGGATCGGTGCCGCGATCATCTTCGGCGCAGCGCTCCTGGCGGCCGGCGGCGCGCGGTGGCGGCGTCACCGCGCAGAGGGCGGCGACTGATTTCGCCGAACGCGAAAAAACAGGTTCACAAAAATCTCAGGTGTACTAATATATTACTTACGGTGGGTTCAGGCGACGTGCCGTCGATTGGTCCGCAGGGGCCAGCAGGAGCCGGGAGGGCGGCCTCCTGCAAGACGGCCGCGGCAGGACCGGACCCATGAAATTCTCGCTCGGGAGGAGTGGCATGAAATCATTCATCGGCAAGCGGGCCATTGCCAGCGGCGTTTCGCTGGTGGGGCTCGTCGTCCTTGTGTTCTTCCTGTCGAGGCTGACGGGAGACCCCACCGACCTTTACCTGCCGCTCGATGCGTCCGTGGAGATGCGCGAGCAGTTCCGCCAGATGCACGGTTTCAACGATCCGCTGATCGTGCAGTTCGGCCGCTATGTCGCCGATCTCGTGCAGCTTGACTTCGGCCATTCGCTGCGCCAGGCGCGGCCGGCGATGGAGGTGGTGCTGGAGGCCTTCTCCTGGACGCTCCGGCTCGCCGTCATCACCATGAGCTGCGTGACGGTGGCGGCGATCGTCATCGGGTCGCTCGCCGCCTTCCGCGTCGGCGGCATCTTCGACCGGATCGCCACCTTCTTCTCGCTGATCGGCGCTTCCGCCCCGGATTTCTGGCTCGCCATCGTCGCCATCGTCATCTTCGCGGTCAACCTGCACTGGCTGCCGACCTCGGGAACGGGGACGGCGCTGCACTGGATCCTGCCGGTCAGCGTGCTCTTCATCCGCCCCTTCGGCCTGATCCTGCAGGTGGTGCGCGGCTCGATGATCAACGTGCTCTCCTCCGCCTATGTGAAGACGGCACGGGCGAAGGGCGTGCGCACGCCGCGCATCATCTTCGTGCACGGCCTGCGCAACGCCATGCTGCCGGTCATCACCGTGATCGGCGACCAGGCGGCGGCGATCCTCAACGGCGCCGTCGTGGTCGAGACGGTCTTCGGCTTTCCGGGCATCGGCAAGCTGATGATCGATTCCATCCTGCTGCGCGATTTCGCCGTTGTGCTCGCCGTGATCATGGTCTCCGCGCTGGCGATCTTCCTCATGAACCTCCTGATCGACCTCGCCTATGCGCTGCTCGATCCCCGTATCCGGTATTGAGCGATGACCATGACCGACACGCAAACTCTCCCTGGGCGAAAGCCGGGCGGTGCGCTGGCCCGCTGGTTCTCCATGCTGTGGGCGGACAAGTTCGCCTTCTTCGCGGCGCTCTTCCTGCTGCTGGCGCTGCTCTGTGCGCTCTTCGGCCCCCTCCTCCTGGAGGCGGTCGCCACGAAGCAGAACCTGCGCGGGCGCAACGCGCCGCCCTTCGATCTTGCGCGCGGCTGGATCTACATTCTCGGCGCCGACGCGCTCGGCCGGCCGCTGCTGGCCCGCATCGTCGTGGCGGCGCAGAACACGATGCTCGTCGCGGGCGCGGCGGTGCTGGCCTCGTCGCTCGTCGGCGGCACGCTGGGGCTGGTGGCCGGCTATAGCCGGCGATCCGCCAGCCAGTGGATCATGCGGCTCGGCGACGTCATCATGTCCTTCCCCTCGCTGCTGCTCGCCGTCATCGTGCTCTACATGCTCGAGCCCTCCGTCGCCAACATCGTGCTGGTGCTCGCCGTCACGCGCATCCCGATCTACCTGCGCACGACGCGCGCCGAGGTGCTGGAGGTGCGCGAGCGCATGTTCGTGCAGGCCGCGACCGTGATGGGCGCCTCGCACCGGCGCATCGTCTTCCGTCATATCCTGCCGGTGATCCTGCCGACGCTGGTGACGATCGCGACGCTGGATTTCGCCTTCGTCATGCTGGCCGAATCCTCGCTCTCCTTCCTCGGCATCGGCATCCAGGCCCCGGAGATCACCTGGGGCCTCATGGTCAGCCAGGGTCGGCCCTATCTTACCAATGCCTGGTGGCTGTCCTTCTGGCCGGGCCTTGCGATCATCCTGACGACCCTGTCGCTCAATCTTCTTTCGAACTGGATGCGCATCGCGCTCGATCCGACGCAGCGCTGGCGCCTTGAAATGGGAGGCCGCAGGAATGGCTGAACACCTGCTGGAGGTCCGCGGCCTGTCGGTCGAGTTCCACACCGCCGCCGGCACGGTCAATGCCGTGCAGGACGTCAGCTGGCATCTCGATCGCGGCGAGACGCTGGCCATCCTCGGCGAAAGCGGCTCGGGCAAGTCCGTCTCCGCCTCGGCGATCATGAACCTCATCGACATGCCGCCCGGCAAGATCACCGCCGGCACCATTCTCTTCAACGGAAGGGACATGCTGGCCATGGACGCCGAAGAGCGCCGGGCGATCAACGGGGCGAAGATCGCCATGATCTTCCAGGATCCGCTCGCCCATCTCAATCCCGTCTATGCCGTCGGCTGGCAGATCTGCGAGATGATGACGATGCACGGCACCCCCGGGGCGGAGGCGCGACGGCGCGCGCTGGACCTCCTCGAGCGTGTCGGCATCCCGCAGCCGGAAGCGGCCATGCGCAAATATCCGTTCCAGTTCTCCGGCGGCCAGCGGCAGCGGCTGATGATCGCCATGGCGCTCGCCTGCAAGCCGGACATTCTCATCGCCGACGAGCCGACCACGGCCCTCGACGTGACGGTGCAGGCCCAGGTGCTGGAGCTTCTGAAGGAGTTGCAGCAGGAGACCGGCATGGGCCTCCTCCTCATCACGCATGACCTCGGAGTCGTCGCCGAGATCGCCGACCGGGTCGTGGTGATGAACGGTGGCTCCATCGTGGAGACCGGCAAGGCCGCGGCCGTCTACCAGAACCCGCAGCATCCCTATACGCGCAAGCTGATCGATGCGGCGCCCGGCAAGGGGGCGATGCCCGAGGCGCGCGAGCGCCGGGGCGAACCGCTGGTCAAGGCGGTCGGCCTGCACAAGCACTACGGCTTCTTCCATGCGCTCAAGGGCATCGACCTTGCGATCATGCCCGGCGAGACGGTCGCCGTGGTGGGGGAAAGCGGTTCGGGCAAGTCGACACTCGCCCGCGCCATGCTGCGGCTCGACGATCCCGACGGCGGGGAGATCCTCTATCGGGGCAGGGACCTTCTGGCGATGACCCCGCGGGAGCTGTTCGGGCTGCGGCGCGACCTGCAGATGGTGTTCCAGGATCCCACGCAATCGCTCAATCCGCGCATGACGGTGTTCCAGCTCATCTCCGAGGCCTGGGTGATCCATCCGGATATCCTGCTGAAGGCGCGCTGGAAGGAGAAGGTCGCCGAGCTGCTGGTCAAGGTCGGGCTGAAGCCGGACATGGCCGGCCGTTATCCGCACCAGTTCTCCGGCGGCCAGCGCCAGCGCATCGCCATTGCCCGGGCGCTGGCGATGGAGCCGAAGCTGATCGTCTGCGACGAGGCGGTGTCCGCCCTCGACGTGTCGATCCAGGCGCAGGTCATCGCGCTGCTCGACGGGCTCCGGCGCGAATTCGGCCTCTCCTACCTGTTCATCGCCCATGACCTGCCGGTCGTGCGCGATTTCGCCGACCGCGTCATCGTCATGAAGGCCGGCGAGATCGTCGAGGAAGGCCCGGTGCGGCAGATCTTCGATGCCCCGCGGCATCCCTATACGCGTGCGCTGCTCGCCGCGAGCCTCGATCCGGATCCCGATATCCAGGCCGCCCGCCGCGCCGCCCGAAACCTCGAAGAAGGACGTGTCTCCGCATGAAACCCGATGTTCTGGTTGCCTATCCGCTCCGCCCGCGCCAGATGGCCCTGCTCGAAGAGGCCTATACGGTGCACCGCCTCGATCTCCTGAAGGGCGATGACCGCGAGGCGATGCTGGCGGAAGCCGGCCCGCGCTGCACCGCCATGGTGGTCAACGGCCATGTGGCGATCGACGACGCGTTCCTGGCGCGGCTGCCGGCCCTGAAGCTCGCCGCCTGCTCTTCCGCCGGCTACGACCAGATGGATGTCGCGGCGATGACCCGGCGCGGCATCACCCTCACCAACACCTCCGACGTGCTGCTCGACGATGTCGCCGACATGGCGCTGCTCCTGATGCTGGCCGCCCGGCGCCGGCTCGTCGTCGGCGACCGCTACGTCCGCTCGGGCGACTGGGGGCGGCAGGGCATGATGCCGCTGACGACGTCGACCGCCGGGAAGAGGGCGGGCATCGTCGGGCTCGGCCGGATCGGCCTTGCCATCGCCCGGCGCTGCGAGGCCGTCGGGCTGACCATCGGCTACTGCGGCCGGTCGCGGAAGACCGGCAACGACTATGCCTATTTCGACGATCCCGTGAAGCTGGCCGAATGGGCCGACATCCTGCTGGTCGCAACGCCCGGCGGGGCGGAAACCGAAGGGCTGATCTCGGCCGCGGTGCTCGACGCCCTCGGCCCGGCCGGCAGCCTCGTCAACATCGCGCGCGGCTCGGTGGTGGACGAGCCGGCGCTGATCCGTGCGCTCAGCGAGGGGAGGATCGCCTCGGCCGGGCTGGATGTCTATTACAACGAGCCCCATCCGGACCCGGCCTTCGCCGCGCTCGACAATGTCGTGCTCTACCCGCATCACGCCAGCGGCACGGAAGAGACGCGCGACCGCATGGCACAGCTCGTCATCGACAACCTTGCGGCCTTCTTCTCCGGAAAGCCGCTCCTGACGCCGGTGAACGGAGCAGGGGCGGCGCGTCAGGCGAAGTAGTGCGGAAACTCGTTGCGCAGCTCCTCGACCTTGGCGACGGTGCGGCTGAGATGATCGCGGATGGCGGCGATGGCGGCATGCTCGTCGCCGGCCGCGATCGCCTCGACGATCGCTCGGTGGCCCTCGAGGATGTTCACCACCTTGCCCTTCTCCGGAAGGTGCAGGCGGCGGATGCGCTCCAGATGCCCAGAGCGCTCGCGGATCAACTGGTGCAGGCCGCTGCGCTTGACGCCGGCAAACAGCGTCTGGTGGAAGAGCTCGTCCAGCTCCTGGAAGATGACCATCTGCTCGGGATCGTCGGCGACGGCCTCCTGCATCTTGATGATGGAGCGGGCCCGCGTGACGGTGGAGGGATCCGGCTCCTGCGCCAGGCGGCGGCAGACCTCGGTCTCCAGCGCCACGCGCAGGAAATGCGCCTCGTAGATCTGCGGCACGTCGATGCGCGTCACGACGGTGCGCGACTGCGGATAGATGCGCACGAGGCCCTCCTGCTTGAGGAGCTGCATCGCCTCGCGGATGGGGGTCTGGCTGACCTCGTAGGTCTCGGTCAGCTCGGTGCGCGACAGCGTGGTGTCCGGCGGCAGCTGGATCGTGATGATGCGTTTGCGCAGGTCGTCGTAGACGCGCTGCACGGTGCTTCCCGCGATGGCGGGGAAACCGGGTGACGAAAGGCCGAACGTCTGGGCAAGCGATGTAGTCATCGTGGTTGTCCTTTTTCCCGCAGTGTTATCCGGCGTGTCGCTCATACACAAGAATAGAAATATAGATGTTGATATAGATGTAAAACTAAAATATTAGTATCGATGTTGAGGCGCAGCCGGGAGGCGGCTGCGGAAGGAGACGGAAATGGCCGGGAGGAAGACCTACGAAGAGCTGCGTTCGGCCCGCTGGATGATGCCGGACGACCAGCGGTCGTTCGGGCACCGGTCGCGGACGATGCAGATGGGCTACGCGCCGGAGGACTGGCAGGGCAAGCCGATCATCGCGATCATCAACACCTGGTCGGACGCCCAGCCCTGCCACATGCATTTCCGCGAGCGGGCCGAATGGGTGAAGCGCGGCATCCTGCAGGCGGGCGGTTTTCCGATGGAGCTGCCGGCACTGTCGCTCTCGGAGAATTTCGTCAAGCCGACGACCATGCTCTACCGCAACCTGCTTGCCATGGAGACCGAGGAGCTGCTGCGCTCCCACCCTATCGACGGCGCGGTGCTGATGGGCGGCTGCGACAAGACCACGCCCGCTTTGGTCATGGGCGCCGTCTCCATGGGCGTCCCCTTCATCTACCTGCCGGCCGGCCCCATGCTGCGCGGCAATTATGCCGGCAAGACGCTGGGCTCCGGCACGGACGGCTTCAAATACTGGGACGAGCGCCGGGCCGGCACGATCTCCAGGGAGGAGTGGCAGGGCATCGAGGGCGGCATCGCCCGCAGCTACGGCCATTGCATGACCATGGGCACGGCCTCCACCATGACGGCGATCGCCGAGGCGATGGGGCTGACGCTGCCGGGCGCCTCCTCGATCCCGGCCGCCGATGCCAACCACCAGCGCATGTCGGCCGCCTGCGGCCGGCGCATCGTCGACATGGTCTGGGAAGACCTGACGCCGGACCGGATCATCACGCCCGCCGCGGTCAACAACGCCGTCACCGTGGCGATGGCGACGGGCTGTTCGACCAATGCCATCATCCACCTCATCGCCATGGCCCGCCGCGCGGGCGTTCCGCTGGAGCTGGACGATCTCGACCGCATCGGCCGCACGACGCCGGTGATCGCCAATATCCGCCCGTCGGGCTCGACCTATCTCATGGAGGATTTCTTCTATGCCGGAGGGCTGCGCGCGCTGATGAAGCAGCTCGGCGACAAACTCGACCCAACCGCGATCACCGTGACCGGCCGGCCGCTGGTCGAGGGGCTCGATGCCGTCAAGGTCTGGAACGACGACGTGATCCGGCCGCTCTCCGATCCGGTCTATCACGAGGGGTCGCTGGCCGTGTTGAAGGGCAATCTCGCGCCCGATGGCGCGGTCATCAAGCCGGCGGCCTGCGATCCCAGGTTCCACCGTCACCGCGGCCCGGCGCTCGTGGCCGACAGTTACCCCGACCTGAAGGCGATCATCGACGATCCGGACTACCCGCTGACGCCGGAGACGGTGCTCGTCCTGCGCAATGCCGGGCCGCAGGGCGGGCCGGGCATGCCGGAATGGGGCATGATCCCGATGCCCAAGGCGCTCCTGAAGCTCGGCCTGCGCGACATGGTGCGCCTGTCGGATGCGCGCATGTCGGGCACGAGTTTCGGCGCCTGCGTGCTGCATGTCTCGCCCGAGGCCTTCGTCGGTGGCCCGCTCGCCCTGCTGAGGACCGGCGACATCGTCGAGCTCGACATCCCGACGCGCAGCCTCAACATGCTCGTTCCCGAGGCGGAGCTTGCCGCGCGCCGCGCGGCCTGGCGACCGCCGGAGCCCCGTTACGAGCGCGGCTACGGCTTCATGTTCACCCGGCATATCGAGCAGGCCGACAAGGGCTGTGACTTCGATTTCCTGCGCACCGAATTCGGCGGCAAGACGCCGGAACCGGTCATCAACTGAGGAGGCGCGCCATGCCCGGTGGGCTGCGGCCTTGCCGGCAGGGCGCGTGACTGGACCGTTGAAACCCGCCGCTTCGGCGATTGAGGAGGACAGATGAAACCCGAAACCCGTGAGAAGCTGCAGGGCGTTTCCGTCGCGACCCTGTGCTCGGCGCTCTACAAGCGCGGCCTCCGGAACCAGACGATCCAGGATGTGCGCCCCGTCCGCGCCAAGGGGCGCAACATGGTCGGGCCGGCCTTCACGCTGCGCTACATGCCGGCCCGCGAGGATCGCAATCCGATGTCCGTCTTCCGCGATCCCAAACATCCCCAGCGCCTCGCCATCGAGACCTGCCCCGAGGGGCATGTGCTCGTCATGGACAGCCGCAAGGATCCGCGCGCGGCCTCGGCCGGCGACATCCTGATCACGCGGCTGATGGCGCGCGGCGGGGCAGGGGTGGTGACCGACGGCGGCTTTCGCGATTCCATGGTGATCGGCGCGCTCGACATCCCCGCCTACCACAACCGGCCCTCCAGCCCGACGAACCTGACGCTGCACGAGGCGATCGACATCAACGTGCCGATCGGCTGCGGCGATGTCGCGGTCTTCCCCGGCGACGTGGTGGTCGGCGATGACGACAGCGTCATCGTCATCCCGGCGGAGATCGCCGACGAGATCGCCGACGAGGCCGTCGAGATGACCGCCTACGAGGACTTCGTCGTCGAGCGGGTGAAGGCGGGGCACACGATCATCGGGCTCTACCCGGCGACCGACGAGGCCAATCTCGCGCTCTTTGCCGATTGGCGGGCGGCGAACGGCCGCTAGGCCCTCCGCCCTCAAGGCACGACAGCATTGCAAGGCCGGGGCGTCCGTTCCGGCCGAGAGGACGCGCGCGCCCGGCACGGCCATCGGAATTTCCCGCCGCTCTTCCGGAAGAGCGGCGCAACCGAACTGAGGAGAATAGCATGATCCACCCGACCGACCTGCGCGAGATCATTCGCAACGGCCTCCTGTCCTTCCCGGTCACGCCCTTCGATGCCGAGGACAATTTTGCGGCAAAACCCTTTGCCGCGCATCTCGAATGGCTTTCGTCCTATCCGGTGGCGGGCCTCATCGTCGCGGGCGGCACGGGCGAGCTCTTCTCGCTGGCGCCGGGCGAGGTGGTCGAGGTCGTGAAGACGGCACGCATGGTGGCGGGGGATGCGCCCGTCATCGCCGGCTGCGGCTACGGCACGCGGATCGCCTGCGACATGGCGCGCGAGATCGAGGCGGCCGGCGGCGACGGCATCCTGCTCTTGCCGCACTACCTCACCGAAGCGCCGCCGGAGGGCATTGCCGCCCGCATCCGCGCGGTATGCAAGGCCACTCGCATGGCCGTCATCGTCTACAACCGCGGCCAGGCCCGCGTTTCCGCCGAGCAACTGGCGAAACTGGCCGAGGAATGCCCCAACCTCATCGGCTTCAAGGACGGCACGGGCGACATAGACACCGTCCGGCGGGTGACGGTGATGCTCGGCGATCGCCTGTCCTATATCGGCGGCATGCCGACGCACGAGCTCTTCGCCCAGGCCTATCGCGGCGCCGGCATGCCGACCTATTCCTCGGCGGTCTTCAACTTCGTTCCCGAGACGGCCCTGAGGTTCCACGGGGCCTTCCTTGCCGGCGACGATGCGACCTGCGAGCAGATGCTGCGCGACTTCTACTATCTCTTCGCCCGGATCCGGGACCGCAAGAGCGGCTATGCCGTCTCCGCCGTCAAGGCGGGCGTGCGTCTGCGCGGCTTCGAGGCCGGCCCGGTGCGCGCGCCGCTGACGGACCTTTCCGAGGAGGAGATCGCGATGATGCGCGACCTCATCGCGTCGGCAAAATGATGGCGGGCGATCTGAGAAAGGCGCTGGGCGGCATTTCCGGCATCCTCGTCACCCCGTTCGATGCCGAGGACCGGATCGCGCCGGATCGCTTGCGCCCGATCCTCGACCGGGCGCTCGCCGCGGGCCTGCATGTGCCCGTGGTGAACGGCAATACCGGCGAGTTCTATGCGTTGACCGTCGAGGAGGCCGAGGCGATGGCCGCTGCGGTCTGTGGGCTCGTCGACGGCCGCGCGCCTGTTGTCGCCGGCGTGGGACGGTCGGTGAAGGACGCCTGCCGGCTGGCGGCCGCGGCCCGCCGCGCCGGCGCGGCGGGGCTCATGGTGCACCAGCCGCCCGATCCCTTCGCCGCCCCGCGCGGCGTCGTGGACTATGTCGAGCGGGTGGCGGAGGCCGGCGCGGGACTGCCTCTGGTGCTCTATCTGCGCAACGACGCCATCGGCACCGCGGCCATCGCCCGGCTCTGCGCCATTCCCGGCGTCATCGGGGTGAAATGGGCGACGCCGAACCCGCTGAAGCTCGCCGAGGCGATCGCGGCCTGCGATCCCGGCATCCTCTGGGTGGGCGGGCTCGCCGAGGTCTGGGCGCCGGCGCTCTATGCCGTCGGCGCGCGGGGCTTCACCTCCGGCCTCATCAATATCTGGCCGGAGCGCTCCATCGCCATCCATGCGGCGCTCGAAACCGGCGACTATGCCGCCGCGCGCGGCCTGATCGCGGATATGGCGCCTTTCGAGGCGGTGCGCGCCATGGAGCTGAACGGGGCCAATGTCACCGGCGTGAAGGCGGCGCTTGCGGCGATGGGCTGCGACTGCGGCTCGACGCGCCCGCCCGCGGCCTGGCCGCTTTCGTCCGACCAGCAGGCCATCCTGCGGCAGTTCCTCGTCGCAAACCGACTCATCCAAGCTTGAAATAGGAGGTGAACTGGAATATTAGTGTGCATGTGCATTAGTTGATCCGCAATTCGGAGGGGAATTGCCCGGATCACCATCGCGACCCACAGGTCTGGATTTCATCAAAGAAAAGAGGCGTCCTGCCGGATGCCGAGGGAGGAGACCGAAATGAAACGCCGCATGGCAGCTGTCTGTTTTTCCACCACGATGCTGGCGCTGGGCGCCGGCCACGCCACCGCGCAGGACGCGAACAGGAACGTGACGATCGTGCTTGCCGAAACCGTCGACGTGGTCGAGCCCTGCATGGCGGCCCGCCAGGATGTCGGCCGCGTCATTTCCGAGAATGTCAACGAGATGCTCGTCGAGTTCGACTATGTGAATGGCGGGCTGAAGCCGCGCCTTGCCACGGAATGGTCGCAGGTCGACGCCGATACCTGGGAATTCAAGCTTCGGCCGGGCGTCAAGTGGCACGACGGCAAGGACTTCACGGCCAAGGACGTGCAGTTCACCATCGAGCGCAACAAGAATCCCAAATTCAGCTGCGAGGTGGGCGGCAAGTATTTCGGCGGCACCGAATTCAGCTTCGAGAGCCCCGACGCGCATACGATCCGCATCACCACCAAGCCGGCGCAGCCGATCCTTCCGCTGCTGATGACCGTCATGCCGGTCGAATCCGCCGAGGCGACGCCGGCCGACGAATTCACTCGCAACCCCGTCGGCACCGGCGCCTATGTCTTCGACAAGTGGGAGGTCGGCCAGTCGATCGTCCTCAAGCGCAACCCGAACTACTGGGGCGAGCAGCCCGGCGTGGAGCAGGCCACCTATCTGTTCCGCTCGGACAGCGCCGTGGCGGCGGCCATGGTCGAGGCCGGCGAGGCGGATATCGTGCCGTCCGTCGCCTTGCAGGATGCCACGAACAAGGAAACGGACTTCGCCTATCCGAACTCCGAGACGACGTCCCTGCGCATCGACACGCGCGAGGCGCCGCTTGACGACCGGCGCATCCGCGAGGCGATGAACCTTGCCATCGACCGGCAGGCCATGCTCGGAACGCTGTTCCCCGAGCAGGCGCAGATCGCCACCCAACTCGTCGTGCCGACGACCATCGGCTACAATGCCGACATCCCCGTCTGGCCCTATGATCCCGAAAAGGCCAGGAAGCTGGTCGAGGAGGCGAAGGCCGACGGCGTACCGGTCGACAAGGTGGTCCGCATCATCGGCCGCAATGGCCAGTATCCGAACGCCACCGAGGCGATGGAAGCCATCATGGCGATGCTCCAGGAGGTCGGCCTCAACGTGAAGCTCGACATGTACGACGTGTCGGTGTGGAACAACTACTTCGTCTCGCCCTATGTGGCCGATTCCGGCCCGACGCTGACCCAGTCGCAGCATGACAACGCCACCGGCGACCCGGTCTTCACCGCCTTCGTCAAATATGCCTCGACGGGCGCGCATTCGATGGTGCGGGATCCGGCCGTCGATGCGCTGATCGAAAAGGCGACGACGGCGACGGGCGACGAGCGCACAAAGCTGTGGAAGGAGCTGTTCGCCAAGGTGAACGCGGAGATCATCGCCGATATCCCGATGTTCCACATGGTCGGCTTCACCCGCGTCTCGCCCCGGCTGGATTTCAAGCCGACGATCGCGACGAATTCCGAGCTCCAGCTCTCCCAGATCAAGTTCAAGTAAGCCTGTCGTGCGGGCCGGTCCGACCGGCCCGCATCGTCTGCCAAGCGATGGATGGATAGCCCGATGCCCCATGTCGACCACCGTGCCCTGACCGCTTTCGTCGAACGCATGCTGGCCAAGGCCGGCATGGAGGCCGACAAGGCCGAAGCCACCGCCGCCATCCTCGTCGAAGGCGACATGATCGGCCATGACACGCACGGGGTGGGCCTGCTGCACTGGTATCTCGAGGCGCTCGAGGACGGATCGCTGGCCAAGGCCGGCCGCTACGATGTGGTAGCCGACCGGGGCAGCACCTTCGTCTGGGACGGCAATCTGCTGCCGGGCGCTTGGCTGCTGACCAGGGCGCTCGACCAGGCCTGCGAACGCGTCGCCGATCATGGCATCGTCGCGGCGGCCATCCGCAACTGCCACCATACCTGTGCGCTGGCGGCCTTCATGCGCCGCGTGACCGAACGCGGCTATATCGTGCAGATCTCCGTTTCCAATCCGGGCGCGTCGCGCGTCGCGCCCTATGGCGGCACCCGGCCGCTGCTGACGCCAAATCCGACGGCGGCGGGCTATCCGACGTCCGGCGATCCCATTCTGATCGACGTCTCCTGCTCGATCACGACGACCACGATGACGCAGACGCTCGCCAAGCGCGGCGAGGACTTTCCGGAAGACTGGGGCCTGACGGCCGCGGGAGAGCCGACCCGCGACCCGCGCGACATCACCGAGCGCGGCGGCTCCATGATGCCGCTCGGCGGCGTGGCCAAGGGGCACAAGGGCTTCGGCCTCGCCCTCATGGTCGACCTCATGGGGCAGGGCCTTTCCGGCAAGGGCCGGGCGAACACGGCGCCCGGTACCTTCGCGCAGAGCGCCTTCCTGCAGGTGATGGATCCGGCCTTCTTCGCCGGGCTTGACGCCTTCACCGCCCAGGCGGACTGGACGGCCGCCGCCTGCCGGGACAATCCGCCGGCCCCCTGGAACAACGGTCCCGTGCGCATGCCTGGCGACAGCGCGGCCCGCAAGCGGCAGGCGGCGCTGTCGGGCGGCGTTCCCGTCGGCGATGCGGTCTGGGCGAAGCTCGCCCGGGATGCGGAGCGGCTGGGCGTCGCGATGCCGGCGCCGAACGCCTGACCGCCGGCGCTCCGCCGCCGAGGAATTGCCCGTCCTTTCGCGATGGGATACGGTTCCCGTTCCCGCGGGCCATGGCCCGCCGCGACAGGAATGGAGTTCGAGCGTGAGCGTTGCCTTCATGAAGGAAGAAAGCGCCGAGACGGCAGCGGAAACCCTGCTGCCCGAACGGGCGATTTCCCCGCACCCGAACCTCGTCACGGAGGCCGGGCTGAAGGCGCTGGAGGCGCAGCTTCAGGAGGCCCGCGAGGCCTATGCGGCGGCGAATGCCATCGAGGACGTCAACGAGCGCCGGCGGCAGGCGGCCGGCCCCGGGCGGGACCTGCGTTATCTCGCCGAGAGGGTCCGCACCGCCGAGCTTGTTGCCGCCCCGGCCTCGAACGACGTCGTTTCCTTCGGCAGCACCGTCACTTTCAGCCGCGACGACGGTCGGGTGCAGACCTACCGCATCGTCGGCGAGGACGAGGCCGACCCCAAGGCCGGCTCGATCTCCTATGTGGCGCCGGTGGCCCGCATTCTCATGGGCAAGGCCGTCGGCGATCTCGTGACCGTCGGCGCGCAGGAGCTCGAGATCATCGCCATCGCGTGAGCGGTCACAGGAAGAGATGCACGATGAGCGACGTGAGTACCGCGTTCAGCCCCATCGCGATTCCCGAAAACAGGCCTGCGACCGGATCCACGGAATAGGCGCGCGCCGTGCCGATGCCGTGCGAGGCGAGGCCGACGGCAAAGCCGCGGGCGCTGTAGTCCTTGATGCGCATGGCGTTCATCATCGGCGTCACGACGATCGCGCCGCAGATGCCGGTGAGGACGACGACGGCCGCGGTAAGGGCCGGATCACCCGCAAGGCCCGACGAAATAGCCATGGCGACCGCCGCGGTCGTGGATTTCGGGGCGAGCGAGGCGACGACCTCGGGCGTGAAGCCGAACAGCCGGCTGAAGACCACCGTCGTGCCGACCGCCGCAAGGCTGCCGGCAAAGAGGGCGGCGAGCAGCGGCAGGAGGTTGCTCTTCACCAGCGACAGTTTCTCGTAGAGCGGGATGCCGAGCGCCACGGTCGCCGGGCCTAGCAGGAAGTGGATGAACTGCGCGCCCTCGAAATAGGCGGCGTAGTCGATCCCGCTGACGCAGAGCACGGTCGCGATCGCGGCAATGGAGAAGAGGATCGGGTTCAGCAGGGGATTTCCCGGGCTGAGCCCGGCAAGGCCGGTGGCGGCCAGCCAGACGGCCAGCGTGGCGGCGAGCCAGAGCAGGGGCGAGGTGGCGAGATAGACCCAGAGCCCGTCAGTCATCGGCATAGCCTCCGGAAAGCCGCTTCACCAGGATGAAGACCCAGACGGTGACGGCGAGCGTGATGACGGTCGAGAGCGGCACGATGGCAAGCAGCGCCAGGCCGCGGTCGCGGATGAGGTCGAGGTGCTGGATGATGCCGACCCCGGCCGGCACGAAGAGGATGCCGAGATTGGCGAGGATCGCCCTGGAGGTGTCGAGCGTCTGCCGGTGGGCGGATTCGATGAGCGGTTTGCCGCCGGTCAGCGTGAGGACCACGGCGATCATTGCCATGCCGATGACCGGCCCCGGCACGAAGCCGCCGAGAAAATAGGCGGTCACTTCGCCGATCAACTGGAAAACAAGCAAGATCGTAATTCCGACGAGCATCTGCGCACTCCCTGCCCCGGCCTCGATAGGTCCATTCTCGATCCGGACGAGCGGCAAGGCGCGGCTGTCGGAACGCACGGCCTCGGGCCGTCGCCTGCGAGGATTAAAGGCCTTTTGCCTGTAAATCCATCACCGTGGCCGGATCGGAGGCCGCGCGGCACTTTGCCCATGGCCGTGCCGATGGACAAAGCCGGGCCGGGCTCCTACTTTTGCTCCATGCTTCGGTTCCTGATGCTCATCGTTTCGGCGTGTCTGTTCGCGGTCGTGTCCTTCACGGCCGCGGCGCACGAGACCGGCATGATCGTCTCGACGGAACTGGCCGGCCGCATGCAGCCGATGGACCATGCTTCCATGGCAAAGGCGTCCTGTAGCGACGACGGGACCTGCAAGATGGATCCCGGCCTGTGCGATCTCGTCTGCATGGGCGTCGGCGTGTTCCTGCCGGCGGGGCGGCTGTCCGCAGGCCTCGCCATGCCGCGTGAAACCTATCGCCGCCATCCCGACGCGGCCCTTGTCTCGACCCCGCCGGCCCTTAACGACCGGCCTCCCATAGCGCATCGCCTCTGAAGCCGCGGCAGGCCACGCCTGCCGTATTCCTCCAGATTTTTTGAGTGGGACGTCCGTCCCGAGGTGATGCCATGAGATCCTTTTCCCGACGCGGCTTCCTGGCCGCCGGCGCAGCGACGCTCGCTGCAACCCAGTTTCCCGTCCGCGCCTTCGGCCAGGCGGCCGCGCCGCTACGGCTTGCCGCCACGCGCCGCACGCTCGATATCGACGGCCGCGCCGCCACCGTCTTCGGCCTTGCCGGCCCCGGCGGGCAAGGCCTCGTGCTCGATCCCGGCCAGCGCTTCCGGGTCGACCTCGACAACGACCTGCCCGTTCCGACCATCGTGCACTGGCACGGCCAGATCCCGCCGAACGCGCAGGACGGCGTGCCCGACCTGCCGCAGCCGCTGCTTGCGCCCGGCGAGACGCGCAGCTTCGATTTCGCCCCGCTTTCCGGCACGCACTGGATGCACAGCCACGTTCCCATCCAGGAAATGCAACTGCTTGCCGCCCCGCTGATCGTGCGCCGGCCGGAGGACGTCGCCGCCGACCGGCAGGAGGTTGTGCTCTTCCTGCATGATTTCTCCTTCAAGGCGCCGGAAGAGGTGCTGGCGGAGATCACCGGCGGACACGGCGCCACAGCTTCCGGCGCGATGCCGGGCATGGACCACGGCGGCATGCATGCCGGCGCCGGAGCCGCGGGACCGATGGCGATGCCGATGGACATGGGCACCATGGGCGGCATGGCCATGGACCTCAACGACTACGATTGGGATGCCTATCTCGCCAATGACCGCACGCTCTCCGATCCCGAGGTCGTGCCGGTCGAGCGCGGCGGGCGGGTCCGGCTGCGTGCCATCAATGCCGCCGCCGCGACGGTGTTCTGGATTGATACCGGCACGGTGGAAGGGCAGCTCGTCGCGGTGGACGGGCAGCCGGTGTGCCCGCTTGCGGGTTCCCGTTTCGGCCTTGCCATGGGGCAGCGTCTCGACATCGAGTTTGACCTGCCGAACGAGGGCGGCGCCTGGCCGGTGCTCGCCCTTCGCGAGGGTGCCCGCGAGCGGACCGGCATCGTCCTTGCCACGCCCGGTGCGGCGGTCGCCAGGCTCGACGCCCTCGCCGAAAGGGCGGCGCCGGCCTTCGATACCGATCTTGCGCAGGAGGCGAGCCTTGTCGGCATCGACGCCTTGCCCGAAAGGCCGGTGGAGCGCCGCCACATGATCATGCTGGGCGGCGCGATGCAGCCCTATGCCTGGACCATCGACGGGGCGGTCTGGGGCAAGCATCGCCCCATCGTCGCAAAAAGCGGCGAGCGGGTGGAACTCGCCTTCCACAACATGTCGATGATGGGTCATCCGATGCACCTGCACGGCCATGCCTTCCAGGTGGTCGGTATCAATGCCCGCCGCTTTGCCGGCGCGCGGCGCGACACGGTCTACGTGCCGCCGATGTCCATGGTCACGGTGGCGCTGGATGCGGGGGAGGCCGCGCGCTGGATGCTGCATTGCCATCACATGCCGCATCTTTCGACCGGCATGATGACCGAGTTCCGGGTCGAGGCGTGAAGGCGGCGTGCATTGCGGGTGGGGCGGCCCCGGTGGCCGCTCGGTCTGCCCGTCAGAAAATAGCTCCTTGCCGGGCGCGATCGCCGCGACCGGCTTCCTATCAGGACAGGAACCATGACACGAAACGATCAACAGCCCGGGCATTCGAAGACCGCGCCCGGCGCACCGGAAAAGCCGGCGTCGGCCGGCAGCATGAACAAGGGGAAGATTGCCGTCATCGCCATTGTCGCGGTGGGCATTGCCACTGCCGCCCTCTGGACGCGTCGGGGCGCGGAGGCGCCGGCGACCGGAGCAGCGACCGGCAAAGGTGCCATGGTCGCGGTCACCGTTCCCGCCACCCTCTCGGAGGCGGTGAAGATGGGGGAGAAGGCGTTCAACGCCGTCTGCGCCGCCTGCCACGGCGCCAATGCCGCGGGAACCGAGGCCGGGCCGCCGCTGGTGCATGAGATCTACGAGCCCTCGCACCACGGCGACCCAGCCTTCGCGGTGGCCGTCGCCAACGGCGTGCGCGCGCATCACTGGACATTCGGCGACATGCCGCCCCAGCCGGCGATGACGCGGGCCGACCTCCGGAACGTCATCGCCTATGTGCGCGAGCTGCAACGGGCAAACGGTATCGACTGACCGGCGCATGCCCTGCCGGCCAGATTTGCCGAGTTGCGAAGCGGCCACGGATGGCAACAATGGCCGCCCGTGAGATTCGCTGCGATCCCCGCAGGTCAGGCGCCGGGCGGGGCAAGGACGGAAGGCAGGCAGGGCATGATCGACGGCAAGCGGCTCGAAGCGGAGATGGATGCGCTTCCCGTGCGGTTCCCCGGGCCGGGCGGCGTCGCCGGCGTGGTCAGCGAAGGGCGGGTCGTCGCCCTTCGTGCCTGGGGGTTCTCCGATCTCGACACGCCTCGGGCCATGACGGCGGGGACGCGGCTGCCGATCTGCTCGGTCTCCAAGCAGTTCACCTGCGCGGCCATGCTCGCCGCCTGTGGCGCGCCGGAGGCACTCGATGGCCGGCTTGCCACGCACCTGCCGAGTTTCGAAGGCCCGCTGCCGCGCGTGCGCGATCTCTGCAACAACCAGTCGGGCCTGCGCGACTACTGGGCACTGACCGTGCTGCACGGCGCCAGGGCCGAGCAGCGTTTTTCGCGCGATGACGCGGCATCGGTGTTCGAGCGCATGCGCAGCGGGCACTTTGCGCCCGGCACGCGCTATTCCTACAGCAACGGCAATTTCCGCCTCGTCTCCGATCTTCTCGAGGAGTTCTCCGGCGAAACGCTCGAGGCGCTCTATGCACGGCACATCTGGGAGCCGGCCGGCATGGCCGGCGCGGTGCTGACCGCCGATACCCGCCAGCCGGAGGACGGCGTGGTGGGCTACGAGGGCAGCGACGCCACCGGCTATCTGCCGGCGGACAACGGCATCTACTGGCGGGGTGATGCCGGCATTTCCGCCTCGCTCGACGACATGATCGCCTATGAGCGCTGGATCGATGCTACGCGCGGGGATCCGGACAGCCTCTACCGGCAGATCGCGGTGCCGCAGACCTTCCGTGACGGTGCGGCCGCGGCCTATGGCTTCGGCCTGCAGCATTCGCACGTCGGTGATGTCGCCTTCACCGGCCATAGCGGCGCCCTGCGCGGCTTCCGGGCCTACCGGGCCCATTCGGCCGAAGCGCGGCTCTCGGTCGTGGTGATGTTCAACCATTACGGCGATGCGCATGGGGCGGCACACCGGCTGCTCCGCACCGCGCTCGGCCTGCCGCACCCCGTCCCCCGGCCGCTCGACGAGCGCTGGGGCGGGCAATGGATGAGCCGCGAGACCGGTCTTCTCGCGCGGCTGGAGCCGGGCCTCGACGCGGCAACCCTGCGATTCGGCACGTCGCCGGAGAGCCTTTCGCAGACGGAGGACGGCGGCCTTGCCTCCTCGTCCGTCACGGTCGCCCGCGCGGGCGAGGACCTCCTGATGCAGCGCGCGCAGGAAAATTACGCCGAGAGGCTGGTGCCGGTCGCTCCGGTGCCGGCGGTCGGGGACAGGCGCCTTGCGGGCCGTTACCGCTCCGCCGAGCTGGAGGCGGATATCGTCATCGAATGCCGCGACGGGGGGACCTATCTCTGGGCGGAGGGTTTCCTCGGCACGGGCCGGCCCGAGATCGTCCAGCCGGCCGGGCCCGATATCTGGATCGTCGTGACGCGCCGCTCGATGGACGCGCCGGCGCCGGGGGACTGGACGCTGTTGACCGAGCGCGATGCGGCCGGACACATCACCGGCCTGACGCTCGGCTGCTGGCTGGTCCGAGGAATCCACTATGCCCGATGCGTGTGACAATACCTAAGTCATTGCGAAACAACGGCTCAGGCGATTTTTGCATAGGATGCTGCCCAAATTGAATTGGTCAGCCGCGGCAAGTCGCACCAATGTTCGGCGCGAGAGCCACAGGCGCAGCAAGGGGAACAGATGGGCAGGATCGTCTACGTCCACGGTCAATTCGTGCCGGAGGAGGAGGCCAGGATCGGGCTGTTCGATCGTGGCTTCCTGTTCGGCGATGCCGTCTACGAGGTGACGGCGGTGATCGCCGGGCGGATGATCGACAACGACCTGCATCTCGCCCGGCTCGAACGTTCGCTGAAGGAGCTGGGCATCCCCCTGGCGCTCGCCCGGCCGGACATCGTGGCCGTCCAGACGGAACTGATCGCCCGCAACGCCCTGCAGGACGGCACCGTCTATCTGCAGGTCTCGCGCGGCGAGGCGGACCGCGACTTCTTCTACCCCGCCACGCTGGCACCGCGGCTCGTCGGCTTCACGCAGGCCAAGACCCTCACCGGCACCAAGGCGCAGCAGAACGGCATTGCGGTCGACCTTGCCGTCGATCCGCGCTGGCAGCGGCGTGATATCAAGACCGCCATGCTGCTCGGCCAGGTGATGGCCAAGCAGGCGGCGCGCGCCCGCGGTTTCGACGATGTCTGGCTGGTGGAGGGCGGGCTGGTGACGGAGGGGGCCTCCTCGACCGCGCACCTCATCACCGTTGACGGCCGCATCCTCACCCGCGCCGCCTCGCAGGCCACGCTGCCGGGCTGCACCCAGCGCGCCCTTGCGCGGCTCTGCGCCGCCGAGGGCCTGCACATCGAGGAACGCGCCTTCACGCCCGAGGAGGCGCAGGGCGCAGCAGAGGCCTTCCAGACTTCCGCTTCCAGCCTGGTCACGCCCGTCGTGCGCATCGGCGACCGGGTGATCGGCGACGGAAGACCCGGGCCGCGGACGCGGGCGCTGCAGGCGCTCTATCTGGAAGCGGCCGGCGTTTCGGTCTAGAGCATTTCCAGCCGAAGCGAAGTCGCTTCGGTGTCGGATAATGCGGTAAAAGCAGGAATCCAGAGCATTTCCGGCGAGGCGGCTCGCTCGGAAAAAGGTCATCCTTTCAAGGATTGGAAGGCCGGAAAGGGCGGACATGAAGACGGCGCGTGAACTGGGCCTGATCCCTGAGGGGCGGCTGGAGCCGGGGCCGGGCAATGCCATTACCGATGTTGCCGGGGTCGCCGTCGGCCATCGCTCGCTGCGCGGCGAAGGCCTTTTCACCGGCGTGACGGCCATCGTGCCGCATCCCGGCGATCTCTTCCGCGTCAAGCCGCGGGCGGCGGTCGAGGTCGTCAACGGTTTCGGCAAGTCGGCCGGGCTGATGCAGGTGGCCGAGCTCGGCACGATCGAGACGCCGATCCTGCTCACCAACACGTTCGGCGTCGCCGCCTGCACCGAGGCGCTGATCCGCCGCGCCATCGCCGCCAATCCGGCGATCGGGCGCAAGACCTCGACGGTCAATGCGCTGGTCTGCGAATGCAACGACGGCAGCATCAACGATATCCAGGCGCTCGGCGTGACGCCCGCGGATGCAGAGGCGGCCCTCGATGCCGCACGTCCGGGACCGGTGGAGCAGGGCGCGGTCGGTGCCGGATCCGGCATGACCGCCTTCGGCTTCAAGGCCGGCATCGGCACCGCCTCGCGGCTGATGCGCATCGGCAAGCGCGATTTCACGCTCGGTACGCTGGTGCTCGCCAATTTCGGTGCCGCGGGCGATCTCGTCCTGCCGGACGGCCGCCGGCCCGATCCGCGGGTGCCGGCAAGCCCCGAGCGCGGCTCGGTCATCGTCGTCATGGCGACGGACCTGCCGCTGGGCGACCGGCAATTGCAGCGCGTCGCCCGGCGCGGCGGCGCGGGGCTTGCAAGGCTTGGTGCCTTCTGGGGCCATGGCAGCGGCGATGTCGTCCTCTGTTTCACCACGGCCGATCCGGTGGAGCACGATCCGGCGGCGCCCGTCGCCATGCAGCAGCGGCTGTCCGACGGCTATATCGACATCGCCTTCCGCGCCGCCGCGGAAACCACGCAGGAGGCGGTGCTGAACGCGCTCTGCGCGGCCCCCGCCATGCCGGCGCGCAGCGGCCGCATCTATCCCGCCCTCACGGACTGGCTGAAAGAGAGCTCCGCCCCATGAAAGTCTTCATCTCCGCCGACATCGAAGGCACGGCCGGCATCGCCCATTGGAGCGAGGCCGAGCGCACCCACCCGGACTGGGCCGAATTCCGCGCGCTGATGACGGGCGAGGTGGTCGCCGCCTGCGAGGGCGCGCGCGCCGCCGGCGCCACGGAAGTGGTGATCAAGGATGCCCATGACAGCGGCCGCAACCTCATCCTCGACCGCCTGCCCGACTACGCCCGCATCGTGCGCGGCTGGTCCGGCCATCCGGACGAGATGATGTTCGGCATCGACGCCGGCTTTGCCGCCGCGATCTATACGGGCTACCATTCCAAGGCCGGCACGGAGGGCAATCCGCTCGCGCACACCTCCAACCTGCGCATCTCTCGGCTCCTGCTGAACGGCGAGGTGGCGTCCGAGTTCACCTTCAACGCGCTCTGCGCGGCCGGCTACGGCGTACCGTCCGTCTTCCTCGCCGGGGACGTGGGCATCTGCGCGGAGGCGCGGGCCATGGTGCCCGGCCTTGCGACGGTGGAAACGCTGGATGGCAGGGGCCGCGCCTCGACATCCATCTCGCCGGTCTGGTCGCGCCGCCTTATCCGCGAAGGCGTGGCGGCGGCGCTGTCGGGCGACTTCGCGCAGGCATTGCCTGCGAAGGCGGATCACTACGAGGTGGTGATCGAGTTCAGCACGCCGACCGAGGCCTACAGGGCCGCATGGTATCCGGGTGCGAAGGCGCATGGTCTCCGCGCCGTCGCCTTCGAGCACAGGGATTTCTCCGAAATCCTCAGGGCGCTGCTCTTCCTGAAGGTCTGATGTCGGGCGGCCCGCGTTCGAGAAGCTGCCGCGCCGTGCGCCAGAAATCCTCGACCTTGCCGGTCCGGCTCGCCGCATGGCGGTAGAGGCGGACTTCGAGGTCGAGGTTCCAGCCCTCGTCCACGGAGGCCGGCACGAGGCGCCCCGCCTCCATCTCTTCGCGCGCAAGGCTCTCCGGCAGCCAGCAGACGCCCGCGCCCGTCACCGCCATGTTCATCAGCCCGGCGCTAATGGTGTTTTCATGGGTCGTGCGCCGGCGAAAGGGCGGGCGGCGCAGGAGGAGGCGCGACAGCGCGACGCCGAAGAACGAATTGAAGCCGTAGCTGAGATAGGGAATGGCAAGCCGCGGCTGCGCGACGGCGCGGTCGAGGAGATTGCGCCCGGGCTGCAACTGGCCCGAAACCGCGATCTCCGCCGATACCAGCGGCATCAGCCGGTCGCGCCCGACCGTCAGCGAGGCGAATTGGCCGCGGTCGAGATGAAACGGCACCTCCGGATGGGCATAGGTGAGGAAGAAATCCGCCTCGTCGCCGACAAGGGCGTCGAGATTGGCCTCGATGCCGCCGCGATCGGGGATGAGCGAGGTGCTGAAGGCGCCCCCCGCGCCTTCCAGCGTCTTCAGCCAGCGCGGGAAGAAGGTGACCGTCAGCGTGTGCAGGGCGGCAAAGCGGATGAGGCCAGGCTCATGCGCGGGGCGCAGCGCTTCCCGTGCCGCATAGAAGGTACGGATCGCCTCCTGCGCGACGGGCAGGAAACTGCGCCCTGCGGGTGTCAGCTCGGCCGGCATGGTGGCGCGGCTGATCAGCGTGGCGCCGAGCCAGCCTTCCAACTGCTTGATGCGGCGGCTGAAGGCCGGCTGGGTGACATTGCGCAATTCGGCGGCGCGCGAAAAGCTGGACGTGTCGGCCAGCGTCACGAAGTCCTCCAGCCACTTGATCTCCATTTGCGCGTCCCCCGGTGCCTTCTGCGCGGCGAAAGCGATCATAAGTCATTCAATCGAAATGGGTATGCCGATTTCGCATAGGATCGTGCCAAAAGCGAATTGGCCAAGCCCGCCGCAACCTTTCAGTTTGCGCGTGGAGGAAATGGGCGCTGGTTCGCCGGTTCCGACAGGGGGAGCTGTGCATGGCATTCGGAATTGAAGCCGATCTTGTCCTCATCAACGGCCGCATCTGGCGGGGGCGGGAGGAAGGCATCTGCGAGGCCCTGGCCATTTGGCAGGGCAAGGTTCTGGCAACCGGCAGCACGGCCGACATGCTGAGCCTGAAGGGGCCGGCGACCGAGGTGATCGACCTCGAGGGGCGTTTTGCGACGCCCGGCCTCATCGACAACCACCTGCATCTCATCGCGACCGGCATCGCCATGGGCTTCGTCGATGCGACGCCCGCAGCCGCGCCGACGCTTGCAACCCTGATGAAGGGCATTGCCGAGCGCGCGGCTTCGACGCCGGAGGGCGGCTGGGTGCGTGCCCGCGGCTATGACCAGGTCAAGCTCGACACCGGCCGCCACCCGACGCGGGACGATCTTGACCGCGCCGCGCCGGATCACCCGGTCCTGCTGACGCGCGCCTGCGGCCATGTCTCCATCGCCAATTCCCGCGCGCTGGAACTTGCCGGCATCAGCGAGGCGACGCCGGTGCCCGATGGCGGCGTGATCGGCGTCACCGACGGGAAGCTCAACGGCTTTCTCGCGGAGAACGCCCAGAACCTCGTCAAGGCCGTCATGCCGCCGGCGACCACCGAGGAGCTGATCGACGGCATCGAGCGGGCCGGCCGGCATCTGCTTTCCTTCGGCATCACCAGCTGCATGGATGCGGCGGTCGGCCATGTCGCCGGGTTCTCCGAGATCCAGGCCTATGAGATGGCAAAACTGTCCGGCCGCCTGCCGGTGCGCGTCTGGCTGACGCTGCTCGGCGATCCCGGCGTGTCCATCGTCGAGGACGCCTGGCGCGCCGGGCTGCTGTCGGGTGCCGGCGACGACATGCTGCGCGTCGGCGGCGTGAAGGTCTTCCTCGACGGTTCGGCCGGCGGGCGCACCGCCTGGATGACGAAGCCCTATGAGGGCGAACCCGACAATATCGGCGTGCAGATGCTGCCGGACGAGACGGTCGAGGCGGTCGTTCGCGATTGCCACGACCGCGGCTACCAGATGGTCTGCCACGCCATCGGCGACGGGGCGATCGAACAGCTCGTCACCGCCTACGAGAAGGCGCTCGCCGCCAACCCGGATCCCGACCGCCGCCACCGCATCGAGCATTGCGGCTTCTCCACGCCAGAACAGCATGCGCGCATGCAGGCCGCCGGCATCCTGCCCGCGCCGCAGATGGCCTTCATCCACGATTTCGGCGACAGCTACATTTCCGTGCTCGGCGAGGCGCGCGGCAAGCCGTCCTATCCGATCGGCACTTGGATGCGCATGGGCCTCAACCCCTCGACCGGTTCGGATTCGCCGGTCTGCTCGCCCGATCCCTTCCCGAACCTTCACGCGATGATCACGCGCCAGACCGGCAAGGGCACGGTGATGGACGCGTCCGAGCGGCTGAGCCCGGAGGAGGCGCTGCAGTCCTATACGGAACACGGCGCGTATTCCCAGAAGGCCGAGGGCGTAAAGGGCCGGCTCATACCCGGCCAATGGGCGGATATCGCGGTCTTCGACAACGATCTTCTCGCCGCGGAGCCGAAAACCATTCTCTCAGGCACGCGCTGCCTGCTGACCCTGCTTGCAGGCCGTGTCGTGCATGATGCGCGGTAAACGCCTGCCGGACTGAACTGAAACGATGCCGAAAACGGCACGAGAGGGAGAACGACATGCTCAAGACACTGACACTGGCCGCAATGCTCAGCCTCGGCGTGGCTTCCGGGGCGCTCGCCGCGGGCGAACGCCAGGGCGGGACGCTCGTCTTCACCGCACCCTACGGATCGAGCTTCGCCACGCTCGACGTGCAGGCGAGCCCCAACACGCAGGAAGAGTTCATCACCCAGGCGATCCACCGCGCGCTCTACAGCTGGGACTCGATCCAGAACAAGCCGGTGCTGGAACTGGCGGATTCCGAGGACGTTTCCGAGGACGGCACGGTGCACACCTATCACCTGCGCAAGAATGCCGTCTTCCACAACGGCAAGCCGCTGACGGCCGACGACTTCATCTACAGCTACAAGCGCATCGCCAATCCGAAGAACGCCTTCCCGGGGGCGAGCTTCATTGCCAATATCAAGGGTGCGGACGACTATATCGTCGGCAAGGCGGACGAGATTTCCGGCCTGAAGAAGATCGACGACAACACGCTGGAGATCACCTATACCGGCCCGATCAATCCCGGTTTCCCGCTGATGCAGAATACGACGGTCATCTATCCGTCGAATGTCGAGGACGAATCGAGCTTCGGCAAGTCCCCCGTCGGCCTCGGCGCCTTCACCTTCAAGGAGCATGTGCCGGGCTCGCAGGTCGTCGTCGAGAAGTTCGACAAGTACTACGAGGAGGGCAAGCCCTATCTCGACCGCATCAACATCGTGCTGATGGCCGAGGACGCCGCCCGCGACGTTGCCTTCCGCAACAAGGAGATCGACGTCTCCATCCTCGGGCCGACACAGTACCAGGCCTATCAGGGCGAGGAGGCGCTGAAGGGGCAACTGCTTGAGGTCGCCGAGGTCTATACCCGCAACATCGGCTTCAACCCGGCCTTCGAGCCCTTCAAGGACAAGCGGGTGCGCCAGGCGATCAACCACGCCATCAACGCGCCGCTGATCATCGAGCGCCTCGTCAAGAACAAGGCCTATCCGGCCTCCGGCTGGCTGCCGATCTCCTCGCCGGCCTTCGACAAGGACAAGCCGGCCTATGCCTTCGATCCGGAAAAGGCCAAGGCCCTGCTGGCGGAAGCCGGCTATGCCGACGGCTTCGAATTCGAGGTGACGGCGAGCCCGAACGAAAGCTGGGGCGTGCCGATCGTCGAGGCCATCCTGCCGATGCTGAAGAAGGTCGGCATCACCGTGAAGCCGAAGCCGGTGGAAAGCTCGGCGCTCGGCGAGGCCGTGACGACCAACAACTTCCAGGCCTTCATCTGGTCGAACCTCTCCGGCCCCGACCCGCTGAACGCGCTGCGCTGCTACCACTCCAAGACGGCGCAATCGGCCTGCAACTATACGAGCTATGCGAGCGCCGAGTTCGACAAGCTCTATGACGCGGCCCAGCAGGAGCGGGACCCCGCCAAGCAGAACGACCTCCTGCGCCAGGCCAACAACATCGTGCAGGACGACGCGCCCGTCTGGTTCTTCAACTACAACAAGGCGGTCATGGCCTACCAGCCGTGGATCCACGGCCTCGTTCCCAACGCCACGGAACTGGCGGTCCAGCCCTATGACGAGATCTGGATCGACGAGACCGCGCCGGATTCGCGCAAATAAGCCTTGAGGGGTTCGGGGGCGGCATCGATGTCGCCCCCGCATCGATTGTCGCGCCCGCAAGGGCGCCCAACACGGAACCGCTCATGCTTCGCTTCACCCTGCGCCGCATCTTCCAGATCATTCCGACGGTCGTCGTGGTGGCGCTGCTGATCTTCGTCATCTTCTCCGTCGTGCCCGGAACCTTCGCCGCCAGCCTCTTCGCCGATGGCAAGCGCGCCGCCGATCCGCAGATGATCGCCCGCCTCAACGAGGAGTTCGGCCTCAACAAGCCGCTGATCGAGCGCTTTACGACCTATGTCACGGATCTTGCGCAGTTCGACCTCGGCACCAGTTTCCGCACGCGCCAGCCAGTGATCGACCTCATCAACGACCGCATGTGGGCCTCGCTGCAGCTTGCCATCGCCGCCATGGTCTTCGCCCTCGTCGTCGGCGTGCCGCTCGGTTTCCTCGCGGCGCTCCGGCCCGGCTCCGTGCTCGACACGGTGACGATGATCGGCGCGGTCTCGGGGCTCTCCATGCCGCAGTTCTGGCTGGGCCTCCTGATGATGTATCTCTTCGCCCTGCAACTGAACTGGCTGCCGAGCTTCGGCTATGGCGACGGCTCGTTCCGCAACCTCATCCTGCCCGCCGTCACCCTCGGCGTCACGCCGCTGGCGCTTCTTGCGCGCACCACGCGGGCGGGCGTGCTCGACGTGCTCAACGCCGATTTCATCCGCACCGCCCATTCCAAGGGCATGAGCGAGGCGAAGGTCGTGCGCTGGCATGTGGCGCGGAACGCCCTGGTGCTGATCGTCACCACGGTCGGCCTGCAATTCGGCTCGCTGATCGGCCAGGCCGTCGTCATCGAGAAGCTGTTCGCCTGGCCCGGCATCGGCTCGCTGCTGGTCGACAGCGTCGCCATCCGCGACATTCCCGTGGTGCAGGGCACGATCCTCGTCATCGTGCTGTGGTTCCTCGTCATCAACACGGCCGTCGATCTGATCTATGCCGCGATCGATCCGCGCATCAAGCAGGAGTGACGGGAATGCGCCTCGGCTTCAACTTCTGGCTCGGCGCGAGCCTGACGGCGCTGGTCATCCTCGCCGGCGTGCTCGCCCCGTGGATCGCGCCCTTCGATCCGGTGCTCGACGCGGACCTGATGAGTTCCGAACTGCCGCCCGACGCCACCTTCTGGTTCGGCACGGACGGGCAGGGGCGTGACGTCTATACCCGCATCCTCTACGGCGCGCAGATCTCGCTGACGGTCGGCATCGTCTCGCAGGTGATCAACTCGGTCATCGGCGTCACGCTCGGCATGACCGCCGGCTATTGGGGCGGCTGGTGGGACGATCTGGTGAACGGCCTCACCAATGTCATGCTCGCCATCCCCTCACTGATCTTCGCGCTCGCCGTCATGGCGGTGCTCGGCCCCGGCCTGCCGTCGCTCTTGATCGCGCTCGGCCTCACCAACTGGAGCTGGACCTGCCGCATCGCCCGCTCCTCGACGCTCTCCTTGAAGTCGCAGGGTTACGTGCAGGCGGCGCAGACGCTCGGCTACGGGGACCTGCGCATCATGTTCACGCAGATCCTGCCCAACATGATGGGGCCGATCCTCGTCATGGCGACGCTCGGCATGGGCTCGGCCGTCCTTTCCGAGGCCGCGCTCTCCTTTCTCGGTCTCGGCATCCAGCCGCCGTTCCCGAGCTGGGGCTCGATGCTGACGGATGCGCGCCAGCTCATCCAGCTTGCGCCCTGGGTGGCGATCTTCCCCGGCCTTGCCATCTTCCTCTCCGTGCTCGGCTTCAACCTTCTGGGTGACGGCCTGCGCGACAGCCTCGACCCGCATATGAGGACGCGCAAGCCATGACCGCGCCGCTTCTCGACATCCGGAACCTTCGCCTCGGCGTCGCCCTCGGCCGCTCCGCCCATCACCCGCTGTTGAAGGATGTCTCCTTTGAGATCATGCCGGGCGAAGCCTACGGGCTCGTCGGCGAATCCGGCTCCGGCAAGTCGATCACCTCGCTGGCCGTCATGGGGCTCCTGAAGAAGCCGCTCGCCGTTTCGGGCGGCGAGATCCTGTTCAAGGGCCAGAACCTGCTTTCCCTGCCGAAGCGCGAGATGCGGCGCCTGCGCGGCAACCGCATCGCCATGATCTTCCAGGAGCCGATGACGGCGCTGAACCCGCTCTCCACGGTCGGCCGGCAGATCGCCGAGATGTTCGTGCTGCACCAGGGCGAGAGCTGGGGCGAGGCGGAAAGGCTCGCCGTCGAGGCGCTGGGCAATGTGCGCGTGCCCAATCCCGACCGCCGCGCGAAGAACTATCCGCACCAGATGTCCGGCGGCCTGCGCCAGCGCGTGATGATCGCCATGGCGCTCGCCTGCAACCCGGATCTCCTCATCGCCGACGAGCCGACGACAGCGCTCGACGTCACTGTGCAGGCCGAGGTGCTGCGGTTGATCAAGGAGCTTTGCGCCGCGCGGGGTACGGCCGTGCTCTTCATCAGCCACGATCTCGGCGTCATCGCCAGCATCTGCCAGCGCGTCGGCGTGATGTATGCCGGCTGCCTCGTGGAAGAGAACGAGACGCGGGCGCTCTTCGAAAACCCCCGCCACGCCTATACGCGCGGCTTGCTCGGCGCCCTGCCGCGCCTCGGCAGCCGCAGCGTGCACGGCCGCCAGCGTCTCGTCGATATCGACAGCATCATCGCCGACCGCTCGACGCTGACGGAAACCCGCTTCATCGCGCCGCGCGGGGCGGAAGGGAGCCAGCCATGACAGCGCCCCTGCTGCAGGTGGACGATCTTCATGTCCGCTTCCCGATTTCCGGCGGCGGCCTGTTCGGTACGGGACGGCGCATGCTGCACGCCGTCAACGGCATCAGCTTAGACCTCGCCAAGGGCGAATGCCTGTCGATCGTCGGCGAATCCGGCTGCGGAAAATCCACCACGGCCCTCTCCATCCTCGGCCTCCAGGAGCCGACGGAAGGCACGATCCGTTATCGCGGTCAGCCGCTTGCCGGGCCGGGCGCGCCGGGCCGCATGCAGCGCGCGAAAGCGGTGCAGATGGTCTTCCAGGACCCCTACGCCTCGCTGAACCCGCGCCAGTCCGTGCGCACCTCGCTTGCCGCGCCGCTGAAGCTGCACGGCGTCACCGCGGCGTCGGAAATCGAGGGCCGAATCGAGGCCATGCTGAAGAATGTCGGCCTGACGCCCGAGCAGGCGCGCCGCTATCCGCACGAGTTCTCCGGCGGACAGCGCCAGCGCATCGGCATCGCCCGCGCGCTCATCCTCGAACCGGAGATCGTCGTGCTCGACGAGCCGGTCTCCGCCCTCGACGTCTCGATCCGGGCCCAGATCATCAACCTGCTGCTCGACCTGCAGGAAAAGCTCGGCCTCTCCTACATCATGATCAGCCACGACCTCAGCGTCGTCGAGCACATGAGCGATAGGGTGCTGGTGATGTTCTTCGGCGAGGTGGTGGAGGAGGGAGGCTGGCGGCAGATCTTCGAGACGCCGACCCACCCCTATACCCGCCGGCTGATCGCCGCCATTCCCGATCCGGATGCGGCGCTGAACCAGGGCGCAGCCGCTTTCGCGATGGATGCGGCCCTGCCCGATGGGCGCCGCTTCGTGTCCGACGGCAGCGCGGCGCCGGATGTCTTCACGCCGCCGGTGCCCTCCGCGCTCACCGAGATCGCCCCCGGCCATCGCGTGCGGCTGGCATCGACGGCTTGATGCCGCCCGCTGGCGCATTTCGCGTCCGACCTATGGGCGATTGTCCCGCGGCGGCTCCTGTGCCACCATGCGGGCGGGAGGATGTCTTATGGTGTCGACGTTGTCGCACATACGGGAGATCGAACGCGTCGGCATGGGCGCCGTCAGCCCGCGCGATGCGCCCGTCGTCAAATCCTGGCTGCGCTGCCTCAACGACTACAAGCTCGACCCGACCATCGCGCAGGAAGCCTATATCGTTCCCGAACTGAAGCTGCGCGAACACCGCGAGCAGGCGGAGGAACTGATCCGCATCGGCCGCTCCGGCCTCGAAGGCCTGTTCAACCAGGTCGCCGGGCAGAACTATGTGCTGCTGCTGTCCGATGCGCGCGGCGTTACCGTCGATTTCATGGGCGATCCGACCTTCGACAACCAGCTGCGCAAGGCGGGGCTCTATCTCGGCTCGGAATGGTCCGAAAACCGCGCGGGCACCTGCGCCGTCGGTGCCTGCATCGTCTCCGGCGAGCCGGTCATCATCCACCAGGATGATCATTTCGATGCCAGCCATATCGGGCTGACCTGCACGGCCGCGCCGGTCTTCGACACGCTGGGCGACCTCACCGCCGTGCTCGACATTTCCCAGCTCCGCTCGCCGACCGCCAAGGCCAGCCAGCAGCTGGCGCTGCATCTTGCCACCTCCACCGCGCGGCGCATCGAGCTTGCCAACCTCATGACCCGCACCCGCAACGACTGGGTGCTGCGCCTTGCCCGCTCGCCGGAATTCCTGGACGTCGATCCGGACGCCGCCATCGCGCTCGACGGTTCCGGCCGCATCACCGGCATGACCCATGGCGGTTTCGGCGCGCTCGCCCGCTCGATGAACATGCGCGGCCTGGCGACGCGCGATTTCCTCGGCCTGCGGATCTCCGAGGTCTTCGACATGGATGTGGACGACCTGCCGCGTTTCATGCGCGGCCGGCCGAACGGCGAACGCCTGCTGCGCGCGAAAAACGGCCTCGTGCTCTTCGCCAGCGCCATCGCGCCCGCCGTCAGCCTGCGCGCGCCGAACATGCCGGCGCCGCGTCTGCCGCGGGCGTTGCGCGACCTCAGCCAGGGCGACGCGGCGATGCAGCGGGTGCAGGCGCGGGCGGCGAAGCTTGCGGCGCGCGACATCCCGATCCTCATCCAGGGCGAGACCGGCAGCGGCAAGGAGTTCCTCGCCCGCGCGATCCATGACAGCTGCGGCGGCGGCGGCAATTTCGTCGCCGTCAATTGCGCGGCGATCCCCGAACATCTCATCGAGTCGGAGCTGTTCGGCTACACGCCCGGTGCCTTCACCGGCGCCAGCCAGAAGGGCAAGCGCGGCCTGATCGAGGAGGCGAATGGCGGAACGCTCTTCCTCGACGAGATCGGCGACATGCCGCTTATGCTGCAAAGCCGGCTGCTGCGCGTGCTTTCGGAAAACGAGGTGCAGCCGGTCGGCGCGCTGAAGGCACGCCCGGTGCGCCTGCGCGTGCTCTCTGCCTCGCACCGCGACCTTGCCGACCTGGTGAAGGAGGGTCGCTTCCGGCAGGATCTCTACTATCGCCTGAATGCGGCGATGCTCAGCCTGCCGGCCTTGCGCGAGCGGCAGGACCTCGGCTGGCTGATCGACCAGTTGCTCGCCCGCGTCGAAAAGGAGAACGGCGAGACCTACCGCATCGACAAGGCGGCGCAGGCCGCCCTGCTGGCCCATGCCTGGCCGGGCAATCTGCGGGAGCTTTCCAATGCGCTGCGCGTCGCCGCGGCGCTCTCCGAGGGCGGCGTCATCGATGTCGACTGCCTGCCGGACCATCTCTTCGCCGGGCCTGTTGCCGCCCCGTCCGACGATGACGGCGAACTGCGCCAGGCGCTCAGCGATTGCGGCAACAATGTCTCTGCGCTCGCCCGCAAACTCGGCGTCAACCGCTCGACCATCCACCGTCGCCTGAAGCGTCTCAACTGACGCGGCGCCTGCAACACCTGTTGCACGCCACCTGTTGCATTTCGCCCGGCGGCGGAATCCCCTTCCTCGCAATTGTTTGAAAAGACAGTGAAATCAGGAGATCCGCCATTCTGGCACGGCGCTTGCTGACCTTCCTGTGCAAGAACAACAGGAGGAAACACAATGAAAGCTCTGCGCTTTCACGCCGCCAAGGATCTGCGCATCGAGGAGGTCGATGCCCCGCCGTCGCCCGGCCCGGGCGAGGTGCTGGTCGAGAATCGCTTCTGCGGCATCTGCGGCACGGACCTGCATGAATATGCCTATGGCCCGATCTTCGTGCCGAAGGAGCCGCATCCCTTCACCGGCGCGCACGGGCCGCAGATCCTCGGCCACGAATTCGGTGGCGTCGTCAAGGCGGTCGGCGCGGGCGTCGTGCATGTGAAGCCCGGCGACCGGGTGTCGATCCAGCCGCTCATCATGCCCCGCCAGGGCGACTACTATGCCGATCGCGGCCTCTTTCATCTCAGCGGCAACCTCGCGCTTGCCGGCCTTTCCTGGCATTCCGGCGGCATGGCCGAGGCCGCCCTTCTCAACGACTACAATGTCCAGCCCATTCCGGACGCCCTGAGCGACCAGGAGGCCGCGCTCATCGAGCCGACGGCGGTCGCCGTCTATGCCTGCGACCGCGGCGGCGTGACGGCCGGCAACAGCGTGCTCGTCACCGGCGCCGGTCCGATCGGCATTCTCGTCGCCATGGCGGCGCGTGCCGCGGGCGCCTCGCAGATTTTCCTCTCCGATCTCAACGATACGCGGCTGGCGCTGGCGCGCGAGGCGCTGGGCACGGTGCGCACCATCAATCCGAAGACGGAAAAGGTGGGCGACGTCATCCGCGCCGAGACGGAGGGCGGCGTCGGCTGCGATGTCGCCATCGAATGCGTCGGCAACGAGCACGCGCTGAAGAACTGCGCCGATGCGGTGCGCAAGCAGGGCGTCGTCGTGCAGACCGGGCTTCACCCCGGCGAGAACCCGCTGAACTGGTTCGACGTCACCTTCAAGGACATCGATATCCGCGGCTCCTGGGCCTATCCGACCCACTATTGGCCGCGCGTCGCCCGGCTGATCGCCAGCGGCCAGATCCCGGCAAGCCGCATCGTCACGAAATATGTCTCGCTCCGCGAGGCCGTTTCGGAAGGGTTCGACCAGTTGCTCGACCCGGCCGGCAAGCACCTGAAGATCCTGATCGACCTGTCTCGCTAGGCCGGTCCGTCTTGCGGGGCGGTTGAGGAGCCGCCCCGTCTTTCACCTGAGCAGGAGGAGAAACATATGCTCGACAAAACCCCCACCACCCGCGTCCAGACGCTTCTCGATACGTTCGGCGCGGCCCTCGAGAGCGGCCGGATCGACGATGCCGTCGCCCTCTTCGCCGAGGAATGCTACTGGCGCGACCTCGTCGCCTTCACCTGGAACCTCAAGACCGTCGAGGGGCGCGATCAGGTGCGCGACATGCTGCAATCGCAGCTCTCCACCGCCAGGCCTTCCAACTGGCGCGTCGCCGACGGCGAGGCGGCGACGGAGGCGGATGGCGTCCTGGAAAGCTGGATCTCGTTCGAGACGGCGGTCGGGCGCGGTTATGGCCTCGTGCGCTTCAAGAACGGCCTCATCTGGACGCTGCTGACGGTGCTGTCCGAACTGAAGGGCCACGAGGAGAAATCCGGCTTCACGCGCCCGCTCGGTGCCAGGCATGGCCAGAATGTCGGCGCCAAGACCTGGAAGGAGGAGCGCGAGGAGGAGGAACGCACGCTCGGCTACGAAAAGCAGCCCTATGCCGTCATCATCGGCGGCGGGCAGGGCGGCATCGCGCTCGGCGCGCGGCTGCGCCAGCTCGGCGTGCCGACGATCATCCTGGAAAAGAACGACCGGGCCGGTGACAGCTGGCGCAAGCGCTACAAGTCGCTCTGCCTGCACGATCCCGTCTGGTACGACCACCTGCCCTATATCGATTTCCCGAAGAACTGGCCGGTCTTCGCGCCGAAGGACAAGATCGGCGACTGGCTGGAATTCTACACCAAGGTCATGGAGCTGAACTACTGGACGCGCTCCGCCGCCAAATCCGCCAAATGGGACGAGGCCGCCGGGGAATGGACCGTCGTCGTCGACCGCGACGGCGAGGAGGTGGTGCTGCGGCCGAAGCAGTTGGTCTTTGCGACCGGCATGTCCGGCAAGGCGAACATCCCGGATTTCAAGGGCCGAGAGCGGTTCAAGGGCGAGCAGCACCATTCCTCGCAGCATCCGGGTCCGGACGGTTACAAGGGCAGGAAGGTCGTGGTCATAGGCTCGAACAATTCGGCGCATGACATCTGCGCCGCGCTCTACGAGGCCGGCGTCGACGTCACCATGATCCAGCGCTCGACGACCCATATCGTGCGCTCCGACACGCTGATGGATATCGGCCTCGGTTCGCTCTATTCGGAGCAGGCGCTGGCGAACGGCGTGACGACGGCGAAAGCCGACCTCATCTTCGCCTCGCTGCCCTACCGCATCATGCACGAGTTCCAGATCCCGCTCTACGACAAGATGCGCGAGCGCGACGCCGATTTCTACGCGGCGCTGGAAAAGGCCGGGTTCCAGCTCGACTGGGGCGCGGACGGCTCGGGCCTCTTCATGAAGTACCTGCGCCGCGGCTCCGGCTACTATATCGACATCGGCGCCTCGCAGCTCATCATTGACGGCAAGGTGAAGCTTGCCGCGGGGCAGGTGGAGGAGATCACGGAAAACGCCATCAGACTTTCCGATGGCAAGGAAATCCCCGCCGACGTCATCGTCTATGCGACGGGCTACGGCTCGATGAACGGCTGGGTCGCCGATCTCATCGACCAGGAGACCGCCGACAAGGTCGGCAAGGTCTGGGGTCTCGGTTCGGATACGCCGAAGGATCCGGGACCCTGGGAGGGCGAGCAGCGCAACATGTGGAAGCCGACGCAGCAGGAGGCGCTGTGGTTCCACGGCGGCAACCTGCACCAGTCGCGCCACTATTCGCAATATCTCGCCCTGCAGCTGAAGGCGCGCATGGAAGGCATCCCGACGCCGGTCTACGCCCTCCAACCGGTGCATCACCGGAAGTAGGCCGGCGCGCCGAGGGCGGGCGGCGTTGCGCCGCCCGCCCTCGATGGGGTCGTGCCGGTATGGATTGCCGGCCGGCTTAGCCGAGAACCGCCTTCACCGCATCGGCCGTCGCCTTCACGACGATGTCCGCTTCTTCCCTGGTCAGGCACAGCGGCGGGGCGAAGCCCAGAATGTCGCCCTGCGGCATGGCGCGGCCGATGACGCCGCGTTCCAGGAGGGCGGCGGAGACCTGCGGGCCGATCTTTCTGCCCGGATCGAAGAAGGCGCGGTCGTCCTTGTCCTCGACGAATTCGACCGCCGCCATCAGGCCGTCGCCGCGCACCTCGCCGACATGCTTGTGGTCGCCAACGGCCTTGGCGAGTTCGCCGCGGAAATAGGCACCGGTGGAGCCGGCATTTTCCACGAGGCCGAGTTCGTCGATGAGTTCGAGATTGGCGACGCCGGCGGCGGCGCAGATCGGGTGCGAGGAATAGGTCCAGCCGTGGCCGATGGGGCCGAGTTCATCCGAGCCCTTCACCAGCACCTCCCAGACCTTGTCCGAGACGATGGTGCCGGAGAGCGGCGCATAGGCCGAGGTGAGGCCCTTGGCGATGGTGATGAGGGCGGGCTTCATGCCGTAGTGGTCGGAGCCGAACATCGTGCCGAGGCGGCCGAAGCCGGTGACGACCTCGTCGGCGATCAGCAGGATGTCGTACTTGTCGAGCACGGCCTGGATCTTCTGCCAGTAACCCTTCGGCGGCGGCACGATGCCGCCGGTTCCGAGGATCGGCTCGCCGATGAAGGCGGCGACGGTGTCCGGGCCTTCGGCAAGGATCATCTCCTCCAGCTTGTCGGCGCAATATTGCGCGAACTGTTCCTCGTCCATCGACCGGTCCGGCCGGCGGAAGAAATAGGGGGCCTCCGTGTGCAGGATCGGCGCGCGCGGCAGGTCGAAGGCGTTGTGGAAGAGGTGAAGGCCGGTCAGCGAGCCGGTCATGACGCCCGAGCCGTGGTAGCCGCGCCAGCGCGAGATGATCTTCTTCTTCTCCGGCCGGCCGAGGATGTTGTTGTAGTACCAGACGAGCTTGATGTTGGTCTCGTTTGCATCCGAGCCGGACAGGCCGAAATAGACGCGGCTCATGCCCTTGGGCGCACGGTCGATGATCATCTTGGACAGCGTGATCGAGGCTTCCGTGCCGTGGCCGACATAGGCGTGGTAATAGGCGAGGTTCTTCGCCTGCTCTGCGATGGCGTCGGCGATCTTCGTGCGGCCGTAGCCGACATTGACGCAATAGAGGCCGGCAAAGGCGTCGAGGCTCGTCTTGCCGTTCGTGTCGGTGATGTAGACGCCCTCGCCGCCGCCGATCACGCGCGTCGGCGTCTCGCCGCGGGCGTGCATGCCCATATGGGTGGAGGGGTGGAAGAAGTGGTCGCGGTCCCAGGCGGTGAGTTCGTTGCGTCGGTCGAGCATGGTCTTTTCCTTTCGAAGTCGGTTGTTTTTAGAGTTCTGGGGCGCGGTTGTCCGATATTTTCACCGTCATTCCCTTTTTCCCATCGTCATCCTCACTCTCCCTCCGTCATCCTCGGGCTTGACCCGAGGATCCACAATCTCGGTGGCACATGCATCCTCGGGTCAAGCCCGAGGATGACGGTCGAGAGGTTGGGCACCCCGGGGTCGGGCGCCCGGAGCAGGTGCCCGGAATCAAGCCGGTGGAGACGCGCCCGCGCTCAAGCAGCGGTGTCGATGCAGAGATATTTCAGTTCCGTAAAGGCCTCCATGCCGTGGCGCGAACCTTCGCGGCCGACACCGGATTGTTTCCAGCCGCCGAAGGGGATCGGCCCGCCGGTGATCTTCACGCGGTTGACCGCCACCATGCCGTATTCCAGCGCGCGGGCAAGCCGCATCTGGCGCGCGCCGTTCTCGGTGACGACATAGGCGACGAGGCCGTATTCGGTGTCGTTGGCGCGGGCGATCACTTCCGCCTCGCTGTCGAAGGCCGTGACGGCGGCGACGGGGCCGAAGGTTTCCTCGCGCATGATCAGCGCATCGTCGGAAACCTCGGTCAGAAGCGTCGGTTCGTAGAACAGCGGGCCGGCCTTGTGGCGCCTGCCGCCGGTGAGGACCTTCGCGCCGTGTTTTACGGCGTCGGCCACCTGCTCCTCCATCTTGGCGATGGCGCGCTCGTGCATCAGCGGGCCGATCTCGACATCCGCCTCCAGCCCGGCACCGACCTTCAGCGCCGCGATGCGGGCCTTGAAGGCGTCGGTGAAGGCGGCAAGGACGGGGCGCTCGACATAGATGCGGTTGGCGGCAAGGCAATCCTGTCCCGATGTGGCGAACTTGGCGTTGACGGCGATGTCGGCCGCCTTCTCTATATCGGCGTCGGCAAAGACGATCAGGGGCGCATGGCCGCCGAGCTCCATCACGAGGCGCTTCATGGTCGGCGCGCACTGGCCGGCGATCAGCTTGCCAATCTCCGTCGAACCGGTGAAGCTCATGGCGCGCACGCGGGCGTCGGCGTTCATGCAGGCGACGATGGTGGCGGCATCGCCCGTCACGACATTGAAGACGCCTGCCGGAAGGCCGGCCCGTTCGCCGAGTTCGGCAAGCGCGAGGGCGGAAAGCGGCGTCTCGCTGGAAGGGTGGGCGACCACGGTGCAGCCGGCGGCAAGCGCGGCGGCGGCCTTGCGCGTGATCATGGCGGAGGGGAAGTTCCACGGCGTCACGATGCCGACGACGCCGAGCGCCTCGCGGCGCACGATCATCTCGGCGCCGGGCAGGTGGCTCGTCACGCTCTCGGCATTGAGGCGCTTGCCCTCCTCGGCATACCACTCGATGAAGGAGGCGGCATAGTCGATCTCGCCGCGGGATTCGGCGAGCGGCTTGCCCTGTTCCAGCGTCATCAGCAGCGCGAGGTCCTCGCGCGCTTCGAGGATCAGCCCGTGCCATTTGCGCAGGATCGCGGCGCGCTGCTGCGCCAGCAGGTCCCGCCAGGCGGGGAAGGCGTTCGCCGCGGCCGAGACCGCCTCCGCCGTCTGGCCGGCATCGAGCGCGGCGACCCAGGCGAGCGTCGCGCCGGAGGCGGGGTCCGTCACGGCGAAGCTGTCGCCGTCGCGGCCGGCCACCCAGCGGCCGCCGACATAGGAGAGTTCGCGCAGCAGGTGAGGATCGCTCAGGCGGGCGAGCGCTTCGTGGAAAACGGTCCGGGCGAATAGGGCGGTCATGTCGGCCTCCTCTGGCTGTGTCGACGGTAAGTCTGCCAGAGGCGCGGCGACAGATTGTCTATTGCCGGGCTCGGCCGCAGAGACTTTGGCCAAACCGGCCGCCGGCCATAGACAATCTCTCTACGTCGATATCAGTCCGGGGCCGGCAGCAGCGTCGTCAGCGGCAGCGCGGTCTCCTCCTTCACCGTCTTGGTGACGATGTAGGTGAAGTAGCGGTCGATGCCGAGTTCGCGGTCGAGCAGGTCGTCGACGAGGCGCTGGTAGGCGTCGATGTCGGGGGCCATGATCTTCAGGATGTAATCGACGCCGCCGCCGACGGACCAGCAGGCGACGATCTCCGGTGTTGCCGCCACCGCGCGCTCGAAGCGGTCGAAATCGGCCTGCCGGTGGTTGGCCAGCGTCACCTCCATCATGACGCTGGCGACCGGCGCCAGGCGCCGCACCGCGACGCGCGCATGATAGCCCGTAACGATTCCCGCCTTTTCCAGCTTGCGCAGCCGCAGCCAGCAGGGCGTCGGGGAAAGGCCAGCCTTCTCCGCCAGCGCCAGCTTGGTGATGCGCCCGTTCTCCTGGATCGCCTCCAGGATGCGCAGGTCGATGGCGTCGAGTTTCATGCGGTCGCCCTCCGGGCGGATATCATGTCAAAGCCGAGAAAAAGACCATGGAAAGGCATTTTGGCGTTGTCAATTGAACTGAATTTGAGCACTGTTGAAATCATGACAAATTGGCGACCCGATATATCCCAATTGCGCCGGCCGGCCTACCTTTCTCTCGCCGAGCAGATCGCCCGCGCCATCCAGGAAGGGCTGCTGCCCAACGGTACACGCCTTCTGCCACACCGCAAGCTTGCCGACGACCTGAAACTTTCCGTGCAGACCGTCAGCCGCGCTTATGACGAACTGATCCGCCGCGGCCTGATTTCCGGCGAGATCGGCCGCGGCTCCTTCGTGCAGACGCGGCCGAAGGAACCGGAGCCGCCCTACCTGCCCGAGCGGCTCGGCGAGCTGGTCGACCTGTCGATCCTGAAACCCGTCTGCGAGCAAATCCACCTGGAGCGCATGCGCGAGGCCTTCGGGTGGCTCGCGGAAAACCTGCCGTCGAGCTCGGCGCTCTCCTTCCGTCCCAACATGGTCTTCCCGCGCCACCGGACCGTCGCGGCCGAATGGCTGGCGCGCTGCGGGCTCGACATCTCGCCGCTCAACATCAGCCTCACCAACGGCGCGACGTCCGGCATGACGGTGGCGCTGATGAGCGTCGCCCCGCCCGGCGCGACCGTTGCCACGGAGGCGATCAGCCACCACACGCTGGTACCGCTCTCCACCTATCTCGGCCTCCATCTGGAGGGCCTGCCGATCGACCGCGACGGCATGATCCCGGAGGCGCTGGACGAGGCCTGCCGCAAGGGCGTCATCCGCGCCGTGTTCCTGCAGCCCTCCGTCATCAACCCGACCGCGACGCTGATGAGCGGAGAGCGCCGGCAGGCGCTGGCCGAGGTGGCGCGGCGCCACGATATCGCGATCATCGAGAACGACATTCTGGGGCCGCTCGTCGAGGAGAGGGCGCCGCCTCTCGCCGCCTACGCGCCGGAGCGCACGCTCTACGTGACGAGCTTCACCAAGATCACGGTGCCGGGCCTGCGCATCGGCTATCTCGCCGCGCCCGACCGCTATGTCGCGGCCGTCGCCAACCGGCACCTCGTCTCGAACTGGATGGCGACGCCCTCGATCGCCGAGATCGCCACGCGCTGGGTCGGCGACGGTACTGCGATGGAACTCGTCACCTGGCAGCGCCGGGCGCTGGCGGTGCGCCATGCCATCGCGGAGGAGATCTTCGCGGGCCTGCCCTATCGCTCGCATCCGCAGAGCCTGCATGTCTGGCTGCCGCTGCCGGAAGGGCATACGGAGGAGGGCTTCGTCTCGCAGGCCCGCCTGCGCGGCGTCGCCATCGCGCCCGGCTCCTCCTTCCGTACCGCCGACCAGGGCTGGCAGCCCGCCGTGCGCATCTCCCTCGGCTCGACGACGGAGCAGGAACTTCGCACGGGGCTCGGCATTCTGGCTTCGCTGGCCAGCGGGAACCCGGAGGCGCTGTTGCTCGCGATTTGAGTCGGGATGCCCGCGAAATGGGCGGCGAAACAATAATTGTCATGAGATTATTATCTACATTGACATGATTTCGATCGCCGCGCATCGTTAGGCCAACACGGTCTCGACAGGGAGAGACATGCATGGCCGCACCCATCATCCGCATCGACAATATCGTGAAGCGCTACGGTCCCTTGACCGTGCTCGACGGGTTGTCGATGGAGGTGCTGCCGGGCGAGAAGCTCGCCCTCATCGGCCCCTCCGGCTCCGGCAAGACGACGATCCTGCGCATCCTGATGACGCTGGAGACGATCAGCGACGGCCATATCGAGGTCGACGGGGACCAGCTCTACCACATGCCGAAGAACGGCGGCCTCGTGCCGGCGGACGACCGGCACCTGCACAGGATGCGCGAGAAGATCGGCATGGTCTTCCAGCACTTCAATCTCTTCCCGCACAAATGCGTGCTCGACAATGTCACGCTGGCGCCGATGCTGACCAAGGGCGTGGCGAAAGCCGCGGCCGAGAAGCGGGCAATGGAGCTTCTCGACATGGTGGGCCTTGCCGACAAGGCGAGGAACATGCCCGCCCAGCTGTCCGGCGGACAGAAGCAGCGTGTCGCCATCGCCCGCGCCCTGGCGCTCTCGCCGAAGATCATGCTGTTCGACGAGGTGACCTCGGCGCTCGACCCGGAACTGGTCGAGGAGGTGCTGAACGTCATGCGCAAGCTCGCCTCCGAGACCGACATGACCATGCTGCTCGTCACCCACGAGATGGGCTTCGCCCACGATTTCGCCGACCGCATCCTCTTCTTCGATCGCGGCAGGATCGTCGAGGAGGGCAAGCCGGACGAGATTTTCCGCAATCCCAGGCAGGAACGCACGCAGACCTTCCTGCGCAAGATCATCGCGGCAGGGCACCGCGTCTGAGGATCTTCCTCGGAAACAATGCTCCAAGCAACAACTAGAGACAGCCAGAGGAGTTCGGAACAATGAGCATCAGGACGTTTTTGACCATGGCCGCCGGCGCGAGCGCGCTGATGGCAGTCGTCGCCGCCGCGCCGGCTTTTGCCGATGACGGCAAGCTTGCGGAACTGAAGGAGCAGGGCTTTGCCCGCGTCGCCATCGCCAACGAACCGCCGTTCACGGCGGTCGCCGCCGACGGCAAGGTTTCGGGCGCGGCGCCCGACGTCGCCCGCGAGGTGTTCAAGCGCCTCGGCGTCGGCGACATCGTCGCCTCGATCTCGGAATATGGCGCAATGATCCCGGGCCTGCAGGCCGGCCGCCACGACGTCATCACCGCCGGCCTCTTCATGAAGCCGGAGCGTTGCGCCGCCGTCGCCTATTCCGAGCCGATCCTGTGCGATGCCGAGGCCTTCGCGCTGAAGAAGGGCAATCCGCTCGGCCTCAAGAGCTACAAGGACATCGCCGACAATCCGGATGCCAAGATCGGCGCGCCGGGCGGCGGCACGGAAGAGAAGCTGGCGCTCGAAGCCGGCGTGCCGCGTGACCGCGTCATCGTCGTGCCGGATGGCCAGAGCGGCCTGAAGATGCTGCAGGATGGCCGCATCGACGTCTATTCGCTGCCGGTCCTGTCGATCAACGACCTCGTCTCCAAGGCGAACGATCCGAACATCGAGGTCGTCGCACCGGTCGAGGGCGCCCCGGTCTATTGCGACGGCGCGGCCTTCCGCAAGGGCGACGAGGCGCTGCGCGATGCCTTCGACGTCGAGCTCGCCAAACTGAAGGAATCCGGTGAATTCGCCAAGATCATCGAGCCCTACGGCTTCTCCGCCGCAGCGGCCATGTCGACGACGCGCGAAAAGCTCTGCGCGGCGCAGTAAGAATGGTGGATCTGCCCCTCATCCCGCTGCCGCGACCTTCTCCCCGTAGACGGGGAGAAGGGGCTGGTGGCCAGGCTTTCCCGTCATCGCGTGCTTTGGTGGGCGGGAAGCCGGCCCCTGTTCTGCCTTCTCCCCACTTGCGGGGAGAAGGTGCCGGCAGGCGGATGAGGGGCGATGCTCCGTTGACGTTAACGTGGAACACACCATGACCGACTGGTCCGGCTATATAGGCTTGATCCTGCAAGGCGCGCTGGTGACGCTTCAGCTCACCGTGATGGGCTCGGCGCTCGCTCTCGTCATGGCCTTCGTCGCCGGGCTCGGGCGCGTCAGCCGCTTCATGGCGGTCCGGGCGCTCGCCACCACCTATATCGAGTTCTTCCGCGGCACATCGATCTTCGTGCAGCTCTTCTGGGTCTATTTCGTGCTGCCCTTTGCCGGCGTCACGCTCTCGCCGCTGCAGGCAGGCGTGCTGGCCCTCGGCCTCAATGTCGGGGCCTACGGGGCGGAGGTGGTGCGCGGCGCGGTCAAGGCGATCGGGCGCGAGCAGCGCGAGGCCTGCATCGCGCTCAACCTGACGCGCGGCCAGGCGATGCGTCACGTCATCCTGCCGCAGGCGCTGCCCCTGATGCTGCCGACCTTCTGCAACAATGCGATCGAGCTCCTGAAGGGCACGGCCGTCGTCTCGCTGATCTCGCTCACCGACATGACCTTCCAGGCCCAGGTGGTGCGCGCGCAGACCGGCAACACGCTGATCCCCTTCGCCACCATCCTCGTGCTCTACTTCCTGATGGCGCTCGCCATCTCCACCGCCATGCGCTGGCTGGAACGGCGCGTCACCCGCGGCCTCGATGGTGTGAGGACCTGACGATGGAATGGGACTGGAATTTCGTCTGGGAGATCATGCCGACCCTGCTTCAGGGCCTGAAGATCACCCTGTTGGCGACCGTGCTCGGCGCCGCCGTCGCCGCCGTGATCGGCCTCGTCTTCGCGATCCTGCGCATGACGGCACCGAAGCCGATCGCCAGGGCCACGGGTTTCGTCGTGGAGTTCATCCGCGGCACGCCGCTGCTCGTGCAGCTCTATTTCATCTTCTACGTGCTGCCCGATATCGGCATCCGCCTGCCGGCGCTGCTCGCCGGCGTCATCGGCCTCGGCCTGCACTACGGCACCTATGCGGCGGAGGTTTATCGCGCCGGCATCGAGAACGTGCCGCGCGGGCAGTGGGAGGCGGCGAAGGCGACGAACCTCACCGGCCGCCAGACCTGGATCCACGTCGTCCTGCCGCAGGCAATCCCGCCGATGATCCCGGCGCTTGCCAACTACCTGATCGCCATGTTCAAGGAGACGCCGCTGCTCTCCGCCATCACGGTGCTCGAACTGATGAACCAGGCCAAGAGCGTCGCCAACAGCAGCTATCGCTACATCGAGCCGATGACGCTGGTCGGCGTGTTCTTCCTGATCATGAGCCTGATCTCCGTCGTCTTCCTGCGCTGGCTGGAAGAGCGCTACGCCCGGGTGGAGGAACGCTGATGCAGACCCTTGATCTCTCGCTGGCCTCCCGCGCGCCAAAACTCGACGATCGCCCGCTGGAAAAACGCGTCGGCCTGATCATCCTGGCGACCGACCACACGACGGAGGTGGATTTCCAGCGCATGGTGGCGAACGGACGGATCGGCGTCTATGCGACGCGCATTCCCTACGCCAATCCGGTGACGCCGGAGAACCTCGCCGCCATGCAGCCCTCGCTGACGGCGGGCGCGGCGCTCATCCTGCCGGATGAGCCACTGGATGTCGTGATGTATTCCTGCACCTCGGCCTCGGTCGTCATCGGCGACGCGGCAGTGAAGGCGGCGATCAAGGCGGCCAAGCCCACCGCCACGGTGGTGACGCCGACCGCTGCCGCGGTTTCCGGCCTGAAGGCGCTTGGCGCGAAGCGGATTTCCGTCCTGACGCCCTATACGCTCGAAACCAGCCGGCCAATGGCCGACTACTTCCTGGCCCTCGGCTTCGACATCGCCCGCTTCACTTGCCTCGGCCTTTCCGACGATCGGGACATGGCGCGGATTTCCCCGGAAGAGATCGTCGCCTTCGCGAAGGAGGCGGCGGCGCCGGAGTGCGACGCGCTCTTCATCTCCTGCACCGCCGTGCGCGCGGCGGGCGTGGCGGCAAAGATCGAGGCGGCCATCGGCAGGCCGGTCGTCACCAGCAACCTCGCCACCGCCTGGGCGTGCCTGCGCCTTTGCGGCGACGAAACGGCTCGGCCGGCGCTCGGCCGGCTGATGACGCGCGCCTATCCGGGACGGTGACGCATGACGAAGACAGACCTTCCCGTGACATTGGCGGATATCGAACTGGCTGCCCGGCGTATCGACGGCCGCGTGCTGCGCACGCCCTTCGTCCCGTCGGCGTCGCTGACCGAACGCTGCGGCGTGCCGGTCGGCCTGAAGCTCGAACACCATCAGACGACGGGCAGCTTCAAGCTGCGCGGGGCGACGAATGCCGTGCTGTCGCTTTCGGCGGACCAGCGGGCGCGCGGCGTCGTGGCCGCCTCGACGGGCAATCATGGGCGGGCGCTTGCCTATGCCGCGAAGGCCGAGGGATCGGTCGCGACGATCTGCATGTCGCGGCTCGTGCCGGAGAACAAGGTCGCGGAGATCCGCCGGCTCGGCGCAGACGTGCGCATTGTCGGCCGGTCGCAGGACGAGGCGCAGGTCGAGGTGGACCGGCTGGTCACCGAGGCTGGCCTGGTCATGGTCCCGCCCTTCGACAATGCGACGGTCGTGGCGGGGCAGGGCACGCTCGGCCTCGAGATCGTCGAGGCGATGCCGGATGTCGCGACCGTTCTCGTGCCGCTGTCGGGCGGCGGGCTGGCGGCGGGCGTTGCCGCGGCGGTGAAGGGGCGCGTGCCGAAGGCGCGTGTCATCGGCCTCACCATGGAGCGCGGCGCGGCGATGAAGGCGAGCCTCGATGCGGGGCGGCCGGTCGCGGTCGAGGAGGTGGCGAGCCTTGCCGATTCTCTCGGCGGCGGCATCGGCCTCGACAATGCCTTGACCTTTCAAATGTGCCGCGCGCTGCTCGACGAGGTGATCCTCCTGTCGGAAGCGGAGATCGCGGCCGGCATGCGCCATGCCTATGCCGAGGAGCGCGAGGTGATCGAAGGAGCGGCGGCGGTCGGCATCGCGGCACTGCTTTCCGGCCGACGTGGCCGGCTGGATGGCCCGGTGGCCGTCATCCTTTCCGGCCGGAACGTGGACATGGGCCTGCACAAGCGGGTCCTTGACGGCGTGGCCGATCCCTTTGCGGAGGACAGAACGTGACGCGGATGAAGATACTGACGGAAGCGGAGCTGCGGCGCATCGTTCCGCTCGACCTTGAAGCCATCGCCTGCGTGGAGGACGCCTTCCATGCGCTCGCCACCAAGGCCGTCGCCATGCCGCCGATCCTTCGGCTCGACATTCCCGAGCACCGCGGCGAGGTGGACGTGAAGACCGCCTATGTGCCCGGCCTTTCCGGGTTCGCCATCAAGATCAGCCCCGGCTTCTTCGACAATCCGAAGATCGGCCTGCCGAGCACCAACGGCCTGATGGTGCTGTTCTCGGCGACGACCGGCCTCGTCGAGGCGGTGCTGCTCGACAACGGCTACCTGACGGATGTGCGTACCGCCGCAGCCGGTGCCGTCGCCGCCCGGCACCTCTCGCGTCCGGATGCGACGGTCGCCGCCATCTTCGGTGCCGGCATGCAGGCGAAGCTGCAACTGGAGGCCTTGTGCCTCGTCCGGCCGATCCGGGAGGCCCGCCTCTGGGCGCGCGACGGAAGGAAGGCGGAGGCGGCTGCGTTGGAACTGACGGCAAAGCTCGGCCTTCCCGTCCGCGCCGAGGCCGATGGCCGGGCGGCGGTCGATGGTGCGGATATCATCGTCACCACCACGCCCTCGGAAACCCCTGTCCTCAAGGCCGAATGGCTCCAGCCCGGCCAGCATGTCACGGCCATGGGCTCGGATGCCGAGCACAAGAACGAGATCGAGCCGGCCGTCATCACGGGCGCCGGCCTCTATGTCGCCGACAGCCTCAAGCAGACGCGCCGGCTCGGCGAACTGCAACACGCCATCGCGGCGGGGCTCGTGACGGAGGGCGCGGGCTTCCCGGAACTCGGCGAGATCATCGCCGGGCGCAAACCGGGCCGCAGCGGCCCCGAAGAGATCACCGTGGCGGACCTGACCGGCACGGGCATTCAGGACACGGCCATCGCAACGCTTGCTGCCGCCCGCGCGGCAGCGGCGGGCGCCGGCACGGCCTTCGAGAGTTGAGACCGGCTTTTCGCCGGGTATAGAGGAAAAACCGATGAAACAAGCGAACCTGAAGTTCTCACTTCCGGAGTATGAGGCGCGCCTTGAGAAAACGCGCAGGGCCATGGAAGCCAGGGGCATCGACGTCCTGATCTGCAGCGATCCCTCCAACATGAACTGGCTGACGGGCTATGACGGCTGGTCCTTCTACGTGCACCAGTGCGTCGTCGTGCCGCCGACGGGCGAGCCGATCTGGTACGGCCGCGGGCAGGATGCCAACGGGGCGAAGTTCACCGCCTATCTGAAGCACGAGAACATCATCGGCTATCCCGACAACTACGTGCAGTCCACCGAGCGCCACCCGATGGACTATCTCTCGGCCAGGCTCGCCGAGCGCGGCCTCGACAAACTGACCATCGGCGTCGAGATGGACAATTACTGGTTCTCCGCCGCCGCCTTCGCCTCGCTGCAAAAACATCTGCCGAATGCCCGCTTCGTCGATGCCACCGCGCTCGTCAACTGGCAGCGTGCGGTGAAGAGCGAGACGGAAATCAAGTACATGCGCAATGCCGCGCGCATCGTGGAAAAGATGCACCAGCGCATCTTCCACAGGATCGAGGTCGGCATGCGCAAATGCGATCTCGTGGCCGAGATCTACGACGCCGGCATCCGCGGCACGGACGGCATCGGCGGCGATTATCCGGCCATCGTGCCGCTGCTGCCCTCGGGCGTCGAGGCCTCCGCGCCGCATCTCACCTGGGACGACCGGCCGATGAAATCGGGCGAGGGCACCTTCTTCGAGATCGCCGGCTGCTACAACCGCTACCATGTGCCGCTCTCGCGCACCGTCTTCCTCGGCAAGCCGACGCAGGCCTTCCTCGATGCGGAGAAGGCGACGCTGGAGGGCATGGAGGCGGGCCTTGCGGTGGCGAAACCCGGCAATACCTGCGAGGATATCGCCAATGCCTTCTTCACGGTGCTCAAGAAATACGGCATCGTCAAGGACAACCGCACCGGCTACGGCATCGGCGTCTCCTATCCGCCGGACTGGGGCGAGCGCACCATGAGCCTGCGTCCCGGTGACCGGAGCGAACTCAAACCCGGCATGACCTTCCACTTCATGACGGGCCTCTGGCTCGAGGACATGGGCTTCGAGACGACGGAGAGCATCCTCATCACCGAGACCGGCGTCGAATGCCTCGCCGACGTGCCACGCAAGCTTCTCGTGAAGGATTGAACCATGGCGGACCGCACGCTTCGTCCGTCGCCGATCAGCCCCACGGTCGATTTCTCGGCCGAGGGCGTGCAGCACGGTTTCCTGCGCCTGCCCTACAGCCGGGACGATTCCGCCTGGGGCTCGGTGATGATCCCGGTGACGACAGTCAAGAACGGGGAGGGGCCGACGGCGCTCCTCACCGGCGGCAATCATGGCGACGAATACGAGGGCCCGATCGCGCTCTTCGACCTCGCCCGCACGCTGAAGGCGGAGGATGTGACCGGCCGCGTGATCATCGTGCCGGCGATGAACTACCCGGCCTTCCTGGCCGGCACGCGCACCTCGCCGATCGACAAGGGCAACATGAACCGCAGCTTTCCGGGCGCGCCGGACGGCACGGTCACGCCGAAGATCGCCGACTACTTCCAGCGCATGCTGTTGCCGCTCGCCGATATCGTGCTGGACTTCCATTCCGGCGGCAAGACGCTCGACTTCCTGCCCTTCTGCGCCGCCCACATCCTGCCGGACAAGGCGCAGGAGGCGAAGGCCTTCGAGCTGGTGCGTGCCTTCGGCGCGCCGTGGTCGATGAAGATGCTGGAGATCGACGCGGTCGGGATGTACGACACGGCGGCCGAGGAGATGGGCAAGGTCTTCATCACCACGGAACTCGGCGGCGGCGGCACGGCGACGGCGAGAAGCGCCGGCATCGCCAAGAAGGGTGTGGCGAACGTGCTGAAGGCGGCGGGCATCCTCAAGGGCGCCGTCGAGGCGTCCGGGACGACCTGGCTCGACATGCCGGACGGCAACTGCTTCTCCTTCGCCGAGGACGGCGGCCTCATCGAGCCGCTTTACGACCTTGGCGACATGGTAAAGACTGGCGCCGTCGTCGCCCGCATCCATCCCGTCGGCCGTACCGGCGTGGAGCCGCTGGAGGTGAAGGCAAGGATGGACGGCATCCTCGCCGCCCGCCATTTCCCCGGCCTGGTCAAGTCCGGCGACTGCGTCAGCGTCCTCGCCGCAGTCGTCGCGTGAAACCCTGATATCGTCGCCGCAGACCATTTTTGCGGCGACGTCCGGGGTGGTCCTGCGGCAGCGCTTTCCCTGGACAAAGGCAGCCGTCTAACATTTCCTGCGACCGTCAGAACCGCTCCTCGTTCTCGCGCGCCAGTGCTGCGAATGCATCCGAATCGGCAATGTAGCGCTGCCCGACGTCGTCCCAGCGATAGGTCACGGCGATGGTGCGTGTTCCCGGTTCTGGAGCGGTTGCATCGCCGCATTGCTCTCCGGAGCCTGCCGTGCGTTCGGTCACGGTGGCCTCTATATCCGCGAACGGCGCTCCCGTCCCCTGCCGGATGTCGAGCCGCTGCGTGCGCTCGAAGGCGCATGCCCTGTCGTCCAGCGTGGAAATCCTGTCGATGAGTTCGAAGCGGTCTTCGCGCAGGAGTATCAGGGCCGTGGTCGCATAGCCCTGGCTGGAATTGGAATGGGTGCTGCGGGTGACCAGCAGATCGTCACCCTCGCCGACCGCAAGCCGACCCGGTTCGGCAAAGGATGTCCAGCGGTCGAAGGCGACATCGGCCGCGTCGAGAAGCCTCGGCTCACCCGTGACGTCGAAGAGGGCAAGTACGGCAAAACCGGAGGCGCTGTCCCGCGCCTGGCCGAAATCCAGAAGCAGCACCATCCGATCCAGACCACCGGAGCGCGCCGGAAGAGCCGCAAGCTTCAGAAGTTCCGTCGCCTCTGGTCCGGCACTGCTCCACGCTTCGCCGCCAATGTGGCGGACGTCGATCGCTCCGCCGCCGGAAGGCGCCTCGCCGTTTGCGGCGGTCCGGGGCGCGACGAGCCGGATGAGGTCGGCGAAGGTCACATCCTCCCTGCCGGCGACCGAATCCGCGAGATCGGGAAACGACGCCGGTTCGGCGAACGCACGATCAGCCGGCGTCCACGAGATCGCCAGCGCGATCAGCGCCATGCGCAACAGAACAACCATCGTGACGGCTCCCGTGGGATCAGCGTACGAAGAATAGCTTTTTTGGCGGCCCGATAGGGAGCGCCATCGAGCGCGAGCCTGCCTTCCTGTTCCGTCGTGGAGCTCCTGCAGAAGTCTTGGTGTAAAGCCTGCATCATCCCTCGGTTCGCGTGTCATGCGGTCGATTCAGGTTCGGCTCGATGAGGTTGCCGTTCACGGCCTTCTCCACTAGCCGGTGAGCCGGGTCAGATCGGAAACCCGCACCTCATGATGCTCGACGAATTCCGGCCGATCGAGCAGATATTGGTCATCCTCGGGATAGTAACGCGCGACGCCGTAGTCATGGCCGGCAAAGCGGCGGACGGCGTCAAGGTTCGTCCACCAGCTGATGGTCGAAATCTCGCTGGTGCCATCGCCGAGCTCGCGCAACACGATCTGGTAGCCAAGGTTACCCTCGGTCTCGGCATAATGACCAGCGCCCGTCTTCTCCACGTACTGGACGTATTCTTCCGCCTGCGCGGTGCGGATGCGAGCCGACCATTTTCTGAGGATCATCTTTCCTGCCCCTATGTTTCGGTGTCCGGCTGACTTTCGCCGGTGCGGTGTCGCCACCGCTCGCGCCCGTGCGCGAGCCAGACCAGCTCGGGGTCGAGCGCGAGCACTATATCACATCCGGCGCGTCCTGGATGACGTTGGCTATCGCGGTGGCAGGTATTGAGCGGGCGACTGCGCATCGGCAGTTACGGACACGCTGACCGACGAGCCATCGGCGCTATGCTGATGGCTCGTCATCATTCGTCCTGGATCGACTTCTTTACTGTCGTGTCTCGATGGGAATGAGGATCTCGGCAGGCAGCCCATATTTCTCGGCCAATGCCTTGAAGCGGCCGTCCTGTTGCTGGACCGCCAACCCGTCGGCGATGACCTGGAGCATTTCCTTGTTGCCCTTGGCGACGACCATCCCGGTATAGATATCCGTAATGACGGTTTGGACGATTTCCATCGACGCTTCCTTCTGGATTCGTGCGTTTGCCGCGACCGCGTCATCCATCACGAAGTCCATGCGGCCGGTCAGGATCTGGCGATAGGCGGATTCAGCGGAATCGGCGGGCCGGTAGTCGATTGCGGTCAATCCATTCTCGACGCATTTCTGACTTTGGCGCTGAAGGGATTGCGGGGACGAACCGCTCATGTTTGCCGAACCGACGAGGCCGCACACATCGTCGAGCTTCGCGATCTTTTTCGGATTGCCCTTCGGAACGATCACGCTCTGGCCGGCACGTGCGTAGAGAACGAAGTCAGCCTTCTCGGCGCGCTCGGGGCGGTAGTTGACCGAGCCGATCATAAGATCGGTCGAGCCGGCAAACAGCGTCGGGAGCAGGCCGGACCATGCGCCTTTGTAATATTCATACTTGAGGCCGGCACAGTCCATGACGTTCTGGATCAGTTCGGCTTCGAACCCGATCATCTCGTCCGGGTTGTCGGGGTCGGAATAGGCGAACGGCGGCTGCGCCGGCGACGCGGCGATTTTCACGACTTTGCCCGCAAAACCGGGATACTTCTCAGCGACCTTCCCGGGTTCGCACTGAGCGGCGCTCGCAGAGGAGATCGCGGTGCCGAAGAATGCTAGGCATGCAAATGGCAACAACATACGTTTCATGACATTCTCCCTCTTTATTTTTATAACTAGTATACTGGTTTAATAGTAACGCGATGTCAAGCGAGGCGGCCGCGGAAAGTGATTTTCGGCTGTTGCGAACGGAAAAGCCGCTGCGGTGGATCACTCGCCGCCTGCCTGAACCGGATTGGGCCGACGCTTCTCGATCGCGTATTTCAAGAGAGCCGCGCTGCGGAAGATGCCGTGGGCGAACTTGCCGTAGGGCAATGTGAGGAAGAAGCCCATGACGAACCCGAGATGGACGGCGAGAAGCAGCGGCATTGCGGCGGTGTCTCTCCATGCCAGCAGCGCGAGCCCTGTCAGGCTCACGAAGAACAGAAGCGCTATGAAACCTCGATCCATCGTTTTCTGCGTCTCATCGGCCTGCATCGGATTACGCCGGATATTGAGCCAGAACAGCCCCGCGGGGCCGATCAGGAGGCCGATGCCGCCGGCGGTGCCGAGGAGGACCGGCAGGCTGAGGATCGGGTAGGGCGCCTCCATGGCGAACAGGTAGTGGTACAGGGTCGCGACCGACGTCGAGGCAAAGCAGAGCATGAACCCGTAGAACGTAAAATGGTGAAAGCGGCGCCGCCAGAGCGTGAACGCGTCGTCTTCATTGTTGCAGCCGTCACGGTGGCCTCCGTCGAGATACCGAAGCGTCAGGACAGCCCGGGCCGCTTCTCCTGCAGCGTTTGGAAGGGGCACGGGCTTTCCCGGCTCGGATACCTGCCTCCAGAACCGGATGACCCCGATCGCCAGCGCCAGAACAGAAAAGCCGAAGGCGGCACCGAAGAGGACGGCGAGGAGGTTGTGGGGGAAGATCGCGTAGAATTGCCCCTCGAGGCCATGCACGAACAGGCTGCCCTGCATCAGGATCGCACCGATAAGGAACGCCGCGACGCCGAGGCTGACAGCCATGGCGACGGTCAGTCCGTTGCGGCGGTAGAGCACGCCGAGGGATTTCGGGAAGGCATATTCGACATAGGTGTCGCGCCGTACCTGCGCCAATGTCTTCGGCACGTTGACGCCGAACTCATGCGGAGGCGCGTACTGGCATGCATAGAGGCAGGCGGAGCAGTTGTGGCATAGATTGGCCAGGTAGTGCGCATCGGCCACGTTGAAGTCGAGCCGGCGTGTCATGGCTGGAAAGACCGCGCAGAAGCTTTCGCAGTAGCGGCAGGCATTGCAGATATGCAGGATGCGGTCGACCTCCGCGGCGTTCGTCTCGAGTTCGCGCTCGGCATCCGATGCGAGCCTTGCCAGGTCTTCAATTGCGGCCATTTCGAACGCCCTCCATTATGCCGGCCTGCCGAGCGCGGCGGCCGCGGCCCGGGTTCCGGCGATCCGCCCGAAGGCCGTGCCTATGCTCATGCCGACCCCGGCGGTGTAGCCTTTTCCGAGCACATTGCCGGCCATCATCTCGCCGGCGACGAAGAGGTTGGAGCTCGGCTTGTTGCCGAACCGCACCGCGGCCGTGTCATCCACTTTCAGCGAAAGGTAGGTGAAGGTGATCCCCGGCCGCAGGGCATACCCGTAGAAGGGTGGCGTATCGATCGGCAGAGCCCAGTGGGTCTTTGCGGGTACGACGCCCTCCGTCCGGCAGTCGTCGAGGATCGTGTGATTGAACGTGCCCGGCCGGCAGGCTGCATTGTAGCTGTCCAGCGTGCGCATGAAGACCTCGACCGGCACGCCGAGTCTGGTCGCCAGTTCAGGCAGGCTGTCGGCGGTGATCCCCGGGAATACCGGGGGCATGAAGCGTCCGATCACCTTCCTGTCGATGATCGAATAGCCGATCTGGCCCGGTTGCTGGGCAACGAGACGCCCCCAGATGGCGTATCGTTTTGGCCAGAAGTCCTCGCCTTCATCGTAGAAGCGTTCACCATCGCGATTGACGACCACGCCGAGCGAGACGCAGTCGATGCGGGTGCAGATGCCTCCGTCATAGAGTGGCGCGCGCGCATCGATCGCGACGCAATGGCCCTGCGACGGATCGCCGATCATGTCGGCTCCGGCCCGCATCATGTCTTTGAGGAGGACCCCCTGATTGAAGCGGGTCCCGCGGATCAGGAAATTGTCGGCCGGCCATTCGCCGCGATCATTGCGGCCCCAGGCCTCCCGCAGCCATTCCCGGTTCGACTCGAAGCCGCCGGCGGCCAGCACGCAGGCCCTGGCGGTGATCAGTTCCCCGCTTTCCGTGCGAGCGCCGACGAAGCGATCGCCGTCGAGCACGATCCCGGCCACCGGCGTTTCGTAGCGAACACGGACACCAAGGGTCTGGGCACTTCGATAATAGGCATTGACGAGCGCCTTGCCGCCGCCCATGAAAAATGCGTTCGTCCGGGCAACATGCAGCGCGCCCGATAGCGGCGGCTGAAAGCGCACGCCGTGGCGGCGCATCCAGTCCCGGCAATTCGAGGAGGCGCGGATAACGAGACGGGCGAGATGCTCGCTGGTCTCGCCTCCCGTCACCTTCAGCAGGTCCTGCCAGTATTCCTCTTCCGGATATGCCTCGACAAGGACGTCCTGCGGCGCGTCGTGCATGCAACGCAGGTTGCGGGTATGCTGGGAGTTGCCGCCGCGCCACTCCTTCGGCGAGGCTTCGAGCATCAGCACCGAGGCGCCCGCCTCGCGCGCCATCAGCGCCGCACACAATGCCGCATTGCCGCCTCCGATGACCAATACGTCAATCACGATGAAATCCTCACTTCGTGTCACCCGGAACCTCTCATTCGAGGGCACGGGTCATCGGCCGCCCCCGGATGTCCAAGGAACGAGACCATTCACAGTCGGCAGTTTGAGAGGACCCTTCCCGGGGGCGTGCCTGCTCCCCGCACGGCGGAGCGGACCCGTCTGCCCGGCGGTCCTGCGTCAGTCGCGCCGGTCGACCATGCGCAGGAACTGCTTCGTGCGTTCCTCTTTCGGGGTGGTCAGCACCTCGCGTGCCGGACCATCCTCGACGATCACGCCCTTGTCCATGAACACCACCCGATCGGCGACGTCACGGGCAAAGTTGATTTCATGGGTCACGACGATCATCGTCATTCCTGCTTCGGCAAGGCTGCGCATGACGGCAAGGACCTCGCCGACGAGCTCGGGATCGAGTGCCGAGGTCGGTTCGTCGAACAGCATGAGCTTGGGTTCCGTGGCGAGCGCACGGGCAATCGCAACGCGTTGCTGCTGGCCGCCGGAAAGGCGCATCGGCAAGTGGTCCGCATGCTCTTCGAGGCCGACGCCCTTCAGCAACTGCATCGCGCGTTCGCGGGCCGCCTGGGGCTTCATCCCGTAGACCTGGATCGGCGCTTCCATGATGTTCTCCAGCGCCGTCTTGTGGTCGAAGAGATCGAAGCTCTGGAAAACCATGCCGATCTTCGCGTCCGCCCGGGCCTTGGCCAGGTGCTTGGTGGGCACGAGCTTGCCGCGCTTGCGCTCGTAGCCGACATGCTTGCCTTCGACCAGGATCTCGCCGTCGTTCAGGACTTCGAGGTGATTGATCAGGCGCAGAAGCGTGCTCTTGCCGGAGCCGCTGGCGCCGAGGATGGCGACGACCTCGCCCGGATGGACCTCGAAGTCGACGCCTTTGAGAACTTCGAGGTCACCCCTTCCGCGCAGGTGATACGCCTTGTGCACGTTCTTGCAGATGACGAAGGGCGTATCGGCCGTCTCGCGTGCGCTCCTTGACGCACTGGCCGCGAGCACCTTGATGATGGAGTTGTCGTCGGGCTTGGCGGGCGCGTGTTTCGAACTGTCGGCGGCCGTGGTTCCGGCGCCGCCTGTCGCTCCGCCATCGTCTGCATCGACGACCTCGTAGTGCTGGGTGCGCACGCCGGTGACCCAGCGCTCCCAGATGGACGGCTGTTTGCTGAGGCTGCGCAGTTCGGGATCGAGCCGGCGCTCGATGACGAGCTGGCCGAGCGATATCAGCGTCGTCGTGAAGAGATAGAGCGATGCGGCAGCGATGAAAACCGTGAAGAAGTCGAAGTTTGTCGCGACGATCTGCTGTGCGCGGAACGTCAGCTCGTTCACGAAGACGACCGAGGCGAGCGATGTTCCCTTCAGCATCGATATCGTCGCATTGGATATCTGCGGGGTGATCGACCGGAGCGCCTGGGGAATGATGATCCTGCGCAGCGTTATGAACGGGCCCATGCCGAGCGCCGAGGCAGCCACGGACTGGTTTCGCTTCACCGACAGGAGACCGCCACGGATAAACTCCGCCGCAAAGGCTGCTTCGTTCAGGGCGAAACCGATGACCGCCGTCGTGAACGGATCCAGCCGGATTCCCAGCCGGGGCAGCGCATCGAAGATGAAGATCAGCTGCAGCAGGATCGGCGTACCGCGCATGATCCAGATATACACCCACGCCACGCCGCTGATGGCCGGATTCTTCGACATCCTCATCAATGCGAGGGCCAGGCCCAGCGCCAGGCCGCACACCATGGCAAGCGCGGTAATCTGGATAGCGATCCAAAGGCCCGTCAGCAGGTTCACGCTTGTGAGGTATTTCACGATTTCCATGACACGTTCCCTTATCGTTATTAAGGATACTAGTATAACTAATATCCTTGTCAATCGGGATTATGATCGAGACATTGCGAGGTGCCGGGCATGCGCAACCCGGATGAGCGATCGAGACCCCGCAGGTCTAGAAGTCGACAACCACGCCCGCGCCCTTTTCCAGGGCCCGCCGGTAGACATGGCGGGCGATGACCAGATCCTGCACGCCCACGCCCGTGGACTTGAACACGGTCAACCTGTCTGCAAAGGTCCTGTGGTCGAGCTTGCCGTCCGCAAGGTCGCCGATCTCGGCGACAAAGTGATCGGCATCGTAGAGGCCCTCGGAAATGGGAATGAGATAGTCGCCGGCTTCGGCCATCAGCGCGTCCTTGCTCTCGATGAAGATCGCGGCCGCGGCCATGGTCGCGCTGTCCACCTCTCGCTGATCCTTGCGATGCGCTCCGAGCGCGGAAACATGACAGTTTGCGGTCAGCCATTCGCGTTTGATCACCGGATCGTGGGACGTGGTTGCCAGCGACACGAGGTCCGCGCCGCTTACCGCCTCTTCGTTCGATGCGCAGATCGTCACGGTGATGCCGGTTTTCCGCTCCATGACCCCGCGAAACCTTTCCGCAGCTTCCCGGTTCGGATCGTGGACCGTGATCCGCGACAACGGACGGACTGCGGCCATGACTTCCGCTTCCGCCTGACCCATCGGTCCGCAGCCGAGCACCGCAAGGTGGGAAGCCTCCGGCAAGGAAAGGAATTTCGCGGCGAGCGCGGAGCAGGCAGCGGTACGATACATCCCGAGCAGGGTTCCGTGCATGACCGCCAGGAGCCGCCCTTCCGTGTCGCCGAGGGCGATGATCTGCGTCAGGTGACGGGTGCCATCCACGTCCCGGAGCGTGGGATGACTGAAACCGAGCTTTGCACTGAACAGTTCCTCACCGGAGAGATAGCAGGGAAGGCTCGCCAGAAGGCCGCCTGTCCTGCTGGAAAAAACCCGGGTCCTCAGCGGCTGCACCGCCTCGCCCCTGCTCAACGCGGCCATCCCGTCGCCAATCTCGTCGACCAGCTTGTCCAGCTCAAGGCAATCGAGCGTGGCGGCCTTGTCCAAAATCAGTACCATTTGATCTCCTATTGAATGGGTGGCGCCACGAGATTGCCAAGATGGCCGACACGGCTCACCGGCTCGTCGGACGCTTCGATGTCGAGTGGCCGTTCAAACCGGACGGGCGCGAATGGATCGAGGCTGACCGTCGGGGTTTCGCCGAGGATCGCCTGCGCCAGGCTCTCGGTTACCGACGGCGCGATCGCCATGCCGTGGCCGTTGAAACCAGTCGCAATCCACAGACCGGAGACATGCTCGGCCGGTCCGATCATGGCACGGCCGTCGGGCGTGAGGTCGAAGAGCCCGCTCCAGCTGCGCACGATATGCGCGTTCTTGAGGGCCGGCACCAGCCGGATCGTCTCCCTGGAGATCGCTTCGATCTTGCTCGGTTCGACGCGTTGCGGCGCATCCGGAGCGATGTCGCTGGCCGGGCCGAGGCCGAGCAGCAGCGTTCCGCTGGCGGTTTGACAGAAGCTTATTCGTGGCGAGGCGCAGCGAAGGTAGGGACCGGTTACGAAGGGCAGCTTCTCCGTCACCAGGATCTGGTGGAGCGCGAGGCTGATCGGCGTCTTGATTCCAAGCGGCTCGAGGAGGCGGACACTGTCGCCGGCCGCCGCGACGAGGACGCTCTCCGTCGCTATCCGGCCGCCACTGGTTTGAACGGCCGTAACCTTGCCGTGGTCGTGCTCGATCAGGTCCGCGGCAGTTCCGCGAAGGAAGCGGACACCGGCGAGCTTGGCTTGCCGGGCGGCCTCCCATGTGGCCAGCTGCCCGTTGACGTGCCCGTCCTGTGTCGTCAGGAAGCCGGCGACGATGTCCGGCGAAATATGGGGAACGAGTTCGCGAAGGGCGGCGCCCTCGACGATATGCGCATCGAGACCGATCGCCCTGTGGCGGTCGACTTCGATCTGGAAATCGGCGGTGAGGGTCTCGTCATAACTCACCAGCAGGTTGCCGGTCACTCTGTACTCGACCGTCGTCCGGGCGCTTTCTTCGAAGTCCTGCCAAAGGACAAGCGAACGGTTGATGAGATCGCGCTCGACGGCTTCGCGCAGCTGCACACGCAAGTTTCCGCGGTTTCGGCCTGAGCCGTTGTGCGCGATCTCGGCCTTTTCGACGACGCAAACCTGTTTGCCTGCACGGGCAAGGTGCAGGGCGGTCCAGCAGCCGATGATGCCACCCCCTATGACCACGAGGTCAGCGCTCTTGAGATTGGGTGAGTTCGACATTTCCTTCTCGGTCTCCATCGGCGCGCCATTCAAGTCATGCGCCTGTTGCGAGAATAGTGTTAAGAACGCCGTGCCCGCGACGGTCACGCAGGCCAGAAGATCGCCTTTGACTGGAGATACTGCCGCAGGCCGTCCAAGCCCTTTTCACGCCCGAGGCCGCTTTGCTTGTGGCCTTGGAACGGCGTGGAAATCGAAAGGTTCTTGTAGGAGTTGAGCCAGAGCGTGCCGGTTTGAAGCCTGGTGGCGATCTTCCAGGCGCGTTCGATGTCGCGTGTCCACAGGCCGGCTGCCAGTCCGAACGCGCTGTCATTGGCCTGCGCGATCAAGTCCTCGTCGTTCTCGAAGGTGAGAATGACGCCGACAGGCCCGAAAACCTCCTGTTGCGCAATGTCCGAACGGTTCGAAAGCCCGTTCAGGAGGGTCGGGGGATAATAGGCGCCGGCGGCGAGTTTCTCGTCGGTCGGCAGGGCGCCGCCGGTCAGCAGATTTGCGCCGGCGGCCACGGCACGGCTGACATGGGCGTGAACGGTGTCTCGATGGGCGAAGCTCACCAAGGGGCCGAGATGCGTGCCGGGGTCCGCGGGGGATCCGAGCCGTAGGGATCGGGCGATGTCCACGAGCGTTGCGGTGAACGCGCTCGCGATCCGCCTTTCGATGAAGATCCGCGATCCCGCGACACAGCTCTGGCCCGCGCCGGAAAAGATGCCCATCGCGACGGCGTTGGCCGCCTTTTCCAGATCCGCGTCGGCGCAGACGATATGCGGGGACTTGCCGCCGAGTTCGAGAACGACGGGCTTGAGCTGGCGTGCGGCCTCCGCTGCGATGTGCCGCCCGCCGGCCGTGCCGCCGGTGAAGCTGATCATGTCGATACCGGGATGGGACACCATCGCGCGACCGAGCTCGATCCCGCCGGTCAGGACCGATACGATACCGTCGGGGAAACCGGCGTCCCTGGCCAGGGACGCATATTCCAGCCCGATGAGCGGCGTCACCTCCGATGGCTTCAGTATGACGGCATTGCCGGCAGCCAGGATCGGAGCCAGTTTCTGCGCCTCAAGGGTGGCCGGCGAATTCCAGGGCGTTATGGCGCCGACCACACCGACGGGAACATCGACCGCGATATTGAGATAGGCGCCCCGGGAAGGAGGAACCGTGCCCTCCATGGTCTCGCAGGCGGCCGCGTAATAGCGAAAGGTGTTCGCGGCACTTTCCAGAAGGGCGCGACATTCCGCGAGCGTCTTGCCGTTGTCCACCATCTGAACATGGGCAAGCCGCTCGCGATCACGATCGATGAGCTCACCCATCTCGTGCAGCATGCAGGCGCGCAGATGCGGCGCCAGGCCCGCCCAGGACGGTGCGGCGACAGCCTGGCGAGCCGCCCGTACCGTTTCGTCGAGGTCTTCCGCCGAAGCGGACGACAGGACCTCGATGACATCCCCCGTTGCCGGGTTCCTGCTTTCGAGCGGCATGCCGCGGCCCTCGGTCCAGACGCCTGCTGAGAAGAATGGTCGAGTTGCCATGAAGTGATTTCCTCTGGAGGTCGCCGGTGGGCCTGTCATTCCGACTTTGTATATGATACTAGTGCACTCATTAATCGCTGGCAAGTTCCAAAATTCCGTTGACATTACTTATACCAGTATACTAGTAATTTGAAAAGCCTTTAAGCCGGCCAACGGCTGTGGCGGTCCCCAGGAGCGGTTCATGAGCGATGTGTTCGACCCCATTTCCCTTGAGATCTATTGGTCTCGATTGATCTCGATCGCCGACGAGTCCGCGGCTGCCCTGCTGCGCACGGCGTTCTCGACGGTGGTCCGTGAATCCAATGACTTCACCACCGTTCTCATGGATGCGGATTGCAACTGCCTCTCGGAAAACACCGCCGGCATCCCGTCCTTCGTCGGCATGTTGCCGAGCGCGGTCCGCTCGTTCCTTCAGCATATTCCGCGCGAGGAATGGCGGCCCGGCGACTGCATCATCACCAATGATCCGGAAATCGGCTCGGGGCACCTGCCGGACATCACGATGGCCGCGCCGATCTTCTACAAGGATCGCCTGGTCGGCTTCTCGGGTTCGATCGCGCACCTGCCTGACATCGGCGGCGCCGGCTGGGCGGGGGACTGCCGTGAGCTGGTCGAGGAAGGACTTCGCCTCATGCCAGTGAAGTTCATCAGCGAGGGGCGCGAAAACACCTATGTGACGCAGCTTATCCGTCACAATGTCCGCGCTCCCGACCAGGTCATCGGCGACATCTACGCCCAGGTCTCCGCGCAGCGGGTCTGCGCCGCCGGCGTCCGGCAGTTTCTGGAAGACACCGGCATGGACGATCTCGTCCTGCTGTCCGCCGAACTTCGCGCCCGCGCGGAAGCCGCCATGCGCAAGGCGATCGAGGCGCTGCCTGACGGCTCCTGGACATCGAGCGTGCGCGCCGACGGCTTCGACGCCGACGAGACCTTCATCAACTGCCGGCTGACCATTCGCGGTTCGGATCTCGAGATCGATTTCGAAGGAACCTCGCCGCAGATCAATCGCGGCATCAACTCGGTGCTCAAATACACGACGGCATACGCCACCTATCCCATCAAATGCGCCCTCGACCCGGAAAGCCCCCGCAACGAAGGTTCGTTCCAGCCGGTTTCGGTGAAGGCGCCGGTCGGTTCCATCCTCAATCCGATCTTCCCGGCACCTGTCGCCGCGCGCCAGCTGACAGGGCACCTTCTTACCGGCGCGATCTATGGATGCCTGGCGCAGGTCGTTCCCGAGCTGGTCGTCGCGGAATCCGGCAGCGCCCCGACGCTGCGCACCGTCTTTGGCGGCCGCACGCGGGATGGCCAGGCCTTCAACCAGGTTCTGTTCGCCTCGGGTGGTCTCGGCGCCAGCAGCAGGATGGACGGTTACGGCTGCACGGCTTTCCCCTCGAACACCGGCGCCGGCAGTATCGAGGTGCTGGAAAGCGTCTCGCCCTTGCTTGTGCGCCACAAGGAGCTGGCGCAGGATTCCGGCGGCGCGGGCAGGTTCCGGGGCGGCCTGGGCCAGGATGTCGTGCTGGAGATCCAGTCCGACAGCCCGGTCAATATCTCGCTCCTTTCGGACCGCCACAAATACCCACCGCAAGGTCTGCTCGGCGGCCGACCCGGCTCGAAATCGATCGTGGCCCTGTCGGACGGGACGCGCCTGCACCCCAAGTCGCGCAGCGTCCTGCAGCCGGGCGAAACCCTGCACATTCATTTCCCGGGCGGCGGCGGCTTCGGCCCGCCGGCCGACAGAGACCCCGCCGCGATCAAGCGGGACATCGAATTTGGATACGTGTCGCGGGATGCGGCCGAGACGCTCTATGGGGTGCGAAATGACCGCTAATCTCCGTGTCAGGATCGGTGTCGACGTCGGTGGGACATTTACCGATCTCGTTCTCGTCGATGACCGTCGTGGTGTGATCTACACCGGAAAGCAGCTCACCACGCACCAGGACCCCTCGCAGGCGATCTGCGAAGGCGTCGCGCGGATCGTGCGGGAATCGGGGCTCACGATCGATCAGGTCGACGGCATCGTCCACGGCACGACGCTGGTGACGAACACCCTGATCGAACGGAACGGATCGCGCGTCGGTCTTGTGACCACGAAGGGGTTCCGCGATGTGCTGGAGGTCGGCCACGAGATGCGCTACGACCTCTACGACCTCTTCATGGAAAAGCCGGAGCCGCTCGTCCCTCGGCCGCTTCGCCTGACAGTGACCGAACGCATGTCGGCAAAGGGCGAGGTTCTCGAACCCCTCGACGAAGAGGAGGTCCTGGCGGCGGCGAGGCAGCTGGTCGAGGCCGGGATCGATGCGATCGCCGTCAGCTTCCTCAATGCCTTCGCCAACCCCTCGCATGAAACGCGGGCCGCGGAACTGATCGCCGGGGCTTATCCGGACATCCCCGTCACGACGTCCGTCGGCGTTGCCCCGGAAATCCGGGAATACGAGCGGACCTGCACGGCCGCTGCCAATGCCTACGTGCTCCCGCAGATGCGCCGCTACATCAAGGTCCTGCGCCAGAAGCTTCAGGACCTCGGCTTCCGCGGAACGTTGAGCGTGATGCTCTCCAACGGCGGCACGGCCGCGCTCGGCGTTGCCGAGGATGCGCCGATCCAGATGATCGAGTCCGGTCCCGCCGCCGGCGCGATATCGGGCGCCCACTACGCCGGCCTCAGCGACACCGATCATGCGGTCGCCTTCGACATGGGCGGCACGACGGCGAAGATGTGTCTGATCGAGAAGGGCCAGCCCGAACATTCGCAGACCTTCGAAGCCGGCCGCGTTCGCCGTTTCCGACAGGGCTCCGGCATCCCGCTGAAGGTTCCGGTCATCGATCTCATCGAGATCGGCGCCGGCGGCGGCTCGATCGCGCGGCTCGACCGGATGGGCCTCCTGAAGGTCGGCCCGGACAGCGCGAGTTCCGAGCCCGGGCCGGTCTGCTACCGCAAGGGGGGAGAAAACCCGACCGTTACCGATGCGGACCTCATGCTCGGCTATCTCTCGCCCGAATACTTCCTGGGCGGGGAGCTGGAACTCGACACCAGCGCCGTCGAGACCGCCCTGAAAAGGAAGCTAGCGGACGATGCCGGGCTGGAGACGATCGAAAGCGCTGCCGGCATCCATGCCGTCGTCAACAACAACATGGCGGCCGCCACGCGGCGCTACATCGCCGAGAAGGGGCGCGATCCCCGCAAGTACACGCTGATCGCGACGGGCGGCGCCGGACCGGTCCACGCATACGGGCTCGCCAAGGAACTCAAGATCAGCCGCCTGATCATCCCGTTCGGTGCCGGCGTCAGCTCGGCCCTTGGTTTCCTGCTGGCAGCCCCGGCGGTCAATGACGTGCGCAGCCAGATCGTCCTGCTCGATCAGGCAACGCCGGAGGTCGCGGCGGGTCTCTACGGACAGATGCGGGAAAACGCAGTCGCGCAGCTGACGGCGGCCGGTGCGAACCGGGACGAGGTGACGATGAAGTCGTTCGTCGACATTCGCTATCGGGGGCAGGGCTTCGATATCGAAGTGGAGCTTCCGGCCGATTTCCTCGAAGCGGACTTCAGCGCGGGGCTGAAGGCACGGTTCGAAGAAAAGTACGAGCTCCTGTTCGGCCGCCACATCACCGATGTGCCGATCGAGATCGTCTCCTGGCGCCTCACGGCGAGCTGCCCGCGCCCGGAAATCAAACTGCGGTTCGAGGGCCGGCAGATCGACCGGCGCGAAGCCCGCAAGGGAACGCGCCGCGTGCATTTCGGCCAGTCCGGCTTCGTCGAGGCGCAGGTCTACAACCGCTACGGCCTGACGGCCGGGACGACCTTCAAGGGGCCGGCGGTGATCGAGGAGCGCGAGTCCACCGCCGTTGTCGGCCCCGACGCCACGGTCAGCGTCGATCAGCACCTGAACCTGATCGTCGAAATTCAAGATACCAGAGGAGACCTCGTCTAATGGCTAGCACAGTCGAAGTTTTGGCCGACGCCATCAAGGAAAGCGGCACGCCCTTTATCGTCGGCCATCCGGGCGGCGAGACCGTCGAGCTGATGGATGCGGCCAGCCAGCGCGATATGCGCTATATCCTGATGAAGCAGGAGACGGCCGGCGCGATCCTCGCCGCGACATGGGGCGAGATCACCGGCAGTCCGGGCGTCTGCACGTCGACCCGCGGGCCGGGCGCCACGAACATGGTCAACGGGGTCGCCTATGCCTGGCTCGACCGCGCACCGCTCATCGCCCTCACCGATCAGTATCCGGGCGCGACCCTGGAAACCGGCCAGCGCCAGGTGATCAATCATCGGGCGATCTACGATCCGATCACCAAATGGAGCACGACGCTCTATGCGAAGAGCGCGCAGCAGCAGATCCGCCGTGCTCTGAGGGCCGCCACCGCTCCGACGCCGGGGCCTGTTCATATCGACGTTCCGGCGGGGGAAACGACCGCCGAAGCCCCGGAGATGAAGTTTCCGCCGGATCTGCGGCAAAACACGCTGTCGACGATCCCCGTCGAGGAAACGCTGACGCCGGCGCTCGACATGATCCGCCGGGCGAAGCGGCCGATCCTTCTTGCGGGTCTCGGCGTGCTGTGGGACCGGGCATCGGCCGAGCTCGTCGGCTTCGCCGAGGCACTTGGCGCACCGGTTCTGACGACGTCGAAGTGCAAGGGCGTCATTCCCGAGGACCATCCGCTGCGGGCCGGCTGCATCATCGGCGGCCTGATCGAGCGCGATCTCGTCAGCCAGGCGGATCTCATCATCACCGTCGGCCTTGACGCCGTGGAGCTTCAGCCGAAGGCGTGGCCCTACGGCACGCCGCTCCTGAGCCTTGCGAACACTCCGACGCTCGATGCGCTCGTCCCCGCGACGCTCGAAATCCTCGGTGAGATCAATGGTCTCCTCAAGGGGCTGCGCGCCGGCATCGGCGGCCAGGGGGAATGGGGCGAGAAGGCCGCCGCCACGTTCCGCACCGCGGTCATCGACGCCCTGAACGTGCCGACCAAGGGGTTTTCGCCTCACCGCGCGATGGAAGTCGCGCGCGCAGCGCTTCCGCGCGACACGATCGCGACGTGCGATGCCGGCGCAAGCCGACTGCTCGTCGTGCAGAAATGGGAATCCTACGGTCCCCGCGAGTTCCTGACGTCGAACGGCCTCGGTACGATGGGCTACGCGATCCCGGGCGCGCTTGCCGCGCGCCTTGCCCATCCGGGCCGCCCTGTCATCGCTTTCGCCGGCGACGGCGGTTTCCTCATGGCTGTCGGCGATCTGCACACGGCGGTGAAGGAAAAGCTTCCGATCATCGTCATGGTCTTCGACGACCGCGAGATCGCACTGATCCGCATCAAGCAGGAACTCAAGAAGATCAAGCGGTTCGGCATCGAACTGGGCGGTTTGGACTGGGTCAGTCTCGCGCAGGGCTTTGGTGCCGATGGTGTCGTCGTCGAGACGGAAGGCCAGCTGACCGACGCCCTTCAGGCAGCGGTGAAGTCCGGCAATACGACCGTCATCGCCGTTCGCATCGATGGTTCGTGCTACGTGGATCAGTTCAACGCTCTGCGTGAGCTTTAAGGGGCATCGAAATGCGTATGAAGGGAAAACGTGTTGTCGTCACGGGAGGCGCGCGTTCGATCGGACGCGCCTGCGCCGAACGCTTCGCCGAGGAAGGCGCGGATGTCGCCATCCTCGATGTTCTTGCCGACCGGGGCGGGACAACCGCGGCGGAGATCGCCAGGCAATACGGCGTCGATTGCCGTTTCTATGAATGCGACGTCGGCACGAAATCGTCGGTGGACAGCACCATCGACCGGGTCATCGGGGACTTGGGCGCCATCGACATCCTTTTTTCCAATGCCGGCATCACGCGCCGTGCCGACTTCCTCGAGCTCACCGAGGAAGACTGGGACGATGTCATCCGGATCAATCTGAAGTCGATGTATCTGGTTGGCCAGAAGGTCGCCAGGCATATGGTCGAGCGCGGCGGAGGAGGGGCGATCGTCAATATGTCGTCCTCCTCGGTCAGGATGACCATGCCGACGATTGCACCCTATGCCGCGTCGAAAGGGGGCATTTCGGCGCTCACGACGGCCATGTCGCTGTCGCTGGCTCCGCATGGCATCCGTGTGAACGCCGTCGGTCCGGGCACGATCTACACCGAGCTCAACAAGGACAATCTCCTCAAGGATGTGGAGAAGCGCCGGGAAGTCCTGTCGCGCATCCCGCTGATGCGATTTGGCGAGGGGCGCGACGTCGCCAATGTCGTGCTGTTCCTGGCCAGTGACGATGCCGGCTACATCACCGGCGAGACCCTCTACATCGACGGCGGCCGGTCCGGTCTCAACTACACCCTTCCCGTCGAAGAGAAATAGGAACCATCCGCCATGTCCGACTACTCAAATCTTCTGGTCTATCTCGACGGAGAATTCGTCGCGTGGAACGACGCCAGGATCCACGTTTTCACTCCGGCGGTCAAATACGGCGCCGCCGTGTTCGAGGGCATTCGTGGATATTGGAATGGCGACACGGAAAAGATGTATCTCTTCCGGCTCGAAGAGCATATGCGCCGCCTGGAGCTCAGCCAGCGGATCATGCGCTTCGGCCAGATCGTCCCGGCTGAAACCATGATGGAGGCGACTGTCGAGCTCATTCGCAGGAATGCGTTCCGTGCGGCTGTCCACATTCGCCCGACGGTCTATGTCGCCGGCGCCGGCGAGAGCAATGCGCAGACCCCGATCGGCACGTTCATAACGGCAATCGCGCGCGATACGCCCAAGAAGGTGGAACGTGGCGTGCGCGCTCAAATCTCGTCCTGGCAGCGCATCTCGGATAACGTCATGCCGGCACGTGCCAAGGCGAACGGCAATTATAACAATTCCCGTTATGCCGGCCTGCAGGCCGCCAAGGACGGCTATGATGCGGCGATTTTCCTCAACAGCCGTGGCAAGCTGTCGGAAGGTCAGGCAATGTGCCTCTTCCTCGTTCGCAACGGCGTTGCGGTGACGCCCTCGGCAACGAGCGACATCCTCGAGAGCATTACCCGTGATACCGTCATTCGCCTGCTTCGCGAGAAAGGTATCGAGGTGCAGGAGCGGGACGTCGATCGCAGCGAATTCTTCGATGCGAGCGAGGCGTTTTTCTGCGGGACCGGGGCCGAGATCACGCCGATCATCGATGTCGACGGCGACGCTATCGGCGCCGGCACGCCCGGCGAGCTGACCAGGGCACTGCAGGCCACGTATTTCGATCTCGCGTTCGGCCGCACGAACCCGGATCACGCGTGGCTGACGGCGGTATGACAGGCGGTATGGACGAGGAGGGCGCGATGGATACACGGATCTTGTCGACGGTCGATGCGGTTCTCGCCGCGATCGGCAGGGAAATCGGCGTAAGCGAATGGCTGCTGATCGAGCAGTCACGCGTCGACGCCTTCGCGGCTGTCGTCGGAGATTTTCAATGGATCCATTGCGACCCCGCACGGGCCGCGAAGGAGAGTGCGTTCGGCGGTACGATCGCCCATGGCGCCCTCACATTGTCGCTGGTCTCGACCCTGCGCGAAGACCTGCGCGGAATGCGGATCGAGCTGAACGCGAAGATGGGCGTGCTCTACGGCTACAACAAGGTGCGTTTCGTCTCGCCCGTCCCCGTGGGATCGAGGATCCGCCTGCGGCAGACCCTGGCCGATGCAAAACTGGTCAAGCCGGGGGTTTTCGAAATGCAGTTCAAGGAGACCGTCGAGGTCGAGGGCAAGGAGCGCCCGGCGCTCATCGTCGAGGCCATCAACCGCAAGTTCCTGGACTGAGAAGGCCGGAACGCCTCGTGACCTGCTTCGACCTATCGAAGCAGGTTTCTCGTCATCTGCTCGCTTGTGGCGTCGTTTCTGAGTTTGTAGCCGGTTTGCGAGGACCGAACCGCGAACTCGCACTGATGCGCGTGATCGAGCGTTGCCTCACGAGCCGCTTCGGCATCGCCCTTCTTGATCGCATCGACGATACGCTGGTGTTCTTCCGCGACTTTCAGCGGCCGTTCGCCCACGCCCTGATAGTCCAGGCGGACGATCACCTGCCGGATCATCGTGCTGAGGAAGATCAGCATCTGGTTCTTGGTGGCGCGCGCCAACAACACATGGAAGCGGTTTGCCTGGGTTTGGCAAAGCACGCGGTCCGTGGTGTTGGCGAGCATGATATCGATCGACTCCTGGAGGGCGTCGATGTCTTCCTTCGTGTGCCGCTGTGTCGCCAACTCGGCTATGATCGGCTCGATGTGTTCGAGCGTCTCGTGGACCTGATCGATCGAGGTGTTCTGTAGCCGCATGAGCGTTGTGATCGCCGGCACGAACTTCAGCGGATCAGGCTCGCAGATCTCCGCGCCGCCGTTTCGTCCGGAGACGAGGCGGATGAGGCCTTCCGCTTCCAGCGTTCGCAAGGCCTCGCGGATGACCGCGCGGCTGAAGCCGAACTGCTCGATCAGATCCTTCTCCTGCGGCAGGCGGTCGCCGACGCGCAGCTTGCCGGCATCGACCGCCTCTCGAATCTGAGAGACGATCACCTGAGATGCTTTTCCGGGATTGGCTGAATCAAACATCTTCCTGGTCGCCGCCTGCGATGTGTCTTGCTGAGTATCCACCAGACTAAGGCCTCGCGCTGTTTCTCGATATCTGTCTATCGGGGTTACTATTCTACTCATACCCAATCCATCTTTGCATGTCTATCATACGCCCTCAGGGCGTTTGATCTGTAGGCCGCAGCCCTCCTTGCGACGGGTCGAGCCATGGCGCGACTTCATGCAGGGCCAAGGGTTTGACGGGCATTCGTGCCGTGTCGGGTGCCGGGATGCTGTCGGCGGCAGCGCAATGCCGGCGGACGAGTTGCGCGACGGCAAAGCCGCACATCCGCCCCTGGCATCTTCCCATGCCGGCACGGGTGCATTGCTTCACCGCTCGCTGGGCCCCGTCCCACATCTCGGCATGGTAGTCGATTTCCGCGCGAGGGACGGACTCGCATCGGCAGACGATCGTGTCCGGCTTCGTGAGATCGAAGATCTTCGGCTTCAGCGCGAAGGACTTCAGCATGTGGTGAGCGAACTGCCGGCCGGCCGACCTGGTTCGCGACGCTGCCTCCCGCTTGTGGACGGCTCCCGGAGCAAGCCTGTGGCCCAGGTGCTCGAGAACGCTTGCGGCGGCAAGGATGCCCTCGGCCTTCGCCACGCGGTGCCCGCCAATTCCGGCGATTTCACCGGCAAGATAAACGCCGTCACGCGAGGTTTGGAGCTGACCGTCGGCTTTGACGAAGTGCGCCTGCTGAACCGGGTCCCAACGCAGCTCGCACCCCAGAAGCCGGGCTATCTGAACATTCGGCACGAAGCTGAAACTGGTCAGCAACGTATCGGCGGGTACCGTTCGGCGCGTTCCGGGAATCTCGCTGTGCGCAGCGTCGAATTCGGCGATCACGACTGCACGCAGAGCGACGTCGCCAACAGCTTCCACGACGCTGGTGCCCATGGAGACGTGAAGGCCCAGTCGCCGCATCCTGGCCAAGTACCCAAGCGCTTCCCGATAGATATGAAAATGCCTGTAGGGCTGCTTGACACGGAGCGGCCAGAAGCGATCCCGCGACAGTTCGCAGATTGCCGCCAGTTCGGCGCCTGCAGCCGCCAGCTGGGTCGACACGGGATACAGAAAGGGGCCTGTGCCGGCAATCACGACCTGTTTTCCGGGAAGAATCCCCTGGGCTTTCAAGAGGGTCTGGGCGGCCCCGGCCGTCATGACACCGGGCAGAGTCCATCCGGGAAACGGGATAACCCGTTCATGGGCGCCGGTGGCCAGAATGATCGCTCCCGCCGATATGCGCCCCGAATGTCCGCCCTGCGTATAAAGGATGGTCTTGCTGTCCTCGACGCCCCAAACGAGGGTGTCGGTGGAGATGGTTGCGTGATCGGCCTTGACCTTGCCAATCAGGTCGCGACCCGCCTCCTGCGAGGGGCCGACGATCGTTTCGGGCAGGGAGCCGGCCAGCCTGCTCTGACGGTAGTACTGGCCGCCGGGACGCGCATTCTCGTCGAGAACGACGACGTTCACACCCGCATCGCTGAGGAGCGCGGCGGCCGAAAGGCCGGCCGGGCCGGCACCGATGACCAGGACGTCCGTGCTGGCTGGAGGGCGTTGCTGCGTCGTCATTCCGCACGATCCTTCGACAAGGCGGGAATCTCGATCGTCATGCCGGGCTTGCAGGCCGTCATGCACGCTCGCTGGGACCGCTGGCCGTCCACGTCGACAAGACAGTCGTAGCAGACGCCCATCCCGCAGAACTGGCCGCGTTCGCGGCCCGTTTCGCGAGTTTTCCTGAAAACGTTCATGCCCGCAGCGAGGAGGACACCGGCCACCGTCTCGCCGGGATATGCGCGGACCGGCATTCCGTTCACGGAAATGTCGAACGGTTGTCCGCGCTTTACGGGGGCGACGCGTAGATCAATCATTCTGACCTCACATTCATAAAACTAGTATACTATATATCCTGCCATGAAGGGTAAGTCCAGCGAACGGAACAAACATTCGAGGCGGCAGGAACCCGGTCTCCATCGATGGCAGCCGACTGAGGAGGTTCCATTGCGAAACTGCATTATTGGGTGTACTGGTATCATATAATCGTGCTGAGGGAGGTGAAACCGTCATGGTGCATTTGGCGTTTCTGGATGCCGTGGATCCGAGGATTCGGGAAGAGATCGGCAGGCTTCTTCCCTCCGGCTGGCAGGTATCGTGCACCCTTTCCAACGATAGGCGCGACCGGCAGGCGGCTGCCGCAGGTGCTGACGTGGCGATGATAATCGGAACGGGGATCGATGCTGCGCTCCTGGAGGCAGCGCCGAATCTGAAGTTTGTCCAGAAGCTCGGTGCGGGTGTCGACAATGTGGACCCCCAGGCGTGCCAGCGGCACAATGTAGGGCTCGCGCGTCTTCAGGCCGGGAATGCGGGGCAGGTCGCCGAGCATACCGTCCTGTTGATGCTGGCGGCACTCCGCCGGTTACCCTATTTCGATCGTCGGACACGGGCGGGACAGTGGTTGCGGGCGGAAGGTCGGGCGACTCAACGGCAATTGGCCGGCAAGACGGTCGGGATCGTCGGTCTCGGCGCGATAGGGCGCGAGGTTGCACGCCGTCTTGCCGGTTTTGACGTCGATGTCGTCTATTACGATATCAGACGGCCGGATGAGGATACCGAGGCAAGACTGGCGGTCCGCTTTTGCGAATACGAGGAGCTGCTCACCTGCTGCGACGTGGTCAGCCTGCATGTCCCGCTCACGGCGCAGACCCGGAACATGCTCGATGAAAGACGCATCAGGATGCTGAAGCCGGGCGCCACGATCGTCAATTGCGCCCGGGGCGGCTTGATAGACGAAGCGGCATTGGCCCTCGCACTCGATCGCAAGGAGATCTTCGCGGCGGGTCTCGATACGTTCGACGTCGAACCTTTGCGCGAATCGCCGCTGTTCACGCGCGAGGATGTTGTGGTGACGCCCCATCTGGCGGGCGCGACACTGGAGAATTTCGTGAAGATCTATGAACGCGGCCTGGCGAATATCGAGCTGTTTCTGTCCGGACGCCCGCTCCCCGACGGCGAACTCTGCATCCGGCAGGGCGAGGGATGGTCAAACTAGAGCATTTCCAGCCGAAGCGGGATCGCTTCTGTGTCGGATAATACAGTAAAAACAAGAGCATATAGCATTTCCGGTGAGCCGGAGTTCACCGGAAATGCTCTAGGCGGTCTTCCGCTTGCCGTGCGAGGGGAGATTTTCGGTCCGGCATGGCCGGCGCTCGTTCCCGGTGCCGCCTGGCGGTAAAATCAGGGCGCCTCGATCGTGCTTTCGCCAGTCGAGGCGCCCACATCCGCTGGATGTTTGGATCATCCCTCAGTGACGATGAGGACGTCGAGTGCCTCGACCTTGTCCTCAAGGCACCATAGGGGGTTGATTTCGAACGCCTGCACCTGATCGCCGAGCGACAGGCTCGCCTGCGTGATCCGGTGGATCGCCGCCGCGGCCTTTGCGATATCCACTTTCGGGCCGCCCCGAGCGCCGTTCAACAGCGGGCTTGCGCGCAGAGAGCGGAGCATCGTCTGAATATCGTCCTGCGTCACAGGAAGGACGCGCAGGCTCACGTCCTTCAGGGTTTCGATCCAGATGCCCCCAAGTCCGACCGCGAGCGTGGGGCCGAAGGACGGATCGAGCGTGACGCCGGCGAAAAGTTCCACCCCACGAGGGCGCATCGGGCTCACAAGGACACCCTCGACAGTGGCGCCCGCGACACGGCGCTCCGCCGCGGCGACGCGCTCGTAGGCGTCGCGCACCGCCTCGGCCGTCTGGAGATCGAGGGCTACGCCACCGATGTCGGACTTGTGCGCGATCTCGGCGGCGCAGATTTTCAGGACGACCGGATATCCGAGCTTTTCCGCGGCGATGACGGCTTCCTGCGCGTCGTTCACCAGTTCCGCCGGAACAAGCGGCACGCCGCTCGCTTCGAGAAGCTTGCGGCCGGCATATTCCGACCAGGGGCCTTTGCGGGAATCGTGAAGCGTGATCGCCGGCGCCGGGGTTTCGGCTTTGCCTGCGGCGAGGGCCGCGCTGCGGGCCTTTTGCCACCGGACGCAATGCCCGAGGGCCGTCATGCCGAACTCGATGCCGCCGAGCATGAAGATGCGGTTTGCATCGTAGAGCTCCCGCGCAAACGGACCCACTTCCATGCAACTCAGGCTGACCGGAACGATCGCGACAGGGGAGTTGTCCAGCATGTCCCGAACATAGGCCATTCGGGCCGCTTCCTTTTCCGCCGCGGCATCGTCGGGACGGGTCTGCGGAACCACGTTGAAACCGAGATAGAGGACGAAGTCGATGTTCGGGTCACGGCTGACGATTTCCGCAACGACATCCATCGGAACGGCGGCCGTGCCCGTTTCACGCAGGGTATCGACGGCAGCCGTGTCCAGGGGATTCTGCACCGTGGCGAATGAGGGGAGATAGTCCGCGAGCGCCTTCCTTGTCTCGGGGCTGAAGCCGGGAAGCTCCAGACCCTCGTCGGATGCGCGGTCGGCAATGATGTCGCAGGCGCCGCCCGACGCGGTGACGGCGCCCATGCGTGCGCCCTTGATGTGCACGCCGCTCGCGAAGAGGCCGGCGGTGATCAGCAATTCCTCCAGGCTGCGCACGCGCGCAACGCCCACCTGGCGAAGGGCTGCATCGACCAAGGCTTCGTCGCCGGCGACCGCGCCGGTATGGGCAAGCGCGGCTTTCTGACCTTCCGGCGTGCGCCCGGCCTTGAGCACGACGATCGCCTTGCCTGCGACGAGAGCCTGGCGCGCGAGATCGAGGAAGCGGCGCCCGTTGCGGAATTGCTCGGCGAAGATCGCGATCACCCGGGTCTCGCCATCGGCGATCAAATGCTCGATCACGTCCGCCGTATCGACGATGGCTTCGTTGCCCATGCAGATGAGCTTGGAAACGCCGATGCCATGGGTCCGGGCGAGCCTCATGATGACGGTGGCAAGCGCGCCGCTCTGAAGGACGATGGAAACGTTGCCGCTTTTCATCCCGGCCGGGATTTCCTGGCCATAGGCGGAAACATCCTCCGCGATGTTCACGAAGCCCGGGCAGTTCGGTCCAAGGATCGTGATGCCGTGCGCGGCGGCCTTGTCCTGCAGCTCGCGCTGGCGATCATGGGCGCCGGATTCGCCGAAGCCTGCGGCGATGATCACCGCGTTGCGGATCCCGACGCTGGCAGCATCGTCCAGGACCGACCCCACGAAATCGGTCGGAGTCGCGATATAGACGAGGTCCACCGGCTCCTTGAGATCGCGGAGGCTGGCGAGGCAGGGAATGCCGAAGATCGTCCGGCGCTTGGGATTGACCGGCACGATGCGGCCCTCGAAGCCCTGCGCTTTGAGGTTGCGGAAGATATTCCGGCCCCAATAGGACGTTTCGGACGCGCCGACGACCGCGATGCTGCGCGGTGAGAAAAAGCCGTTCAGCGAGAGGCCGGCGGAATGGCCGTTGGTTCGACCGTCGTCGCTCGACTGGCGGAGAGCCGGGGTGCTCATTGGTTTTCTCCTGGGTTGAGGAGGTGCGCTTTTTTGGTGTGTGCCGGGCCTAAGCCTCGGCACGCACGACCGGACGGAACTTCGGCAGCGTCACGTCGTCCGTGACATGGTGGTAGACGATCTCGACGGGCATGCCGATCCTGACATGATCGGGATCCGCAAGGACGTCGACGATGTTCGTCATGATGCGGCAGCCTTCGTCGAGTTCGACGAGCGCGACGACGTAGGGCGCATCGGCCTTGAAGGCCGGCCCCGGCGCCTTGTGGACGATCGTGAACGTGTAGATCCGGCCGCGTCCGGAGACCGGGGTCCATTTCAGCCGGCGCGAACTGCAATGGGGGCAGAGCGCGCGGGGATAGAAAATGTGGGCTTCGCAATCGTCGCAACGCTGAACCTCGATTTTCTCCCGCTTGAGGCTTTCCCAGAAGGGCGCCGTGACGGGGTCGGCTTTCGGAAGCGGTTTCGTGTATTCGGTCATGGTTCAATCTGCCGCCAGAATGGCGGTCCCCGTTGCTGAAAGCTTACCACCCGTGCCATGGACCAGGCCGATCTTCGCGTCGGCGACCTGGCGCAGGCCCTGTCCGCGGAAATCTCCACGAAGCTGGCGGACGCATTCGATGATGGTGAAGATGCCGAACATCCCGGGATGGGTATAGGAGAGGCCGCCGCCGCTCGTATTCAGCGGGAAATCGCCACCGGGCGCGATCCGGCCGCCCGAGACGAAATCGCCCCCTTCGCCCTTCCTGCAGAAACCGAGATCTTCCAGCGATGTCAGAACCGTGTAGGTGAAGGAATCGTAGACCTCGGCAACATCGATGTCCGCGTGCTTGACGCCAGCCATCGCGAAAGCGTCGGGGCCCGAAATCCGGCCGGGGCCTGATGTGACGTCCGGCATCTGGCTGATGATCTGGTGATCGTGGCCTTCGCCCCAACCGAGCACGCGCACCGGTGCCTTCTTCAAGTCCCTTGCGCGTTCGACGCTGGTGACGACGACGGCGCCTGCTGCATCGGTCACGAGGCAGCAGTCCAGCTTGCGGAACGGCCAGCTGACATAGGGGGAGGCGAGGACCTCCTCGATCGTCAGCGGATCGCGCTTGAACGCCCTGGGGTTCAGTCGCGCCCATCGGCGTGCGGCAACGGCGATTTCCGCAAGCTGGCGATCGGTCGTGCCGTACTGGTGCATATGGCGCGCGCAGGCCATGGAATACGCGCCCGGCGCGCCGGGCATGCCGTAAGGGTGTTCGAACTGGCCTTCCATTCCCTGCGCGCTGCTGGCGGAAGCGGGCAGGCCGACACGAGACCTGCCGCTTTCGCCGTGGACGATCAGGGCCACCTCGATCCTCCCCGAGGCGATCGCCGCTGCGGCATGGCCGAGATGCACGACGAAGGACGAGCCGCCGACATGCGTTCCGTCGTAATAGCGGGGGTGGATGCCCAGATATTCAGCCACCTCGGTCGTGCGGAACCCCGCCGTGAACAGTCCATCCACGTCGCGGAGCGCAAGGCCGGCATCGTCGAGCGCATTGAGCACGGCTTCACCCTGGAGTTGAAGCGTGGATTTGTTCGGAACAACGCCGATCTCGTCGGATTCGGCAACGCCGACGACGGCGGCTTGTCTGGTTGGCATTACCTGCTCTCCTCTTTGCGCACCCAATAGCGGCGTCCCTCGCCGATCGCGTGCCAGTCATCGTCGCCCAGGTTGTCGACGTCGCGGCCGAACGGCATTGCGGGACGGGGCTTCATGTCGGGTTCCATATATGTGTCGAAGGCATCTGCCAGGCTCTCGGCCGTCCAGGCATGATCGCCTTCCAGCCGCGCCAGCGTGCGCGGAGGCTCGACGAGCGTGTAGCCGAAACCGTAGGAATGGAAGACCTGGCCGTTGACGTTCGCGGCGCGATCGGAAGCAAGGAAGGAGACCAGCGGCGCGACATTGTCGGGATCCTTGGGCGTGCCTCTGGCATGCTCGCTCGGCCACTTGCCGGTTTCCTCGAAGATCTTCCGCGATTCCGGCTTCGAGTCGATCATGCGCGTCGTACCGGTCGGCAGGACGACGTTCGAGGTGACGCCGTATTTTGCCATCGCATTGGCCGTGGAATAGCTGAGCCCGATGATGCCGGCCTTGGCGGCGGAGTAGTTCGGCTGTCCCGCATCGCCATAGGCCGAGCCTGACGCCAGCGAAATGATGCGGCCGCCCTTCTGCTGTCGCATCAGGGCCGTTGCCGGGCGCAGAACGTTGAACAGCCCCTTGAGGTGAACGGCGACCACGATGTCCCATTCCTCCTCCGTCATGTTGAAGATCATGCGGTCGCGCAGGACGCCCGCCGCGTGGACGACGATATCGAGGCGACCGAAGGTGTCGACCGCCTGTTCGACCATTCCCTGGGCGGCGGCATGGTCGGCGACCGAACTGCCGTTGATGACGGCTTTACCGCCGAGCGCCTCGATGGCGGCTTGCGTTTCTTGCGCCGGTCCGGCGTCGGTGCCGTCTCCTGCCAGTCCCGCACCCAGATCGTTGATGACGACTTTCGCACCATTGGCCGCCAGGGACAGCGCGATCCCGCGACCGATCCCGCGTCCTCCGCCGGTGACGAGCGCGACTTTTCCGTCCAGCAACTTCATTTCCATTCCCTTTCCTGTCGTTCCTGCGTGCCCAAGTCCTCGGGTGTTTCGGCTATGCCACCTCGGGCGGTTTCATCCGATCGTCCTGCGTCCGCGCGTGGATATGTTCGGGCAAAGTCTGACCGAGTTTCTTCAGGTACCAGTCGGCATCGCCGAACATCGCTTCGCAGACGCACAGCCGCTTGTAGAGATGGCCGGCTTTCAACTCGTCCGTCATGCCGATGCCGCCATGGAGCTGAAGGCTCTGGGTCCCGACGAAGCGCGCGGACTGGGCGGTCTGTACCTTCGCGTGCCAAACGGTGCGCTGCGCCGACGCCGCGCCGATGTCGAGCGCTTCAAGCGCGGCATGAACGATCGCGCGCGCCTCCTCGCAGGCAAGGCTCATATCCACCAGGCGGTGCTGGAGAACCTGGAATTTGGCAAGAGGCTGGCCGAACTGCTCGCGGACCTTCAGGTATTCGATCGTGTTTTGCGTGGCCTCGGCCATGGCCCCGCAGGCCTCGGCACAAACCGCGATCGCGGCCCGGTCGATGAGATGGTCGATCGAGGCGATCTGGTCGACATCGGCACGGCCGAGCAGCGCGGAACCCGGAACCCGGGCCGACAGGCGGACTTCAGCGCCAAGCCGCGCATCGAGGGCAGGGGCTATGTTGAGAGAAACGCCGTCCGTTTCGCGCGGTACGAGGAACAGGCCGACAGGGCCATCGGCCGCGCCCATGCGCGCCGAAACGACCAGCAAGTCTGCCGCCTGTGCGCCGAGCGTGAAGGCCTTGCGGCCTTCCAGGGCGTAGCCGCCGTCGACCGGACGGGCGATCGTTGTGACGTAGTCGCGCGCATATCCGGCGTCCTGTTCGGAATGACAGAAGGCGAGACGCAACTCTCCGGCAGCGATTTTCGGAAGCAGGTCGCCCTTTTGCGCTTGCGTACCGGCCAGTTCGATGGCGCCGGCTCCGAGAACGACGGTGCCGAGCAGCCCTTCGAGAACCATGTGCTGGCCGGCCGCCGCCATGACGATGGCAAGTTCCGTCAGCCCTCCGCCGGTGCCTCCGAATTCCTCGGGTATCGCAACGCCGAGCCATCCGAGATCCGCAAACTGGCGCCATTCATTTGAGCCATATTGATCGCCGGACGGACCCGAACGCTGTTGCCACCGTTCAAAGCCGTATTTTTCCGAGAGGAAGTTCTGCAGGCTTTCGTCGAGAAGCTGGCGTTCGTCAGCGGAGAAACTGGTCATGGATCGATCCTCAAAGCCCCAAGGCGCCCTTGGCGATGATGTTCCGTTGCACCTCGTTCGAGCCGCTGTAGATTGTCGCCGCCCGGCGATAGAGGTGCTCGTAGATCAGGCCCGCGGAGACGTCCGGGCCGACAAATTCGCCGTCCCAGTTCTGTTCCAGCGCCAGGTCCTGATAAACGGGCCCGTTCCGGCCGAGCACTTCCAGTCCCATCTGGAGAATGCTTTGCTGGAGTTCGGTCCCGCGAAGCTTCAACGCCGCGGCGCCCATCATCGGCGGAGAGCCGGTCGTCCGCGCGGCGGCCAGCTGGTCGGCCATCAGCGCTTTTGCCGTCGCCATCCTGACGTCGAGTTCCGCGAGCTTCCGCCGATAGGTGGGGTCTTCCGACAGGGGGCGCCCGCCATCCTTGACGACGTCGAGCGCTTTGCGGATCTTCGCCAGATAGGCTTCGAACTTCGCGAAGCTCAGACTGTGCAGCCGCTCGTTGGCAAGGAGGAACTTGGCATAGGTCCACCCCTGGTTCTCTTCGCCGATGCGGTTCTCGACAGGCACGCGGACATTGTCGAAGAAGACTTCGTTGAGGTGGTGGTGCCGTGTGATGCCGATGATGGGGCGGACGGTGATGCCTGGGGTGTTCATATCGATCAACAGGAACGAGATCCCGGCCTGCTTCTTGACGGTCGCATCCGTCCGCACCAGGACGAAGATCATGTCGGCCCAGTGAGCCCACGAGGTCCAGGTCTTCTGGCCGTTGACGACGTAGTGATCCCCGTCGCGGACAGCGCGGGTCTTGAGGCTTGCAAGATCGGAGCCGGCGCCCGGTTCCGAATAGCCCTGGCACCACCAAGTGTTGTTCTTGGCGATATCGGCGAGGTACTTCTTCTTCTGCTCGTCGTTTCCGAAGGTGAAGATGACGGGACCGGCCAGATTGATGCCGAAATTGATCAGGGGCGGTGCCCCCGCCTTGCCGAGCTCTTCCTCGAACACGAGGAACTGTTCGGGCTCCCATCCGAGGCCGCCATGCTCCTTCGGCCACTTGCCGGTAAGCCAGCCTTTTTCGCCGAGCAGTTTCAGCCAGGCATCATATTCCGCTTTTTCGAGGTGCTGTGACTTCTCCTGCTTTCGCCGGATTTCCGCAGGGATCTTTTCGCGGCAGAATTGGCGGACCTCCTCGCGGAATGCATTCAAGCGGTTGTCGCTGCCGACAGACCTGATGAACATGCGCGCCTCCTGCACAAATAAGTATACTATTTGCCCGGTATACCTAATATCGCTTTTGCTTGTCAACCGATCTTCGCGGATTCTGGCAGATTCCGCTGCCCATATCGGCACGAGAAAAACACACATCCGGCAATTGACGAAAAAGTAAAATAGTCGCACAGTGTACTGGTGCACTCTTTTATCGCGGCCGGACAAGGCAAGCCGGGTGCGTCCTTTCAGGTCATAATCAGGGGAATTCAAATGAGCAGACGAGCAATGCGTTTTCTGGTTGCCATCGCTGGGCTTGGCTTCATGACTGCCGCGGCGAGCGCGGCATGTGAGCCCGACAAGGCCGCCGAGAAATACCCGACCTTCGCCGAAAAGCCCGTGAAGATCGCCATATCGCCGCTTTACGCGCCGTTCGCCTATGCCGAGGAGGGCTCCGACAAGCTCATCGGGAGTGACGTCGAGATCGGCGAAGCGGCCCTGGAATGCGTCGGCCTCAAACCGGAATATGTGAAGGGCGTCTTCACCAGCTTGCTTCCGACCGTGCTGAACGGCCAGACCGACATCATGAACGCAAACCTCTTCTACAACGAGGAGCGTGCGCAGAACGTCGATTTTGTCGTCTACATGAAGGCCGGCAGCGCCCTGGTGGTGCCGAAAGGGAACGAGCACGCTATCAAGTCGATGGACGACCTTTGCGGCCTTACGACAAGTGCGGTTATCGGCACCTTCTCGCAGAAGGCGCTGGAGGAGCAGTCGAAGGCGTGCGAGGCGGCGGGCAAGCCCGCGATCAATATCGTGGTCGCGACCGAAACGGATGCGGCCGTGCGCGGGATTTTGAACAAGCGCATCGACTTTCTGCTCGACAATGCGGGCGCCGCCGTCGTGCGGGTGAAGGACGATCCGGAGGCGCTGGAGATCGCCTTCACCCAGGCGCGTGACGTGAAGGTCGGCTTTGCCGCCAAGAATGACAACAACGAGATTCTCGACGCCTATCTGAACGGGATACAGGAGATCTATCGGAACGGCACGGTTGCGAAGATCCTTGAGAAATATGGGATCGACCCGCAGCTTGCCATCGAGCCCGAGATCTTGCGCTGACCTGGAGCACAGACGGGACCGGCCCGATTCCATCGGGCCGGCCTTCGATCCGGAGGCCGACCATGCGCTTGCGCGTCATTTCGACCTGCGCCGACCTCCAAGCCCTCCTCGCGAAGGACCTTGGCCCAGGCGCATGGTCGCAGATCAGCGAAGAACAAGCTCGACGCTTCGAGGCGGCCTGGCGTGCCGGACCGCACGACACCGGGAGGAGATGCACGAAATCCCGGCCAGCGCTTGTTGACGGGGCACTGCTTCCCTCCCTTCTCGGGCGATTGCGGGCGAGCATCGAGGATCTGCGTTTCGAGTTTCCCAGCCGGATGAACCTCCTCTACGGCTTCGACGACGTTCGCTTTTCCGATCCGGTGCCGGCACCCGTCATGATCCGCCTTTTCCTTAGGATCGTCGACGTGAAGCTGCTCGAACCGGGGACGATCCATGTCGTTTACGCGCACCGTCTCGAAACGTCCGAGGGTCTCACGATCCTTGAGGCAAACGCGATCAACCGCATTTACCTGCAGGAGCAGGCTGTTTGAGGAAACCTGATGTCGATAGATTTTCTCGCTGATGAGAATGGAATTGCCACGATCACGATCAATCGGCCGGAACGCTTGAATGCCCTCGACCGCGCTCACTACGCCGAGCTTTCCAGGGCGTGGGTGGAGGTGCGGGACGACCCGAAAATCCGGTGCGCCATCGTGACGGGGGCGGGCGAGAAATCGTTCTGCGCGGGCGCGGACATCAAGGATGTCATCGGCGCGAGGGAAGAACTGCGGAACCTCTGGCAGACGCAGGAAATGCCGTTGCTGAACCGTGGCCTTGAACTGTGGAAGCCGGTGATCGCGGCGGTCAACGGCCATTGTCTCGGAGGGGGGATGACGTTGCTTCTCGCCACCGATATCAGGGTCGCCTCCCCGAATGCCGCATTCGGCGTCGCGGAAGTTAAGCGCGGCATCGTTGCCGGTCTCGGCGGAACCCAACGGCTGGTGCGGCAACTGGCCCATGCGCACGCGATGGAAATGCTCTTGACCGGAGACACCATCGATGCGGAAACGGCGGAACGGCGCGGCCTCATAAATCGTGTGGCGCCTGCGGGCGAATTGATGGCCGTGGCGAGGCGCTATGCGGACACCATGGCCCGCAATGCACCGCTCGCCGTTCAGGCGACGAAGGAATTGGCAATGCGCGCGCGTGACATGAGCCTCCAGGACGGGCTGCGGATCGAGCAGCTGCTGAACAATCTGCTTCAGCGCAACTCGGTTGACGTCGCCGAAGGGCGCGCTGCCTTTATCGAAAAACGGTCCGCGGCATTCCGCGGGGAATAGCGCAAGGGGCCTCTCGAAGGGCGTGTTATGGCTGAGACAACTTTTGAAGATTTCGTCGTCCTTGTCCGTCAGAGTGGACTGCCTCATGACGACGTCGACCTTGAGCTGCTGTTTGATGGCTATCTCAAGCTTCAAGGCATGATCGCCTCCCTCCGCCGGCCATCGGACCTCACGACCGGCCTTGCCGTCGACTTTCAGCCGGAACCCGTCGAATGAGCCCGTTGACGATCGCTGAAGCGGGCAGGAAGCTTGCCGCAAAAACAGTGTCGCCTGTCGAGCTTACCCGCGAATGCCTCGATCGGATCGAGGCTCTCAATGCGACGCTCGCAGCGTTCATCACGGTGACGGGCGAACGAGCGCTTGCCGATGCCCGGGCGGCTGAAGAGCGGATGATGAAGGACCGGAGGCGAACGCCGCTGGACGGCATTCCCATCGCCCACAAGGATCTTTTTGAAACGGCGGGAATTCTGACGTCTGCGCATTCCCGGATCTTGCAGGATAATGTTCCTTCGTCCGATGCCACCGTTGTACGCCGCCTGGCGGACGCGGGGACCGTCATGCTCGGTAAGCTCGCCACGCTGGAATTCGCTCTTGCCGGGCCTTCGTTCGATTTGCCCTGGCCTCCCGCCCGGAACCCCTGGAATCCCGATTACTTCACCTCGGGCTCGAGCAGTGGAACGGCCGCGGCGGTGGCTTGCGGCATGGCTCTTGGCGGGACCGCCACCGATACCGGCGGCTCCATCAGGGGACCGGCCGCCATGTGCGGTGTTTCCGGCATCAAGCCCACATTCGGCCGCTGCAGCCGATCCGGCGTGATTCCCCTTGCCCATACGCTCGACCACATCGGGCCCATGGCGTGGACGGCGCAGGATTGTGCCCTCCTGCTTCAGGAGATGGCCGGCTTCGACCCCTCGGATCGGGCGAGCGCCGACGTTCCCGTTCCCGATTTTTCAGGTGAGATCGGCAAGAGCCTGCAGGGCTTGAAAGTTGGCGTTGTCGCTCACTTCCATGAAAGAGACAATCCCGTCAGCGAGGAGACGGCAGCCGCGGTATCGCAGGCCATCGAGATCCTGCGGGCCGGCGGCGCTGTCGTTTCCGATGTCAAGCTGTCGTCCCTGGCGGAATATTCCTCGGCAAACCGCGTGATAATGAACGCGGAGGCCGCCGCATATCACGAGCAGACGCTGAGGAGCCGCTTTCGCGATTTCGGTGAGCGTTTACGGCACAGATTGCTGCTGGCATCCTTCATGACAAGCAACGACTATATCCAGGCGCAACGGCGCAGGCGCGAACTGTGTGACGAGTTCGCGCAGGCTATGGAAACGGTCGATGTCCTCATAACTGCAGCTTCGGCTTCCGAGGCGCCGCTCATCGAGGACGTCCCCTTCTGGGACGGCCTTGAAAAGCCGAGCTTTGCATTGCCTTGGAATTTGACCGGCTATCCTGCCATCGCGGTCTGCATGGGGTTTGGGCCGAAAGGCCTGCCGCTCTCCGTACAGATCGGCGGCCGACCCTTCGGCGAGGTCACGCTTTTCCAGGTCGCCACGCTCCTTGAGACTTCAACCCCATGGAGGCAGAGGCGCCCTGTTCTCTGCTCGTCCTGACATTGTGCGGGGCTGCCTTGCCGCGCGCCCGATGGCGTTCTGCTCGGCATGCATGTATGCGCCCGCGGGGCTCAGGGCGTATCCAATCGTGGCAGCCGCAGTATAAACCGCGTCCCGCCATCCCTGGGCGGGTCGTGCAGCACCGTTCCTCCATGCAGCTGTGCGATCTGGCGCACGAGGGAAAGGCCGAGCCCCCATCCTCCGGCAGCCTCGCCGTGGCCGCCCGGGCGGTAAAAGGGTTCGAAGACACGTTCGCCTTCTCCCGCGGGGATACCGGCACCATGGTCGCGGACCGACAGTTCGGTCATGGCACCCGTGGACCCGACGCTGATCGTGATGGGCGCCGCGCCATGACGAACCGCGTTCTGTATCAGGTTGCGGATCGCCCGGGACAGGAGCCGCGCATCGCCCATGACCTCCGTCGGCGTTCCGGAGGCGTCCAGCCCCGCCCGCGCGGCCTCTTCCGCGGCAAGCGCCAGAAGGTCGAGCGGCTGGAACGCTTCGGTCCGCTCGCCATGGGTCAGCCGGCTGGAAAGCAGGATTTCGCCGACAAGGTCGTCCAGTTCGCCCAGGTTCCGCGCGATCTCCTCGCGCTGCGTCTGTGTGGGGTTGTCCTCATGGAGATGCACGGCCATGCGCAGGCGGGCAAGCGGGGAGCGCAACTCGTGGCTGGCATTGGCCAGGAGCGAACGGTTCGAATTGACCAGCGCCTCGACCTGCGCAGCGGCCCGGTTGAAACTGTCGGCGACGCTCGCGACCTCGTCGCGTCCCTCGACGGCGACGCGCAGGGACAGGTTGCCCTTCCCCCAGCTCTCGACACCGTGGCGCAGGCGCTCCAGCCGGCGCGTAAGGTTGCGCACGACCGGCCAGGCCGCGAGCGCCGTCAAGCCGGCAACGAGCGCCAGAAGCAGCAACGGATTGCCGCGCGGCCGGAACGGCAGGGTGAAACGCGCGGTCAATGTTCCGCCGTCCCGCACCGCAACGGTGACGGGAGCGAAGGTGGTGATGCCATCCCGTTCGGCGGGCCGATAGGCCGCGACGAGGGTTCCCGCCGCATCGCGCAGTTCGATCTCCGCATGGCTTGCCGGGCCGATGCGGTTCAGCACGGCCTGCGGCTCCTCGGGACTGGACAGCATGGCTGCCAGCAGCTCGGCACGCTGGTTGACCCAGCCGCGATCCTCGCGATCCACGAACAGCGCCACCATGACGATCCCCGCAATCGCGAGGATCGCGATGCCGGCCAAAACCGTCAGATAGATCTTGAGAAACAGCCGCCCGCGCATGTCAGTCCTTCTCGTCCTGGCGTCGTGCGAAGACATAGCCTGCGCCGCGCACGGTGACGATGCGGCGAGGGTGCCGGGGATCGTCCTCGATCGCCGCCCGGATACGGGAGACATGGACATCGACCGACCGGTCGAACGCATCGGCTTCGATCCCCTTCACGCGATCAAGCAACTGCTCGCGCGTGAGAATCCGCCCGGCGCTTTCGGCAAGGGCCAGAAGGATGTCGAACTGGTGGCCGGTCATGTCGCAGACCTGCCCGTCGAGCCGCGCGCTGCGGGAGCCGGGGTCGATCTCCAGCCGCCCAAAGCGAAGGATGCCCGCCACCGGAGAGGCGCCGCGGCGGCGCAGGATCGCGCGCAGCCGGGCCAGCAGCTCGCGGGGGCTGAAGGGTTTGGGAAGATAGTCGTCGGCGCCGATCTCGAGCCCGACGATGCGATCGGTCTCGTCTCCCCTGGCGGTCAGCATCAGGACCGGGACGTCCGATCCGGCGCGGATGCGCTTCAGCACCTCGAAGCCGTCGAGGTCGGGCAGCATGACGTCGAGGATCACCGCTTCGGCAGGGCTGCGGCTGAGATCGGCCAGTCCCGCCGCGGCCGTGGGCGCCGATCGCACCCGATAGCCATTGGCGGACAGGTAGTCGTTCAGCATGGCGGAAAGCCTCGTGTCGTCGTCGATGATCAGGAGATGTTCCGCCATGCCCGTTCCTCAGCGCACCGCGCTGTCCTTGCCATACCACAAACGCGTGAAGATCGCCTCACGCCGGACGAAGGCGTGATAGAGCGCGGCCCCGACATGGGCAACCAGGAGGGCGATAAGAGCCATCGCGCCGATCCCGTGCGGGCCGCGCGGCGCATAGGCCGCGAAATCCGGCAACGACCCGGTCCCGCCGAACAGGATGGTTCCGGCCCCGCTCATCGCCATCAGCGCGATGCCGCTGCCGAACATGCCGAAGAGGACGATATAGAAGGCGGCATGAACCCCTCGCGCCAGCCGTTCCTGCCAGGGCGGCGTATTTGCCATGGGCGCCGGCTTGCGGTCGAAGGCCAGCCACCACGCCACGCGCAGGATCGTCAGCGCAAGGGTGGCGATGCCGAGCGGCACATGCACGCGCAGGAACATTGCCGGATCGCTCGAGGCGGCGGCTCGAAAGCCGGTTCCCAGGAGGACGAGAATCGCGGCGGCGCTGAGCCAGTGGATTGTCACGGCAACGCTGCCGTAGCGATCTGCGCAGCTCTTCATCATGATCGGAACTCCTGATTGGATATCGGGTCGGGGAGCCGGGGCGTGGCCGCCCCGGCCGAACCATGCGCCTTCATTCACGGCCCGGCCTGAAGCCGGGACCGAAAGAGCGGCGCTTCTCCAGCAGTTCCGTCCGCTGTTCGGGCGTCAGGACCTCGGCTGCCTGGATGAAGGCGTCGAGCGCCCGGGCCGAGACGGCGTCGGCGGTGGCAAGGACTTCCTTCCGCAGGGTTTCGATCGCGGCGCGGTCCAGCGTCTCGGCCCTCACGAGGGCGGCCAGGCGGTCACGCCTGTCGTCCAGATCGCTGATCATGGGGCGGATTTCCGTCCGGGCGGCATCGACGATGGCCCAGATTCTCTGGCGCTGCTCTTTGGTCGTGTCCACCGATTTCAGCGCGCGTTCCAGGCCGAAGCCGCCGAAGGGGCCGCCGAATCCATGGCCGCGAAAGCCGTTCGCCTGAACCACGCCGGTGACTGCGAGCGCGCCGAGGGCCAGAACCGCGGTCATCCCGCCCACCAGATACTTGCGCAGGCGGCCTTTCTTGCTGCTGTCTTCCATGTTGCTTCTCCTCGTCTTGCACGGCCTCTCATCGCCGCGACAAGGAGAAGTTGATGTCCGCGTGTTTCTCCTATCCACGCGTCATATTAAGTTTTGTGAAGAAGCAGGAGGAGGGCGCCGACGGACGTTTGCGTGCCGGGCCGCCGGCTGGCGTCCTTCAAGATCCCTAGCCATCGGGTGCTTTTGTGCCCGCTGGCAGATCGGCGTCTTGCGCGCACGCGACGAGTACGTTCACGGCTTCCTGCAACATGGGACCCAGATATCGGCCTTTCTGCCAGAACACGACGTAGTGATAGAGGGCGCTTGGCTCGAAGGGGCGGATCTCGACGTTGAAGCACGCAGCCTGCCGGGCGGCGAAGGTATTGCTGCTTGAAATGCCGAGGCCGGCGGCGACGAAACTGACCTCCTGGCCGATGACATCCACCTGGATGGCGAGGTGCGGCTCCGCCCCCATGTAGCGAATGGCATTCTCGCTCATGAGGTGGGATTGCATCTGCGGTTCGATATCCGCAAGCGGCTCGCCGACCAGATCCTCCGGCCGGATCAAGTCCTTCCGGGCAAACCGGTGCTCCGGATGGAAGATGCATACATTGGTCGCCGTCGTCATCGGGCGCCAGTCGAAGACGTTTTCGTCGAGCGGCAGGCGGCCAAGTCCGAGATCCGCCCGCCCTTCGAGCACATGGTCCGTCACCTCCCGGTAGGTGCCGGATTTGATGTGGACCGCCGCGACCGGCTGGCGCGACCGCAGCATGCGGATGGCATCGGGAAGTAGCCGGAGCGAGAAGACGTGCGGCGCGGCGATGCCGATCGTGTCGCTGTCGATGCCCTTCAGCGAGGAGACGGTCCGGGCGATCCTTTCCATCTGCACGAAGGTCGCATCGGCGTCGCGAAAGAGGGTCATCGCCTGCGCCGTTGGAACGAGCCGCCCCTTGTCGCGCATGAACAGCTGCACGCCGAGCAGGGTTTCCAGCTGCTTGATCTGCTGGCTGACGGCGGGTTGGGTGATGTCGAGGGCCTTTGCCGCCGCCCTCTCGGAACCGGTCCTGACGACCTCGCGCAGAATCTGAAGCTGGCGAAGCGTGACGCCCGTTCCTGCGATTTCGACCATGATGATGCGTTCCTGCGTGCGCGGTTCGTAGCTCTGCAAATGCAAAGACCAACTTATACCCTCTCGCGTGGAGCCGCCACCATCCGAGCCGGATGGTTCTTCTTCATATAAGCCCGGCTTATCTAAAAATAATCCCGCTTATAAATTGACCCTATGGGCGTGACAGGCAATTCTATGTCCGTAACGCCGCCGTGACGGACAGCCGGCGCCGACGGAACACAAGGGGTTCCGCTACATCGAAAATCGAAAGCGAAAGGGTGGTGCCGCTTCATGCGCGCAGCAAAGGCTTTGTCGTATCCTGCATTCGGCGTCGGTGAACCGGCCGCGGAACCCGGTATCCGCGCCGAGCGGATCGAAAAGCGGCTCGGCGGCAACGATGTCCTGCGGGGTGTCGAGCTTATCGTCCGTCCCGGCGAGATCCTCTCGATCCTCGGCAGCAGCGGTTCGGGCAAGAGCACGCTGCTCAGGTGCCTCAATCTCCTGACCATTCCCGATCGCGGAGACATCTGGGTGCACGGCGAGAAGCTGGCGATCCGCGCCGCATCGCCGCACGGCGGACCTGCCGGCATCCTCGATCACCGGCAGGTCCGAAGGATGCGGGCTTCCATGGGCATGGTGTTCCAGAACTTCAATCTCTGGCCGCATAAGACGGCGCTCGAGAACGTCACGGAGGGGCCCGTTCTCGTCAAGGGGATCCGGCGCGGCGCCGCCGCCGAACTCGGCCGCCACTACCTCGCCAAGGTAGGGCTCTCGGACAAGGCGGACGCCTATCCGCGCCATTTGTCCGGTGGCCAGCAGCAGCGCGTGGCGATCGCCCGGGCGCTGGCGATGGAGCCGCAGGTGCTGCTTTTCGACGAGCCGACCTCGGCGCTGGACCCGGAACTGGTGGGCGAGGTGCTGCGTGTCATGGCGGCGCTTGCCGGGGAGGGGCGGACCATGGTGATCGTCACCCACGAACTTGCTTTCGCGCGCGAGGTCTCGACGCGGGCCGCCTTCATGCACGGCGGGCTGATCGAAGAGGAAAGCCCGCCGCAGGAATTCTTCTCCTCTCCCGTCTCAGGCCGTCTTCGCGGCTTTCTCGCTTCCCATCGATAGGAGGACCTCGCGCATGGACGGTTTCGTGGTGCAGTTCGTCAACGGACTGAAGACGACGGTACTGCTGGCGCTTGTCAGCGGCGCGCTCGGCATGGCGCTCGGATTGCTTGCCGCGGCGGGGCGGCTGTCGCGGTGGAGGGCGGTAAGCGCCGCGGTCGGCTTCTACACGACGATCATTCGGGGCGTGCCCGAACTCATCATCATCCTGCTGATCTATTTCGGCGGAACGGTCGCCATCAGCGCCTTCTTCGGACGCTATGTCGAGGTCAACGCGTTCCTCGCCGGGGTCGTTTCCCTCACCGTCGTCTTCGGCGCCTATACGGCGGAAATCTTCCGAGGGGCGGTGCTCAGCATACCGGCAGGGCAGATCGAGGCGGCCCGCTCGCTCGGGCTGCATCCCTGGCAAACCTGGCTGCTCGTCATCCTTCCGCAAATGCTGCGCATCGCCCTGCCGGCGCTTGCGAACCAGTGGATCTCCCTCGTCAAGGAAACGTCGCTGATCTCGATCGTCGGGCTGACCGATATCATGCGGGTCGCCGCCATCGGCGCGGGGTCGCTGCGGGCGCCGCTGACATTCTATCTCGCGGCATCGGCGCTCTATCTCGCGCTGACCAGCCTGGCGCTGGTGATCTTCAATCTCCTCGAACGGCGTTTCGCCGTTCCCGGGCGGTGAGGTGCCGCGCCATGGATATCATGCTCCTCCTCACCAGCACGGTCACGCTTGCCGGCGGCATTCCGCTGACGCTTCTCCTGACATTCGCATCGCTCCTGGCGGGTTTCGTCCTCGCCGTGCCCCTTGCCTTCATGCGGGCGTCGCCATGCAAGTGGCTTTCCCTGCCAGTGCTCGCCTATACCTACGTGTTTCGCGGCACGCCGCTGCTCGTCCAGCTTTTCATCATCTATTACGGCCTCGGTCAGGTCGGCGCCATTCGCTCGAGCGTGCTCTGGGTCCTGCTGCGCGATCCCTTCTGGTGCTGCCTGCTGGCGTTCTCCCTGAACGGCGCCGCCTACACGACGGAGATCTTTCGCGGCGGGATCCAGGCCGTGGCGACCGGCATGATCGAGGCGGCGCAGGCGGTCGGCATGTCGCCGTTGCAGATCAAGCGCCGGATCATCTTTCCGATCGCCTTCAGAAGCGTGCTTCCATCCTATGCCAACGAGGTCATCAGTCTGGTGAAGGCGACGTCGCTTGCCAGCACCGTGACCTTGCTGGAGATCACCGGCCTTTCGCGAAAACTGGTGTCGGAGACCTTCGCACCCTACGAGATCTTCATCGCCGCGGGCGTGCTCTATCTCGGCCTGACCTTCCTCCTGACCGGCTTCTTCAACGTGCTGGAGGCCCGGTTGAACGCGGCGCCCCAGGCAAGGACACATCCGCGCCGGGTCATCCTGCAGCAGGTGCCCCATGAACAGTAACGCCCATCAAAACCTGCTGCCGCTCCGGGAGAGCGCGTGGCGCGAGATCGATCCGTCGGCGATTGTTTCCAACTACCGCGCCATACGGGCGGCGATCGGTCCCGGGACAAAGATCTTCGCCTGCCTGAAGCAGGACGCCTATGGATGCGGGGCGGGGAAGGTTGCCTCTCTCTTGTCCGCGGCCGGCACCGATGCCTTCGGCGTCGTGTCCATCGCCGATGCGATCGCCGTGCGGCGGGCGGCGCCCGGAACGCCGATCCTCATGTATCCGGGCATCGGCCCGGATGCCGTCGACCTTGTCAGCGACCTCGACCTGACGATTTCAGTTTCCGGCGAGGAGGACCTGCAGGGCTGGCTTGCGACCGGCGTGCCGCTCAAGGTTTTCGTGAAGGTGGATCTCGGCTTTTGGCGCGCCGGCGTGGTGCCCGCCAGCCTCCGGCGCCTGGTGAAACTGTGCGCCTCGCAAAGCAATCTCGCCGTTGACGGCCTTTATGCCCATCTCAGTGAGTTCGGCGACGCCGGGTCTTCTGCGCCGGCGCAGGTCGCACGCCTGACGCCGCTTCTTGACGCGCTGAAGGCGGAGGGGCGGCTTCCCTCGACCGTCATGGTTTCAAGCAGCGAAAGCCTGCTTCAGCACCCGGAATTCGACATGGACGCGGTCGATCCCGGTGCCCTCCTCTTCGGATTGGCCCGTTCCGGGGCCGGGCGTCGAACCCTCTCCATCCGGCCGGCCCTGTCGGCGATCAAGGCGCGCATCGTGGCGCTCAAGACGTGCCATGACAGCATGGGAAGGCCGCCGGGCCTGCCGGGCTACCACCCGGCGATGCGCCTTGCCGTGCTGGGGATCGGCTGGGGGCACGGGGTGCCGCGAGACCTCGGCTCCTCGGCCTCGGTGCTCGTCCGGGGGCGGCGTGCGCCCGTCGTGCCGCCCATCCATCTCGAACATCTTCGCATCGACGTCACGGATATTCCCGAAGCGGTGCTCGGGGATGAGGCGGTCCTGCTCGGCTCTTCCGGTGCGGACCGCATCACGCTGCCGCAACTCGCCGAAGCTTGGAACACCGATGAAACAGGCGTCGGCTGCGGCCTCAGGGAGAGCCTGCGGCGGATAGACGCCGCACCACGATCGAAACCGAACCAAGAAGAAGGGGAATGACATGAAACGACAACTGACCTGCGCCCTCGCGGCGCTCCTGCTGGCTGCCGGCCTTGCTTATGGCGGGGAGCGCACGGCCATCACCATCGCCTCGGAAGGCGCCTCGCCGCCATGGGACTATATCGACGAGAACGGCGCGCTCGTCGGCTTCGACATCGACGTCGGCAACGAGCTCTGCACCCGGATGAAACTGCAATGCACCTTCGTCGCACAGGACTGGGACGGCATCATCCCCGGCCTTCTGGTGAAGAAGTACGATGCGATCATGGCCGGCATGTCGATCACCGAAAAGCGCAAGAAATCAATCGCCTTCTCCGTTCCCTATGCGGTGGCGCCGAACCAGATCGTCATGCGCCGGGCGCTCGGCCTGCCGCCCGGGGATATCGAGGCGAAGCTGAACCTCACGGATATCGACGCGGCGAAGAAGGAGACCATCGACAAGCTGAGGGAAAGCCTGAAGGGCAGGACCCTCGGTGTCCTTCGCTCCTCCAACTCGGAGGCGGTCGTGCAGGAACTCTTCGGCGACATTGCGGAGGTGCGCAGCTATGACAGCCAGGAAAACCTGAAGCTCGACCTGACATCGGAGCGTATCGACGGCGGCCTGGGCGATCGTCTGGTCTGGAAGCAGTTCCTCGACACGCCGGAGGGCAAGGCGGTGGAATTCTTCGGCCCTGAACTTTCGGGAGGCACCTGGGGCCCCGGCGTCGGTGTCGGTCTTCGCAAGGAGGATGCCGATCTTGCCGAGGCCTTCGACAAGGCCATCGAAGCGAGCACCCGGGACGGCACGCTCGGGAAGATCAGCCAAAAATGGTTCGGCGTGGATATTGCTCCGCAGCTCGCGAACTGACTGTCCCCCTGCGACTATCGGCGGCCCCCGGGCCGCCGCCTCCTGAATTCTTCTCCAAGGTACATCGCCATGTCTTCACCGTTCACGCTCGCCGTCACCGGGCAATCTCTCATTCATCATGATGTCCGGCAGGTCCGGGACGATGGATTCGCCGCAATCAAGGCACTGATCAAGCAGGCCGATATCGCTTTTACGAATTTCGAGACGACGGTGTTCGGCCGGCATGGCGGGTGGCCGATGAAAGGTTCCTATTTCGGATGTTCGGCGCCGTTTGTGCTGGATGCGCTGAAGGACATCGGCTTCAACACCCTGGCGCTCTCCAACAACCACGCCTTCGACCTCGGCCCTCCGGGCGTTCTGTCGACGCTGGAGGAAGTGGCGGAGAGGGGGTTCCTTCACGCCGGTATCGGTGTCGATGCCACAGACGCGGGCCGGCCGGGAATGAAAACCTTCGGCACAAGACGGGTGGCGCTCGTTGCCATGGACGCCGGCCCCGGCCCGGCGACCATGTATGCGGCCGACGCGACGGACCGGCGTCCTGCAAGGCCGGGCGTGAATGGGCTCGACGTGTCGAGGCGTTTTGCGGTCGAGCCCGCGGTATTCGCGAGCCTCTCCGGCATTCAGGACATCTTCCAGAGCAGTCCGATGGAACGGGGCAACTACGCCCAGCCGCACGATCCGCCGGACCTGCAATCGGCCGATGAGATCGATTTTTACGGAACGGTCTTTTGCCGCGCCCCGGAGAACCGGCGCCGGATCCTGGTGGACGAGGCGAGCCTGCAGCGTCATCTGTCGGCGATCCGCCGCGCTGCCGCGGAAGGCGCCTTCGTCATCGCCTACCTCCACCATCATCATTGGGAGCCGAACTGGCGGGAGGTGCCTTCATGGGTTCAGGCGTTCGCACGTGCTTGTATCGATGCCGGCGCGGGGATGTTCGTCAGTCATGGCGCGCCGGTCCTGCAGCCCATCGAAATCTATCGCGGCGCGCCGATCTTCTTCGGGCTCGGCAATTTTCTCTTCCATCTCGATGAAGGGGAAGTCGTATGGAGCGCACCGGACGTCTGGAAAAGCGTTGTGGCGACATGCCGCTTTGATGCCGACGCCAGGCTCCGGTCGATCGACCTTCATCCTGTCGTCATCGGCGGCGAGAATCTGGACGCTGACAATTATCACGAACGGATCGTTCCGGTCCCTGCCCCGGAAGGGCTGGCAGCGAGGATGATCGAGGATTTGGCAATCCGCTCGAAGGCACACGGCGTGTCGATCGACTTCGTCGAGCGTTTTGGGAGAATAACGGCAGAGATCAGCGCGTAACGACAATGACCGGAAATCAGCTTTGGTAACTGAGCGACCCAGAGAATCCAGGGTAAAGCACGTCGAATACCTTCGCGGTTTTCCGGTCAACCGCCTCCGCAAGGTGATCGTAACCGGACCGAGGGATCTCCGATGCAGGACGAATTGTCGTGCCTGCTTCTTCCAGAACCTGCTGGAACGCTTTGACGCATCCTCTTGGCATGGTGTCGAGCGAGCCGATCTCGTCGAGCAGCGCCTCCTCAACCGAGGTCAGAACGGAACTGTCGTTTTTTGTTCGCCGCCTATTCTGGTCCGGAAGCGTTCCAAAAGGTCAAACAGCGACAGGAGGCCCTCATGCAGGCGGTCATTCTTCAGCATTTCGGTCAGGCTGCCTTCGGCCTCCTTGCATGTCGAGCCGCAAGATTGCCAGTGCCGGAAAACCGAAACGACGAATGCTTCATCACTGGTCAGATCGGAAAAGCCAAGCGGGGTAAAATTGATGGTTTCCATAAATCCAGTCCGAGCGGCACGCGGAGGCCTTCTTTAGCCGATTAAAGTTGATTTCGAAACACCACTTTTTAATGAAATGCGGTATCTTGTCACGCGGTCCTGGTTGACGTACTCGAAACCCACAGAGCCCTGTGGGCCAAGCAACAACCGCTCGGTGGCGCTACGTTTCCGCGCCATGCAGTTCATGACGTGGGATAGCGATGAACCTTTACCTGGATTACCTGGCTGAGATCAAAAGCAGAGAAGCACAAGGGCTCGCCCCCAAGCCGATCGACGACGGCGGATTGACCGGCGAAATCATTGCAATCATCCAGGATGCCGGTAACGAGCATCGGGCCGATGCCCTCAATTTCTTCATCTACAATACGCTGCCGGGCACGACCAGTGCGGCTGGCGTCAAGGCCGCTTTCCTGAAGAAGATCATTCTCGGCGAAACGATCGTCCCGGAGATCACCCCCGAATTCGCCCTCGAACTGTTGTCGCATATGAAAGGCGGCCCTTCGATCGACGTGCTGCTCGACATCGCGCTTGGCGATGACGCCGCGATCGCCGGGCAGGCCGGCGAGGTGCTGAAGACGCAGGTCTTCCTCTACGATGCCGACATGTTCCGGCTGCGCGATGCCTTCAAGGCGGGCAATGCCATCGCGAAGGGCGTTCTGGAGAGCTATGCCAAGGCCGAATTCTTCACCAAGCTCCCGGCTGTCGAGGACGAGATCAAGGTCGTGACGTTCATCGCCGCCGAAGGCGATATTTCGACCGACCTGCTGTCGCCCGGCAACCAGGCGCATTCGCGCTCGGACCGCGAGCTGCACGGCCAGTGCATGATCACGCCCGAAGCGCAGCAGGAAATCGTGGCGCTGAAGAAGCAGCACCCGGACAAGCGCGTGATGATGATCGCCGAAAAGGGCACGATGGGCGTGGGCTCGTCGCGGATGTCCGGCGTGAACAATGTGGCGCTCTGGACCGGCAAGCAGGCCAGCCCCTATGTGCCCTTCGTCAATTACGCGCCGGTCGTCGCGGGCACCAACGGCATCTCGCCGATCTTCGCGACCACAGTGGACGTGACCGGCGGCATCGGAATCAACCTGAAGAACTGGACCAGGAAGACCGGCGAGGACGGCAAGCCGATCCTCAACAACGACGGCAACCCGGTCCTCGAGCAGCAATTCTCGGTCGAGACCGGCACTGTCCTGAAGATCGACACGAAGAACAAGAAGCTCCGCGACGAGAACGGCAAGGAGCTTGTCGACGTCGCCGCCGCTTTCACACCCCAGAAGATGGAGTTCATGAAGGCCGGCAGCTCCTATGCCATCGTCTTCGGCAAGAAACTCCAGACCTTTGCCGCCCAGACGCTCGGGGTCGAGCCGACCCCGGTCTTCGCCCCGAACAAGGAAATCACCGTCGAGGGCCAGGGCCTGACCGCGGTCGAGAAGATCTTCAACCGCAACGCCGTCGGCGTGACGCCGGGCAAGGTGCTCCACGCGGGCTCGGACGTGCGGGTCAAGGTGAACATCGTCGGCTCGCAGGACACCACCGGCCTGATGACCGCGCAGGAACTCGAGGCGATGGCGGCCACCGTCATCTCGCCGCTCGTGGACGGCGCCTACCAGTCGGGTTGTCACACGGCATCCGTCTGGGACAAGAAGGCGCAGGCGAACATTCCGAAACTCATGGCCTTCATGAACAACTTCGGCCTGATCACCGCCCGCGACCCGAAGGGCGTCTATCATTCGATGACGGACGTGATCCACAAGGTGCTGAACGACATCACCGTGGATGACTGGGCGATCATCATCGGCGGCGACAGCCACACCCGCATGTCCAAGGGCGTGGCCTTCGGCGCCGATTCGGGCACCGTGGCGCTGGCGCTGGCCACCGGCGAGGCAACCATGCCGATCCCGCAGTCGGTCAAGGTGACCTTCAAGGGCACCATGAAGCCCTATATGGACTTTCGCGACGTGGTGCATGCGACCCAGTCGCAGATGCTCAAGCAGTGTGGGGACAACGTGTTCCAGGGCCGGGTGATCGAGGTCCATATCGGCACGCTTCTGGCCGACCAGGCCTTCACCTTCACCGACTGGACGGCCGAGATGAAGGCCAAGGCGTCGATCTGCATCTCGCAGGACGAGACGTTGATCGAGTCGCTGGAAATCGCCAAGTCGCGCATCCAGATCATGATCGACAAGGGCATGGAAAACACGGCACGGACCCTGCACGGCTTGATCGCCAAGGCGGACAGGCGCATCGCCGAGATCCGCTCGGGCGAAAAGCCTGCGCTCGCGCCCGATGACAATGCGAAATACTTCGCCGAAGTCGTCGTCGACCTGGACGTGATCGACGAGCCGATGATTGCCGACCCCGACGTGAACAATGCCGATGTGTCCAAGCGTTACACCCACGACACGATCCGTCCGGTGTCCTATTACGGCGGCGCCAAGAAGGTCGACCTGGGCTTCGTGGGCTCGTGCATGGTGCACAAGGGCGACATGAAGATCGTCGCGCAGATGCTGAAGAACATCGAGAAGGCCGAGGGCAAGGTCGAGTTCAAGGCGCCGCTCGTCGTCGCCGCCCCGACCTACAACATCATCGACGAGCTGAAGGCCGAAGGGGATTGGGAAATCCTGCAGAAGTATTCGGGCTTCGAGTTCGACGACCTGATGCCGAAGAGCAAAGCGCGGACCGAATACGAGAATATCCTCTATCTCGAGCGTCCGGGCTGCAACCTGTGCATGGGCAACCAGGAAAAGGCGGAGAAGGGCGATACCGTCCTGGCGACCTCGACCCGCCTGTTCCAGGGCCGCGTCGTGGAAGACACCACCGAGAAGAAGGGTGAATCGCTGCTGGCCTCGACCCCGGTCGTGGTGTTGTCGGCGATCCTCGGACGCACGCCGAGCATGGAAGAGTACCGGGCTGCCGTCGACGGAATAGACCTGACAAAGTTCGCTCCGCCGAAAGTCGCTCCGATCGATTCTTTGTCCGTCCATTACTAAGGGTTCGACATCGAGAGGGCGCTGTAAAGCCTGACGCCGATTGGGTGGCCCGGCGAGGCGCCCTGCTGTCAGGCGGGCGCAAGCCCGAGCGATTCATTACACCGCTGATCCCCGGAATCTGCGCACGGATGAAGATCCGGCGCGGACCGGCGGCGCGCTGTCCCGTGGCACCCCTGCCGCTGGGTGAGCGCGGCCGCGCTCGGGAGGGCTTGATTTTACGGGAAGTATTCTATTGTTTTAGTAGGGAATGCCGTGTCACCCACTCGTCGGACAGGACGAGTTCCTGGAAACCGCCTCACGCCGTGCAGGAAAGGAACCCATCGATGACGCTTGCGCCCGCCCAACTCCTTCCGCAATCGCAGGACGCCGATACCCTTGCACGGATCGCCATCATCGGTCGTGGCTTCACCGGCCTCATGACGGCGATCGCGCTCTTGAAGACCGTCCACAGCCCGTTCCATCTCGTGATGTTCGACCCTTATCCGAAAATCGACGGCGGGGAGAGCATCGGCCGCCCGGCGTCCGGGCTCCTGAACAGCCGCGTCCGCGATCTCTCGGTCGATCCGGCGGCCCGCGACGATTTTCGTCATTGGCTGGAGGCCAATGACGGCTGGCGTGACCGCGACCAGGCGGTGTCCGGTAATGTTGATCATGCCTTCGTGCCCGGGGAGGTGTTCAGCGCCTATGCCTATCAGCGTTTCTCCGAAGCGCTGCGCGAACGGGCCGATGTGATGGTTCAGGTGCGTGCCGAGAGTGTCGCGGCCATCGGGCGCCACCCGCGGGGCGGTCTTTCCGTTCTTTCGGGCGAGGGCGATCAGGCGCGCTTCGATGCCGTCTTCCTGGCGACGGGCTATGGCCTGCGCGAAATCGCCGAAGGCAATGCCGGCCCGACCGGCGCAAGGGAGGTGCAGGTCATCGGCGGCGGCGTTCATGCCGTCGACCGTGCGCTGCGCCTGCTTGCGGCAGGGGAGGCGTCCCATGTCACGCTCATTTCCGCGTCCGGTTTCCTGCCGCAGCCGCATGCGCCGTCGGCCGTCGGCGCCGTATCCTCCGATCGTCCGTTCCCGAACACGCTCCGCGGCGCCTTCCGCCATCTGCGCGAGGCCGCGAACCGGGCGGCACTGGAGGGGACTGGCTGGCAGGGCATCATGAACGATTTCCGCCTGCGCGCCCGCGAGCTCTGGCAGGGCCTGACGCCGGAGGAGCGGCGTCGCTTCAAGCGCCATGTCAAGCCGATCTACGACAGCCACCGCAACCGTCTTCCGCTCGGCCACTATGAGCGGCTGCGCCGGGCAATCGACAGCGGGGCGATCACGGTGCGCAAGGGCAAGGTCGAGCGCATCGCGACCAATGGCGTGCTGCTCTCGGGCGCGGGGGGACTGCAGGTTCTGCCGGCGGACCGGACGATCGATTGTCGTGTCCGCCCGACCGATCTCGATTCCCCGCTCTTCCGCTCGCTCCTGTCGGCGCAGCTTGCGCGGCGGGACGAGCTCGACCTCGGCATCCTCGTCGACGGTGACGGCCGGGTCTTCTCGCAAACGGGGGCATTCGAGGGGCTCTTCGCGATGGGGCCGCTGGGTCTTGGAAGCCTGCCGGATATCGACCTCGTGCCGCAGATCGTCGTTCAGGCTCATGCTGCAGCCGACGCCCTCGGGGCTTGGCTTGCGGAGGCCGCGAGCAGCAAAGCCGCGGAGTCTCGCACGCGCTAGAAAGACGCCGGGCCGGCCGGCAGCCGGGTAAGGCCGGTCCCGAGAGGGCGCGACAGGTGCGCGGATCAGCGGGGCAGCAGCGCCTGCTCGTAGATCTTCGTCGAACGGGCGCCGGAACGGCAATAAGCCAGGATCGGCCGGGGAAGATCGTCCAGCGCCTGGACCATGCTGCCCACGGCCTCGTCCGTCAGTCCCGTGGAAAGCACGGGGATATGCCGGACCTCGATGCCGAGCTGGGCCGCGCGGCCGGCAATCGACGAGAATGCGGGCTGGTCGGCTTGTTCCCGGTCGGGCCGGTGGCAGACGATGGAGCGGAACCCCAGCAGGCTGACGATGTCGACATCTTCAGCCTCGATCTGCGGTGAAACCGAGTAGTCCTCGTCGATCTTGCGGATGTCCATGCCTGTCCTTCCTTTGTCGTTCTGGCGAAGGCGCGTTGTCTTTCGGGCTTCAGGAAAAGCCCAGGGGCCGCACAGACACGCTGAGCCACAGGGCGGCGGCAACGAGCGCCACGGCCGCCGCCACCCCGACGAAAAACCAGCCCAGTTCGCTCGAAGGCCTCAAGACCGGCCCGCGGCCGATGTCACGCCGCATGATGGACATCCTTGTCGATAGTCGGAAGAAGGCCGGACAGATCCGACAGGAGGTCGTCGAAGCGCGCCGCAAGGCGGGCCGATGCAACCCTGTGGTCCTTGAAATCGACATCGGATGCATAGATCGCCGTCGGGAGTGTCCGGGCGCTGAAGAAACCGAAGAGGGGACGCAGCTGATGCTCGACCACCAGCGCATGCCGGTCGCCGCCGCCGGTCGCCGTGAGGATGACGGGTTTCCCGCGCAGTTCGAGAGGGTCGATCAGGTCGAACAGGTGCTTGAAGAGGCCGGGATAGGAGCCCTTGTAGGTGGGCGAGCCGACCAGCAGCAGGTCTGCCGCGACGATATCGGCGACGACTTGCCGGGCCTGATGGTCGAGGTCCTTGCGCCAGAGCGCGCGGCCGAGCGAAGGGCCGACGTCATTGAGGTCGTAGGACGATGTCTCCACCGCGTAGCGGGCCTGGATCAGCGAGGCGATGTGCCCGGTAAGCGCCTGGGTTTTCGACGGTCTGTTGTAGCTGCCTGTTATGCTGACGAGCCTCGGTATCGACATGGCGTTCTCCATTTTAATCCATGATTCTCGATAAAAATTATAGATTAAAGGAAAAGCACGCTATTTTCGGCTCGTCTGGAGGAAAGATCGCCCACGCATCCGGTGGCCTCCCAGGCCCCGGCGGGCGTATCGCGCGCCGCTCCTGCTTTTCCGGAGCTTTCCCGTCTCTCAGATAACGGAGGATTTTCCGTGATATCGAACGGTTTTGCATTCGCAGCGGATGGGGCGTTCGTTCCATTGGAGGAAAGATTCTTGGAAAGAATTATCTCCTTGAGCGTGTTTGGCGCATTTATTACCCATCCGGTCATTGAAACGCGAAACACGGGCCGGGAGACCTTGATGAACACTGCGATGAACATGATGGCGGCACCTGGGCGCTCTTCGCCGCGACCCTGAAAAGCTTCGGCATCGAGACCCGTTTCGTCGATGCGTCGGACCCGCAGGCCTTCGAGGCGGCGACCGACGAGCGTACACGCGCCTACTACGCCGAATCCCTGCCGAACCCGAAGCTGGAAGTCTTCCCGATATCCGAGGTTGCGGCCATCGGCCGCCGGCACGGCATTCCGCTGATCGTCGACAACACGGCAGCGCCCTTGATCATCCGGCCGCTGGAGCACGGCGCGGCGGTCGTCGTCTACTCGACCACGAAATATATCGGTGGCCACGGCACCTCCATCGGCGGCGCGATCGTCGACGGCGGCAATTTCCCCTGGGCGGAGCATGCCGCGCGCCAGCCGAACCTCACCGAGCCGGATGCAAGCTACCAGGGCAAGACGTGGATCGAGAAGGCCGAGGCCATCGCCTTCCATCCCTATATCCTGCGCGCCCGCGCCGTACTGCTGCGCGATCTCGGCGCGGCGATCAGCCCGCAGAACGCCTTCCAGTTCATCCAGGGCCTCGAGACCCTGCCGCTTCGCCTTCGCCAGCACAACGAGAACGCGGTGAAGGTCGCCGAATATCTCAAGGGCCATGCCAAGGTGAAACGTGTGATCTTCCCGAAATTCCAGGAAGGCGAGGCGAAGGCGCGGGCGGACACATATTTCAAGCCGGGTTATTTCGGCGCGCTGGTGGGCTTCGAGCTGAAGGGCGGGCGCGAGGCGGGGCGCCGCTTCATCGACAGCCTCCAGCTTTTCTATCACCTCGCCAATATCGGCGACGCCCGGTCGCTGGCGATCCACCCGTCGACGACGACCCATTCGCAGCTCTCGCTGGAAGACCAGCTCGCGACCGGCGTCACGCCCGGCTATGTGCGCCTTTCCATCGGCCTCGAACATCCCGACGACCTGATCGCCGATCTGGAACGAGCCATCGCGCTGGCCTGAGGCCGGCCACCCCGATCGGCGTGTGACCCCGGCGCTTCCTCCTCGCGCCGGGGTTTTCCTTGCGCTGCGTGCGCTCCGGCAGCGAGGGGAACAGCGTTTCGCTTTGTAATATATAAAAAAGATAGAATTTCTGTATTTATCCGCAGCGAAGGCTACCCTCCTCGTCAATTCCAAGCGTGACCGGTCCGAAGGCCGGCACGGCAGCGACGATGAGCAGGATGCATGACGCAGATCGACAATGCCTGGGGCGCCGGCCCCGGTGAACGATATGAGGCGCTGGCCGCGCCGTTCCGGCCGATTTTCGCGGAGATCGCCGCGCAGGCGACCGCGCGCGACCTGGGGCGCGATCTGCCATACGAGGCGATCCGCCGCTTGAAGGAGGCCGGTTTCGGCGCGGTCCGCCTGCCGGTGGAGGCGGGCGGCAAGGGGGCGAGCCTGCCGCAGTTCTTCAATCTGCTGATCGAGCTTTCCGCAGCCGATTCCAATGTCACGCAGGCCCTGCGCGCCCATTTCGGCTTCACCGAGGATATCCTGAACACGAAGGATGCCGCACGCCGCGCCCTGTGGGTCGCCCGCATCGCGCGGGGCGAGACCGCCGGCAGCGCCTGGAGCGAGATCGGCGCAGGCGCGGCGCTCGACCGCTTCTCCACGACCGTCGCGGAGAAGGATGGCCGGCTCGTCCTCAACGGCGAGAAATACTACACGACCGGCTCGCTCTTCGCCGACTGGATCGATGTCGGCGCGAGCGACGTGGCGGGCGAGGGGATCGCCGTCGCGGTGCGGCGCGAGGCCGCCGGCGTCGCGGTCATCGACGACTGGGACGGTTTCGGCCAGACGCTGACGGCGAGCGGCACGACCATCTTCCGCGACGTCGTGGTCGAGCCCGGGGACATCGTCATCGACGACGAGCGCTTCAAGTATTCGGCCGCCTTCTACCAGCTCGTGCACCTCGCCACGCTCGCCGGCATCGGCCGGGCGATCGCTGCCGACGTCGCGAAAGCCGTGGCGGAGCGCCGGCGCACCTATACCCACGCCGCCGCCGCGCGCCCCAGCGAGGATCCGCAGGTCCTGCAGGTCGTCGGGCGCATCCGCGCCGCGGCCTATGCGGCGGGTGCGATCACCCTCCAGGCGGCCAACGGCCTCCAGCGCGCTTTCGAAGCGCATTTCGTCGACGATGCGGAGGCGGAGGAAAAGGCCAATGCCATTGCCGAGCTTGAAGCCGCGCAGGCCCAGGCGGTCGTCTCCGACCTCATCCTCGAAGCCGCGACACTGCTCTTCGACGCGCTCGGCGCCTCCGCGACGAAGAAGTCCGCCGGCCTCGACCGGCACTGGCGCAACGCCCGCACGCTCGCCTCGCACAATCCGCGCATCTACAAGCACCGCATCATCGGCGATTTCGCCGTCAATGGCACGCCGCCGCCCTATCAGTGGCGCATCGGCGCAAGCGCGGGCTGACGGCGATGATAAGGCTTGAGCGCGTCACCAAGAGTTTTGCCGGCAAGGAAGGTGCGGCCGCTGCGCTCGACGGCGTCGATCTCTCCGTCGCCAAGGGCGAGATTTTCGGTGTCATCGGCTCCTCTGGCGCGGGGAAGTCGACGCTGGTGCGGCTCATCAACCTCCTGGAGCGCCCGAGCGGCGGCGACGTCTTCGTCGCCGGCGAGCGGGTGACGGAGGCCCGCGGCGAGCGTCTGCGCGCCCTTCGCCGGTCGATCGGCATGGTCTTCCAGCATTTCAACCTGCTCAGCGCCCGCACGGTCGCCGGCAATGTCGCCTATCCGCTGGAGCTGACCGGCGAATATGGCAAGGCCGAGATTTCCGGGCGGGTCGCCGCGCTGCTTGCCCGCGTCGGCCTTTCCGAACACGCCGGGAAATATCCGCGCCAGCTTTCGGGCGGGCAGAAACAGCGCGTCGGCATCGCACGGGCGCTCGCCTGCGAACCCTCGGTCCTTCTCTGCGACGAGGCGACGAGCGCGCTCGATCCGCAGACGACGGGCGCGGTGCTCGATCTCCTGCGCCAGATCAACCGCGACCTCGGCGTCACCATCGTGCTCATCACCCATGAGATGGACGTGATCCGCCGCACCTGCGACCGCGTTGCCGTGCTCGATCGCGGCCGCGTGGTGGAGGAGGGGCCGGTGACGGACGTCTTCCTGCACCCGCGCCACCCCGCGACGCTGCGGCTGGTGCGCGAGGCCGAGCCGGACGGCGGCTCGCTCGACGCCGTCGCAGGGGCCGATCTCGGCGGGCGCACGGTGCGTCTCACCTTCACGGGGCCTGCCGCGCACAAGCCCATCCTCGGCCGCATCGCCCGGGAAAACCTCGTCGACTACGCCATCCTCGCCGGCCGGGTCGGCCATATCCGCGAGACGCCCTACGCGCAGTTCATCGTCTCGCTCTCCGGGCGGGACGTGGCAGGGGCGATCGCGGGCCTTCGGGCGAGCGGCGTCGACGTGGAGCTGCAGGGCGGCGCGCCGCTCGCGCCGCCCGAGGAAAGGCCCCGCCATGTCGTTTGAGAACATCTATTGGGGCGATATCGGCGCGGCGCTCGGCCAGACTCTCGCCATGGTCGGCGGCGCGCTGCTGCTCACCGTCATCGTCGGCCTTCCGCTCGGCATCCTGCTGTTCCTCACCGGGCGGCAGCAGCTCTTCCAGGCGCCGGTCGCCTATGGCGGCCTCTCCTTCGTGCTGAACATCATCCGCTCGGTGCCCTTCATCATCCTGCTCATCGTGCTGATGCCGGTCACCGTCATCGTCACGGGCACGTCGCTCGGCATCCGCGGCGTCATCTTCCCGCTCGTCGTCGGCACCGCGCCCTTCTTCGCGCGGCTGGTGGAGACGGCGCTGCGCGAGGTGGATCGCGGCGTCATCGAGGCGAGCCTGGCCATGGGCGCCTCGACGCGCCAGACGATCCTGCGCGCCGTGCTGCCCGAAGCGCTGCCGAGCCTGCTGGCGGCCGTCACCGTCACGGCGATCGTGCTCGTCGACTATACGGCGATGTCCGGCGCGATCGGCGGCGGAGGGCTCGGCGACCTCGCCATCCGCTACGGCTACCACCGGTTCCAGACCGAAATCATGCTGGTCTGCGTGGCGATCCTCATCGTCTTCGTCCAGCTCATCCAGGCGAGCGGCAACCGTCTCGTCGCCCACTTCTCCCGTAAATGACCCGCGCCAGGAGGACCCACATGCGCATCCTGAAATCGCTCACCATCGCCGCCAGCCTTGCCTTCGCCGTCTTCGGCTCCGCCAGGGCGAACGAGACGCTCGTCGTCGGCGCCACCGCCATTCCGCACGCCGAGATCCTCGAATTCGTCAAGCCGATCCTCGCCAGGGACGGCCTCGACCTCGATATCCGCGTCTTCACGGACTACATCCAGCCGAACGCCCAGCTCGTCTCCGGCGAACTCGACGCCAACTACTACCAGTACCGGCCGTTCCTAAACGACTACAACCGGGAGCGCGGCACGGAGCTCGTGCCCATCGTGCCTGTGCATATCGAGCCCTTCGTCGCCTATTCGACGAAGATCGATTCGGTTGGGAAGATCGGGGACGGCGCGACCGTCGCGATCCCGAACGATCCGGTCAATGGCGGGCGCGGCCTGCTGCTGCTCCAGAAGCTCGGCCTCATCAAGGTCTCCGGCAAGCCGGAGCTGACATCGCCGGAAGACCCGCTGCCGACCATCAAGGACGTGGTCGAGAATCCGAAGAACCTCAAGATCGTCGAGCTGGAATCCGCACTCCTGCCGCGCGCGCTCGGCGAGGTCGATCTCGCCGCGCTCAACGGCAACTACGTCTTCGAGGCCAAGCTCGACATCTCCAAGGCGCTGCTTATCGACCGCGGCCAGGACGGCCACAATGTCTGGAGCGAATATCTCGTCACCCGCCCCGAGACCAAGGACGACGCGCGCGTCGCCAAGCTCGCCAAGGCGCTGAACAGCGAGGAGACGCGGAAATTCATCGAGGAGCGCTACAAGGGACAGGTGGTCGCCGCCTTCTGATTTTTCGTCCCTCGCCGCCGGGCTGCGCCCTACCGCAGCCCGGCAATCCCTTTCTGAAATGACGGCCGAGACCGATGACCCCGACCCAAGCCACCGCCCGACAAACCCCTGCCGATCCCGCGCCCGGCGACCCCGGCTGGCTGCCCGCCCCGCCGGAAAGGCCTGCCCATGTCATCCGCGACGACGCGGAGGCGATCGCCGTCGCGGAACGGCTGAAGCCGCTCTTCGCCGTCGAGGCGAAGGAGCGCGACCGCGAGCGGCGTCTCCCCTTCGCGGAGGTCGACCTCTTCTCCGAAAGCGGCCTGTGGGGCATCACCATCCCGAAGGAATATGGCGGGGCCGGCGTCTCGCAGGTCACGCTTGCAAAAGTTTTCGCGACGCTTGCGGCGGGCGATCCCTCGCTGACCCAGATCGCCCAGAACAGTTTCGAGATCATCGATGTCATCCGCCAGACCGGGAGCGAGGCGCAGAAGCACGAGCTGTTCGGCGCGGTGCTGGCCGGCAAGCGGCTCGGCAACGCTTTTTCCGAATTCGGCGGCAAGAACGTCGAGGCCTTCGAGACGAAGCTTGTCCGCAAGGGCGATCATTTCGTGGTCTCGGGCCGGAAGTTCTACGCCACCGGCGCGCTCTTCGCCCATCTCGTGCCCATCGTCGCGCTGGATGAGGCAGGCCATGTCGTCGTCGCCGTCGCCGACCGGGGCGCGGCGGGGCTGGAGGTCGTCAACGACTGGTCGGCCTTCGGCCAGCGCACCACGGCAAGCGGCACGGTGATCCTCGACGAGGTGGCGATCCCGGAAGCCCGCGTTCTGCCCGCCCATATCGTCTACGAGAACCAGAGCGCCGTCGGCCCGCAGAGCCAGCTCATCCATGCGGCGATCGACGCCGGCATCGCGCGCGGGGCCATCGAGGCGACCATCGACCTCGTGCGCAACCACGCCCGCCCGTGGATCGACAGCGGTTCCGACACGGCGTCGGACGATCCCTACACGATCGCGGCGATCGGCGACCTCAAGATCCGCCTGCACGCCGCCGAGGCGCTCTTGGAGCGGGCCGGCCGCCAGCTCGACGAGACCATCGCCGACGTCACCGAGGAGACGATCGGCAGGGCGAAGATCGCCGTCGCGGAAGCCAAGGTGCTGACGACGGAAGTGGCGCTCGCCGCATCCAACAAGCTCTTCGAGCTTGCCGGCACGCGTTCCACGCTCGGCGCGCACAATCTCGACCGTTTCTGGCGCGACGCACGCACCCACACGCTGCACGATCCGGTGCGCTGGAAGTTCCATGCGGTCGGCCAGTATTACCTCAACGGCGTGCAGCCGCCGCTGCATTCGTGGATTTGAACGGGGAGGGCGCGCGCCGCCCTCCGCAAGAAGACATGCGAAAAGAAATCCTCCTCAACGCCTTCACGATGAACTGCGCCGGCCATATCAACCATGGGCTTTGGACTCATCCGCGCGACCAGTCGCACCGCTACACCAGGCTCGGCTACTGGACGGACCTGGCGGCGACGCTGGAGCGCGGCCTGTTCGACGGCGTGTTCCTCGCCGATATCGTCGGGGTCTACGATGTCTATCAGCAGTCCGTCGACCTGACCTTGCGCGAATCCATCCAGCTTCCGGTTAATGATCCGCTGATGCTGGTCTCCGCCATGGCGGCGGTGACGAAGGGGCTCGGCTTCGGAGTCACGGTCAACGTCAATGCGGAGGCGCCCGCCATCTTCGCGCGCCGTATCTCGACGCTCGACCACCTGACGGAAGGCCGCATCGGCTGGAACATCGTCACCGGCTATCTCGACAGCGCGGCGCGGGCGATGGGTGAAACCGCGCTCGGCGAACACGACCGGCGCTACGACCGGGCCGACGAATTCCTCGATCTCCTCTACCGGCTCTGGGAAGGAAGCTGGGACGACGACGCCGTCATCCGCGATCGCCGCGCCCGCGTCTATTCGGACCCGGCCCGGGTGCGCAAAATCCGGCACGAGGGAAAATTCTACCGCGCCGAGGCCTATCATCTGAGCGAGCCCTCGCGCCAGCGCACGCCGGTGCTCTACCAGGCCGGCACCTCCGGTCGCGGCCGGATGTTCGCTGCCCGCCACGCCGAATGCGTCTTCATCTCGCCGCCCGACACCGGCGTCGCCCGCGCGGCGTCGCGCGCCATCCGCCAGGGCGCGGTGGAAGCGGGCCGGCGGGCGGAGGACGTGCGCATCTTCGCCGGCCTCACCGTCGTCGTCGACCGTACGGAAAAGAAAGCGAAGGAGAAGTTCGAGGATTACGCCCGCTATGCCAGCCCCGAGGCGGGCCTTGCGCATTTCTCCGCCGGCACGGGCATCGATTTCTCGCAATACGATCTCGACGAGCCGATCGCCTACGGCAAGGGCAATTTCGTGCAGACCTCGGTCGATCTTGCCCGCGCGCGCGGCTGGACGAAGCGCTCCATCCTCTCCGGCATGGCGCTCGGCGGGCGTTATCCGCTGATCGTGGGCGATCCCGCTCAGGTTGCCGATGCACTGGAGGAGTGGATCGCCGAGGGCGAGGTGGATGGCTTCAATCTCGCCCGCACCGTCGCGCCGGAAAGCTACGAGGACTTCATCGATCTCGTCATTCCGATTCTGCAGGAGCGGGGGCGCTACAAGACAGCCTACGGCGCGGGCAGCCTTCGCAACCGCCTTTTCGGCGAAGGCGACCGCCTGTCGGACCGCCATCCTGCCGGCGCGTTTCGCGCGCGGGCGGAGGGCGCGGAGTGAGGGGCGGGCATGGGACGGATATGCCGCCGGCGTCCCTTCGGTCCGCCGCGCCGAATCTTTTCCCAAGGCGCCCGTATTTTGGAAATTCCTGCCTGTCGCCGCTCGTTAGTATATTTAATTTATAGATTATATCATTATTGATCTGACGGGGACATCATGACCGACGACATCCGCTCCGGCGTCAACCGCCGCAATCTCCTCAAGCTCACCGCAGTGGCCGGCGTGGTGGCGGGAACGGGCCTTCTTGCGGCGCGCACCGCCGCGGCCGAGGACGGGCTTTCGCTCAAGGGCAAGCGCATCGGCATCAGCACCGCCGGCACCGATCATTTCTTCGATCTCCAGGCCTACAACGCCCAGATCGAGGAGGTGAAGCGTCTCGGCGGCGAGCCGATCGCCGTGGATGCCAGCCGCAATGACGGCAAGCTGGTCTCCCAGCTCCAGACGCTCATCGCCCAGAAGCCGGACGCCGTCGTCCAGCTTCTCGGCACGCTCAGCGTCATCGATCCCTGGCTGAAGAAGGCGCGCGAGGCCGATATTCCGGTCTTCACCATCGATGTCGGCTCGGTCAATTCGATCAACAATTCCACCTCGGACAACTGGGGCATCGGCAAGGATCTCGCCCTCCAGCTCGTCTCCGATATCGGCGGCGAGGGCAATATCGTCGTCTTCAACGGCTTTTACGGCGTCACGCCCTGCGCCATCCGTTACGACCAGCTCGTCAACGTGGTCAAATATTTCCCGAAGGTGCAGATCGTGCAGCCGGAGCTGCGCGACGTGATCCCGAACACCGTTCAGGATGCCTTCACCCAGATCACCGCGATCCTCGCCAAATATCCGGAAAAGGGATCGATCAAGGCCATCTGGTCGGCCTGGGACATCCCGCAGCTCGGCGCGACGCAGGCGCTCGCCGCCGCCGGCCGCACGGAGATCAGGACCTATGGCGTCGACGGCAGCCCGGAAGTGCTCCAGCTCGTTGCCGATCCGAATTCGCCGGCCGCCGCCGACGTTGCCCAGCAGCCCGCCGAGCTCGGCCGCGTCGCGATCCGGAACGTCGCCCGCTACCTCGCCGGCGAGACGCTGCCGCGCGAGACCTATGTGCCGGCGCTGCTCGCCAACAAGCAGAATGTCGGCGAGGTCTCCAGGAAGCTCGGCATCGGCTGAAATCCGGCGCGGACCGCGGCGGCCTCGCCGCGGTCTCTTTCTGTCAACGGGGAATGCGGCCATGGCGGACACGGCAGGGCGCGGCGCGGCGATCGTCCGGCTCGAAAACATCGTCAAGCGCTTCGGCGGCGCCGAGGCGCTTTCGGGTGCGTCGCTCACCGTCGAGCGCGGTTCGGTGCATGGCCTCGTCGGCCAGAACGGCGCCGGCAAGTCGACGCTGATCAAGCTCATCGCCGGGCTTCACCGGGCGGACGAAGGCACGGTCGAGATCGACGGCAAGGTCTATGACCGGCTGACGCCGCATCTCGCGGAAGAGCTCGGCATCCATTTCATTCATCAGGATCGCCTGCTCGTCCCGACCTTCACGGTGGGCGAGGCGCTGTTCCTCGGCCGTGAGCTCCGGTTTCCCGGAACGCCCTTCCTCGATCGCGCGGCGATGCGGCGGAGGTCCGCCGAGATCCTCGAGCGCTATTTCGGTCTCGCGCTGCCCCATTCCGCGCTGATCGCCGATCTTTCGGCGGCGGAAAAGCAGATCGTGCAGATCACCCGCGCGCTCATCGCCAGCCCCAAGGTGCTGGTCTTCGACGAGCCGACCGCGGCGCTCGTCCGGCGCGAGGCGGACCTGCTCTTCCAGCTCATCCGCCGCCTCAGCGCGGAGGGCGTCACCGTCCTCTACATCTCGCACTATCTCGGCGAGATCGTCGACCTCTGCGATACGGTGACGGTGCTGCGCAACGGCCGCGACGTCGCGACCCTGCCGGTCGCCGGAACCTCGGCGGCCGAGATCGGCGCCCTGATGGTCAACCGCGATATCGGCGAGCTCTATCCCAAGCCCGACGTCGCGCCCGGCGAGGTGGTGCTGGAGGTGGAGAACCTGGCGCTTGCCGGCCGCTTCGACGCCGTTTCCTTCACGCTGCGCAGGGGCGAGGTCCTGGGTCTTACCGGTCTCGTCGGCTCTGGCGCCAAGGAGGTGGTGCGCACGCTCTTCGGCCTCGACCGGCCGACCGGCGGTACGGTCTCCGTCAAGGGCGAGGCCGTGTTCTCGGCCGATCCCGCCGCGGCCACCGACCGCCGCCTGGCGCTGGTGCCGGAGGACCGCCGCCGCGACGGCGTCGCGCTGGACCTCTCGGTCACCGAAAACACCACGCTCGCCAGCCTCGGCCGTTTCTCCCGCGGCCTCATCGACCGCGGCGCGGAACGGCGCCAGACGGAAGACCTCGTCAAACGGCTGCAGATCAAGACCGACGGCGTCGATGCGCTGGTGAAGACGCTCTCGGGTGGTAACCAGCAGAAGGTGGCGATCGCCAAATGGCTGAGCCGCCAGTCGGAAATCTACCTGCTCGACGAGCCCACGGTCGGCGTCGACATCGCCGCCAAGGTGGAGATCTACCGGCTGATCGGCGAGCTTGCCGAACGCGGCGCGGCTGTGCTCGTGCTCTCGTCCGACATCGAGGAGCTGCTCGGCGTCACCGATCGCCTTCTCGTCTTTTTCCGCGGCCGTGTGACGCGGCAGTTCATCTCCTCCGAAACGAGCCCGGACCAGGTCCTTGCGGATGTGACGGGTGCCCACGAGACGCTTCGCCATGTTGGTTGACGCCCCCTATATTCCGGCCTCCGCTCTCGAAATCGAGGCGCAGAAGGCTGTCGAGCCGGGAAGGCCCGGCCCCGCCTTCGGCCGCCGCCTTGCCACGCTGGCGCTGCGGGGCGGGGCGCTTGCCGTCTTCGTCGGCGTCCTTGTCGTCTTCTCCGTCACCGCGCCCTTCTTCCTCACCATCGGCAATATCGGCAACGTGCTCGGCCAGTCGGCCATTGCCGGCGTTCTGGCGATCGGGCTCACCATCGTCATCATCGCGGGCGGCTCGAACGTGGTGACGGGCGGCATCGACCTGTCGCTCGCCGCGAATATGGGGCTCAGCGCCGCCGTCTACGCCTCGCTGGCACAGGCGGGGCATGGCGACGGCGTCGCCATTGCAGGCGCGCTCGGCACGGGGCTCGCCATCGGCGCGGTCAACGCCGCCGCCGTCACGCTCGCGGGCATCGTGCCGCTGCTCGCGACGCTCGCCGTCATGAATGTCGTCGCCGGCCTCGAGCTGGTGCTGACGCAGAATACCGTCGTCCCGGCCTCGAGCGAATTCCTCTCCGCGCTTTCCGCCGGCGGCCCCTTCGGCATCCCGGTTCTCGCCTATGTCCTGCTCGGCTTCACGCTGGTCGTCGCGGCCGTCGTGCAATATACGCCGCTGGGCCTTCGTCTCTATGCGGTCGGCGTGTTTCCGGATGCGGCGCGGGCGGCGGGCCTGCCCGTCAAGTCCTTCGTCGCCGGCTCGTTCCTGGCGAGCGGCCTGTGCGGCGGGCTCGCCGGCATCCTGTCGGTCTCCTACCTCTCGGGCAGCACCACCGGGGCCGGCGACATGCTGTTGCCGGTCGTCGTCACCGCCCTGCTGGGCACGGTCTTCTCCCGTCGGCTGGTGCCGACCGTGACCGGCACGCTGCTGTCGGCGCTCTTCGTCGGCTTCCTCATCAACGGCTTCCAGCTCCTCAACATTTCCAGCACGCTGGTGAGCGGCGTGCAGGGGCTGCTGATCCTGCTCGTCGTTTCCGCCACCACGCTGCTCGGCCGCAAGGAGAACGCCTGACATGGCGACGACCGCTCTCTCCTCCTTCACCCGCGGCGTCGCCCGCTATGCGCTGGTCGCGGCGCTCGCCGCCGTCTTCGCCCTCTTCGCAGCGCTCGCGCCGGGCTTCCTCTCGGGTGCGAACCTCCTCAGCGTGCTTGTGAACAATTTCGCCCTGCTTGCCATCGTCGCCATCGCCATGACCTTCGCCGTTTCGGCGGGCGGCATCGATCTCTCGGTCGGCACGGCGGTCGATTTCGCGAGCTTCGCCTTCGTTTCCCTCGTGCTCGCCGGACAGCCGATCGCGCTTGCCGCCCTTGGCGGGCTTGCCGGCGGGGCGCTTGTCGGCGTCTTCAATGCCGTGCTCATCGCCGGCATCGGCATCTCGCCCTTTCTCGCCACGCTCGGCACGCTCTTCGTCGGCCGCAGCGCGCAGCAATTGCTGACGAATGGCGGCAATCCGGTCTACCTGCCGCCGGCCGGCGTGCCGGAAGCCTTCCGCTTCCTCGGCCATGGCACGGTCGCCGGCATTCCCGTGCCCCTCCTCGTCACCGCGCTCGTCGCCGCCGGTGCCTGGCTCGTGCTCTCGCACACCCGCTTCGGCCGGGTGACGCTCGCCGCCGGCATCCAGGCGAGCGTCGTGCGCTATTCGGGCCTACGCCTGTCGCGCATCACCGCCCTGACCTATGTGCTCGTCTCGACGATTGCCGCCGTGGTCGGGCTCATCCTCACCTCGACGGTCACGGTCTACATTCCGTCCTCGGGCAACGCGTTCCTCCTGAACGCCATCGGCGCGACCTTCATCGGCACCACCTTCGACCCGCACGGCCGGCCGAACGTGCCGGGCACCGTGCTTGGCGTGCTGCTGCTCGGCGTCGTCGCCAATGGCCTCCTGCTGTCGGGTCTCAATTTCTACTGGCAGCAGGTCGGCACCGGCCTGCTCATCTTCTCCGTCCTCGCCATCGGCTTCGCCAATCGCAAGGCGGCTGCCCGGGCCTGAACCCGGATATCTCGAAAGGATTTCTCATGAGCAGCGTCACCCGGCTCGCCAACCCCCAGGACACCGCCCATCGCATCGCCAGCGAGGACGAGGCGCTTGCCGTCGCGCGCACGCTTGCCGACGAATTCGCCGGCGGCGCGAGCCGGCGGGATTACGAGCGGGCGCTGCCGTACGAGGAGCTGGACCGGCTTTCCGCCTCCGGCCTCCTCGCCATCACCGTTCCCGCCGAATATGGCGGCATCGACGTCTCCAATGCGGTGCTCGCCGAGGTCACGGCGATCCTCTCCGAGGCCGACAGCTCGATCGGCCAGATCCCGCAGAACCATTTCTACATTCTCGAGGCGCTCCGTCACGACGGCAGCGAGGCGCAGAAGCGCTTCTACTTCAGCCGGGCTCTCGCCGGCGACCGCTTCGGCAACGCCCTTTCCGAGGTCGGCACCAAGACGGTCGGTGACTACAACACGCGGATTGCTCCCGATGGCGCGGGCTTTCGCATCAACGGGCGGAAGTTCTATTCGACGGGTGTGCTCTTCGCCCATTGGGTGGCGATCTTCGCGCTCGACGACGAGGACCGCCTCACCATGTCGTTTGCCCCGCGCGAGACGGAAGGCATCGAGATCGTCGATGACTGGGATGGCTTCGGCCAGCGCACGACGGGCAGCGGCACGACGATCCTGCGCGACGTCTACGTGCCGGCCGAGGCCGTCGTGCCGCACCAGAAGGGGTTCGAGCGCCCCGGCACGATCGGCTCGGTCGGCCAGATCATCCATGCCGGCGTCGATCTCGGCATCGCCCGCGCGGCGCTGAAGGAGACGATCGGCTACGTGCGCGACACGGCGCGGCCCTGGACGGACAGCGGTGTCGAGCGCGCCGCGGACGATCCGCTGACCATCGCCCGCATCGGCGAGCTCGCCATCCGCGTCGAGGCGGCCGAGGCGACGCTGGAGCGGGCCGGGCGCAAGGTCGACCAGGCGCAGGTCAACCTCAATGCGAAGAATGCCGTGGCCGCGACGTTGGCGGTGGCCGCCGCCAAGGTGCTGACGACGGAGCTCGCCATCGACGCGACCAACGTGCTCTTCGAGCTGGCCGGCACGTCCGCCACCAGGCGCGGCCTGAACCTCGAACGCCATTGGCGCAATGCCCGCACCCATACGCTGCACGATCCGGTGCGCTGGAAGTACCATGTCGTCGGCAACTATCACCTCAACGGCGTCACGCCGCCGAAGAACGGCGCGCTCTGAAATCCAACCCTCGTGGTGGGGGTGGTCACCTGGCCGCAATCCTTCGGGGTTGCGGTTTTTTTTGCCCAAGGGCGGCGAAGCTTGCAGGAACGGTGCCTGCCAAAAACAAGAAGCGGCCATCGGCCGCCTTCGCTTCGCCAGCCGATCCTCGCCTCAGCTATAGAGGCTCGGCTCCGGCACGCGGCCGTTGAGGGCGAAGTCGCCGACTTCGCGCGCCTTGTAGAAGACCGGGTCGTGCAGCGTGTGGGTACGCACGTTCCTCCAGTAGCGGTCGAAACGGTGGTGCGATGCCGTCGAGCGGGCGCCGGTCAGCTCGAAGATGCGCGAAGTGACGTCGAGCGCCACATGGGTGGCGTTGACCTTTGCGGCGTAGGCCTCGATCGCCGCTTCGCCGCGTTCGCGGGCGGTGACGCCCCTGCCGCGCGCAAGCGACGACTGGACGATGGCGGCGGCCGCGTCGGCGAGCGCGGCGGATGCCTTCAGCGCTGCGCGGAACTCGCCGATGCGTTCCAGGATATACGGATCCTCGCTCGCCTTTTCGAGACCGGACGTGACCCAGGGGCGCGTCGTGGTGCGCACATAGTCGGTGGCTGCCGCCAGCGCGCCTTCCGCCGTGCCGAGATAGAAGTTGACGAAGACGAGCTGGATCAGCGGCGTGTTGAACGTCGCCTGCACGGGCGGGGCGTCATCCTTCCTCGCAAGCGGCAGCAGGAAGTCGCTTTCGTAGACCGGGAAATCCCGGAATTCCACGCTGCCGCTGTCGGAGAGCCGCTGGCCGATATTGTCCCAGTCGTCATTGGCGATGTAGCCGGGCCGGTCGGTCGGCAGCACGATATTGGCGATCTCGTCGCCGAAGGCCGCATTGGCGTTGATGCGGTCGGAGACATGCGCGCCGGTCGAGAACGTCTTGCGGCCGTTGAGCAGGTAGTGGTCGTCGCTGCGGGTCAGCGTGAGGCCGGGATCGCGCGGGTTGACGGCGGCACCCCAGTAGAGCCTCTTTGCGACAGTCTCGACGCCGAGGTCCCAGGCCTTGTCCGGGTCGTCGGCCGCCCAGTAGACGTACTGGCTGTTGACGAAATGATAGCCGAGCAACTGGCCGATCGAGCTTTCGCCGCGCGCCAGGATGCGCACGAGCCGCAGCCCGTCCACCCAGTCGAGACCGCCGCCGCCGATCTCGACCGGGTGCAGCGCGGTCAGGAGGCCCTCCGTCTTCAGCCGCTCGATTTCCGCGAACGGCGGCTTGCCGTCGGCATCGAGCTGCGCCCCGCGGCGGGCAAGGTCGGCGGAAATCTCCTCGGCCTTCGCGAAGAGGCGGGCCCGATCGTCCTGAAGGTCGGACTCCTTGACAAGGTGTAGGGCGGTCATGGTCGGTCTCCTGCTCTCCGGCCGATCCCGGGCAGGTCGCCACGGTCGGGGTGGGTGAAAGGGTGCGCACGGTTTTCCGCCGCTGCGCGCATCTTCCCAGAGTCCCCGGATGGCAGCCAGAAAAGCCGTTTCCGAAATTAATACATATAAAAGATAGAATTTCTGTATTTAATGGAAGAAGGCGCTATCTTCGCCCCGGCCAATGCCGCCAGGCATTCTCGATACCCTGGCCCGATACCCTGGAGAGACCCATGGCACGCCATATCCGCTTCAATGCCTTCGACATGAACTGCGTGGGCCACCAGTCCCCCGGCCTGTGGGCGCATCCGCGCGACAGGTCCTGGAAATACAAGGACCTGGACTATTGGCAGGATCTCGCCCGCACGCTGGAACGCGGCGTCTTCGACGGCATCTTCATCGCCGACGTCATCGGCTACTACGATGTCTACAAGGGCTCGAACTATCATGCCATCCACCAGGCCGCGCAGATTCCGGTGAACGATCCGCTGCAGCTTGCGGCCCCCATCGCGCTCGCCACCCAGCATCTCGGCATCGGCATCACGGCGTCCACCTCCTTCGAGCATCCCTATACCTTCGCCCGCCGCCTCGCGACGGCCGACCATCATTCCAAGGGCCGCGTCGGCTGGAACATCGTCACCTCCTATCTGGAGAGCGGCGCGAAGAATGTCGGGCAGGGCGGCCTTCGCCGGCACGACAACCGCTACGAGGTCGCCGCCGAATATGTGGAAGTGCTCTACAAGCTGCTGGAAGGCTCCTGGGAGGAGGGTGCGGTGGTGCGCGACGGCGACAGGCGCATCTTCACCCATCCCGAAAAGGTCCACGAGATCGGCCACAAGGGCAAGTATTTCGAGGTGCCGGGTTACGGCCTCACCGAGCCCTCGCCGCAGCGCACGCCGGTTCTCTACCAGGCCGGCGCCTCCGGGCCGGGCAAGGCGTTCGCCGCCGCGCACGCCGAGTGCATCTTCGTCGCCGCGCCGACGAAGTCGGTGCTCAAGGCCTATGTCGCCGATATCCGCCAGCGCATCGCCGCTGCCGGCCGCAACCCCAGAAAGGTCTATATCTACACGCTCGTCACCATCATCACCGACGAGACCGAGGAGAAGGCGCAGAAGAAATTCGAGGACTACAAGAGCTACGTTTCCTATGACGGCTCGCTGACCTTCATGTCCGGCTGGAGCGGCATCGATTTCGGCCAGTATGCGCCGGCGGATGTGGTGGAGAAGATCGAGACCAACGCCATCCACTCCTTCGTCGAGCACATTGCCGGCGGCGACAAGTCGTGGACCATCGACGAGCTTGCCCGGTTCGGCGGCATCGGCGGCATGGGACCGGTCTTCGTCGGCTCGCCGGAGCGCATTGCCGACATCCTTCAGGAATGGGTGGCCGATACGGATGTCGACGGCTTCAACCTCGCCTATGCGGTGACGCCCGACAGCTTCGAGGATGTCGTCGCCCATATCGTGCCGGAGCTGCAGAAGCGCGGCGCCTATCCGACGGCCTATAGGGAGGGTACCTTGCGGGAGAAGCTGTTCGGCGAAGGGCCATACCTGCCGAAAACCCATCCGGCTGATGGCTACAGGGATATCGAGGCCGTGAAGCGGCGCGACGCCGATATCCCGGCGCTGAAATCGGTCGGTGCGTGACGCGGCGCTTGCGGCGATGCCGCTGCGTGGCGCGGAGGTGAAACGGATGCCGGCAAGGCCAGTCGTGGCGATCATCGGGGGCGGCTTCACCGGTGCCGCCTGCGCCTATCATCTCGTGCGGCGGCTTCCCGTCGGCGCCGCGAGGATCGTCGTCTTCGAGCCCCGGGCGATGCTCGGGGGCGGCCTTGCCTATGATACGGACGAGGCGACGCACCGCATCAATGTGCCCGCGACGCGCATGTCGCTCCTTCCCGACGACGGCGATCATTTCCAGCACTGGCTCGTCCGCAGCGGGACCCTTGCGGACGATCCGGAGGCCGTCACGCCGGAGGGACACGCCTTCGCGCGCCGTTCCGCCTTTGGCCGTTATGTTTCCGACAACCTTGCCCCCTTGGTCGCGAGCGGAGCGGTCGAGCATCGCCGCAGCCGCGTCCGCGCGGTGACGGCGGCGCGCTCGGGGCGCTGGCATGTCGAGACCGGGGACGGCCCGGCGCTGGAGGCCGATATCGTGGTCGTCGCGACGACGCATCCAAGCCCGCAGCCGCCCGCAACCCTCCACCGCGCCCTTTCCGGCCGCGCCGGCTACATCCCGGATGCCACGGTGCCCGGCGCCCTCTCCGGCATCGCCCCGGACGACCGGGTGCTGGTCGTGGGCACGGGGCTCACCGCAGCGGACGTCATCGCGACACTCGATGCCGCGGGGCATCGCGGCAGGATCACGGCCGTCTCGCGCCGCGGCCTTCGCTCGCGCGGGCACAACCTTTCCGTTCAGGAGCCGTTCGGCGAGTTTGCCGATCCGCCATCCCGCTCGGCGCGGGCCTTGCTGCGGCGGATCCGGGAGGGCCTTGTCCAGGCCGATGCTGCGGGGCTCAGCTGGCATGCGGTTTTCGACCGGGTTCGCGGCCAGGGCAGCGATATCTGGCGCTCTCTGCCTGTCGCCGAGCGCCGGCGCGTCGCGCGCTTCCTGCGACCCTACTGGGACGTGCACCGTTTCCGTATCGCGCCCCAGGTGGAAGCGGTCATCGACCGGCGCCTGGCCGCTGGCACGCTTTCCTTTCATGCTGCGGCCATCGCCGGTGTGACCTGCCCCGCAGAGGGCGGGATTGCCGTGGATTTTCGCCCGCGCCATGGGCGGGAGCCGTACCAGGAAACGTATGGCAGCCTGATCGTGACGACAGGCCCGGGGCATGCATCGGTGCTTTCAAGCCAGCCATTCCTCGCGGGTCTCGCCACCGCGGGCGATCTGCAATCGGATGCCGTCGGTCTTGGCATCGCGGTCGACGAGCGAAGCCGCGCCATCGGAACCGATGGGCAGGCGCTGAATAGCCTCTACATCGCCGGCCCGTTGGCCCGCGGCACGTTCGGCGAGTTGATGGGCCTGCCCCAGGTGACGGACCATGCGGTCTTCGTGGCGGAAGACATCGTGCGCCAGATGAACGCCACGGCGACCTTTCGCTCTCGGCAGTCGAGCTATCACGGCGATCACGACATCGCTGGGTAGAGGAGGCGGGACGCGGAGGTACAAAACGCGCGCTGAGAGTACCTCAATAAGTTCCAGCTACGCTCCGGCCTATCGAAAGCGATCTGGTGGATAGACATGGTCGGAGCAGTCTCCTCGACGATATCGGCAACCGTGACACTCACGTCCTCGTCCGGCGGCACCAGCCTTTCCGCGCTTCAAGCGCAGCTCTCGGCCAAGGAGAGCGAGCTTGCCGAAGCGATGGACGAGGAGGCCCAGGCCGAACTCAAGGAAGCGATCGCCAGCCTCAAGGCCGAGATCGCTGTGCTGAAGGCGAAGGAGGCAGGTTCGGCACAGCGGCAGACCGCCGAAGGCGCAAGCACCTCGCGCATCGGCACGCGCAATTTCGAGGATGGCGATCCCTTTGGCGAGCGGGAAATATACGTCTGAGCAGGTTCAATTGTCTTTGCGCGTTTCCGGACGCAGAACCGCGTCGCACTTTTTCTGGAAATGCACTAGATAGCGGGCGATTTTCCGGTGCCGTGGACGAAGATGCGGATGCAGCGCCGCATGTAGTCCTTGCGTGCGTCGAAGCCCGGCCATTCGGCGCCCGTGCCCGTCTTCGTGACGACGGCGCCGAACATCATGTCCATGAGGATCGTCGCGGCGCTCGTCGTATCGTCGACGAAGAGCCTTCCGGCCCGCTTTTCTCCCTCCATCCATTCGGCAAGCAGCGCATGGGCCCGCTGGCCGCCGAGCCTCTTCATCATCTCGCCGACTTCTGGATAGCGCGCGGCTTCCACGATGGTGAGGTTGAGGAAGGCCGCGCGCGCGCTATCCTCTTCCGTGCTGATATCGATCTGGAAGATGCGTTCGAGGGCGTCCGAGAGGCTCAGGCCCGTATAGTCGCCGGGAAGCGCAAGCATGCTGGTGCGGTGCTGCTCGATGATCGCGGCGAGCAGATCGGTCTTGGAGGGGAAGAGTTCGTAGAGCGTGCGCTTGGAGATATGGCAGTGGGCGGCAACCTCGCTCATCGTCGTCCTGCCGTAGCCTTCGGCCAGGAACAGCTTGCGCGTCGCCTCGACGATCTTGGCCCTCTGTTCGGCCGGCGTCGCGAGTCTGGGGCGGCCGCGTTTCCGGCGCTTGGCCGGGAGAGTTGTGGCGGTTGTTTCGGTCATGGAGGTTATCCAGAGGCGGGCCATTGACAATGTCGATATCTGGATATTAATGGTACTCATGAGTTTTGTAAATATGGCAAGCGTGCGGCATGGTCCGCCGCTCCGAAGAAAAGGTGCATGATGCGCGAGAAAACCCTGCGGATCGGCCTCGTTGCCGCCGGCCTGTTCCTGGCCGCCTGCTCGGACCAGAGCGGTGGAAACGCTCCGCCCGGCGCCGGGGCCTTGCCCGCGGCCGAGGTGGGCTTCGTGGTGCTGAAGGCGCAGTCCGTTCCGCGTTATACCCAGCTCTCCGGCCGCGTGGTGGCGCACGCCACGGCGGAGATCCGCCCGCAGATCGACGGCATCATCGAAAGCATCGATTTTCGCGAGGGCCGGCAGGTGAAGGCCGGTGACATCCTCTTCAAGGTGCGCGATGCGAAGTTCAGCGCGGCCTATGCGGCGGCGGCGGCCACGCTGTCGCGCGCCGAGGCGACGCAGCAGTCGGCGCAGTCGGCTTTCGACCGGAACCAGCGGCTGCAATCGCAGAGCGCCGTGAGCCAGCAGGCGCTGGACGAGGCGACGGCAGCGCTGCTGCAGGCGAAGGCGGATGTGGAATCGGCCAGGGCCAGCCTTGAGACGGCGCGCATCGATCTCGACAACACCACGATCAAGGCGCCGATATCGGGCATCATCGGCACGGCCGGCGTCAGCGTCGGCTCGCTGGTCACGCAGAACCAGACGGATGCGCTGGCGACGATCCGCCAGATCGATCCCGTCAATGTCGACCTCGTCGATACCAGCGCCAACCTTTTGCGGATCCGGCAGGATGTCGAGGCGGGGCGCCTCGGCCGCGACGGCGCGGGGGCACCGAGCGTCAGGCTGACGCTCGAGAACGGCGAGGACTACAAGACCATCGGCACGATCTCGCTGGCGACGGTCAATGTCAGCGAGAGCACGGGCACCTTCACCCTGCGCGCAAGCTTCCCCAATCCGGAGCGCATCCTGCTGCCGGGCATGTTCGTGCGCGCCTCCGTCGATCTCGGCACCATGCCGAACGCCTTCCTCGTCCCGCAGCGCGCCGTCCAGCGCAGCGGCACGGGCGATCCCATCGCCTATGTCGTCTCGGCCGACAGCAAGGTGGAGCAGCGCAAGCTTGCGACCGAGGGCACGAGCGGCAACAACTGGATCGTGACCGACGGCCTGAAGGACGGCGAGCGCCTGATCGTCGATGGCTTCCAGAAGATTTCCGCGGGCGCTGCCGTAACGGCCGTGGAAGCGACGATCGATGAGGACGGCGTGGTCAAGCAGTCCCTCGCCAGCCCCGCCGATGCGGGCGAAGCGTCGGAGGCCGCCCAATGACCGAAGGCTTCCGGCGCAATGCCCTGGCGAGCTTCTTCATCGCCCGCCCCGTCTTTGCCATCGTGCTCGCGATCGCCACGCTGCTTTCCGGCGTCATGGGCATCTACTCGCTGTCGATCTCGCAATATCCCGATGTCGCGCCCGTCACGGTCCGTATCGGCGCGACCTATTCCGGTGCCACGGCGGAAGCGGTCGAGAACTCGGTCACGACGAAGATCGAGGGCGCGATGACCGGCCTCGATGGCCTGCTCTACATGGAATCCACGTCGAACACCGGCTCGGCCTCCATCTCGCTCACCTTCGCCAGCGGCACGGATCCGGAACTGGCGCAGGTCGAGGTGCAGAACAAGCTGTCGCGCGTCGAATCCCAGCTTCCCGAGGCCGTACAGGACGCCGGCGTCACCGTCTCCCGCTCGCCCTCCGGCATCCTGATGATCGGCAACATCATCTCGCGCGACGGCCGCTACACCTCCTCGGAGCTTTCCGACATCATGTCGAGCAGCATCGAGGAGCGCATCGAACGGCTCGACGGCGTCGGTTCCGTGCAGGCCTTCGGCAGCGGCTATGCCATGCGCATCTGGCTCGATCCCGATCAGATGCAGAAGTACCAGCTGGTTCCCTCCGACGTCACCGCGGCCATTCAGGCGCAGAATGCCCAGGTCGCCGCCGGCTCCATCGGCGCGACGCCCGTCGTGCGCGGCCAGCAGCTGAAGGCGAGCATCGTCGCGCAGACGCAGATGACCTCGGCCGACGAGTTCAAGAAGATCATCCTCAAGACGGCGACGGACGGTTCCGTCGTGCGCCTCGGCGATGTCGCGCGCGTCGAGATCGGGCTTGAAAGCTACGGCCAGAGCTCGACCTTCAACGGCATGCCGGCCGCCGGCTTCGGCGTGCAGCTGGCGAGCGGCGCGAATGCCATCACGACGGCCGAGGCCGTGCATGCCGAGCTCGACAGCCTCGCCGGTTCGCTGCCCGAGGGCGTCGAGATCGCCTATTCCTACGAGACCACGCCCTTCGTCGAGCTGTCCATCGAGAAGGTCGTGGAGACGCTGATCGAGGCGATCGTGCTGGTCTTCCTCGTGCTGCTGCTCTTCCTGCAGAACCTGCGCGCGACGATCATCCCGATGATCGCCGTGCCCGTCGTGCTGCTCGGAACGTTCGGCGTGCTTGCGGCGCTCGGCTATTCTATCAACATGCTGACCATGTTCGCCATGGTGCTCGCCATCGGTCTTCTCGTCGACGATGCGATCGTCGTGGTGGAGAATGTCGAGCGCGTCATGTCGGAGGAGGGGCTCTCCGCCCGCGAGGCGACGGAGAAGTCGATGGGCGAGATCACCGGCGCGCTCATCGGCGTCGCGCTCGTCCTCACCGCCGTCTTCATTCCCATGGCCTTCTTCTCTGGCTCGGTCGGCGTCATCTACCGGCAGTTCTCCGTCACCATCGCCAGCGCCATGCTGCTCTCCGTCCTCGTCGCGGTCATCCTGACGCCGGCGCTCTGCGCCATGCTGCTGAAGCCCACGCATGGCGGGCTGGCGGCGCGCATCTTCGGTGGCTTCAACCGTGGTTTCGAGAAGACGACGCGCGGTTATGTGAGCGCCGTCGGCGGCATGCTTGTGCGGCCGCTGCGCATGCTCGTGCTTTTCGCCATGCTCCTCGGCGGCGCCTGGTGGGTCTATACGCAGCTGCCGACCTCCTTCCTGCCGGAGGAGGACCAGGGCGTGCTGATGACGCAGATCACCCTGCCGGCCGGCGCCAATGCCGCCCGCACGCAGGCCGTCATCGACATGGTCGAGAACTATTTCCTCACGGAGGAGAAGGACGCCGTGCAGAGCGTCTTCATGACGCTCGGCTTCGGCTTCGGCGGCAGCGGCGAAAACGCCGCCATGGCCTTCGTGCGCCTCAAGGATTTCGACGCGCGCACGGATACGTCGCTTTCGGCTTCCGCCATCTCGCAGCGTGCCTCGGCGCATTTCCGTAAGATCCGCGACGCGGAGGTCTTCGTGCTGGCGCCGCCCGCCATCCAGGGGCTGGGGCAGAGCAACGGCTTTTCCATGTATCTGGAAGACACCGGCAACCGCGGCCGCGACGCGCTGACGGCGGCCAGCAACCAGCTTGCCGACCTCGCCCAGCAGGACGACACGGTCGGCAATGTACGCGGCAATACCCGCACCTTGGAAAGCCAGCTGAAGATCGAGATCGACCAGGAGAAGGCAGGTGCGCTCGGCGTCGATCTCAGCGGCATCAACGGGCTGATCTCCACGGCCTTTGCCGGCAGCAACGTCAACGACTTCGTCTATAACGGCGAGATCAAGCCCGTCTATGTGCAGGCGGACGCGCCCTTCCGCATGCAGCCGGAGGACGTCAACCGCTGGTACGCGCGCAATGGCGATGGCGAGATGGTGCCGTTCTCCGCCTTCGCGACGACGACATGGATCCAGGGCTCGCCCTCGCTCGCCCGCTTCAACGGCACGGCGGCCATCTCCATGAACGGTGCGGCACAGGCCGGCGCCAGCTCCGGCGATGCGATGGACCGCATGGAGGCGCTCGTCGCCGGTCTCGACGGCGGCTACAGCGCGGCCTGGTCCGGCCTGTCCTACCAGGAGCGGCTTGCCGGTTCGCAGGAGGCGATGCTCTACGCCGTCTCCCTGCTCGTCGTCTTCCTCTGCCTTGCCGCGCTCTACGAAAGCTGGTCCATCCCGCTTTCCGTCATCCTTGCGGTGCCGGTCGGCGTGCTTGGCGCGCTCGTCGCCGCCTGGATATTCGGTCAATCGAACGACGTCTATTTCAAAGTCGGCCTGCTGACGACGATCGGCCTTACGGCCAAGAACGCCATCCTGATCGTCGAATTCGCCAAGGACCTGCGCGATCAGGGCAAAAGCGTCGTCGACGCCGTTCTGGAGGCTGCCCGCATGCGCCTCAGGCCGATCGTCATGACCTCGCTCGCCTTCATCCTCGGCGTCCTGCCGCTCGCCTTCGCGACGGGGGCAAGCTCGGCCGCGCAGAACGCCATCGGCATCGGCGTGATGGGCGGCATGATCGCAGCGACCGTGCTCGGTGTCTTCTTCGTGCCGCTGCTCTTCGTGATCGTGGCCGGAAGGGGCAGGCCGAGGGCCGCGTAGACGCGTTTGCCGCATCCGTCGAGCGGGATCGCCAGTCCTTGCCCTTCGATGTCAAAATCATCTCGCATAATTCTTGATGCGATTGTAGCTCATCGAGAGATGGGCCCGGCGGATGTAGCCGATGGCTTCCCAATCCCCGATCTCGGCGGCGTTCAAGACGGCCTGCATTTCGTCGCGGAATGCCCGGTATTCCTCGACAAGCCCGAGCTTGGGCATCATCTTCAGGACGACGCGGACGATCTTGAGATACAGCCGTTCATTAACCTCGCGCAGCGCCGCATTGCCGGTGAATGCCGATATCTCCCAGTAGAAATCCATGTTGAGGCGCAGGAAGGCGCGTTGGGACGGTTCCTGCATCTCGTCGTCGCAGCGCTTGATGAGCGCGCGGATCCTGTCCAGATCGTCCGGGGTGCGCGGGAGCGGATCGAGCTTGCCGACCAGTTCGGCAAGCTCCAGCCGGAGACGGTAGATCTGGAAGATCTCGTCGAGATCGGGATCCGTGACGATCGTGCCGACCCCGTGCACGGAGGCGACGAGCCCTTCCGCTTCCAGCCGTGCAAGGACGCGACGGACGGGGGTCCGGCTCGTATCGAACTGCTTTGCCAGCTCCTCCTCCGAAAGCCGGGTGCCCGGTGCATATTCCAGAAGGCAGATCTGGTCGCGGATCGTGTTGTAGATGCGGTCGAAACGCTCTTTCGCGCCGACGAGAGGGGCGGATTGCTCCTTTGCACCGGAATTGTCGGTCTGTGCCATCAACCAGCTTCCAGGACAGCGTTCAGGAATTGCCGCGTCCGCTCGTTCTGCGGGTTGCCGAAGATCTGCGCGGGCGGTCCCTGTTCGCATATTTTCCCCTGATAGAAAAAGCAAACCCTATCGGAGAATTCCTTGGCGAACCCCATCTGGTGGGTCACCATGAGCATCGTCAGATCGTGCTCGGCGCCGATCCTGCGGATGACCTGAAGCACCTCGCCCACGAGCTCCGGGTCGAGCGCGGAGGTGACCTCGTCGAAAAGCATGATCTTTGGCCGCATGGCCAGGGCCCGGGCGATCGCCACGCGCTGCTGCTGGCCTCCGGAAAGCTGGCCCGGATAGTGATCCTTCTTGGCCGACAGGCCGACCATGTCGAGCAGCTCGGCGGCGCGCTCCTCCGCTTCCTTCCTTCCCATTCCAAGGACGGTGATCGGCGCCTCTATGCAGTTGCCGAGGGCGGTCATGTGCGGGAAGAGGTTGAAGGACTGGAACACCATGCCGATCTTCGCGCGGATACGGCGGATATGCTTCGCATCCGCGGGCACCAGCCGTCCGTTCTTAGGCATGTGGGTCATCGGCTCGCCATCGACCCACAGCGTGCCGCCATTGATGCTTTCCAGCGTCATCAGCATGCGCAGCACGGTCGTCTTGCCGGATCCGGACGGGCCGATGATCGAGACCTTCTCGCCGCGCGCGACGTCGAGGTTGAGATTGTCGAGAACGGTGAAGGCGCCGTAACGCTTGGACACGTTCTCATAGCGGACCATGGGCATTTCGGTCATCCGTATCTCCTTGAAAGCCAGCCGTCCAAGACGCGGACCAGTCCCGCGGACAGGAGGCTCATCACCAGAAAGAAAAGCCCGACGAGCGTCACCGGTTCGGTGTAGCGGAAGGTCTCCGAGCCGATGATCTTGGCGCGTTGCATGAGCTCGACGACGGCGATCGCCGAAAGCAGGGGTGTCTCCTTGAACAGCGCTATCAGATAGTTGCCGAGCGCCGGCACCACCGGCGGCAGCGCCTGCGGCAGGATGATGTCCTTGAAGGTGGTCCAGGGGGAGAGGTTGAGCGCGATCGATGCCTCCCACTGGCCGCGGGGAACGTTCTCGAAGCCGGCCCTGTAGACCTCCGAGCAATAGGCCGCGTAGTGCAGGCCGATCGCGAGCACGCCCGCCGTGAAGGCATCCAACACGATGCCGACCTTGGGCAAAACGAAGAACAGGAAGAAGATCTGAATGAGGAGCGGCGTCGAGCGGACGAGCTCGACCAGGATCGCGACGACAAGGCCCGCCGCCGGGGAGGAGAGCCGTATCGATGCCAGGACGAGGCCGAGGAGCGCCGCAATGACGAAGCCGATCGCCGTCGCCTGGACGGTGATGACCGCGGCCCGTGCCAGCACGGGCAGGATGTCGATGGTGAAGGCCCAGTCCCACATCACGAGGCCTTTCCGTGCAGCACGCCCTTGGCCGCCCATCCCTCGGTGAAGCGCATGCAGATCGTGATCGTCAGCGAGATCGCGAGATAGAGGAGCAGGACGAGGGTGAAGATCGGTACGGTCTGCAGCGTTGCCTGGTTCATCTGCTGTGCCTTGAAGGTGAGATCGGCGAGCGTGATCAGGGAGACGAGCGAGGTCGACTTGACGAGCTCGATGAAAAGGTTGCCCCAGGGCGGGATCATCGCCACGAAAGCCTGCGGCAGGATGATGCGCCGGAGCATTTGCGCCCGCGTCATGTTGAGCGCCGTGGAGGCTTCCCACTGGCCTTTCGGGACGGCCCGGATGGCGCCGCGCACGACCTCGGCACCGTAGGCACCGATGTTCAGCCCGAGCGCCAGCACGGCGACGGGAAACGCATCCATGAAAACCCCGAACTGCGGCAACACGAAATACAGCCAGAAGAGCTGCACGAGCGCGGACGTGCCGCGGAATATCTCGATGTAGGCGACCGCCAGCCATCGCAACGGCAGCGGGCCATAGAGCTTGGCGAGCGCTGCCGTCAGCGCCATGACGACGGCCAGCAAGGCGCCGAGAACGGCGATCTGGATCGTCAGCCAGGCACCCTGGAGCAGGCCGGGCACGAAGACCTTGAAACCGTCCTGGAAGGACAGGATGACGATGGCCGTCAGGGTAGCCGCCAGCATGGCGGCGAGCACGCGTATCCACATCGGAAATCCCCCGTCATAGGCGAAGACGCGGACGGCCTTGGCATCGCCGCCCGCGCGAAAAGCTTATTCGCCTTGGCAGAGTTCGGCGGTCGTCTTGTTCGGAAGGTAATCCTTGCCGAAGCCGAGGGGCTCGACAAGGGCGAGATGCTCCGGCGAGCCGAGGAAGGCAGCCAGTTCCTTGTTGAAGGCCTCCTGCAGGTCCGTGTCTTCCTTGCGGAAGCCGAACCCGCCGTGACCCTTGACCGACTTGCCGGCGACTTCGCCGAAGGGCGTGGTCGATTCCACACCTTCCGCCTTCTTCGCCATGTCCGCGATGGAAAGGGCGGTCAGCGCCGCGCCGTCGGCGCGGCCCGACTGGACGGCGGCAACGAGGCTCGACTGGTCCGGCAAGGTCACGATCTGCTCCTCGGCAACGCCGGCCTCCCTCGCATAGCCCGCCTCGACGGCGCCGGCCATCACGGCGAGCTTGAGATCCTTGTTGTCGGCGAAGCTGGAATAATCGGCGATCTTCTTGGCGTTGCCGGCCGGCACCAGCATGGCCTGGCCGATGCCGTATGACGGCTCGGAGAAGCCGATCTCGGCGCAGCGCTTCGGGTTGATGAACATGCCGGCGGCGATGATGTCGAAACGTCCGGCCTTGAGGCCGGGGATCAGCGAGCCGAATTCGGTCAGCACGCCATCGACCTCCGGAATGCCCATTTTGGCGAGCACCGCCTTGGCGACCTCGGGCGCTTCGCCCGTCAGCTTGCCGTCGGGCGTGGCGAAACCGAAGGGGGCTTCGTTGGCAAAGCCGATGCGGATGTAGCCGGCGGCCTTCGCCTTTTCGAGGGTGGTCTCGGCGAGCGAGGGGCCTGCGACCGAGACGGCGGCAAATGCCAGCACGGCGGCTTTCATGGCATTTCGGCGAGAGAAGAGAAATCGAGACATGGGTTCCCCTTGTGTTTTTGTCAGGAGTCTCAAAGAGCGGCGCCCGTGGCCGAGCACCTAAAGATGTATACGTCTTGTTGATAAAATTTGCAAGGTTTCGGATAAATAAAAAGTTTTCAGGTGATATATTGCGCGGACTGAGAATTGATGTACACATCTTGTCATCGTTGGTTCAGTGTTGGAGGGCGGGATGTCGCGACGGCAGATCTTCACGGGCGAGGAATATTCGCGCCGGCTGCGGGAGGTGAAGCACCGTATGGCCACCGCCGGGCTGGACCTCGTCGTCTGCCAGGATCCGGCCAACATGAACTGGCTGACCGGCTATGACGGCTGGTCGTTCTACGTGCCGCAATGCGTGCTCGTGCATTTGGACGAGGATCTGCCGATCTGGTTCGGCCGTGCCCAGGATCGCAAGAGCGCGCTCATGACGACCGGCTTGCCGGAGGCAAACGTCGTCGCCTTTTCCGAACATCTCGTTCAGAACCCGGACGGGCATCCCTATGACGAACTGGCCGATCTCATCCGCTCGCGCGGATGGGCGGGCGCCCGCATCGGGGTCGAGATGGACGCGCACTACTATACGGCGCGCTGCCACGCACACCTCGCCGCCGGCCTGCCGGACGCGGCTTTCTCCAACAATCGCGACCTCGTGAACTGGGCCAGGCTCGTGAAGTCCGAGCCGGAACTCACGCTGATGCGCCAGGCGGGCCGGATCTGCACGCATGCCATGAGCCGCGCCGTCGAGCGCATGCGACCCGGCGTGCCGCAGAACGCGGTGATCGCGGAACTGTATCACGCCCAGATCATGGGGGTGGACGGCATGGGCGGCGATTACGCGGCCATCTGCCCGCTGATGCCGGTCGGAGAGGGGACGGCGACGCCTCATCTGACGTGGAACGACGACCCGCTGCCGGACAGCGGGCTTGCGATCCTCGAGATCGCCGGTGTCCGCTCCCGCTACCATGTCGCGCTGACGCGGACCGTCCATTTCGGCAAGCCGCCGCAGAGGTATCAGGATATTGCCAGGGTGATCGTGGATGCCGTCGATGCCGGGCTCGAAAAGGCGCGGTCCGGCAATGTGGCGGAGGAGGTGGAGGCGGCATGGCAGGCGGAGTTGCGCCGCAACGGCCTGAAGAAGGAAAGCCGCGTCGGATATCCCATCGGGCTTGCCTATCCGCCGGATTGGGGCGAGCGCACCGCCAGCCTGCGCCCCGGCGACAGGACCGAACTGGAGCCCGGCATGTGCTTCCACATGATGGCCGGCGTCTGGCTTGAGGACTTCGGCCTGGCGATATCCGAATCCTTCGTCGTGACCGACACGGGCGGCGAGAAGCTCTGCGCCGCGCCCCGGCAGCTCATCGTCGTCGACTGACAGAAAACCGAAATTCACGAGGCAAGAATCATGGATGGCAATCCCTTCAGCGCAGAGGAGATCGCGCGGCGGCTCGATATCGTGCGGCATGAGATCGCCGTTTGCGGGCTCGACGCCGCCGTCTTCGCGTCGCCGGAAAACGTCTTCTATCTGACGGGCCTCGATCACTGGGGCTATTTCGCGCCGCATCTGCTGATCGTGCCCGTCGAAGGCCGGCCGGTGCTCGTCACACGGGCGATGGAGCGCGTGACGATCGAGAACCATGTCCGATCCGCCGAGTTCCGTGGTCATTCCGACAGCGAAACCGCTGCCGATCTCGCCGCGCGCATCCTTGCCGAGCGAGGGCTTTCGTCACGGCGGCTCGGGCTGGAACTCTGGACCGCGGGCCTCAGCCACGGCCTTGCCCGGCGGCTGGAGGCGCTGGTGGAGGCCGAATGGACGGACGTCTCCAACCTCGTCGACCGGCTGCGGCTGGTAAAGAGCCTCGAAGAGCAGGCGCTCATGCGCAAGGCGGCCGCGATCACCGACATCGCCGCGCAGGCCGCGACCGACGCCGTCCATGACGGTGCGGCCGAGCGTGACGTCGCGGCCGAATGCCTCGCGGCGATGACGCGCGCCGGCGGCCATGTCCCCGGCTTCGGCCCGTTCATCCGGCCGTTCTCGCGGCTGGGCGAGGAGCACACGACGTGGGGTTCGGCACGGTATCGCAAGGGCGAGCCGGTGTTCATCGAGCTGTCCGGCTGCGTTTCGCGCTATCACGCCCCGCTCGGCAGGCTGGTGCGCCTTGGCGGGATCAGCGATGCGGATGCGCGCATGGCGGAGATTGCCGCCGAGGCCTTCCGCGCGGTGGTCGATGCGCTGAGGCCCGGCGCGCGTGCCCGCGACGTCTATGCCGCCTGGCAGAACGTCGCCGACGAACGGGGGCTTTCGCACTATCGCCGGCATCATTGCGGCTATTGCGTCGGCATCGGCCAGCCCCCGTCCTGGACCGGCGGGAATTCCGTCACCGGCCTTCGGCACGATTCCGATCTCGCGATCCGCACCGGCATGAGCTTCCACATCCTCTCCTGGCTGATGGGCACCGGCCGGGGCGACGATTTCATTTCCAACACCGTGTTGCTGACGGACGACGGTCCGGAAGTCCTGACACGCACACCAATGGGGCCGATCCTTCGGTGAATTCGTGATGGGCAGCTTTTCCGCATTCTCCCTCCTCCGGCATGCCATCGGCGGAAACCGTCACTGGCAGCGTCATTGGCGCGCCGCTTCGCCGAAGCCCTCCTACGATGTCATCGTCGTCGGTGGCGGCGGCCACGGGCTGGCGACGGCGTTCTACCTTGCGGAGAACCACGGTATCCGCAATGTCGCGGTGATCGAGAAGGGCTATATCGGTGGCGGCAATGTGGGGCGCAACACCACGGTCATCCGGTCCAACTACCTGCTTGACAGCAACACCCAGTTCTACGAATTCTCGATGAAGCTCTGGGAAGGCCTGTCGGCCGCGCTGAACTTCAACGTCATGTTCTCCCAGCGCGGGCAGATCGTCACGGCGCATTCGGCGGACCAGATGGACGCCTTCAGCCATCGCGCCAACATCATGCGCCTCAACGGCATCGATGCCGAGATCCTCGGCCGGGACGAGGTGCGCCGGCTGGTGCCCTATCTCGATTTCTCCGATACGGCCCGCTTTCCCATTCACGGGGCCATCCTTCAGGCGCGCGCCGGCACGGCCCGGCATGATGCGGTCGCGTGGGGTTATGCGCGGGCAGCGAGCGGCCATGGCGTCGACATCATCGAGAATTGCGAGGTGGTCGATTTCCTGCGCAAGGGCGACAGGATCGTCGGCGTGGAGACGACGCGCGGGCGCATAGGCGCTGAGCGGGTCGGGCTCGCGGTCGCCGGGCATACGTCCGTTCTCGGCCGGAAGGCCGGGCTGGAGCTGCCGATCGAAAGCCATGTCCTGCAAGCCTTCGTGACCGAGCCGGTGAAACCGCTGGTCGATCACGTCGTCGCCTATGGTGCGGACCATTTCTATGTCAGCCAGTCCGACAAGGGCGGCCTCGTCTTCGGCGAGAATCTCGACGGCTACAATTCCTATGCCCAGCGCGGCAATGCCGGCGTGCTGCGGGAGGCCTGCGAGGCCGCCGTCGCCCTGATGCCGAACATTTCCCGGCTCCGGCTCCTGCGCCATTGGGGCGGCATCATGGACATGACCCCGGATGCGAGCCCGATCATTTCGCTCACGCCCGTCCCGGGCCTCTATCTCAACGGGGGCTGGTGCTACGGCGGTTTCAAGGCGACGCCCGCATCGGGCTGGTGCTTCGCGCACATGCTGGCGACGGGCGAGGTTCACCCCCTGACGCGCGGCTACGGGCTCGACCGTTTCCGCACCGGCCACAGTCTCGACGAGGCGGGGGCCGGTCCCTTCGCCTGGCTGCAGTAGGAGGCGGACATGCTGCGTATCCATTGCCCCTGCTGCGGCCCGCGTGACCATGACGAGTTCCGCTATGCCGGCGATGCGTCGGTCGTTCGTCCGGCCCATGAGAATCCGGATTTCGAGGCCTGGTATCGCTACGTCTATGTGCGCGCCAACCCCAAGGGTCCGCATCGCGAATATTGGCAACACGTCCACGGCTGCCGGCAATGGCTGGTGGTGGAACGCGACACGGCCACGCACATCCTTCATTCGGTCCATTTTGCAAGGCAGCAGGCATCATGACAGACAACCGTCTTCCCTCCGGCGGCCGCATAGACCGGTCGCTGCCGGTGGACTTCCGCTTCGACGGCCGCAGCTATGCCGGCTTCAAGGGCGATACGCTCGCCTCGGCGCTCCTGGCGAACGGCGTGACGCTCGTCGGCCGCAGCTTCAAGTATCACCGGCCGCGGGGCATTCTCTCCGCCGGTATCGAGGAGCCCAATGCCCTGGTGACGCTCGGCGCCGGCGGCCGGCGCGAGCCCAATGTTCCGGCGACGATGGTCGAACTCTCGCCGGGCCTTACGGCCGAAAGCCAGAACCGCTGGCCGTCGCTCGGCTTCGACCTGCAAAGCATCAACGGACTGTTCGCGCCGCTGCTCGCCTCGGGCTTCTACTACAAGACCTTCATGGGACCGGGTCGCAAGGCTTGGATGGTCTACGAGCATTTCATCCGCAAGGCCGCGGGCCTCGGACGGGCGGCCATGGAGGCGGACCCGGACCGCTACGAGACGCGGCACGACTTTGCCGATGTCGTCGTGGTCGGCGCGGGGCCGGCAGGGATTGCGGCGGCGCGGGCCGCCGCGCAGGCGGGCGCGCGCGTTCTGCTGGTCGAGCAGGATTTCGAGCTGGGCGGCCAGATGCTGGCCGAGCCGCAGGGACAGGACTGGCTTGCCGGCATGCTGGCCGAGCTCGCCTCCATGCCCGGGCTGCGGCTGATGCGGCGCACGACCGCCTTCGGCCTTTATGACGGCAACACATTGGGGCTGCTCAGCCATGCCGATCCCCGCGCGAAGGCGGCGGCACGTCAGGTCTTCACCCTGCTTCGGGCCGGCAGCATCGTGTTCGCCACCGGCGCCGTCGAGCGGCCGATGGTCTTTTCGAACAACGACCGGCCGGGCGTCATGCTCGCATCGGCGATCCGCACCTATCTCAATCGCTTCGCGGTGCTGCCGGGGCGCAAGGTCGTGATCGGCGCAGCGGCGGACAGCGCCTACCGCACGGCCTTCGACCTTGCGGCGACCGGCGCCGAGGTCGTGCTGGCCGACAGCCGCGCCGAGATCGACCCGCAGCTTCTCGGACAGGCGGTCCGGAGCGGCGTCGAGGTGCATGCCGGAACGCGGATCGTAAAGGCCGCGGGCGCGCGGGGCCTGCGCGCCGTCGAGCTGGAAGGCCGGTCCGGACCGTTCCGGCGTGACTGCGATCTCGTCGGCATGGCCGGCGGCTGGACGCCCGTCCTGCATCTCACCTCGCATCTCGGCGTCAAGCCGCAGTACCGGCAGGATATCGACGCTTTCGTCCCGGGCGGTCTGCCGGCCGGCCAGTTTGCGGCCGGAGCGATGACCGGTGCAGCAACGGCTGCCGAGGCCGTGCGGCAGGGACACCGGGCCGGCTCTGCCGCAGCCGCCGCCGCGGGATACGATCGGAAGGTGGACGCCGCCGTGCTGCCCGCCTTCGAGGAATCCGGCCGGCCTAATGCCGTGCAGGTGCTTCCCTTCGGCCGGAAGAAGGCGTTTGTCGATTTCCAGATGGACGTGAGCCTCGACGACATCACGCTTGCGCAACGCGAGGGCTATGAATCCGTCGAGCACCTCAAGCGTTATACGACGCTCGGCATGGGCACCGACCAGGGCAAGACGAGCAACGTCAACGCCGTCCGCGCCATGGCGGCGCTGCGGGGCACGCCGATGGAGGCGGCCGGCACCACGACGTTTCGCCCACCCTACGCGCCCGTCGCTGTCGGCACCATTGCGGGTCGGGCGAAGGGACACCACTTCCGTCCCTTCCGGCGGACGCCGATGCACGACTGGCACGTCGCCAACGGCGCGGACATGCTGGAGGTCGGGCTTTGGATGCGGCCGTGGTACTTCCGGTCCTTCGGCGCGGATGTCGACGAAGCCTATGTCGCCGAGATGCGGCATGTCCGCTCGGCCGCCGGCCTCATGGACATTTCCACGCTGGGCAAGATCGCCGTCGAAGGACCGGATGCCGCGACCTTCCTCGACCGCGTCTATGCGAACGGCTTCGCCAGCCTGAAGGTCGGTCGCGCGCGCTACGGCGTCATGCTGCGCGACGACGGGATCGTGCTGGACGACGGCACGACGACACGGATCGCCGAGAACAGCTATTTCATGACCACGTCGACGGCCAAGGCGGCCGATGTGATGTCCTGGCTGGAGTTCCTGCTCGATGTCGCCTGGCCGGAGCTGCGCGTATCCGTGACATCCGTGACCGACGAATGGGCGGGCATGTCGGTCGCCGGGCCGAAGAGCCGCGCCGTGCTGGCCGCGGCTTTCCCGGAAATCGACGTCTCGAACGAGGCGCTGCCGCATATGGGCCTCGTCGAGGGAACCTTCCGGGGCAGCCGGCTGCGGATCGTCCGCCTCAGCTATTCCGGCGAACGGGCCTACGAAATCTATGTCGGCGCCTCGCAGGGACTTGCCGCCTGGGAACACCTGCTGGCGATGGGTAAGGGCTCCGATCTGCGGCCCTACGGCGTCGAGGCGCTGGGCGCGCTGCGCATCGAGAAAGGCCATGTCGCCGGGCCGGAGATCGATGGCCGCACCACGCTCGCCGATCTCGGCATGGCGCGCATGGTGGCGAAACGCTCCGGCTACATTGGCGCGGTCCTGGGGCAGCGGCCGGCGTTCCTCGCGCCCGACCGCCAGCGGGTGGTGGGTCTCGAATGCGCGGAGAGCGGCAAGCGGCTGCGGGGCGGTGCGATCCTCTTCGCGCCCGACGAGGCATGGCAGGGACACGGCCGCGGCCGCGTCACGTCCACCACCTTCAGCCCCGATATCGGCAAGTCCATCGGGCTCGGGCTGCTGGCCGCCGACTTTGCCGGCGACGAGGTCGTGGCCGTCTATCCGATGAAGAACGAGGTGGTCCGCGCGCGGGTCGTTTCGCCGGTTTTCCTCGATCCTATGGGAGAACGCATGCATGGCTGATCCGACAGCGATCCAAGGGATCACGATGACGCGGTCCTGCTGCCCGCTGGTTCAATGGCAGGCGTGGGGCGATGACGACGATGGTTTTGCCCGTTTCGCCGCGGGACGCCTGGGGACCTCCTTGCCGGCAGAGGTGGGACAGATCGTCAAATCGGATGGTGTGACGGCCGTGAAGATCGCGCCCCGCCGCTTCTGGCTGATGGCGAGCGATCCTGACGCAGTGCCGCGCGGCCTTCCAGGGACTCTCGGCGCCGAACTGGATCTTGGCGAAGGCCGGGAGCGCATCGACATACGGACACCCGCATTGCGCGACGTGCTGGCCCAATGCCTCGCCGTCGACTGGGACCGAACGCAGGACCGAGCGGTGTTTGCGCCGCTGCATCGCGTTCCGGTGATGTTTACCCGCGGATCGACGGAGCACGGGACATTCGTCGTGCCTCGTACTTTCGCACAGAGCATTGCCGATTGGCTGGAAGACTGCTGACGATTGGGCTTGATGACATCAAGGCCGTGTCCGCGCCGCCTTCGTCGCGTAAGTGGCGCCAGATGGGCTTGCGGTGGTCTCTGGACAGCCGTCGTTTGAAGGATTTATGATTGCGGTCTCGATCAATGCGATACTCATATCATGAACATGCTCAAGCCGCCTTCGCCGTCTGACAGCAGCCGGGAGGACAGGATCCACTCGAATCCGGTGCGGCTCGGCGCACGCCTGAAACTTGCCCGCCAGACACGCGGGTTGACCCTGAAGGCGCTGGCGCAGGCGGCGGAATGTTCCGAAAGCCTGCTTTCCAAGATCGAGAACGGCAAGGCCTCGCCCTCGCTGCCCATGCTGCATCGGCTGGTGCGGGCGCTCGATTCCAATATCGGCTGGATGTTCGAGGAGACCGACGGCGAGGAAGGCGTGGTGTTCCGCGCCGGGACCCGCCCGCTCATCACGCTCGATCCTCTCCGGCGAGGCGAGGGCATCTCGCTCGAACGCGTCATTCCCTATTCGGCCGGCCACCTTCTCCAGTGCAACATCCACCACATCGATGCCGGCGGCCAGAGCGCCGGACCGATCCAGCATGTCGGCGAAGAGGTGGGCTATGTGCTGGTCGGGGAGATCGAGCTGATGATCGACGACAAGACCTTCCGGCTTTCGGCCGGCGATACTTTCGTGTTCAATTCCGAGCTTGCACACTGGTATCGCAATGTCGGGACCGAGCGCGCCTCCATCTTCTGGGTGAATACGCCGCCAACCTTCTGACATTTTTCTTGAAAAGCCTCCCCAGCGGATTCGGCGAGCGCGCCATTCAAGTATCTTGACAAGAATTCAAGCTACTTGAATAATGCCTTCCGTAAATTCCGGTTGCCGCCAACGGCATCAAACAAGGGGAACATCAAAATGGGTCGGACCAAATATCTCCTCGGCTGCGCCGCAGCCGTTGCCATGACGCTGTCCATGGGCGCCGCAAACGCCTTTGCCGATACGTTCGCGCTCGTCACCATCAACCAACAGGCGCTCTTCTTCAACCAGATCAATGACGGCGCCAGCGCGGCGGCCAAGGAGGCCGGCGCCGAGCTCGTCATCTTCAACGCCAACAACGTGCCCTCTGCCCAGAACGATGCGATCGAGACCTACATCACCCAGAAGGTCGACGGCATCATTCTGGTCGCCATCGATGTCAACGGCGTGAAGCCCGCCATCACCGCCGCCAAGAATGCCGGCATTCCCGTCATCGCCATCGACGCGCAGATCCCGGACGGCGACAACATCGCCTTCGTCGGCGTCGACAACACGGCGGCGGGCGGCGAGATCGGCAAGTTCTTCTCCGACTATGTGAAGAGCGACATGGGCGGCACCGCCAAGGTCGGCGTCGTCGGCGCGCTCAACTCCTTCATCCAGAACCAGCGCCTCGACGGCTTCAAGGCGGCGGTTGCCGAGGGCGGCCAGAACGTCGAATTCCTCAACACCGTCGATGGCCAGAACGTGCAGGACGTCGCGCTCGCCGCGGCGGAAAACCTGATGACCGCCAATCCGGACATGACGGCGCTCTACGCCACCGGCGAACCGGCGCTGCTCGGCGCAGTCTCGGCCGTCGCCAGCCAGGGTCGCGGCGACAGCATCAAGGTCTTTGGCTGGGACCTGACGAAATCCGCCATCGACGGCATCGACCAGGGTTTTGTCACCGCCGTCATCCAGCAGGACCCGGCCGGTGAAGGCAAGGCCGCCGTCGAGGCGCTCGTCAAGGTGAAGAAGGGCGAGACGATCGAGCCGATCATCAACGTGCCGGTGACGATCGTCACCAAGAAGAACGTCGACCAGTATCGCGACATGTTCAAGTAAGCTGAACCGCCGCTGCCCGGTCCACGCAAGCGGGCCGGGCAGCCGGAACCTCCTCCAGGGGCCATCGAACATGACCGACACTGACGTCAGCCGCGTCCGGATGACCGGCATATCCAAGCGCTATGGCGCTCTGCAATCGCTCGACAACGCCTCGCTCAACCTCATGCCGGGCGAAGTGCTCGGGCTGGTGGGCGACAACGGCGCGGGAAAATCCACCATCAGCAAGGTGCTCTCGGGCGCCGTCGTCCCCGACGCCGGCACGATCGAGATCGACGGCCGGCCGGTGTCCTTCACTTCGCCCGCCGAGGCGCGCGCCGCGCGCATCGAGATGGTCTACCAGGACCTCGCCCTCTGCGACACGATCGACGTCGCCGGTAACCTCTTCCTCGGCCGCGAGCCGAAGCGGCGCATCGCCGGCGTGCCGATGCTCGACAAGAAGACGATGCACGAGCGGGCGCGCGACATGCTCTCCAATCTCGGCATCGTCATTCCCGATACGCGCATGAAGGTGGAGAACCTTTCCGGCGGCCAGCGCCAGTCGATCGCGATCGGCCGCGCCGCGTCCTTCAATCCCTCCGTTCTGATCATGGACGAGCCGACGGCCGCCCTTGCGGTCGCCGAGGTGGAGGCCGTGCTCGAACTCATCCGCACCGTCTCGAAGCGCGGGGTCTCCGTCATCCTCATCACGCACCGGCTGCAGGACCTCTTCCTCGTCTGCGATCGCATCCAGGTGATGTACGAGGGCCGCAACGTCGCGGAGCGGCGCATCGAGGACACCAATATCGAGGACGTCGTCAATCTCATCGTCGGGCGGAAGTTCACCGCCCGTTCCGCCGGCCACAACCATCAGGAACGAGGCGCACCCGCATGAGCTCCGAGCCCAACGCCTATTCCAGCCATCCGCCGCGCCTGCGGGATGCGACCATCCTCGACAAGGTCGTCGCCAATGGCGGCGTCATGTCGATCGCGCTGTTCTTCATCGTCTGCTGCCTGTTCTTCGCGGTGACGACGGATGCCTTCCTCACGGCGCCGAACCTCCTGAACATCATCCGCCAGTCCGCGCCGCTCTTGATCGTCGCGGCCGCCATGACCTTCGTCATCACGACGGGCGGCATCGACCTTTCCGTCGGCTCCGTCCTGGCGCTGACCGCGACGCTCTCCGCCGCCGCCCTGCAGGCCGGTGTTCCCTGGCCGCTCGCCATCCTGCTGATGCTCGCGCTCGGCGGCGTGGTGGGACTGATCCAGGGCTATTTCATCGCCTATGAGCGCATTCCCGCCTTCATCGTCACGCTGGCCGGCCTTTCCGTCATCCGCGGCTTCGCGCTTCTGATAACCGGCGGCTATTCGATCCCGATCGAGCCGACGAGCCCGTTCGTCACGATCGGCCGGGCCTGGGTCCTCGGCATTCCGGCCCCGGCGCTCATCGCCATCGTCGTGCTGATCGTCGCCTACATCGCCTTCAACGAGACCCATTTCGGCCGCTACGTCACCGGCGTCGGCGCCAATGCGGAGGCCACGCGCCGGGCCGGCGTCAACACGCGGCGCATCATCCTGTGGGTCTACATCCTTTCGGGCACGGCCTCGGCGGCGGCCGGCGTCATCCTGTCCGCCCGCCTCGGTTCCGGCTCCTCGAATGCGGGGCAGGGGTTCGAGCTCGACGTCATCGCGGCCGTGGTGCTCGGCGGCACCAGTCTCTTCGGCGGGCGCGGCTCGCTCGTCGGCACGATCCTCGGGGCGCTGACGGTCGCGGTGCTGGCGAACGGCCTCATCCTGTCGCATCTCTCGCCCTTCTTCACGCCCATCGTCACCGGCTTGATCATCCTGGTCGCGATCTGGCTCAACTTCCGCCTCTTCAAGGGCGGGGCGAGGGGGCGCTGACATGCTCGACCACCTCTTTGCCGAGGAGCCAAGGAAACGCCATCCGATCGGCGTGACGTCCGGCTTTGCGATGACCGTGACCGGCCCGATCCCGGTCGATGATCTCGGCGTAACGCTGATGCACGAGCACATCTTCCTCGATGGTGCGCGCAGCTGGATCTGCCCCTGCCATCCCGACGAGAAGGCGATCGCCGAGCAGAAGGTCAATATCGAGATCGTCGGCGAGCTGCGGATGAACCCCTACATGAACCGGGACAACGTCTCGCTCGACGATGGGGACCTGGCGCTCAGCGAGTTGAAGCGCTTCCAGGCGCTGGGCGGCTGCACCGTGGTGGAGACGACGAATTTCGGCATCGGCCGCGATGCTGTCGGCCTGGCCCGCATCGCCCGCATGTCGGGGCTGCGGATCATCATGGGCACCGGCTTCTATCTCGAACACACCCATCCCGACTGGCTGAAGGCGATGGATGTGGAAGAGGTGACGCAGTTCATCGTCGAGGATGTCGGCGGCGGCGAGAGCCAGCCGGAGATCATGGCGGGTATCATCGGCGAGGTCGGCGTCAGCCGTAACTTCACCACTGAAGAGGAAAAGTCGCTGCGCGCATCGGCGCGGGCGGCGCGCATCACCGGCCTGCCGCTCTCCATCCACCTGCCCGGCTGGGAACGCCTCGCCCACCGCGTGCTCGACGTGGTGGAGGAGGAGGGCGCCGACCCGGCGCACACCGTGCTCTGCCACATGAACCCGAGCCACAGCGATCCCGACTACCAGATGGCGCTCGCAAGGCGCGGCGCCTTCCTGGAATACGACATGATCGGCATGGACTATTATTATGCCGACCAGGACGCCCAGTCGCCGTCCGACGAGGAGAACGCCCGCGCCATCGCGGCCCTTGTCGACAAGGGTTTCGTCGATCGGCTGCTGCTGTCGCAGGACGTGTTCCTCAAGATCATGCTCACCCGCTACGGCGGCTTCGGCTACGGCTACATCCTCAAGCATTTCCTGCCGCGCCTGAAGCGGCACGGCGTCGAGCAGGCGGCCATCGACCGCATGCTGATCGACAATCCGAAATCCGTCTTCTCCGCCGCGCGCTGAGCGCCGGCCAACCGTTCAAGGAGTTACCATGACCAAGAAGAAAGTGCTGCTGGCCGGCGAATCCTGGGTTTCGACCGCGACCCACATCAAGGGTTTCGACCAGTTCCCGACCGTCACCTACCACACCGGCGCCGACGAACTCCTGAAGGCGCTGAAGGACAGCCCCTTCGACGTCACCTTCATGCCGGCGCACGAGGCGCAGAAGGAGTTTCCGAGCACGCTGGAAGGCCTCCAGGCCTATGACGCCATCGTGCTCTCGGATATCGGCGCCAACACGTTGCTGCTGCATCCCGACACCTGGATCCACTCCCGCCGCACGCCGAACCGTCTGAAGCTGCTGCGCGACTATGTCGCCAAGGGCGGCGCGCTCCTGATGTTCGGCGGCTACTATTCCTTCCAGGGCATCAACGGCGGTGCGCGTTTCCGCAACACGGCGGTAGAAGAGGTCCTGCCCGTCGCCTGCCTCTCGGTCGACGACCGCGTGGAAGTGCCGGAAGGCTTTACGCCCGTCGTCTCGGGCGACGCGTCGCACCCGATCCTGTCGGGCATTTCCGGCGAATTCCCCTACCTGCTCGGCTTCAACGAGGTGACGCTGAAGGACGGCGCCAACCAGCTGATGACGGCCTCCTCCGAATATGGCTCGCTGCCGCTGCTCGTCACCGGCACCTATGGCGAGGGCCGCACGGTGGTCTGGACCTCGGATGTCGGCCCGCACTGGCTGCCGCCGGAATTCATCGCCTGGCCTGGCTACAAGACGCTGTTCGAGCAGATGCTCGCCTGGGCGACGGACTGAACCGGAGGTTCCAGGAAGCAGCCCCATGACCATCCATGTCGTCGGCAATGTCTGCGTCGATACGAGCTTTCGCCTGGAGCGGCTGCCGCTGCCCGGTGAAACGCTGAACGCGGCCGCTGCCGGCGACGGTCCGGGCGGAAAGGGCGCCAACCAGGCGGTGGCCGCGGCCCGTACGGGGGCGGCCGTGGCGCTCTGGGCGCCGGTCGGCCGGGATGCGGCGAGCGACTGGGTTGAGGGGGCGATCGCCGCCGAGATCCCGGATCTCCGCCTCGTGCATCTCGACCTGCCCTGTGACCGTTCGGTGATCATGATCGACCGCGCCGGCGAGAATGTCATCATCACCGCCGCGGCCTGCGCGGAGGCCTTCGACCCGCTCGCCATGACCACCCTCGGCGACACATGGGCGGCCGGCGACATGCTGCTGATGCAGGGGAACCTTTCGACGGCCGCGACGATGGCCTGCCTCAAGGCGGCGCGGGCGGCAGGCCTCGTCACGATACTCAATCCGAGCCCGCTTTCCGCCGATCCGCTCGACCTTGCGGCCGTGTCGCTCATCGTCGTCAACCGGCCGGAGGCGGAGGCCCTGACCGGCGAGGCCGATGCCGAGCGCGCAGCGCGCCGCCTGCTGGCGATGGGTGCAGATAGCGCCATCGTCACGCTCGGCAGCGCGGGCGCCCTGCTTCTTGAGGCAGGGGCTTCGTCCGTCCTTCGTCTCCCACCCTCGGATGTGGAGGCCGTCGATGCCAGCGGCGCGGGCGATTGTTTCGCCGGCACGCTTGCCGGCCTGCTGGCGCAGGGGGCACCGCTCCCGGATGCCGCGCGACTGGCAACCCGGGCGGCCGCCATCGCGGTCGGTCGTCCCGGCACGCTCGCCTCCTTCCCCACGCTGGCGGAAATCGCCGCCCTCACCAAGACACTGAAACTGGAAAATGTGTGATCGCCATGAGCAACCCCATCGGACGGCAGGACAAGGATACGCTGAAGACGCTTTTCGGGCGTGACAAGCCGGTGATCGGCGTGGTGCACCTGCTCCCGCTGCCGGGCGCGCCGCGTTATGACGACGAGGGCGTGGAGGCGATCTACGAGCGCGGCCTTTCGGATGCGCGCGCCTATCTGTCCGGCGGCTGCGATGCGCTGATCGTCGAGAACCATGGCGACGTGCCGTTCTCGAAGCCGGACCAGATCGGCCACGAGACCTCCGCCCACATGGCCGTCATCGCCGACCGCATCCGCCGCGAGCTCGGCCGCCCGATCGGCATCAACGTGCTCGCCAATGCGGCGATCCCGGCGCTGGCCATCGCCTCGGCCTCCTCGGCCTCCTTCATCCGCGTCAACCAGTGGGCCAATGCCTATGTTGCCAACGAGGGCTTCGTGGAGGGCGAATCCGCCCGCGCCATGCGCTACCGGGCGCAACTGCGCGCCCGCGGCATCCGCATCTTCGCCGACGCCCATGTCAAGCACGGTGCGCACGCCATCGTTGCCGACCGGCCGGTCGAGGAGCAGGTCAAGGACCTCGTCTTCTTCGACGCCGACGTCGTCATTGCCACCGGCCAGCGCACCGGCCATACGGCCGATCTTGGCTATATCCGCATGATCAAGCAGGCCGCCTCGCTGCCGACGCTGGTCGGCAGCGGCGTCACCCATGACAATGCCAACGACATCCTCGCCGTCGCCGACGGCGTGATCATCGCCAGCGCCCTCAAATATGACGGGGTCTGGTGGAACGCGGTCGATCCGGACCGGGTGAAGCGCTTCATCGCAGGCCTCGGCCGATGAGCAGAATGCCGGAGGTCAATCCCGCGCGCCTCCTTACATCCATCGCCGATTTCGCGGCCATCGGCGCGACGCCCGCCGGCGGCGTCAACCGGCAGGCCCTGAGCGTCGAAGACCGTGCCGCCCGCCGCTTGCTGGCCGAGCGCGCGCTCGCGCGGGGCTTCACCGTCTTCCAGGACGAGGCGGCCAATCTTTTCCTCCGCCGCGATGGCCGGGATGCGACGCTGCCGCCGCTCCTCATCGGCAGCCATCTCGACAGCCAGCCGACCGGAGGCCGCTTCGACGGCGCGCTCGGCACGCTCAGCGCCTTCGAGGTGCTGGAAGCGCTCGCCGATGCGGGCGTCGAGACCGGCCGCGCCATCGAGGTCGTCGCCTTCACCAACGAGGAGGGAAGCCGCTTCTCGCCGGGCTGCATGGGCTCCATGGCCTTTGCCGGCGCGGGCAACCTGTCGGATTGGCGTCGGGCACGGGCGACGGACGGCGCGTTGCTTGCCGACGAACTGGCGGCGACGCTGCAAGCGCTGCCGGAAGCCCGAATGCGGCCCATCGGGCATGCCGTCTCCGCCTTCGTCGAGCTGCATATCGAGCAAGGTCCCGTCCTCGAACGCGAGGACGTGCCGATCGGCGTGGTCACCGCCGTTCAGGGCACGAAATGGCTGGAGATCGCCTTTTCCGGCGAGGCGGCCCATGCCGGCACCACGCCGCTCGAGTTCCGCAAGGACCCGATGGGTGCGGCGGCGGCCGCCATCGCGCGCATCCAGGGCGATATCATGCCGGCCGATCCCGCAGCGCGGCTGACGGTCGGCCGCATCGCCGCCGAGCCGGGCTCGATCAACGTCATCCCGAGCCGCGTCTCCTTCACCGTCGACATCCGCCATCCGGACGCGGTCGCGCTCGCTGCCATGGAACGGCGTGTGCGCGAGGAATGCGAGGCCGCGGGCGCGCGATGGGACTGCGGAACGGTCATAGAACTGCGCGTCGACATGGCCCCCGGCCGCTTCGACCCTCAGGTGACGGCGGCGATCGAGGAGACGTGCCGGGCGCTCGCGATCCGCTGCCGGCCGATGGTGTCGGGTGCCTTTCACGATGCGCTGTTCGTGGGCCGGGTCGCCCCGGCGGCGATGATCTTCGTGCCCTGCCGCAACGGCATCAGCCACAACGAGGCGGAGTTCGTTTCCGACGCGCATATCATCGCCGGCGCGCGCACCCTGTTGGGCGTCGCGCTTCGTCTTTCGGCCGCCTGAAACCTACCAGCCGGCGAAATCCGCGAGCAGTGTTTCATCGACCCGGCCCGCCGCGACATCGGCGAGCGCCTGGTCGAGGATCGCGACGCCCTCCTGGGCTTCCGCCTCCGTCAAGGTCAGCGGCGGCGTGAATTCCAGCACGTTGGAGTTGACGCCGACATAGTAGAGCACGAGGCCGAGCTGGAAGGCGCGGTAGACCGTCAGCGCCGTTTGCCGCGCGGCCGGTGCGCCATCCGCCACAAGCTCGACGCCGAGGGCGAGGCCCCGGCCGCGCACATTGCCGATCAGAGGATGGCGGACGGCGAGGCGGTCGAGCGCCTCGCGCAGCATGCGTCCTGTCCGTTCCGCATTGGCGACGAGATGGTCACGCTCGATGGTCTGCAGCACGGCGAGCGCCGCAGCGGCGCAGACCGGATTGCCGTGCACGGTCTGCAGCGAGAAGGCGACGGCGTGGTTCAGGATCGCCTCCGGGCCGACCACCGCCGAGACCGGCAGCCCGCCGCCGAGGCCCTTGCCGAAGACGACGATGTCGGGCTCGATGCCGCAATGCTCGAAGGCGTTGAAGCGTCCGGTGCGGCCGAGACCGACCTTCACCTCGTCGCAGACGATGAGGATGCCGTGTGTGCGGCAGAGCGCTTCCACGTGCTTGAAAAACCCGTCCGGCGGCACCAGCATGCCGCCGTCCGACTGGATTGGCTCTATGAAGAAGGCGGCGACCTCTTGCGGCGGGATCTCGGTGGCGAAAAGGGTTTCGAGATGGGCGAGGGCGGCGTCCTTCGCGGCTTCGGGGCTGCCGGCGGCGTAGCTGTTGGGGTAGGGCACGAGCGTCAGGCCCTTCGCCCGCGCGCTCTGCTGGGCGGGGTGGCCGGAGACGGCCATGGAGCCGACGGTGCCGCCGTGATAGGCGCCGTTGAAGGCGAGGATGCGCGGCCGACCGGTGGCGGCGACGACCATGCGGGCGACCGTCTCGTTGGCGTCCGAGCCGGAATGGCCGAACCAGACGCGGCCGCGGGCGCGTTCCGGCACGAGGGAGAGCAGCTTTTCGGCGAGCAGCACCGAGGGCTCGTTGGCGGTGGAGAGATAGCTTGCACCCGCCTGGTCGGAAAGCGCGCGGTTCACCGCCTCGCGGAGGGCGGGATGCGAATGGCCGAGGCTCGCCGCGCCCCAGGAGGCGGCGAAATCGAGGAGTTTGCGGCCGTCGTCGCCGGTGAGGTACGCGCCGCTTCCGCCGACCACCGCCTGCGGAAAGAACCGCAGATGCGCCATCGTCGAGACCGATCGGCTTTCGCGGGCGTAGAGGCCGGACATGTCGCTCTCCTCGTTACTTGAAGAAGGTCAGGACCTCGTCGAGCTGGACGACGTGGCAATAGATCATGTTGATGATCTCCAGCTCCCGCCGGTGCAGTTCGTCCGTCGCCGCCGCGCCGCAATCGTCGACGACGACCACGCCGAAGCTTTCGTCCGCCAGGCTGCGCACGGTGGAGGAGACGCACTGGTCGGTGAAGATGCCGCAGCAGATGACGTCCTTGATGCCCATATTGTGCAGGATCAGGCGGAGGTTCGTGCCGGTCAGCGCGCTGTCGGTCGTCTTGGTGATGACGATCTCGTCGGGACGCGGTTCGAGTTCCGGCACGACCTGGCCCTCGGGCAGGTCCTTCGGCAAAAGCAGGTAGTTGAAGCCGGGTTTCTTCTGGCTCAGCGAGCGGTCGCGGCCGTCCGGCTTCAGGCAGGCGATGCGGGCGAAGATGACCTCCACCTTGCGCTTGCGGCACTCTTCGATGAGGCGTGCGGTGTTCGGGATCACCGTTTTGCGCATGCGATCGTAGAAGGGCTGCCAGCGGGCGGTCTCTTCCGGCGTGTCCTTCGGGTCGAGATAGGTGTTCTGGATGTCGATGACGAGCAGCGCGGTCGTCTGCGGATCGAGCACGATGTTGTCCGGCGCTTCGGCATTGGCGTAGTAGAAGGAACGGTAGGCGGTCTTCCAGCTCATGCAACTGTCTCCTTCTTGCGGCGGGCGCGGGTGAGAATGTGGCCGATCTCGCGGTTCGGAAAGAGGCCGCCGGGCTTGACGATCATCACGGCGATCATGGCGAGCGCCAGCACGATCTCGGTGAGGCCGACGACCTGGCCCGCGCCGATGGCGGTGGCGTTCAGCGCGCCCTCGGTGCCGCGCAGGCCTTCGTAGGCGAAGGTGATGAGGATCGTGCCGGCGACGGCACCGGTCACCGTGTTGGCCCCGCCGATCACCAGCATGGTGATGATGAGGAAGGTCTCCTTCAGGTAGAAGGCCTTCGGTGCGAAGGAGGTGATGAAGTGGCCCCAGAGCGCGCCGCCGATGCCGGCGATGAAGGCGGCGAGGATGAAGGCCCGCCAGCGCAGGTGCGGGATATTCGCGCCGAGCGCGGCGGCGGCGACCTCGTCCTCTCGGGAGGCGCGGAGCAGCTTGCCGGTGCGCGATTCCTTGAAGAGCAGCGCAACGACCACCACGACGGCCGCGACGATGGCGGCGATCGGCAGGTCCGTCGTCTTCGGCAGGCCGAAGAGCGTGCGCGGGCCGTTGGTGAAGGCGCTCCAGTTGTTCATGACGGTGTAGAGCACCACGAGCAGCGCGAAGGAGGTGATGACGGAGGCCGCATCCGAAAGCCGCATCAGCGGATAGGCGACGACGGCCGCCACGACCGCGGCGAGCACGCCCGCAGCCAGCATGGCCAGCAGCGGCGAGATCTCCACCACCTTCATGAAGTCGTAGAGGTCCGGCAGCGCCATGCCCTTCATCTGGGCCGGGATGGTCAGCACGGCGGAGGTGTAGGCGCCAAGGCCCATGAAGCCGATATGGGCGAAGGAGAGCAGGCCCGAATTGCCCATGAAGGTCTGCAGGCCGACGACGAGGACCAGCGAGATCAGGAGGTTGGTGGCGATCCGGTCGTAGAGGCGGATGCCGATGAGCTGGCTGCCGATGGCAATTACGGCGATGACGGCGATGAGGACGAGGGCGGTGAGATAGGAATGTTTCATGGTCTCCGCTCCTCAGGTCCGCTGTCCGCTCGCCGGGCCCTTGATGAGGCCCTGCGGGCGCCAGAGCAGGATCAGGATGACGAGGCTGAAGGTGAAGGCGTCGCGGAACTTCAGGAGATCCTGCGACAGGGTGTAGTTGAGCGTCGTATCGATCAGCGCCAAGAGGAAGCCGCCGACGACGGCGCCCGGAAGGCTGCGCATGCCGCCGATCACGGTGGCGATGAAGGCGACGAGCAGCGGTTCGAGGCCGACGCCCGGCACGACCGTGCCGATGCGCCCGATCCACAGGATGCCGACGACGCCGGCAAGGAAGCCGGAGAGGGCGAAGGCCGAGGAAATGATGAGGTTGGCCGGTACGCCGAGCATGCGGGCCATGGTGAAGTTGGTGGCGGCCGCGCGCATGGCGATGCCGAGCGTCGTCCTGCGCATCAGGAAGGCGACGGCGGCGAGCAGCACGATGGAGGCGGCGATGGTGATGAGGTTGCGCACCGGCGTGATCGCGCCGCCGATCGAGACGGTCTGGGAGAAGATGTCCGGCAGGGGAACATTGCGCGGGCGCGGCGAGATGAAGAGGAGGGCGGCATTCTGCAACAGGTTGGAGAAGGCGAAGGAAGTGATCAGCACCGCCGTCACCGATTTGGCGCGCACCGGGCGGAAGGCGGCATAGTCGGTGAGGATGCCGAAGAGCACCGCCATCGCGACGGCGAGCGCTGCCATGACGAGCCAGGGCAGGCCCGAGCCGCTGGAAAGATACATGGTGTAGCCGGCGACCATGATGAGTTCGCCATAGGCGAAGTTCACCAGCCGCAGGATGCCGTAGATGATGACGAGGCCGAGCGCCATGAGGGCATAGGCCCCGCCGAGGCTGAGGACGTCGATGACGAACTGGATCGTGAAAGCCATCGCAATCAGCCTCCCAGATAGTGTGCGCTGAGATCGCTGCCCGAGCGGATCTCCTCGGCAGTGCCGGAGGCGACGATGGCGCCGAGCCGCATGACATAGGCGCGGTCGGCGATGGAGAGCGCCTGGTTCACGTTCTGCTCCACGAGAAGGATGGTGAGGCCGGATTTCTTCAGCGTCTCGATCATCTCGAAGATGCGCTCGACGATGGCGGGCGCAAGACCCAGCGAGGGCTCGTCGAGGAGGAGGACGCGCGGGCGCGCCATCAGCGCGCGGGCGATGACGAGCATCTGCTGCTCGCCGCCGGAAAGCGTGCCGGCCGGCTGGTGCGAGCGCTCGGCAAGGCGCGGGAAGAGCGTGTGCAGCTTTTCGAGATTCTGCCGGTTGCCGGCCTGGTCGCGGCGGTGGATATAGGCGCCGAGCATGAGGTTCTCGGCGACCGTCAGATCCGGGAAGACGTCGCGGGTTTCCGGCACGGTGGCGAGCCCCGCGCGGATGACCTGCTCGGGATTGGCGGCGGTGATGTCACGGCCTTCGAGCGTGATCGCGCCGCCCGCCGCCTTGAGCGCGCCGGCGATGCATTTGATGGTCGAGGACTTGCCCGCGCCGTTCGCGCCGAGCAGGCTCACCAGCTCGCCCCTGGCGACGGTGAGGCTGATGCCGCGCACCGCGCGGATCGTGCCGTAATTGACGGAGAGATCGGAAATCTCAAGCATGGGCCGCTCCCTTGCCGAGATAGGCTTCGATGACGGCCGGATGGCTGCGGACATGGGCGGCGTCGCCTTCGGCGATGGTGCGGCCGGAGGCGAGCACGTGCAGCCGGTGGCAGAGGCGCATGATGAGACCCATGTCGTGATCGATGATGAGAAGGCCGAGGCCGCGCTTCTTCGGCAGCTCGGAGAGGGTATGGAGCAGGGTTTCCGTCTCCGCGTCGTTCATGCCGGCGGCGGGCTCGTCGAGCAGCAGGAAGCGCGGCTCGGCGGCGAGCGCCCTTGCGATCTCGACGCGGCGCTTGTCGCCGTAGCTGAGGCTTTCGCCCAGCTCGTCCGCCTTCGCCGATAGGCCGAGTTCGTCGAGAAGGTTTTTCGCGCGCTCGGTGGCGACGGCGCGGGAGGCGCCCTTCGCCAGTGCTGCGGCCTCGACATTCTCCAGCACCGTCATCGTGTTGAAAAGGCGCACGATCTGGAAGGAGCGGCTGACGCCGGCAAGCGCGATCTGGCGCGGCGAGAGGCCGGAAAGGGTCGTGTCGCCGGCGGTGATCGTGCCGCCCGCCAGCTTCACCTGGCCGGTGATGGCGTTGATGAGCGTCGTCTTGCCCGAGCCGTTCGGGCCGATCAGGCCGACGACCTCGCCGGTGAGGACGGAGAGCGACACATGGTCGAGGGCGCGGAGGCCGGTGAATTCCACCGACACGTCGTTTACCGCGAGGCGCGTTTCAGACATGGCTTTTCCGAAGGTGATGGGCCGGCTCCGAGAGCCGGCCCGCAATGTATGATCAGGGCTTCGGCAGGGATTCCGGCTTGCGCCAGCCCACGAAGGTCGGCTTTCCGCCCTTCAGCTCGATGAGCGCCGCCGCCTTGTTCGGAACGTGGCCCTCTTCGGCCGTGCCGTAGTCGAGGTCGCCGGTCAGGAGCTTGAACTGGCCGTCCTCCAGCGCCTTGGCGAGGGCTGCGCCTTCCGTGGTGCCGGCGGCCTTGATCGCCTCGGCGATCATCATGATCGTGTCCCAGCCCGTCGAGACGAAGGACGTGTCCGGGTCCTTGCCGAACATCTCCTTGTAGAGACCGATGAACTTCTCCATTTCCGGATCCGCTCCCGTTCCCATCCAGGTATGGGTGACGAAATAGACGTCGTTGCCGAACTTTTCGCCGAGTGCCTCGTGCATGGCCGGGTCGTCATAGGCGTCGCCGCCGAGGATCGGCGCATCATAGCCGACTTCGCGCAGCGCGCGGATGATCACGCCGATATCCGTGCCGTAGGACGAGACGAAGATCACGTCCGGCTTCTTGCCGAGCGCCTGAAGACGCGCGAGCTGGGCGGAAAAGTTGTTGTCGCCGTTCGTGTAGGTGTCTTCGAGAATGATCTCGCCGCCATCGGCCTTGAACTGCTCGACGAAATACTTCGACAGCGACTTGGTGTAGGCGATGAACTGGTCGGTGACGACATAGGCCGTCTTCCAGCCCTTCTCCTTGAAGGCGAAATCGGCTGCCGTCGCGCCCATCGTGGTGTTCCACATGGAGAGCGTGAACTGCTTGTCGCCGAGCGACCAGGAAGAGTAGAGCGGATCGGAGGCGCAGGTCGAGATGCCGACGAGGCCGGCCGACTGCGCCTCGCGGCTCGCCGGCGAACCGAAGTCGAAATCGCAGGGCGCGACGATGACCTGGGCGCCCTTGTCGATCAGCTCGACGGCGACGTTGCCGACTGTCACCGGATCGGATTTGCCGTCGATGTTAATGAACTCGACCTGCTTGCCGAGCACGCCGCCATTGTCGTTGAGATATTTCACCGCGACCTGCGCGCCGTTGTAGCCGGGCGTGTCGAGCGGCGCCTGGATGCCCGTCATCGAGAGCGCGCCGCCGATGACGATCTTGTCGTCCTCGGCAAAGGCCGCGGAGGCGGCGAGCGCAAGGCTTGCGGCCGCCAGAAGCAGTTTGGAAGTCTTCATCATGGTCGTTCCCCTTTTTGATGCCTTTCGGCAGTGAAGTGTCGTGCGGCCCGGCCTTTTGTTGTGTTCTGCGGCCCGCTTTCGGATGCTCCTCGTTTCCGTCCCGTCGGTTCGTCTGCAGGCCCTACTGCCCGATCTCCTTCAGCAACGCATCGGTCGAGACCTGCCGGCAATAGCCCTTGATGGCGCTCAGCGAGGTGTCGTGGCGCTCCTGCGAATAGGTGCCGCAGGCATCGGGCACCAGCGTCACGAGATAGTTGAGGTCGCAGGCATCGCGCACGGCCGATTCCACGCACTGGTCGGTCAGAAGTCCACACAGCACGAGTTGTTTTACGCCGAGATTGCGCAGGATGTAGTCGATATGAGTGGAGACGAAGACGCTGGACGAGCTCTTCGGGAAGACGATCTCGTCCTCCAGCGGTTCCAGCTCGTCGATGACCTTGCCGTCCCACGAGCCCTTCGGCACGTTGAAGCCGGTGATCTTGTAGTCGAGGCTGCGGTCGCGGCCGTCCCTGGTGAGGCTTTCGATCGTGGTGTGCAGCACCTCGATGCCGGCCTTGCGGAAGCCTCCCAGCAGGCGCTGCATGTTCGGGATCGCGACCTCGTGGATGCGCTTGAAATAATAGCCGTATTTTCCCGCGATATCGGCGTCGGACACGTCCTTGAACTCGCCGCCCTCGCGGCGCACGGAAAAGTTCTGCACGTCGATGAAGAGGATGGCGGAGGCGGCCGGATCGAGCGGCACGTCGCGGGTGGTCAGATGGTCAGCGGCCATCAAGCGTTTCCTTCGAGGCTGTCTGCCGCAAGGCGGAGGGGGCCGGCGAGGCGGCCTGCCCATTCCTCCTGCCCGCGGGCATCGTTGATGAGATCGTTGCGCACTTCCAGAAGCACATGCGCTATGCCGCGCCGCTCGCCGTGCACCGGGATCGTGTAGTCGGAGATGTCGTCGACGTGATAGGGTGCGTTGAGCTTGACGGTGACGTCCGGATTGGCGGCGCGGAACGTCTGCGCAAGCCGCTCGGCAAGGCGGGCATCGCGGTTGTAGAGCAGGCCGAGTTCGAAGTCCCGCGTCGCGCCCGTCGCGCGCATGACCGGCGTGAAACTGTGCACCGAGACGAGGACGAGCGGCTTTCCCGTCGCCTGCCGCTGGTCGAGCGCCACGGCGATCGCCTCGTGCAGCGGCTGGTGGATTTCCACATAGCGGCGGCGGCGGTCGAGATCGGTGACATCGGCATTCGCCGGCACCGGTGTGCCGTCGCTCTCCCCGACGACGCAATCCTTCGCCTCGAAGGGACGGTTGCAGTCGATGACGAGGCGGCTGTAGCGCTGCAGGATGAGGGCGGCGTTAAGGCGATCGGCAAGGCCGCGGGCGACGCCCTCCGCGCCGACGTCATAGGCGATGTGGCGGTCCATCTCCGCGGGAGGAATGCCAAGGTCGCCGAGGGCAGCCGGAATGACGCGGCCGGCATGTTCGCATGTCAGGAAGATCGACGAGGCGCCGGCGGTATTGATCCACTCCACGGGTTCCGGGTCGCCCGCCTGCAGCAATCTGGTCGTATCGCGGTCTGCGAACCTGAGCATGAGATGGGATCCGCCATGCGCCCGCCGATGCGGGCTTCCATGTTGGGCAGTCAAGGAAATTTTTAGATCATAGTCAATCTAGTTTTTCCATTTGACTAATTTTTTTCATGGCGCGAATATTCGTCCAACCAGGGGAACGAACGCCAATGAGCGATGGGAAGTCGTCGACGACGATCCGCACGAGGATCCGCGATGCGGCAGCGCAGCTGACCGCCAGCGAGCGCAAGATCGCCAATGCCATTCTTGCCGATTATCCCTTCACGGGCCTCGAAAGCATCCAGGAGCTGGCGGCCAAGACCGGTGTCAGCGCGCCCTCGATCACCCGCTTCGTCAGCAAGATCGGCTGCGGCGGCTTCCAGGACCTGCAGCGCCAGCTGATCACCGAGCTGAAGGAAGGGCAGCGCTCGCCGCTCGACCTGAAATCGAGCCAGAAGCCGGTCGGCCATTCGGAATTCCTGTCGGAATATGTGGCGCGCGTCTCGGCGGTCATGCAGGAGATGACGGCGACGGTGTCGCAGGCGCAGTTCGACATTCTCGCCGACCTGCTCGCCGATCCGGCGCGCAACATCTTCCTGCTCGGCGGGCGCGTCAGCGACAATGTCGCCGCGTTCCTGTCGATCCACCTGCGCCAGATCCGCAGCGGCATCTACCACATGTCCGACAATCCGGAAATGTGGCCGGAGCACGTCTTGCGCATGCGCCGGAAGGACGTCGTGCTGCTGTTCGATTTCCGGCGCTACCAGCTCAGCCTCGCGCGCCTTGCCGAGACGATCGCCAAGAAGCGTGGCGCGACCATCGTCGTCGTCACCGACAAGTGGATGTCGCCGGCCGCGCGCAGCGCCGACCATATCGTCGCGCTGCCGATCGATGCCGGCACTGCCTGGGATACGGTGGCCGCCGCCATGGCGCTCGTCGAGGCGCTGATCGTGCGCGTCTCGGAGGCCGACTGGGAGGCGACGCAAAAACGCATCAAGGATTGGGACGGCATCCGCTTTTCGATGCCGGGTTATGACCAGATCAACGGGGACGCCGATGAAACGTGAGGAAATGATGGTCGCCTGCTGCGGCGACCTTTCGGGCAAGGTGCGCGGCAAGGCCTTTCCGCTGGCGCAGATGGACAAACGCCTGAAGCGCGGCGTCGGCTGGACGCCGACCAACGTGCAGATCACCTGCTTCGACAACATCGCCGAAAGCCCGTTCGGCTCGCTCGGCGACCTCGTGCTCATTCCCGATCCCGCGACACGCGTCAGCATCGAGAGCGAGGAAGGGGCGCCGAACGAGAATTTCGTCATCGGCAACATACGCTATACCGATGGCCGGCCGTGGGAGTTCTGCACGCGTTCGATCCTCGAGGCAGCGCTCGATCGCCTGCAAAGGGTATCGGGCGTCACGCTCTACGGCGCCTTCGAGCACGAGTTCCAGATCAAGCACCTCGTCTCCGATATCGGCAAGGCCTTCACGCTCGGCGGGTTCCAGGAGGAGCGGGACTTCTGCGAGGCGATCATCGCGGCGATGCGGGAGGCGGGCGTGACGCCCGACACCATCCTCAAGGAATTCGGCGCCGGCCAGTTCGAGGTGACGATGGGCCCGCAGAAGGGCGTGACCATCGCCGACCACTCGCTGATCACCCGCGAACTCGTCGGCCTCGTCGCCCGCGAACTCGGCTACGACCCGACCTTCACGCCGATCCGCGATCCGGCGGGCGTCGGCAACGGCGTGCATGTGCATATGAGCATGCTGGATGCGGCCGGCAATCCCGTCACCCACGATCCGGCCGGCAAGCACGAGCTCTCCGGCGTCGCCGGAAAATTCGTCGCCGGCATCCTGAAATATCTCGATTCGATCATCGCCATCACCGCGCCGAGCGTCGTCTCCTATCTGCGCCTCACCCCGCATCGCTGGAGCGCCGCCTTCAACAATCTCGGTTTCCGTGATCGCGAGGCCTCGGTGCGCATCTGCCCGGTTTCCGACATCAGCGACATCGCCCGTGCGGCCCAGTTCAACTTCGAGTTCCGCGCCGCCGACGGTGCGGCCAATCCGCATCTGGCGCTCGCCGCCATCGTGCATGCCGGCGTGCAGGGCATCGAGGAGGGGCTGGCCGTGCCGGAGGCGACGCAGGAGGACCTTTCGCTGCTGGGCGTCGAGGCGCTGGCCGCGCGCGGTTACGTCCGCCTGCCGCAGACGCTGGAGGCCGCGCTCCAGCGGTTCCGCGGCAATGCGACGGTCTGCGGCTGGTTTCCGGAAGGGTTTGCCGACGTCTACATCAAGCACAAGGAGGGCGAGATCGCCTATCTTGCCGGCAAGACGCAGGCCGAGATCTGCGCCGCCTACGAAAGCGCCTACTAGCCACAAGGCTTTGCGGCGCGGGGAACCACGCAAGGCTCCCCGCGTTCCTTTCGGGTGAATTTGACCTGAAAGGAGAATTTCCATGGTCGCTGCAAGCGAAATTCGTGAACATATGGAAGTCCGCGCCGCCGATGGCCGCCATGTCGGCACCGTCGACCACATGGAAGGCGACAGCCGCATCAAGCTCACCAAGAGCGATTCGAAGGACGGCCAGCACCACCTGATCCCCCTCGATTGGGTCGACCATGTCGATGCCCATGTGCATCTGAACAAGGACGCACAGGAAGTCGAGCGCCAGTGGTCGGCGATGAACTGATCGTCCCGCCTCTCGGCAGGATCCAAAGCGGTTCGGCGAAATATTCGCCGGGCCGCTTTCTCGTCAGCGCGCCAGCGCGACGTTGACGCCGGCCGCCTTCAGGGCGGCGGAGACATCGCGGGGCGGCGCCTTGTCGGTGAAGAGATCGGTCAGCATGCTGAATTCGCAGACGCGCACCAGCCCCTGCCGGCCGAATTTCGTATGGTCGGTGACGACGACGGCCCGCTTGCCGCGCGCGACCACGGCACGTGCGAATTCCGCTTCCTCCAGGTCGTAGTCCATCACGCCGATCGCGGCATCGATCGCGCCCGTGGAAATGACCGCATGGCCGACGGTGAAATGGTTGATGAACTCGATCGCCGAGACGCCGAAGGCCGCGCCATTGTCGCTGCGCAGCTCGCCGCCCGCCATGTAGACCCGGTTGTCGTTGACCGTCGAAAGCGTGCGCGCGATGTCGGAGGAGTTGGTCACGACCGTCAGCCGCCGGTGGCCGAGCAGCTCGCGGGCGAGGTAGCTTGTCGTCGTGCCCGTATCGAGCATGATCGAATCACCGTCGCGGATCGTCGCGGCCATGGCGACGGCGATCGCCTTCTTCGCCTCGCTGTTTTCGCGCATGCGCTTTTCGAAGGGCGCTTCGCCGACCACGGAGGGCAGCGCCACGGCGCCGTGCATCTTCACCACGGTGCCGTTCGTCGTCAGCGGCTTGATGTCCCGCCGCACGGTTTCCAGCGAAACGTCGAGTTTCTTGGCAAGGTCGGCGATCGTCACCGTGCCGTCCTGCTGGAGCAGCCTCAGAATGTCGTTGTGGCGTTTGGAGTGGTTCATCGTCGTCATGTCCGCATGCGTTCTCCTGCTTCATAATCCTAGACGGATCATCTGGCAAGAAAGCCGCAGATTCGGTCACAAAGGCAGAAAAAGCCACATTTCAGGATTGACAGCCGCTTTCATCCAGCGTGTGATCGGCTCCATGCGCAGGCCGACAGATACAAAAGTACGGGGAACGGCATCCGGCGCATCAGAAAGCATCGACTTCAAAGTGCGACCGGGAGATCACGCATGTTTCAACCTATTCGCCTGCCAGGACTGTTCGCCGCGACGCTTTGCCTGTCCGCGGCCTTCACGATTGCGCCCGCGGCGGCGCAGGAATCCACCGATCCGATCAAGCTGACGCTGCACGACTGGACGGGCCAGCTCATCACCACGGAAATCATGGGCGAGGTGCTGAAGAAGGCCGGCTATTCCATCGAATATGTCCAGGCCGACTATCTCGCACAGTTCGCGGGCCTGGAGACCGGCGACCTGCACGTCGCCATGGAGATGTGGGAAACCACCGGCCGCGACGCGATGGACGCCGCGACGGCCACCGGCAAGGTCGAGAATTTCGGCGAGACCGGCATGCAGGCCAAGGAAGAGTGGTGGTATCCGGCCTACATGAAGGAGAAATGCCCCGGCTTGCCGAACTGGGAGGCGCTGAAGAGCGAAGCCTGCGCGGAAGCCTTCTCGATCCCCGAGACCGCGCCGAAGGGCCGTTATCTCGGCGGCCCCGTTACCTGGGGCGGTTTCGACGACGAGCGCGTCGAGGCGCTGGACCTGCCCTTCGAGGTGATCCATGCCGGCACGGACGCCGCGCTCTTCGCGGAGCTGGAAAGCGCTTACCAGCGCCAGGCGCCGATCCTGCTGTGGATCTACGCGCCGCACTGGGCGCCGGCCAAATACCAGGGCGAGTGGGTCGAGTTCCCGCCCTATTCGAAGGAGTGTTACGAGGACCCGGTGGCCGGCGTGAACCCCGATGCCGCCTATGACTGCGGCAAGCCCTTCGGCCCGATCTGGAAGGTCGGCTGGTCCGGCGTCAAGGACAAGTGGCCGGGCGCCTATGCCGCCATCAAGGCGTTCAGCGTCAACAATGACGAGATGGGGGCGATGATCACCAAGGTGGACCTCGACGGCAAGAAGGTCTCCGAGGTGGTCGCCGAATGGATGGCGGCGAACGAAGCGCGCTGGTCCGGCTGGATCAAGAAGTAGCGCGCAAGGCCCGGCCCTCCGCCAGCAGGGGAGGCCGGGCGCCTTTCGTGCGGTCCCGTAGGGACCGCGTTTCGATCACGCGACCGGAATGACGATGGCCTCTAGCGAACCGAAACTTGTCTGCCGCGGCGTCTGGAAGATCTTTGGCGCAGGCGGCAGATCCCTGGCCGGCCCGGCGGCCGCGCGGCTGACGAGCGCGGACCTGCGCGCGGCCGGCGCCGTCGGCGCGGTGCGCGACGTCAATATCGAGGTGCGCGAGGGCGAGATCTTCGTCATCATGGGCCTGTCCGGCTCGGGCAAGTCGACGCTGGTGCGCTGCCTCTCGCGCCTCATCGAGCCGACCTCCGGCGATATCCTCTTCAACGGCGAGAACCTGCTTGCGGCAAGCGAGGCGCGGATGATCGAGATCCGCCGCCACCAGATGGGCATGGTCTTCCAGCATTTCGCCCTGCTGCCGCACCTCACCGTGCTGGCGAATGTCGCCTTTCCGCTGGAGATCCAGGGCGTCGAGCGGGCAGCGCGCGAGGAGCGGGCGCGGCGCATGATCGACCTCGTCGGCCTTTCCGGCCGCGAGAATGCCTTCCCGCGCGAGCTGTCCGGCGGCCAGCAGCAGCGCGTCGGCATTGCCCGCTCGCTCGCCGCCGAGCCGGAGCTCTGGTTTCTCGACGAGCCCTTTTCCGCGCTCGACCCGCTGATCCGCCGCGAGATGCAGGACGAGTTCCTGCGCCTGCAATCGGTGCTGAAGAAGACCATCGTCTTCATCACCCACGATTTCGACGAGGCGATCCGCCTTGCCGACCGCATCGCCATCATGAAGGATGGCGAGATCGTGCAGGCGGGCACGCCGGAGGACCTCGTGCTGAACCCGGCGACGCCCTATGTGGCGGAATTCACGCGCAGCGTCGCCCGGGCCAAGGTCGTCAAGGTGGCCGCCCTGATGCGGCCGCTGAACGGCACGCTGCCGCCGGCCTCGATCCGCGCGAATGCGCCGGTGGCCGAGGCCGCGCCGCTCTTTTCGCGCGGTACGGAGACGCTTGCCGCGGTCGACGGGACGGGAACGCCCATCGGCCTCATCGACCGTGCGGCGGTCGTCGACGTGATGATGCGGGGCTGACGGCATGGGCGCGTCCTTCCCCGTCCTCCAGCCTGTCTCCGAGCCGATCCCGGAAAACCCGGCCTCGCGCGGTGCGGCGCGGGCGCGCTGGCTGTGGCCGCTCGCGCTCGCCCTCTTCGTCCTTTTCTGGCAGTTCGGCGAGGGCTTTGCGAAATGGGCCTTCTCCTATCCGCGCGCCTTCGAGATCCCGGCGGCGCGCTGGATCGGCAGGGCGACGAAATGGCTGGTGGACGAGGCGAGCTTCGGCCTCTTCACCTTTACGGACCTTACCCGTTTCCTTGCCGAGATCATCGACGTTCCCTACCGGGTGTCGCTCGGCCTCCTGTCGAGCGGCCTCCTGTCGGGGCAGGGCTCGAGCGCCGTGCAGCATCTGCCGCCGCTCTCCTGGCTCGCCGTGCTCGCCATCGTCGCGCTGATCGGCCACCATGCCGGCGGTGCGCGGCTCGCCGCGCTCGTCACGGCCTGCTTCGGCTTCCTTGTCATCTTCGGCCAGTGGACGAGCGCCATGGTGACGCTCGCCTCCATCGTCGTCGCCGTGCCGATCGGCGTGCTGGCCGGCCTCCTGCTCGGCCTTGCCGCCTGGCGCTGGCCGTTCTTCGAGCGGATGCTGGTTCCCGTTCTCGACCTCATGCAGACGATCCCGGTCTTCGCCTATCTCGTGCCCGTGCTCGTCTTCTTTGGCTTCGGCCCGACGGCGGCGATCGTCGCGACGCTGATCTATGCCCTGCCGCCGATGGCGCGCGTCACCATCCTCGCCATGCGCTCCGTGCCGGCGGAGATCCGCGACCTCGGCAACATGGTCGGCTGCAGCCGGCGGCAGATGACCTGGAAGGTCATGGTGCCGTCTGCCAAGGACAGCCTGATGGTCGGCGTCAACCAGGTCATCATGCTTTCGCTGAACATGGTCATCATCGCCTCGATGATCGGCGCCGGCGGCCTCGGCTTCGACGTGCTTGCCGCGCTCCGCCGCCTCGATATCGGCGCAGGCCTCGAAGCGGGGCTGGCGATCGTCGCGCTCGCCGTGGCGCTCGACCGGTTGAGCCAGGCCTATGCGGAAAAGGCCAGCCGGCCGGCGGCCGGCATCGCGGCGGGCGGCGGCTTCGTCTCCCGCCATCCCTATCTCGTCGCCGCACTGGCGATCGTCGTCGCGACCTTCCTCGCCGGGCTTGCCGTGCCGGCACTGCAGAGCTTTCCGGAACGCTGGCAGGTCTCCACCGGCACCTTCTGGTCCGAGGTGGTGCGCTGGATCAACGTCAATTTCTTCGACGCGCTGGAGGCGATCCGCAACGTCATCCTCCTGAACATCCTCGTGCCGCTGAAGCGGCTGCTCGGCGACCTGCCCTGGGCTGGTGTCGTCGCGCTGCTGGCATTGGCGGGCTACCGGCTGGGCGGCCTGCGCCTTGCCGCGCTGGTCGGCGTGCTTTCCTTCCTGATCGCCGCGACCGGGCAATGGGAGAAGGCGATGATCACCGTCTATCTCTGCGGCATCTCCGTCGTCTTCGCCTGCCTCATCGGCGTGCCGCTCGGCATCCTGGCGGCCGAGCGCGAACGGCTGTGGCGCTGGCTCCAGCTCGTCATCGACACGCTGCAGACGCTGCCGTCCTTCGTCTATCTCATGCCCGTCGTCATGCTTTTCCGCGTCGGCGATTTCACCGCGATGATCGCCGTCGTCGCCTATGCCGTCGTGCCGGCGATCCGCTACACGGTGCTGGGTCTCCAGCGCGTCGATCCGCGCGTGGTGGAGGCGGGCCGCGCCATGGGCTGCACGTCCGGGCAGATCCTCGCCAAGATCAAGCTGAAGCTGGCGCTGCCGGAAATTCTGCTCGGCCTCAACCAGACGATCATGTTCGCCCTCTCCATGCTGGTCATCACCGCACTGGTCGGCACGCGCGATCTCGGGCAGGAGGTCTATATCGCGCTCACCAAGGCCGATACGGGCCGCGGTATCGTCGCCGGCCTCTCGATCGCCTTCATCGCCATCATCGCCGACCGGCTGATTTCCGCCGGTGCGAACCGCATCCGCGAGAGGATGAGCTGATGGAGGGCCATGTCGAGCTCAGCCGCGCCGTCGAGGACCGCATCCGCGCTCTGCCCTGCTGGGCGGGCCGCATCGAGATCGCGCCGCTGAAGGGCGGCATCAGCAACGAGAGCTATCTCGTCAACGATGCGGCGGGGCGCCATGTCGTGCGCTTCGGCCGGGACTATCCCTTCCACCATGTCTTCCGCGAGCGGGAGCTGATGACGGCGCGGGCGGCCCATGCGGCCGGCTTCGGCCCGGAGGTGCGCTACGCCGAGCCCGGTGTCATGGTCTCGGCCTTCCTCGGCGCGAAGACTTTTGGCGCGGAAGACGTTGCCGCCGAGCGGCGGCGGGTGGCGGACCTGCTGCGCCGGTTCCACGACGAGATGCCGCAGGAGGTGAGCGGCGCCGCCTTCCTCTTCTGGCCCTTCCATGTGGTGCGCGACTATGCCCGCACGTTGCGGGAGGGCGGCAGCCGCATGAAGCCGCACCTTCCGGGCTACCTCGCGCTCGCCGAGGAGCTGGAGGCGGCACAGGCGCCGCTGCCGATCGTCTTTGCGCACAACGACCTGCTGCCGGCCAACATCCTCGACGACGGCGATCGGCTCTGGCTGATCGATTTCGAATATGCCGGCTTCTCCACCGCCATGTTCGACCTTGCCGGCGCCACCTCCAATGCCGGGCTTTCGCCCGACGAGGCGGAGGATTTCCTCGCCGCCTATTTCGCCGGCGCGCCCGACCCGGCGATCCTTCGCTCGCATGCCGCCATGCAATGCGCCTCGCTGCTGCGCGAGGCGATGTGGAGCATGGTCTCCGAACTTCATCTGACAGCGCCCGGCGCCGACTATGTCGGCTACACCGCCGAAAATCTCGATCGTCTCGACAGGGCGCTCGACCATTACAGAACAAAATACGGGAAACACGCCAAATGACCCTGCCATCCCATGCTGAGATCGTTGTCATCGGCGGCGGCATCATCGGCTGCTCGACGGCCTATCATCTCGCCCGCGACCACAAGGCGAACGTGATCCTCCTGGAGCAGGGCACGCTGACCTCGGGCTCGACCTGGCATGCGGCCGGCCTCGTCGGCCAGCTCCGCTCCTCGGCGTCGATCACCCGGGTGCTGAAATATTCCGTCGATCTCTACAAGGGCCTCGAAGCCGAGACGGGCCTTGCGACCGGCTGGAAGATGACGGGATGCCTGCGGCTTGCCACCAACCAGGACCGCTGGACGGAGTTCCGCCGCCTCGCCACCACGGCCAGGAGCTTCGGCATGGACATGCACCTCCTGACGCCGCAGGAGGTCAAGGCCATGTGGCCGCTGATGGAGGTCGGTGACCTCGTCGGCGCAAGCTGGCTGCCGACCGACGGGCAGGCGAGCCCCTCGGACATCACCCAGTCGCTCGCAAGGGGCGCGCGCATGCATGGTGCGACGATCGTCGAGAACGTGCGCGTCACGGGCTTCGACATCGAGGACGGCCGCATTCGCCGCGTGCGCACGACGCGCGGCGACATCGCCTGCGAAAAGGTGGTCAACTGCGCCGGCCAGTGGGCGCGGCAGGTGGGCGCGATGGCCGGCATCAACGTGCCGCTGCAGCCGGTCAAGCACCAGTATATCATCACGGAAACCGTGCCGGGGCTCGCCACCGACGCGCCGACGATCCGCGATCCCGATCGCCGTACCTATTTCAAGGAGGAGGTCGGCGGGCTCGTCATGGGCGGCTACGAGCCGAACCCGCAGCCCTGGACGACCGGCGACGTGCCGGACGAGTGGGCCTACCGGCTCTTCGACGACGATTTCGACCATTTCGAGCAGCATATGGTGGAGGCGATCGCCCGCGTGCCGGCGCTGGAGAAGGTCGGCGTCAAGCAGATGATCAACGGGCCGGAGAGCTTTACGCCCGACGGCAACTTCATCCTCGGCGTGGCGCCGGAATGCAGCAACATGTTCGTCGGCGCGGGCTTCAACGCCTTCGGCATCGCCTCGGGTGGCGGGGCGGGCTGGGTGCTGGCGCAATGGGTGATCGACGGCGAGGCGCCGCTCGATCTCTGGGTGGTCGATATCCGCCGCTTTGCCGGCATGCACCGCGACCGGCAATGGGTGCTCGACCGCACGCTGGAAGCCTACGGCAAGCACTACACGATCGGCTTTCCGCACGAGGAATACGAGAGCGGCCGCCCGCGCGTCGTCTCGCCGCTCTACGAGCGGCTGAAGGCGCATGGCGCGGTGTTCGGCTCCAAGCTCGGCTGGGAGCGGCCGAACTGGTTCGCGCCGAAGGGCATGGAGGCGCGGGACGTCTATTCGATGGGCCGGCAGAACTGGTTCTCGACGGTCGGCGACGAGCACCGCCATGTGCGCGAGGCCGTCGGCATCTTCGACCAGTCCTCCTTCGCCAAATACGAGATGACGGGGCCGGACGCGCTGAAGGCGCTCGACTGGATCTGCGCCAACGATGTCGGCAAGCCGGTGGGGCGGCTGACCTATACGCAGCTTCTCAACAGCCGCGGCGGCATCGAGGCGGACCTGACGGTGGCGCGGCTCGCCGAGGAGAAATTCTACATCGTGACCGGCACGGGCTTCCGCACCCATGACCTCGGCTGGATCACGGATCATCTTCCCGGCGGCCTCGACGTGACGCTCCGCGATGTAACCGAGGATTTCGGCACGCTGTCGCTGATGGGGCCGAAGGCGCGCGACGTTCTGGCCGCGCTTGCCGATGCCGATGTCTCCAATGCCGGCTTCCCCTTCGGCCATGTGCGGGAAATCGTGCTTGCCGGCCATGTCGTGCGGGCGCTGCGTGTCACCTATGTCGGCGAGCTCGGCTGGGAGCTGCATGTGCCGATCGAGGCCATCGGCACGGTCTTCGATGCACTGATGACGGCCGGTGCCCCGTTCGGTATCCGCCCGGTCGGCTACCGCGCGCTGGAATCGCTGCGCCTCGAAAAGGGGTACCGCGCCTGGGGATCCGACATCACGCCGAACGACACGCCCTTCGATGCCGGCCTCGGCTGGGCGGTGAAGCTGCGCAAGAACACCGATTTCCTCGGCCGCCGGGCGCTGGAGGCGCTACAGGGCGAAAAGCGCAAGAAGGCGCTGGCCGGTTTCACGGTCGACAATCCGGACATCGTGCTCGTCGGTCGTGAGACGATCCTGCGCAACGGCGAGCCCGTCGGCTACCTCACCAGCGGCGGCTATGGCTATACGCTCGGCAAGAATGTCGGCTACGGCTATGTGCGCCGCGCCGAGGGTGTGGACGACGATTTCCTGACGGGCGGCGACTACGAGCTCGTCGTCGCCATGGAACGCACGCCGGCGAAGATCCACCTCGAACCGCTCTACGATCCGGCCGGTGCGCGCGTGAAAGCCTGATCCTGCGGCAGGGAAGGCCTCCGGGTCTTTCCGGATCGGAGAATCCATAGTATACCCCGCTATATTATGAATTTGAAAGGCGATCCCGCATGAGCCACACCATCCAGCAGAAGGACAAGCTGATCGCCCGGGTGCGCCGCATCCGCGGCCAGATCGAGGGCATCGAACGCGCGCTGGAAGGCGAGGCGGGCTGTGCGGAGATCATGCGCCAGCTCGCCTCCGTGCGCGGCGCGCTCGGCGGCCTGACGGCGGAAGTGATGGAGGATCATCTGCGCCATCACGTGATGGAAGCCGAGACGAAGGCGGACTGTCTTCAGGGCGGCGAGGAGCTGATTGGGGTCATCCGGACCTACATGAAATAGCGCAGGTCCCGCAGCAGGGCGAAGCAGCCTTGCCCCGGGCGCTGCCGAGGGTATTCGGCCCCGCCTGCCGCAACGAAAGGGAGTCCCATGGCAAACGATACGACGGCAAGGCCAACCCACGACCACGTCTTCCTCGGCGCCGACCACAGCCGCAACGAGCGCAGGGTCTGGCTCGTCATCGCGCTGACCGCCGGCATGATGGTGGCGGAAATCGTCGCGGGCACGATCTACGGCTCGATGGCGCTGGTGGCGGACGGCTGGCACATGTCCACCCATGCCGGCGCCATGCTGATCGCGGCGCTCGCCTATTCCTATGCGCGGCGCCATGCGCGCGATCCGCGCTTCACCTTCGGCACGGGCAAGCTCGGCGATCTCGCGGGCTTTGCCAGCGCCATCGTCCTCGCCTTCATCGCCCTGCTCATCGGCTGGGAAAGCGTCCTGCGCCTTGCCGATCCGGTCGAGATCCATTTCGGCCAGGCGATCGCCGTGGCCGTCGCCGGCCTTGCGGTCAACCTTGCCAGCGCCTGGCTGCTGCGGGACGACCACGCACATCACCACCACGGCCACCACGGTCACGGCCATGGCGGCCATCATCATGACCACCATGACGATCATCACCACGACCACGATCACCACCATGCGCACGACCACCCGCATTCGGCGCGCGACAACAATCTTCGCGCCGCCTACCTGCATGTGCTGGCGGATGCGCTGACCTCCATCCTTGCCATCGTCGCACTGCTGCTCGGCCGGAGCTACGGCTGGCTCTGGGCCGATCCGGTGATGGGCGTCGTCGGGGCGCTGGTCATCGTCCGCTGGTCGTGGAGCCTCATCCGCGAGGCGGGCGGCGTGCTGATCGACGCGGTGCCGGAGGGCGGGGCGCTGGCGGAGGATATCCGCACGGTGCTGGAACGCGGCGACGAGCACATCACCGACCTGCATGTCTGGCAGGTCGGTCCCGGCCATCACGCGGCCATCGTCTCGCTCTCATCCCCGCACCCGAAGGCGCCGTCCGACTACAAGGCGCGGCTTGCCCATCTCGGCGGGCTGTCGCATGTGACGGTCGAGGTGCAGCCGGCCTGACCGGGGCCCTGCCTCAGGCGTGGCGCAGCACCTTCAGCACCACGCCGCGGCTCGGCACGGTGCCCGTCTCGCCGGGCATCGAGACATAGGGCGCGGTCTCCTCTGTCCGCGCGAGGATGCCCTTGCGCTCCAGGGCCGCCAGCCGGTCGGAAAAACCGTCGTTCCACAGCGTGTTCTTCACCGTCAGGACGAGGACGCCGCCCGGCCGCGTGATGCGGATGAGTTCCGGCAGGCCCTCGACGCCGACATGGCCCGACGTGAACACGCCGGCCGAGACGATGCCGGCGAAGTGCCCGTCCGGGAAGGGCAGGGGATTGCCGAGGGCGGCGCGGTGCAGGGCGGCATAGACGGCCTTCGCCGCCGCCCGCTGGAGCATGCCGTCGGAAATGTCGAGGCCCTCGACATGGGCATAGCCGAGGATCGCCAGCCATTCGCCGATGAGCCCGGTGCCGGCGCCCGCATCGAGCAGGGGCGCGGCGCCGCGCGGCAGGTGGCGCGCGAGGAGCGCGAGGCAGATCGATGGATGGCGGTAGCCGGCGCTCGCCATGTCGGCGTCGTAGGTCTCCGCCCAGCCGTCGTAGAGGGCCGCGACCTCCTCCGTGCCGCTTGCATTGTAGACCGCGCCGAGTGCACCCTCATGATGTCCGTTTGCCATGGCCTTCCCTCATGTTTTGATGATGATAGCGAAAGGCTGAAATCTGTGAAACCGTCGCGGACGGCCAAAAGGAGGTGTTCATGAGCGAAGAGCGGCAGGCCCTGGATGCAATCGCGAAAATTCCCCTTCTGGAAGGCTATGACGGACCGGTGGAACGGCTCGGCGGCCTCACCAATCTCGTCTTCCGCGTCCGCGACTGGTGCCTGCGCGTGCCCGGCAGGGGCACGGAGGAATATATCGACCGTGGCAACGAGGCCGTCGCCGCGAGGGAAGCGGCGCGCGTCGGCGTGGGGCCGGAGGTCTTTCACGTGGATGCGGCGACCGGGTTGATGCTTACCCGTTTCATTCCCGGCGCGACGACGATGACGCCGGAGGGCTTCAAGGCCGTTTCCGGCGCGCCGGCGCGGGCGGGCGAGGCCTTCCGGCGCTTGCACGACAGCGGCGCGATCTTCCCGGCGCGCTTCGAGCTCTTCGCCATGATCGACGAGTACCTTGCCGTACTCTCCACCAAGGATGTCGCCCTGCCGGAAGGCTATCACGAGGGGCTGCGCGAGGCGGAAACGGTGCGCGCCGCGCTCGCCGCCCACCCGCTGCCCGTCGTCGCCTGCCATTGCGATCCGCTCTGCGAGAACTTCCTCGATACGGGGGATCGCATGTGGATCGTCGACTGGGAATATTCCGGCATGAACGACCCGATGTGGGACCTCGGCGATCTCTCTGTCGAGGCGGAGTTCGACCGGCAGCAGGAGGAGGCGATGATCCGCGCCTATTTCGGCGGCGAGCCGAAACCGGCCGAGCGCGGCCGCATCGTCATCTACAAGGCGATGTGCGATCTGCTCTGGACGCTCTGGGGGCTGATCCAGCTTGCGAACGGCAACCCGGCCGCCGATTTCCGGGCCTATGCGGACGGGCGCTTTGCCCGCTGCCGCGCGCTGATGGCCGATCCGGTCTTTGCCGCGTCGGTGGCGGCCGTCGCGAAGGGATGAAAGATATTTCAGCCGTCGGGCTTGATTTCATGATTTAGGTATGAAATATATTTCATTGTCTGAATTATATTGACACTCCCTTTGCTTTGCGATTAGCTGCCCATACCGGACTTCGAGGAGGAAGTCCGGTCTTCACAGAGATCACCGGCGTCGGAACGACGCCCACGGGCTTTTGGGAGGGGCTTTCGCCCCGGAGGAGGATACTTGCGCACTTTTCTGACGACGACCGCGTTGGCGGTCCTTGCGACGACGCTTTTTGCCGGTTCCGCGGCGGCCGAGACGGAGAACCCGTTCCGCTGCAAGCCGGGCGAGAAATACGTCATGAATGTCATGGTTTCGGGCGTCGAATACTGGTTCCCGGTCTATGAGATGTTCAAGCAGGCCGGCCAGCAGCTCGGCTGCGAGACGGAATATACCGGCACGCCGGAATATGACGTCAACAAGCAGATCGCCACCTTCGACCAGGCGCTGGCACAGAACCCGGCCGGCATTCTCGTCCACCCGATGAACTCCGACCCGTTCATCGAGCCGATCAACCGCGCCATCGACCAGGGCACGGCGGTCGTGACCTTCGCCGCCGACTCGCCGCTTTCCAAGCGCGTGTCCTTCATCACCTCCGACAACACCCGCGAAGGCACCTATGCGGCCGACGCGATCGCCGAGAAGATGGGCGGCAAGGGCGAGTATGCGGTGCTCGAAAACCCCGGCCAGGACAACCACGACAAGCGCATAGCCGCCTTCATCGCCCGCATGGAGGAGAAGTGGCCGGACATGAAGCTCGTCGGCCGCGCCGCCTCCAACCAGGATCCGACCAAGGCCTATCAGGGTCTTTCCAGCATCATCCAGGCCAACCCGAATCTCGGCGCGGTCTTCATGCCGGAAGCCAATTCCGCCATCGGCGCGGCGCAGGCCAACAAGGAAGCCGGCGGCAAGGTCCTCGTCATGTGCGCGGACGTCAACGCCAACATCCTCGACATGATCAAGGCCGGCGAGGTGTTCGGCTCGATCAACCCGAACCAGGGCATGCAGGGCTATATGGGCTTCATGCTGCTGTGGCTCGCCAAGCATCCGGAACTGATCGACCCGATGAACGACGCCAAGCGCTCGGGCTTCAACCCGATGAGCATCCCGGTCGTCGACAACGGCCTGTCCATCGTGACGGCGGAAAACGCCGACGATTTCTACTGGGACAAGTACCTGAAGCGTCGCGGCACCAAGGGTATCGAGGAGTAGTATCGGCGGCTCATGCCTTTGGCCGCTTCCACCGTGGCCCCCCTCTGCCCTGCCGGGCATCTCCCCCTCAAGGGGGGAGATCGGCAAGATGGAGGGCGGTGCCCACATCGAAACGGCCGATGATGGGCGAAGTGCTTCCCCCCATCTGATCTCCCCCCTTGAGGGGGAGATGCCCGGCAGGGCAGAGGGGGGAAGCTATGGACGACGATCTGGAAGGAAAGACGATGGCGGAGCCGGTGCTCACCATTCATGGCGTGACCAAGCATTTCGGGGCGGTGAAGGCGTTGACCGAGGTCGACTTCACGCTGGAACGCGGCGAGGTCCATGCGCTCTGCGGCGAGAACGGTGCCGGCAAGTCGACGCTGATGAACATCATCGCCGGCGTCCTGCAGCCGACCGAGGGCGAGATCCGCGTCGACGGCAAGGCCGTGCGCATCGCATCCCCTGCCGCCGCCCAGGCGCTCGGCATCGGCCTCGTCCACCAGGAAATCGCGCTCTGCCCGGATGCGAGCGTGGCGGAAAACATGTTCATGGCCGCCACCAACCGTCGTCGCTCGCCCTTCATGAATTACCGCGCCCTGGAGCGCGACGCGCAGGCCGTGATGAACCGCCTTGCCGCCATCGACGTCCGCCGCAAGGTGGCGGACCTGCCGATTTCCAGCCAGCAGCTCGTCGAGATCGCCAAGGCGCTGACGCTCGACTGCCGCGTGCTGATCCTCGACGAGCCCACTGCCGCGCTCACCGAAACCGAGGCGCAGCAGCTCTTCTCCATCATCCGCGACCTCAAGGCGAACGGTATCTCGATCATCTATATCAGCCACCGCATGGCCGAGATTTTCTCGCTCTGCGACCGCGTGACCGTTTTCCGCGACGGGCGCTATGTCTGTACCGACCGCATCGCCGACATCACGCCGGATGACGTCGTGCGCCGCATGGTGGGACGCGAGATCACCCAGCTCTATCCGGACAAGCTCGATACGGAGCCGGGCGCGACCATCCTCGAAGTCGATGACCTCGGTGACGGCGACCGTTTCCACGCCGTCGGTTTCACCCTGCGCAAGGGCGAGATCCTCGGCATCGGCGGCCTCATCGGCTCCGGCCGTACGGAGATCGCCGAGGGTATCTGCGGGCTGCGGCCGCACACCGCCGGCACGGTGCGCCTGCATGGCGCGGCGCAGGCGATCCGCGCCTATGCGGATGCGGTGAAGGCCGGCATCGTTTACCTCTCCGAGGACCGCAAGGGATCGGGCGTTTTCCTCGACCTTTCCATCGCGCAGAACATCTCCGTCCTGGACCTGAAATCGCTGACGGGTCCGCTCGGCCTGCTCGACCGCCGCGCCGAGGCGGCGCTGGCGGAGGACTTTGCGAAGCGCCTCGCCGTGCGCATGGGCGGCATCGACGCGCCGGTAAAATCGCTCTCCGGCGGCAACCAGCAGAAGGTGGCCATCGCCAAGCAGCTCGCGGTCAAGCCGAAGGTCATCCTGATGGACGAGCCGACGCGCGGCATCGATGTCGGCGCGAAGACCGAAATTCACCGCCTGCTGCGCGAGCTTGCGCGCGCGGGCATCGGCATCGTCGTCATATCCTCGGAAATGCCGGAGCTGCTCGGGCTCTGCGACCGCGTGCTCGTCGTCCGGGAGGGACGCATCGCGGGGGAACTCGGCGCAAAGGAGATGACGGAGGAGGCCGTGATCCGGCTCGCTTCGGGCCTGGGCACGGCAAGGGCGGCAAACCATGCCGCGTGAGAAGAAACTGGGAGAGACGGGAATGGCAATCGACACGATGGCGGCGGGCACGCCGAAGACATCGTCCTTCAGGCGCATCGGCACCATGCGCGAGGCCGGGCTGATCGCGATCATCCTCGCGCTCTGCGTGATCATGAGCTTCGCCTCGCCGCACTTCCTGACGCTCGGCAATTTCCGCGCCATGCTGATGAGCTTCTCGGTGGAAGGCATCGTCGTCGTCGGCATGACGATCCTCCTGATCGTCGGCGGCATCGACCTTGCGGTCGGCTCCGTCGTCTGCTTCGCGATGGTGCTGTCCGGCTCGCTGTTCCTGGCCGGGCTCGATCCGTGGACGGCCTCGCTGGTCGGCATCCTCGCCTCGAGCGCCATCGGCGCCGCCATGGGCTTTTTCGTGACGGTCGTCGGCCTCAACCACTTCATCACGTCGCTGGCAGCCATGGTGATCGTGCGCGGCCTCTGCCTCATCATCACCAAGGGCACGCCGCTCTCGCTCTTCACGCTGCCGGCCGGCTTCAAGGCGGTGGGGCAGGGCACCTTTTACGGCGTGCCCTATGTCATCCTGATCTTCGTCGCCGTCGTCATCCTGTTCGATTTCCTGCTGCGCCGGGCGACCGCCTTCCGCAAGGTCTTCTACACCGGCAGCAACGAGAAGGCCGCGCTCTATTCCGGTATCAAGACCAACCAGGTGAAGTTCTGGGTGACGGTGCTGTGCTCGACGCTCGCCGGTGTCGCAGGCGTCATCTACATGTCCCGCTTTGGCGCGGCGACCCCCACCTTCGGCGTCGGCATGGAGCTCAACATCATCGCGGCAGCGGTGATCGGCGGGGCCTCGCTCAATGGCGGTTCGGGCACCATCCTCGGCGCCATCCTCGGCATCGCGCTGCTCTCGGTCGTCACCTCTTCGCTGATCCTGCTCAATGTCTCGGTCTACTGGCAGGACATGATCAAGGGCTGCATCCTGCTCGCCGCCGTCTCGATCGATCATTTCCTGCACAAGCGGAAGGCCGCCTGACATGCCGATCGCCAAGTTGAAACCCAAGACCACGGCGCCGCGCGAAGAGATCGTCATCGCCCGCCAGATGCACCAGGCGCTCGTGCTGCACTTCCTGGAAGGCCTGACGCAGGCGCAGATAGCCGACCGGCTCGGCCTGTCGCACGCCACCGTCAACCGCCTCATCAAGCGCGGCCGCCAGCTCGGCCTCGTCGAGATCAAGATCAAGTCGCCGGTCGAGCCGCTGGTCGACATGGAGGAGCGGCTTCTGGCGCTCGGCGGCATCAGCCGCGCCGTCGTGGTGCCGACCGTCTCCGACAATCCGCAGACCGCCTTGCAGGCGGTGGGGGAGGCCGCCGCCCGCCTGCTGCTCGAAGAGATTGCCGACGGGGACACGATCTGCATCACCGGCGGCAAGGGGGTCAGCGCCGTCGTCGCCGGCCTGCAGGCGCCGCGCCGCTTTGATGTCGAGGTCATCCCCGCGACGGGCTGCGTGCAGGGAAAACACTATACGGACGTCAACCATGTCTCGACGCTGATGGCCGAACGGCTCGGCGGGCGCTCCTACCAGATCCACGCGCCGCTCTTTGCCGACGATGCCGAGCAGCGGGAAATGCTGATGAACATGCGCTCCGTCGCCGACGTCTTCCAGCGGGCGCGCGAGGCGAAGGTGGCCGTCGTCGGCATCGGCTCGATCCTCAGCCCGGACTCGACCTATTACGACCTGCATCCCTCGTCGAGCGAGGACCGCAAGGCCATCGAGCATTCCGGCGCGAGCTCGGAGCTTCTCGCCCATCTTCTGGACGGCGAAGGCAGGCTCTGCGACTACAGCCTCAACCGTGCGCTGGTCTCGCTGACGCTTCCGGAATTCGCCTCGATCCCGACGAAGATCGGCGTCGCGAGCGGCTTCAACAAGGCCGGCTCCATCCTCAGCGTCCTGCGCGGCGATCATCTCGACACGCTCGTCACCGACGAGGCGACCGGCGCGCGCATTCTTGAACTGGCATCCGAAGAAGGGATTTCCGCATGAGCGGCGAACAATTGATCCGCGACATCGGGCGCTCCGGCGTCAAGGCGTCGGCCGTCGGCCTCGGCACCTGGGCGATCGGCGGCTGGATGTGGGGCGGCACGGACGAGGCGCAATCCATCGCCGCCATAGAGGCCTCGCTCGACGCCGGCGTGACGCTCATCGACACGGCGCCCGCCTATGGCCTCGGCCGCGCGGAGGAGATCGTCGGCAAGGCCATCGCCGGACGCCGCGACAAGGCGGTGATCGCCACGAAATGCGGCCTCGTCTGGCATACGCAGAAGGGCAGCCACTTCTTCGACCAGGACGGCAGGCCGGTCCATCGTTATCTCGGCCGGGACGCGATCGTCCACGAGGTGGAGGAGAGCCTGCGCCGGCTCGGCACGGACTATATCGACCTCTACATCACCCACTGGCAGGACGCGACGACGCCGATCGCCGAGACGGTCGCGGCGCTGGAAGAGCTGAAGACGGCCGGCAAGATCCGCGCCATCGGCGCGAGCAATGTCAACCGGTCGGAGCTCGAACAGTACATTGAGACCGGATCGCTCGACGCGATCCAGGAGCGGTTCAGCATGATCGATCGCAAGATCGAGGCGGACCTGCTGCCGCTCACCGTTCGAAACGGCGTGGCGACGCTCAGCTATTCCTCGCTGGCGCTCGGCCTGCTCTCCGGCACGATCGGCCCGGATCGCGTCTTCTCCGGCGACGACCAGCGCAAGGACAATCCGCGCTTCTCCGTCGCCAACCGGCAGAAGGCGAAGGCCTTTTCCGACGCCATCCGCCCCGTCGCCGAGCGCCATGAGGCCAGCATCGCCCAGGTCGTGATCGCCTGGACGCTGGCGCAGGAGGGCGTGACCTTCGCGCTCTGCGGCGCCAGGAACCCGGAACAGGCGCTCGACAATGCACGGGCCGGCACGCTGCGGCTTGCGACGGACGATCTGGCGGCCATCGACACCGCCATTACGGCGCACCTCGTCTCCATGGACGGATAACGGACTGCCATCATGAACCGGAAACAGACATTGGACGGGCTGCGCCGGAGCCCGAAGGTGGACGTATGCGTCCTCGGCGGCGGCATCAACGGGCTCAGCGTCTTCCGCGAGCTGGCGCTGCAGGGCGTCGACGTGCTCCTCGTCGAGAAGGCCGACTATTGTTCCGGTGCGAGCGCCGCCCTCTCGCGCATGGTGCACGGGGGTCTGCGCTATCTCGAAAACGGCGAGTTCAGCCTCGTCAGGGAATCCCTCGTCGAGCGCGACCGTCTCTTGCGCAATGCGCCGCACTATGTCGCGCCGCTGCCGACCGCGGTGCCGATTTTCGGCATCTTCTCCGGCCTTGCCAACGGCATCGTCCGCTTCCTCGGCCTCACCCGCCGCCCCAGCCGCCGCGGCGCGATCGCCATCAAGACGGGGCTCGGCATCTATGATTTCCTGACGCGCGAGCGGGCGCTGATGCCGAGGCACCAGTTCCGCAGCCGTAGCGCGACACTCGAAAAATGGCCGGCGCTCAACCCGGCGATCCGCAATTCGGCGACCTATTACGACGCCTGGGTCAGCCATCCCGAACGCCTCGGCATCGAGGTGCTGCGTGACGGCCTTTCCGGCGGGGAGCAGGCCCGGGCGCTCAACTATGCGACGATCGAGGCGACCGGCGGCGGGCGCTACAGGCTGCACGACGGCCTCACCGGCGAGGCGCTCGCTCTTCAGCCGCGGATCATCGTCAACGCGACCGGCGGCTGGGTCGACATCGCCAATGCCAGCCTCTTTCTCGCGGACAGCCGGCCCGAACCGCTGATGGGCGGCACGAAGGGCTCGCATCTCATCATCGACAATCCGGCGCTGCGCGACATGCTCGACGGCCACATGATCTATTACGAGAACGAGGACGGGCGCATCTGCATCCTCTTCCCCTATCTCGGCAAGGTGCTGGTCGGCTCGACGGATATCCGCGTCGACGATCCCGGCACGGTGCGCTGCGAGGCGGACGAGCGGGACTACATCCTGCAATCGCTCGCCTTCGTGCTGCCGGGCATCCGCATACGTCCGGAGGAGATCGTCTTCCAGTTTTCCGGCGTGCGCCCGCTGCCGGCGAGCAAGGACAGCTTTACCGGCCGCATTCCACGCGACCACTTCTGCACCGTTCTCGAAGGGCGCGACGGCGGGCCGCCGGTGCTGTGCATGATCGGCGGCAAATGGACGACGTTCCGCTCCTTCGGCGAACTTTCCGCCGATATGGCGCTCGACCGGCTCGGCCTGCCGCGCCGCATCGACACGGCGGATCGTCCGCTCGGCGGCGGGCGGGACTATCCGGAGGACGGCGACGGTTGGGCACGGGCGCTCTCGGCCTCGACGGGCCTTTCCCTGGAACGGGCCGCGACGCTGTTTGCCCGCTACGGCACGGATGCGCGCGACATCGCCCTTTTCATCGCCGCCGGACCGGATCATCCCATGCCCCATCCGGCCTACAGCGCCCGCGAACTTCTCTGCCTCATCCGCTGCGAAGCGGTCGAGCATCTGGATGATTTGCTCCTGCGCCGCACCGCGCTTGCCATTACCGGCGAGCTCTCGCTCGCCATGACGGAGGCCGCACTCGACGTGCTGGCTGCCGAAAAAGGCTGGCCCGCGGCGCGCAGGGCCGAGGAGCGATGCCGTTTTCTGACCCTCCTGCGCGAGCGCCACGGCGTCGCGGAGGAAACCCTTTCCGCACGGAACGAACAAAGGAGTGATGTATGCGAGACAACCGCAAGGTCCGGATGAACCGGCTGTTCGGCTACGGTCGTTGCCTGGACGTGGCGATCGATCACGGCGTGTGCAACGAGCCGTCCTTCCTCGACGGGCTGGAGGACATGCCGGCCGTGGTGAAGGCGCTGGTCGATGCGAGGCCCGACGCGATCCAGATGAACTACGGCCAGGCCGACCTGTTGCAGGGGCTTTCCGGCAAGGACAAGCCCGCCCTCGTCATGCGCATCGACATGGGCAATCCCTATAACCGCATCCGCCATCGCGACATGTGGGCCGTGCTGCAGAATGAGGCGGAACCGCTCATCGGCGCGCTGGAGATGGATGCGGCCTGCGTGGTGGTCAATCTCTTCATGCTGCCGGACGAGCCCGACCTCTTCCGCCAGTGCGTGCAGAACATCGCGCGCGTCCGGGCGGATTGCGAGAAATACGGCATGCCGCTGATGATCGAGCCGCTCGTCATGCAGCCCGTCACGGAGCGCGGCGGCTACATGGTCGATGGCGATGCGGAGAAGATCGTCACCCTGACGCGGCTTGCCCGCGAGATGGGCGCCGACATCGTCAAGGCGGACCCGACCACCAATGCGGAGGATTTCCACCGCGTCGTCGAGGTGGCGCGCTGCCCGGTCCTCGTGCGTGGCGGCGGCAAGGAGGACCTTCGCGCGGTCTTCGACAAGTCCGCGGCCTTGATGCGGCAGGGCGCGGTGGGCATGGTCTATGGACGCAACATCTACCAGCACGCCAATCCGAGCGCCGTGGTGCGGGGCCTGATGGCGATCATCCATGCGGATGCGAGCGGCGAAGAGGCTTTCGCGCTTTACCGGCAGGGATAGGGTGAAACGAACCTTGGGAGGGGTTCAGCATGACGGATTATCTGTTGGGGCTCGATGCCGGAAACACCGTGATCAAGGCGGTGATCTTCGACCGGACGGGCCGGGAGCTGGCGCATGCGGGCGAGGAGGGCCATAGTCGCATGCCGAGCCCCGGCCATGTCGAGCGCGATCTCGGCGAACTCTGGGCCAATGCGCGGCACGTCATCCACACCTGCCTCGACAAGGCGGGCATTGCGGCCGGCGACATCGCCGCCATCGGCTGTGCCGGCCACGGCAACGGGCTCTATGCGCTCGACCGGGCGGGCGAGCCGCTCATCGGCATCCAGTCGCTCGACACGCGGGCGACCGGCCTCGTCGAGGCGTGGCTGGCCGAGGGTGTCGGCGACCGGACCTATCCGATCGCCCGCCAGCGCCCCTGGCCGTCGCAGACGCCGACCCTGCTCACCTGGCTGAAGCGTTACAGGCCGGAGCTCTTCCAGCGCATCGGCACGGTGTTCTTCTCCAAGGATTTCGTCGTCAACCGCCTGACGGGCCAGCGCGTCAGCGAGGTCTCCGACATGTCCGGCGCCGGCCTCATCGACCTTGCGGCCCGCCGCTACGACCGGGCGCTGATGGAGGCCTATGGCCTCGGCGATTGCATGGACCTCCTGCCGCCGCTCATCGAAAGCGCCGACATTGCCGGGCGGGTGACGGCGGCGGTGGCGGCGGAGACCGGCCTTGCCGCGGGCACGCCCGTCATCGGCGGGCTCTTCGACGTCGTCGCCTCGGCGCTCGGTTCGGGCGTCTCGCGCACCGGCAGCGCCTCGATCATCGCCGGCACCTGGAGCATCAACCAGGTCGTCATCGGCGGTCCGGATCTCGACGGTCCCGTCTTCATGTCCTCGACCTTCGACCGGACCCGCTACATGGCGATGGAAAACAGCGCCACCTCGGCGGCCAATCTCGAATGGCTGGTGCGGGAGTTCTTCGAGGGCGACCACGCGGCGGACATCTCGCCCTTCGACGCGTGCTGCGCGCATGCCGCGGCGGTGGAGCCCGCGGCGGACGATCCGCTCTACCACCCCTATCTCTACGGCGCCCAGCAGGACGGCCATGCGCGGGCGGGCTTCTACGGCATTGCCGGCTGGCACACCAGGGGGCATCTGGTCCGCGCGCTGCTCGAAGGCGTCGCCTTCGGCCACCGCCAGCATGTCGAGGCGATCCGCAAGGCCGGTGCGACTTTCGAGGAGGCGGTGCTTTCCGGCGGCGGCGCGCGCAGCAGGCTCTGGCCGCAGATCTTTGCCGACGTGCTCGGCGTGCCGGTCTCCGTCGCCGTCTCGCACGAGACGGGCGCGCTCGGCGCGGCGATTGCGGCAGGCACCGGGGTCGGCCTCTTTTCCGATTTCACCGACGGCGCCAATGCCATGGTGCGGACCGACCGGCACTACAGGCCGAACGGCGCGCTGTCGGCCCATTACGACCGGCGCTACGCCCTCTACAGGGACATCGGCGAAGCCATGACGCCGCTGTGGCGGCGGCTCTCGGCGTCTCGGGACATGGCACCAGGAGTTGCAGCGTGACCGTCGATGGACAGGAAATGGCGGTGGACGAGGGCAGCTACGATTTCATCGTCGTGGGCGCCGGCTCGGCCGGCTGCGTTCTGGCGAACCGGCTTTCGGCCGATCCGAAGAACCGGGTGCTGCTCATCGAGGCCGGCGGCTCGGACCGCTACCATTGGGTCCATGTGCCGATCGGCTACCTCTATTGCATGGGCAATCCGCGCACGGACTGGATGATGAAGACGGCCGCGGAGGCCGGCCTCAACGGCCGTATGCTCAACTACCCGCGCGGAAAGGTGCTCGGCGGCTGCTCGTCGATCAACGGCATGATCTACATGCGCGGCCAGGCCGCCGACTATGACGGCTGGCGGCAGGCGGGCAATGCCGGCTGGGGCTGGGACGACGTGCTGCCCTATTTCCTGAAGTCGGAGGACAATTACCGCGGAAAATCCGCCCTGCACGGGGCCGGCGGCGAATGGCGCGTCGAGCGCCAGCGGCTCTCCTGGCCGATCCTCGACGCCTTCCGCGATGCGGCCGAGGAACTCGGCATTCCGAAGACCGACGATTTCAACGACGGCGACAACGAGGGCTCCGGCTATTTCGAGGTCAACCAGCGCGGCGGCCTGCGCTGGAACACCACGAAGGCCTTCCTGCGGCCGGCGATGAAACGGCCGAACCTGCGTGTCCTGACCGGGGCGGAGACCGAGCGGGTGGAATTCGACGGCAGGACGGCGACCGGCGTGCGCTTTCGCCTGCGGGGCCGCATCTGCCTTGCCCGCGCCACGCGCGAGGTGGTGCTGTCGGCCGGCGCGATCAACTCGCCGAAAATCCTGGAACTGTCGGGCATCGGCCGGCCGGGCCTGCTTTCCGCCCTCGGCATTCCCGTGCGCCATGAACTGAACGGCGTCGGCGAGAACCTGCAGGACCACCTGCAGATCCGCACGGTCTTCCGGATCGAGGGCGCGCGCGCGCTGAACCAGCTCTACCACAACCTCTTCAGCCGGGCCGGCATGGGCCTGCAATATGCGTTTTCCCGCTCCGGCCCGCTCTCCATGGCGCCGAGCCAGCTCGGCATCTTCGCCAGGAGCGATCCCGCCGTCGCGACGCCCGACCTCGAATATCACGTCCAGCCGCTCAGCACCGACCGGGTCGGCGAGCCCTTGCACCGCTACCCGGCGGTCACCGTTTCGGTCTGCAACCTCCGGCCGGAAAGCCGCGGCACGGTGCATGTGACGACCCGCGACCTTGCCGAGGCGCCGGAAATCCGCCCGAACTACCTCTCGACGGCCGGCGACCGGCTGCTTGCGGCGAAATCCATCCGCCATGCCCGCAGCCTCATGCAGACCAGGGCGATCGCGCCGTTCCGCCCGCAGGAAATGCTGCCCGGCCGGGAATACGAGAGCGAGGAGGACCTGATCCGCCGGGCCGGCGACATCGCCACCACCATCTTCCACCCCGTCGGCACCTGCAAGATGGGCAGCGACCCGATGGCGGTGGTGGACACGAAGCTCGCCGTGCACGGCCTGAACCGGCTGCGCGTCGTCGACGCCTCGATCATGCCGAGCATCGTCTCCGGCAACACCAATTCGCCGGTGATCATGATCGCGGAAAAGGCGGCGGAAGCGATCCTGGCAACGAGGTGATGGTTTGCCATCGCTTGCCATCTTGATGGCAAGATTGCGCGGCACTATGTTTCCGCCGAAGGAGGCCATCATGGCAGAACCGCAGCTTTCCGTCCGCAGCGCCCGCGCCCGCGACCTCGCCCACCGCCTCGCGCGGCGGGAAAACCGCACGATCGCCGATATCGTCGAGCGGGCGCTGGAGGCCTATGCGGTGCGGGAGGCCGGCAGCGAGCCGGCGGCCCGCTTCTACCGGCGGCTTGCCGCCGATTTCGGCGCGGAGGTCGATCTGGAAGCCGCGATCCGCGAACATCGCACGCCTCACGAGGGGCTCGACCTGTGATCTTCCTCGACACGAACGTGGTGTCCGAGACCCTGAAGAAGGCGCCGTCGGAAAGCGTGCTCGCCTGGCTCGTGCGTTTCGACGCCGAACTGGCGTTGCCGACGGTGACGATTGCCGAGATCGCCTTCGGTATCCGGAAGATCAGGCCGGACGAGCGGGCAGACCGGCTGGAGCAGGGGCTGGCCGAATGGCGCCGCCGCTTTGCCGGGCGGATCTTCGGCCTGACGGAGGCGGCGGCCCTTGCCTATGGCGAGATCATGGGGCAGGCGGTGCGGGAAGGCCGCCCGATGACGGCGCCCGACGGCATGATCGCCGCGATCGCCCGCGTCAACGGTGGCCGGCTTGCGACGCGCAACATCCGGGACTTTACCGGCACCGGCGTCGAACTCGTCGATCCCTGGGCATTCTGACGACCGAAGTGAATCGCAAGGAAGCGCCGTGCTGCCGTCGCGTGGACCGGATCTCGTCAGGCCAGTTCGGAGGCCCGCTCCAGCGCTTTCAGCATCGTGCGTTCGGCAAGGTTGAGATAGGTCTCCATCTGCGCCGCGGCCTCCTGCGGCCGGTTGGTCTCGACGAGCGTCGTGATGGCGTCGTTCATATCGACGAAGGGGGAGTGCAGGTGCTCCGGGTCGTTGAGCAGCCCGAAGCAGAGGCGTAGTTCCGCCGAGATGCGCTCGTAGAATTCGTTGAGCCGCGCGCTGTCGGAAAGGTCGATGACGGCGGTATGGAACATCATGTTGGCGCTGCCGACGCCGATCCAGTCGCCTTCGGCACGCCGCTCGCGCGCCATCTCCACCGCCGCGCGCATCGCCCGGATCGCCGGGTGCTGCTGCCAGGCCTGGCGCAGTGAGCCGCATTCGAGCATGCGCCGCACGCGGTAGATGTCGATGATCGAGGCCATGGAGGGCACGGCGACGAAGACGCCACGGTTGGCCTCGTGGCGCAGCAGCCCGTCCTTGGTGAGCAGGCGGAAGGCCTCGCGCAGCGAGTTGCGCGAGACGTCGAAGCGGTCGCTGAAGGCGGCTTCCGACAGGCGCTGGCCGGGGGAGAGTTCCCCCGAGATCAGCAGCGTGCGAATGCGCCGCGCCAATCGATCCGCCAGCGGCAGGCCTTCTCCGTCATCCGTCATCGTCGTCTCCCCGGCCCGATTCCGTTTCCTCGGGCGCCCTCTTTCCAAGCTGGCCATAGCACGAATGGGTGAGCAATGGGGCTGAAAAGTGCGGCGAATCCCGTGCTATGTGATTGGTAAAACGGCAATAATAAGGAACGATATAGAAATATTGTTGAACAATATTGACATTTTTGTGTGACGGTTCATCATTTAACGATGCATCACTCGCGAGGGGCGGGTGTGTGAGAGCGGAGAAATCTCATGGAACAGAATGCAGCTGCGCCTGCCGGCGCGGGTGTGATCGCGCAGGGCATCCACACCGTCAAGTCCCGTCGTTCGGCGCTGGTCGCCGCGATCTTCCTGATGGCGACCTCCGCCATCGGCCCCGGCTTCATCACGCAGACGGCGACCTTCACCACCAAGCTCGGCGCCGCCTTCGCCTTCGGCATCCTCGCCTCCATCCTCATCGACTTCGTCGTTCAGCTGAACATCTGGCGCATCGTCACGCTGACGCGCATGCGCGCTTCCGATGTCGCCAATGCCGCCATTCCCGGCTCGGGCTATCTTCTGGCCATTCTTGTCATCGTCGGCGGCCTGTTCTTCAACATCGGCAATATCGGCGGCACCGGCCTCGGCCTCAATGCGGTCTTCGGCCTCGATCCGAAGATCGGCGGGGCGATCAGCGCGGTGTTCTCGATCGGCATCTTCCTGTCGAAGCGTGCCGGCCTTGCGGTCGACCGCTTCATCGTCTTCGCCGGCATCCTGATGATCGTGCTGACGCTTTACGTCGCCTTCGTGTCCGGCCCGCCGGTGGGTGACGCGCTGTTCCAGACCGTCCTGCCCGATACGATCGACTTCGCCACGATCACCACCATCGTCGGCGGCACGGTCGGCGGTTACATCACCTATTCCGGCGCGCACCGCCTGCTCGACCGCGGCATGGTCGGCCAGGAGCACCTGTCGGCCGTCACCCGCGCGGCGCTCACCGGCATCGCCGTGACCGGCCTGATGCGCTACGTGCTCTTCCTCGCCATCCTCGGCGTCGTTGCCAGCGGCGTCATCATCGACACCGCAAGCCAGGCGGCGAACCCGGCCGCCCAGGCCTTCCAGGCCGCTGCCGGCGATGTCGGCCTGCGCCTCTTCGGCATCATCTTCTGGGCAGCGGCTATCACCAGCGTCATCGGCGCGGCCTATACCTCGATCTCCTTCATCACCGTCTTCAAGCAGGATATCAGCGAGCACGCCCGCAACATGGCGACGGTCGTCTTCATCGCCATCTCGCTGGTCTCCTACCTGCTGATCACCACGCCGCCCGCCGCCATGCTGGTCTTCGTCGGCGGCCTCAACGGCCTCATCCTGCCGATCGGCCTCAGCATCTTCCTCTTCGCCGCCTGGAAGCGCGAGGACCTGATGGGGGGCTATCGCTATCCGCGCTGGCTGCTCGCCCTTGGCGTCCTGGTCTGCGCGCTGACATGGTATATGGGCTACAAGTCGGCCGGCACGATCTTCGGCCTGCTCGGTCTCTAAGGAAAAGGGGAGGGAACAATGGCAGCGATCGATCTCAACAGCGATCTCGGTGAAAGCTACGGCGCCTGGCGCATGGGCGACGATGCGGCGATGCTCGCCGTCGTCTCCTCCGCCAACATCGCCTGCGGCTTCCATGCGGGCGATCCGGCCGGCATCTACCGCACGGTTCAGGCGGCCGCGAAGAACGGCGTCGTCATCGGCGCCCATGTCTCCTATCCGGACCGCGTCGGCTTCGGCCGGCGCGACCTGGACGCGACGTCCGAGGAGCTGATCGCCGACGTGATCTACCAGATCGGCGCGATCAAGGGCGTCGCCGCCGCGGCGGGAACGACGGTGCGCTACGTCAAGCCGCACGGCGCGCTCTACAACCGCATCGCCTATGACGCCAGGCAGGGCCAGGCCGTCATCGACGGCATCAAGGCGGTCGATCCCTCGCTGGTCCTGATGGGCCTTGCCAATGCGCCGATCCTCGATCTCGCCCGCAAGGCCGGCCTTGCCGTCGTCGCCGAGGCCTTTGCCGACCGCGCCTATACGCCGAAGGGCGAGCTCGTCTCGCGCCGCGAGCCCGGCGCGGTGCTGCACGACGCGGCGAAGATCGCCGACCGCATGGTGCAGCTTGCCCGCGAGGGGACGCTCGAAGCCACCGATGGCAACACGATCCGCATCGAGGCACAGTCGATCTGCGTGCACGGCGACAGCCCCGGCGCGGTCGCCATCGCAGAGGGGATCCGCCGCCGCTTCGAGGCGGAAGGCATCGCCATCCGCTCCTTCGCCGACAAGTCGTAAGGAGCGGCCATGACGATCCCCATCGCCTTCCTGGACCATGCCGACGCCACGGCCGCCCGCAAGGCGCGGGCCGATTATCGAGGCGGGCTCGTCGCGCCCACCTCCGGCATCGCGCCGGGCTTCACCCAGGCCAACATGATCGTGCTGCCGCGCGACTGGGCCTTCGATTTCCTGCTCTATGCGCAGCGCAACCCGAAGCCCTGCCCGGTGCTCGACGTCTCCGATCCCGGCTCGCCGACGACGCTGCTTGCGCCCGGCGCGGACCTGCGCACCGACCTGCCGCTCTACCGCATCTGGCGCGATGGCAGGCTCGCGGAGGAGACGGCGGACGCGTCGGCGGCCTGGGCGGAGCGCGACGACCTCGTCGCCTTCCTGATCGGCTGCTCCTTCACCTTCGAGACGCCGATGGTCGAGGCCGGCATCGAGATCCGCCACATGACGGACAAGACCAATGTGCCGATGTACCTGACCAACAGGGCCTGCCGGCCCGCCGGCCGGCTCAAGGGCAACATGGTCGTCTCCATGCGGCCGATCCCGGCCTCGCGCGTCGCCGACGCCGCCACCATTTCCGGCCGCTTTCCGGCCGTGCATGGTGCACCGGTCCATGTCGGGGCTCCCGAGGAAATCGGCATCGCCGACCTTGGGAAGCCTGATTTCGGCGATGCGGTGCGCATCGAGCCCGGCGAAGTGCCGGTCTTCTGGGCCTGCGGCGTCACCCCGCAGGCGGCCGTGATGGCGTCCGGCGTGCCCTTCGCCATCACCCATGCGCCGGGCCACATGTTCATCACCGATATCCCCGATTCCGCCTATCACGCGTGAGGGTTCGATGCGCTTTCTTCCCGTCAGCCTGACCACCGTCCTCGTCGAGCTTGCCGATCTCGACGAGACGCTCGCCCTCTTCGCCGCGCTCACGGCCGATCCCGTCGACGGCATCGAGGAGATGGTGCCGGCCGCACGCACGCTGATGATCCGCTTCCGTCCCGAAAAGGTGACGGCCGCGGATCTGGCGGCCCGGATTAGCACCCGCGACCTTTCGGCGAAGATCGCCCCGTCGGAGCATCTGGTCGAAATTCCCGTGCGCTATGACGGCGAGGACCTGCGCGATGTCGCCGACCTGACCGGCCTCAGCGTCGAGGAGGTCGTGCGCCGGCATACGGAAAGCGAATTCACCGTGGCCTTCTGCGGCTTTGCGCCCGGCTTCGGCTATCTCGTCGGCGGCGATCCGGTCTTGCATGTGCCGCGCCGCAAGAGCCCGCGCACCCGCATTCCGGCGGGTTCTGTCGCCCTTGCGGGCGCCTTCAGCGGCGTCTACCCGCAGGCGAGCCCCGGCGGCTGGCAGATCATCGGCACGACGCCGGTCCGGATGTGGGATATCGACCGCGAGCCTGGCGCGCTGTTCCAGCCCGGCTATCGCGTGCGCTTCTTCGACATGGAGGCCGCGGGCCGGACCGTCAGCATTCCCGAGCCGGCCGTCAAGCCGGACCGCACCGTCGCGGCGGATGCGCCGCAGTTCAGGGTGCTGGCCGCGCCCATGCCGGCGGTCTTCCAGGATCTCGGCCGTTTCGGCCAGACGGGGCAGGGCGTTTCCGCCTCCGGCGCGCTCGATCGCGCTGCCTTCAATTCCGCGGGCCGCATCGTCGGCAATCCGGCCAACACGCCGGCGCTGGAACTCACGCTCGGCGGCTTCTCCTTCGAAAGCAACGTGCGCGCCGTGATCGGCCTTGCCGGCGCCGCCTGTCCCGTGACGGTCCGCGATGCGGACGGCCGTGCCCACGACTTTTCGATTCTGCAGCCCATCGCGCTGGAGCCCGGCGACGTCGTGACGATCGGCCATCCGAAGGCGGGCATGCGCACCTATCTTGCCGTGCGCGGCGGCTTCGATGTCGCGCCGGTCCTCGGCAGCGCGGCGACCGATACGCTGGCCGTCGTCGGTCCCGAGCCGGTCACGGTCGGGACGGTGCTGGCGCTGAGCGGCCGCAAGGCGGGGCTTGCGAGCGTCTCGCCGGATGAACTCCCCGCCTTCGACCTGCCCTCGGCCGGCGACGTGGTGACGCTCGACGTGGTGCTCGGCCCCCGCACGGACTGGTTCACGCAGAAGGGCATCGAGACGCTGACGAGCCAACTCTGGCAGGTCACGCCGCAATCGAGCCGCGTCGGCATCCGCCTTGCCGGCGAGGTGCCGCTGGAGCGCAAGGACAGCGCGGAACTGCCGAGCGAAGGCACGGCGACGGGCGCCATCCAGGTGCCGCACAGCGGCCAGCCGGTGCTCTTCCTTGCCGACCATCCGCTGACCGGCGGCTATCCCGTCATCGGCGCCGTCGCCGAATACCATCTGGACCTTGCCGGCCAGATCCCGATCAATGCAAAAATCCGTTTCCGCCCGATCGGCCCCTTCGCCGACATCGCCGCGACCCGCTAGGAGGACTGCCATGAAGAAAGTGCTGATTGCCAATCGTGGCGAGATCGCCGTGCGCATCGTGCGCGCCTGCCGTGATTACGGCCTCCAGTCGGTCGCCGTCTATGCGGATCCGGATGCGGACGCGCTGTTCGTGCGCCTGGCCGATGAAGCCTACGGGCTCGAAGGCGTGCGCCCGGCGGAAACCTATCTCGACATCGAAAAGCTGATCGCGGTTGCGAGGCGCGCCGGCGCGGATGCGGTGCATCCGGGCTACGGCTTCCTTTCCGAGCGTGCCGAATTCGCGCGCGCCGTGCAGGGTGCCGGCCTCATCTGGATTGGCCCCGATCCGTCCGTCATCGAAGCGCTCGGCGACAAGGTCGAGGCGCGGCGCATCGCGCAGGGCGTCGGCGCGCCGCTGGTCGCGGGCAGCGACGGCCCGGTGTCCTCGGCGGCCGAGGTCGTCGCGTTTGCGGAACGGCACGGCCTGCCGGTCGCCATCAAGGCGGCGCATGGCGGCGGCGGGCGCGGCCTCAAGGTGGCCTGGAAGATGGAGGAGGTCGCCGACCTCTACGAATCCGCCGTGCGCGAGGCGACGGCGGCCTTCGGCCGCGGCGAATGTTTCTTGGAACGCTTCCTCGACCGGCCGCGCCATATCGAGGCGCAGGTCATCGCCGACAAGCATGGCAACGTGCTGGTGCTCGGCACCCGCGACTGCTCGGCCCAGCGCCGCAACCAGAAGCTCATCGAGGAGGCCCCGGCGCCCTTCCTCTCCGACGAGCAGCGCCGGAAGATCCACACCGCCGCCAAGGCCATCTGCGCGGCTGCCGGCTATTCGGGCGCCGGCACGGTGGAGTTCCTGCTCGGCGTCGACGGCACGATCTCCTTCTTGGAGGTTAACACCCGCCTCCAGGTCGAGCATCCCGTCACGGAGGAGACGACCGGCATCGACCTCGTCATCGAGCAGTTCCGCATCGCCGAGGGCCTGCCGCTGCGTGTGCTGGAAACGCCGGAACCGCGCGGCCATTCCATCGAGTTCCGCATCAATGCGGAAGACCCCGGCCGCGGCTTCCTGCCGACGCCCGGCGCCATCACCGTGTTCGATCCGCCCTCCGGCCCGGGCGTGCGCCTCGACAGCGGCGTCGTTACAGGTTCCACCGTGCCCGGCGTCTTCGATTCGCTGGTCGCCAAGCTGATCGTGACCGGCGCGACGCGCGAGGAGGCCCTGCGCCGCGCCCGACGCGCGCTGAAGGAGTTCCGCATAGAGGGCGTCGCGACGGTCCTGCCGTTCCACCGCGCTGCCATCGACACGGCGGATTTCATCGGCACGGACGGCTTCAAGGTGCATACCCGCTGGATAGAGACCGATTTCGCCGCCATGCCCGAGGCCATGGCCCGGCCGGAGCCGGCCGACGATCCGACGCTGGTCCGCACCCATCTCGAAATCGACGGCAGGCGCGTGTCGATCGCCCTGCCGAGCCTGCTGCTCGCCGGCCTCGGCGCGGCGGGGCAGGGCAGCGCATCGGCCGCGGGCAAGGGCGGACGGCCCGCCGAGGATGGCATAACGGCCCCGGTTTCCGGCACGCTGCAGGCCTTCAAGATCGCCGACGGCGCCACCGTCGCGGAAGGCGACCTCGTGGCGGTCATGGAGGCGATGAAGATGGAAACGCAGGTTCTCGCGCCGAAGGCTGGGCGGCTCAGGCTGCGCGTGAAGGAAGGCGACTACCTCCAGGCCGGCGACGTGCTGATGGTGTTCGAAGGCTGATTGGATGCCGGCTTCCGGTTTTCGGCAGCCTGTCAGGGACAAAACCCGTATACCTCTCCTCCGCCATGGTCGGGCTTGACCCGACCATCCACAGCCGCGGGTGCCGCGTGGATCCTCGGGGCGCGCCCGAGGATGACGGAGTGCTTGGGGTGATGCTTATCATCGAGTTGACGGCTCTCGGTCTTCGAGAGCCCACTTCCCAATCAAAAATCCGGCGCCACGCCGAAGACGAATTCGCAGGGCGTGTGCGACATGTTGAAATACTGGTGGTCGAAGCCGGCGGGGATGTAGAAGCCGTCGCGCGGATTGAGCTCGAACCAGGCCTGGCCCTCGGCATCCGGGATGTGGATGTTGAGCACGCCGGAGACGACATAGAGGCATTCGTCGCCCTTGTGGCGCTCGATGCGGGTGCGCTTGCCGCCGAGCACCGTCGTCTTGCCGACCGTCAGCTGGTCCGTCGCGCAGTAGAAGCCGGTATAGGCGCCCTGCGTCTCGGCGTCGAGGCTCCAGAGCATGTCCGCATCGCGCTTGGGATGGATGGTGCGGGACTTCTCCTGTGCCGCCGCCTCCATCGGCCAGCGGCCGAGGAATTCGTCCTGGATGTAGCGGTTTTCCGAAAGCAGCGGCTTGGTGCGGGCATAGGGGCCGGACGTGCCCTTGGCCGGCGGCGGGGCGAAGAATTCGAGCACGCGCACCTGCTCCTCGCCGAGGTTGAAGCCGTGGTGCCAGGTGTCCTTGCGGAAGAACAGCGCCTCGCCGGGCTTGGCGATGCAGACCTCGCCCGTTTCCGGATTGGCAAGGCCGAGCGTGCCGCTGATCACGTAAAGCAGCTCGTCCGCGCCGAAGATGGTGCGAAAGGCATCGGTGTGCTTGAAGCAGCCGCCCGGCTGCATGCCGAAGACGATCTGGTGGATGTTTTCCGTGGAGGCATAGATCCAGTCGTCGACGAGGCCGGCATTCTCCTCACCCCAAAGATGGCGCGTCACGCCGGCATAGGGAATATGGCTCGGCCGGTCGAAGACGGGGCGGGGGGACGGCTTGTAGCCCATGGAAGACTCCTTTTCAGATAGTGGCAAGCTAGGGGGCTGGGGCACCAGCGGGACGTGTGCGCGCGATCAGCCGGTCGATGACGGCCTGCTTCATGGCGGGGTCGAGATGCATGACGTTGAACACCTCGGCCATCCACATGCCCTCGATGGCGAGGCGGATGATCGTCGCTTCGACGGGATCGAGGCCGTCCGTCTCGACGGCGGCCTGGCAGCGGATGTTCTGCTGGTGGACGATTTCGAGCAGGTCGGGAAAGTTGGACAGCGCCGCCGTGATGCTGGCGCCGAGCCGGTCGTACTGGTCGCCGGTGCTGGCGGCCCCGCCCATCGTCGCCTTCACATAGGCGCGGGTGTAGCGGCCATGCGGCTCCTCGTCCTCGCCCTCGATGCCGGAAAGACCGGTCTCGAAGCGATAGACGAAGCGCTCGACCATGGCGCGCACCAGCGCGTCCTTGCTGGCGAAGTGGTAGAGGATGCCGCCCTTGGAGAGCCCCGTCACCTCCGCCACCTTGTCGAAGGTGAGCGAGGAGACGCCCTCGTTGACGACGATCTCCTCGGCGGCGCTGAGGATGCGTTCCCGTGCGGTGCCACGTCTTGCCATGTCGAACCCCGATGCTGTTGCTGGTCTTCCCGCTATAGCGACGAACTTTCGCGCAGGCGACCGACGATTTCGGCCATCAGGGCGAGGTCCTGGCGGGAGTCGTCGAGCGTCGTCTTCGGCGCCGTGCCGTTCACCAGATGGTCGTGGAAGGCGCGCAGCTCGATGGCGAAGGGATCGGTGTAGTTCGGACCGAAGGTGCGGGTCTCGGTCTCGGTGTCGGTCGAGTCCGTGACTTCCAGCGTGGTCGGCAGGTTGCGGATGTAAGGCGTGTCGTAGCCGAAGCTGAGGCGGCGGCGGTCGGAATAGACCTCGATGCGGGCATCGAAGCGCGCGACATTGTCGATCAGCGCCTCGTAGATCGCGGTGAAATGGCCGTAGTCGAGGAGCGCGACGATCTGCTCGCCGTTCTGCTTGTGGTGGGCGGCGATGACCCGCTGCGGCAGGCCGATCAGCTCGCGCATGGCCGAGAGGCTGTGCGAGGAGAGGCCGGTCAGCACCTGGTAGGCGCGCATCAGGCTGGGCGAGGCGTCCTTGCCGGCGACGTCGCGCAGCAGCGCCTCGGTCTCGGCGCGGGACTTTGCGAGGAAGGCGCCGTCGAGATCATCAGGATAGAAGATGTTGCGCGTCTGGCGGATGAAGAACGGGCCTTCGCAAATGAGGTCGCGCACGCGCACATAGCGCAACGCCTCCTTTGCCGGCATCATCTCCTTGGCCCTCAGGAAGCTTGCCGAATAGCGCCGCATATAGGCGACGAAGACGAGGCGGCCGGATTTTTCGGCAAGCGGCAGAACGTCGTCGATCTCGCCGAGCGTCAGGCAGGCGGGCTTTTCGAGGAAGACGTCCTTGCCCGCCTTCAGCGCCAGGTCGAGATAGTGGCGGTGTGTCTGGTCGGGCGTCAGGATGAAGACGGCGTCGATATCGGACGCCGCGAGCAGCGCTTCGGCGCTCTCATAGGCGCGCGCGCCGGGATAGCGGCCGGCGCAATGGGCGGCGAGGCTCGGCGAGACGTCGAAGACGCCGGCGACCTCGAAGAGATGGCGGTGATCGGCAAGGATCGGCAGGTGCATGAGCTGGCTCACCTCGCCAAGGCCGATGAGGCCGACACGGACGACACGCATGGAAAAGACCTTTCTGCCCCGCAAGGGGCCTAACCCTTGACCGCTCCGGCGGTGAGGCCGGAGACGATGTATTTCTGGAAGAGCAGCGCCATCACGATCAGCGGCACGGTGACGATGGTCGATGCGGCCATGATCGCGCCATAGGGGAACTCGTAGCGGCTGGAGCCGGAGATGAGGGCGATCGCGACCGGCACCGTGCGGTTCTCGTCCGTCAGGATGAAGGTGAGCGCGAAGAGGAACTCGTTCCACGAGGCGATGAAGGCGAGCAGGCCCGTCGAGATCAGTGCCGGCCCCATCATCGGCAGGAAGATGCAGCGCACGATGCGCAGCGGCGAGCAGCCGTCCATGATCGCCGCCTCCTCGATCTGCCGCGGCAGGCTGCGCATGAAGGTGGTCAGCACCCAGATGTTGAAGGGCAGCGTGAAGATCATGTAGGCGAAGATCAGCGAGCCGAGCGTGTTGTAGAGGCCGAGCCAGCGGATCATCTCGAAGAGGCCGGAGAGCAGCGCGATCTGCGGGAACATCGAGACGGCGAGGAAGAGGAACATGATCGGCGAGCGGCCCCGGAAATCGATGCGGCCGAGCGCATAGGCCGCCGCGATCGCCAGCCCCAGCGAGAGCGCCACGACGGAAGCCGCGACGATGAGCGAGTTCAGGAGGCTGCGCAGGAACACGCCGTCCGACAGGATCGCCTCGTAATTGTTGAACTTCAGGTCCGGCAGGAAGGTGACGTCGAAGATCGCCTGGCCGGATTTCAGCGAGGAGGCGATCATCCAGTAGAAGGGAAACAGCGTGTAGAGCGCGACCACGGCAAAGAGCCCGTAGATCGCGATGCGGTGAAGGCGCCTGCCCGTTGCACTGCGCACCATGTCACACCCCCAGGAGCTTGCGGTTGAGCCGGAAGACGGTCACGTAGATCGCCGTCACCACGGCAATCATCAGGAAGATCGCGGCGCTCGCCGCAGAGCCGACGCCCATGTCCTGGAAATTGACCAGCACCTCGCGGGCATAGATCGACACGGTCTTCGTGTCGTCGCTGTTCGAGGACAGCACGAAGCTGAGGTCGAACATGCGCAGCGCATCGAGCAGCCGGAAAAGCACAGCGACGGCGATGCTGGGGGCAAGCAGCGGCAGGGTGAGCGCGGTGAATTGCCGCCATTCCGACACGCCGTCGATCGAGGCGGCCTCGTAGATGCTCTTCGGCAGCATCTGCAGGCCGGCGAGGATGAGCAGCACCATGAAGGGCGTGGTGATCCAGACGTCGACGGCGATGATGACGGGCATGACGAGATCGGGATTGGCCGTCCAGGCGATGCCGTGGTCGATGACGCCCATGAGCTTCAGCACATGGTTGAGGATGCCGAACTGGTCGTGCAGCATCCACTGCCACATGCGCGCGCTGACGACGACGGGAATGGACCAGGGAATGAGAATGACCGCGCGCATGAAACCGCGGCCGGACATGTGGGCGTTCAGCAGCAGCGCGATGGCAAGCCCCAGCGCCGTCTCGATGGAGACCGACACGACCGTGAAATAGAGCGTGTTGCGGACCGACTGCCACCACAGCGCATCCTCGAACAGCGTGAAATAGTTCTCGAGGCCGATATAGGCGTAGATGTCGGGCTCGGTGAGGAAGGCGTCGGTGAAGGAGAAGAGGAAGGTCCGCCCGAGCGGCCAGAGCGCCACGGCGAAGAGCACGAGAAGGCTCGGCGCGAGGAACAGCCAGGCCGTGCGCGCCCGCTTGGCATTGAGGCCGATGCGTATCGCTCCCGTGGCCATGTCATGCACCCCTCGGGTTGAGAGCGCGCTCGTCCTTGTCGAAGAGATGCGCGCGCGTGTGGTTCCAGCCGACGACCGTGGTGGCGCCCGGCCGGATCTCCGGCCTGCCCTGCGCCTTGGCGACGATCGAGCGGCCGTCGCCGACATTGAGATGGACGAGGGATTCGCCGCCCAGCGGCTCGACGAGCAGGACCTCGGCCTCCAGCGTTGCATCGCCCCCGCCGAGGATCAGGTCTTCCGGCCGGATGCCGAGGCTGACATCGCCCGCATAGTCGTGGGCGGAGAGGCGATGGCGACCGCCGGCAAGCGACAGCACGCTCTCCTCGCCCTCGCGCACCAGCATGCCCGGCAGGAAATTCATGCGCGGCGAGCCGATGAAGCCCGCGACGAAGCGGTTTGCCGGGCGCTCGTAGAGTTCCATCGGCGTGCCGACCTGCGCGATGCGGCCGTCCTTCAGCACGACGATGCGGTCGGCGAGTGTCATCGCCTCCATCTGGTCGTGCGTGACGTAGACGGTGGTGGCCTTCACCTCGCGGTGGATGCGGGCGATCTCCACGCGCATCTCCATGCGCAGGTCCGCATCGAGGTTGGACAGCGGCTCGTCGAACAGGAAGAGCTTCTGCTGGCGCACGAGGGCGCGGCCGATGGCGACGCGCTGCTGCTGGCCGCCGGAAAGCTGCGCCGGGCGGCGGTCGAGCAGGTGGTCGATCTTGAGGAATTTCGCCGCCTTCGTCACGCGCTCGCGGATTTCGGCGGCGGGAAGCCGGGCGGTCTCCAGCGCGAAGCCGAGATTGCGCTCGACATTCATGTGCGGATAGAGCGCGTAGGACTGGAAGACCATGGCGATGTTGCGTTTTGCCGGCGGCGTCTCGTTCATGCGGCTGCCGGCGATGCGCAGCTCGCCGTCGGAGATCTCCTCCAGCCCCGCGATCATGCGCAGCAGCGTGGACTTGCCGCAGCCCGAAGGGCCGACGAAGACGACGAACTCGCCCTCGGCAATCGCAAGGTCCACGCCGTCGATAACCGTCAGCGCGCCGAACCGTTTGACGACATTGATGAGATCTATACCGCTCATGGCCGTTCCATCTTGCTGATTGTCTTTTCCGCGATCGTGCCGCTCGCCCGGGCCGCGAGTGCCGCAACGCCGATGGCGCAGGCGGTGTCGCCGATGAGGCTCGGCACGATCGGCATGTCCCGCGCTCCCTCCGCCCAGATGAAGCCGCGCGTCAGCGCCGAAAGCCGCGGCGTCACCTTGGGGTCGCTGCCGATGCCGCCGCCGAGGACGAGCATGGCGGGGTCGAGCGTGTTGACGAGCTGGCCGAGATAGGAGGCGAGCGAAAGGAGCGCATCGGCGACCATCGTTGCCGCCCGCGGGTCCGTCGCCTCCGCCTCGAACAGCGCGCGCGCCGAGGCGTCGGGGCGGCCGGTGAGCGCGCCGTAGCGCTCGCCGAGCGCCTTGCCGCCGGCAAAGAGCTCGAGATTGTGCCGCACCGCGCGGCCATCACCGTCGAAGGCGACGATATCGCTGCCGGAGAAATGAATGGCGAAGCCGCGGGCGCCTTCATAAGGCGCGCCGCCGATGACCAGCGAATGGGAAAGGCCGGTGGAGATGGTGGCGTAGACGAAGGGATCGACGCCCCTGCCGGCGCCCATCCAGCCCTCGGCGAAGGCGGCGGCGCGCACGTCGCTGTCGATGTGCAAGGGGGCGAAGGCGCCAAGGCGGGCGCGGTAATCGAGGCCGCGCCAGTCGAAATTCCAGGCCGAGGCCGGCTCGCCGTCCCGCGTCACGAGTTCCGGCAGGCAGATGCCGAGGGCCGCGATGTCGAGATCTTGCGCGTCCGCGCGATCCTGCATGGCCGCCGCGAGATCGCAGACGAGGTCGAGCACGGCGCCGCCGCCGTTCTGGCAAAGCGTCGCCTCGGTGCGCTCGGCGACGACTGCACCGTCCGAAAGCCGGACGATGCAGGCCTTCGTCTTCGTGCCGCCGACATCGATGCCGATCGCGTGCCGTGTCATGGCCGCGCCCCGGCGGCCGCGTCGGCATGGAGCTCGTCGTTCCGGCATTCGGCAAGGATGGTCGCCGGCCAGGATGGATCGTAGGCCGTCGCTGCCGAAAGGCGGCGGAAGGCCGCGCGCTTGCCGTCGCCCCAGACGATCATCGCGACGGCCTTCGACAGCGTGGCGATGGAGCCGATGCCGATGGTGAGGCCGTGGGTCGGCACCTCTTCGATCCCGCGGAAGTCCGGGAAGGTCGCAAGGTTGTCGCGTCGTGTCTGCTCGGCGAGCGTGACGATGCGCGTGCGGCTGTCGCGGGCGGAACCCGGCGGGTTGAAGGCGATATGGCCGTCGCCGGCGCCGGACGCGAGCAGGAACAGGTCGATGCCGCCAAGGGCAGCGAGCTCGCCGTCATAGGCCGCGGGATCGGTGAGCGAGGGCATGCGGAAATTCGTCTCGGGCATGCGCAGGGCGTCCGGCAGTGCCCGGTTGATACGCCCGACGATCTCGCGCTCGCCGAAGCCGCGGCATGAATAATGCGCGGAGGCGGCGGGCGGACTGAGGCCATCGCCGTCCGGCAGCAGGTATTCGTCCATCATCGCGATGACGAGGCGGGAGCAATCGACAGGGGCGGCGGTCAGCTGGCGCTCCAGCGCCTGGTAGACGGGCATCGGGCTGCGCCCGCCCGGGCAGCCGAGCACATAAGGCCGGCCGGCGACATTGGCGGCGCCGATTTCCGCGAGGATGCGGGCCGAAAGATGCGCGCCGATCGCCTCGGGCGTGTCGTGGATCATGGTCTTCATCGGCCGGTCCGCTCCGCAAGCAAAGCCGAGACGAAGGCGAAGTTCCGCGCGGCGATCGCCTCCGGCGTCTCGGGATGGTTCGGCGCAAGGTCCTGTTCGACGACCAGCGGGCCGTCATAGCCGCTCGCCAGCAGCGTCCGCATGAAATCGGCGATGTCGACCGCACCGCGGTCGAGATCGGTCATGATGCCGTCCTCGAAGGCACGGTCGCAATGGATGTTCTGCGCCAGCACCTTCTCGCGGAAGGCGCCGTCGACGTTCTTGAGATGGATGGCGTTGATGCGCGCCTTGTGGCGCAGGAAGAACGCCTTCGGGTCCGCTTTCCAATAGGCGTGGTGGCCGGTATCGAGGCAGAGGCCGACGAGGCCGGGATCGGTCTCCGCGAGAAGTCGCTCGATCTGGTCCTCATGCTCCACGCAGGTGCCGACATGCGGGTGGAAGCTGAAGTGCAGGCCGTAGTCGCGCACGATCCGGGCGGAACGCAGGGTCTGCTCGACGACGGCGCGCCAGCCGTCCTCGCCGACGATGCCCATCCGGTCCTTCGGGTAGAATTCCGACTCGTCCATCAGGATGAAATGCGTGCCGCCGACGGCCGAAAGCAGTGTGCAGATCTGGTGCGTCCGTTCGGCCAGGGCGTCCGCGGTGGCGGCGTCCGCCAGCGTGTGGACATGGGCCGCCGCGACCACGGAGAGGCCGCGGCGGTTCAGTTCGTGCGAAAGCACCTTGGGATCGGTGGAGAAGTAGCCATAGGGGCCGAGTTCGGTATGCCGGTATCCGGCCGCGACGATGCGGTCGAGGTAATCGGTCCAGCCGAGGTCGTTGCCGGTGGGCCAGTAGACGCCCCAGCAGCACGGTGCGATCGCGATATTCACTGTCTTTTCCTTGGGTTTCCAGAACGGTCCCGGCGGCGATCTCGCTTCCGGAACCGCATAAAACAGAAAGACGGCGCCTTCCCGGCTTTCCCCGGAAAGGCGTCCGGACCGTTACCAGCCGCGCTTCTTCAGCCGTTCCAGATCGCTGCTCACCTTGGCGAGCGCGTCGGCGGCGCTTTCCTTGCCGCTCAGCACGTTGTGCACGCCGTTGAAGATGCGCTGCGAGACGCGGTTGTAGGAGGCGCCCGTGACCTGCGACGGCCGCGAGGCGCTTTCCGCATAGGCCTTCTCGGCAAAACGCAGCGAGGGATTCTTCTCGATGATCTCCGCGTCCTGGTAGAGCGCCTTCAGCGTCGGGCTGTAGCCCTGCAAAGCGCGGCGTTTCTGCTCGCTGGCGCTGGTGAGGTACTGCACGAGGCTGACGGCGGCATCGACGTCGTCGGCATATTTCGATACGCCGAGAAGGCCGGCGCCGTAGCAGCCGCTCGATTTCTCGCCTTCCGTCCCGACCGGCAGCGCCATCACGCCGACCTTGCCGAGCAGCGAGGAGCCCTCCGCCTGGCTGGTGCCCCAGACGTAACCCCAGTTGCGGTGGAAGATGGAGTTGCCGGCCTCGAAGACGCCGCGCGAGCCTTCCTCGTCATAGTTGAGCACGCCTTCCGGGCTGATGCCGCCGATCCAGGTGCGGGCGAGTTCCAGCGCCTCGACGGCCTTCGGATTGTTCGCGGTGATCTCGCCGTCCGGCGAGATGAAGGTGCCGCCGCCATAGGAGGCGACCCATTCGAGCGCATCGCAGATCAGCCCCTCATAGGCGCGGCCCTGCCAGACATAGCCCCACATGTCCTTGTTGCCGGCGGCGCGTTCCTGTTCCTGGATGGACTTTGCCGTCTCGGTCAGTTCCGCCCAGGTCTTCGGTTCCGCCTTGCCGTATTTTTCAAGCAGGTCCTTGCGGTAGAACATCAGGCCGGCATCGACGAACCAGGGCATGGCGAGCAGCTTGCCCTCGATGGTGCTGTCGGCGAGCGCCGCCTCGAAATGCGCCGAAAGCTCCTCCGTCGGGACCTTCTCCTTGAGGTCGACGAGGTGGGCGGCGAGCGCGCCGACCCAGATGTTGTCGAGCGTCAGCACGTCGATGTCGCCCGACTTGCCGGCGAGAAGCTGCTGGTAGAGCGGCAGGGCCTCGCCCCAGTTCGCGGGCATCTTGTTGATCTTGACCGTATTGCCGGTCTCCTTCGCCCAGGCCTCGGAGGCCGACTGGCAAAGCTCGAGCTCGGCGCCGGCCGAGCTGCAGAAGATCGACACTTCCGCCGCTGTTGCAGAGCCACCCCACAGGACGGCGCCGACCAGCGCCGTCGTTCTCAGAAATCCATCCAGCTGCACCGTGTTTCCTCCCACACTGCGTTGAGCACGGAAAATTACTATACCGTCTGGTCGGTAGAGTAAAGCGGGCGAAAGGTCCTTTGGACGGCGATGGTGGATAACGGAGCGAGCGCTGCGGCGAGGGCTCTTGCGGCCCCGTGGAGCTGGCTGCGCAGGCGCGTGGCGGCCCCTTTCCACCATGCCGGCGATCTGCCCGGCGGGTACGCTTCAGGGGTGGAAAAGTCCCCCACGCCGGCCGGCGTGGGGTGCGGGAAGGGGGATTGCGGAAGCACAGGCTCCGCCCTCCCTTCGGTCCTTCAGGCTGGTGCTCAATCGTCGTCGGAAGACGAGTTCGACGAGGAGTTGGAGGAGGAGTTCGACGACGAGTTCGAACTCGAATTGCTGGAAGAGTTCGACGAGCTGTTCGAGTTGGAATTGCTCGACGAGTTGGAGCTCGAATTCGAGTTGGAGTTCCGCGAGGAATTCGACGAGCTGTTGGAGTTGCGGTTGGAATTCCAGCTGCCCCGGCGGTCGTCGTCCCGGTCGCGGCTGGAGCGGACATGGCTCGCCTTGCTGCTGCGCACCATCTTCTGCAGGAAGCGGTGGACCGGGTCGTCGGCGACGGCCGGCGCCGGCGCGGCGGCACCGGCCACGAGCAGGGCGCCGAGGATTGCGATGAGTTTCTTCATGGCATGTCTCCTTTGAATGGCAGCCTTGCCGGCTGCACAGGAGGAACGGTGGGCCAGGACATCTATTCCATGAAAAATGAGTTATTTTTCAATGCTATAGCGCGCCACTCCAGCCCACGCGGCTTCGCCGCCGCTGCGTGCGGCAGCGGCGGTGGGAAGAGCGGTCGTCTCTTCGGTCCTATCGCTGGGCGCGCGCGAATTTGCGGTACCAGCCGTCGGCGGCGAGCGTCTTGCGCAGGATCGTCTTGCGGACGACCCCTTCCGCCTCGCGCTCGGCGCGGATGTCGGCGTCGAGGTCTGACGTCTCGCGGCGGAAGGGGATGACCTGCACGAGGGGCGTGCCGCGTTCCAGCACATGCAGGCCGTCCTCGCCGGTGGCGAAGAACGGAAAGTGGATTTCCGACTGGTAGGTGTCGGTATCGACGACGCCCGAAACGACCTCGAAGACGCCGTTCGGCCGGTTGAGCGGCGGCACGAAGAGGCAGCTCCAGCCGGGCGGCGTGCGGATGGTCCAGTAGTTGTGGAACTTGCAGGGCGGCAGGGGCTCGCGCGGATTGCCGGCGACCTGGTGGCTGGCATGGTTGCTGACCAGCGTGCGATCGAAATCCCAGCCGCAATCCACGGTCCTCCCGCCGTCGGAGATCTCCATGCGCACGGTGCCGGCAAGCCCGATGACCCAGCCTGCCGCCATGGCGTCGAGGAAGGGCATGCAGCGTTTCACCGTCAGGCCGCTGTTGTTCGGCGAGACATGGGCGGCATCGACGGGCGGCAGCTTGCGGAACCAGTCGGGCAGGGCCGTCTTGGCGCGCACGGGGGCGGGGATGACGCCCTCGTCCTCCTTGCGGCAGAGGAAGGTCAACCGGGGCTGCGGCTTCTTCAGAAGGGCGAGTGCCATCGCTGTTCTCCTCATCGTTCGATGGGGGAGGAACGGCGCCGGGCGCGGTCTATTCCCGGCATCTCGAAAAATGTCGGGACATGCCGTCGCCCGGCCGCGGCCTTCAGTCGGCGGTGGCGGGAGCGATCCGGTAGAGATGGACCGGCCTGCGCGGTGCGCGCCGGATGAGGCCCTTCGCCTCGAGATCGAGCTGTACGGCCTTCATCCACCAGCCCGCCTTCTGCCGTTCCGGAAAGTCCGTTTCCGAGAGGAAGGGCAGGAGGGCCGCCTGGGCCTCGGCCACGGTCATGCCGGGCGCGGTGTCCGGCAGGGCGGCGAGCAGCGCCTTTCGCATCGCCGTGTATTTCGTGCGGTCCACCCGCTCCGTGCGGCCGGGAATGTTGACGTTCTCGATTTCGATCTTCTCAGGCATCGATGGTTCCTCCCACGGTGATTTTCGGATTGCGGAAGCCCATGGCGATCCATGCCGCCAGAAGCTTGGCATAGAAGGCGACGGTATGGGTCTTGAGGTTCGGCATGTCGGCCGGCAGGCCGGAGGCGTCGGCAAGGTCGCCGGTCATCGTGCGGAACGCCGACTTCGGCCGTATATCCTCCGGCCACAGATGCAGGTAGAGGCTCAGCCAGTGCGCGCCCTTCATCTCCAGGAAGACCGGCGTGTTGCAGCAGGCCGCGATCACCCGGCGCGAGCCGGCGGTGGGGGAGAGGCGGAATTCCCGGAGGTTTTCCGCGCCGGAGAGGATCTCCACCCGGTCCTTGCGGTACTCCGCCGTGGGCGTCGCCTGATAGGCGGTCAGGGTGTTTCTCGCGCCGGGAAGGGCGGCGAGCCTGCCGGCGGCGGCCCGGCAACTGTTGCACAGGCATTCGGAAACGAGGATCGGGCTTCCCCGCAGTTCAAGGCGCGTCTGTCCGCAGGCGCAGCCGATCCGGGTCGTTCTCATCATGTGCGTCATCCTCCATGGCGTTGAACAGGTGTCGTATGTATCGCTCCAGGTGATCGAGGCTTTCGCGCGCGAGCGCAGGGTCGTTGCCGGCCTTGGCGAGGACGAAACCGCCCTGCAGAACGGCCTGCATGTGCCGCGCCAGGCTCTCGGCGGACCAGTCCGCCGTGATGCCGCGTTCCCGCCGTGCCGTCTCGATATCGGCCTCCAGCGTCGCCGTATGGCCGAAGATGCTGCGGCCGCAGGCATCGCGAATGTCGGGCGCGCTCGCATGGACCTCCTGTGCCATCGTTCCGACGAGGCAGGTGAAATCCTTCAGCGCGCCCGTGATGATCGCCTTGCGGAAGGCGACATAGGCAAGGATCCGGGCCAGCGCGTCGTCCGGTGCATGATAGGGTGCGGCGGCGAAGTAGGCCGTTGTCGTCTCCGCCCAGAACTCGGCCACCGCCACGCCGAGCGCCTCCTTGCTGGCGAAGTGATGGAAGAAGGCGCCCTTGGTGACATCGGCGGCCTTGCAGAGATCCTCGACGCTGGTTGCGGCAAAACCCTTCTCACGGATGATGTCGCGCGCCGCCTCCAGGAGCCGGGTTCGTGCGTTGCCGCGTTCGGGTGCGTGTTTGGTTGGTCTGGACATGTCGTTAACATACCATACGGTCGGTATGTGTCAATAGTAGATTGATATCAACCCATGTGATGTTGCCGCACGCCCTTTTCGAATGGCGCGCAATCACATGGGAAGCCGCCCTCTGCCTGCGGGCGTCTCCTCTGCCAGCGGTCCGGCTATCCATCAGTCTTTTGGCGTCAAGGATGCCCCGCAGGCTGAGCCCTCCTCATGGGAGCAGTCCATCAATATGGAAGGAAACCGCTGCCCCATCCCCTTCTCCCCCGCGGGGAGAAGGGGCCGGCAGGCGGATGAGGGGGAGGTCGGAAGCGCAGACGATCCGGCGGAGTCCTCCATCCGACCCTTCGGGCCCCCTTCTCCCCGCGGGGGAAAAGGGAAAACGGCAGCGTCGAATTCTCTATGCGTTTGCCTTGCCATAGGGGACGGGAAGGGGGATGGCCTTCTGCATACCCGGCCCGAAAGGGACGTCAGCAGGTCCCTCGTTTCAAGGGGAAAGCGCCTTGCGCTCCTCCTCGGCGGACAGCGGCGGGCCGGCCTGGATGGAGGCGAGGTAGGCGTCGACGGTCTCCTGCGCGGAGGCGGGCACATAGCCTTCGGCCAGCGGCGTCGTCAGCGCGAGTCGCGTCGTCCAGGCGCCGTCCTGGCGGCAGGCGACGGTCTGCGTGCTGCTTGCCGGCTGCGTCAGCCGGTATTCCCGGCAGAGCTCGCCCCGCTCGTCGCGGAAGGTGGCGACGACATGCAGCACGGCGGTGCCGAGCGTCACATCCTGGCCGGACGCCTCGCGGTCGAGGGCGGCGGCGATTTCCGCGCCGGCATCGGTGACGGATGGCCCCATGCGTCCGAGCGTGAAGCCGACGACGCCGGTGACCAATGCCACGAGGCTTGCCGCGATCGGCATGAGCCAGCGCCGTGCCGCCGCCCGGCCGGCCTCCGGCTGCGGCCTTGCGGGGAAGGAGACGACATTGTCCTGCGGCGGCGCCGTCTTCTCCCCGGCCTCCTGCACCATGCGGCGCACCGAGGCGGCGAGCGCTTCGGGCACCGGTTCGTCGATCAGCGGCTTGAGGGCATCGCCGACCAGCCGGCGGCTGTCGAGGAAGACGGCGAGCCGTTCGGCGAGGGCCTCGTCGTCGGCCAGCGCTTCTTCCAGCGCGAGGCTCCGCGCCTCGTCCAGTTCGCCGTCGGCGAAGGCCATCAATGTTTCGTCGTCGAATGCCTGTTTGCTCATAGAACGCCGCCTTTCGTATCGGACGAACGCCCTTCGCCGAAACTTATTCCCGTGAGCTGCATCAAATTTTTCCGGGCGCGGGCAAGGCGGCTCATCACCGTGCCGATCGGAATGGCCAGCACCTCGGCGGCATCGCGGTAGCTCATGTCCTCGACGCAGACCAGGACCAGCACTTCACGCTGCTCTGTCGGCAGCCTCTGCAGGGCGGCGGTCACCCCGGCGAGATCCATCCGTGCATGAGCGGCCGCCTCGCCCGACGGCACGGAGACGTCGCGGGCCTCATCGATGTCGTCGTGCGGGCCGGCGGTCTTCTGGCGGCGCAGGTGGTCGATCCACAGGTTGCGCAGGATGCGGAACATCCAGGCGTCGAAGCGGCTGTCGGGCGCAAAGCTGTCTGCCGCGAGGATCGCCCGCTCGCACGCCGCCTGCACCAGGTCGTCGGCCAGCTCCCGCGACCGGCAGAGCGAGATCGCGAAGCGTCTGAGGTTCGGCAGGAAGGCCACAAGCCGTTCCGGCACCGTCGGCATGGTGTTCGTCATGGGATTTCTTTGGCATGCCATGGAATAAGCTGTCGAGTCGAACGTATGCCAGGAAGGACAATCAACGGAAGGCCGCACCCGACGGACGGCCGCCGCCACGGGAGACGGACCATGCCGAGCCGCCTTGCAGACAGAACCAACCGCCTTTCCCTCCTCCTTGCCCTCGCCATGGGGGGGCTCGTCGCGTTGCCCGCGCCGCAGGGTGGTTTGTCGCCCGGCATGGCCGTGGCCCTCGCCGATGACGATGACGGAGGCGATGACGATGACGACGACGACCGCGGCGGCAGTCGCGGGCGGGGCGGAGACGATCGCCGTGCAGACCCGCAGCGCATCCTGCGCCCGCTGTTCCGCCAGTCGACCCGCGCGGTGCGCCGTGCGCCCGTGCGCCGCGCGGTCGCGGTGCCGGAGCAGGCGCCGAACGAGATCGTTGCCGCTGGCCTCGACGAAAACGCCCTTGCCGGCCTGACGCAGGACGGCTTCGTCATCGACGGCCGCGTCGAGGTCGCGCTCGTCGGCGGCGAAATGGTCCGCCTCATCGTGCCGCAGGGCCTGACGCTCGAGGCGGCACGCGCGGCCGTTTCGGCCCGCAGCGCCTCGGCGACGGTGGATTTCAACCATTTCTACCAGCCGCAGGCCGCGGACAAGGCCGTCTGCAGGGGCGAAAGCTGCACCCTGGTGCGCCATATGGTCGGCTGGCCGACCGGGGGTGACGGCAGCGGCATGGCCTGCCTGAAGCCGCAGCGCATCGGCCTCATCGACACGGCGATCAACGCCGATCATGCGGTTCTGGCGCGGGCGCGGCTGGAGGTGCTGAGCCTTGGCGACGAGAAGGACGCGGCATCGGGCGAGCAGCACGGCACGGCGGTCGCGGCCCTTCTGGTCGGCGCGCCCGGCAGCCGCGTGCCGGGCCTGCTGCCGGAGGCGGAGGTCGTCGCCGTCGATGCCTTCCAGCGTTTCCGCAAGACCGCCGACATCGCCAATGTCTACGACCTCGTCCGCGCACTCGACCTCCTGGTCCGGCGCGATATCCGGGTCGTCAACCTGAGCCTCACGGGCCCGGCCAACGCGGTGCTGGAGCGGGCCGTGGCGGCCGCCGCCGGGCGGGGAACGATCCTGGTCGCGGCTGCCGGCAATGACGGACCGAATGCCGAGCCGGTCTATCCCGCCGCCTATGACGACGTGATCGCCGTGACGGCGGTCGACAAGGCCCGCAATCCCTATCGCCGCGCGGTGCGGGGCGATCACATCGACATCGCCGCGCCCGGTGTCGGCGTGTGGACGGCGGCGTCGATTTCCGGTGCGCGGCAGAAGACCGGCACCTCGTTCGCCGCCCCCTTCGTCACGGCCGCCGTGTCCGTTCTCCTCTCCGCCAGGCCCGACCTTTCGCCGGATGCGCTCAAGGCGGAGCTGATGAGATCCGCCGAGGACATCGGCAAGCCCGGCAAGGACGCGGTCTACGGCTGGGGGCTGCTCAACGCCCGCGCGCTTTGCGGGACCTAGGGCAGATCCGGTGAAATCCCGGAATTGCACTTGGTCCTTGTTTCTACTGCGTTATCCAGTGCCGTTTCGGCTGGGAATGCGCTACTTCGCTCCGTCGAAGACGAGCGGCGGGCAATGCAGGTAGCGGGCGACCTTGCGCTTGGCAGCGATATCCGCCCAGACCAGCTCGACGTCGCTTGCCTCGAGGCCCGTCGCCGCGGCGATCTCCGCCGGCGGCACGGCGTTCTCCAGCCCGTAGAGGCAGATGTCCATCTTGTCGTAGGGCAGGGCGAAGTAGAACTCCTCCTGCGTCTGCGGCAGGGAATAGGTGTCGGTGGTGGGCGGGCGCGAGAGGATGTCGGCCGGCACGCCGAGATGGGCGGCAAGCTGGAAGACCTGCGACTTGTAGAGATGGGCGATCGGCTTGATGTCGGCGGCGCCGTCGCCGTTCTTGACGAAGAAGCCCTGGTCGTATTCCAGCCGGTTCGGCGTGCCGAGCACGGCGAAGTTCAGCCGGTCGGCATGGTAGTATTCGAGCTGCTTGCGGGTGCGCTGCTTCATGTTGGTCGCCGCGACGATGCCGAGATAGGCGCCGGCCGAAAGCCGCACCTTGCGCATCGCGCCGTCCGGCGAACGCACGACGAGCGAGGAGATGTTGTAGCCGCCCGTCGTCATCGGGTTGTCGAAGACGATCTTGGAGGCCCAGCCGGCCTCGTATTCCGGCACGGCCTCGCGGATGAAGGCGTCGCGGCGCTCGTAGCAGCCCATGGCGGCGAGCGATGGGCCGATATCCTCCACGATGGCCTCGATGCCGAAGGTCTCGGCGACGCTGCGCCCGAGGCGCAGGCTTTCCGGGTCGGAGTCGTTTTCCGGCATGAAGAGGGCGAAGACGTTCTTCGCGCCGAGTGCCTTGACGGCGAGCGCCGCGCAGAGGCTGGAATCGATGCCGCCGGAAAGGCCGAGCACCAGGCCGCGCTTGCGCAGGTCGAGGCGCAGCCGGTCGCGCATCCAGCCGGTGATGCGCTCCACCTCCGCGGCGGGATCGAGCACGAGCGGGGCGAAGGAGGGCGTGTGGGGCTTCGGCGTGGTCATGCGGGCGATCCTGTATCTTGGCCGGTCGTGCCGGCTGGGTCGGCGGCAAGCCGGCGGCTTGCCTTGCCGGAATCGGTCCTGGGGAGAAAATCCCGGAATTCGACCTGCTTGGGGACCATATGGTCCTCCAGATGGCGGGCGCAGAAACGCAGCACGTCCCGTTCGGTAAGGGCCGGGTCCGAGGCGACGATCACGGCCTTGACGGCCTGTCCGAGCACTTCATGGGGAACGCCGGCGACGAGCGCTTCCGCCACGCCCGGCATGCGGCAGAGCACGTCCTCCACGGCCTTGGGCGCGACCTTCTCGCCGCGCGACTTGATGATGTCGTCCATGCGGGAGACGAAGGTGAGATAGCCGTCCGCATCCGCGGTGAAGAGATCACCGGTATGGAGGCGCAGGCCCCCCGTGTGCGGATCGGGCCGCAGCGCGCGGCGCGTCGCGGCCTCGTTCTGCCAGTAGCCGCGCATGACATGCGGCCCGCTGATCACCAATTCGCCGGTCATGCCGGGCACCACCGGCTCGCCCGCCTCGTCGACGACCTCGGCCCGCCCGCCCGGTATGCTTATGCCGACCGAACCGCGCCGGGCGTCCACCTCGCCCGGCGGCAGCCAGCTGGCGCGGGTGCATTCGGTCTGGCCGTACATGGAATAGAGCTTTACCTGCGGCAGGAAGGCGCGCAGCCAGTCGAGATGGGGAAGCGGCAGGGGCGCGGCGGCGCTGGTGATGTAGCGCAGGCTCGCGAAGAGCGAGGCGTCGAGGTCGCGCGCCTGCATCATCATGGCCGCCATGGCCGGCACGAGCGGAAAGCCGGTGACACGCTCGTCGCGGATCTTCTCGAAGATCGCCTGCGGAAAGGCGAAGGACTTTTCGATGACCAGCGTCGCACCGCAGCGCATGGCGGTGACGAGCTGGTTGAGCCCGTAGCCGAAGGACATGGGCAGCACGACGAGGATCGTGTCGGCTTCGGTGTTTTCGAGATAGCCGGTGATCGCGCGGGCGGCGGCGTCCACGTTCTCATGGGCGAGCATCACGCCCTTCGGTTCGCCCGTCGAGCCCGACGTGTAGATCAGCGCGGCAAGGTCGGTGTCGGGCAGGGGCTCGGCTTTGAGCGGTGCTGCGTCGAGCGCGGCCTCGAAGCTGCCGCCTGTCGCGATGCGTGGTGTGGTGGCGAGCTCGGGCATCTCATCGAGCAGCCGTTCGAGGCGGCTCTCCACGAAGACCAGCGCAGGGTTGCAGTCGCGCACGATCTGCGCGAGCCGCGTGCTCCTGGTCGCCGGGTTGACGGGGCAGATGACGGCGCCGGCGATCCAGGTGGCGAAGACGGCGACGGCGGCCTGCCAGCCATTGTCGAGGAAGACGAGAACGCGGTCGCCGCGCCTGACGCCGCGCATGTGCAGCGTGGTTGCCATGCGGGCGGCGAGGTCGAGGAAGCGCGCGTAGCTCAGCCGCACCTCGCCCGAGACGATCGCCATCCGGGCGTCGTCGCGGGATGCGCTGTCCTCAAGATATCGCTCGATCCGCATGGCCGGCCCGCCGTCAGGCCGCCTGCTTGCGGGTGATGAAGCCGGCGATGCGTTCGATCGTGTCGAGATTGGCCGGCACGATGTCCGCGTCGGCGACCTGGACGTCGAAGCGTTCTTCAAGGAAGCCGACGAGTTCGAGGATGCCGGTGGAATCGACGAGGTCGTTGTCGATCAGTGACAGGTCGGCGGGCAGCGGGTGGCTGTTGTCGCCGAACAGGAAGTTTTCCACGATGAAGGTACGAATGGCGGCTTTGGTCTCGTCGGACATGGTCAGCTTATCCCGATGCTGGATGCAGGTTCTGTGGATCGTGCGGCGCCGGTGCCGCGCAGGAGCTGGGTCGACAGGATGCCGATGAAGGCCGCGTTGTCGCGGAAGCCGGAGACCTGCTCCCTGATGACCTTCTCCTTCAGCTTGCCGACGGCCTGGACGTTGAACAGTCCGCTCCCGGCGAGCCGGTCCGGCGACAGCACCGTGTCGATATAGCCGGGCGTCTGCGGGGCAGCGAAGCTCTCGCTGTCCGGCGCGCGGTAGGGCTGCTTCGGACGCTCGATGATGGCTGCCGGCACGAGGCCGCGGGCGGCTTCCTTGAGGATGTGCTTCTCTCTAAGGCCGAGCAGCTTGGCATCCGGCGCAAGGCCGGCGGCGAAGGAGACGACCCGGTGGTCGAGGAACGGGAAGCGCCCCTCCACGGCATTGGCCATCATCACCCGGTCGCCCTGGCTGGAGAGGATGTAGCCCGGCAGCAGGAAGGCGGTTTCGAGATATTGCGCTTGGTGCAGCGGATGCCAGCGGCGGAAATCGGCCGGCAATTGCGCTGCAAGGTCCTCGGCGGCGTCGTAGTCGCCGAGCGTCTCCTTGAGGCCGGCGGAGAAGAACAGTTTTGCCGCCGCCGTGGAGCGGAAGCGCGGGCGGTGGGAATAGAGCGGATCGTCAAGGGCTTCCGAGCCGAAGGCGAAGAAGCGCGCGAGATATTCCGGCGTCTGCTGCTTGAGGCCGGGAAGATAGGGATAGAGCCGCTGGAAGAGGCGAGGGCGCCGGGCGGAGCCCGGCTGCCGGCCGCAGAAGCGCCGGACGCGCGCCTCGCGGAAAAGGTCGTAGCCGGCGAAGATCTCGTCCGCGCCCTCGCCGGTCAGCACCACCTTCATGCCGCGTTCGCGCACCCTTCCGGCGAGCAGGTGCAGCGGCACGGGCGCGGTGCGCAGGATCGGCCGCTCGATATGGCCCATCACCGCGGGCAGGTGGCGGGCGATCGCCTCCGTCGTGCATTCGACGCTGTCGGCCTGCGCATCGAGCGTTGCCGCCATCTGCCGCTGCCAGGCGCTTTCGTCATGCTCCTCGCTGCGGAAGGTCAGGGAGAAGGTCCGCAGGCCGTGCGTCACGGTGCGTGCGGCAAGCGCGGCGATGATCGAGGAATCGATGCCGCCGGAGAGATAGGCGCCGACGGGCACGTCCGCGCGCAGGCGAAGGCGGGTCGCATCGGCGAGCAGGGCGCGCAGTTCCTCGACCCGGCTCTCGAACCGGCCGGCCGGCTCGGCGTCGCCCCGGTCGGGGAAGGAGAGCTGCCACCAGGGACGGACCGTCCGGCGACCGTCCTCGACGGTCATCACGTGGCCCGGCGGCAGTTCGAAGATGTTGCGGTAGGCGGTGCGCGGCGGGATCGGGCACCAGAGCGTGAAGATCTGGTCGAGCGAGACGGGGTCGATCTCGGCCACCATGCCGGGCAGGGCCAGCAGCGCGCCGATCTCGGAGGCGAAGAACAGGGTGCCCTCGTGCTGGGTGTAGAACAGCGGGCGCACGCCCATCCGGTCGCGGGCAAGCACCAGCCGGCGGTTCCTGGCATCGTGCAGGGCAAAGGCGAAGTCGCCGTTGAAATCCTCCAGGCAGGCGGCGCCCTTCTCCGTAAAGGCCGCAAGCAGCACCTCGGTGTCCGACGTGGTGCGGAACCTGTGGCCACGGGCCGCCAGGTCGTTGCGCAGCTCCACATAGTTGAAGATCTCGCCGTTGAAGGTGAGAGCGAGCGCCCCGTCCGCCGTCGCCATCGGCTGGGCGCCGTCGGCAAGGCCGACGATGGAGAGGCGGGTATGGGCAAGGCCCGCATCGCCGCGCACCAGGATGCCTTCGCCGTCCGGTCCGCGATGGCGGAGCGCGTCGACCATGCGGCGCAGATGGTCCGCCGCCCGTTCCGGTGCGATGTTTCCCCCGCAATATCCGGCGATCCCGCACATGGCCTTACCCGAACCGATCGCCGATGAGGCGGGTCCAGCCTTCGCCGGCAAGACCGTTGAGGAATGCCCGGCCGCTGGTCAGCGCCTCCAGCAGCGCGGGGTTGCGCGAGTGCACGATGGTCGAGGACGTATGCAGGAAGGCGCATTTCTTGCCGATCATCGCCTGCAGCAGGGCGGGTTGCGTGCGCCCGCGAATGCCGACGAGACCGCGGGCATGGGCGTTGCGTATCAGGCAGTCGATGACGATGGCCTCCTGGCCGGGCTCGGCCATGATCTGCACCGTGCGGCCGATGCCGCCGGGATCGCCGTAGTAGAGATAGAGGCCGATCGCCTTGCCGGACCGCGTCTTGACGGCATGCTGGATGCGCTCGCCGTGCAGCGCCTTGCGGGCGGCGTGCCCGAGCATGGTTTCCAGCACCGGTGTCTCCCATGCGGGGCGCAGCGGGAAATGGCGTACGAACTGGCGGCACAGATGGGCAAATTCCGTATCGCTCACCGCGTCGACGACGAAGGCGTCGGCCTTGCCGGCAAGCGGCGCGTAGTGCGACCAGCTCTGTTTTCCACCGCGTCGGCAGAGAAGCGCGTCGATGGGCCGGGTCATGGGGCTGAGCAGCCTCAAGGCGGACATACGCCCGGCGGCGGCTTCCAGCGCGAAGGCGGAGGGTCTTATCACACGCAGCCATTCGAGGCTGTAGGGGCCGAGGACGGTGGCGCGCGTCGTGCGCCACATGTCCGTCGAAACATCGTTCGAGGTCTCGGTGAAGGAGAGGTCCTGCGGGCCGGAGAGCACGTCGCGCAGCAGGCGCGCACCGGCGAAGGGGTCGCCATCGCGGTCGTCACAGGCGAAGGTGCCGCAATTGGCGGCCTTCAGGCGCCGCCCCTCGAATTCCATCTCCACCGGCAGCACGCCGAGGAAGCCCGAAACGCTGCCATCCGCGCGGACATGCACGCGCGAGCGCAAATCCGGTTCGGCGGCGGGAAAATCGATGAAGAGGGTGCGGAGATAGGTTTTCAGATCGTCGCTTGGCGGCTGGGCGCTCTTTCGCAGAAGGCGCTGGAACAGGTCCGCGACCGCATCCACATCCCCCGCTTCAAATGAACGCACGCTCGACATCGACACCCATCCGGCCCCTGTCCCATTCCGGGCCTCGCCCCCGCTTTGCTTACGCGAGGAGCGTGAAGAAAAGGTCAAGAAGGCCTTGCGGCGCGGCGGCGTGGGGTGAGGAGGGGCCGCGAGACGAAGCGGACCCTCGACGGCGTGGCTACATGGCGTGTCCGCCGGCATAGCCCAGGCTGACCGCCGCCATCCAGACGGCCATGGCGATCATCATCAGGTTCTCCGTCAGCGAGATGAAGCCGAGGGGGACGTTGCTGGAGCCGCCGACGCAGGCGCATTTCAGCGCGCGCTTCTCGATATAGACCGCCTTGAAGACCGAGACGGCGCCGATCGTGCCGATGAAGAGGGCGACCGGGATCGACAGCCCGTTGAGCGCGCCCGCCACCATGAGGATGCCGGCAAGGCCTTCGGCATAGGGATAGATGTAGCTGTAGGGCACCCAGCGCCTGGCGAGCAGGTCGTAGTTGAGGAACATGGTCGCGAAGCTCTCGACATTCTGCAGCTTCAGCATGGCGAGCGCGACCATCGAGAAGGCGATGAACCATTCCGCCGCCCTGACGGTGAAGGGCGTGCCGCTGACGGCATGGCTTGCGGCCATCGCCATCAGCGCCGTGAGCGCGAAGAGCACGACGACCGGGCGGTAGGTGGTCGCCTTCGGGTCCGCGACGGGCTTGTCGAGATAACGCCTCAGGTCGTCGTAGCCGCCGACGCGCACGCCGTCGATGAAGACCTGCGGCGTGGTGGGAACATCATGTTTCGCCTTGAAGGCGTCGGTCTCCGCGCGGCTCGTCAGGTGACGGTCGTCGACCGTGTAGCCCGATCGGCGGAGCAGGTCCTTCGCCTTCAGCCCGTAGGGGCAGATGTGGCCCGGCATCACCATGCGGTAGAGGACGGCCGTGCGGCCGGCCTGATTGTTTCTGTCCAACATCTCACGTCTCCTGTCTTGTGAAATCGTTGGCGGGACTATAAGTTCCGTACCATGGTACGGAGTCAAGCGCCTGACGACCTGACGATCGGAAAACTCGCGGCGGCGGGCAATGTCGGCGTGGAGACCGTGCGCTTCTACCAGCGCAGGGGATTGCTCGCGACGCCAAGGCGCCTCGACGGCATCCGCCGGTACGGGCCGGCCGACGTCAGCCGCCTGCGGTTCATCCGCCAGGCGCAGGCCGCCGGCTTCACGCTGGAGGAGATCCGCCAGCTTCTCGCGCTCGATTCCGGCGAGGACCGGGCGGCGGTGCGTCTTCTGGCGACGAAGCGTCTCGCCGAGCTCGAGGCCCGGATGGCGGAGCTGCAGGAGGCGCGCCTGTCGTTGCAAAGGCTCGTTTCGGAATGCGCGGTCGGCAAGACCGGCCCCTGTCCCATCCTGAAATCCTTCAAGGCCTGAGCAGCCGGCCGAACGGCCTATCGGCTCGATCGCAGCCTTCCGCCGTCCGCTCGGCGGTATTTCCCTATTGTTTTTCCTCGACTTCTCTTGCCGGCGGCGGCTTCGGCGAGGCACGCACTCCTTTGCCCGAAAATGGGCGCCTGGAAAATTTGTAACATCTATTGACGATATTATAACGTATGTATACGTTACAAATAGCGCTGGACGAAGCGGCGCATTCGGAGGAGAATCCATGAAAACCAGGACTTTGCTGACGGGCCTGTCAGCGATGACGCTTGCCCTTTCCCTGTCGACGGCTGCCGTGGCGAAGGACAGCTACCGTGTCGCCGTGATCCGCTGGGAGCCCAACGACATCTATTTCAACGGCGTGCAGCTCGGTCAGGAGATCGAGAAGAAGCGCATCGAGGAAAAGGACGGTGTGAAGATCGAATTCACGGTGTTCGGCGCCAATGACGTGAGCGCGCAGCGCAATGCGCTCGACGCGCAGATCGCCCGCGGCGTCGATGGCGTGCTCCTGGTTCCCTGGCGCGGCGAGGCGATGATCAAGGTCGTCGAGGACCTGGCCGCCAAGAACGTCCCGGTCGTCGTGACGAACGCCTTCGTGCCGAAGTCCAAGTCGACCTTCGTCGCCTTCGACAACGAGACGGCCGGCCGCAAGGGCGGCGAGGCGATCGTGAACTGGCTCGACAAGAACCGGGGCGAGGACTGGCGCAAGCAGGACGGCGTGATCATCGAGCTGCGCTGCATCATCACCGCGTCCTTCGATATCGGCCGCAGCGCCGGCTATCACGCGGCCTTCGATCCGATCGTCAAGGACAACCCGAACATCAAGGTCGAATCCCACGAGGCGGGCTGCGACGGCTCCAAGGCCCGCAAGGTCGTCGACGACATGATCTCGCGCTATGGCAAGGACAAGATCCTCGCGGTCGCCAGCATCGATGGCACGATGGGCATCGGCGGCGCCATCCCGGCCTTCGGGGCGCAGGGCATGCTGAAGAAGTCGGACGACCCGGCGCATATCCCGGTCGCGACGATCGACGGCACCCAGCCGGAACTCGCCGCCGTGGAGAAGGGCGATCTCACCCACGTCTCCGTGCAGCCGGCGACGGGCGAGGGCATCGTCTCCATGCGCCTGCTCTACGACATGATGAAGAGCGGCAAGCTCCTCGACAAGTCGGCTTCCGCCGGTACCTTCCCCATCGAGGGCGAGGAACTCTGGGCGCCGGTCGAGATCGTGCCGTCCGACGCCTTCGACGGCGACTGGTACAAGATCCAGGCCTATTCCGTGCCGGAGGACGTGCCGGCGGCCGACGCCCGCAACTGGGCGAACCAGATGAAGGCCGCCAACTGATCGACGGGCGGCGGCATATCTGCCGCCGCCTTCTTTCCCGCCGTGAGCAAGACCATGATCCAATCCGCCGCCCTTCCGGCGACCGAGGCGCCGTCCTATCGCCTTGCCGGGCTGACCAAGACCTTCCCGGGCCTCACCGCCGTCGCGGATGTCGATCTTTCCGTGCGCCGCGGGGAGATCCACGGCATCATCGGCCGCAACGGCGCCGGCAAGTCGGTGCTGATGAGCCTGATTTCCGGCGCGCAGCAGGCGACGTCGGGTGCAATCGAAATCGGCGGCGAGAGCGTCGCCATTGCCGAGTACGATCCCGTGCGCGCCCACGGGCTCGGCGTCTCGCTGGTGCCGCAGGAGCCGAAATTCGCGCCGCGCCTGTCCGTCGTCGACAACATGTTCATGGGCCAGCCGCTGACCCGCAGCTTCGGCTTCCTCCGCCGTGCCGACATGCGGCGCAAGGCCGTCGAGGTCGCCGAGGCGGTCGGGCTCACCGTCGACCCGGACGCGCTGATGCTGACGCTGCCCATCGAAAGCCAGCAATTGCTCGCCTTCGGCAAGGCGCAGTTCATCGACGAGGCGAAGGTCATCCTGCTCGACGAGATCACCGCCTCGCTGTCGCGCGAGCGCAAGACCATGCTGCTGTCGCTGCTGCGCGATCTCGTGCGCCGCCATCCCGACCGGTCCTACACGCTGATCTCGCACCACGTTTCCGAGATCATGGAATTCTGCGACCGAGTCACCGTCATGCGCGATGCCCGCGCCGTCGCCACGCTCGACGTCGCCGCGACCACCAGCGCGGAGCTTGCCAACTGGATCGTCGGCGACATTCCCGTGATGAGCCTCGACGGCCTGTCGCGCGCCGTGCCGGAAGGACAATCCCGCCCGATCGCCCGCATTTCCGGCCTCACCCGCCGCGGCGTCTTCGAGGACGTCACGCTGTCGCTCGGCACGGGCGATGTCGTCGGTTTTGCCGGGCTCGACGGTTCCGGCAAGGACGAGGCGGCCGAAGCCCTGTTCGGCCTCGGCAAGCTCGACGCCGGCACCTTCGAGATGGAGGGCAAGGTCCTGCATCTCGCATCGCCCGGCGAGGCGATGAAGCACCGCATCGCGCTTCTGCCGAAACACCGCGAGCGCCAGGCCGTCATCCAGGGCCGCTCGATTGCCGAGAACACGCTGATCTCCAGCTATCGCCAGTTCTCCACGGCGCTCGGCCTGATCGACAGCCGCCGCGCCCGCCAGGTGACGGCCGACAAGATCGTGGAGTTCAAGGTCAAGGCCAAGGGGCCGGAGATCGGCATGAGCGGCCTTTCCGGCGGCAACAAGCAGAAGGTGCTGATCGCGCGCCTGACGCTGAACGCGCCGCGCCTTCTCATCCTCAACGAGCCGACGCGCGGCGTCGACCTTGCGACGAAACCCGAAATCCTCAAGGCGATCCGCACCGACCTGTCGTGCGACAGCGCGGTGATCGTGCTGACGGAGAGCGAAGAGGAGATGATCACGGTCTGTGACCGCATCTATGTCTTCTTCCGCGGCCGCATCATCGCCGTCCTCAAACGCGGCGAGGAGAATTTCACCGTCTCCGCGCTCTACAAGACCATCCAAGGAGTTTGAACGATGTCCAGCACAGTCCGGCTGTTCTCCCGTCTGATGGAGCGCCACCTCATCTGGGTGCTGCTCGCCGTTCTCGTCGCCGTCGGGCTCACCGTTCCGGGCTTCGCCTCGCTGCAGAACATCACCAACGTGCTCTGGGCGGCCGCTCCCCTCGGCTGCATGGTGCTCGGCCTCTTCCTCGTCCTGCTCATCAAGGAGGTCGATCTCTCGCTGGAATCGAGCTTCGCCTTCGCGCCGGCCGTCGCCATCGTGGCGATGACGGTCTGGGCGCCGGATGTGGTCCATCCCGTTCTCGCCGTCATCCTGACGCCTGTCGTCGGCCTGCTGGTCGGCCTCGCGGCCGGTGCCTTCGCGGTGAACCTGCGTGTCAATGCCTTCCTCGTGACGCTCGCGACGCTGCTTGTCATGCGTGGCGCCGTCGTCTTCCTCATTCCCGAGGGCGTCTATTACCTGCCGGCCGAATACACCTATCTCGGCGAGGCCCGTTGGTTCGGCATTCCCGTGGCGATCTTCGTCTGGCTCGTGCTCTACGGCGTCGCCTATATCTTCATGGAGCGCCATCGCATCGGCAAGGAGATCTACGCCATCGGCAACAACGAGGAAGCCGCCTTCCTCGCCGGCGTGAAGGTGCACCGCACCAAGATCCTCTGCTTTGGCATTGCCGGTCTTGCCGCCGCGATCGGCGGTCTCCTGGAAGTCGGTCGCCTGCAATCGGTCGTCGCCGATCTCGGCGAGGGGGATATCCTCATGGTCTTCGCCGGCACCATTCTCGGCGGTACCAGCCTCAATGGCGGGATCGGGCGGCTTTCCGGCGTGTTCGGCGCGGTCATCGTCATCGCCATCATCGAGAACCTGATGAACCTCACCGGCATCGAGCCCTCGATCCGCCAGATGGTCTTCGGTTGCGTGCTGCTCGTCGCGATCTATCTTGCCAGCCTGCAGGACCGTTTCGCCCTGCGTGCAAGCCGGAACTGACGGGAGAGAACCATGGCGCTGCTTCTGGGCATCGATAACGGCCTGACGGTCACCAAGGCGGTGATTTTCGAGGAGGACGGCACGCCGATCGCCGTCGCGCGGCGGCGGGTGCCGCAGTCCTTCCCCGAGCCGCGCCATGTCGAGCGCGACATGGCGGGCCTGTGGACCGCAACCGCCGAGGCGATCCGCGAGGCGATCGAAAGGAGCGGCCGGCCGGCGGCTGACATCAAGGCCGTCGCGGCGACCGCCCATGGCGACGGCCTCTACCTGCTCGACCGCGACAAGCGTCCGCTCGGTGCCGGCATCCTCTCGCTCGACAGCCGCGCCGGCGCGATCGTCGACGCATGGGAGGAGGACGGCGTGGCGCAGCGCGCGCTGGACCTGACCGGCCAGACCGCCCACGCCTCCGCGCCCTCGGCCCTGCTCGCCCATATCCGGCAGCACGAGCCGGAGCGCTACGGCGCCATCGGCCATGTCTTCACCTGCAAGGACTGGCTGCGCTTCTGCCTGACCGGCGTCGTCGGCACGGATTTGACCGAGGCGAGCACGAGCTTCACCAATGTGCGCACGCAGGCCTTCGACAAGGCGGCGCTGGAGGTCTTCGGCCTCGGCGACCTCTGGCCGGCCCTTCCGCCCGTCGCCCGGCCGGACGAGATCATCGGCACGGTGACGCGTGACGCGGCGGCAGCGACCGGCCTCGTCGAGGGTACGCCCGTAGCCGCGGGCCTGCACGACGTGACGGCCTCGGCCCTCGGCATCGGCGGCCACGCGCCGGGCCTGCTTGCCGTCGTTGCCGGCACCTATTCGATCAACGAGCTGGTCACCGAGGAGCCGATGGCCGATCCGCGCTGGTTCTGCCGCAACGGCATCCGCAAGGGCTGGTGGAACGCCATGGCGATCTCCCCGGCTTCCACCGCGAACTATGACTGGTTCCTCGACAATTTCTGCCGCGACCTGGCGGAGAAGGCCGAAAGCGAGGCGAGCGACATTCACGCGCTGCTGCGGCCGGAACTCGACCGGGCGCTGGAAAAGCCCTCGGACATCGTCTTCCATCCCTTCCTCTTCGGCTCGCCCTTCGGCAGCGGCGCGAGCGCCGGCTTCTTCGGCGTGCACGGCTGGCACGAGCGCGGCGACCTCCTGAAGGCCGTGCTGGAAGGCATCGTCTTCAACCACAAGCTCCATATCGACGACCTCCTGTCCCGCGTGCCGGTGGAGCGCATGCGCATCAGCGGCGGCGGCGCGCGCAGCCCGGTTCTGGCGCAGATGTTCGCCGATGCGACGGGGCTCGCCGTCGACGTGTCCTCTGCCGACGAGGCTGCTGCCTGGGGGGCGGCGCTCGTCGCCGGCGCCGCGGTTGGTCTCTATGCGAGCCCGGAAGCCGGCGCGGCCGCGACGACCCGCATCCTGCGTTCCTACCGGCCGGATGCGGCGCGCAGCGCCCGGCTTGCCGAGCGCTACAATCTCTATAGACAGCTTGCGGACGGGATGGCGCCGCACTGGCGGGCCATCGAGGATCTCGCAAGACGGTCAAGGGGAGTGGACGGATGAAGGCGGACGCACGGCGCGAGGAGATCGCCGATTACATCACGCGGGCCGGCCAGGCGCGCATCGAGGATCTCGTCGAGCATTTCGGCGTGTCGCGCATGACCATCCATCGGCATATCGACGCGCTCGCCCAGCAGGGCGTGCTGCGCAAGCTGCACGGCATGGTCACCGTCCAGCCCTCCGGCCTCTACGAGAGCACGTTCCGCTACCGCGAGACGGTCGGCAAGGCGGAGAAGGAGGCGCTCGCCCGCGCCGCCATGGCCTATGTCGAGGCCGGGCAGGCGGTTATGCTGGATGATTCCTCGACGGCCTGCGCGCTCGCGGACCTCCTGCCGGACGCCCGCCCGCTCACGGTCATCACCAACAGCTACATCTCGGCCGGCAAGCTGATCGAGGCCGAGGAGGTGGAGCTGATCAGCCTCGGCGGCAAGTACCACCGCAACTACAACGCCTATATCGGCATCACCTGCGAGAAGGCGGTGGCAAGCCTTCGGGCGACCGTCCTCTTCTGTTCCGCCTCCGCAATCGACGGCGTGACGGCCTTCATCCAGGACGCGCAGGTCACCAAGGTCAAGCAGGCGATGATGGCCTCGTCGAGCCGCAAGATCCTGCTCGTCGATTCCTCGAAATTCGGCAAGGTCGCCCTCAACGTCCTGAGCGACCTCACCGCCTTCGACGTCGTTCTGACGACGGACCGGGTTGGCGAAGCGGACAGGGCGCGCCTGAAGGAAGCCGGCGTCAATCTCGAAATCGTGAAAATGGGCAAGAGTACATGAATGCGAACGCGGCAGGCGCCGCCGCCTTTCCCGGCGGCATGGGCGAACGAATGGCGGCGATGGAGGCGCGCGGCACGCTCGACGTGCTCATCGTCGGGGCGGGCGTCAACGGCGCGGGCCTTTTCCGCGACCTCACGGCGCAGGGGCTCGACTGCCTGCTGATCGAGAAGAACGATTACGCAGCCGGCACCAGCGCCGCGCCTTCCCGCCTCATCCATGGCGGGCTGAAATATCTCGAGACGGGCGAATTCCGCCTCGTCGCGCAGTCGACGCTGGAGCGCAACCTGCTGCTCGCCAACGCGCCGCATTACGTCAAGCCGCTGCCGACGCTGATCCCGATCTTCTCCTGGACGAAGGGCATCGGCGCTGCGCTGCGCACGCTGTTCGGCTCGAAGAGCGCCCCGCGCAGCCGCGGCGCGCTGCTCGTCAAGATCGGCCTGATGCTCTACGACTTCTATGGCGCGCGCCACCGCGTCATGCCGCGGCATTCGACGGCGAGCCGGGCCGCCTCGCTGCGCGACCTGCCGGCGCTGACGCCCGACATTGTGGCGACGGGCACCTACTACGACGCCACCGTCACCCATCCCGAGCGCCTGATCCTCGAACTCGTGCGCGACGGCCTTGCCGACAGCCCGCGATCCGCCGCCCTCAACCATGTCCGGCTGGAACGCGCTGATGGCGGTGCTTTGATGGTGAGAAGCCTTGCCGGCGAGGCGGCTGCGACCGTGCGGCCGAAGATCGTCGTCAATGCGGCCGGCCCCTGGATCGACGAGGTGAATGCCATTCTCGGCGCAACCTCGCGCATGATCGGCGGCACCAAGGGCTCGCATATCCTGCTCGACCATCCGGACCTGCTGAAGGAGTTGAAGGGCCGGATGATCTATTTCGAGGCGGATGACGGGCGCATCTGCCTTGTCTTCGAATATCTCGGCCGCGCCCTTGCCGGCTCCACCGATATCAAGGCGGCCAATCCCGACACGGTGCGTTGCGAGCCCGACGAGGTGGAATACCTCCTCGAAAGCCTGCGCAGGCTCCTGCCGAAGCTTCGCTTCTCCCGCGACCAGATCGTCTATGTCTACAGCGGCATCCGCCCGCTGCCGGCCTCCGATGCGAAGGATCCGGGCCTCATCACCCGCGACCATGCGACGCCGGTCCTCGAACCCGTCGCCGGCCGGCCCTATCCGGTCTATTCGCTCGTCGGCGGCAAGTGGACGACCTTCCGCGGCTATGCGGAAGAGGTGGCGGACATGCTGCTGAAGCGCCTGTCCGCAAGCCGCAAGGTCTCCACGCGCGACCTCGCCATCGGCGGCGGGCGCGATTATCCGAAGACCGAGGCGGCAAGGCAGACGTGGATTGCCGGTCTCGCACGGGAAACCGGGCTTGCGGAAAAGCGCATCGGCGAACTCTTCGCCCATTACGGCACGACGGCGCGGGTCGTTGCGGCACATGTCGCAGCGTTTCCGGCCGACGCGCCGCTTCCCAACGCTGCGGACTACAGCACCGGCGAGATGGACTACGTGCTGCGCCACGAGCAGGTCGGTTCCCTCGCGGACCTTGCCTTCCGCCGCACGACGCTGGCCGTGACCGGCCGCCTGACGTCCCGGCTGGTCGAGGCGCTCGCCCTCCAGGCGGGCGAGACGCTCGGCTGGGATACGGCCCGCCGTGCCGCTGAAATTGCCGCCGTCCGCGAGCGGCTGAAGACCTTCCATGGAGTCGACCTGACATGATCCCCAAGAGCTACGACGAGAAGATGGCGCGCATCCGTGCCGGCGCCTACCGATCGGGTGACTTCATCCTCGTCGACGCCAAGGATGCCGACATTTCCGGCGGCATCCTGACGACGGGTTTTCGCCGCGGCGCCGACGGGTCGGCCGCCGGCAGCCGCACGCGCCGGGAATTCCTGGCCGAGATGGAAACCCTCGTGGCGGAAAGGGCCGTCGACGTCATGCTGGGGTCGGCAGGCAACATCGAGCGGCTGGTCGAGGGCGGCATCTTCGCGGAAAGCACCGTGACGCCGGCCTTCCGCGCCAACGAGACGACCGACGTCTGGCTCAACATCCGCGGCGGCCGCTACCGCGAGACACCGGCCCAGCCCTATCGCGGCGCCGATCTTCTGCGCGCGCGGGCCGACCTCTGCCTGTTCTCGATGACCTTCAACAACGACGCCGCCTCGGACGTCGCCATGCTGGAGGCCTACCGCGCCTTCCGCATCGAGGCGCGCGCTGCCGGAAAGCGTCATTTCCTCGAAGTGTTCAACCCGAATGTGGCGACCGGCTTCGGGGTCGCGGAGACCGGCACCTTCGTCAACGACTGCATCGTGCGGGCGTTGGCGAGCCTCACGCGCGCCGAGCGGCCGGAATTCCTGAAGATCGTCTATAACGGCCGCCGGGCGCTGGAGGAACTGGTCGCCCATGACGACACGGTCGTCGTCGGCGTGATGGGCGGGGCGAGCGGCACGCATCGCGATGCGATGGAAATGGTCGCTCGCGCCGAGGCGAGCGGCGCCCGCCTTGCCATCTTCGGCCGCAAGATCAACCTTGCCGAACATCAGCTGTCGCTGACGACATGGATGCGCGCCGTCGCGGACCGAAACGTGACGCCGGCGGAAGCCGTGCGCGGCTATCACGGCGACCTGCAGCGGCTCGGCCTGAAGCCGGACCGCGCGCTCGATCTCGACAACACGATCACCGATGCGGCCCTGAGAGAAGACGGCACCCCGTAGCCGCCGGGCAGAATCGATCGAAATGCATTTCGCCCCGGCTTGCCGGAGCGAAAGCGTTTTCAGGCTCCTGACGCCGGTCAGACCGCGAGGTAGGACGAGATGATCGACGCGATCTCGGATTGCGGGTCGCTCTTGGTCTGCGGCTCGTCTGTTCCGGTGCCGGCGTCTTCCACCACGGGCTCGTCGCTCATGGCGAAGAAGGTGAAGCTCTGCGCGCCCGCGCCGCCGGCCTGCGGCAGGGCGTTGATCTGCGCCGAGGTCATGGCGGCGAGCTGGCCGGGCGTGAAGGCGGCGGCCTGCTCGCTGGAAAGGCCGGCGAGCGTTGCCGTGCTGAGGCCGGAAATCGCGCTCGAACTCAGCGAGAGGATGTCCTCGGTCGAGAAGGAGGCGAGGTCGTCGGCACCGAGGGCCGCGGCCTGTGTCGCCGTCAGGGCGCCGATCTGGTCGGAGGAGAGCGCGCCGACCTGCTGCGGGCCGAGCGCCGACATCTGGCCATAGGTGAGGGCGGCGACCTGGGCCGTCGACAACGCGGCGATCGAATCCGTGGACAGCGCACCGATCGTGCCGCTCGAAAGCCCGCGGATGGCTGCCGTGCCGATGGCCGCCAGCTCCTCGGCGGAGATGGTCTGCATCTGCGCGGAGGTGAGGCCGGCAATGCCCGGCAGGCTCAGCGCGGCGATCTGGGCAAGCGAGAAGGCCTCCACCTGCGCGGTGCTGAGCGCGGCGATCTGGGCGCTGCTGAGGCCGGAGATCGCGGCGGTGCCGAGGGCGGCGATCTCGCTCTCGGAGAGCGTCGCCATGTAGCCCGGCGGCAGGCCCTTGATCGCGCTGGCGCTGATGGCGGCGAGCTTGCCGGGCGAGAACGTGTCGAGCGCTTCGGTCGAAAGACCGGAAAGGGCGGCCGGGCTGAGGGCCGCGATCTGGCTCGTGGTGAGGGCTTCGACCTGTTCCAGCGAAAGGCCCGCGGTCTGCGTGCCGGTGAGGCCGGCAACGCCGCTCGTGCTGAGCGCGGCGATCTGGGCGGGTGTCAGCGCGCTGACGTCGATGGCATCGAGGGCGGCCACCTGCTTCGAGCTGAGCGCGCCCAGCTGCTGGGTGGAGAGCCCGGCGACCTGCGCGGATGTCAGGGCGGCGACCTGGCCGGTGGTGAGCCCGCCGATCCCCGCGGCGCTGAGCGCGGCGATCTGGCTGGCCGAGAAGCCGGCGAGCACCGCCGGCGGCAGGCCGGCAATGGCGCTCGAACCGATCGCCGCCATGTCGGCCGTCGAGAACAGCGCGATATCGTCCGCATCGAACGCCGCGATCTGCTGCGATGTCAGGGCGCCGACCTGCGCGCTCGTCAGGGCCTCGACCTGGTCGGCGGTCAGCGCCCCGATCTGCGCGCTCGACAGGCCGGAAATGCCGGAGGGGCTGAAGGCGGCGATCTGCCCGGGGCCGAGTGCGGCGAGCATTGCCGTCGACAGGCCCGAAATGGCCCGCGAATTGATCGCGGCGAGATCGGCGGTCGAGAACAGTTCGAGGTCTTCGGCCTCGAGCGCCGCGATCTGGTGCGAGTTCAGCGCGGCGACCTGCCTGCTGGTCAGTGCCTCGGCCTGGCTGCTGGACAACGCCGCGACCTGTGCGGTGGAGAGGGCGGCGATGCCGGCGGTGCCGAGGGCGGCGATCTGCTCGGGCGAGAGAACGGCGATGTCATCCGTGCCGAGCGCGCCGATCTGCGCCGAGCCGAAGGCGGCGAGCTGGGTCTTGGTCAGCGCCTCCAGCTGGCCGCTGCCGAGCGCGTTGACCTGCGCGGATGTCAGGCCCGCGCCGTTGAGCGCGGCGATCTGCCCCGTCGTCAGGGCGGCGATGGTTGCCGGCGACAGGCCGGAGACCGCGCCGGATGCGATCGCGGCCATCTCGGCTGTGGTGAAGGTCTCCATCGCGTCGGCGCTGAAGGCGGCGACCTGCGTGGAGCTCAGTGCGGCGATCTGGGCGCTGGTCAGCGCCTCGGCCTGGCCGGTGGAAAACGCGGCGATCTGGTCGGTGGTGAGACCGGAGACGCCGGCCGAGCCGAGGGCGGCGATCTGCGCCGGCGACAGGGCGGCGATATCGTCCGTGCCGAGCGCCGCGGTCTGCCTGGAGCCGAGGGCGGCGATCTGTGCCGTGGTGAGCGCAGCGACCTGGTCGCTGGTGAGCGCGGCGATCTGGCTGCTCGTCAAGCCGGAGAGGCCGGCCGGGCTGAGGGCGGCGATCTGGCTCGTGGTCAGCGAGGCGAGCATGTCGGTCGAAAGGCCCGGCATGGCACCGGAGTTGATCGCCGCCATGTCGGCGACGGAGAACGTGTCGAGGTCGTCGAGGCCGAGGGCGGCGACCTGGCGTGAGGTGAAGGCGGCGACCTGTTTGCTGGTGAGCGCTTCGGCCTGGGCGGTGGAGAGCGCCGCGATCTGGTCGGTGGAAAGGCCGGCAATGGCGGCCGTGCTGAGGGCGGCGACCTGTTCCGTCGAAAGCGCGGCGATATAGTCCGTACCGAGCGTCGCGATCTGCCGGGCGTCGAGCGCCCGGACCTGGGCGGGCGACAGGGCGTCGAGCTGGGCGTTGGTAAGGGCCTGGATCTGGCGCGTCGCCAGGCCGCCGATGGCGGCGGTGGAGAGGGCGGCGACCTGCGCGGTGGAGAGGGCGGCGACCGCGGCCGACGAAAGTCCGGAGATGGCACCCGCGCCTATGGCGGCGATCTCGCGCGTCGAGAAGGTGGCGATGTCGTCGGTCCCGAGGGCGGCAAGCTGTGCCGAGTTCATCGCGCCGATCTGGGCGCTGGTGAGCGCCTCGGCCTGGGCGACGCTGAGCGCCTCGAACTGTCGTGCCGTCATGCCGCCGATGCCGGTTGCGCTGAGCGCGGCGATCTGGGCGGTCGAGAGGGCTGCGAGCGTATCGGTGGCGATGCCGGCAATGGCGCCCGAACCGATGGCGGCGATATCCCGGGTGGAGAAGGTCGCCAGGTCATCGGCCCCGAAGGCCGCGAGCTGGGCCGAGCTCAGCGCGGCGACCTGCTGGCTGGTCAGGGCCTCGGCCTGGGCGGTGGAAAGGGCTGCGAGCTGCTGGGCGCTCATCGCGCCGATGGCGGCGGTGCTGAAGGCGGCGATCTGTGCCGTCGAGAGCGCGGCAAGCGCCGCCGGCGAGAGACCCGCAACGGCGCTGGCGCTGATCATGCCGATATCCTTCGGCGAGAAGGTGGCAATGTCGTCCGTGCCGAGCTGGTGGATCTGGTCGGAGTTGAGGACGCCCACCTGGGCGCTTGTCAGCGCTTCGGCCTGCGCGGTGCTGAGGGCGGCGAGCTGCTGGGACGTGAAGCCCGCGATGCTGCCGGCATTGAGGGCGGCGATCTGCGCCGTGGTGAGCGCCGCGACCTTGTCGGTGCCGAGCGCGGCGATCTGCGCGGAGGAGAGGGCCGCCATCTGGCGGTTGTTGAGGGCGGCGATCTGGGCGGTGGTGAGCGCTGCGACCTGGCTTGCGGTCAGGCCGGAAATGCCGGTCCCGCTCAGGGCGTTGATCTGCGCGGTCGTCAAGGCGGCGATGCCGGCGGTGCTGAGGGCGCCGACCTGTCCGGCACTGAGCGCCGCGATATGGGCCGTCGTCAGGGCCGCGATCTGGTCGGACGACAGCGCCGCCATCTGGCCGGTGGTAAGGCCGCCGATGGCGGTCGGGTTGAGGCTGGCGATCTGCGCGGTGGAGAGCGCCTCGATATCGTCGGAAAGGCCGCCGAGCTGCGCCGCGCTGAGGGCCCGGAGCTGTGCGGCGGAAAGCTGGCTCACCTGCTGGGAGGTCAGCGCGTCGAGCTGGCTGCTGGTGAAGCCGGTCATGCTGTTCGGGCTGAGGGCCGCGAGCTGGTCGGAGGACAGGGCCGCGATGGCTGCTGCGCCAAGGCCGGAGATCGCCCGTAGGGGAAGGGCCGCGATCTGCGCGGTGGAAAGCGCACGGACGTCTTCCGCCTCCAGGGCGCCGGCCTGCGCGGGGGTGAGGCTGGCGATCTGCGCGGTGGTGAACGCGGCGATCTGGGCGAACGAGAGGGTCTCGATCTGCCCGGCATTCATGCCGGCGATCGCATAGCGGTCGAGGGCGGCGATCTGGCTCGGCGAAAGGCTGGTCAGCACATCGGCATCAAGCCCCCCGATGGCCCTGCTGCTGATGGCCGCAAGGTCCGCGGTGGAGAAGGTCGCGATGTCTTCCGCGGTCAGCGCGGAAAGCTGGGAAAAGGTCATGGCCCTGACCTGCGTCGGGGTCAGAGCCTCGATCTGCTCCGTGCTCAGCGCGTCGATCTGGTCGGGCGTGAAGCCGGCGACGACGCTGGCGCCGAGGGCGGCGACCTGGCCGGTGGTCAGCAAGGTGAGGAATGCGGCGTCCATGCTGGCGAACTGCTTGGCGGTGAGGCCGGCGATCTGGGCGGTGGAAAGCACGCCGACCTGCTCGTCCGAAAGCCCGGTAAAGGCATCGGAGGTGATGCCCTGCATGGCCTTGGCGTTGATCGCCGCCATGTCCTCGGCGGAGAAGGTGGCAAGATCGTCCGCGCCGAGGGCCGCGATCTGCTGGGCGCTGAGCACACGGACCTGCGCGGGTGAAAGCGCCTCGACCTGGTCGGGGGAGAGGGCGGCGATCTGCACGGATGTCAGGCTCGCGATGGCGTTCGTGCCGAGGGCCGCGATCTGGTCGGTGGAAAGGGCGGCGATGGCGTCGCTGCTGAGGCCCGCTATGGCCTTGGCGTTGATCGCCGCGATATGCGCCTCGGTGAGCACCGCCATGTCCTCGGAACCGAGCGCTGCGAGCTGCGCCACGCCCAGCGCGGCGATCTGGGTGGTGGACAGCGCCTCGATCTGCTCCGTGCCGAGGGCGCGGATCTGCGCGCCCGTCAGGCCGCCGAGCGCACCGCCGCTGAGGGCGGCGATCTGCTCGGTGGAAAGGCTCGCGATCGCCGCGGTGCTGAGGCCGGCCGCACCCCGGTTGCTGATGGCGGCCATGTCCTCGATCGAGAAGGTCGCGACCGCGTCGGGCGCCAGCGCCGCGAGCTGGGCGGCGCTGAGGTAGCGGACCTGGTTGGGGATGAAGGCCTCGACCTGCTCGGTGGTGAGCGCCGCAAGCTGTGCCGGCTTGAGGGCCGCGATCTGGGCCGTGGTGAGCGCCGCGATCTGCTCGGGCGAAAGGCTGGCGATGGCGCTGCTGCTAAGGCCGGAAAGCGCGCCGACCGAAAGGGCGGCGATATCGGCAGTCGAGAAGGTTTCCAGGGCCTCGGGGCCGAGGGCGCCGACCTGCCGGGCGGTCAGCGCCTTGACCTGCGCGGCGGTGAGGGCCTCGGCCTGTGCGGCGTCGAGGGTGGCGATCTGCTGGGACGTGAGGCCGGGGATCGACTTCACGTTGAAGGCGGCGATCTGGTCGGTGGACAGGCTGGCGACGGTATCGGTGGTAAGGCCGGCCACCGCGCTTACCGAGAGGGCGGCGATGTCGGCGGTCGAGAAGACCGCGATGTCGTCGGCATCGAGGGCTGCGATCTGTGCCGCGGTGAGCGCCTTGGCCTGCAACGGCGAGAACGCTTCGACCTGGTCGAGGTCGAGCGCGGCGATCTGGGCGGTCGTCAGGCCGGGGATGGCGCTGCTGTTGACGGCGGCGATCTGCAGCGTGGAGAACAGCGCGATGCCCGCGGCACCGAGGGCGGTGATCTGCCGTGCCGACAGCGTATTGATCTGGCCGGTCGACAGCGCCTCGATCTGCTCTTGCGAAAGCGCGGCGATGGCGGCGGTGTTGAGCCCCTTCAGCGCGGCGTTGTTGATGGCGGCAAGGCTGTCGCTGGAGAGCGCCGCGATGTCGTCGCCCCCAAGCGCTGCGATCTGCGCCATGTTCATCCCGCGCATCTGGGCGGGGGAGAAGAGCGCGATCTGGCCAGGGCTGAGGGCGTTGACCTGGGCCACCGTCAGGGCCTGGATGGCGACCGGGCTGAGCGCCTCGATCTGCTCGGCGGAGAGCGTGGTGATGATGCCGATGCCGAGGGCCGGGATCGCGCGGCTGGAGATTGCGGCGATGTCCTGGCTGGAGAAGGTGGCAAGGCCGGTCGATCCCATCGCGGTGAGCTGCTGGCCGCTCAGCGCGCGCACCTGCGCCGGGGTCAGCGCTTCCATCTGCGCCGTGCTCATGGCCTGGATCTGCGTCGGCTTGAGGCCCGTCAGGGCGCTGGTGCTGAGCGCGGCGATCTGGGGCTCGCTGAAGGCGGCGATCGCTGCCGCGCTGAGCGCGGCGATCTGTGCCGGCTTGAGGAGGGCGACCTGCGCCGGGGTCAGTGCTTCGATCTGCTCCGGGGTCAGCGCGGCCGTCTGCGCGGGCGTGAAGCCGGCGACGGCGAGCGGCGTCAGCGCGCCGACCTGTTCGGGGGAAAGGGCGGCGATGGCCGCGGTGCCGAGGCGCTGCACGGCCTTGTAGCTGATGGCCGCCATGTCCTCGGTGGAAAAGGTCGCAAGATCCTCCGGGTCGAGGGCGGCGAGCTGGGCGGCGCTCAGCATGCGGACCTGCGAGGCCGTCAGCGCCTCCGCCTGGTCCGACGACAGGCCTTTCACCTGGGTCGCGGTGAGGGCGCCGACCTGGGAGGGCGTCAGGTTCTGGATGGCGTATTTGTCGAGCGCGCCGAGCTGGTCGAGCGACAGGCCGATGATGGCGCTTTGTGAAATGGCGCTCAGCTGCCGGGTGTTGAGAACCTCGATGTCCTCCACTTCCAGCGCGGCGAGCTGCCTGGATGAAAAGGCGTTGAGCTGGCTGGTGGAAAGCGAGGCGACGTCCTCCGTCGTCCAGGCCGAAATCGCCGAAGCGGATAACTGCTTGATCTGGGCGATGCTCAGGGAGGGTACGATCGACGTCATGGATAAAGTCCTGAAATATGGAATCGAAAGAACAGCAAACGCACCATTCTGCTGAATTTCGATACAGCGACGAGCTTGCCTGAACCTGTACCTGAAGGTTGCCCGCCCGAAGGCTGGAATTCCCGCGGGTTGCGCGGTTTTTCCGCGGGTGGAAGGCGAAGGAGCGAGCCTCCGCCGCGCGCGGTTCTACGGGGCGGCGTAGAGAACGGGCATGAGGCCCGCGCAGGCCTTGAACCGTGCCCAGGATTTGTGTTCCGGGCAGGTCCAGCCGGTTTCGGCGACGGCTGAAAGGCGGGGGAAGACGAGGCGGTCGAAGACGGCGCGGTCGAGCATGGGCTCGGACCAGATGCAGGCCTGCACGCCGAGCAGCTTTGCCTTCTGCGCCGCGCTCCACCCGGCGACGGGATCGAAGGCATAGGTCATCTCGGGCGTCGAGGCACCGGCCCAGCTTGCCCCCGGCTCGTCCCAGTCGGCCGTATGCGCCATGTCGAGATAATAGGCCTGGCCGGGGCAGACGACCATGGTGTAGCCCTCGCCGGCAAGCGCCGCGGAGGCCGCAACGTCCCGCCAGCCGCAGAGATAGGCCTTGTCCTTGTCGATGACGTTGCCGTGCGCGGCTTCCTGCCAGCCGCCGGTGACGCAGCCCTGCGCGGCGAGGAATGCCTGGACGCGCTTGAGGAAGACCGCCTGCAGCGCCGCCGCGCCGGAGCCCTCGATGGCGTCGGCGCCGTGCGTGTTGGTGATCACGTTGAGCCGGTTCGCATGGGCTTCGGCCGCGTCCTTGCCGGCGATTTCGGACAGTTTTTCGAGCGCCTCCGGCGAGCCGGACCAGGCGCCGAGCGGGACTTCGTCGGCGCCGATATGGATGGTGCGGAAGGGAAACAGAGCGATCAGTTCGGCAAGGATCGTCTCCACCACACGGTAGGTCGCCTCGCGTGCCGGGTTGAGGCAATTGTCGGCAAACCCCTGGACCGAATGATAGCTGCCCCGCTCCTGCGGATCGCGCAGTTCGGGAATGGCCATTTGCAGGGCGTGGCAGTGGCCGGGTATGTCGATCTCCGGCACGATCTCGATGCCGAAATCGCGGGCCTGCCGGACGATGTCGCGGATGGCGGCCTTGCTGTAGTAGCCGCCGCTCCGTTCCGCGCCGGAGCCCAGGAGGGGCGGGATGGCAAGGCCCTCGCCGCGCCAGGCGCCGATCTCCGTCAGCGCCGGATAGGCATCGATCTCGACCCGCCAGGCCTCGTCGTCGCAGAGGTGCCAGTGGAAGCGGTTGAGCTTGTTCCAGGCGAGGATCGCGAGCAGCCGCCGGATTTCCGCCGCGCCGTAGAACCGGCGCGCCACGTCGAGATGCAGCCCGCGCCAGCCCATCGCCGGCGCATCGGCGATCCGCCCCTCCGTGGGAAAGCCGTAGGCGTGCGGAAAATGGTGCGCGCCGCGCCAGATCTGGCCGAGCGTGACGAGCCCGTAGAAGAAGCCGGCCTGCCCGCAGGCGCGGATGGAGACGGAATCGGGCGTGAAGACGAGTTCATGGGCCTCGGCCGCAAGATCCTCGCTGACATGGAAATATACCGGCCGCCCGCCTTCCTCGGCGGGCCGCACGATGCCCTCGACGGCGAAAAGCGCCTCGGCCAGCCGCCGGAACGCCTCCGTTGCCCCCTTTGCCGCGGCGTCCTCCGCAAGGGGCGTCAGGCCGGCAGGGGCGGGGCCGAGGCGGGTGAGCGCGACATGGTTCGGCCAGGGGATGATCGAAACCGGCGCCGGCGGGTTGGTGGGCACGGGATAGGGGTCAACGCCCCGCTTCGGCGCGGCGTTGTCGCCCATGCGCCTCGTCGGCGTGGTGGCGACCCTGCGCGTGCTGCCATCGGGAAAGAGGAGATAGGCGCCCCGCGCGCCGTCCGTCCAGTGCCGGAACGGCCAGCTCAGGCCGTGGATGGTGACGGTCCAGCTTGCGCCGGGGGCAAGGTCCAGCCCGTCCGGCGGCAGCAGTTCGGTGAAGGTGGAAAGCCGCCGGCCGATACGGCCGCCCTCGGCGGTCGCCGTGGCATCGACCTGGCAGGGGCCGCTGAAGCACAGGCGAAAATCGCGGAAGGGGGCCGTCCCGTCGTTGCGCAGCGTGAGCCTGTAGGCCATCGGATGCGCGTCCGTGGCCGGGATCCAGACGGTTTCGAGCGTGGGGGCGTGGAGGTCCTGTACCGGCATGGCGGCTATCCCTGGACGGCCAGCATGCCGGCATAGATGCCGGGTGCCGATCCGGGGATCGGCATGGCGCCGACTGTCTTCTCGTAGAAGGCAGAGGGGCCGACATCGCCGATGATCGCATAGCCGTAGCCCATCGCCTTCAGATCGAAGAGGCAGGCGAGCAGCAGGGCGTGGCCGATGCCGAGCCCGCGCGATTGCGCTTCCACCCCCGTTGGCCCGAAGAAGCCGCGGGCGATCGATTCATGGCAGGCGAAGCCGACGAGCCGGCGCGCGCGCGTCGCGATGAAGACGGTGGGCGGCTGGCGCGTCAGCGCGATCGCGGTCTCGCTGGCCCAGCCATTGCCGAACGTGTCCGCCACCCAGTCGGTGACGAGCCGGGCTTCCGGGGCAAGCGCCCTGCGGATCGTCACGCCGGCCTCCGCCATCCGGGCATCGAGCGCTGCGTCGGGGGAAAGACGCGAGAGATTGACGAGATAATCCAAGACCGGCCCTCCGGTTCGATGCTCCGCATACCAGATTGGTAGTCAATCGCCGTGATTCAGGCAAACCGCCAATTTCCGCACGACCGCGGTGATAGATATTCCCTATCAAGCCATTCGAACTGGCCTCTTGATCAATCCTGACGAATGGCAAATACCTGACCTATGGATACTCGTTTTATCGGAAAGAAATCCTCCGCGGCCGGTGGCTGGGGGGCGTTGAAGAGCTGTGGCAAACGGCTTCTGGAGAGCGGCACGCCGCTGTCGGGCGCCATGACCATGCTGAAGGCGAACCAGCCGGACGGGTTCGATTGCCCGGGCTGCGCCTGGGGTGATCCCGAGCACGGCTCCTCCTTCGAGTTCTGCGAGAACGGCGTGAAGGCGGTCGCCTGGGAGGCGACCGAAAAGCGCGCCTCGCCCGCCTTCTTCGCCGCGCATACCGTCTCGGAGCTGCGCGAGCTGAGCGACTACGAGCTGGAGCTCCATGGCCGTCTCACCCATCCGATGCGCTATGACGCGGCGAGCGACCGCTACCTGCCCGTCGCCTGGGACGATGCTTTCAGGGAAATCGGCAACATCCTGAAGAGCCTCGACAATCCCGACCGCGCCGAATTCTACACGTCCGGCCGCGCCAGCAACGAGGCGGCCTATCTCTACCAGCTCTTCGTGCGCCTCTACGGCACGAACAATTTTCCCGATTGCTCGAACATGTGCCACGAGGCGAGCGGCGTTGCGCTGCGCCAGGCGATCGGCGTCGGCAAGGGCACGGTGCTGCTCGAGGACTTCGAGGCGGCGGATGCGATCTTCGTGATCGGCCAGAACCCCGGCACCAACCACCCGCGCATGCTGGGCGACCTGCGCCGGGCGGCATTGCGCGGCGCGCGCATCGTCGTCTTCAATCCGATCCGCGAGCGGGGCCTGGAGCGGTTCTCCGACCCGCAGGACAAGATCGAGATGCTGCGCGGCGGCTCGACCGACATTGCCAGCCACTATTTCCAGCCGCAGCTCGGCGGCGACATGGCGGCCGTGCGCGGCATGGCGAAGGCGGTGCTCGCGGCGGAGGATGCGGCGGTCGCGGCCGGCCTGCCGCCGGTGCTCGACCATGCCTTCCTTGCCGAACATTGCGTGGATTTCGCCGCCTACCGTGCCGCGGTCGAGGCGACCGGCTGGGCCGAGATCGAGGACCAGTCCGGCCTGACGCGGGCCGAGATCGAGCGTGCGGCGGCGGTCTACATGCAGGCCGAGCGCGTCATCTGCACCTGGGCGATGGGCGTGACGCAGCATGTGCATTCCGTCGCGACGATCCGCGAGATCGCCAGCTTCATGTTCCTGCGCGGCAATATCGGCCGGCCGGGGGCGGGCCTCTGCCCGGTGCGCGGCCATTCCAACGTGCAGGGCGACCGCACGGTCGGCATCAACGAGAAGCCGCCGAAAGCCTTTCTTGATGCGCTGGAGCGTGAGTTCGGCTTTTCCCCGCCGCGCAGGCACGGGCACAATGTGCTGTCGGCCATCGGTGCCATGCTGGACGGTTCGGCGGAAGCCTTCATCGGCCTCGGCGGCAATTTCGCCCGCGCGACGCCGGACAGCGCGCTGGTGGAAACGGCGCTGCGCCGCCTCAAGCTGACGGTGAACATCGCCACGAAGCCCAACCACTCGCACCTGATGCCGGGGGAAGTGTCCTTCATCCTGCCCTGCCTCGGCCGCACGGAGATGGACCTCGCGCCCAACGGCAATTCGCAGCTGATCAGCGTCGAGGATTCGATGAGCATGGTGCATGGCTCGGCCGGCATCAACCGACCCGCCTCGCCGCATCTGCGGTCGGAAGTGGCGATCATCGCCGGCATCGCCGAGGCGACGGTCGGCAGCGGCATCGTCAGCTGGAGCGCGCTTGCGGAAGACTACGACCGCATCCGCGACCATATCGAGGCGACCATTCCGGGCTTTGCGGATTACAACACGCGGCTGCGCAAGCCGCGCGGCTTCCTCCTGCGCAATGCGGCCGCGCACCGGGAATGGGATACGCCGGCCGGCAAGGCCTCCTTCTTCTCCGGCCCGCTGCCGGAGGAGACCGTGCACCAGCGGGCGCGCAAGGCCGGCGGGCGTTTCGCGCTGCAGACGTTCCGCTCGCACGACCAGTACAACACGACGGTCTACGGTCTCGACGACCGCTACCGCGGCGTCTACGGCGAACGGCAGGTCATCTTCATCCATCCCGAAGACCTGAAGGCGATGGAGGCGGAAGCCGGCGACCGGGTGGACGTCATCGGCGCGCATGACGACGGAATCGAGCGCGTGGCGCGCGACTTCCGTTTCGTGCCCTACGATGTCCCGCGCGGCAGCATCGCCGGCTACTATCCGGAGCTGAATGTGCTGGTGCCGCTTTCCAGCGCCGGCGAGCAAAGCGACACGCCGACCTCCAAGTCGATCATGGTCTCGTTCCGCAAGCGCGAGGCCGCGTGAGCGGCGAAGCGGAGGAGGCCGGTGATTTCCTGGAACTCGTCGCACGGTTGCAAAGCGAGGATCCGCGGCTGACGGGCATCCAGGCCGCCCTCGTCGCGGCGGTGCGCACGGGCGTCGCAAGCGACAGCCGCACCTTCGCCCGCCGCCTCGGCCTTGCCCATGCCCTCGTGCTGCGGGAGTTGAACGCGCTGGCCGAGCAAGGCGCGATCCGTATCGAAGGCCGGGACGCGCGCACGATGCGCACCCGCTACTCCCTCGCCTCGTAGGGCAAGCACCCCTGAATACCCTCTCTGCCTGGCGGCATCCCCCCACAAGGGCAGGGCAATCGCTTGTGGAATTCGGCATTACCGTTCTTCCCCTTCTCCCCGCGGGGGAGAAGGGGAAGGAGGCAACGTCGAATTCCACATGCGACAGTCCTGTCCCGCCCCGCTTGGCCCGGCGCCTATTTGACGGCGATGGGCTGGAAGTCGGCAGCGAATTTTTCAGCGTTCCTGACGGCCTTGCCGCCGAGCTTTTCGCCGAGCGTCGCCACCATCTCGCCCGCCCGCTCGACGCCGTTGGCCTTTGCCAGCGTGAACCAGTTGAGCGCCTGCCCGGCATCCTTCTTGAGGCCGATACCGTCGAGATAGAGCGTGGCAAGCCGGAACTGCGCCTCGTTGTAGCCCTGCCGGGCGGCCTTCGATATCCACTGCGCGCCCGCGGCGGGGTCCTTCTTCAGGGCGCTGCCGTCGAGATAGAGGTCGCCGAGCCGGAGCTCGGCATAGATATGGCCCATCTCGGCCGCGCCCGTCAGCAGGATCTCCGCCTGGGCGACGTCCTTCGGCACGGCCTTGCCTTCGAGGTAATAGGCCGAAAGCTTCTCCATGGCCGGCGCGAATCCCTGCTTGGCCGCGCGCCAGAGCCAGTAGGCCGCCTTCTGCGGATCGGCCGTCACGCCGAGGCCGTTCTCGTAGATCAGGGCGAGGTTGAACTCGGCAAAGACGTTCTTCTTCGCCGCTCCCAGCACATACCAGTATCGGGCTTCCGTCAGGTTCTTCTCGATGCCGCGGCCGTCGCGATAGACGTCGCCCAGCGAGCGGTAGGCGATCGGAAAGCCGGCGCTGGCGCCGGTGCGGTAGATTTCCCGCGCCTCGTCATGCCGGCCGGCGGCATCGATGGCGCGGCCGTAGTTCATCAGGATGCGCAGGCTGTCGGGAAACTGCTTCAGCGCCGTCATGCAGGCCGGGACCGCGGTCTCCGGCCTGATCTGCTTGAAATAGACGCCGACCGCGGGGTCGGCGATCTCCTGCACATGGCCGGCCTCGCGGTCGCAATCGGTGATCTCGGGGTAGAGCGGGCTCTGGGCGAATTCCTCGTAGTTCGCCGTCACGCGGCCGGAGATCGCCGGCACGGTCTCGTCGGAGCCCTTCGTCGCATCTTCGAGCCGCAACCGGGCAAGCTTGGCGAAGACGCCCTCGGGGAATTTTTCGAGATAGCCGCGATACTGGTCGGCGGTGCCGTTCGCCTGGATGCCGTTCCACATCAGGAGGTCCTCGGCGGCATTGATGCTGCGGTCGACCGGCAGGGCCGCCACCTCCTGTTCCTTCTCCTCCTTCGGCCTGTTCGCCTCGGCCAGCGCCTCGACGCGCATTTCGGCGATGTCGGCGAAGAGGCCCTGCGGGAAGGAAGCAAGGTAGGACCGGTAGCTTTCGGTCGTGTCGCCATCCGAGGCGGCCTGCCAGGCTTCCGCGTCCTTCGTCGCTTCCGCGGAGAATTTCGGCACTTCCGGCAGGGCGTCGGTGAAGAAGAAGTCCTTGGTCAGCGAGGAATTGTCCCACGGCACCTGCTCGCCGCCGGTCTCCTCGACCACCCGCTCGCGCACCCGCTTGAAGACCTGCTCGATGGGCAGACCCGGCGCGGTGATGAAGTCGGCAAGCGCCCGCGTGAAGGGGCTGTTGCCCTTCGTGCCGTCCGTCGCGACCTTTCCCGGCGCGGTGGCGAAGGCGATGAAGGTGCCGAGCGGGCCGGTGGCGCGCGCAAGGCCGCGCGAGGCGCCGTCATTGGCCGCCGCACCGGCCGAACGGTTCGTTTCCAGGGGGTTGTTGCGGCAGGCATCGACGATGAACACGGCGATGCGCGGGCGCGCACGCTCGATCTGCTCGGTGATCATCTTCAGGCTGAAGGCTTCGAGCGGCAGGTCGGAGGAGGAGGTGAGCTGGCTGTCCGTCGGGATCAGGTAGTTCTCGTCGGCGAACTGGATGCCGTGGCCGGCATAATAGACGACGACATTGGTGTCCGGCGTCAGTGCCTCGGCCAGGCTCTTCATCGCGCGGACCATCTGCTGGCGGTCGCCGTCGATGACCGAGACGATCTTGAAGCCTGCCGCGGAGAGCGCCTTCTCCATCAGCTTCGCATCGCTCTGCGCATTGGGCAGGTGCGGCAGGTCGGCATATTTGCCGTTGCCGATCACCAGCGCGACGCGATTGTTGCCGGCGGCAAGCGCCGCGGCTGTCATCGACAGAAGAAGCGCGAGAAAGAGAAACAATCTTTGCATGAGCATCGCCACCCCATGAAGATCCCGGCGGGACGCTAGCATAGTCCCGCGGCCCGATCCTGGACAAGACGGGATATAGCCCGGTGTTATTCTGCGCGGCCTTCGTCAAAACTGCCTTCCAGCATGCGTGCCAGCGTTTCCGCGCCGTTCCGCCAGCCGCCATCGGCGCCGGCGATGGCGGCACATGCGGCGGTAAGGCCCGCGCGGATGTCGGGGCGGAGCAAACGGTCGAGGGCGGCGGCGCGCTGCGTCTCACCGTCTTCGACCCGGTGCAAGAGGGCGGCGCCGTGCGCCTGTGCCCAACGCGCCCGGTCGACCTGCCGGTCCATGTCCGGGCTTTCGTCCGGCACGAAAAGGGTCGGGATGCCGCCGGCGATGGTCTCGTGAAAAGTGTTGTAGCTCGCGCGCACGATCGCCGCGTCCCAGGCGAGGCTTGCGGCATAGGCCGGGTGGAGCGTGACCCGGTGGTGCCGGGCGGGATGGCGAGGGGTGGCGCTTCCGGTCAGCGGCGACTGCAGCTCCACCACATGCAGGTCCGGCCGGGCGAGAAGATCGTCCAGCAGGCGGGCGTGAAGGCGCGCGAGGTCTGGATTGGCGGAGCGGGAAAGGTCGAGGAGGATGACGGTCGCCTCCTGCGGCAGGCCGAGCGCCTGCCGGGCCGCCGCGCGTTCCAGCCGCTCGGACGGGTCGATCAGCAGCATCGGCGGCACCAGCCGGGTCTTCGCCCGGTCTGCCACGGTCGGCCCGCCGTCGCATTCGCCGGCATAGTCGCCCGGCTCGATGACGATGGGGAAATGTGCCCCGGCGCCGATATAGCCGGCATGGTGGGCCGGCCACATGCCGCGCCGGATCCAGACGGCCTGCACGCCGCTATGCTCGCCAAGGGCCTTGATCACCCCGTCGAAGACGAAGTTGACGTCGTAGACGAGGGTGGTCGCGTGATAGGCTTCGAGCAGCAGGCCGATTTCCGCGGCGAGACGGTCGTTCCAGGCGGCGGGTTCCTCGCCCGTCAGGCCGTGGTGCGGCACGAAATGCACGGGAAAGCCGAGATCGCGCACGATGGCGGCACTGTAGCTCATGGTCAGGAAGGCGGATGGGCGGTGCTTCAGCCGGCGCGCGACGGCGAGCTGGCGCGTGAGGTGGCCCTGGCCGATGCCGTTTGCCGAGACGAACAGCACGCCGTCGGGGCGAGGGGGACGGGGGACGGGGCTTGCAGGTTGCACTGCCGGGGTCGGGGCCTCCAGGGCCTGCCCGTCCCCCTGACTTTCGATGAGGAAGACGGCATTGTTGTTGAAGCCGCGCCAGGCCGCTTCCGGCACGTTGATGGCCAGGAGCCGCTCTGCCGGAACGAGGCGGGTCGCGTCATAGTCCGCCGGCAGCGGCAGGACCGAGCCGAGCGTGGCGGCGAGATCCCCCGGCGAGAAGATGCGCATGTGATCCGCCTGGCCGAAGCGCGCCGTCCGCTCGGTGCCGGTGTGTTCGTCCAGCGCCTCGCGGAAGCCGCCTTCGAGGAAAGGGATGCTGAAGATGTGCAGGCCGCCGGGCTTCACCAGCCGGTGGAGACCGGCGGCGACGGCGCGGTAGTCGCAGGCGACATGTTCGAGCACATGGTTGTGCAGGACGATGTCGAAGGAGGCCGGCGCGAGGGTCGGAAGATCGCGGCAGAGATCGAGGCGGGCGACGGCGAAGGGGAACTGGCCCGGGTCGATGTCTGCGCCGAGATAGCGGCTGCCGAAGCGGCTTCGGAAAAGGGTGGCGAGGCATTCCTCGGGGGCGAGGTGCAGGATGCGGCGGTTTCCCGACAGGAGGCCCCGCAGGCGCAGCACCTCGAAGATCAGCCGGTGACGCTCCAGCGAGCCGCACCCCTCGCAGCGCACGTTCTGGCGCAGGAAGGCGCTGTCCTTCTCGCCATAGGTATCCCCGAAGACCGAACTGCCGCAGATGTTGCAGGTTGGCCGGGCCACCGTCGTCCTCACAGGCTGCCGAGTTTGGTGATGTCCCAGTCGGTCCGGACGATGCGGGCATGGTCCTCGACATAGCGGGCAATGTCCCGCGCGCCATTGGTCCAGGCGATCGACCGGCAGCGGCGCACGACGCTCTCCCGCTCGACGGGGTCCAGCAGGCGCTCCACATGGGCCGCGACGAAGCCGAGGTCGTAGTCGCGGCGCATCAGCCAGCCGCGGCCGGTGAGTTCCGCCCAGCGGGCGCGGCTCGCCTGCAGGTCCATCTCGTCGGCCTCGTTGGGCACGAACAGCGTCGGGATCGCGCCGAGCACCTGTTCGTGGAACGTGTTGTAGCCCGCCGCCGTGATCGCCGCGTCGAAGGCGTTGCTGAAGCGGAAGCTCGGGAAGAGCTCGACGACCCGGTGCCGCTCGCCCAGCCTTTCGAGGCCGGCGGCCTCGGGCGTGATCGGCGAGCGGATTTCGAGCGCGATCGTGTCGGGGCGGCGCAGCACTTCGGCAAGCAGCGCGCCGCGCACCTCCCGCATGTCGAAATTGGCGCCCGAGCCGAGCTGGAAGGCGACGACGGTCATGCCCTCGGGCAGGTCGAGGGCGGCGCGCGCGCTTTCGCGCGCCATGCGCTCGGCCGGATCGAGATGCAGGACCGGCGGCACAAGGAAGGTTTCCTTGCGGCAGGCCGCCGTCGGGCCATGGTCGAAGGTCTCCGCCAATTCGCCGGGCTCGATCACCGCATCGAAGCGGTCAGAGAAGTCGAGGAACACCCGGTGGCATTCCCGCCAGAGCGGCCGGCGCACCCAGATTTTGAAGATATCGGGAAACGCGCCGAGCGCCCGGGTGACACCCTCGAAGACCGCCGTCGCATCATAGGCGAAGACCGCGGGGCGCAGATGGGCGATGAGCTCGAACAGCTCCTCGGCAAGGCAGTTGTTCCAGTCCTCGGGATCGGCGTCGAGGATGCGGTGGTGCGGCAGGAAATGCGCCTGGTAGCCCTGCTGCACGGCGGCCTTCATGGAATAGGACATGGTGGCGAAGACCGGCGTCAGGCCTGGCGGCAGCCGCTGCGCGATGGCGAGCTGCTGGGCGAGGTGCCCGACGCCGATGCCGTTGCTGGAGGCGAAGAGCACGTTGCGTTGCGGCAGGGCGGGGAAAAGCCCGCCGCCCTGGGGTGCAGCCTCGTCCGGTGCCGCCATGATGCGGGCGAGGCGATCGGCGTAGATCGCCGCGTCGTGGTTGTTCTCGACGAAGCGGCGGGCCTGTTCGCTTTGTGACCGGTAGCGCTCCGGGTCGCTTACGAAGCCGTCGATGAGGCGCTCGACATCGGCCGGCTCGCCATAGACCGCGGCCCTGCCGAACAGCAGCGCGAAATGCGGGGGCAGGATGACGACGAGGCCGGTCGCGAGCGCTTCGAGGATCGTCCGCCCGAAGGCCTCCGACCAGGCCGGATCGTGGAAATAGACGTAGAAATCGAGCGTGCCGAGGAAGGCCGGGACATCGTCCCAGGTGAAGGGCACCAGCTCCCAGTTGGGCGGGATCGTGCCGTATTTTTCCGCAAGGAAGGCATCGGCGCCGAGCGCGCGCACGCGAAACCGCGCGCCGTCTGCCGGATAGGCGAGCAGCACCTCCTCGGCGGTCGGCCATTTCAGCGGGTCGGGGCGTGAATGCCGCCCGATGACGACGGGATAGGCGGGCTGGCGGGCCGGTTTGGCCGCCCAGTCGTCGAGGTCGATGAGATTGCCCCAGTCCTCTTCCAGCATGTGCGCATAGGGCGGCAGGCGGCGTGGAAGGCTGTCGCGCACGACGGTGCTGACCGGCGCCAGGAACACGTCGCTGCCGAAGGCGTCGCAGGCATGGGCGACGACGCGGTCGAGATCGTATTGCCGGCGGCCGTATCCGTCATACATCGGGTGGTGCAGCACGACCAGCAGCCTGTCGGCGGTGATCGACAGCGGGCGCGTCGGGCGGTTCTCGATGATCGTCGGATGGTGGATCAGCACGAGGCGGGCATGAAGGCGCATGTCGGGGTCGATGCGCTCGGTCAGTCCCTCGTCGATCAGGCGCCGCAGGTCCGGATGCATGGGGAAGGGCAGGCCGAGCAGCGGCCCCTTGATGGCGAGCAGCCCCGTGCGCAGGCCCGCCCGCGCCGCCGTGCGGATTTCCACGGCGAGCGCCGTCGAGGTTCCTCCCTCGAAGCGCACATCCGCGACGAAGAGGACGTCGAGGGCCGTGCTCATCGATCGGTCCGCGCCGTCATCGGGGGCGCTGCGGCAAGGAAGACGTCGATGTTCTGGCCGTAGCCGATGACATGCACCGGCTGCCATTTCGACACGAGGAGGCGCCAGCGCTTGGCGAGATAGGCGTTCCAGGAGATCTCGGCGGCATGCAGCTTCTGCTCGAGGGCGGAGGGCAGGTATTCGAAGATGGCGTTCCTGTCGCGGAACCGCATGAAGTCGAGGCTGTCGGTGAGATAGACGATCCTGTGCTTCTTGCCGAAGCGGCGGGCGGTCACGTCGATGATCTCGTCGATCTGCTCTGCCTCGATGCCGATGAGCGTGACGATGATCGTGGTAAGCGCGGGTTGCGAGGCGTAGATGGCGAGGGTTTGCTCCGGCGCATCGTCCGGTGCGGCGGGCTTAGGGCCGCGTTGCGGCAACCAGCCGAAAATCCCCATTTCGCCTCCCCTCTCGATCCCCCGGGCGGGCCTGAAAGCGCCTTTGGATCAAGGCTATTGCCGGGATCGGGGACTGTCAACGAAGGGGCGGGCGGAAAATGCGGGAGGCGAGGGATCAGGCGTCGAGCGGCCAGTCGGCGATGGCGGCGGGGCGCCATCGCGAAGGCCGGCCGGCGGCGAACCGGACGATGACGGATTGCGTTCCGGCGGCCGCGGGCACGCAGAAGAACAGCCGGCCGAAGGCGGCGTTGCTGCTTTCTCCGTCGGGGGAGGGGGCGGGCTCGAACGACCAGGCGAGGCCGTCCGGCGCCAGGATCTCCGCCGTCACCGCCGCGCCGTCGAGGGTGAGGAGGGCGCCGGGGCCGTCGAGCGCCGCCGCGGCTTCGGTGAAGAGCTGCCAGGTGCTCGCCGGGGTGGCAGTGTCCTCCTCTCCAAACTCGTCGACGATGAAGACCGTGTCGGTGCCCTCCAGAACGGCACCCCGGCGCCAGCCGACCGGCCATCCGTCATCGCTGACCGCATAAGCGGCAAAACGGCGGTCGCCTTCCCGTCCCGTGCCGAGGAGCCTCGCAAGGGCTGCGGTCGATTGCGGCGCGCCATCGATAAGCAGGGTGCTGTGGGCCGCGGCCTGTGTGCGGAAGTAGCCGAACCGCCTCCCGGGCTCGAAATAGCCCGGGAGGGCGTAGTTTTCCCGGCCGAGCTCGCTGACGAAACGCCGGCCGGCCATTTCCAGCACGAAGGTGCCGAGGTCGAGATGGGCGTGGTTGACGTCGTTGCGCCCGCCCTTCAGCACCAGCCAGGTCGTGCCCGCGCGCAGCACGGCAAGGCCTGCCGGCTCATAGGCGGACGGTGCGTCGTCGGGCGTCGGCGGCTCCGTCTCCAGCGCGCACCACAGGAGGTCGAAAGGGTGCGGGTCGCCGGGCGCGGCGTGCTGCCAGGCCATGGCCGCTGCCTCGCCCGCGCGGCCGGCGAGCCAGCCGAGCACGGGCGCGCGGCGCGGCCGTTCCGTCGCATCGCCGAAATTGAACACGCGGCCGCTCGGGCCGGTGAGGTCGCGGCCGTATCGCCAGGTGCGCGCGAGCGCGGCGGGCACCTCCGACCCAGGCCCTATATCCTCGAGAAGGGCGTGGGCGAACACCGCGTAGCGGACGGCATATTCCCAGTAGTCCGGGCCCTCGTCATAACCGCCATCGGCGCCGAAGGCGGAAAGCCCGTGCCGCAGCGCGGGTATAAAACAGGCCAGGGCGTCGCGCGCGAGAGGATGGCCGGTGCCGGCCATCGCGGCGGCGCCGGCGATCATACCGGTGCAGCAGACGATGTTCCAGTTGTTGTTGGCCGTCATCCAGGGCACGCCGGCCGCGGCGGCGGCAAGGCCGGGGGAAAGCCCCTTTTCGATGATCGCCGCGGCGATCGTGTCGTGCTCCGTGCGGATGAGCAGCGGGCGGGTCCAGCAAAGGCCGAGCGCCATGCCGGTCGTCATCTCGGCGGTGTCGAGGAAATGCGGGGGGTTCCAATCGGCAAAGGCGGCGGCGTTCAGAAGCTCGCGGATCGCCCGCCGGCGAAAGGCACTGCCGCCGACCAGGCAATCGGCAACGGCCAGCGTCGCGATGCGGTCGAACAGCTTGCGGCTTGTCGGAAGGATGACGTCGCGTCCGTCTTCCCGCTCCAGTTCAAGCAGGGGAGAGGCATGGATGTCCCCGGCGACCCGCAGGACCGCCTCGGCATAGCGACTTCCGGCAGCGGAGGACCGGGCCGAAGACCGGATCTGTCCCGCATCCAGGGATAGGATCAATAGTTCCTGTTCCTGGCGCCGCGCGTGGCGCTCGACGTATCGATCTGCGTCTTCTTGGCGACCTTGCAGGGCACTTGCTTGCCCTTGACAGTACAGACCGTGGGCTTGCCTGAACTCGTCTCGCAGCCACTCAGTAACACAGCCGCCGACAGGAGAGCCGCGAGGGAAGTCCACTTTGCTACTACGAACCTGGTCATGGCCGTGTCCACCCGAAATTAGCAAGTCTGCATGGAAAGCGACAAGCCGGGCAAAGTCAATATCTCCTCTGCCCAAAACAGGGTCTTTCGCACGGCCATGTGGCGTGTCGGCAGGCAAAGCCGGTCCGGCAGAACATTCGATCGGATGTTTTGCCTGTTTGCGGTTCGCAAAGCCGCCCTCCGGGGCGCGAATCGCCCGGGCGGCGGCCTGCCCGGACTAGGCGCGCCGGCCGGCGGCGGCCGAGCGCAGGTTGTCGAGCAGCACGGCGAGCAGCAGGATCAGGCCGCGCACGACATATTGGTAGAAGGCCTGGATGTTGAGGAGGTTCATGACGTTCTCCGCAATGCCCATGATCAGCACCCCGACGATGACGCCCGTCATCGCCGCCCGCCCGCCGGCCAGCGACACGCCGCCGAGCACGCAGGCCGAGATGACCGAGAGTTCGAGGCCCGTCGCGGCATTCGGCTGGCCGGAGGTGATGCGCGAGGCCAGCAGCACGCCGGCGACGGCGCAGACGAGGCCTTGCAGCGCGAAGATCCAGATGCGCATGTTGGAGACGTTGACGCCGGCAAGGCGCGAGGCTTCCGGATTGCCGCCGATCGCCAGCGTGTTCTTGCCGAAGACGGTGCGGTTCAGCACGAAGCCGAAGATGATGAAGAAGACGGCCATGACCCAGATCGGCGTCGGGATGCCAAGGAATTTCGACAAGGCGAGCTGGTAGAAGCCCGGGTCGTTGATGCCGACGGCGCGGCCGTCCGAGGCGATCAGCGCGAAGCCGCGCACGATCTGCATGGTGGCGAGCGTCGTGATCAGCGCGTTGATGCGGAAGCGGGCGATCACCACGCCGTTGACGAGGCCGACGCCGCCGCCGCAGATCAGCGCCGCGATGAGGCCGACGAGGATAGAGCCCGAGGCGTTGGACGCCATGACGGCGACCATGCCGGAAAAGGCGACGGTGGAGCCGACCGACAGGTCGAAGTCACGCGAGGCGAGGCAGAACATCATCGTGCAGGCGACGATGCCGATGGTGACGACCGACTGCAGGAGGCCGAGCATGTTGCGCTCGGTCAGGAAGTTGGGCACCGTCAGGGCCACGATGGCGAAGGCGACGGCGAAGATGACGACCAGACCCTGTTCGCCGAGGAGGAGTTTTTTCAAGGACGTCATCGGGACTTGACCTGCTGGTTGGGAACGTCGGGAAGGGCGGCGGCGAGGATGCGGCGCTCGTCGAAATCGGCCCGCTCGATATCCGCGGCGACGCGGCCCTCGCACATGACCATGATGCGGTCGGTGATGCCCATCACCTCGGGCAGTTCGCTGGAGATGACGACGATCGCCATGCCCTGTCCGGCGAGTTCATAGAGGATCTCGTAGATTTCCGACTTGGCGCCGACATCGATGCCGCGCGTCGGCTCGTCGATGATGAGGACCTTGACGCCCTGCTCGGACAGCCAGCGGCCGAGAATGACCTTCTGCTGGTTGCCGCCGGAAAGGTTGACGATCTCCTGCTTGCGGGAGGGCGTGCGCACGCGCAGCCTGGCGATGAAGCGGTCGGCAAGCTCGGCCTCCTTCTTCGGCTGGAGGATGCCGAAGGGGGAGAAATGCCGGCGCGAGGAGATCGCCATGTTCTCCTCGATGTTGCGGCCTTGCACGATGCCGTCGAACTTGCGGTCCTCCGGGCAGAGCACGATGCCGGACCGGATCGATTGCGGCGGGCTGTCCGGGGCGACGGCCTTGCCGTCGACGCTCACCGTGCCCTGCGAGCGGCTGTCCGCGCCATAGACGAGGCGCGCCATCTCGCTGCGGCCGGCGCCGATGAGGCCGAAGAAGCCGAGGATTTCGCCCTGGCGCACCGAAAAGCTGATCGGCGTGCGCAGCTTGCGGCCGGCGAGGTCCTTCACCTCCAGCCGCACGGCGCCGCGCTCGCGGGGGCGGAAACCCCAGATATTGGCGATCTCGCGACCGACCATTTCGGAAATGATCTGGTCGCGCGTCACCTTGGATATGTCAGGATGGTGGGCGGCTAGCTTGCCGTCGCGCAATACGGTGAGGCTGTCGCACAGGCGAAAAATCTCGTCGAGGCGGTGCGAGACGTAGAGGATGATCTTGCCTTCGGCGCGCAGGCGATCGATCAGCGCGAAAAGAATCTCGCTTTCGCGCGAGGAGAGCGAGGAGGTCGGTTCGTCGAGCGCGATGACGCGCGCATCGGCCATCACGGCCTTGGCGATCTCGACCATCTGGCGCTCGCCGATCGACAGCGAGGCGACCTTGGCGGCCGGATCAATGTCGATGCCGATATCGTCAAGCTTTTGCTTCACCACGCCGACGAGACGCGTGCGGTCGATGATGCCGGCCTTGCCGGGGAAGCGGCCGAGCCAAAGGTTCTCGGTGACCGTCAGCTCGGGCACGAGCTGCAGTTCCTGGTGGATGACGATGACGCCCGCCTCGAAGGCGTCGCGCACCGAGCGATAGTGCTGCGCCTTGCGGTCGATCAGGATCTCGCCGGTGTCGGCGGACTGGTCGCCCGAGAGCACGCGGATGAGGGTCGACTTGCCGGCGCCGTTTTCACCCATCAGGCCGTGCACGGCGCCCTTCTTCACGCAGAAGGAAACGTCGGCCAGCGCCTGCACGCCGGGATATCCCTTGGATATCGCGTTGAATTGAAGAAAGTCCTGCATCTCTCCACCCCGAAAGAAGGCCCGGCGGCCCAAAGCCTTCAACTGCGCCGCCGGGCTGACGTCATCCTGGGAGGATGATTATTCGATGCCGAGGTCCTTGCGTACCTGCTCGTAATTGTCGCGCAGGGCGACCTGGCCGGCCGTCAGGATGAGCTTTTCCGGTTCCTTGCCGTTGGCGACCCACTCGAACATGTTGAGCGCGGTCTCGTAGCCATGGCGCTTCGGCGAGATGATCACGGTGCCGAAGAAGCCGGTTGCCGCGGGCTTGTTGAACTCGTTGATCGCCGAATCCGCACCGCCGATGCCGACGCCGATCACGCTGTCGGCGGCAATGCCGACGCTTTCGGTGGCGCGCACCGCGCCGAGCACGGCTTCGTCATTGAGGCCGACGGCGACCCAGTGCTTGATGCCGGCATTCTTGTTGAGCACGACGGTGGAGGCGTTGAGCGCCGCTTCCGTATCGGTCTTGGCCTGCGGGGCGTCGAAGATGTTGGCTTCCGGGAAGCCGGCGGCCTTCAGCACGGAGAGCGCGCCTTCGACGCGGTCGACGGCGGTCGGCAGCTGGTCGTAGGACACGCGGATCGCGCCGACGTCCTTCATGTCCCAGCCGCGCTTCTTGATTTCCGCGACGATGGTCTCGCCGACGGCCTCGCCGATCTTGGTGGCCGAGATGCCCATATGCGGCACGTCTTCGATCGGGCTGCCATCGGCGTTGACCAGGCGGTCGTCGACGGTCATCAGCTTGAGGTCGTTGGCGGCCGCCTTTGCGACGATGCCCGGGCCGAGCTTCACGTCCGGCGTGCAGATGATGAAGCCCTGGGCGCCCTGCGCGCCGAGATTGTCGATGGCCGACTGGACCTTCTCGCCGTCCTCGGCGCCGATCTTGACGAGGGTGAAGCCCTTTTCCTTGGCGGCGACGTCGGCGAACTTCCATTCGTCCTGGAACCACGGCTCTTCCGGCTGCTTCACGATGAAGCCGATCTTCACGTCGGCGGCAAAGGCGGAGGTTGCGGCGAATACGGCGACGGTGCCAGCCAGGATGGCTGCTTTGATAAAGCCCATGTCTCTCTCCCAAGTTAACTGCGCCTGCAGTGTGGCTTGGTGTAGTGTCTTTCATCATATCCGTCAATTGTCTTTGTATGATGAATGAAATATCAGTGTATGATAGTAGCATCGGGACGATGCGAAGCGGGCCGTCGCCATCGGGCGCGAAACGGGCTATGCATCGCGGACGGAATGGGTGGAGAATGATCGTGCAGGAACAGGACGGGCGCGCGGGCGTGGTCGATGGCGAGGGCGAGGGCGGCGTACGGCGCCCCCGGGTACAGAAGAACGTCACGCGGGCGATCGCCTCGGATATCTGCGCCGACGTCTTCCCTATCGGCGGTTTCCTGCCGACGGAAAACGAGCTGTGCCTGCGCTACGGCGTCAGCCGCACCGTCATCCGCGAATCGCTGAAGATCCTCGAATCCAAGGGTCTGGTGCGCGGGCGCTCCCGGGTGGGCACGCTCGTCTGCCCCAAGGAGGAGTGGAACATCCTCGACCAGCAGGTGCTGGAATGGATCGGCCCGCGCATCTTCGAGTTCGATCTTCTCACCTGCGTGCTCGATGCGCGCCGCGCCATCGAGCCCTTTGCCGCCGAATTCGCCGCCGAGCGCGCGACCGTGCAGGACGTGGCGGAAATCGAGCGGGCCTGGGAGCGCATGCGCGACGCGGAGAGCGATCTCGATACCTTCTCGCAGGCGGACTTCGCCTTCCATGCCGCCCTGCTGAAGGCCAGCCACAACCAGGTCTTCATGCAGCTCGCCAGCATCATCCAGGCGGCGCTCGAATTCTCGCTGCATGCCTCCGCCGAAGCCGCGGATGCCCGGGACGAGGCGCTGGAAATCCACAAGCGCCTCGTGGACGCGCTGCGCATGCGCGACAAGGCGGCGGCGCGCGAATGTTCGCACCGCATGCTCGATCTTGCCGCGCGCGATCTTGCCATCGCCGTCAAGAACCATCCGGCGCCGGCCGGCGCCTGACCTCATTCCCTTTCCTGTTCCCAGACGAGTGTCCCATGAAGATCACGAAGCTCACGACCTATATTGTTCCGCCGCGCTGGCTGTTTCTGAAGGTTGAGACGGACGAGGGCATCGTCGGCTGGGGCGAGCCGGTGGTGGAGGGCCGTGCGCTGACGGTGGAGGCGGCCGTGCACGAGCTTGCGGACTATCTCGTCGGCAAGGATCCGCTGCTCATCGAGGATCATTGGCAGGTTATGTACCGCGCCGGCTTCTATCGCGGCGGCGCCGTGCACATGTCGGCGCTCGCCGGCATCGACCAGGCGCTCTGGGACATCAAGGGCAAGGCCTATGGCCAGCCCGTCCATGCCCTGCTCGGCGGCCAGGTGCGCGACAGGATCAAGGTCTATTCCTGGATCGGCGGCGACCGGCCCTCCGACGTCGCCAACAATGCCCGCGAAGTCGTTTCCCGCGGCTTCAAGGCGATCAAGCTCAACGGCTGCGAGGAGATGCAGATCGTCGACAGCTGGGACAAGGTGGAGAAGGCGGTGGAGACCGTCGCCGTCATCCGCGAGGCGATCGGCCCGCATGTCGGCATCGGCGTCGACTTCCACGGCCGCGTGCACCGGCCGATGGCCAAGGTCCTGGCGAAGGAGCTCCAGCCCTACAACCTGATGTTCATCGAGGAGCCGGTGCTGTCGGAGAACCGCGAGGCGTTGAAGGAGATCGCCAACCATTGCGCGACGCCGATCGCGCTCGGCGAGCGGCTCTATTCGCGCTGGGACTTCAAGTCGGTGCTGTCGGACGGTTATGTCGACATTCTCCAGCCGGACCTTTCGCATGCGGGCGGCATCACGGAATGCCGCAAGATCGCGGCGATGGCGGAGGCCTATGACGTGGCGCTGGCGCCGCATTGCCCGCTGGGTCCGATCGCGCTTGCGGCCTGCCTGCAGGTGGACGCGGTGTCGCACAATGCCTTCATCCAGGAGCAGAGCCTCGGCATCCACTACAACACGGGCAACGACATCCTCGACTACATCTCCAACAAGGCGGTGTTCCACTATGCCGACGGCTTCGTGTCGATCCCGCAGGGACCGGGCCTCGGGGTGGAGGTGGACGAGCAATACGTCATCGAGCGGGCAAAGGAGGGCCACCGCTGGCGCAACCCCGTCTGGCGCCATGAAGACGGCAGCGTGGCAGAGTGGTGAGGAGAGCGGCGATGGGCGGACGCCTTGACGGAAAACGGATCGTCGTCACCGGCGCGGCGCAGGGCATCGGCCTTGCCATGGCCGAGTGCTTCCTTGCCGAAGGGGCGAGCCTCTTCCTCATCGACCGGGACGGCGGCCTGCTCGCCGCCGAAGCCGGGCGGCTTCGTACCGGCGGCGGCCGGGTCGGCCATGCCGCGGCCGATATCACCGATGCCGACGCCATCGCGCGGGCGGTTGCCGCAGCGGCGGCCGAGATCGGCCGGCCGAACGCGCTCGTCAACAATGCCGGCGTCAACGTCTTCTTCGAGCCGCTGACGCTTTCGGATGCCGACTGGCAGCGCTGCTTCGACATCAACCTCAAGGGCGCGTGGAACTGCAGCAAGGCCGTGCTGCCGGGCATGATCGAAGAGGGCGGCGGGGTGATCCTCAATATCGCCTCGACCCATGCCTTCACCATCATCCCGCACACCTTTCCCTATCCCGTCGCCAAACATGCGCTGCTCGGCATGACCAAGGCGCTCGGCCTCGAATATGCGGGGAGGGGCGTGCGCGTGAACGCGCTGGCGCCCGGCTATGTGCGCACGCAGAAGGCCGTGGAATACTGGAACAGCTTTCCCGATCCGGTCGCCGCCGAGGCGGAGACGATGGCGCTGCATCCCAGCGGGCGCATCGCCTCGCCGGAGGAGATCGCCAAGGCCGCGCTCTTCATGATCTCGGACGAATGCCCCTTCATGAACGCCACCTGCCTGACGGTGGATGGCGGGATGAGCGTGCTGCATCACCCCTGAGCGGGCGGATTTTTCGGTAGCTGAAAAAAAGAGGCCCCGCACGAAGCGGGGCAGCGAGCGCCACGGTTGGCTCCCAATGACGCGGGGAAGCTCGCGGGTTGCGCGAGTGATATCCCAGTAGGGTTTTGCCGGAGCGCAGGGAAGGTCTGATTCGGCGATTCCGGTACGCTCGTGCAAATAAACTGCAGATGCAGCCGTTTTGGCCGCGGCGCGGCCGGAAAATGCCTGCGAAACAGGCAGGCTTCAGGAGGCCGTTTTCAGGATCGCGGAAAAGCGCGGGTCGAAGGCGCGGCGGATCGGCTCGGCCGCCGCGCCCAGCGCGACGGCCCAGGGACCGATCATGCCGAGCTGCAGGCGCGGCAGCGTGCGGCCGGGCCGGTCGGCATTGGAGGGGATGAGCGGGAACATCGCGTCGAACAGCCGCTTGGCCAGCGGCTCCGGCGCGCTGCCGGAGAGGATGACGGTCTGCGGGTCGAAGATGGTCTCGACCATGTGCACGGCCTGGCGCATGTCTGCCGCCGCATCCGCCAGCCAGGCGAGGATGCGCGGATCGTCCGCAAGCGTTCGCCGCTCGACCTCGGCATAGGCTTCCGTGGTCGCCGAATCGAGGCCGAGATGCTGGAACAGCGAGGCGAGCGACGAACGGTGCTCCAGCGGAGACGGTGTGCCGCCGCGCGAGAACAGCACCATGCCGATCTCCCCGGCATTGCGGTTGCTGCCGGTATAAAGTTCCCCGCCGAGGATGAGGCCGGCGCCGATGCCGTAGCCGAAATAGATGCACACGGCGTGGTCGAGGCCGTCGGCCGAACCGTTCATGCGCTCCGCCGCCGCGCAGGCGGTCGCGTCGTTCTGCAGGCTGGTGGCCAGCCCCGTGCCGGCGGCCAGCGTTTCGACGAGCGGAAAGGCCTGCCACTCGGCCATCATCCAGGTCTCGTCGTCGGAGGGCGCGAGGCCGAAAGGCCCGGGCATCGCAAGGCCCAGCCCGGCCAGCCGGTGCGCCGATTCAGGAATGCGCCGCGTGAGGTCGGCGCGCATGGCCTCAATGAGGCGAAGGATCAGCTTGCAGCCCTCCACCGGCCCGCCCGGCGGAAGGTTGGCCACCGCGCGGGCGACCTCCTGTCCCATCAGGTCGACGGCGACGAGACGTGTCAGGTGCCGGTCGATCTGCACGCCGAGCGCGAAGGCGCCCTCCGGCACGAGGCGGTAGGGGGTCGAGGGCTGGCCCCGCCCGCCGCGCACCACCTCCTCCGAGGCGACGAGACCGTCCACCTCGAGGTTTTCGACAAGGTTGGAAATGGTCTGCTTGGTCAGCCGCGTGGCGCGGGCGAGATCGGCGCGCGACAGCGGCCCGTTCAGCCGGATGGCCTCGATGATGACGCGCCGGTTATGGGCGCTGGTGCCTTCCTGGTTGGTCCCGCTCTTGGCGCGGATCGTCCGCAGTTCGTTCATCGACATCCCCTCTTGACACCATTTGAATAATACAGAACATTTAAGTCAAGAAGTTTGACTTAATAAGGAGCCGGAGAGCTCCGGGGAACGGCGGCGGGTCTCCCGCCATGATCCGGCGATGAACCCGCAACGACCGGGGGTGCCTGCAGGGCGCTTTCGGATGCATGAACCAAACAGGAGGACGCAATCATGTTGAAATCGATGAAGAAGACCTTGCTCGGCGCGGCGCTGGTTGCCGGCGTTTCCGCCCCGCATGCCTTCGCGGAGACGACGCTCAACGCGCTCTTCATGGCGCAGGCCGCCTATAGCGAGGCGGACGTGCGCGCCATGACGGACGCCTTCACCAAGGCGAACCCGGACATCAAGGTGAACCTGGAATTCGTTCCCTACGAGGGCCTGCACGACAAGACCGTGCTCGCCCAGGGCTCCGGCAGCGGCTATGACGTCGTGCTCTTCGACGTGATCTGGCCCGCCGAATATGCGACGAACAACGTGCTGGTCGACGTTTCCTCCCGCATCACCGACGAGATGAAGAAGGGCGTGCTGCCGGGCGCCTGGACGACCGTCGACTATGACGGCAAGTCCTACGGCATGCCGTGGATCCTCGACACCAAATACCTGTTCTACAACAAGGAAATCCTCGAAAAGGCCGGCATTCAGGCTCCGCCGAAGACCTGGGCCGAACTGAACGAGCAGGCCAGGATCATCAAGGACAAGGGCCTGCTGGCCACCCCGATCGCCTGGAGCTGGTCGCAGGCCGAGGCGGCGATCTGCGACTACACCACGCTCGTCAGCGCCTATGGCGGCGAATTCCTGAAGGACGGCAAGCCGGCCTTTGCCGAGGGCGGCGGTCTCGATGCGCTGACATACATGGTCGACAGCTACAAGTCCGGCCTCACCAATCCGAACTCCAAGGAGTTCCTCGAAGAGGACGTGCGCAACGTCTTCCAGAACGGCGAGGCGGCCTTCGCGCTCAACTGGACCTACATGTACAACATGGCCAATGGCGGGGAAGACAGCAAGGTCGCCGGCAAGGTCGGCGTCGTGCCCGCGCCGGGCGTTGAGGGCAAGAGCGAGGTCTCGGCGGTCAACGGCTCGATGGGCCTCGGCATCACCACGACCAGCAAGAGCCCGGACGAGGCCTGGAAGTACATCGTGCACATGACCTCGCAGGAGACGCAGAACGCCTATGCCAAGCTCAGCCTGCCGATCTGGGCGTCGTCCTACGAGGATGCCGCCGTCACCGCCGGCCAGGAAGAGCTGATCGCCGCCGCCAAGCTCGGCCTTGCCGCCATGTATCCGCGGCCGACCACGCCGAAATACCAGGAGCTCTCCACCGCTCTCCAGCAGGCCATTCAGGAAGCCCTGCTCGACCAGGCATCGCCGGAAGACGCGCTGAAGTCGGCGGCGGACAACAGCGGCCTTTGAGGTTCGGCCTTGCGGGCGGCGCCGGCCGCCCGCACACTCGCCCTTCCTGAAATCGACGAAGAGGACGCTATGTCCAGCACCTGGATGACGACCCGGGCATGGCTTCTCATGCTGCCGCTGCTGGCGGTCATGCTCGCCGTGATCGGCTGGCCGATGGTCGATACCGTGCGGCTTTCCTTTACGGACGCCAAGCTGATCGGTTCCGGCGGCGCTTTCATCGGCTTCGACAACTACCTGAAAATGCTGTCGAACAGCAATTTCCAGCGGGCGCTCTACGCCACGACCTGGTTTGCCGTCGTCTCCGTGACGGCGGAGATGGTGATCGGCGTTCTGGCCGCCCTGCTGCTGAACCAGCGGTTCTATGGCCGCACCGTGCTGCGCGCGCTGCTGATTCTGCCCTGGGCGCTGCCGACGGTGGTCAACGCGACGCTCTGGCGGCTCATCTACAATCCGGAATACGGCGCGCTGAACGCGGCGCTGACGCAGGTCGGTCTCATCGACGGCTACCGCTCCTGGCTCGGCGAGCCCGGCACCGCCATGACGGCGCTGATCATCGCCGACTGCTGGAAGAACTTTCCGCTCGTCGCCCTCATCGCGCTCGCCGCCCTCCAGGCCGTGCCGCGCGACATCACCTCGGCCTCGCTGGTCGACGGCGCGGGGCCCTTCGCGCGCTTTCGCTTCGTCATCCTGCCCTATCTCGCCGGCCCCCTGATGGTGGCGCTGGTGCTGCGCACCATCGAGGCCTTCAAGGTGTTCGACATCATCTGGGTGATGACGCGCGGCGGCCCGGCCAATTCGACGCGCACCCTGTCGATCCTCGTCTACCAGGAAGCCTTCTCCTTCCAGCGTGCCGGCTCCGGCGCCTCGCTCGCCCTCGTCGTCACCCTCATCGTGACGGTGCTGGCGGTTGGCTACGGCATGCTCGTGCGCCGCACGGCGGGGAGTGCCGCCTGATGGAACGCCGCAGCCTTCTCGCCTCGATCCTCATCCACGCCGCCGCATTGCTGCTTGCCGCGGTTATCGTCGCGCCGATCTTCTGGCTCTTCGTGATGAGCATTTCGCCGGCGGCCGATCTCGTGGCGCGCCCGCTGCGCTGGTGGCCGGGCACGATGGACTTCTCGCGTTACGCCACGCTGCTGTCGACCATCCCGAACAGCGCGGGCGCCAATTTCGTCGCCTCGCTTGTCAACAGCATCCTCGTGGCGGGCATGGCGACGGTCGCCGCCGTCGTGCTTGCCGTGCCGGCCGGCTGGGCGGTCTCGCGCACGCCCTCGGTCGGCTGGTCGCTCTCGCTGGTCATTGCCACCTACATGCTGCCGCCCGTCGCGCTCGCGGTGCCGCTCTATATGGCGCTCGCCACCTTCGGGCTGCTCAATTCGGTCTTCGGCCTGGCGCTCGTCTACCTCACCATCCTCGCGCCCTTCACCACCTGGCTGATGAAGTCTGGCTTCGACGGCATTCCGCGCGAGATCGAGCAGGCGGCGATGATGGACGGGGCGAGCCTTCTTGCGACGCTGCGCATCATCACCCTGCCGCTCGCCATGCCGATCGTCGCCACCGCGGCGCTCTTCGCCTTCCTGCTCGGCTGGGACGAGTTCTTCTATGCGCTGCTCTTCACCTCGGACCAGCGCGCCCGCACGCTGACGGTCGCAATCGCCGACCTCGCGGGCGGCCGGGTTTCCGATTACGGGCTGATCGCGACGGCCGGCGTCCTGGCCGCGCTGCCGCCGGTCCTGGTCGGCCTCATCATGCAACGGGCCCTGATCTCGGGCCTTACCAGCGGCGGTGTGAAAGGATGACGATGAACACGACTGCATCCCGGCCGGAAGGCCTCAAGGCGATCGATCGGGAAATGGCGCGCCAGCATGCCGATGCGCTCGCCTCCTTCCGCAACAACGGCGCGATGGCCGAAAGGGCCGCCGCCAGCCTGAAACGCACCGGCCGGCTGCTGCTGCTCGGCATGGGCGGCTCGCAGGCCGTCGGCCGCGCCGTCGAGCCGCTCTACCGCCGCCTCGGCATCGACGCGATCGCCCTGCCGCTTTCCGAGCAGCTCGGCGCGCCGCTCGCCATCGACGGGCGCACGGTCTTCGTCACCTCGCAGTCCGGGGAAAGCGCCGAGGTGCTGCGCTGGTTCGAGGAGACCGGCGGCAATGACGAAACCTTCGGCTTCACGCTCGAAGGCGGCTCCTTCCTCGCCCGCACCGCGCCCTGCCTCGTCGGCCATGGCGGTACCGAGCAGGCCTTCGCCGCGACCCGCAGCCTGACGGTGAGCTTCTCGCTGCATCTGGCGATCCTCGCCGCCCTCGGCGAAGACGTCGCGCAGGCGGTCCATGCCCTGGAGAACCCGCGGGAACCGGCCATCGACGCGGCGCTGGCCGAACTGTCCGGCGTGCGCTCCGTCGTGACGTCCGGGCGGCGGCTGCAGGGGCTCGCCGAGGCCATCGCGCTCGGCTTCACGGAACTGTCGCGCCTGCCGTGCTTCTCGCTGGAAGGCGGCCAGTTGCGCCACGGGCCGATGGAAATGCTCTCGCCCGATGTGGGCGTGGTTCTCTTTCGCAGCGACGACGCGACGACGGACCTCCTGACGGCGATGGCGACCTCCGTGGTCGAGGCGGGTGCAAAGCTCGTCATGTTCGACGCGTCCGGCCGCCCGCCGGTCGAGGGCGCGGCGACCATCGCCTTCCCGCCGCTGACCGGGCTTGCCGCCGTCTTTGCCATGCTGCCGACGGCGCAGCGGCTGATGATCGCCTTCGCCGCCGCGCGCGTCGCCGATGCCGGCACGCCGGTGCGCTCGACGAAGATTACCCGGAGTGAATGAGTGAAGCCGCTTGCCGTCGTCGGAAACGTCAATGTCGACCTGATCATGGGGCCGGCCGCGCCCTGGCCGCAGCCGGGCACGGAAAGCATCGTCGAGCATGACGAGCTGCGCGTCGGCGGCTCGGCGGGCAATGCCGCGCTCGCCTGGATGGCGCTCGGCACGCCCTTCGAGATCGCCGCCAGCATCGGCCGCGACCAGTTCGGCGTGTGGCTTGCGAACGGGTTCGGCGCGCATGCGAAGAACTGGCCGGTGCATGGCGACAGCACGACGCTCTCCGTCGGCATCACCCATCCGGACGGCGAGCGCACCTTCTTCACGACGCGCGGGCACCTGCCGCTGTTCAGCCTGGAGGATGTCTTCGCGGTGCTCGAAGGGCCGCGGCTTGCCGGCGGCATCGTGCTCCTGTGCGGCTCCTTCCTGACGGAGAAGCTGGTGGAGGATTACGACCGGTTCTTCGACTGGGCGGATCGCCACGCCATTGCCGTCGCCCTCGATACCGGCTGGCCGCTGGAGGGCTGGACGGAGGCGAACAGGCGGGCGGCGAAAGGCTGGCTGTCGCGCTGCCGGATCGCGCTGTTCAACGAGGTAGAGACGACCAGCCTTGCCGGCGTTGCCGATCCCGCCGAGGCCGGGTGCATCCTGCGGCACGGCATGCCGGACGGGGGCATCGTCGTCGTCAAGTGCGGCCCGAAGGGTGCGATCGCCGTGGATGCCGACGACCGGGTTGTCCGCGCTGCGGCGCCTTCCGTGCGGGTCGTCGATACGATCGGTGCGGGCGACGTCTTCAACGCCGCCTTTCTCGCCGCGCATGCGGCCGGGGAGGCGCTGCAGGCGAGCCTTGCCGCCGGCACGGCGGTGGCCTCGCGTGCCATTTCCACCCATCCCCGAAGCTACGCACCGACCGCGCAGGACGTTCCGGCATGAGCACGCTGACCATTGACGCCATCCGCAAGAGCTACGGCGCCGTCGAGACGCTGAAGGGCATCGACATCGCGCTCGAAAGCGGGGAGTTCCTCGTGTTGCTCGGCGCCTCCGGCTGCGGCAAGTCCACGCTGCTCAACATCATCGCCGGCCTTGCCGAGCCGACGAGCGGCGATATCCGCATCGACGACCGCTCCATTGTCGGCGTGCATCCGAAGGACAGGGACATCGCCATGGTGTTCCAGTCCTATGCGCTCTATCCCAATCTCACCGTGCACCGGAACATCGGTTTCGGCCTCGAAATGCGCAAGGTGGACAGGGCGGAACGCGACCGGGCCGTGCGCGAGACGGCGAAGCTGCTGCAGATCGAAAACCTGCTGGAGCGCAAGCCCGGCCAGCTTTCCGGCGGCCAGCGCCAGCGCGTGGCGATCGGCCGGGCGCTGGTGCGCAACCCGAAGATCTTCCTGTTCGACGAGCCGCTGTCCAACCTCGATGCGAAGCTGCGCATGGAGATGCGCACCGAGCTGAAGCGCCTGCACCAGATGACGAGGACGACCGTCGTCTATGTCACGCATGACCAGATCGAGGCGATGACGCTCGCCACCCGCATCGCCGTCATGCGCGGCGGGCGGATCGAACAGCTCGACACGCCGGAGAACATCTACAACCGGCCGGCGACGCTCTATGTCGCGACCTTCGTCGGCGCACCGCCGATGAACCTTCTGGCCGCGACGGCAGGCGAGGGCGGCTTGCGGATCGACGGCACGGATATCACCGTGCCCGTGCCTCACCTGGAAAGTGTCGCGCCGGGGCGCCGGCTCGTCCTCGGCATCCGGCCGGAGGCGATCGAACGGTCGGGCGCGGGCGTGCCGCTCACGGCGCGCTGCGAGGTCGCGGAGCTGACCGGGCCGGAGCTGGTCGTCACGGCGGCGATGGGCAACCAGCGCCTCGTGGCCGCCCTGCCGGCGACCGCCCGCGTCGCGGCTGGCGACGAGATCGCCCTTGCCGTCACGCCCGCCGCCTTCCACGTCTTCGACGCGCAGACGGAGCAGCGCCTGAACTGACGGTTATTTCGCCGCGCTAAAGGCCTCGGCGATGGCGGAATAGACGCGGATCATCGCCTGCGCGCCGCCGGCGGCGATGTAGAAGTCGCCGGACGGCAGGTAGACGACCTGGTCCTTCTTCCAGGCCACCGTCTCGGCGACCAGCTCGTTGTCGAGCGTGATCCTGGCATTCTGCTCGTTGGAGCCGATCGCGGCGGCGCGATCGAGCACGATCAGCCAGTCCGGGTTCGCCTCGCGGATGAACTCGAACGACACCGCCTCGCCATGCGTCGCCGCCTCCACCTCGGTGATCGCCGGCGGGAGGTCGAGCGAGCGGTGCAGCCAGCCGAAGCGCGAGCCGGGGCCGTAGGCGGTGACCTTCGGCCCGTTGGTCATGACGATCAGCGCCTTGCCCTTGCCGGCAACCGCGGCGCGGGCCGTTTCGATGGCGCTGTCCAGGTCCTTGCGGGCGGCCTCGGCCTCGGCCTCCTTGCCGAACAGGCGGCCGTAGGTGGCGATGCGCGCACGCGCCTGGTCGACGAGGTCGTCGCCGTCCATCGTCATGTCGATGGCCGGGGCCACCTTGGCCGCGGCCTCCACCTTGGTGGAGGAACGGCCGCCGAGGATGATGAGATCGGGGGCAAGCGCGCTCAGCGCCTCGAGATCCGGCTCGAAGATGTCGCCGACCGCGCTCGCATCGTCCTTCAGGTGCGACAGTTCCTTCAGGTAGAGATTGGACGGCAGGCCCGCCGGCTTCACGCCGAGCTTGTCCAGCGTGTCGATGGCCGCGATGTCGAAGACGGCGACGGTGGTGACGGGCGTTGCCACGGTCTTGCGGCCGGCGGCCGTGTCGATTTCCACATCGGCGGCGCCGGCAACGCCGGCGGCAAGCAGGACGGCCGCGAGGGCAAGGGATTTCAGGCGTTTCATGTCTGTCTCCGATAAGGCCCCGGCGGTCGGCCGGGGCCATGTCATCAGAACGTGGCGCGCAGGCTGACGAGGAACGCGCGTCCCGGCTGGTAGAGCGGCTTCACCTCGCCGAATTCCTGGCCATAGGTCGCGCGGTCGGCATAGGTCTCGTTGAAGATGTTCTTCACCTCGGCGCGCAGCGTCAGGTTCTGGTGGCTCGGCGGCTTGTATTCGACGAAGCTGTTGACGACCTGGTAGGCCTTGAAGGCCGGGCTGCCGTCCGGAACCTTGTCGTATTTCGGCGCGATCTCGATATCGCCGCCGACGGTGAGGCCCCAGTCGGCGAAGGTGTGGGCGGCGGAGACCGTGATGATCTCGCCGACCGGCGTCGTGAGGTAGGTGCCGGTATCGGAATCGGCCGGCTTGCCGTCGATCAGCGTGTCGATATTGGCATATTTCACGCGGATATAACCATCCGTCCAGTCATAGCCGGCACCGATGGAGAAGCCTTCGGATTCGACCTGCCGTGCCGCATAGGCATAGGCGTATCGGGCGGCGCGCGCATTCTCCATTTCCGTGCGGAAGATGGAGCCTTCGATGCTGAAGCCCTGATATTTCGCGAGAAGGCCGACCGTATAGTTGTCGGATGTGGTCGGCTCCGGCTCCGGGAGATAGGTCCAGGCCGGGTTCATGATGAAGTTTTCCGCCAGCGGAATGCCGGCCCAGACATGGGAATAGCCGGCCTTGGCCGTCAGGAAGTCCGCAATCAGGTCGTATTCAGCGGAAATATTGCCGCTGAGGCCGGAATTGTCGAATTCCTGGCCGCCCGTGCCGGTGAACCACTGATGATCCGCCCGCCCGCCGAAGGAGAGGCGCGCACGCTCGAAGGGCTCCAGCCGTGCCTGGACATAGGCGCCGAGATTGCTCGCCTTTTCCGTCGCCGGCTCGAACATGTCCTCGAGCTCCGCCCTGTCGCGATAGAAGTCAACGCCCGCCGTGACGGTGCCGAGATCGAAATGGAAGCGGTTCTCGAACTTGCCGTTGAACGTGTCCGTCGCGCCGGCCACCGGATAGGTTTCCGGATTGGTCCCCGGCCTCAGGAAAACCGTCGTGCCGACCTTCGTCCGGCCATAGGCGAGCACCAGCTTGGGATCCCACCAGCCCTCGGGCGTCGTGTCCGTATAGGTGAAGACCGTGTTGGTGCGGTTGAGCTCGTAGTCGCGCACCAGCGGCTCCCAGGGCTTCGCCCCGGTCGTCGTGCCCATATTGGCGCGGAACGGGCGCGGCGCCTCGTCCTTGATCGCCTCGTGGCTGAGCTCGACGCGGTCGCCGCTTTCGAATTCATAGGCGATTTTGCCGATGCCGCTCTGGAAATGCGTGCGCGTGCCGAGCACCTCGTCGCCGTTGCCGGCGGAAAACTCCTGGCCGCGGCCGATGTTGAAATAGCCGAGATATTCGAAACCGTCCTGCTTGCCGAAGGTCGAAAGGCCCGTGGTGAAGATGTTGCCGTTGGTGTTGAAGCCGGAGTGGACGAAGCCGCCGTAACCGTTGCCCTGGAGGAAATCGCCGACATCCTTGGTCTCGTAGACGATGGAGCCCGCGAGCGCGCCCGGGCCGGCATCGGCCGGCGCAACGCCCTCGTCGACGCTGACGGCCTTCAGCAGCGTCGGGTCGATCAGCGTCGTCGCATTGTGGTGGAAGACCTTGTTGTTCTGGCGGCTGCCGTCGATGGAGATCGCAAGGTTGGTTTCCTCTATGCCGTTTACATAGACCTTCTGCGACATGGGCAGCGAGGAGCCGACCTTGACGCTCGGCTCCTCGCGGAAGACGTCCTGGATGGTGGCGGGGTTCTTGCGTTCGAGGTCCCTGGCGGAAATGTTCAGCTCGCTGACGTCGCCCTCGCCGACCTTTTCGCCCTCCACCGTGATCCGGTCGAGCGTCGTCGATCCGTCTTCCACGGAACCGGTGACGAGCGGGGAGAGATGCGCGGCGGTGACGATCGCCGTGCCGTCGGTGGTGACCGAATGGCGCGTGTCTGTGCCTTCGAGAAGCCGGGCAAGCGCCTCCTGCGGCGTGAACGCGCCCTTGACCGGCCGGGATGTCAGCCCGCGCGAGGTGGCGGCGGCAAGCGAGACCTGCAGGCCGGATTGCCGGCCGAAAGCGTTGAGCGCGCCCGCCAGCGGCTGGGCGGGAATATCGAATGCCATGGTGCCGACGCGGGCGGATTTCGCCTGGGCGGCCGCCGGCTGCAGGACCGCCAGCGGCAGGCTGAAGACGAGCGCGGCGGCGGTGGAGACCATCAGCCTGGCCATGAAGACGGTGCGCGTGCGCGCCCCGGCGCGCGACGTGGTCGATCGATCGATATGCAAACGCATTTTACCCCCGGTATATCCTCGGGATGCGCCGCCCCTGAAGCGCGCATTCCCGGTGCAGAGACGATCGCCTCGGGAATCTTTTTCACGCTTCCGGCAAATTTCCTGAATTTTTCGGAAAACTTTCCGAAAGGCTCAGTAGCGGGAGACGATCCGGGTATAGGGGGAGATGGAACGCACCTTGCCGCCATGGGGTTTTACCAGCGCCTTCAGCGCCCGGTCTGGATCGCGGAGGTCGTAGAGGCCGGTGACGCGCTGGCGGCCGAGCGTGCGGTCCGGCACGCTGATCCAGGCGGAATGGTAGCGTTGCAGGCGCGCGACGACGCTGTCGATGGTAACGTCGTCGACGAAGAGCAGGCCGCTCCGCCAGGCGCCGATCTCCTCCAGCGGAACCGTCGCGCGGGTGATCGCGCCGGTCGCGCCATCGACCGTCGCCATGTCGCCCGGCGCCATCTCGGCAACGGCATGCGTTTCGCCCTCGCCGGAAATGCCGACCACGCCGCGGGCAAGCTGCACCGTGGTCGCGGCGTCGTCGAGCGCCACGTCGAAGGCCGTACCGAGCACGACGACCCGGGCATTGCCGGCCTCCACGGTGAAGGGGCGCCTGCCGTCATGCGCCACGTCGAAGAAGGCCTGACCGGCAAGGAGGCGCACATGGCGACCCTCCGGCGTCAGCTCGACGTCGATGGCGCTGTCGGCGGACAGGTTCACGGCGCTGCCGTCGGCGAGCGTCACCATCCGGCTTTCGCCGGTGCCGGTGCGGAAATCGGCCTGCAGCCAGATCATCAGGGCAGGGGCGGCGAGCACGAAGAGGAGCGCGGCGGCAAGGGCGAGGGCGATGCCCGCCGCAAGGGGCTTGCGGCTGCGGCGGGGCAGGGTCGCGACCGGGCGGGCCGGCCACAGGTCGACATGGCGCGGCCGCACCTCGCCGAGGGCGTCCCATGCCTTCAGCGCGTCGCGCCAGGCGGCACGGTTGATCTCCGCGCGCGCGAGCCAGTCCTCCACGTCCCGGGCGGCCTGCGGACAATCGGGATCGGCCTTCAGCCGCAGCAGCCAGTCCATGGCCTCTTCGATCGCGCGCCGCTTTTCGCTGTCGTCCTGAATCAAGTTCTTACCCGTGCCCCGGCTCCCCATGCCGCGCATGGCGTTCTAGCCGAATATCAGATTGCTGCGTAGGGACGATTTGCGCGCGGATTTTTTTCACGGGGCGTCATTGCCGAGCCGAAGCGCGATCTCCACCAGCGCGGCGCGGACATGGCGGTGGGCGGTGGCGACGGAGATGCCGAGGTGGGCGGCGACTTCCTCCAGCGTATAGCCACCGAAACGGTGCATCTCGAGCGCCACGCGCACATCCAGCGGAAACCGGTCGAGCACCTCGGCGATCGCCCGCACCTCGTCGGAGACGAGCACGGTCTCCTCCGGTGTCTCGACGGCGCGGGGCATGGACCAGAACGGCGGCTCGCTGTCCTGTTCCCTCATCTCGATCCTGCGCCGCTTGATGAGGTCGAGGCAGAGATTGCGCACGATGCGGTAGAGATAGGCGAGCGTCTGGCCGGCGGAGGCGCCATAGGTGTTGGCCGGCGAAAAGCGCAGGAAGGCATCCTGCACGATATCCTCCGCCGCCTCGCGCGAGCCGAGGATCCGCGTCGCATAACGGACGAGGGCAGGGCGGTGGGCGGCGTAGAGCAGCGAGGTGGCATCTCCCTCCTTCACGGCGCGGCCTCTTCGATGCGGCTCCAGCGGGAGGCCGCGGGCGGAACGCCGCCCCGGCGCGTCACGCTGCACGCCAGAACCTCTCCCGTCCGCCTTCCGGCATCGCCGCGCGTCGCCGCCATTGCCAACCCTTCAGAATCGCCGCGCCCCGGGCGGCGGCCGTGTGTCCATGAGACATAGCTTAACTTGATTTATCAGGTCAAGTTTATCGCCGGCAAGCGGCCGCCCGTCACGCCCGCCGATGCTTCGGCGTCACGCCATAGGCCTTCTTGAAGGCCGTGGTGAAGCTGGAAGGGTTGCGATAGCCGGCAAGGTAGGCGGCCTGCGAGATCGGAATGCCGTCCCGCTCCAGCGCGGCGCGTGCCGTTTCCAGCCGCTCCTGGCGGATGAAGTCCGACACGGTCGTGCCGAAATGCTCCTTGAAATGGCGCTGGATGGAGGAGGTGCTGATGCCGACCTCCCGCGCGATGCGGTCGAGCGTCAGGTCCTCGCAGACATGGGCGAGGATATAGTCGCGCACCTTCTCGCCCTGCCGGCGACTGAGCGCCGTCGGCTGGTGCGGTTCTGTCGCATCGGCCTCGACGAGAACCGAGCAGGCCTGGCACATGATGTCGAAGGCGTGCGAATTGCGGTAGAGCGTCAGGAGTTCGCCCGCCATCGTGCCCGGCGGCTTGAGGATGTGCTCGGCGATCTGGATGAGGTGGCGGTTCGGGGCGAAGCTGAACTCGGCGAGATGCCGAGCGAAGAACGCGCGCAGCTTCGGCATGCTCGTCGGCTGCGAGCGTATCAGCCGGTCGACCCACGGCAGCGGCGCGGAGATCATCACCTTGCGCAGCGGCGTCGTGCTTTCATTGACGAACTGCAGCTTGCAGTCCCGCCCGACATTCAGCATGAAGACGGTCGGCTCCGGGTTTGCCGCATCGCCCGCATCGATGCGGAAATGTTCCCCGTCCATCACGAAATGCTGCCGGCCCTGCAGGAGGACCATGATCAGGAATTTCGGCCAGACGTCGTAGAGATTGTCGTCCGGCGTGCAGCTTGCCGGGCCATCCATGGCGCCGACGAACAGGTGCTGGGGAACTTCCGGTTTGATCCTGATGTTCAAGACGCCGCCCTCTTGCATCGCCTTTTCCGCGCGAACTGACCCCGGCTGCCGCTTCCGCAAAGTTTTCTGCGGTCTCCGCGAAAGTCTTTGCGGTCGACAGCCGATCCAAGCTACTGGCATAGTTGACTTCGTTAATCAAGTTTAATCGCCGGCCGTCGCGCCGGCCTTGTCGTATGTGGGTTCAGGAAATGTGGGGCACTCTTTCGCCGTCGATCGGACAACGTCGTATCATGCTGCTTGCCGCGGCCAGCGTCCTGGCGCTGAACGCGGCCGTCGCGCAGGAACAAGGGACCGGCCAGCCGACAGGCCAGGGCAACACGGTGCTGGAGGCGGTGGTCATCGAGGGCGGCGCCGGCGAGCGGGGCGACGGGCCGGTTGACGGCTACGTCGCGAAGAAGAGCCTTGCCGGCACCAAGACGAATACGCCCGTTTCCCGGACGCCGCAGACCGTCAGCGTCGTCTCCAGGGAACAGATCGAGGACCAGAGCGCCCAGTCCGTCGCCGAGGCGCTGCGCTATACGCCGGGCGTCCTCACCGAGTACCGCGGCGCCTCCAACCTGCGCGACGAGCTTTTCGTGCGCGGCTTCTACTACGTGCCGAAATATCTCGACGGCCTGTTCCTCGGCGGCGACCTCTCCTATGCGAAGATCGATCCCTATCTCCTGGAGCGCGTGGAGCTGATCTCGGGCCCCGCCTCGGTCCTTTATGGCCAGGCCAATCCCGGCGGCATCGTCAACATGGTCAGCAAGAAGCCGACCGATACGCCGCTGCGCGCGGTGGAGCTTTCGGTCGGCACGGACAAGTACCTCTCCGCCGGCTTCGACATCTCCGACACGTTCGACGACGTCTTCGGCTACCGCATCGCGGCGAAGGGCCTCCGGCGCGACCTGCAGGAGGACCATGCGAAGAACCGCTCCTTCGCCGTCGCGCCGTCCTTCACCTGGTCGCCGGACGAGGGCACCTCGCTGACCATCCTCGGCGGCTACCAGAACGAACCGGATGCAGGCTACCGCAACTTCCTCGATGCGGCCGGCACCGTCACGCCGATCCCGGGCTTCGGCTTCGTGCCGCGTGACTTCTTCGTGTCCGATCCGGATTTCGAGCGTTCGGAACGGAAGCAGGCCTGGATCGGCTACGAGTTCAGGCACGAATTCAACGACAATCTCACCTTCCGCCAGAATGCCCGCTACCACCATGTCGACTGGCTGCACCATACGCTGGTCTATGGCAGCGCCAGCCCCGATCCGGTGACCGGGAACAACACGATCGTCAGCCGCTCGGCGAGCGGCGGCACGGACACCTGGAACCAGTTCACCATCGACAACCAGATCGAGGCGACATTCTCGACGGGCGCGGCCGAGCACACGCTGCTCGGCGGCGTGGACTACCAGTACCGCACGCGTGATTACAAATGGGGCCGCGCCGCCGGGCCGAGCATCGACCTTGCCGACCCGCGCTACGGCGACTTCGACTTCTCGTCGCTGGTGCTGGCAACCACCGACCTTCAGGACCTGACGGCCCGTCAGGTGGGTGTCTACCTGCAGGACCAGGTGGAGATCGGCGCCTTGAACCTTCTCGCCGGTATCCGCTACGACCGGGCCAAGACCGAGATCGACGACCGGCTGGGCACCAACGACCAGTCCTATGACGACGGCGCCTTCACCTGGCGCGCCGGGGCGCTCTACGCCTTCGACAACGGCCTGTCGCCCTATGTCAGCTATGCGACCTCCTTCGAGCCGGCGCTCTACCTGCCGCCGGCCGGCAGCTCGGCCTTCTCGCCCACGACGGCCGGACAGTTCGAGGTCGGCGTCAAATATGCCCCGGAAGGCTCCGGCCTGCTGCTGACGGCCGCCTATTACGACCTGAGGCAGAAGGACGTGGTGGCCGGCGCCTGGGACCCGGACCTCGGCCAGGTGGTCTATTCGCAGGTCGGCAAGATCCACAACCGCGGCATCGAGCTTTCCGCCCGGGCGGAGGTGACGAACAACCTCTCGCTGATCGCCGGCTACAGCTATATCGACTCGATCGTCAAGGAATCCGTCAATACGAGCGAAGTCGGCAAGATGCCGGCCCGCATTCCGCAGCATCAGGCCTCGCTCTGGGCGACCTACACGGCCGATGAGGGCGCGCTGGAGGGGCTGACCGTCGGCGGGGGCCTGCGTTATATCGGCACAAGCTGGGGCGATGGCGGCAATTCGTTCAAGGTCGGCGCCGTCACGCTGTTCGACGCCATGGCCTCCTACGATTTCGGCGCGAAGAGCCCGGAGCTGAAGGGCCTGTCCCTGCAGCTCAACGTCAAGAATATCGGCGACGAGCGCTACGTCGCCTCCTGCGCCAGCGCCTATGCCTGCTTCTATGGCGAAGGCCGCAGCATCGTCGCGACGCTGAAGAAGGAATGGTGATGCGCAGGATGATCGGATCGGGCGTCATGGCCTTGATCCTCTCGATGACGCCGGCGCCTGCGGCGGAGACGACGCAAGCCGTGCCGCTCGCCGCCGGCACGGCGGTGGCGGGGAAGGCTGCGACGGCCGGGGCAAGGGAGGCCTTCGATCCCCGGACGGCCGTCGGCGACTACTTCAAGGGGGCGCTTCGCGTCGAGGCCGGCACCTTCGATCTCGATCTCGTGGACAGCGAGGGCCGGCACCTGCGCCGGCTCGCCGAAGGGGCGGGGGGCGTCGCGGAGTTCCAGTTCGTTGCCGAAGGCTCCGGCGAGCGGCTGGTCGTCACGGCCGCACGCGAGGGCGCCTATGTGCTCGGCATCGAGCGCAAGGTCGGCCTTGCCGAGCAGCGGCCGGCGCCGACCGCCTATCTGAGCCCCGCCATCGCCGGGATCGCCGCCGCAGTCGCGGCGGGCGGAACGACGGAGGCCTTCTGGGCGATGGTCGCGGACCGCGGCGCGCCGCTCGTCGAGGACGGGCCGGAGGGGCACAGGATCGTCACCTTCCTGGGGCGTGGCGCGAAGCGCAACATCCGCCTGTTCGGCGCACCGAGCGGCGACCACGAGGAATTGCAGCGTCTCGGCGATTCGGACATCTGGTTCAGGAGCTTCGAGGTGCCGGAAAGCACGCGGCTGTCCTATCAGCTGGCCTTCGACGTGCCCGACGTGCCCGGCACCGCGCGCGACCGGCGCGTCGCCATCCTTTCGACGGCCAGGGCCGATCCGCTCAACCGGCACCGCTGGCCGATGGAGGCGGTGGACGCTTACAATCAGGAGTCCGTGCTGGAACTGGCCGGTGCGCCGCCGCAGCCGTTTCTGGCGGAGAAAGGCAATCCCCAGGGCCGGTTGAGCCGGCTGTCGGTCGAAAGCCGCCTGCTCGGCAACCGCCGTGACGTCACGCTCTACTACCCGCCCGGTTTCGACCCGGCGCGCAAGGACACGGTCCTGCTCTTCGTCTTCGACGCCGACCAGTATCTCGACCGCGTGCCGATGCCACGCATCCTCGACAACATGATCGCCGCCGGCGCGGTGCCGCCGGTAGTCGCCGTCTTCGTCGCCAATCCCGACCGGGCGGCGCGGGCGCGCGAACTTCCGGCCAATCCGGCCTTCGCGGATTTCATGGCCACGGAGCTTTATCCGCTTGTCGCAAGGGAAACGGGGCTGGCGATCCCGGCCACGCGCACGGTGCTGGCCGGCTCCAGCTATGGCGGCCTCGCCTCGGCCACCGTCGCCATGCGGCATCCGGAGGTCTTCGGCAACGTGCTCTCCATGTCCGGCTCCTTCTGGTGGAGCCCGCCGGGCACGCCGGAGGACCGGCAGGAGCATGTGGCGGGGCTGATTGCCGCAGGCCCGGCGCTGCCGCTGCGCTTCTTCCTCTCGGCCGGCCTCTTCGAAACGGGCGCGCAGGGCACGGCCGGCATCCTCGAAACCAGCCGGCATTTGCGGGACGTGCTGCAGGCCAAGGGCATTCCCGTCACCTATCGCGACTATGCCGGCGGCCACGACTATCTCGTCTGGCAGGGCGTCATCTCGGACGGGCTGATCGCGCTGTTCGGTGGAGATCGGCCCTGACGGCCGGCTTCCCTTGTCGGGAAAACATGAGTAAGGACGTTATGTTTTCGGCGCTGCCGGCAGGCAAGCCGGCCGCCGGACAAGGATGAAAGGGAAGGCCATGCTCGAATCCGTCGCCTATCTGGAGACCGCCCACGGCCGGAAATACCTGGCGCAGCTGTGCAAGCATTTCGCGCACAAGATCGAGGTCACCGCTTCGGAGAACCACGGCGAATGTCACTTCGCCTGCGGCCTCGGCATTCTCGATGCCGATGACTATGGCCTGCGCATGACCGCCCGGGCCGAAAACGGCGAGGACCTTGCCCAGACCCAGTCGGTGATCGAGTCGCATCTCGCGCGCTTCGCCTTCCGTGAGGAGCTTCAGCCGCTCGACTGGCAGTGGCAGAACAAGGCCGGCTGAGCGTTCGCATCCATCCAGAATGACAGGTAGACCATGAAACAGTTCCGCCCGCTCGCGGCCTTCGCCGCCCTTGCCCTTTCCATCCTGCCCGCCGGCGCCATGGACGTGCCGACGGCGCGGGGAACGGTCGCGGTCGACGGCGTGCCGAAAACCATCGCCGTCTACGACATGGCCGCGCTCGACACGCTCGACCGCCTCGGCATCCGCCCGGCGGGCGTGCCGGACAAGCTCTACGTTCCCGCGCTGGAGCCGATCAAGGCCGGCGCGACGGCGGTCGGCACGCTGTTCGAGCCCGACCTCGAGGCGCTGAGCGCGCTCGGCCCCGATCTCGTCATCGTCGGCAGCCGGTCCGCCGCCAAGGCGGAGGTCACGGCCAAGGTCGCGCCGACCATCGACATGACGATCGATGGCGACGATCTCTTCGGGCAGGCCAAGCTGCGTCTCGAGACCTATGGCGAGCTGTTCGGCAAGGCGGCGGAGGCAAAGGCCATTGCCGGTGAGCTGGACGCGAAGCTCGCGGCCGCGAGGGCCGCCGTTGCCGGCAAGGGCAAGGCGCTGATCGTCATGACCAACGGGCCGAAGGTCTCCACCTATGGCCCCGGCTCGCGCTTCGGCTGGGTGCATGCGGCGCTCGACCTGCCGCCGGCGATCGCCGAGATCGAGACGGCGACGCATGGCGAGGCGGTGTCCTTCGAGTTCATCCGCGAGGCGAACCCCGACTGGCTTCTGGTGCTCGACCGCGCCGCTGCCGTCGGCTCCAACGAGCAGGCCGCCAGGGTGACGCTCGACAACGAGCTCGTGGCGGAAACGACGGCGTGGAAGAAGGGCCAGGTCGTCTACCTGCCGGCGCCGGATTTCTACATCGCCGCCGGCGGCGTGCAGTCGCTCGAACGCGTGCTGGCGACGATCACGGAGGCCTTCGCCGCCGCGAAATGAGCGCCCGCGCCCTGCAACCCTCCTTGCGGACCGGAACGATCGCGGGCCTCGGGCTCGCGGTCCTTTTCGTGCTGAGCCTTGCCGTCGGCGTCAGCCCGATGCCGCTCGGCCGGCTGCTGAGCGATCCCGAGGCGCTCCAGCTCCTCCTCGTCAGCCGCCTGCCGCGCACGCTCGCCGCGATCCTCAGCGGCGCGGGGCTGGCGATCGCCGGGCTCATCATGCAGACGCTGGCGCGCAACCGCTTCGTCGAGCCCGCGACCGCCGGCACGGCGCAGAGCGCCGAACTCGGCATCCTCCTCGTCACGCTGCTCTTTCCCGCCGCCGCCCTGCCGGTGAAGACGCTCGTCGCCGGCGGCGCGGCCCTGCTCGGCACGTCGATCTTCCTGGCGACCGCCCATCGCCTGCCGCCCGCCCAGCCCTTCCTCGTGCCGCTCTTCGGCATCGTCTATGGCGGGGTCATCGGCGCGGCGGCGACCTATGCGGCCTGGCAGGCGGATCTCCTGCAATTCCTCGCCGTCTGGACCAACGGCGACTTCTCCGGCGTGCTGCGCGGGCGCTACGAACTCCTGTGGGTCGCCGCCGTGATGGTCGCCATCGCCTGGTTCGTCGCCGACCGGCTGACCATCATGGCGCTGGGGCGCGAGGCGAGCATCGGGCTCGGCATCGACTACGCCCGCATGATGCAGATCGGCCTCGTCCTCGTCTCCGTCATCACGGCGCTGGCCGTCGCCGTCGTCGGCATGATCCCCTTCGTCGGCCTTGCCGTGCCCAACATCGTCTCGCGCCTGATGGGCGACAATGTGCGCGGCACGCTGGGCTGGGTCGCCGCCGGCGGGGCGGGGCTGGTGCTCGCCTGCGACATCGTCGGGCGCCTTATCCGCTATCCTTACGAGATCCCCGTCGGCACGGTGATGGGCGTGGTCGGCGGCGCGATCTTCCTCTGGCTGCTCTTCCGGCGTGGCGCCCATGCCTGACCGTCGTCTTCTCGGCCTTGCCGCCGCGGCCCTTGCCGCCGCCGTCGCGTTCCTGGCGATCGGCCTCAAGGGCAACATCGCCTTCGTGCTGGAACTGCGCCTCGTGAAGCTTGCGGCGCTGGTGCAGGTGGGCGTGGCGATCGCCATTTCCACCGTGATCTTCCAGACCGTCACCGGCAACCGCATCCTGACGCCGTCGATCATGGGGCTGGATGCGCTCTATCTCTTCGGCCAGATGCTGATGGTCTTCCTGCTCGGCGGGGTGGGCTACGTGGCGCTCGATCCGCAGCTGAAGTTCGGCCTGGAGGTGCTAGTGCTGATGGCGCTCGCCTCGGCGCTGCTGCTGCCCATGCTGAGGAGCCGCCTCGACATGGGCCTGATGCTGCTGGCCGGCGTGGTCTTCGGCGTCCTGTTCCGCAGCCTGCATTCGCTGCTTGCCCGCCTCATCGACCCCAACGAGTTCTCCGTCGTGCAATCGGCGAGCTTCGCCAATTTCAATGCCGTGCGCACCGACCTCCTGGTCTTCGCCGCCATCGTCACGGTCATCGCCGCCGTGATCGCCTGGCGGGCGCGCCACGTGCTCGATGTCATCTCGCTCGGGCCGGATACGGCAACGGGCCTCGGCGTCGGCTGGGCGGGCACGGTGACGGGCCTGCTGCTGCTCGTCTCAGCGCTGGTCGCCGTCTCCACGGCGCTCGTCGGGCCGGTCGCCTTCTTCGGGCTTCTCGTGGCGGCGCTCGCCGAGCGCATCGTCGATACCCGCCGCCACGCCGTGCTGCTGCCGGCGGCCGCCCTTGCCGGCATCGTCGTGCTCGTCGGCGGGCAGACGCTGTTCCAGCATGCGCTCGGCAACGCGACGGCGCTCGGCGTCGTCATCGAATTCGTCGGCGGGCTCGTATTCCTCTTGCTGCTGGTCCTCGGGAGCCGCACATGATCCGGATAGAAAACGTCTCCTTCAAGCACCGGACGACGCCGATCCTCACGGATGTCAGCCTGACGATCCCGAAGGGCGGCGTCGTGGCGCTGATCGGGCCGAACGGCGCGGGAAAGTCCTCGCTGCTCTCGCTCGTCGCCCGCCTGCAACCGCTCCAGGCAGGCACGATCGAGATCGACGGCCTGCCGGTGGATAGCACGCCCGGCCGGGAGCTTGCCCGCGTCATCGCCATCCTGCGGCAGGACACGACGGTGGCAAGCCGCCTCAAGGTGCGCGAACTCGTCGGCTTCGGCCGATTTCCCCACGGTCGCGGACGCCTCACCGCGGCCGACCACGCCATCATCGATGCGGCCATCGCCCGGTTCGACCTCGCTGACCTTGCCGACCGTTTCATCGAGACGCTCTCCGGCGGCCAGCGCCAGCGCGCGCTTGTCGCCATGGCCTTCGCGCAGGGCACGGATTACCTCTTGCTCGACGAGCCGCTGAACAATCTCGACATGTATTACGCCCGCGAACTGATGCGCTCGCTGCGCAGCATCGCCGACGGCAAGGGCAAGACGGTCGTCATCGTGCTGCACGACATCAACCAGGCAAGCGCCCACGCCGACCGCATCGTCGCGATGAAGAACGGCCGTATCGTCGCGGACGGCACGCCGGCGGAAATCCTGACGCCGGAAACGCTGGAGGCCGTTTTCGGCTTTAACATGCGGGTGGAGACGATCGAGGGCAAGCCCTTCGTGCTGCATCAGCTCTAGGGCCGATTGACGAACGGGGAGCGGATGCGCATCAGTCCACCCATCGCATGCCGAGGGGGAGCAGCATGGCCTATCCGGATACCTATTACCGCCGCACCATGACGGACCGGGCGGTGCGCCCCGCGCTCGCCGGCACCGTCGACTGCGACGCGGTGATCATCGGCGGCGGCCTTGCCGGCCTCTCGACGGCCCTTCAGCTCGCGCGGGCTGGCCGGAACGTGGCGGTGCTGGAAGCAGAGAGCATCGGCTTCGGCGCCTCCGGGCGCAATGGCGGCTTCGTCAGCGCCGGTTATGCGACGGGGGAGGGCAATATCGCCCGCATGGCCGGCCCGGCGTCGGCGCACGAGTTGCATCTCCTGTCGATGGAGGGCGTCGAATTCGTCCGCGACAACATCCGGACCCTTGGCCTGCAGGATGCAAAACTCCGACCGGGCCTGATGAGCGTGCTGCGCTACGATGACGGCGCGCGCCTCAAGGCCGACGTGGAGAACGCGCGCCGGCGCTATGGCGAAGACGCCAGCTACATGGACCGCGATGCGGTGCGCGCGGTGCTGAAATCGGACCGCTACCATCAGGCGGTGCGCCACGGGGATGCCTTCCACATGCACCCCTTGAATTATCTGCGCGGCATCGCCCGGGAAATCGAGCGCCTCGGCGGGCGCATCTTCGAGCAGTCCGCGGCAACGGGGACGGATCTGGAGGGCGCGGAGAAGCGGGTGAAGACGGCAGGCGGCACGGTGACGGCGCGGGACGTCGTCTTCGCCACCGGCGGGTACACCGGGGCGCTGAATGCGCGGCTCCGGCGCGCCTTCCTGCCGATCGCCACCTATGTGATGGTCAGCGAGGAGGCGCCTGACCTTCTCGCCGCGGCGATTGCCACCGGCGACGCCATCGGCGACAACCGCCGGGCGGGCGATTATTACCGCCTCGTCGATGATGGCCGGAGGCTGCTCTGGGGCGGGCGCATCACCACCCGCGCCGCCTCGGCCGAGGGGCTGGTGCGCGAACTGCGCGCCGAGATGGTCGGCACCTACCCGCAGCTTGCCGGCCTCGGGACGGAGCTCGCCTGGTCGGGCCTGATGTCCTATGCCCGCCACCTGATGCCCCAGATCGGACGCATGGCCCCCGGCGTCTGGCACTGCACCGCCTTCGGCGGCCACGGCCTCAACACGACGGCGATCGGCGGCAAGGTCGTCGCCGAGGGCATCCTGGGGGAAAGCGAGCGCTACAGGCTCTTTGCGCCCTTCGGCCTGGTCTGGGCCGGCGGCCTCGCGGGGCTGGCGGTGGCGCAATTGACCTACTGGAAGCTGCAGGCACAGGACCGGTGGCGCGAGCGCGCCGCCTGAGACGGCCGGCCGCCACTGAGCGGTGGGTTGCCCGAATTGCGGTGTTGACTATCGCCGTCGCGCCCCTTCCTTTTCGGGAAAGGACATCGCATCGAGGCAGGGGAAACCATGACCGACCAGACCCGAGTAGCGCTCATTGCCGGCGGGGCCGGCGGCATGGGGACGGCGATCGCCGCGCGGCTTTCCGCCGATGGCTATGCCGTCGTCCTTGCCGACCTTGAATCCGAGCGCCTGACGACGGCGGTGGAGGCGGTACAAGCCGGGGGCGGTGCGGCGCTTGCGGTGCCGCTCGACATGCGCAAGGTCGCCTCCTGCACTTCCGCCGTTGAGACGGCGCTCGCCTGGCATGGACGCCTCGACGCCGTTGTCAATGCCGCCGGCGTCTGGCGCGAGGGCGCGGTCGGGACGATGACGGAAGAGGACTGGGACATCGTCCTCGACGTCAACCTCAAGGGGGCGTTCTTCCTCATCCAAGCGGCGATCCCGCATCTTGGGAACGGCGCCTCCATTGTCAACATCGCCTCGGATGCCGGTCTCGTCGGCAACAACGGCGCTTCGATCTACTGCGCCTCGAAGGGCGGGCTGGTGCTGCTGACCAAGGCGCTGGCGCTGGAACTCGCGCCGCGCCGGATCCGCGTCAATGCCGTCTGCCCGGGTGACGTCGCGACGCCGATGATCGAGTTCCAGGCGGAACGCTATGGCGGCGGCGACCCGGACGGCTACAAGGCGAAGCTCCTGTCCAACTACCCCCAGCAGACGGCGGCGCGCTTCATCCAGCCGGAGGAGATCGCCCGCATGGTCGCCTATCTCTGCGAGCCGGACGCCGCGCCCATCACCGGGGCGGCGCTCTCCATCGATTTCGGCGTGACGGCCGGGTACTGAGGAGGGGCGGATGCAGCGCAAGAGGGCGATCATCACCGGGGCAGGGGCGGAGGACGGCATCGGCTTCGCCTGTGCGCGGAGCCTGGCGGAGGAGGGCTATGCCGTCCACCTCGTGGCGACCAGCGCGCGGATCTTGACCCGCGCCGAGGAATTGCGGCGCGACGGGTTTTCCGCGACCGGCCATGTCTGCGACCTCACCGTCAGGGCCGAGGTCGAAACGCTGCGGCGGGCGACGGGACCGGCCGCGGTGCTCGTCAACAATGCCGGCATGGGCAGCCTCTCGCAGCCGACGCTGCAGCGGGATTTCGCCATGCTGGAGGAGGCGGACTGGGACCGCGGCATCTCCGTCACCCTCAAGACGACGTTCCTTTCGACCCGCCTCTACCTGCCGGACATGCTGGCGGACGGTTACGGCCGCATCGTCAACGTGGCGTCGGTGACGGGACCCTATGTCGCCAATCCCGGCGAGACGGCCTATTCCGCCGCCAAGGCCGGCATGGTGGGCCTGACGCATGCGCTCGCCCTCGAGGCGGGCCCGCACGGCGTGACGATCAATGCCGTGGCGCCCGGCTGGATCGACACGGGGGCCTCAACGGAGGAGGAGCGCCGCGCCGCCATGGCGACGCCCTGCGGCCGCGCGGGCCGGCCGGACGAGGTGGCCGCCGCCGTCGCCTTCCTCGCCTCTCCGAAAGCGAGCTATATCAACGGCGCCGTGCTGGTGGTCGATGGCGGCAACATCCTCCAGGAGCGCAAGGCCTGAATCCCGCCCAAGACGGGGGCGAGGATTTCTGTTTCGTCCCGAAGCCATTCATACCATAGTGACCGCAACCCAACGGGCGCCGCGGGCGCCAAGACCGGAAGGCTTTCCATGACCTATCCCTGGCCCGACGCCGGCACGCCGCTCGAAGACGTCCCCACCCCCATGCCCGTCGTCGACGAGGACCGGCTGGCGGCGAACATCGCCCGCGCGCAAGCCTATTTCGACGGGCACGGCAAGGCTTTCCGCCCGCACATCAAGACCCACAAGATCATCGCGGTCGCCGAGGCGCAGCGGGCGGCCGGCGCCGTCGGGCTCAACTGCCAGAAGATCAGCGAGGCCGAGGTTTTCGCCGATGCCGGCTTTGAGGACATCCTGATCACCTACAACATTCTCGGCGCGGCGAAGCTCAGGCGCCTGCGCGCGCTGCACGATCGGGTGCCGCGCCTTGCGGTGGTCGCCGACAGCGCCGCGACCGTGGACGGCCTTGCCGGCGCCTTCGATGCCGCCCGTCCGCTGACCGTGCTCGTGGAATGCGATACGGGCGGGCGCCGGTGCGGCGTGCAGACGCCGGAGGCGGCGACGGACCTCGCGGTCCGGATCGCCGCGGCGCCCGCCCTCCGCTTCGGCGGCATCCTCACCTATCCGGCGACCGGCGGGGCGAGCGCGGTGGAGGCTTTCATCGCCGGAACCATGACCTTGCTTGCGGCCCGCGGCCTCGATTGCCCGGTGCGCTCCAGCGGCGGTTCGCCGGACCTTTGGAAGGCCCATCTCGTGCCCTCCGCCACGGAACACCGCGCGGGAACCTATATCTACAACGACCGCAGCATGGTGCGCGCCGGCCATTGCAAGCGGCAGGACCTTGCCATGCACATCCTTGCGACCGTCGTCTCGCGCCCGGCGGAGGACCGCGCGGTGCTGGATGCCGGTTCCAAGGCGCTCACCTCCGACCTGCTCGGCTTTGCCGACTACGGCGAGATCGAAGGCCACGAGGGCGCCCGCATCGTCTCCCTCTCGGAGGAGCATGCGGTCGTCGATCTCAAGGATTGCCGGGGCGCGTTTCCCGCCATCGGCAGCGTGGTGCACATCGTGCCGAACCACACCTGCGTCGTCAGCAACCTGTTCGACCGCATGGTCTTCCATCGCGGCGGCGTCGTCACCAGGGTTGAAGAGGTCGCCGCGCGCGGCACGGTCTGGTGAGCCCGGATTTCGGTTGACGGCACGCGGCAAAGCCGCTCGTGCTGACCGGCAAACGCATTCAAGGAGAATCGGCCATGGCTGAAAACGACGCCCCCTTCTTCATCGAGGATACCGACGAGACGGAGATCTCGTCCGACACCGCCGGCCTCGGCAACCTCCTCGTCACCACGCATATCCAGCTGCGCGCCGACGGATCGCTGGAGACCGGCGATATCACGACGCAGAGCGTGGCGACGCTGGAAAGCCTGAAGGCCTCGCTGGAAAAGGCCGGCAGCAGCCTTGCCGACGTGATCCATTTGACGATCTACCTCACCGACATCACCGAGCGCCCGGCCTTCAACGAGGTCTACTGCGCCTATTTCAAGAAGCCCTATCCGGTGCGCTGCGCCGTGGGCGTCGCCGCGCTCGCCGATCCCGGCATGCGTGTCGAGGTGACGGCGATGGCGGCGCGGCGCGGGCGCGCCTGAGGTCGTGCCGAACCCTGGGTCCTGGCGCGTTCGGCCCATCTTTTCCCCGGCGGCAAACGCTCCCGCAGGCGTCGGGTAGTCGAATTCATATTTTCTATAAAAATAGTGAAATAAGAAATGGCGTGCCTGCTGCCCCAGGCTTCCGCTTGTTATCCCTATCACCATCAGGGGTCTCAAGCGGAGCGGGAACGATGAACGCCCATGTCGAAAACACACGTTTCAACATTCGCGGCACCACGGCGATCGAGCAGCCGGCCGACGCCGACGCGTTGAAGGCGGCGCTGCGCACGCTCGGCGGCGGTGTCAGCATCATCACGGCCGGCGAGGGCGAGGCCCGCACCGGCGCGACCGTCACCTCGGCGACGGCACTTTCCGTCGAGCCGGCACGCATGCTGGTCTCCCTCAACCGCTCCTCCTCCACCTGGCCCCTCGTCGAGCGCTACGGCCATCTCGGCATCAACATCGTCGGCAGCACTCACGAGGTCCTTGCCAACCAGTTCGCCGGCCGCGGCGGCCTGCGCGGCGCCGATCGCTATCGCGGGGCGGACTGGACCACCGCCGTCAGCGGCGCGCCGCTGCTGGTCGATGCCGTGGCCGCGATCGACTGCGTCGTCGAGGAAGCCATCGAACGGCACAGCCACGTCATCGTCATCGGCAAGGTTCTGGCGATCCGCCTCGGCGCCGGCCATTCGCTGCTCTACCAGGACGGCCGCTACCATGCCCTGTCCTGAAACCCGCTGAGCGGCGCCGCCGCACCGACATCCCCATCCATGCACTGCCATACCCCGCCGCGGGCGGGATCGAGACCCCGTGGCCGACGCGGCCCTTTCCAGACGATACGAAAGGAAACACGATGACACGCAAGATCAGGCTTGGCGCCTTCCTTCCCGGCGGTGGCCAGCACGTCGCTTCCTGGCGCCACCCGGACCAGCCGGCGGACGGCGCCACCAGCTTCGAATTCCACAAGCAGCTTGCCCAGACCGCCGAGCGCGGCCTGTTCGACGCCTACTTCCTGGCGGATAACCTCGCCATCGGTTTCGGTGGTGCGCGGGAAGGGGGCAATGCCCGCGTTGCCGGCTTCGAGCCGGTGACGCTGTTTTCGGCGCTCGCGCCCTTCACGAAGAACCTCGGCTTCATCGCCACCGCCTCGACGACCTACGAGGAACCCTACAACACGGCGCGCAAGTTCGCCTCGCTCGACCTTATTTCCGGCGGCCGCGCCGGCTGGAACGTCGTCACCACGACGGGCGATCCGACCGCGCAGAACTTCAACCGCGAGACCCAGCTGCCCCACGCCGCGCGCTACCGCCGTGCCGCCGAGCATGTCGAGGTGGTCAAGAAGCTCTGGGACAGTTTCGAGGACGACGCCTTCCTGCGCGACAAGGAGCGCGGCGTCTTCTACGATCCGGAAAAGCTGCATGAGAGCGACCACCGCGGCGAGCATTTCCAGGTGCGCGGACCGCTCAACGTCTCCCGTTCGCCGCAGGGCCATCCCGTCATCGTGCAGGCCGGCCAGTCGGATGACGGCCGCGGGCTTGCCGCCGCCACCGCGGAAGTGATCTTCACCGCCCACCAGCACATCGGGACGGCACAGGAATTCTACCGCGACATCAAGGCGCGCGCCCGCGGCCTCGGCCGCAATCCGGACCATATCCTCGTCATGCCCGGCGTCTCGCCCTTCGTTGGCCGCACGCTGGAGGAGGCGCGGGAGAAATACGATCGCCTGACCGCGCTGATCGTCGAAGAGGACGGCGTCGGTCTCCTCAACGGGCTCACCGGAGGCACGCTGGACCTCAGGGGCTACGACCTCGACGGCCCGCTGCCGCCCGCCCCGCCGACCGAGGGCATGAAGAGCCGCCAGGCGCTGATCCGCCAGATCGCCGACGAGAACAATTTCACGATCCGCCAGCTCTACCAGTGGATCGCCTCCGCCCGCGGCCACTACACCATCGTCGGCACGCCCGAGACGATCGTCGACACCCTGCAGGAATGGTTCGAGAACGAAGCCGCCGACGGCTTCAACATCCTGCCGCCGTGGCTGCCCACCGCGCTCGACGATTTTGTCGACCTGGTCATCCCCGAGCTCCAGCGCCGCGGCCTGTTCCGCACCGAATACGAAGGCACGACGCTGCGCGAAAACCTCGGCCTGCCTTTCCCCGTCAACCGCTGGGCCGGCGCGCGCGCCGCCGTCCAGGCCGCCGAATAGGAGACGACCATGTCCTATGAGAACGTCAACTCCACCCTCGGCGCGGATTTTCGCCTGGCCAGCCGCCCACCGGCGACACCCAGGGTAACGGCGCGGCTGAATGCGCTTTTGCCGTCGTTCCTCGCCCGCTACGGCCTGGTGCTGGCCTTCCTGGCGCTCTGGCAGATTTCGAGCACGCAGGGCTGGGTCAATCCCGCCGTCTTCCCGCCGCTCCACATCATCGTCGCGGCCCTCTGGGACAGCCTTGCCAGCGGCGCGCTCATCGACGACATCGCCATCAGTCTCCAGCGCTCCGGCATCGCTTTTGCCGCCGCCGTTGCGATCGGCATCCCGCTCGGCCTCGTCATGGGACAGGCGAAGATCGTCGAGCAGGCGCTCGATCCGCTGCTGCAGTTCTTCCGCCAGACCTCGGCGCTCGCGCTCTATCCCGTCTTCATCCTGCTGCTCGGGCTCGGCGAAACCTCGAAGGTCTTCGTCATCTTCTGGGCGACGCTCTTCCCGATCCTGCTCGCCACGATCGGCGGCGTGAAGGAGGTCGACGGCAAGCTTGTCGAGATGGCGCGGACCTATGGCGCAGGGCGCCTGACGATCTTCCGCCGCGTCATCCTGCCGGCCTCGGTTCCCGCGATCTTCGTGGGCCTGCGCCTCTCGGCCACCACGGCGCTGCTACTGCTCATCGCCGCCGAGATGATCGGCGCCAACAAGGGCATCGGCTTTCAGGTGATGAACGCCCAGTACAATTTCCAGATCCCGCTGATGTTCGCCGCCATCCTGCTTCTCGCCCTGCTCGGCCTCATCGCCAATGCGGTGCTGGTCCTCCTCCAGAAGAAGCTTTGCCGCTGGTCGCAGCCGAACGCCTGAACTCCTCATCCTCTTTGTCAAAGGACACCGTCATGACCTTCCATTCGAAGAAGCTTCTCCTCTCCGCCGCCTTCGCGCTCGGCCTTGCCGGCACGGCTTCCGCGGAAGACGTCAACCTGCGTTACCTCGCCAGCCAGGGCGGCCTGACCGCCCATGAGCTTGCCGCCGAACTCGGCTATTTCGAGGGAACCGGCATCACCATCGAGAATGTCGGCTATGCCGCCGGCGGCCCGGCCTCGCTGATCGCGCTCGCCTCCGGCGACGTGGAGCTCGGCAGCGCGGCCACCTCCGCCGTGCTGAACTCGATCATCAGCGGCAACGACTTCGTCGCCGCCTATCCCTCGAATGGCATCAATGCCGAGGTCCAGTCGATCTTCTACGTGCTGGAGGACAGCCCGATCAGGGAGATCAAGGACATTGCCGGCAAGAGCATCGCCGTCAACACGCTCGGCGCCCATCTCGACTACACGATCCGCGAGGCGCTGCATTCGGCCGGCCTGCCGACGGATGCGGCCAACCAGGTCGTCGTGCCCGGCCCGCAGCTCGAGCAGGTGCTGCGCTCCGGCCAGGTCGACATCTCGGCCTTCGGCTACTGGCAGACGACCTTCGAGGGCGCGGCCAGCAAGAACGGCGGCCTGCGCGCGATCTTCGGCGACACGGACGTGCTCGGCGAGATCGCCGGCGGCTTCGTGGTGCTGCGCCGCGATTTCGTCAAGGCGCATCCCGAGGCGGCGAAGACCTTCGTGGAACAGTCCGCCCGTGCGCTCGACTATGCCCGCGAACATCCCGAGGAAACCCGCAAGATCCTCGCAAAGGCCTTGCAGGAACGCGGCGAGAACCCTGACATCGCACAGTATTTCCGCGGTTACGGCGTTCGTGCCGGCGGCCTTCCGGTCGAGCGGGACGTACAGTTCTGGATCGACGTGCTGGTGCGCGAGGGCAAGCTGAAGGAAGGCCAGCTCGCGGCCAAGGACGTGCTCTATTCGCCCGACGCGGCGACGAACTGAGGCCCGCCATGAGCCTTGCCCCCGCAGCGATCCGTGGAGAGGTGACGATCCGTCACCTCTCGAAATCCTACACCCTCGATGGCCGGCCGCTGCCGGTTCTCGACAACATCAACCTGAAGATCCGCTCGGGCGAGAGCCTCGCCATCGTCGGGGCCAGCGGCTCCGGCAAGACGACGCTGCTGCGCATCCTCGCCGGGCTGGAGGATGCCGACGGCGGCGAGGTGCTGATCGACGGCAAGGCCGTCTCGGGCGTCGGCGCGGAACGGGCGGTCATCTTCCAGGAGCCGCGCCTGCTGCCCTGGCTGACGGTGCTCGAAAACGTCGCCTTCGGCCTCGATACGCGCGGTGTTTCCCGCGAGGAGGCGAAAGCCCGCGCGCGGCGCTATGTCCAGCTCGTCGGCCTGCAATCCTTCGAGAACGCCTATCCGCGCCAGCTTTCCGGCGGCATGGCGCAGCGCGTCGGCATTGCCCGGGCGCTTGCCGTCCAGCCGGAGATCCTGCTGCTCGACGAACCGCTCGGCGCGCTCGATGCCATGACGAAGATCGGCATGCAGCAGGAGCTGACGCGCATCTGGCGCGACGAAGACGTGACGACCATCCTCGTGACGCACGACCTGGAGGAGGCGATCTACCTTGCCGACCGCATCCTCATCCTGCCGCGCGAGAAGAATGCCGCGCCGCGGCTGATCGAGATCGACCTGCCGCGCCCGCGTGACCGCAGCGCGCCGGAATTCGTGCGCCATCGCGAGGAACTGCTGACCCTCTTCGGCCTGCACTGACCGCGACCGCGTACGATTGCCTTTGACCCCGCCTGCTCCGGCCGATAGACGAACGTCATCCGGCCGGGCAGGCGGGCTTTTGCGTCAGGCCGCCGGATTGACAGGACCGTTTAAGACCGGAGGACGCCATGACCGATCTTTTCGACGCCGCACCGCGCACCGGCGCCATGCCGCTTGCTGCGGAGCTGCGGCCGGCGAGCCTGGACGACGTGATCGGCCAGGAGAAGATCATCGGCGAGGGCACCATGCTGCGCCGGCGCATCGCGGCCGGAAGGCTCGGCAGCATCGTGCTCTACGGCCCGCCCGGCCTCGGCAAGACGTCGATCGCGCGCGCCATCGGCAACATGCTCGGCAAGAACTTCCGTCCGCTGCACGCCGCGCACAACAACGTGGCCGACATCCGCAAGATCGCCGACGAGGCGCGCATGCGGCCGACCCTGCTCTTCGCGGACGAGGTGCATCGCTTCAGCGCGACGCAGCAGGACCATCTCCTTGCGCTCTGCGAGGAGGGCGTCGCCGACTTCATCGGCGCGACGACCGGCAATCCCTACCATACGCTGACGCCCGCGCTGATCTCCCGCTCCACCATATTGAAGCTGGAGCCGCTGATGCTGGAGGAGATGGAGGAAGTGGTGCGGCGGGGGCTTCGCCACCTTGCGGCGCGGGGCATCGCGGTGGAGCTGGAACCCGACCAACTGCGCCGCATCGCCGGCCGCTCCGGCGGCGATGCGCGTCGCGCGCTGACGGTTCTTGAAAGTCTTGCCGTCGGGCACGCGCCGGGAAAACCCGTCGTCATCACCGAGGCGATGGTCGATGAGGCCTATGCCGCCGCGCCCGTCAACCACGACCGGTCGGGCGATGCGCATTACGACGTGGTCTCGGCCTTCGTGAAATCGATGCGCGGCTCCGATCCCGATGCGACGCTCTACTGGCTTGCCCGGCTGATCCATGGCGGCGAGGACCCGCGCTACATCGCGCGCCGCATCATGATCCACGCGTCCGAGGATGTCGGCCTTGCCGACAACACGGCACTGCAGACGGCGGTGGCCGCGCTGCATGCGGTGGAGAAGATCGGTTACCCCGAGGCGCAGATCATCCTCGCCCATGCCGCCCTGCACGTCGCCCGGGCGCCGAAGTCGAACTCCGCCTGCCGCGGCATTTCGCTTGCGCTCGCCCATGTGGCGAAAGAGGCGCCCTCGGCGGTGCCGATGCATCTGCGCGATGCGCATTACAAGGGCGCGGCGGCGCTCGGCCATGTCGGTTATGCCTTCCCGCATGACGACGGACGGGGCTGGAGCGAGCAGGTCTACGCGCCGGACGTTCCGCGCGGCGCCTTCTACCAGAGCGACGCCCGCGAGGCGGGGACCTTCGAGCGGCGGGCCGACGAGCACTGGGACCAGATCACCGGCCGGCCGACGCCGCGCCGCTTCGGCGAGAAACGCTGAAGGCTAAGGTCCGGTGAGGCCGGCCCGGACGCGGTTGACCAACGTCCAGGCGAGCAGCACGCAGGCCATCGGCTGGATGTGCCACGTCCAGGCTGGCAACGTGCCGAAACCGGCGACGAGCGCGCCGAGCGCACCGAAGAGGAGGGCCCGGTCGCTCTTGCCCATCGGCCCCTCGTAGCTGCGGCCGTTGCCATGGGCGACGCCGAGCACGCCGGCGAACTCCGTCAGCGCCGAAAGGAAGACGATGGCCGTGAACCAGGGCAGGGAAAACGGCGCCACCAGCGCGAAGGGCAGGTAGAGCGCGGCATCGGAGACGACATCGGCGATCTCGTTGAGATAGCCGCCGAGCGGGCTCTTCTGGCCGTGTTCGCGGGCGAGCATGCCGTCGATGGCGTTGAGCCCCATGCGCAGCAGCATCCAGACGGGAACGAGCGCGAAAAGGGCGGGCGTCGGATTGACGAGGAGCAGCGCGCCGATCCCCACCGAGACGAGTGCGGCGATCAGCGTCACCTGGTTGGCCGTGACACCCATGGCCGCAAGCCGTCCCACCAGGGGACGAAGCAGGTTCTGGAAGGATGATTTCAGTTTATAGATCGACATGTCAGCTCGAATCCGCTCGATTGCGTGCAACAAAAGAGGATGCAAACGGCATGAAATCAACTGCAAACATGCGTCCTCATCCGTATAGGTGCTGAGGTTTCCGCAGGAGAGATGACAGCATGATCGAATCCGCCTTTGCGAGCCATGACGGCGTGGAGCTTTTCTACCGTGCCTGGCCCGCCCGTTCCGGCGCGGCGAAAGGCGCGGTCGTTCTGCTGCACCGCGGCCATGAGCACAGCGGCCGGGTGGCGCACATCGTTGATGAACTCGGGCTCGACGACTTCGCCTTCTACGCCTGGGATGCACGCGGCCATGGCCGGTCGCCCGGCGAGCGCGGCCATTCGCCGTCCTTCGCCCATTCGGTGCGCGATCTCGACTGCTTCGTCCGCCATGTCTGCGAGAGCGGCGGCTTTGCGATGGAAGACATCGCCGTCGTCGCCCAGAGTGTCGGCGCCGTGCTGGCCTCCACCTGGGTGCATGACTATGCGCCTAATATCCGTGCGCTGGTGCTGGCCTCGCCGGCCTTCGACGTGAAGCTCTACGTACCCTTCGCCAAGGAAGGCATCGCGCTCTGGCAGAAGCTCAAGGGCACGTTCTTCGTCAATTCCTACGTCAAGGCCCGCTTCCTGACGCATGATCCGCAGCGCATCGCCTCCTTCGAGGCCGATCCGCTGATCACCCGCCCCATCGCCTCCAACATCCTCCTGGAACTCTACGAGGCGGCGGACCGGGTGGTCGCCGATGCGCGCGCCATCACGGTGCCGACGCAGCTTCTCGTCTCCGGCAGCGATTTCGTCGTGCGCCATGCGCCGCAGCACCGTTTCTTCGAAAATCTCGGCAGCACGATCAAGGAGCGCCATGTGCTGCCCGGCTTCTACCACGACACGCTCGGCGAGCGGGACCGGGCGAAGGCGCTCGAAAAGGTGCGGACCTTCCTCCTCCAGCGTTTCGCCGAACCGCCCGTTGTGGCCGACCTGCGGCGTGCGCATCTTTCCGGCTACACCCGCGACGAGGCCGACCGGCTGGCGACGCCGCTCTCGCTGTTTTCCCCGCGCGGGCTCTACTGGGCGCTGACGCGCGCCTCGATCCGCCTCGGCGGCCTCTTCTCCAGGGGCATCGAGACGGGTTTGCGCACCGGCTTCGATTCCGGCTCCACGCTCGACTATGTCTATGAGGACGAGGCCCGGGGCCTCGGCCCCGGCGGGCGACTGATCGACCGGCAGTTCCTCGATGCGATCGGCTGGCGCGGCATCCGCCAGCGCAAGGTCCATCTGGAGGCGCTGATCGGCAAGGCGCTGGCGCGCCTGAAGGCCGAGGGGCGGCCTCTGCGCGTGCTCGACATCGCCGCGGGCCACGGGCGCTACGTGCTCGATGCGGTCGCGGTGTCCGAGGTGAAGCCGGAGAGCATCCGCCTGCAGGACTATTCGCCGATCAACGTGGAGAAGGGCACGGCGCTGATCACTGATCGCGGCCTCTCGGACGTGGCGGAGTTCCACCGGGCGGACGCCTTCGATACGGAAGGGCTTGCCGCGATCGCCCCGCGGCCGACGCTTGCGATCGTTTCCGGCCTCTACGAGCTCTTCCCGGACAATGCCCTGATCGAAGCCTCGCTGGCCGGCCTCGCGCGGGCGACGGAGCCGGGGGCGCTGCTCCTCTATACCGGCCAGCCCTGGCATCCGCAGCTTGAGATGATCGCCCGGGCGCTGACCTCGCATCGCGGCGGCGAGGCCTGGATCATGCGCCGGCGCACCCAGCAGGAGATGGACCAGCTCGTGGCGGCCGCCGGCTTCCGCAAGGTCGAGCAGCGTATCGACAAATGGGGCATCTTCACCGTCTCGCTGGCCGAGCGCATCTGAGGCGGCCATGGGGGAGGGCGTCGCATCTGTCCTTGCCGTCGATCGCCGCGCGGTTTTTCGCGCGGCAGCGCTCTGGCTCGCCGTCCTGGCGCCGTTCTTCTACCTGACCTACGGCTTTTCCAACTGGCTGGCTGCGCAGCGGGCGGACGTGCCGAATCTCGCGTTCGGCTGGGAGCGGCACATCCCCTTCCTCGCCTGGACGATCCTGCCCTACTGGTCGATCAACGCCTTCTATGCGCTCTCGCTCTTCGTCAACGAGACGCCGGCGGAGGTCGGCCGGCTGGCGCGGCGCTACCTCACGGCACAGGTTGTCGCCGTCCTCTGCTTCATCGCCTTTCCGCTGCAGGCGATCTTCGTGCGGCCGGAGACGCAGGGGCTGCCGGGCTTCCTGTTCGACGTGCTCGGCGGTTTCGACAAGCCGTTCAACCAGGCGCCCTCGCTGCATGTCGCCCTGCTGGTGATCATCTGGGATCACTGGCGCATGCGGCTGCGGGGAAAGACGCTGGCGGTCTGGCATGCCTGGAGCTTTCTGATCGGCGTCTCCGTCCTCACCACCTGGCAGCACCACAGCATCGATATCCCGACCGGCGCGCTGCTCGGCCTCTTCGCCCTCTGGCTGTTTCCGGCCGGCCGGCCGTCGCCGCTGGCAGGGTTTCGCCTGACGGTCGATCCGAAGGCGCGGCGGCTCGCCGTCTATTATGGCGCCGGTGCGCTGGTCTTCCTGTTCCTTGCGGTGTGGACGACGTTCGGCTCCGGGGCGGGGTTGCTGCTGCTCTGGCCGGCGCTTGCCCTCGCCATCGTCGCGCTCGCCTATGCCAGTGCCGGGCCGGATGTGTTCCAGAAGGAGGGCGATGGCCGCATCAGTCTCGCAAGCCGCTGGCTGCTGATACCCTACAGGCTCGGGGTGCGGGTGAATGCCTGGTGGTGGACGCGGCGCCTGCCGGACGCCGTCGAGATCGCCGACGGCGTCTTCCTCGGCCGGGTGCCGACGCGGCGCGCCCTTTCAACCTATGCCGCCGTGATCGACATGACGGCGGAGCTGCCGGGCCTTGCCGTTCCCGGCCTTTCCTGGCGCGCCTTCCCGGCGCTCGATCTGCTGTCCCTCTCCGCCGCTCGCATCCGCGAGGCGGCGCTCGCCGCCGAGGAAGCGGGGCGGCATGGGCCGGTCCTCGTCTGCTGCGCGCTCGGCTTCCAGCGCAGCGCGCTCGTCGCCGCCTGCGTCCTGATGCGGACGGGGCTTGCCACCAGCGCCGCCGCGGCCGTCGCCCAGATCAAGGCGAAGGGGCGGCCGGTGCATCTTGCGTTGGAAACCTATGCCGCGATCGAGGAGGCGGCGCGATGACGGACTGGCGGGCGATCGTCGCAGATTCCATCCGGCGCCTCCGGCGCAACGGCCTTGCCGGCGGGGCGGCGGCGCTGCTGATCCTCGCCGCGGCGCCGCCGACGGCCGGCGCCCATGGTTTCACCGGGCCGCTCGCCTGGGGGCTGCTGCTCGCCTCCTGCCTCGTGCCGCTGGCGTTTTCGGTGCATCTCCTGTTCGATGCCGCGCTGTTCCGGCTCGCCGCCTCCCACGACGGGGAAGTGGCGGGGCTTGCGGCCATCGACGACGTTCTGGCGCGCATGGGGCTCCGCGCCCGGGAAAGCGTGTCGGCAACGCTGCCGGAGCGCCTCCGGGGATGCCGGCGGCTCCTCTGGCTGCAGCGGATCGCATTGGCGGTCGCCGCCGCGCTCTACCTCATCCTGCTCCTCGACGGGATGGAGGGAGGCGGGGCATGAGCGCGAACGGCGCATCCCTGTTGCAGACGGTATCCGGCGCGGTGCTCGCCGGCCTTTCGCGCGCTGTCACCGGCGTGCGGCCGATCTGGGCCGGCTCGGCGCCCTACGGCCGGCAACGCATCTATTTCGCCAACCATGCGAGCCATGGCGATTTCATCCTGGTCTCCACCTGCCTGCCCTTTGCCGAACGCCGCCGCACGGCCGCCGTCGCCGGGGCGGACTACTGGAATGCCGGCCCGATCCGCCGCTTCATTTCCGGCAGGATGCTGCGCACGGTGCTTGTCGAGCGCAACTGGGTGGAGCGCACCGCCGATCCGATGCAGGTGATGCTTGCCGCGCTCGATGCGGGCCAGTCCCTGATCTTCTTTCCCGAGGGCACGCGCAACATGACGGAGGAACCGCTTTTGCGCTTCCGCTCCGGCCTCTACAATCTCGCGGCGCTTCGCCCGGATGTCGAACTGGTGCCCTGCTGGATCGAGAACATGTCGCGCGTCCTGCCGAAGGGTGCGCTCCTGCCGGTCCCGCTGCTCTGCCGCGTCGTCTTCGGCGCCCCGCTGGTGCTTCAGGCGGGGGAGGAGCGGAAGGCCTTCCTCGAGCGCGCCCGCGCAGCGCTTCTTGCCCTTGCGCCCCGAAAGGATGGAACCCGCTGATGAGCGACGACACGCGTCTTTTCCTCGGCCTCGTCTCGGTGCTCGTCATCGCGAGCCTCTTTGCCGGCGTGCTTTCCTGGCGCAGCGAGAAACCGCTGCCGGCGACGCTCGAAAACCTCAATGCCCGCATCAAGGCCTGGTGGATCATGGTGGCGGGCATCAGTGTCGCCTTCCTGTTCGGCACGGGCGGCGTGATCCTGCTTTTCGCCTTCGTCTCCTTCGCGGCGCTGCGCGAATACGTCACCCTCACCAACACGCGCCATGCCGACCGCTGGACGCTGCTCGGCATGTTCCTGATCATCGTGCCGGCGCAGTACTACCTGATCTGGATCGACTGGTACGGGCTCTATTCGATCTTCATCCCCGTCTACTGCTTCCTCGCCATGCCGGCGCTGACGGCCATGCGCGGCGACACGTCCCGCTTCCTCGAACGGGTCAGCGAGCAGCAATGGGGCATCATGCTGTCGGTCTATTGCATCAGCCATGTGCCGGCGCTGGTCACGCTGCCCATTCCCGGCAACGAGGGGCGGGGCCTGCTGCTCATCGCCTTCCTCATCGCCACCGTGCAGGGCAGCGACGTGCTGCAGTACATTTTCGGAAAGCTCTTCGGCAGGCACAAGGTCGCGCCGAGCATCTCGCCGTCGAAGACCTGGGAAGGGCTGGTCGGCGGCATTGCCAGCGCCTCGCTGCTCGGTGCCGGGCTCTACTGGCTGACGCCGTTCTCGCCGCTCGAAGCCGGCGGGCTCGCGGCGCTCGCCTGCATCATGGGCTTCTTCGGCGGCCTCGTCGCCTCCGCCATCAAGCGCGACCGCGGGGTGAAGGACTGGGGCCACATGATCGAGGGCCATGGCGGCATGCTCGACCGCGCCGACAGCCTCGTCTTCGCCGCCCCCGTCTTCTTTCACATCGTGCGTTACGCCTGGACGTAACCAGCGGCGTCTGCCCATCGGCGGGAGCCTGCCGAGACGGGCCGAGGCGCCGAGGCCGCGGGAAAACGTCGCGCTCAGCCGGTACGCGCAGCCTTCACCGGTATTCATGCGCCGGCGGCCACCGACATGTCCGGCGGCATCGGTGGCAGCACGGCGCGCCAGCCCTGGCCGGCAGTGGAAATGGCGGCGCTCGGCGGCAAGTTGCGCTCGCCCGGCGTTTCGGGCATTGATGCCGCGCTGCCATCGCCGATCGGCGCGGAACGCGCCGGTTTCATCCTCTCGGCTTTCGGCAAAACCAATCTGTGATCAACACCATGGGAGATTTTTCATGATCCAGCGTATCAAGCCCGGCAAGCGCTTCTGCCAAGCCGTCGTCGTCAACGGCGTCGTCACCACGGCCGGCGTCACTGGCAGCGGTGCCGACACGACCGCCCAGACCCGCGACATCCTGGCCACGATCGACGGCCTTCTGGCCGAGGCCGGTACTTCCAAGGCCAAGCTGATCAGCGCCAACATCTGGCTGCGCGACATCGCCCATTTCGCCCAGATGAACGACGTCTGGGACCAGTGGGTCGACCCGGACAACCTGCCGGTCCGCGCAACGGTCGAGGCCCGCCTCGCCGCGCCGGAATTGCTGGTCGAAATCCAGGTCACCGCGCTCGTCTGAACCGCGCGGCGACCCGTCCGCGGGTGAAGACGCGGGGCCGCGCGCATGCGGCCCTTGCAACTTCGATGATGCTCTTCAAGCCGGGGTCTGGCAACGGGCTGGCCCGAAGGCGCGGCTGGGCATCATCGCCCCGGCGGTGGACAACCCACGCTACGCCTTACCGGCGCCAGGCCCGCCATCGACCTCAACCGCCCGCTGCTCTCCAGCAGGCGGCCCGGTCTACGGGTGCGAACCCCAAGCATGCCACGAAAGCCCGCCACGTTCGCACGACCCCTTTGGCGTTGAAATTTCACGCTCTTCCGCTCCATGCTCCACGCACGCCCGGACAATCCCGCCCCGGTATCAGCCTTCCCGCACATCCAGGACTTCCAGCTCAGACAAATCCGTGGTTTACAAAAGGCCCGGTCACCTCCGTGCGGAGGTGTGGATTGAAACCATGCAGGCCTACAAGCTGGATGAGATCGAAGAGAGGTCACCTCCGTGCGGAGGTGTGGATTGAAACACCGTGAAGGACGCTTCCCAGGGCACCGCCTACTGGTCACCTCCGTGCGGAGGTGTGGATTGAAACGACGAAGGCCACGCGATAGCGAACGCCGCCGGGGGCACCTCCTTGCGGAGGTGTGGATTGAAACTGGGTGACGTCGAGATAGGCCTCGTCGAGCGACGGATCGCCTCATTGTGGGGGCGGGGATTGAAACGTCTCGAGGAAGCGGGATTTGGCGTAGAGGTTCCTGCCGTCTCTGTATTGGAGCGGTCCGAAAACGACGGAGCCGGAAATGTGCGCCGATGAAGGCGCCGGAGCGGGCGGATGCGCGCTCCGGCGTGTCGGCCGTCAGGCCGGCTTCAGCACGTCGGCAAGCGCGTCCACCAGCATGTCGGCGTTCTCGCGGGAGAAGACGAGGGGCGGGCGGATTTTCAGGATGTTGGCGTTGGGGCCGGAGGCGCTGATCAGGACGCGGCGGGCGCGCAGGCCGTTGACGATGCGGGTCGTCAGGGTGGCGTCGGGCTGTTTCGTCGCGGGGTCGGCGACGATCTCGACGCCGATGAAGAGGCCGGAGCCGCGGATGTCGCCGAGGGCCGGGTGGAGGCGGGCAAGGCCTTTCAGGCCGTCCATCAGGTACTGGCCGACCTCCAGGGCGTTCTGCTGCAGGCCTTCCGTCCGGATCGTGTCGAGCACGGCCTTGCCGGCGGCGGCGGCGACCGGATTGCCGCCGAAGGTGTTGAAGTAGCGGGCGCGGGGGCCGAACTCGGCGACCACATCCGGGCGTAGCACGATGCCGGCCATCGGGTAGCCGTTGCCCATCGGCTTGCCGATCGTCACCATGTCGGGGGAGACGCCGTGGCGCTCGAAGCCCCACATGGCCTCGCCGGTCCGGCCGAAGCCGGGCTGCACCTCGTCGGCGACGAAGAGGCCGCCCGCGGCATGGATCGCATCCACCGCCGGCTTCAGGAAGCCTTTCGGACCGGCGAAGATGCCGTCGCTGGAAAAGATCGTGTCGGTGATCAGCATGGCCGGCTTGATGCCGTGGCGCTTCAGGTCGGCGATGGCGGCGCTGACGTCGCGGCCGAATTTCTCCATCATCTCTTCCGGCGAATGGCGGTAGCTGTCCGGCGCCGGCACGGTGCGCACATGGGCCCCGAGCGTCACGGCCTCGCCGAGCGAGGGGGAGAATTCGGCGACCGCGCTCGTCAGGCCGTGATAGGCAAGCTCCGTCGCGATGATGCCGGTGCCGCCGGTGACGAAGCGGGCGATGCGCACGGCAAGGTCGTTGGCCTCGCTGCCGGTGCAGGTGAACATGGCCTGGCTGAGGTCGCCGGGGAAGGTGGCGGTCAGCGCCTCGGCATAGTCGACGATGCCTTCGTGCAGGTAGCGCGTATGGGTGTTGAGCACGGCGGTCTGGCGGGTGATCGCCTCCACGACGCGCGGATGGCAATGGCCGACCGAGGCGACATTGTTGTAGGCGTCGAGGTATCTTTCGCCCGCAGCGTCATAGAGGAACACGCCTTCGCCGCGCACGAGGTGCAGCGGCTTTTCGTAGAACAGACGATAGGCGGGGCCGAGCACTTTTTCCCGGCGGGCGATCAGCGCCCGTTCGGCCTCGCTGAGCCGTTCGAAATCCTCGCGCGAAAATGCATTCACCATCGACATGATCAGGCCTCGGAAAGGTTGGGCACGAGCCTCTTCAGCCCGGCAGGGGTGAGATCGCTTATGTTCTGCAGGCCGCGCCAGGCGGTGGCGTGGTTGCGCATGATGTAGTCCCGGTTTTCCGGGAAGCGGGCGGAGCGCCATTCGGCGATGATGACCGACATGGCCAGCCGGCAGCGCGTCAGGAGCGGCAGCAGCTCGATTTCGCCGGGCTCCAGCGCGCGCGCCGACAGGAAGCCGGCGAGGAAGGCGCCGGTGCGCGCTACCCAGTTGTCCGTCGCGAGATGATAGGAGAGGGCGACGGCGAGGTCGTTGATCAGCGGCGCATGCACCATGTCGCCGAAATCGATGATGCCGACCACCCGCGTCGGCTCCGCCGGATCGAGCAGGATGTTGTGCGGGTTGAAGTCGTTGTGGATGATCTGCCGCCGCGTGAGGCCGGTGATGGCGGGAAGGGCGCGCTCGAATTCGGCGAGCACGGTTTCCACCTGCGCCCGCCGCTCGGGCGTGACATGGTCGACGACCGCGCAAAGGTCGAGCGTGTGGGAAATGTCCCACATCAGCTTTCCGGCCGGCGGGCGGCCGTCGTAGTTCGCAAGGCCCAGGCCGAGTTCGGCGAGCGCGCGGCCGACATTGTGGCTCTGCGCCTCGGAGACGGGCGTGCGGTACTGCAATTCGCCGTCGAGGAAGGTGAGGAGGCGCATGATGCGCGGGCCGTCGGCGGTGGCAAGCGCATGGCTCGGCCCGCCCGCCTTCGTCGGAACGAGCCGCGGCACGGGCACGGCCGGGGCGGCGGCTGCAAGGTGCAGCAGCGCGCCGTCCTGGAATTCCAGCGCCGCGGGGTCCTCCGCCGGGTTGGCGATCTTCAGGACGAAATCGGTGCCGTCCGACCTTGTGAAGAGGAACGTCTCGTCCCGTTCGCTGGAAAGCCGTTTCACTGCGCCGGAGAGGCCATAAACCGCGGCGACGGCGGCCACGGCATCGGGGAGCGCCGTTATGCTCCAGGTCGCCGACATCGAATCCGTCTTCTTGGTTGCCGGCGCTAGCTGCGTCATGCTTGCTCCCTGGAGCATTTCCGCCTTTCTTCGAATCGCGAAAACGCTCTGTTTGTTTACGCAATTCCAGCCGCAAAACCGCTTCGCACTTTTGCTGGAATTGCTCCAGGCGCGGTTTCCCGCTGGTTTTGCCGCCCCTTCCGCGTCGCGTGGCCGATGGCGGCACCGGTGACATTGCCTCCATACGGCGTTTGGCGGATGATGCACGCGGCAGGTGATACTTGAAACACGTCAAAAAAGATGCATCAAGTATCTTGTTACTCGATTTTGCGGATCAGTGCCATGGCTGAATTCACGACACTGGAACACGAAAACCTCAACAGCGTCGTCTATGGCGCGCTGTGCGACGCGCTGATGCAGGGCCGGTTCCAGCCCGGCGACCGGCTGAAGATCCGGGACCTCGCCGAGCAGTTCGGCACCAGCGTCACGCCGATCCGCGACGCCATCCTGCGGCTGGCCAATGACGAGGCGATCACCTTCCGCTCGCCGCGCGACATCCGCATTCCGGGCCTCAGCGAAAGCCGCTACCGGGAAATCCGGGCGATCCGCATCCGGCTGGAGGGGCTGGCGGCGGAAACCGCCGCGCAGGTGGCGACCAGCGCGGATATCCAGGCGCTGGAGCAGATCCTGCGGGAAAACGAGCAGGCAATCGCGGCCGGGGACCGGTTGAAGGGCACACAGCTCAACCAGGCCTTTCACTTCCTGCTGCCGCAGATCGCCGGGCTTCCGGTGCTGACGACCATCCTGCGGCGGCTCTGGCTGCAGATGGGGCCGCACATTTCGGACGCCTATATCGCCGGCGGCCGGGCGATGATCGATCATCACTATCCGGTCGTGGAAGCGCTGAAGCGCCACGATCCGGCAGCGGCCTCGATGGCGATCGTCGACGATATCCTGCTCGGCGGCAAGCCGATCCTGGAGCGCATCGAAGGGGTCGGGGCGCGGGAGGCGCGCCGGGCATAGCCTTTCACGCGGGAGGGCTTGCAATTCGGAAATGGCCTATTACGATGTATCAAGCATCAATGGAGATCGCTTATGACCGAAGAACGCCGCTACATGCTGCTGACGGGAGCGAGCCGCGGCATCGGCCATGCGACGGTCAAGCTTTTCCAGTCGAAGGGCTGGCGTATCCTGACCGTCTCCCGCCAGCCCTTTTCCGAGGAATGCGCCTGGCCGTCCGCCCGTGAAAGCCATATCCAGGCGGACCTTGCCGACCTTTCGCAGATCGACCGGCTGGCCGCCACGGTGCGCGAGCGGCTGCCGAACGGCCGGCTGCATGCGCTCGTCAACAATGCCGGCATTTCGCCGAAGGGGCCGGGCAGGAGCCGCCTCGGCGTGCTCGATACGGATGCCGACGTCTGGACGCAGGTGCTCAATGTCAACCTCGTCTCGACGGCGCTGATCGCCCGCGCGCTGATGCCGGAGCTGGAAGCGGCGAAGGGCTCGATCGTCAACGTCACGTCGATCGCGGGTTCCCGCGTGCATCCCTTCGCGGGCGTCGCCTATGCGGCCTCCAAGGCGGCGCTGGCCTCGCTTACGCGCGAGATGGCGCATGAATTCGGCCGCCGCGGCGTGCGGGCCAATGCGATTGCACCGGGGGAGATCGAGACCTCGATCCTCTCGCCGGGAACCGACGAGCTGGTGGCGGCGGAAGTGCCGATGCGGCGGCTCGGCGAGCCGCGGGAAGTCGCGGAAACCATCTATTTCCTCTGCACCGAGCCGTCCTCCTACATCAACGGCGCGGAAATCCACATCAACGGAGGGCAGCACGTCTGACGACCGTCAAGCGGGGAAAATATCCCGTTGACCGGGAAGACCCGGAATGCATCAATCGGCCGTAACGCCCAGGGGAAAGGGCGCGACGACCGGAGAGGCTGCAAGCACCGCCGACAGGCCAAAGGCCGAGGCGGGCCGGCAGTCCGACAAAGGATCGTCATCGGGGCCGGGCCATCCGGTTCCTTCACAAACGAAGAAAAGGGGAGTGCAATGAAGACTGTCTTTCAATCCGGAATGCTCACGGCCGCGGCCATCGTGCTGTCGGCAGGCCTTGCCGCGCCGTCGCTCGCGCGCGACCTCACCATCGTCTCCTGGGGCGGCAACTACCAGGACGCGCAGCGCGACATCTACTTCAAGCCCTTCGCCGAAAAGTCCGGCAAGCCGGTGCTCGACGAAGCCTGGGACGGCGGCATCGGCGTCATCCAGTCGAAGGTCAAGGCCGGCGCGCCGAACTGGGATGCCGTGCAGGTGGAGGCGGAGGAACTGGCGCTCGGCTGTGCCGACGGCCTCTACGAGAAGATCGACTGGGACAAGATGGGCGGCAAGGACAGGTTCCTCGACAGCGCGGTCAATGACTGTGGCGTCGGCGCGATCGTCTGGTCCACGGCGATCGCCTATGACGGCGACAAGCTGGCGGAAGGCCCGACCTCCTGGGCGGACTTCTGGAACGTCGAAAAGTTCCCGGGCAAGCGCTCGCTGCGCAAGGGGCCGAAATACACGCTCGAATTCGCGCTGCTCGCCGATGGTGTCTCCAAGGACGAGCTCTATGACGTGCTCGGCACGGAAGAGGGTGTCGAACGCGCCTTCAAGAAGCTCGACGAATTGAAGGCGAACATCGTCTGGTGGGAATCGGGCGCCCAGCCGCTGCAGTTCCTCGCCTCCGGCGAAGTGGCGATGACGTCGGCCTATAACGGCCGCATCACCGGCATCAACCGCACGGAAGGCAAGAACTTCAAGGTCGTCTTCCCGGGCAGCATCTACGCCGTCGACAGCTGGGTCGTGCTGAAGGATGCGGAGAACAAGGACGCCGCGCAGGACTTCATCGCCTTTGCCAGCGAGCCCGACAACCAGGCGAAGCTGCCGGAATTCGTGGCCTACGGCCTGCCGGTCAAGGAAGCGGCGGCCAAGGTTCCGGCCGAGTTCGCCAAGGACCTGCCGACCGATCCGGCCAACATGACGGATTCGATCGCCCTCGATGTCGATTTCTGGATCGACAATGCGGAAACGCTGACCCAGCGCTTCAACGCCTGGCTGGCGCAGTAAGGCTGCTGCTTGCGGGGCGGAAATGCCCCTCATCCCGCTGCCGCGACCTTCTCCCCGCAGGCGGGGAGAAGGCAATTGCGGCAAGGCTCGGGCCTAAACAGGCGCGCAGGCATATGTTGAGGAAAACGGCGCAACATCCCCCTCTCCCCGCTTGCGGGGAGAGGGTGGCGGCAGGCGGATGAGGGGTGCTTGCCCGCCAGCGACCGTTCCGATGGAGAATGACCTTGGCCGAATTCATCCGTTTCGACCGCATCACCAAATTCTACGGCCCGCTCTGCGTGGTCGAAAATCTCGATCTCGGCATCGACAAGGGCGAGTTCGTCAGCCTGCTCGGCCCGTCCGGTTCCGGCAAGACGACGCTCCTGATGATGCTCGCCGGTTTCGAGCAGCCGACATCGGGCAACATCCTGCTCGACGGCACCGCGATCAACGACGTGCCGACCCACAAGCGGGACATGGGCGTCGTCTTCCAGAGCTACGCGCTCTTCCCGCACATGTCGGTCGGCGAGAACGTCGCCTTTCCGCTGCAGATGCGCGGCATGGGCAGGGCGGAGATCGAGGGGCGCGTCAAGCGGGCGCTGGACATGGTGCAGCTTTCGGCCTTCGCCGACCGGCGCCCCTCGCAGCTTTCCGGCGGCCAGCAGCAGCGCGTGGCGCTGTCGCGCGCACTGGTCTTCGAGCCGCGCGTCGTGCTGATGGACGAGCCGCTCGGTGCGCTCGACAAGCAATTGCGCGAGCAGATGCAGCTCGATATCCGCGACCTGCACCGCCGCCTCGGCCTGACGATCGTCTTCGTCACGCACGACCAGTCGGAGGCGCTGACCATGTCGGACCGCGTCGCCGTCTTCAACAAGGGCAGGATCGAGCAGATCGGCACGCCCCGGCAGGTCTATGACGAGCCGGCGACGCGCTTCGTCGCCGAATTCATCGGCGAGACCAACCTGGTCGAGGGCGTCGTCGAGGCGGTCGAGGGGGAGGAGGCGACCGTGCGCCTGCCGTCCGGGGCGCAGATCGTCTCGGCGGTTTCCGGCAGCGTCTCCTCCGGCCAGCCCGTCTTCCTTTCCATCCGGCCGGAGCGGGTCGATCTCAGCGAGACGCGGGGCGATGCGCGCAACTGCCTGGAAACGGAGGTCACCGACAGCGTCTATCAGGGCGATCACCTGCGCGTGCAATTGCAGAACGCCGCCCATCCGCTGATCGCCAAGCTCGGCCGCCGGTCGCGTGAATTCCCGCCGGGCACGCGGGTCTATGCGGGCTTTTCGGCCGGTGACTGCCGGGTTATCGCGCCATGAGCGCGGGCTCCTCCCGAACCGGCCGGTCGCTCCTCCTGCTGGCGCCGCTGCTTCTTTTCCTCGTCGGCTTCTTCGTCTGGCCGCTGATCAGCATGATGTCGCAGGCCGTGTCGGATCCGGCCGTGCTGCGCCTCCTGCCGCGCAGCGCCGAGGTGCTGGCCGACTGGGATCGCGCCTCGCCGCCGACCATGCCCATGCAGGCGGCGCTGATGGAAGACCTCAAGGCCGTCGACGACGACCAGGCGCTCGGCGACATGGTGCGCCGCCTCAACAGCGCCCGCTCCGGCTTCCGCACGCTGATGGCGAAGACGACGAGCGCGCTGGACGACACGGCCAATCCGCCCGCCGACCTCGTCTCCATCGACCAGCGCTGGGAACGACCGGAATTCTGGCTGGCGATCGCCGACGCGCTCTCGCCCTATACCGACCGCAACCTGCTCGCCGCCGTCGATCTCGGCCGCAATGCCGCGGGCAGCATCGAGCACCTGCCGGCCGACCAGTCCGTCAACCGGGTGATCCTCGTGCGGACCTTCTGGATCGCCGCGCTCGTCACCTTCGCCTGCGCCTGCATCGGCTTTCCCTATGCGATCATCGCCGCCTCGCTGACCGGCTGGAAGCGCGACCTGATGCTCGGCGCCGTGCTGCTGCCGCTGTGGACCTCGCTCTTGGTGCGCACCGCCGCCTGGTTCATCCTCCTGCAGGAACAGGGGCTGATCAACGATCTCCTGCGCTGGCTGCGCATCATCGACGCGCCGCTGCCGCTGATCTTCAACCGCACCGGCGTCATCATCGCCATGACCCATGTGCTGCTGCCCTTCATGGTGCTGCCGATCTATTCCGTGCTGATCACCATTCCCAAGAACCTGATGCCGGCCGCCGCCTCGCTCGGCGCGCCGCCCTGGCGGGCGTTCCTGCGCGTGCTTCTGCCGCTCAGCCTGCGCGGCGTCGCCTCCGGCAGCCTGCTCGTCTTCATCTCGGCGATCGGCTACTACATCACGCCGGCGCTGATCGGCGGGCCGGGCGACCAGATGATCTCGTCCATCATCGCCTTCTACGCCACGGGCTCGGCTAACTGGGGCATGGCCGGCGCACTCGGCGTCGTGCTGCTCGTCGCGACGCTGTTGCTCTACAGCGTCTATGCGCGGCTCTCCGCCGATGAACCGGGGAGGCGATAGGCCATGCCGATGAAGCTCGCCAAGACCGCCTTCGCCGCGCTGACGATCCTCTTCCTCGTCGCGCCGCTCATCGCCATCCTGCCGCTCGCCTTCACCTCGAGCGTCATCCTCACCTATCCGGTCCCCTCCTGGTCGCTGCGCTGGTTCGAGGAGCTGTTCACCGCCGATGCCTGGCGGCGGGCGATCGTCAACAGCCTGATCATCGGCACCGGCACGACGCTGCTCGCCACGGTGCTCGGCACGGCCGCCTCGCTGGGTCTGCGCAACCGGCTCCTCTTCTTCCGCGGCTCCATGCGCACGCTCTTCCTGCTGCCGATGGTGGTGCCGGCGGTCGTGCTCGGCGTCGGCATGCAGGTGCTGCTCGCCGGCTTCGGCCTGACGAACAGCTATGCCGGGGTGATCATCGCCCATACGGTCGTCGCCGTGCCCTTCGTGGTGGTCAGCGTCACCGGCGCGCTCGCCGGCATCGACGAGCGGGTGGAGCTTGCGGCCCAAAGCCTCGGCGCATCGCCCGCCACGGTCTTCCGGCGCGTGACGCTGCCGCTCGCCATGCCGGGCGTGCTCTCGGGCGCGGTGCTCGCCTTCGCCACGTCGCTCGACGAGGTGGTGCTGACGCTTTTCGTCGCCGGTCCCAACCAGCGCACGCTGGCCCGGCAGATGTTCTCCAGCATCCGCGAGAACATCAGCCCCGCCATCGCCGCCGCCGCCTTCCTCTTCATCGCCGCGACCGTCGTGATCGGCCTCGTCGTGGTGCTGTCGCGCTCCATGCTGGCGAAGCGGCGCTAGAGCATTTCCAGCCGAAGCGAAGTCGCTTCGGCGTCGGATAATGCGGTAAAAACAAGAATCCAGGGCATTTCCGGTGAAACGGAGTTCATCGGAAATGCGCTAGGCCGTTCGTTTCAACGCATCGGCAAGGACCTGGTAGACGCGCGGTTCCAGCATGTGCGCCACGTTGAAGCGCATGAATCCGGCGGCGCTCTGCGACACGCTGAAGACGTTGCCGGGGGCGAGCACGAGGCCTTCGGCAAGGGCGGCCTGCGCGACCTCGCCGGAATCGAGCCCCTCCGGCAGCCGGCACCAGAGGTTGAAGCCGCCGCGCGGCTGGAGCCAGGGCGTGATGCCGAGTCGCGAAAGCCGCTCCGCCACCTCGCGCCGGGCGCGCACCAGCTTGCGGCGCAGCTCTTCCATGTGCTTGCGGTAGCCGCCGCCGGCGAGCATATGGGCGATGATCTCGCTGGAGATCGGGCTCGGCCCGCCGAAATTGGTGGCGATCTGCAGGTCGACCAGCCCTTCGACCCAATCCGTCCGCGCGGCGATATAGCCGCAGCGCGCGGAGGCGGAGAGCGTCTTGGAGAAGCTGCCGATGCGGATGACGCGGTCGAGCCCGTCGAGCGCGGCAAGCCGGGTGGAGGGCTCCGGCTCGAAATCGGCAAAGATGTCGTCCTCGACGATGATCGTCTCGCTGCCGGCGGCCGCGTTGAGCAGGCGGTGCGCCACCTGCGGCGACAGGGTCGCGCCCGTCGGGTTGTGGATGGCCGAGTTGGTCACGTAGAGCCGCGGCCGCTCCGCCGCGAGCACGGCCTCGAAGGCTGCGATGTCGGGGCCCGACGGCGTATAGGGCACGCCGACGACCGTCACCTGATGCGCCTTCAGCAGCGCCTGGAAATTGAAGTAGCAGGGATCGTCTACCAGCACCGTGTCGCCGGGGCGCAGCAGGAAGCGGCCGATCAGGTCGAGCGCCTGCGTGCCCGTGCTCGTCAGCATCAGGTGCTCCGGCCCGGCCGAAATGCCTTCCTCCGCGAGCCGCCCGAGCAGCAGCCGCCGCAGGAACGAGGAGCCGCGCGTGCTGCCGTAATAGGACAGGAGGTCGCCGTCGCTCTTCGCCAGGCTGCGCATCGCGCGGCGCAGCGCCGCATCCGGCATCCAGTCCGCCGGCAGCCAGCCGCAGCCGGGTTTCAGCACCGCGGCATCGGCGTCGAGCGACTGGCGCGACACCCAGAACGGATCGACCGCCCGCGCCTTCGGCGTCTCCGCCGCGGCAAGCTTCAGCGGGGGAAGGGCGGTTTGCGAGACATAGAAGCCGGAGCCGCGTTGCGCCTGGATCAGCCCCTCCGCCGCAAGCCGGTCATAGGCCTCCACGACGGTGGAGGGCGAAACGCCCATCTTGGCGGCGAAGCGGCGGATCGAGGGCAGCCGGTCGCCCGGCGCGAGCGCGCGGCTGGCGATGCGGTCGTTGATCGCCGCCATGACCTCGGAAATCCGGCTCGTGCTTTCGGTCATGTTCTCTTTCCGCATCCAGGATTCTTCTTTGCCGGCAGGCGGATGAGGCGCTCGTCCTCCCCCTCATCCGCCTGCCGGCACCTTCTCCCCGCAAGCGGGGCGAAAGGATATGCCGCGCCGGTTTCCCGACCGATCATCGTCGCGTGGGGCACGTCCCCTCTCCCCGCTTGCGGGGAGAGGGTTAGGGTGAGGGGCGGCCGCCTTGCCATAGGGATTGCCCCCTCTGTATTGCCGATTGAACCAGTACAGTTCTTTTAAATTGTATCGCTCCTTCCCTGTCTTCGCCAGCCCTGCCGCCGTAGAAGAAGGATGAATGCGAGGACCAATGAAAACATCCATGGAAGGCTGGGGCAGCGGGCTTGCCGGCGTCATCATCTTCAGCGGCTCGCTGCCGGCGACCCGCGTGGCGGTGGCGGATTTCTCGCCGCTGTTCCTGACATCGGCCCGCGCGGTCATCGCCGCGCTGCTGGGTGCGGCGCTGCTCCTTGCCCTGCGCCAGCCGAGGCCGTCGCGCGATACGCTCCTTTCGCTGGCAATCGTCGCGCTCGGCGTCGTCGTCGGCTTCCCCCTGCTGACGGCGCTGGCGCTGCAATACATCACCTCGGCCCATTCCATCGTCTTCGTCGGGCTTTTGCCGCTGGCGACCGCCATCTTCGGCGTGCTGCGCGGTGGGGAGCGGCCGAAGCCGCTGTTCTGGCTGTTCTCCGGCATCGGCAGCGCGACGGTGGTGGGCTTCGCGCTGAATTCGGGCGGCGAAGTCTCGCTCGTCGGCGATCTCCTGATGGTCGCCGCCATCGTCGCCTGTGGCCTTGGTTATGCGGAAGGCGCCAAGCTCTCGCGCACGCTCGGCGGCTGGCAGGTCATTTCCTGGGCGCTGATCCTCTCCCTGCCGCTGATGGCGATCATCGCGCTCGTCTCGCTGCCCGAGACCTTCGCCGGCATCGATGGCGGCGCCTGGGCCGGGCTCGCCTATGTCTCGGTCTTCAGCATGCTGATCGGCTTCGTCTTCTGGTATCGGGGCCTGGCGCTCGGCGGCATCGCGGCGGTGGGCCAGCTGCAGCTGCTCCAGCCCTTCTTCGGCCTGCTGCTCGCCGCCGTCCTGCTGCATGAGCGCGTGAGCCCGCTGATGCTGGCCACGACGCTCGCCATCGTGCTTTGCGTGGCCGGCGCCCGCAAATTTGCCCGCTAAAGCAATTCCAGCAAAAGTGTGAAGCGGTTTTGCGTAAGGCAATTCCGGCCGGCCTGTGCAGGACCGGCAGCCGGCGGCGTTCGGGGAATGGAGACGGCGCGCGAAATCTGCTATGGCTCTTGCCAGCGGTTCGTGCCTTCGACGATAGTGTCCGGCGGAACGGCCTGGGAGAGCTGGATGGCGGCAGATGTTCGCACGTCGAAAGAGATGAACGGTGCCCTGGCGCCGAAGGCGCTGCGGGTCGGCTTCATCCTGTCGAAAAGTTTCACGCTGTCGGCCTTCGCGCTGTTCGTCGATACGCTGCGGCTGGCCAGCGACAGCGAGGACCGCTCGCGCCGCGTCCACTGCGATTGGGACGTGCTGAGCAGCACGCGCAACTTCATCACCTCGTCGAGCGGCATCCAGGTCGCCCCGACCGCGCCCTTTGCCGATCCCGCCTGTTTCGACTACATCGCCGTCGTCGGCGGCCTCCTGTCGGTGGAGGAGCCCATCGACAGCTATGCCCAGGCCTATCTGCGCAAGGCCGCCCAGACCGGCGTCGGGCTGATCGGCCTCTGTACGGGCAGCTTCATCCTGGCCGAGGCGGGCCTTCTGAAGGGACACACGGCCTGCGTCAGCTGGCTGCACCACCGCGATTTCCGCGGCCGTTTTCCCGATATCGAAGCGACGTCGGAACAGATCTTCCGTTTCGACGGCAAGGTTGCCACCTGTGCCGGCGGCAGCAGCGTCGCCGATCTCGCCGCGACGCTCGTGCGCCACCATGTCGGCGAGGCGGCCGAGCGCAACGCGCTGGAAATCCTGCAGATCCGCCACCGGCGCGATGCGACCGACGTGCAGCCGCGCAATCCGCTCGGCCTCGAGGCCCGCGACCGCCGCGTGCACCTCGCCATCATGATGATGGAACAGCACACCGAGGACCTCCTGTCGATCGACAGCATCGCCACCATGACGGGTGTCTCCCGCCGCCAGCTCGAGCGACTGTTCGAGGGCGACATGGGCGCCTCGCCGAGCGCGATCTACATGAAGATCCGCATGGCCGCGGCGCTCACCATGGTGATGCGCACCAACAAGCCGCTGATCGAGATCGCGCTGGAGACCGGTTTCGAGAGCCTGTCGCACTTCACCCGCCGCTTCCGTGCCGCTTTCGGCGATACGCCCTCGCAGATCCGCCGCGACGGTCGCCGCCAGGCCGGTTGAAGGGCAAATCGCCCGGCCGTCGGGAACCAAGCCGCGCGAAAACCGTTCGGTCTCCATTGCTGACAAGGAGACCGCAATGGCAAGCAACGACGTCCAATCCCAGATTTCCGCCCTGCGCGCAGAGATCGCCCAGCTCCAGAAGGACCTTGGCGAACGCGGCAGCGAGGCCTACGAGACCATCCGCGATCGCGCCGGCAATGCCGTGGAGGCTGCCCGACCGGCCGTCCGCTCGGCAACGAAATATGTACGCAACGAAGGCGCCGCCGTCGCGCAGGCCGCGCGCGAACACCCGGCCGCGCTCTCGACGGTCGTCCTGACCGCAGGCCTTGCCGGCGTCGTCATCGGTTACCTGCTCGGCTCGCTCGAAAGCGAACCGCCCCGCCGCCAGCGCTGGTTCTGAACAGACGAAGCCCGGCATCGCCGGGCTTTTTCATGCTGTGAGGAAACGGATGCAAGACGCGGGTTTCCTTGGTTTCTCCGTATCCCCGGGCCTGGCCCGGGGATACGCATGTCACCGGTGGCGAAGGCCGAACAGATAGCCGATGAAGGCGGCGCCGGCCAGCGCGGCGAGCGGGTTGGCCTGGATCGTCTGGCGCACCTCGTCACGCAGCGATTCCGCCTTGGCGACCGCCAGCTGGCCGGTGCCTTCGGCAATCAGCCCCGCGGATTCCTTCAGCCGGCTGATTTCCGTCTTCAGCGCCTCGATCTGTTCGTTCACCGTTGCTTCGGCCGCAGCAGCACGGGCGTCTTCCGAAATGTTGTCGCGCCCCTCAACGACGCCGAGCGTGCGTTTGCCGGTGCTCTTTTCGTCAGCCATGGACATGTCTCCTGGATTTGATGGAATGGCGAAAGGAGAACTTTTGCCGCGCCACTTGGTTCCCGACGATGATTCAAACTGTGATCTTTCCGGCATGACCGGGCGATTGACTCTTGCGGATTTTGAGAACAAATAGAGAACATATTGTCTTTCAGCCGGGAGCCCGCCAAGCCGATGTCCGCCTCCGTCCATGCCGTTGTCGCCGATCTGCGCGACCGCATCCGGCAGTTCGACGGCCGCGCCCAGCGCGACCGGGCGGTGCTGCCCTTCGGCGTGCCGGAGATCGACGAGCGGCTGCCGGGCGGCGGGCTGGCGCTGGCCAGCCTGCACGAGATCTGCGGCGGCGGCAACGATGCCGTCGAGGCCAGCGCCGCAATGCTCTTTGCCGCCGGCATCGCCGCGCGCACGAAGGGGCAGGTGCTCTGGTGCCTCACGCGGCCCGATCTTTTCGCGCCGGCGCTGGCGCAGGCGGGGCTTGCGCCCGGCCGCGTCCTCTATGTGGAGGCGGGCGACGAGAAGAGCCTGCTGCTCTGTTTCGAGGAGGGGTTGCGCCATGGCGGGCTCGGCGCCGTCGTCGCCGAGGTGGCGCGCCTGTCGATGACCGCCTCGCGCCGCCTGCAGCTCGCCGCGGAGGCCGGCGGCACGCTCGGCCTTGCCCTGCGCCGCTTCCGCCACCGGAAGGAGGCGGCTGCCCTTGCGCAGCCCTCCGCCGCGGTGACGCGCTGGCGGGTCCATGTGCGGCCTTCCGCACCCCTTCCCGTGCCCGGCATCGGCCGGGCGCAATGGCTGCTGGAGCTGGCCCGCTGCCGGGCCGGCGAGGCGGCGGACTTTGACGTGGAGGCCACCGATGCCGAGGGTCGTATCGCTTTTTCTTCCCGGCTGGCCGATCGATCGCCTGCGGCGGGCGCTCGGCGCATCGGCGCCGCCGCCGGATAGCCGGCTCGTGCTTGTCGGCCGCGACGGCGCGCGCCGCATCCTGACGGCGGTGAGCCGGCCGGCCGAGCAGGCGGGCCTGCGCGTCGGCATGCCGCTCACCAAGGCCCATGCGCTGCTGCCGGGCGTTACCACCATGCCGGCCGACCCCGCGGCCGATGCCGCTGCCCTGGGCCGCCTCGCGCTCTGGGCTCTGCAGCACTATGCGCCCATCGTCGCCCCGGACCCGCCCGATGGCCTCGTCATCGACACGACCGGCGCCGATCACCTGCACGGCGGTGAGGCGCGCATGCTGACCGGCCTCGTCAACCGTCTTTCCGCCTCCGGCATCTTTGCCCGTGCCGCCATCGCCGACAGCTGGGGTGCGGCCCATGCCGCCGCCCGCTTCCTTGCCGATCCCGTATGCGTCCTCCCGCCGGGCAAGGCCGGCGAGACCGTGTCGCCCCTGCCGGTCGCGGGATTGCGGATACCGCCGGAAACCGTGGCGGGCCTTCATGTGCTCGGCTTCTCCACGATCGGGGATGTGCTGGCCGTGCCGCGCGCGCCGCTCGTCCTGCGCTTCGGCCCGCTTCTCGGCCGCCGGCTCGACCAGCTCCAGGGCACGATTTCCGAACCCGTCGATCCGCTGCGCGACCCGGAGCTCGTCACGGTCCGCAAGGTTTTCGGCGAGCCGATCGGCGCCCCCGAGACCATCGCGCGCTACACGGCCGGTCTCGTGCGCGATCTCTGCGCGGCGCTGGAAAAACGCGGCCTCGGCGCCCGCCGGCTCGATCTCCTCTTCCATCGTGTCGACAATTCCCTGCAGGCGATCCGCATCGGCACGGCGCGGCCCGCGCGCGACGAAAGACAGCTCATCCGGCTCCTGGCGGACCGCATCGAGACGATCGATCCCGGCTTCGGCATCGAGATCATGGACCTGACCGCGACGCTGGCCGAACCGCTTGTCCTGCAACAGGCCGTCTCCTCCCTGATTGAGGCGGAGGAAGCGGACCTTGCCGGCCTCGTCGACGTGATCGTCAACCGCATCGGTGCCGCGCGCCTCTACCGCATCGCCCCGGTCGAAAGCGACGTGCCGGAGCGCTCCTTCCGCCGCATTCCGCCGCTTTCGCCCGAGACGGGCACGACCTGGCCAAGCCACTGGCCGCGTCCCGCCCGTCTCCTGGCCCGGCCGGAGCCGGTGGAGGTCATGGCCCTCCTGCCGGACCATCCGCCCGCCTCCTTCACCTGGCGCGGCGTGCGGCGGCTGGTCAAGCGGGCCGATGGGCCGGAGCGCATCTTCGGCGAATGGTGGAAGCGCGATGCCGAGCTGGCGGCCGTGCGGGATTATTTCCAGGTCGAGGACACAGGGGGGGAACGCTTCTGGCTCTTCCGTTCCGGCAACGAAGAGCAGGCGGCAAGCGGCATCGGCCGCTGGTTCCTGCACGGGATTTTCGCATGAATCCGCGCTACGCCGAGCTTCAGGTGACGTCCCACTTCTCGTTCCTGCGCGGGGCGAGCAGCTGTGCGGATCTGTTTGCGCAGGCAAGCGCCCTTGGCATCGAGGCGCTTGCCGTCGTCGATCGCAACAGCCTTGCCGGCGTCGTCCAGGCCTTCAAGGCGTCGCGGGAGCTTCCGGAGGATGCCCCGTCGGTGCGGCTGGTGATCGGCTGCCGGCTCGACCTCGTCGATGGCATGTCGCTGCTCGTCTATCCGACCGACCGCGCCGCCTATGGCCGTCTCTGCCGCCTGCTCACCATCGGCAAGGAGAGGGCCGGCAAGGGCAAGTGCCATCTCGACTGGTTCGATGTCGTCGACTGGAGCGAGGGTCTCCTCGCCGTGCTGGTGCCGGACGAGGCGGACGAGACCGCCGCCTTCCAGCTGCGCCGCCTGCACACGCATTTCAAGGAGCGCTGTCGTCACCTGCATCCGCCACAACGTCGCCATCGACAATGCCGGCTTCCTGCGCGAACGCCACGCCGACCGCTACCTCAAGCCCCCGGAGGAAATGCACCGTCTCTTCGCGCGTTATCCGGAGGCGTTGCGGCGGACGCTGGAGATCGTCGAGCGCTGCCGGTTCTCGCTGGACGAGCTGATGTATCAGTATCCGGACGAGAAGGAGTATGCGCACCTCACGCCACAGGAGGCGCTGGAGAAATATACGTGGGAGGGAGCGGCCAGGCGCTATCCCGGCGGCGTGCCCGAGGAGGTGCGCAGTAAGCTCGTTTACGAATTGCGGCTCATCGAGAAAATGAAATACGCGCCGTATTTCCTTACCGTGAATTCCATCGTCCGCCATGCCCGCAACCTGCCTGTCCCGATTCTCTGCCAGGGCAGGGGGTCGGCCGCAAACAGTGCCGTCTGCTTTGTCCTTGAGATCACGGCGATCGACCCGATGGAGAATGGCAGCCTCCTCTTCGAGCGCTTCGTCTCGGAGCAGCGCGGCGAGCCGCCCGATATCGACGTGGATTTCGAGCATGAGCGCCGGGAGGAGGTGATCCAGTGGATCTACGAGACCTACGGCAAGGATCGCTCGGCGCTCTGCGCCACCGTCATCCGTTATCGCTCGCGCGCGGCCATGCGGGATGTCGGACGCGCGCTCGGCATGCCGGAGGATGTGTTGAAGGCGCTGTCCTCGCAGGTCTGGGGCTGGTCCAACGACGTCCCGCAAAGCCATGCGAACGCGGCCGGGCTCAATGTGGACGATCGCCGCCTCCGGCTGCTGTTCGAGCTTGCCCGCCAGTTGATCAATACGCCACGCCACCTCTCGCAACACCCCGGCGGTTTCGTGCTGACGCGCGACCGGCTGGACGATCTCGTGCCGATCGAGCCGGCGGCCATGGACGACCGCCAGGTGATCGAATGGGACAAGGACGACATCGAGTACCTGAACTTCATGAAGGTCGACGTGCTGGCGCTCGGCATGCTCACCTGCATGCGCCGTGCCTTCGATTTCCTGCGGGAGCACAAGGGAGAGAGCCGTACGCTTGCCAGCATCCCCGCGGACGATCCGCCGACCTACGAGATGATCTCCAGGGCCGACACGATCGGCACCTTCCAGATCGAGAGCCGGGCGCAGATGTCCATGCTGCCGCGCCTCAAGCCGAAGGAGTTTTATGATATCGTCATCCAGGTGGCGATCGTCCGGCCGGGGCCGATCCAGGGCGACATGGTGCATCCCTATCTGCGGCGGCGGCAGGGATTGGAGAGCGTGGAATATCCCAAGCCTGCTTTCGAGAAGGTTCTGAAAAGAACCCTTGGCGTACCGCTGTTCCAGGAGCAGGCGATGCAGGTGGCGATCGACTGTGCGGGTTTTGAGCCGGGACGGGCCGACCAGTTGCGCCGGGCAATGGCGACGTTCAAGCAGACCGGAGGGGTCGACAAATTCCGTGAGGAACTGATCGAGGGCATGGTCAGGAACGACTATGCCCGCGACTTCGCCGAACGTATCTGCCGCCAGCTCGAAGGGTTCGGCTCCTACGGTTTCCCGGAAAGCCACGCCTACAGTTTCGCGATCATCGCCTATGCCTCCGCCTGGATGAAATGCCATCACCCGGACGTCTTCTGCGCCGCCCTGCTCAATTCCCAGCCGATGGGGTTCTACGCCCCGGCACAGATCGTGCGCGATGCGCGCGAGCACGGGGTGGAGGTGCGTCCGGTCTGCATCAATGCCAGCCGCTGGGATTGCACGCTGGAGCCGACGGACGAGGAGGGGCGGCTTGCCGTGCGGCTCGGGCTGCGGATGGTCAAGGGCCTCGACAACAAGGAGATGGGCGGTTTTCTTGCAGCAAGGGGCGAGGCGCCGTTTGCCTCGGTCGATGACCTCTGGCGCCGCACGGAACTCGCATCCGACACGCTGGTGCGGCTTGCCGAGGCGGATGCCTTCCGGCCATCGCTCGGGCTTTCCCGGCGCGAGGCCTTGTGGACGATCCGCGGCTTGCGGGACGAGCCGCTGCCGCTGTTTTCCGCGGCGGCCGAGCGGGAGGCCGCGGCCCTGCCGGAATTGACGGAACCGGTGGTAGCATTGCGGCCCATGGCGACGGGCGGCGAGGTGGTGGAGGACTATGGCCGCGTCGGCCTGACGCTGCGGGCCCATCCGGTGAGCTTCCTGCGGGAGGGCCTCGCCCGCCGCCGCCTGCTTTCCTGCGCCGAAGCGACGCGGCTTCGCGATCGCCAGAAGGTCGAGACGGCCGGCATCGTGCTCGTCCGCCAGCAGCCGGGCTCGGCCAAGGGTGTCATCTTCGTGACGATCGAGGATGAGACGGGCATCGCCAACCTCGTCGTCTGGCGCAAGGTCTTCCTCGCCTATCGCCCCATCGTGATGGGCGCGCCAATGATCGGCGTCAAAGGTTACATCCAGCGGGAGGGCGAGGTGGTGCATATCGTCGTGCAGCACCTTACCGATCTTTCGGCCGACTTCGCCACCATCGGCCGGCGTGGCGATGCCGCGCAGCCGCAAGCCCGCGAGGCGGTGCAGACCATCCGCGTCAAATCCCGCGACTTCCATTGAGGTCCCCGAAGGCCGACCTTTGGGACGTCGATACGTTCCGGACGCGCTTGTCGCAGCTGCCGCCGAGGGCGACCGGCAGATGCGGTGGTCATCTCCCTCGAAGACGCGTTGAGGATGGCGACGGCAAACCCGAGCCGCCTGATGGGACTGGAGGAAAACGTCGGCTTCCTCCGGCCCGGCATGCCGGCCGATATCGGCCTGCTCGACGGTTTCGGGGACGATCCGGCTCAGTAATCCACGATCCGGTCGTCGGCCGGGTCGGCCCAGCGCGTGTTCGGCACGGTCGAGAACCAGCCGGGGCGGGCGGGGTCGCGGTCATAGGCGTAGCCGCCCAGCGACTTGTAGAGATCGGAATATTGGCCGAGCTTGTCGCGGTCGAGCGTGATGCCGAGGCCGGGGGCGGTGGGCACGGCGATCTTGCCGTCGACATAGCGCATCGGGCCGCCGACGATCACGTCGTCGACGAGCTGGTGGTAGTGCGCATCGCCGGTGAAGACGAGGTTCGGCAGCACCGCGCCGAGATGCAGCATGGTGGCGAGCTGGATGCCGAGCTCGCCGGAGGAGTGCACGGCGATGCCGAGCTGGAAGGTCTCGCAGACGGCGGCCGCCTTGATGCAGGGCCGGATGCCGCCCCAGAAGGTCGTGTCGAGCAGGATGACGTCGCAGGCCGGCGCCAGGACATTGGTGGCAAGCTGCTCGAAATTGACGACGATCGTGTTGGTGGCGAGCGGCATATGCGTGTTCTCGCGCACGCGGCGCATGCCGTTGAGGCCCCAGGTCGGGTCCTCGTAATAGTCGTTGTTGAGGTCCTCGATGCCCTTGGCGAAACGGATCGCCTCCTCCACCGTGAAGGCGGCATTGGGGTCGTAGCGCACGCTGTCGGTGCCGACGGCCTTGGCCAGCGCCCGGTAGACCTCCAGCTCGTAATCCGGTGGAAAGACACCGCTCTTCAGCTTGTGGGCGGTGAAGCCGTGCGTCTTCTTGAGGCTGAGCGCCTGGTCGATGAGCTGGTCGGCGGTGCGGATCTCGCCCGCGCCCGTCTCCTTGTTCGGCAGGCGGAAGAACAGGTAGCTGGCAAAGCCCACCGCATCGCGCATCCTGCCGCCGAGAAGATCGTAGACCGGCACGTCGAGGAACTTGCCCATGATGTCGAGGCAGGCGAACTCGATGGCCGCATGCATCTGCGTGCGGTTGTTGTAGAGGCTGGCGGTCGGATTGCAGATCTTGAAGCGGAGCTGCTCCAGCTCGAACGGATCGTGGCCGACGAGATAGGGCTTCAGCGCCCGGAAGGCGGCCTCGGCGCTTTCGCCGCCGCCGCCCATCTCGCCGAGCCCGACGAGGCCGACATCGGTCTCGACCTCCACGATGGTGCGCACGAAGCGTCCCCAATGGGCGCCGTTGGAATGGCGCAGCGGCGCCTCGAGCGGCACCGTCACGGTGGTGGCGCGGATGTCGGTGATGACGGGCCGTTTCATGGCGGGTCTCCGGTTCTCGTTCATTCGGGCAGGACGATGCCGAGCTTGGCCATCGTGCCGCCATCGATCTTGATGTCCGCGCCCGTGATGAAGCGGGCCTTGTCGCTGGCGAGGAAGGCGACGAGATCGGCGATCTCGGAGGGTTTTCCCACCCGGCCGACCGGATGGCCCTTGCCCCACAGCGCGATCGTCTCATCCTGGCTGTGCTCGCCCTTCCACAGGTCCGCCGCCCAGCGCAGCATCGGCGTGTCGACGGAGGCGGGGCAGACGGCGTTGACCGTGATGTTCTCCGCCGCATGGTCGAGCGCCATCGCGCGCACCAGGGCGTTGATCGCGCCCTTGCTGGCCGTATAGGCCGCGACGCCCGCCTGCGAGGCATAGGCCTGCACGGAGGAGATCGCGACGATCGCCCCGCCGCCGCGCTTGCGCATTTCGGGGATGGCGAAGCGGGAGGCGAGGTAGATGCCCTTCAGGTTGATGTCGAAGACGTCGTCCCAGACATCTTCCGGCGTGTCGACGACCGTGCCGTAGCGCTGGATGCCGGCGCAGCAGGCGAGCACGTCGAGGCCGCCATGGCGCGCCACGGCCGTGGCGACGGCGCGCTCCATGTCGTCCGCCCGGCGCACGTCGCCGACGAAGCCGGAGGCGTTCGGCCCGATCGCCGCGACGGCCTCGTCCACCGATGTGGCATCGTTCGCGACGACGAGGACCCTGCCGCCGGCACCCGCGAACCGTTCCGCGCAGGCCCGGCCCATGCCGAGGCTGCCGCCGGTCACGATGATGCTCCTGCCGGAAAATTCATCCGCGCTCATGGTCGTTCTCCTTCCCGCTCGGCTTAACTAACATTCTACCATACCAGATTGTCAACCGGGATTTCTCGATGGGTATCAGCCGGCGAATCTCGGTTCGGGAATGCCGGCGCCGGCCCCGTCGATCGCAACGAGGCTGCCCTCCGCCGGATTTGCGGCAAGGTGCTCGGCGCTCATCGTGAAGCGGGCGGAGGTGACGTAGAGGGTGGAGAGGTCCGGGCCGCCGAAGGTGCAGCTTGTCGGCCAGGTGACGGGCAGTTCCGCCAGCGCCAGCAGCGCGCCGTCGGCGGTGAAGCGGGCGACCGAGGCGCCGCCGACCACCCGGCAGTTCCACAGCGTGTCCTCGGCATCCATGCAGGAGCCGTCCGGCAGGCCGCGCTCGAAGCCGCTGACGATGGTGCGCCGGTCGCTGATCGTCTTCGCTGTTGGATCGTAGGCGAAGGCGTAGATTTCGTTTTCCGGCGTATCGGCGAAGAGGAAGCGTCCGTCGCGCGTCCAGCCCATCGTGTTGGTGATGCCGTATTCGCGCGGCGTGAGCTGCGTGACGGTGCCGGTGGGGTCGATCCGGTAGATGGCGCCGGACTTGCGGTCCATCGCCCGGGGCGAGCCGTCCGGGTTGAGATTGTTCTGCATGGTGGAGACCCAGAAGGAGCCGTCGGGCGCGACGCGGCCTTCGTTCAGCCGGTTGTCGGCAAGGTCCGGCTCTGGCACAGCAAAGGTCTCGAAGGCTTCGCCCGGCCGCCAGAAGGCGACCTCGCGGCGCAGCCCGACGATGAAGCCGCCGGAGGCGCGAAGGCCGATCGACGTCGGGAAGTCCGGCGCCGGCCAGTCGGCATGCTCGCCGCTGCGCGGCTCATGGCGGTGGATGCGCTTGCCGCCGATATCCACCCAGTAGAGCGCCTCTTCCTCGCCGGACCAGATGATGCTTTCGCCGACGATGTCGCCCGCGGCGTATTCGATCCTTGCCTTCACGCGCAGCCCTCCCGCATCCGCCAAATTCACGTTGACAATAGCTGAGAGTGAATCTAATTCAAGGTCACTAAGTACCTATATGATAGGTAGGAGGCGACGGGATGGAATCGAAGTCGGAACCGGATGCGGCCGGCGGGCAGAAGGGCGGCGAAGGCCTGCTCGGCGGCGTCATGGATGCCGTCCGGATCCACATCCGCGAAAACGGCCTGCAGGTCGGCGACTGGCTGCCGAGCGAGGGCGCCTTCGCGGAAAAGCTCGGCGTTTCCCGCGGCATCGTGCGCGAGGCCTATCGCTCGCTGTCCGCGCTGACGCTGATCGATATCGGCAACGGCCGTCGTCCGCGGGTGGCCGCGCCGAGGGCGGACGTGCTGGCGCTGGTCACCGACCATGCCGTGCACACCGACCAGGTGACGATCCAGCAGATTTTCGATGTCCGCCGCACGGTGGAGCGCCGGACGGTCGTGCTCGCCGCGATGCGCCGCACGGACCGCGAGGCCGCCGCGATCGTCGCGCTGGCCGAGGCGATGCAGCGGGATTTCGACGCGCCGCAAAAGGTGATGGAGCACGACATCGCCTTCCACGAGGCGATCGGCGCGGCGTCGCGCAATCCGATGTTCTCGCTGATCGTCGGCTCGTTCCATGTGGTGACGCGCCAGACCTGGCCGATCGGCTGGGCAAGCCGCGCCAGCAACGAGACGCGGCAGGAAAGCATCGACGGCCACATGACCATCGCCCGGGCCATCGCCAATGGCGACCCGACGACGGGCGAGCAGGCGATGGTCGAGCATTTCGATCTGACGGTGAAGGCGCTGCTGGCGGCGGGAGTGTATTGAGCATGAAGATCACCGCGTTCGAAACCGTCCGCGCCCGCGACTTTCCCAACATCCTCTGGGTGCGCATCCACACCGACGAGGGCCTTGTCGGGCTCGGCGAGACCTTCTTCATGGCCGCGACGGTGGAGGCCTACATCCACGAGGTCGTGGCGCCGAAGCTGCTCGGCCGCGATCCCCTGGAGATCGACCGCATCTCGAAGGACCTGACGGGCTATCTCGGCTTCCGCTCGACGGGGGCGGAGATGCGCGGCAATTCAGCCGTGGATATCGGCCTGTGGGACCTCTTCGGCAAGGCGACGAACCTGCCGATCGCCCAGTTGCTCGGCGGTTTCTCGCGGCGCGAGATCCGCACCTACAACACCTGCGCCGGCAATACCTACATGCGCGAGGCGAAGGGCCAGCAGACCGGCAATTACGGCATCGGCGGCCCGCGGCGCGACCATGACGACCTCAACGGCTTCCTGGAGCGGGCGGACGAGCTTGCCGAAGACCTCCTGTCGGAGGGCATCACGGCCATGAAGATCTGGCCGTTCGACATCGCGGCGGAAAAGAGCGGCGGCCAGTACATTTCCGGGCCGGACCTGCGCAAGGCGCTCGAACCCTTCGAGAAGATCCGCAAGCGCGTCGGCGACCGCATGGACATCATGGTCGAGTTCCACTCCATGTGGCAGCTCACCCCGGCCATCCAGATCGCCCGGGCGCTCGAGCCCTACGCCACTTTCTGGCACGAGGACCCGATCAAGATGGATTCGCTCTCCAGCCTCAAGCGCTATGCGGCGGCGAGCCGCGCGCCGCTCTGCGCCTCGGAGACGCTCGCCACCCGCTGGGCCTTCCGCGACCTGATGGAGACGGATGCCGCCGGTGTCGTCATGCTCGACCTTTCCTGGTGCGGCGGCCTTTCCGAGGCCAAGAAGATCGCCACCATGGCGGAGGCCTGGCATCTGCCGGTCGCTCCGCATGACTGCACCGGTCCTGTCGTGCTCGCCGCCTCGACGCACCTGTCGCTGAACGCGCCGAACGCGCTCGTGCAGGAAAGCGTGCGCGCCTATTACAAGACCTGGTACGCCGAGCTGACGACGCAGCTGCCGACCGTGACGAACGGCATGATCACCGTTCCCCCCGGGCCGGGCCACGGCGTCGATCTCGCGCCGGATCTCGACCGGAAATTCGACGTCTCGCGCCGGACTTCGGCACTGGAGTGATCGTGTAACGCTGACCACTTGACTTGTATGGTAGTAGGCTAGTAGCCTGTAACGGGATGGAGGAGGCCGGAATGCAGAACATCAAACCGCAGCGCGTTCTTTCGGCCGCCGAAGCCGTCGGGCCGCAGGTCTACCGCATCCTGCGCGAGCAGATCATCCAGGCCGAGCTGACGCCGGGCGAGCGCATCTCCGAGGCCGAGATCGCCAAAAGCCTGTCGATCAGCCGCCAGCCGGTGCGCGAAGCCTTCATCAAGCTGTCGGAGGAGGGCCTTGTTCAGGTCCTGCCGCAGCGCGGCACCTATGTGACGCGGATCTCCACCGCCTCCGTGATGGACGTGCGCTTCGTGCGCGAGGCGATCGAAGCCGATATCGTGCGCCAGGTCGCCGGCGAGCACACGGCCGGGACCGTGCGGGAGCTGCGCGACCAGATCGCAAGGCAGAAGCAGGTGCCGCAGGACGACCGCGCCGCCTTTCTGCGGCTCGACGAACTCTTCCACCACACGCTCGCGGCGGCCGCGGGCCGCGCCTATGCCTGGAGCGTCATAGAAAGCGTCAAGGCGCAGATGGACCGCGTCCGCTTCCTCAGCGTCGACGACATCCAGATCGGCCGGCTGATCGACCAGCACGAACGCATCGTCGATGCGATCGCCGCCGGCGACGTCGGCAAGGCCGAGACGGCATTGCGCACGCATCTGCGCGAGATCCTCAAATCGCTGCCCGAGATCGCCCGGGCGCGGACGGAATTCTTCGACGGCGTGGCGTGACGCCGGGACGACAACGATTGATGTTCAACGGGAGGTACGCATCATGATGATCCGGAAATTTCTTGCAGGAACAGCCCTCGGGCTGGGGCTGATGGCCTCGGGTGCCAGCGCGGAAGGCCTCAACATCGCCTTCATCAGCCACTCGTCCGCCTCGAACACCTTCTGGCAATCGGTCAAGAAGGGTTATGACGACGCCTGCGGGAAGGTCGGGGCCTCGTGCCAGCTGATCCTCACGCAGACCGAAGGCTCGGTCGAGCAGGCCGTCGCCAATCTTCAGGCGGCCATCGCCTCCAGGCCGGATGCGATCTTCGTCGCGATCGTCGACAACAACGCCTATGACAACGTGATCAAGGAAGCCGTCGATTCCGGCATCCTCGTGCTCGCCGTCAATGTGGACGACAGCGAAGGCGCCAAGGGCAATGCCCGCAAGGCCTTCATCGGCCAGGGCTTCACCGCGGCCGGCTACTCGCTCGCCAAGGCGCAGTCGGAGAATTTCCCCAAGGAAGGCCCGCTCAACCTGCTGGTCGGCGTCAATGCGCCGGGCCAGACCTGGTCCGAGCAGCGCGCCGGCGGCGTGATGAAGTTCCTGGAAGAGTACAAGGCCGAGCATGCCGACCGCGAGATCACCATCACGCGCATCGATTCGGCCACCGATCTCGCGCTGACCGCCGACCGCATCGGCGCCTATCTCAACGCCAACCCGGACACCACGGCCTATTTCGACACCGGCTACTGGCATGCCGGCGTCGCCAAGGTGCTGAAGGACCGCGGCATCGAGCCCGGCAAGGTGCTGCTCGGCGGCTTCGACCTCGTGCCGGAGGTCCTGCAGCAGATGGAGGCCGGCTATGTGCAGGTGCAGGTCGACCAGCAGCCCTACATGCAGGGCTTCATGCCGGTCATGCAGGCCTATCTGTGGAAGACTGCCGGCCTGACGCCGTCGGACATCGACACGGGGCAGGGCATCGTCACGCCCAAGGACGTGCCGACCATTCTCGAAATGGCAAAGCAGGGCCTGCGCTGATCCGGCGCTCCTATGGGAAACCGGTGCCTTGCCGCTCGGGCGGGGCACCGAAGCACGAGTGGAGCCCATGAAGCGGTTTCTGAAAATCTATCTCGACAAGCCGGAGCTTGCGGGCCTTGCCCTCCTGATCGTCCTCCTTGCCGTCTTCCAGGTGAAGTCGAACGGCGTGCTTCTCTCCTTCGAGAACGTGCGCGGCGTCATGGGCCTCCTGCCGGAAATGGCGCTCGTCGCCATCGGCGTGACGATCCTGATGATCTGCGGCGAATTCGACCTGTCGGTCGGCTCCGTCTTCGCGCTGATGCCGATGTCGATGGCGGTGATCCTCAATTCCGGCGTGCCCTTCACCGCCGCCGTGCTGCTCGGCCTTGCGATCTGCGCGGTGATCGGCTTCATCAACGGCTATGTGACGCTGCAATTCTCGATCCCGAGCTTCATCACCACGCTCGGCATGCTGTTCATCGCCCGCTCGCTCACCATCGTCATATCCGGCGGCTTTCCGCCGCTCCTGCCCTCCGACCTGCCGACCTGGCTCTTCACGGACTATATCTGGCAGGGCGCGCTCTTCCGCATGTCCTTCGTCTGGTTCGTCGGCATCGCCGTTCTTGCCGCGGCGCTCCTGTCGCTCACCAATTTCGGCAACTGGATCCGCGCCACCGGCGGCTTCAACGAGGCGGCGGCCTCGATGGGCATTCCCGTCAAGCGCGTGAAGATCGTCTGCTTCATGCTCTGCTCGGTGCTTGCCGGCTTTGCGGGCCTGCTCCAGGTGCTGCGCCTCGGCTCGCCGCTGCCCTCGATCGGCGAGGGGCTGGAACTGCAGGCGGTCGCCGCCGCCGTCATCGGCGGCACGGCGCTTGCCGGCGGCATCGGCACGGTCTTCGGCGCCATCATCGGCACGCTGCTCATCCGCACCATCGACAACGGCCTCGTGCTGTCGCGCGTCGATGCCAACTGGTTCAAGTTCGCTATCGGCGTGCTCACCATGTTCGCGGTGATCGCCAATGCCTGGATGGGGAAGATGTCCCGCAAGATCAAGGTGGAGGCGCACAAGTGACGACACCGGTCATCGAATGCCGCAACCTGCAGAAATGGTACAGCGGCGTACACGCACTGAAGAACGTCAACCTCATCATCCATCCCGGCGAGACCGTTGGCCTTGTCGGCGATAACGGCGCCGGCAAGTCGACGCTGATCAAGATCCTCTCCGGCGTGCATCACCAGGATTCCGGCGAGGTGCTGATCGAGGGCAGGAAGGTGGACCTGCGCAGCCCGAAGGATGCGATGCGCCACGGGCTGGAGACGATCTACCAGTACAATTCCATGGTCCCGACCATGTCGATCGCCCGCAATCTCTTCATCGGCCGCGAGCCGTTGAAATGGTCTGTCTTCGGCTTCGGCCTCATGGACCAGAAGCGCATGCGCGCCGAAAGCGTACAGGCCATCGCCGATGTCGACCTGCACCTGCGCTCGCCGGATGCCTTGGTCGGCGAACTGTCCGGCGGCCAGCGGCAGGGCGTGGCGATTGCCCGCGCCATGCATTTCAAGTCGAAGGTGCTGATCCTCGACGAGCCGACCAACCATCTTTCCGTCAAGGAGACGGACAAGGTGATCGGCTTCGTGCGCGGGTTGAAGGCGCAGGGTCTCACCGGCATCTTCATCTCGCACAACATGCAGCACGTCTTCCAGTCCTGCGACCGCATCGTCGCCATGGCGCGCGGCGAGATCGTCTTCGACAAGCCGACCGCCGCGACCTCGATCGACGAGGTCCACGCCCTTCTGTGAGGAGACCATGACAGAGCTTTCGGGAAAGACCGTCCTCATCACCGGCGCGCTCGGCACGCTTGGCCGCGCCCAGGCCGCGCGGCTCGCCCGGGCCGGCGCCAGCCTCCTGCTGCTCGACCGGCCGGCGGCCGAGGGCGGCACGGCCTTCGCGGCGGATATTGCCGCGACACATGATGTGAAGGCAGCCTATGTCGGCGAGGACCTGAACGACCTTGTCGCGGCGGAACGGCGGGCGGCATCGCTTTCGCGCGAGCATGGCGGCATCGACATCCTCATCAACAATGCGGCGCTGATCATCAACAAGCCGTTCGAGGATTTTTCGCTGGAGGAATACGAGGACCAGGTCCGCGTCAATTCCTCCGCCGCCTTCGCGCTTGCCCGGGCGGTCGCGCCGGCGATGAAGGAAAAGCGCTACGGCAAGATCGTCAATTTCTGCTCGGTCACCCTGAACGGGCGCTGGGACGGTTACGTGCCCTATGTCGCCTCGAAGGGCGCGATGCTGGGCCTGACGAAATCGCTGGCGCGCGAACTCGGTCCGCATGGCGTGCGCGTCAACGCGGTCTCGCCGGGCGCGGTGGTGTCCGAGGCGGAGGCCCGCGTCTTCGCCGATCGCCTGCAGCAGTACAATGACTGGATCCTCGAAAACCAGTCGCTGAAGGCGCGCATCCAGCCGGCGGATGTCGCCGATCTCGTGCACTTCCTCGTCTCGCCGGCCTCCGACATGATTGCCGGCCAGAACATCGCGATCGACGGCGGCTGGTGATGGCGGTCGAACTCGATAACGGGGCGGCGCGCATCCGCGTGCGGCCCGATCTCGGCGCCGGCCTGACATGTTTCGATGTCAGGCACGGCGGCGCGTGGCAGCCGGTCTTCCGCACGGTGGATCCCGCCACGGCCCATCCCTTCGCGCTTTCCAATATCCTTCTCGTGCCGTTTTCCGGCCGGGTCTCCGGCGGTGGCTTTACCTTCGACGGTGCCTTTCACGCCCTGCCGCGCAATATGGAGACGGAGCCCTATCCGATCCACGGCAACGGTTTTTCCGCCGCATGGACGGAGGTCTCCCGGAGCGACGATTCCATCACCCTGACCTTATTATCGGACGGGCCGGGGCCGTTCCGCTACGAGGCGACGATGTCCTATCGCCTTGAAGGCACCGGCCTCGTGATGGAACTGAGCCTTGCCAATCGCGCCGAAACGCGGCTGCCCTACGGCGCCGGCTTCCACCCCTGGTTCGTGCGCGATGCGGATACGACGCTCGCCGCGCCGTCGAAGGGCGTCTGGCTGGAGCGCGACGACCATCTTCCGAAGGCCTACGCGCCCGTCGCAGCGCATCCGGATATGGATTTCAACGTGCCGCGGCCCCTGCCGCCGCGCTGGATCAACAACTGGTTTGACGGCTGGGACGGCAAGGCGCGTATCGACTGGCCGGCGCGCGGGCTGCGGGCCGAGGTCGAGGCAAGCGAGGCGCTGGGCCAATATGTGGTCTTCTCGCCCGCCGCCGATGCAGACTTCTTCTGCTTCGAGCCGGTGAGCCATCCCGTCGATGCCTTCAACCTGCCCGACCGGCCGGACGCTTACGGCCTGAAGGTGCTTTCTCCCGGCGAGACGCTGGACATCTGGACCCGCGTCGCCGTTTCGCCGCACAAAACGGCCTGACCCCGCAAGGTATCCGACCTGCACACCCTGGCAGCCCATATGGTTGCCGGGGCTGATCGCGTGGCTGCGGTGGGGGAAGCGTCCGTCCATATAGCGTCTGATGGGGTTCCGAGGCTTGAAACATCCATCCATATATGAAAGAGTAATTCAAATAAGAATTCCAGTGGCTCAACCTTCGGGAGCGCAGGAGGACATGCGCATGCAGGATGAGACGGGACTTCTGGCCGGCCTGACCGTGGTCGATATGAGCCAGTTCCTCTCCGGTCCCTATTGTTCGTTGCGGCTTGCCGATCTCGGCGCCCGCGTCATCAAGATCGAGCGGCCGGATGGCGGCGATCTCTCCCGTCGGCTCTATCTCAGCGACATCGAGATCGGCGGCGATTCGACGCTTTTCCACGCCATCAACCGCGGCAAGGAAAGTCTCGGCATCGACCTGAAGGACCCCGACGACCTCGCCTTCCTGCGCAGGCTTCTCGGCAAGGCCGACGTGCTTATCCAGAATTTCCGCCCGGGTGTCATCGAACGCCTCGGGCTCGATCATGCGGCCGTCAGGGCGATCAACCCGGCGATCGTCTATGCCTCGATCAGCGGCTATGGCGAGGATGGCCCCTGGGTCATGCGCCCGGGGCAGGATCTCCTGGCGCAGGCACGCTCCGGCCTGATGTGGCTGAACGGTGACGAGGCGCAGGAGCCGGTGCCCTTCGGCCTTGCGGTCGCCGACATGCTCGCCGGTGCCAATGCCTGCCAGGGCATCCTCGCCGCCCTCGTGCGCCGCGGCATGTCCGGCAAGGGCGCCCATATCCAGACGAGCCTGCTCGAAAGCCTTGTCGATTTCCAGTTCGAGGTGCTGACCACCCATCTCAACGACGGCGGCCGCAAGCCGAAGCGCTCGGATTTCCGCAGCGCGCATGCCTATCTCTCCGCGCCCTACGGCGTCTATCCGGCAAAGGACGGTTACCTCGCGATCGCCATGACGCCGCTCGGCCGCCTGCAGGACCTGCTGCAGATCGAGGCGCTGGCGCCCTATCGCGACGACAGCAGGGCCTGGTTCACCGCACGCGATGCGATCAAGCGGATCATCGCCGGCCGCATCGCGACCGGGACCGTCGAGCATTGGCTCTCCATCCTGGAGCCGGCGGACATCTGGTGCTCGAAGGTGCTGGAATGGCCGGAGCTTCTGGCCAGCGACGGTTTCCGCATCCTCGACATGCTGCAGACGGTGACGCGCGAGGATGCGGTTTCGATCGGCACGACCCGCTGCCCCGTGCGCGTGAACGGCCGGCGCCCACTCGGCCATCGCGCCGCGCCGCGCGTCGGCGAGCATTCGGCGGCGATCCGCGCGGAGTTCGCGTGATGGGCGCGATCACGCTGAGGGGCATGACCTGGAGCCATCCGCGCGGCTACGACCCGATGGTGGCCTGCGCGCAGGACTGGAGCGCCAGGACCGGCGTCTCCATCGAATGGGACAAGCGCTCGCTGCAGGATTTCGAGAGCTTTCCGGTCGAGGACCTCGCGCGCCGCTACGACCTCATCGTCATCGACCATCCGCATGTCGGGCAGATCATGGCGGAAGGCTGCCTCACGCCGCTGGACCTGCCCGGCCGCGAGGCGGCCTTCGCGGCCCTTGCAGGCGGCAGCGTCGGCCTCTCCTTCCCGAGCTACAACTGGCAGGGTCGCCAATGGGCCTTCCCGATCGACGCGGCCACCCAGGTGCTCGCCTTCCGGCCGGATCGGCTGGGCAGGGCACCGGGCACATGGACGGAGGTGCTGGATTTGGCAAAGGCCGGCGAAATGCTGCTGCCGCTGCGCCCGCCGCATTCCCTGATGTGTCTCTTCACGCTCTGCGGCAATCTCGGCCGGCCCTGCGCGGTGGAACGGGACCGGCCCTTCGTCGATGCCGAAATCGGCGTGCAGGCGATCGAGATGATCCGGGAGCTTGCCGCGCTCGCCGACCCTGCCTGCACCGGCATGGATCCCATCGCCGTGCTGGACCGGATGGGCGAGGCGGGATCGCGCTACAGTCTCTCGCCGCTGATCTACGGTTATGTCAGCTACTCCCTCGCCGGCTTCCGGGCAAACCGCATCGCCTTTGCCGACATGCCGGTTGCCGGCGATGCGGGGCCGGTCGGTTCTGCGCTGGGTGGCACGGGCATCGCCGTTTCCGCCTTCTCGGCGCAGCGCGAGGCGGCCGTGGATTTCGCCTATTGGGTTGCGGCCGGGCCGCAGCAGGCGGGCCGCTACTGGCAGGCCGGCGGCCAGCCCGGCCATGCGGCGGGCTGGGAGGACGAGGGGGCCAATGCCGCGACGCTCGGCTTCTACCGCAACACGCGCCGGACGCTGGAGGGCGCCTGGCTGCGCCCCCGGCATGCCGGCTACATGCCCTTCCAGGACGCCGCCTCGCAGCGCATCAACCAGGCCGTGACGGGTAGCGCGCCGGCGTCAAACGCCGTTGCGGACCTCAATGCGCTCTTCCTGGAGAGTTTTGCGGGGGACGGATGAGCCGTATCTTCGCCGCGCCGGCGAATCATGCCTTCAGATGCGAAGGCTGTTGCTCCTCGGCGTTGAAGCCGGCACCTGCCATTTCCGACAGCCTGCGCGTTGTCTCGCCGAGCAGCTGGATGGTCGTCGAGATATCCGGCGCGACCGGCGCGTTGATCAGGGTAATGTAGGGGATCGTCAGGGCGGCGATCGCCCTGCCGTCCGCGCCGAGCACGGGCGCCGAAAGGTTGATGACGCCCGCCGTCTGGGCGCTCGGCATCATTTCGTAGCCGCGCGAGCGGATGAGATCGAGCCGCGCCAGGAATTCCGGCGTGACGCGCATGTCCGTGCCGCCGTCGCCGACATGCTCGGCGATCATGCGCAGGCGTTCTTCCGGCGAGCGGAAGGCGAGCAGCGCGTGACCGGAGCCCGTGTCGAACAGGCCGATGCGCGAGCCGACGCGGATCGAGATGCCCCAGTAGCCGGGTGCTTCCTGCTGGGTGATGACGACGGGGTTGCCGCGGTCGAAGACGACGAGCTGGTTGGCCTGGCGCGAGGCTTCGGCCAGTTCACGCATCAGCGGCACGGCGAAGGAGACGAGCCGGCGCACCGGCGCGTGCAGTTGCGCGAGGCCGAAGAGTTTCAGGGTCAGCGAGAAGCGGTCGCCGTCGATGCGGGTGACGTAGCCGCGTTTCACCAGCCGGTCGAGCATGCGGTAGAATTCGTTCGGGCTGCGATCGAGCCGCTTGGCGATCTCCGCCTGGGTGAGGCCGCCGTCGACGCCGGCGAGGAGCTCCAGGATATCGAGGCCCTTGTCGAGCGCCGGCGCCCTGTAGCGATCGTTTTCCTCGTCCGACACCCGAATTCCTCCAGTGAATGAGTAGATTCATATACGCAGAAACAAGGCGTGACAATCCCGGGATGCCGATTTGCGCTTGACGATATGTAAATAGTAAGTTTGTATATGAATGAAGCTCTTATTGGTAAGGGCTGGCGAGAAGCCAATGGGAGGAGAAGATGACGAGATTTCTAGCCGGCATTGCCGCCGGTGCCGTGATCTGCGCGTGGGCGGGCGCAGCGCTCGCCGCCGATCTGCCGGGAAAATTCGAGGGCGTCACCGTCGATGCGAAGCTCATCGGCGGCCAGCAGTATGAAGCGCTCTATGCGCGCATTGCCGAATGGGAGAAGGCGACCGGCGCGAAGGTGAACGTTCTTTCCAAGAAGAACCATTTCGAGCTGGACAAGGAGATCAAGTCGGACATCGCGACCGGCAACATCACCTGGTGCGTCGGCTCGAACCATTCGTCCTTTGCCCCGCAATATCCCGACATCTACACCGATCTTTCGGCGCTCCTGCCGAAGGAGGAGATCGATGCCTTCGTGCCGGCCAACATCGCCTCCTCGACGCTCGACGGCAAGCTGGTGATGCTGCCGCGCGCGCAGTTCGACGTTTCCGCGCTCTACTACCAGAAGAGCCTTTATGAGGACGACGCGAAGAAGGCGGCGTTCAAGGGGAAATACGGCTACGATCTCGCCCCGCCGGACACCTGGCAGCAGGTCGCCGACCAGGCGGTCTTCTTCGCGAACCCGCCGGATTTCTACGGCACGCAATATGCCGGCAAGGAGGAGGCGATCAACGGCCGCTTCTATGAAATGCTGGTCGCCGAGGGCGGCGACTATCTCGACGCCGACGGCAAGCCGGCCTTCAACTCGGACGCGGGCGTTCGCGCCCTCGACTGGTTCGTCAACCTCTACAAGGCGAAGGCCGTGCCGGTCGGCACGACCAACTATCTGTGGGACGACCTCGGCCAGGGTTTCGCTTCCGGCACGATCGCCGTCAACCTCGACTGGCCCGGCTGGGCGAACTTCTTCAATGATCCGAAGTCTTCGAAGGTCGCCGGCAATGTCGGCGTGAAGGTGCAGCCGGCCGGCTCCTCCGGCAAGCGCACCGGCTGGTCCGGCCACCACGGTTTTTCCGTGACGGAAAGCTGCGCCAGCAAGGACGCCGCCGCCTCGCTCGTCTGGTTCCTCACCAACGAGGACAGCCAGAAGCTGGAATCCTCCGCCGGGCCGCTGCCGACGCGCACGGCCGTCTGGGACTACAATATCCAGCAGGCGGAAAGCGACGCGTACCGCAAGGAAGTCCTGACCGCCTTCCAGGAGGCGGCGAAGCACGCCTTCGCCGTGCCGCAGACGCCGGCCTGGATCGAGATCTCCAACGCCGTCTATCCGGAGCTGCAGGCCGCCATCCTCGGCGACAAGACCTCAAAGGAGGCGCTGGACGCGGCGGCCGAGAAGGCGACGCAGATCCTTGAGGATGCGGGCGCGCTCTGAGGCAAGCTTGCCCCTCACCCTGACCCTCTCCCCGCAAGCGGGGAGAGGGGACGTGCCTTACGAACGTTCATTGGCCGGGGAAACCGGCGCGGCATATCCCCTTCGCCCCGCTTGCGGGGAGAAGGTGGCGGCCCGGCAGGCCGGATGAGGGGCAGCGCCTATTGGCACCCTCGCCTCCGTCATGATCGGGCCTGACCCGACCACCCACCGCCTTGCGGACGCATGGATCCTCGGGTCAAGCCCGAGGATGACGTGGGTGGTGGGGCGGGCACTGTCCTGGACAAGTGGACCGGCCACCGCTCACCGCGACCGTTTTCTGATCGGCCGGCAGGCCGGACGAGGGGCTGAGGTGTCTCCGCAAGGAGTACGATACCGGCAGGGTCGCACCCTCTCCTCCGTCATCCTCGGGCTTGACCCGAGGATCCATGCGTCCGCATGAGTGGGGGGTGGGGCACCGCCCGAAACAAGCGAACCGGCGGCCGTCCGTAGCGGCCGCTTCTCGAAATACGGCCGGCGCCCGGAAAGGGCGGCCGACCGGAGCATATCCGAGAGGCAATCATGAAAGGCTGGAGGCCACCGGCGCCGTTTCTGCTTCTGCTGCCCGCCATCGTGGTGCTCGCGGCCGTCGTCATCGTTCCGCTCATCCTGTCGCTCTATTCGAGCTTCACGCCCTTCCGGCTGACGCAGCCCGCCTCGCTCTATACCTTCATCGGCTTTCGCAACTATGCGCGCATCCTGGCGGACCGCGAATTCTGGACGGCGTTCGGCCGCACCGTGCTCCTGCTCACCGTCGCGCTGAATGTCGAAATGCTGCTCGGCCTCGGCCTTGCCATGCTGGTGGAGAAGGCGACGAGCGGACAGCGGCTGCTGAGAACCATCATGATGTTCCCCATGATGTTCTCGCCGATCCTCGTCGGCTTCCAGTTCAAGTTCATGTTCAACGACAATATCGGCCTCGTGAACAACGCCCTGCAATCGCTCGGCCTGACGGATCAGGCGATCCCGTGGCTGATCGACGGCACGCTCGCCTTCACCGCGATCCTCGTCGCCGAAATCTGGTCGTCCACCTCGGTCTTCGCCATCCTCATCCTCGCGGGCCTGCTCGCCATGCCGAAGGAGCCGATCGAGGCGGCGCGCGTCGACGGCTGCACGCCCTGGCAGACCTTCCGCTACGTCACCTGGCCGTTCATCATGCCGTTTGCCTATATCGCCATGACCATCCGCTCGCTCGATGTCGCGCGCGCCTATGACATCGTGAAGATCATGACGGACGGCGGGCCGGCCAAGCGCACCGAGCTGCTGTGGACGCTCGTCTCGCGCACCGCCTATGCCGATGCCCGCATGGGCCTCGCCAATGCCATGGCCTATGTCGCGATCCTGCTTTCCATCCTCTTCACCGTCTATTTCTTCCGCAAGCTTGCGGCGGCGCGGACCCAGATCGCAGCCGAATGGTAAGGGGGGAGTGGCAAAGATGAACGAGAACACGAAAGCCCGCCTCAACGGCCTTCTCCTCTCCGCCGCGCACAAGATTGGCCTCTTCCTGGCGATGACCGTCATCTGCCTGCCGGGCCTGTGGATCGTGCTCGCCTCCTTCCGCCCGACGGTCGAGATCATGGCGAAGCCGCCGGTCTGGATCCCCGAGGACCTGTCCTTCGATGCCTATGTCGCGATGTTCTCCGGCGTCGGGCAGGGCGGCATTCCGGTCATCGAGTATTTCCGCAATTCGCTGATCATCTCCGTCACCTCGACGGCGATCGCGCTCGCCATCGGCATGGCCGGCGGCTATGCCTTCGCGCGTTTCCGCTTCAAGGCGAAATCCTCGATCTTCCTCGGCCTGATGCTGACGCGCACGGTGCCGGGCATCGCGCTCTCGCTGCCGCTGTTCTTCGTCTATTCGAAGCTCGGCATCATCGATACGCATTTCGGGCTGATCATGGCCTATGTGGCGCTCAACGTGCCCTTCACGATCTGGCTGATCGACGGCTTCTTCCGCCAGGTGCCGAGGGATCTTGCCGAGGCCGCGCAGATCGACGGCTGCACGCGCTGGCAGGCCTTCTGGCAGGTGGAGTTCCCGCTCGCCGGCCCCGGCATAGCCTCCGCCGGCATCTTCGCCTTCCTCACCTCCTGGAACGAATTCGCGCTCGCCTCGCAGCTCACCCGTTCCGTCAATTCCAAGACGCTGCCCGTCGGCCTGCTCGACTATACCGCGGAGTTCACCATCGACTGGCGCGGCATGTGCGCGCTGGCGGTGATCATGATCATCCCCGCCCTCGTGCTGACCTTCGTCGTGCAGAAGCATCTGGTGTCCGGCCTCACCTCCGGCGCAGTCAAAGGATAATCCATGGCAACCGTTTCCCTCGAAAAGCTGGTCAAGCGCTACGGCGCGGTCGAAGTGGTCCATGGCATCGACCTGGAGGTGGCCGACCGCGAGTTCATTGCTCTCGTCGGCCCCTCCGGCTGCGGCAAGTCGACGACGCTGCGCATGATCGCCGGGCTGGAACCGATCTCCGGCGGCAATCTCAGGATCGGCGGCAAGATCGTCAACGACCTGCCGCCGCGCTCGCGCAACCTCGCCATGGTTTTCCAGTCCTACGCGCTCTATCCGCATATGACGGTGCGCGAGAACATGGGCTTCTCGCTGAAGATCGCCGGCCAGACGCCGGAGGAGATCGCCCCGCGCGTGGAGGAGGCGGCAAAAACGCTCGACCTCGCGCATCTCCTCGACCGGCGGCCCTCGCAGCTTTCCGGCGGCCAGCGCCAGCGCGTCGCCATGGGCCGCGCCATCGTGCGCCAGCCGGAAGTCTTCCTCTTCGACGAGCCGCTGTCGAACCTCGATGCGAAGCTGAGGACCCAGATGCGCGTCGAGATCAAGAAGCTGCACGCCAAGGTGCAGTCGACGGTGATCTACGTCACGCACGACCAGGTGGAGGCGATGACGCTCGCCGACCGCATCGTCATCATGCGCGACGGTCATATCGAGCAGGTCGGCACGCCGGAGGACGTCTTCCAGCGGCCGAACTCGAAATTCGTCGCCGGCTTCATCGGCTCGCCGCCGATGAACCTCAAGGACGCCGAGATCGCCGATGGCCATGTGGTCTTTTCCAGTGGCGACCGCCTGCCGCTGCCGTCCCGCTTCAGGGATCGGGTGACGGCGAGCCAGAAGGTCACCTTCGGCCTGCGACCGGACGATCTCTATCCCGCCGGCCACGGCATCCATTCCGGTCAGGAGACCGACGTGCACAGGCACGACCTGCGCGTCATCCTCACCGAGCCGCTCGGCAACGAGACCCTCGTCTTCTCCGATTTCGGCGGCGCGGAATGGGTCGGCCGCATGCTGAACCCGCGGCGACTTGCGTCCGGCGAAGCGCTGCCCTTCTGCTTCGACCTCTCCCAGGCTCACCTCTTCGACGGTGAGACCGGCAAGACGCTCAGGGGCTGACATGGCGAGGATCGAACGCATCGAGCTGAAAATGGTCGACCTTCGTCCGAAGGTCGAGCGCACGGACGCCATCCAGAGCTTCGTTTCCCAGGAAACGCCGCTCGTCACCGTTACCGACAGCGACGGGGCGGTCGGCACCGGCTACAGCTACACAATCGGTACCGGCGGCTCCTCCGTCATGCGGCTTCTTGCCGATCATCTCGCGCCGCGCCTTCTCGGTCGCGACGCCGACCGGATAGAGGCGATCTGGCACGAGCTGGAATTTACGACCCATGCGACGACCATCGGCGCGATCACCTCGATCGCGCTCGCCGCCATCGACACCGCGCTCTGGGATTTGCGCGCGCGAAAACAGAACCTGCCGCTCTGGAAGCTCGCTGGCGGGGCGAAGGACCGCTGCCCGCTCTACACGACCGAGGGCGGCTGGCTGCATATTCCGGTGGAGGCGCTCGTCGAGGATGCGCTGGACGCCAAGGCGAAGGGTTTTTCCGGCTCCAAGGTGAAGATCGGCAAGCCGCATGGATCCGAGGATTTCGCGCGCCTCTCGGCCGTGCGCAAGGCGGTCGGCGACGGCTACGAGATCATGACGGACGCCAACCAGGGTTTTTCCGTCGACGAGGCGATCCGCCGGTCCGGGCGCCTGCGCGACCTCGACCTCGGTTGGATCGAGGAACCGTTGCCGGCGGACGACATCGACGGCCATGTCCGCCTCAACCGCGCGACGGCGACACCCATCGCCGTCGGCGAATCGCTCTATTCGATCCGCCATTTCCGCGAATACATGCAGAAGGGTGCCTGCTCCATCGTGCAGGTCGATGCCGGCCGCATCGGCGGCATCACGCCCTGGCTGAAGGTGGCGCATGTGGCGGAGGCCTTCGACATGCCCGTCTGCCCGCATTTCCTGATGGAGCTGCATGTCAGCCTGACCTGTGCGGTGCAGAACGGCAAATATGTCGAATACATCCCGCAACTCGACGACATCACCACCTCGCGCTTGACCATCGAGAACGGCATGGCGCTCGCACCCATGACGCCGGGCCTCGGCATCGATTGGGACTGGGATGCGATCCGCGCGCGCTCGATTGCCGAATTCGAGCGCGAAATCCGGGAAAGGGTCTAGGAGATGCAGCGCATCGGCATGGTGATCGGCGTGAAGCCGGAGAAGATCGAAGACTACAAGCGCCTGCACGCCGCCGTCTGGCCAGAGGTGCTGGCGATGATTTCCGCCTGCAATATCAGGAACTATTCGATCTTCCTGAAGGAGCCGGAGAACCTGCTGTTCTCCTTCTTCGAATATCACGGCAGCGACTATGCCGCCGACATGGCGAAGATGGCCGCCGACCCGAGGACGCAGGAATGGTGGGCCGTCTGCATGCCCTGCCAGTCGCCGCTCCGGACGCGGAAGGATGGCGAGTGGTGGGCGGGCATGGAAGAGGTGTTCTTTCATGCGTGAGGTTGTGGTTCACCCCCCTCTGCCCTGCCGGGCATCTCCCCCTCAAGGGGGGAGATCGGATGGAGCACCGTCTCGCCTATCTCCAGCGTTTCCGATTGAGCACGGGTTTTGCCTCTTGCCGATCTCCCCCCTTGAGGGGGAGATGCCCGGCAGGGCAGAGGGGGGTAAGGCTAAGGTCACGCCTCATCGTCAAGAGGTGTGCCATGACCTTTGACCCCCAAACCCTCACCCAGTCCTGGCCGCTGCCGGCGAACCCGCGTCCCATCGTCACCTTCGGCGCCGGCTCGATCGTCGGCGACGCGCATTATCCGGCCTATCGCAAGGCCGGCTTCCCGATCGCCGGCCTCTATGATCCGGACCACGACAAGGCGAAGGCGCTCGCCGAAAGGTGGAGCGTCACGGCCTACCGCTCCGTCAAGGAGGCCATTGCCGTCGAGAATGCGATCTTCGATCTCGCAACGCCCCCGGCGGCGCATGCGAACGTGCTGGCGGCGCTGCCGGAGGGGACGGCGGCGCTGATCCAGAAGCCGATAGGGGCCGACCTTTCCGCTGCGACGGAAATCCTGACGATCTGCCGCGACAGGAAGCTCAAGGCCGCCGTCAATTTCCAGCTTCGTTTCGCGCCGATGATGCTGGCGCTGAAGGACGCCATCGCCAGGGGGCTTCTCGGCGAGGTCGTCGATTTCGACGTCCATCTGGCGCTCGATACGCCCTGGCAGCTCTGGTCCTTCCTCGAAGGCCTGCCGCGCATCGAGATCGCCATGCACTCGATCCATTATCTCGACGTCATCCGCCAGGTGCTGGGCGATCCCGGGGGCGTGCACGCCAAGTCGATCGGCCACCCGAATCATGGGATGGCGCAGACGCGCACCACGGCAATCCTCGACTATGGCGACCGGGTCCGCTGCGCTCTTTCGGTCAACCACGACCACAGGTTCGGCCGCAGGCATCAGGCCTGCGAATTCCGCGTCTCGGGCACCGAGGGCGCGGCCTATCTCCAGCTCGGCGTCAATCTCGATTATCCGCGCGGCGAGCCCGACATTCTGGAGATCCATCCCAAGGGCGGCGAGGGCTGGGTGCCGGTGCCGCTGGAAGGAACGTGGTTCCCGGACGCCTTCGTCGGCCGCATGGCGAACCTTCAGCGCTTCATGTCGGGCGAAGACGCGGAACTCGTCTCCTCGGTCGAGGATGCATGGATGACCATGGCGCTCGTCGAGGCGGCCTATGCCTCCAGCGCCGCGCCCGCGACGCCGCTCGCCGCACGGCCCTAGACAGGAACAGGCTATGGAACAGGTCAAATATTTCGAAGACTATGAAATCGGCGAGGGGCGCAAGACGAGCGGCCGCACCATCACCGAGACCGATTTCGTCGTGCATGCCGGGCACACGGGCGATTTCTTCCCGCACCACATGGATGCCGAATTCATGAAGACGCAGCCTTTCGGCCAGCGCATCGCCCATGGCACGATGGTGTTTTCCATCGGAGTCGGGCTGACGGCGAGCGTCATCAATCCTGTTGCATTTTCCTACGGTTATGATCGCATGCGCTTCATCAGGCCCGTCTTCATCGGTGATACGATCCACACCCGCGTGACGATATCAAGTAAGGAGGATGATCCGAAACGCGCCGGCTTCGGCCGGGTGATCGAGCGCACGGAAGTCGTCAACCAGAAGGGCGAGGTCGTTCTCGCCGCAGACCATATCTACGTCGTCGAGCGCCGTCCGGGCGCCTGACGCACCACAAGGAGCCATCATGAGCCTTTCCCTTCAAGACAAGCGCGTCCTCATCACCGCCGCAGGCCAGGGCATCGGCAAGGCGAGCGCCATCGCCTTCGCCCGCGCCGGCGCCAAGGTCGTCGCGACCGACATCAATGCCGATGCGCTGAAAAGCCTTGCCGGCGAGGCGGGCATCGAGACCTATGTGCTCGACGTCCTGAGCGAGGAGGCGGTCAACCGCGTGGTCTCGGCGACCGGCCCGTTCGACGTGCTCTTCAACTGCGCCGGCTTCGTGCATGCCGGCACGATCCTGGACATGCCGGACAAGGACCTCGATTTTGCCTTCGACCTCAATGTCCGCGCCATGGTGCGCACCATCCGCGCCGTGCTGCCGGCGATGCTGGAGAAGAAGGACGGCGCGATCATCAACATGGCCTCGGTCGCCTCCAGCATGAAGGGCGTGCCGAACCGGGCGGCCTACACCATCACCAAGGCGGCGGTCGTCGGGCTCACCAAGTCGGTGGCGGCCGACTACGTGGCTGAGGGCATCCGCTGCAACTGCATCTGCCCCGGCACGGTGGAAAGCCCCTCGCTGCAGGATCGCCTGCGCGCGCAGGGCGACTACGAGACGGCGCGCGCGGCCTTCATCGCCCGCCAGCCGATCGGCCGCATCGGTACGCCGGAAGAGATCGCCGACCTCGCCGTCTACCTCGCGAGCGCCACCTACACGACCGGACAGGCCTACGCCATCGACGGCGGCTGGACCATCTGAGACATTTTTTAGCCGGCAGAGCGCCGGCCATTGCAAGGGCCGCACCATGACCAAGATCACCAGCCTTCGCTCGATCGACCTGCGCTTTCCCACCTCGCAAAGCCTCGACGGCTCGGACGCCATGAACCCGGATCCGGACTATTCGGCCGCCTATGTGGTGCTCGGCACGGATGCGCCCGGCCTCGAAGGCCATGGCCTCACCTTCACCATCGGCCGCGGCAACGAGATCTGCTGCCTGGCGATCGAGGCGATGAAGCATCTGGTGGTCGGCCTCGACCTTGCCTGGGTGCGCGAAAATCCCGGCCGCTTCTGGCGTCATGTCACGAGCGACAGCCAGCTGCGCTGGATCGGCCCGGACAAGGGCGCGATGCATCTGGCGACCGGGGCTGTGGTGAATGCCGTCTGGGACCTCCTGGCCAAGCAGGCGGGCAAACCCGTCTGGCGGCTCGTCGCCGAGATGAGCCCGGAGCAGATCCTCTCCATCGTCGATTTCCGCTACCTGACGGATGCGCTGACGCCGGAGGAGGCGCTGGCCATCCTGAAGAAGGCGGAGCCAAGCAAGGCGGAGCGCATCGCGACGCTGGAGAAGGAAGGTTACCCCTGCTACACGACCTCGGCCGGCTGGCTCGGCTATGACGACGAGAAGCTGCGCCGCCTCTGCCAGGAGGCCGTCGACCAGGGGTTCACCCATATCAAGATGAAGGTCGGCCGTGACCTCGAAGACGACAAGCGGCGCCTGCGCATCGCCCGCGAGGTGATCGGCGACGAGCGCACCATGATGATCGACGCCAACCAGATCTGGGAGGTGGGGCAGGCGATCGACTGGGTGTCGGAGCTGAAACCCTACAAGCCCTTCTTCATCGAGGAGCCGACGAGCCCGGACGACATCGCCGGCCACAAGGCGATCCGGCAGGCCGTGCATCCGGTCAAGGTGGCGACGGGCGAGATGTGCCAGAACCGCATCATCTTCAAGCAGATGATCGCCGGCGGCGCGATCGACATCGTGCAGATCGACAGTTGCCGCATGGGCGGCCTCAACGAAGTGCTCGCCGTGCTTCTGATGGCGGCGAAATACGGCCTGCCGGTCTGGCCGCATGCCGGCGGCGTCGGCCTTTGCGAATATGTCCAGCATCTTTCGATGATCGACTACATCGCCGTCTCGGGCACGAAGGAGGGCAGGGTGATCGAATATGTCGACCACCTGCACGAGCATTTCGTCGATCCCTGCCGCATCGAGAACGCCGCCTATATGCCGCCCGCGCGGCCGGGTTTCTCCATCGAGATGAAGCCGGAGTCGATCGCGGCCTATACGTTCGGGTGACGAGGGGCGAGGCAGCTGTCTCCGTGGCCTCTTCGACAGGGGATATCAGGACACGGGCTTGAGGGTGCCGTCCATCACGAAGCGGGGCGTCTCCTCCGGGCGGTCGTGAACCTGCCAGCGGATGGCGTTCGCGCCGATGTGGAACACGGCGGTCGCCAGCGTGTTCTCGTGGTCCGGGTCGTCCGGCTGCGCACGGTAGATGGGCAGCGGCGCTACGGCCTTGTCCCACAGGATGGCGCGTGGATCCCGCAGGCCTTCTCCGCCCTCGGCGATGAGTTGGTCCCCGCGTTGCTGCCGGGACCGGGAGGAGCCGGTGATCACCTGCCGCTCGCCGGCCATGCCGGCATGAACGAGGTGGTTGGCGTGGCATTGCGGGCGCTCGAGCGTGACGGCGGAGCAGTGCTTGTGGGTGAATTCCACGCCGACAAGCCGCGGATCGCCCCTTTGCCCGAGCGTCATGTGGAACGCGCCGGCGCGTTCCGAGCTCTCCAGCAGGCGGACAGCCGCGTCGATCGACGGGCAATCCAGCAGGGCGCGCCCAAGCACCATGCGCGGCAGGCCGGCGCCGACACCGCGCGAGCGGATGTTGTTGACGGTCTGGACGAGACCCGTCGCCGTCACCGCAAAGGTGTGGCCGGGGATCGAGGCCGGGTAGACGAAGCTGGTGAAAGCCGTGCCGCCCTCGGGGCGGATATGGGCGAGCGCGCAATGGCCGCGAAAGCCGGGATCGCCGTCCTCGTTGTGAGCGAGCAGCGGTTCGACGCCGGGTATCTGCACCGTCGTGCAGCCGTCCGGCGCGAAGGCCCAGAGGTCGCCGCGGCAGTTCCACAGGAAGACGTCGTCGAAGGGAAGATCGAGGCCGAGGGCGAGGCCCTGCAGTTCCGCCCAACAGGCGGGGAAGCGGGCCTCCACCATCCGGCGCATCGCGGCAACGCGCGGATCCGCGCGAAAGGCGAGGACCGAGGCCCAGGCATGGCCGTGCACGAGGTGGCGATGGGCGATGTCGCGGCCGAAACGGCCGAGCTGGAGGCCGATCTCCCGCGGCATGCCGGCGATCTCGATGAAACCCAGCCGGTTTTCAGTGGACATGCTGCAAGAACTCCCGCAGGCGTGGATTTTCCGGATTGGCGAGCAGGTCGGCCGGCTTGCCGTCGACGGAGATCTTGCCGTCCTCCATGAAGATCAGCCGCGTGCCGACCTGGCGGGCAAAGGCCATTTCATGCGTGACGACGATCATCGTCATGCCCTCCTCGGCGAGCGCCTGCATGACGCGCAGCACCTCGTGGCGCAGCTCCGGGTCGAGCGCGGAGGTCGGCTCGTCGAACAGCATCAGCTTCGGCTTGACGGCCAGCGCCCGGGCGATCGCCACGCGCTGCTGCTGCCCGCCGGAAAGCTCGGCCGGATAGTGATGGCCGCGCTCGGCAAGGCCCACCTTGGCGAGCAGCGCCCTGGCCTGTTCCTCGGCCTCGGCACGGCTGATGCCGCGCACCCGCCGGGGGCCGAAGGCGACGTTCTCCAGCGCCGTCATCTGCGGGAAGAGGTTGAACTGCTGGAAGACCATGCCGGCCTCCTGGCGGATGAGCCGCACCTGCGAGCGGCCGGCCTTGACGCTGATATTGTCGACGACGAGATCCCCGCCATTGATCTCCTCCAGCGCATTGATGCAGCGAAGCAGCGTCGACTTTCCCGAGCCGGACGGGCCGATCAGCACGACCACCTCGCCCTTGTCGATGTTGAGGTCGACCTCGCGCAGCACCACGACGGGGCCGAAGGTCTTGGTGACGTTTCGAAATTCCACGATGCTCACAGGATTCGCATCCTCTTTTCGGTGACGCGCAGGATCAGTGTCAGGGTTCCGGTCATCAGCAGGTAGAGGATCGCCACCGCGCTCCAGATCTCGACCGCGCGGAAGTTGGCGGCCATGATCTCCTGGCCCTGGCGGGTGAGCTCGCCGACGCCGATGACGATGAACAGCGAGGTGTCCTTGAGGCTGACGATGAACTGGTTGCCGAGCGGCGGGATCATGCGCCGGAAGGCGACGGGGCCGATGATGTAGACCAGCACCTTCCACAACGGCAGGCCGAGCGCGAGGCCAGCCTCCTTCAGGCCCCGGTGCACGGAAAGGAACGAGCCGCGCACGATCTCCGCGATATAGGCGCCGGCGTTGACGACGATCGCCGTGACGGCGGCGGTCATCGGATTGACGCGGATATCGGCGAGAACCGGCAGCGCGAAATAGATGAACATCACCTGCACGACGATCGGCGTGCCGCGGATGAGCTCGATATAGGCAAAGGCGACGGCGTTCAGGAATGCATTGCCATAGGCGCGCATCAGGCCCGCGACGAAGCCGACGGCAAGGCCGCCCACGAGGCCGGCAAGGGTGATGAGGATGGTAAGGCGTGCGCCGCTCAACAGGGCGGGCATGGCCTCGCCGATGACGGACCAGTCGAATTCCATGAAAGGCTCCCCGGCGTGAGGAGGGCGCGCCGGTTCGCCGGCACGCCCGGGGCTGAGGCATCAGAGCTTCGGCTCGGTGCCGAACCACTTCTTGTAGATCTCGGTGTAGCGGCCGTCCTTCTTCATGTTGGCAAGCGCGGCGTTGACCTTGGCGACGAGCTCGCTGCCCTTCGGGAAGCCGATGCCGTATTGATGGGCCATCATCTGCTCGCCGACGGCCTTCACCTTGCCGCCGCCGGCGGTCTTGACGTAGTAGAGCACGTTCGGCGTATCGTGCATGGCGGCGTCGACTCGGCCGGTCTGCAGTTCCAGATAGGCATTGTCGATGTTCGGGAACTGGCGCAGTTCCGTCTCCTTGAAGTGCTCCTTGGCGTAGTCCGTCGCCGACGTGCCGGTCTTGGTGGCGAGGATCTTGCCCTTCAGGTCCTCGGCGCTCTGGACCGTGCTGTCCGCCGGCACCATCAGCAGGAAGCCGCTGTCGTAATAGCCGTCGGAGAAATCGATCGCCTTCTTGCGCTCGTCCTTGATGGTGATGCCGGCGAGCGCGACATCCACCTGCTTGGTCTGGAGCGCGGGGATGATGCCGTTGAAGTCCATCGGCTGCAGCGTGTAGGTGACGCCGATCTCCTTGGCGATGGCATCCCACATGTCGATATCGAAGCCGACATATTTGTCGCCTTCCTTGAATTCGAAGGGCACGAAGGCCGTGTCGGTGGCGACCACAAGGTCCTCGGCCCGCGCGGCCTGGCCGAAGGCGATGGCCGATGCGAAGGCGGCAAATAGAATGGTACGCAGTTTCATGGTCGTTCCCCTTTTGCTTGGTTATGCGTGTGGAAGTGTGCTGACGGCGGCATCGATCGCATCGCCCAGCCGCTCGACGATGCGCGTGATGTCCGCGCGCTCGACGATGAAGGGCGGGGCGATCAGCACATGGTCGCCCTGCCGGCCGTCGATCGTGCCGCCCATCGGGTAGACCATCAGGCCGCGCGCCATGGCTTCCTTCTTGATCAGGCCGTTGAGCTTGAATTTCGGGTCGAAGGGCTGCTTGCCGGCGCGATCGGCCACCAGTTCCACCCCGCGGAAAAGGCCGCGCCCGCGGATGTCGCCGACATGGTGGTGGTTGCCGAGGCGCTCGACGAGCTGGCTTTCCAGTTCGGCGCCCATCGCAACGACATTGGCAAGGAGGTTCTCGCGCCGGATGACCTGTTGGACGGCAAGGCCGGCGGCGGCGGCCATAGGGTGGCCCATATAGGTGTGGCCGTGCTGGAAGAAGCCGGAGCCGCTGGCGAAGGCCTCGAAGATCTCTTCCGAAAGCAGCACGGCGCCGACCGGCTGGTAGCCGCCGCCAAGCCCCTTGGCGATGGTCATCAGGTCCGGCGCGACGCCGTCCTGCTCGCAGGCATGCAGCGTCCCGGTGCGGCCCATGCCGCACATCACTTCGTCGAGGATGAGCAGCACGCCGTAGCGGTCGCAGATGGCGCGGATGCGCTTCAGGTAGTCGGCGACGGGCGGGACCGCGCCGGCCGTGGCGCCGACGACCGTCTCGGCGACGAAGGCGATGACCTCGTCCGCGCCGAGTTCGAGGATCTTGTCTTCGAGCTGCTGCGCGGCGCGAGCGGCATAGGCCTCGTCGCTCTCGCCGCTTTCCTGCAGGCGATAGGCGTAGCACGGATCGATATGGTGGGTTTCGATGAGTAGCGGCTTGAACTGCGCGCGCCGCCACTCGTTGCCGCCCGCGGCAAGCGCCCCGAGCGTGTTGCCGTGATAGCTCTGCCGGCGCGCGATGATGTGGCGGCGCTGCGGCTCGCCCTTCTCGACGAAATATTGCCGCGCCATCTTCAGCGCCGCCTCGACCGCTTCCGAGCCGCCGCTGACGAGATAGGCATGGCTCAACCCTGCCGGCGCGTCCGCGATCAGCAGTTCCGCCAGCGCCTCGGCAGCCTCGGAGGTGAAGAAGCCCGTATGGGCATAGGCGAGCCGGTCGAGCTGTTCGTGCAGGGCGGAAAGGACGGCGGGATGGGCGTGGCCGAGGCAGGAGACGGCCGCGCCGCCCGAGGCGTCGATATAGGCCTTGCCCTCGGCATCGAACAATTCGATGCCCCTGCCGCCCACGGCGATCGGCATGCGGGAATGGATGGCGCGATGCAGAAGGCGGGTCACGGACGCTTCATCCTCGTCTTGAGATGGGTGTTGAGGGCGGCCGACTGGCGATCGACGGCGGCAAGCGCGGCGCCTGCCGCATCCCCCGCCTGGCCGGCGACCAGCGCGCCCAGCACCTCTGCGACGACGAAGGCCGGCGACATGGCGTGCAGGAACGACGGGCTTTCGGTCGGCACGACCAGCGTGCAGGCGGCAAGCTGGGCGAGGGGGGCGACGAGGCTGTCGGTGATGGCGATCAGCGGCACGCCCGCCTCGCCGGCATAATCGGCGATCTCGATCGTCTGGCGCGTATAGGGCAGCACGCTGACCGCGACCATCACGTCCTCGCCGCTCGCGCTGCCGAGGGCATCGGCGCCGATGCCGCCGACGGCGTCCAGCATGATCGAATGTTTTCCCGCCAGCGACAGGATGTAGTGCAGGTGCCAGGCCGGCGAATGGCTGGAGCGCAGGCCGAGGCAATAGATGCGCCGCGCGGCGCCGAGCCGGCGGGCGGCTTCCACCAGCATTTCCAGCGATTGCGGCTGCGAGAGCTGGCCGACCTGCGCGGCGATGCCGCCCAGCATGTCGGCTGCCAGCGCCTGGTCGCCCTTCAGCTTCTGGCTCTTCGCCTGCGCGCCGACGCGGCCGGCAAAGCCCGTCACGTCGCCGCGCATGGCGTCCGCATGGAGCTGGCGGATGTCCTCGTAGCCGGCAAGGCCGAGATGCTTGGCAAGCCGCGTCATGGTGGCGGGCTGCACGCCCGCCTGCCGTGCCTGCTCGCGCATGGACAACAGCGCGACCTCGCGCGGCTGGTTCAGCACGTAGCGCGCGGCGGCCCGGAGCTGCTCCGACATCGTGTCGAAGGCCTGGACGATCTGGTCTGCGAGAGGGCCGTTTTGCATGGCGATCGAATACACCTTTCCAAATTGCTTTGCAACAGTTGTTTCATTAATGTAGATATATGATCCATATGAATCATATCCTGGATGCACGATGACAGATTCTCGCGAACCGCGCCGCGTGGCCATCGCCGTGGCCCCGAACGGCGGCCGCCGCACCAAGGCGGACCATCCCGCCATCCCCCTGACGCCGGGCGAATTGGCGCGCACCGCAGCCGAATGCCTGGATGCGGGCGCCGCCATGATCCACGTCCATGTGCGCCGACCGGATGGCCGTCATCTCCTCGATGCCGATGCCTATGGGGCGCCGATTGCGGCCATCCGCGCGGCGGTGGGCGATCGCCTGGTCATCCAGATCACCACGGAAGCACTCGGCCTCTACGCGCCGGCGGAGCAGATCGCCGTGCTGAAGGCGGTGAAGCCGGAGGCGGCCTCGCTGGCGCTGCGGGAACTCGCGCCGGATGCGGCCGCCGAACCCGCCTTCGCCGAGGCGCTCTTCTGGATGAAACGGGAGAATGTCCTGCCGCAGATCATCCTCTACGAGCCGGCGGAGGCGGTGCGCCTTGAAGGCATGATCCGCCGCGGCCTCGTGCCCTGGCCGGATATCCCCGTGCTCTACGTGCTCGGCCGCTATACCCTGTCCCAGACCTCGCAGCCCGCCGACCTCATGCCCTTCCTCGCACCGGAGGCACCGCGCTTTTCGAACTGGAGCGTCTGCGCCTTCGGACGCCACGAGGCGGCCTGCGTCACCGCCGGCGCCCTGCTCGGCGGCCATGTCCGCGTCGGCTTCGAGAACAACCTCCATCGGCCCGACGGCAGTCTTGCCGCCTCGAATGCCGATCTTGTCGAGACCGTCGCAACGGCGCTCGACCGCCTCGGATGCGCTTCGTGCCGTGCTGCGGATCTGCGCAGCGGTTTTGATCTGATTTGAAAGAAACGCCCTGCAAGTCCTTGCGGATGCGGGGCTAAAGTGCCTCGGCCATCGCCCTGACAAGTGCCGCCGCGGAGGTTGCGCCGGGGTCGAGATGACCGAGCGAACGCTCGCGCACGCGGGCGGCGCGGCCCTTGGCGGCGACCATCGTCGCGGTCGCGGCCGCGCCGTTGTCGGCGGCGGCGGTGACGGCGGCCCAGAAATCCGGCTTCGACCTGCCTTCGGCGACGGCGGTCGCGGCCGCCTGCGCCGCGGGCAGCCAGACGTCGAGCATGGTCTTGTCGCCGCGCTGCGCCTTGCCGCGCTCGCGGATCCCTTCGGAAAGGGCAGCGAGCATGTCGCGGCAGGCGGGAAGGTCGAGGTTTTCGCGGCCGGCAAGCGTTTGCGCGGCGCGGCGGAAACCGGTGGCATAGAGCGGGCCGGTGGAGGCGCCGACGGCATCGAGAAAGCCGGTCGCGGCGGTGGACATCACCTCGGAAGGGCTCGCCGCATCGAGGTCGAGCGCGGAGAGGGCGGCGTTCACGGCCTTGAAGCCGATCGACATGGTGATGCCGTGGTCGCCGTCGCCGATCGCACCGTCGAGTTCGGAGAGATGGTCCTTCTCCGCCTCGATCGCCTCGGCCATCCGCTCGAACATTTTCGCGAGAGCCCGCGCCGCGCTTTCCGACATGTCTTCCTCCCCGTCAGGGCGTTTCAGGCGTGTTGATGGTCAGGACCGCCGTCTGGCACGGGTGGTGCAGCAGCTCGGTCAGCTGGCGGTCGAGATGCAGGATCGAGATGGAGGCGCCCACCATGTCGAGCGAGGTGCAGTAGTGCCCCACCCAGTTGGCCTCGATCGCGATGTTCTTGGCGGCAAGCCGCTGCTCCACCCGGCGGAACAGGATGTAGAGCTCCATTTGCGGTGTCGCGCCGAACGAGTTGACGAGCACCGCCACCCGGTCGCCGGGTTCGGCCTTCATTTCCTTGAAGATGTTGTCCATGATCGTATCGACGATCTCGTCGGCGGTGCGGATGCGCTCGCGCGAGACGCCGGGCTCGCCATGGATGCCCATGCCGAGCTCCATGTCGTCGGGGCCGATCTCGAAATTGTGCCGCCGCGTCTGCGGCATGGAGCAGGATTCGAGCGCGACGCCGACCGTATAGGTGCGGTCGTTTGCCTTGCGGGTCACGGCCTCGCACTCGTCGAGCGTCATGCCGCGGTCGCAGGCCGCGCCCGCCACCTTGAAGACGAAGAAATTGCCGGCGACGCCGCGCCGTCCTTCCTTGTCCTCGACCGGGGAGGAGACGATGTCGTCGGTGGTCAGCACCGTGCGGATCGGGATGCCCTTCTCCTCGGCGATCTCGGCCGCCATCTCGAAGTTCATCACGTCGCCGGCATAGTTGCCGTAGACGAAGAGCACGCCCGCGCCGCCGGAGGCCGCGACGGCGCATTTGGCGATCGGGTCCGGCGGCGGCGAGGAGAAGATGTTGCCGATCGCCACCGCATCGGCGAGCCCCTTGCCGACGTAGCCGACGAAGCAGGGCTCGTGCCCCGTGCCGCCGCCGATGACGAGGCCGACCTTGCCGGGCCGCGGACCGTTGCGGGCGACGAGGGCGCGGCGCGAATTGCCGATCGGCTGGAGATAGGGCTTGTGCGCCGCGATCAGGCCATCCAGCATCTCCTCGACAACGTCATTGGGATTGTTGAGGAATTTCTTGACGTGCGTGCGGTAGGCGTTGGCGACCGGCGTGCTCTTCTGGCGCTGCGAGAGTTTTCCGTCGAGGCTCGTCACGCCGTCGGCGCGCAGGATGCCCGCGCCGGTCGCCGCGTCCGTCACCAGCACGTTGACATAGCCGCCGCGCAGTGCCGCCAGCAGGGCCGGCACCTTGTCGAAGCCGCCGGCGACGGCGACGCGGGTGCCGATGCCGCGCAGCATCTCCAGCGAAATGCCGATCGTGCGGTCGTCGAGCGGGCCGGCGACGGGGCGGCCGCGCTCGTCGATGAAGCGTCCCGCAAGCACGCCCGCCGCACCCTTGGCGAGGTAGTGCTGGAGGGGCACGGATTCGAAGAAGCCGCTGGTGTGGATCGTCGAATTGGGGCGCAGCGAGGCGATGCCGAAGACGACGCGGTTGGCGCGGGCGAGCGTGTCGAACTGTTCGCGGATCAGCGGCTCGGCGAGCAGCATGTCGTGCATCTGTGCGGAGGCGACGATGGCGGGGGCGGTGATGTTGACGCAGCGGGCGGAGATCGCGCGGGCGACGGCGGCCGTGGTCAGTTCCGGCGTATAGGCGAAGCTGGCGGTGGTGCCGCCGGTCGCCTGCACGACGGTGACGTCCTGCAAGGAAGCCATTTCCAGATGTTCGCCGACCGACAGGATGGTGCGGCCCCAGGCGACGGCGAGCGTGTCGCCGGACTTGATCATCTTGGCGAGCGCCTGCGCGCCGGCCGCGCCCAGTCGTCCGATCAGCGGCCGCGTGTCGTCGTCGTTCGGCACGACGAGGCAATCCGAGAGGCCGAAATGGCGCTTCAGTTCCTGCGCGATGGTGAGCGAGGCGAGGCGGGCGGGCTCGATGGAGATATTGACGATGCCCTTTTCACGGGCGTCGGCGAGGTAGCTGTTGACGGTGGCGCGCGAGACGCCCATCGCCTCGGCGATCTCGCCCTGCGTCATGCCGTCTTCATAATAGAGCCAGCAGGCCCAGACATAGGGGTCGTCGCCATAGCGCAGCGGGATGGAATCGATGCCTTCGGGCCCGTTCACCCGGCTGATACCGCCCTTGCGCGGCGCGGAAGTCTTCAAAGCCATCGGTTTTGCGGGTCTCCCTTCAGGCGGCGACCATGGAAGCAACGCCGCCGCTTTGCAACATGGTTTAGTAAAAAAGCGTTGCGCGGCCCGTTGCGAGGGGCGGGCCGCGCGTCCTGGGAGGACCGTTGGGGGTTGCCTCAGCCGAGGCGGGCGCGTGCGCCGTCGGACAGTTCCTTCAGGATGATGGCGCAGGAGGTCGCGCCGGCATCCAGCACGCCGAGCGAGCGCTCGCCGAGCCGGCTGGCGCGGCCGATCTTGGCCACCAGGCCGATCGTCGAATCGCGCCCGGCCTCGGCGGCCGCAACGAGCGCTTCCAGCGCCTCGCCGAAGGATTTGCCCGCCGCCGTCGCCGCGTCGAAGGCCTCGACCGCCGGAACGAACGTGTCGAGCAGCGTCTTGTCGCCGACCTTGGCCGAGCCGATCGACCGGATGCCGGAAAGGCCGGCATGCAACATCCTGCTGAAGGCCGCCGCGTCGATCGTCTCCACGCCTTGGATCGTCTCGGCGAATTCCGTGAACATGACGCCGTAGAGCGGGCCCATCGAGCCGCCGATCTCCGTCATCAGCACCGTGCCGAGCGTGTCGAGGGACTGGGCGAGCGACGCGTCCTTGCCCTTCAGCCGCTCGGCGGCCATGCCGAAGCCCTTGGCCATGTTCACGCCGTGGTCGCCGTCGCCGATCCTGCCGTCGATCTCGCTGAGATAGGCCCGGTTCTCGACGATCCGCTCGGCCATCGAGAGGACGATCGCGCCGGAAGACGCATTGTCGAAGATCTGCATGGGGCTTCCTCCCGTCACAGGATGATCGTGCAACGCGTCTCGACATCGAGCAGCGTCTTCAGGTCGTCGTCGAGCGCCATGACGGTCAGCGTCGCGCCGACCATTTCCAGCGAGGTGAAGTAGTTGCCGATCCAGGTCTTGCGGATCGTCAGGCCGCGCGCCGAGATCTCGCTCTCGATCGTGTCGTTGAGAATGTAGAGCTCGTTGAGCGGCGTCGCGCCGAGGCCCGAGACCAGCACGGCGACCTCGGTGCCTTCGGGAAGGTCGTGATCGTCGAGCACGATCTTCACCATGTCCCTGGCGGCCGCCTCGGCCGTCTTCAGCGTCTCGACGCGCACGCCCGGCTCGCCGTGATGGCCGATGCCGACCTCCATCGTGCCCGGCTCGATCTGGAAGTTCGGATGGCCGACGGCCGGCAGCGTGCAGGGGCCGAGGCCGACGCCGATCGAGCGGCAGTTGTCGATCGCCTTCTGCGCGGCGGCCCGCACCTCCTCGAGGCTCGCGCCGGTCGCGGCCTTGGCGCCGCCGATCTTCCACATGAAGATCTCGCCGGCAACGCCGCGGCGCTTCTCGCGTTCCGCGATCGGGGCCGAGCAGACGTCGTCGTTGGCGACCACCGTCGCGACCTCGATGCCGTCCTTGGCGGCGAGCTTCGTCGCCATCTTCACGTTCATGTTGTCGCCGGCATAGTTGCCGTAGAGCACGACGACGCCCTTGCCGCCGTCGGCTTCACGGATGGCGTCGTGGAAGCTCTTGGCGGTCGGCGAGGAGAAGAGCTCGCCGACGGCGACCGCATCGAGCATGTTCCTGCCGGCATAGCCGATGAAGGCCGGCTCATGGCCCGAGCCGCCGCCCGTCACAACGCCGACCTTGCCGGCAAACGGGGCGTCCCTGGCGACGACGACGCGCGGGTTCTCCGCAAGGCGCACAATATCCGAATGCGCCTTCACAAAACCCTTGACGGTATCCTCGACAACAAGGTCAGGGTCGTTGATGAAACGCTGCATGGTAACTCCTCCTTCAGAAAAATCAGCCGCAGGCGGCCAGCGCCTCGCGCACCGTCCGCAGCGAGCGTGCGAGCGCGTTCTCGATGGTTTCGAGCGCGACGGGTTCGGCCTGGCGGACCGGCCTGGCGTCCGGGTCGCGATGGAGCCGCAGCGGCAGTTCGATGCTCACCGGGAAATCGGGCAGTGCGGCGACGGCGGAAAGAAGGTGCGCGCAGCCGATCGCGCCTTGGCCGACGGGCGTGAAGAACCAGCCCCGGTCTGTGCGGCGCACATCCTTGATATGGGCGTGGGCGGACGCGGGCAGGGCGCGCACGGCGTCGCCCGCGAAATCGCCGAAATCCGGGCGGTGCGAGGCCGTGTTGGCGGCATCGTAGTTGAGCCTGAGCCAGGGGGAGGCATATGCCGCGACGAGCGCCACGCCGTCCGCTGCTGTATTGATCAGGTTGTCGCTGCCGTCGCCCGGATTTTCGAGCGCGATGACGAGGCCGAGCCGCTCGGCGCGCTTCAGCAGGCTGTCGATGTTGCGGCGGAATGCGGCTTCGCGCGCCCGGGCGCTGGCATTCGTCGCGATGACCTTCGCGCCGAGCGCGGCGGCGAACTCCATGCGCCCGGTGAAGACCTCGACCGCGTCGTCGAGGCCGAGATCGATATGCGAGGACATCGCATGGCAGGCTAGGCCCGCCGCGCCCATCGCCCGCCGCCAGGCTTCGGCCTCCGCCGGCAGGAAGGCGGTCTCGTCGAAAGGCTCCGTGTAGCCGACGATGAAGGCCGGCTCGACATGGGTGAAACCGAGACGCGCCAAGCTCTCCAGCATCCTCTCGCGGCTGTGCCCGTCATAGGGCGCGCCGGATGCGGACACGATCCGTTCTGTCATTCCATCCTCCCGCGCGGGCCCCGCGGCCGGCATCCCGCAAGGGAACTCCTCGCCCCCGCATCACCGATAGATGCGACGGCGCGGGCGTATCGACAAACGGAAAGAACTAAAGGACCGGTGAATTGGCTTCATCAATGGCGGGAGCGGTGCCCGTCTCGCCGGCTTGCGCCTCGCCCAGCGCGGCCGTGAGCCATTCGGCGAAACGCCGCGCCAGCCGCCGCTGCGAGCCGGATTTCGGGAAGGCGAGATAATGACCGATATAGTGCACGTCCCTGGCGACGCCCGTCAGCGGCGCGACGAGCTTGCCGCTCTTCAGCTCGCGATGGGCAAGGCGGGTCGATTCCAGTGCCACGCCGAGGCCGTTGGCGGCGGCGTCGATCGCCAGGAACGAGCGGTCGAAGCTGACGCTCTGGATCGGCGGCGTGCCGAGGTCGTTGGCCTCGAACCAGTCCGGCCAGCGCAGGCGCTTGTTGTCGCTGCGAATCAGGACCTTCGAGAGGAGGTCACGCGGCGTGTGGATGCCTTGCGCGAGGTCCGGCGTGCAGAGCGGCGTCACCGTCTCCGTGCCGAGCGGGATGATCACGAGATCGTCGCCCTGCGGCTCGCCGTAGATGATGTCCGCATCGAACTCCCCGTCGACGAAGCGCACATAGGTGGTGCTCGCCGCGAGGCGGACCTCGATGCCGGGATTGGCGGCGAGGAACTGCGGCAGGCGCGGGGAGAGAACCTGTGCGGCGAAACTCGGCGCACAATGGAGGCGCAGGAGATGCGACCGGTTCGAGGAAACCAGTTCGATGCCGCAGCGAAGCTCCTCGAAGGCATTCGACGCATGGCTGAGCAGCGTCTGGCCGTCGATGGTCAGGCGCACCGTTCGCGTGGTGCGTTCGAAGAGCGGCGTGCCGAGCGCCCGCTCCAGCTTGACGATGGCATGGCTGACGGCGCTTGCGGAGAGATGCAGTTCGTCGGCGGCCGCCCGGAAGGAGCCGAGCCGGGCGGCGGATTCGAAGGCGCGGATCGAGGACAGTGAAATTCCGTTCAGCATTCGATTAGTGAAACAGATTCACCTACCGGTGTAAACTTCGCGTTTGAAGCCGGGGGCGGGCCTCTGCAATATCCCCGCCATCCGCCGGGCAAGGCGGAGCGGCTGCGCAAGAGACGACGAGCCGCCTATCGATGGGCCGGAGCCGTTCGGCGTCCGGGGAGGAGAATTGACATGTTGCTGAAGGGCAAGACCGCCGTGATCTCCGGCGCGGCGAGCAAGCGTGGCATCGGCCGGGCGACGGCCGAACTTTTCGCGGAACACGGCGCACGCGTCGCGATCCTCGATCTCGACGAAGCGGCAAGCGCCGAAGCCGCCGCCTCGATCGCCGCCGTCGAGGGCGGCGCTCATCTGGGCGTGGCCTGCGACGTGACCGCAACGGCGTCCTGCGATGCGGCGATTGCCCGGGTCATCGACGCCTTCGGCAAGATCGACATCCTGATCAACAATGCCGGCATCACCCAGCCGGTGAAGACGCTCGACATCACCGGCGAGGACTGGGAGCGCATCGTCGCCGTCAACATGACGGGCGTGCTGAACCTCAGCCAGTCGACCATTCCGCACATGCGCGGCAATGGCGGCGGCTCGATCGCCTGCATGTCCTCGGTCTCTGCCCAGCGCGGCGGCGGCATTTTCGGCGGCCCGCACTATTCGGCCGCCAAGGCTGGCGTGCTGGGCCTCGCCAAGGCGATGGCCCGCGAGTTCGGCGTCGACGGCATCCGCGTCAATTCCGTCACCCCCGGCCTGATCCAGACCGACATCACCGGCGGCAAGCTGACGGACGCGATGCGCGCCGACATCCTGAAGGGCATTCCGCTCAACCGCCTGGGCGACGCGCGGGACGTGGCGAACATCTACCTGTTCCTCGCCTCCGACCTGTCGTCCTACGTCACAGGCGCCGTCATCGACGTCAACGGCGGCATGCTGATCCACTGAGGATCGACCGACGGAGGGGCGCCATGACGACAGAAACCGCAACCGAAAATCCCGCCCTCCTGGCGAATGTCTCGCTTGCCGAGCGGGCCTATCGCATCCGCCGCAATGCGGTGCTGATGGGCGAGGTCCAGGGGCAGGGCTATGTCGGCCAGGCGCTCGGCATCGCCGATGTGCTCGCCGTCGCCTATTTCCACGCGCTCCGCTACCGGCCGGACGATCCGCGCTGGGAGGGCCGCGACCGCTTCCTCCTGTCGATCGGGCACTATGCCATCGCGCTCTATGCCGCGCTCATCGAGGCCGGCATCGTGCCGGAGGACGAGCTCGAGACCTATGGCTGCGACGATTCGCGGCTGCCCATGTCCGGCATGGCCTCCTACACGCCGGGCATGGAGATCACCGGCGGCTCGCTCGGCCACGGCCTCGGCATCGCCGTCGGCATGGCGCTCGGCCTGAAGCGCAAGGGGTCCGACCGCTTCGTCTTCAACCTGATGTCGGACGGGGAACTGGGCGAGGGCTCGACCTGGGAAGCGGCGATGGGCGCGGCCCATCACCGGCTCGGCAACCTCGTCAACCTCGTCGATTTCAACAACCAGCAGGCCGACGGCCCCTCGCGCGACATGCTGTCGGCGGAGCCCGTCACGGACAAGTTCGCCGCCTTCGGCTGGCATGTCCAGCGCGTCGACGGCAACGACGTCGAGGCCGTGCGCGCCGCCTTCGACACGGCCATGGCGGTCAGGGACGACCGGCCCCGGGCCATCGTCTTCGACACGAAGATGGGCAAGGGCGTGCCCTTCCTCGAAAGCCGCGAGGTGACGCATTTCATCCGCGTCGAGGCGAACGAATGGGCGCTTGCGCTCCAAGCTCTGGAACAGGGACGGCCGGCATGAGCACGACAGGCAAGGAACCCGCCGCCGCGCCGGCGAAGAAGCGGCTCACCACCTCCGCCATGATCGCCTCGATCGCGGCGGAAGGACAGGCGACGCGTCCCGCTCCCTTCGGCCACGCCCTGATCGAGCTCGCCAAGCGCGACGAGCGCATCGTCGGCCTCACCGCCGACCTCGGAAAGTACACCGACCTGCACATCTTCGCGCGGGCCTTTCCGGACCGCTTCTACCAGATGGGCATGGCCGAGCAGCTTCTGATGAGCACGGCCGCGGGGCTGGCGCGCGAGGGCTTCGTGCCCTTCGCCACCACCTATGCGGTCTTCGCCGCGCGCAGGGCCTACGACTTCATCGCCATGGCGATCGCGGAGGAGAAGCTGCCGGTGAAGATCGCCTGCGCACTGCCGGGGCTGACCACCGGATACGGCCCGAGCCACCAGGCGACGGACGACATCGCCATCTTCCGCGCGATGCCGGACATCACCATCGTCGATCCCTGCGACGCGCTCGACATCGAGCAGGCGGTACCGGCGATCGCCGCCCATGACGGGCCGGTCTATCTGCGGCTGCTGCGCGGCCAGGTGCCGGCGGTGCTCGACGCCTACGACTACAGTTTCGAACTCGGCAAGGCGAAGGTCCTGCGCGAGGGAGGCGACGTCCTCTTCATCTCGTCCGGCATCCTGACGATGCGCGCGCTGGAGGCGGCCCGCGCGCTCGAGGGGGGCGGTATCCGGGCCGCTGTCCTGCATTCGCCGACGATCAAGCCGCTCGATGTCGCGACCATCCTCGCGGAGGTCGATCGCGCCGGCCGGCTCGTCGTGGTGGCCGAGAACCATTCCCGCATCGGCGGGCTCGGCGAAGCGGTCGCCACGGCCCTGCTCGCCAACGGGCGTGCACCACGCTTCCGCCACATCGCGCTGCCGGATGCCTTCCTCGATGCCGGCGCGCTGCCGACGCTGCACGACCGCTACGGCATTTCCACGGATCGCATCGTCGAACGGACGAAGGGGTGGCTCGAAGAGGATTGAATCAGATAGGTGAGCAGCCGTCGGGAGCCGGCCGCCACGGATGTTCCATGCACTGCGCCGGAGGGCGCCAACTGGGAGGATTGAAAATGACTTTTCTGATGAAGCGGCGTGCCTTTCTGGCTGCGGGCGGCTCTGTTCTTGCCGCGCCAGCCATCCTGTCGTTCGGCCGCGAGGCGCGCGCTGCCGTGACCCTGACGCTCGGCCACGGCGCAGCGCCCGGCAATCCGCGCACGGTCGCCGCCGACAAGTTCGCCGAGCTGGTGAAGGCGAAGACGGAGGGTCGCGTGACGATCAACGTCGCCGGCTCCGAAACGCTCGGCAGCGACGCGGCCATGCTGACGAGCCTGCGCACCGGCGCGCTCGACATCACCGCCAACAGCCAGGGGCCGGTTTCCGCGCTCATCCCCGAGATCGCCGCCCTCGGCCTGCCTTTCCTGTTCGAGACGGCCGAGCAGGCGATCAAGGTGCTGCAGGGCGATGTCGGCAAGGCGCTCGCCGAGCGCTTCGATGCCGTCGGCCTCGTCGCCCTCGACTGGTGGGACAACGGCATCCGCCACCTGTCCAACTCGAAGCTGGCGGTCAAGACGCCCGACGACGTGAAGGGCCTGAAGATCCGCACGCCGGCCGACCCGATGACCATCGACATCTTCGAGGCGCTGGGCGCGAGCACCGAGCAGATCGCTTTCGGCGAACTTTACATCGCGCTCCAGCAGGGCGTCGTCGACGGGCAGGAGAACCCGCTCGCCAACATCGAGAGCTCCAAGCTCTACGAGGTCAACAAGTACATCAGCCTGACGGCGCACAAGTGGGAATCGACGCCCTTCCTGATGTCGAAGATGTCCGAGGCACGCCTCGGCGACGACCTGGAGGCCGTGAAGGCGGCAGCCCTGGAGGCCGGCACGCTGCAGCGCGACCTGTCGGCGCAGAAGGCCACCGAGACGCTCGAAGCCTTCAAGGCCAATCCGGCGATCGAGATCTCCGAGGTCGACCGCGCCGCCTTCGCGGCCGCGACGACCTCCGTCCTGGAGACCTGGAAGCAGAAGCCCTTCGGCGAGTTCGTGGCGCAGATCGCCGCGGCCGCCAAGGGCTGATCCTGCCGCACCGCGCGCCGCAGGCCGGCGCGCGGTCTTCATCCATCATCGTGCATATTGGGGAGGAGCACCGATGACCGATGGCTTGCTGGCTGCCGCCGATCGGATCGACAGGGCCATATCGCTGCTGTGTCGCGCCACGATCATTCTTGCCGGAGTCGTTCTCACGGTCGTCATGACGGCCAATGTCGCTGCCCGCTACACCTTTGCAGGCGGCGGCTTCAATTTCGCGCAGGAGCTGCCGACGCTGATCTTCCCATGGTTCATCGTCGCCGGCATCGTGCTTGCCGCGCAGATGGGCATCCACATGTCCGTCGAATGGATCTACGGGAAGTTCGCGGACCGCGGCCGGATCGTCGTCTTCATGATCGCCAACCTGATCTCGGTCGCGTCCTTCGCCGTGCTCGCACGCCAGGCCCTGGTGGTCGCGGACATCGCCAGCATCGAGCGCAGCCCCGTCCTGCAGTTGCCCAACAGCATCGGCTACTACTCCATCGCGCTCAGCGCCGTGCTGGTGGCGGTCGTCACCGCGACGGCGTGCCTGCGCGTCTTCGTCAACGGCTGGGATGCCCGCCCGCAGGCGGAAACCGAGGAGATGCCGCTATGATGACCCTTGTGATGATCGTTGCCTTCTGCGTGCTGATGATGCTCGCGGTTCCCGTCGGCTACGCGCTGATCATTTCGGCTGGCCTCGCCATTCTTTCCACCGACCATGTCCCGCTCTCGATCGTTGCGCAGCAGGTCTACGACCAGACCCAGTCCTTCCCGATGCTCGCGCTGCCCTTCTTCATGCTGGCCGGGACCCTGATGCTCGGCGGCAAGCTGGGCCAGCAACTGCTCGAGCTCGCCTCGAAGGCCCTGCAGCGCTGGCGCGGCGGCGCGCTTTCCACAACAGTGCTCTCCTCGGTCGTCTTCGGCGGCGTCTCCGGCTCGGCCGTCGCCAATGCCAGTGCGCTCGGCTCGGTCCTCATTCCCTGGCAGAAGCGCCACGGCTACCCGGCGCCGCTGTGCGCGGCCAACAATGCCACCTCTGCCGTCATCGACGTGCTCATTCCGCCGTCGATCCCCATGATCCTCTATTCGCTGGTCAGCGGTGTCAGCATCGCGAACCTCTTCATCGCCGGCATCCTGCCCGGCCTGCTCATGGCGGCAAGCTTCGTCTTCGTCTGCTGGGCCATTTCGGTCCGCCGCGGCTATCCCGTGGCGAAGGAGAGGGTCCGCAAGCGCGAACTCGCCATGATGGCGGGCAAGAGCCTGCCGGCGCTGCTTCTGCCCGTGCTCATCATCCTCGGCCTGCGCTTCGGCTTTGCGACGCCGACGGAAGTGGCCGTTCTGTCGGTTGTCTATTCGCTGGTCCTCAGCCTCGGCTTCTACCGGGACCTGACCGTCAGGCGCTTCTGCGACAATGTCGTCGAAGCGGGGGTTGCGACCGGTGTCGTCATGCTCGTCATCATGGGCAGCGCAGCGGTAGGCTGGGTGCTGACATTCGATCAGACGCCGCAAATGGTGGCGCGGTGGGTCGCCGAGAACATGTCGAACCCGATCGTCATCATCCTCATGATGAACCTGCTGATGCTGATCGTCGGCATGCCGCTCGATCTGCCGCCGGCGATCCTGCTGCTTGGCCCGATCTTCGTGCCGCTTGCCGACGTGATCGGTCTCGATCGGGTGCAGCTCGGCCTGATGATGGTCATCAACCTCGGTATCGGCCTCTATACGCCGCCGATCGGAACGACGCTGTTCATCTCGTCGTCGATCGCCAAGGCGTCGATGGGGGCGACGACACGGGAACTCTGGCCGTTCTTCGTGATGGCCATGCTGCTCCTCCTGGCGGTGAGCTACATTCCGGCTCTGACCCTCTACTAGACGCATTCTCGCATCGGCCGCGGCGAAGGTTCTTCATCGCGGTCTTCCGGGTGATTTTTTGCCGGGCATCAGAACCCGCACCATGTCGCGCTGTGGCTCCTTTCACGTAGCGGACGGCCCATCGGCAGATTCGCTAAATAGACCGGCTGGGCGAACGGCGCCAGCGGGTGGTGCCGGCGCGATAGGGCATGGTGCGCCGGACCGGTCGCTCTCGCACAGTTCCCCTTCACTGTCCTTGCGCGTTGACTGTGGCTTCCCAACGCTCGGCGAAGCCACTCTTCCGCTCTTCGTCGTTCCAAATCAGAGCCGGGCAACGGACGATGGGGCGGCATTCTCCCGCGATGCAGAGCTTGCCGTCGTCTCCTGAAATCTCGAGATTTCCCTGGCCCTGTGCGTCGAGGCTTTGGCCCGGCGCGCCCCCGAACATCTGGCAGCTCCGGTCTGATGCGCATCGCAAATGCAGGATTGTCTGGGGTGGGTCCTGGCCCATGCCGTCGAAGAGGACGATCAAACCGTTGCCGTGGATTTTGATGGGACTCATCAAACACATGCTTCTGGCGAATTCGGCGGAGTCGTCCATGCCGTCGAACTTGCTGAACCATATCCCGGAAAAGCCGTCGGGGAAGCCTCCCGCCGGCATTCGTGTCCACGCGATCGGCTCGACCCCGCTCGTGCTGAGGAGCCTTTGCCCGTCCGGACTGAAGGCAACGGAGCCGGGGGCGTTGAGATGGCCCGTCAGGACGGCTATCCCGGCGCCGCTCTCCACATCCCAGACGCGGATGCTGCGATCCTCCGCCGCCGTGGCCACGCGCAGGCCGTCGTGGCTGAACGCCGTGTCGTTCACGTCGCCTTCGTGTCCCCGCAGCACATGGATTTCGCCTCCCGACACGGCATCGAACATATGGGCTTCGTTGGCCGATGCCGTGACGATCCGCGTACCGTCCTTGCTGAAGGCCGCCGAATGGACCTCGGAGGCGTGGGGCAGAACCAGCAGCTGGCCGCCATCTGCAGCATTCCATATCCGCGCAGTCCTGTCGTCCGATGCCGTGACGATCCTGCTACCGTCCGAGCTGTAGCGCGCCTGGAGAACCTTGCCGGCATGCCCCTCCAGTGTCGCGATTTTTTCGCCTGACGCCGCGTCCCATAGGTGCACCGTTCCCTCCCGGCCTGTCGCGGCGAGCTGCTTTCCGTCAGGACTGAAGGATAGGGAGGTGACATCCAGCGACGGCTGCAGAGACGCGATTGCGCTGCCGCTCGTGGAATCCCAGAGACGCACCATCCCCTCGGCGGACGCCGTGGCGACGCCTGCCCCCTTGGGGCTGAGGGCGACGGCAACGACCGGCGAGGGATGCGCAAGCTCGCCGAGCTGCCGGCCGCTGGCGATATCCCAGAAGCGCACGATCCTGTCGCCGGACGCTGTCGCGAGACGCGCGCCATCTGCGCTGAAGGCGACGAAGCCCAGGAGGCCGTCGGGCGTGTCGAGCGCCGTCGCTGCCGACAGCGACGTGACTTCGTTCCCGCTCGCCGTATCGCAGATGCGGACAAGAAGTCCCTCGGTGGCGACGGCGACACGGCTCGCATCTTCGCTGAAGGCCGTCGCGGATATGGTGACGCTTCCGGCATCGGCGTTCCCGCAGAAGGAAAGCTTGTTCATCGTATAGAATTCGTCGGCGTCCGCCGCGACCGGCAGCAGCAGGACGGAAAGCGCGAAAGCCAGTCCGAGACGTTTCATCTGTTCCTCCTGGGAGCCTGGTCAATTTGAAGATGGAGGGTCGCCTGTCGGTTGCGCGTCGTAACCAGGCCGGCATGCCTCCGTTCCGAAGCGGGGCCTCTCACCGAAACGGCTGGGTCATCGTCAGCAAGGACACGAGTTCCGATTGGCGGTGCGTGCCGGTTTTCTCGAATATGCGGGTGAGGTAGGTCGTGGCGGACCGGTCTGCGATCCCGAGGGTCCTTGCGATCGATCTGACGGTCTTTCCGGCGGCAAGCTCGATTGCAAAGCGTGTTTCGGCAGGCGTGAGGTCGAAAAGACCCATCAGGACCTGCGGGGCGGGAACGATCGACGACTTTCGCAATGCGGTGACCGCGACGATCAGATCGCCTCCGGGAAACAGGTCATGGGCGCTGCGATGGAGCGGCAGGACATGAATGACGCACGCCTCGCGGCCCTCCCTTGCGCCAATCGCTATGGACTGGATCTTTTCGCCCGGTGCTAGCCCCGTCTCGATGACCTGTTGCAGCAGGCGGTTTGCCGGGATGTCCGCGATCGCCAGCCGCCCGAAGGCGACAGGCATGAAAAGGTCGGTCAAACCGTCGAACAGCGCATTGGCCGACAGGACCCGGCCGTTGCCGCCCAGCACGGCGGCGGGCAGGCCGATCGCCTGCAGCGTCGATGTCGTCGCCTTCGCGCGCTCCAGCCCGAGATGGGCGGCCATCAGGCCGGCCCGCGCCAGATGCGGGAGAAGGCGGTCAAGCGTCGCAATGTCTTCCCGGGAATGGGGGCCGTCGGCCTTCCGCCTGGTGAAATCGTAGATCACGAGTTCGCCCGTCGGAAGCGGCACGGCGGCGGCGACCTCGCTGTCCAGCCCCAATTCGTCGAGCCTCTTGCGGCACGGATCGCACGCGATCAGCTCCGCCGGAAAGTAGTCGCTGAGGATGGCGAAGCCAAAGAACGGCCTCTTCTGGGCATATGCGACGCGGGAGCTGTCGCGCCACTGTTTCGTGCTTTCGTGGGCGACCTCGGCCACCTCGTCCGTGGCCCTGTACTGTACTGGACGGGCGTCGTCATAGACGAAGAGTGCCCCGCCCGGCGAACGGACGAGCGCGCCGATGTCCTCAAGCACGCGCATCCAGCCCTGCGGCTGGAAAGCAGCCTCGTAGATTCGCTCGATCAGGCCGTTTTCCATGCAGCCGTGCTCCGTCAGACCGTCACGAGCCGGATGCTATACCGGATTCGTCCGCTCGTCTGTCGCTGTTCGACGACTGGCGTGCCTTGACCCGGACTGCGGCGGAAGTTGACAGGTGCCGTTTCCTGATGGCACCGGCCGGACTTGCCGGCGCTCCCTCCGGCCGTACCTTTACCAGCCGAGGCCCTCCGATATTTTCCTGGAGGCGTCCTTCAGGAGGGCAATATAGCGCGGAATATCGTTGTCCTGTGTTCGAAAGGCCGGCGCGGCGATGTTCACGGCAGCGATGACCGAGCCGTCGAAGGCGAGCACCGGGACGGATACCGACACAAGCTGATCGCTGACCTCGCCGCGGCTGACGCAGTGGCCGGCCTCGCGAACGCGTTTCAGCTCCGCCTCCAGCCTTGCACGGGTCGTGATGGTCCGGGGGGTGAAGCGCTCGAGCTTGTCGGGAATCATCTGCGCCTGGACCTGCGGCGGCAGGTAGGCGAGCAGAACCTTGTAGGAACCCGCATGAAGCGGCCGGCGCCTTCCGATCATGGAATGCACCCGGAGGTCCCGTGTCGGTTCGAACTTGGCGATGCAGAGAGATTCGCCGTTGTCGATGATCCTCAACTGGGTCGTTTCATTCACCTTCTGCCCGAGTTCTTCGAGGATCGGGTTGGCTATTCTGACTAGATCGACCTGCGTCGATGCGGCCGTGCCGAGCACGATGGCGGTGTTTCCGAGCCGATAGGTCCCGCTGCTGCTCTTCCGGACCAGTCCACGGCGTTCCATTGTGCGTAACATTCGCAAGATTCTTGGCTTGGTCTCGCCAATGTTCCTGGCGATGTCGGCCAGCCTGCAGTCCGGATTCTTCGCGACATCCAGAAGCACGTCGATGCAGACATCAACCGCTTGAACAGTCGATCTTTTCTCTTCTTTTTCCTCGTCGTTCATGGAGAATTTTTCTTAGAGGAATGATCCTGTTGCCATTCAAGGCAGTGTATTACGTTCAGCGTAACATGCTGGTTTTCCGTTTGACAATGGGTGTCCGGGGAACTTACGTTTTTGTTCAAGAAAGGCTCAGAACCCTTCGTCAGGCTGGCGTCAGACCGGCAGGAAACTCCAACTGGGATTTAATCAGATGACCGCAAAGATATTGACGCGGGCAGCCGTCGCGCTGCTCGGCACGATCGCTATTCCTGCACTCGCCGCCGCGCAGGAGACACCGCTGACGATCGGCATGTCGACAACACCCACCACCATCGATCCGCATGAGGACAGCTCCGCGCCCAACAACGCGACATCCCGGCATATCTGGGACAGCCTCATCAACCTCACGGGCACATCAGCCAACGACCCGGAACTGGCGACCGAGTGGAAGGCCATCGACGCCACCCACTGGGAATTCAAGCTGCGCGAGGGCGTGAAGTTCCACGACGGAAGCGCATTCGACGCCGATGACGTCGCCGCCTCGCTGCTGCGGGCCCGCGACAAGCCGAGCCAGGGTTTTGCCTCCTACACCCGCAATATCGCGAACGTGACCGCAAAGGACCCGCTCACCGTCGTCGTGGAGACGAAGGTCCCCGATCCCCTCATCCTCAATTCGGTCAGCCGTATCCGCATCATCAGCGCCGACTGCAAGGACGCGCCGGTCCAGGACTTCGACAACGGGAAGTGTGCGATCGGGACCGGGGCCTATTCCTTCGTCTCCTATACGCCGGGCGGCGAGCTGACGATGAAGCGGAACGAGGACTATTTCGCCGGCGCGTCGCACTGGTCGAACGTCACCTTGCGCTTCCTGCCCGACGATGGCGCCCGGCTGGCGTCGCTTCTGTCGAACGAGATCGACATCATCGAGGCCCTTCCGGCCGACGGCATGGCGCGGGTCGAGGCAAGCGACAGCCTGCAGGTCATCAACGGCCAGTCCTCGCGCCTCGTCTATCTCGGCATGGACGTCAGCCGCGACGCGTCGCCCTTCGTCAAGGCCGCGGACGGTTCCAACCTCGACGAGAACCCGCTCAAGGACATTCGCGTCCGCCGCGCAATGCTGATGTCGATCAATCGACCCGCCATCGTCGACCGCGTCATGCAGAAGAACGGTACCGTCGCCGACCAGTTCGTGGCGGAAGGGTATGCCGGCCATAGCGACGCTGTCGAGAGCTTGGCTTACGATCCGGCCGCCGCAAAGGCGCTCCTGGCCGAGGCGGGTTATCCGGACGGCTTCAGCCTGACGCTGCACGGCCCCTCCGGCCGCTATGTCAAGGATGCCGAAGTGCTCCAGGCCGTCGGCCAGATGTTCACGCGCATCGGCATCCAGTCCAAGGTCGAGGTGATGCCCTGGGCCATGTATTCGGAAGCCTATGCGCAGGGCGAGTACAGCACCTATCTTGGTTCATGGGGCGTCAACACCGGCGAGACGACCAATCCGACGGTCGCTCTGGTCGCCACGCGCGACGAGGCGAAGGGAACCGGGCGCTACAATGGCGGCGGCGTTTCGGATCCGAAGATCGACGAGGTGCTCGCCCGCGCAAGCTCGACCCTCGACGAGGCGGAGCGCGCTCCGCTGCTCGAGGAGCTGTCGAAGCAGACCTTCGACAATCTGTGGATCCTGCCCATGCATTACGAAAACGTCGTGCTCGGCGCCCGCAAGACGGTCGCCTACACGCCGCGTGGCGACAAGTACACGCTCGCCTATGAAGTGAAGCCCGCAAACTGACGGCGGGCCGGGGGCCGTGCGAGGCGGCCCCCATCCATGACTTTCCAGGAGACGATCATGCAGGAACTCGGAACGGGCGATGCCAGCGCCCGGGCGACGGCGATCTATGACTACGGCCAGACGGCGATTTTCGCGTCACGGGTCGATCCGCGCCTTCACATGCTGCTCTACGTGCCGCCGACGGCGGCCGATGGCCGCAAGCTCGACCTTCTGGTCGCCGTGCACGGCACGGGCCGCACGTCGGCCATTGACTTCCGTGACGGTTTCGCCGAATTCGGCCTCTACAACGATTGCGCCATCCTGTGTCCGATCTTTCCCGTCGGCGTGCTCGGCGACGGCGCGCGCTCCGGCTACAAGTTCATCGAGGAGGGCGACATCCGCTATGACCGTGTCGTCCTCGCCATGGTCGAGGAAGTGGCCGCCAAATACGGCCAGGACTGGTCGACCTTTGCCATGTTCGGCTTCTCCGGCGGCGGGCATTTCACCCACCGTTTCGCCATCCTCCATCCGGAAAGGCTCTGGGCCGCCTCGATCGGCGCGCCGGGTTCCGTCACGCTTCTCGATCCGACGCGCGACTGGTGGGTCGGCATTCGCGACCTGGAGGCCCGTTTCGGCCGGCCGTTCCGGCCGCAGGAGCTTGCAAAGGTCCCGGTCCAGATGGTCGTCGGCGATGCCGACCTGGAGACCTGGGAGATCACCCACCAGCCCGGCGGGCGATACTACATGGAAGGAGCGAACGATGCCGGCGCGACGCGCCCCGAACGGCTGGCGGCGCTTGCGGAATCGTTCCGCGATGCGGGCGTCGACGTGAGCTTCGAGCGCGTGCCGGGCGTCTCCCACGACCGGATCAAGGTGCTGGGCCACGTCAAGGCCTTCCTCGCAAAGGTATTGAAGGACCGTCGCGCAAGATGAGAAACGCAACCATTGTCGCGCCGCAGCCCGAGGCGGTGGAAGCGGGCGCGCATGTCCTGGAGCGCGGCGGCAACGCCATCGACGCAGCGCTCGCCTGCGCCTTCGTCCAGGGCGTCGTCGATCCGCAGATGGCCGGCATCGGCGGGTTCGGCTCCATGCATGTGCACATGCCGAAGAGGGGCGTGCACGACATCCTGGAATTCTACGCCCGCGCGCCCCTGAAGGCGACGCCGGATATGTGGCTGGGCGCGATCAAGCACCAGAGCCGGGACGGCTTCGGTTACGTTCTGGAAGGCAATATCTCGGATATCGGCTACCTTGCGGTCTGCACGCCCGGATCCCTCAAAGGCTACGAGACGGCCCTCAGGGACTACGGCACGTTCGACTGGGCCGACCTCATCGCGCCGGCGATCCGCTATGCCCGCGATGGCTTCATGATCCGCAGCCATATGCACTGGTACTGGACCAAGGACCAGTCGAACGACGGCTTTGCCAACACGCTTGAAAAGCTGCGCTATTCCGCCACCGGCCGGCGCGTCTATTTCCATGAGGACGGCAACATCCGCAATGTCGGGGAAACGCTCGTCAACACGGACATGGCGCAGACGCTCGAGCGCATCGCACGCAGCGGCGGATCCGACATCTTCTACCATGGCGAGATCGCCGAGCAGATCGCCGAGGATTTCAAGGCCAATGGCGGCCTGATCGACCAGCAGGATCTCGCCCGCTACGAACTGTCGCGCGTAAAGCCCGTTTGGGGCGAATATCGCGGGCACCGCATCGCCACGTCGCCTCCGCCGGGTTCCGGCTTCCCGCTGCTCGAACTCCTGCATATCATGCAGCAGTTCGATGTCGGCGCGATGCGACACGGCAGCGCCGAGCACATCCGCGTCCTGTTCGAGGCCATGAAGCGGATGACGATCGACAAGGACGCCCATATGGGCGATCCCGCCTATGTCGACGTGCCCTACGAGAAGCTGCTGTCGCGCGACCATGCCGTCGCCCTGGCGGCGTCGATCAAGGCCGGCGAGAGGGCCAATGTCTCGCGCCTCGACCGGTCGCAGCGCGATACGACCCATATCTCGGTGATCGACAGGGAAGGCAATGCCGTCGCCATGACCCACACGCTGGGCAGCCCCTCCGGCGCGATCACGGATGGCCTCGGTTTCATGTATAATGGCACCATGAGCCGCTTCAATCCGGTTCCGGGAAAGCCCGGTTCCATCGCCCCCGGAAAGCGCCGGCCGAGTTCGGCCGCCCCGACCATCGTCTTCAAGGATGACGAACCCAGCATCGTGATCGGTGCGCCAGGGGGGAGCTACATCGCCCCCGCCGTCGCCCAGTGCCTCATGAACATGATCGACTTCGACATGTCCGTGCTCGAGGCTGTCGTCGCGCCCCGGATCGTCGGTGTCTCGAACACCATCGATATCTGCAACCGCATCCGCCATTCGGTGGAGGACGAACTGCGTGCCGAAGGGTATCAGGTGGCCCGCTCATCCCAGACCTATGCATTCGCGGCGGTCCACGCGATCAGGATCGAGGACGGGGTCTCCAAGGGCGCCGCCGATCCGCAACGTGACGGGATGGCGATCTCCGTCGCCTAGAAGTGTTTCCGGCCGAAGCGGAAAACGCCCTGGCGCCGGACAACGCGCTGAAAACAGGACCCTGGAGCAGTCAATGGTCACATCGATAATCAGGCGGTTGATACAGGCGGTGTTCGTCGTCGTCGCGATGACGGTGATCGTGTTCATCGGCGTGAACGTGATCGGCAATCCGGTCGATATCCTGATCAACCCGGATGCCAACCAGGCCGAGCGTGCGCGCGTGATCGCCCATTACGGCCTCGACCAGCCGCTCTGGCGCCAATATCTCCTGTTCCTGCAAGGTCTGCTTCACGGCGATTTCGGCAACAGCTTCGTCTATGGCCGCCCGGCCATGGGGCTCATCCTGGAACGCCTGCCGGCAACGCTCGAACTGGCGATCTCGGCATTGGCGATCGCGCTCGTGTTCGGCCTGCCGCTCGGGCTTTACGCGGGGCTCTATCCGAACCGGGTTTCGTCGAAGCTTATCATGAGCGGCTCCATTCTCGGATTTTCGCTCCCGACATTCTGGGTCGGGCTGATGCTGATCATGGTCTTCTCGGTCGAACTGGGCTGGCTGCCGACCAACGGGCGCGGCCCGACGCTGGAACTGTTCGGCGTGCGTTGGTCGTTCCTGACCGGGGAGGGGCTGAGGCACCTCCTCCTGCCCGCCTTCAATCTCGCTCTGTTCAAGACGTCCCTCATCCTGCGGCTGACGCGCGCCGGCGTGCAGGAGGTGCTCCCCCAGGACTACGTCAAGTTCGCCCGTGCGAAGGGCCTGCGCGAGCGCCGGGTGATCGCAGTGCATGTGCTCAAGAACCTGATGATCCCCGTCGTGACGATCATCGGCCTCGAATTCGGCTCGCTCATCGCCTTTTCGGTGGTCACCGAAAGCATCTTCGCCTGGCCCGGCATGGGCAAGCTCATCATCGACTCGATCAATCTCCTCGATCGTCCCGTCATCGTCGCCTACCTGATGATGATGGTCCTGCTCTTCGTCGTCCTGAACTTCATCATCGACGTCTGTTACACCATCCTGGATCCGCGGGTCCGGCTGGATTCAAAGGCTTAGACCCATGGCCGAACACGATATGCAAGAGACGCTTCCGGAACCCGGCCGGCTTTCCAAGAACCTCGCCGATTTCTTCGCCTCGCCGGCGGCGGCGATCGGTTTCGTCACCCTCCTCGTCATCTGTTGCCTTGCGCTCCTTGCGCCCTGGATATCGCCGCAGAACCCCTACGACCTGATGCAGCTGGACATCATGGACGGGCGCCTGCCGCCGGGGTCGGAATCCATGACCGGCCTCGTCTATCACCTCGGCACGGACAGCCAGGGCCGGGACATCCTGTCCGGCATTCTCTACGGCCTTCGCACGTCGCTGCTGGTCGGCGTGCTCTCCGCCCTCGCCGCCGCCATCATCGGCACGACGGCCGGGCTGTTCGCCGCTTATATGGGGCGCCGGACGGAAACCGTGATCATGCGCCTCGTCGACCTGCAGCTGTCCTTCCCGACGATCCTGATGGCGCTGATGATGCTGGCGATCCTCGGCAAGGGCGTGCTGAATGTCGTCATCGCGCTGATCATCGCCGAATGGGCGACCTATGCGCGCACCGTCCGCGCCACCGCCCTCGTCGAGCGCGAGAAGGAATATATCGAGGCGGCGCGCATGCTCCGCCTGCCGGGCTGGCGCATCCTCTTCCGGCACCTGCTGCCGAACTGTCTCGCCCCCGTCATCGTGATCGCGACGATGCAGGTGGCGCGCGCCATCGGCCTGGAGGCGACGCTTTCCTTCCTCGGCCTCGGCGCCTCCGTCACCGAACCCTCGCTCGGCATGCTGATCTCGACGGGGTACCAGTATCTGCTGACGGGCCTCTACTGGATCAGCTTCTTTCCCGGCATCGCGCTCCTGGTCACCATCGTCGCCATCAACCTGGTCGGCGATCGCCTCCGCGACGTGCTCAATCCGAGGAATGCATCATGAGCGCGCTCTTGCAGGTACGCAACCTGGTCACCGAGTTCGGCGGCGGCAAGGGACAGCCCGGCACCCGGGCGGTCAACGACGTGTCCTTCTCCGTCGAGCGCGGCCGCGTGCTTGGCCTCGTGGGCGAGTCCGGCTCCGGAAAGTCGGTCACCGGCTTTTCGATCATCCGGCTTCTGGAACGGCCCGGCCGCATCGCCGCGGGCGAGATCTTTTTCGACGGCGTCGATATCAGCCGGAATTCGGAGGAGGAGATGCGCCGCCTCCGCGGCAAGCGGATCGCGATGGTGTTCCAGGATCCCACGATGACGCTCAATCCGGTCCTGTCCGTCGGCACGCAGATGATCGAGGCCGTGCTGGCCCACGAGAGCGTATCGAAGGAAGCCGCCCGGCAGCGCGCCCGCGATGCGCTCGGCCTCGTCGGCATCCCCAGCCCCGAGGAGCGGCTTGCGGCCTATCCCCACCAGTTTTCCGGCGGCATGCGCCAGCGCGTGGCCATCGCCATCGCGCTCCTGCACAAGCCGGACCTCATCATCGCCGACGAACCGACGACAGCGCTCGATGTGACGATCCAGAGCCAGATCATCGCGGAGTTCCAGAAGCTCACCGAAGAGGCAAGGACCGCGGTGATCTGGGTTACACACGACCTCGCGATCGTTTCGCGGCTGGCTGACGACATCGCCGTGATGTATGCCGGCCGGCTGGTGGAGACCGGCCCCGTCTCCGAGGTTCTGAACGATCCCCGCCATCCCTATACGGCAGGCCTGATCGCCTCCGTGCCGTCGCAGAACCACCGCGGCGAGCGCTTGCACCAGATCAACGGCATGACGCCGGCCCTCAACCGTCTTCCGCAGGGCTGCAGTTTTCGCACGCGCTGCGAGCGGGCGGACGACGGTTGCCTCGTCATGCCGGAGCTCGCGCTTGCGGGCGAACGATCCTTCCGCTGCATCCATCCCGTGACGAAAGTATCTGCATCATGACGGCTGCCGAGACCCCATTGATCGAGGCCAGGACGATAACGCAGCGTTTCGGCGCCAGGCCGGACCTTGCCGCGAAGATCGCGCTCAGCCTGAAGCTGGCGAAACCCGCCCCGGTCGTCCATGCGCTGGATGGCGTCAGCCTCAGCATCCGCAGCGGCGAGGTCGTCGGCCTCGTCGGCGAGAGCGGCTGCGGAAAATCGACCCTCGGCCGCGTCATCGCCGGGATCGCCGCGCCGACCGGCGGCAATGTCCTGTGGAAGGGCGTGGATCGCCGGGCGATGTCCGCCGCCGAGCAGAAAGAGGCCGGCCTTGCCACGCAGATGATCTTCCAGAACCCGATGGCCGCCCTCAATCCGCGCATGACGATCGAGGACATCATCTGGGAAGCGCCGAAGACGCATGGCCTGGCGTCCTCGGCGGAACGCGTCTCCTACGTGGACAATTACCTGACGCTGGCCGGGTTCGACCCGTCCATGAAGGCGCGCTATCCGCACCAATTCTCCGGCGGTCAGCGCCAGCGCGTCAACATCGCGCGGGCATTGGCGGTGCAGCCGCAATTCCTTGTCTGCGACGAAAGCGTCGCCGCCCTCGACGTCTCCATCCAGGCCCAGGTGATCAACCTGTTCATGGACCTCAGGGACCGGCTGGACCTGACCTATCTCTTCGTCAGCCATGACCTCGGGGTGGTGGAGCACATTTCCGACCGCGTCGCGATCATGTATCTCGGCCGCATCGTCGAGGAAGCGCCCGTCGAGGATGTCTTCCGTCGTCCCAACCACCCCTATACGAAGGCCCTCCTTGCGGAAGTTCCCCGGATCGAAACCGGAAGGCGGCGTTTCAAGGCCGTGGAAGGCGAACTGCCCAGCCCGCTCGATCCGCCGAAGGGGTGCCATTTCCATCCCCGCTGTCCGTTCGCCATGGAGCGCTGCCGGGTGGAGGTGCCAATCCGCAAGGAGGTGGCGCCGCGCCATCTGTCAGCCTGCCATCTGAACGGCTGACGGAGCGCCTGGAGCGTTCGACCAGGGCCCGGTCGCATCCGTAATTTCAAATCCGAGAACAGGAGGTCAGCCGTGGCTGAGAAGGTTTCCCATTCCGGGGTCAACGACGTGGCGTCGCTGATTGCCGCGATCGTCAATGAAAACGAGGTCCGTTTCGTCGATGTCCGCAGGCGCATCCACGAATATCCCGAAATCGCCTTCGAGGAGGTCCGGACCGCGGCCCTCGTCGCGCAGACCCTGGCGAGCCTCGGGATCGACCACCAGACCGGCGTCGGCCGCACCGGCGTCGTCGGGCACATTCGCGGCAAGAGGCCCGGTCCCACATTGCTGATCCGCGCGGACATGGACGCCCTGCCGATGCAGGAGGAGACGGGGCTGGCCTATGCGAGCAAGGTCCCGAACCGTATGCATGCCTGCGGTCACGATCTCCACACCGCGACTGTGCTGGCCGTCGGCGCCGTGCTGAAGCGCCTGGAGGACCGGTTGGCCGGTGATGTTCGCCTGGTCTTCCAGCCGGCGGAGGAGGCCATCGGCGGTGCCAGAGAAATGATCGCCGACGGGGTCATGGAGGGCGTCGACATGGCGCTGAGCCTGCATAACCGGCCTGAAATACCGGTCGGCCAGTTCGGTATCGTGCACGGCTATGCGAATGCCGCGGTCGATTCCTTCGACATCACCGTGCAGGGCAAGGGCGGACATGCCGCCCGTCCCTACGCCGCCGTCGATCCGATCGTCATCGCGGCCCAGCTGATCGGCCAGCTGCAGACCATCGTGTCGCGAGACGTGCGGGCGCTCGACGCCTGCGTGGTGACGGTCGGCTCGATCCATGCGGGGGAGGCGAGAAACATCATTCCCGAACGGTGCGAACTGAAGGGAACGGTGCGCAGCCGGCAGCCGGAGGCGCGCGACGCGGCGGAGGTCGGCCTGCGCCGGCTCTGCGAGGGTGTGGGTTTGAGCTTCAGGGCAGGATGCGAGCTCACCTACAGACGGGGCACGCCGCCCATCTTCAACGATGCGGGCATGCTCCAGCGCACCGTCAATGCGATCAGGGCGCAGCTCGGCGACGTCGCCTTCGACTACGAGCCGAGCATGGGCGGCGAGGATTTTGCGCTTTTCGCTGAAATCGTTCCGTCATTCCGGCTGCTTGTCGGTTCCTCCCAGCCGGGACGATCAGACAAGGTGCACAATCCGCACTATCAGCCGGACGAGCGGTCCATCGCCTTCGGAACGCTGGCGCTGGCAAGGACGGCGGCCGATCTCCTGAGCTGACGGGATGCCGGTCGGCGGCGCTTTTAATGACCATCGAGCCTTGGCATGACTGCACACGGCCGCCGATTTTCGGCGGTCGCGTTTTATTCGGATGATCAGGCGAGGATCGTCTTCGCGATCGCCGAAGCTGCGCCAACATGGGCGCGGCAGGCCGCCGCGGCGGCGTCGGGATCGTTGGCGTCGATCGCTTTGAAGATTTCCCGGATTTGCGAGGGGCCGGACGCCATGCGGTTCGATGTCGAGAGCGTCATGACGCGCAGCCGCGAGATGCGGCTGTTCAGGCGGCTGACGATTTCCCAGGCGATGTTGTGGCCGCCGGCCTCGAAGACGACCTTGTAGAACTCCGTGGTAGCATCGAGCACGCCGACGGGAGAGTTTTGCTTCGATGTCTCTTCCAGTTCGTTCATCGCTTTCCGCAGCCGCGCCTTGACGTCGGGGCCGGCAACGCGCGCGCAATCGGCGACCGCGGTTGATTCCAGCGCGGCCCGGATCTCGTAGATCTGCCGCGCATCATCCCAATCGAGCTTTGCGACGATCGGTCCTTGCTTGGCGAGCATCTCGACGAGCCCTTCCGCCTCGAGATGGCGAATGACCTCGCGGATGACGGAGCGCGAGACGCCGAGCTGGTCGCAGAGCGTGCGTTCGACCAGCCGCTCGCCCGGCTCGAAGAGGCCGCCGATGATGGCGCGGCGCATGCGGTCGAGCGCAATCTCCCGGAGCGTTGTCGGCGGGGTTTCGATGCGGAGGGCCGCGAGGCTTTCGGCGTTCTTTGTCATGCTGGACTCATAGCCGCAAAAAAAGTTCGAGACAATGGCTTGACACTTTGTCTTATGGTATACCAAAATATGAGCAGATGAAAGACAGGAGGATGCCTCGGTGACGCTGGTCCGGAAAACGCTGCTGCATGTGGAGACGACGTTCGTGGAGGGCGGCAGGAAGGCCGCACGGCCGCTCAAGCTGATCGCGGCCGTGGCCGTCGTGAAAAACCCATGGGCTGGCCGCGGTTTCGTCGAGGACCTGAAACCGGAAATCCATGCCGTCGCTCCGGTCCTTGGCGAGCTCCTGACCGGGATGATCATCGATGAGGCCGGCTCCGGCGAAACCGTCGAAGCCTATGGCAAGTCGGCGGTCGTCGGCCTGGACGGCGAGGTAGAACATGCGTCCGCCCTTATCCACACGCTTCGTTTCGGCAACCACTACCGCAGCGCCGTGGGCGCAAAGTCCTATCTCGCCTTCTGCAACACGCGCGGCCCGGCGAATGCGCCGATCATGATCCCGCTGATGGACAAGAACGACGAGGGTCGCCGGTCGCACTACCTCACCATTCAGTGCGCGGTCCCGGATGCGCCGGCCGCCGACGAGATCGTGCTGGCGCTTGGCGCTTCCATTGGCGGTCGCCCGCATCACCGCATCGGTGACCGGTACCAGGACCTCAAGGAGCTGGGCCACGATGTTGCAAATCCTGCCGCGGTCTAAGACGCCTTCGGGGGCGGCCTATCTGGAGCGGGGCGCGGGGGATGAGGCCCTCGTCCTCATCCACGGCGTCGGCATGCGTATCGAGGCCTGGGGGCCGCAGATCGAGCGGCTGGCGGAAGGGTATCGCGTGATCGCGGTCGATCTTCCCGGCCACGGCCTTTCGAATGCGCTCGATGGCGCGCCGGACCTGCACCGCTATGTCGCATGGTTCCAGCGCTTCCTGGAGGAGGTCGATGCCGGGCCGGTCAATGTCGCGGGCCATTCGATGGGCGCGCTGATCGCAAACGGCATCGTGGCGACGGCGCCCGGGAGGGTGCGGCGGGTCGCGCTCTTGAATGGCGTCTACCGGCGGGGGCCGGACGCGCGGAAGGCTGTGGAGGCGCGGGCGCGGGAAATCGGGTCCGGCGACTTCGACCGGGTGGCGCCGCTGGCCCGCTGGTTTTCCGAGGAAGAGGCGGGAACCGACGCCTACATCCTGGTGCGCGACCTGCTGCAGGCGGTGGACCCGTCAGGTTATGCCGCGGCCTACGCGGCCTTTGCCGGCGGGGATACGGTCTATGCGGAGTGCTGGCCCGGGGTCGAATGCCCGGCGCTCTTTCTGACGGGGGACGGAGACCTGAATTCGACCGCCGGCATGACGCGGGACATGGCCGCTGCCGCCCGCCGGGGGCGGGCCGTGGTGATCGAGGGGCACCGTCACATGGTGAACCTGACGGCGCCCGACGCGGTGAACCGTGCGCTTGCGGACTGGCTGGCGACGAGCTGAAACATTCGGTCCTCACGGACCATGGGAGGAGACCATGATACCAGACGCGAGAGCCCTGCGCGACGCCTTCGGCGCATTCCTGACCGGTGTCACCGTCGTCACGACCGTTGACGATGCGGGCGCGCCGATCGGCTTCACCGCCAACAGCTTCACCAGCGTTTCGCTCGATCCGCCGCTGCTCCTCGTCTGCCTGGCGAAGACCTCGCGCAACTACGCGACGCTGACCGGCGCGAAGGGGTTTGGCGTGAACATCCTCTCGGAAGGGCAGAAGGAGGTTTCCAATACCTTCGCCCGCCCCGTCGAGGACCGTTTCGCGGCCGTCGACTGGAGGCCGGGCCCGCACGGTTCGCCCGTCTTCGCCGATGTTGCCGCCTGGTTCGATTGCGCGACGCATGAGGTAGTCGACGCCGGCGATCATGTGATCCTGATCGGCCGGGTCGAGGGTTTCGACAACAGCGGCAAGACCGGCCTCGGCTATGCGCGCGGCGGGTATTTCACGCCGGCGCTCGCTGAAAAGAGCCTGCTCGCCTCGGCCGAAAGCCTGCTTCTCGGCGCAGTCGCCGTACGGAACGGTGAACTCCTCCTGGTCGATGACGGCAAGGGGGGCTGGACGCTGCCGTTCGTCGAAAAGGCCGAGGGTGACGGCATGGAGGCCCTGGAGCATCATATCGCGCAGACGGTGGGGCTGACGCTCACGACCGGTCTTCTCTACTCCGTCTACGAGGACACGAAAACCGGCCAGCAGCATGTCGTCTACCGCGCCGAACTGGGAGACGGGACGGCAAGGAGCGGCCGCTTCTTTCCCGTCCAGACCCCGCCGGTGGCCGAGATCGCCGACGGTGCGGTGCGCGACATCGTCACGCGTTTTGCGCAGGAAAGCACGCTCGGCAATTTCGGCGTCTATTTCGGAAATCAGGAAAAGGGCCGCGTGCACGCCGTGGCTGCAAAGGGGTAAGCCATGAAATTCTCCCTGTTCGTCCACATGGAACGGCTGGATGCCAGCCAGAACCATCAGGACCTTTATGAGGAATTCATCGCGCTGTGCGAGATCGCGGACAAGGGCGGCATGCATGCCATCTGGACCGGCGAGCACCATGGCATGGATTTCACGATCGCGCCGAACCCCTTCGTCAACATCGCAGACCTTGCGCGGCGCACGAAGAATGTGCGGCTCGGCACGGGCACGGTGATCGCGCCGTTCTGGCATCCGGTCAAGCTTGCCGGCGAAGCGGCGATGACCGACATCATCGCCGGCGGCCGGCTCGACGTGGGCATCGCGCGCGGCGCCTACAGCTTCGAATACGAACGGCTCCTGCCCGGCCTCGATCCCTGGGGCGCAGGCCAGCGCATGCGCGAGCTGATCCCGGCCGTCAAGGGTCTTTGGTCGGGCGACTACACCCATGACGGCGAATTCTGGAAATTCCCCAAGACGACCTCCGCGCCGAAACCGGTGCAGCAGCCGCACCCGCCGGTCTGGGTCGCGGCGCGCGATCCCAACAGCCACGAATTCGCCGTCGCCAACGGCTGCAACGTGCAGTGCACGCCGCTTGCCAATGGCGAGGCGGAAATCGCCAGCCTCATGGAGCGCTTCGATGCGGCCTGCGAGAAGGCGACGGGCGTGCCACGCCCGAAGATCATGCTGCTGCTGCACACCTATGTCGGCTCCGACGAGGCCGATATCGTGCAGGCCGCGAAGGAAGTGAGCACCTACTACAATTACTTCTTCGCCTGGTTCAAGAACGAGCGGCCGATCAGCCAGGGCCTCATCGAGCGTCTGAGCGAGGAAGAGCTTGCCGCCAATCCCAACCTCACGCCGCAGAAGATGCGCGAGAACATGCCGATCGGCACGGCGGACGAGGTGATCAAGCGGCTGAAGGTCTACGAGGATCTCGGCTACGACGAATATTCGTTCTGGATCGACACGGGCATGAGCTTTGCGCGCAAGAAGGCGTCGCTCGAACGCTTCATCGCCGATGTCATGCCGGCATTCCGGTGAGGCCGCCATGCAGAGCTTCCAGCAATATATAGACGGAACCTTCGAAGACGGCGCGGCACGGTTCGACTCGATCGATCCGGCAACCGGTTCGGTCTGGGCGGCGATGCCCGAAGCGCGTGAAGACGATGTCGATCGTGCCGTGAAGGCCGCGCAGCGCGCGCTCTGGAACGGCGCCTGGCCGGCCATGACGGCGACGGCCCGCGGCAAGCTGCTCTACCGGCTTGCCGATCTCGTCGAGGCCAATGCCCGCACGCTCGCCGAACTGGAGACCCGCGACACCGGAAAGATCATCCGCGAGACCTCCGCGCAGATCGCCTATGTCGCGGACTACTACCGCTATTATGCCGGCCTTGCCGACAAGATCGAGGGCGCGACGCTTGCCATCGACAAGGCGGACATGGATGTCTGGACGCGGCGCGAGCCGATCGGCGTCGTGGCGGCGGTCGTTCCGTGGAACAGCCAGCTTTTCCTCTCGGCCGTGAAGATCGGCCCGGCCCTCGCCGCCGGCTGCACGCTGGTCGTCAAGGCCTCGGAGGAGGGGCCTGCACCGCTTCTCGAATTTGCGCGGCTCGTGCACGAGGCGGGCTTTCCGGCGGGTGTCGTCAATATCCTGACGGGCTTCGGCCCGGCCTGCGGCAGCGCGCTGACCCGTCACCCCGGCGTCGATCACATCGCCTTCACCGGAGGTCCGGCGACGGCGGCGGCCGTGGTGCGCAATTCCGCGGAGAACCTTGCCACGACCTCGCTCGAACTCGGCGGCAAGTCGCCCTTCATCGTCTTTGCCGATGCGGATCTCGACAGTGCGGCCAACGCGCAGGTCGCGGGGATTTTTGCCGCGACGGGCCAGAGCTGCGTCGCCGGTTCGCGCCTCATCGTCGAGACTTCGGTGAAGGACCGGTTCCTCGCCATCCTGAAGGCGAAGGCGGAAGCCATCCGCATCGGCGCGCCGCTCGACATGGCGACGGAAGTCGGGCCGCTCTGCACGCGCCGGCAGCGCGACGATATCGAGACGGTCGTCGCCGCCTCGCTGGAGGCGGGTGCGAAACTTGTGACCGGCGGCCGGGCAGGAGAGGGGGACGGCTTCTACTATGTCCCCACCATCCTCGACTGCGACGGCGCCTCCGCCGCCTCGGTGGAAACCGAGCTCTTCGGGCCGGTCCTTTCCGTGCTTTCCTTCACGAGCGAGGAGGAGGCTGTGCGGCTTGCGAACGCCACGCCCTACGGGCTCGCCTCCGGCGTGTTCACGCGCGACCTTGCCCGCGCCCACCGCATGATCAAGCGCATCCGCGCCGGCATCGTCTGGGTGAACACCTATCGCGCGGTCTCGCCGATCGCGCCCTTCGGCGGATATGGCCAGTCGGGGCAAGGGCGCGAGGGCGGGCTTGCCGCCGCGCTCGACTATACGAAGACGAAAACCGTGTGGCTCCGGACGTCCGACGATCCGATCCCCGATCCCTTCGTGATGCGGTGACGGCGATGTTTGTCGAAATCCGCACCTACCGGCTGAAGAACGGCGGCATTCCCGAATACCTCAAGGTGGTCGGCGAAACCGGCATCGCGATCCAGAAGAAGCATCTCGGCAATCTCGTCGGTTACTTCTCCTCGGAGATCGGACCGGTCAACGAGATCGTCCACATCTGGAGCTTTGCGAGCCTGGACGACCGGCAGGCGCGCCGTGCGCGCCTTGCCGCCGATCCGGACTGGCAGGCCTTCCTGCCGAAGATCCGCGACCTGATCGTCACCGCGGACAACAAGATCATGACACCGGCCGCCTTTTCGCCGCTTGGCGGCAGCGCGCCGGCCTGACGACGATATCAACCGAACCGGGAGGATGGAAACATGAAAAGCAGACTGGTAATCGCGCTTCTTTCGACGACGCTCTTGCTTGCGGGAAACGCCGCGGCTGAGGACCTGGTCTTCACGAGCTGGGGCGGGACCACGCAGGACGCCCAGAAGACCTACTGGGCCGATGCCTTCACCGCGGAGAGCAACATCGCCGTCACGCAGGACGGCCCGACCGACTACGGCAAGATCAAGGCCATGGTGGAAGCCGGCAACGTGACCTGGGACGTCGTGGACGTCGAGGGCGACTACGCGGTCCAGGCCGGCAATGCGGGCCTTCTCGAAAAGCTCGACTTCTCCGTCATCGACAAGACCAAGCTCGATCCGCGCTTCGTGACGGACTATTCCGTCGGCAGCTTCTACTATTCCTTCGTGATCGGCTGCAACAAGGACGCGGTCGAGGCCTGCCCGAAGACTTGGGCGGATCTGTTCGACACCCAGAAGTTTCCCGGCAAGCGCACCTTCTACAAGTGGTCCGCGCCGGGCGTGATCGAGGCGGCGCTGCTGGCCGACGGCGTTGCCGCCGACAAGCTCTATCCGCTCGATCTCGACCGCGCCTTCAAGAAGCTCGACACGATCAAGGCGGATATCGTCTGGTGGGACAGCGGCGCCCAGTCGCAGCAGCTTCTCGCGTCCGCCGAGGCGCCGTTCGGCTCGTTCTGGAACGGCCGCCTGACGGCGCTCGCCGAAACCGGCGTCACCGTCGAGACGTCCTGGACGAACAACATCACGGCAGCCGATTCCCTGGTCGTACCGAAGGGCGCGAAGAACAAGGATGCGGCGATGAAGTTCATCGCGCAGGCCACCAGCGATCAGGCCCAGGCACAGTTCGCCACCGCGACCGGCTATGCGCCGATCAACCTCGATGCCAGCACCCTGATGGACGCGGAACTGCGCAACTCGCTGCCGGACATGCAGGCGGATACCCAGGTCAACGCCGACATGGGCTACTGGGCCGAGCATCGCGACGAGATCGGCACCCGCTGGTACGCCTGGCAGGCGAAGTAAGGCCATCTCCCAAGACGATGGCGGGCCGGCAGCTGCCGGCCCGCTTCCCAATCCACTGGATGATCGATCATGGCTGTTACAGGCGCCGTCAAAACGAAGCGCGAGGGCACGTTCGGCTATCTCCTGCCGGCCTTGCTGCTCATTGCCTTCTTCTTCATCGTGCCGGTGCTCATGCTGCTCGTGCGCAGCGTGCTGGAGCCGGAGCCCGGTTTGCAGAACTATGCGGTTCTCCTCGGTTCGACGACCTATCTGCGCGTCTTCCTGAACACGTTCATGGTGGCCGGCGTCGTCACGCTCGTCTCGATCGTCATCGGCTATCCGGTCGCCTGGCTGCTCGCCATCATGCCGGAACGGTGGTCGCGCATCGTGCTGGCCATCATCATCCTGTCGATGTGGACGAACCTGCTCGCCCGCACCTATGCCTGGATGGTGCTGCTGCAGCGCACCGGCGTCGTCAACAAGACGCTGATGGGCCTTGGCCTCATCGACCAGCCGCTGGCGCTCGTCAACAATCTCGTCGGCGTCACCATCGGCATGACCTATATCATGCTGCCCTTCGTCATCCTGCCGCTGATGGGCGTGATCCGCGCCATCGATCCGGCGATCCTGCGCGCCGCGGCGCTGTGCGGCGCCGGCCGGCTGCAATGCTTCTGGCGCGTGCTGCTGCCGCTGTCGCTGCCGGGCATCGCCGCCGGCGCTCTGATGGTCTTCGTCATGTCGCTCGGCTATTTCGTGACGCCCGCCCTCCTCGGCGGCACCGCCAACATGATGCTCGCCGAACTCGTCGCGCAGTTCGTGCAGTCGCTGGTGAACTGGGGCATGGGAGGCGCGGCCGCATTGGTGCTGCTCGTCGTCACCCTCGCGCTCTACGCGGTCCAGCTGCGTTATTTCAATCCGGCCCGGGGGACGTGACATGCTGCTCGACTTCGACAAGCTCGGCGGGCTGCGCACCGCCCTCATCGCCCTCGTCGCGCTGGTCTGCCTCTTCCTGATCCTGCCCATCGTCTTCATCGCCGCGCTCTCGTTCGGCTCCTCGCAATGGCTGATCTTCCCGCCGCCCTCCTGGACCTTCAGATGGTATCAGGATCTTTTCGCCGATCCGCGCTGGCTCTATTCGGCGCTGACGAGCCTGAAGATCGCGGCCATCGTCACGGTGCTGTCCGTGGTGATCGGCTTCCTCGCCGCCCTCGGCCTCAACCGCGGCCGCTTTCCCGGCCGGGATTTCCTGCGGGCGCTGTTCCTCACGCCGATGATCCTGCCCGTCGTGGTGCTGGCAGTGGCGCTTTATGCGCTCTTCCTGAAGCTCGGCCTTGCCGGCACGACGCTCGCCTTCATCATCGCCCACCTCCTGATTGCGCTGCCCTTCTCGATCATCTCGATCGGCAATGCGCTGGAAGGCTTCGACCGCTCGGTCGAGGACGCAGCCATCCTGTGCGGGGCGAGCCCGTGGGAGGCGCGGCTGCGCGTGACGGTGCCGGCCGTCAGCCACGGCATCTTCGGCGCTGCCGTCTTCTCCTTCCTCGCCTCCTGGGACGAGGTGGTGCTGGCGATCTTCATGGCCAGCCCTACCCTGCAGACGCTGCCGGTGAAGATCTGGTCCACGCTCCGGCAGGACCTGACGCCGGTGATCGCCGCCGCCTCCACATTGCTCATTGCCTTCACGATCCTCCTGATGATCGTCGCAGCACTCTTCCGCAAGGGACGAAAAGCATGACCCAACCCTTCCTCAGCATTCGCGGCATCCGCAAGACCTACGGCACGGTCACGGCCGTCAAGAGCGTCGGCATGGACATTGCCGAGGGCGAGTTCATGACCTTCCTCGGCCCTTCGGGGTCCGGCAAGTCGACCACCCTCTATATCCTCGCCGGCTTCCAGGATCCGACGGACGGCGACATCCTGCTGAAGGGCCGGAGCCTCTTGTCGACGCCGTCGCACAAGCGCAACATCGGTATGGTGTTCCAGCGTTATACGCTCTTCCCGCATCTGTCCGTCGGCGAGAACGTCGCCTTCCCGCTGCGCATCCGCCGCCGCCCGCAGGCCGAGATCGCCGACCGCGTGAAGGCGGCCCTGAAGCTCGTGCGCCTGGAGGGGTTCGAGGATCGCATGCCGGCCAATATGTCCGGCGGCCAGCAGCAGCGCGTCGCACTCGCCCGCGCGCTCGTCTACAACCCGCCGGTGCTGCTGATGGACGAGCCGCTCTCGGCGCTCGACAAGAAGCTGCGCGAGGAGATCCAGTTCGAAATCCGCCGCATCCACCAGGAGACGGGCGTCACCATCCTCTATGTCACGCATGACCAGGAGGAGGCGTTGCGCCTGTCCGACCGCATCGCGGTCTTCAGCCAGGGCGAGATCGACCAGATCGGCACAGGCCCCGAACTCTATTCCAACCCGGCGACCCGCTTCGTTGCGGGCTTCATCGGCGACAGCAATTTTCTCGATGCGACCGTCGTGGCGAGCCATGCCGGCAAGGCGAAGCTTTCGCTGGGCGATGGCGCCGTCGTCGAAGATGTGCCGTTGCACGGGGCGTCGACGGCAAGCGGCAAGGCATCGCTGATGCTGCGCCCGGAACGCCTGTCGCTGTCACGCGCCTCGGTCCCCTCGGGCATTGCCGTGACGGTGCGGGATATCACCTTCCTCGGCAACAATGTCGAGGTCAGCACCGCGACGTCCGCCGGTGCCGATCTTTCGGTGCGCCTGCCGTTCGGCCACGAGGCGATTTCGAGCCTTGCGCGCGGCGAAAAGGCCTGGCTGACCTTCGACACGGCCTCCGCCCACGCCTTTGCCTGAATCCTGCCCCAGCCGGGAAGGCTTCGCTTCGAAAAGGCGAGGGAACGCAAAGCAAGGAAGCGTCAGGTAGCGGCGGCATCCTCCATTTCCGCCATGTCCTGGAACCGGTCGGCGATGCGCGCATGAGGGCGCCCGCCGTCGGCGGCCGCGATGGAGACGACGATCTCGTCCGGGTGCGGCGCGTCGGCGATCTGGAAATTGGCGGTGAGGAAGTGGGACCGCTTGCCGGTCTCGCTCTTGTGCATCATCGGCAGCGAGAGCAGCGCGCCGGGCGCGTTGCGTGTATTGGCGAATTCGAGATAGTTCGTGCCGCCGATCGCGTTGCGGAAAGGATTGCCGAAGCGCAGGGTGTGGATCATCGCCGAGGCATGCTCGATCTCGCCGTTGATGCCCACGGCGGCCGCCTTGCCGCAAGCCTCGATCTGCTCGGCCGGCATCTGCGCGAGCAGCCGGCGCGTCATTTCCTCGCTGAGCGGCCCGGCGATGCGGACGATCTGCGGCCGCAGGTTTTCCACGAAGCCCTTGCCAGCCCATGGGTTCTCGATGATGGCGGCCACGACGACGATCCTGACGGGCCGCGGCGTCGCTTTGCCGCCTTCGACATGGGTTTCTTCCAGGAACGTGCAGATCTTTCGAATGCCGAGCGCCATGTCGTTTCCACCATCTATTGAATGTCTCCTCAACCTACCGCGCGACGGCGCGGGGTCTTCCTATTTTTCGGAGGAGGCAGGGGCGAACACCTCCTATGAAAACGAGTAGATTTAAGCCGCGGTGCATCGCATTATCCAGGTCCGAACGACGGGAGTGCGTGGCGCGTTGGATCAGAAATCTCGCATACTCTCGCTGCGCGACGTGGCGAGCCAGATCAACAGCGGCGGCGACCTTGCGACCGTGTTGCAGCACCTCGTCGCGGCCGCCTGCCGGCACGCCAACTGGGCACTCGGCTCGATCATGGGCATCGATGCCGCGCATGGTTATGCCCATGTCATCGTCCGTCACGATCCGACGCTCATCCAGCGGGACCTGCCCGATCGCTGGGAGCTTGCCACCAGCCCGTCGTTGATCGCGCTTCAGCGCAATGAGCCTGTCTATATCCGCGACGCGCGTGAAAGCACCGAGTTCCCGGGCTATCGCAAGGAGGCTTTCGAGCGGGACTATCGCACCGTCCTCGTCATGCCGATGGACTGTGCCGATGCCGAGGGCCGCCCGATGGTGCTGAGCGTCATCGCGCGCACCGTGACCGACGTGACAGAGGATGATCTGGCCTTCCTCGGCACCATCCTGCATCTCGGCGCGATCGCGGTGGAGAAGCAGCATCGGCTCGCGGCGGAGAAAAGCGCGTCGGAGCGGCTCGATCGGGCGCTTGCGGCCCACACCTCGTTGCTGGAGCATGTGCTCAGCGACGGTTCCGTCTCCTCGCTCGCTGCAATGGTTGGAAGGCTGCTGCCCAATCCGCTGGTCGTCGTGGACTTCACGGTCAATCAGCTCATCGCGGGACGCTCGCCCCTGGCGGACGCCGACGATGCGGCATGGCAATCGGCCGCGCCGACGGTTTTCGCGCGCGCGCTGATGCGGGCGGCGCGCGATGCGGTGGAGCGCGGCAGCACCGCTGCGGCGCCGATCTTTCTTGAGGACGGCGCGCGGCGTTTGCGTGTCTTTGCCCGCGTGGAGCCCTTGACGGTGGATCGCCAACAGGTGGGCGCGCTCGTCATCTTTCCCTCCGCGGCGGCTGAAGGCGAACTGGACCAGCTCATGCTCGACAGCGCGAAATACGCGCTCAGCGTCCAGATGATGCGCAGCTTCCTGCGCTTCCGCTTTGAGACACGCACGCAAAGCGAGCTCTTCTTCGAGATCGTGGAGCGGCGCTGGCGCGATGCAGCCGATATTGGCCAGCGCGCCGCCCGGCTCGGCCTCGATCTGTCGCTCGCACAGCAGATGATCGTCGTCGATTTTCCCGAGCGCGCCAAGGCCTTGGGCGGCGGCTCGATCGACGTGGAGCATACATTGTCGCGCGTCCTGCAGCAGGCCTCTATCGAGGCCGTGCTGGTGGCAATCGATGGCGGGCTCGTATGCCTGATGCCGTATGAAGAATCGCCCCGGCAGGAGCGCTCGACGAAACTCATGCGGCGTATCGCCGACGACCTCAGCCGCTATCTCGGCGAGGCGCCGATCGTCGTTGCCGGAAGCCGCTGCATCGGTCTTGACGATTACGCCACGGCCTGGGAACGGTGCAATCGGATGATCCGCATCGGCCGTTCCTTCGGGCTGACGGGCGCGCTTTCGACGCAGGATTTCGGGCCCCTGCCCATGCTCGTTTCGGCCGCCGATGTCGGCGACGTCCGCAATTTCGTGCGTGCCAGCATCGGCGCGATTGCCGAACATGATCGTGAAAACGGAACGCCCTACCTCGAAACGCTTTCCGCCTATCTGGAGGAGGGCTGCCGCAGCCAGGCCTGTGCCGATCGTCTTGGCCTGCACGTAACGACGCTGCGCTACAGGCTGGCGCGCATCCAGGAGCTTTTCGGCATCGACGTGGAAACGCCAGAACGGCGTTTTGCCGTCGAGCTCGCCCTCCGCCTTCACAGCGTCATCGACAATCATGCTCTCGGCGAGCGCTGATCGGTCCGTTCGGATCTCCTACGAACCGTAGCAGAACTCTTTTGCCATCTCCTCCGCCCGGCAGGAAGAAGCGCCGGTCCACCCCGGCTAGCTTCCTCCCAACAAACCGCGGAGGAGAACGAGGGCATGGTGAAAGAGGCGGCAGCACTGGACGCACCGATCGATCCCGTCGCGCTGCGTCGGGCCTTCGGTACCTTCGTCACCGGCGTCACGGTCATCACCACGCGTGAAGCCGACGGCACGCCACGCGGCATGACGGCCAATTCCTTCACCTCCGTCTCGCTCGATCCGCCGCTGCTGCTGGTCTGCGTCGCCAAGTCCGCTTCCAGCTATGCGGCCTTCACCGCGGCGGACTGTTTCGCGGTCAACATCCTGCATGAAGGCCAGGTTGATGTGTCGGCCACCTTCGCTTCCAAGGCGCCGGACAAGTTCCTGTCGGTCAATCACGACCGGGCGCATACCGGCGCGCCGGTGCTGACGGACAGCCTCACCTGGTTCGACTGCAGCCTGCACAACGCCGTCGACGCGGGCGATCATGTGATCCTGATCGGCCGGGTGCGGGCTTTCGGCACCAGCCCGACGGCCCCGCTCGGTTTCTGCCGCGGACGCTATGCCAGCGTGAAGGATCCGCTGCCGACGGGCTGGCTCGCCTCGCACGGCATGATCATCGGCTATCTCATCGAGGCCGGCGACGGCCTGCTGCTGCGGGCGGACGGCAAGGGCGGCTGGGTCCTGCCCTCCGCGCGCCGCCGCAAGGCCGACAGCGAACTCGTGGTGGATGGCGGCGATGCGCTCCGCCTCGTGCCGGAGGAGACCTTTCTCTATTCCGTCTTCGACGTCGCCGACAGCGATCCCGGCTATCTCGTCTACCGCGCCCGGCTGGCGGGCGAGGGGGCGGAGATCGGCCTCCCGGAAAGCCTTCGCTTCTTCCCGATCGACGATCTGCCCTACGCGGCGATCGCGACCCACGAACTGCGCTCCATGCTGCGCCGCTATGTGCGCGAACGGCAGGCGGGCCGCTTCGGCATCTACATGGATTCCCACGACGGCGGCCGCGTCGCGATGATCGACGGGCAAGCCCGCGCCTGGCTCCAGGCCTCCCAAGACCAAGGACAATGACATGAAGACGACCGTCAGCACCATCGAAGGTTCGCGCCAGCAGCTGTTTATCGGCGGCGAGTTCGTCGCGCCGAAGAACGGCAACTATATCCGGAGCTTCGATCCGACGACCGGTGAGCCCTGGTACGAATTCGCCGAGGCCGACGCCGACGACGTCGAGGCCGCCGTCGGTGCGGCCACCGCCGCGTTTCGCGATCCCGCCTGGCGCCGCATGACGCAGACCGATCGCGGTGCGCTGGTCCGCCGCCTCGCCGAATTGGTCCGCGCCAATGCCGATGCGCTCGCCGAGATCGAGACGCGCGACAACGGCAAGCTCCTGAAAGAGACCCGCGCCCAGATGCGCGCCATGCCGGACAGCTACCACTATTTTGCCGGCATGGCCGACAAGCTGCAGGGCGACACGATCCCGATCAACCGGCTCGACACGCTGAACCTCAACCTGCGTGAACCGCTCGGCGTGGTCGGCATGATCACGCCGTGGAATTCGCCGCTGATGCTGCTCACCGGCACGCTCGCGCCGTGCCTTGCCATCGGCAACACTGTCGTCATCAAGCCTTCCGAGCATGCCACGGCCTCGACGCTGGCGCTCGCCGAACTCATCCATGAAGCGGGCTTCCCGGCCGGCGTCGTCAATGTGGTGACCGGTACGGGCAGGAGCGCCGGCGAGGCGCTGACGCGTCATCCCGGCGTCGCCAAATACGTCTTCACCGGCAGCACCGCGACCGGCCGCCGCATCGCCGGCAATGCCGCTGAAAACCTCGTGCCCTGCTCGATGGAGCTTGGCGGCAAGTCGCCCCATGTCGTCTTCGGCGATGTCGATATCGAGCATGCGGTGAACGGCGTCGTCTCCGGCGTCTTCGCCGCCGCGGGCCAGACCTGCGTGGCCGGCTCGCGCTGCTTCGTCGAGGCCGGTGTCTATGACCGGTTCATCGAGGCGCTCGTGGCGCGGACCCGGCGCATCCGCGTCGGCCTGCCGACCGTCGACGACACCGATATCGGCCCGCTGGCACTCGCCGACCAGCTTTCCAAGGTGGAATCCTACGTCGCCTCGGGCGTCAGGGAAGGCGCGAAGGTCGCCGTCGGCGGCGGCCGGCCGCAGCAGGCGGAGCTTGCGCCGGGCGGCTGGTATTTCGAGCCGACCGTCATGGTGGATGCCGGGAACGACATGGCCTTCATGCGCGATGAACTCTTCGGGCCGGTCGTGGGCGTCATGCCCTTCCGTAACGAGGAGGAAATGATCGAGCTCGCCAACGACACGCGCTACGGCCTCGCCTCCGGCATCTGGACGAAGGACATCGACCGGGCGCTGCGCTTCGCCAGCCGCATCGATGCAGGCACGGTCTGGATCAACACCTACCGTTCCGCCTCCTTCATGTCCGCGAACGGCGGCTTCAAGGAAAGCGGCTACGGCCGGCGTGGCGGCTTCGAGGTCATGTACGAGTTCTCGCGGCTGAAGAACGTCATCATCGACTATTCCGGCGCCATGCAGGACCCCTTCGTCATCCGCCTCAAATAACAAGCATCGAAAGGCAGAATCCCATGAAGTTCGCAGTCTCGCTCACGATGGAACGTTTTTCGCCCGGGGTGCCGATGGCCACGGTGAAGAACAATCTGCTGACGCTGGCCCGCATGGCGGATGAGGGCGGTTTCGAGATGCTCTGGACGGCCGAGCACCACACGCTCGAATGCACCATCTCGCCGAACCCCTTCCAGACGCTCGTCTGGCTGGCGCAGCATACCGAGAACATCCGGCTCGGCACTTCGACGCTCGTCGCGCCCTACTGGAACCCGATCCGGCTTGCCGGCGAATCGGCGCTCTGCGACCACCTGACGAACGGCCGCCTCGAATTCGGCATCGCCCGCGGTTCCTATCAGTACGAGTTCGACCGCATGGCCGGCGGCATGCCGCAGCAGGAGGGCGTGGCCTACATGAAGGAGCTGGTGCCCGCGGTGAAGAAGCTGTGGGCCGGCGACTATGCCCATGAGGGCCATTACTGGAAGTTCCCGGTCACCGCCGCCGTGCCGAAGCCGCTGCAGGCGCCGCATCCGCGCATCTGGGTCGCCGCGCGCGATCCCGGTACGTTCGACTGGGCGATCGCCAACGGCGCTTCCATCCTCTCGACGCCGCTTTCCGCCCCAGCCGCGGAAATCCAGGTGCTTGCCGACAAGTTCGAGAAGGCCGTGGCCGACCATCCGGAAGTCCCGCGCCCACGTTTCATGATGCAGCGCCGCACCTGCGTCTACGACCGGCCGGACGGCTGGGAGCGGGCCGTGCGGCACAGCATGGACTACGGCCGCGCCTTCGAGAACCTGATGCAGAACATCGGCACCGTGAAGGATGGTTTTCCCGAGGCCGTGCCCTACGAGGCGGTGAAGGGCAAGGAGAACTACAATCCGGACAATATCCGCAGGAACCTGATGTTCGGCACGCCGGACGAGGTGATCGAAAAGCTGATGGTCTATGAAGCCGCGGGCGTCGACCAGTATTGTCTCGGCCTGACCTTCAACCTGCCCTTCGAATTGCAGAAGCGTTCGATCGAGCTCTTCGCCAAGGAAGTCATGCCCGTCTTCGCCGCGCGCGAGAGCGAGCGCAAGCGCAAGCGGGCCGCCGTGGGACACTGATCATGGACGACACGCAAGAGCACAAGGTCGGCGAGGTCACGCTCAACTATCGCATCGACGGCGATGGCGGCGAGCCACTCGTCTGCATCCACGGGGTCGGCTCCTATCTGGAGGCCTGGTCGGGCGTGGTGGAGCGGTTGAAGGATCGCTTCACCATCCTCACCTTCGACCTCCGGGGGCACGGCAAGTCGAGCCGCGTCAAGGGCCGCTACGAGATCGACGATTTCGTGACCGAGACGCTGGCGCTCGCCGACAAGGTCGGGTTTTCGACCTTCAACCTCGCCGGCTTTTCGCTCGGCGGCCTGATCGCCCAGCGCCTCGCGCTGACCCGCCTTCCGCGTCTGCGCCGGCTCGTGCTCCTCTCCACCGTCGCAGGCCGCACGCCGCAAGAGCGCGAGCAGGTGCTGTCCCGGCTCGCCGCGCTTCAGGCGGGAACCCCGGCCGATCATCACAATGCCTCGCTCTCGCGCTGGCTTACGGAGGCGTTTCAGGAGAAGAACCCCGACGTCATCACCTGGCTCAGAGCGCGCGATGCGGAAAACGACCCCGACTGCTACGCATCGGCCTATCGGGTTCTGGCCGAAACGGATTTTGGCGGTTTTCTCGACCAGATCCGCTGCCCGACGCTGATCGCCACCGGCGAGGATGATGTCGGCTCAAACCCGCGCATGGCCCGCTACATGCACGAGCGCATCCCGGGATCGCGGCTCGTCCTCTTCCCGGGCCTGCGCCATTCCATCCTCATCGAAGCGCCCGACGTCGTCGCCGATGCCATGGGCGATTTCCTGACAGGTACGGAGGCGGCCCATGGATGAGGCTTTGCGGAAAAAGGGCGAGGGCGTGCGCCGGCATGTGCTCGGCGACGACTATGTCGACCGCGCGATGGGCGCGGCAGACGCCTTTTCGAAGCCCTTGCAGGATATGCTCAATGAATATTGCTGGGGCATGGCCTGGACGGATGACGGTCTGGACCTCAGGCAGCGCAGCCTTCTCAACCTCGGCATGCTGGCGGCAAGCAACCGCATGCATGAATTCGGCCTGCATTTCCGCGGCGCGGTCCGCAACGGCCTGACGGACAGGGAGCTTCAGGCGGCGCTTGTCCAGATCGCGGTCTATTGCGGCGTGCCGGCCGGCGTGGAGGCCTTTCGCGTCGCCCGCGCGGTCCGCGCCGAGATGGCGGGGGAGGGCGCGATTTGATTTCCGTCATTTCGGCGGAGCCTTGCGGCGCATGCTGCTTGGGAACGCCGGAAGACGCAGGAGGCGACGGGCCTCAAGATGGCACACAACGGCGGGGAGAGGAACCCGCGCCGTCAAGGAAACGACAACGGACAGAGGGAACAAAGGCATGATCAGAACCACGATATTTGCGGCACTCGCCGCCTCTCTCGCCCTCTCGCTGGCGGCCGCGCCGGCGCAGGCCGGCGAAGTGCTCGACCGCGTGCTCGCGGCCAAGAACCTGAAGGTCGCGACCGACGCCAACTGGGCGCCGCAGTCCTTCGTCAACGACAACAACGAGATGGACGGTTTCGATATCGACGTCGCCAAGGAGATCGGCAAACATCTCGGCGTTTCCGTCGAGTTCGTGACGCCGGGCTGGGACATCATCACCGCCGGCAAGTGGCAGGGCCGCTGGGACATGCATGTCGGCTCGATGACGCCCACCAAGGCGCGCGCGGCGCTCTTCGACTTCCCCGCCGTCTACTATTACACGCCCGCGGCCGTCGCCGTGCACAAGGACAGCAAGGCCGAAAAGCTCGCCGATCTCGAAGGCAAGCGCGTCGGCGTGACGGCGACATCGACCTTCGAGGCCTACGCCAACCAGGACCTGACGCTGGACGCCGCCGGCGCGCCGGCCTTCACCTACGAATTCAAGCCGGGCGAGGTGAAATCCTACGCCAATTCGACGACCGCCTTCGACGACCTGCGCCTCGGCGACGGCACGCGCCTCGACGCCGTCGTCTCCTCGCTGCCGAGCATCCTCGACGCCGAAAAGGCCGGATACCCGATCAAGCAGCTCGGCAAGCCGGTCTTCTTCGAGCCGCTGGCGGTCGCCGTCGAGCATGGCGATGCGGAGCTGAGCGCGAAGATCGCCGAAGCCGTCAAGGCCATGCAGGCGGACGGCACGCTGAGCAAGCTTTCCGTCAAGTGGTACGGTGTCGACTACACGGTCACGCAGTAACATCCCACCGGTGCGTGCGGCCCCGCCTGCGGGCCGCACCAATCTTCAAGGAGCGGAGATGCTGTATCCCGATACCGTCGAATCGGAAGTCCTCGTCCACAAGCCTTGGTTCGTCGCCACCCTTTTCGTGGTGGTCTTCGCCGTCTTTCTCGCCTTCGACCTCACGGGAACGTCGATGGGCGAGCTGATGCGCCCGGTGATCGGCGCGCCGGCCGAAAGCGGCTTCTACGGCCGGTTCGCCATCGGCCTCGTCATCGCCGTGCTCTTCTGCCTGAACATCGTGCTGATCGGCTTCGCCTCTCTGAGGGTGCAGGTGGCGATCGTCTGGTTCGAGTTGCTCCTGCTCTTCCTCGCCTTCTTCACGACCTTCAATCTCAGCCTGCCGTTCATCGCGGAAAAGCTGCCCTTTATGATCACGCAGGGCCTGTTCACGACGATCTACGTCTCGGCCATCTCGATCGCGATCGCCTCCGTCATCGCCATTCTCGGCGCGGTGGCCAAGCTTTCGACGAACGGCTTCGCCTACGCGATCGCGAGCTTCTACACCTCCTTCTTCCGCGGCCTGCCGCTTCTGATGCAGGTCTATCTCATCTATCTCGGCCTGCCGCAGCTCGGTTTCATCATCGATGCGGTGCCGGCCGGCATTCTCGCGCTCTCGCTGTGCTACGGCGCCTATATGACGGAGATCTTCCGCTCGGGCATCCAGAGCATCGACCGCGGCCAGTGGGAGGCCTCGCGCTCCATCGGCTTCGGCTTCGGGCTTACCATGCGCAAGATCATCCTGCCGCAGGCGTTGCCCGTCATCATTCCGCCGACGGGCAACCAGTTCATCTCGATGCTGAAGGACAGTTCGCTCGTCTCGGTCATCGGCGTCTGGGAGCTGATGTTCCTGGCACGCACGCTCGGCCAGAAGACCTTCCAGCACATGGAGATGCTGATCTCCGCCGCCATGCTCTACTGGGTGGTGTCGATCTGCCTCGAACTCATCCAGTCCCGCATCGAACGCCACTACGCCAGGAGCAAAGTGCGATGAGCGAGAAGATCATCGACATCCGCAACGTCTCCAAGTGGTACGGCGCCTTCCGCGTGCTGACCGATGTGAACCTGACGGTGGAGAAGGGCGAACGCATCGTCATCTGCGGCCCGTCCGGCTCCGGCAAATCGACGCTGATCCGCTGCTTCAACCGGCTGGAGGCGCACCAGCAGGGCGACATCGTCGTCAACGGCATCACGCTGCACGACAGGATGCGCGATGTCGCCGAAGTGCGCAAGAATGTCGGCATGGTGTTCCAGCACTTCAATCTCTTCCCGCACATGACCGTGCTGATGAACTGCATGGTCGGGCCGATGTGGATCAAGGGCGTGCCGGAGGGGGAGGCCCGCAAGACCGCGCTGAAGTTCCTCGAACGTGTCCGCATTCCCGAGCAGGCGAACAAATACCCCGTGCAGCTCTCCGGCGGCCAGCAGCAGCGCGTGGCGATCGCCCGTTCGCTCTGCATGCAGCCGGCGGTCATGCTGTTCGACGAGCCGACCTCGGCGCTCGACCCGGAGATGGTGTCCGAGGTGCTGGAGACGATGACGAGCCTTGCCCGCGAGGGCATGACCATGGTCTGCGTCACCCACGAAATGGCCTTCGCCCGCGCGGTGGCCGACCGGGTGATCTTCATGAATGCCGGCCAGATCATCGAACAGGGCAAGCCGGATGACTTCTTCGGCAATCCGCAACACGAGCGAACCAAGCTGTTCCTCAGCCAGATTCTGAAGCACTAGGCAATTCCGGAGACCGTCGTCAGCCTTCCTGCACGCCGCACCAGTCGGCCGCAAAGAGCGCCAGCGTCTTGGTGACACGGCGCAGCGAGGAGAGGCTGACCCGCTCGTCGATGCCGTGGATGTTTTCCGCGATGGGACCATAGACGAGCGACGGGATGTTGCCGTGCACGGCGAAAATGGTGGCATCCAGATAACAGGCCATGACATAGGACCTGAGGCCGGCGCCCGCATGGGCGGCAGCGTGCGCGGCGCGCAGGCTTGTCTCCGCGTCGGTACCTTCGGGCAGCTCGTAGCCGGCCTGCACGACCCCGACCCATGTGAGCGTGACCAGGTTTTCTCCGGCGAAAGCCGGATCTTCGGCCGCGATCCGCTCGATGAATGCTTCGACTTCGGCCGTGCGCATCCTCGGGTCTTCGCCGGGGTAAAAGCCGATCCGGCCCTCTGCGACGCAATCGCTCGGGATGGAGGCGATCCAGTCGCCGCCGGTGATCGTGCCGATCGTCAGGGCGACGGGGTTGGGAAGATCCTCGAACAGAGGCTTGCCGATCCGCTCGGCGATCCATTCGGCTTCCAGCCGCCTCAAGTGCCCGATCAGGCGGATCATCAGGTCGATGGCGCTCTGGCCCGATTCCGGTTCACGCGGATGGGCCGGACGCCCCTTCGTCTCGAGCCGGAACTTGATCACGCCGGCATTGGCGCGCACGAGCTGCTCGTCGGTCGGTTCCGGGCTGACGATCGCATCGGCGGTGAAGCCTTCGGCGAAAAGCGTCGCCGCGCCATTGCCGGTGATTTCCTCCTCCACGACGGACTGCACCTGAACGTCGCCACGAAGCGAAAGCCCGGCTGCCGCGATGGCGTCGAGCGCGAAAATGGAGGCAACGAGGCCGGCCTTCATGTCGCCGGCGCCGCGCCCGTAGAGCCAGTCGCCATCCCGGCGAGGCTCGAAGGGTGGAGTGGACCAGCGGTGGGGGCTCCCCGCCGGCACCACGTCGACATGCGAGTTGAAAGCGAGCGAGCGGCCTCCGGTGCCCGCCCCGGCCTTCCGGCCGACGACGTTCCAGCTTTCCGCATAGTCGACCGTCGCCGGCGAGAATGCCGGGTGCCGGCCGATTTGGGAGGCATTCGTGCGCACGCGGTCGACCGCGAAACCGCGTTGCCTCAGCGCTGCCGCGAGGAAATCTTGCGCCGCGGCTTCCTCGTTGCGCAGCGATTTGAACCGGACCAGCGCTTCCAGGAACGCAACCTGATCGTCGAAAAGCCGATCGACGGCGCTGAGGATTCGGTCGTTGATGGATGACATGGCAAGCCTTGGTAAAAATGCAAAAATATGGAGGTTCGAGGCACCGTAGTCCCTGTCCCGTCCAATTCAAGCGGGTTCAGTCGAGGACGAGCACGATGAACCATTCGGCCGCATGTTGAACTCGTTGACCGTGAGGCCCTCGGACCGATCGATCGGGAAGGTGCGGGCAACCGGCGGATAGCAGGGGAGTTTAAATTCTACATAAATTATAGAATATACTCCCTTCCGAACGTTCCGGAAGCAGGCGATGCTTTTCCCGTTGCTATCGAACTCAGGGGAAAACGACATGAAGGGTATTTGGGGCATCAATACGCTTTCGGCCATCGCGCTTTCGACGACCTTTCTTGCAGGATCGGCATCGGCGTCGGACGCGCTGGTCGATGCGAAATGGCTGCAGGACAATCTTTCCAACCCGAAGGTCCGCATTTTCGAGGTGAGCGTCGATACGGGCGTCTATGAGCGCGGCCATATTCCCGGCGCGGCGCATCTCGACTGGCATACCGACCTCGTGGATCCCCAGAAGCGGGACATTGCCAGCCGCGAGGCCTTCGAAAAGGTCTTGCGCGATGCCGGCGTCGACAAGGATACGACGATCGTCCTCTACGGCGATAACAACAACTGGTTTGCGGCCTGGGGCGCCTGGGTGTTCGAGGTCTATGGCCTCGGCAGCCAGGTCAAGCTGCTCGATGGCGGGCGCAAGCTCTGGGAAGCGCAGGGCCTGCCACTCGACACGGCCGTTCCCGATCACGCCGATTCCACCCTGGCGCTTGCCGACCGGGATGATTCCGTGCGTGCCCGCTTCGTCGATGTCGTCGCGGTCGCGGAAGGCAAGAACGATATCAAGCTCGTCGATATCCGCTCGGCCGACGAATATGCCGGCAAGATTTTCGCGCCGGAGGGCGTGAAGGAACTGTCCGTGCGTGCGGGCCACATTCCCGGCGCCGTCAACGTTCCGTGGGGCACGATCGTCAAGGAGGATGGCACGTTCAAATCCGCCGACGAGATCAGGGCGATCTATGCCGAAAAGGGTGTCGACGGCTCGACGCCTGTCATCACCTATTGCCGCATCGGCGAGCGATCGAGCCACACCTGGTTCGCGCTGAAGAAGATCCTCGGCTACGACGTGCGCAACTATGACGGTTCCTGGACCGAATACGGCAATGCCGTCGGCGTGCCGGTGAACAATATCGCCGGCACGATCTGGACCGGCAAGTAACAGCGGTTCCCGAAGGCGCGGCGCCTTACGCCGCGCGGGATGCCGACGCGGGTGGACATCCTCCCAGGTCCACCCGCATTTTCATGTCCAGCCGCCGGATCGCCATGTCTTCCATCGCCGCCCGCTCTCTTTCCGTCTCGGTGCTCGCCCTCCTTGCCGCCTGGAGTGTCTGGCTGGCGCAGGATGCTGCCGGACGGGTGCTCTCCTTCGCGCTGATCGCCGGCAGCGCCTTCGGCATCGTCCTGCAACGGGGCCGTTTCTGCTTCCTGTGCAACCTGCGGGACTTCGTGGAAAGGCGGGACGCATCCGGCGTCATCGCCATTCTCGTGGCGCTCGCCGCGGGCATCGTTCTGTACCAGGCCGTGCTCGGGGCCTGGGTGCCGGTGCCGCAACCGGATCGCCTGCCGCCGAATGCCCATATCGGCCCGGTCGGGACGGTGCTCGCATTTGCCGCCTTCACCTTCGGCCTCGGCATGGCGCTCTCCGGCTCCTGCCTTTCGGCGCATCTCTACCGGCTGGGCGAGGGGGCCTTCGGCTCGCTCGCCGCGCTGCTCGGCGCCGCCGCGGGCTTCCTGCTCGGCTTTTCGACATGGAACGCGCTCTATACCTGGACGGTGTTCGACGACCCGCCGATCTGGCTTCCCGGTGTTTTGGGTTATGCCGGCGCCACGATTGCAGGGCTGCTCGCGCTCGGCGCGCTCGCATGGCTGGTCCTTCGCAACGCCGCCCCGCCGCAGCATGCCGGCCTCCACCCTGCCTCGTCCTTCGAAACGGTCTTCGTCCGGCGCTGGCCTCCGGTCGTCGCAGGCCTCCTCGTCGCGACGATCGGCGCCTTCGCCTATCTGCGCGTCGCGCCGCTCGGCGTGACGGCGGAACTGGGCAGTCTCGTGCGCACCGGTGGCCTGTCGCTGGACCTCGTTCCCGAGACCCTCGTCGGGCTGGACACGGTTCGCGGCTGCGTGAGCGCGGTGAAGACGGCGCTGCTTTCACCGAACGGCGTCTTTGTCATCGGGCTGGTTCTGTCGAGCTTTGCCTCCGCACTCCTCGCGGGGCGCTTCGACCCCTCATGGCCCGGTCCGCGCGGCCTGGCCGCGCGCTTTGCCGGCGGCGTGCTGATGGGGTGGGGGGCGATGACGGGCCTCGGCTGCACTGTCGGCGTGCTCCTCTCCGGCATCCAGGCCGGCGCCGTTTCGGGCTGGGTCTTTCTCGTCTTCTGCGCGCTGGGCGCCGTTCTCGGTCTGGCCGGCCAGCGCCGGCTCGCGCGCAACGGCTGACGCAGCGTCTTCGCGCCGGGTGCTTGCGGTTCTGAAATAGATGCGGCGCGCGACGGGCAAGGCGGCCGCCACGATCAGGGCGAACAGCGCCGCTGCGGTGCCGATCATCGTCTGAAGGTCGAACCACTCGGCCAGGGCGCCGAGGGCAAAGGCGCCGAGCGCCGGAGCGGCGCGGAAGACGAGCATATAGAGCGCCAGCACGCGACCGCGCATCGCGGGCAGGCTGAGCGTCTGCGCCATGGATTGCATCGCGATGTTGCAGACGACGTGGAACAGGCCCGCCACGGCAATGGCCGGCAGGGCGAGGAAGGCGGAGGTGCTGAAGGCGAAGACCACCAGGGCAAGGCAAATGCCGAGCGCCGCACCGTAGCTTGTGCGCACCAGCGCGGGCGCGCTCTGTCGCCGCAGCATCCAGCTCGCTCCCACGAAGGCGCCGATGCCCTGCGCGCTCATCAGCATTGCCAGCATCTCCGGTCCGCCCTCGAACGAACCGCCGGCAAGGGCGGGGAAGAGCTCGGTAAAGGGCCGGGCGAGCAGCGAGAACGACGTCGTCAGCACGAAGAGCATGGCGATGGCCGGCTCGCCGGCGATGTAGCGAAAGCCGGCCAGGACATCGCCGGCGAGCGGTGCGGAGCGGGCCGCATGCGGCGTGTGATCGATCCAGCGCCGAACGTGTACGAGCGCCGCGAAGGTGGCGGTGAGGGCAAGGGCGTTGAAGACGAAGACGCTTTCGATGCCGGTCTTGACGATCAGGAGCCCCGCGATGGCCGGCCCGGCCGTGCGGGCGATATTGACCGCGATGGAGTTCGTGGCAATGGCCTGCGACAGCCGCCCCTCGGGTGCCAGCATGCCCGTCACCAGCATCCGCGCCGGATTGTTGAAGCCTTGCAGCGTGGCATCGATGACGGCCCAGAGGAGCAGCAGCCACGGCATCATGCCGCCGGACGTCAGGAGCAGCCAGATGGCGCCGCAGTTGAGCACCGTCAGGGCCTGGGTCAGCCGGATCAGCCGGTACGGGTTGCTGCGGTCCGCGACGGCCCCGGCAAGCGGCGCCACCCAGATGGCGGCGATCAGGTCGCTGAGCGCGATCGCCCCGATCCATGCGGGCGAATGGGTAAGATCCCAGGCAAGCCAGCCGACGGCCGTCTTCTGAGCCCAGGCGCCCATGAAGCCAGCACATTGGGCGATGGCGAAGACGATGAAGTTGCTGCTGCGCGGCGGCGGCTTCGGGGAGGTGGAGGCTTCTTCGGCGGTGGACGTCATTGCACCCGCCGCCCCTGCACGACGCGATCGAGAACGATGGCGCAGAGCAATATGGCGAGCCCGGCAAGGAGGCCCTGGCCCTGCGCGGCATATTGCAGGGCATGCAGCACGTCCTCGCCCAGGCCCTTCGCACCGATCAGCGCGGCGATCACCACCATGGAGAGGCACATGAGGATCGTCTGGCTGACGCCGGCCATGATCGATGGCGCGGCCGTCGGCAGGTCGACCTTGAAGAGGATGAAGGTCCGGGATGCGCCGAAGGCGACGGCGGCCTCGCGCACGGAGGCCGGGACGGACGCGATGCCGAGCGCCGTCAGCCGGACGACGGGCGGAATGCCGAAGATGATCGTCGCGATGATGCCCGACGGCTTGCCGATGCCGAAGAGCGCGATCACCGGAATGAGATAGACGAAGGCCGGCATGGTCTGCATGAAATCGAGCAGCGGGCGCACGATTGCCGCGACGCGCCGGTTGTAGCCGCACAGCACGCCGAGGGGAATGCCGGTCGCAATGGAGATGAGCGCCGCCGTGCCGAGAAGGGCGACGGTCTGCATGCTCTTTTCCCAGTAGCCGAGGATGGCGAGGTAACTGATCGCGACGAAGGTCAGCAGGAAGACGCGAAAGCCTGCGAGCTGCCAGGCGATGGCGAGGATGATCGCCATCACGACCGGCCATGGCGTCTGTGTGAGGATGCCCTCCATCACGCCGAGCATGCCGTTGATCGCCTTCGTCAGGGTGCCCGCCGCTGGTGAGACCGCGCTGCTGATCGTGGCGATGAACCGGTCCAGCCACGCGGCGGCGCCCGAGTTCCAGGCGGGATCGCTCGGGAAGGCGTCGAAGAGCGTGCGGTCGTTGAAATGAAGAAAGACGATCGGAACGAAGATGGCCAGCAGCGCCGCGGCGCCGGCGGCGTGAAGATGGCTGAACCCCGCCTTGCCCGCGTCGCCTTCCAGCCGCCAGGCGCGGAAACGGCGTTCGGCGATATGATTGGCGAGCCCGCCCGCCACCAGGCGGGAGGCGGCAAGCATGCCGGTGCCGAGCAGGGCCACCAGCCACGCGCCGGTCCTTGCGTCTTCCGCCGCCTGCCGGGCATCCTTCGCCGCCTGCTCCAGGGCCGCGGCGGACCGTGTCAGCGACTTTGCGATGGGCGTACCGGCGTCCCGGTCGTTCGCGGTCTTCGCTTCGAGAAGGCGCGTCGCGGCGAGGGCCTCGAGCCTGTCGGCGCGCGCGCTCTGCCCGGCGCTGGCGCCGCCGCCAAGCGCGAAGGCGATCAGCACCACGGCGAGCAGGTCGGCGATGAGGAATGGCCAGAACGCCGACCAGAGGCGCCGCCCGGCTAGCCAGACGGGGCCGAGGACGGCGGCGGCGATGTTGAGGGAGGGCACATAGCCGCGCCGCTCGCCGATCCGCCGGAAAGCCCGGCGATAATAGGTGCTGTTGATGGCGGCGAAGCGGTCGATGGCCTCGTCCCGCGCCGTGTGGTCGCTCATGCGATGGCTCTTGCTTTCACGATGGGGTCTTGCGCGCGGGCCGGCAGGCGGGCGTTCTGGACGAAACGGCGGACATAGTCGTCCGCGGGCTGCGCCACGAGGTCCGCCGCCGTACCCGTCTGCACGATGCGGCCCGCCCGCATGAGAACGACGCGGTCGGCGATGCGGAAGGCCTCGTCGACATCATGCGTGACGAAGACGGTCGTCTTGCCGAGATCACGCGACAGCGCCATGAACTGGGTCTGGAGATCGTGGCGGATCAGCGGGTCGAGCGCGCTGAACGGCTCGTCCATCAGGAGAATATCGGGATCGGCCGCGAGCGCCCGGGCAAGGCCCACGCGCTGCTGCATGCCGCCGGAAAGCGCGGCGACCCGCCGGTCGCCGAGGCCGTCAAGGCCGACGCGCACCAAAAGCTCGTCCGCCCGGTCCTCGCGCCGTGTGCGCGCCACGCCGCGGATCTCGAGCGGCAGGGCCACGTTGTCGCGCACGGAAAGATGCGCGAGCAGGGCATGCGACTGGAAGACCATCCCGATCCGCCGCGAGCGCAGCTCCCGCAGCGCTCGCGGCCCGAGCGACAGGATGTCGCCGCCGTCGATCCGCACCTTGCCGGCGCTCGGTTCGAGAAGGCGGTTGATCAGGCGCACGAGCGTCGACTTGCCGCTGCCGGAAAGGCCCATCAGGCAGACCAGCTCGCCCTTTTCGACCGACAGGCTCGCGCCGCCGACACCGATGACGGCGCACAGGCGCTTGAGGACGGCGTCGTCCGGCACGGACCGGCGGGCTTCTGCTAGAACCGCCTGCTCGTCCGTGCCGAAAACCTTCCAGACGTCCTCAAGCTCGATCATGGATCAGTTTCCGGTCCAGCCCGCGACGACATCCGGATTGGCCGCGATCCAGTCCCTGGCCGCATCGTCCGGCGCCTTGCCCTCGACGGCGATCGCGAAGGCGAGCTTGCTGACGGCATCGGTGGTGAAGGTCACCTTTTCGAGGATCGCCGCGACTTCGGGTGCGCTTTCCGCGAGCGACCTGGAATAGGCGATATGGATCGCCGCATCCTTGTAGACGGATTTGATCGAGGACTTTTCCAGCCAGTTCGGATCGGACGGCTCGACGAAGGTCCATGCGGCATCGTCGTGCTTCGGCTCCTCCAGCACTTCCAGCGCGTAGCGGGCGAAATTCTGGTGCGGGCCGTAGCAATAGCCGATCCAGCCGGTGCCGGCCTTCACGGCGGCGTCGAGATCGGCGGTCGCGACCGCCTCGTCCGTCGTCTGGAGTTCGAAGAAATCCGCAAAGCCGTAGTCGCGGGCGCGCACCGTCTCGATGTTCGTCGAAAGCCAGCCGGCAGCGCCGATCCAGATCTTGCCCTTGCCTTTGCCATCGGCGGAGAAGACGGCGGCCTTGGCCGGGTCGGCGAGGTCGAAGACGGAGTGGATGTCGTGCTTGTCCGTCGTTGCCTTCGTCGTGCAGTAGCCCTGCGTGCCGGCATAGGAATTGGCGGCGAGCTTCACCTTGCCGCCCTCGCCGGCATATTGATCGACGAGTGCCTGCTGGTTCGGCAGCCAGACATCGGTCCAGATGTCGATCTCGCCGCCATTGCGGTTCAGGGCCTCCCAGATGACGGGCACGGAGCCGGCTTTCACGGCCTCGACCTCCTTGCCGAGCTGCTCCTCGAGCAGGACCTTGACGACATAGGCTGTGCCTTGCGCGGTGGCGTAACCGGGATCGGCGATGGTGATGGGGTTTGCCTGCGCGAGGGCCGGCCAGAGCATGGCGAGCGCCGCCGAGGTCGCGAGGAGGGACTTGATCGTGAGATGCATGGTACGGTCCGTTCGGGTTGCGTTGGGATGATGTTCGGTGTTCAGGCGCGGTTCCGGCCCGCTTCGAAGGGCCGGTTGCGCGCGAGAGGGGGCAGGGCGAGCCGTTCGCGGAGCGAGCCGGTCTGCGGGCCGGGATTGAGAAGACCGCGTTCCCGCAGCAGGGGCACGACGGTGCGGATGAAGTCGTCCTGCCCTTCGGGAAAGGTCGGCGGCAGCAGCATGAAGCCATCGGCGGCGCCGCTTGCGGTCCAGTCCTCGATCTGGCCGGCGATGTCCTCCGCCGTGCCGATGACCTGCCAATGGCCGCGTGCGCCGGCGATGCGGCGGGCGAGGGCGCCGACGGTAAGGCCCTCCGTGCGGGCAAGCTCGGTCAGGAGGACCTGCCGGCTGCGGATGGAGTTCGACACGGGCAGATCCGGAAGCGGGCCGTCGATGTCGACCCCGGAAAGATCGACGTCTCCGAGATAGGTTTCGAGCAGCGAGAGCGCGACGTCGGGCTGGATGAGATCCTGCAGTTCGGCATATTTGTCTTCCGCCTCGGCCGTCGTCCTGCCGATGACGGGGAAGATGCCGGGCAGGATGAGGACGTCGTCGGCGCGCTTGCCCGAGGCCGTGCGGCGCTTCCTGATGTCCTGATAGAAGCTGCGGGCCGAAACGATATCGGTCTGCGCGGTGAAGACGACATCCGCGGTCTTCGCGGCAAGCGCTTTGCCGCTGTCCGACGAGCCGGCCTGCACCAGGAGTGGGCGACCCTGCCGCGAGGGGATGACGTTGAGCGGACCCTTGCTGCGGAAATACCGCCCCTCATAGTCGACGGTCTTCACGGCGTCGGGCTCGAAGAAGACGCCGCTCTGCTTGTCGCGCACGAAGCCGTCGGGATTCCAGCTCCCCCAGAGGGCGAGCACGGCATCGACGAATTCGTCGGCGCGGGCATAGCGGGCGGCATGGTCGAAGTCCGGCCCCGGATTGAAGTTGTCGCTCTCCTGCCGAAGCGACGAGGTGACGATGTTCCAGCCGATGCGCCCGTTGCTGATGAGATCGAGCGAGGCGAGCTGCCTTGCCAGGTTGTACGGCTCGTTGAAGGTCGTGGAGGCCGTCGCCACCACGCCGATCCTCGTCGTCGCGGTCGCGACGGCGGCGGCGAGCGTCAGCGCCTCGAAGCCATGCGACCATTCGTCGACGCGCCGCAGGGCCTCCGCCCGGCTCTTCGGCACGCCGAGGCGATCGGAGATGAAGGCGATCTCGAAGCCGGCGGCTTCGGCTGCCCGCGCGGCATCGATGTAATGCGCGGCGGTGATATTGGCATCGGCGCGCGTCGACGGATGCCGCCAGGCGGCGACATGATGCCCGCTGGGATAGAGAATGGTACCGAGAACGATTTTGCGTGAGGACATGGCGACGAACTTGAAAGGGGCAAACTGTTGCGGTTTCTCGCAAAATAATAAATTCTATAGTTTCTGTAAGGAAATATGTTCTCTTCTGCGGCGCATGTCGGGTTTATTCATCGCGCCCCCGGCGGCGGGCGGAGCACCGGCCTTTCGCGCTCCCGCCCCCGGCAGCAGCCGGCCAAGCCTTTGATCTGCCGAGGCCAAATCGAGGCGCCAAGCGAGGCATCCGCGAAAGCGCACCAGGCCTGCCGATATGCGGACAGTTTGGCGCGCGGGCCGATTTCGGGGGAGCATTTTTTCTCTTCGGCAGCCATTGGGCACATTGTTATCCCTTTAATCTATAGTTTTAGTAGATAATATCGCTGTGTGATTGAGCGGTGCCCGCGGTGCCGCGCCCGTTCCGGGATCTCAACCGGCTGTCTTCAGCGCGCATTGGAGAAATATCATGGCATTTCCACCCACCGCCGCATCATCCGTTCCTACCGCCTCGCTCGAACTCGATGCCGATGTCCTCGTGATCGGCGGCGGGCCGGCGGGTACCTGGGCGGCCATCGCCGCGGCCGCAAGAGGGGCGAAGGTCGTCCTCGCCGACAAGGGCTTCTGCGGCTCGTCCGGGGCCACTGCGCCTTCGGGCACGGGGGTCTGGTATGTGCCGCCGGATCCGGCGCGCCGCGCGAAGGCGATGAACAGCCGCTGGGATCTCGGCGGCCGGCTGGCGGATCCGGCCTGGATGCGGCGGGTGCTGGACCGGACCTATGACAATGTGAACCAGCTTGCCGAATGGGGTTACCCGTTCAGCGACGACGCCGACGGCCGGTCGATCCGCAACGGCCTCGACGGTCCGGACTACATGCGCCTGATGCGCAAGCGCACGAAGGCCGCGGGCGTGAAAATCCTCGATCACAGTCCCGCGCTCGAATTGCTGCGCGACGACGGCGGCGCGGTGGCGGGGGCCGCGGGCGTCCGCCGCCAGAAGGCGGACACCTGGCTGGTGAGGGCCAATGCGGTCGTCATCGCGACGGGCGGCTGTGCCTTCCTCAGCAAGGCGCTCGGCTGCAATGTGCTCACCGGCGACGGCCTCCTGTTCGCTGCCGAGCTTGGCGCCGAGCTCTCGGGAATGGAGTTCTCGACCGCCTATGCCATGGCGCTCGAAGGCGGCTCGGTCACCAAGACGCGCTTCTACGATTGGGCGACCTTCACCTTCGAGGACGGTTCGCCCATTCCGGGCGCGGCCTCCAAGGGCGGCCGGTCGGTGATCGCGCGCGTGCTCCAGTCGCGGCGCGTCTTCGCCCAGCTCGACAAGGCCGACGCGGAGACGGAGCAGGCGATGCGCTATGCCCAGCCGAACTTCTTCCTGCCGCTCGACCGCGTAGGGATCGATCCGTTCCGGCAGCGCTTCCCGGTGACGCTGCTCTTGGAAGGCACGGTGCGCGGCACCGGCGGGCTGCGGATCGTCGACAGCACCTGTGCCACGACCGTCCCGGGCCTCTATGCGGCGGGCGATGCGGCGACCCGCGAACTGGTTTGCGGCGCCTTCACCGGCGGCGGCAGCCACAATGCCGCCTGGGCGATGTCGTCCGGCTACTGGGCCGGCAGCGCGGCCGGCGAGCATGGCCGCCACCTGCGCGGCCGCAACCGGACGATCCTGCGCGCCGGCGGCATCGGCATCGCCGATGGGCCGGGCCGGGCGATCGACGCCGCGGCGCTCACCCGGGCGGTGCAGGACGAGGTCTGGCCGTATGACCGCAACTATCTTCGCTCCGGCGAGCGGCTGACCGACTCGCTCGGCCGTCTCGACGGTCTCTGGCGCGGCGCCCGCATGGCGCAGGCCGCGTCGCTCGACGAGGCGCAGCGCACCCGCGAAGGCGTGGCGATGCTGGCGACCTCCCGGTGGATGTACCGCAGCGCCCTGTCGCGGACCGAAAGCCGCGGCATGCACAAGCGCGAGGATTTTCCCGAGAAGGACGACAGCCAGCTTCACTACACGACGAGCGGCGGCCTCGACGAAATCTGGATCGGACACGAGCGCGCGCCCTCGCCCGAGGTGGAGGTGCTCGCGGCATGATCGAGGTCATCAGTGAGGATCGCTGCACGGGCTGCAACATCTGCGTCAATGTCTGTCCGACCAATGTCTTCGCCCCGGTCGCCGGGGGCATCCCGGTCATCGCGCGCCAGGATGACTGCCAGACGTGCTTCATGTGCGAGGTCTATTGTCCGGACGACGCGCTCTACGTGGCGCCCCACGCGACCGAGGTCACCCATGTGACGGCCGCGGAGCTGGAGGAGCGAGACCTCTTCGGAAGCTATCGCAGGTCGATCGGCTGGATCAGGGGCGGTCGGCCCCGGCCGACGCCGGAAATCATGCAGCGACTGGAGCACCGCTGAAGGCGGGCCGGCTGCAAGCCTCAAGGCATGAACCGCAATTGGAACGAATGGGGATTTGAATGTCTATCAATCGCAGAATGTTCGTGGCCGCGCTGACGGCCGTCATCGGGTTCGCGGCCGTGCAGGCCGCGCCCTTGCCGGCGCTGGCGGCGGAAAAGCCGAGCGTGATCCGCCTCGCCTCCTTCGGCAACGCCGCCGGCAAGCCCTATGGCACGGGGGCGATCGGGGTCCTGCGGGCGCAGGAACTGCTGGAGAAGGAATTTGCCGCCGACGGCATCTCGATCGAATGGCAGTTCCCGCGCGGAACCGGCCCCGCGATCAACGAGGCCATCGCAAACGGCCAGCTCGACTTCGCCTATTACGGCGGCCTGCCGAACATCGTGGGGCGCGGTGCCGGCCTCAAGACCAAGGTCGTCTCGTCCTACGGCGTCAGCCCGAGTTATGTCGTGGCCCGGCCGGATGCGAAGATCGCCTCGATCGCCGATCTCAAGGGAAAGAAGGTCGCGACATCGCGCGGCACGATCAACGAGCTCAGCCTCTTCCGCATCCTGGAGCAGGCGGGCCTGACGCCGGACGACATCCAGTTCTTCGACCTGCAGACCGCCGACCAGATCGCCGCGATCACTTCGGGTGACATCGATGCGGTCGTCGGTGGGGGCAGCAGCGTGCTTCAGCTCGTCGAGCAGAACATCGCCACGGTCGTCTTCACGACGAAGGGCAGTCCCGCTCCCGGCAGCAATTTCGGGTCCTTCGTCGTCACGGATGCGTTCCGCGAGGCCTATCCGGACCTGACGCAGCGGGTCGTCAACAAGTTCGTCGAGGCATCCTACTTCGCTTCCGACGAGAAGAACCGCGAGGCCCTGTTCGATATCTGGGCGCTGACCGGCTCGCCGCGGTCCACCTTCGAGAAGGACTATGCCGACGAGGTGCTGAAGGATCGCCAGAGCCCGCTTCTCGACGATTTCTATCGGGCGAACGTCACCGCCGGTGTCGATTTCGCCGTCAGCCAGAAGCTGATCCGCAAGCCGTTCGACGTCAACGAATGGGTGGACGACAGCTACCTGAAGAAGGCCCTGAAGGACTACGGCTACGAGAACGTCTGGACCCCGCGCGACAGCAAGGGCAACGCCGTCCAGTTCTGACGCTTTCGGTCCGTCCCGATTTTTCGACCGCCAGCTTTCACCGGATTCCCGGTGAAGGAAAGGAGAGAGCATGTCCGACGTCACCTTCAAGGCGCCCATCATCATCCGCGATCGCCGGCCTCAGCGGGCCGGTGCAGGAGAGGGCGCGGCGCGCTCGTGGCCTCGGCCTTGGCTGCCCGATGCGGTCGCCAGGGTGCTCCTGGGCCTCGTGCCTCCGCTCGCGCTGCTGGCCCTGTGGTCCTATGCCGTCCGGCAGGAATGGCTGGCGGAGCAGATCCTGCCCGCGCCGATCCTCGTCTATGAAACGACGCTCGACCTGCTGCTGACCGGCCAGCTTGCCGAGGAACTCTCGGTCAGCCTTGCCCGCGTCGGGGCGGGCCTTGCGATCGGCGGCGGGCTCGGCCTCCTGTTCGGGCTCGCCTTCGGGCTCTTTCGCACGCTCGACCTCTATGTCGCACCGACGGTTCGCGCCTTCTGCCTCGTGCCGTCGCTGGGCTGGCTTCCCTTCTTCATGCTCGTCTTCGGCATCGGCGAAACGCTCAAGCTCGTCCTTATCGCCAAGACCTGCTTCCTGCCGCTGATGGTCGGTGCCTATGAGGGGCTGCATCGCCGGCCGCGCAAGTACGACGACGTCGCGAGCGTTCTCGAACTCTCGTGGTTCTCGCGTGTGCGGCTGGTCGTCTGGCCGTCCATTCTGCCGTCCATCCTGACGGGGATACGCCAGGCGCTCAGCCGCGGCTGGAAGGTGCTCATCCTCGTGGAGATGATCTCGTCGGCCGCCGGCCTCGGCTATCTGATGATGTGGGGGCGCAAGGCGTTCCAGCTCGACGTCGTCTTCGCGACCATGATCGTCATCGGCCTGGTCGGCTGGGCGCTCGACTATGCCCTGACGCGCTTCCAGCACCGGGCGACCGTCTGGTCGTTCAAGGCGGCCTGACATGGCGGCGATCGATTTCTCCGCCGCGTCGCGGTCCGGCATCGTCGCGCGCGCCCTAGTGCTGCCGGCCGCGCTTCTTTTCATCTGGGTGCTGCTGGACGCCCTCGGCGCCTTGAAGAGCGGCATCGTGGTATCGCCCTCGCAGGTCTTCGGCACGGCCTATGAGGGATTTGCCGATGGCTCGCTGCCGGGCGCGGCGCTCGCGACCCTGCTGCGGGCGCTGACCGGCTGGGCAATCGGCGCGCTTGCCGGGCTCGTTTTCGGCCTGATCCTCGGCCTGTCCGGCATCGCGCGTAATCTGTTCGATCCCTCGATTTCCAGCCTGCGGCAGATCGCCCTGTTCGCCTGGATCCCGCTGCTCAGCGCGTGGCTGGGAAACGGCGAGGCGATGAAGATCACGCTGATCGCCCTTGGCGCCTTCTTTCCCATGGCGCTCGGCACCCAGGCAGGCTGCCAGAACGTCCCGGCGCCGTTTCGCGAGGTCGGCAGGGTGCTGGAGCTCGATCGCCGCGCGACGATCACCGCCATCATCGTTCCCGCGGCCCTGCCGTCGATCCTGGTGGGGCTGGAGCTCTCCCTCAACATCGCCTGGCTCGGCACCTTCGGCGCCGAATACCTGATCGGCACGGGCTACATCAACGGCATGGGCGACGGCCTCGGGGCCTATCTCGCGGCGGCGCGGGAATATGCCCGCATGGACCAGGTCCTGCTCGGGGTCCTGTTCCTCGCGCTGATCGGCCTCGGCCTCGACAGGCTCGTTCTCGGATTTTCAAGGAGGCTCGTATCATGGCGGACGCCCTGACGCTTTCACGACCGGCCGCGCGGGATGCCGGCGCGGTGGCCATCCTCGGCGTGTCGAAGACCTTTCACGTCGAGAACCGGACGGTGCATGCGCTCGACGACGTGTCGCTTGCGATCGCATCTGGTGAATTCATCAGCATCGTCGGGCCGAGCGGCTGCGGGAAATCGACGCTGCTGCGCTTCCTCGCCGGCCTGGACAGGCCAGACGGCGGCCGGATCACGGTGGATGGCGAGGTGGTCGACCGGCCGAGCCTCAAGCGCGGCATCGTCTTTCAGGATCATCGCCTGCTTCCCTGGCTCAATGTGGAGGAAAACGTCGCGCTCGGCCTTCGCAGCCTTGCCGGCGCGCCGGCCGACAAGAGGGAGAGGGTGCAGTCCCTCATCGACCTCGTGGGGCTGACCGGCTTCGAGAAGGCCCTTCCGCACGAATTGTCCGGCGGCATGTCGCAGCGCGCCGCGATTGCCCGCGGGCTTGCACCGCGGCCGCCGCTGCTGCTGCTCGACGAGCCGCTCGGCGCGCTCGATTCCCTGACGCGCAGCTATCTCCAGGACGAGCTCCTGGCGATCCGGGAACGGGAAAAGAGCACGGTCGTCATGGTGACGCACGATGTGGAGGAAGCGATCTATCTCTCCGATCGCGTCGTCGTCATGGAGCCGAGGCCCGGGCGCATCGCCGCGATCTTCGATATCACAAGCAGGAGGCCACGCCACCGCGACGATCCGGATTTCGTGGCGACGAGGCGCAAGATCACGGACCTGCTCGCAAAGCGGTAGCAAGGGCGCGATCCCTTGCTGGCCCCTCCAGAAAAGCATGCGAGGCCAGGTTCGAACTGGTTCAGCCCTCGGCGCATCGTCGCGATGCGTCTGGGTCGCCAAGCCGACGGCTGGGCGTTTTGGTCGGAGCGGTATGGGTTGCCAGCTCGCCGGCAGTCAGATGGCAGCGTATGAACCCATTTTTCGTTACCTGAACAGGTGGCCGCGCCTCGGCACACAGATTGCCGACCTGGCAGGGACAGCGGCCGGCGAGCGGGCAGCCGACGCCATGCATGGCTCTCGACGCCGGAAAGGCGGGTGGCCGTGAGATGTAGTGGTCCTTTCGAAGGCCGGGGGCGGCCTCCAGCAGCATTTCCGTATAGGGGTGGAGCGGGGCGACGCGCCTGGGCGTGGCGCGGCAGGCGGTGGTGGCAAAATCGCAGCGCGGCTCGAACTTGCAGCCGTCGCTGTCAAGTGCCATGCCTCATGTCCGGGATCATTCAGCGGGAATGGGCAAGTGGATTGGCCGTTCAGCCGTCTTGCGCGCCGAGAGCGCCGCAACGCCGAGCATATGCCCGCGTCCCTTGAGGTCATGCTGTCCAAGATCTTCGACAACGATGGCATCCGGAAGCACAATCTGCGCTGCGAGCTTATGGGAGATCAGCACGTCGCGGCCGAGCGTCTTGCAAAGCGTCTCGATGCGCGCCGTCGTGTTGACCGTGTCGCCGAAGAACGCGATTTTGTGATGGTCGACGCCGATTTCCGCCGTGACGATCGGTCCTCCATGAAGGGCAGCCCGCAATCGCGGCACTTCTCCGAAACGGTGCTTCCAGGTCCTGGCGTGGGCGTCGATTTCGGACAGGATGTCAAAGACGCAGCGGACACAGCGGGCATCCTTGATCCCGCGGGCAAGCGGCCAGGTGACGATCGCGGCATCGCCGACATAGTCGTTGATGGCGCCCTTGTGGCGCCGCACCGGTTCCGCGAAGGTCGAGAAGATTGCCTTCAGATACTGTTGCGCGCGCAGGTCGCCGTGTTTTTCCGCATAGGCGGTCGAGCCGGCGAGATCGATGAACAGGAACACGCGCTCTTCGGTGACCGGTTGACGATAACGGCTGATCAGCATGCTGGTGAACACATCCCTGCCGAGCAGGTCGCGAACACGCAGGATGAAGATGATCAGAAGGCAGACGGCGAAGCCGTAGAGAAGCACCTCGACGGGCATGACCATCGCCTCGACGAGCGAGCCGGCTTTGATCATGCCAAGCAGGAGAAGGCCGGCGCTGGCCACCGCATAGCCGGCACTCATCAGGATTTGATAGGCAAGGAGCGACGCAAGGAGATAGGGCAAGCTCGGCAGCTCATCGATCTTCCGACGCAGTTTGCGGAAGGTCGCCCGGCGCTCGAAAGCGATGATGGGCATTCCCATGGCGATCGCATAAGCTGGCCCCACGACCGGCAGCAGCCGCCCTGGTGACATCATGACATCGTAGAGAATCCCGCTCAGCGCCAGGCCGAGGACTATGAACAGCCAGTTTTGAGCAGGCGAGATTTCCCGCATGGCGCAGAGCGCTCCTTTGGCGTCGGCAGGCGTTGTCGCACCCGCGCTGTTGCGGTCCAAGGCGACTGCATTGCCGTCCATGAACGGCAGGTGCGCGCCGCAAGGGCGATCGAAGCTCCGGGAAAATGCCGGGCGGCCCGTTTCAGGGGCCGCCGGACCGCACCGGCGCTCAACAACATGATACGCTATCGGCTTTCAAAACAATCGAAAACGCTGTCGCCAAACCCAACGCACCCATTGCTTTTCCTCACGCGGGTTTGACCTCAGGAGCGCTCAACGCTTTGAAGACGATCGCGTATGTCGTCGATCGATGCGCGAATGGCGCTGATCGTTTCGCCGTCGAGCCTGACGGCGTCCTGGATGCAACGCGCGATCTCTGCCGCATGGCCTCTCAGCGCGTGCCCTTCCTTGGTCAGATGCAGGAGGACCTCGCGTTCGTCTTTCGGGTTTCGCGTCCTGGTGACCAGGCCGGCCGCCTCCAGTCGCTTGAGAAGGGGCGTAAGCGTGCTGGAGTCGAGAAAAAGAATCCCGCCCAGTTCCTTCACGGTGCGGCCGTCCCGGCCCCAGAGCGTCACCATGACGAGGTACTGAGGGTAGGTGAGCTTGAGCTTGTCGAGCAGCGGGCGGTACAGCTGCGTGAAGGCGTGTTCGGCGGAATAGACGGAAAAGCACAGCATTTCCGAGACATCCGGGATGGAAGGGGGCTGGCTGGCGGGCGCTGGCGTCATGGCGGTCTCCTTTCTCTCACAAATAATTTGTGCGCGATTGATTTGCAAGCAATTGACAACGGGCCTCGGCGCGCATAAATGGATCGTACACAAATTAATCGTACACAAATTAAAAGGAGATGACGATGACCTACTTCACGACCAGCGACGGCACCCGGCTTTTCTACAAGGACTGGGGCGTCGGCCAGCCCATTCTCTTCGCTCACGGCTGGCCGCTGTCATCCGACGCCTGGGACCAGCAGATGCTGTTCTTCGGGCAGAATGGTTTCCGCGTGATCGCCCATGATCGCCGCAGCCACGGCCGCTCCGACCAGACCTGGGACGGCAACAACATGGACCGGTACGCCGACGATCTGGCGGAATTGATCGAGGCGCTGGACCTGCGCGACGCTATCCTCGTCGGTCACTCGACCGGCGGCGGCGAGGTCGCGCACTACATCGGCCGTCACGGCACGGCGCGTGTCGCCAAGGTCGTCCTTGTCGGCGCTGTCCCGCCGCTGATGCTGAAGACGGATGCCAATCCCGAGGGAACACCGCTCTCGGTGTTCGACGGCATCCGAAAGAACACCGCTACCAACCGGTCGCAGTTCTTCTTCGACCTGACCGTTCCCTTCTACGGCTTCAATCGCGACGGCGTCGAAACCAACGAGGGCCTGCGCGAGAACTTCCGCCGCATCGGCCTGCAGGGCGGCATCAAGGGCCAGTATGACTGCGTCCGCGAATTCTCCGAGGTCGACTACACCGAAGACCTTCGGCGGATTGATCGCCCGACCCTGATCATCCACGGCGATGATGACCAGATCGTCCCGCTCAAGGCTTCCGCTCGATTGGCCGCCGAAATCGTCCCGGATGCGACCCTGAGGGTCTATCCCGGCGGATCGCACGGGCTCGCCGAGACCGAGGCCGAACGCTTCAACGCCGATGTCCTGACCTTCATTCGTGGCTGAGCGCGTCCTCAGGTCCCGAAATCCACAGAACCAGATCAGGGAAGGAAAGTATCATGTCCAAGTTTGCTGCAACGGTTGCTCTCGCAGCCACGCTTCTTTCCGGTGCTGCCGCCGCCGAACCGGCCAAGCCCACCATCGTCCTCGTGCATGGCGCGTTTGCCGACTCCTCGAGCTGGAACGGCGTCATCACCCGCCTTCACAAGGATGGGTACAGGGCCGTCGCCGTCGCAAATCCGCTGCGCGGCGTCTCGCATGACGCACGGCTCGTGTCCGATGTCGTCGACAGCATCGAGGGCCCGGTGGTCCTTGTCGGTCATTCCTATGGCGGCCAGGTCATCTCGAACGCCGCGAAGGGGCACGACAACGTCAAGTCGCTGGTTTATGTGGCGGCCTTCGCGCCGGACACTGGCGAGGCCGCGGCCGAGCTGGCCGGCAGGTTCCCCGGCGGTACACTCGGCGAAGCGCTTGCTGCCCCGGTCAAGCTCGCCGGGGGCGGCGTCGACCTCTACATCGACCAGACGAAGTTCCGCGACCAGTTCGCGCACGACGTTCCGGCCGAAGCGACGGCGCTGATGGCGGCCGGCCAGCGGCCGATCACCGAGGCGGCGTTGACGGAAAAGTCCGGCGACCCGGCCTGGAAGGCGCTGCCGTCGTATTTCGTCTATGGCGATGGCGACAAGAACATCCCGGCGAAAGCACTGGGATTCATGGCCGAGCGCGCAGGCTCCAAGCGCACGGTCGTCGTGGAAGGCGCGTCGCATATCGTGATGGTCTCGCAGCCGCAGGTCGTCGCCGACCTGATCGAAGAGGCTGCGCGATAGGCTGACACCGACCTACGACACCAGGCCACCGGCACGCGAGCGCCGTGGCCTGTCCGTTTCCCCGGCTTCGCGGTCTGCAACGTCCTCGGAAGGATTGTCATGCGGACCGTTGCTAAACTGAAACCGGCGCGCGTGCCCTTGCAGCCAGAATGTGCTTGAGATCCTTCAGTGCCGCCGCCGCGGTGGCGAGCGGTTCCGTGCCGGATCCGATCGCGACCGTTTCGCCCATCGCGTCGGTGGTGATGCGGATTGCCTTGTCCTTTCCTCCGCAGTCGCTTGTGGCCACTCCGAGCCGGACATGGCCGCGGGGCGCCTGGGCCACGATCCGGCATTGTTGGCCGCCGCCGGTCATGATCGGCGGCGGTGCCCGCGAAAATCCGATGCCGTAACGGTCACGCATCGGGCCGGCCACGTCCGTCAGGCATGGGCGGCGTTCTTGCAGAGAGGGGATGACAAGGCCCGACAGCGACCGGCTTTTCCTCGATGCCCCGTTCGAGATTTCGCCATCCCCGTCCGGATCAGCCCGCGGTGCCCGGTGCCGGCGTGTTGAGCAGCTGCTGCTCCCAAAGATAGGCGATGCCGCTTCCGGCAGCGTGCTGGAGGACCACATCGTTCAGCGCGATGGCGGTTTCGGCCCGTGCCCAGTCGCGCTGCCACTCGGATGCCAGGGCCAGCCAGGTCATCAAGTTCACGCCCGCCGCGGCCATGCGCTGGATGGCGACCTCGTGCGCCTCGACCGAAACCGCGCCCGACGCATCGGTGACGACCGTCACATCCCAGCCTTCCCCCGCAGCCTGGATTGCCGGCATCGCGACGCAGATCTCGGTCCACAGGCCGGCGATGATGAGCTGCTTGCGTCCCGTCGCCTTGACCGCATCGACCACCTTCTGATCTTCCCAGGTGTTGATGAACGTTCGGTCGATCACCTCCTGGCCGGGGAACACATCGGTGATCTGCCGAAAGAGGAGGCCGCCGCGATCGGCGATGACGCTTGTCAGGATCGTCGGGACGTTGAAGACCTTGGCGGCCTTTGCCAGCGCCGTCGAATTGTTGACCACGATGTGCGGGTCATGGCTGTTCAGGTTCGCGAGCTGATAGGGCTGATGGTCGATCAGGACGAGGACCGAATCTTCGGGACGAAGAAGCGAAGCAAGGCCATTACGAAAGGTCATGAAGACATCCTCTGTTGCCGTTTTGTGTGGGATTGGTCTGGCAATCGACAGGCGCCGGATGCGGCGCTGTCTGCGAAACGGACTCTGTCATCCCGCATCATGATGCGGTAGCGCCCTTTCGTGCTAAGCTGTGTCGCAATATGGGGAACGCCGAATGGACATAGAAGACCTGCGGACATTCGTGGAGGTTGCCGATGCGGGGGGCGTTACGTCTGCGGCGCTCCGGCTCGGCATCTCCAAGTCGATGGTCAGCCGGCGGCTTATCCGGCTTGAGGCGGAGCTCGGTACCCAGCTTCTCGCACGAACCACCCGCGGCGCCGCTCTCACGGAAGCCGGGGCCACGTTCCGGGATTATGCCGCCAGGGTTTGCGCCGAGATCGACGTGGCCAGGGAAACGATCCTGCCCGCCGGTGAGCTGTGCGGCCGCCTGCGGATTGCCGCGCCGCTTTCGTTCGGCCCGACCCACTTCGCCCCGGTGCTCGCGGACATGGCGCGACGCCACCCGCAGCTCCACATCCACACGTCCTACAGCGACCGCTTCGTCGATCTCGTCGCCGAAGGTTTCGATTGTGCGATCCGGATCGGCACTCTCCAGGATTCCAGCCTGATCGCCAGGCGCATCGGGCCGCTCCACGGGAAGTTCGTCGCGAGCCCGGATTATATAAGGACGCATGGATCCCCGGAAACGCCGGAAGAGCTCGTCGCCCATCAGGCCCTCATGCAGGACATGGAAACCTGGCAGCTTATGGATGGTGACAGGGTCATGACGGTCAACCCGCGGGGGCGCTTCAAGGCCGACAGCGGAGTGGCTCTTGCCGTGGCCGCGGCAGCCGGGCTGGGTATCGCCGCGCTGCCCGACTACCTTATCCAGGACTACATGGCGTCCGGCGCGCTTGTTCCGGTTATGACGCGCCATCCACCGCCACCAGCCGGCATATTCATTGTCCGCCCGCCGGGGCAGCATCCCGCAAGGAAGGTGCGGGTCCTCACCGAAATGCTGATCGAGTGTTTCGAACAGGCACCAGACCCGGCGTGAGCGCCATGAGGGGGCAAGCCTACGGATTGTTTCGGCAGGCCTGCAGTTCGAGCCGTAGCGTGTCGACCAGTTCGGCCGCCGGCATTGTACGCGTGAGCGGCGCGCCTTGTCCGGCCCATTGCGCCCCGAAGCCGTATTCCCCTTTTGCCTTGGCGGCGGCATGGAGGGCCTTGCCTGCGTCGTAGGCGATCGGATAATCCGGCGGGAGGCGGTTTCCGACCGTCCTTGCAAGTGCGGTAAAGCGGTTGGCAAGCGCACGGGCCGGCCGGCCCGATATGAGCGGCGTAAGCGTGGTGTGGTAGGCCGCCGGCCCGGCAAGTGCGGCGCGGTACGCGTTGTCGGCAGCGGACTCGGGACAGGCGATGAACGCCGTGCCGAGCTGTGCCGCGGCCGCACCGAGGTCGAGCGCTGCGGCGATGCCCGCGCCGTCCATGATCCCCCCGGCCGCGACGACGGGCAGGGAGGTGTTCCTCACCAGCAACCGGGTCAGCGCCATGGTGCCGAGCGCATCGTCGGGTGCGGCGGGATCGAACACGCCGCGATGCCCCCCGGCCTCGATCCCCTGCGCGACGATCGCGTCGATTCCCGCGGCTTCGACTGCCCGTGCCTCATCGAGGCTGGTTGCTGTGGCGAGCATGAAGATGCCGCGCTCACGCAACGCCGACAGCACATCGGCAGGCGGCAGCCCGAAATGGAAACTGAGAACCGGCGGGGCCGTCTCCAGCAGCATCGCCACCATGTCGGCGTCTTCCGCAAGGCTCTTGTAGATCGTGCGGAGCGTTGCGGGCGGCTCCGCACCGAACTCGGTGAACAGAGGGCGCAACCATTCAAGCCATTCCGCCTCGCGTGCCGGGTTGGCCGACGCCGGCCCGTGCACGAACAGATTGACGTTGAATGCCCGTCCGGTGCGTTCGCGCACTTCCGCGATCATCGAGCGCGCGCCGGCGGCGTCCGTCGCGCCCACCCCGATGGAACCGAGGGCGCCCGTTTCCGAGACGGCAGCCGCCAGTTCGGGCGTCGAAACACCCGCCATGGGAGCTTGGATCAGGGGAAGCGAAAGGTCGAGCTGATCGAGAATGGACATGCCAGGCCTCTTCTGGAACCGTATATGAAACACCTCGCGACGTGGATTTGGACGAGCGCCGCTAAAGCCAAAGCGCCCCTTAAGCCCGCGAGCGTGGGAATGGGTTTGCCGTTGATTTGGAGCGCTGCATTTTTGACATGCGGCCCTCCAACCGGGATTCTGAATCTGCGAGGCAAGCATAGAGCGCGCGCCCGGATTGTCTCCCGAAATCTATCCTGCGAGGAATTTGTGGCGCGAGGGCCGGCCGCATCGGACCATCGCCTCACCAGACGGCCCGCAGCATCATCTCCGCGCCGAGAAGCGCAAGGGCGATCAGGAAGCAGCGCTTGAACATGGCCGGACTGACCGCTTTCCTGACGTGCTGGCCAGCCCACATGCCGATCAAGGCGGGAACGACGGCGAGGCTCGAAAGCGCTGCTCCATCAAGCTGAAATGCCCCTTGCAAGGAAAGTCCGGCGGCGAGCGCGACGGTGGAAACGGTAAAGGAAAGACCGAGGGCCTGAACGAGATCATCCTTCTCGAAGCCGAGGGCCTGGACATAGGGTACGGCCGGAATGACGAACACGCCGGTTGCACCGGCGATGAGGCCGGTGGCAAGCCCGATCACCGGCGAGAGCCACGCTTTATGAGCCTGGTTGACACGATAGGGCTTCGCCAACAGCGTGTAGACCGCATACACCGCGAGCGCGAGGCCGAGCAGGGCGGTGGTCAGGCTGGTATTGCCGCCCGTCAGCATGGAGGTACTGCCGAGCGTGCCGACAAGAACTCCGGCCATCATGGTCCAGAGCCGCCGCACGATGCCGACAAGGCTCGGACCGGAAACGAGTTGCCAGACATTTGTTACGAACGATGGGACGATGAGCAACGACGCTGCCGCAAGAGGCGACAGGAGCCCGCCGAGAACACCCATGGCGACCGTCGGAAGGCCCATTCCCGTGACGCCTTTAACGATGCCGGCGATGAAAAACGTCGCTCCGGCAGCGAGCAGCAATGAGATCGATGCATCATTCATGATGCTTTCTTACGCGCCGCGCCGTCATCCACAATGCGGCAGTTCCGTATCCAGCCTTCGTCTGGACCGAAGGCTATGGCGCGTGTAACGTTTTAAGGATGCGCTTCGACTTCATCGACCTGCGTCTCTTTCTCGCCGTGGCTGAGGCTGGCAGCATCACCCACGGAGCGGCGCAGGTCGGTCTTTCGCTTGCAGCGGCCAGTGATCGCCTGCGGGAAATGGAGGCCACCGGAGACGTCCGCCTGCTCGAAAGGGGACGCCGGGGCGTTGCATTGACGGAGGCGGGGGAGGCACTTTCCCACCACGCGCGCGAAATCCTGAATCAGGCGACCCTCATGCGTGGGGAAATGGGGCGCTTCGCGAAGGGGCTGCGCACGAATATCCGGGTGGTCGCAAATACGGCGGCCATCGTGGAGGTTCTTCCAAGCCGCCTGTCGCCATGGCTTGCCGCGCATCCTCAAGTCGATGTCGAACTCCGGGAGCGTCAAAGCCAGGAAATAGCCCGAAGCATCGCGGCGGGCTTTGCCGATATCGGCGTGTTGTCGGATGCGGCCGCTCATGAGGGATTGCTCCTCAAACCCTTCGCGGTGAGCAAGCTCGTCGTGGTCTCGGCAAAGACACATCGGCTCGCAATGGAAAAGGAAACCCGGTTCGCCGGCCTTGCCGAGCAGTATTTCGTGGGCCTGGAGGGCGGCGCATTGCAGGATCACATCGACGCTCAAGCGGACAGGATAGGCGTACGGCTCCGATACCGGGTGAGACTGCGGACGTTTGAATCCATATGTGCGGCGGCAAGTGACGGCGTCGGGATCGCCATCGTGCCGGATACGGTGGCGCGGCGGTGCAAGCGAGCCTATCCGTTGGCGCTGACGTCCCTGGCAGATGCATGGGCAACGCGAAATCTCTCCGTATGCGTGGCCTCCGGACGCGATCCGACCCCAACGGTTCAAGCGCTGTTCGACCACTTGGCCAGTGCATGATCCGAGCCTTTCCAGCCGGGCCGGCCGCCGGGCAATGGCCGCGCATTTCGACGCTGCGCCAGGACGGCAAGCCAGATCATCCCGGGTGGGGGAACCACGCATCGCAACTGAATTGACACGCCCTCGGATAGACGAAGGGCGCTCGACCCTTTCGGGGAGCGCCCTTCTGGACCCGGACGACTACGAACGCGCGAGGCAGCACCATCGCTGCAGGCAGTCATCGATTACGGGTGGTGAACGATAGATGGGGGGAGGGCGCAGGGATTTCAAGGCCGTCCGGATCATCCATCGTGCGAACGGGCAATCCGAGGCAAACATCGCAAATGCCGCAGCCATCATCGTCCATCGGCTGGTCCGCGCGCTCGCAACAGAGGCAGACGGCTGCGCATCGGAGGCGGCCCTTGCTTCTCGCCGGGACCATGATTTCCATCGCATCGTCCGATGCGGCATTGGTGACGAATTCCTTCATCGCCCGTTTCTCCGTTGACCTCCGCAACAAAAGATAAGAGCTGCGGGGCGCTTTGCAATGGCAATCCCTCGCCAAGCCACGAGCCTTTCACGCCGGGGATGGACTCTCCCGGCGCCGCATGCTGTTCTGGGGGTCGGAGGGACAGGTATGGCGTATGAATGGGATCCCCGGCGCGCGCGACGCGCACGCTTGATCAGGCTGGCGGCGGCGGTAGCGATCAGCGCGTCGGCAATAACGGTGCCCGTCGCGGTCCTGCTGGCGGCCGCACCGATCTGACATCCTCACCAGAGGCGGCGGTCGGCCTTTGCAACGATCATCGGCACGGCGGCGGCGCCGGCGGTTCCGAGGCGCAGGCGCTGAACGAGATTGCCGAGCAGGGCGGTCGCGGCGACCGTGAGCGCAATCCGCAGCCAGGAATGGTCTGCGCGCGGCCGGCCGGCCCGGGGCGAATGCCGATGCATGGCATCTATTTGCCTTCTCAAAGCAGCGACGTCCTTTCGCAGCGCGGCGAGATCGCGGTGAATATGGCCGCGCGAAGCGTCGCGTTCGGGCGCCTCGACCATATCGCCGTCCTCCTCGACCTCTGCAAGATACTCCCGAAGCTGGGCCGGGCTGTCGAAACCGCTTGTTCTCACATCCACCATCGCTCTCTCCTGTCGTCTCGTGGTTTCGCTTCAACGCGCAATGCGCCGAAAAGATGCGTGTTGAGCGGCCGGACACAGGGCGCTTGTCCCGCGCCAGTGGTGCACTATCTGCATCAGCGGGAACGATGTGGTCGGTCGCGCAGGCGGCGCAGGAGAAGATGCGATGGCACAGAACGATCCGTTCGAGCTTTCCCGTTTCGTTGCAGCACAAGACCGCGTCTTCGACACGGCCCTTGCCGAGCTCGGCGCGGGGCGCAAGAAAACCCATTGGATGTGGTTCATCTTCCCGCAATTGCGCGCGCTGGGGCGGTCGCCCACCGCGAATTTCTACGGCATCGGCTCCATCGAGGAGGCCCGCGCCTATCTCCGACATCCCGTCCTTGCCGACAGGCTGGCGCGCGCGGTCGATGCGGTGCTCGGCGTGTCCGGCCGCTCCGTCCATGAGATCTTCGGTTCGCCCGATGATCTGAAATTTCGTTCTTCGATGACCCTGTTCGGCGAAGCTGCCGGGGCGGAGGGGCAAAGATTCCGGCTCGCCCTGGAACGATTTTTTGCCGGCGAGCCCGATCCGCACACGCTCGAGCTCATGCAGGCCGCCGCTTCCAGTTGCGGCTCCTCTGATCGCGCATGACACGATGGCGCAGCCGTTCTTCACCATCGGCCATTCCAACCTCGACCTTGCGGACTTTCTCGCGCGGCTGGAGTCCGCAAGGATCGAACGTCTCGCCGATATCCGCAAGATGCCGATGTCGCGGGCCAATCCGCAGTTCAACCGGGACACGCTGCCCGACGCGCTTGCCGACATGCAGATATCCTACGAGCATATTGCGGCACTCGGCGGGCTTCGCGGCCGCAAGCCGGCCTTGCCGCCCGACATCAATGGCCTGTGGAAGAACAGGAGCTTCCACAACTACGCCGACTATGCGCTATCGGGCGAGTTTCGGGAGGGTCTCGAGCATCTGCGCGCCGAAGGGCGCCGGCGGCGTTGCGCAATGATGTGCTCGGAGGCGGTCTGGTGGCGGTGTCATCGCCGCATCGTCGCCGATTACCTGATTGCTCAGGGCGAAACCGTCTTTCACATCATGGGCGAAGGCCGCCTTGAGGAGGCCCGCCTGACACCGGGCGCCGAGCCGAGACCCGATGGGACGGTGGTCTACCCCTCGCCCGATGATCCCGTTCCGTAACGGGCCGAGGCAGATGGAGGTTTAGTAAAAAAGCGTTGCGCGGCCCGTTGCGAGGGGCGGGCCGCGCGTCCTGGGAGGACCGTTGGGGGCTGCCTTAGCCGAGGCGGGCGCGTGCGCCGTCGGACAGTTCCTTCAGGATGATGGCGCAGGAGGTCGCGCCGGCATCCAGCACGCCGAGCGAGCGCTCGCCGAGCCGGCTGGCGCGGCCGATCTTGGCCACCAGGCCGATCGTCGAATCGCGCCCGGCCTCGGCGGCCGCAACGAGCGCTTCCAGCGCCTCGCCGAAGGATTTGCCCGCCGCCGTCGCCGCGTCGAAGGCCTCGACCGCCGGAACGAACGTGTCGAGCAGCGTCTTGTCGCCGACCTTGGCCGAGCCGATCGACCGGATGCCGGAAAGGCCGGCATGCAACATCCTGCTGAAGGCCGCCGCGTCGATCGTCTCCACGCCTTGGATCGTCTCGGCGAATTCCGTGAACATGACGCCGTAGAGCGGGCCCATCGAGCCGCCGATCTCCGTCATCAGCACCGTGCCGAGCGTGTCGAGGGACTGGGCGAGCGACGCGTCCTTGCCCTTCAGCCGCTCGGCGGCCATGCCGAAGCCCTTGGCCATGTTCACGCCGTGGTCGCCGTCGCCGATCCTGCCGTCGATCTCGCTGAGATAGGCCCGGTTCTCGACGATCCGCTCGGCCATCGAGAGGACGATCGCGCCGGAAGACGCATTGTCGAAGATCTGCATGGGGCTTCCTCCCGTCACAGGATGATCGTGCAACGCGTCTCGACATCGAGCAGCGTCTTCAGGTCGTCGTCGAGCGCCATGACGGTCAGCGTCGCGCCGACCATTTCCAGCGAGGTGAAGTAGTTGCCGATCCAGGTCTTGCGGATCGTCAGGCCGCGCGCCGAGATCTCGCTCTCGATCGTGTCGTTGAGAATGTAGAGCTCGTTGAGCGGCGTCGCGCCGAGGCCCGAGACCAGCACGGCGACCTCGGTGCCTTCGGGAAGGTCGTGATCGTCGAGCACGATCTTCACCATGTCCCTGGCGGCCGCCTCGGCCGTCTTCAGCGTCTCGACGCGCACGCCCGGCTCGCCGTGATGGCCGATGCCGACCTCCATCGTGCCCGGCTCGATCTGGAAGTTCGGATGGCCGACGGCCGGCAGCGTGCAGGGGCCGAGGCCGACGCCGATCGAGCGGCAGTTGTCGATCGCCTTCTGCGCGGCGGCCCGCACCTCCTCGAGGCTCGCGCCGGTCGCGGCCTTGGCGCCGCCGATCTTCCACATGAAGATCTCGCCGGCAACGCCGCGGCGCTTCTCGCGTTCCGCGATCGGGGCCGAGCAGACGTCGTCGTTGGCGACCACCGTCGCGACCTCGATGCCGTCCTTGGCGGCGAGCTTCGTCGCCATCTTCACGTTCATGTTGTCGCCGGCATAGTTGCCGTAGAGCACGACGACGCCCTTGCCGCCGTCGGCTTCACGGATGGCGTCGTGGAAGCTCTTGGCGGTCGGCGAGGAGAAGAGCTCGCCGACGGCGACCGCATCGAGCATGTTCCTGCCGGCATAGCCGATGAAGGCCGGCTCATGGCCCGAGCCGCCGCCCGTCACAACGCCGACCTTGCCGGCAAACGGGGCATCCCGGGCGACGACGACGCGCGGGTTCTCCGCAAGGCGCACGATATCCGAATGCGCCTTCACAAAGCCCTTGACGGTATCCTCGACAACAAGGTCAGGGTCGTTGATGAAACGCTGCATGGTAACTCCTTGAGAATTGCGAGAGCCGGTCCGGGCTCAAAGAATGGTGTAGCCGCCATCGATCAGAAGATCGGCGCCGTTGATCATGTCCGCGCCCGGCGAGACCAGGAACACGGCGGCGGCGGCGATCTCTTCCGGGAAGGCGAAACGGCCGGTCGGGATTCGCTTCCTGGCGGCGTCGCCCTTCTCGCCGGCCCAGGCCTTCTTGCCGAGCTCGGTGAGCACGATGGTGGGCGAGATCGTGTTGACGGTGATGCCGTGTTTGCCCCATTCGGCGGCGAAGGTCTTCGACATGCCGATGACGCCGAACTTGGAGGCGCAATAGGCGACGTGCTCTTCGATCGCCACCGTGCCGGCCTGCGAGGCGAGGTTGACGATCTTGCCGCCCTTGCCGCTAGCGATCATGCGGCGGCCGACCGCCTGCGTGACGAGGAAGCTGCCCTTGAGGTTGATGTCGATCGTCTTGTCCCATTGGGAAAGCGTCAGGTCTTCGGCCGGGGCCAGTGCGACGATGCCGGCGCTGTTGACCGCGATATCGATGCCGCCGAAGGCTGCGGCCACGTCGGCGACGGCCTTTTCCACCGAGGCCGGGTCGGAGACGTCGCAGACGAAGGGCTTCGCCGCACCGCCGAGCTCTTCCGCCTTGGCCTTGGCGATGTCGGCGTTGATGTCGAGCACCGCGACCTTCGCGCCCTTGGCCGCAAAGGCCGTGGCGATGGCCGCGCCGATGCCGGATGCGCCGCCGGTGACGAGCGCGACCTTGCCGTCGAGCGGGAAGTTGAGGTCGATCCTGGGAGGTGTGTCGGTCATCGGTTCAGCCTTCGTTATCTTGGAGAGAGCGGGGCGGCGGGGCCGCCCCGCGGTTTTGCCCGTTACTTGCGCATGTCCAGCAGCTTGTCGACGTTCTCGGTCGTGACCGGCGTCCACGGAACATTGTATTCCTTGTCCTTGCCGTCGTTGAACGGCATGTCCGGGTACTGCGCCCAGATGTCGGACTGCGGCTTGTAGTCGCCCTTCTTCGCATGGAAGATCGCAAGATCCAGCGCGCCCTGGGCCTGTGCGCGGGCGTCCTGGAGGATCGAGGTCATCGTGCCTTCCTTGACGGCGGTCAGCGCGTCGGTGATGCCGTCGATGCCGGCGATCGCGAAGTCGTCGGTCTTCAGGCCCGCCGACTTGATCGCCTCGATCGCGCCGAGCGCCATCTCGTCGTTCTGGCCGATGACGCCGTTGATCTGGCCGGGATGGGAGGTCAGCCAGTTCTCCATCAGCGTCTGGGCTTCGGCGCGCGACCAGTTGGCGGTCTGCTGCTCGAGGACCTTGACGTCCGGGCACTCGGCGAGCGCCTTCTGGTTGCCTTCGAGGCGCGAGATCTGCGCGGACTGGCCGATCGGGCCCTCGATGATCACGACATTGCCCTTGCAGCCGATCTTGTCGAGAACGGTCTTGGCTTCCATGTAGCCGGAAATCGTGTCGTCGGAGCCGACATAGGCGGCGAGCAGGTCGGAGTTCACGCGGGTGTTGGAGCCGACGACCGGAATGCCGGCGTCGCTGGCGGCCTGCACGGCCGTCGCGCCGGCTTCGATGTCGATCGGCACGAAGATGATCGCATTGAACTTCTGCGTGATCATCGTGTTGAACTGTTCCTGCTGGACCAGCGCGTCATAGCGGCCGTCGAAGACGGTGAGCTCGACTTCGCCGCTCTTGACGGCGGGGTGCTCTTCGAGCGCGGCGGACCAGATCTGCATGAATTCCGCGTTGAGGCCGTAGGGGGCCGCGCCGATCTTCAGCTTCTCCTGGGCCATGGCGGACGAGGCGAGCAGGGCGGTCGCCGAGGCGAGCGCGATCATCAGTTTCTTCATGTCATTCTCCTCCTTTGAGAATTCCGGCCGCACTTCGGCGTGCCGTTTCGTCCACGGGCGCGGTAAGACGCCCGGTTCCTGTCGGGCTAGAGCATCGAAATGCTCTAGCGCTTTGTTTTCATGGCAATTCCGGACGCAAAACTGCTGCGAACTTTTGCTGGAACTGCTTTAGACGCCCTGGTTTCGCTTCTGGTCGAGCATGACGGCGCCGACGATGAGGGCACCCTTGAGGACCTGCTGGTAGTAGGACTGGATACCCATCAGATCGAGGCCGTTGTTCATGACGCCGATGATGAGCGCGCCGATCAGCGTTCCCGTCACCCGGCCGACGCCGCCCGAAAGCGAGGTGCCGCCGATGACGACCGCCGCGATGGCGTCGAGTTCGTAGGCGATGCCGGCCTGCGGCAGGGCGGAGCCCGTGCGGGCCGAGAGGATCATGCCGGCAAGGCCCGACAGCGCGCCCGAGATCACATAGACCATGAAGCGGATGCGCGTGACGTTGAGGCCGGAGGTCTTGGCCGCATGCGGGTTGCCGCCGACGGCATAGATGTAGCGGCCGAAGCGCGTGCGGGTCAGCACCCACCAGGAGACGAGGAAGACCACGGCGAGCAGGATGACCGGCATCGGAATGCCGAGGATGTTGCCCGTGCCGATCCAGCGGAATTCCGGGGAGAGCGCCGGCACCGGCTTGCCGCCGCCATAAATGAGAGTGGCGCCGCGGGCGGCCGAGAGCATGCCGAGCGTCGCCACGAAGGCGGGCACGGAAAAGCGCGAGACGATGAAGCCGACCAGCGCGCCGCAGCCGACGCCGACGAGGATGCCGACGGCGAGCGCCACCACCATCGGATAGGGCGCGCCGGCGATGCCGGCCGTTGCCGAGCTCGTCACGAAGCTGGCGCTCACCATGCCGGCCAGCGCGACGACCGAGCCGACCGAAAGGTCGATGCCGCGCGTCAGGATGACGAAGGTCATGCCGATGGCGAGCACGCCGTTGATCGACGTCTGCAGGAGCACGTTGGAAATGTTGCCGGGCGTCAGGAAGAACTGGTTGGACACCGACAGGATGCCGACGAGCAGCAGGAAGGCGAGGAAGATGCCGTATTCCTGCACGATCAGCCGGCGGCGATCGGAATTCAGCCAGCTGCTGGCGGTCTTGTTCTCGATACTGGACACGGATGTCACCTCTTGCCATGCGGGGTTGGATGCGTCGGTCGGGTCTCGTTCCGGTCAGGTCGACAGGTGCACGAGGGACTGGGCATCCGTTTCCTGCCGGTCATGAATGCCGGCGGATCGTCCCTGCCGCATAACGAGGATGCGGTCGGACATTCCCAGGATTTCGTCGATTTCGGAGGAGATCATCACGACCGTGCCGCCGCTCGCGGCAAAATCGCAGATGATGCGGTAGATCTCGCGCTTGGCGCCGACGTCGACGCCGCGGGTCGGCTCGTCGAGCAGCAGGATGCGCGGCTGGCGCAGGAACCATTTGCCGAGCACCACCTTCTGCTGGTTACCGCCGGAAAGGCCGGAGACCGGCATCGTGTCGCGCGCGGCCTTGATGGCGAAGCGGGCGATCATGTCGGCGCTGGCCGCCTGTTCCTCGCTCCTGCGCATCACGAAGGCCGGGCTCATTTCCGGCAGGCTGGCGAGGCAGATGTTGTTGCGCACGCTGTCCGTCAGGTTGAGGCCCGTCACCTTGCGGTCCTCGGTGACGAAGGCGATGCCCTCGGCCATGGCGTCGGAGGGCTGGCGGATGCTGACGACCTGGCCGTCAAGGCGGATCTCGCCGGATGACGGACGGTCCATGCCGAAGAGGCAATTGAAGATTTCCGTGCGGCCAGAGCCCATCAGGCCGTAGATGCCGAAGATCTCGCCCTTGCGCGCGGTGAAGGAAATGTCCTCGATCTTGTCGGGCGCGGAAAGGCCGGAGACTTCGAGGCCGGCGGTCTCGGTCGGCGTGTTGGTCTTGATATACTCCTCGCCGAGCTCGCGGCCGACGATCATGCGGATGAGGCCGGGGCGGTCGATATCGGCAAGCTTGCCCGCGCCGACGAAGCCGCCGTCGCGAAAGACCGTGTAGCTGTCGGCGATCTGGAAGATTTCGGAAAGCCGGTGCGAGACGTAGACGATGCCCTTGCCCTCGGCCTTCAGGCGCTCGATCGCCGAAAACAGGTGCTGGGCCTCCTTCTCGCCGATCGCTGAGGTCGGCTCGTCCATGAAGATGACATCCGCCTCGTGGCTGAGCGCCTTGGCGATCTCGACCAGCTGCATCTGCGCGACCGAGAGGTTCATCATGTATTCTTTGGCGGAGATGTTGAATTCCAGGCGGTCCAGCAGCGCCTGGGCGTTGCGGTTCATCGTCTTGAAATCGATGCCGCCGAAGCGGGTGGACGGTTCGCGGCCGAGATAGATGTTTTCGGCCACCGTCATATGCGGAACCGGGCTCAGTTCCTGCTCGATGATGGCGATGCCGGAGTGGAGCGCTTCCGCGGGACTGTTGAATTCGACGGGCTTGCCGCGATGCAGGATCGTGCCGCCGTCGCGCTTGTGAATGCCCATGAGGATGGAGAGGAAGGTCGACTTGCCGGCGCCGTTGCCGCCGCACAGCGCATGCACGGAGCCGCCCGCAAGTTCGAAGCGGCCGTCGCGGAGTGCGGCGACACCGCCGAAGGACTTCTTCAGTCCCTCCACCTTCAAGAGTGGCTGCATGTCTTCCTCCCGGCATTTCAGGAGCGATGCTCTCTCCATCGCGTATTTACAAAATACACATTAGTGTCGACATGTGTCAAGTATGAAAAGTGACAAAGGATGGGATTGGTCTGTCATTTGTAAAAAATTGATCGAAGGCGTTTGCCATGCGCCGGCAGGGCGGGCACGTGCAGGCGCTTGCGGGCCCCGGAAAACTCTTCTACGGAAATGAAGAAAGACGAGCGGGGAGGGCGCCATGCAGGATCGGAACGCGGCTTTGCAGGAAGGGACGCGGCTGGACGATCCCGAACGTGCCTACCGGGTCCTGATCGCCGATCTCGTCGGCCTGCGGTTCGACGGCGAGGGACGTCCGGATTTCAGCGAGGTCGCGGCGCATGTCGCGCAAAGCGGCGGTGTCTTCCATGACGCGGCCTTCGCGGGCGAGGCGCTGCCGCCGGGCATCCATTTCTTCTACCGGCCCGACCTCAGCACCGAGGCGGATATCCTTGCGCAGACGGATCGCGGGCAATATGACGCGCTCATCGCCGCGGCGACCTTCATTCCGCGGCTGGCGGTCTTTCCGCTCGGCGGCGTGCGCATCGGTGCCGGCACCGGCAATATGGGCTCGCTCTCCTGGGGCGGCGGCAATGGCGAAGGCGGCATCGCGCCGCTCATGAACACGCCCGGCATCAACAGCCGCGCGACGGCGCAGATGGTGATGAAGGCGCTCTTGAAGGTGACGCCGGACCTGCCCGTCGATCTTCTGCACGAGCGCGTGGCGGGCGGTGATTTCGACACCGGCCGCGACCTCAAGTCCTATCCGACCGCCAAGCTGGAGGGACGACGCATGGCGGTCATCGGCTACGGCAATATCGGCCGCGAGGTGGCCAGGCTCGCCTGCGCCTTCGGCATGCGGGTGGCGATCCATGCGCGCGCGAAACACCGCCAGTGGATCGAGGCGGAAGGGTTCGACTATGCGGCCTCTCCGGCGGAGGCGGCGACGGGATCGGACGTGCTCACCGTCCATGTCGGCCTCGGGCGGCTCGATCCGGTGCGGCGCGCCTACGCCAATGCCGGCATCGTCGACGATGCCGTGCTCTCGGCGATGAACCGCGGCGCCGTCGTCGTCAACTACGACCGGGGCGAGGTGGTGGATGCCGGCGCGCTCGACCGGGCGCTCGCCTCCGGCCAGGTGCGCCACGCCGCCATCGACGCCGACCTCTTCAAGGATGCGTCAAGCGGCACGCTCAGCGGGCCGATGCTGCCCTATCTGACACTCGCTGCCCGGCATCCCGGAAAGCTCGAACTTCTGCCGCACGCCGCGGCCGATACGGACCACCCCTCGCGCGTCGCCGGCGCCTGCCAGGCCGTGGACCAGATTCTCGACGTCATCCGCTATCGTCGCGTCCGCAATCTCAAAGGGGACCTGCCGGAGGGCTATATCGACGCCGGGGCGAAGGTGCCGCACGGCATCGGCCGCGTGACGGCCGCGACGCTCGCCGCCGCCGTCGCCGATCCGCGGTTCTCCGAGCTGCACGGCGTCTCGCGCGAAATCTTCGATACGCTGGAGGCCATCGTCGAGGCGGTGGACGAGGGCATGACGCACCAGCCGGCGGCCGGCGACGTCACTGCGCTGACCCATCTGCTCCTGCGCCAGCGGCGGCTTCTCGAAGGGCTCGGGCTGGACGGGCCGGCGGAGGCCTGAGGCGGTTCGGGGAACTTTCGCCGCCACCGCCAGTTCCTTCCCTGACACGATCTTCAGGGAGTGACCGCCATGACCCACCAGCAAGACGAACGCGGCGATCCGCTGACCCGCACCCACGAGCCCGCCCGGAAGGACTACGCCGCGCGGGAAACCCGCCAGGGCGGGCTTGGCCGGCCGATGCTGAAAGTTCTCGGCATCAGCCTGGCGCTCGCCTTCCTCGTCTGGGGCGCGGTGGAGATCTGGGGTGAAAGCGCCGATCCAACGGTCGATACGGAACAGACGTCCTCCACTTCCAGCGGCACGCAGACCCCGACCCAGGATACGATCGACAACAGCGTTCCCGGAGGCGGCGAGACCGTTCCGACGGACCGCGATCCCAATCAGGATTCGGGAACGGGCGGCGACAGCCAGCGCGTGACGCCCGACGGCACGGGCAACTGACCGCGCCGAGGATCAGGTGGCCGGCGCATCCGCGTGTCGGCCATATCGCTTCATCACCGCGACCAGTTCGTCATGCCTGATGGCGTCGACGCGCAGACGGTCATGCGGCGTGCCGCCGCTATCCTTTGCCGCCAGCATGGCATTGACCACGGCCTCCTCCACGCTCTCCACCGTCGCCAGATAGACGGGGTCGAGATGTTCGTCATTGACCATGTCGAGGGCGAGCAGCGCCGGTGCGCTGTGCGCCATCGGCTGCGGATTGGCGGTGGAGAAGGCGAGGAAGATATCGCCGGAATTGTTGCCGCCGGGCGTGCCGTTGCGGCCGATCCCGATGGCGGCGCGGCGGGCGAGGCGCTTCAGCTGATGCGGGGCCATCGGCAGGTCCGTGGCGATGACGACGATGATCGAGCCGCGTTCCCTGAGCTGGCTTTGCGGCGTGTTGTCCTGGAGATGTTTTCCGACCGGCACGCCGCAGACCGTCAGCCAGTCGCGCTGCCCATGGTTGGCCTGCACCAGCGTGCCGATCGTATAGTCCTTGTCTCCGACCGTGACGAGGCGGGACGCAGTGCCGGTGCCGCCCTTGAAGCCATAGGCGATCATGCCCGTGCCGCCCCCGCAATTGCCCTCCGCGACGGGACCGGAGGAAAGGTTTTCCAGAGCTGCCCGGGCATCCGCTTCCGTCACCGGCATGCCGTTGATGTCGCTCAGCACGCCGTCATAGGTCTCGGCGACGACCGGCATCAGCCAGAGGAAATCGCCGACCTCGTAGGTCGAGGCGTAGCGCTCCAGCATCCAGCGGATCGTCGCGTGATGGGTGATGCCGACGCCGTGGGTGTTGGTGATCATCACGGGACCCAGAAACGTGCCGCCGTCCTCGATCCAGTGCGTGCCGGTCATCTCGCCGTTGCCGTTGAAGCGGTGCACGCCGGCATAGACGGGGACGGGCGTTGCGCTCTCGCTATGGGGCAGGATGGCGGTGACGCCGGTGCGCACCGGGAGCTTGCGGCCGGGGCGCGGGGCTTCCTCGACAATGGTGCGGAAGCCGACGGCGACGCCCTCGACATCGGTGATGGCGTTGAACGGGCCGGTGCGGCCGGTGAAGGGCAGGCCGAGGGCGCGGGCGCGGGGTTTTGCGGTATGGGTCATGGTCATTTCTGCCGGGAGCGGAGATAGAGGCCGAGCGAGGCGACGACGAAGGAGAAGGTCAGCATCATCACGGCGATGGCGTTGATCTCCGGCTTGATGCCGCGCCGGAGCATGGCGAAGATGAACATCGGCAGGGTCGTGACATCGACGCCGGCGATGAAATAGGTGATGACGAGGTCGTCCATCGAGATGATGAAGGCGAGCAGCGCGCCGCCGACGATGCCGGGCAGGAGCTGCGGAAACACCACCTTGCGGAAGGTCGTCCATTCGTTCGCGCCGAGATCGGCCGAGGCGTGCTCCAGCGTGCGGTCCATGCCGGCGAGCCGGGCGGAGACGACGATGAAGACGTAGGAGATCAGGAAGGTGCACTGGCCGATGATGATCGTCTTCATGCCGAGATTGACGCCGGCATTGACGAAGAAGATCAGGAGCGCGATGCCGAGCACGATATCCGGCATCAGCATCGGCATGAACATGACGGTGCGGTAGAAGCGCCGCCCGAAGAAATCGAAGCGGTAGAGGGCGATGGCGATCGCCGTGCCGAGCACGGTGGCGATGGTCGTGGTGGAGGCGGCGATCATCAGGCTGTTCCAGACGGCCTGAACCAGTTGGTCGGTGGATTCGATATAGAGCGCGTTTTCCGAGACCGTCGTCTTGAAGCCGAGGACCTGGGCGTACCATTCGGTGGTGAAACCGGTCCAGGTCATCATGTTGATCGGGTTGGAATTGAACGAATAGACCGCGATCAGCGCCAGCGGAATATAGATGAAGGCGAAGAAGAGGGCGGTGTAGGCGATCAGGCTGCCGCGGGCGAGGGAGGCGAAGATCTTCATCGAAAAACCTCCTCAACGCCCGGTCGCGGCATCGATGCCGCGGCGGCCGGACACGATGACATAGACGAAGAGCAGGACGAGCATCACGCTCATCACCATCATCGCGAGCGCCGAGCCGAAGGGCCAGTTGCGCGCGGCGAGGAACTGCTGCTCGATGAGATTGCCGAGCATCATCACCTTCGCCCCACCCAGAATGGCCGGCACGACGAAATTGCCAAGCGCCGGGATGAAGACGATCACCGCCCCGCCGGCGATGCCGGGTGCCGTCAGCGGCAGGATGATGCGCAGGAAGGTGCGGATCGGCCCCGCGCCGAGATCGAGCGAGGCGCGCACCAGCGTCCAGTCGAGCTTTTCGACGCTGGCATAGACCGGCATGAACATGAAGGGGATGAAGACATAGACCATGCCGAGCACGATCGCCCCGTCCGTATAGATCAGCTCCAGCGGCCGGGCGACGACGCCGGTGTTCAGCAGGACCGAATTGACGAGGCCGGTCTGGCGCAGGATCAGCACCCAGATGAACAGCCGCACGATGAGGCTGGTGAAGAAGGGTAGGGTGATGAGGAACAGGCAGAAATTCTTCCAGCGCTCGGAAAGCCGGCTGATGCAGAAGGCGGCCGGGTAGCAGACGAGGAGGGTGGCGACCACCGTCAGCGCGGCGATCTTCAGCGAACGCAGGAAGATGGCGATATAGACCGGATCGAAATCCTCGAACATCGGATCGGCAAAGCCGAGGATGCGGCCGTAATTGTGCGGATACCAGGTCCATTCCACGCCGCCATAGAGGCCGGGGGCGAGAAAACTCGTCACGATCATGATGGCGAGAGGGCCTAGGAAGAAGACGGCGAGGAACAGCGAGACCGGTCCGAGCAGCAGGCCGAGCTGGGCGCGGCGGCGAAAGGCGATCGACGACATGTCAGGCGGCCTCCGCCGGGATGAGATGGACCGCCGCGGGATCGTAGGCAAGGCGGGCGCGGCGCGATTGCTCGATCTCGCCGACGAGGCTGCGGCGCGCCGCCGGGATTTCCGCGATGACGCGCCGGCCGGTCGCCGTGCGGCCGAAAAGCTCGAAGGTCGAGCCGACGAAGACGATCTGTTCGAGGTCGACGTCGAGGCTCGGGGCGGTTTCCCCCTGCTGCGCGAGGAAGAATTGTTCGGGGCGGATGAGGGCGGTCGCCGCGCCGCTTGCGCCGGGTTTCGCATGGGCGATGGACAGGCCGTCGCCGGTCACGAGCCGCGCGCCCTCCGCCCGGCCCTCGAAGAGATTGCTCGCGCCGACGAAGGTGGCGACGAAACTGTTCTTCGGCTGGTCGTAGATGGCGCGGGGCGTATCGAGCTGCTGGATGCGGCCGCCCGAAAGGACGGCGACGCGGTCCGACATGGTCAGCGCCTCCTGCTGGTCGTGCGTGACGAAGATGAAGGAGATGCCGAGCTCGTGCTGGAGCGTCTTCAGCTCGATCTGCATGGCCTGGCGCAGGTTCTTGTCGAGGGCGGAGAGCGGTTCGTCGAGCAAAAGCAGCTTCGGGCGGGCGATGATGGCCCGGGCGAGCGCCACGCGCTGCTGCTGGCCGCCGGAAAGCTGGCGCGGCTTGCGGCCCTCCATGCCGTCGAGGCCGACCATGCGCAACGCTTCGGCGACGCGCTTGGCCCGCTCCGGCCGCGCGATCCCCGCCACTTCCAGCGCATAGCCGGTGTTTTCGCCCACGGTCATATGGGGAAAGAGGGCGTAGTTCTGGAACACCGTATTGACCGGGCGGCGATAGGGCGGGCGGTCCGTCATGTCCTCGCCGTCGATCAGGATGCGGCCGGAATCGAGCTCCACGAAGCCGCTGATCGCCTGGAGGAGGGTGGTCTTGCCGCAGCCGGACGGGCCCAGCAGCGTCAGGAATTCATTGCGGCGCACGGTAAGGTCGATCGCGTCGAGCGCCGTCACCGTCTGTCCTTCGGGCGTGCCGAAGGCTTTCGCCGCCTTTTCCAGGCGGACTATCGAATCTCGCATCGTCGTTCCCCAAAATGTTATTAAAATAACGCTTGTGCGATTTCGATAGTTGGATACCATTTAGCCATCCAAGTCAACGGCCGAAAGAAGCCGGGACGGGAACATCCGGTGCAAAGGAAAGCACCGGGGCCACGACGGGCCAAACCATCAGAGGAGATCATTCGATGACGAAGTCTTATCGCGCCGGCGCATCCGGCCTTGGGGCATGGACGCGCCGCACCGCCCTCTCGCTCGCCGCCCTCGTGGCGACGGCGGGCATGGCAAGCGCCGCCGAACTCAACATCTACAACTGGGGCGAATACATCAATCCGGAGGTTCTGAAGAAGTTCGAGGAGGAGACCCAGATCAAGGTCAACCTCTCGACCTATTCCTCCAACGAGGAAATGCTGGCGAAGATTCAGGGCGGCGCGACGGGCTACGATATCGTCTTCCCCTCCGTGCACATGCACGACATCATGGCCAAGCTCGAGCTTCTGGAAAAGACCGACATCAACACGTTCGAGGGCTTCAAGAACATCGATCCCGCCTTCCTGCGCGCGAAAAGCGACCCGAAGGGCGAATATTGCCTGCCCTATGCCTGGGGCTCGGTCGGCATCTTCTATAACCGCACGATCCTCGGCAAGGACGTCACGGGCTGGAAGGACCTGATCGAGACGGTGAAGGCCAAGGGGCTGAAATTCACCCTGCTCGACGACATGCGCGAGGTGCTGGCGGTCGGCCTCATGCTGAACGGCCACAAGATCAACTCCACCGATCCGGCGGAATTGCAGCAGGCCGCCGAGACGATCATCGCCATGAAACCCCATGTCGCGGCCTTCACCTATGACACGCGGCCGATGGTGCAATCCGGCGACGTCGCGGCCGGCCACTTCTTCGTCGGCGCGATGGTCGACGTCTTCGGCGACGAGAAGGACCTCGGCTATGTGATCCCCGAGGAGGGCGCGACCATGTACCAGGAGGACGTCTGCGTCTTGAAGACGGCTCCCAACAAGGAGAACGCCATCAAGTTCCTGCAGTTCTACACCCGCCCGGAAATCGCCGCGCTCAACGTCGCGCAGCAGACCAATGGCACGGCCAACGTGCCGGCGCGGGAATTGACCCCGGAAAAGATCAAAAATAGCAAGGAAATCAACCCGCCGGCCGAGACGATGGCGCGTCTCCAGATCTTCGAGGACCTGGGCCCGGCGCTGCGCCAGCTCGACCGCGTCTGGACGCGCATCAAGACGGCGCAGTGAACGCGCGCGATCCCCGCCCGTCTTTCGGCGGGCGGGAGTTTGGAGAAGGGGGCGACGTGTCGAAACGCATTCTGAAGCTCGTTCAGTCCGACGACCTCCGGCGCTCCAAATCCGACAGGCTGATCGCCCACTATATCGAGCGCAACATCGCCGAATTGCCCTTCGAGACGGCGCGCTCCATCGCCCAGCGCCTCCAGGTCTCGCCGATGACCATCGGGCGCTATCTCCGCCGCATGGGCTTCGACGGGCTCGACGAACTGAAGAGCGAACTGCGCCGCGGCGGCTCCAACCCGGCCTGGGAGGTCAAGGGGCCGGTCGCCTCGCTGGAGCAGGACCGCAAGGAGGGAAAGCTTCTTGCCGGCCTCATCCAGCAGCAGATCGACAATCTCGGCCAGATCTACGCCATCACCAGCGCGCCGGAATGGCAGCAGACGATCGACGCGCTGATCGGCGCAACGGAAGTCTATGTCGCCGCCTATCAGAACGTGCGCGGCATCGCCCAGTATTTCGCCAGCCAGCTTTCCTATACGCGCCCGCGCGTGCAGTTCGTCGACGGCCTCAACGGCACCTATGCGGAACTGCTTGACGGCTCCGTCGAGGGACGGCTGCTCTTCCTGCATGACGTGCGCCGCTTTGCCGCCAAGGCGCGGCCGCTCGCGCTGGAGGCGCGGCGGGCCGGCGTGAAGGTCGTTCTGCTTACCGACGAGTTCTGCCCCTGGGGGCCGGAGGTCTCCGACATCTGCCTCATCGTGCCCGGTTCGCACGGGCCGCTCTGGGACGGCGCGGCCACCATGACCGCCGTCATGGACCTCATGCTCAGCAACATCATCGTCCTGAAGGGCGACGAGGTGAGCGAGCGCGTCGACACGCTCACCCGCCTCCAGGATGTCTTCGGGGATTTCGAGAGCTGAGCGCCTTGACGCTGCCGAGCACGGCGGACTAAGGATGGGGAGACGGTTCCCCGAAGGATGACTCCCAGGGGATTAATAGGGAACACGGTGCGGACGGCCCAACAGGGACCCATTCCGTGGCTGCCCCCGCAACTGTAGGCGGATTGCCGCCTGTCCTTAGGACGCGTCTTCGCGTCATGCCACTGCGGTTTCCCCGCGGGAAGGCAGACAGGCAGCAGATATCCGTGAGCCAGGAGACCTGCCGTCGTCGAGCCAATTTCCAAGTCACGGGCGGGGATGCCCGGAACAGGAGACCCTATGACGACCCTGGCTGCCGGCGACGGCGGAATCCCATTCGTTTTCTCCCGACCGCAATCGACCCGCCTTTGTCGGCGCGTCGGCTGAGCCCGCACGCTTTCACTCATCCGGGAGACACCCATGACCACTCTGCCTGCGGCCGCACGCGCCGCAACCTTCATTTCCGCGCTGGCCGGCGCCGCCGTGCTCGTCCTGTCCTCGGGCGCCGTGCGGGCGGCCGCGACGCAATATCCGCTGACGCTGGAAAACTGCGGCCGCAGCGTGACGTTCGAAAAGGCGCCGGAGCGCGCCGTCTCGCTCGGCCAAAGCACGACGGAAATCCTCTACCTGCTCGGCGTCGGCGAGCGCATGGTCGGCACGGCCGTCTGGATCGGTCCGGTTCTGGCCGGTTACGAGGATGTCAACGCCAAGGTCGAGCGCCTTGCCGACAACGACCCGAGCTTCGAGAGCGTCGTTGCCAAGAAACCGGACCTCGTGACGGCGCAGTTCCAGTGGCATGTCGGCCCGGAGGGCATCGTCGCGACGCCGGAACAGTTCGAGGAGCTGAACATCCCGGTCTATACCTCGCCCGCCGATTGCGTCGGCAAGGACAATTCCGGCGGCGGCGACGGCGTGCGCAAGACCGTCTTCACCATGGACCTGATCTACAAGGAAATCAGCGAGCTGGCGCAGATTTTCGATGTTCAGGAACAAGGTGAGAAGGTCATCGCCGACCTCAAGGCCCGCGAGGCGGCGGCGCGCCAGAAGATCGCCTCGGCGGACGGCAAGCTCTCCGCCGTCTTCTGGTTCTCCAGCGCCGAACTCGACATCGACCCCTATGTCGCCGGCCGCAACGGCGCGCCGGGCTACATCCTGTCGGCGCTCGGCATCCGGAATGTCATCGAGAGCGACGAGGAATGGCCGACGGTCGGCTGGGAAACCATCGCCAAGGCCGATCCGACGATCATCGTCGCCGGCAAGATGGAGCGCCGCCGCTTCCCGGCCGACGATGTCGCCGTCAAGCACCAGTTCCTGAAGTCGGATCCGGTCGCCAGCCTCATGCCGGCCGTCAAGAACGGCCATGTCGTCGACATGGACGCCCAGGCGATGAACCCGACGATCCGCACGATCGAAGGCATCGAGGTGCTCGCCGACGCCGTCGAGAAGGCTGGCCTCGCAAAGTGACGGCCGATCGCCCCATCCTGCTTCGTGCGGGTGCCGCCTTCGCGGCGCTCGTGCTGCTCGCCGCCGCGCTCGGGGTGGGCGCGGCGGTGGGCGAGACGGCCATTCCGCTCGATATCGTGGCGAAGACCCTGGCGAACCGCCTGTGGCAGGCGGGCTATGCGCTTGAGCCGATCGACGAGGGCATCGTCTGGAACTACCGGCTGAGCCGCGCGATCGTCGCCGCCTGCTGCGGCTCGGCCTTGGCGCTTTCCGGCGTCATCCTGCAATCGCTGCTGCGCAATGCGCTGGCCGATCCCTACATCCTCGGCATTTCCGCCGGCGCCTCGACAGGGGCGGTGAGCATCGCGATCCTCGGCTTCGGCGCCGGTCTCCTGACGCTGCCGATCGGGGCCTTCATCGGCGCGCTCATCGCCTTCGGCTTCGTCAGCGCGCTCGCCGTGCGCGCCGGCCGCGGCACGGGCGCGATCATCCTGGCGGGCGTCGCCGGGTCGCAGCTCTTCAACGCGCTCACCTCCTTCATCGTCACCAAGGCGGCCAATGCCGAGCAGGCGCGCGCCATCATGTTCTGGCTGCTCGGCAACCTTTCCGGCGTGCGCTGGCCGGATGTCGGGCTGGCCGTGCCGGTCGCGCTTTTCGGCCTTCTCGTCTGCCTCTGGCATGCCCGCGCGCTCGATGCCTTCACGTTCGGCACGGAATCGGCGGCCTCGCTCGGCATTCCGGTGCGCCGCGTCTATGTCGTGCTGATCGCCGTTTCCGCCGTCATGACCGCCAGCATGGTCAGCATGGTCGGCTCGATTGGCTTCGTCGGCCTCGTCATTCCCCATGTCGCGCGCATGCTCGTCGGCGTCCGGCACGGGCTGCTGCTGCCCGCCTCGGCGCTGATCGGCGCCATCTTCATGATCGCCGCGGACGTGCTGTCGCGCATCATCATCCCCGGCCAGGTGCTGCCCATCGGCGTCATCACCGCCCTGTTCGGCGCACCGGCCTTCGCGCTCATCCTCAGCCAGAGGAGATCGGCCCTGTGACGCTCTCGGCAAAAGGCCTTTCCTGGTCGGCCGGCGGCACGACCATCCTGTCGGATGTCTCGCTCGACGTGCACCCTGGCGAGTTCCTGGGCATCATCGGCCCGAACGGCTCCGGCAAGACCAGCCTGATGGCGCTGATGGCCGGTATCCGCAGGCCGCAGGCCGGCGCGGTGACGCTCGACGGCAAACCGCTTTCCGCCCATGGCCGGCAGGCGATCGCCCGCCGCATCGCCTTCGTCGAGCAGCAGGCCGAGACCACCGAGCGCATCACCGCGCGCCAGGCCGTCAAACTCGGCCGCACGCCCCATCTCGGCGCGCTGACGCCCTGGTCGCGGGCGGACGACGCCATCGTCGACCGGGCGCTGGAGGAGGTCGACATGGCGCACTTTTCCCGCCGGCTCTGGCACACGCTCTCCGGCGGCGAGCGCCAGCGGCTGCATATCGCCCGCGCGCTCGCCCAGCAGGCGCCGATCCTCCTTCTCGACGAGCCGACAAACCACCTCGACATCGGCCATCAGATCAGCCTGCTCCAGCTGGTGCGCGAGCAGGATTTGACCGTCGTCGCCGCGCTGCACGATCTCAACCACGCCGCCATGTTCTGCGATCGCATCGCCGTCATGCAGGGCGGCCGCATCGTCGCGCTCGGCACGCCCGCCAAGGTGCTGGAACCGCAGCGCCTCGCCGACGTCTTCGGCGTCACCGTCGATGTCGAACGCGACAGCGCCGGCGGCTGCTTCATCCGCTATCGCCGGCCGGAACCGCGGCCCGCCAAACTCAAGCTCGTTGCAGAGGCATGATGAAAACCCGTTTCCTCCTCGCTGCGGCCTTCGCCGCTTTCCTCCATGCCGCTCCCGCCGCCGCCGAAACGTTTCGCGTCGAGATGCGCAATCGCGGCGAACGGGGCTCCATGGTCTTCGAGCCGGATTTCCTGGCGATCAAGCCGGGCGACAGCGTCAAGTTCATCGCCACTCACAAGAGCCACAATGCCGCGAGTATCGAGGGCATGGTTCCCGAGGGCTATGCGGGCTTCAAGGGCAAGATCAACGAGGAGATCGAGGTGACCTTCGACCAGCCGGGTTACTACGGCATCAAATGCTCGCCGCATTTCGGCATGGGCATGGTCATGCTGGTCAAGGTCGGTGAAGCGGAGCTGACGGAGGCGATCCGCAAGGTCGAGGTGCCGGCCCGCGCTCGGCCGCGCTTCGATGACATCTTTGCCCGCATCGATGCCGGCGAGGGGCGGTGATGCACGGCCCCCGCGCCAACAGCCACCTCAAGGAGGACATTCGCGACTACTGGTCGCGGCGCTCCGAAACATTCGACCTTGCCTTCGGCCATCGTATTCCCGACGGGCCGGAATTCGACGCCTGGGCGGCGGCGATCCGCGAAAACCTCGGTCCTGAACCGCGCCGCGTGCTGGAGCTTGCTTGCGGCACGGGGGAGGTGACGCGTCTCCTTCTCTCCCTCGGCCATGAGGTGACGGCGCTCGATTTCTCCGAGGCGATGCTGGCGGTGGCGCGGAAAAAACATGCCGGGGCGAGGGGGCTTCGCTTCCTGCTCGCCGATGCGGAAAATCCGATGGAGCCGGACGAGAGCTACGATGCGATCGTCTGCCGCCATCTCGTCTGGACGCTGACGACGCCGGCCGAGGCCTTTGCGGAATGGCACCGCATGCTGAAGCCCGGCGGCACGCTTCTGTTCTTCGACGGCGACTGGGCCGCGCCGACCCGGCTCGGCCGGCTGGCGAGCCGGGCCATCGCCGTCATCGACAGGGTCGTCGGCGCCGATCCCCACTATGACGGGGCGATGAGCGCGCGCCATGCCGACATCATGGAGCGGCTGCCCTTCGGCGAGGGGTTGACCGTCGAGCGCGTGCTGCCGCTGCTGGCGGCGGCAGGATTCCGCGACATGACGATCGGCTCGCATGCGCCCATCGCAAAGGCCCAGCGCCGCACGGCGGACCTGCGCAACAGGCTGCGCACGCTGCTTTACCGCCGTTTCATCCTTTGCTGCCGGAAGCAGCCGCGTCCGGTTCCGGCTCCACCGTCAGCTTGACCCGGTCGGCGGCAAAGCGCGTGCGCGAGAACTGGATCGGAACGCCGTCGAGGTCGGTGTTGACCGCCGTCGCCACGAGGATGATCGCGCCGGGCGAGAGCTTCAGGTGGCGGATGTCGTCGCCTTCGGCATGGACGGCGGATATCTCGGTCGATCGGCGCACATAGTCGGACACGCCGAGCTCCTGGAAGGAGGCGGTGATGGAGCGCGTCCTGTTGTAGGCCGCGTCGATCCCGGTAAAGCGATCGGCCGGGAAATAGTGCGTCCCGCAGGAGACCGGGCGCCTGTCGGCGCTGTTCACCGTTTCAAGCCGCACGCAGGGGGCGCCGGGCGCAAGGCCGAGCGCCGCGGCGACGGCGGCGGGCGCGGCCTCCGTTGCGGCCGCGAGCAGCCGGCCTTCCAGATTGCGCGTCTGGTTGCCGAGGCCCTGCGAGAAGCGGGTGCGGCGGGAAATCGGGAAGCGCAGCCGGTCGCGCCGTTCGATGCGCGTGCCGATGCCCTGGATCGGCCGGACGATGCCCTCTTCCGCAAGCGCCGCCATGGCGCTGCGCACCGTGTGCCGGTTCACGCCGAAGCGGGCGGCCAGCGCCATTTCCGGCGGCATCATGCCGGTCTCGTCGAAGTCGCCATTGTTGATCGCCAGGCGCATGAGATCCGCGATCTGCCGCCAGAGCGCCACGCCCGATTGCCGTTCCACCATTTCCGCCCCCGCGAAACCCCTTGTCACATCACACTGTCACACCCTTGTCATTCCCGCCGATTAAGACGAAACTCAAGATGTTCGGTTGTCTAGATTAATAGACATTTGGAGATGAGGCAATGGCATCCATTCAGAAATCCGCCGAGACCGCCGAGGCGGGTGAACGGCAGACGGCGATGAGCCTGCTCGCGAAGGCGAGCCGGGCCGAATTGCAGGCGGCGTTCGACGCGCTCGACGACAAGCCGGCCGCCCAGCCCGTGCGCGGCCCGGAAACGGGGCTCGTCATGGTGCGCGGACGCATCGGCGGCGGTGGCGCGCCGTTCAATCTCGGCGAAGCGACGGTGACCCGCGCAAGCGTCCGCCTCGACGACGGCACGGTCGGCCACGGCCAGGCGCTCGGCACGGATGGCACGAAAGCGCGGCTCGCGGCGATCTTCGATGCGCTCTTCCAGCAGCCGGCCCGCAGGGCCGAGGTGGCGGCGCTGCTTGACGCCGTCGCCGCGCGCATCGCCGGCGAGGATGCGGAAAAGGCACGCCAGACGGCCGCCACGCGCGTCGATTTCTTCACCATGGTTCGCGGAGAGGACTGATGACATTGGATACGCTCGCCTTTGCCGGCGGTTTCAAGGAGCCGGTGTTCGAGGCGCAGGCCGCCTTCCGCACGCTGATGGACTGCATGGCCCGGCCGGGCACGATCGGCCGCATCGATGCGACCGTCGTGCCGCCCGCGCCGCTGAATGCGACGGCCGGCGCCATCGCGCTGACGCTCTGCGACCACGATACCGCCGTCTGGCTCACCCCGGCGCTTTCCCGTTCGGCGCTGCCGGGCTGGCTCGCCTTCAATGCCGGCGCGCCGGTGACCGAAGAGCGGCAGAACGCACGCTTCGCCTTCGTGGAAAAGGACGCCATGCTGCCCAATCCCAGCCTCTTCGCCCAGGGCACGCAGGAATATCCGGATCGTTCGACGACGCTCGTGGTCGAGATCGCTTCCTTCGAGGGCGGACGGCCGCTCGTGCTGAAGGGGCCGGGCATCCGCACCGAGGCGGAGATCGCGCCAGTGGGTCTTTCCGACATGTTCCCGCATTTCTGGTCGGAGAACCGGCAGAATTTTCCGCGCGGCGTCGATCTGATCCTTGTTGCGGGCGAAGAAATCCTCTGCCTGCCGCGCACCACCGTGCTTCGCGTGAAGGAGGCGTGAGACCATGTACGTTGCCGTCAAGGGTGGCGAAGCCGCCATCTCCAACGCCCACCGCCTTCTCGCCGACCGCCGTCGCGGTGACCGCTCGCTGCCGGCCATCGGCATCGAGCAGATCGTCGCCCAGCTCGGCCTCGCCGTCGACCGCGTGATGGCGGAAGCATCGCTCTATGACCGGGCGCTCGCGGCGCTCGCCGTCCGCCAGGCCCGTGGCGACATGATCGAGGCGATCTTCATCCTGCGCGCCTATCGCACCACGCTGCCGCGCTTCGGCTATTCGAAACCCGTGGAGACCGGCGATATGATCGTCGAGCGCCGCGTCTCGGCCACCTACAAGGATTTGCCGGGCGGCCAGCTCCTCGGGCCGACCTTCGACTATACGCACCGCCTGCTCGATCCCTCGCTTTTGACGGACGAAGCGGTGGAGGCGCCGCTGGAGCGCGAGGAGGCCGGCGAGCCGGTCATGCGCGTCTCCGACATCCTGGCCGGTGAAGGCCTCGTCGAGGATGACGGCAGCCTGCCGGACGGCCATGTCGCCGGCGACCTGACGCGCGAGCCGCTGGAATTCCCGATGGCGCGGGACCTGCGCCTGCAGGCGCTCGCCCGCGGCGACGAGGGCTTTCTGCTGGCGCTCGGCTATTCCACGCAGCGCGGTTATGCCCGCACCCATCCCTTCGTCGGCGAGGTGCGCATCGGCGAGGTCGAGGTGGAACTGGGCATGCCGGAACTCGGCTTTGCCGTCTCGCTCGGCCGCATCCAGGTGACGGAGTGCCAGATGATCGCCCAGTTCAAGGGTTCGGCGAAGAACCCGCCGCAGTTCACCCGCGGCTACGGCCTCGTCTTCGGCCAGAGCGAGCGCAAGGCCATGGCCATGTCGCTGGTCGACAGGGCGCTGCGCGCGGAGGAATTCGGCGAGGATATCGTCGCCCCGGCACAGGACGAGGAATTCGTCATCTCCCATTCCGACAACGTGCAGGCGACCGGCTTCGTCGAGCACCTGAAGCTGCCGCATTACGTGGATTTCCAGGCCGAACTCGATCTCGTGCGCCGCATGCGGCGCGAATACGAGGCCGCGCAGAACAACGATCTTCCGGAGGCCGCAGAATGAGCACCGCAGAGCTGGCGACCTACAATTTCGCCTATCTCGACGAACAGACGAAACGCATGATCCGCCGGGCGATCCTGAAGGCGATCGCCATTCCCGGCTACCAGGTGCCCTTCGCCTCGCGCGAAATGCCGATGCCCTATGGCTGGGGTACCGGCGGCGTGCAGGTGACGGCGGCGATCCTCGGGCCGAAGGATGTGCTGAAGGTCATCGACCAGGGGGCGGACGACACCACCAACGCCGTCTCCATCCGCGCCTTCTTCCAGAAGGTCGCCAATGTGGCGGTGACGACGAAGACGCGGGAGGCGACGATCATCCAGACGCGCCACCGCATTCCCGAGGAGAGGCTGACGGCCGGGCAGACGCTGGTCTACCAGGTGCCGATCCCCGAACCGCTGCGCTTCCTCGAGCCGCGCGAGACCGAGACGCGCAAGATGCACGCGCTGGAGGAATACGGCCTGATGCATGTCAAGCTCTACGAGGACATCGCCCGCAACGGCCATATCGCGACGACCTATGCCTATCCGGTGAAGGTGGAGGGCCGCTACGTGATGGACCCGTCGCCGACGCCGAAATTCGACAATCCGAAGATGCACATGTCGGAGGCGCTCCAGCTTTTCGGCGCGGGCCGCGAGAAGCGCATCTATGCCGTGCCGCCCCATACCGAGGTCGTCAGCCTCGATTTCGAGGACCATCCCTTCGAGATCCAGACCTTCGACAAGCCCTGTGCGCTATGCGGCGCCGAAAATGTCTATCTCGACGAGGTGGTGCTCGACGACAGGGGCGGGCGGATGTTCGTCTGCTCGGACACCGACCATTGCGAGGAACGGTGCTCCGCCGGCCATCGCGGCCACTTGGCCTATGACAAGGAGGCTGCGGAATGAGTAGCGCTCACCCCCCTCTGTCCTGCCGGACATCTCCCCCTCGAGGGGGGAGATCGGCAAGCGGCCGGAACTTTGCTCAAATCGAATCGCTGAAGATGGGCGGAACATCACTCCATCCAATCTCCCCCCTCGAGGGGGAGATGTCCGGCAGGACAAAAGAGGGGGGGGCCACGGCCTCTCGCACCACGGAGGCCACCCGATGACCGACACCCCCCTTCTCAAAGTCCGCGACATCTCGAAATTCTACGGCGCGCGCATCGGCTGCCGGAATGTCTCCTTCGATCTCTGGCCAGGCGAGGTGCTGGCGATCGTCGGCGAATCCGGCTCGGGCAAGACGACGCTGCTCAACTGCCTCGCCACCCGCCTGATGCCGACCTCTGGCTCCGTCGAATACCGCATGCGCGACGGCGGGATGCGCGACCTCTCCCGCATGAGCGAGGCCGAGCGCCGCTTCCTGATGCGCACGGACTGGGGCTTCGTGCACCAGAACCCGGCGGACGGGCTGCGCATGGCCGTCTCGGCCGGTGCCAATGTCGGCGAGCGGCTGATGGCCGTCGGCGAGCGCCACTATGGCAACATCCGCGAGACGGCGGGCAACTGGCTCGGCCGCGTCGAGATCAGCGTCGACCGCATCGACGACCAGCCGCGCGCCTTTTCCGGCGGCATGCGCCAGCGTCTGCAGATCGCCCGCAACCTCGTCACCGCACCGCGCCTCGTCTTCATGGACGAGCCGACGGGCGGCCTCGACGTCTCGGTGCAGGCGCGCCTGCTCGATCTCCTGCGCGGTCTCGTGCAGGACCTCGGTCTCTCGGCGATCATCGTCACGCACGACCTTGCCGTCGCGCGCCTGCTCTCGCACCGCATGATGGTGATGAAGGACGGCGTCGTCATCGAGCAGGGGCTGACCGACCGCGTGCTCGACGATCCGCGCGAAGCCTATACCCAACTCCTCGTCTCCTCGATCCTGCAGGTCTGAGAGCATGGACCCGGAAAGTGGCCGCCGGTTTTCGGACAGGACCATGCGTCGAAAGGAAAAATGACATGCCGACCCCTCTCGTTGTCTCCGAAGTGGCCAAGAGCTTCACCATGCATCTTCGCGACGGCATCCGCCTGCCGGTGGTCTCGAACGTCGCCTTCTCGGTGAAGGCCGGCGAATGCGTCGTGCTGGGCGGCCCGTCCGGCATCGGCAAGAGTTCGCTGTTGAAGATGGTCTACGGCAACTATGCCGTCGACAGCGGCCAGATCCTCGTCGACCACGAGGGCAGGCTGGTCGACCTCGCCACGGCCGATCCGCGCACGATCCTTGCCGTCCGGCGTGCGACGCTCGGCTATGTCAGCCAGTTCCTGCGCACCGTGCCGCGCGTCGCGGCCGTCGATGTCGTCGCCGAGCCGCTCACGGCCCGCGGCGTCGCGGCGGCCGAGGCGAAGGCGACGGCGGAAGCGATGCTCGCGCGGCTCAACCTGCCACGCGAACTCTGGCAACTGCCGCCCGCCACCTTCTCCGGCGGCGAGCAGCAGCGCGTCAACATCGCCCGCGGCTTCATCACCGATCACCGCATCCTGCTGCTCGACGAGCCGACCGCCTCGCTCGATGCGACGAACCGCGCCGTGGTCGTCGAGATGATCGCGGAGAAGAAGGCCGCCGGCGTGGCCCTTCTCGGCATCTTCCACGACGAGGACGTGCGCGAAAAGGTCGCCGACCGCATCGTCGACGTCTCCGCCTTCTCGCCGCGAAAGTCCGCGGCATGACGAGGCTGTCCGAAACGCCGCTGGTCCACCCGACGGCGAACGTCGCCGGCAGCATGCTCGGCCGTTACACCGAGATCGCCGAGCGTTGCCGCATCAGCGAGGCCGAGATCGGCGACTATTCCTATATCATGGAGGATGGCTCGGTCTGGTGCGCGACGATCGGCAAGTTTGCCAACATCGCCGCCTCGGTGCGCATCAACGCGACGAACCATCCGGTGTGGCGGGCGACGCTGCACCATTTCACCTATCGGGCCAACGACTATTGGCCCGATGCGGACCACGAGAGCGATTTCTTCGAATGGCGGCGCGCGCATCGCGTCACCATCGGCCATGACGTGTGGATCGGCCATGGATCGATCATCCTGCCGGGTGTCACGATCGGCAACGGCGCCGTCATCGGCTCGGGCGCGGTCGTCACGAAGGACGTCGAACCCTACATGATCGTCGGCGGGGTCGCGGCGAAACCGATCCGCGAACGTTTCTCCCGAAGCGTCGCGGAACGCATGGAAAAACTCGCCTGGTGGGACTGGGATCATGCCCGGCTGCGCACCGCCCTCGACGACTTTCGCAAACTTGACGCAGAAGCCTTTCTCGCCCGTCACGGTGGGTGAGGAGGCCCTTCCGATGCCGGAAATCCAGGCCTGTGGACTGTTATCTTTCCGACATGAAACTGACATTGCCCCTTCATCAACAGCGTTTAGAGCCAGTCCCGGAAACGACGAGACCCGGCCCCTGGCCCGGCCTCGATCCGACACGGGAAAAAAGGGATCCACCATGTTTCGACTGAAGAATGTCACCCGCCGCTTCGGCGAGCGCGTTGCGGTCGACGATGTGACCTTCGACATTCCGCAGGGCCAGATGGTCGGCGTCATCGGCCGCTCCGGCGCCGGCAAATCGACCATGCTGCGCATGATCAACCGCCTTGCCGATCCGAGCGAGGGCTCCATCCACTTCAATGACGTCGAGGTCTCCGCGCTGCGCGGCGCGGCATTGCGCAACTGGCAGCGCGACTGTGCGATGATCTTCCAGCAGTTCAACCTCGTGCCGCGCCTCGACGTGCTCACCAACGTGCTGCTCGGCCGCCTCAACCACCGTTCGGCCGTCCTGAGCATCCTCAATCTCTTCACCCGCGAGGAGCGTATCATGGCGATCGCCGCGCTCGAGCGCCTCGGCATCGAGCAGACCGCGCTCCAGCCGGCCGGCACGCTTTCGGGCGGCCAGCAGCAGCGCGTGGCGATCGCAAGGGCGCTGATGCAGGCCCCCAAGATGCTGCTCGCCGACGAGCCTATCGCCTCGCTCGATCCGCTCAACGCCAAGATCGTTATGGACGCGCTGCGCGACATCAACGAGCGCGAGGGCATCACCGTCATCACCAACCTGCACACGCTGGATACGGCGCGCGCCTATTGCGAGCGCATCATCGGCATGGCGCATGGCCGCGTCGTCTTCGACGGTCCGGCGCGCGACCTCGACGCCGAGGCGGTGCGCACGATCTACGGCACGGGCGCCGATGGGGCAGCGATCGACGAGAGCGTCACCTCCACGGCGATCCGTAACCCGGCCCGCCAGGACAACACCAAGGAATCCGCCGGCCCGACACCGCTGGCACTGGCCGGCCTTTGAGCCGACCGGGATCGATCGGCCCGCGTGAAGGGCCATCATTTTTCAAGAGCCCGGCGAAGCCGGTCAAACAGGAGAAAGACCATGCTGAAGAAAGCTCTTCTCGGCGCCGTCGCGCTCATCGCGCTCGCCGGCCATGTACAGGCTGAAGACCTCAAGGAATTCCGCGTCGGCATCATCGGCGGCGAGAACGAAGCCGACCGCCTGCGTAACTACCAGTGCCTCGGCGATCACCTGAAGGCCGAGCTCGGCTTCGAGAAGGTCTCGTTCTTCCCGGCCGCCGACTATGACGGCGTCATCCAGGGCCTGCTCGGCGGCACGCTCGACTATGCCGAACTCGGCGCGTCCGGCTTTGCCAAGATCTACCTCGCCAAGGCCGACGCCGTCGAGCCGATCCTGACGACCGTCCAGACCGACGGCTCGACCGGCTACCACTCGATCATGGTTGCCCGCAAGGATTCCGGCATCACCAAGCTCGAAGACCTGAAGGGCAAGAAGCTCGGCTTTGCCGATCCGGACTCCACCTCCGGCTACCTCGTGCCGCTCGTCACGCTGCCGGAAGCCATCGGCGGCCCGGTCAAGGAATATTTCGGTGAAACCGGCTTCGGCGGCGGTCACGAGAACCTCGTCCTCGAGGTCATGAAGGGCACCTTCGATGCCGGCACGACCTTCGGTTCGGGCGTCGGCGAGTGGAAGGACGGTTACACCTCCGGCAACCTGCACAAGATGGTCGAGAAGGGCATTCTCGACATGAACGAGCTCGTCGAACTCTGGAAGTCGCCGCTGATCCCGAACGGCCCGATCGTCGTTCGCACCTCGATGGCCGACGAGACCAAGGCGAAGTTCAAGCAGTTCATGATCGACCTGCCGAAGAAGGACGCCGCCTGCTTTGCCGCCGTCATGGGCGGTGACTTCACCTCGTTCACGGAAGTCAATGTCGACTTCTACAAGCCGATCATCGACGCCCGCAAGGCGACGATCGGCGGTTGATTGGAGCGCCGGCACGGAAGAGGCGGAGCGCAAATGCCCCTCATCCGCCTGCCGGCACCTTCTCCCCGCAATGCGGGGAGAAGGGAACTGAGGCAGCCTTTTGCCTCCCTTGCCCATGTTTGAGGAAACCAGCGCGGCATCCCCTTCGCCCCGCTTGCGGGGAGAAGGTGCCGGCAGGCGGATGAGGGGCGTTTGCGCCTGCGCCGGAAGTATCAAGGAACACGCAAGACCATGGCCATGAACACGCTTCACGACGGCTTCAGCGAGAAGGGCGCGCTCATCGAGCGGCACTGGCAGGAGCTGAACGCCCGCCGCAGGCTCTATACCTGGCTCGGCCTTGCCATCCTCGCCATGGCGCTCACCGGTTCGCTCTGGTTCGCCAACGAGACCAATGCCGGAAAGTTCTTCGACCGGCTGCCGCATTTCTTCGATTTCGTCGGCGACATGGTGCCGCGCGACGGGCTGGAGGTCTTTCGCGCGCTGTTCGACCTGCCGTCGCCCTATGACGACGGCAGCTTCAAGTACAACTATCCGGAGGGGCGGCTCTACATCACCGGGAGCCTCTATGTGCCGGAATATTTCCACAAGATGCTGGAGACGCTGAACATCGCGCTGTTCTCCACCATCATCGGCATGGTCTTCGGCTTCCTGCTCTGCTTCCTCGCGGCGAAGAACCTCGTCGCCAATCGCCTGCTGCGCGGCTTCGTGCGCCGCTTCATGGAGATCCTGCGCGCCTTCCCGGAAGTCGTGCTCGCCGGTTTCTTCCTCGCCATCCTCTCGCTCGGGCCGCTGCCCGCCGTCATCGCCGTGTCGATCCACACGGTCGGGGCGCTCGGCAAACTGTTCTTCGAGGTGGTCGAGAATGCCGACATGAAGGCGGAGGAGGGGCTTCGCGCGGTCGGTGCGAGCTGGGTGGAGCGCGTCTGGTTCGGCATCGTGCCGCAGGTGCTGCCGAATTTCATGAGCTACTTCCTGCTGCGCCTCGAGATCAACGTGCGTGCCTCGACCATCATCGGCGCCGTCGGCGGCGGCGGCATCGGCGAATTGCTGCGTCTGTCCATCGGCCAGGGGCACCAGGCCAAGACGCTCGCCATCGTGCTCCTGCTGCTTGTCACCATCATCGCCGTCGACCAGTTTTCCGCCTGGCTGCGCCGCAGGCTCGTCGGCGACCACGCCTTCCGGCTGGCCCAATAGGAGAGTGCCATGACGACCCTCAATCCCGCTCAGATGGATGAGATCGCGGCACGCCATCCGGCCGTCTTCCACCGCTCGTTCTGGCAGCGTTTCCGCGTCGCCATCATCGCCGGCGGCTTCGTGCTCTATGCGCTCTATTGCTGGTGGTTCTTCGCCATCGGCCATGTGCTCGGCACGGCGAACTGGAACATTGCCGGCACCTATCTCGCCGACTGGGTCTCCTACGAGGTGCGCCCGGAAGTGACCATCGATCCCGACGGCGCGATGAAGCTGACCTATCCGCGCTTCTCCCCGCTCGGGCCGAATGCCGAGCCCGAGTGGGTCGAGATCGAGCGCGGCACGATGACCCGCGCCACGCCCTCGGCCGGCGCCGCGGCGGACACCGCCCAAAAGCCCGCCTCGATGGGCTTCATGGGAACGGGCGGCACCATCGGCGGTTCGGCCGCCGCCGCCAATGCCATGGCGACCGCGACCACCCGCGAGGAGGAGGTGGTCAGGCGCGCGAAGATCACGCTCAATTCCTCGACGAGCGTCGAGGTCGTGCCGGACCGGGTGACGGTGCGGCATTCCGGCGAGACCCTGCTCGTCGATATCGCCGGCTCCGATATGACGGTGGAAGGCGCTCTGCCGGCCTGGGCGACGCAGAAGGCGCCGGGCGAGAAGATCACGCTTTCCTTCGGTGTCGCCGGCTGGGGCGAGATCGAGCCGGACGACATCTCGATCCGCAAGCGCTTCTTCGGCTGGGCGAACTTCCTGTTCGACACGAACTCGCCCTTCCACGGCAAGCCGCTATCGGAGGTCTTCTCGCTGGTGACGTCGGGCGAGCGCATCGACCCGAAGCAGTCGAACCTGTCGCTTGCCTGGGGCAACATCCTCTACAATGCGGAATGGCAGCATCTCGACGTCTGGACGAAGCTGCTCCAGACCATCGTCATGGCCTTCGTCGGCACGCTGTTTGCCATGCTGCTCGCCTTCCCGCTGGCGTTCCTCGCCGCGCGCAACATCACGCGCAGCTGGATCTCCAACCAGGTGACGAAGCGCCTCTTCGATTTCCTGCGCTCGGTCGACATGCTGATCTGGGCGCTGTTCTTCACCCGTGCCTTCGGCCCGGGGCCGCTCGCCGGCATGTCGGCGATCTTCTTCACGGATACGGGCACGCTCGGAAAACTCTATTCCGAGGCGCTGGAGAATATCGACGACAAGCAGCGCGAAGGCGTGAAGTCGGTAGGCGCGGCGCCGGCCGCGGTGCAGCGCTTCGGCGTGCTGCCGCAGGTCATGCCGCTCTTTGCCTCCCAGGCGCTTTATTTCTGGGAATCGAACACCCGTTCTGCCACGATCATCGGCGCGGTCGGCGCCGGCGGCATCGGCCTCAAGCTCTGGGAAGCGATGCGCACGAATTCCGACTGGGAGAATGTCGCCTATATGGTGCTGCTGATCCTCATCGTCGTCTTCGTCTTCGACGGCATATCCAACGCGCTGCGCTCGCGCCTGATGGGCAAGCCGGCGCATTGAGCGACGAAAGACCTGGCGTGGCGGCATGATGCTGCCACACGAATCCCTTCAAGTGCCGACGCCGCCGGTCCGGCGGCGTCAAATGACTGCCACAGGAATGAGCCATTGCGTTACGCCCTCTATTTCACCCCGCCCGCAAGCGACCCCTTGACCCTTGCCGCCCAGCGCTGGCTGGGGCGCAATGCATTTACGGGGGCGGCGCTGGAGCAGCCGGCCGTGAACGGTTTCGATGCGGCCGCGCTTGCCGGCCTGACGGCCGATCCGCGCCGCTATGGCTTCCACGCCACGCTGAAGGCGCCTTTCGCGCTTGCCGAGGGGCGCAGCGAAGCGGAACTGTTGGCCGAAATCGGCCGCTTCGCCGCCGAGGTCGAGCCTTTCGAGATTCCGCAGGCCGTCGTCGGCCGCCTCGGCTCCTTCTTCGCGCTGGTACCCGGCGATCCTTTCGAGCCGTTGCAGGCCTTTGCCGGCGAGGTGGTGCGCCGCTTCGAGCGTTTTCGCGCGCCGCTCACCTCGGCCGACATCGCCCGCCGCAAGCCGGACGAGCTCACCGCCGAAGAGCGCCAGAACCTCGTGCAATGGGGTTATCCCTATGTCTTCGACACGTTCCGCTTCCACATGACGCTGACGGGACGCGTTCCCGTGGAGCGCCGCGCGGCCGTCGAGGCCGCGCTGCTTGCGCATTTTTCCGATTTCCACGAACGTCCGCTGGCGATCGAGGGTTTGGCTCTCTTCCGCGAACCCTCGCGCGGCGCTGATTTCACTGTCCATTCGCTCTTCCCGCTGACAGCCGGGGCCAACAGAAAGACCGCCTGACATGACCCGCGAAACCGTTCTTTCCAATGCCCGCATCGTGCTCGAGGACCGGATCCTCGATGGTACGCTGGTGCTCCGCGATGGCCTGATCGCGGACATTTCCGAAGGTCCCTCCACCGCCGGCGAGGACATGGAAGGCGACTTCCTCCTGCCCGGCCTCGTCGAACTGCACACCGACCATCTCGAAGCCCACTACTCGCCGCGCCCCGGCGTGCGCTGGGGCCTGACGGCGGCGATCCAGGCGCATGACGCCCAGGTCGTCACCTCGGGCATCACCACCGTCTTCGACTGCCTGCGCATGGGCTCGGACGAGGACGGCGGCTTCGAGCAGGGCGAAATGCGCGCCATGGCCGATGCCATTGCCGACGCGCAGGACGAGGACCGCCTGCGCGCCCAGCACCTCATCCACCTGCGCTGCGAGGTCTCGACCGACAACGTGCTCGACCACTACGCGGAATTCGAGGACGATCCGCTGGTCCGCCTCGTCTCGCTGATGGACCATGCACCCGGCCAGCGCCAGTTCCAGACGCTGGACCAGTACATCCTCTACTACAAGAAGAAGCGTGGCCTGACCGAAGACGAATTCGCCGCCTTCTGCAAGCGCCAGCAGGACCTTTCCGCCCGCTATGCCAAGCCGCATCGCGATGCGATCGCCGCCTCCTGTGCGGCCCGCGACATCTCGGTCGCCAGCCACGACGACGCGACGCTGGAACATGTCGAGGAGGCAATCGGCTACGGCATCCGCCTTGCCGAGTTCCCGACCAGCGTCGATGCCGCCAAGGCCTCGCACGGCGCCGGCATGAGCGTCCTGATGGGCGCGCCGAACATCGTGCGCGGCAAGTCGCATTCCGGCAATATCGCCGCCCGCGACCTCGCCACGATGGGTGTGCTCGACGTGCTCTCCTCCGACTACGTGCCCTTCAGCCTGATGCATGCGCCGTTCATCCTCGCCGACGAGGTCGAGGGCATCGACCTGCCGCGGGCGATCGCCATGGTCTCCACCACGCCGGCCCGCACCGTCGGCCTCGACGATCGCGGCGCCATCGCCAAGGGCCTGCGCGCCGATCTCGTGCGCGTGCGCCGTCCCTCCGGCGTTCCGGTCGTGCGCTCGGTCTGGCGGCAGGGCAGGCGGGTCGCTTGAGCATGGATGCCGAAATCGTCTCGGCCCGGCCGCTGCCGGTTGCGGCCGGCACGATGGTCGTCGTCGTCGGCCCCAGCGGCGCGGGCAAGGACAGCGTCATGTCCTATGCTGCCCGGCATTTTGCCGGCGAGCCGCGCCTCGGCTTCGTGCGCCGCGTCATCACCCGCCCGCCGGATGCCGGCGGGGAGGCGCATGAGGCGGTCGATGCGGCCGGTTTCCGGGCGCGGGCGGCTGTCGGGGCCTTTGCGGTCTCCTGGGATGCGCATGGCCTTTCCTACGGCATTCCGTGCGAGACCTTCGACCGGCTTTCGGAGGGCATGACGCTGGTCGCCAATGGCAGCCGGTCGGCGCTGCCCGCCTTCGCCGCGGCCTACGGGCGGCTGAAAATCGTGCAGATCACCGCCCGCGCCGACATCCTCGCCGCGCGCCTCGCCGCCCGAGGCCGGGAAAGCGCCGAGGCCATCGCCCGCCGGCTCGATCGCGCCGTGCCCGAGGTCGCCGCCGCCGATACGGTCGTCATCGACAACAGCGGCGCGCTGGAAGAGGCGGGCGATGCCTTCGTGCGGCTGCTTGCCTCCGCCCTTGCACGGAACGATTAGGGCATTTCCGCTTTTCTCCGAATCGCGAAAACGCTCTATCTCCTTGTTTGCCGCATTTCCGGACGCAAAACCGCTTCGCACTTTTGCTGGAAATGCTTTTGGGCTCCGGCTCAGTCCGCCTTCAGCGCCTTGAAGGCGGCAAGCGCCCGTTCGCGGGCGCGGGCGTGGTCGACGATGGGCTTCGGATAGGTTCTGCCGAGATCGACGCCGGCGCTCTTCAGCGCGGCCTCCGGTGCGGCGAAGGGCTTGTGGATCCAGGCGGCATCCAGGTTTTCCAGTTCCGGCACGAAGCGCCGCACATAGCTGCCGTCCGGATCGAATTTCTCGCCCTGAAGGATGGGGTTGAAGATACGGAAGAAGGGCGAGGCGTCCGCGCCCGAGCCGGCCACCCATTGCCAGTTCGCCGCGTTCGACGCCGCATCGGCATCCGCCAGCGTGTCGCGGAACCATTTCTCGCCGTGCCGCCAGTCGATCATCAGGTGCTTGATCAGGAAAGAGGCCGCGATCATGCGCACGCGGTTGTGCATCCAGCCGTGCCGCCAGAGCTGCCGCATGCCGGCATCGATGATCGGATAGCCGGTCAGTCCGCGCGTCCAGAGCGTGAAGGCCTCGCCGCGTTCCTTCCAGGGGAACGCATCGAACCGGTCGTTCCAGTTCTTCTCCGCAAGGGCGGGAAAGTGGAAATGCAGGTGGTAGCAGAATTCACGCCAGGCCAGTTCCTTGCGGAAATGGACGAGATCGCCGGTCGGCGCGTCAAGCCCGCGCGTGGCGTGCCAGATGCGGGCCGGGGAGATTTCTCCGAGCGCCAGATATGGCGAGAGCATCGAGGTGGCGTCGAGGGCGGGGCGGTCGCGGTTGGTGCCGTAGCCGTCGATCGCGCCGTTGACGAAGGCTTCGAGACGGTCTCGTGCGGCCGCTTCGCCCGGTGTCCAGACCTCCCGGAAGCGCGTGGCCCAGTTGGGCGCTGCCGGCGTGAGGTGCCAGTGCTCCAGGCGCTCCGACGCTGCGGCTTCGGGAAGGGCGACCAGCCGTGCCGGCGGGTCGATCGGCTCATCGGGTTCGCCGGCCCGTTCCAGCGCCTTCCAGAAGGGCGTGTAGACGCGGAAGGGCTTCTTGTCTCCCGTCAGCAGGCGTGTCGGGTCATGCAGCAACTGGCCGGCGAAGCTGATGGCGGCAAGGCCGCGCGCCTTGAATGAGGCCTTGATCGCGCGGTCGATCGCCATGCCCGGTGGATCGTGCCGGCGGTTCCAGTGGATGGTGTCGGCACCGGTCTCGGCGATCAGCGCGTCGAGGATCGCATCGGCCGGCCCGCTGCGCAGGACGAGCGGCGCGCCGAGGCCGGAAAGGTCCCCGGCAAGCGCGGCAAGGGCATGGTGCAGCCACCAGCGCTGGGCGGCGCCGAGCGGGCCGGTTCCGGCCTCGGCGGGCTCCAGGATATAGAGCGGGATGACGGGACGACCGGTTTCGGCGGCGGCAGCCAGCGCCGCATTGTCGTCGATGCGCAGGTCCTTGCGGAACCAGACGATGACCGGAGCGTGGTGCGTTGCCATCGGGCGGTCACCTCTTTTGCGGCAAGGGGCGGGTCAGGATGAAAAGGGCGCTAGCCGAGAGCACGAGACCGACCACGACCGCAAGAAGAGGCGACGGCGCCGTGCGATAATAGAAGAAACCGTAGCTTGCGACGATGAGACAGATGGCGACCGTCTTTGCGCGCGCCGAGATCGCGCCCTCGCGCCGCCAGTTCGTCAGCGGCGGGCCGAGGGTGCCGTGGTTCAGCAGCCACCGTTCGAGGCGTGGCGAGGAACGGGAAAAGCACCAGGCCGCGACGAGCAGGAACGGCGTTGTCGGCAAGAGCGGCAGGAACACGCCGACAATGCCGATCGCCGTCATCAGCAGGCCTGCCGCCATATAGATCGATCGCACCGGGAATCCTCGCTTCAGTCCGCATCGACCGTTCACATAGAGCGTCGCGGCGCCGTCTCCAAGGGCGCCGATGCCGCAGCGGCGAGGGAACGGCTCACGGGAAAGGATCGGCGCGCAGGGCCGGAGCATGAGAGGGCGTGGGGTACGGATCGGACAAGACCTGGAGCATTCCCGGTGAAAGCCGGCTTACCGGACGCGATCCGGTCTCTTGTCTTTGCCGCATTGTCCGGCGCTGAAACGATGCCGCTTCGGCTGGAGGAATATCTCGATCCAATCGCCGACTGCCGAGGCGCCATGGGTGCCGGAGGCCAGCGGGAAATGAAACCGACACGCCATGCCGGCTGTGCCGGCATGGCCGTTTCTGCCGCGTGACGAGGGTCAGGCTTGCTTGCCGTTCGTCGTGGCCTTGACGGATTTCGCCTTTGCGACGGCCTTGGCGGCGATCGGCTTTTCCGCCGCGGCTTCGGTCTTCTTCCGCGGTTTGGCCGCCTCGGATTTTTTCGCCTGCGCCTTCTCGGAGATCTCGATCAACGGCTTCCTGGCACCGGCCTGCCTGGTCTCCGGGGCGAGCGCCACGCGTTCGAATTCGTCGCGCTCGTGCACCGCCTGTTCCCAATGCTCGGCGTCATGGCCGTGGGGCCTTCCCGCCTCTTCCCAGAGCGTGTAGGCCCGCTTGCTGATCCATTCCCTTCGCGCATCCGTCATCGCTAATCCCCGTTCGAGAGTGAATTGACGCCGTGCCGCCGATGTGCCGCTGAGAGGGGCAGGATCGGGACACGGAACTCGCTGGACGGCCGGGAAGATATCGACCGGCAGGTCCAGATATTCGGCGCACCGTGCGCTCCGGGCATCGCCCATGGGAGCAGGTCTGCTTCATGCGATTCGCTCATCTAGAATGCGCCCAAAGCGGCATGGCATCAAGCGCGCGGGGGTGCGACAGGATGACGACCTGCGGGCAGGGAAAGCAAAAATATGCTGCCGGCCGCGGCAAATCGGCGTAATTCCGGAAAAGTTTCACGCTTGCGGGTGGACAGCGCCAATCCTGCCAACGTATTGTCCGGATGAGAGAATATTCAACGCGGGCGACGGATTCGAAAGGCAGGGCGTTTGGCAGCGACAGGGCAACAGCATCGACCTGTTCGTCGGGCTTTTTGCCTCTTCTGCACGGCGCTTACCTGTCTTTTGCTGTTGATATCCATGCTCTCGGTGCCTTCTGCCACCGGTGCCGCTTCGAAGATGCTTCGTTACGGTGTCCAGAAGACTGCAGGCCACCCTTCGGCGCTTCCCGATGCCGAATGCCGCAAACGCATCGTTGCCGGGAAAATGACGCCGCTCGACAGCGCAGGTGCCGATCCCGCCTGCCTGCCGGCGCGGGAGGCTTTCGGCCCGAGGGGCGTGGTGGCCGCCATGGCCGTCGTCGCGCCTTCTGGCTCCGGCATCGGCCGCATGGAGATGCGCGGGGCGCGTGCCCCTCCGTTGAATCTCGCCTGACGACCGCTCCGATCGTCCCGTCGGTCGCGCGCGGTCTTCCCGATATCGCCGGCGTGCCGGCGCATGAGAAGCTCTGACGTTCGAAAGCGATCGATCAAACGATGACAGGTGAAATGACTCTGGTCCTGCTGGTCTGCCTTCCCTTCGCGGGAAGCCTTGCGGCGACGATTCTGCTGCGGACCGATTCGAGGGTCCTTGCCGCGCGCATGTCCGGTGCCGTGGCCTTTGTCAGCCTGGTGCTGACCGCCGCGCTCTATCCCGCGGTGCGCGACGGCGGCAGGGTCCGGCTCGATCTCGAATGGCTGCCGCAGCTCGGGCTCAACGTCACGCTTAGAATGGATGGCTTCGCCTGGCTCTTTGCGATGCTCATCACCGGCATCGGCTGCCTCATCGTGCTCTATGCGCGCTACTACATGTCGGAGGAGGATCCGGTCCCGCGCTTCTTCTCCTTCCTGCTCGCCTTCATGGGCTCGATGCTCGGCATCGTCCTGTCGGGCAACATCATCCTGCTCTCGGTGTTCTGGGAGCTGACCAGCATCTTCTCCTTCCTCCTGATCAGCTACTGGCACAACAATGCCGCCGCCCGCGACGGTGCGCGCATGGCGCTGACGATCACCGGCATCGGCGGCTTCTGTCTGCTCGCCGGCCTGCTCGTGCTCGGCCATATCGTCGGCAGCTACGATCTCGACGTCGTGCTTTCGTCCGGCGATCAGATCAAGGCGCATCCGCTCTACCTGACGGCGCTGGTGCTGATCCTCATCGGCGCGCTGACGAAGAGCGCGCAGGTGCCGTTCCACTTCTGGCTGCCCAATGCGATGGCCGCGCCGACGCCCGTCTCGGCCTATCTGCATTCGGCGACCATGGTGAAGGCGGGCGTCTTCCTGCTCGTGCGGCTCTGGCCGGCGCTGTCGGGCACCTATGAATGGTTCATGCTGGTCGGCATCGCCGGTGTCAGCACGCTGATCCTCGGCGCCTATTTCGCGATGTTCCAGCAGGACCTGAAGGGGCTGCTCGCCTATTCGACGATCAGCCATCTCGGTCTCATCACCACGCTGCTCAGCCTCGGCAGCCCGGTTGCGGCCGTCGCGGCGATCTTCCACATGATGAACCACGCCACCTTCAAGGCCTCGCTCTTCATGGCCGCCGGCATCATCGACCACGAGACCGGCACGCGCGACATGCGACGATTGAGCGGGCTCTTCAAATACCTGCCCATAACGGGCACGCTCGCCATGGTGGCGAGCGCGGCGATGGCCGGCGTGCCGCTGCTCAACGGCTTCATCTCCAAGGAAATGTTCTTCGCCGAGGCGGTTGAGACGCATGCCGATTCCGTGCTCGACCGCATGCTGCCCTATGTCGCCACGCTTGCCGGCGCCTTCTCGGTCGCCTATTCGCTCCGCTTCATCCACATGGTCTTCTTCGGCCCCGAGCCGACCGACCTGCCGAAGCCCAAGCCGCACGAGCCGCCGCACTGGATGCGCTTCCCCATCGAGTTCCTGGTGCTCGCCTGCCTCGTCGTCGGCATCATCCCGTCGCTCTCGATCGGCCCGTTCCTGCATTCGGCCGTCGTCTCCGTGCTCGGCACGCGCACGCCGGAATACAGCCTCGCCGTCTGGCACGGCATCAACACCCCGCTCATCATGAGCATGATCGCGCTCATCGGCGGCGCCGCGCTCTACGCGGTGCTGAAGGACTATCTTGCCAGATGCGACGACGGCCCGCCGCTCTTCCGCCATCTCGGCGGCCAGCGCATCTTCGAGCGCGTGCTCGTCACGGTCTCCTGGAAATGGGCGCGCTGGCTTGAAAGCCGCCTCAGCACCCGCAATCTCCAGCCGCAGCTGCGCCTCGTCGCGGCGGCCGGCTTGCTGGCGGGCGTCGTGCCGCTCTACATGGCGGGCTTCGCGCCGACGCCGCTGGTCTTCGGCGACATCGATCCCATCTTCGCCGCCATCTGGAGCATCGGCGCCTTCTGCGCGCTGGGGGCGGCCTATCAGGCGAAATACCATCGCCTTGCCGCGCTCGTCCTGCTCGGCGGCGCGGGCATCACGACCTGCATCACCTTCGTCTGGCTCTCCGCGCCGGATCTTGCCATCACGCAGCTCGTCGTGGAAATCGTCACGACGGTCCTGCTGCTGCTCGGCCTGCGCTGGCTGCCCAAGCGCTCGGAGAAGGTCGACAACTCCGTCACCCTGTCGGCCCGCAGCCGCCGTTTCCGCGACTTCCTGCTCGCGGTCTCCTGCGGCTTCGGCATGTTCGTCTTCTCCTACGCGATCATGAACCAGCCGGTGCCGGACGCCATTGCCAGCTACTTCCTCGAAAAGGCCTATACGGAAGGGGGCGGGCGAAACGTCGTCAACGTCATCCTCGTCGATTTCCGCGGCTTCGACACGATGGGCGAGATCGCGGTTCTGGCCATCGTGGCGCTGACGGTCTTCGCGCTCCTGCGCCGTTTCCGGCCCGCGCCGGACAGCATCGAGAAGCCGGAGCAGCAGCTTATCCAGGCCGCCTATGACGCCGAACGCCCCGAGCGCTCGGCGGGCGACACGGTGCGCGACTACCTGCTGGTGCCTTCGGTCATCATGCAGTGGATGTTCCCGGTCATCATCACCTTCGCCATCTATCTCTTCCTGCGCGGCCATGACCTGCCGGGCGGCGGTTTTGCCGGCGGGGTCACCATGGCGATCGCCTTCCTGCTGCAATATCTGGGCGGCGGCGTGCGCTGGTCGGAGGACAGGCTGCGCATCCTGCCGCTGCGCTGGATGGGCGTCGGCCTGCTGCTGGCCGCGATCACGGGCATGGGCGCGTGGGCGTTCGGCTATCCGTTCCTGACGAGCTATTCGCAATATGTCGAGATACCCTTCATCGGCAAGGTGCCGGCGGCGACCGCGCTGTTCTTCGACCTCGGGGTCTTCTCGCTCGTCGTCGGCGCGACGGTGCTGATCCTCATCGCGCTCGCGCACCAGTCCATACGTATGCATCGGGTTCGCAATCTCGAAGCCCCCAAGGCGGAGGAGGCCTGATGGAGCTCGTTCTTTCGATCGGTATCGGCATCATGACGGGCTCGGGCGTCTGGCTCATCCTGCGCCCGCGCACCTACCAGGTCATCATCGGCCTCTCGCTGCTGTCCTATGCGGTGAACCTCTTCATCTTCGCCGTCGGCGGGGTGAAATCCAATGCCGCGCCGCTGCTGGAGGAGGGCGTCGACATCTCGACGATGACCGATCCGGTGCCGCATGCCCTGGTGCTCACCGCCATCGTCATCGGCTTTGCCACGACGGCGCTCTTCCTCGTGGTGCTGCTCGCCGCCCGCGGCCTTACCGGCACGGACCATGTCGACGGCAGGGAGCAGCCGAAATGAGCGGCTGGCAGCAACATCTCATCATCGCGCCCATCGTCATCCCGCTCGTCGCGGGCGCGCTCCTCCTGTTCTTCGACGAGCGCGACCGCGTCCTGAAGGCGATGATCAGCGTCGTGTCGTGCCTTGCGCTCGCCGCGATCGCCATCAGCCTGTTCCGCCTGGCGAACAACGGCCCGGACAGTTTCGAGGGCGTCTACCTGCTCGGCAACTGGCCGGCGCCCTTCGGCATCGTGCTCGTCGTCGACCGGCTCTCGGCGCTGATGCTCGTCCTCGCCTCGATCCTCGCCATCCCGGCGCTGGTCTTCGCGCTTGCCCGCTGGCATGCGGCGGGCGCGCATTTCCATTCGCTGTTCCAGTTCCTGCTGATGGGCCTCAACGGCGCCTTCCTGACGGGGGATCTCTTCAACCTCTTCGTCTTCTTCGAGGTGATGCTCGCCGCGTCCTACGGCCTCCTGATGCACGGCTCCGGCTCGATGCGCGTCAAGGCCGGCATGCACTACATCGCCGTCAACCTCGCCGCCGCGCTCTGCTTCCTGATCGGCGTCAGCGCCATCTACGGCTCGGCCGGCACGCTCAACATGGCAGACCTTGCCGTGCGCATCGGCGAGATCGAGGGCGAGCGGCGCATGCTGCTGGAGGCCGGCGCCGGCATCCTCGGCATCGTCTTCCTCATCAAGGCGGGCATGTGGCCGCTGAACTTCTGGCTGCCGGGCGCCTACAGCGCCGCGACGGCGCCCGTCGCCGGCATCTTCGCCATCATGAGCAAGGTCGGCATCTATGTCATCCTCCGGCTCTCGCTGCTCGTCTTCGGGCAGGGGGATTCGGCCGGCCTCGGCCTCAACGTGCTGCTCTACGGCGGCATGGCGACCATCGCCTTCGGCACGATCGGGGTTCTCGCCTCGCAGGCGCTCGGGCGGCTGGCGAGCTATTCCGTGCTCGTCTCCTCCGGCACGCTGCTGGCCGTCCTCGGCTTTAGCAACGGCCAGGTGACGGCCGGGGCGCTGTTCTACATGGTCAGCTCCACGCTGACGATCGCCGCCTTCTTCATGCTGATCGAACTCGTCGAGCGCGGGCAGGATGCGGGCGCCTCGGTTCTCGCCGTGACCATGGAGGCTTACGGCGATGCGGACGAGGAGGACGAGGAGGTCGAGGTCGGCGTCACCATGCCCGGCACGATCGCCGTGCTCGGCATCTGCTTTGCCGCCTGCGGCATCCTGCTCTCCGGCCTGCCGCCGCTCTCCGGCTTCGTCGCGAAATTCGCCATGCTGTCGGGCATGATCGGAACGGGTGCGAACAGCGAAGCGCCGATCGCCGCGTCCGCGTGGTGGATCGTCGGCCTGCTCATCCTGTCGGGGCTGGCGGCGCTGATCTCGATGACCCGCGCCGGCATCCGCACCTTCTGGGCTTCGATGGAGGGAACCGTGCCGCGCGTCCTCGTCATGGAGATGGCGCCGGTCATGCTTTTGATCGCGCTGACGCTGGCGCTCACCATCAAGGCCGGTCCGGCGATGGGCTATATGGAGGAGACCATCCGCAACCTGCAGCAGCCGGCCGTCTATATCGACGCCGTGATCAATGCACGCCGCGCGGGGGTTGCCGAACCCAGCGGACCGGACGGCGGGGGAGGGATCTGACATGCTGCCCTATCCGCTGCTCAGCGCCTCGCTCGTCATCATGTGGCTCGCCCTCAACGGCTTCACGCCCGGCCACTTCATCCTCGGCTGCATCGTGTCGGTCTTCGCCTCCTGGGGCATGGCGGCGCTTCGCCCCGTAAAGCCGCGGCTGCCGAAATGGTATCTGCTGCCGAAGCTCGTCGGCATCGTGCTCTACGATATCCTGCGCTCGAACCTCGCCGTCGCCTCGATCCTGCTGACCGGCGGCCGGCGCAAGCACAAGTCCGGCTTCATCACCGTGCCGATCGAGCTTGAAAACCCGACCGCGCTGGCGGTGCTTGCCGTCGTCATAACGAGCACGCCGGGCACGGCCTGGCTGGAATACAATTCGCTCAGCAAGACGGTGCTGATCCACGTCCTCGACCTCGTCGACGAGGCGGAGTGGCAGGCGCTGATCAAGACCCGCTACGAGGCGCTGCTGATGGAGATCTTCAAATGAGCCACACGATCCTCGCCTGGTCGGTCACCATCGCGCAGGTGTTCCTCGCCATCGCCATGGCGCTTGCGGCGCTGCGCATGTTCCGCGGCCCCCGCGCGCAGGACCGCGTGCTGGCGCTCGATACGCTCTATGTGAACTCCATGCTGCTGCTCATGGTCTTCGGCATGCGCACCGGCAAGGTCATCTATTTCGAGGCTTCGCTCGTCATCGGCATGCTCGGCTTCGTGGCGACCGTCGCCCTCGCCAAGTTCCTGATGCGCGGGGAGGTGATCGAATGAACGTGATCGAACATGCGGGCGACCTGCCGGCCTGGGCGGCGCTGGCCGTCTCCTTCTTCCTCGTCGTCGGCGCCGGCCTGACGCTCACCGGCACGATCGGCTTTGCCCGCCTGCCGACCTTCTACGAGCGCATCCACGCACCGACGCTCGGCACGAGCTGGGGCACGGGCGGCATCGTCATGGCCTCGATGATCTTCTTCACCGTGCTCGCCACCCGTCCTGTCGTGCACGAGATCCTGATCGGCATCTTCGTGACGGTGACGACGCCCGTCACGCTGATGCTGCTCGCCCGCGCCGCGCTGCACCGCGACCGGGCGGAGGGCAATCCGGAGGTGCCGGCCGAGGCGCCGCTCGAGCGGGAGGCCGAGGGGCAGCCTGCCGCGGGCGAATAGCCGCGAGGCTTTCCATTCCATCGTCATTCCCGGACGGGCCGATCTCTGATCGGCCCGTTTTTCATGGGCGATGAAGCTGCTCATGGATGATTGGCGCTTGACAGCCGACGCTTGCCGCATAATGCTAAGATGTCAGACCAATTTGAGAAGCTGACGCGAAACAGGGGAATTGGCCTCATGCCAGGCGAACCGAGCGACAGGCCGCAGATCGAGCCGTTGCCGCCCATCGACCGGGCGCGGCAGGTGACGGAGGCGCTCGCCTCCTATATCGACCGCGCCAGCCTTGCGGCCGGCGACCGGCTGCCGGCCGAGCGCGAGCTGATGGCGGCGCTGGCGGTCGGCCGCTCGACGATCCGCGAGGCGATCCGTCATTTCCAAGCGCTAGGCGTCATCGAGAGCCGGAAGGGCAGCGGCACCTATCTCCTGAAGCCGATCACCACGGCGACGGTGCACATGCCGCTCTCCTTCGATGCGGCGCATCTGCGCGACGTGCTGCTCCAGACGCTGGAGGTGCGCCGCGGCATCGAATGCGAGGCCGGCATGGTGGCCGCGCGGCGGCGCACGGCGGAGGATGTCGCCGCCATCGAGGCGAAGCTCGACGAGATGGAGCGGGTGCATCTCTCCAAGGGCACGTCCGGGCCGGAAGACCTCGCCTTCCACCTCGCCATCTACGATGCCACGCACAATCCGCTGTTCAAGCAGCTTCTGGAGCAGATGCGCGGCGCCTTCGAGCGTTTCTGGGAAAAGCCGTTCAACCGGCCGGACTTCGCCCGCCGTTCCTTCCCGTTCCACCGCACGCTCTTCAACGCCATCGCCGCCCGCGATCCCGAGGCGGCGCGGGCGGAAACCCTGAAGATCCTCGCCGTCGTCGAGGAAGACATCAAGGACATGTCCCGATGATCAACGGAGCCGATCCGTTCGACTTTGCCGCCCTCACCGTCGCCCATGACGAGGCGAACGCCTTCGACGCGGTGGTGCCGCCCATCGTGCAGACCTCGCTCTTCACCTTCAAGGACTATGACGAGATGGTGGCCGCCTATCGCGGCGAGATCGTGCGGCCGATCTACACGCGCGGCCTCAACCCGACGGTACGCGCCTTCGAGGAGATGCTGGCCAAGCTCGAAGGCGGCGAGGACGCGCTGGGCTTTGCGAGCGGCATGGCGGCGATCTCCTCCACCGTGCTCTCCTTCGTCGAGCCGGGCGACCGCATCGTCGCCGTGCGCCATTGCTACCCGGATGCCTTCCGCCTGTTCGGCACGCATCTCAAGCGCATGAAGATCGAGGTGACCTATGTCGACGGGCGCGACGAGGAGGCGGTGGCAAAAGCCCTGCCGGGCGCCAAGCTGCTCTATCTCGAAAGCCCGACGAGCTGGGTGATGGAGGCGCACGATGTCGGCGCGCTCGCCGCCCTTGCCCGGCGCCACGGCATCGTCAGCGTCATCGACAACAGCTGGGCGAGCCCCGTCTTCCAGCGGCCGCTGACGCTCGGCGTCGATCTCGTGCTGCATTCGGCCTCTAAATATCTCGGCGGCCACAGCGACGTCGTCGCCGGTGTCGTCGCCGGCTCGAAGGAGCTGGTCGGCCGCATCCGCTCGGAGGCCTATCCCTATCTCGGCGGCAAGCTCTCGCCCTTCGACGCCTGGCTGCTGGTGCGGGGCCTGCGCACCCTGCCGATCCGCATGAAGGCGCACGAGGCCTCGGCGCTTGAAATCGCCAGGCGCCTGCAGGCGCTCGACATCGTCGACAAGGTCTTCCATCCCGCGCTCGCCAACCGCCTGCCGCCGGGATTGACCGGCACGTCGGGCCTCTTCTCCTTCACTTTCCGCGAGGGCATCGACATCCGCGCCTTCGCCGACCGCCTGACGCTCTTCAAGCTCGGCGTCTCCTGGGGCGGGCATGAGAGCCTGATCGTGCCGGGCGAGGTGGTTCTTCAGCAGAAAGCCGAGCCGAATTCCGCGCATGCCTTCGGCATCGATGCGCGGTCCGTGCGTCTCCATGTCGGCCTGGAGGGAACCGAGGCCCTGTGGAGTGATCTGGACGCGGCGATAACGGCCGCGACCGAAACCTGACGTCAAACTTCGAAGCAGAACCAGAAAAGAGGGAACGACCATGAAGAGACTTTTGACTGCAGCACTCATCACCACCCTGATGGCGTCGAGCGCCTTGGCCGATACGACGCTCAAGCTCGTCGAGGTGATCACCAGCCCCGAGCGCACCGAGACTCTGAAATCCATCGTCGGGAAATTCGAGGCGGAAAATCCCGGCACCAAGGTCGAGATCATCTCGCTGCCCTGGGGCGAGGCCTTCCAGAAGTTCGCCACGATGGTCTCGGCCGGCGAGGTGCCGGACGTCATGGAAATGCCCGACACCTGGCTGTCGCTCTATGCCAACAACGGCATGCTGGAGAGCCTGGAGCCGTATCTTGCCAAATGGGAGCACACGTCCGGCCTGACGGCGCGAGCCCTGGAGCTCGGCCGCGACATCGACGACACGGCCTATATGCTGCCCTACGGCTTCTACCTGCGCGCCATGTTCTACAACAAGAAGCTGCTCGAAGAGGCCGGCGTTTCCGAGCCGCCGAAGACGCTGGACGAATTCGCCGAGGCCTCCAAGAAGGTTTCGGCGCTGCCCGGCAAATACGGCTATTGCCTGCGCGGCGGCCCGGGCGGGCTCAACGGCTGGGTGATGTTCGGCGCCACCATGGCCGGCGACAATAAATTCTTCAACGAGGACGGCACCTCCACCTTCAACAGCGAAGGCTGGGTGAAGGGCCTGACCTTCCTGATCGACCTCTACAAGAACGGTTACGCCCCGAAGGACAGCGTCAACTGGGGCTTCAACGAGATCGTCGCCGGCTTCTATTCGGGCACCTGCGCCTTCCTCGACCAGGATCCGGACGCGCTCATCGCCATTGCCGAGCGCATGAAGGCGGAAGACTACGGCATCATGACCATGCCGAAGGGACCGGCCGGAAAGACCTTCCCGACGATCGGTTTCGCCGGCTGGTCGATGTTCGCCTCCAGCGCCAACAAAGACCTCGCCTGGAAGCTGATCGAGACGCTCGAAGGGCCGGAAGGCAATATCGAGTGGAACAAGCGCACGGGCGCGCTGCCGGTGCACACGTCCGCGGAGAAGGACCCGTTCTATGCCAGCGAGCAGTTCAAGGGCTGGTTCGCCGAGCTGGAGGACAAGGATGCCGTGCCGACCGTGATGCCGACGCATCTGGAGGAGTTCGCCTTCTTCAAGGATTCGCTGGTCATCAAGACCTCGCAGGAAGCCCTTCTCGGCGACATCACGCCGGAGGACCTTGCCAACCAGTGGGCGGACTACCTGACCAAGGCCCAGCAAAAGTTCCTCGCCAAGAAATAGGCTGAGGAACGCTCCGGGCGGAGACACGAGGCTCCGCCCGGAGACACTGTTTGGAACGCCCCGCCACCTTGAACGGAAGCGAGACGATGACCCTTGCCGCCCATCCGCACGCCGTGCGGCCGCTCAGGAAGCGGATTGCCGACGCATCGGAACCCTATCTCTACAGCGCGCCGGCGCTGATCCTCATCATCGCCGTCATGCTGGTGCCGCTGGCGCTCGGCATTTCCTATGCGTTCCGCGATATCCAGCTGCTGAACCCGTTTTCCGGCGGCTTCATCGGGCTCGATCATTTTCGCGCGCTGGGTGAGGACCAGGCCTTCTTCCGGGCGCTGCGCAACACGCTGTGGTGGACGGGGGCCTCGGTCTTCCTGCAATTCATCTTCGGCCTCATCCTCGCGCTGCTCCTGGACAAGCCCTTTGCCGGCCGCGGCCTGGCGCAGGCGCTGGTCTTCCTGCCCTGGGCCGTGCCGAGCTTCCTTGCCGGCCTCAACTGGGCCTGGCTGTTCAACCCGGTCATCGGCCCGCTGCCGCACTGGATGCATGCGCTCGGCATTCTCGATGCGCCGAACAACATCCTCTCCGACCCGCAGCTCGCCATGTGGGGGCCGATCGCCGCCAATGTCTGGTGGGGCATTCCCTTCTTCGCCATCACCCTGCTTGCCGCGCTCCAGGCGATCCCGCGCGATCTCTACGAGGCGGCCAGCATCGACGGGGCAGGGCCGGTCCAGCGCTTCCTCTCGATCACCCTGCCGTTCCTCGCGCCCACCATCGCCATCACCATCCTGCTGCGCACCGTCTGGATCTCGAATTTCGCCGACCTCATCGTCGTCATGACGAATGGCGGGCCGGCCGACCGCACGCAGATCGTCGCCAGCTACATCTTCACGCAGGCCTTCAAGCGCCTAGATTTCGGCTACGCCTCGGCCATCGCCCTCGTGCTGCTGGTCCTGCTGCTCGCCTATTCCATGCTGATTGTGCTTTTGCGCCAGACGCTGCTGAACAAGGGGTGAGACCATGAGAAGCAAGCCTTTCCTCACCGTGGCGCACCGGCTCGCGATCCTCGCCTACATCGTCGTCGCGCTCTTTCCGCTGTTCTGGCTGCTGAAGGTCTCGGTGACGCCGAACGACCTGCTCTACAGCGAGGGCGTGCGCATGTGGCCCTCGCGCGCCACCTTCGAGCACTACACCTTCGTCATCGCCCACAGCGCCTTTCCGACCTTCTTCAAGAACAGCCTGATCGTCGCCGGCTCGACGGCCGTGGCGGTCACCATCCTCGCCTCGCTCGCCGGCTACGCCCTGTCGCGCTTCCGTTTCCGGGCGAAGTACTGGATCGTCGCCTTGATGCTGATCACGCAGATGTTCCCGCTGGTCATGCTGGTCGCGCCGATCTTCAAGATGCTCTCGCCGCTCGGCCTCACCAACAGTCTGACCGGCCTCGTCATCGTCTACACCGCCTTCAACGTTCCCTTCGCCACCTTCCTCATGCAGTCCTTCTTCGACGGCATTCCGAAGGACCTGGAGGAGGCGGCGATGATCGACGGGGCGACGCAGTTCGTCGCCTTCCGCCAGATCATCCTGCCGCTGACGCTGCCCGGCATCGCCGCGACGCTCGGCTTCGTCTTTACGGCCGCCTGGAGCGAGCTGCTCTTCGCGCTGATGCTGATCTCCGGCAACGACGCGGCGACCTTCCCGGTCGGTCTTCTCACCTTCGTCTCGAAATTCTCGGTCGATTTCGGGCAGATGATGGCGGCGGGCATTCTCGCGCTCATTCCGGCCTGCCTCTTCTTCCTCCTCATCCAGCGCTACCTCGTGCAGGGCCTGACGGCCGGCGCGGTAAAAGGCTGAAAGGGTCTTCCATGGCTTCCATCGACATCCAGGACATCCGCAAGAGCTTCGGCACCTTTTCCGTGCTGCACGGCGTCGATCTTACCATCCGCGACGGCGAGTTCATCGTGCTGGTCGGCCCCTCGGGCTGCGGGAAATCCACGCTGCTGCGCATGATCGCGGGGCTGGAGGACGTCACGTCCGGCGACATCCGCATCGACGGCAGGCGGGTCAACGACCTTGCCCCGAAGGATCGCGACATCGCCATGGTGTTCCAGTCCTACGCGCTCTACCCGCATATGAGCGTCGCCGACAACATGAGCTACAGCCTGAAGCTCCGCCGCACCGCGAAGGAGAAGATCGCCAGCGCCATCGGCGGGGCCGCCGCGAAACTCGGCCTCGATCCGCTGCTGGAGCGCCGCCCGCGCGCGCTTTCCGGCGGCCAGCGCCAGCGTGTCGCCATGGGGCGCGCCATCGTGCGCCAGCCGAAGGCTTTTCTCTTCGACGAGCCGCTGTCCAATCTCGACGCGCGTCTGCGCGAACAGATGCGCGCCGAAATCAAGAAGTTGCACGGCGATCTTCATGCGACTTCCATCTACGTCACCCACGATCAGATCGAGGCCATGACGCTGGCGGACCGGATCGTCGCCATGCATGCCGGCGTCGTCCAGCAGGTCGGTACGCCGCTCGATCTTTACGACCGGCCGGCCAATCTCTTCGTCGCGGGCTTCATCGGCTCGCCGGGCATGAACTTCTTCGAGGGCTGCTATCTCGTATCAGGCGACCAGGCGGAGCTGCGGCTGGCGAACGGGGTGACATTGCCCGTCCCGCGAAGGGCCGGCATCGAATCAGGCGCGACGGCGACGCTCGGCATCCGCCCCGAGCATGTGGTGCTCGATGCGCACGGCGCGCTGGAGGCGAAGGTCGACCTCATCGAGCCGACGGGCTTCGGCATCATCATGCATGTGAGCATCCACGATGTCCCGATGAAAATTTTTACGCTCGACCGGGCGATGCTGGATCCCGGCCCGGCGGTCCGCGTCGACCTGCCGCAGGAGCGGCTTCACCTCTTCGGGACGCAGGGCCAGCGGGTGGAATGAAACGGGATCGTGAACACGATTTCGGTCCCGTCCAAAGACAATGTTAACCTTCATTTCCTAACCATCTACGCATCCCTATCGGCAATGATCGTCGAGTTTGCAGGTTCATGCGTATTTCCAGAACAAACTTCTACCCCATCCTTGAAACCGAAGAGGGAGCCGGCGAACAAGCGCCGTATTATTCCCGCGAAAACAATGCCTTGCCGGATTCCCTCCCGCAGGCCGACGATTGGCATGCGGCCGGTGAGCCGGTCGCCAACGACGAGGACTATCGCCCGCGTTTCCGCTCGCCGGTGCTGCGGAGCTACGACCCCGGCCAGTATGCCGACGGAAGCTGGGAGAGCCATTTCTACATGGCGCCGAATGTCCGCTTCACGCGTACCCCCGACAAGGTCGCCGCCAGGATCGAGGAGGCGGCCGCGGAAGAGATGCAGCAGGCCGAGCCGGCGGTCGAGCAGGCCGTCCAGCCGGCGGCTCAGCCCGCCGAGATGGCGCAGCTTTCCCAGACGGAACTGCTGCAGCGCCTGCGCGAGGCGCTGGAGGAGCGCCGCCGCCGCTCCGAAGCGCAGCAGGCCGAGGCTGCCGCAGCGGCAGCCATTGTCGAGCCGGTGCCGCCGCTGGTGCAGGCCGTGGTCGATGCGGGCACGAGCGGAACGCCTGCCGATGCCGCCGTCGTGTTCAAGCCGGCCGGCCCGCTGCCGGCACCCGTTGCCGCAGCGGCGGTCGTCCCCGTCGCCAAACCGGCCATTTCCACCACGAAGCCAGCCGAGAAGACCGACGTGCGTACCGCAATCAGCCGTTTTGCCAACCTCTCCGACCACGCCTTCTGGGAAACGCTGGTGCCGGACGAGGATGCGGTCGAGCGTCCGGCGAGGCCGGCCGTCACCGTGGTGCGCATGCCGGCGCCCGTTCCCGCGCCGGCCGCCGTGGCCGTGCCGAAGCCCGTCGCGGTTCCGGGGGTGCGTCAGGAAGTCCCCTCCATCGCCTCGCTCTTCCGCGTCGTCGAATGCCGCCCGGCCGTTGCCCGGACTGCGGCGGTCGAACTTGCTCCTGTTGCCGAGGTGAAGGCGGAGCCCGTGGCGGTCGTCGCGACCCCGGTCGTCGAGACGGTCGCTGAACCCGTTCCGGTCGTCGCCGAGGTCCAGCCCGGCCCGGTTGCCGTCACGCCGGCCGTCACCCCGGTTGCGGCTGTCGAGCCCGTGCGCGAAACCCCGTCCTCGGTGCTGTCGCGCGCCCGGCCGTTCCAGGTCATGATGGCGACGCCGGCTGGCGATGCCTACGAATATCCGGCGCGCGAACTCCTGCAGGAGCCTCCGGGCACCGTCGGCTACGTGCTGACCCAGGAACAGCTGGAGCAGAATGCCGGCCTCCTCGAAAGCGTGCTGGAGGATTTCGGCGTGCGCGGCGAGATCATCCATGTCCGCCCCGGCCCGGTCGTCACCCTCTATGAATTCGAGCCCGCGCCCGGCGTCAAATCCTCCCGCGTCATCGGCCTTGCCGACGATATCGCCCGCTCCATGTCGGCGCTGTCTGCTCGCGTCGCGGTCGTGCCCGGCCGCAACGTCATCGGCATCGAACTGCCGAATGCGACCCGCGAGACCGTCTATTTCCGCGAGATGATCGAGAGCCAGGATTTCGCCAAGACCGGCTTCAAGCTGCCGATCTGCCTCGGCAAGACCATCGGCGGCGAACCCGTCATCGCGGAACTCGCCAAGATGCCGCATCTGCTCGTCGCCGGCACCACCGGCTCGGGCAAGTCCGTCGCCATCAACACGATGATCCTGTCGCTGCTCTACCGCTTCCGCCCGGAAGAGTGCCGCCTGATCATGGTCGACCCCAAGATGCTGGAACTGTCGATCTATGACGGCATCCCGCACCTGCTGACCCCCGTCGTCACCGATCCCAAGAAGGCCGTCATGGCGCTGAAATGGGCGGTGCGCGAGATGGAGGACCGTTACCGGAAGATGTCCCGCCTCGGCGTGCGCAACATCGACGGTTACAACAACCGCGTGGCCGCCGCGCGCGACAAGGGCGAGACGATCTCGATCAGCGTCCAGACCGGCTTCGACAAGGGAACCGGCGAGGCGATCCACGAGGAGCAGGAGCTTGCCCTCGATCCGATGCCCTATATCGTCGTCATCGTCGACGAGATGGCCGACCTGATGATGGTCGCCGGCAAGGAGATCGAAGGCGCGATCCAGCGGCTCGCCCAGATGGCGCGTGCCGCCGGCATCCACCTGATCATGGCGACGCAGCGCCCCTCGGTCGACGTCATCACGGGCACGATCAAGGCCAACTTCCCGACGCGCATTTCCTTCCAGGTGACGTCGAAGATCGACAGCCGCACCATCCTCGGCGAGCAGGGCGCCGAACAGCTGCTCGGCCAGGGCGACATGCTGCACATGGCCGGCGGCGGGCGCATTTCCCGCGTGCACGGTCCCTTCGTCTCAGACGAGGAGGTCGAAAAGGTCGTGTTGCACCTGAAGGCCCAGGGTCGCCCGGAATATCTGGAGACCGTGACGGCCGAGGAAGAGGAAGAAGAGGACGAGAAGCCGGCGGCCGGCGGCGCTGTGTTCGACAAGGGCGATATCGCGGCGGAAGACGGCGACGACCTTTACGAAAAGGCCGTCAAGGTCGTGATGCGCGACCGCAAGTGCTCGACCTCCTATATCCAGCGGCGGCTTGCCGTCGGCTACAACCGCGCCGCCTCCCTCGTCGAGCGCATGGAGAAGGAAGGCCTCGTCGGCCCCGCCAACCATGTCGGCAAGCGCGAGATCATCTCCGGCGAGCGCGGCAGCTTCCAGGCGCCCGAGCCGAGCGACGACGAGTGACAGTTGCGCCGGCGGCGATTGCCCAGTCGCCGGGCATTTGTCCTACTTATTTGAATCGCAACGCATTTCTTGATCCGGCCCGCCAGCGCGGGCCGGATTTTCGTCATGTCCACGGGAAATTTGTTGCGCCTGTCACATTTAATCGATTTGGCTTGGAATAGGGTCTTTCCGGCCTGTTGCATATGGCGGAACGATCTGTGAATAGTGCCGCCGACCCGAGAAACCGGCATCCGAAGGAGGACAGGAATGGCATTGATCACCATGCGGCAACTGCTCGATCACGCAGCGGAGAACGACTACGCACTGCCCGCATTCAACGTCAACAACCTGGAATATATCCAGGCGGTCATGCGCGCGGCGGATGCGACGGATTCTCCGGTGATCCTGCAGGCGAGCCGCGGTGCGCGCGCCTACGCGGGCGATGCTTTCCTGCGCCACCTGATCCTCGGCGCGGCCGAGGAATATCCGCATATCCCGGTCTGCCTTCACCTCGACCACGGCGACCAGCCCTCCACCTGCATCTCGGCCATCACCAACGGCTTCACCTCCGTCATGATGGACGGCTCGCTGCTCGCCGATGGCAAGACCGTCGCCAGCTACGAATACAATGTCGACGTGACGGCGGAGGTCGTGAAGATCGCGCACGCGGCCGGCGTTTCGGTCGAAGGTGAGCTTGGCTGTCTCGGCAACCTGGAAACGGGTGCCGGCGACAAGGAAGACGGCCACGGCTTCGAGGGCAAGCTTTCCCGCGAGGAACTGCTGACCGACCCGGACCAGGCGCTCGACTTCGTCTCCAGGACCGGCGTCGACGCGCTGGCCGTCGCCATCGGCACCAGCCACGGCGCCTACAAGTTCACCCGCGCGCCGGACGGCGACATCCTGTCGATCGACACGATCGCGAAGATCAACAAGAAGCTGCCGAACACGCATCTCGTCATGCACGGCTCCTCCTCCGTTCCGCAGGACCTGCAGGATCTCTTCACCGCCTATGGCGGCGAGATGAAGCAGACCTGGGGCGTGCCGGTCGCCGAGATCCAGAAGGCCATCCCGCTCGGCGTGCGCAAGGTCAATATCGACACGGACCTGCGCCTTGCCATGACCGGCACCATCCGCAAGAACTTCAAGGAGAAGCCGGACAATTTCGACCCGCGCAACTACCTCAAGCCGGCGACCGCCCTGATGGCGGACGTCTGCAAGGAGCGCTTCGAAGCCTTCCGCACCGCCGGCAAGGCCTCCGGCATCCGCGTCAAGCGCCTGCCCGACATGGCGAAGTTCTACGCCACCAAGTAAGCTTTCGGCCTCCTGGCCTACCGCAGGGCAATCGCATGTGGGGCAAGACGATGCCGTAACCCCTTCTCCCCCGGGGGGAGAAGGTGGCTCGAAGGGCCGGATGAGGGGGTGGCTCGGACAAATCCTTTACGCCTTCGACCTCGCCCTCATCCGCCTGCCGGCACCTTCTCCCCCCGGGGGAGAAGGGAGCTGGGGCGATGACTGCATTCCATATGCGATTGCCCTCCCGGTCTGCCGGTAGGGCGATTTTCCTTGCGGCTCCGGCTGCCGGCCAGGAAATGCGCATTGACAGCGCCGCCGCACCATTCCTTATTCCTGAATATCTCATTCATATGGGGATGCATCTTTCCTGCCGAAACCGGCAGGAAGCCGTTGCAGGCCTGTGCGCCCCCTCGTAAAAGAATGCGATCCCGAAAAGCCGGATGATGCGAGGACAGACAGCATGAGCGTAGACCAGGCCCTGACGATCGCGGACCTCAAGGACCGGGCGCGCCGCCGCGTGCCGAAGATGTTCTTCGACTACGCGGATTCCGGCGCCTGGACGGAGGGCACCTACCGGGCCAACGAGGACGATTTCCACAAGGTCAAGCTGCGCCAGCGCGTGCTCGTCGACATGACCAACCGCTCGCTGGCCAGCGAGATGATCGGCGAGCCGGTATCGATGCCCGTCGCGCTCGCACCGACCGGGCTCACCGGCATGCAGCATGCCGATGGCGAGATGCTCGCCGCGCAGGCGGCGGAGGAGGCCGGCGTGCCCTTCACGCTGTCCACCATGAGCATCTGCTCGATCGAGGACGTGCGCTCCGTCACGTCGAAACCCTTCTGGTTCCAGCTCTACGTGATGCAGGACAAGGATTTCGTCCATAACCTCATCGACCGGGCCAAGGCGGCCGGCTGCTCGGCGCTGGTGCTGACGCTCGACCTGCAGATCCTCGGCCAGCGCCACAAGGACCTGCGCAACGGCCTCTCCGCCCCACCGCGCTTCACGCCGAAACACGTCTGGCAGATGGCGACACGGCCGTTCTGGTGCCTCGACATGCTCGGCACGAAGCGCCGCACCTTCGGCAACATCGTCGGCCACGCCAAGGGCGTGACGGACCTCTCCTCGCTCTCCTCCTGGACCTCGGAACAGTTCGACCCGCAGCTGTCCTGGAAGGACATCGCATGGATCCGCGACCGCTGGGGCGGCAAGCTCATCCTCAAGGGCATCCTCGACGAGGAGGACGCGCGCATGTCGCTCGACAGCGGCGCCGACGCCATCATCGTCTCCAACCATGGCGGCCGCCAGCTCGACGGCGCCGCTTCCTCGATCAGCATGCTGCCGCGCATCGTCGATGCCGTCGGCGACAGGATGGAGGTTCATCTCGACGGCGGCATCCGCTCCGGCCAGGATGTCCTCAAGGCGCTCTGCTACGGCGCCAAGGGCACCTATATCGGCCGCCCCTTCCTCTACGGCCTCGGCGCCGGCGGCAAGGCGGGCGTGCGCCGCGCGCTCGAGATCATCCGCAAGGAACTCGACGTCACCCTGGCGCTCTGCGGCGAACGCGACGTGAAGAACCTGTCGCGGAAGAACCTGCACACCGATCTTTGAGCGGGGCTGGCGGGGCAGCAGGGTTCATGCGAGAATGCGGCATGGCCAAGCGTGACGACATTTCCAAGGACCTTGATCGCCGCATCGATGCGCTGGCGGCACGGTCGTCCTTGACCCGCGGGCAGATCATCGAGGATGCGCTGGCGCATGGCCGCTCGCTTGCCTGGCAGGAAAAATGGATCGAGGGCGTCGAGGCAGGGCTTGCCGATGCGGAGCGCGGCGACTTTGCGAGCGAGGACGAGATCGCGCTCGTCCTCAACAAATATGCGGCGCGCTGATCGCCGATGGCGAAGGTCGTCTGGACCCGCCGTTATCTTCGGGAGCTTGAGGCGATAGGCGACTACATCGCCGAGCGCAATCCTGCCGCTGCAGCGCGCACCGTAACGGCTATCCACAGCCGCACCCGGCGCCTGCTGACCGACAATCCCTTCATCGGGCGGCCCGGCGAGATCGCGGGAACGCGAGAGCTCGTCGTGCCGGGGACACCCTATATCGTCGCCTATCGTGTGCTGGAAACCCGAATCGACGTTCTCTTCGTGCAGCATGGCGCGGGGGAATGGCCAGACACCTTTTGACTGTCAGGCGCCCTCGAACCCCTGCAGGACATTCACCGCGTTGATGCCGAGGGCGTCCACCGCGTAGCCGCCTTCCATGACGAAGAGTGTCGGGAGGGCAAAGTCGGCGATGCGGCGGCCGATGGTGAGGAAATGCTCGCTTTCCAGCTTGAACTGCGAGATCGGGTCTTCCTTGAATGCATCGACGCCGAGCGAGATGACGAGGGCGGTCGGGGCGTAGGCGCCGATCCGTGCATGCGCATCCTCGAAGGCGGCCTGCCATTCGAGCCAGCCGGTGCCGGCGGGGAGGGGATAGTTGAGGTTGAAGCCCTCGCCCCGGCCGGCCCCGCGCTCGCGGGCATAGCCGAGGTGGAAGGGAAACTCGAAATCCGGGTCGCCGTGCAGGCTCGCCAGCAGTACGTTGTCGCGGTCGTAGAAGATCTCCTGCGTGCCGTTGCCATGGTGGTAGTCGACGTCGAAGATCGCGACGCGGGCGTGGCCGTTGTCGAGGAAGCGCTGGGCGGCGATGGCGGCATTGTTGAGATAGCAGTAGCCGCCGAAGAAATCGCGGCCGGCATGGTGGCCGGGCGGGCGGCAGAGCGCGAAGGCGGCGCGTTCGCCGGACAGCACGGCATCGGCGCCGGCAAGCGCCGTGTCGGCGGCGCGCCTGGCGGCCTGCCAGGTGGTCTCGGTGATCGAGCCCGCCATGTCGAAGGAATAGTAGGAAAGCCGCGCATCGAGGCTGGCCGGCGGGGCGTCGAGCATCGGCATCGAGCGGTGACGCCAGCTATAGGGCCAGACCTCGCCGTCGCGGCCGGCGGCGCGCCATTCGGCAAAGACGTTCTGCAGGAAATCGAGATAGTCTGGCGTGTGGACACGCTCGATGGCCGCGCGGTCGTAGGCGGGGGGCTCGATCACCGGGCCGAGGCCGACCTCCTTGACGCGCCTGAGAACGATTTCGGCACGTTCCGGCTTCTCGAAGGTCTCGACGATGCGGCCGAAGGACAGTTCCATGCCGCTGTGATGTAGGTGATGGTCGGCGGTATAGAAGGTTTTCATGATCAGACGACTTCACCATAGAGCGTGCGTTCGAGCGCGGTGACTTCCGCGGCGAAGCGGCGGTATTCGGCGCGCTTGAGGGCGAGGAAGACGTGGTGCAGCCGCTCGCCGAGCGCCTCCTTCAGGAAGGCGGAGCGGGCGGCGGTCTCGATGGCGCTGCGCCAGTCCGGCGGCAGCGCGTCGCCGGCATTCTCCGCATAGGCCGTGGTTTCGGGGCCGGGGTCGGCCCGGTCGACAATGCCCTTGCGCATGCCGGCAAGCACGGCGGCGCCGACGAGATAGGGGTTGGAATCGATGCCGGCGGCGCGCTGTTCCAGATGGCGCCCGGCGGGGGAGCCGGCGGGGATACGCACCGCGACGCTGCGGTTGTTGGTGCCCCAGGTCGGCATCGTCGGCGCATAGCTCTGGGCGGAGAAGCGGCGCCAGGAATTGAGATGCGGGGCGAAGACGAGCATGGATTCGTGCATCGTTTCCAGCAGTCCGGCGACGGCCTGTTTCAGGAGGGGCGAGAGCGCGTCGCCCTGGTCGGCGAAACGGTTCGTACCATTGGCATCGGCAAGGCTCGCATGCACATGCATGCCGGAGCCGGCACGGCCGGCGAAAGGCTTTGCCATGAAGCAGGCCATCATGCCGTGGCGGACGGCGAGGGCGCACAGGAGGCGCTTCAGCATGGCAAGGTCGTCGGCGGCGCGCAGCGCCGCACCGTGGCGCAGCGTCAGCTCGAACTGGCCCTGCGCATATTCCGAGATCATCGTCTCGACGGGCAGGCCCTGTGCCTCCGCGCCGCGATAGACGGCGTCGATGAAGGGCTCCAGCCGGTCGAGCTCGGTGACGCCATAGACCTGGATGCCATCCGGCCGTTCGCCGGAAAGCGGCAGGCGCAGCGGCTGGAAGGTGCCATCGGCCGCGCGCTCGCGGTCGAGCAGGTAGAATTCCAGCTCGTAGGCGAGCACGGGGTGAAAACCGTCTGCCTCCAGATGCCTCACCTGGCGGGCCAGCGCATGGCGCGGGTCGGCCGCCATCGGCGTGCCGTCGAGCTCGAAGAGGGCGAGGCGCAGTTCGCCGCGCGGCGGAGAAGTCCAGGGCAGGGGAACGAGCGAGCCGGCAACCGGCCAGGCGCGCCGGTCCGCATCGCCATCCGACCAGACGAGGCCGGTTTCCTCCACGTCCTCGCCCGTCACGTCGAGGCCGAGGATCGAGCCGGGCAGGTGACGGCCGGAGCGGAAGATCGCCAGCAGCTCGTGCCGCCGGATGATCTTGCCGCGCGCGATGCCGTTGAGGTCGATCAGGACGAGGTCGAAGGCGATGATTTCGGGATGCGCGGCAAGGAACGCTTCGGCTTCCGAAATGTCGGCGGCCTCCGGCGGGCGGGTGGCGAGGTCGCGGCTCACGCGGCGGCCCTCCGTTCCGCAAGGCGTCCGGTGACGGTCGCGAAGGCCGCCACGAGACCATCGGCCTGCCGTTCCGAAAGGGCGGGGCTGACGAGCACCATGTTGTGGAAGGGCGTCAGTAGGTAGCCGAGGTTCAGCATGGAAAGATGCAGGGCCGCCTCGATCGTGTCCGACGCGGCGGCACGCGCCTCCGCGGCGTTGCGCACGGGGACCGGTGAGAAGACAACCTCCAGCCGCGCGCCGACGCGCGCGACGGTCCAGTCGAGGCCCGCGGCGGCGATGGCCGCCTTGAAGCCGGCCTCGATGCGGTCGGCGCGCGCCTGCATGATGCGATAGGCCTCCTCGGTCATCACCTGTTCGAGGCAGGCGCGCAGGCAGGCGAGCTGCAGCGCGCTGCCCGACAGCGTCGTGCCGATGCCGGAATGGCCGTGGCCGCTCTGCTCGCGGCGGATGACGTGCAGCCTGTCGGAGATCGCCTGGGTCATGCCCCAGACGCTGACCGGCACGCCGCCGCCGATCGGCTTGCCCATCACCATGAGGTCCGGTTCGAGGCCGTGCACCTTGGTGTAGCCGCCGAGGCCCGTGGAGATGGTGTGCGTCTCGTCGATGAGCAGCAGCGTGCCGGCCGCGTGTGTCAGGCGCCGCAGCGCGGCATGGAAGCCGGGGGCGGGCGGGATCATGCCGCAGTTCGTCATGACGGGCTCGGCGAGCACGCAGGCGATGTCGTGTCCGGCGAGCGCCTTTTCCAGCGCCGCTTCGTCGTTGAACGGAATCGAGACGGTGAGCTCGCCGAGATCGCGCACCTGGCCGAGCAGGTTGCGGCGGGAAACGGTCCTGCCATCGACGAGATCCACCAGCGTGTCGTCCACCGCGCCATGGTAGCAGCCGTCGAAGACGAGAAGTTTCGCCCGGCCGGTGACGGCGCGGGCGACGCGGATGGCGAAGCGGTTGGCGTCGCTGGCGGTAGCGCCGAGCTGCCAGCGCGGCAGGCCGAAGCGCTCCACCAGCAGGCGGCCGACCGCTGCGGCGTCGGAGGAGGGCAGCATTGTGGTGAGGCCGCGCGTGCCGGCATTCTTCAGGGCTTCGAGAACCGGGGCGGGGCCGTGGCCGAACATGGCGCCGGTATCGCCGAGGCAAACGTCGACGATGCGGTTGCCGTCAAGATCGACGAGCTCCGCCCCGCTGGCCTCATCGACGACGAGGGGGAAGGGCGTCGGCCAGTCGAGCATCCAGTGCTGCGGCACGCCGTCGAAGAAACCGGATGTCGCCTCGCCATGTGCCGCCGCCGAACGCGGCCGCCGCGCGCGAAAAACCTCTGCCTCCGCCTCGATGAGCGCGCGGGCGCGCGCCTCCAGGTTCGCCCTCTCCATCCCGTTCTCCAGAAAGTCCTCAAGAAATGTGATCACATATTGGTTGATGTGATTTCAAGTGTCAAACGACAAGATGCCTGCCGGAGAAGCTACAGCGCGCTGACGATGCGCAGCCAGTCGTGCACGGAGGCGGCCGCCTGCTTTTCCGCGGAGCCCTTCGGCAGCGCGCTGCGGTCGCCCATCTCGCGCACCTCGCTCGGGCTCATGCCGAACTGGTGGCGGAAGGCGCGGGAAAAGGCGGACGTATCGGAGAAGCCGCAGGCATAGGCGATCTCGCCGACCGTGCGTTTGCGCTCGTTCGCCAGCATGTCGAAGGCGGCGCGCAGGCGCCGGGTGCGGATATGGTCGGTGACGCCGCCGATCGGCTCGAACAGCCGGTAGAGCGAGGCGCGCGACAGGCCGAACATCTTGCACAGGTGGTCCGGCCCGAGATCCGGCAGGGCGATGTTCTGTTCGATGTAGCGACGGATTTCCATGATGACGGCGCCGCGCACCGTGGGCGAGGGCTGGCTCCGCTCGGCGACCTGCGGGCCGACGAGATTGGTGACGAGATTGGCTGTGGCGGTGACGATGGCCGGCGCCTCGGCCGGGGTGATGTCCGTGAGGTCCGTGAAAAGGGCGCGCAGGTGGCTGCCGACCAGCCGGGCCGTGCTCGTCGAGCGCTTGAGGAGCAGGCCGTGCAGGGCGTCGTTCTGCGCCTCCTTGGCGAAGAGCAGGTGGCGCGGCAGCACGAGCGTGAGATTGCGGCAATGCTGCGTCTCTGCCTGCATGGGGCGCGACAGGTCGAAGAGGGAGATGTCGCCCGCCTCCACCAGCACCGTCTCGCCGGCGACCGTGCGCCGGTCGCAGCCATCGAGCGTCACCTGCACGAAGATGAGGTCGAGGCCGCTGCGGGCGATGCGGCCGGGGTCGCGCGCGAAGCGATAGGTCGTGCCGAGCATTTCGGCGGCGAAGAACAGGGCAGGGCCCATGAAGTAGGTGGAGAGGCTGGCTCGGAAATCGTCGATCCGCTCCGGCGTCGTCATGGTCGTGCGGAAGACGGGGTCGAGCGTTTCGGCAAAGAGCTGGCTTTCCCGGCGACAGTGCGCGCCGGCTTCGGCAAGGACGGAGTTGGAGGGCAACTTGGCGGCGGGGCTCATTCTCTCTCGCGGCGGTTCGGTAACGGGCGGTCTTGCCTATCCAAGAGGCGGAACGGGCGAAGGTTCCCGGAAATTCGCCGTCGTGCCGGATTTGCAGGCTTGGCACGGCGTCTCATTCTTTTGGCCTACTGTCTCATAATGACCATTGGCATTCCTAATACAATTGACAGTTTCATCGGGCTGCAACCCCATGGAAAATAAAGGGTCCATTCGGGCCCGCGGTGCTGCGGCAAACACGACGGCGGGCGCATCGTTCCGGATCGAGGAAGAGGTATGGATCAGGTTTCCTTTGCCGACAGCGCGCTGGTCTTCCAGGTGCCGCCGTTCGAATTCCTGAATGCGCCGGGTTTTGCCGCGGCGCGGGACCGGCTGGTGGCCGGCAAGCTCGCCCTCTATGAGGGCAACCACCTCTTCAACCGGCTTATCCTGGAGGAGGGCCGGTTCCTCTGTTATCTCGCCGCGCTTTCGCTGCATGCGGGCCAGGACATGGGGCGATCCTCCACCTGGCTGACGCTCGGGCGGCTCCAGCGCGAGGTCACGGAACTCGGCGTGGCGAGCCGCAACCGGGTCGAGGCCCAGGTTTCCTGTCTGCGCAAATACGGTTTCCTCACGCAGCAGCCGCATGCATCGGACCGGCGCGTGCGGCTGCTCGTTCCGAGCGCGGCCCTTCTGGCGCGCGATGCCGGCATTCTCGGTCTTCTCGTCGATGGTTTGTCGGCGCTCGGGCTTTCGCCGACGGAGGGGCGGAGCGGGCCGCTGGAGCCGGATCTGCACCGTGCCATGCGCCGGGCGACGCTGCCGCATCTGCCGGGCCTCAGCCGGCTCATCCGCCGCCATCTGCCGCTGGCGCCGTTCTTCGCCCATGATTGCGGCTATATGATCCTGCTGCTTCTTTTGCGGGGCGGCCGGGACGGCGGCGATGCCGTCATCGGCTCCGGCTACCAGCGGCTTGCCATGCAGACGGGCGTGTCGCGCACCCATGTCCGCCGCATCGTCGAGGCGGCGCGCGATGCCGGCCTCCTGACCACCACGGCGCGCGGCGGCCACGACATCCGGCTGACGCCGGCCATGTGGCATGCGGCGGACCGCTGGTTCGCGGACAAGTTCGCCCTGACGGACCTGCTGTTGCGCGAGGCCCTGCCGGCCGGACGCACCAGCGCGGCGGCCTGACGACGGCGTCCTATCCGGCGGAGCCGGCGGCGGCGAGAACGACGGCAAGGGCGAGGTGCGTCATGTGATGCAGCGTCTGGTCCGCGCCGAGAAGCCACCAGAAGCCCGTCTGCTTTGGAGTGAGTGCCTGGCGGCGGGCCATGACGCCTTTCATCCGGTCGATCGTACCGTGCACGAGGGCGTCGGCAAGGCCGAGCCAGGCGAGCGGCGGCGCAACGAGGAGAAACAGCAGGGCGGTAATGGCGCCGTGCAGGCCCGCATGGATCGCAAGCGGCAGCAACCAGCCCTCTCGCTGCTCCTTGCCCATGGCGATCCAGTCCGTCTGGAAAACGAAGTCCGCCAGGAAGTGTTTGACGAGGAACGCCGCCATGGCGGCGGCGATCCATATGGTCGAGATCTGGTCCGGTATGTCGATCATTCGGCTCCCGTCTGCCCGCCGCCGTAGAGCAGGGGTGGGCGGCCCCTTTTACGCGATTTCCGGACGCAAGACCGCTGCGCACTTCTGCTGGAATTGCTCTAGCGGCCGCCAGCCTCGGCGATGCCCTTCGTCAGGCTGCCCGTCGCCGGATAGAGCGGGATCAGGCAGGCCTGGAGCGCATGATAGATGTCTCCCTTGCCGGCGAACAGGGTATAGCTCGGCGCAAGATCTTCCGTCAGCTCTTCATGCCAGCCGCCGCGGTCCTGATCAAGGAAATGGCGCGCGATGGCGTCCCAGATTTTCCGGTACCAGGTCTCGTGGAAGTCGCCCGGCAGGTGCTCGCAAAGGAATGCCGCCGCGCCCGCGCCCTCGGCCATCGGCCACCATAGCTTGCTCCGGTTGACCGGTTCGTCGTTCCAGTCGAGCGTATAGAAGAAGCCGCCCTTCTCCTTGTCCCAGCCGAGCGCGATGGACTGGGCGAAGAGGGCTTTCGCCGCCTCCGGCATCCAGTCGTGTCTCCTGCCGCCGAGGGCGTGGAGTTGAAGGATGAGGCGCGCCCATTCCAGCCAATGGCCGGGCGTGGTGCCGGAGGGGCGGAACATCTCGTTGCCACGGTACTCTTTGTCCAGCACCCAGTTCTCGTCGAAATGTTCCGGCACGCGGAAACCGTTTTCGCCGGCGCGGCGGCGGATGATGAGGTCGGCGACGCTTTCCGCCTTGTCGAGATAGGTCTTCTCGCCGGTCGCCTCGTAGGCGGCCATCAGGGCTTCCGTCAGGTGCATGTTGGAATTCTGGCCGCGATAACCGGGCACCGCCGTCCAGTCCGCCTCGAATTCCTCCGCGATCGCGCCGTGCTTGCCTTCCCAGAAACGCTTTTCCAGAACCTCGGTGACGTCGGCGATCATGCGGTCGGCATCCGGATGGCCGGCGACCTTGGCGCTGGAGGCGGCCAGCAGCACGAAGGCATGGCCGTAACCCTGCTTGCTGGCATCGAGCAGGCCGGCATTGTCGAGCGACCAGTGATAGCCGCCGCGCTCCGCGTCCCGGTGCTTTTCCCAAAGGTATTTCATGCCGTGGTCGACGATATCGTCGGAGCCGGGACGTCCGAGCAGGCTACCGATGGCAAAGCAGTGCACCATGCGTGCGGTGGAATGAATACCGCGCACGGGGTTTCCGGGGTTGAGCGGCCGGCCTTCGGCATCGAGTTCATGAAACCCGCCGAGCGGATTGAAGGCCCGGTTCTGGAAGAAATCGAAGAGGCGGTTCGCTTCGCGCCAAAGCCACTGGCGATGGTAGTCGCGCTTGCGCCATGCTGTGCCTGGATGTCCCGTTGCGCCCATGATGCGTTCTCCTTTTTGATCGGTCCGCATTGTTGTTTCCCGTGCCGGGGTCGTCACGGGCGCGGGGGGAATCTGCCGTGGCGCGGTGTTCACGCACGGCCCGCAACGCTCGCAATGACGGTTGGCCTCCGGATCGGTGGGAGGGGAGTTATGGCCCAGAACCGAGGGGACGGCAACCCGGCAACGAAGGCCCCGTTCCCGGCGGAAGACGCAGCCCCGGGAGGGTGAAAAGCGAATTTACGATTGCGGCGAAAATGAGAAAATATACTCTATCAATCTTATAGGGATAATATATAACTCTCCTCAGAAAACGGGACGGACATGATCGTCCGCACCCGAAGGCCGACTGAAGAGAGCCTTCACAACAAGGGATGATGGATGAGCAACGCCAAACTCGAAGGCCGCCCCGGTTATCTGCCCTTCGGCATCGCCAACGACCGCAGGGCCCGCCGCGCCAGGCAGCAGGCCCTCGTGAACCAGATCGTCATTACCGGTGCCTTTCTCTTCGTCGGCGCCGTGGTCTTCGGCCTCGTCGGCTGATTTTCCGTTCCAGATGCGATGATCGCGGACTGCCTCAGTCCGCCCCGAACACGTCGCGCGTGTAGATTTTGTCCCGGACGTCTTCGAGTTCTTCGGCGAGGCGATTGGCGATGATGAGGTCGGCGCGGCGTTTGAGGTCGGCGAGATCGCGCACGACTTCGGAGCGGAAGAACGTGTCCCCCTCGAAATCCGGCTCGTAGACGATGACCGGGATACCCTTTGCCTTGATGCGCTTTATGATGCCCTGGATGGAGGAGGCGCGGAAATTGTCCGAATCCTTCTTCATGGCGAGGCGGTAGACGCCCACCACCTCGGGGTTGCGCGCGACGATGTCGTCGGCCAGGAAATCCTTGCGTGTCGTATTGGCGTCCACGATGGCCCGGATGAGGTTCTGCGGCACTTCGCTGAAGTTGGCGAGCAGCTGCTTCGTGTCTTTCGGCAGGCAATAGCCGCCATAGCCGAACGAAGGGTTGTTGTAGTGCGTGCCGATGCGCGGATCGAGCCCGACCCCCTCGATGACCTGGCGCGTGTCGATGCCATGCGTCATGGCATAGGAATCGAGCTCGTTGAAATAGGCGACCCGCATGGCGAGATAGGTGTTGGCGAAAAGCTTGATCGCTTCGGCCTCCCCGGAGCCGGTGAACAGCAGGGGGATGTCCTTTTTGATCGCTCCTTCCTGGAGCAGGCCCGCGAACCGGCGGGCCTCGGGCGTGTCACCCCCCATCACGATGCGGGAGGGATGGAGGTTGTCGTGGAGCGCCTTGCCCTCACGCAGGAATTCGGGCGAGAAGAGGATGCGTTGATCGTCGCGCGCCGCCTGCAATGATTGCGTATAGCCGACGGGCACGGTCGACTTGATGACGATGGTGGCGCCGGCGTTGACGCGCCGCACGTCCTCGATGACGGCCTCGACGCTGCTCGTGTCGAAATAGTTGCTGTGCGGATCGTAGTTCGTCGGCGTCGCCACCACCACGAAATCGGCCTTGGCGAAGGCTTCGGCCTTGTCCGCCGTTGCCCTCAGCCGCAGGGGCTGCGTGCGCAGATAGGTCTCGATCTCCGCATCGACGATCGGCGAGACGCGCGCATTCAATTTGGCCACGCGCTGTTCGCTGATGTCATAGGCAAGGACGTCGTTGTGCTGTGCGAGAAGCACGGCATTGGAAAGGCCGACATAACCGATGCCGGCAACCGTGATGTCGACCATGAATACCTCTGAACGGATGGAAGGACGGCGCAGCCGGCTTCGATGGGGAAGGGCCTGCTGTCTATCGGCGGAATTTCTCCCGCAGTTTCAATGCCATGTTGACGGAGCCGGGAAATTCGCGGCGGCCGAATGCGATCTTGCGGACATAGTCGTCGATGTGCCAGACCGCCGAGGACCCTGCCGGGAAATAGGCGATGTCGCCCTCCTTCAGCACGCGCTCGGCGCCGTCCTCGCCGGTGACCCGCACCTCGCCGTCCAGGATGAGGACCGTTTCGTCCCATCCGAAATACCAGCGGAAGGTGCCGGCCGTACAGTCCCATATGGCGGTCGTCGCCTGCTGGTCGGCGGAACGCGAGTGAAGAGAAAGGCGCGCCTCCGGGTTGCCTGCGATGATCCATGAGGGCTCGATCGGCGCAGGCGCCATTTCAAGCTCGTCGAGCGCGGCGGTGACGATCCCCTTCGCCGACGTGATCTCGGAATAGCGCGTGCGTATCGCCACCCCCACCATCGACGCCAGTATCAACTTCAATACCATGTCCTGCCCCCCGGCAATCGTGCTGCCCCAATGCGCTCCCGAATTCTCCGGGAGAGATCTAAAGAATATCTGAACCTGTCCCTTCACATCCCCCGTTTCTGCTGGTGTACTATTGCAGGGCTTCGAGGATGCGTTCCTTTCTGGCCGGATGGCGGTCGAGATAGGACTGGCCGAGCGCCTTGTCGACATACCCGCCTGCAAGCTCCTGCAGGACTTCTATGCCGTAGTCGGCATTGGCTTCGATGATAAGGGGGCCAGAAGGGGTGATGGCGACGTCCCAACCCAGCGACCGGAAAGGCGCGAGCGTCTGGGCGGCCCGCCGCACCGCCTCGCGGACGTCGCGCCAGAACGGCATGGTGAATGTCGCGGGGTCGATGCCGAAGGTCGAGCGGATATCGTAATACTGGCCGCCGTATTTCGGCTCGCGCTTGGCGCCCGTCATGAGGCGGCCGGTTTCGATATCGACGGCGATCATGTAGCCGCCGATGCCGGAATTGTCGATGATGCTGCCGGGCATGCCCACCTTGAGCGCGGCGGTATTGAAATGGACGGTTCCCGCCGCGTCGACGAAGGTATCGATGCGCACCGTATTGACGGAGGTCGGGTTGAACCGGGCCAGCTCCGGATGCTGGTCGATCGTTTCCTGGACGATGAAGTCCGTCCAGTGGAAGCCGTTGTTGGTGTTGAAGACGAGGTGGTTGAACCGGGCCTGGTCAAGCACCTCGTCCTTGTGCAGCAGGCGGCCGTCGCGGGTGCGCAGCTTGAACACGGCGCTGCCCGAGCCCCCCGTGAGCGGCTTGACGATGATGCCGTCGGGAAGGTTCATGGCGTCGATCGCCCGGACGAAGTCGTCATGGGAAACCGGTTTGCCGGCCATGTCGCTGATGGCATCGCGCCGCAGCCGGAAGAGGGTGTTGGTCGTTCCCAGACCGGCCGCGCGGATAGTGGTCTCGAAGAGCAGCTTGTCCTCGACGATCGTCGGGTCCGCCGCCGCATTCGCCGTGTCGCGCGCTATGTGCAGGAGCTCCGTCGGGAAATACCGGTAGATCTCCTTGCCGAACCGCCTGAGATAGAGGCTGTGTTTCAGGTATTGATAGGGGAGGTAGCCGTACAGCGTGTAGAGTCGATAGATCTCGGAAACCTGCTGCGGAATTGGTTTCTTGTCCGAAGCCTTCAGATAGACCTGGAAATCTTCGGTCAGCATTCTTTTGAAGCGCTTATAATTCCTCGTTATCATGTTACGTCTCCTCGCGGTTCGGTAAAACATCCATCGAGCGGAATCGGTCTATTGTTTCGATTGTGCCCTCTTCCACGAGCGCTTCGGCAGGCTGCGGATGGGAGAGGAAATTCACCGGGCTCGCCGTCAGGCCGTAGGCGCCGGACTGCAGGACGGCGACGAGGTCCCCAGCGCGCAGTTCCGGCAGGCCGGTGTCGCGGGCGAGCGTGTCGAGCGGCGTGCAGAGCGGGCCGACCACGGTTGCGGGCTGGTCCGGCTCGGCCGTCATGCGCGCCGGCGCGACGACGGGGTAGTTGCGCTTGATGACCTGGCCGAGATTGCCGGAGGCTGCCAGATGGTGATTCATCCCGCCATCCAGCACGAGGAAGCGCACGCCGCGGGAGGTCTTGAGCGCGTTGATCTCGCTGACATAGAGGCCGGCTTCGCCGGTGAGGAACCGGCCGGGCTCGACGATGGCGCGGGCATCGGCCAGCAGGGGCTCGGCGCGCATCCGCGCCGTCAGCTCCGGAACGGCCGCGGCCACGGCGTCGAGGTCGAGCGGCTTGTCGTTGGCATAGTAGGGGATGCCGAGGCCGCCGCCGAGGTCGACGGTGTGCAGCGGCCTGCCGGTCGTGCGGGCGACACGCGCCGCAAGGTCGATGGCGTGCCGCCAGCCGCCGATCAGCGCCTCGGCATCGAGGATCTGCGTGCCGCCGTAGACGTGGATGCCGACGAGGTCGATGTTCGGCGCGGCCGTCACCGCGGCGATCGCCGCGTCGAGGTCTTCCTCGTCGAAGCCGAAGGCCGTCGCCTTGCCGCCCATCCGCATGGCTCCGACCTGCACGTCCGGAACCGGATTGATGCGGATGGAGGCATGGACGCGCTTGCCGATCGCGCGGATCCGCTCGATCTCGTCGAGACCCTCGATATGGATCTCGCCGATGCCGCCCTCGATCACCGCTTCCAGTTCCGCGCGGCGCTTGCCGGGTCCGGCAAAGAGGATCCGCCCGGGTGCCGCGCCTGCGGCGATCGCCGCGCGATATTCGCCGAGCGAGGCGATCTCGACACCGGCGCCCTCCTCGACGAAGAGCCGGATGACGCTGCGCGCCGGATTGGCCTTCACCGAATAGTAGATGGAGGCGAAGCCGTCGAGCGCCGCGGCAAGCCGGCGATAGGCCCGCCGCATGCCGCCGCCGTCATAGATGTAGGCGGGCGAGCCGATGCGCGAGACGATCTCGCGGACCGCAAGGCCGCCGACATGGAGGTCGTCGCCGCGGATGTCGAAAAGCTGCCTTGCCAGCGCATAGCCGTGGTTTGTCGCCTTGCCTGCCGGATCAGCCATTGTTCGCGCGCTCCCTGACGAGTTGCCGGTAGTCCACCTTGCCGTTCGGCGTCACCGGCAGCGTTTCGACGAGCTCCAGGTCACGCGGCACCATGTAGGCGGCGAGCGTGCCGGCGACCGCCTGCAAGACGGGTGCGGTCTCGACATCCGGTTCCAGGGCGACCGCCACCGCATGGACCTTCTGTCCGGCAAAGTCGTCCGGCAGGCCGATGACGGCGACCTGGCGGAAGCGCCCGGTCGCCATGATCGCCTCTTCCACCTCGGAAGGGCTGATGCGATAGCCCGAGGACTTGATCATCGCATCGTTACGGCCGATGAAGCTGAAGAAGCCGTCCTCGTCCTCCACCGCCAGATCGCCCGAATAGCAGACGATGTCGCCGCCCTGGTCCCTGGATCGGAAGGGGTTCTGCTTCAGCACCCGCGCGGTTTCCTCCGGCCGATTCCAGTAGCCGAGCGAGACGGTGGGTCCGCGGTGGACGAGAATGCCGGGTTCGCCCGGTTTCGCGCGGCGGCCGTCCTCTGTCACGATGAAGATCTCGCATTCCGGGATGGCCTTGCCGATCGAGGTGGGGCGGCGGTCGAGTTCCTCTGGCGGCAGGTAGGTCGAGCGGAAGGCCTCCGTCAGGCCGTACATCAGGATGACATTCGTCGCCGGCAGCATCCTGCGCAGGTTGGCGACCGTCTGCGAGGGAACCGCACCGCCGGAATTGGTGACGTAGCGCAGATGCGGCAGTTCCGTCTTGTGCAGGAGTGGCGAGGCCTTGGTCAGGATCGCCCAGATGGTGGGTACACCGGCAAGGCCGGTGATCCTGTGGTCGCGCAGCGCCCGCACGATCTCGTCGCCGAAGCGGAAGGTCAGGATGACCGTCAGCGCGCCTTGCTCCACCGCCGTCAGAAGCTGGTTCAGGCCGTAGTCGAAGCTGAACGGCAGGACGGAGAGGATGCGCTCGTCCGGCGTGATGGCGAGATAGGTGCGAACGATGCGGGCGCCCGCCAGGAGGTTGCGATGCGACAGCATCACGCCTTTCGGTCGTCCTGTGGAGCCGGACGTATAGAGGATCGCCGCAAGGTCCTCCCCGATATTGTCGTCGCGCAACGCGGCGGGCTCTGCCTCCGCCATCTCCTCGACGAGAAGGATGCGCGTCTCGAAAACACCCTCCAGGCTCGCGGCGACCATCGGCGCGAGGTCCCGGTTGGTGATCACGACACGCGCCGCGCAATCGGCCACGATATGGCTGATCTGCTGGCCGCGCAGCAGCGCGTTGATCGGAACGAAGACGCCCATCGCCCGGCTGACGGCGAAGATGGCGATGCATTCCTCGAGGCCGCGCGGCAGGAAGATGGCGGCGCGGTCCCCGCGCTCCAGGCCGGCGTGCCGCAGCGCCGAGGCGAAACGCTCGACCTCGCCATGAAAGGCGCGGTAGTCGAGCTGCCGGTCGCCGTCGATCAGCGCAGGCCTGTCGCTTTGCCGGTGGGGGGCGAGCAGGTGATGGAGGAGGACAGGGGCCTTGATCACGTCCGCGCCCGCGAAACGAAGTTGACGAGGCTTGCCGGCGTTCCCAGTTCCTGGAAGTCGAAACCGTCGTCCTCCATCGAAATGCCGAAGCGTTCGCCGAGGAACATGATCAGTTCGAGGAAGCCCAGGGAATCGATGGCCCCGTCGAGCAGCGGCGTATCCGGCGTCACCGGCGCAAGCGCGGGAAAGCGCTTGGTGATGTAGCCGTAGATTTCTGCCTCGATGTCCGGGGCGGCAGTCACATTGTCCAGCATGGCTTTTCCCTTCGTGAAGACCGGTCGCGGCTAAACCTTGAGCAGCACGCGTTCGGAGTAGAGTTCATCGATGATCCGCTCGTCCCATTCGCCCTTGACCTGGTAGCGCAGCCCGCTTTTCCAGCGCCAGGCATGGGGGACATGCCGGCCGCGCGGCAATTGCAGGCAGAGCAGCGGCACGCCATGCCGGAGCAGCAGGCGGGCCAGGATCGCCAGGTTGTCGGTGACGAGATCGCTGCTTTCGGCGTAGATCACCCGGGCGAGCGGAATGCGCTTCTTGCGGATGACGTCGAAGACGACGGGATGGTGGCGCCCGCCGCTCTCGATCACCGTCACGATGCAGCCGAGGTCCCGATGCGCCCTGAGGTCGCGCATCAGCGCCTCGGCAATGGCGCCCGCCGGCACCGCGTCGAGCGCCACGAGCCTGCCCCGCCTGCGGCCGGCGATGGCCAGCCAGGGAAGGGCAAACAGCGGCAGGTCGTAGTCGATCGTGCGGAAGCCGAGGCGGTTGTTGAGCTCGGTCGCGGCCTTCGAGGGCGTCAGGTCCGTGTAGGTCGCCCGGCTGTCCGACATGGCCGCCAGCAGCATGCGCGGCGCATACCAGCGGTGGCTTTCCTCGACATACCAGCTGGAAAGGTTGATCACCTTCCGCCCGGTCCCTTCGTCGCTTCTCGCGATCGTCAGGAGGATGCCGATAGGGGTCTCGCCCGCCATCAGGAAGTTACCGATCGGCCCGCCGCCGGCCGTGCCCTCATGGTCGAGAAGCCGCTTCAGCCCCCGCCGCCAGAAGTCGCGCGTGCGTGACGGAAAGCCCTTCGTGAGAAGGTCCGAGGCGGCGTCCAATCCGTCATGGCCTATGGCGCGTAGCTTGAGCATATCCTGCGTGGCGATCCTGTTCCGTGATGCCAGTCTCTAGTCCCGACTCCTTCAGAAAGGCTAAACGCAGGCGCGTGCGCCGGGGCCTGGCGGCTCCTGAAGCCAAACAAGGTAAACAGTTCGCATGCTGCCGGCCGGTCTTTCGATGCGACCGTTCAGCGGGTGCGCGAAAGCGATGCCGCCGCCTGTTCGACGATGTGGAAGAGCCGTTCCCTGCTCGCCCGCGGGGTCACGTTGTGGTCGGTATCCGGCAGGATATGGAGCTCGATATTGGGGTAGGCGGCCAGCCCCTCCGCCTGCCTGCCGAAATGGACATGGAAATTGTCGAGGCCCGGATCGTCGACGCTGTAGACGAGGCATGTCCGGCCCGGCCGCTGCGACAGGGCACGAAAGTCGCCGTGGACGGCCCGCTCGAGCCGCTCGGTTGCCAGAAGCGGGCCGAGCACCGGCGCGAGACGCTTGGACAGGCGCTGGGCGATGCGCTGGCCGATGTTGCGTGCGGCGGCGCGCAGGTCGATGTCGCCGGAGACGAGGCGACGGAACGTGTCGAGCTGGAGCGCCTTCTGGGAATAGTCGCCAAGGGCGCGGGGCGCGCTGGAGACGATCGCCTCGCTCGGCGGTTTCAACCAGCGGAACGCATAGGGATTGACGGAGATGCACGCGGCCCACCGCTCGTCCTGCGCCGCCGCGCGGAAGGCGACATAGGCCCCGCTGCAACGCCCGAAGAGAATGGCCGGGCCCGTCCTGCCGATGCCGTCGAGATATTGCCGCACCGATGCCATGTCGGCGATCTGCGGTTCATCGTAGAGAACCTGCGCGCGGCGGCCGGGCACGGGCGGGCTGTCGCCGACGCCGGCGCTGTCGAAGCGGAACGAGGCGACGCCCTTCCGGGCGAGATGGCGGGCGAGGTCGACGCCCGAGCGCGCCCAGCCGCCCTGGTGGTCGTAGCCGGTGGTCAGCAGCACGGCCGTCGTGCCCGTGTCGCCCTCCATGGGCTCGGTGAGCGTTCCGATGAGCCGTCCGCCGGGCCCGAAGCGCTGGGCCGTCTCGCGCACTGCGCCGACGGTGAGGACGGCCGGGCCGGCCGGAAGCCTCGGGGGATGGCGGGCGGGCGCCTCGAAGGCGGCAAGGCCTTTCAGCCAGTCCGGGAAGGCTTCGAGAAAGTCGGCCGGGATTTCCTGCCCGAGCGGATTGGAGACCAGCTTGTCATAGCCGCGGAAGGTGAAGTCCCGGATCGCCGCCTCGCCTTTCGCCAGCCGGTCGCGCAACTGGCGGTCCGCCGTGTTGTCGGGCCGCGCGGCGAAGAAGATCTGCCCGGCCGGGTTGTCGTCGAAGGCGTCGGCATTGAGCGTCGCGAGCGTGTCGACGATGCCCTGCGGCATCGTCAGCCCGGCGATCGTGCCGGGCGCGGTATCGCGCATATGCGGGGCGACGCCCACCCCCTCGTCGACGACGGCCGACCAGACGGAGAGCTCCCGCAGGTAACGCCGGCCGGCGACGACGGGTGCGAGCAGCGCGAGGCCGGCAAGGTTTTCCACATGGGGGCTTGCCTTGAGCGCGATCGCCGCGCCGAGGCCGAAGCCGAGCAGGACGACGTTGTCCGCGCCGGAGAAACGGCGTACGGCCTCGACCCCCGCACGGGCGGCCTCCACCCAGCAATCGACGTCGATGACGGCATCGGGGGCATCGAGCGCATTGGCGGTGCCGGGATAATCGAAGCGCAGGCTCGCGACGCCGGCTTCGGCCAGCACCTCGGCGGTGATGCGGAAGAAGCGCCGGGTGCACAATTCGTCAATTCCCCAGGGGCTGAGGAAGAGAACCGCGACATCGCGCGCCGGCGATGCGCCCGATGCAGGCTTGAAGAGCCCCGGAAGGCCTGAAAAGGCGACGGGGCAGGCGGCCTCACCGGCTTCGGATGTTCTTTCCGCGGCGGTGGCCGCGCCGTTGTTGGCGTTTGCCGACATTGCGTGTCTCGTCCCCAGTCCACCGCTGCGCAACGCCGCGTCGCGCCGAAGGCGACCCGCGGGACCGTGCCATCGCGGATGTCGGCTTGACCGGGCGCGCGGACATTCCGTCCCTCCGGCGCACGATTTAAAGATGCATCATCCATCCGTTGTGCCGGGCAAAGCTTAAGATCGGGTGTAATGACGGGCCTTACGGCGGTGCTCTAGACGGTCCTGTCCTTCGCCAGGAACATCCAGGTCGCGCCGACGAGGGAGACCTGTACGGCGAGACGGGCAAGCCCCGCGCCCAGCAGGCCGCCAAGCGAGGCGCCTGCCATGATCGCCGGCACCATGATGAGGGCCGTGAGGATGAGCAGGGTGATGCGCAGCTTCTGCTTGCCCACCGCCCGCAGGATATCGGCGCCGATGCCCGACAGGCCCATCAGCAGCGGATAAAGCGCCAGCAGTTGAATGATCTCCGGCGTGCCGTCGAAATCGTGGCCGATGAGATAGGGGATGTAGTCGGCCACGAAATAGAGGAAGATCGCGATCGGAATCGAGATCACCAGGGAAAACGGAACGAGACGCAGGCCGAAGCGCACGCTTTCGGTGGCACTGGCGGATGCGTTGCGGAAGTGGCGCGTATAGGTCGCGTAGAGCAGGGCGCGGATCGGCGCCGATGCCGCATCGACGATCTTGAAGCCCGCGGCATACTGGCCGGCAATGTCGGGGCCGAGCGTCTGGGCGACGGCCGGCTTGTCGATATCGGCGACGCTGCCGATCGCCACGAACTCCAGGCAATATTGCAGGCCGAGCGAGATGTCCGCGCGGATCACGCCCGGGGAGGGCAGGCCGCAGACGACGGCTACCAGCGCCATGGCCACCAGGGCGCCCAGCGCCGAGGCCGCAAGATACCACCAGGCCCAGTCGTCGAGCGTCAGGTCCTTCTGGTAGAGGATCGCCGCCACCAGGAAGAGCGCGCGCAGCACCGCAAGGCCGACATTGACGAGCAGTTGCAGCTTTGCCCGGTCGAAGGCCATGAACGCGCTGGCGCAGACGGCGACGATGCGGCCGAAGACGAGATGGGCCACGACGAAGGCGAGGAGCGAGGCGACGTGCACATGGTCGCCCACGAGATAATGGCCGATGACGGCGGCAAGGACGGCGATGATCGGCACCGTCAGGGCGGACATCGCGACGCTGTGGCCGAGGGAGCGCGAAAAGCTCGCCGGATCGACGGCGACGCGCTGGATCATCACATGGTCGCTGCCCAGCCCCACCAGCAGCACGCCGATGCCGTTGATGCTCGAAAGCGCGACGAAGACACCGTATTCGGATGAGCCGAGATAGCGGGACAGCAGCATGAAGTAGCCGAACTGGATGACCAGCTGCATGCCGAAGTTGAATGTGTAGACGATCGTGTTCCGGGCGAGAAGCGAACCGCGAACTTTGTCGGCAAGCGCCACGATCCGTTTCATCCAATCACCCTGCGCTCTGCCCCCGTGGCGCCCGGGCACGGCCCGGCAGCCGCCCGATCACGGCGCTACGTCTAGAACAATGGCGGATTGCGCGCAATGGCGGCAGGGCCGGTAAACCGTTTCTTGAGCTTTGCGGCGTAGATGGAGGACGCTCGCCCTGTTGCCGCCGGAGACGCCATGCTTGCGAACACGCTCTACCTCACCTTCCACGGCATCGGCGCGCCGATCGTGCCGCCCGCGGAAGGGGAGCTGCGCTATTTCGTGACGGAAGAGGTCTTCCGCCGAACGATCGCCGGCCTCGACGACCTGGAGGCGAAGACCGGGGTCGAGGCGCATGTCACCTTCGACGACGGCAATCTCTCCGACTACGACGTCGCGTTGCCGGTGCTGGCGGATCATGGCCGGAGCGGCATCTTCTTCGTTCTCGCCGGCCGGATCGGGCAGAAAGGCTATCTCTCCGCCGCCCAGATCCGCGATATCGCCGCGGCCGGCATGACGGTCGGCAGCCACGGCCACGACCACGTCGACTGGCGTTCCCTCGACGAGGCGGGATATCGCCGCGAACTGGTGGATGCCCGTAGGAAGATCGAGGATGTGCTCGGCACGCCGGTCGCCTATGCCTCGATCCCCTTCGGCGGGTTTGACCGCTCGGTCTTGCGGCGGCTGAAGGCGGAGCGCTACGACCGCGTCTTCACGAGCTCCACGGGCCTTGCCTATCGCGACGTCTGGTTCTGCCCGCGCCGGTCGCTGACCGAAACCTTCGATCCCCGGAGCGGACTCCTGCCGCTCGCGCGCCCCGGCGCGAAGGCCCGGGGCCTCGCCTATCGGATCGCGCGTCGGTTGCGCTATCGCTGGTAGCCGACCTCCTTCGCATTTGATCGTTTTCGTTTCGCGCACATTAACCAAGCAACTACGAAACCTGCACCGAAAGGGAACTGGACGGCCGAAATTAACGCCGTGTTAGACACGAACCGTCATCAGCTTGGGGAACGGCGTATGCGATTGTCGGTTGCGAAGGCGCCGGAAACCGCAGCCCCAACGGGCCGGCAGGAAGGATGGAGCGCTTGACCTTGATTTCGGTAGTCATGTGCACCTTTGACAGGGAGGTGATGGCGCGGCGGACGATCGCATCCGTCTACGCCCAGCGCCTTGCCGACGGGCACGCCTTCGAGATGATCGTCGTCGACAACACGCCGGACGCGAACGCGCGAGCCTGGGTGGAGAGCCTGTCGGGCCTCGAACCGCCGTTGCGCTACGTGCACGAGGCACGAAGCGGCATTTCCCATGCGCGAAACGCCGGGGTGGCCGCGGCAAGAGGCCAGTTCATCGCCTTCATCGACGACGACGAGACCGCCGAGCCCGACTGGCTGGCGAACCTCCACCGCGCGCTGCTCGCCCATGAGGCCGACATGGGCACCGGGCCCGTCCTGCCGGTCTTCGAGAACAAGCCGGCGCTCGGCTGGGACCCCACGCCCTTCTTCTTTGGAAAGCGCGAGGCCATGGCGACCGGCGGGACGCTGCAGGCCGCACGCACGGGCAATATCATGCTCCGCGTCGCCACCTGCTTCGACGGCACCCCGCCCTTCGACCCGCGCCTCGGCCGGTCCGGCGGCGAGGACACGGAATTCACCCATGGCCTCTACCGCAAGGGGCGCAAGATCATCTGGGTGGCGGATGCGACCGTGCACGAGTTCTGGCCGCAGTCGAAGGCGTCGCTGCCGGCGTTCCTGCGCCGCAAGCTTGTCACCGCGCGCAACACGACCCATGTGAGGATCGCCTGGGCGCCGCGGCCGGTGTCGACCTTCCTCGCGGTTGCGGTGAAGGCGCTCGCCCAGCTCGTCGTCTTCTCGCCGCTCGCGGCGGCGAGCTATCCGTTCAGCCGCCAGTTCTATGCACGCAACGCCATGCAGGTCATGTCGGCGCTGGGCAAGCTGACGTTTTGGCAGAGGGCCGGCTATTACGGCGGCAGCGGAGGGGGGACGTGATGCTGCAGAAACCCGCAAAACCCTATCGCGTGGCGATCTTCCACCAGGGCTGCGTTCCCGTCTACCGGCGGGGCTTCTACGTGCGGCTGGCCGAGACCTCCCGCAACCAGTATGTCGTCTTCCACGGCAAGCCGCCGTCCAATACCTCGCTGCAAGTGGCCAAGCCGCCGTTTCCCTTCGCCAATGTCGAAGTCGGCACCGTGGAGCTGCGGCTGAAAAAGGCGCTGCTGATCTGGCAGGCGGCGGTCTCGCGCTATGTGAAGGGTCGGTTCGACGGCGTCGTCATCGGCCACGAGTTCAAGTTCCTGTCGAGCTTTGCCATCCTTGCGCTTGCCAAGCTGCGCAGGCGGCCGGTCTTCTGGTGGGGCTTCGGCTATCGCAAGGCCTACGGCTCGTGGGAGGAGGGCGGCGCGCGGCCTCCGCTCAAGGACCGGATCGCCCGCTGGGCCGCCGACCGGCTCGCGCGGCTTGGCGACGGCTATCTCGCCTATACCGAGAAGGGGCGTGAACATCTCCTGTCGATCGGCGTGCCCGCCGACCGGATCCAGGTCGTGCGCAACACGATCGACGTCGAGGAGCAGATCGTGCTCGCCGACAGGGCCGCAGCGTTCGACGATGCCGGGATCCGCGCCGAGTTCGGCCTGCGGCCGGGTTCCGACGTGCTGCTCTATGTCGGCCGTCTCGTGCCGCGCAAGGAGGTGGACAGCCTAGTGCGTTTCGCCGTCGCCTCTCCCGAAGTGGACGGGCGGCCGGTGGACGTGCTGGTGATCGGCGACGGCGAGGAGCGCGCCAGGCTCGAGGCGCTTGCCGGCGGGGCGCGCAACATCCGCTTCGCCGGGGCGATCGACCCGTCCGACCTGCGCATCGCCAAGGCCATGAAGCTCTGCCGCGCGGTCGTCATCCCCGGTTATCTCGGCCTCGCCATCAACCACGCCTTCGCCCATGGCCGCCCCATCATCACGCGCAAGCACGACTTCCACAGCCCCGAGATCGAATATCTGACGGAGGGGGAGGACAGCCTGCTGATCGCCGGCGACGAGGCCGATTTCCACAAGGGGCTCGCGGCTTTCCTTGCCGCGCCGGAGGAACAGCAGCGCCTTGCGGCAAACGCCGCCGCCCGGCGCGAAACCCTGAGGATGGACTACATGGTCAAGGCCTATGACGATTTCATAAGCCGTGTCGTGGCGAACGCGGACAACGGCCGATGACGAACGCGATCGCCCGGCTCAGGATGGCGTCCCTCGGGGATGCGCTGGTGCGCCGCTTCCCGCCGCTCTATCACGCCTATCGGCGGGAGCTTGCCGCTTTCGACGACAGCGATATCGACGGCCGCAGGGCGCTCCAGCAGCGCCTCGTGGAGCGGACCCTCGCGGCCGCCTCCGGCCTGCCCGGTTATGCGGCCTGGCGGGGCAAATCCCTTGATGCCCATCCCCTCCTGACGAAGGAGATGCTGCGCTCGGGTCCCGACCGCTACCGCTCCTCGTCCGGTTTCCTGACCACGGCGGCGGCGACCAGCGGTTCGTCCGGCATTCCGCTCGCCATCAAGCGCAGTTTCGCCTCCGTCGTGTTCGAGCAGGCCGCGATCGACCATGTGGTTGCGCTCGCCGGCGGCGACTTCCGGCGCGACAGGATCGCCGTGCTGCGCGGCGAGGCCATCAAGGACCCGTCCGACCGGACGCCGCCCTACTGGCGCGTGGAGCGCGGCGGGCGGATCATGAACTTCTCCGTCGCCCATCTGAACACCGCCACGGCGGAAACCTTCTTTGCCGCGCTGAAGGAATTTTCGCCGGGCGTCATCTGGGCCTATCCCTCGGCGCTCGACATGCTCGCGGCCTGCATGGAACGCCGCGGCTGGCGGCTCGACGTGCCGGTCGTGCTGACCTCTTCCGAGGTGCTGACGGACGAGCTTCGCGCGCGGGCGGAACGGCTCTTCGGCGCCTGCGTCGCCGATTATTACGGCCAGGCCGAGCGGGTCTGCTTCGCCTATGCGTTGAAGGCGTCGGCCTACCGGTTCATGCCGGCCTATGGCCGCGTGGAGCTGCAGCCGGAGGGCGAGGGCGGCGGACGCTTTCGCATCGTCGCGACCAATCTGCGCAACGAGGCGCAGCCGCTGCTGCGCTACGACACCGGGGACATCGCGCTCGCTGCGGACGCCGCCGACGCGCAGGGCGCCGAAGAGGTGGCGCTCGGCATCCGGCCCTTCGCCCGCATCGAGGGGCGCGAAAGCGACTATCTGATCGCCCCCGACGGCAGCCGGCTGATCGGCATGAACCATATTCCGCGCTCCATCGACGGCCTCGTGCAGATGCAGCTGCGCCAGACCGACCCGGACCGCGTGCTGGTGCTCGCCGTTGCCGAGGGGCCTGCGGACGAGACGCTGAAGGCGGCAATCGCCGCGAAGTTCGCGCCGCGCCTGCCCGGGACGATGCGGGTGGAAATCCGCTTCTGCGAGGCTATCGCGCGGGAGAAAAGCGGGAAAATGCCGCTCGTGGTGCGTGAAGCCGGCCTTCACGCGCCGGGATAGGGTATCCGAAAGGTTTTGCCGCTAGGACGCAGGTCCGGCAGCGGCGTTCGTCATCACGCCGGCAAACGGCACCATTGCAGAGGTTCGCATGAAGATTTCGCTATTTGGCCTTGGTTATGTCGGAGCCGTGACGGCAGCCTGCCTTTCGCGGGACGGACATGATGTCATCGGCGTCGACAACCAGCAGCTCAAGGTCGATATCATCAACAGCGGCAACTCGCCCGTCGTCGAGGAGGGCGTCGGCGAACTGATCCGCGCCGGCATCGAGAACGGCCGGCTGCGTGCGACCACCGATGTCGACGAGGCGGTGCGCGCCACGGACATGTCGCTGATCTGCGTCGGCACGCCGAGCCGCAAGAACGGCTCGCTCGACACCGATATCGTCGTGCGCGTCTGCCAGGAGATCGGTGCCGCCGTTGCGCGCAAGAAGCGCCCGCACACGGTCGTCATCCGCTCCACGGTCCTGCCGGGCACGATGCGCAACCTCATCATCCCGACCCTGCGCCAGCATGCCGGCGAGGATGCCGCGCTCTCCATCGGCAACAACCCGGAATTCCTGCGCGAGGCCAGCGCGGTCTTCGACTACGACAACCCGCCGAAGATCGTCGCCGGCGGCGAGACCGAAGCCGTGGCGGCGACGATCGCCTCGATCTACGACGGCATCGAGGCGCCCCGCTTCCTGACCTCCGTCGACGTGGCCGAGCTGGTCAAATATGCCGACAATGCCTGGCACGCCGTCAAGGTGGCCTTCGGCAACGAGATCGGCAATATCGGCAAGGCCGTCGGCGTCGACAGCCACGAGGTCATGAAGATCTTCTGCAAGGACGAGAAGCTCAACATCTCGCCGCGCTACCTGATGCCGGGCTTCGCCTTCGGCGGGTCGTGCCTGCCGAAGGACGTTAGGGCGCTCTCCTACAAGGGCCGCGAGCTGGACCTGGAGCTGCCGCTGCTCAACAGCCTGCTGCGCTCGAACGACGAACAGGTCACCCGCGCCTTCAACGAGATCATGGCCCATGGCCGGCGCAAGATCTCCATCTTCGGCATCAGCTTCAAATCCGGCACGGACGACCTGCGCGAAAGCCCGCTGGTGACGCTGGTGGAGCGCCTGCTCGGCAAGGGGATGGATATCCTCATCTATGACCGCTTCGTCAATTTCGCCCGGCTCTACGGCGCCAACCGCGATCACATCCTGAACGTCATCCCGCATATCTCGTCGATCCTCGTCGATGATTTCGACCGGGTCGCGGCGCACGGCGACGTGCTGATCGTCGGCAACGCCGATCCGGAATTCGAGAGCCTTCCTGCACGAATGCGCCCCGACCAGCGGCTCTACGACCTCGTGCGACTGAAGAATGTGAACGAGCTGGAGGACCGCTATGAAGGTGTTAACTGGTAAGGAGGTCGAGGCCGCGGTCGACCGGCCGTTCGATCGGCGCGTGCTGATCATCGTGGAAAACCTGCCCGTGCCCTTCGACCGCCGCGTCTGGTCGGAGGCGACGACGCTCCGCGCCGCCGGCTACGCGGTCTCGGTCATCTGCCCCACCGGCAAGGGTTTCGAAGCGCTTTACGAGGAGCGGGAGGGCGTGCACATCTATCGCCACCCGCTGCCGATCGACGCGCGTGGCGCGCTCGGCTACCTGCGGGAATATTCCTCCGCGCTTTTCCATGAAGCGCGACTGGCCTTCAAGATCCGCCGCCGGCACGGGTTCCATGTGATCCACGGCTGCAACCCGCCGGACCTGATCTTCCTCATCGCCTGGCTCTTCCGGCCGTTCGGCGTGAAGTTCCTGTTCGACCATCACGACATCTGCCCGGAACTCTTCGAGGCGAAGTTCGGCAAGCGCGGCTTCCTGCACCGCGTGACGCGCTTTTTCGAACGGCTGACCTTCCGCTCGGCCACGGTCTCCATCGCCACCAACGAATCCTACCGTGAGATCGCCATGCGGCGGGGCGGGATGGCAGCGGACGACGTGTTCGTGGTGCGCTCGGGGCCGAAGATGGAAAAGCTCCAGATCCGTCCGCCGAAAGAGGAACTGAAGAAGGGCTTTACCTTTCTCGTCGGCTATGTCGGGGTCATCGGGCAGCAGGAGGGCATGGATCTGCTCGTCGAGGCCGTCGACCACATCGTCAACACGCTGCACCGCACGGACATCCATTTCGGCATCGTCGGCGGCGGTCCGGAGCTGCCGACGATCATTGAGGCCGTGGAGAAGCGCGGCCTGTCGCGCTATTTCACCTTCACGGGCCGCGCGCCCGACGACATCATGCTCGACATGCTGAACACCGCGGACGTCTGCATCAACCCCGACCGCGTCACGCCGATGAACGACCTTTCCACCATGAACAAGATCCTCGAATACATGGCGCTGAAAAAGCCCATCGTGCAGTTCGAGACGCGGGAAGGGCGGGTGTCGGCTGGCGAATCCTCGCTCTATGCGAAGCCCGACGACGTGCGGGACTTCGGTGAAAGGATCGTGGCGCTGCTCGACGATCCCGAACGGCGCGAGGCCATGGGCGAACTCGGGCGCAAGCGCATCCTCACCTCCTTCTCCTGGGAGCATTCGGCGCCGGTGCTGCTCGCCGCCTACGAGCGCCTGTTCGAGAAGATCGGCGCGAAGGCCGGGCGATGACGGCCGGCCGCCTTTCGAGCCGCCTTGCCTGGTATGCCCGGCGCCTGTCCGCCATGTCCACGGCGGAAGTGGCGCACCGGGTCGGCGAGCTGGCGAGGAAACGGTCCGCCCGGCTGGCGCAACCGGGCTGGGCGCGCTTCGATGTGGGGGACGGACCGCTTCCCGTCTTTCCCGTCGCCATCGATCCCGCCTTGGCCGATGCTGACCTGCTTGCGCGCTGGGACCGTGTCGCGGAGCTGGCGATGGCCCGGCGGCACCATTTCCTCGGGCGGGAATGGCCGCCGGCAGGCGAAGCCTCGCTCTGGCATTTCGATCCGTGCTCGCGCCGGGAATGGCCGAGGGACCGCTATTGCTTCGACATCAACTACCGGCATAGCGATGTCTATGGCGATGTGAAATATGTCTGGGAAATCAACCGGCTGCAATATCTGCAGCCGATCGCGGCACTTGCCGCGCGCACGGGGCGGGCGGAGCTCGGCGCGTTCGTGTCGGATGAGATCGCGGGCTGGATCGCCGACAATCCGCCCTTCCACGGCATCAACTGGCCGTCCGGCATCGAACTGGCCCTGCGCGCCATCAGCGTGCTTGTCGCGACGCGGCTGGTCGGTGACGACGCCTTCTCCCCGGCCGCCCGCCGTTCCATCCGCGCCTTCCTCGCCGCGACCGGCACCTGGCTCCGGCGCTATCCGTCCCGGTTCTCCTCGGCAAACAACCATCTGATCGCGGAGGCCGTCGGCCTCTATGTCATCGCCACGGCCTGCCCCGACCTGCCGGCGGCGAAGAGCTGGCGCGCCTATGCCCGCCGCGTGCTGGCGGAGGAGGCCGACCGCCAGTTCCATGCCGACGGCATCGGCGCCGAGCAATCGCCGACCTACACCGCCTTCACGCTGGAGCTCTACCTGACGGCCGCGCGCGTGGGGCAGGCCGCGGACGACCCGCTGCCGCAGGCCGTGCTGCAAAAGCTCGCCGCCGTCGGCGAGGCGCTCACCTGGTTCATGGACGAAAACGGCGCGGTGCCGCGCATCGGCGACGACGACGAGGGCCGCGTGATCGTCAGCGATCCCGAGGCGGACCGGCACTATGTCGCCTCCGTCGTCTCGGCGGCGGCGGCGGTCTGCGATCGGCCGGACATCGCCCCGCCGGCCGCGCCGCCACATCTGCGCGATCTCGTCTTCGGTCGCCGCCTGGCGCCGGTGAAGGGCGTGGGCGTGCGCACCTTCCCGGAGGGCGGCTACACGGTGCTGCGCGACCGGGTGCACGGGCGGCAGCTGGTTCTTGCCATGGATCACGGGCCGCTCGGCTTCCTGTCGATCGCCGCGCACGGCCATGCCGATACGCTGGCCGTCTGGCTCGACTACGGCGGCAAGGCGCTGCTTGCGGATGCCGGAACCTATCTCTATCACGCCGGCGGCGCCTGGCGCGATGCCTTCCGGGGCACGCCCCTGCACAACACGCTGTCGATCGGCGGCGAAAGCTCCAGCCTGGTCTCGGGCGCCTTCAACTGGAAGACCAAGGCGCAGGCCCGCGGGCTTGCGGTCGACGAGCGCCTCGATGCCTTTTCCTGCGCCGCCGCCCATGACGGCTACCGCGCGCGCTTCGGCGTCGCGCATGCCCGCCTGCTGCGGCGCCTCTCCGCCGACACGTTCCATATCGAGGACCGGCTCGACGGTGCGGCGGCGCCGACCGAGACCGTCGCGATTTCCTTCCTGTCGGGGGAGGGCGTTGACATCCGGGCGACCGACCGGCCCGGCACCTTCGACTTCGTGGCCGACGGCCTGCCGCTGATGCGGCTTGCCGGGCCGCAAGGCTGGGCGGCCACGCTGGAGAGCGGACGGGAGGCCGGGCGGCTCGGCTGGCGTTCGCCGTACTTCGGCGTGAAGGTGCCCTCCGCCCAACTGGTGTTCCGCGGTTCGGCGCCGCCCGGCGGAACGATGCGCACGGAAATGAGGCTGCTGTGAAACGTCTTTGCTCTCTCGCCCTGCTGGCCGTCCTGCTTTTCGGCGCGGCAACCGCGACGCTGGCGGCGGATGCGCCGGCCTTTCGGCGGGGGATCAATCTCGCCCGGCTGCACAGCCTGCCGATGGAGGATCCTGAGGTTCCCGGCGCGTTCCTCTGGCCGCCCTTCCAGGGGCCGCTTGCCCGGATCGACGATGCGGAGCTCCATCGCCTGCGGGCCGTCGGTTTCGATTTCGTCCGCCTGCCGGTGGCGCCCGCTCCTTTCCTTGCCGTGACGGAAGCCGAACGGCGCCTGCTCATCGACGCACTCTACGACACGGTGCGGCGGTTGCAGGCCGCCGGTTTCGGCGTCCTCGTCGATGCGCATCCCAATCATTTCGATCCGAACTGGTCGGCACCGAGGATTCTTGCGGATGCCGACGGCGCGGCGTTCCACGCCTATGGCGAATGGCTGAAGCAACTCGCCCGCTATCTGCGCGACCTGCCGGCGGACAAGACGGCACTCGGGCTGATGAACGAGCCCCAGGAGGACTGCCGGCTGACGAGCGCCAACGAATGGACGCGGATGCAGCCGCTGCTCTATGCGGCCGTTCGCGAGATCGCGCCGGACCTCGCGCTGGTCCTGACGACGGGATGCTGGTCCTCGCCCGACGCGCTGCCCCATCTGGAGATGGAGCCGTATGACGCCAATACGCTGGTCGACGTGCACTATTATCGACCCTATCCCTTCACGCACCAGGGCCTTCCCTTCGCCAATGCGCCGCTGCGCCACATGTCCGGTCTCGCCTATCCCGGCGTCGGCGCCGAAAAGGCCGTTGCGCTTGCCCGCACGAAACAGCTCATCGCGGCGCGCCAGCGCGCCGGCGTCGATGTGCCGGGCGACACGCTCAAGCAGGCGAGGGGTGTGATCGCGAACTATTATGACGATCCGCCGCTGGTGGACGACGCCTATGTCCAGGGCCATTTTGCCGCCATGCGGCAATGGGTCGACGCGCAGAAGATCGCGCCGTCGCGGCTGATCATCGGCGAATTCGGGGTCGCCCGCGAGCCGGAGGGGCTGCCGGAAATCCCGGGCCGTATCCTCTGGCTGGAGCATGTCCGCAAGGCCGCCGAAGCGAACGGCTTCGGCTGGGCCCTTTGGGACTACAACGCGGGCGACGGCTATCCCGGTTTCGGGTTGGTTTTTGACAATGAATCACGCAAGATCGATCCGGATGTGATACAGGCGCTCGGCCTCGACCGAAGCGGACTGCACAACTAGAGCCATTCCGGCAAAAGCGCGTTCGGCACTTTCGCGTCCGGGTGGCACGCTCCGCAACGCGCGAGGATCAGGTTGAGCGAAGTGGTGGAAAACGGGATAGCCGTCACGCGCGAGCGGTCGCGTTCCGATGGCCTGCTCGGCTGGGTCCCGGCGATCGCGGTCGGCTATGCAACGATCCTCATGCCCCTTTTCGTGTTCCGCACGGCGCCCGCCGTCGATGACCCGGCGACGGCTGCGGCGTCGAGCTCCAACCTCCTGAACCAGGTCTTCTGGCTCCTCCTTCTCGGCTCGATCGCGGTCGCCTTCCGTCACCGGCTCGCGCGGCTGGAGGAGGCCCTGAAGCAGCCGCTCGTGGTGATCGTCGGCCTCTATATGGTGCTCGCCTTCGCCAGCATCCTCTGGTCGCCGGTGCCATCCATCGCGTTCCGCCGGGCCACGCTGCAGTTCATCGTGGTCGCCGCCCTCGTGCTCCCGGCCTTCCTCGTGGAGGATCGCAGGGCCCAGATCGACCGCCTCATGGCGGTCTTCTTCGTTACCATCGCCCTCAATCTCGTCGCCGTGCTGCTGCTGCCGGCGGGCAGGCTCGGCCATCAGGGCATCTACACGCACAAGAACGAACTCGGCCTCATCGTCGCCTACGGGTTCATCTTTTGCCTTTATGGCATGATGCGGCTCGGCGGCCTCGGCCGGTTCGTCGCGGCCGGCCTGGCGGCGGCCGCCGTGCTGGAACTCGTCGTCAGCAAGTCCAAGACCTCGCTCGGCCTTGCGCTCCTCATCCCGCTCCTTGCCCTCGCGGTGGTGGCGGCCAGCCGGTTCCTGCGCATCAACGCGCTGTTTCCGCTTTTCTTCGGCCTGCTCGCCTGCCTCTTCGTCGGCCTGTTCGTCACCAACCTGGTGGATTTCAGCTTCGCCGATCTCTCCATGCTGCTCTTTGACGACACGACCTTCACCGGACGCACCATCATCTGGGATTTCCTCGGCGACGTGATCAGCCGCAGGCCGGTGCTCGGGCAGGGCTACGGCTCGTTCTGGGATATCGGCCCGGGATCGATCGTGCTGACCGAAGCCCCGGGTTTCGTCGCCGTCCTGTTGCAAGGGCACAACGGCTATGTCGATGTCACGGTGGAGCTCGGCCTGGCGGGGCTGCTGGTGCTGGTCGCCTTCCTTGCCTGCGTTCTCTACAATGTCTGCCGTGCGCCCAACGACCGGCGCTCCGGTATCGCGGAAGCCTGGCTCTTCATGTCGATCGTGATCGTCACCCTGTGCCACAACCTCCTGGAGAGCAGCTGGTTTCGCGGCTATTCGGTGGTGTGGATGCTCTTTCTGCTCGTGGGCGCCTGGGCGCAGGCCGGCCGCCGGGGCGAGGGGAACCGCCGGTCCGGATTTTGAAGCTTCGTTAACCATAATGAATTAAGTCAGGAAGGAATTCGCGCGTGCGCCGCCGGAACGGCGTGGTGCGGCATAACCTCAACCGAGCGGGTCGATGACGAACGCCTCCATTGAAAACCGAGACGGCGACGGGATGATCGACCCCTGGGCGATTGCCCGCAAGCTGTATCAGCGCCTGCCCGTCATCGCGCTCGTCGCGATCCTCGCCGTGGGGCTGACGGCCGCCTATGTCTTCACCGTCCCGCCGATCTACACGGCCTGGACGCGGATCGTCGTGGATCCGAGCAGCCGCAAGCCTTTCGAGGACGCCAACGCGCCTTCGCTGGTCGGAAGCGAGGCGCTCGGCCTCGATACCCAGCTCCTGATCGTCTCGTCCGCCGCGGTGCTGGAGCCCGTGGTGACCGAGTACAAGCTCGTCGAGGATCCCGAATTCGCGAAGGAGGCGGCTGCGGACACGCCCGAGCGGCGCGTGGGCAAGGTCACGGAGGCGCTCGCAAAAGCCATGACCGTCTCGCGCGAGGGCGCGACCTACATCATCTCGATCGGGGTCAAGTCGCAAAGCGCGCAGAAATCCGCCGACCTCTCGCAGGCCGTGGCGAAATCCTACCTGCGCGAACAGCAGCAGTTCCAGTTGAACTCCTCCCGGCAGCTTGCGGAGCAGATCGACAGCCGCCTGATCGGCCTGCGCGAGCGCGTGCGGGAGGCGGAGGAAAAGGTGCAGCAGTTTCGCGCCGAGAAGCGGCTGCAAAGCGCGGTGGACGGAACCCTGCTCGTCGGCCAGGAACTCGGCGGCCTGAACACGCAGCTCGTCGAGGCCCGCAGCGCGCTTGCCAGCGCCACGGCGGCCAATGAGGAGATCCAGCGCTACTTCAAGCGGGAGGTGGCACCGACCGCCCTCGGCGAAGTGGTCAACTCTCCGCGTGTCACGCAGCTGCTCGAGGAATATTCCCGCGCCGTGCGCAGCGAGGCGTCGCTTGCCGCGGCGCTGTTGCCGCAACATCCCTCGCTGCTGCGGGCCAAGGCCGAGGTGGCCCGTATCTCGTCGCTGGTCCGCAGCGAGATCCAGGCGATCGGCGAGGGCAAGAAGGTGGAGCTGGACGTCGCCCGCCAGCGCGTCGCCAATCTCGAGCGCCAGATGGAAACGCTGCGGACATCCTCCAACGTCAGCGATCAGGACCTGATCGTCCTGCGGGAGCTGGAGACGGAGGCGAAATCCACCCGTGCGGTCTATGAGAACGTGCTGGGCCGGGCGAAGGAGGTGGCCAATCTGGAGCAGATCACCATGCCTGTCGCCCGTATCATCAGTCAGGCGCAGCCGCCCGAATATCCGTCCTGGCCGCGAAAGAAGATCCTGCTCGCTCTGGCCGGATTCGTCGGCTGTGCGCTGGGCGTCCTGCTGGTCGTGGTCGCCGAAGTCTGGCGCCAGCTTCGCGTCCGGTATTCGGCGCCCGCCCCGGTAGTCGACAGCGAGGTTCCTGCCAGCGAAAGCGCGGCGGCAGACGATCTCAAGCCTGCGGACGTGTTCCAGGCGGTCCCGAGACGGCGCATCGTCTATTCCGGTTCTCCAAAGGTATCGACCGGCCATCCCAAGCGTTAGCCCGGGCCCTCCAGCCGGCTTGCCCTATTCGCGTTCACATTGTCGTCATCAGCCGGATAAACCCTGGCTGTGCTGGCTGGGTTTACGCTTTCAGAAGGTATCGCCTCTAGAACCGTCTTGTATGGAACCGGTTGCCAATACAGGACATGTTGAAGCTTCGCGCCATAGATGAGGGCCGGCTGGAGGCCGCCGCGAAACTTCTGGTGAAGGGGTTTCCTTCCCGTTCGCTCGCCTTCTGGCAGCACGGGCTGCGCAGGCTGGCCGCCCACAACAGGACCATGGGCCAGCCCTCGGTCGGCACCTTCCTGATGGCGGAGGAAAGGCCCGTCGGCATTCTGCTGACCATCCCCCGGCACGATACGCTGACGGGGCGCCGGATCGTCAATCTCTCGAGCTGGTATGTGGAGGAAAGTCACCGCTGGTCCGCCGTGCGCCTGATCGTCGCGGCGCTCGCGGACAAGCAGGCGATCTATACGGACCTGACGCCGACCGACGTGGCCGCCGATGTCAACGCTCGCCTCGGCTTTCGCTCGTTCGATATCAAGGTTCTTCTCCTTGCCCTGCCGTGGACTGCCATCGTCGGCCGGAAGCGCGACAGGCTCGTCCCGTTCGAGGCGGTGCCGCCCGGCGCCATCGCCGAGGCGTTGATGCCGGATATGCGCAAGCACCGCGATCTCGGCTGCATCGTGACGACGATCGAGGCGGGCGGACGCTATCATCCGGTGGTCCTCGACGTGACCGTGCGCAAGCGCGTTCCCCTCGCGCGCGTCGTCTTTGCCGAAAGCATGGACCTCGTCGCCAACAACCTGGCCGCGCTTGCGCGCCTGCTGGTTCTGCGCGGCGTGCCCTTGCTGGCGCTGCAGGTGGAAAAGGACAGGCACATCCCGCACGCCTGGGTCTGGAAGCGTGGCCTGTGTTACCAGGTCAAGGGCGAATGGGACGAGCGGGTCATCAACGAGCTCTATTCCGAACGCGTGCTGCTGAAGGTCTGAAGCGCGTTACGATCTTCCAGCTTCGCTTCCCGCGCGTCGGCTCTTTGTTTTTCGCAGGCTGCTATCGCAAAACCGCTGCACTTTTGCGCGGCGCGCTCCAGCCGCCTATAGCTCTTCCAGCGTATCGCCGAAGCGCTCGATGCCGCGCAGGCGCGTGCGGCCGGCAGCGCCGGCGCGTTCGATGGCGCGCGTCGTGATCAGGTGGCAGACCGCCATGACCGAGACGTGGTTGAACAGCGGCCCGGGCGCCAGCGTCTGACATCGGAAGTGCCAGGTGGCGCTCGCCCGGTGGGTGACGCCTTCGTCCGTCAGGTAGAGCAGCTTCGCGCCGCTCTTCTCGATCGCCGACAGGATCGTCTCCATCTGCGCCACGCGGCGGCGCAGGCCGAAGACGATCGCCACGTCCCGGTCGGTCACGCTGACGAGATGTTCGCCGAGCGTCTGGCCCGCGCCGGGAATGGCGACGATGTTCTCCACCACCTGCGTCATCTGCCATTGCAGGTATTCGGCAAAGGCGTGGCTGCTGCGAAAGCCCAGCACCCAGGTCTTGCGTGCGCCAAGGATCGCATCGGCGATCGCATCCACCTGCGCGTCGGTGATCGTGGAAAACGTGCCTTCGAGATTGGCGATGCCCTGCGCGACATGGGCGCCGACGGATTGGGCGCCGGCGGCATCCGAGGAGGTGGACAGGAACAGGCGCGAGCCGGTCTCCCGCTCGTCGCGCGCATGGCGGCGGGCCTCCTCGTAGCTCTCATAGCCGAGGCGGCGGACGAAACGCGTCACGGTTGCATTGGAGACCTGCGCGAGCTTGGCCAGTTCCGAGGCGGAATAGCTGGCGAGCTCGCCGGGGAAATCGCAGACGAATTCGCCGAGCCGTCGTTCGGCCGGGTGCAGGCCATCGAGCGCGTCACGCACGCGAAACAGGAACGAACGATCCGTAGAGCCCATCTGAGCCATTCCTTTCACTTCGAAATCAAGCTTGTAACGCACTTGCCGGACTTCGCAAGAATGCCGTGCGGGATGCTGAGCGAGGTTTCTTGAAAAACAGATTTCATCTGTGTATTATAAGAAAATTGATTTTCATGCTGATGCCAAGAGGAGGAGACTATGGCAGCAGAAGGTATGGTGCAGTCCGGCACGTCATCGCCGGCCATCCGGCAACTGGAGGGCGCGCTCACCCGCATCGGGGTGACGCGCGCGCACAAGCAGATCATCGCGCTGGTGCTGATCGGCTGCCTGTTCGACAGTTTCGAACAGAACACGATCGGCGTGTCCGGCCCGCTCCTGAGGGAGCATTGGGGCCTGACGGGTACGGATATCGGCCTCCTGAACACGATCACGTTCGGCAGTGCGGCCATCGGCCGGCTGCTTTCGGGCATCCTCGGCGACCGCTACGGCCGCCGTGTCATGCTGACCGTCAACCTGCTGCTGTTCTCGCTGGGTTCGGCGGCCTGCGCGCTGGCGCCGGACTTCATGTTCCTGTGCATTGCCCGCGCCATTGTCGGCTTCGGCGTCGGCGGCGAGATTTCCACCGCCGTCACCATGCTGTCGGAATTCTGCTCGCCGAAGTTCCGCGGAACGGCGGCCGGGCTCGTCAATGTTGGCGCGGGCGGTTTCGGCAACTTCCTTGCCCCCGTCTACGGCCTGATGATCTTCAGCATCTTCCCGGGTGAGGACAGCTGGCGCTGGCTCTTCGCCTCGCTGGCGCTGCCGGCGCTGCTGGTCGTCTTCTATCGTCGCTACGTGCCGGAAACGCCGCGTTTCCTTGCCGCGCAGGGCCGGATCGACGAGGCGAACAAGGTGCTCTCGGTGCTGGAATCCGGCTCGCTCCGGCCGAAGAACCCCGTGGTGCGCGAATATCTCTCAAAGGAGAACGAACAGGATGTGCCCCGCGCCAAGGGCGCCTGGAAAGAGCTGTTCCGCGCGCCGTTCCTCGGCCGCATCGTGCCGGTGTCCATCGCCATCCTGATGAGCTACGGCGCGCAACTTTCCGTCCTGACGCTGATGCCGGTCATCTTCGTCTCGATGGGCTACACGCTGCAGGGCAGCCTGCTCTACAGCATGATCATCCAGAGCGGCAGCGTGCTCGGCGCCATCGCGGCCTCGATGTTCGGCTACTACTTCCCGCGCAAGCGCGTCCTGACCGTCGGTGCCATCTGCGCCTGCCTTGCCGCGCTCGCCATCATGCATCTCGGCACCACCATCCATCTGGTGCTGTTCTTCGGCGCGCTCTTCCAGTTCTTCGTGCTTCTCTTGAACACGTCGATCTGGATCTATGCGCCGGAACTCTTCCCGACCCGCATCCGCGCCTTCGGTGTCGCCTTCATCCTGGCGACGGGTTCGGCCGCCGGGTCCTTCGTGCCGACCATTTCGGGCGCCCTGTTCGACAGCTACGGCATGGGCGGCGTGTTCGGCCTTGCCGCGGCCATGTACGCCATCTTCGCCATCTGCATCCGCCTCGGGCCGGAAACCTACGGCATGTCGATGGAAGACATCACGCAGCGGGCGGACGCCGCCACGGCAAGCGACAACCTCGTCGCAGAGCCCGCCAAAGCAGGAGCTTGAAGAGAGCATGACCCCGCGTATCCTGTTGATCAATCCCAACAGCTCCGAGGCCACAAGCGAGATGATGCACGCCATCGCGCTGGCCTCCGCGGCGGGGCGGCTGGTGGTGAAGACCGTCACCGCGCGCCGCGCCCCGGGCATGATCGTCACTCCCGGGCAACTGGCCGCCTCCGCCGCCGAAGTGGTGGAGCTCGGCACCGCGCACGGGCGGGATTGCGCGGGGATCATCGTCAGCGCCTTCGGTGATCCCGGCCTTGCCGAGCTTCGCCGCAAGGTCGCCGTCCCCGTGGTCGGCATCTGCGAGGCCTCGATGATCGAGGCCTCGCAGGGCGGCCGCGCCTTTTCCGTCGCCACTTCGACGCCCGACCTGGTCGAGGCCATCGACCAGCGGGCGCACGATCTCGGCCTCGCCCATCTCTACCGGGGCATCCGCTGCACCGAGGGCGACCCCGTCGCCCTTGCCGCCGATCCGGCGCTTCTCAGCGAGGCGCTGGCCGGGGCGGTACAGGCATGCATCGAGGAGGACGGCGCCGAAGCCGTCATCATCGGCGGCGGCCCGCTCGGCCAGGCGGCCGAAAAGCTCCGCCCGCGCTTCGACCAGCCCGTGCTCGGGCCGATCCCCTCGGCGGTGGAACGCATCATCGGCCTCATCAGCAAGGCCGGCGACGCGCCGCAGGCGATGGAAAGCTGAATCCATTCCAGCAAAATTGCACAGCGGTTTTGCGTCCGGAATTGCGTTGAACCCTAGACCTCGACCGGCCGGGCATGCTCGGCCTTCGTACCGAAAACCCGGCGATACCGCTCGATTTCGGCGGGATCGCCGGTTGCTTTCAGGGGATTGTCCGAAAGCTTGACCGCCGGCCGGCCATTGGCGCTCGTCACCTTGCAGACGAGCGAGATCGGGTCGAGCCCCGTCCCGCCATCCGGATCGCAGCCGCGGAAATCGTTGGTGAGGTTGGTACCCCAGCCGAAGCTCATGCGCACGCGGCCGTGGAAGTGCCGGTACGTTTCCTCGATCGTGTCGACATCCATGCCGTCGGAGAAGATCAGCAGCTTTTCCCGCGGATCGCGGCCCTTGTCCTGCCACCAGCGGATGATCTGCTCGCCGCCGGCGATCGGCGGGGCGCTGTCCGGGCGGAAACCGGTCCAGTCCGCCACCCAGTCCGGCGCCTCGGCGAGGAAGGCGGTGGTGCCGAAGGCGTCGGGCAGGGCGATCAGGAGATTGCCGTTATAATGCTGCCGCCATTCCTCCAGCACCTGGTAGGGCGCGGCGGCGAGCGCCGCATCGCCCTCGGCCAGCGCGGCGGCCACCATCGGCAGCTCGTGCGCGTTGGTGCCGATCGCCTCGAGATCGGCATCCATGGCGAGCAGCACGTTGGAGGTGCCGATGAAGCGCTCGCCGAGCCCTTCCTTCAGCGCTTCCACGCACCAGCGCTGCCAGAGGAAACCATGCCGGCGGCGTGTGCCGAAATCGGAGATGACGAGATCCGGCAGGTGCCGCAGCCGCTCCACCTTCTCCCACAGGCGGGCCTTGGCGCGGGCATAGAGCACGTCGAGCGCAAAAAGCCCCTTGTCGCGCATTGCCGCGCGCGATTTCAGCTCGTTGATGATGACGAGCGCCGGGATCTCCCACATGGTGGTATGCGTCCACGGTCCCTCGAAATGCAGCTCATACTGCCCGTCCACCTTGCGCAGATCGTAGTCGGGCAGGCGGAAGGCGGCGAGCCAGGCGATGAAATCCGGCCCGAACATGCGCGCCTTGCCGTAAAAACTGTTGCCTGCCAGCCAGATCAGTTCCTTCTTGGTGAAACGCAGGCTGCGGGCATGGTCGAGTTGCGCCCGCAGTTCCTCCTCGTCGATGATCTCGGCGAGTCGCACGGTCTTCGTCCGGTTGATCAGCGAGAAGGTTGCCTCGACATCCGGATGCAGGTGGCGGATCATCTGCAGCATCAGCAGCTTGTAGAAATCCGTGTCGAGCAGGCTGCGCACGATGGGATCGAGCCGGAAATTGTGGTCGTAGGTGCGGGTCGCGAAATCGGTGACGGCCATCCGGCTCCTCCTGAACGATGCTGGACACGGGTATAGCCCACCCGCGACCTCCTCGGAAAGCGCCTGTCGTTTGGCGGGCCGAACCTGATGGTGTCGCTGCCGATGTGCGGGGAGGGGATCACACCCCGCCTGCAACGCATGATTGGTGGCAGGGGCATCTTGTGCTTGGTGCTTGATAGGGCGGTCCAAAACGTGATTGCGCGATGTCGGGCGGAGGACGCGTTGCCGAAGACGTTTGGCATCATCGCATCCGCACGATCCTGCCGGCAACGCCCGGCGTCGGGCTGTGCTTCCGGCATGTTTTCGGTTCCTTAGGCATTCTTGGCTGCACGTTCTGCGTTTATGGTTAGCGGAGCTTTTACGGCGCCCGGACGCACCATTTCGAAACACCCGGATCTGTCCGCAATGCCTTGAGAAACCGGGCTTACTCTCGCCTTGTTCATGAAGCGCCGCAATGGCACGTCCCGTCTCGATCCATGCATCTCGCCGGCTTCACGAAATCTTATCCATGTCCTTTCAGTCGATCTTATCAACCGTCGGTTATGCCTCTTCGGAACGATAAGCCAAGAGCCCGCTGTCCGGCCGGCATTGAAAACGACGGAGAAGACCATGAAGCAGAAGATTCGTGATATCCTGACGAAACACGGCGGCCTGCCGACGCCGGTCGACCAGCTCGCGGATGATGCCGATCTCTACGCGGCCGGTCTCTCCTCCTTCGCCTCCGTGCAGGTGATGCTCGGCATCGAGGATGCCTTCGACGTCGAATTCCCCGACAATCTGCTGAACCGCAAGTCCTTCCAGAGCATCGACGCGATCACGCGGGCGGTGGCCGGCCTTGTCGGCAATGCGGAGGCGGCCGAATGACCGTCACCGTCGGGAAGGGGCTCGCGGAGCGCGCCGAGCGCGTCTCCGCCGTGGCCGCAGCGCATGCCGACGACGTGGACGCCAAGGGCCGCTTCCCGCGGGAGGCCGTCGAGGCGATGATCGCCGAACGGCTGCTCTCCATCCAGGTGCCCGTCGCGCTCGGCGGCGAGGATGCTTCGATCTCGGAGATCGCCGAGGTCTGTTCGGTGCTCGGCCAGGCCTGCTCGGCCGCCGCCATGGTCTTCGCCATGCACCACATCAAGCTGTCGAGCCTCGTCTCGCACGGCGCCGGCGATGCCTGGCACAGCGCCTTCATGCGCCGCATTTGCGACGAGCAGCTTCTCCTTGCCTCCGCGACGACCGAGGGCGGCATCGGCGGGAACCTGCGCAACAGCATCTGCGCCATCGAGATCGACGGCGACACCTGCCGCCTCACCAAGGACGCGACCGTCATCTCCTATGGCGCGCATGCAGACGCGATCCTCATCACCTCGCGTGCCCATGCGGACGCCGCCTCGACCGACCAGGTCATGACCGTCTTCACCAGGGACCAGTACACGCTGGAGCAGACCCATGTATGGGACACACTCGGCATGCGCGGCACCTGCTCGGACGGCTGGCTCTTCAAGGGGGAGGCGCCGAAGGCGCAGATCCTGCCCAAGCCGTTCGCCGAGATCGCCGCGCAGTCGATGCTCGCAACCTCGCACCTTCTCTGGAGCGCCGTCTGGTACGGCATCGCCGTCAACGCCGTCGCCCGCGCGCAGGCCTTCGTCCGCGCCGCCGCCCGCAAGAGCCCCGGCGTGACGCCGCCCGGCGCGCTGCGTCTTGCGGAGGCCTCCAACCTTCTCCAGCTCGTGAAATCCAACACGATCGCCGGCCTCAAGGAATACGAAGCCGCCAAGGCGGATCCGGACCGGCTCTCCTCCATGGGCTTCGCCGTCGCGATGAACAATGTGAAGATCGCCTCCTCCGAGACGATCCTCGCGATCATCAACCAGGCCATGCTGATCTGCGGCATCATGGGCTACAAGAACGGCACGCCCTTCAGCCTCGGCCGGCACCTGCGCGACGCGCATTCCGCCCAGCTGATGATCTCCAACGACCGCATCCTCGGCAACACGTCGAACCTCCTGCTTGTGCACAAGCAGGACACCAGCCTGATCGGGTGACACCATGGATATGCAGACTTCTCTTCTCGACCGGCTCTTCGATTCGGGCCTGCTCATCGATACCGGCGTCGAAGGCCTCTATGGCCGCAGCGGGGCCTTCGAGGACGTCATCGCCCGCTTCGAGCGGCTGATCGACGCCTATGGCGGCGCCGACGGCGCGGAAGCGATGCGCTTTCCGCCGGGCATGAACCGTGCGCATTTCGAGACCTCCGGCTACATGAAGAGCTTTCCGCAGCTCGCCGGCACCGTGCACAGCTTCTGCGGCGGCGAACTCGACCATATGAGCCTCCTGCAATGCATGGAGGTCGGCGGCGACTGGACGAAGGACCAGAAGGCGACCGACATCGTGCTGACGCCGGCCGCGTGCTATCCGCTCTATCCGACGATCGCCAAGCGCGGCCGCCTGCCGGCCAAGGGCGGGCTCTACGATCTCCAGTCCTACTGCTTCCGCCATGAGCCCTCGAACGACCCGGCCCGTCAGCAGCTCTTCCGCATGCGCGAATATGTCTGCATGGGCACGCAGGAACATGTGACGACCTTCCGCCAGACCTGGATGGACCGTGGCCTCGAAATGATGGAAAAGGTCGGCCTCGATGTCACGATCGACGTGGCCAACGACCCGTTCTTCGGCCGCGCCGGCCGCATGCTCGCCAACAACCAGCGCGACCAGAACCTCAAGTTCGAGCTGCTCATTCCGGTGACCTCGGCCGCCAAGCCGACCGCCTGCATGAGCTTCAACTACCATCAGGACGCCTTCGGCGCGAAATGGGGTCTCAATCTCGAGAACGGCGACGTCGCGCACACCGCCTGCGTCGGCTTCGGCCTGGAGCGCATCGCGCTCGCCCTCTTCGCCCGCCACGGCCTCGACATCGCCGCCTGGCCGGAAGCCGTCCGCAAGACGCTCGGATATCGGGACTGAGCATGGCCGCCGTCTTCCCCGGGGCCGACCCCGAGACCTGGCGGCCGCACGCGCTGCACGACGCGGAGCGCATGTGGCCGGAGACGAATTGCTACGTCGACCTCTGGATCGAGGTGCTGAACGCCTTCGGCGCCGCACCCGAGGCGATGCTCGGCTTCTCCCTGACCCAGGATTTCGAGAGCGACCAGTTCACCTTCTTCAAGGTCCCGCTGGAAGACCTCGAAAGCCTGTACGGCATCCGCTGCACGGAACTCGCCATCTTCGACAGGGTTGAGACCCATGTCGCAACGCAGATCGCGCGCGGCCGCCTCTGCCTCGTCGAGATGGACAGCTTTTACATGCCGGACACCCGCGGCGTCGCCTATGGCCAGGAGCATGGCAAGACGACGGTGGCGATCAACCGGCTGGACCCTGAAGGAAAGCGGCTCGATTATTTCCACAATGCCGGCTTCTTCCGGCTGGAGGGGGAAGATTTCGACGGCCTGTTCCATCTGAATGACGGCCCCGACGACCTGCCTTTCCTGCCCTATACGGAATTCGCCAAGTTCCCGGAAAAGCGGCCGGATGAAACCCATCTGCGCCGCGAGGCGAAACGTCTGCTTGCCGCGCATTTCGCCCGCCGCCCGGCGGAAAACCCGGTGGCCGCCTTCGCGACGCTCTTTCCGAGCCAGGTGGAAGTGGTGGCCGATCGTCCCTTCGGTTTCTTTCACAAATATGCCTTCAACACGCTGCGCCAGCTCGGCGCCAATTTCGAGCTTGCCGGCTCCCATCTCGACTGGATCGCCCCGGACGGCAGGCTCGCGGAGGCCGCCGATGCCGCCCGGAAAATCTCCGAGACGGCGAAGTCCGTGCAGTTCCAGCTCGCCCGCGCCGTGACGCGCCGCAGGTTCGATCCGCTGGCGAGCGCGCTTAATCCGGCTGTCGAGGCCTGGGACCGGCTGATGGCAACGCTCGCCGCCCGCATCGGCTGATGGAGGACCGGATGCCCGCGATCGGAAGGCCCCTCTCCGGCGGCTGGCGCATGGTGCTGACGCCGGCCGGTGCCGCCGCGGACCCGGCGGCGCTCGAAAGCCTTTCCGGTTTCATCGAGGCTCCCGTGCCGGGCACGGTCGCCGGGGCGCTGGAGCGCGCCGGCCGCTTCGACCGCACGGCGCCCGACCCGCTCGACCATCTCGATGCCTGGTACGTGCTCGACCTCGCCGGCGAGGCACCGGGCGACGCCGTGCTGCATTTCGACGGTCTCGCCACGATCGCCGAAGTCTGGTGGAACGGCGCGCTCGTCCTGTCCTCCGACAGCATGTTCGTGCGCCACGACCTTCCTGTCATGCTCGCCGGCGACAACCGCCTCGCGCTCTGCTTCCGCGCGCTGAAGCCGCATCTGGAGAAACGCGGCCCGCGTGCGCGCTGGCGGCCGCAGATGATCACGCCGCAGGGGCTGCGCCTCGTGCGCACCACCCTGCTCGGCCGCATGCCGGGCTGGTGCCCCGAAGTCCACGCCGCCGGCCCCTGGCGGCCCGTCCGCCTCTCGCGGCCCATGCCGGCCTTGCCGTGCGACGTCCAGCTGGCCGCCCGCCTCGACGAAGACGGCGCCGGCCGGCTCGATGTGCGTTTTTCTCTCGACGGAACGGCTCCGCCCATCCTCGAATGCGCCGGGGTCACCGCCGTGGCCGTGCCCGACGGCGAGGGCCGGTTCCGCGCAAGCCTTGCCATTCCCCGTGTCGAGGCCTGGTGGCCGCGCAGCCATGGCCGGCCGGCGCTGCATGAGGTGGCCTTGATTGCGGGCGGACAGCGCCATGCGGTCGGCCGCACCGGCTTCCGCCGCATCGCGATCGATCGTGGCGCGGATGGCCGGGATTTCGCGCTCTCCGTCAACGGCGTGAAGATCTTCTGCCGCGGTGCGGTGTGGACCAGTGCCGACATCGTCGACCTGCCGGGCGATCGCACACGATACGCTCCGCTGCTGCGGCTGGCGGCCGAGGCTGGCATGAACATGCTGCGCATCGGCGGCACCATGGCCTATGAGACGCCGGATTTCTTCGCGCTTTGCGACGAACTCGGCCTGATGGTCTGGCAGGATTTCCAGTTCGCCAATTTCGATTACCCGGTGAGCGATCCGGCCTTTGCCGACAAGGTGCGGAAGGAAGCCGTCCAGTTCCTTGAGGCGACAGCCGCCTCGCCGTCGCTTGCCGTTCTGTGCGGCGGCAGCGAGATCGACCAGCAGGCGGCGATGCTCGGCCTGCCGGAAGCGGCCTGGGCCGGGCCGCTGACCCGGGAGATCCTGCCCTCCGTCGCCGCGGCCCGTCGGCCCGATGTGCCTTATGTGGAGAACTCCCCGGGCGGCGGCGCCATGCCCTTCTCGCCGAATGCCGGCGTGACGCACTACTACGGCGTCGGCGCCTATTGCCGGCCTCTGGAGGACGCGCGCCGTGCGGCGGTCCGTTTTTCCGCCGAAAGCCTCGCCTTCGCCAATGTGCCGGAACAGGCGACGCTCGACGCACACCTGCCGGTGCCCGCCGTGCATGACCCGCGCTGGAAAGCCCGTGTGCCGAGAGATCGCGGCGCCTCCTGGGATTTCGAGGATGTGCGCGATCACTATCTCGGCCTGCTCTACGGCCTTGAACCGGCGCGGCTGCGCCGCGAGGAACCGGCCCGCTACCTCGACCTTTCGCGCGCCGTCGTCGGCGAGGTGATGGAGGCGACCTTTGCCGAATGGCGCCGCGCGGAAAGCCCATGCAACGGCGCGTTGGTATGGACCTTCCAGGATCTCCTGCCCGGCGCCGGCTGGGGCATCGTCGACGCGACGGGCTTGCCGAAATCCGCCTGGCACGCGCTGCGCCGCGCCTTCCGGCCATTGCAGATCACGCTCAGCGACGAAGGCACGAACGGGCTCGACATACACGTGCTGAACGACGGGCCGGACGAACGGCATCTGGTGCTGGAGCTCTCCTGCCTGCGCCACGGCCGGCAGCCGGTCGTCTCCGGCCGCAGGGAGATGACGCTTTCCCCGCATTCCGCCGAGACGCTGCCGGCAACCGCGCTCTTCGGCGCCTTCTTCGACACGACCTACGCCTTCCGCTTCGGCCCGCCGTCCCATGACGTGACGGTCGGACGGCTCGTCGATGCGGGCGGGACCACCGTCGCGGAAGCCTTCCATTTCCCCCGCGGCCGCGCGGCGGCGATCTTTCCCGCCGTCCTGACGGCAGTCCTCCGGCAGGATGCGGAAGGCTGGCTGCTCGACCTCTCGGCCGACCGCTTCGCCCAGTCGGTCGCCATCGAGATCGACGGCTTCCTGCCGGCCGACAACTGGTTCCATCTGGCGCCGGGCGGCGTGAGAAGCGTCCGTCTTCTGCCTTGCGCCGGCACCGACCCCCTGGCGCGGCCGAACGGCACTGTCCGCGGTATCGGCGCCGAGGCCGTCATATCCATCTGAGCCTTAGAACGGGCGGCCGTTCCTGCTGCGCGCCCGCGCCAAGGCTATCGCGACCGGCATGCCGATCGAATCATTCTTCGTTTCTATGAAATGCATTTCATATATCTATTTGCGAAATGCATCGGCTTGCCGGCATATTTTCCCTTGAGGGCGTCATTGCTCCGGCGGTGATCCTGCACCAACAAGGGGAACAATCATGTTGAAGACCATCCTGTCCTATGCCGTGGCCACGGGCCTTGCCTTTTCCGTTCTCGGGACGCCGCTTGCCGCGAGCGCCGACGATCTCGAGACCATCAAGGCCGCGGGCGAATTCAAGTTCGCCAACAGCGGCGCCTATCCGCCCTTCAGCTTCGTCGACGACAGCAACCAGACGGTCGGCTTCGACGTTGATATCGGCAACGAGATCGCCAAGCGCCTCGGGGTGAAGGGCGCCGGCGTCAGCACCGCCTGGGACGGCATCATCGCCGGCCTGCTTGCCGGCAAGTACGATTCCGTCATCGGCAGCATGACCATCACCCCGGAGCGCGAAAAGGCCGTCGATTTCGTCGGTCCCTATTACAAGTCGGGCCGCGGCGTCTTCGTCACCGAGGGATCCGAGATCAAGTCGATCGACGACCTGAAGGACAAGACCATCGGCGTGACGCTCGGCGAGACCCACGAGAAATGGGCGCGCGAGCGCGGCGGCTGGGAAATCCGCACCTACAAGGGCCTGCCGGAACTCTTCCTCGAATTGAAGGCCGGCCGTATCCAGGCGATGATCGTCGATGCCGTGCCGGTGTCGATCGCCGTCAAGGAGACGGGCGAGAAGGTCGCCAAGCTCGACGTGCCGGAATTCGCCGGGACCGAGGACAAGATCGGCATCGCCATCCGCAAGGGCAATCCGGAGCTGAAGGCCGCCATGCAGAAGGCGCTCGACGACATGATGGCCGACGGCACCTACGAGGCCATCGCCATGAAGTGGGTCGGCGCAGACATCCGCTGATCTCTCCCCGCCCATGAAAGGGCCGGCCCGGCAGGAGACTGCCGGCCGGCTGACCGATCGTCGAGGATCCGGCAATGGATATCGCACTCATCGGCCGCATTTTCCCAGTCTTCGTCCAGGCGGCCTGGACGACCGTCGAGCTCTCCCTGCTGTCGCTTGCCCTCGGCCTTGCCGTGGCGGCGCTTGTCGCGATGCTCCGCCTCTCGCATGTCGCGGCCCTGCGCTTCGCCGGCGCGGCCTATGTCAGCGTCTTTCGCGGCACGCCGGCGCTCATCCAGATCTTCCTGCTCTATTTCGGCGGGCCGCAGGTCGGCATCCAGCTCGACCCCTTCGCCGCGGGCGCCATCGCGCTCGGCCTCAACATCGCGGCCTATATGGCCGAATCGATCCGCGGCGGCGTGCTCTCGGTTGATCGGGGGCAGATGGAGGCGGCGCGCTCGCTCGGTTTCGGCGAGGGCCAGTCCATGCGCTGGATCGTGCTGCCGCAGGCCGCCAAGCTGATGATCCGCCCGCTCGGCGTCAATGCCGTGGCGCTGGTCAAGGGCACGGCGCTCGTCGCCACCATCTCGGTGGTGGAACTCACCTATACGGCGCAGCGCTTCATCGGCTCCACCTACAAGCCGTTCGAGATCTTCGCGGTGACGGCGGTGCTCTACATGATCATGGTCTACGGCCTGACGCTCCTCGTCGACCGTCTCGACCGCGCCTATGCCGGGGAGGCGTGAAGATGCAGGGTCTCGATTTCAGCATCGTCCCCGAATACTGGCCGCTGATCGGCAAGGGCCTGTGGTGGACCGTCGTCATCTCCACCGCCTCCGCCGTGCTCAGCGTTCTCGCCGGCATCGGCTTTGCCCTTCTCGTGCTCTATGCTTCGCCGGTCGTGCGCTATCCGGTGCGCCTCTTCATGTGGCTCTTCATGGGCACGCCGCTGCTCCTGCAGCTCTTCCTCATCTATTTCGGCCTCGTGCAGGTCGGCATCGACATTCCGGCCATCTGGTCGGGCATCGTCGCCCTCAGCCTGCATTTCGCCGTCTACAATGCCGACATCTTTCGCGCCGGCATTGCCTCGCTCGACAAGGGGCAGACGGAGGCGGCGCGCTCGCTCGGCTTCGGCGCCTGGCGGACGCGGATCTACATCGTCGTGCCGCAGGCGGTGCGGGGTACGGTGCCCGCCGTCGGCAACATGATGATCGCGCTCCTGAAGGAATCCTCCATCGTCTCGATGATCGGCATCGCCGAACTGGTGCACAGCGCCCAGCTCGTCATCAGCGAGACCTACCGGCCCTTCGAATTCTACCTGACGGCCGCCGCCCTCTATTATGGCCTCAATCTCATCCTCGAAGCGGTCCTCAGGGGGATCGAACGGAAAGTGGAGCTTTCGCGATGAACGATACCCGTCCGATGATCGAGGTGCGCGGCGCCAGAAAGTTCTTCGGGCCGCTGGAGGTGCTGAAGGGCATCGATTTCAGCGTGGCGCGCGGCCAGATCGTCGCCGTCATCGGCCCGAGCGGTTCGGGCAAGAGCACGCTGCTGCGCTCGATCAACCATCTCGAAACGCTCGACGGCGGCGAGGTATGGCTCGATGGTGTACAGGTAAATCAAAAGCTTGACCGTCGTTCCTTCGAGCGGCACATCAATGGTGTGCGCCAGCAGATGGGCATGGTGTTCCAGCACTTCAACCTCTTCCCGCACCTGAGCGTCGCGGAAAACATCACCATCGCCCCGATCAAGCTGAAGGGCATGGCGAAGGCCGAGGCGCGGGCGCTCGCCCTGAAGATGCTCGACAAGGTGGGCCTTGCCGACAAGATCGACGCCTTCCCGGCGCGCCTTTCGGGCGGGCAGAAGCAGCGCGTGGCGATCGCGCGGGCGCTCGCCATGCAGCCGAAGGTCATGCTCTTCGACGAGGCGACCTCGGCGCTCGACCCGGAGCTGGTGGACGAGGTCAACCTCGTCATGAAGCAGCTGGCGAGCGAGCACATGACCATGGTCATCGTCACGCACGAGATGCGTTTTGCCGCCGAAGTCGCCGACCGGGTGATCTTCATGGCCGACGGCGCAGTGGTGGAGGAGGGCAGCCCGGCCGAGCTCTTCCGCAATCCGAAGCAGGAGCGCACCCGCAGCTTCCTGAAGAAATTCCTCAACGGCTAGGATTTCCCGGCCGCTGAAAACCGCATCCTCCTGTCATGGATCGATCATGAGCCAGCACCAGACCGCGACGGGCGAACGCCCGGCATCCCACCTCTTCTACCAGTCCCGCATGCGCCGGCCGCTCGCCGACCGGGCAGAGGGCATCTACATCTGGGACGAACATGGCCGGAAGGTCATCGACGGGTCCAGCGGGGCGATGGTCGTCAATATCGGCCATTCCAACCGCAACGTGCTCGACGCCATGAAGCGCCAGATGGACAAGGCGACCTTCGCCTATCGCCTGCATTTCGAGAACCAGCCGGCGGAAGACCTGGCGCGCCGCCTTTCCGGCTACATGCCGGAGGGCCTCGACCGGGTGTTCTTCGTTTCCGGCGGTTCGGAGGCGGTGGAATCCTGCCTGAAGCTCGCGCGGCAATGGGCGCTCGCCACCGACCAGCCGGAGCGCTGGAAGGTGATCTCGCGCTTCCCCTCCTATCACGGCTCGACCCTCGGCGCGCTCGCCGTCACCGGTTATGACGCGCTGAAGAAACCCTTCCTGCCGATGCTGCGCGACATGCCGCACATCAAGGCACCCACCGCCTATCTCGACCGCGACAACTTCTCGATGGAGGAGCGCGGCATCCGCTATGCCGACATGCTGGAGGAGAAGATCCTGGAGGAGGGGGCGGAAAGCGTGCTCGCCTTCATCATGGAGCCGATCGGCGGTGCCTCAACCGGTGCGCTCGTCGCGCCCGACGGCTATTATCCGCACATCCGCGAGATCTGTGACAAGTACGGCATCCTGCTGATCCACGACGAGGTGATGAGCGGGGCCGGCCGCACCGGCCGCTATCTCGGCGGCGACCATTGGAATTGCCGGCCCGATATCGTCGCCCTCTCCAAGGGCCTCGGCGCCGGCTATTGCCCGCTCGGCGCGATGATCGCCCATTCGCGGCTGGTGAAGCCGGTGCTCGACCGCGGCGGCTTCGCCCATGGCTACACCTATGCCGGCAACCCGCTTGCCTGCGCCGCCGGCCTTGCCGTGCTCGAAGAGATCGAGCGGCAGGATCTGCTCGGCAACGCCACCCGCATCGGCGCGCTTCTGAAGGCCGAACTGGAGGGCCTTGCCGAACGCTACCCGTTCATCGGCGACGTGCGCGGCAAGGGCCTGCTGCTCGCGGCCGAATTCGTCTCCGACCGCAAGACCATGACGCCGTTGCCCAAGGCATTGGAGGCGCACCAGCGCGTCGTCGACATCGCCTATGAGCGCGGCCTCATCATCTATTCGCGCCGCACGCGCGGCGGCGTCGAGGGCGACCATTTCCTCGTCTGCCCGCCGATGATCACCACCGAGGCTCAGGTCGGCGAGATCGTGACGATCCTCGATGCGACGCTGGCGCAGCTCGCCGGCGAACTTTCGCTGCCGGTCGGCAGATAGGAGCCGGCCATGAAATCGAACAAGGTCATCATCACCTGCGCGGTGACGGGCTCGGTGCACACGCCCTCCATGTCGCCCCATCTGCCCTACAAGCCCGAGGACATCGCGTCCGAGGCGATCGCGGCGGCGGCGGCGGGCGCCTCTATCCTGCACCTGCACGCCCGCGACCCGGAAGACGGTCGCCCGACGGCCGACCCGAAGGTTTTCATGCGCTTCCTGCCGGTCATCAAGCAGGCGAGCGATGCGGTGATCAACATCACCACCGGCGGCTCCTCCGTCATGACGCTGGAGGACCGGCTGGCGGCGGCGCTCGCCGCCGAGCCGGAAATGTGCTCGCTCAACATGGGCTCGATGAATTTCGGCCTCTACCCGATGCTCGACCGGCCGCGGGCATGGAAACATGCCTGGGAGCCCGAGCTCCTGGAGGCGACGCGCGGCACGATCTTCCGCAACACCTTCGCCGATATCGAGACGGTCCTCAAACGCCTCGGCGAAGGCTGCGGCACGCGTTTCGAGTTCGAATGCTACGATGTCGGGCATCTCTACACGCTCGCCCATTTCCGCGACCGCGGGCTCGTTCCCGGCACGCCCTTCATGCAGTTCGTCTTCGGCGTGCTCGGCGGCATCGGCGCGGATCCGGAAAACCTCGTCCATATGAAGCGCATCGCCGACAAGCTGTTCGGCGAGGACTACCGTTTCTCGGTGCTTGCCGCCGGGCGCAGGCAGATGCCGATGATCACCATGGCGGCGACCATGGGCGGCAGCGTGCGCGTCGGCCTGGAGGACAGCCTTTTCGACGGCCGCGCGCTTGCGGCCTCGAATGCCGATCAGGTACGACGCATCCGTGCGATCCTCGAGGGCCTTTCGCTGGAGGTCGCGACGCCGGACGAGGCGCGCGCCATGCTCGGCCTCAAGGGCGGCGATCGCGTCGCATTCTGAGGAGGGGACATGCAGGACGACATCACGATCCGGCCGGCCGTCGCGGATGACGCGGAGACCATCCACACGGCCCTGAAGACGATGGCCGTGGACATGGGCGCGGAGGCGAAGTTCGTCTCCACCGTCGAGGACGTGCGCCGCCATGGTTTTGGCGAAACGCCGGCCTTCGAGGTGCTGATCGCCGAGGCGGGGGCGGCGTTTGCCGGCCTGTGCCTGGCGTTTCCGAGCTTTTCCACCTGGATGGGCGAGCCCGGCCTCTATGTTCAGGACCTCTTCGTCGCCGATGCCTTTCGCGGACGGAGGATCGCCGAGCGGCTTTTGCGCGCCACCGCGCGGCGCGGCCGGGCGCGCGGCGCCCATTACATGCGCCTGTCGGTCGATGTGGACAATCTCCGCGCGCAGGGCCTCTACGATCGCCTCGGGATCCGCCATTCCCGCAGCGAGCAGATCCACATGATCAAGGGCGCGGATTTCGACGCATTCGCCGAGGGAGAGCCATGAAGACCTTTTTTGCCGAAGAACAGAAACGCCACGATCCGAGCTTCTTCCTCTCCAGCGGCGCGCCGCAGCCGAACCCGGAGCAGCCGGAACGCGTCGAGCGCCTGCTGGCCGGCGCGCGGGCGGCGGGCATGGAGATCGTGCGGCCGAAGGACCACGGCCTCGCGCCGGTCTCCGCCGTGCACACGCCGGAATACATCGATTTCCTGGGCCGCATCCACGAGCGCTGGCAGCGCATCGAGGGCGCCTCGGCCGAGGTCATCCCCAACATCCACCCGATCGCCCGCACCGGCAGCTACCCCGCCTCGGCGGTCGGACAGGCCGGCTATCACATGGCCGATACGTCCTGCCCGATCTCCGAGCATACCTTCGAGAGCGCGCGCTGGAGCGCCTCCACCGCCGTTTCCGCCGCCGAGGCCGTCATGGCCGGCGAGAGGTGGTCCTATGCCCTCTGCCGCCCGCCGGGCCACCACGCCTTCCGGGATGTCGCCGGCGGCTTCTGCTTCTTCAACAATTCCGGCATCGCCGCCCAGCACCTGCTGCGGCAGGCAAAACGCGTCGCCATCCTCGATGTCGACCTGCACCACGGCAACGGCACGCAGGGCATGTTCTACGAGCGCGCCGACGTGCTGACGGTCTCGATCCATGCCGATCCGGTGCGCTTCTACCCCTTCTTCTGGGGCCATGCCGACGAGCGGGGGGAGGGGCTCGGCCTCGGCTACAATCTCAACCTGCCGCTGCAGCGCAAGTCCGGCGACGACGTCTATCTGGAGGCGCTGGCCGCCGCCATCCGCCGGGTCGAGGCCTTCTCGCCCGACGCGCTCGTCGTGGCGCTCGGCCTCGATGCCTTCGAAAAGGATCCGTTCGGTGGCCTCTCGGTCTCGACGCCGGGTTTTGCGCGCATCGCGGAAGTGATCGGGGCGCTGCGCCTGCCGACAGTCATCGTGCAGGAGGGCGGTTATCTCTGCGACGCGCTTGGCGACAACCTGACGGCCTTCCTTGCCGGTTTCGGTGCGAGAAACGGCTAGGGCAATTCCAGCAAAAGTGCGAAGCGGTTTTGCGTCCGGAATTGCGTGAAAACAAACAGATAGAGCGTTTTCCCGATTCGGGGAAAAGCGGAAATGCTCTATGCGGGATAGGTCCTTTGCGCGAAGGGTATCGTGGCGATCGCCTGGCGCAGTTCGGCAAGCAGGATCGTCTCGGCCCGGCTGCGGCGGGCCGTGCCGTCATAGACGAGGTGCACGTCGATGACCGGCGGATCCTCATAGGGCGGCAGGCGCCAGAGGCGGCCGGCGCGCACGTCCTCCTCCACCACATGGATCGGCAGCGGCCCGAAGCCGAATCCGGCGATGATCAGCCGCTTGACCTCCTCCAGATGCGAGGAAGTGCCGACGGTCTGGCCCTCGAACCCCTCCTGCTGGCGCAGCAGCGCGACGGGCCAGAGCGCGCCGGACATCTGGTCCGTCTTGAAGGAGACGTAGGGCTCCTGGCGCAGCGCCTGCAACGGCAGGTCCGCCACGCCGAACAGCGGATGCCGCGCGCCGCAGAAATAGCCGAAGCTCTCCCGGTAGAGCACGTCGTATTCGAGCTTCGGATGCCGCTCCTGCATCAGGCAGACGCCGAAACCGGCATCGCGGTTGAGCACGGCGGCCATCACCTCCTGGCTGGAGGCGACGGAGAGCGACAGCGTGACCTGCGGAAAGGTCGTATGGAAGCCGGCCAGCACCTCGTCGAGGAACGGGCAGACGACATGGCTTGCCAGCGCGATCTCGATATGGCCGGTAAGGTCGCCGGGCTGCTCCTCCATCTGCTGCGGCAGGCCGGAAACGATCTCGAACAGCGCGATGCACTCGCTGAACAGCCGCTGCCCGGCCGGCGTGACGGCGAAATGCGAGGCGTTCCGCTCGACGAGCCGGCAGCCCATATGGGTTTCCAGCCGCTTCAGCGCATTGCTGACGGTCGGCTGTTTCAGGGAGAGCTTTTCGCCCGCCGCCGTCAGTCCGCGCTCCTGCACGATCACCATGAAGGTCCTGAGCAGGTTCCAGTCGATTTCCCAGACGAAACGCCGTCTTTGCCGCGCCATGTGCATTCCCCGGAATTATGCTTCGGGCGGCAACTATTGCATGCGCCTATCGGGCGTCAAAGGGTTCAACCGGACAAAGGAGATCCGCCGTGCCGCTTCTGACCTATCAGGGCGTCGTCTATCCCGCGCAGTGCGATGCGATGGGGCATATGAACGTGCAATACTACATCGCCGCCTTCGACCAGGCATTCTGGCATCTCATCGCCGCGGCCGGCTATTCGGCGACGTGGATTGCCGAGCGGCAGGAGGGCTGGGCGGACCGCCGCTACGAGATCGATTTCCGCCGGGAGCTGCCGGTCGGCAGCCTGTTCGAGGTCCGCAGCGCCGTCGTGAAGGTCGGGCGCACCTCGCTCACCACCCGCCACCGGCTGACGAACAAGGCGGACGACCAGCTTTGTGCCGAGCTTGTCGTCGTCTCGGTCTATTTCGACCTCGCGCGACGGGAGGCCCGCCCCCTGCCGGAGGTGCTTCTGAGCGGGGTTCGTCCCCTTGCCGAGACGGATAGGGATGGCCCTGACGGCGTATAGCTGAAGGACGGCCGCGCCCTCAGCCGAAGCGCCGGAGCGCCGCGGCGAACAGGTCCGTATCGACATTGCCGCCGGAGGTCACGGCAATCACGGCATCCCCTTCGATCGCGGCGCCGTGGAACAGCGCCGCCGCAAGGGCGACGGCTCCGCCGGGCTCCACGACGATCTTCAGCCGCTTGAAGGCGAGCGCCATGGCGCGCAGCACCTCCTCCTCCGTCACGGCGATGCCGGACCCGGCCAGGCGCTGCAGAATGGGGAAGGTGATCCTGCCCGGTTCCGGCGTGACGATCGCGTCGCAGATCGAGCCCGTCATCGTGGCGTTCCGCACGATCTTTCCGGCCGCCAGCGAGCGCGTGGTGTCGTCGAAACCTTCCGGCTCGCAGGGGCGCACGGTGAAGCCCGGCGCGGTGGCCTCGAGGGCCAGGGCGATGCCCGAGCTCAGCCCGCCGCCGCCGCAGGGCACCAGCACGTCGGCTGTCGTTATGCCTTCCTCTTCCGCCTGCTCCGCTATTTCGAGGCCGGTCGTGGCCTGGCCGGCGATGACCAGCGGCTCGTCGAAGGGCCGGATCAGCGTCAGGCCGCGCTCTTCGGACAGCCGCGCGCCGATGGCGTCCCGGTCTTCCGTGCCGCGGTCGTAGAGAACGACCTCGGCCCCGAAGGCGCGGGTGTTCTCGATCTTCAGCTTCGGCGCGTCGGAGGGCATGATGATGACGGATGGAACGCCGTGCCGCGTGGCGGCGAGGGCGACGCCCTGGGCATGATTCCCCGACGAGAAGGCGATCACGCCGCGCGTGCGCACCTCCGGCGCCAGCCCCGAAAGGGCGGACCAGCCGCCGCGGAACTTGAAGGAGCCGGTGTGCTGCAGGCATTCCGCCTTCGCGAAGACGCGCCGCCCCGCCATCTCGTCCAGGAAGGGCGAGGACAAGAGCGGCGTCCGCCGGGCATGGCCCTGCAGGCGGGATCTGGCGGCGACGATCATTTCGATGGATGTCATGGAGCAGGCTTTCGGCTGATGCGGTACCCGTTTCATAGAATGCCGCCGCACGCTTGAGAATGTCCGTTCTTGTCATGGTGACAGGAGCGTCCGCGCCTCGAACGGCACCATGCAGCAGAAGGACGCACCCTCTTGAAATTGCCGCATTGAACGGCCAATTGCAGGTCATGTGCATGGAAACGTCCGTCAGAATTTCGAGGCTTCGCGATCAAGCGCGCTCCCTGACCCGGAGCCGGCTGTCTTGACCCTGTAACGCCGCCGCAGATCCCGCCGCTCCGGGAACCCACACGATCCAACAGTGCGGTTCATGTCGTCTCGCCCTTGCGGCGTTCCGATGGAGCATATCCATGTCCTTGCCTCACTCCCCCAGAATCTGCCTCACCTGCGACCGGCATCTCCCGCGCGCGGCCAGCCGCTGCCCCTGGTGCAGGGCGCCCGTTCTCGTGCGTGCCGCCTCCGGCGTCCGCCGCACGGCAGCGTTCTTGCGGCCCGGCGGGGGGAGGGGATGATGAGCGGCGCAACGTGTATCAGCGCCCCTGCCGCGCAGGCCGGCGGTCCCGACGAATTGCAGCAGGTCGGGGTGCTTCCCTGGCGCCTTCGGCGCGACGGCGAGCCGAAGATATTGCTCATCACCTCGCGCAGGCGAGGGCGATGGATCGTGCCCAAGGGATGGCCGATGCGGGGGCGTTCGGCGGTCGCTGCGGCGTCCCGGGAGGCCTTCGAGGAGGCCGGCGTCATCGGCGATATCTCGCCTTCGCCCGTGACCTTCTACCGCTACATGAAGGCGCTGGACGACGGCTCGGAAGTTCCCTGCCACGTCACGGTGTTCGGCATGAAGGTGCGCGGCACGCTGAGCCATTGGCGCGAGAAGGGGCAAAGGCAGCGCCGCTGGTTCTCCCTCGCCGCGGCGGCCGACCGGCTCGGCGACGCGGAGCTTGCCGCCTTCGTGAGGACGCTCGATGGCGCGCCGGAGGCGCTGCGGCCGTTCGGCTCGTTTGGCGGGCGGAAAGATTCGCCCGGCGAACCGCGGGCCGGTGGACGGTGAGGTAGCGCGATGGTTTCGCCACGCCCGGCCCGCCGCGTTGCGCGACGTCCTTTCCGCAGGACCGCCGCCGACTGCTGACGGCCTGGCGCTGCTGACTGCGAATGCAAGAGCGGTGCCAGGATATCGCCTTCCGTCCCAAGATGAAAACCTGTCGAGCAAGGCCGGCCGCATCCCTGCGCCGCCGCCTGCTCCTATTCGGAAAGAGCCAGACATGCGCTTTCGATACAGCCATACATTTCCCATCAGTGGCCCGAACAAGCTGCCCCGTTTCAAGCAATGGGCGGCCGAGAACCTGCCGGGCATCGCCTTCTCCCTGCCGCCACAGGTCCCGGTGAAGAGCACGGCCCTGACGGTGCGCCTGCAATCCATCGAGGATCGCAACGCGCTGACGGAAAAGCTGGTCGGCGCCAGCTTCTAGCGGCATGAGAGGCGGCGAACGATGGCCTTGGCGGCATCGTTCGCCGCCTCTCTTCCTCAAGCGTCCGGTCATGTTGCCGCGGAGGCTAAGGATGTGCGCCGATGGTTCCATAATTCAGCTTATGCAACTTCCATATGCTGCCGGGTGGGATCGAGAAGGACGCGGACGAGTGGAAAAAAGCGGAAACACTAGACGGACTGCGGGGCGATGAACTGGTAGTAGGCCCAGACGAGCGCGACCGCGACGAGGACGGCGATCCAGATCAGGCCCCTCTTCGGTGGCGGCGCCTTCGGCTTGTTCTTGTCGTCCTGCTGCGGCTTCCGGCGTTCGAATTTCAGAACATTGTTCTCGTTCATGGCATCCTCCGGTGCGCAGGCGTGGCGGTCGCCGAGAGCTTTACCGGCGATTTGCCCCTTTCGGCAAGCGCCCCCGAGGAAGATCATGGATGGGGTCGTCCGGCGGGGTCACACCGCCCTTCCCCCGACGCCCATCTGCTCGAAATGCTTGTGGCCGAGATGGCCCGTGCCGTCGCGGATGTCCGCGGCGATCGCGGCCTTGAGCGCCTCGGGGTTGCGCGCGACGATGGCGGCGAGCGCCTCGGCGTGGCGGTCGATCTGGTAGGTGGTCGACAGGGTCTCGCCCGCCCGGCGCATGAAGGGGGCAAGGCGCAGCCAGAGGGATTCGATCAGCGGCAGCATCACCGTGCCGGGCCGTGCCTCGTAGAGGCAGCGGTGGAAATCGAAATTCGCCTCCACGAGGCGGCCGAAATCGCGCCGCGCCAGCGCCTCGTCGGCCTGCTGGTCGAAGGCGCGAAGACGGGCGAGCCGTGCCTCGTCGATGAAGGGCATGGCGCGTTCGGCGGCCCGGGTTTCGAGCGCGATCCGCGCCTCCAGCACCTCCTCGAAGCGCTGCGGATCGAGATCCGGCACGCGGACGCGGCGATTGTCGAGCAGTTCCAGCGCCCCGTCGGCGACCAGCCTGTGCAGCGCCTCGCGCACCGGCATGGCGCTGACGCCGAGGGTTTCGGCCAGCCCGTTGATCGTCACCGGATCGCCCGGCTCGAACTGGCCCGTCATCACGGCCCGCCGCAGCACGCGGTAGACCCATTGCTTGGCGGATTCGGACGCTTCGCGACCGGCTGCAACCAGCATGCTGAAACCCTCCCGTCTGTCGACCCGGTCTATGCCGGCTTATCGTCTCCGGGCTGAATTTTGCGGCCCTTGCACGCAGGGCGGATAAAGTCGCAAAGCTCAAAATGGCCCTTTACAGATTTGATCAAATTATGATTTGTTGTGATCATAAGCAAGTCAAGCCTATCACATAAGAGCCGTGATCAGCGGCCGGACAGAGGACAGCCGGCGCTCTGGGCGGAGGAAGCTCGGGACGCCGGACGATAAACGGGGAACCGATGACTGAGACCCGAACGACCGCGGCCCATGGCGGCGCCATCGGCATGCATGGCATCAAGAAATGGTTCGGCAATTTCCAGGCCGTCGACGACGTGACGCTGGATATCCGGTCGAACGAGTTCTTCACCCTTCTCGGCCCGTCCGGCTGCGGCAAGACCACGCTCCTGCGCATGATCGCCGGCTTCGAGCTGCCGACCGAAGGGCAGGTCCTGCTCGACGGGGTGGACATTTCCAGCCTTCTGCCGAACCAGCGGCCGGTCAACACGGTCTTCCAGAACTACGCTCTCTTCCCGCACCTGACGGTGGCCGAAAACATCGGCTTCGGCCTCAAGATGCTCGGCAAGCCCCGGTCGGAAATCGACAGCGTCGTCAAGGACATGCTGAAGCTTGTTCATCTGGAAGGACGCGGCGGCAACCCGGTCACGCAGCTTTCCGGCGGCCAGCAGCAGCGCGTGGCGCTCGCCAGGGCACTGGCGCCGCGGCCGAAGGTGCTCCTGCTCGACGAGCCGCTTTCCGCGCTCGACCTGAAATTGCGCAAGTCCATGCAGATGGAGCTGAAGCGCCTCCAGACCGAAACCGGCATCACCTTCGTCTTCGTCACGCACGACCAGGAGGAAGCGCTCACCATGTCCGACCGCATCGCCGTCATGTCGACGGGCACGGTGCGCCAGGTGGGCTCGCCCTGGGACATCTACGACCGCCCGGCCGAGCGTTTCGTGGCCGACTTCATCGGCGAGACGAATTTTCTGGAAGCCGAGGTCGTCGCGGTTTCCGGCGACCGGGCGCGCGTGCGGCTCTCCTCCGGCGCGGAGATTCCGGCGACCTTCCCGGCGGACGTGACGCCGGGCGGCAAGGTGACGGTCGTCATCCGTCCCGAACATGCCCAGGTCGGAGCCCCCTTGCCCGCCTCGGTGCTGCGCGGCATCATCCGCGAGATCGTCTATCTCGGCACGGACACGCATTTCCACATCCGCCTCGAGGACGGCACGACCTTCACCGTGCGCCAGCAGAATGCCCGCAGCGGGTCCTGCGGCTTTTCCAAGGACGAAGCGGTCGGCATCAACCTCAGCGACGACGTCGCCCAGATCCTGAGGGACTGACGATGAGCGGCGCACAGGAAGCCGCTCTGGCGGCGCAGAAACAGGATATCCGCTCCCGCTGGCTGCTCAGCGCGCCGGCCCTGCTCATCATCTTCTTTGCGGCGGTCGGCCCGCTGCTCGTGATGCTGCTCTACTCCTTCATGGCGAAGGGCGACTACGGCGATGTCAGGTTCGGGGAGTTCTCGCTCGAGGGCTGGGTCTCGGTCTTCTTCCAGCGCGACATATTCGACGACACGCTCGGCCTTGCGGATGCGCATCTGTCGATCATCTGGCGCTCGCTCCAGCTGTCGTTCTTCACGACGCTCCTCACCCTGATCCTCGGTTTTCCGACCGCCTACTTCATCGCGACGCGTCCGCCGCACACCCGTGAGATCTGGGTCTTCCTCGTCACGATCCCGTTCTGGACCAACCTCCTGATCCGCACCTTCGCCATGCAGCAGGTCATCCGCAACGAGGGCCTCCTGAACAATGCCCTGATCTGGCTCGGCGTGATCGATTCGCCCTTGCAGATCATGTATACGGACACGGCCAACCTGCTCGGCATGACCTATGTCTACCTGCCGCTCATGGTGCTGCCGCTCTATGCCTCGATCGAGAAGCTCGACTTCCGGCTGGTGGAGGCGGGATACGATCTCTATGCGAGCCGCCTGCAGGTCCTGCGCCGCATCGTGATCCCGCTGGTCAAGCCCGGCATCATCGCCGGCTCCATCCTCGTCTTCATCCCGTCGCTCGGCGCCTATGTCATTCCGCGCGTGCTTGGCGGCGGCAAGAACATGATGCTCGGCAACCTCATCGAGATGCAGTTCGGATCGGGCCGCAACTGGCCGCTCGGCGCCGCCATGTCGATCACCCTGATGGCCCTGGTGATGGTCGCGCTGATCTTCTACGTGCGCAATGCCTCGCGCGGAGGTTCGAGCCATGTTTAAGTCGCATTTCGACATCCGCTCGCAGCCCGGCTTCGGGTTCATCACCCTCTTCACCTTCTTCGCGCTCTACCTGCCGATCGCCGCGCTGGTCATCTACTCCTTCAACGGGGCGGAATCCCTGTCGCGCTGGGATGGGTTCTCCGCGCGCTGGTTCGTTGCGGCCTGGCAGAACGCGGCCGTTCAGGACGCGGCCATCCGGTCGCTGATCATCGCGATCTGGGCGGCCTTCCTCGCCACGATCGCTGCCACCATGGCGGCCCTTGCGACGACACGCACGACGCCCTATCGCGGCCTCACCTTCAAATATGCGCTGATCAACCAGCCGCTCATGGTGCCGGAGATCGTCACGGCCGTGGCGCTGCTCATCGTCTTCTCGCGCATCAAGGTCTGGACCGGCTATTCGGGCCTCGGCTACCTGGTCGTCGCGCACACCGCTTTCTGCATCCCCTTTGCCTACCTGCCCATCCGCGCCCGGCTGGAGAGCATGGACCTGACGCTGGAGCGGGCGGCGGCCGACCTCTATGCCACGCGGTGGCAGACCTTCCGGCACGTGACCCTGCCCCTGCTGCGCCCGGCGGTCATCGCCGGCTTCATGCTGGCTTTCGTCATCTCGCTGGACGACGTCGTCATCACGGAATTCGTGAAATCCGGCGGACAGGACACCCTGCCGACCTATATGCTGGGACAGCTCCGGCGCGAGACGACGCCCGAGATCAATGCCATCGCCACGGTCTTCCTGGCGCTTTCGACGGCGCTCGTCGTGGTCTTCTTCTTCATCAACCGGAAAAAACAGTGATCATCTCGACGAACAACGACAGAGAGGAACAGAGAATGAAAACGAAATGGATGACGACGACAGCAACGGCGGCGATTGCCATGCTGTTTGCGGCGAATGCCGCTTCGGCGGCCGGCCAGCTCAACATCTACAACTGGGGCGACTACACCAATCCGGAATTGATCAAGAAGTTCGAGGAGAAGTTCGACGTCAAGGTCACGGTCACCGACTACGATTCGAACGACACGGCGCTTGCCAAGGTCCGCGCCGGCGGCCACGGTTTCGATGTCGTCGTGCCCTCGGCGAACTACGTGCAGATCTGGATCAAGGAAGGCCTGCTGCAGGAAGCCCGGCCGGACCAGATGGAGAACTTCAAGAATGTCGACGAGCGCTGGGTCGACGTGCCGTGGGATCCGGGCCGCCACTATACCGTTCCGTGGCAGTGGGGCCTGACCGGCATCGGCGTCAACACCTCGGTCTACAAGGGCGACATCAACACCTCGGCGATCTTCCTCGATCCGCCGGAGGAGCTGGCCGGCAAGATCAACGTGGCGCCGGAGATGAACGACGTCCTCTTCGCCACGATCAAGTATTTCGGCGGCGACTGGTGCACGACGGACAAGGACGTCCTGCGCAAGGTCCGCGACAAGCTCGTCGAGGCGAAGACCAAATGGCTCGCCATGGACTACAGCGTGACGGAGAAGCTGCCGGCCGGCGACTATGCCGCCGTCTACTACTGGAACGGCGCCATCATGCGCTCGCGCATCAAGAACGCGGACATCAAGTTCGGCTATCCGAAGGAGGGTTTCCCCTACTTCATGGACAGCGTCGCGCTCCTGAAGGACGCGAAGAACGCCGAGAACGCCAAGCTGTTCATGAACTTCATCATGGATCCGGAGAATGCGGCCCTGATCTCCGCCTTTGCCAAGTATTCCAACGGCATCAAGGGTTCGGAAAAGTTCCTGCCGGCGGAAATGCAGGATGCGCCGGAACTGGTCGTGCCGGCTGAATTCCAGCCCGCGGGCGAGTTCCTCGCAAGCTGCGAGCCGGACGTGCAGCAGCTCTATACCAGGATCTGGACCGAACTGCAGAAGTAAGCGGCAAGGCCGCAAGGAAACGAGGACGGCCGTACGCGGGAGGGCCTGGCGCCTTCCCGCGCTTCGGTCGGATATGCCATGATCAAGACGTTCAAGGACAGGCACGGCTTTGCCCGTGCGGATATCACGCTCGCCAACTGGCGCACCGCGCCCTATAGCCGCTGGACCTTCCAGAATGTCCGCGATCTCGTGCCGACGGCGGTGATCGCGGCCGAGGTGCCGGCCGCCGAAGTGCCGCTCGCCAGCGACGCCTTTCTCGATGCGGCGATGGAGACCGGCCTTGCAGGCGCCGCGAGCGCCCGCGCCTTCCTCGACTTTGCCCATACCGACGCCTTCGTGATGATGCGCCGGGGTGAGGTCGTCGCGGAATATTATGCCCCGCATGCCGACCCGGATGCGCCGCATCTCGTCTTCTCCATCTCGAAGTCGCTGACGGCCGTCGTCTCCGGCATCCTGGAGGCCGAGGGGCTGATCGATCCCGACCGCCCGGTGACGGATTATCTGCCGGAGGCCAAGGGCAGCGTCTACGGCGACTGCACCTATCGCGACGTGCTCGACATGCGCGTCAGCCTCGATTTCGAGGAAGCCTATCTCGACCCGCACGGCGCCTTCGCGCGCTATCGCCGCGCCATGCTGTGGAACCCGCCGGAACCGGACATTGCGCCGGAGACGCTCGCTTCTTTCCTCATCACCCTGCAGAAGGCCGAGCGGCCGCATGGCGGGCCGTTCTACTATGCCTCGCCGAATGCCGACCTGCTCGGCGTCGTCATCGAACGCGTCACGGGCGCGCGTTTTTCCGACCTCGCCTCCGATCTCCTCTGGAAGCCGATGGGTGCGAAGGGCAATGCCGAAATCACGGTGGACGCGATCGGCACGCCGCGCACCGCGGGCGGTGTCTCCATGACGGCGCGCGACCTTGCCCGCCTCGGCGAACTGCTGCGGAACCACGGCGTGCGCAACGGCCGGCAGATCGTGCCGGAAGGCTGGATCCGCGACATGCAGGAGAACGGCGACCGGGAAGCCTGGCGAGAGGGCCGCAATGTCGACCTGCCGAACGGGCGCTACCGCAGCCAATGGTACCAGTCGGGCGAGGCCGACGGCGCCTTCTGCGCGATCGGCATCCATGGCCAGTGGCTCTATGTCGATCCGAGCACAGAGACCGTCATCGTCAAGCTCTCCTCCCAGCCGGAACCGCTGGGCGACGAGGAGAACCAGGACATCTTCACCTTCTTCCGGGCGCTCTGCCGCCGGGCAATCTGAACGCGATTCGAGGACACGCCATGCAGACGGAAGCGAGCTTCATCATCCGCAACGCGCGGGTGCTGACGATGGACGCGGCGAACCCGCGGGCGAACGCGGTTGCCATTGCCGGAAACCGCATCCTGGCCGTCGGCCCGGAAGCCGAGATCGACGCCTTTTCCGGACCCGACACCCATGTGATCGACGCCGGGGGCGGCACGGTGCTGCCCGGCTTCAACGAAGCGCATATGCACATCTTCGGCGGTTCGGCCGAGCTCAGCGAACTGTCGCTGGCCGGCGTCAAGGGGTTCGACGCGCTGGAGAAGGCGGTGAAGGCCTATGCGGCCGAATATCCGGAGCGCCGGCTCCTCATCGCGCAGCAGGCCGATTACACGATCCTGTCCGACGACGAGCGCATGACGCGCCATCATCTCGACCGCATCCTGCCGGATCGGGCGCTGCTGATCGTCGCGCCCGACCACCACACGGCCTGGGCCAACACGACGGCCCTCACGATGGGCGGCATCCTGGAGGGCCGGGATGTCGGCGTCGGCAACGAGATCGTCATGGGCGAGGACGGCCTTGCGAGCGGGGAGCTGCGCGAGAGCAACGCCATCCGCCCCATTTCCGCCTTCGGCGAAACCGGCGGGCGGGAAATGCTCGGCGTCGGTACCGGCGGCGACCCGGAGCACGTGACGGCGGAAGAGCGTGCGGGCGACATCGAGGTCATCAAGCGGGGCCTTGCCTATGTCGCCTCGCTCGGCATCACCTCGCTGCAGAACATGGACGGCAGCCTCTACCAGCTCGAAATGCTCGACGAGATCGAGCGCACGGTGGGCCTGCCGGTGCGCGTGCGCATGCCCTTCCACATGAAGAACTTCATGCCGCTCTCGGACCTCGAGACGAAGGCCGCCGCCTGGCGCGAGCGTTTCAACACGGACCGCCTGCGCTGCGATTTCGTCAAGCTCTTCATGGACGGCGTGACGGAATCGGGCACCGCCGTCTTCATCGACGACTATGCGCACCAGCCGGGCTGGAAGGGCGAGCCGCTGTTCTCGCAGGACCATTTCGACAGCATCGCCATCGCCGCCGACAGGCTCGGCCTGCCGGTCGCGGTGCACGCCATCGGCGACGGCGCCGTGCGCATGGTGCTGAACGGCTACGAGGCCGCCATCAAGGCGAACGGCAAGCGCGACAGCCGCAACCGCATCGAGCATATCGAGGTCGTGCATCCCGACGATATTCCCCGCTTCAAGGAACTGGGCACCGTCGCCTCGATGCAGCCGACCCATCCGCCGGGCAGCGCCGACCTGCCGGTCGAGCCCTACCTCTCCTATATCGGCGAGGACCGCTGGCCCCATGCCTTTGCCTGGCGCACGCTGGTCGATGCCGGGGCTGAGATCGTCTTCGCCACGGACTGGCCGGTCTCCCCGCTCGATCCGATGCACTGCATCGAATGCGCCATGACGCGCGGCCTGTGGAAGGAGGGCCTGAAGGACCAGCGGCTTTCGCTTGCCGAGACGCTGGCCGCCTATACCAAGAACGGTGCCTGGGTCGAGTTCATGGAAGACCGCAAGGGCATGTTGAAGCCGGGGTATCTCGCGGATATCGTCGTGCTGTCCGGCAATGTCGAGGCCGCGGACCATGCGAACCTCGCCGCGATCCGGCCCGTCACGACTATGTGCGACGGCCGCATCACCTATCAGGCCTGAAGGTGGTCGGGCCGAGGCCGCGATAAGGGCAACAGAGCAACCCACGCGGCGGAATTTCCGCCCGTGGCTTTGTCAAGGAGCATTCGGACGGGGCGCTGGAGGCTGCCTCGACTGAATGTTTGTATGCGGCACCGTCCAGCGCCCCGTTCGGCGGTTTTTGCCCGCGACTTCGGCCTCTCTGCGATGGCGGGGTGCGTGGGAACGGTGGCGCGCCCTTCCGAAGAAGGGGTCATGCACGCCCTCAGGATCACGGTGCCGCAGCCACGACTGCCGGTCGGCACCGTCTTCCACTGCGCCATGCGAGCGGGGAAGCCCCGGACGCCGCATGGTGCAGCCGCCATGTTGTGTGCCACACAGGCACGCCCGGCGACGTGATCGGGGCAAAACGGCGGTCCGGTCCGACGCCCCGCCATTTCCCCCGTTTCGCCGGAGGGAGACCATTTTCCGCGCGCCCGGTGCGTCAAGGTTTGCGTCGCCCCCTCACGCCCCGCGCCGACCCCGCCTCGCCGCAACGCCTTACGGTGTATCCGCGGCGGGATGGGAGGATTGTAGGCACGGGGTTGAGGGGTGGGGAAAATGCGGGGCGTGTTTTTTGGCGGCGAGGACGTGCCGTGGGGCGTGGGTCCTCGGGTCAAGCCCGAGGATGACGGAGAGGAGGAGAGGTTGCCAGCCCCTTGGCCGGTGCGGCATCCGGCTCCCTTGCTTCAGCCCTAATCCCCTCTCTTCTTTCGTCATCCTCGGGCCTGACCCGAGGATCCTGTGTGTTTGGTCTGATGTAAGATGGTTGCGGGAAGGAGGCCGAGAGGATCCAGGCCGCCGTTTGTGACGGCAGGCCGCGGCGTGGCTTGGTCCCTTCCCGCTTCGCCCATCAACCTGAACAGTTGCACGGGGCTGTCGCCACAGACCCCGCACACAGGAGCAGGCGCCATGACGATACACCATACCTTCATCGGCTGCGACATCGGCAAGGACATGATCGACATCTTCGATCCGAGAACGGCCAGGTTCTGCCGCATTCCCAACGAGCAGACCGCGCTGTCCGCTTTTGCCCGTGGCCTCGACCCGGCCACCGACCTGGTCGTCTTCGAGGCGACAGGTCATTGCGACCGGCTGCTGCGCCTGTGTCTTTCGCAGGCCGGCATCGCCTTTGCCCGCGTCAACCCGAAGACGGCCCGGCGCTTTGCCGAAGCGCGGGGACGGCTGGCCAAGACCGACCGCATCGATGCCCGCTCGCTTTGCGAGATGGGAACCATGTTCGGCCTGACGGCCGAGGCGCCGCCTTGCCCGGTGCGCGAACGGCTGGCGGCCCTTGCCCGCCGCCGGGACCAGCTCGTCGATGCCCGTGCAACCGAGCGCCGGCATCTTTGCGATGCCTTCGATCCCGCCGTCCGCGCCGACATCGAGGCCATGATCGCCATCCTCGGCGAGAGGATCGCCTCGATCCAGGCTGCGATCGACGAGCAGATGAAGAATGGACATCTCGCTCAGCAGGCGCACCGCCTTACCTCCGCGCCCGGCGTGGGCAAGGTGACAGCCTTGACCCTGCTGGCCCATATGCCCGAACTCGGCAGCCTTTCGCCCAAAACAGCCGCAAGCCTTGCCGGCCTTGCCCCCTTCAATGACGATTCCGGCAGGAGAAACGGCCGACGCCGCATCAAGGGCGGCAGGCCAAGGGTGCGAAAGGCCCTCTACATGGCGGCCCTCGGCGCCATCAAGGCCTCAGCGCGCCTGCGCGCCTTCCATCAGGCCGTCTCAGCCAGAACAGGCTCCGCAAAGGCCGGCATCATCGCCGTCGCAAGAAAGCTCATCACGATCCTCAATGCTATGCAGCGCGACAAAACCAACTTCGCTTGAACACAGTTGCCATAATCGCCGACATTTCCCGTATGACGGGATATGTCTATATCGTCACCAACCAAAGGAACGGCACGCTCTATATCGGCGTGACGGCCGACCTTGAACGGCGCATTCATGAACACCGGGAGAAGGTCACGCCTGGATTCTCCTCGAAATATGATTGCGTTCGCCTGGTCTGGTATGAAGAGCATGACAGCATCGGCACGGCCATTCAGCGGGAGAAATCGCTGAAACGCTGGTATCGGCAATGGAAAGTCGAATTGATCGAGGCGATGAATCCGGATTGGCGGGATTTGTACCTGGAACTTTGGTGAAGGCGTGCCGTGAAGGTGGATCCTCGGGTCGAGCCCGAGGATGACAACAAAAGAGAGGTTTGAGGCTGAAACGAGGGTGCCGAATGCCGCGCCATCAATGGCTGGGGCAACCTCTCCTCACCACCGTCATCCTCGGGCTTGACCCGAGGATCCACTCGGGCACCGTCAACCCTGCCGGGCGAGATCCACGAGATAGGTGTTTTCCGACCGCGACTTCGCGTAATCCTCGGGGCGGATTTCCGCGAAGAGCAGGGTTTCGCCCTCTGCCGAAGCTTCGGCGAGCAGCTTGCCGTCGGGCGCCGCGATGCGCGACAGGCCGGCATAGGTGAAACGGTCGTCGGCGCCGCAATGGTTGATATAGGCGACGAAGACCTGGTTCTCGAAGGCGCGCACCTGGATCATGTGGCTGGCGATGAAGGTGCCGGACGAGCCCTTCGGCAGCGCCGTGGGCACGATGACGAGATCGGCGCCGGCCAGCGCGAGCCGCCGCACGTTCTCGGGAAACTCGACGTCGTAGCAGATCAGCATGCCGAGCCGGATGCCGCCGAGCTCCACCATGACGGAGGCCGGCGCGGCCGGGCGGAAGACGCCGCGTTCGTACTCGCCATAGAGATGGGACTTGCGATAGACGGCATTGGTGCCGATGCCATCGGTGAAGAGCGCGCTGTTGTAGACATGCGCTCCTTCCTGTTCGGCAAAGCCCGTGACGATGGCCAGCCCGTTGTCCCGCGCGATGGCGCCGAGCCGCCTCGCCACGTCGCCCGTCGCAGGCGATGCCAGCCGGGCGAAGGCCGTCTCCCCTGCCCCGTAGCCGGTGACGGCGAGCTCCGGCACGACGAGCAGCTTGGCGCCACCCGCCGCCGCATCCGCGGCCGCCGCCGCGATGCGCTCGATATTGGCCTCGCTGTCGCCGGCAATGGCGTGCATCTGAAGGGCGGCGATCCGCATGCGGGCTCCTGTCTGGTTCTGTGCCGTTCCGCTCGGCTATAGTACACCTTCGCCGGACCGGCTGCTAATCTCGTGTCGACATGGCGCCGAGCAGCTTCGGCAGGTCGCCGAAGCGCGCGACGAGGCCGAAGATGGTGGCGGCGATCGCGACGAAGAGGATCGTGACCGAGGCCATGGTCGGCGTATAGCCGTAGCGCAAGGCGTTGAAGATCTTGATCGGCAGCGTCTCCATCGTGAAGCCGATCGTCATGTAGGCAACGATATATTCGTTGAGCGACAGGACGAAGGCGAAGGCATAGCCGGAGATCAGATAGGGCAGGATCAGCGGCAGGACCACCGTGCGGAAGATCGTACGGTCGTCGGCGCCCATCGTGGCGGCCGCTTCCACCAGCGAGCGGTCGATGGAGGAGAAGCCGAGCGACAGCGTCACCAGCGGCAGCGTCACGAAGAAGATCGCATGGCTGATCACCGCGGTCGCCGGCTGGCCGTAGAACCCGGTCGTCGCCCAGAAGGTGAGCAGGCCGAGCGCCGTGATGACCGGCGGTAGCGTGAAGGGCGCGATGCCGAGCAGCTGGAAGATGTTCGCCCAGGGGGCATGGTGCCGCCAGAGGAACCAGGCGAGCGGCAGGGCGATGAGAAGCGCCACCGCCGCCGAGAGGGCGGCCAGCGTGATCGAGGCGAAGAGGGCGCTGCGCCATTCGCTGTTGGTGAAGATCTCGCCGTACCAGCCGAGCGAAAAGCCCTGCGGCGGGAAGGCCAGCGTCTGCTTCTCGTTGACCGAGACGCCGGCGACCACGATGATCGGCAGCGAGAGGAAGAGGCCGACGAGGCCGAAATAGACCTTCTGCAGCAGCGCGTTCATGCGGCTTCTCCCTTGCGGCCGGCATAGACCGTGAGTGCGACGAGGCCGAGCGTGACGAGCACCAGGAATACGGCCATGGCGGCGGCGAACGGCATGTTCGACTGGTAGATCGCCTGGTCGGTGATGAGCACCGAGAGGGTCCAGTGCTGCGGCCGGCCGAGGATCTGCGGCAGCAGGTAGGAGCCGAGCGCGAAGATGAAGACCATGATCAGCGTGGCGACGATGGTGTTGCGCAATGCCGGCACGACGACGGTGAAGAAGGATTTCATCGGCGAGGCGCCGAGCGTGCGCGCCGCCTCCGTCAGGGTCGGGTCAAGACGGACGAGGGCGGGATAGAGCACCAGCACCGTATAGGGCAGCGCCTGGTAGACCATGGCGGTCAGCACCGCGCCGAAGCTCGGATTGAGCGCCACCGCCTCGTTCATGATGCCGAGCATGACGAGGAGATTGGTAATGCCGGCGGTGCGCGAGAACAGCGTCGACCAGGCAAAGCCGATGATGACTTCCGACAGCGACAGGATGGACAGCAGCGCCACCAGCCAGAGCACCTGGGTCTTCCGCTTGGCGCGCGAGAGGAGATAGGTGAAGGGCACGGCGAGCACGACGCAGCAGATGGCGACCATCACCGCCAGGAACAGCGAGAAGCCGAGCACCTTGCCGAAGAACAGGCTCAGGAAGCGGGCATAGTTGTCGAAGACGAAATCGGGCGAATAGAAGCCCGCCGGATCGCGGCGGAAGAAGGAGACGGCGATCATCGTCGCGAAGGGCACGACGAAGAAGACGATCAGCATGCCCGCGGGGAAGAATAGCGGGCCGTAGTCGGAGAACTTCTGCGGGGCCTCGCGTCTCATGACTTCAGCACCACGCAATCGGCCGGGTTGAGCTTCAGGCCGACGGTCTGGCCGACGGCGACGTCCGGCCGGGCATTCGGCATGGAGACGGCGACGACCTGCTTGCCAGCGGCTTCCACGAAGGTCTCGATCGTGCCGCCGAGATCGCGCACGAAGGTGACGGTGCCGGAGATCGGCGCATTGCCGGGCGCGGTGAGGTGCACGTCCTCCGGGCGCACCGAGAGGATGCCGGATTCAAGGCCCGCCGGGATGGCAAGACCGGGGATCGAGGCGCCGAGCACGCTGGCGCCGGTGCCATCCGCGGAAAAATCGATGAGGTTCGTCATGCCGATGAAATCGGCGACGAAGGTGTCGGCCGGACGGCGGTAGATCTCCACCGGCGGGGCGGCCTGGCGGATCTCGCCGCCGTTCATCACGACGACCGTGTCGGCCATGGTCATCGCCTCGCGCTGGTCGTGGGTGACGACGATGGTGGTGATGCCGAGGCGCTGCTGGAGCTGGCGCAGCTCCACCTGCATGGCCTCGCGCAGCTTGGCGTCGAGCGCGGAAAGCGGTTCGTCGAGCAGGAAGAGTTTCGGCGAGATGGCGAGCGCGCGGGCGATGGCGACGCGCTGGCGCTGGCCGCCGGAGAGCTTCGCGACCGGGCGGTCGGCGTAGCCCGCAAGGTGGATCATCGCGAGCAGCTCGTCGACGCGCTTCTTCTGCGCCTCCTTGCCGATGCCGCGGATGCGCAGCGAATAGGCGATGTTCTCGCCGACCGTCAGGTGCGGGAAGAGCGCCAGCGACTGGAAGACCATGCCGAGATCGCGCTTGTGGGTGGGAACATTGGTGATGTCCTTGCCGTCGAGCCTGATCGCGCCGCTGGTCGGAAGGTCGAGGCCGGCGACCATGCGCATCAAGGTCGTCTTGCCGCAGCCGGAAGGGCCGAGGAGGCAGACGAAGGTGCCGTGCGGCACGGTCAGCTCTACATTCTTGACGGCGGTGAAGGTGCCGAACTGCTTGACGATATTCTGGAGGGTCAATCCGGACATTGGGGCTCCGCTCGGCTTACGGTTTGGGGCCGGCCGGCCGATGTTTCAGCCGGCCGGTCGAATTGTGGACGGCGCGGCTCAGCCGGCGATCATCTCCGTCCACTTCTGGTTCAGCCAGTCGGACTTGGATGTGTAGAGGTCGTAGCGCGGGATGATCGGCTCGATGTCCGAGGAAACCGCGGCGAACTCCTCGGCCGTCAGGTCGAGCAGGTCGCGCTTGACGGTCGGGGCGGTGCCGACCTTGCGCGACAGCAGCGACTGGATCTGCGGCTGGCACATGTAGTTGATGAAGGTGTGGGCTTCCTCGACCTTTTCCGAGGCGCGCGACAGCGCCCAGCAGCCGGAATCCATGATGCCGCCTTCCTGCGGGAAGGTGGAGCGGACCGGCTGGCCATCGGCGGCGGCAAGGCCCGTCACGTCGTGGTAATACTGGCCCATCGGGATTTCGCCCGACTTCAGCGACTGCTCGAACTGTGCCTCGTCGCGATACCACAGGCGCACGTTCGGCTTGACCTCGGCGAGCTTCTCGAAGGCCTTGACGAGGCCCTCCTCGGTGTCGAGCGCGTTGGTGCCGCCGAAATGGGTCTTGGCCGTCACTTCGAGCAGGAAGGAGTTGGAGACGAGCGCGAGCAGGCCGAGCTTGTCGGCGTTCGCCGGATCCCACAGCGCGTTCCAGGAGGTCGGGGCTTCCTTGTAGACGTCCGTGTTGGTGACGAGCGTGATGTACCACGCGACGGCGCCGATGCCGGCGACGCGGCCATCCGGATACTTGTTGACGAAATGGTCGATGAGGTTCGTCGCGTTCGGGATCTTGGCCGTGTCGAGGGCGGCCCAGAGCTCGGTCGACTGGCCCTTCAGCATGGCGACCTGCGACATCATCGAGACGTCGGCCGGTGCCTGGCCCGCCTTGGCGGCCTGCTCGAGCTGCACGAGCCAGGCCTCGCCGGTCGGCTCGGCGACCGATTCGATGGCGATGCCCGTTTCCTTGGTGAAATCGGCGAAGATGTTCTTGTCGAAGGAATCCTTGAAGTAGCCGCCGTAGACGCCGACCTTCAGCGACTTGTCCTGGGCGCGCAGCACGGCCGGCATGGCGAGCAGCGAGGCGCCGGCGACGCCGGCGCCCAGCACCGCGCGGCGGCTGACATTGGTCTTGAGGATGTCACGCATCGTCATCTTTCTCCTGTTTGGCCGGCCGATCGATCCGGCCGGTGCGTTCCCGTTGTTGCTATTGTATGTCAGGCGGTCCGGGCCACGGAAGGGCTGAAAACCATCAGGCTCAGAATTTCGAACAGCACCTGCGCGCCGGCATGGGCGGTGTTGGTCGTCGCGTCGTATTGCGGGGCGACCTCCACGACGTCGCCGCCGACGAGGTTGATGCCCTTGAGGCCGCGGATCAGCTCCAGCACCTCGCGGCTCGTCAGGCCGCCGATCTCCGGCGTGCCCGTGCCGGGCGCAAAGCTCGGGTCGAGGCTGTCGATGTCGAAGGAGAGATAGGTCGGCCCGTCGCCGACGATTTCCTTCGCCTTCTCGATGATGGCCGGGATGCCGAGGCCGCTCACCTCTTCGGCATGGATGACGGTCATGCCGGATTCGTAGGAGAACTCCCAGAGATATTCCGACGAGCCGCGGATGCCGATCTGGATCGTGCGCGTCGGGTCGAGCACGCCGTCGAGCACGGCGTTGCGGAACGGGCCGCCATGGTGGAACTTCGTCTGGTCGAAGGCGCCGCCCGTGTCGCAATGGGCGTCGATATGGATCATGCCGACCGGCTGCTTCTTCCCGACGGCCTTCATGATCGGATGGGTGATCGAGTGGTCGCCGCCGACGGCGAGCGGGATCACGCCGGCATCGACGATCTGGTTGAAGCGCTTCTCGATGTCGTCATGGCTGAGTTCGAGGCGGTAGCGGCTCTGGAAGGGTACGTCGCCGATATCGGCCACGCGCAGTTCCTGCACCGGGGCGCAGTCGAGGACGTGGTTGTAGGGGCCGATGCGCTCGATGGCGCGCATGGCGCGCGGCCCGAAGCGCGAGCCGGGGCGGTTGGTGACGCCGAGATCCATCGGCACGCCGGTGATGGCGACCTGGAGGTTGCCGAAATCCGGGTTCTCCGCATCGACCGGCATGTAGGGCGCGGAGAGGAAGGTCGGCACGCCGGCATAGGGCGCAAGGCGCGAACCGCTCTTGGTGAAGATCTTGTCGGCAACCTTGCGGAAGGCGGGGTCGAACAGTTCGCCGCCGTGGCTTGCGCCATATTTTGCCTTGAGTTCGTCGAGTTTGCTGTCGGCCATGGTCTCTACCTCACCTTTCGGAAATGCGGGCAGACCGGGGGGCCGGAGCAGATGCGAGCCAAGTGATGTTCCCCCGGGGCTTTGCCCTCGTTCTTCATAGTATCGTAACAAAACGACTGGAAAAGCAATTGACATTGTTATAGCAGTTTGCGTGAGAAAAACTCACATACCGGAACCGCTCCTCATGGCCTCGCGCCTGCCGCCGCTCAATCCGCTCCGCGCCTTCGAGGCGACCGCCCGCCGGGGCGCGGTTTCGGCTGCCGCGCGGGAACTGAACGTCACCCATGGCGCGGTCAGCCACCAGATCCGGGCGCTGGAGGATTCGCTCGGCACCGCGCTTTTCGAGCGCGGCGGCAAGCGGCTGAAGCTGACGCCGCAGGGGGCGCTGCTGCTGCCGGCCGTCACCAACGCCTTCGGCGAGATCGCCGCGGCAACAGCCCTGATGAAGCAGCCGGAAACCTGCGGCGACCTCACCGTCACCTGCGTGCCGGCCTTGCTTTCGCTCTGGCTCATCCCGCGCCTCAACACCTTCACCGACCAGTTTCCCGGCGTGCGCGTCACGCTGATCGCCTCCAACGATCCGGACAATCTGCGTTCGCTCGATACGGATGTCAGCGTGCTTTACGGCGACGGCAACTGGCCGGACTGCTGGACACGGCTCTGGTCGCACCTCAAGCTCTTTCCCATCGCCAGCCCCACCCTGCTCAACAGCCGGCCGTTGCGCTCGGTGCGCGACCTTTCCGACCACACGCTGTTCCACGGCGACGACGGGCGCGAATGGAGCACCTGGCTGGCGGCGGCGGATGCGGTCGACGTGGTGCGCGGGCGCCAGCATTTCATGAGCGATGCCCGCCTTTCCACCGAGGCGGCGCTGCACGGCCAGGGCGTTGCCCTCGGCGACACGATCACCGCCAGCAACCTGATCGCCCGCGGCGAACTCGTCGTGCCCTTCGACCTGACGGTGCCGGCGAACGACGCCTTCTATGTCGCCTGCCGGCAGTCGGTGCGCCAGGCGCCGATCGTCAAGGTGTTCATCGACTGGCTCTTCGCCTCGCTCGAGGAGAGCCTGCCCGAGCCGCAGACCTCCGCCCGCATGATCCTGCGCGGCCGTGGCGGCCGCGCGGCGGACCTCCATCACCCGATCGCGGCTCCGGCCAAGCGCCGCCCCGCCTCCAACCCCCAGCGCAAGACCCGCGCCTGACCTCTACGGAAAGACCATGCCCCGCTTCAACCCGCTCGTCGAAACCCTCGCCGCCCCGCCGATCCCGTCCGTCTTCGCCTGGGGCAATGCCTATGACGGCCGCAGCGGCCCGATGATCGACCTGTCGCAGGCCGTGCCCGGCTATCCGCCGCATCCCGACATGCTGCGCCTGCTCGGGGAATATGCCGCCTCGCGCGCCTATACGGGCTATGGGCCGATCGAGGGCGAGGACAGCCTGCGGAACGCCTATGCGCAGCATGTGGCGGAAACCTACGGCGCCGCGATCACCGCCGGCAACATCCATGTCACCGCCGGCTGCAACCAGGCCTTCATCTGTGCGGCCATGGCGATCGCCGGCGCGGGCGATGCCGTGCTGATGACCGATCCCTACTATTTCAACCAGGAAACGACGCTCGCCATGCTGGGCATCAAGACCCGGTTTGCCGCCTGCGATCCCGCCAACGGGTTCCTGCCGGATGTCGAGGCGCTGGCTTCCGCCATCACGCTGGACGTGCGCGCTGTCGCGCTCGTCTCGCCGAACAACCCGACCGGCGCGGTCTATCCGGCGGACCTGCTGGCGAAGATCTATGACCTCTGTGCCGCGCGCGGCATCTGGCTCATCCTCGACGAGACCTATCGCGACTTCCTGCCGTTGGGCGCCGGGCGGCCGCACGACCTGTTCGACCGGCCGGGCTGGGAAGACACGCTGATCGGCCTCTACAGCTTCTCGAAATCCTTCTGCATTCCCGGCCATCGCCTCGGTGCGATCACGGCGGGTGCCGGCGTGGTCGAGCAGGTGGCGAAGATCATGGACAACCTGCAGATCTGCCCGCCGCGCTCCGCCCAAGCCGCCGTCGCCACGGCCCTGCCGCTTCTGGCAGGCTGGCGCGAGGAGAACCGCCGGGAAATCGCCCGGCGGGTCGAGGGGCTGCTTTCCACGATGGCCGCGGTCCCGGCCTGGCGCGTCGGCGCGGTCGGCGCCTATTTCGCCTTCATCGGCCATCCCTTCGGCGATACGCCTTCCGCCGGCGTGGCGGAGAAGCTTGCCAAGGAGGCCGGCATCCTCTGCCTGCCCGGAAGCTATTTCGGCGCGGGGCAGGACGGATATCTCCGCTTCGCCTTCGCCAATGCGGATGTGGCGACGATCGCCTTGCTGAAGGACCGCCTGGCGCGATTCGCCCTGGATTGAAGGAGCGGCCCGCTCTTTCGCCCCTTTAAGGTTGAGCACCGCCCGCAAAAAAATGCGGCTTGACCTTGCCATGTGGGAACGTCCCAGCATGCGAAGGCAAATCGGGAGACCCTTCATGAATGACGATACCCCCCTCGCCTTCACCGTTTCGGATATGACCTGCGGTCACTGCGTCCGGACGATCACCGGCGCTGTCCTTGCAGCCTATCCGGCCGCCAAGGTCGAGATCGACCTCGGTGCAAGGCGCGTTTCGGTGGAAAATGCCGGCGACCGCGCTGCCGTCGCCGCCCTCATCGCGGCGGAAGGCTATTCGCCGGTCGATGCCGCCTGAGCGACAAAAAGCCGCTTGACCTTGACATGATGGGAAGGTGCACGATCTGTCCGACATAGGATGAAAGGTGCACCATGCTCACCACGACGGAGCCGGCAGACCGGCAGACGATCAAGCTTTCCATCTCGGACATGACGTGCGCGTCCTGCGTGCGCCGGGTCGAAAAGGCCATCGAGAAGGTGCCGGGCGTGTCCGGCGCCGCCGTCAACCTTGCGACGGAGAAGGCCGACGTGACCTTCACCGGCCCGCCGGATGCGGCCGCGGTGGCCGAGGCGGTGCGCAAGGCGGGATACGGCGTTTCGGAAGAGGTGCTGGAATTCCCCGTCGAGGGCATGACCTGCGCCTCCTGCATCGGCCGGGTGGAACAGGCGCTGAAGGCTGTCCCGGGCGTCCTCGAGGCGACGGCGAACCTTGCGCAGGAGCGCGTCCGCGTCCGGTTCCTCAAGGGGGCCGTCTCCTTCGAGGACCTTGCCGCCGCCATCGACCGGGCGGGCTACAAGGCGGTGCGCGAAACGGCCGAAACGCCCGCGGAGGAAGACCGCCGGGCCGCCGAGGCGAAAATCCTGCGGCGCGACCTCGTGATCGCCGCGGTCCTGACGGCGCCGCTCTTCGTCATGGAGATGGGCGCACACGCCATCCCCGCCTTCGGCCACACCATCCACGAAACGCTCGGCATGCAGACGAGCCGCGTCATCCAGTTCGTGCTGGCGACGCTGGTGCTTGCCGGGCCGGGGCTGCGCTTCTTCCGCAAGGGCATTCCGAGCCTCCTGCGCCTGGCGCCGGACATGAACTCGCTCGTCGTCATCGGCACCGCCGCCGCCTGGAGCTTTTCCACCGTCGCGACCTTCGCCCCCGGCCTCCTGCCGGGCGGCACGGCCAATGTCTATTTCGAGGCCGCCGCCGTCATCGTGACCCTCATCCTCGCCGGCCGCTATCTGGAAGCGCGGGCCAAGGGGCGCACGGGCGAGGCCATCCGGCACCTTGCCGGGCTGCGCGCCACGTCGGCGCGCGTGCTGCGCGACGGCAAGGCCGAGGACGTGCCGCTGGGGGACGTCGTTCCCGGCGATATCGTGCTGGTGCGGCCGGGCGAGAAGGTGCCGGTCGACGGCGAGGTGACGGAGGGGCTGTCCTATATCGACGAATCCATGATCACCGGCGAGCCGATGCCCGTCGCCCGCACGACCGGCGACACGGTGACCGGCGGCACGGTCAACACGACCGGTTCGCTGACCTTCCGCGCCACCCGCGTCGGTGCCGATACGGTGCTCTCGCAGATCATCCGCATGGTCGAGGATGCGCAAGCGGCGAAACTGCCGATCCAGGCGCTCGTCGACCGCGTGACGCAATGGTTCGTGCCGGCCGTCATGGCCATCGCGCTCCTGACCTTCGGCCTCTGGCTCGCCCTCGGCCCGAGCCCCGTTCTCGCCCATGCGCTGGTCAATGCCGTCGCTGTTCTGATCATCGCCTGCCCCTGCGCCATGGGGCTCGCGACGCCGACCTCCATCATCACCGGCACGGGACGTGCCGCCGAACTCGGCGTGCTCTTCCGGCAGGGCACGGCCTTGCAGACGCTCGAAGGCACGGACATCGTCGCCGTCGACAAGACCGGCACGCTGACGCTCGGCCATCCGACGCTGACGGAGATCGTGCCGGCGGACGGGTTCGTCCGCGAGGAGGTGCTGGCCCTGGTCGCGGCCGCGGAGGTGCATTCGGAGCATCCCATCGCCGCGGCCATCCATGAGGGGGCGATGGTCGAGGGCATCGACCTTGCGGCGGCCAGCGGCTTCGTGGCGATTTCCGGCCAGGGCATCTCCGCCACGGTCTCCGGCCGCACGGTGGAGGCGGGCTCCGTCGGCTTCATGCGCTCGCTCGGGCTCGACGTCGCCCCCTTCGCCGCCCATGCCGAGCGGCTGGCCGCCGACGGCGCCTCGCCGCTCTACGCCGCCATCGACGGCAGGCTGGCCGCCCTTTTCGCCGTCACCGACCCGGTCAAGCCGACGACGAAGGAGGCGATCGCCGCGCTGAAGCAGCTCGGCATCGAGGTGGCGATGATCACCGGCGACAACCGCCGCACCGCCGAGGCGGTGGCGGAGAAGCTCGGCATCGACCGGGTGATGGCCGAGGTGCTGCCGGACGGCAAGGTGGCCGCCGTGCGCGCGCTTTCGGCCGACGGCGGCAGGAAGGTCGCCTTCGTCGGCGACGGCATCAACGACGCGCCGGCCCTTGCCGCGGCCGACACGGGCATCGCGATCGGCACGGGCACGGATGTCGCCATCGAAAGCGCCGACGTGGTGCTGATGGCCGGCGACATGCGCGGGGTGGCGGCGGGCATTGCGATCTCGCGGGCGACGATGCGCAACATCCGCGAAAACCTGTTCTGGGCCTTCGGCTACAATGTCGCGCTCATTCCGGTCGCCGCGGGCCTGCTCTATCCGGCCTTCGGCATCCAGCTTTCGCCGGCGCTCGCCGCCGGCGCCATGGCGCTTTCCAGCGTGTTCGTCGTCTCGAATGCGCTGCGGCTGAAGCGCTTCCGTCCCGCGTTCGGCAAGGGAGATCGCGCATGAACATCGGCGAAGCGGCGGAGGCGACGGGCGTCACCGCCAAGATGATCCGGCACTACGAGCAGATCGGCCTCATCCGCGCCGCCGGCCGCACGGGCTCCGGCTACCGCGTCTATGGCCCGAAGGACCTCTCGACGCTCTCCTTCATCCGCCGGGCGCGCGACCTCGGCTTCTCCATCGCCCAGATCAGCGACCTCCTGGCGCTCTGGCAGGACCGCGCGCGCGCCTCCGGCGACGTCAAGCGCATCGCCAGCGAGCATGTCGCGGAAATGAAGGAAAAGATGCGCCTGCTGCAGGAGATGGTGCACACGCTGGAACACCTTTCCGCCCATTGCCACGGCGACGACCGGCCGGACTGCCCGATCCTCGAACAGCTTGCGACCGGCATGGCCGAGGAGAAATGTTGCTGATTCAGGCCACGGGCGACAGGTGCTCGTGGACGGCGAGCCAGCGGCCGGAGGGGTCGCGGGAGAAGACGATGGTCTCGCGCTCGTTGTTCGTCACCGTCTCGCCGCCGATGGAAAGGTCGGTCTCGACGGCGTGGGTGAAGATCGCAGCGTTGCCGGCGAACTGCACGTTGCGATCCGTCGAGCGGCAGGCGAGCACGCGGAAACCGTCGCGCTCCTCCCACAGCGTCCATTCGGCTTCGTAGGCGGCGCGGCTTTCGAGGCGGCGGTCGAGGTTATAGAAGAGGAAGCTTGCCTCCTCGGCGAAGGCGGCGAAATAGGCCGTGCGGTCATGCCGCGCGAAGGCGGCGACCAGCGCGTCGGCGGCGGCGAGGACGGCGGATTGCGGTTCGGTCATGCGGGAGGCTTCCTGTCGCTCAGACGATCTTGATGCTGCTGATGAGGGCGGCGATGGGCTCGTGCTGGGCGTTGACGCGCGCCTTCAGCTCTTCCAGCGGCATGGCGTCCACCTTGCAGAACTCGATGAACATCATGTTGAGATTGTTGAAGAACACCTCGCCCATCGCCTTGGCGTCGACGCCGGCCTGGACGACGCCCCGCGCCTGCAATGTCTCCACCAGGCGGATGACCTGCGCGCAGAGCTGGCCGTCGAGCTCGGTATAGCGCCGGGAGAGCGGCGTGTCGGGCTGCTGGATGGAGATCGCCATGGCGGTGCGCCACATCTCCTTGGAGAGATAGTAGAGCGAATGGTCGTAATACTGCTCGATCAGCGTGCGCAGCGCTTCGGCCACGTTCAGCGGCGGGTTGGCGACGATGCGCGCGCCGCCCTCCAGCACCTCCGTCACCTCCATGGCGACGGTGGCGACGAGGATGTCACCCTTGTTCTGGTAATAGTTGTAGAGCGTGCCGACGGAGACCTCCGCCATCTCGGCGATGTCCTCGATGCGCGCGCTGTCATAGCCCTCGCGGCGGAACAGCGTCGTCGCGGCTTCGAGGATGCGGCGTGTCCTGTCCGCCTTCTGTTTCGCGCGCAATCCGGCCATGGAACCTCCGTTGGAATCTCCTCAAAAATGAGATTGACTTAAAAAATGAACTCGTTCAATCTTTTTCTCAAGGCACCGCCAATGAGTGTCATCCGCCAGGCCGAAAGCCTGCAGCCAGAGGGAAAGACGATGAAGACAACCGTTTCGGGCGGGCTCGTCCGCCGCATGCTCCTTGCCACCGCCGCCGCCGTCACGCTGTCGCCGGCCGGCGCCCTGGCGCAGGACGAGCTGAACGCGCTCGTCTGGTGCGACCACACCGATCCCGCGCTGGTCGAGCCGTTCGAGAAGGCCAACAACGTCAAGGTCAATCTCAAGGAATACGAGGGCACGGGCGCGGCGATCTCGATCATCGAGCAGTCCCGCCCGGGCGACTGGGACGTGCTGGTCATCGACGCCGTCGACGTGCCGCGCGCCATCGACATGGAGATCCTCGGCGAGATGCCGGCCGGTGAGTTGCCGCTCGGCGACCTCTTTCCGGAAGTGCGCATGGAGGAGACGACCACCAAGGACGGCAAGGTCTACGCCGTCACGGAAAAGTTCGGCTACAACACGATCTCCTACGACAAGACGAAGGTCGATCCCGCCGACATGGACGATATCTCGGTCATCTGGTCGGACAAGTACAAGGGCCGCATCGCGCTCTATGACTATTACCTGCCGATGGTCGGCCTCACCGGCGTCGGCATCGGCAAGAAGACAGCGGACCTGACGCAGGACGACCTGCCGTCGATCAAGGAAAAGCTGTTCGAGATGAAGAAGGTCGCCCGCCAGGTGAGCGACGTCGTCGCCTCGCAGACGGCGCTGGCGACCGGCGAAGTGGACATCGTCGTCGGGGGCGGCGAATGGCTGACGGCCGGCCTTTCGGCGGAAAAGCCGAACCTCGACTGGACGATCCCGAAGCAGGGCGCGCTGCGCTGGGCGCAGTCGATCGGCGTCTTCAAGGATTCCGAGAAGCAGGATCTCGCGCTGAAATTCGTGCAGTACATCGTCAGCCCCGAGGGGCAGGCCCGTCTTGCCACCTCCTCCTGCTACTGGGCGATGCCGGCGAACGCCAAGGCGGGCGAGCATTTGAACGACCAGCAGAAGACGGCGCTGCGCTGGGACAGGCAGGCGGACTACCTGAAGAACTCGCAGCTCTATCCGGTGGCGGACGCCGACATGGATGCGGCGATGCAGGATGTCTGGACGGAGATGCTGCAGCAGTAAGGGCTTGATGGAGCGCAGTCGTCCGCGCCCTTTGGGCGATTGCATCAGGTTCGCCCCTCACCCTAACCCTCTCCCCGCAAGCGGGGAGAGGGGACATGCCCCACGAACCGGTCATTGGTTGAGGAAGCCAGCGAAGCATATCCCCTTCGCCCCGCTTGCGGGGAGAAGGTGCCGGCAGGCGGATGAGGGGCAGGCAACGAGCGCCTCGCCCAATATCGAGCGCCTCGCCCAATATAGAGAGCGCGAACGGAGACCGACCCCATGACCGCCACTGCCCTCGAACGCGCGGAGCGCCGCAAGGCCTTCGCCTTTGCCTTGCCGGCGCTTCTCTGGACGGGCTTCTTCTTCCTCGTGCCCTTCGCCTACATGGCCGCGATCAGCCTGTGGACGCGGCAGGGGCGCGAGATCGTCGCGACCTGGACGTTCGACAATTATGCCGCCTTCTTCGAGAAGGCGCATCTCTTCAAGGGGCTGGTCGTCTCGCTGGAGGTGACGGCGGCCGTCACCGTCATCTCCGTGCTGCTCGCCTATCCGCTCGCCTGGATCATCGCCGAGCGGGTGCCGAAGAAATGGCAGCGTTTTGCCCTCGTCATGGCGATCCTGCCCTTCTGGACCTCCTATGTCGTGCGCTCCTATTCCTGGCTGCTGGTGCTCTCCAAGGGCGGCGTCGTCAACCAGACGCTGCTTGCCCTCGGCATCATCGCCGAGCCGCTGGAACTGTCGGCCAACCGCACCGGCACGATCATCGGCTTCGTGCATTTCTTCGTCATGCTGCTGACGCTGACGATCTATGCCAACCTCATCCAGCTTTCGCCGAACTATCGCCGCGCGGCGTCAGACCTTGGCGCGAACGCCTTCCAGACCTTCTGGCATGTCGTGCTGCCGCTGACGCTGCCCGGCATCATGGTCGGCGCGTTCCTGACTTTCGTTCTGTGCATCGGCGACTACATCACGCCGCAGATCCTCGGCGGCAACAACGAGCTGGTCCTGCCGCAGGTCATCATGCTGCAGCTTGGCCGGCGGGCGGATTTCCCGATGGCGGCCGCGCTCTCGCTGGTGCTGATGGTCGTCGTCACGCTCGCCTACATCGCCTGCGCGCGCTGGCTGAAGATGGAGAGGACCTGACCATGCGGCATCTCACTACCGTGCTTGCCGCGCTTTATGCCGGCCTTCTCTATCTCTTCATCTTCCTGCCCGTCGTCGTGCTCGTGCTGTTTTCCTTCCAGGACGGCACGCTGCCCGTGCCGCCGCTGAACGGCCTGACGCTGCGCTGGTACGAGGCGGTCTTCTCCAACGGCAAGCTGATGGTCGCGCTCGGCAATTCGCTCGTCGTCGCCGTCGTCTCCTCGGCGGTCGCTTGCCTGCTCGGTTTCCTTGCCGCCTATGCCTTCGCCCGCTACACGCTGCCCGCCTCCGCTTTCCTGCGCGGCCTTATCGTCGCGCCGATGACGGTGAGCACGCTGATCATCGGCCTCGGCCTGCTCTCGGTGCTGAATGTCACGGGCCTGCGCCTCTCGCTCGTCACGGTCGGCATCGGCCATGTGGTGATCAACCTGCCGCTCTGCTTCGCCATCATCTATGCCTCGATGGGCGGGCACCAGGTGAACATCGAGCGGGCGGCGCGCGATCTCGGCGCGCGGGACTGGCAGGTCATGCTGCTCGTCACCGCGCCCATGCTGCTGCCCTCGATCCTCGCCGCCTTCTTCCTCTCCATCACCTTCAGTTGGGACGAGTTCATCGTCGCCTTCCTCCTGTCGCGCTTCGACGTGACGCTGCCGGTCGAGATCTGGAGCATGCTGCGCTCCGGCCTCGATCCGAGGACAAATGCTATCGGCTCCGTCGTCTTCCTCGTCTCGGTCGCGTTCCTCATCGTCCTGGAGCTCGCCGTCTTCCGCAAAACCGGGAAATCCTCATGACCGCCGACGTCTCCATCCGCAATGCCACGAAGGTCTTCGGTGCTTTCCGGGCGCTCGACGATGTCTCGCTCGATATCGCCGCGGGCGAGTTCATCGTGCTGCTCGGCCCCTCCGGCTGCGGCAAGACCACCCTGCTCTCCATCCTCGGCGGTTTCATCGAGCCGACCTCGGGCACCATCGCGATCGGTGGGCGCGACATGACCCATGTCTCCCCCGCCAAACGCCCGACGACCACCATGTTCCAGGACTATGCGCTCTTCCCGCATATGTGCCTGCGCGACAATGTCGGCTTCGGCCTTCGCATGCGCGGCATGGGCCGGGCGGAACGTTACGAGAAGGCGTTTTCCTATCTCGATCTCGTCGGCCTCAGGGCCTCCTCGGCGAAGAAGCCGCACGAGCTTTCGGGCGGCCAGCGGCAGCGCGTGGCGCTCGCCCGCGCGCTGGCGGTCGATCCCGACGTGCTGCTGCTCGACGAGCCGCTCGGCGCGCTGGACCTGAAGCTGCGCCGGCAGATGCAGGACGAGCTGAAGGCCATCCAGAAGCGCGTCGGCACCACCTTCGTGCATGTGACACACGACCAGGAGGAGGCGATGGCGATCGCCGACCGCATCGTCGTGATGAACAAGGGCCGCATCGAGGATGTCGGCACGCCGGCCTCGATCTACATGCGGCCGCGCTCGCTGTTTTCCGCCGGCTTCATGGGCGAGGTGAACCTTTTGCCCGCGAGGATGCGCGGCGCGGCGGCGAACGAGGCGGAGGTGGAGACGGCGCTCGGCCGCGTCGCCCTGCCCGCCTCCGCCTTCGTCTCGGGCATGCCGGCGGCGGGCCGCGACGTCACGCTCTGCATTCGCCCGGAGCATTTCCGCTTCGCGACGTCGGACACGCCGACCGTCTCGCTCGGCCGCGGCCGCATCACCGGCAGCGCCTTCTTCGGCACGCACCACCGCTGCCATGTCGCGGCGGACGGCACGGTGCTCACCGCCCACCTGCCGCAGACCGACAATCCCGAAGTCGGCACGGAGCTTGACCTGCGGCTGAAGGCGGATAGCATCGTCGTGCTTCAGGACGGAGCGGGAGCTTGAGGGTCACATGCAGCGCATCCGCCCGGAGGATTGGTACAGCGTGCGTCGCCTCGACGACGGCGTGACCGCGATCAGCGAGCCCTATATCCAGGAATTCTACCGCTGCAATGTCTGGCATGTGCGTGGGCGCGACCGGGACATGCTGGTCGACAGCGGCATGGGCGTGGTCTCGCTCACCGAATGGGTGCCGCTCGTCACCGAGCGCGACCTGATCGCCGTGGCGAGCCACACCCATTTCGACCATATCGGCTGCCATCACGAATTCGAATGCCGCGCCGTGCACGCCGCCGAAGCCGATCTCCTCGCCAACCCGACGCGAGAGAACACACTCGCGGACCCCTACGTCACCGACGAGATCTTCGATGCGCTGCCGCCCGAGCCCTATTGCTCGAAGTGCTATGCGGTGAAGAAGGCGCCGGCGACGCGCATCCTTGCGGACGGCGATGTCATCGATCTCGGTGACCGGCAGTTCGAGGTCATCCACACGCCGGGCCATTCCCCGGGTGGTATTGCGCTCTACGAGAAGGCGACCGAAATTCTCTTCTCGGGCGATATCGTCTACGATGGTCCGCTGATCGAGGATACCTACCATTCCGACGCGTCGGACTATCTCGCCTCGATGGAGCGCCTCCTGACCCTGCCGGTGCGGCTGGTGCATGGCGGCCATTTTCCAAGTTTCGGTGGCGATCGCTACCGCCGGCTCATCCGGGGCTGGCTCGATGAAAAACAGAAGTGACGGGAGAAAAGCATGCTCGACAAGCGCAAATTCTACATCGATGGCCAGTGGGTGGACCCGCTGAAGCCCAACGACCTCGAGGTGATCAACCCGGCGACGGAAAAGCCGATCGCGGTGATCTCCATGGGCACCGCCGCCGATATCGACCGCGCCGTTGCCGCTGCCAAGAAGGCGTTCGCGACCTACAGCCAGACCAGCGTCGAAGAGCGCCTGGCGCTGCTCGAAAAGCTGCTCGAGATCTACAAGCGCCGCTATGAGGAGATGGCGCGCACCATCACGCTGGAGCTCGGCGCGCCGATCACCATGAGCACCGAGCAGCAGGCCGATGTCGGCGTCGGCCACCTGCAGGGCTTCATCGACGGGCTGAAGCGGCTGAAGAGCCGCGAGGTGCTGGCGAACGGCGACGTCGTGCGCCGCGAGCCGATCGGCGTGTGCGGCCTCATCACGCCCTGGAACTGGCCGATCAACCAGATCGCGCTGAAGGTGGTTCCGGCGCTGGCGACGGGCTCGACCTGCGTGCTGAAGCCGTCCGAATTCACCCCGCTCAACGCCCTTCTCTATGCGGAGATGGTGCATGAGGCAGGCTTCCCGGCCGGCACGTTCAACCTCGTCAACGGGGACGGCCCCGAATGCGGTGCGGCGCTTTCCAGGCACAGGGACGTCGACATGATGTCCTTTACCGGCTCCACCCGCGCCGGCATCGCCGTCAGCAAGGATGCGGCCGATACGGTCAAGCGGGTGACGCTGGAGCTCGGCGGCAAGTCGCCGAACCTCGTCTTCGCCGATGCGGACCTCGAAGACCGCGTCGCCGGCAGCGTGCGCGAGTGCTTCAACAATTCCGGCCAGTCCTGCGATGCGCCGACCCGCATGCTGGTCGAGCGCTCGGTCTATGACAAGGTGGTCGAGATCGCCGAGCGTACGGGGAAGGAAGCCAAGGTCGGCAATCCGGAGGAGGAGGGCGAGCATATCGGCCCGCTCGTCTCGCACATCCAGTTCGGCCGCGTGCAGGCGCTGATCGAGGCGGGCGTTGCCGAGGGCGCGCGCGTGCTGGTCGGCGGCCCGGGCAAGCCGGAGGGCTTCGGGACCGGCTACTTCGTCAAGCCGACGATCTTCGCCGACGTCAACAACGACATGCGCATCGCGCGCGAGGAAGTGTTCGGCCCTGTGCTCTCGATCATCCCCTTCGACACGGAAGAAGAGGCGATCGCGATCGCCAACGACACCGCCTACGGCCTTGCCGCCTATCTGCAGACCGGCGATCCGGAGCGCGCCGAGCGCGTCGCCGCCCGCCTTCGCGCCGGCATGGTGCACATCAATGGCGGGCCGCACCGCTACGGCAGCCCGTTCGGCGGCTACAAGCAGTCCGGCAATGGCCGCGAGGGCGGTCTCTTCGGCCTGGAGGATTTCCTCGAGGTGAAGACCGTGCACCGGCCGGACGCGGCCTGAGGCGCGCGGCGGTGCCCACAAAGAAAGACGTCATCCTCGGGCTTGACCCGAGGATCCACCGGCGTGACCGGAGCGTGGATGGTCGGGTCAAGCCCGACCATGACGGAGGAGAGGCTGGGTGAGTATTGCCGGCTGAGAAAGCGGGTGGGCTTTGGCATTGCGGGGTGCCGAAAGGGCGCCGTCTTTTCACATGCCCCAAACTTTTCCTCTAAATTAGCGCTGCCCGTCTGGTTGAAGCGGAGGCGGTCTGATAGCTCGCTGCCACGACTGATATCCGGACCGCCGCCTTGTCGCCGATTACCGCCTCCCCGAAAAGCCGCCTTGCCCTGATCGCCCTCCTCGCCGGCGGGGTCGCCATCGGCGGTTCGCCGATCTTCGTGCGCCTCTCCGAAATCGGGCCGATGGCGACGGCCTTCTGGCGCGTCGCGCTGGCCCTGCTGCCGTTCGTGCTGCTCTGGCGGGCGACGAAGCAGGGCGAGGAGCGGCCGGCGGGGCCGCGCGACCACCTCTTCCTGCTGCTGCCGGGCGTGTTCCTCGCCGCCGACCTTGCCGCCTGGCACCTGTCGCTGCACATGACCTCCGTCGCCAATGCGACGCTCCTGGCCAATCTGGCGCCGGTCTTCGTGACGCTCGGCTCCTGGCTGCTCTTTCGCACGCGCATCACGCCGGTCTTCCTGGCGGGCCTCGGGCTGGCGCTGGTCGGCGTGCTCGTCCTGAAGGGCGGGCCGTCGGCGCTCGGCGGCGGGCAGCTCGCCGGCGATGCGACGTCCATCGTCGCGGCCTTCTTCTACGCCTGCTACATGCTGTCGCTCGGCCATGTCCGCTCGCGGTTCTCCACGCTGCGCATCATGGTCTGGACGACCCTTTCCGCGGTCATCTGCATCCTGCCTGTCGCCGTGTTCTTCGAGGTCGACATGGTGCCTGCCACGCTCTTCGGCTGGGCCATGCTGCTCGGCCTTGCCTTCATCAGCCATGTCGGCGGGCAGGGCCTCGTCACCTATGCGCTCGCCTATCTGCCGACGGCCTTCTCCTCGCTGACGCTGCTGCTGCAGCCGGTCGTCGCCGCCATCCTGGCCTGGATCGTGCTCGCCGAGCCCGTCGGTGCGATGCAGGCGGTCGGCGGGGCGATCGTGCTTGCCGGCATCCTCGTCGCCCGCCGCGGATAGCGTTCGGCCTCCGGCCTGTCCGGCATCGGATATGGTTAGTGATTGTGCCGCGGCGGCATCCCGGCGATCCCGCGGAAGTCGGCCGCGCCGTCGATGACCGCGCCGTCCGAGAGCTGGGTGACGGTCCTGCGGTAGATCCGCTGCCAGGGCGTCGCATCGGCCGGCACCGGCGGAATGCCGTCCGCCTTGCGCCGTTCGATCTCCGCCGCCTCCACCAGCATGTCGCACCGCCCCTGCGTGAGGTCGATGCGGATGACGTCGCCGGTGCGCAGGAAGGCGAGACCGCCGCCGGCGGCGCTTTCCGGCGAGGCGTTGAGGATCGACGGGCTGTCCGCCGTGCCGGACTGGCGCCCGTCGCCGATCGTCGGCAGGCTGGTGATGCCGCGCTTGAGCAGATGGTCCGGCGGCTGCATGTTGACCACCTCGGCCGAGCCCGGCCAGCCGAGCGGCCCCGCGCCGCGGATGACGAGGATGGTGCGCTCGTTGATGCCGAGCGCCGGATCGTTGATGCGCCTGTGGTAGTCCTCCGAGCCGTCGAAGACGACCGCCCTCCCCTCGAAGATGCCCTCGCGGCCCGGCTCGCTCAGGTAGCGCGCGCGGAATTCCTGCGAGATGACCGAGGTCTTCATGATGGCGAAGTCGAAGAGGTTGCCCTTCAGGACGAGGAATCCCGCCCGCTCCCTCAGCGGTTCGCCATAGGGGCGGATGACCTCGCGGTCGCTGGCCGCGCGCCCCTCGAGGTTTTCCGCCATGTTGCGCCCCGTCACGGTCGGACAGTCGCCGTCGAGCTTTCCCGCATCGAGCAGCTCGCGCATGATCGCCGGCACGCCGCCGGCCCGGTGGAAGCGTTCGCCGAGGAAACGGCCGGCCGGCTGCACGTCGGCAAGCAGCGGGATGTCGTAGCCGTGCACCTGCCAGTCCTCGGGTTCCAGCTCCACGCCGGCATGTTTCGCCATCGCCATCAGATGCGGCTGGGCGTTGGTCGAGCCGCCGATGGCCGAGTTGACGCGGATCGCGTTGAGGAAGGCCTTTCGCGTCAGGATCGACGAGGGGCGGATATCCTCCAGCACCAGCTCCACCGCGCGCCGGCCGGTGCGATAGGCCATCTGGCCGCGTTCGCGGTACGCGGCGGGGATGGCCGCGCAGCCGGTCAGCGACATGCCGAGCGCCTCGGCGAGCGCGTTCATCGTCGAGGCGGTGCCCATCGTGTTGCAATGGCCGATGGAGGGTGCCGAGTCCATCGCCGACTGCAGGAATTCCTCCTCGTCGATCGTGCCGGCGGCGAGCTTGCGGCGCGCGCGCCAGATCACCGTGCCGGAGCCGACGAGGTCGCCCTCGTGCCAGCCGTCGAGCATCGGCCCGCCCGAGAGCACGATCGCGGGAATATCGACCGTGGAGGCGGCCATCAGCGCCGAGGGCGTGGTCTTGTCGCAGCCCGTCGTCAGGACGACGCCGTCGAGCGGGTAGCCGTAGAGGATCTCGACGAGGCCGAGATAGGCGAGGTTGCGGTCGAGCGCCGCCGTCGGCCGCTTGCAGTTCTCGAAGATCGGATGGGTCGGGAACTCGATCGGGATGCCGCCCGCATCGCGGATGCCGTCGCGCACGCGCCGGGCGAGATCGACGTGGTGGCGGTTGCAGGGGGTCAGGTCGCTGCCGCTCTGGGCGATGCCGATCACCGGCTTGCCGGACCGCAGCTCCTCCGGCGTGATGCCGTAGTTCATGAAGCGCTCGAGATAGAGTGCCGCCATATCGACATGCTCGCGGTTGTCGAACCAGTCCTGAGAGCGCAGCCGCCGTTTGCCCGTCTTTTCGTCCGTCATGAAATGAACCTCGTCAAGAATATCGAGCCGCACTCTTCCACCGCCGTCTCGTGCAATCAACCGGCCGGCGATGCAGTGCGTTGCTTTATGCAGCTATCAATATTGCTGACTGGATCGGCCGGGCGGAATGTGTCACAGCCCTTCCATCTCAGTTCCCGGGTTCCCGTCATGACCGACATCACCGCCTCCTCCCCCGCCACGGGCACCGCCCGCCTCGGCGTGCTCCTGATGCTGCTCGGCATGGTGATGTTCTCGCTGAACGACGTGCTCGGCAAATGGCTCGTCGCGACCTATTCCGTCGGCCAGCTCATGCTGATCCGCAGCCTCGCCGCGATGGTGGTGCTCGCGCCGTTCTTCTGGAAGGTCGGCTGGCGCCGGCTGGTCGACGTGGAGCGGCCGAAGCTGCATCTCCTGCGGTCCGGCCTCTTCGCCTTCGAAGCCTCCGGCTTCTACTTCGCCGTCGCCTACATGCCGCTTGCCGACGCCATGACCTACTGGCTCGCCGCGCCGATCTACGTCGCCGCCATGTCGCCGCTTCTGCTCGGCGAGAAGGTGGGCTGGCGGCGCTGGACGGCGATCATCGTCGGCTTCGTCGGCGTGGTGATCGCGCTGGAGCCGTCGAAGGACACGTTCACCCTGCCGGCCCTCATCGCGCTTGCCGGCAGCCTCGCCTTCAGCTTCGCCATGGTGCTCGGCCGCACGCTGCGCGCGGCGCCGGACACGACGCTGGTCTTCTGGCAGGTGGCGGGCGCGGCGATCTTCGCCGGCGTCTGGTGTCTTGCCGACCCGGCCGGCTGGGCGCCGGTCAGCAGCGTCGATTTCGGCCTCCTCAGCCTGCTCGGCATCGTGGCGATGAGCGCGCACATGCTGGTCAACCGCTCGCTGAAGCTGGCGGATGCGGCGACCGTCGTGCCGCTGCAATATTCGCTGCTGCTCTGGGCCGTCATCTTCGGCTGGATGTTCTTCGGCGACGCGCCGCGCCCGGCCATGCTGGTCGGCGCCGGCTTCATCGTCGCCTCGGGCCTCTTCATCTTCTTCCGCGAGCAGCATCTGAAGCGCCGCGGCCGCGCCTGAGCGGCCGGCCCGTCACAGCGGCAGTTCCGTTGTGTATTTCACGCTCTTCAGCGCGAAATGCGAGGAGGAGTTCGCCACTGCCTCATGCGTCAGGATCGCCTGCATCAGCAATTGTTCGTAATCCCGCACGTCCTTGACCACGACGCGGATCAGGTAATCCCACTCGCCGGACATGGAATAACATTCCAGCACCTCCTCATGGGTCTGCACGAAACGCTCGAAATCGCGCCGGCCCCCCGGATCGTGCGATTTCATGCGCACCTGGCAGAAGACGTTGAGGCCGCGGCCGATGCGGTCGGGATCGAGCAGCCGCACGGTCGGGCCGAGCACGCCGGCTTCCTCCAGCGCCTTGATGCGCCGCCAGCAGGAGGCGCTGGAGGCGCCCACCTCTTCGGCGAGCGCCGCATGGCTGATGTCGCCTCGTCGCTGCAGTACCTTCAGGATCTTCTTGTCGATGGCGTCGAGCTGAATGGAATTCATCGAAAATCCCATGAATGTGATGAGTATGTTTCATTCCTATCGCAAAACAGCGCCTGTTTGAAACGATTTTTCGGCTGAGGCGGCCTATACTTTCCACCATTGTATATCTGCGGGAGGAAACCATGGCGCAGGTCGCACTCAAAACCGTCGTCAGGTCCGCTGCCAGGAATGCGCCGGACGATACCGTCGACTGGAAGCGCATCGCCTATCTGGTGCATCTGTCGCGCGCGCTGGACGAGATGGAGGAAACCCGCCTCGTGCCGGAAAAGAAGGTGCTCTACCAGTTTTCCGCGCGCGGCCACGACATGGCGCAGATCATGCTCGGCTGTCTGCTGACCGACCGGCATGACGCGACCTGCGGCTATTACCGCTCCCGCCCGCTGCTGCTTTCGCTCGGCGTCGATCCCGCGGATGCGCTCGGTTCCGCCATGGGCCGGGCCGGCGGCTATTCCGACGGGCGCGACATCGGCGTCGTCTTCAACCATCCGAACCGCGACGGCGCCTCCGCCCTGCCGATGTGCGGCGGCGTCGGGGCGCAGTATACGCCGACGGCCGGCTGGGCGCAGGCGGTGAAATATTATGCCGAGACGCTGGGCAAGGCGGACTACGAACGGAGCATCGCCGTGGTGCTCGGCGGCGACGGCTCGGTCGCCTCGAACGGCTTCTGGTCGGCGCTGACCATCGCCACCACGCAGACCCTGCCGATGCTGTTCTACATCGAGGACAACGGGTATGGCATCTCCGTTCCCTCGACGATCCAGACGCCCGGCGGCAATATCGCGGCCAACCTTTCCGGCTGGCAGAACCTGACGATCTTCGAGGGCGATGGCACCGATCCGGCCGCTGCCGCCCGGCTGACCGCCGCTGCGGTCGAACATGTGCGCGAGGCGCGTGCGCCGGCGCTGCTGCGCCTTACCGTGCCGCGCCTTCAGGGCCACAGTTTCCAGGATACGCAGGCCTACAAGGGCGAGGCGGTCGTGCGCAGCGAATGGGCGCGGGACCCGCTGCCGCGCCTGAAGGACTATGTCGTGCCGGCCGTGCTCAGCGAGGCGGAATGGGAGGCGGCGGATGCGGATGCAAGAGAGGCGGCGGAAACCGCGCGCATTGCCGCCGAGGCCCGCCCGGCTGCCGTTCCCGAGACGGTGACGCGGCATGTCTTCTTCGAGGGCGAGGTGCAGGTGATGGGCGGGCAGGTGCGCCATGGCTACACGCCGCCGCAAACCACCGCGGTGGCGGCATCGGAAGGCCAGCGCATCAACATGGTCACCGCCATCCGCCGCACGCTCGACCACGAGCTTTCGATCAACGAGCGCATCGTGCTGTTCGGCGAGGATATCGGCCCCAAGGGGGGCGTGCATGCGGTCACGCTCGGCCTCCAGGAAAAGTTCGGCCGCGCGCGGGTGTTCGATACGTCGCTCTCGGAGGAAGGCATTGTCGGCCGGGCGGTGGGCATGGCGCTGGCGGGGCTGATGCCGGTGCCGGAGATCCAGTTCCGCAAATATGCCGAGCCCGCCACCGAGCAGATCAACGATTGCGGCACGATCCGCTGGCGCACCAACAACCGCTTTGCCGCGCCGATGGTGCTGCGCATGCCCGGCGGCTATTTCAAATGCGGCGACCCCTGGCACAGCCAGACGAACGAGGTGGCCTTCGTGCACCAGCCCGGCTGGAAGGTGGCCGTCCCCTCCAATGCCGCCGATGCGGTCGGGCTGCTGCGCACCGGCCTTCGCGGCAACGATCCGGTGATCTTCTTCGAGCACCGCGCCATGCTGGACCATGCCTGGGCGCGGCGGCCCTATCCGGGCGACGATTTCGCGCTGCCCTTCGGCAAGGCGAGTTTCACGCGCCGCGGCGAGGCGATCACGCTCGTCACCTGGGGCGCCATGGTGCATCGCTGCGAGGACGCGGCGGAGGGTGTTTCCGCCGATGTCATCGACCTGCGCACCCTGATGCCCTGGGACAGGGAGGCGGTGCTGTCCTCCGTCCGGCGCACGCGCCGCTGCCTCATCGTGCACGAGGATCTCGGCACCGCCGGCTTCGGCGCGGAGATCGCCGCCGTCGTCGCCGACGAGGCCTTCATGGATCTCGATGCCCCCGTCTCGCGCCTGACCATGCCCGACATACCGAGCCCGCACAACCCCGTCCTGCTCGACTGGGCGGTGCCCTCGGCGGGGCGGATCCGGGCCAAGATCGATGCCCTGCTGGAGTTCTGAACGATGGCGAGGCTGATGATCGACGTTCTCACGCCTGTCGAGCAGGAGGGCACCAAGGCGGTCGTGCGCAACTGGCTGAAGGCGGTGGGCGAGAGGGTGGCGCCCGACGATCCGCTCGTGGAGCTCGAAACCGACAAGGTGACGCAGGAGATCCCCGCGCCCGTCGCCGGCATCCTCAGCGAGATCCTGATGCAGGGCGGCGAAAAGGCTGAACCCGGCGCCGTGCTCGGCCGGATCCGGCAGGAAGAGGCTGCAGCCTCCGCGCCCGTTGTCGCTGCCGCCCGGCCGGAACCCGGGAGGATGCCGGCCGCCGTGGACCATTATTCACCGGCCGTGCGGCGCGCGGCGGAGGAATACGGCATCGACCCTGCGACGGTAGACGGCTCCGGCAAGGGTGGGCGGGTGACGCGGGCCGACATGGATGCCGCGCACGAGGCGGCGCGCGGGGCGCGGCCTTCGCCGGCGCCCGTCACGCCATCCAGACCGGAGACGACGCCTGTCGAAGGAGGCTCGCGGGCGATCCGGCATTCGCCGATGCGGCTTGCCATCGCCGAACACATGCAGATGTCCGTCTCGACCGCGCCGCATGTCACGGCGGTGTTCGAGGCGGATTTCACCGCCGTCATGCGGCACCGCGAGATGAACCGGCATGCCTTCGCCGCGTCCGGCGTGCCGCTCTCCTACACCGCCTATATCGTCTCGGCCTGCGTGGCGGCGATGAAGGCGGTGCCGGAGGCCAACAGCCGCTGGTTCGATGACCGCCTTGAGGTGTTCGACGACGTCAATATCGGCATCGGCACGGCGCTCGGCAATGACGGGCTGGTGGTGCCCGTCATCCGCGCGGCGCAGGACCTTTCGCTTTCAGGCATCGCGGCGCGCTTGCAGGACCTCACGGCCCGCGCCCGTGCGAAGACGCTGACGCCGGCCGACATGCGCGGCGGCACCTTCACCATCTCCAACCACGGCGTCTCCGGCTCGCTTCTCGCCACGCCCATCATCATCAACCAGCCGCAATCGGCGATCCTCGGCGTCGGCAAGCTGGAAAAGCGCGTGGTGGTGCGCGAGGTCGACGGCGTCGATACGATCCAGATCCGGCCCATGGCCTATGTCTCGCTGACCATCGACCACCGCGCGCTCGACGGCCACCAGACCAATACATGGCTCACCCGCTTCGTCGCGGCGCTGGAAGGCTGGCCGCAATGAATGTTTCCGGCGACTATGACGTGCTGGTGATCGGCGGCGGTCCCGGCGGCTATGCCTGTGCGATCCGTGCCGCGCAACTCGGCCTGAAGGCGGCCTGCGTCGAGGCGCGGCCGACGCTCGGCGGCACCTGCCTCAATGTCGGTTGCATTCCCTCCAAGACGCTGCTGCATGCGACGCATCTGCTGGAGCTCGCCCGCGATGGCCATATGGCCGGCTTCGGCATCGACACCGGGCCGGTCTCCATAGACCTCGCACGGCTGATGGCGCGCAAGGAGGCGACCGTCGCCTCGCTGGCGGGCGGCATCGATTTCCTGTTCCGCAAGAACGGCGTCGCCCGCCTGCCGGGGCGCGCGCGCCTTGCCGGGCCGGGGCGCGTCGATATCGACGGCAGGACGTTCGCCGCGACGGCGATCGTCGTCGCCACGGGCTCGCTGCCGGCGGCGCTGGCCGGCGTGCCGGTGGACAACGAAGCCGGGGTCGTGGTCGATTCGTCCGGCGCGCTGTCCCTCCCCCGCATACCCGAACGGCTCGCCGTCATCGGCGGCGGGGTGATCGGTCTCGAGCTGGGCTCGGTCTGGCGGCGTCTTGGCGCTCAAGTGACGATCGTGGAAGTGGCCGACGGCATCCTGCCCGGCATGGATGCCGATATCCGCGCGACGATGACGCAGCTCCTGGCGCGCCAGGGCATGACGATCCTCGCCTCGACCGCCGTTGCCGGTGCCGATATCCGCGAGGATGGCGCCACGCTGCAGCTGAGGGGGGCGGACGGCAAGGCGTCGGCGCTGGCGGCCGACGTCGTGCTGGTCGCCACGGGGCGGCGGCCGAACACGGGCGATCTCGGGCTGGAGACGGTCGGCATCACCCCGGATGCGGGCGGTTTCATACCGGTCGATGCGCAGGGGCGGACGGGAGCGGACGGGATCCACGCGATCGGCGACGTGACGCGCGGGCCCATGCTGGCCCACCGGGCGGAGGACGAGGGCATCGCCGTCGCCGAGCGGCTCGCCGGCCGGCCCGGCATGGTCAATCCCGCCATCGTCCCGGTGGTCGTCTACACCGATCCGGAGGTGGCTTCTGTCGGCCGGACCGAGCAGATGCTGACGGCGGAGGGGATCGCCTACAGCGCCTCGACCTTCCCGATGAGCGCCAACAGCCGTGCGAAGGCGAACGGCGGCACGGAGGGGTTCGTCAAGCTGCTGGCGGAGGAGGCGAGCGGCGTCGTGCTCGGCGCCCATATGGTCGGGACGATGGCCGGCACGATGATCGCCGAGGTCGCCCAGGCGATGGAGTTCGGCGCGACGGCGGAGGATATCGCCTATACCTGCCACGCCCACCCGACGCACAGCGAGGCGGTCAAGGAGGCCGCCCTCGGCTTTTTCGGGGCGGCCATTCATCGCTGAGCGACGGCGCGGTCCTTGCTGAAAGCGTGCGGCGGCACGGCGAAATTTTCGGGAGGCGATCGCCTTGGTTCGTGATACCGTACGGTCCGCCGACGGGATCGTCGCGTGAAAATCAATCTATACAATCTCTATAGAATGTGATCTTTTTGACCGGTTAAGCCTGTGCGCCCTGAAACGCCAATCCGCGAGGAGCAGACGACATGGGTATGATTTCATCAGCGCTCGACCGTCCGTCGCGAACCGCCGCCGTCATCGGCAGCGAAGACGAGGCGTTGACCGTTGCCGGCACGATTGCCGGCATTTTCGCGAACGGGGATGCGGCGCAGACAGCGCAGGCCCGTCTCGATCTCCTTTCCCGTTCCGGCCTGTTCGGCATCTCCGTGCCGACCGAGCACGGCGGCATCGACGTTTCCAACACCGTGCTGGCGGATGTCTGTGCGGCCGCCGCCGCGCAGTCGGCAACGCTGGCCGATATCCTGGCCGCCCATTTCGTGGCGCTGGAGCAGCTGCGCAGCTACGGCACGGACGGCCACCGCTCCGTGGTGTTTTCCGCCGCCCTTGCCGGCGCCCGGCTCTGCCGGGCGACAGCCCGGCGCAACGGGCAGGATGCAGATGCCCTGCCGCTTGCCGCAAGCGGCCTTGCCTGGCGTCTGAGCGGCGAAGCGCTCTGTACGCCCTGCACCCGCCATGCGGACTGGCTGCTCGTGCCGGCGCGCAGCGACGGCGGCCGGATGGCGGGCGTCCTGCTGGCGACGCGCATCGAGGGCCTGCACTATGTCGCCAACAGTTGCGAGCCGGTGGACAGGGCCGCCCCCTCCGCCGAGCACGTTCTCTTCAAGGACGTTGCCGTCGATGCCGACGCGGTGCTGCATCCGCCCGTCGAGGCGGCGGTGCCGCAGTCGCTCGAGCTTCTTCTCGAAGCCGCCCGCCAGCTCGGCGGCGGCCGGCGTGCATTCGAGCGCCGGCTGGCCTCAGACCACGACGATGCCCGCGATATCGGCCTGCTGTCCGCCCGTCTCGCCGCCGCGCAGGCCATGATGGCCGAAGCCGGCCGCGCCATCGACGCGGCCCAGATCGGCCTTGCGGACCAGCACCGGACGAACGCCTTCCTCGCCGCCACCGCCGCCCTCGCCGTGGCGCACGAGGCCGCGGGCCATGTGCGCATGGCCGCGGACCGGAACGCGCAGCCGGCGGACTTGCCGCCGTCTCTGGCCGCTGCCCTGCGGGAAAGCGGCCGGCTGCGGCGCCAGGGGCACCCGCATCCGCCGGAGCAGGAAGGCTGAGGCACGTTGCGGAACGGCGTGCGGCGGTTTTGCAGCAGCCCCTCCGTGTGCTTGCGGCTCTCATTAATCGCGAGGCGTCCATCGCCTATGGAGGGAAAGCGCTGCCCCATCCCCTTCTTCCTCTGCGAGGAGAAGGTGCCGGCAGGCGGATGAGGAGGATGGCGAAGGTGCAAAGGCTCTATCCGAGCCACCCCCTCATCCGACCCTTCGGGCCACCTTCTCCCCGCGGGGGAGAAGGAGAGAACGGCACCGTCGAACGCCATATGCGATTGCCCTCATGGATCGAGGGGCGGAGCCGGCGCGATGCGAAAGGCTACCGTTTCGGTATCGTCTGAATGGGCGGCCGATGGCTTGGCACGATCTGGCGGAAGGTTCACCGTCGATGCGAGCGCCGCGAGGAAAAAGTTCCCCGCCCTGCCGCTGAGGTCTGGTCCGGTCGTGGACGGTGAAAGCGCGCGGTTTATCCGACGCGCTTTTCCAGCTCTTCCTCTTCGATCATCGCGCTGGCACCGGGCACGGCGACGAACTGTTCGAGGGTCATCGTGTCGAGGATGGCGGCGATGGCGTCGCGCACGTCGGTCATGGCGCGGCGGACCTGACAGGCTTCCGGATCGGCGCAGTCCTCGCAGGCTTCATAGGCCGTGCGGCTCGCGCAGCGGATCGGCGCCAAGGGACCGTCGAGCACGCGGATGGCGTGGCCGATGCGGATCTCCGATGCGGGATGCGAGAGCGAATAGCCGCCGCCCGGCCCCTTCTTGGAGCGAAGCATGCCGGCATTGCGCAGTTCCAGGAGGATCGTGTCGAGGAACTTCTTCGGAATGTTGTTGCGAAGCGCGATCTCGCTGACGAAAGCGGTTTGGCCAGGCGCCAGCCGGGCCAGGTCCACCAGGGCCTTCAGTCCATATTTTCCCTTTTTCGTCAGCATGTCGGCCTGCTTTCCATCAGCATATGTGCATCACCGGATATGCCCGGCTGCGCGAACGCGCATCGCGTCCCGCTCGGTTTCCGTCCGTCGTCCTCGGGAAGATCGATCGGTTCACCCATGACGGGTGATTCTGGCTCATTCTTGGCACCGAAGTGCGAAAAACATATAAAAACAATGTAATTTATTTATCAGCGTTACGGCAAGAAAATTGGGTATTTTTGCCAAGCGCTTATGCGGTTTTTCCGCCCGGGCGTGCCCATTTGGCACCATTTTTTGCTTCGATGGGCCTTTTCTGCCCGTCCTTCGTTTTGCAGAGCCTTGCGCTGACTTTCGGCGGGCATGCGACTCGTTTCAATCACACTGCCGGAAAACGCAAAACCAATCGCAAAGACGCCGCCAAATTGAGGCGAATATTTCTCTACTAAATTTATTGAATATATAGCCTTGAATCATCGGCCCGCGGCAGATCCCGGGCGACGGATTTTTGAGGAGAGACCCATGACCACGACCCGCAGAACCCTGCTTGCCGCGACGGCCGCCCTTGCCCTTGCCGCATCCTTCACCACCGCTTTTGCCGAGGAGGTGACGCTGAACATCGGCTACCAGCCGATCGTAGAGCCCTCCCGCGTGCCGCAGGCCGACGGCACCTACGAGAAGGTGACGGGCGCCAAGATCAACTGGCAGAAATTCGACGGCGGCGCCGACGTGATCGCCGCCATCGCGTCGGGCTCGCTGGATATCGGCTATGTCGGCTCCTCGCCGCTGGCCGCCGCCTCCAGCCGCGAGCTGCCGATCGAGACGATCTTCGTCGTCGGCCTCATCAGCGAGGCCGAGGCGCTTGCCGTGAAATCCATCGAGAAGCCGGAGGATCTTGCCGGCAAGAAGATTGCGACGCCTTTCGTCTCCACCGCGCATTACAGCCTGCTGACGGCGCTGAAGCACTGGAAGGTCGATCCCAAGTCGGTGGAAATCCTCAACCTGCGTCCGCCGGAAATCGCGGCCGCCTGGGAACGCGGCGACATCGACGGCGCCTATGTCTGGGATCCGGTGCTGGCGCAGCTGAAGAAGAGCGGCACGGTGCTCGCCACCTCGGCGGACGTCGCCGAATGGGGCGGCCCGACCTTCGACGCCTGGATCGTCAGCAAGACATTCGCCGAGGCGCATCCGGATGTCGTGACGGCCTTCGTGAAGGTGACGGGCGATGCGACGGCGGCCTATCGCGCCAATCCCGAGGCCTGGAACGCCACCTCGCCGGAAGCAGAGAAGATTGCGCGCCTGACCGGGGCCAAGCAGGACGAGGTGCCGGCGCTCCTCAAGGGCTACATCTTCCCGACGCTGGAAGAGCAGGCCGGCGAGGCGCTGCTCGGCGGCGGCACGGTGAAGGCGGTGGCCGATACGTCGGCCTTCCTGCTGGAGCAGGGCAAGATCCCGGCCGCGCTCTCCGACTACACGCCCTACGTCTCCACCCGCTGGGTGACGGACGCGACGAAGCTCGCCTACTGATCGGGCGAAACAATCCTGCGGCGGAAGGGCCCGGCAGCGTGATCCGCGCTGTCGGGCCATTGCCCGCCAGAGCAATTCCAGCAGAAGTGCGAAGCGGTTTTGCACCCGGAATTGCGGAAAAACAAAAGGTTGGAGTGTTTCCGCGCTTCGGGAAGCGGAACGTTCCAAGTGGCTCCACGCTCCTGGAGGTTTCATGAGCACGCTGACATTCCGCACTGTTTCGCTGCGTTATCCGCCGAGGGCGGGCCGTGCCGGCGCCGATGAAAAACTGGTCCTCGACGGCATCAACCTGCAGGTCGCCTCGCACGAGCTGGTCGCCATCATCGGGCGCTCCGGCTCCGGCAAGACGAGCCTGCTCAATCTCGCCGCCGGTTTCCTGGAACCGACCGCCGGCACCATTACCGTGGACGGTGTGCCCGTCGACGGGCCGAGCGCCGACCGCGCGGTCGTCTTCCAGGACGATGCGCTCTATCCCTGGCTCGACGCCAGGGACAATATCGCCCTTCCCTTCAAGCTGAAGGGCGTGCCGCTTGCCGAGCGCCGCGCGCGGGCGGAGCAGCTTCTCGCCCGCGTCGGCCTCGCGGATGCCGGCGACCGGCGGATATGGGAGCTTTCCGGCGGCATGCGCCAGCGGGTCGGCATTGCGCGGGCGCTGGCCGCCGAACCGCGTTTCCTGCTGCTCGACGAGCCGCTCGGCGCGCTCGACGCCCTCACCCGCACGCGCATGCAGGAGTTCCTGCTGCGCATCAAGGCGGAAAGCGGGGCGGGCGCGCTGCTCATCACGCACAGCATCGAGGAGGCGCTGCTGCTCGGCACGCGCATCGTCGTGCTGTCGCCCAATCCGGGCCGCCTGACCGCCGAGATCGAGGCGGGCTTCAATGCCGAAGTGCTGAACGGCGCCTCGGTCGCCGCCGTGAAGGCCTCGCCGATCTTCAAGCGCATGCATGCCGGCCTGACCGGCCTTATCCACGCCTCCGCGGAAGAGGAGATCGCCGCATGACACTTTCGACCGACATCGAGACCCTGCCGCAGGTGGCGGAAAAGGGGGAGGCGGAACGCCCGCTGAAAGCGCGGCCGCTGCCGGTCGCCGTCATCTCGGCCATCACCATCGGCGTGATCATCGCCGCCTGGGGGCTCGCCTCCGCCTATGCCCTCGTCTCGCCGGTCTTCCTGCCCTCGCCGCGCCAGATCGTGCTCGCCCTCTACAATCTCGTCGTCACGGGCTTCGTCGATGCGACGCTGGCCGAGCATGTCGGCGCCAGCCTCTATCGCATCTTCGGCGCCCTCATCGCCTCCATCCTCATCGGCATTCCCGCCGGCATTGCCATCGGCACGAGCCGTCTCGGCCGCGGCATTCTCGACCCGATCGTGGAATTCCTGCGGCCGCTGCCGCCCCTCGCCTACCTGCCGCTGATCATCATCTGGGTCGGCATCGGCGAAGCCTCGAAGATCACGGTGATCGCGCTTTCCATGCTGCCCTCGATCATCCTGTCGACCTCCGCCGGCGTGCGCGGGGTCTCGAAGGACCATGTCAATGCCGCCCGATCGCTCGGGGCGAGCCGGCGGCAGGTGCTGCGCGAGGTGGTGCTGCCGAGCGCGGTGCCGTCGATCCTCACCGGCGTGCGCATCGCGCTCGGCGCGGGCTGGACGACGCTGGTGGCGGCCGAGCTGGTGGCTGCGACGAGCGGCATCGGCTTCATGATCCAGTCGGCGGCGCAGTTCCTCGTCACCGACATCGTGATCGCCGGCATCGTCGTCATCGCGCTGATCGCCATCCTGCTGGAATATGTCGCCCGGCAGATCGAGCGGCGCCTGGTGCCCTGGGCGGCGCATCGCTGAGGGGATCGGGCGAGGCACGAAATCGAGACGGCCGCCTCTTGACCCGGAAGAGGCGGCCGTCAAGTTTGTCCTCATCCGCGATGATCGAGACGGGCGGTCAGGCGGTCGCCCAGCCACTGGATGCCGCAGACGAGCACGATCAGCACGGCGACCACCGCCACCATCACCGAGGTCTCGAAGCGCTGGTAGCCGTAGCGGATGGCAAGGTCGCCGAGGCCGCCCGCGCCGATGGCGCCGGCCATGGCGGAGGCGCCGATCAGCGTGACGAGCGTGACGGTGAAGCCCGCGACGATGCCGGGCAGCGCCTCGGGGATCAGCACCTCGCGTACGATGGTCCAGCGGTTGCCGCCCATCGCCCGCACCGCCTCGATCAGGCCGCGATCGACTTCACGCAGGGAAACCTCGGCGATGCGCGCATAGTAGGGCGTCGCGGCGATGGCGAGCGGCACGATGGCCGCCCAGGTGCCGATCGACGTGCCGACGATTAAACGCGTGACCGGAATGAGCGCCACCAGCAGGATGATGAAGGGCACGGAACGGAAGCCGTTGATGACGGCGCCGAGCACGCGGTTGATCCAGAGGTTTTCCGCAATGCCGCCGCGCGCGGTGGCGACCAGCGCAAGGCCGAGCGGCAGGCCGAAGACGAGCGAGATGACGCCGGAGGCGGCCGTCATGACGACGGTTTCCCACAGCGAGCGGACGAGAAGTTCAAGCATGACCGGCGACATGGCCGAGGACCTCCACCTGCGCGCCGAAGCGCTCTGCCAGGGTTGTGAAACGCGCGGCGGCCTCGGCCGGCACGGCGATGAAGAAACGGCCGACCGCCTGTTCCTGGATATGGTCGACACCGCCGTGGACCAGCCGGTAGCCATCCGGAAATTCGGCGGAAAGCTGCTGGAAGAGCGGGCCGGTGGCCGCGGGGCCGGCAATGTCGACGCCAAGGATGGCCTCGCCCATTACGTCCGCGACAAGCTTCCGGGTGATATGGGCGGGCAGCTGCGGGCGGATGCCGCTGAGCAGGCTCTTCGTCGTCTGCGCCTGCGGCGTCGCGAAGACCTGCCAGACCGGCCCTTCCTCCACGATTCGGCCGGCATCGAGCACCGTCACGCGGTCGGCGATGGAGCGCACCACCTCCATCTCGTGGGTGATGAGCAGGATGGTGAGGCCAAGCTTGCGGTTGATGTCCTTCAGCAGCGTGAGGATGGCGCGGGTCGTTTCCGGGTCGAGGGCCGAGGTCGCCTCGTCGGAAAGCAGCAGCGCCGGGCTTGCGGCGAGCGCCCGGGCAATGCCGACGCGCTGCTTCTGGCCGCCGGATAGCTCCGACGGATAGGCCTTCGCCTTGCCCTTGAGGCCGACGAGGTCGATGAGTTCGGCCGCGCGCGCCAGGCGCTTCGCCTTCGTCCAGCCTTCGATCTTCAGCGGCAGGGCGACATTCTCCTCGACGGTCTTGGCCGAGAGCAGGTTGAAATGCTGGAAGATCATGCCGATGCGGCGGCGCAGCGGCTGCAGCTCGGCCTCGCCAAGGCCGGTGATCTCGCGGCCTTCGATCGCGATGCTGCCGCTGTCCGGCCGTTCGAGGCCGTTGAGGCAGCGGATGAGCGTCGACTTGCCCGCGCCGCTGCGGCCGATGATGCCGAGGATCTCGCCGCGGCGCACTGTGAGCGAAACGCCGTCCAGCGCCGCGGTCGCGCCGAAGCGGCGGCGCACGTCGGCAAGGCGGACGACATCGTCTTCCCGCGCGGCGGCCTCGGCCAGCTGTCTTGTCACATGGGTGTTCATTTGCGGTTCCCTTCCGGAAACGGCGAGACAGCCCGCGGCGGCCGGAGGCGCATCGCGAGCTGTCTTGCTGGTTGGATGGCGGCCTTAGTAGGCGCTGATGCCCGTGCCCTTGTAGACGCGGTCGAACTCCGCCTTCACGACATCGTTCTGGTAGGCTTCGACCAGCGGCTTGACCCAGGGCTCGTCCTTCGATTCCTCGCGCACGGCGATGAAGTTGCGGTACGGGTTGTCGTCGACCGGCTCCTGCGCGATGCGGTTTTCCGGGGTGAGACCGCTCTTCAGCGCCCAGTCGGTGTTGACGATCGCCGCGTCGAGGTCGTCGACCGAGCGGCCGACGATGCCGGCATCGAGTTCCTTGATCTCGAGGTTCTTCGGGTTCTCGGCGATGTCGGCGATCGTGGCGAGGATGCCGGTGCCGTCCTTCAGCTTGATCAGGCCTTCGTTCTGGAGAACGCGCAGCGCCCGGCCCTCGTTGGACGGGTCGTTCGGCACGCCGATGGCGGCGCCGTCCGGAAGGTCGGCGACCTTGGCGTGCTTCTTGGAGTAGAGGCCGATCGGCCAGACGGCCGTGTAGCCGACCGGAACGATCTTGTAGCCGTGCTGCTGGACCTGGTTTTCCAGATAGGGAAGATGCTGGAAGGCGTTGGCATCGATCTCGCCGCGGGCAAGCGCCTCGTTCGGCTGGGTATAGTCGTTGAAGACGACCGCCTCGATGGTGAGGCCCTTCTTGGCGGCTTCCGCGATCACGACGCGCCAGACATCCTCGTCCTCGCCGGAGATGATGCCGACCTTCAGATCCTTCTTGTCCTCGGCAAGGCCGAGTGCGGGAAGCGAGAAGGTGGAGATGGCGGCGGCTGCCACCGCAAGGACCGCAAGGGCGGCGCGGCGGGTGAAGAGAGTGCTTGCGAGAAGTTTCTTGTTGGTTTTCGACATGCTGGCCTGCTTTCGCGATTGGGAGGATCGGCTGCGAAACATCGCTGTTTCTGCCCGTAAAATCGCAAATGCCGCTTTTGTGGACAACGAATGGCGGTTTGTTGGGCAGGCGGAAACGGAAATTTTCGCTCCGGGAAATCGAGGCGAGGCGGAAAATATTTTCTACTGAAATTGTGAACTATGCCGGATGCCCAACGCAGCCTAGAAGGTCGGCGGCGTGTTGATCCAGATCAGCACGGTTTCGCCGTCGTGGCGGTTGCGCCAGGCGTGGCGCCGGCAGCTTTCGAAATAGAGGCTGTCGCCGGGACCGAGATCGTGGAATTCGTGGCCGTCGAGGACCATTTCGATGCGGCCGGAGAGGACGTGGACGAATTCCTCGCCCTCATGCTTGTAGGCGCCGTCGGAGGAGGCGCCGGGCGCGAGCACGAAGCGGTGGCAGTCCATCATGTTGCGCCCGTCGGCCAGCACCTGGATGGTGACGCCGGGAGAGGTCTCGGGCCAGAACTTCCACTCCCCTGCCCGCACGACCGAACGGTTTTCCTGTTCCTCCTCGCCGGAAAGTTTCGAGACGGTCGTGCCGTAATAATCGGCAAGGTCGTGCAGCACGCGAAAGGTCACGCCCTGCGAGGTGCGCTCGAAGGTGGAGAGCACCGACGTCGCGACGCCGATATCGCCCGCCACCTGGTCGAGCGTCTTGCCGGCGGCATGGCGCAGGCTCCGCAGCTTGCGCCCGACGCCCTGGTGCGCCTCGCCCTCGGAGGACGGAGTATCGTTGGCGGGTTCCTCGGCCTCGAGCGCCTCGCGGATGGCGGCCGGGTTGAGGCCGCGCTCGGTCCGGTACCAGGCGATGCGCTTCAGCCGCGCGACGTCGTCGGCGCTGTACTGGCGATGGCCGGTTTCGGAGCGTCCCGGAACGACGAGGCCCTGCGTTTCCCAAAGTCTGAGCGTGGAGGCCGAAACGCCGGCGAGCCGCGCGGCCTCCGCCACCTTGTAGTGCACCGGTTCTTGCGAACCCATCGCGCCAATCCCTGATTCTGTGTAGTGTTCTCTATAGCATTCCGACGACGGTAGCCGGCTCGAAAAACCGTCGCGTCGCCGCCGTAAAATGTCCGTTGCATTCTTGCAGAAAAAATGTAGGAATTCCACTTGAGACTTGCAGAAAAAATGCAAGTTAATGCGGTTCCGGCAAAAGCGCAGTGCGGTTTTGCATTCGGAATTGCGTGAAAGCTCCATTATCAGAAGCCTCCAGATTCAGGATAGCGCCATGACCGCAACGCCCCTCACAGACCGCAAGAACGCCGCCATCTCGCGCGGCGTCGGCATGACCACGCAGATCTACGCCGACCGTGCGGAGAATGCGGAGATCTGGGACAAGGAAGGCAATCGCTATATCGACTTTGCCGCCGGCATCGCCGTCGTCAACACCGGCCACCGCCATCCGCGCGTCATCGAGGCCGTCAAGAACCAGCTCGACCGTTTCACCCACACCTGCCACCAGGTCGTGCCCTACGAGAACTATGTCGAGCTCGCCGAGCGCCTGAACGCCATCACCCCCGGCAACTTCGCCAAGAAGACGATCTTCGTCACGACCGGCGCGGAAGCCGTCGAGAACGCCGTGAAGATCGCCCGCGCCGCCACCGGCCGGCAGGCCGTCATCGCCTTTTCCGGCGGCTTCCACGGCCGCACCTTCATGGGCATGGCCCTGACCGGCAAGGTCGTGCCCTACAAGGTCGGCTTCGGCTCCATGCCGGGCGACGTCTTCCATGCGCCCTTCCCGGTCGAGATGCACGGCACGACCGTCGAGCAGTCGCTCGGCGTGCTGAAGAAGCTCTTTGCCGCCGATGTCGATCCGAACCGCGTCGCGGCGATCATCGTCGAGCCGGTGCAGGGCGAAGGCGGCTTCTATCCGGTTCCCGTCAATTTCATGAAGGCGCTGCGCGAGATCTGCGACCAGCACGGCATCCTGCTCATCGCCGATGAGGTGCAGACCGGCTTTGCCCGCACCGGCAAGCTGTTCGCCATGGAGCACTACGGCATCGCGGCCGACATCATGACCATGGCCAAGGGTCTAGGCGGCGGCTTCCCGATCGCGGCCGTCACCGGCCGTGCGGAGATCATGGACGCGCCCGGCCCGGGCGGCCTCGGCGGCACCTATGCCGGCAGCCCGATCGGCGTTGCGGCGGCCCATGCCGTTCTCGACGTCATCAAGGACGAGGACCTCTGCAACCGTGCCGAAAACCTCGGCGCCCGCCTCAAGCAGCGCCTCGCCTCGCTGCAGGACAAGGTTCCCGAGATCGTCGACATCCGCGGCCCGGGCTTCATGAACGCCGTCGAGTTCAACGACGTTTCGACGAAGCAGCCGAGCGCCGAGTTTGCCAACAAGGTACGCCTGAAGGCCCTCGAAAAGGGGCTGATCCTCTTGACCTGCGGCGTGCACGGCAATGTCATCCGCTTCCTCGCGCCGATCACCATCCAGGACGAGGTGTTCGCCGAAGCGCTCGACATTCTCGAAAGCGCGATGATCGAAGCCCGCGCCGCCTGACCGGCGTCGCGCAACACCGATACACATCCTCCCAAGGCGACACCCGGAGCTCAGCTCCGGGTGAACGGCCTTCCATGTCCGAAAGGAAGGACACCATGGCTTTTTACGATGCTCTCACCCGGCACCTGAAGTCGACCGAATTCCTGCGTGATGCCGGCTATGTCAACGGCAACTGGATCGGCGGCAACGGCGCCGCGACCTTCGACGTCTTCAACCCGGCCACCGGCGAGAAACTGGCGACGCTGCCGGAAATGGGCGCCGGCGAAACGGCCGCGGCCATCGACGCCGCCCATGCGGCGCAGCAGGCCTGGGCCGCCCGCCCGGCCAAGGACCGCAGCACCCTCCTGCGCAAGTGGAACGACCTGATCGTCGCGAACGCGGACGAGCTGGCCGCGATCCTCACCGCCGAAATGGGCAAGCCGCTGCCGGAAGCCAAGGGCGAAATCCTCTACGCCGCCTCCTATGTCGAATGGTATGCGGAAGAGGCCAAGCGCATCAACGGCGAGACGATCCCCGCCCCGTCGGTCGACAAGCGCATGCTGGTCATCAAGCAGCCGGTCGGCGTCGTCGGCACGATCACGCCGTGGAACTTCCCGGCCGCGATGATCGCCCGCAAGGTGGCGCCGGCGCTCGCCGTCGGCTGCACGGTGGTCTCCAAGCCGGCCGAGCAGACGCCGCTTTCGGCCATCGCCCTTGCCGTGCTCGCTGAAAAGGCCGGCCTTCCGGCGGGCGTCTTCAACGTCATCCTCGGCACGGACGGCCCGGCGATCGGCAAGGAGCTCTGCTACAATCCGAAGGTCCGGAAAATCTCCTTCACGGGCTCGACGGAGGTCGGCCGCATCCTGATGCGCCAGTGCTCCGACCAGATCAAGAAGGTGAGCCTGGAACTCGGCGGCAATGCGCCCTTCATCGTCTTCGACGACGCGAATATCGACGCGGCCGTGGAAGGGGCCATGGCCTCGAAATATCGCAATGCCGGCCAGACCTGCGTGTGCGCCAACCGTCTCTACGTGCAGTCGAACGTCTATGACGTCTTTGCCGAGAAGCTGGCGAAGAAGGTCGCCGAGCTTTCGGTCGGCGACGGCTTCGACAAGGGCACGACCATCGGCCCGCTGATCGAGGAAGCCGCGATCGACAAGGTCGAGGCGCACATCGCCGACGCCGTCTCCAAGGGCGCCTCGGTGGTGGCCGGCGGCAAGCGCGTCGAGGGCAAGGGCACATTCTTCCAGCCGACCGTGTTGAAGAACGTCGCCCGCGGCATGACGGTCGCCCGCGAGGAGACCTTCGGTCCGGTCGCCCCGCTCTTCCGCTTCGATACCGTCGAGGACGTGATCGAGCAGGCGAACGACACCGAATTCGGCCTTGCCGCCTACTTCTTCGCCGGTGACCTCAAGAAGGTCTGGAAGGTGGCGGAAGCGCTGGAATACGGCATGGTCGGCGTCAATACCGGCCTCATCTCCTCCGAGGCCGCGCCCTTCGGCGGCATCAAGCAGTCCGGTCTCGGCCGCGAGGGCTCCGCCCATGGCGCCGACGATTATCTCGAACTGAAATATGTCTGCATGGGCGACGTCGCCTGATGACACCGGATCGCCCCGCGTCAGCGGGGCGGTCCTCATGCGGTCTCGATATCCGTCTGCGGAAAGTCGTCGCCCTTGTAGAGCAGCGGGACGTCGAACTGTCTTGCGCAGGCATAGGCAAAGCAGTCGCCGAAGTTGAGGCTTGCGGGATGGCGGCCCTTGCCGAAACGTTGATGGACGATGACCGCCAGATCCCCCACGCGTCGATCGATCGGCTCGACCGCGATGGAAAGCAGCGTGAGGAAATCTGTGACGAGCTGAAGCGCGTCGGTCGGCGCTATCTGACGTTCACGGGCCAGCGCGAGGGACGTCTCCCAAACCGCCATGGGTGATGTGTACCGGATATCTGCCTGTTGAAGCCGCGCCAGAAGTGCGTCGGCACCCTCTTCTGAAGCCAGGATCGCAACGAGCGCCGAAGCATCGACGAACATCAATTGTCCTCATAGAGACTGTCGATGAAGGCCTTGTCCGCAGGCGGTCCTTTCTTGGGGTATTTCGCATCCAGGTCGCGAACGAAGGCCTTGGCCTTCTCGACCAGCGTCGGCTCGCTTTCCGCGCGCTGCAATTCATGCACCAGCGCCTGCCGCACCGCCTCGGTCTTGCTGACCTTGCGCAGCGTGGACAGCCGTTCGGCAAGCCGGTCGACCTCCTGGTCCTTGACATAGAGCGGCATGGTATATCCTTCCTCGTTCGAAGGTATATATACCACGCCGGCACCTTGCCTGAAAGATCAGGCTAGCTTCACCGCGTCAGGATGCGCGGCCTGGAAGGCCGGGAGGGCGCGGCAGGTTTCGGTGATGCGCCGCACCCGTTCGAGACCCGACAGGTCGACGCCCCAGCGCTCGGCATTGTAGACCTGCGGGACGAGGCAGAAATCCGCCATGGTGAGCGTGTCGCCGTGGCAGAAGGTGCCGGTCGCCGGGGCGTCGAGGAGTTTTTCGACGGCGAGAAGACCCTCGCCGATGAATTTCTTCATCCAGTCGACGCGGGTCTCCTCCCCTCCCCCCGTGAGCGTCATGACATGGCCGATGACGCCCGTGTTGCAGACGGCGTGGATTTCCATGGCGATGGCATAGGAGAGCGTGCGCACCCGCTGCCGGCCGAGCGGATCGGCGGGCAGGAAACGCGCCTCGGGGCGCGTTTCGGCGAGGTATTCGATGATCGCCAGCGACTGCGTCAGCGTGTGCCCGTCGATCGACAGCGCCGGCACGAGGCCCTGCGGATTGCGGGCGCGGTGTTCCGGCGACCGTTGCTGTCCGGCCAGAAGGTCGATGGACTTGCGCCGATAGGCAAGACCGAGGCTTTCCAGCGCGATGCGCACGCGATAGCTGGCGGAGGACCGCCAGTAGTCGTAGAGGATGATCTCGTCCTGCACCGGCTCAGTCCTTCTCGTACCGTTCGACGGTCTGCTCGATCGCGCCGAAGATCGAATGGCCCGCCTTGTCCTTCATCTCGATGCGCACGGTGTCGCCGAACTTCATGAAGGGGGTCTTGGGCGCGCCGGACGTGATCGTCTCGATGGTGCGGATTTCGGCGATGCAGGAATAGCCCGCCCCGCCTTCGGCGACCGGCTTGCCGGGGCCGCCGTCGAGCTTGTTGGAAACGGTGCCGGAACCGATGATCGAGCCGGCGACGAGCGGCCGGGTCCTGGCGGCATGGGCAACGAGCTCGGCGAAATCGAAGGTCATGTCGACGCCGGCATCGGCCCTGCCGAAGGGCTTGCCATTCAGCGAGACGAGGAGCGGCAGGTGCAGCCGGCCACCGTCCCAGGCCTCGCCCAGTTCGTCGGGCGTGACCGCGACCGGTGAGAAGGCCGAGGAAGGTTTGGACTGGAAGAAGCCGAAGCCCTTGGCGAGCTCGCCCGGGATGAGGCCGCGCAGCGAGACGTCGTTGACGAGCATGACGAGCTTGATCGCCTGCCGCGCCTCCTCGACGCTCGCTCCCATCGGCACGTCGTCGACGATGACGGCGATCTCGCCCTCCATGTCGATGCCGAAGGCTTCGTCCGCCGCAAGGATCGGGTCCCGCGGTCCGAGGAAGCTGTCGGAGCCGCCCTGGTACATCAGCGGATCGGTCCAGAAGCTTTCCGGCATCTCGGCATTGCGCGCCTTGCGCACCAGTTCGACATGGTTGACATAGGCCGAGCCGTCCGCCCACTGGTAGGCGCGGGGCAGCGGCGAGGCGGCGTCGTGCTCGTGGAAGCGGGCGGTCGGCTGCGAACCGGTCTCAAGCCCCTCGGCGACCCTTTCCAGCCGCGGCGCGACGTGTTCCCAGTCATCCAGCGCATCCTGCAGGGTGCGGGCGATGTGCCCCACTTCCGAGCAGCGCGTCAGGTCGCGCGAGACGACGACCAGACGGCCGTCGCGGGTGGAATTTTTCAGTGTCGCAAGCTTCATGCGTCCTACTCCCGATCTTGTTTCCGGCCGTGCGATCGTGTCATCTACCGGCCGCCTGTCTCCACCCTCGTGCGCCGGTCGTGCCGGCGCATCGCATTTCCGAGGAAATCCCGTCTTGAACCGTACGGTGCTGAATTCCCTGCTGCTGGCCGCCGGCTTCATCGGCGCGACGGCCATCATCCTTTATACGATGGGTCAGCCGCTCATCTGCAAGTGCGGATATGTCAAACTCTGGCATGGCGTGGTGATTTCTTCGGAAAACTCGCAGCATCTGTCCGACTGGTACACGCCGAGCCACATCATCCACGGCATCCTGTTCTTCGGCTTCTTCACGCTGATCCTGAGGAAGGCGAGCCTCAACCTCCGGCTTGCCCTTTCGCTGGTGCTGGAATGCGCCTGGGAGATTCTCGAAAACACCGACATGATCATCAATCGCTATCGCGAATCGACGATCTCGCTCGACTATTTCGGCGACAGCGTGATCAATTCGAGCGCGGACATCCTCGCCATGGTGGTCGGCTTCTTCCTCGCCGCGCGCCTGCCCGTCTGGGCCAGCGTCGCGATCATCATTGTCTTCGAGGCGACAACCACCTGGCTCATCCGCGATGGCCTGGCGCTCAACATCCTGATGCTCGTCTGGCCGCTGGAGGCGGTGAAGGCCTGGCAGGGCGGGTGACGTCATTTGATGCCAGGCGTGCCGTCGAACCTGCGCTCCAGCCCATCCCAGCATTCGAGATAGTTGTCCTGCAGGGTCTCCAGCTCGGCCGCGAATTTCGTGAGCTGCTGGGGAAAGCGCGTCTCGAACATGAAGGCCATGGTGTGGTCGAGCTTCACGGGCTTCAGCTCGCTGTTCGAGGCCTTTTCGAAGCCCGTCGCATCCGGCCCGTGCGGCAGCATCATGTTGTGCAGGCTCATGCCGCCCGGCACGAATCCCTCTTCCTTGGCGTCGTACTGGCCATGGATCAACCCCATGAACTCGCTCATGATATTGCGGTGATACCACGGCGGGCGGAAGGTGTGCTCGGCCACCATCCAGCGCGGCGGGAAGATGACGAAATCGATGTTCGCCGTGCCGGCCTCCTCGGTCGGGGCCGTCAGCACGGTGAAGATCGACGGGTCGGGATGGTCGAAGAGGATCGCGCCGACCGGCGAATAGGTCCTGAGGTCGTATTTGAACGGCGTGTAGTTGCCGTGCCAGGCGACGACGTCGAGCGGGGAATGGCCGATCTCGGTGACATAGAACTTGCCGCACCATTTGACATGGACCCGGCAGGGCGTCTCCTTGTCCTCGTAGGCGGCGACGGGCGTCTTGAAGTCGCGCGGGTTGGCAAGGCAGTTGGCGCCGATCGGCCCGCGGTCCGGCAGGGTGAATTTCGCGCCGTAGTTCTCGCAGACATAGCCGCGCCAGATATCGCCCTCGCCGATGCGCGAGACCTTGAACATCATGCCGCGCGGGATGAGGCAAATCTCCAGCGGCTCGACATCCATGATGCCCATCTCGGTGAAGACGCGGACGGCGCCGAGCTGCGGCACGACCAAGAGCTCGCCGTCGGCATTGAAGAAGTAGTCGTCCACCATGTCGGCATTGAACGTGTAGGCGTGCGCGGCCATGCCGACCTGGGTCAGCACGTCGCCGGCCGTCGTCATGGTGCGGATGCCCTGAAGAAAGGTCTGCGTCTCGGCCGGTGCCGGCAGCGGGTTCCAGCGCAGCTGGCCGAGCGGCAGGGAATGGTCGTCTAGGCAGGGCGCCGTCTTCCAGTGCGGGTAGCTGGCATTGGAGAAGCGACGGGTGTGGCGCACGCTCGGGCGGATGCGGTAGAGCCAGGAGCGTTCGTTGGTGCCGCGCGGGGCGGTGAAGGGCGAACCGGAAAGCTGCTCGGCATAAAGGCCGTATTCGCATTTCTGGGGGCTGTTCTGGCCCTGCGGCAGGGCACCGGGGAGCGCTTCCGTCTCGAAGTCGTTGCCGAAGCCCGGCATGTATTTCAGGCTGTTGGCGGCGTGATCCGGCATGGCTAATCCTCCTCCTGCAAGGCGCTTGTCCTCAAGTGGTTGCAGATGTAACTGTCCATTTTGTAACCATCAAGGCATGCCATGGACTTCAAGCTCGAAACATTCCTGCCCTACCGGCTCAACCTTGCGGCCGAGCTGGTCAGCCAGCGCTTTGCCGCGCAATACCGCGCGCGCTATCGCATGACGCGGCCGGAATGGCGGGCGCTCGCCGCGCTCGGCTCCTACGGGCGCATGACGGCGACGGAGATCGGCGCCAATTCCAGCATGCACAAGACGAAGGTGTCGCGGGCCGTGCGGGCGCTGGAGGAAAAACGCTGGCTGAAGCGCAGCGAGGACCTGGACGACCGCCGGATCGAGCATCTGGAGCTGACGCCGGCGGGACGGCGCATCTATGGCGAGATGGTCGTGCTGGCGCACGACTACGAGCGGGACCTTGCCGGGCTTCTGGGAGCCGGCGGCCTGCGGCAACTGGAGGCGGGCCTTGCGGCCATCGAGACGACGCTGGCGGTACCGGCACGCCGCCGCGCGCCAAAGGACTGACGATCCATCAATCCCGTGAAACGATCGGGCGGGATCGATTCATATCTTTCGTTGGACGAGGATTCGCGGCTTCGGCAGACTCCTTCCATGCCGAAGCCACCCCCTGCCCTGCTGCCCACCTACCGTTTTCGCCGCATCGATGCAGCGCGCAACATGGCACGCTTCTACATGCTGTCGCTGGAGCCGGCGCTTTTCGGGGAGGTTGCGGTGCTGCGTCATTGGGGGCGCATCGGCAGCCGCGGCCGGCAGGCGCTGAGCCTCTATCCCACCCTGGTGGAGGCGGAGACGGTGCTTGCCCGGCAGGTCGCGCTTCGGCGCAAGCGGGGCTATGTCGAGGCGTAACCGGCACGGTTCGGCGAGGCAGCACGCAAAAGAATGAACTTTCTTGGGTTTTCCCCAGCCGAATCGAGTGACGCCGATAGCCGGCAAATGGTCAATAGGGTAAAGTCCGGTTTATGTGGTGCCAGCCCCGTCCCGCGGCCGGCGCGTTAACCCTTTTTGCCTTGCCCTCGAATCAGAATCGCGTCTAAATGCGTTTTAAACCTGCAAATGGGTTTGAAATCGCATTTTGAGATTCTCGAT
>NZ_CP150640.1:0-429235 GCF_050859155.1 Shinella yambaruensis
GGGCATCAGCCCGGCCGCGATGACGAGAAGGGTCGCGACGACGATGAGGCCGATGGCTATCGAGGATTTCCGTGCGTCCATCGCCGTCGCGGCCAACCGCTTACTTCTGGAGTTCCGCCGGGATGATCTTGGCCGCTTCCGCCTTCACGTCGACCTTGGGGAAGATATCGGGATAGAGGTAGTGGGCCGCCTCGCGCAGCACGATCTCGCGGGCGATCGGGCCGTTGGTCTCCACCCATTGGTCGCCGACATAGAAGACCCGGTTGTTCTTGACCGCCGTGAGTTCCTTCCAGATCGGGTTGCTCTCGTGCGGGCGATCCGGACCGTAGTCATAGATGAAGAGCACTTCCGGGTCCTTCTCGAGCATGGTTTCGAGGCTGAGATCGATGCCGAACTCGCCGCCAGGCGTCATGGCGCCGGCGATGTTCTCGCCGCCGATGGCGTTCACGATCGAGGCGGAGGTGTTCTCGTCATGGAAGGCGAACGGCACCTCGCCGCCCCACATGATGGCGTAACGGGGATGCGTGTCCTTCGGCGCCTTGGCCGCGACCTCGGCAAGATGCGCGCGAAAGTCCCTGTTCAGCTCGACACCGCGCTCGGGCTTGCCGAGAATCTTGGCCAGCGCCTCGATTTCCTTGTCGCTGCCGTCGAGCAGCTCCATGTTCCAGGCGACATAGGGCGCGATCTTCTCGAGCTGCGGCGCGTTGCCGACGGTGTAGCGGCGGATCGCGACGATGAGGTCCGGCTTCGCTTCCGAGAGAAGCTCGAGGTTCGGCTTGGCGCGCTGGCCGATCTGCGTCATGTCGCCGGTGAGGCCGAGCAGGAATTCCGGCGGGCGGTCGGCCACCATGTAGGTGCTGGCTACCGGCTTGATGCCGAGCGCGAGCGCCACGTCGTCGGCGAAGAAAGAGATCGACGCGATGCGTTTCGGATGGGCGGGAACCTCGACTTCGACACCGCGATCATCGGTCACCTTCTGCGTGGCATCCTGGGCAAGACCGGGACCCGAGAGCGCGACGAGGCAGGCGGCGAACAGCACGGCACGGCTGCGCGGCAAGACAAAACTGGACAACATGGTTCTCTCCCTGAGATGTGGTCAGCGATGACAGTGGCGCGCTGCAGGCGGGGCTTGCCGTTGCGCGGAATGCACGCCGCGGCGCGGCCTGAAGCCCGGCGTGCTCAGGTCGCACCGATTTCGCCTGTCGGTCTTCACGTCGGGCTTCCCGGATAATTCTTGTCGCGTCGATACAATGTGGATAGATACGGTCAACTTATTTGCAAGCGAAAGATTCTCACGCCGGCATGAGAAATCCTCAATCCACGCGCGCCAAACTGCCGCCGCTGGCAACGCTCCCCGCCTTCTCCATCGCGGCGCGCACGGGCAGCCTCACGCTGGCGGCGCGCGAACTGCACCTGACGCCGGGCGCGATCAGCCGGCAGATCAAGTCGCTGGAGGAGGCGCTGGGCGTCCAGCTCTTCCATCGCGGGCACAACACGATCTCGCTGACCGATGCGGGCCGGCAGTACCTGACCCATGTGAATGCCGCCCTCGCCACGATCGACAACGGCACGCGCGCCCTGTTGCCGGATCGCGTGCGCCTGGTGATCCAGGCGCCCATCACGCTGGCGCGGCGCTGGCTGATCCCGCGGCTCGGGGCCTACCTGCAGGAAAATCCCAATGTCGACCTCAACATCCAGTCGCTCGCGCTCGGCGCCAGCGACGTTCCCGACGTCACGGCGACCTACAGGCGCGGGGCGGACGAAGCCCGCTTCGCCTCCGCCTTCCTGCTCGACCGGACGGTCGCCGTCTGCTCGCCGCTGCTGATCGGCGGCACGGCGAAGACGATGACGCCGGGCGCCTTGCTCGATCTGCCGATCCTGCTCGACACGGCGGATGCGTGGTCATGGCGGCGCTGGTGCGCGGCGGCGGATATCGCGTTCCAGCCGCGCGGCGGCAGCATCACCTTCGACACCGACGAAGCGTCGATCGACGCCTGCATGACCGGCCTCGGCATCGGCCAGGCAAGCCCCTCGCTGATCGAGCGGGAGCTGCGCGAGGGCCAGCTCATCATGCTCTGCCCGAACATCAACCCGATCGTCGGAGCCTACGAGATGGCCGGATCCACGCCGACCGGCCTTGCGGCCGGGTTCAATCAATGGCTTCTCACCTGGCGAGAGTCCTGACCGGGGCGGGCCGCGATTTGCTGCTCCGCCCCGGCCTATCCCCAGCCTCGCACCGAAACAACCCTTTCCCTGCGCGCCGATCTGCTCCTTAATTGACAGACAACAAGGACACCGGACATGGTCTTGCGCTTCACCCTCCGCCAGCTGGAATATCTCGTCGCCGTCGGCGAGTACGGCTCCGTCACCGAAGCCGCGGAACGGGTGAACGTCTCCGCTCCCTCGGTTTCCGCAGCGATATCGCAGCTCGAGCGGGAATTCGGCATCACGCTCTTCGTGCGCCGCCATGCGCACGGGCTGTCGCTGACGCAGGCCGGCCGGAGCTTCGTCGAGCAGGCCCGGCATGTCCTCGGCGAGGCCGCCAAGTTCAACGCGCTGTCCAACGAACTGACCGGACAGGTGCGCGGACCGCTGCATGTCGCCTGTCTCGTCACCTTCGCGCAAGCCGTCATTCCAGCACTGCGCCGCGCCTTTTCCGATGCCTATCCCGATGTCGACTTCTTCCAGTACGAGCGCGACCATGCCCGCATCCTGGAAGGCCTGCGCATGGCGCGCTTCGACATCGCGCTCAGCTACGATCTCGACATCCCGGCCGACATGGAGTTCCACGAGCTCGCCGTGCTGCCGCCCTATGCGGTGCTCCACGAGGACCATCCGCTGGCCGGGCGTCCCGAGGTGACGGTGGAGGAGCTTGCCGCCCACCCGATGATCCTGCTCGACTTGCCCTACTCCTCGGCCTATTTCCTCTCGCTCTTCCGGGAGGCCGGCCTTGCGCCGCATATCGTCGAGCGCACCCGCGACATGTCCGTCATGCGGGCGATGGTCGCCAACCGCTTCGGCTATTCGATCGCCAACATCCGGCCGGTCTCCACCTATGCGCTGGATGGCGGCAGGTTGAATTTCGTCTCGCTTGCCGGCAACCTGCGCCCCATGCGCATGGGCATCATCGCCATGCGCGGCGCAAGCCCGGCGCTCACCGTCCGGCGTTTCATCGATTTCTGCAGCGAGAGGATCCGCGGCATGGGCATGGACCTGCCGGTTTGCGCCGACGATACCCAGGAGGAGAAAGGCACTTCATGACCACCACGACTTCCGACTGGCGCACGCGCGCCGCTAGCCTCACATTGCGAAACCGCCTCTATATCGACGGCGGCTTTCGCGAGGCGGCCAAGGGCGGGCGGTTCGAAACCGTGAACCCCGCCAACGGGCAGGTCCTCACCGCCGTCGCCCGCGGCACGGCCGAGGATATCGATGCCGCCGTCGCCGCCGCCCGCCGTGCCTTCAACGATGGCCGCTGGTCCGGCAAATCGCCGGCCGAACGCAAGGAGGTGCTGCTGCGCCTCGCCGCGCTCATCCGACAGAACGTGCCGGAACTCGCTCTGCTCGACACGCTCGACATGGGCAAGCCGATCAGCGACAGCTCCACCATCGACGCGCCCGGCGCGGCGCATTTCTTCCAGTGGCACGCCGAGGCGATCGACAAGCTCTATGACGAGATCGCGCCCACCGGCCAGGGCGATCTCGCGCTGATCCGCCGCGTGCCGCTCGGCGTCATCGGTGCGGTCGTACCGTGGAATTTCCCTCTGGACATGGCGACCTGGAAGCTCGCCCCGGCGCTCGCCACCGGAAACTCCGTCGTGCTGAAGCCGGCCGAACAATCACCGCTCTCCGCCCTGATGCTGGCCGAGCTTGCCTCCGAGGCCGGCCTGCCGGACGGCGTGCTCAACGTCGTGCCCGGCCTCGGCGAGGATGCCGGCCGCGCCCTCGGCCTGCATGCGGATGTCGACGCGCTGGTCTTCACCGGCTCGACCAAGGTCGGCAAGCTCTTCATGACCTATGCCGGGGAAAGCAACATGAAGCAGGTCTGGCTGGAGACCGGCGGCAAGTCGCCGAACCTCGTCTTCTCCGATGCCGATCTCGACAAGGCGGCCGAGATGGCGGCCTTCGGCATCCTGTTCAATTCCGGCGAGGTCTGCTCCGCCAATTCCCGCCTGCTGGTGCACCGCTCCGTGCAGGAAGAGTTCACACAGAAACTGATCGCCACCACCGCCGCCTGGCCGCTCGGCGACCCGCTGGATCCCGCCACCCGCATGGGACCGCTGGTCGAGAAGAGCCATGCCGACCGCGTGGCAGGTTATATCGACATCGGCCGCAAGGAAGGCCGCCTTGCCCATGGCGGCGAACGCGAGACACGCGACGGCTCGGACTGCTACATCCAGCCGACGATCTTCAACGAGGTGCCGCCGGATGCCCGCATCGCGCGGGAGGAGATTTTCGGTCCCGTGCTCGCCATCACGCCCTTCGACAGCGACGAGGAGGCCCTGCGCATCGCCAATGACAGCGAATACGGCCTTGCCGCCTCCGTCTGGACGCGCGACCTTTCCCGCGCGCTCTCGGTTTCCGACAGGCTGCAAGCCGGGACGGTCTCGGTCAACACCGTCGACGCGCTCTCGGCCATGACGCCCTTCGGCGGCATGAAGCAGTCCGGTTTCGGCCGCGACCTCTCCATTCACAGCTTCGACAAGTACTGCGCGCTCAAAACCGTGTGGGTGAAATACTAGGCATCTGCCCGCGCCAGCGGCGCGGGCACGCCCAAGCCTTGAGCACGAGCGGCACCGGCTCCCGAAAGCGTCCCGATACGCGATCGGGAGCCAGTGATCGGCTTCACACAAGTAATTGAAAACAAAAGAAGATTTTTCATCCGCCTTGGCGCGGCGGCGCTTTCGCGCAAAAATTGAGAACATGGCGAAAGAACACGCGCGCTCGTGATTAGCCTGAGCCTAATCCCCGTTTCCGGAACGCGTCATTTACCAAAAACCCTTCGCCCCATCCAATAGCCGCGGAAACCCCGGGGACTGCCATGCGCGATGCCAAATACGATATCCTGTTCGAACCGCTGGCGATCGGCCCGCATGTCGCCAAGAACCGGTTCTACCAGGTGCCGCATTGCAATGGCGGCGGCTATCGCGACCCATCGGCGGCCGCAGCCATGCGCGGCATCAAGTCGGAGGGCGGCTGGGGCGTCATCTTCACCGAGCAGACCGAGATGCACCACACCTCGGAGATCACGCCCTTCATCGAGCTGCGCCTGTGGGAGGACAAGGACATTCCCGGCCTTCGCCGCATGTCCGACGCGATGAAGGTGCATGGCGCGCTCGCCGGCATCCAACTCGCCTATTCCGGCATCAACGGCCCGAATTTCTACACCAAGGAAGTGCCGCTCGCCCCCTCCGCCCTGCCGATCCGCACCTTCACCAACGACCCGGTGCAGGCCCGCGCGCTCGACCGCACCGACATAACGAATCTGCGCCGCTGGTTCGTCAACGCGGCCAAGCGCTCGAAGGTCGCCGGCTTCGACCTGATCTGCCTTTACGGCGCGCATGGCTTCGGCATCTTCCAGCACTTCCTGTCGCGCGCCACCAACCAGCGCACCGACGACTATGGCGGGAGCCTGGAAAACCGCTCGCGCTTCGCCCGCGAAGTGGTGGCCGACATCCGTGACGCCGTCGGCGACACCACGGCGATCACCATGCGCGTCAGCCTGGACGAGACCATCGGCGAGCTCGGCTTCTCCAATGCGGAGGTGCGCGAATTCGTCGAGATGAACGCCGACCTGCCGGACCTCTGGGACCTGGCGCACGGCGCCTGGGAAGACTGTTCCGGCCCCTCCCGCTTCAAGGAGGAGGGGGCGCAGGAGATCCTGGTGAAGGGCATCCGGGAACTTTCGTCGAAACCCGTCGTCGGCGTCGGCCGCTTCACCTCGCCGGATGTGATGGCGCGCATGATCCGCCAGGGCGTGCTGGATTTCATCGGCTGCGCCCGCCCCTCCATCGCCGATCCCTTCCTGCCGAAAAAGATCGAGGAAGGCCGCATCGAGGATATCCGCGAATGCATCGGCTGCAACATGTGCATCACCGGCGACATGACCATGTCGATCAGCCGCTGCACCCAGAACCCGACCTTCATGGAGGAATGGCGCAAGGGCTGGCACCCCGAACGCATGAACGAGAAGGGCGAGAGCCAGACCGTGCTCGTCGTCGGCGCAGGCCCCGCCGGCCTCGAAGCCACCCGGGCGCTCGCGCTGCGCGGCTACGACGTGACGCTCGCCGAAGCCACCACCACGCTCGGCGGCCGTGTCGCCCGCGAACGGCTGCTGCCCGGCCTTTCCGCCTGGGGCCGCGTCGTCGATTATCGCCAGTACCAGATTTCCCAGCGCACCAACGTCGAGACCTATTTCGACAGCCGCCTGACCGCCGAGGACGTGCTCGGCTTCGGCTTCGAGCATGTCGCCATCGCCACCGGTTCGCACTGGCGCCGCGACGGCGTTGCCAGACAGCATGTCGTGCCCATGCCGATCGATCCGGCAATGCCCCTCTGGACGCCCGACGACATCATGGCGAAGGCGCATCCCGAAAGCCTCGCCGGCAAGACGGTCGTCGTCTATGACGACGACCACTACTATATGGGCGGCGTGATGGCCGAGGTGATGGCGAAGGCCGGTGCGAATGTCATCCTCGTGACGCCCTCGGCCTATGTCTCCGACTGGACGCGCAACACGCTGGAACAGGGCGCGATTCATGTGCGCCTCGACGATCTCGGCGTCGATATCCGCCTCAACCGCGGCGTCACCGCCATCCGCGCCGGCGAGGTCGAGACCAGCTGTACCTATACCGGCCGCCGCAGGCCCATTGCGTGCGACGACGTCGTCATGGTCGCCTCGCGCCTTTCCGAGGACGCGCTCTACAACGATCTCCTTGCCCGGCAGGCGGATTGGGCCGATGCCGGCATCAGGACGGTCAAGATCATCGGCGATGCGAGCGCACCCGCGCCGATCGCCTGGGCGACCTATGCCGGCCACCGCTATGCGCGGGAACTGGACACGCCCGATATCGGCGACGCCCTGCCCTTCCGCCGCGAAGTCACCCAGCTCGAACCGGCTTGAGGAACACGGCATGATCCAGCCCCATCCCACTGGAGCCCAAAAGGCCATCGAAGTGAAATCGGTCTCCAAGAGCTTCGGGACCTATCAGGCGTTGAAGTCCGTCAGCTTCGACATCGGCAGCAACGAGTTCTTCACGATGCTCGGCCCGTCCGGCTGCGGCAAGACCACGCTCCTGCGCATGCTCGCCGGTTTCGAAAGCCCGGACACCGGCTCGATTCTCCTCACCGGCCAGGAGGTCGTCGCGATCCCGCCGCACCGGCGCCGCGTCAACACGGTGTTCCAGAGCTACGCGCTCTTCCCGCATATGACGCTGGAGCAGAATGTCGCCTACGGCCTGGAGAACCTCGGCTGGGAGAAGGGACGCATCAGGACCCGCGTCGGCGAGATGCTGGAACGCGTGCACATGACGCCGATGGCGAAGCGCAGGCCCGCCCAGCTTTCGGGCGGCCAGCGCCAGCGCGTCGCGCTCGCCCGGGCGCTCGCCCCCGAACCGGAAGTGCTGCTGCTCGACGAACCGCTCTCCGCCCTCGACCTGAAATTGCGCCAGGCGATGCGGGACGAGCTGCGCACCCTGCAGCGCGATACCGGCATCACCTTCGTCTTCGTCACGCATGACCAGGAAGAGGCGCTCGACATGTCCGACCGCATCGCCGTGCTGGGTGGCGGCGAGGTGCAGCAGATCGGCACGCCGACGGAGATCTACGAGGAGCCGGTCAACCGCTTCGTCGCAGATTTCGTCGGCGAGACGAACTTCCTGGATGTGGAGGTCGTGGAAACCGCGCCCGGACAGGCGACCGTGCGCACGCCGTTCGGCGTCGCCCTCACCGTGCCGGCGACCGGCGCTGCCAGCCGCGGGCGCGCGACCCTTTCGGTTCGTCCGGAAAAGATCAATCTCGGCGACCAGGCCCAGGGCACCGTCTTCGAGGGGCGCATCATCAACAAGAACTACATGGGCGGCTACACGCACTACACGCTCGATGTCGCGGGAACGGAGCTGCGCGCCTCGCGCCGCAACGCCTCGCGCGAGGGCGACGCGATCCCGCTCGGGGCGACGGTCCCGGTAGGCTTCGTCGCGGGTTCGGCGCGGGTACTGGCCGCATGACAGAGAGCGCCCTCCACGCCGCCGCCGGCGGAACGGACCGCTCGCCCCGCGCCCGCTTCTGGCGCGACCTCTCCTTCTGGGGCCTCCTGCCGTCCTGGCTGCTGATGGGCCTGGCGCTGATCCTGCCGATCGCCATCATCGCCGCCGTCTCGCTCGCCACGCGTGGCGCGCATGGCGGCTTCACCTGGGATTTCAACCTCGCGGGCTACCGCCAGATCCTCTTCAACGAAGGCTGGACGGGGGAGCTGGAATTCACCCCGCAATATCTCCTGATCGTCGCCCGCACCTTCGCGCTCGCCGGCGCGACGACGCTGATCTGCCTCGTCTTCGCCGTTCCGGTCGCCTATTTCATCTCCCGCCAGCCGCCGGGCCGCAAGGCGGCGCTCGTCTATCTCGTGACGCTGCCCTTCTGGGTCTCGATGATCCTGCGCGTCTATGCCTGGATGATCATCCTCGGCAAGGACGGCACGCTGCCGCGCTTCCTCGAGACGTTCGGCCTGCCCGCAGGCATGAGCTTCATGTTCAACGACGGCGCGACGCTGACGGCCATGGTCTACACCGCCATGCCGCTGATGGTCCTGCCGGTCTTCGCCTCGATCGAGAAGCTGGACGGGACGCTGATCGAGGCCTCGCACGATCTCTACGGCAACCGCTGGGTGACGTTGCGCCGGGTGATCCTGCCGCTGACGGCTCCCGGTCTCGTGGCCGGCGCCATCCTCGTCTTCGTGCCCGCGCTCGGCGCGGTGCTGGAACCCTCGCTGATGGGCGGCGGCAAGCAGATGATGATGGGCACGCTGATCCAGCTGCAGTTCGGCGGCGGGCGCAACTGGCCCTTCGGCGCGGCGATCGCCATGACGCTGATGGCGCTCGTCCTCGTCTTCCTCCTCGTCATGGCGCTGCGCGCCGCCCGCCGGGAGGACGTCCGGTGATGAAGGGCCACGACGTCAAGCACTATCCCGGCCTCGGCCCCCTCGCCGTCTTCTTCTTCATCTATCTCTATGCGCCGCTGGCGGTGATCATCGCCTATTCGTTCAACGCCAACCGGGTTGCCGGCGTCTGGACGGGGTTTTCGACGCACTGGTACGCCTCCGCGCTCAACAACAGGGCGCTGATGAACGCGCTCGAAACCTCGCTGACCGTTGCGGCCGTCGCGACGGTCATCTCCACGCTCATCGCGCTTTCCGCCGCGCTCGCCATCATCCGCGGCAAGAACGTGCGCTACCGCAAGCTCTGCGAAACGATCGTCAACCTGCCGCTGCTGCTGCCGGAGATCGTGCTGGCCGTCGCGACGCTGATCCTTTTCTCGCTCGTCAACGTACAGAACGGCATGCTGCGGCTGGTCATCGCCCATTCCGCCTTTTGCACGCCCTTCGCCTTCCTGCCGATCCGCGCCCGCCTGCAGGGCATGTCGCTCGACCTGGAGGAGGCGAGCGCCGACCTCTATGCCGACCGCTGGACGACCTTCCGCCGGGTGACGCTGCCGCTGATCTTCCCGGGCGTCTTCTCCGGCGCGATGCTCGCCTTCCTGATCTCGATGGACGACTTCATCACCTCCAACATGCTGTCGACGGGCGGCTCGACGACCCTGCCCGTCTACATCTTCTCGCTGATCCGCGCCGGCACCTCGCCGGAACTGAACGCCATAGCGACGCTGCTGATCCTGGCCTCGCTCATCCTTGCCACCGTCGCGCTTCTTGTTGCGGCGCGCGGCGCCCGTGAAAATGCCGAACCATAACGAAGAGAGGAACAGACAATGAAACGATACCTCGCAGCGACCGTCCTTGCCCTATGCCTTGCCACCGCCGCGCGGGCGGAGGGCGAGCTGAACATCTACGCCTGGGCCGAGTCGATATCCCCCGCCCTCATCGAAAAGTTCTCCAAGGAGAACGACGTCAAGGTCAATGTCGACAGCTTCACCTCCAACGAGGATCTCCTGACCAAGCTGCAGGCCGGCTCCTCCGGCTACGACATCGCCACGCCCTCCCAGCACTTCCTGCGCGTGATGATCGACGAAGGGCTGATCGAGAATTTCGAGGCCAGCAAGCTGCAGGCCTACCAGAACATCGAGGAGCGCTGGCGCAATCAATGGTGGGACGAGACGCAGGATTTCTCCATCCCGCTCGCCTATGGCACCGCCGGCTTCGTCGTGAACACCGCCGAGTACAAGGGCCCAACCGACAGCTTCAAGTATTTCTTCGAGCCGGAAGGCGAGCTCAAGGGCAAGATCGCCATGCTCTCCTATCCCGACGAGGTGATCGGCGCCGCCCAGCTCTATCTCGGCGTGCCCTTCTGCTCGGAGGACCAGGCGGAGATGAAGAAGGTGCTGGATCTCCTGATGGCGCAAAAGCCCTCCGTCGCGGTCTATTCCTCCGACAATATCGCAAGCCGGCTCGCCTCGGGCGAGGTCTCCGCCCATTTCTGGTGGGACGGCGATTCCCTCAAGGCCCGCGTCGCCGGCTCGCCGGTCAGCCTCGCCATGACCAAGGAAGGCCTTGTCGGCTGGATGGACAGCCTGGCAATCCCGAAGGGCGCGCCGAACCGGGACAATGCGGTCAAGTTCATCGAGTTCATCTCGACGGTGGAGAACGCCACCGAGCAGATGAACTTCTACGCCCATTCCTCGCCGATGAAGGTCATGCAGGAGAAGGTCGTCTACACCAAGGACAAGGCGCCGGAACTCTATCCGGACGTGCCGATCACCTTCTCGCGCACCTGCTCGGCAGCCGCGCAGGACCTGGTGACGCGCGTCTGGACCCAGCTGCTGCAATAATCCCGCATACGCACCGCGGGCGGCAGGCCGGTTCCGGCATAGCTTTTTCCGAAGCGGGGGATCGGCAAAAACGACTTACCCCGCCCGCGGCGCGCCGATACGTTCAGGGCTCGGCCATCAAGGAGACAAGCATGCCCGTGCACACCCGCATCCGCCCCTTCAACACCAAGGACACCTATCCCGAGCAGAAGCTGGACAACGACCTCTGCCAGGCGGTTGTGGCGCGCGGCACCACGGTCTTCGTGCGCGGACAGATCGCGCAGGACCTAGACACGCGCGAAAGCCTGCACATCGGCGATGCCGCCGCGCAGGCCCGCAAGGCGATGGAAAACATCAAGATGCTGCTGGAAGAGGCGGGCTCCGACCTCAGCCATGTCTGCCGCGTCGTCGTCTATCTCATCGACATCCGCTACCGCGAGGCCGTGTATCGGGAGATGGGCAAATATCTGAAAGGCGTCTTCCCCGTCTCGACGGGCCTCGTCGTCACGGCGCTCGCCCGGCCCGAATGGCTGGTCGAGATCGAGGCCACCGCCGTCATTCCCGACCAGGCCTGACGGGAGGGCGGCATGACCTTTTCCGTTTCCGGCCGCTGCGCCGATACCGGCATGTTCGGCATCGCCGTCTCCTCCTCCTCGCCGAGCGTCGCGGCGCGCTGCGCCCATGTGCGCGCGGGCATCGGCGCGGTCTCGACGCAGAACGTCACCGACCCGCGCCTCGGCCCGAAAGGGCTCGACCTGATGGCGGGTGGTCTTTCGGCGGAAGCCGCGCTCGCGCGGCTGGTGGCGGAGGCCCCCCATGTCGAATACCGCCAGCTGGCGCTCGTCGACGCCGACGGGCGTACGGCCGCCTTTTCCGGCGCCAAGACGCTCGGCACCCATGCCTTCGCCCGGGGCAACGGCGTCGTTGCTGCCGGCAACATGCTGACGACGACGGCCATTCCGCAGGCGATGGTCGAGGCCTTCGAGGCCGCGGAGGGCCGGCACCTCGGCGACCGGCTGATTGCCGCCATGCGGGCGGCGGTCGCCACCGGCGGCGAGGAAGGGCCTGTCCATTCGATGGGCCTGGTGATGGTCGACAAGGTCTCCTGGAACGTCGCGGATCTCCGCGTCGACTGGACCGAGGGCGATCCGATCGAGGAATGCGCCGCGCTGTGGCAACGCTGGCGCACGGAAATGGACGCCTACATCACGCGCGCGCTGGACCCCACCCGGGCGCCGAGCTACGGCGTGCCGGGCGACCTGTGACGGCGGCAGGCGCATGATCCCCGCGACCCCGGATATCCTCGCCCGCCTCGTTGCCGAACCGACGGTGTCGCGGACATCCAACCTGGCGCTGCTCGACTATGTCGAAGGCCTGCTGCGCCCGGCCGGCGCGCGGATCGAGCGCTTTTCGCATCCGGATGGCAGCCGGGCCAATCTCTGGGCGACCATCGGTTCCGAGGGGCCTGGCGGCGTGGTGCTGTCGGGCCATACCGACGTCGTGCCGGCCGAAGGACAGGACTGGAGCACCGATCCCTTCCGGCTGGCCGAGCGGGACGGGCGGCTCTACGGCCGCGGCACGGCGGACATGAAGGGTTTCGTGGCCGCAGCGCTTCACGCCGCGCTTTTCGCCGCGACCCGCCCCCTGAAAGCGCCGCTGCACCTCGCCCTCTCCTACGACGAGGAGATCGGCTGTCTCGGCGTGCGCGGCATGATCGAGGCGCTGGCGAAGCGGCCGGCAGGGCCGGCGCTCTGCATCGTCGGCGAGCCGACGGGCCTGCGCATTGCCAGCGGTCACAAGGGCAAGCTGGCACTCAAGGCCTGCTGCCGCGGCGAGGCCGGCCATTCGGCACTTGCACCCAAGGCGCTGAATGCGCTGCATCTCGGCGCGGCCTTCATCACCACCCTACAGGCGCGGCAGGACATGCTGGCTGCGCGGGGCGCGCGCGACCCGGACTACGACATCCCCTATTCCACCATCCATGCCGGCCTGATGCACGGCGGCACCGCGCTTAACGTGGTGCCCAGCCTGTGCGAGATCGACTTCGAGATCCGCAACATTGCCGGCGACGATCCGGGGCGCATCCTCGCCGATATCCGCGGCGACGCCGAGGCCATCGTCGCGCCGCATCGCGGCCGGTTTCCGATGGCCTGCATAGAGATCGAGCCGGTTTCCGGCTATCCCGGCCTCGACACGCCCTCCGACGCGCCCGCGATACGGCTGCTGCGCCGGATCCTCGCGACGGATGAGCCGATCATAAAGGTGGCCTTCGGCACGGAAGGCGGTCTCTTCCATCAGGACCTCGGCCTTTCCACCGCGGTCTGCGGCCCCGGCTTCATGGAACAGGGCCACAAGGCCGACGAATTCGTCAGCATCGAGCAGCTCGACCGGTGCGACGCGATGCTGGCGCGCCTCGTCGCCGAACTCGAGCGCGGCCCGGCCTGACGCCGCTCAGCCGGCGGCCTCCTGCCCCGTGCCGAGATGCAGGCCGACGATCGCGATCACGATGATAGCCACATAAGCGATGCGCTGGGCGCCCAGCGGCTCGCCGAACACGATGGTGCCGACGGCAACGGAGCCGACCGCGCCGATGCCTGTCCAGACCGCGTAGGCCATTCCGAGCGGCAGGACGGACAAGGCCCTGGCGAGCGAGAACACGAAGGCCGCCAGCAGGAGGATGGAGAGAAGGCCCCAACCCCAATGCGTCATGCCGTTCGATTTCTTGGTCGCCAGCGCCCAGAAGACATCCAGCACGCCGGACAGAACCAGGAGCGTCCAGCCCGTCGCCGCGCTCATGCGTCCACCCTCGCAAGCCGCTCCGCAAGGGCAGCCAGATGCGCCTGCGCCTTTTCCGCCGCCGCCAGCACGTCGCCCGGCTTGCCGACGGTGGGGCCGACGGGGACGATGTCCACATCGCGAAAGCCGATGAACTTCAGGGCCTGCCGCAGATACGGCGTGGCAAGATCGGGCCGGCCCCAGGACGGCCCCTCGGAAAAATCGCCGGAGCTTGCGAGGATCGCGACGACGGGGCGCGGCCGCAGAAGCGGCGTATAGCCGGTTTGCGGATCGAAGCGGAAGCTGAGGCCTGGCTGGGTGACGAGGTCGATATAATGCTTCAGCCGATAGGGAATGGAGAGGTTCCACATCGGCGTGGAGAGAAGCACGATCTTTGCCGCATCGAGCCTGTGCACCATGTCCTCGATCGCCGCCCAGCTTTCGGCCTCTTGCGGCGTGAAAGAACGGCCGGCGAGGCGCGCATATTTCGCCGCGAGCAGAGGACCGTCGAAAGCCGGCAGGTCCGCTTTCCAGACATCGATCTCGCGGACCTGAAGCGCGGGATGGTGTTTTTCAAGCGCGGCGATGAACCCCGCCGCCGCCTTGCCGGAATGGGAGAGGTCCGCACGGGGCGAAGCCTTGATGTGCAACAGTTCGGTCATGTCGATCTCCTTTGATCGACATATAAATTTGCAACAGCGCGAATTCTTCTGCATGAATTGCGAAACCAGTTCGCAATGGTGCGAAAATGCTATCGACCGACGACCTCCTCCTCATCGCGGCGCTGGCGCGCAGCGGAAAGCCCGCCCCCGCGGCCGCCGGCCTCAATGTACACCTCGCCACCGTCTACCGCCGGCTGAAGGAACTGGAGCAGGAGGCCGGGGCGCCGCTGTTCCAGCGGCTCGGCGGGCAATATATCCCGACCCCGCTCGGCAGCGAGCTGGTCCGTGCCGCGATGGGCGTGGAGGCAAACCTTGCCGAGGCGCGGCGGCAACTGGCGGGCGGCGAACAGCGGCTTGCGGGCCGCATCACCCTGACGACGCCCGATTCCCTGGTCCCGCTGGTTTCCACGCTGCTCCCGCCGGTACGCCGGAAACATGCCGGCATCCGCTTCGATCTCGTGGTCTCCAACACCTTTGCCGACATGGCGCGCTATGAGGCCGAAGTGGCCATCCGCCCCACCCGCTCCCCGCCGGAAACGCTGGTCGGCCAGCGGGCGGGCGCGTTCCGCTATGCGATCTACGTGAAAAGCGGAACCAGGGAAGACCTGCCGTGGATCGCGCTCGACGACAGCCTTTCGGCTATTCCCGCCGCCCGCTGGCTGGCCGCCCATGTGGCGGAGGAGGAGATCGTGCTGCGGGTGAACAGCATGTGGGCCGCCGCCCAGGCCGCCGCAGCGGGCCTCGGAAGAGCGCTTCTGCCGGATTATCTCCACCGGTCGTTCGATCTCGACCGGCAGGGCGATTTCATCGGCGCGCTGGAATCGGAAGTCTGGCTCCTCATCCATCCGGACCTGCGCCGCACGCCGCGCATCCAGGCCTTCATGGACCTCGCCGCCGGCAGGCTGCGGGCGCAATTGAAGGCCTAGCGGCTGCTGTCGCGCACGATCAGCCGCGGTTCGATCGTGACATGCGGCACGTCCGGCCGGTCGTCGAGGAGATCGAGGATGAGGCGGCCGGTGCGCTCGCCGATCTGCCGCGCTTGGGCGTCGACGGTCGTCAGCGCCGGCACGCAGATACCGCCGATCTCGTAGTTGCCGAAGCCGCCGATGGCGATGCGCCCGGGCACGGGCACGCCGCGGCGCTGGCACTCCGTCAGCGCCCCGAAGGCCGAAAGGTCGGACACGCAGATCACCGCTTCCGTATCGGGGAATTCCGCCAGCAGCCGCGCCATGGCATTGGCGCCTTCCCGCATCGAGATCGGCGGCACGCCCGCGTCGATGAGGCGGGAGGCGTCGAGGCCGTGGCTGTCGAGCGCGGCGATGAAGCCGAGGCGGCGGTCGCTGCCGCGGGTGTCGCGGCTCGCATCACCGCCGATGAAGGCAATGCGGCAATAGCCGGCCGCCACGAAATGATCGACCATGCTGCGCACGGCGTCGGCATTGGAAAAGCCGACGAAATGGCCGATCGGCTCGGCCGGCACATCCCAGGTCTCGATGACGGGCACGCTGGCGTTCTCCAGCAGCCTCCGCGCCCGCGGCGTGTGTTTTCCGCCGGTCACGACGATGGCCTGCGGCTTGCGGCGCAAGAGCTGCTCGATCAGCCGCTCCTCTTCCTCGACATCGTAGTTCGTATAGCCGAGCAGGATCTGGAAGCCGCGGGCGCTCAGCGTTTCGGAAAGGCCGCCGACCGTATCGGCGAAGTTCGCATTGTTGATCGACGGGATGGTGACGGCGATGAAATCCGTCTTCTGCGAGCGCAGGTTCGAGGCGGTGGAATCGAAGACATAGCCGAGCTCTTCCGCCGCCTTCAGGATCGCGTCGCGCGTATCCTTGTTGATCAGGCTGCCGGACTTGAACGCGCGCGATACCGTCATCGGGGAAACACCCGTCTTGCGGGCGATGTCCGCCATGGTCGGCGCCTTGTCGTTGCGCATTCCCCGTGCTCCGTTATCGTTACCACACCATAGCGCGCCGGCCTTCCATGCCGCAAGCCGGGCGACGCCGGAGCGTTCCGTTATCCCCACGCGCGCAAAGGCCGGTCACGCCGCGTCCGCGCCGATGGCGGCCAGCGCCGCGCGGGCGACCTCCTCGTCCTGCTCCCCCGAGCCCGAACCGACGCCGATGCCGCCGAGGAGCACGCCGGCCGAGCGGATCGGCAAGCCGCCGCGAAGGCCCGTCACCTCGCCCCGGGTGGCCGCCGCAAGCGGCAGCTTCGCATGGTCGGGCAGGCTGTGGCTCGGGGCGCCGATAGAGGCGGCGGTGCGGGCCTTGGCCGTGGCGCTCTTCAGCGAGAGATAACGCGAGCCGTTCATGCGGAAGGAGCCGAGCACCACGCCGCTCTGGTCGACGATGACGATGCATTGCGGCTGGCCCGAGGCCTTCGCGGCATCGATGGCGCCTTGCAGCATGGCAAGCACGCCCTCGTCCGTCAGCTTCGCGGTCGTTTCGGTGAATGGCATGTCCGGCATTCCTATCGCGTGGTCCGGACCGCACCGCGGATGGCGAGCGAAACGGCATAAAGGGACGTGGTGGCGGTGATGAAGAGCCGGTGACCATGCCGGCCGCCGAAGCAGATGTTCGACACCGTCTCCGGCACGAGGATTTTTCCGAGCCGGCGGCCGTCCGGCGCGATGCAGTGCACCCCGTCGCCGGCCGAGGTCCAGAGATTGCCGGCCGCATCGACGCGCATGCCGTCCGCGCAGCCGGGACTGACGACATGGAAGACGTCGCCTCCGGCAAGCGACCAGCCTTCGCCGACATCGAAGACGCGGATATGGCGCGGATCGTCGGAGAAGATGCGGCCCGTATCGGCGACATAGAGCCGCGTCTCGTCCGGGCTGAAGGCAAGGCCATTCGGGCATTGGAAATCGGTGAGCACCGCCCGGATCTCCCCCGAAAGCGGGTCGACCCGGTAGACATTGCAGGGCAGCTCCTGTTCGGCGCGCGTGCCCTCGTAGTCGGAGGCGATGCCGTAATGCGGATCGGTGAACCACACGGCACCGTCCGAGGCGACGACGACATCGTTCGGCGAGTTCAGCCGCTTTCCCTCGTAGCGGTCGGCGATGACGGTGATCGAGCCGTCATGCTCGGTGCGGGTGACGCGGCGCGTGCCGTGCTCGCAGGTGACGAGCCGGCCTTCCCGGTCGCGCGTGTTGCCATTGGAGAAATTGGCGGGCTCGCGGAACGTGCTTATACCGAGCGCCGGGCTCCAGCGCAGGATGCGGTTGTTGGGAATGTCGGAGAACAGCAGGCAATCGTGATCGCCGAACCAGACCGGTCCCTCGACCCAGTCGAACCCGCCGGCCAGCTTCTTCAGCGGCGCATTTCCCAGCACGAAGGTTGAGAACACCGCGTCCTCGGCCTCGAAAAACGACATGGCACTCCTCCCTCGCAATCCAACGCCCGCGCAAGATACCGATCATGCCGTCCCGGGCAAGGGCAATGGAGACCGGGCTTTGATCGCGCCCGGGGACGGTCCTCCCGCCCCCGGACGCCGGAAGGAGGCTTATTTGCCCCAGATCTTCTTGTATTCGTCGCGATAGCCGTTGTCGGGGTCGAAGCTGTTCTTCGGCCCGCCATCGAACTCGACATTGTCCACCGTCACGACATGGAGCGGCGAGACGTAGCCCGACCACTGCTCGCCCGCGAAGGCGCGGTTCAACTCGTCGACGAGCTGCCAGCCCTGCAGGTTGAGCGGCTCGGCCACGGTGACGGACTGGTACTGCCTAGCGCGGATGCGCTGGTAGGCGCTTTCCGAGCCGTCGCCGGCCGCAACGCTCTTCGGCGCGCCATCGCCCGCAATGCCGGCCGCGGCGAGCGACGGGCCCATGAAGTCGAAATAGATGTCGTTGATCGCCAGCGAATGGGTCCATTGCTCGCCGTATTTCTGCAGGAGCGTCGTCGTGAGCTGCGGCATGCGCTGCGAGGTCTCGGCGATCGGCGTGTCGACATATTCGAGCACCGTGCCGCCGAGCGCCTCGATCTCCGCCTTCATCTTGTCGGCCTTGGCGATGGCGATGGCGTAGGTGGAATCGGTGAAGATGATCACGCCCGGCTTGCCGCCGGCATCGACGAAGGCATAGTCGGCCGCCGCCTTGGAGACTTCCATGGCGTCCGTCGTCACGTTGGCGAAGACGCCGACCTCCTCGACCGGGCCGACGGCAGGCGCCGCATGCCAGGCGACCATCGGAATGCCGGCTTTCTTGGCCTCCTCCATCGCCGGCTTCTGCTCGACGGCATCGAAACCGGTGATGATGATGCCGCCCGGCTTCAGCGTCAGCGCCTGGCCGAAGGAGGCGGTACGGCCCTCGATCGAGCCCGCGCTGTCGAGCACCGTCACCTTCCAGCCGATGGCGGCGGCCGCCTCCTCGATGCCGTTGACGACGCCGAGGATGCCGCCGTTCTTCATGTCGGCTGCGACCACGACGACGGTCTTGCCTTCCGCCGCCTTCGGGCCGCCCGTCGGGCCGTCCCATTTCTCGACCTTGCTGGCATATTTCTCGACGACGGCCTTCGCATCCGCCATGGCATCCGCGAAGGCCGGGCTTGCGAGCATCAGGCCGAAGGCGGCGGCGGCCGTGGTGGCCAGGAAATCTCTGCGTTTCACGATAGTGTCCTCCCTTTGGACGTGAGACATGCGACGATGGAACGAAGGTTCAGGATGGCTTGCCGGCCGCTTCCCCCGGCGCGCCCTTCGGCTTGATGGCGCCCGCAGCGCCACGGCGGCGCTGGGCATAACCGGCAATACCGATGGCGACGAGCAACGTGACGCCGTTGAACAGCGGCTCGACGAAGAAGGAGCCGCCGAACTGCTGGATGCCGGCAATGCCGACGGCAAGGATGATGACGCCGATCATCGTGCCCCAGACATTGACGCGGCCCGGCTTGATGGTGGTGGAGCCGAGGAAAGCGCCGACGAGGGCCGGCAGCAGATATTCGAGGCCGACGCTCGCCTGGCCGATGCGCAGCCGCGAGGCGAGCAGCACGCCGGCGACGGCCGAGAGGACGCCCGAGGCGATGAAGGCGCCGATGACGAAACGGCGGACCGGAATGCCGTTCAGCGCCGCCGCCTTCGGATTGGCGCCGATGGCATAGACATAGCGGCCGATCGGCAGGTATTCGAGCACGATCCAGAGCACAATCGCCAGCGCCAGCACGTAGAAGCCGGTGATCGGCAGGCCGAAGAGCATGGTGCCGTTCAGCGCGAGAAACCCGTCCGGCAAGACGCCGACCACCTGCCGGCCGCCTGTGTGCCAGAGCGCGATGGCATAGATGACCGTGCCGGTGCCGAGGGTCGCGATGAAGCTGTCGATCTTGGCCACCTCGACCAGCAGGCCGTTCAGGAGGCCGGTCAACGCGCCGAGCACAAGAACGACGGCGACCGCCAACGGCCAGGGCAGGCCCAGCATGGTCTGCAGGCTGATCGCCAGGATATGCCAGAGCACGATGCCGTAGCCGATGGTCAGGTCGATGCGCCCGCACGCCATGGGGATCATCGCGGCCAGCGACAGGATGGCGATGATCGTCTTGTTGGCGATGATCGAGCGCAGGTTGAGCAGCGTCGGGAACGTATCCGACAGCAGGACCGAGAAGACGAGGATGAGCAGGACCGTCAGGATGACGAGGCCATAGACCGGCAGGAGGCGCTTCAGCTTCTCGCCGGTCGAAAGCCCCTTCAGTTCGGCGGGCGTCGGCTCGAGCGCGTTGGACTGGATGGATTGCATCGTCTTTCTCCCGGAAATCAGGCCGCCTCGGAGGCGGAGGCCGCAGCGATGACGGCGGAGGTGGTGAGGTCGGCGCCGGACAGTTCGCGAACGATGCGTCCGCGCGAGAACACGAGCGCCCGATGGCAGATATGCGCGATCTCCTCGAAGTCGGTGGAGATCACGAGGACGGCGAGCCCCTCCTCCACCGCCGCGGCGATGAGGCGGTAGATGTCGGCCTTGGCGCCGACATCGACGCCGGCCGTCGGGTCCTCGGCGATCAGCAGCCTGCGGCCGGTCGCAAGCCAGCGCCCGACCACCACCTTCTGCTGGTTGCCGCCCGACAGCGCCTCGATGGCGAGCGCCTGGTCGTTGGGGCGCAGCCCCACCTTCTCGCCGATGGCCGCGGCCATGCCGGCTTCGCGGGCCGGCGACAGGAAAGCCGCAAGCCCACGCCCGGACGCGCCGGGATTGAGGAAGGTGTTTTCCCGCAGCGTGAGCGACATGGCGACCGATTCCTCCGTCCGGTCGCGGGCGATCAACCCGATGCCGGAGGCGATCGCCGTTTCCGGGCTGGAAAGATCGGGCGCCGCACCGCGGATCGTCACCACGCCCGTCGCGGGTTCGGCGCCGAAGAGGGCGCGGCCGATCAGTTCCTGCCCCGCGCCGCGCAGGCCGACAAGGCCGAGAAGCTCGCCCTGCCTGAGCTCGAAGGAGACGGGGCCGGCACCACGGCAGGCAAGGTCGCCGACCGACACCAGCACCGGACCGGGTGTCGAATGGGCCTTGGCAAAGAGCTGGTCCGCCTTGCGGCCGACGATCATGCGGATCAGCTCGTCCGGATTGGTGTCGGCGACGGCCGTCTCGCCGACGAGATGCCCATCGCGCAGCACGGCGACGCGGTCGGCGATGCGGAAGATCTCGTCGAGGCGGTGCGAGACGTAGATCATCGCCACACCGCGGTCCTTGAGCGGCCGGATGGCGTCGAACAGGCGCTCCACCTCGTCGGCCGGAAGGCTCGCTGTCGGTTCGTCGAGGACGAGCACGTCGGCCTCGACGGCGAGCGCCCGGGCGATGGCGACCAGCGACTTTTCGGTGCGCGTCAGGCTCTGCACGCGGGTGGAGGGATCGAAATCGCAGCCGACCAGCTTCAGCGCTTCGGCCGTGCGCCGCGCCGTGGCGTTCCAGTCGATCAGCTTGCGACGCAGCGAAAAGCCCTGTGCCAGGCCGACATTCTCGGCCACCGTCATCCATTCGATGAGGCCGAGGTCCTGGTGGATGAAGGCGACCGATTGGCGCTCGTTCGGCCGCGGCGGGCGATGGTGATAGGGCTCGCCGCAAAACAGGATGTCCCCGCCGTCCGGCCGGTAGATGCCGGCGAGCGTCTTGATGAGGGTCGACTTGCCGGCGCCGTTTTCGCCGAGAAGCGCGAGGATCTCGCCGCTCCTGAGGTCGAGCGACACGTTCGTCAGCGCTTTCGTGCCGCCGAACTCCTTCGACACGGCGCGAAATTCCAGAAGTTTCTGCGTTTCCACCTGCTCCTCCCAAAGCCGATGGAATGATCGTATGGTATCGATAACATCATTGTCAAGGGCGCTATATAAGCCTCTTCAACACCCCCATAGCTTTTTGAAATGGGGCTGGACAATTCCCTGCGGCACGATATGTTATCGATAACAAAATATATGTCGGAGGAATCCCGTGAGCAAGATCGAGCTGTTGCAGGTTGGGCCGTATCCAGCGTGGGACGAAGAGCGCCTGAACGCCAACTTCACCATGCATCGCTATTTCGAGGCAGCCGACAAGGCGGCGTTCCTGGCCGCGCATGGCGCTAACATCCGCGGGATCGCGACGCGCGGCGAGCTTGGGGCGAACCGGGCGATGATCGAGGCGCTGCCGAAGCTGGAGGTCATCTCCGTCTACGGCGTCGGCTTCGATGCGGTCGACCTTGCCGCCGCCCGCGAGCGCGGCATCCGCGTCACCAACACGCCCGACGTGCTCACCAAGGACGTCGCCGATCTCGGCATCGCCATGATGCTCGCCGAGGCGCGCGGCGTCATCGGCGGCGAGGCCTGGGTCAAGAGCGGCGACTGGGCAAGCAAGGGCCTCTACCCGCTGAAGCGCCGCGTGCACGGCAAGCGCGCCGGCGTGCTCGGCCTCGGCCGCATCGGCTACGAGGTCGCCAAGCGCCTTGCCGGCTTCGACATGGACATCGCCTACAGCGATACCGGCCCGAAGGACTTCGCCAAGGACTGGACCTTCGTCGCCGATCCGGTGGAACTGGCCGCCCGCTCCGACTTCCTCTTCGTCACGCTGGCCGCCTCCGCCGAGACGCGCCACATCGTCGGCCGCAAGGTGATCGAGGCGCTCGGGCCGGAGGGCATGCTGATCAACATCTCGCGCGCCTCCAACATCCACGAGGACGCCCTGCTCGACGCGCTGGAACGCAAGGCGCTCGGTTCGGCCGCGCTCGATGTCTTCGAGGGCGAGCCGAACCTGAACCCGCGCTTCCTTGCGCTCGACAACGTCCTGCTCCAGCCGCACATGGCCTCCGGCACGGTCGAGACGCGCAAGGCGATGGGCCAGCTCGTCTTCGACAACCTGTCGGCCCATTTCGACGGCCGCCCGCTGCCGACGCCGGTCCTGTGAGGGTGATGCGATGAAAGCCATCGTCATCCACGCGGCTAAGGACCTGCGCATCGAGGAGAGTGCCGTTGAGGCGCCCGGCCCCGGTGAGGTGGAGATCCGCCTTGCCGCCGGCGGCATCTGCGGCTCGGACCTGCACTACTACAACCACGGCGGCTTCGGCACGGTGCGGCTGAAGGAGCCGATGATCCTCGGCCATGAAGTGGCCGGCCATGTCGCCGCGCTCGGCGAGGGCGTTTCCGGCCTTGCCATCGGCGATCTCGTCGCCGTCTCGCCTTCGCGGCCCTGCGGGGCCTGCGCCTACTGCCTGAAGGGCCTGCCGAACCATTGCTTCAACATGCGCTTCTATGGCTCGGCCATGCCCTTCCCGCATATCCAGGGCGCTTTCCGCGAGCGGCTGGTGGCCAGGGCCAGCCAGTGCGTGAAGGCGGACGGGCTTTCGGCGGGTGAAGCCGCGATGGCCGAGCCGCTTTCGGTCACGCTGCACGCCACGCGCCGGGCCGGCGAAATGCTGGGCAAGCGCGTGCTCGTCACCGGCTGCGGGCCGATCGGCACCTTGTCGATCCTCGCCGCAAGGCGGGCGGGTGCGGCCGAGATCGTCGCCGCCGACCTCTCCGAACGGGCGCTCGGCTTTGCCCGCGCGGTCGGCGCGGACCGTACGGTCAACCTGTCGGAAGACCGCGACGGCCTTGTTCCGTTCAGCGAGAACAAGGGCACTTTCGATGTGCTCTACGAGTGTTCCGGCGCACAGCCGGCGCTCGTTGCGGGCATCCAGGCGCTACGCCCGCGCGGCGTCATCGTGCAGCTCGGCCTCGGCGGCGAAATGAGCCTGCCGATGATGGCGATCACGGCCAAGGAACTGGACCTGCGCGGCTCTTTCCGCTTCCATGAGGAATTCGCGGTCGCCATCCGGCTGATGCAGGGCGGGCTGATCGACGTGAAGCCGCTGATCACCCATACGCTGCCGCTCGCCGACGCCCTGAAGGCCTTCGAGATCGCCTCGGACAAGGGGCAATCGATGAAGACGCAGATCGCATTCAGTTAAGGAAGAGCCATGAGCACCCAACTCTTCGACCTCACGGGCAAGCGCGCCCTTGTCACCGGCTCCTCGCAGGGCATCGGCCTTGCGCTGGCGAAGGGCCTTGCCGATGCCGGCGCCGACATCGTCCTCAACGGCCGCGACACGGCCAAGCTGCAGGCGGCCACGGAAGCGCTCGGGGCAAGGCACACGCTCGCCTTCGACGCCACCGACCACGCGGCCGTGCGCGCGGCCATCGACGGTTTCGAGGCGGAGGTCGGCGCCATCGACATCCTCGTCAACAATGCCGGCATGCAGCACCGCACGCCACTGGAGGACTTTCCCGCCGACGCCTTCGAGCGGCTCCTGAAGACCAACGTCTCCACCGTCTTCAATGTCGGCCAGGCCGTCGCGCGCCACATGATCGGCCGCGGCGCGGGCAAGATCATCAACATCGCCAGCGTCCAGACGGCGCTCGCCCGCCCGGGCATCGCCCCCTACACCGCCACCAAGGGCGCGGTCGGCAACCTCACCAAGGGCATGGCGACGGATTGGGCGAAATACGGCCTGCAATGCAACGCCATCGCGCCCGGCTATTTCGACACGCCACTGAACGCCGCGCTCGTCGCCGATCCCGCCTTCTCCGCCTGGCTGGAGAAACGCACGCCGGCCGGCCGCTGGGGCAAGGTGGAGGAGCTCGTCGGCGCCTGTATCTTCCTTTCTTCAAACGCCTCCTCCTTCGTGAACGGACACACGCTCTATGTCGACGGCGGCATCACGGCCTCGCTCTGAGGAAAACAGGCGCATCGTCCTGATGGGCGTTGCCGGCTGCGGCAAGTCCGCCGTCGGCGCGGCGCTTGCCGGCCGTATCGGCGCGAACTATCTCGATGGCGACGACCTGCATCCGCCGGAAAACATCGACAAGATGAGCCGCGGCGAACCGCTGACCGACGAGGACCGCTGGCCCTGGCTGACCCTGGTCGGCCGGACGCTCGCGCAGCCGGGCGGCACCCTGATCATCGGCTGCTCGGCCCTCAAGCGCCGCTACCGCGACCACATCGCCCGCGAGGCGCGCGGTCCCGTCACCTTCGTCCACCTTTCCGGCAGCAGGGACCTGATCGCCGCCCGCATGTCGGCCCGTGCCGGCCATTTCATGCCGACGAGCCTCATCGACAGCCAGTTCGCCGCCCTCGAACCGCCGGCGCAAGACGAGAATGCCATGATCGTCGATATCGACGACACGCTCGAAAGCGTCGTCGACCGTATCGCCGCGAAACTGGAGGAGACCCCATCATGACGAACACCGTCGCGCTGATCGGCGCGGGCGCCATGGGCGGCGCCATCGGCACGCGGCTTGCCGAAACCGGCAACCGCCTGACCGTCTTCGATCCGAACCCGGAAAAGGTGCACGCACTGGTCGGCAAGGGCGCGGCCGCGGCGCCCACGGCCGCCGCGGCCGCCGCCGCCAGCGACTATGTGATCCTCAGCCTCAATTCGCCGGCCATCGTGCGCCGCGCCGTCTTCGGCGAGGCCGGCATCGCCGCCGGCGCGCGGGCCGGCACGCTCATCATCGACATGTCCTCGATCGACCCGGACGCCACGAAGCAGCTGGCCGCCGATGCGGCGGAAAAGGGCCTGCGCTGGGTGGACAGCCCGCTGTCCGGCGGGGCGCCGAAGGCGCTGATCGGCCAGCTCACGCTGATGGCCGGCGGAACGGCGGACGACGTGGCGGATGCGCATAAGGTCCTGCGACACGTCGCCAGCAACTACACCCATATGGGCCCGGTCGGCGCCGGCCAGACGACCAAGCTGATCAACCAGGTCCTGTGCGGCCTCGGCTTCCTTGCCGTCGCCGAGGCAACGCAACTGGCGCTCGATGCCGGCGTCGACGCGGCAAAGATCCCCGAGGCGCTGAAGGGCGGGCGGGCCGACAGCGCCATCCTGCAGGAATACATGCCGCGCTTCGTGGCGAAGGACTACCGCCGCACGGGCCGCATCGACAACATGGTGAAGGACCTTTCCGGCGCGCAGGACCTTGCCCGCCGCACCAACACCGCCATGCCGCTGACGGCGGCCTGTGCCGAGATCCACCGCATGCTGACGGCCGCCGGCCTCGGCGGCGAGGACCAGGCGGCGCTGATGGAATTCTTCCGGGGCCCGAACAAGGAGAACTTCGAATGATCACCCGCTACGCGCTGTTCGAGGGCAAGGTGAAGGAGGGCCGGACCGACGCCTTCCGCAAGGCCGTCATCGAGCGCATCCTGCCGAAATGGCGGCAGTTTCCACATGCCACCGACGTGCGCGTTTCGTTTGCCGAGGCCCGCGACGAGGGTGCGCCGGAACTGCCGATGATCCTCGCCATCAACTATCCGAGCCTTGCGGCCGTCGAGGAGGCGCTCGCAAGCCCGGTGCGCGCCGAAGCCCGCGCCGCGACCGAGGCGGTTCTGGCCGAATTCTTCGAAGGCCGCATCCACCACCATGTGACGCTCGCCAGCGAATACAGGCTCTGAGCCCCGCCTCCCTCGCATCCGGAATGTTTTCGGCCGAAGTGGCATCGCGTTGGCGCCGGACCTGCTCTAACCCTTTTCCCCGTCCCTTTTTTCGTCCTCGCGCCCGCCCGCAAGGGTGAGCATGTCGGAAAACAGGGCCGTCCACCGGGCCTCGGTGATGTCGATGAGGCCGAAGGCCTTCAGCAGGAAGGCACCTTCGCCGGCGAGGAAAGCGAGCGCGGCCTGCCTGTCCTCCGCCTTATCCATGTCCAGCCCCGCCAGGCGATGCGTGTACCAGACGCGGCTCGCCGCCACCTGTTCGGGGCTTTGCAAGAGCGCCGTCATCATCACGGCGGAGCGTGAATATTCCGCCTCGTCGCTGTCGCGGGTCGCCAGCAGGTGGCCGCGAATGACGGATTGCGGCGAGCGATCGCTTCCCGCATGCGCCATCACCTCCGCCTCGAACGTGCTGCCCCAGCGCTCGATCATCGAGCGGATCAGGTTCTCCTTCGTGCCGAAACAATACTGCACGCCGCCCTTCGTGATGCCGGCGGCGCGCGCAACGGCATCGAAGGTGAGGCCCGCCGCGCCGTCCGCGGCCACGATGGCCTCGGCGGCGTCCAGAACGCGGTCGCGATCTATGCTGCGCGGTCGCCCTGCCATCTCACCCCTTCCATTTCAATACGAATGTATTTATATAGCGCCCCACGCGCATGCAACCGCTAAACACCATGCCCAAGGATCATACCGATGTCCCGTGGTAAACGCTGGCTCGTCCTCGCCGTCGTCTCCAGCGCCCTTTTCCTGATCGTCATCGACATGACGGTGCTCTATACGGCCCTGCCCAAACTGACGCACGCGCTTTCCGCCACCGCGGCCGAAAAGCTCTGGATCGTCAACGCCTATCCCCTCGTCGTCGCCGGCCTCCTGCCGGGCCTCGGCACGCTGGGCGACCGGCTGGGCCACAAGCAGATGTTCATGGCCGGCCTCTTCGTGTTCGGCCTCGCCTCCCTCGGCGCGGCCTTCGCCCCTTCGCCCGCCTTGCTGATTGCCGCGCGCGTCGCCCTGGCGGCCGGGGCGGCGATGATGATGCCTGCCACGCTGTCGCTCATCCGCCTCACCTTCACCGACGAGAAGGAGCGGGCCTTCGCCATCGGCATCTGGGCCGCGGTCGCCTCGGGCGGGGCGGCGCTCGGCCCGGTCGTCGGCGGCCTGCTGCTCGAATATTTCTGGTGGGGCTCCGTCTTCCTGATCAACGTTCCGGTCGTTCTCGTCGCGCTGGCGGCGAGCGCCGTCCTGCTCACCCGCCGCGCGGGAGACCGCAGCCGCCCCTGGGATCTCCTCGGTTCCGTGCAGGTGATGTTCGGCCTCGTCGGCCTCACCTATGCCGTGAAGGAAGCCGGAAAGCGCGATCCCTCCTGGGAAAGCGCGGCCATCGCGCTTGCCATCGGCCTTGCGGCCATGGCGGTGTTCATTCGCCGCCAGCGCCGCAGCGCGGCGCCGTTGATCGATTTCGCGCTCTTCGCCAATCCACGTTTCACCGCGGGTGTCGCCACCGCGCTCGTCGCCTCCGCCGCCCTTATCGGCGTGGAACTGGTCTTCAGCCAGCGGCTGCAGCTCGTGCTCGGCTATTCCCCGCTGGAGGCCGGCCTCATCATCCTGCCGATCCCCGCCGCCGCCTTCTTCGCCGGGCCGCTCACCGGGCTCGCCTTGCCGCGCCTTGGCGGTGAACGGGTGCTCTGGGCCGCGCTGCTGCTGTCCGGCCTTGCGCTCGCCGCCTTTCTCGCCACCCACCAGGGCCCGACAGGCTACTGGATCACGGCGCTGGCGGCGATGGGCTTCGGCGTCGGCGCCGCCATGACGGCGGCATCGGCCGTCATCATGCTCTCGGCACCGGAAGAGCAGGCCGGCATGGCCGCCTCGGTGGAGGAAGTCTCGTTCGAACTGGGCGGGGCACTCGGCATCGCGCTGCTCGGAAGCCTGATGTCCGCCCTCTATTCAAAGGCGATGGTCGTGCCGCAGGGCATGGCGCTCGCCGACGAGGCCCGCGACAGCCTCGACGAGGCGCTGGTGCTTGCCGATGGCCTCAAGCCGGACCAGGCGCAGCAGGTCATCGCCCTCGCCCAGTCCGCCTTCGACCATGCCTTCGTCGGCGTCGTCGGCGCCGCCGTGGCGATGCTGATTGCGGTCGCCTTCACGCTCTACTGGAAACTGAGCCCGCGCTGAGCCTCGAAAGGAGGCCGTGCAGACGCACGGCCTCACGCCACCCAGGTGCCGTCGCGCGCGACGATGCGGCCGCGCTTGACCACCAGGCTGCGCTTCGGCCGGTCGACGAGGATCTGCGCCCGGTTTTCGCCCTCGATCAGCACGAGGCTGCCCTCGCAGCCGACATCGAGGCCGTGGCCTTCGAGCGCGAGAAGGTCCGCGCCCCGCCCGGTACCCATGTCGAGCGCGGCGACCAGTTCCTCGTCCGTGCGGCAATAGGAACGGTAGGACAGCAGCCAACAGCGCTCCAGCATGTCGCCGTTGCCATGCGGGTTCCAGGTGTCGCGCAGGGAATCCGAGGCGACGGCGCATTTGACGCCGCGGCGCGCCAGCTCGAACATCGGCGGGAAATCGATCTCGCCCGGCACCGCCGAGATGATGCCGATGCCGTTTTCCGCGAGGATATCGATCATCGCGTCCACCGCATCGGCCGGCCCATCACCGAGACAGAAGGCATGGCTGACGACGACACGGCCCTGCATGCCGTTCGCCCTGGTGCGCTCGGCGATCATCTTCAAGGCGGACAGGCCGAGTTCGCCCGCCTCGTGCAGGTGGATGTCGATCTTCGCGCCCTTGCGGCTGGCGATGTCGAAGATCGTGTCGAGGTGTCCCTTGGGGTCGCCGTCGATATCGGTTGGGTCGATGCCGCCGATGACGGAAGCGCCCTCGTCGAGCGCCGCCTCCATCAGGTCCGCCGTGCCGGGATCGATCATCATGCCGAGCTGCGGGAAGGCGACGAGTTCGAGGCCGACGGCGTGGCGCGTCTTTTCATGGGCGCGCAGCACCGCATGGAGGTTGTCGAGCCTGTAGCCGCTGGAGATATCGACATGGCTGCGGATATGGGTGGAGCCCATGGCGACGCACTGGCGCATCAGGTTGCCGGCCCGCTCCTCCGTGTCCCAGGGCAGGTTCTTGCGGATCTCCACCTCGTTGTCGATCATCGCGCGCAGCGAGGGCGGCACGTTGATGCTGTGCCACGGCAGGCCCCAGAGGATCTTGTCGAGATGCACATGCGGCTCGACGAAGGGGGCTATGGCGACGGCATTGCCGCCGTCATGCACGGGAACGCCCGCTTCGCGCGGCAGGTTCGCGCCGATGGCGGCGATCCTGCCGCCCTTGATCAGGATGTCGGCGGTCTCGCCGCCATCGGGCCGGACATTGGTCACGAGCAGGTCGGTCATTTCTGAGAATCCTGAAATCAGCACGGATGCGGGCGGAGAACAGCATTCTTTCCCCGCTTTGCCAACCTCCGCTCTCACGCTATCCGCCCGGCAACCGATGACGGCATCAGCCCTCAATCGACCTGGGCGACAAGACCCGCTGCCTCGATGCCGGCGACCGCGCAGATCTCGTCATTGTCGGAGGTATCCCCGGTCACGCCGACCGCGCCGAGCAGCGTTCCGGCCGCATCGCGGATCAGCACGCCGCCGGGAACGGCGACGATCCTGCCGCCCGAGACGGCGGTCAGGCCCTCGATGAAATGCGGGCGTTCCTTCGCATTCTTGTCCAGCCAGCGCGAGCCCATGCCGACGGCGAGCGAGCCATAGGCTTTGCCGAAGGCGATCTCGTAGCGCAGCATGGAGGCGCCGTCCTGCTTCTGGAAGGCCTTCAAGTGGCCTCCGGCATCGAGCACCGCCACAGTGAGCGGCTTGAAGCCGGCCTTTGCGCCAGCCTCAAAGGCGGCGGCGATGATGCTGTTGGCGGCGGCAAGGGTGAGTTCGGCCATGTCTATCCTCGTGGAGTTGCGGTTTTTCGATAGGTCCCGGCACCTGGCGCCGGGACCCGAATTGTCGAGCGCTTCGCGTCCTTCTATCAGGCGGCGATGGCGCGGTCTGCCGCCATCTCGCCGGCAATCGTGTCCGTCACCATCTGCGCGGTCGCCGCCGAAAGCGTCCAGCCGAGATGGCCGTGCCCGGTATTGTAGAACACGCCGGGCTGGCGCCCCCTGCCGACCCGCGGCATCATGTTGGGCATCATCGGGCGCAGGCCCGCCCAGGGCACGACACGATTGGTGTCGACCTCGGGAAACAGCATGCGCGTCCAGTCGACGAGCGGCTTGACGCGATCGTGGCGGATGTCGCGGTTCATGCCGTTGAATTCGGCCGTGCCGGCGACGCGGAAGCGGCCCGGGCCGAGGCGGCTGGTCACGATCTTCGCCCGGTCGTCGAGCAGGCTCACCCAGGGCGCCGCCGCCTGGCTGCGCTCGTCATCGAGATGCACGGTGATCGAATAACCCTTCACGGGATAGATGTTGACCCGGTCGCCGAGCATGGCGGCGATCTGGCGGCTGGCCGTGCCGGCGCAGACGACGACGCCATCCGCCTCGACCTGGTGCGCCGAGCCCTCTCCCGTCGCATAGCCGATGCGGAACGCGCCGTTCCTGCCGATGTCCGTGACGCGGGCATCGAAGAGGAAACGGGCGCCCCGGCGCTGGCAGGCCTTCGCAAGGCCCGAGGTGAACTTGTGGATGTCGCCGGTCGAGTCCGAGGGCGTGTAGAAGCCGCCGTGGAAGGCCCCGTGCAGCGTCGGCTCGATCGACTTGACCTCTTCGGCCGTCACCGCCCGGCGGTCGAGCCCGCCCTCGGTCAGCAGGGCATTGACCTTCGCCGCATGGTCGAAGCTCGCCTTGTCCCAGTAGATGTGCAGGATGCCGCGGCGCACATGGTCGAAATCGATGTTCTCGCGCTCGGCGATGGAGAAGAGATGCTGCCGGGCGGCGATCGCCAGCCGCGTCGTCTCCACCGTGTTGTCGCGATAGCGCATGATGTTCGAGACGAATTCGGCGAGCCAGGAATATTTGTGCCACGTCGGCCGCGGGTTCATCAGCAGCGGGGCATCGTTCCGCATCATCCATTTGACGCCCTTGAACAGGGTGGACCAATGGTTCCAGACCTCGGCATTGCTGGCGGAAAGCTGGCCGCCATTGGCAAAGGAGGTTTCCATGGCGGCGTAACGCTGGCTTTCGAGCACGGTCACGTCGAAGCCGCGTTCCAGAAGGGCATAGGCAGTGGTAACGCCGGTGATACCGGCGCCGATAACGGCGATATGGGGCATAATAGGTCTCTCGCTCCGTATGACATCAGGGTACGGGCCGGAGCCCGCGTTTTCCCCAATCTGTCACGGTACCTGAGAGTTTACCCGCCACAGCGGCTTTCCCCTTCGGTGGGCGCCCGCAGCGCCTCTCTCCAGATCGTTCAACTGCACGGTCACTGGTGCCTGAGAGTTTCCTGGGGGGTTGCTCCGTCGGCGCCGGCCTTCCGGCCGATCTCTCCCATGCAGTCTTGTCGAACGCGCGCAGGCTACCGCAATCTTGAAGAGAATCAAGAGGGATGGCGGCGATGTCCCGAAACTTCCGCCCCGGCGCCGGCCGGCAGCGCGAGAAAACGCAGGGCCGAGACGAGGCCGATGGCGGCGATGCACAGTAAGGCGGCACGGATGTCCGTCAGCATGCTGCCGCCGGCGGCCTCGGGGAAAAGGGCGGCCGAGAGGCGGATGACGGCGGCGGCCACGGCGACGCCGAGAAGCTGCGCGAGCTGCTGCAGCATGGCCGAGATCGTCGTCGCCGCGCTTCGCTGGGCGGGCGTGACATCGGCAAAGGCGATCGTCGTCAGCGCGGTGAACTGCATCGAGCGGGACAATCCGCAGGCGATCAGCAGCGCAAACAGCAGGAGGCGCGGCGTATCGCCGTCGACAAGGGCAAAGGCGCCGATCGTCAGCGCGGCGACGAGGCCGTTGACGACGAGCAGCGTGCGGAAGCCGAAAAGGCGCAGCGCCGGCGTCGTCACGCTCTTCATCAACAGGTTGCCGAGGAAATAGACGAGCACGAGCGAGCCGGTCTCGACGGCATCGAGGCCGAGGCCGACCTGGAACAGGAGCGGCAGCAGGAAGGGCGTGGCATTGACCGCAAGCCGGCCCGCGGTGCCGGCCGAGAGCGTCGCGAAGGCGAAGGTCGGCACCTTGAGCACGGCCATGTCGAGCAGGGCATGCGGCGCGCGCCTCAGATGACGGATGGCGACCCAGCCGGCGGCAAGGCCGAGGGCGAGAACGGCAAGCGTGCCGGCGCCGCCCGTCGGCGCGCTGGAGAGTTCCAGGCCGGCAAGCGTCAGCGCGAGCGCGCTTCCCGTCAAGAGGAAGCCCTTCAGGTCGAAGGGTCGCGCGCCTTCGGCCGGCGCCTGCGGCACGAAGAACAGGACGAGCAGCACGCCGATCAGGCCGAGCGGCAGGTTGATGAAGAAATTCCATTCCCAGCCGGCATGGGTGGTGACCCAGGCGCCGATCAGCGGCCCGACCACCGGCGCGATCAGCGCCGGCCAGGTAATGGTGGCGATCGCCCGCACCAGCTCCGCCTTCGGCGCGCCGCGCAGCACGAGCTGGCGCCCGACCGGCGTCATCAGCGCGGCGGATGCGCCCTGGAGGAGCCGCGCCGCGGTGAATTCGGCAAGCGAACCGGAAAAGCCGCAGGCGACGGAGGAAAGCGTGAAGAGCACGATCGCCGTCAGAAAGACCTCGCGTGCACCGAACCGGTCGGCAAGCCAGCCGGCCGGCGGTATGAACACGGCCATGGCGAGCAGATAGGCCGTGAAGCCGATGTTGAGCGCCACGACATCCGTCGAGAAGGCCTGCGCCATCGCCGGCAGCGAGGTCGCGATGATCGTGCTGTCGAGCATCTGCATGAAGAAGGCCACGGCGACCACGGCCGGGACGATGCGGGTACGGTGAAGCGGTATCGGCGGAGAGGGAATGGAGGACATCGCAATCGCAAAACGGGCGACGATGTTCGAACGCCGCCATCCCGTCCTATAGAGCAATTCCGGCGAAAGCGCGAAGCGGTTTCGCCGGAATGACGCTGAGATGAAAGAATAAAACGTTTCCGCAATCGGGAGAATGCGGAAACGCCCGAAAATCAGTTGCTGGCATCCACCTTCTTGACGGCTGCGTCGTAGAAGGAGCGGTCGATCCAGGTGTCGTAGTTCACCTTGCCCTTCAGGAGCCCGGCATCGGCCATGAAGGCCTCCTCGCCCTGAAGCGCGCGCACGGCCTCCTCGGTGATCTGCGGATCCTGGAAGAACTTGCCGTCCGGATAGGTCGCGCGCACCGCATTGTCGCTGTTGCCGGTTTCCTTCACGAAGATCGCGATCGTCTCTTCCGGGTTGGCATCGGCCCAGCGCGCCGCCGCGATATCGACGGCCAAAAGGCGCGTCACGATGTCGGGATACTTGCGGGCGAAATCGCCGTTGACGCTGAGGAGATGCGGCACGGCCCATTCCGGGCTGCCGGAAACGCCGGCATCGAAGATCACCCGGGCCTCGCCTTCCTCGACCAGCTTCTGCACGGGGCCGGTGCTCTCGACCACCGCATCGACATCACCGCGCGAAAGGGCCGGGCCGGAGCTCTCGATGCCGAGGTTGAGGCTTTCCACGTCATTGATCGAGAGACCCACCGTCTTCAGCGCCTTGGCGAAGGTCGAGTGGCGCACCGTGCCGGCGAGATAGGCGACCTTCCTGCCCTTGAGGTCCTCGATCTTCTGGATCGGCGAATCCGGCTTCACGACGATCTGCGTCTCGTTGGAGCGGTTCCAGCTCGACAGGCCGACGAGCTTCACATCGGCGCCGGTGGCCGCAAGGCGCAGCGACGGGTTGTTGCCGATATAGGTGAAGTCGATTGCGCCCGAACCAAGGGCGACAGTCGCCGCCGAGCCCCCGTCGAAGGTTGTCAACTCGATCTTGATGCCGTCCTTGGCGAACTCGTCCTCCAGCAGCTTCTTGTTGCGGTAGAGAATGAACTTCAGGTGGCCCGGCGCAGTGGAGCCGATGCGGATGACGTCGGGCTTCGCCTCGTCGGCCAAGGCCGGCGCAAGGCCCGCGACGGGCAGGATCGACAGCGCGAGCGCGATTTTCAGGAGCGTCCGGCGCAGCGGGCGGATGGAAAACGATGTCATGGATGGGTCCTTTCGGAACAGGCCGTTGATTGAGGAAGCAATGCGATGAGGGGTCAGTTCGGGCCGCTTTCGCCGCTGCCGCGCCAGTGCGTCGCACGCCGTTCGCCGGCGACGAGCAGGTAGTTGAGCAGGAGGCCGATGATCGTCAGCGTCAGGATGCCGGCATACATGCGGTCGGTTTCCAGCATCAGCGACGAATTCTGGATGAGGTAGCCGATGCCGGACTGGGCGGCGAGCATCTCGGCGGCGATCACCGAGAAAAGCGAGGTCTTCACCCCGAGCCGGGCGCCGGCGACGATCGAGGGAATGGCGGACGGGAAGATCACCTTTTTGAAGAGATCCCAGTCCGAGGTGCCCATGGAGCGCGCCGCCTTGACGAGCAGCGGATCGACGGACTTCACCCCGACGATCGTGTTGATCAGCAGGAAGAACACCGCGGCATAGAAGGTGATGGCGATCTTCGAGGCTTCGCCGATGCCGAGAACGAGGATGAAGACCGGCAGCAGCGCGAATTGCGAGGTGTTGCGCAGCGTCTGGACGAGGAAGTCGGAGGCCTTCTCGAACAGCGAATAGCGGCCCATCAGGAAGCCGAGCGGCACGGCGGTGACGACGGCGAGCAGGAAGCCGATCGCGGCGCGCTGCAGGCTGATGCCGATATGGTCGGCAAGCTGGCCGGAGACGATCATCTCCCAGAGCACCGCGAGCACCTGGCTCAGCGGCGGGAAGAACAGCGCGTTGATCCAGCCGGCGCGCGGCGCGATCTCCCAGAGCAGCGCGAAGGCGACGAGCGCCGGCAGGCCGAGCGTGATGGTGGAGACGGTCTCGCTGAAAGCGCTCGGCGCCTTGGAAGGGGTGCGCTTGCGGCGCAATGAAAAGGTGTTGCGGAGCGGCAGGTTGCGGTCGACGATGAGGCTCATCGGATCCTCCCTCAATTGGCGTAGGTGGAAGCAAGGGTCCAGTCGCGCTGGGCCTTGCCGACTTCGTCGCGCAGACTTTCCCAGACGCGGCCGCGATAGGCGTTGAAGGCCTCGCTGTTGCGGATTTCGAGATCGCGCGGGCGCGGTAGGTCGATCGTGACGATCTCCTTCACGCTGGCCGGCCGGGCGGTCATCACCACGACGCGGTCGGCGAGATAGATCGCCTCGTCGATCGAATGGGTGACGAAGACCACCGTCGTCTTGATCTGCTCCCAGATGCGCAGGAGCTCGCTCTGCAGGATGTCGCGGGTCTGCGCGTCGAGCGCGGCGAAGGGCTCGTCCATCAGGAGGACCTGCGGATCGGTGGAAAGCGCCCGGGCGATCGCCACGCGCTGCTGCATGCCGCCGGAAAGCTGCGAGGGGAAACGGTCCTCGAAGCCCTTGAGGCCGAAGAGATGCAGGAAATCCTTCGCCCGCTCGCGCCGCTCGGCCGCGGGAACGCCCCGCACTTCCAGCGCGTATTCGACATTCTGCAGGGCCGTGCGCCAGGGAAAGAGCGCATATTGCTGGAAGACATAGGCCGTGCGGGCGTGGGGCTTGGTGACGTCGACGCCGTCGATGCGGGCGACACCCGAGGTCGCCTCGGTCAGCCCGGCGATCACATCGAGCAGCACCGACTTGCCGCTACCCGACGGGCCGACCAGCGTGATGAACTCGCCGCTGTCGATGGTGAGGTCGACGCCGTCCAGCACCGCGATGCGGCTGGACGTGACGCCGTCGACGGTCACGGTCTGGCCGGGCTTCAGGTTGAACGATTTGCGCACGGCGCTGACGGCGATGCGTTCCATGGATATCTCCTTTTCAGACCTGCGCCACGCGGATGTGGCGGGTCGGGTCATTCCGTGTTCCCCCGGCGCGCCCGCGATTCCAGCCGAGCGCACGGGCATAGGCGCCGAAGAGATCGCGCTCGAGGACGTCGGGCTCGGTGATGCCTGTCGGTCCATCCGCCTGTTCGGCGACATAGAGCGCATCGGTCGGGCAGTAGATTTCGCAGAGGAAGCAGGTCTGGCAGTCATCCTGCCGGGCGATGACGGGAAGCCCCGTCTCGTCCCGGTCGAAGACGAAGGCCGGACAGATGCGCTCGCAGATGTCGCAGCGGATGCAGCGGTCGGCCGAGACGACTTCGATCATGCTTAGCCCTCCTGCGCCGTTTCGAGGGCAAGGGTCTCCCGCACCGCCGTCACCCGGTCGAGGCCGGAAACGATGATGCGGCTCGCCTGCGCCTCGCTCTCGCCCGGAAAATCGCGCCGGCGGTGCACGCCGCGGCTCTCGGTGCGCAATGTCGCTGCGGCGACCGTCCAGCGGGCGCTGGCGGTGACGGCGGCGACCTCGCGGGCCTGCAGGCGCTCGATGCCCGTCGCCGGCGGCGCCCGGTTCAGCCGGGACCAGATGTCCTCCAGCGTCCTCTCACTCGCTTCAAGCGTTGCCGACGTGCGCCAATAACTCTTGTCGAGCGGGGCGATCTCGTCGTGCACCGTGCGGGCGGCCGCGGCAAGGTCGATGGCAGGCCCGGCCGTGCCGCCGCGAAGAGCCGTCGTGCCGAGCGGGCGCAGGCGACTTCCATCGCGCCCCTGCCTGCGGTGGGCGTGCCGGGCCGCGCCGTGGCCGGCCCACCAGCCGCTGGCGATCGCCCAGGAGGCGTTGATCGCACCGCCGCCGGAAATGCCGCCCGTCACGTTCTCGCGGCTCGCCGCGTCACCGGCGGCATAAAGGCCGGCAATGCCGGTGCCGCAATCGGAGGAGACGATGCGGATGCCGCCGGTGCCGCGCACCGTGCCCTCGTATTTGAGATCGACACGGAAGAGGTCCGTGAAAGGATTGATGCCCATGCGCTCATAGGGCTGGAAGCAGTTGGGCTGGCCGCGCCGCAGCCAGTCCTGCATGGCGGGCTCGGCAAGGTCGAGCCGGGCATAGACCGGGCCGGCCAGCAGCGCTTCCGCCACCTGCCGCTCGCCGCCGCCGATGCCGTTCGTCACCGGCTCGCCGCGGGCGTTGCGCAGCACCTCGCCGTTCGCGCCGTAGAAGGTGGCCCAGCGGAACGGCAGGCCCTTGTTCAGCGACGAGCCATGCGGAGCGAGCGTATATTTGCCGGTGAACTCCATGCCGGACAACGATGCACCGGCCTCCGCGGCGAAGAGGTAGCCGTCGCCCGTCAGCCCCGTGCCGCCGAGGGTGCGCTCGAAAAAGGCGCAGCCGCCCGTGGCCAGAACCACGGCCCCCGCCAGGACCTGGAAGCTCGCCCCGTTGCGGCGCGCAAGCCCCGCGGCGCCAGCGACGTGATTGTCGTCGCCGAGCAGTTCGAGGATCGGGTGATGATCGAGGATCGTGACACCGGCCTTCTGCACGCGCTGGCGCAGGAAGCGCATGTAGTCCGGCCCGCGCAGATTGGCGATATAGAGGCTGCCGTCCTCCTCGCTCGGGAAGGGATAGCCCCATTCCACCAGCTTCTGGAGGTTCTCATAGGCCTGGTCGGCGGCGCGCAGCATCCAGCGACGGTCGGCAAGGCCGGCCGTGCGCTTGAAACGCTGCTCGACGGAAGCCGCCCGCCCCTCGCCCGGCGGCACGCACCAGGTTCCCGTGTTCGACGGCGCCGTGGCGCCGCTCGTGCCATGATAGCCCTTGTCGGCCAGGACGACGCGGGCGCCGGCCTCGGCGGCCGACAGCGCCGCCCAGCCGGCGGCGGGACCGCCACCGACGACAAGCACGTCCGTTTCGATGAGGCGCCCCTCTTCGGGGGACTGTTCCTTGCGACGCGATGCCATGATGCTCCGGTTTCGTGCGAGGGATGCGGGTATCGGTTCAGGCGGCGGTGGAGAACCAGGAGGGCTCGTTGCCAGCGGTCCACTTGATGTTGCAGCCGATGGAGGGAACCTGGGTCGCCTGAGCGGGGCCGCCCTTCAGCACGGCCTCCACGGCCGCCCGCAGATCCGCGCCGGTCACATCCTTGCCGTTGCCCGGGCGGGCATCGTCGAACTGGCCGTGATAGGCGAGCCGGCGCTCGCCGTCGTAGAGGAAGAAGTCCGGCGTGCAGGCCGCGCCATAGGCCTTGGCCACCGCCTGCGTTTCGTCCTTCAGGTAGGGGAAATCGTAGCCGTAGGTCTTCGCCTCGATGCCGAGCCGTTCGAGCGTTTCTTCCGGATGGGCCTCCGCGTCGTTGCTGTTGATCGCGACGACGGCAAGTCCCTGGCCGGCATGGTCGCGGGCGAACTTCGCCAGCGCCTCGCGGATCAGCACCACGAAGGGGCAGCGGTTGGAGATGAAGGCGACCAGCAAGGCCGGGCTGTCCGCGAAGTCCTTGGGGCTGAACTCGGCACCGTTCGCATCGGGCAGAACGAAGTCCGGAGCGCGGGTTCCAAGCGTGATGGGATTGGATTCGGTCTTGGGCATGATATCCTCCTGGCAAGTCAACGGGATCATTAAAAGATATAATCCATAGATTTTATAGGCAATGGATTGCCACAAACCCCTGTGCGCGGAGTTATTGTTCGCGCCCATCCCCGGCATCGGGGAATTTTTTCCGCCTGGCTGGCCATTCCTGCCTGCCCGGTGCAAAGCTGTCACGGAGAGTCCCGGCCGGTCATTTCCGCAAGCAGAGCCGGCCGAACGGTCGAATTTCTGCGCAACACACCGATCCGCACCCGGCGAGGCGGTCCATGCCGCGCATCAACCGATGCAAGTCTGCCGGCCTCGAAAATGAGCGATGCCTCAAAGCCTGCCGTGCACCGCCTATTTTTTGTGCAATCCGCCCATTCTTTCAGCTGCATCGCCGCCTTGCCCGAAGGCAGCCGCAGGCCGGGCGGATGAATTTCTCGCGAATATCGGCGCCCGCTTCGATCTGGCACGGTTGATGCGTTTCGTTCGCTATCCGGCTGTCGGCTGCCTCAAGCGTCCGGCGGTCTTGCAAAACCAGCGTCAGTGAGAGAACGAAATGACAAAATACAAGCTCGAATACATCTGGCTCGACGGGTACAAGCCCACCCCGAACCTGCGCGGCAAGACCCTCATCAAGGAATTCGACGCTTTCCCGACGCTGGAACAGCTTCCGCTCTGGGGTTTTGACGGCTCCTCGACGTTGCAGGCCGAAGGCTCGAGCTCGGACTGCGTGCTGAAGCCGGTCGCCAGCTATCCCGATCCCGAGCGCAAGAACGGCGTGCTCGTCCTCTGCGAAGTCATGATGCCGGACGCCAAGACGCCGCATCCGTCCAACACCCGCGCTTCCATCCTCGATGACGAAAGCGCCTGGTTCGGCTTCGAACAGGAATACTTCTTCTACCAGAACGGCCGGCCGCTCGGCTTCCCGGACGCCGGCTTCCCGGCTCCGCAGGGCCCGTACTACTGCGGCGTCGGCTACAGCAATGTCGGCGCCGTCGCCCGCAAGATCGTCGAGGAACATCTCGACATCTGCCTCGCCGCCGGCATCAACCATGAAGGCATCAATGCCGAGGTCGCCAAGGGCCAGTGGGAATTCCAGGTCTTCGGCAAGGGCTCGCGCAAGGCCGCCGACGAGATCTGGCTTGCCCGCTACCTGCTGCAGCGCCTGACCGAAAAGTACGGCATCGACGTCGAATACCACTGCAAGCCGCTCGGCGACACCGACTGGAACGGCTCGGGCATGCACGCCAACTTCTCGACCGCCTACATGCGCGAAGTCGGCGGCAGGGACTATTTCGAAGCCCTCATGGGTGCTTTCGCCGAGGCCCGCGCCGACCACATCGCCGTCTACGGCCCGGACAACCACATGCGCCTGACCGGCAAGCATGAAACGGCCTCGATCCACCAGTTCAGCTACGGCGTGGCAGACCGCGGCGCCTCGATCCGCGTGCCGCACTCCTTCGTCAACAACGGCTATCGCGGCTACCTCGAAGACCGCCGCCCGAACTCCCAGGGCGACCCCTACCAGATCGCTTCGCAGATCCTGAAGACGATCTCCACGGTCCCGACCGATATCGAGAACCGCGAAGCAGCCTGACCGGCCTTTCGCGACGCAAGACGCAACGCCCCGTTTTCACGGGGCGTTTTTTTGTCCGCCGCATGCCGATAAGCGGCGCTCATGTCTCCATCATACCTACTTATTTGCGCCGCAGCATGGCGCAACATAGGCTTTCCTCACAGCCCGCGATCAAGACGGGCGGCGCGACGGGCATTTGAATCTGTCTCCAGAGAGGAATTTCCATGTTCAGAAAACCCACGTTTCTGGCAGCGACGACGCTCGCCTCCTGCTTGCTCCTCGGTGCGGCGAACGCCGCCGATCCACTTTCCGTCATGAGCTTCGGCGGCGCCTATCAGGACGCCCAGCGCAAGGCCGTCTTCAGCGCCTATGCCGAGGAAACCGGCCGGGCCGTATCCGAGCAGGAATACGGCGGCGAGATCGCCAAGATCAAGGCGATGATCGACAGCGGCAACACGACGATCGACGTGGTCGATGTCGATGCGCCGACCCTGCTGCAGGGCTGCGACGAAGGCATTTTCGAAACGATCGACTGGGAGAAGATCGGACCGAAATCCGAATGGCTCGCCGGCACGACCTCGGATTGCGGCGTCGGCACGATCGTCTATGCGACGGTGCTCTCCTACGACGAGGACAAGCTCGAAAAGGCCCCGACGAAGCTTGCCGACCTCTTCGACCTCGCCACCTTCCCCGGCAAGCGGGGCCTGTGGAAGAACCCGGCGACCAACCTCGAATTCGCGCTCCTGGCCGACGGCGTGCCGTCGCAGGACGTCTATGCGACGCTCGCGACGCCCGATGGCCTCGACCGCGCCTTCGCCAAGCTCGACACGATCAAGGACCAGATCGTCTGGTGGGAGGCGGGCGCGCAGGCTCCGCAATTGCTCGCCTCCGGCGAGGTGACGATGACGACGGCCTGGAACGGCCGCATCTTCAACGCCAACAAGGAAGGCCGCAATTTCGGCATCGTCTGGGACAACCAGATCCTCGATTCCAATTACTGGGTCATTCCCAAAGGCGCGAAGGACGTCGAGGGCTCGCTCGCCTTCATCCGCTTCGCCGTCGAGCCGAAGGTGCTGGCCGGCATCGCGAAATATATCCCCTACGGCCCCGTGCGCTCGACGGCGGCCGCCGAGGTGGCACCGGAAGACGCCAGGAACCTGCCGACGAGCCCGGCCAACCTGACGACTTCGCTCACGCTCGACAACGCCTTCTGGGCAGACCACGGCGACGAGATACGCAAGCGCTTCACCACCTGGCTTTCCAACTGAGGGGCGGGCGGATGAACACGATGACGCTGGAAAGGAGGCGGCTCGGCGACGAGCCGTCGCCAACCCCTGCCGCCAGTCCGATGGTCGTCTTCGAGCGGGTGCAGAAGACCTATGACGGGCGCACGCTCGTGGTGGAGGACCTGAACCTTGCCGTGCGGCGCGGCGAGTTCCTCACCATGCTCGGCCCGTCCGGCTCGGGCAAGACGACGACGCTGATGATGCTCGGCGGCTTCGAGCAGCCGACGAACGGGCGCATCCTGCTGGAAGGACAGGCGGTGGAACGCCTGCCGCCGGAGCGGCGCGACATCGGCTTCGTCTTCCAGAACTATGCGCTCTTCCCGCATATGACGGTGGCCGACAATGTCGGCTTTCCGCTGCGCTATCGCGGCATCCGCGGCGCGGAGGCGGCAAGGCGGGTTGCAGAAGCGCTCGCCATGGTCAGGCTCGACGGGCTTGGCGAACGCCGCCCGGCGCAGCTTTCCGGCGGGCAGCAGCAGCGCGTGGCGCTCGCCCGCGCCATGGTGTTCAAGCCGAAGCTCATTCTGATGGACGAACCGCTCGGGGCGCTCGACAAGCAGTTGCGCGAGCACATGCAGATCGAGATCCGCAGGATCCAGCAGCAGCTCGGCATCACCATGGTCTACGTGACGCACGACCAGTCGGAGGCGCTGACCATGTCCGACCGGATCGCCGTCTTCAACGACGGCCGCATCCAGCAGCTTTCCGATCCGGTAACGCTCTACGACCGGCCGGAGAACCGCTTCGTCGCCGGCTTCATCGGCGACAACAACACGCTCCCCTGCGAATTCCTCGGCAGCGAGAACGGCCTGGCGTTCGTGCGGATGAAGGACGGAACGCGCCTTGCGGCGAGCGGGCCGGCGCACCCTGCGCGAAGCGACCTCACCGTCTCGCTGCGCCCCGAACGGCTCGGTCTCGACGGCGCGGGAAGCGCGGACGCGCAAAACCGCATAAAGGCCCGGGTACTCGACAAGACCTTCCTCGGCGATCGGGTGCGCCTCACCCTCGAAGCCTTCGGCACCGAACGCCTCGTCGCCAGCCTGCCGGCGGCCGAAGGGGCGGCGGTCTTGCCGGGACGCGATGTCGGCATGGCGTTTTCCGCCGCCGATTGCAGATTGCTGGCGAGGTGACCATGACGCAGACCCTTTCCCTCACCTCCCCCGCCTCCGCCCCGAACCTGCGCGCCGCGCTCCGGCGGGCCGAACGGCCGGGCCGGCTCGGTGCGCTGGCGCTGGCGCTGCCGGCGCTCCTCTTTCTCGTCGTCACCTTCGCCGCGCCGATCGGGCTCTTCCTCACGACGGCCGTGCGAAACCCGGAGGTGCGCGATACCCTGCCGCAGACCGCCGCGGCCCTTGCCGGCTGGGACGGGCCGGCTGCACCGGGCGAGGCAGCCTTCGCGGCGCTGCTTGCCGATCTCACCCGTGCGAAGGAAGACAACACCGCCGCCGCGCTCGGCAAGCGATTGAACTACGAGAGCGCCGGCATGCGCAGCCGCATCATGTCCGTCGTGCGCCATCTCGGTAATTTCAAGGACGGCGCCCTCGCCCCGCAATTCGCCGCGCTCGATCCCGTCTGGGCAAGCCCGGACCTCTGGGCGATCATCAAGCGCAATGCCGCGCCCGTGACGCCCTACTACCTGCTGACGGCGGTCGACCTGCAGCAGGATGCGTCCGGCGCCGTCACCCGCGTGGCAGAAGACCAGGCCGTCTTTCTCGGCATCCTCGGGCGCACCCTCTGGATCGCCGGCCTCGTGACCGGGGCGACGCTTCTCCTCGGCTTCCCGACGGCCTATGTCATTTCGCTGGCGCCCGCGCGCATTGCCGGCTTCATGCTGCTGATGGTGCTGCTGCCGCTCTGGACCTCGCTTCTGGTGCGCACCACCGCCTGGGTCGTGCTTCTGCAGACGGACGGCGTCATCAACCAGGTGCTCCTGGCGCTCGGCCTCACCACGGAGAAGCTGCAGCTGATGCTGACGCGCTTCGGCACGGTGACGGCGATGACCCATATCCAGCTTCCCTTCACCATCCTGCCGATCCTCAGCGTCATGAAGTCGATTCCCGAGGGGCAGATGCGGGCGGCGCGTTCGCTCGGCGCCCCGCCCTTCTTCGCCTTCTGGCGGGTCTATGCGCCGCAGACGCTTCCCGGCATCGCCGCCGGCTGCCTGATGACCTTCATCCTCTCGCTCGGCTACTACATCACGCCCGCGCTGGTCGGCGGCCCGCGCGACCAGATGCTGTCGAACTTCATCGCCACCTATATCAACCGCGACCTGAACTGGGGCATGGCGGCGGCGCTGGCCGGCCTGCTTCTCGTCATGACGCTCTCCATCTACCTCCTGTTCCTGCGCCTCGTCGGCGCGGAGCGCATCAAGCTCGGATAGAACCATGTGGCTTCCCGCTTACGCGACCCGCAGCGAACGGCTCTGCCGCCTCGCCGTCGTCCTCTTCGCCTTTGCCGTGCTCGCCTTCCTGATCGGGCCGCTCTTCGTCGTCTTCCCGCTCTCGGTCTCGAAGGATCCGTTCTTCACCTTCCCGATCCGGGAATATTCGTGGCGCTGGTATGCGGACTTCTTCCAGAACGCGCGCTGGATGCACAGCCTCGTCAACAGCCTCGTCGCTGCCGCCGCCAGCACCCTTCTTGCGACCTTTCTCGGCACGCTCGCCGCCCTCGGCATCAGCCGCCCCGGCTTTCCCGCCCGCAAAGCCGTGATGGCGCTGATGATCTCGCCGATGATCATGCCGGTCGTCATCGTCGCCGTCGGGGCCTACATGTTCTTCGGTTCGCTGGGGCTGACCAACACGCGCACCGGCCTCGTTCTGGCCCATGCGGCCCTCGCCATCCCCTTCGTGGTCGTCACCGTGCTCTCGGCGCTGTCGACCTATGACAGCAATCTCAGCCGGGCGGGCGCGAGCCTCGGGGCCGGGCCGGTCAGCGTGTTCTTCGCCGTCACGCTGCCGCTCATCCTGCCCGGCATCGTCTCGGGCGCGCTGCTCGCCTTCGCGGTGTCCTTCGACGAGGTGATCGTCGCCCTGTCCCTCACAGGCGCCGACCAGCGCACCCTGCCGGTGCAGATGTTCTCCGGCATCCGCGACCAGATCAACCCGACGATCATGGCGGCGGCCAGCCTGCTGACCACCGTCTCCATCGCACTCTTCGTTGTGCTGAACCTGATCGGGCGGGCACGCCGCGCCTGATCAGCCGTCCCGGTTGCTCGCAAGGAATGCATCGGCGAAATGCGCCGCGAAGCTTTCGGCGACCGGCGAGCGCTTGCGATCCGAGCTCAGATAGATGCCGACGACGACATCGGCGAGGCGCGGCAGGCCGAGCGCCTCGTCGAGCGTCGTCAGCTTGTTCGGCACGATGCGGCGGGCGAGCACCGTGTTGCCGAAGCCGGAGCCGACCGCGGCCTCCAGCCCGGCAAGGCTGGGGCTGGTATAGACGAGATCGTAGCCCCGCCCGTCGCGCTGCAGCGCCGTCAGCATCGCACGGCGATAAAGGCAGCCTTCCGGGTAGCAGACGATGCGCAGGTTGGCGTTCCCGTCCGTCACGACGGATGTCGGCGTATCGCCGACCCAGGCGAGCGGTTCCTTCCAGGTCATGAACGCGCCCTCCGCCGGCCCGTCCGGCGTCATCGCCACGACGAGGTCATAGAGCCCGTTGCGCAGGCCTTGCAGCAGGACATGCGAGAGATCGCACACCACCTCGAAGCGGAAGTCATGGCCGCTGCGGGCAAGGCGCGGCATCAGCTTCGGCAGGAAATGGTCGGCATAGTCGTTGGGAATGCCGAGGCGGATCTTGCCGTGCTGGTCGCGCCTCGACAGGCGCAGCACCATCTCGTCGTTGAGCGTCAGCATCTGCCGCGCATAGCTCGCCACGAGCTCGCCCGCCTCAGTCGGCTGGGCGCCGGCATCCTTGGCGAAAAGGGAAACGTCGAGAAGCTCCTGGAGCTTCTTCATCTGCAGGCTGATGGCCGGCTGGGTGCGGCCGAGCTGCTCGGCGGCACGCGTATGGCTGCGCAGGTCGATGACCGCGAGGAAGGTGCGAAGGAGATCGGTCGGAATGTTTCTCACGGGATCGGCACCGCTCCAAAAGGAAACGGGCCGATCGGGCGGCCCGTTCCAAGTTGCCCGCGGACGGGTCAGGCGGGGAGGATATTATGCTCCGGACCGAAGGGGAAGCCCGTGATGTTCTCGCTGCCGGTCTCGGTCATCACGAGGATGTCGTGCTCGCGGTAGCCGCCGGCGCCGGGCATGCCGTCCGGGATGGTCAGCATCGGCTCCATCGACACGACCATGCCCGGCTGCAGCACGGTGTTGATGTCCTCGCGCAGCTCCACGCCCGCCTCGCGGCCGTAGTAGTGCGAGAGCACGCCGAAGGAATGACCGTAGCCGAAGGAGCGATAGCCAAGCAGGCCGTGCGCGCGGTAGATCTCGTTGAGTTCCGTCGCGACGTCGCCGCAGCGCGCGCCGGGCTTCAGCAGCTCGAGGCCGCGGCGATGGACGGCGCAGTTGATCTCCCAGATGCGCAGGTGCTCGTCGCTGGCATGGTCGAGGAACAGCGTGCGCTCCAGCGCGGTATAGTAACCCGAGATCATCGGGAAGCAGTTGAGCGAGAGGATATCGCCCTTCTCCACCCGGCGCGAGGTCACCGGATTGTGCGCACCGTCCGTGTTGATGCCCGACTGGAACCAGACCCAGGTGTCCATCAGCTCGGCATGGGGAAAGCGGTTCGCGATGTGGCGGACCATGGCCTGCGTGCCGGCCAGCGCCACCTCGTATTCCGGAATGCCCTCGCCAACGGCGTTTGCCACCGCCGCCCCGCCGATATCGGCCGTCGCGGCGCCCTCCTTGATGAGCGCGATCTCCTCGGCCGACTTGATCGTGCGCAGCCACATGGTCGGCGCGCCGATATCGACGAATTCGACATGCGGGAACGCCTCCTCCAGCAGCCGGCGCAGGTCGAGATTGACCTGGTCGAACTCGATGCCGATACGCGAGACCTTGGGCAGCAGCGTCTGCAGGGCATGGAAGAAATTGTCGCGCTGCCAGTCGGTATAGGTGATGTTGTCGCCGAAGGTGCGGCGCCAGGGCTGGCCCGCATCGATGCCGGCGGAGACCGAGGTCGCCTTTTCCGGCGTGATGACGAAGGCGTAGCGGCGGCCGAAGGAGCAGTAGAGGAAGTCGGAGAAATAGCAGATGTTGTGGTAGGAGGTGAGGATCGCCGCGTCGAGCTTCAGCTCCTCCAGAATGCGCCGCATGGCGTTCTGCCGCCGCTCCATCTCGCCCGCCGAAAATGTCGGCCGGACCTTCTCGCCATTGTGCATCTCCTGCAGCCGCAGCAGCTGGTTCGGCATCCCTCGCGCAAACATGTTCATTCGAAAAACTCCCTTGACCGCGGCCAATCGCGCCGTTTGACGGGGTTCAAGGTAGAAATCTTCGCCGTCGCTGGAAAATTAGAAGTTCCAATGGAGCCATAAGGGGATCGCACTGGCCGAAAAGAAAGGGCGGCGCCAGCGGCACCGCCCCTCCTCCTTCCGTCAAGGGCCGTCGCTCAGGCCGCCCTTGCGGCCGTCACGAAGGCCTTGATCCTGTCGATGTCCTTGCGGAAGCCGCCTTCGGGCAGCGGCTTGTTGGTGTGGGTCAGCGAATCCACCGCCCAGGGCTTCACCGCGGCGATGGCGGCCGCGACATTGTCCGGACCGAGCCCGCCGGCGAGGATGACCGGCAGCTTGCTGCGCTCGACGATCGCGCGGCTCAGCGACCAGTCATGGGTGACGCCCGCCGCGCCGATGCCGCCGATATGGGCGGCGACGGAATCGAGGATGAAGCTGTCGCAATAGGGCTCGAAGGCGGCGGCGTGATCGAGTGCTTCCGGCCCGGTCATCGGAATGGCCTGCAGGATGCCGAGGCCCGGATAGAGCGGCAGCAGGGTTTCGCGCAGCTGGCGCACATGATCCGGCGTCACCAGCGTGATGTCGCCGCACAGATGCAGCATGTCCGGCCGGACGGCGGCGACCATGTCGGCGATGGCAGCAAGATCGCTCTCCACCGACAGCGCGACGCGCGAGGCCTTGCCCTTCAGCGCATCGGCGATCTCGCGCGCCGTCGCGAAGCTGATTTCGCCCGGCAGGCCGCGATTGGAAGGCGTCAGGCCGAGATAGTCGACGCCCGCTTCTGCCGCGGCGATCGCCTCGGAAACGGTCTGCATGGTGTAAATCTGGATCTTCACGGCAATACCTGTCTTGATGCTAGATGGACTTGGGAAGGATGGCGTTGACCATCCGCTCCTCGGTGAGCTGGGCCCGCTCGGCATTGCGCGCGACGAGGGCCGAATAGAGCGCGTCGATCAGCGCCATCTGGGCGATCTGCGCGGCCATCGGCTCACTGCCCTGCTCGTGCGAGACGCTGACGAGAACGACATCTGCGAGACGCGCGAGCGGCGAGGCGCTGTTGCCGGTGATGCAGAGCGTCTTCGCCCCGCGCGACTTCGCCTCCTGGAGCACGAGCACCGGATCGCTGGTGATGCCGGAATAGGAGATGACGACGACGAGGTCTTCCGGCCCGGTGAGCGCCGAATGCATGATCTGCAACTGCGAATCCACCGGCGCATCGCAGCGCAGCCCCAAGCGGATGCAGCGCTGGTAGAAGGCCTGCGCGACGATGCCCGACCCGCCGACGCCGCCGACGAGGATATGCCGCGCCCCGGCGATGAGATCGAGCGCGCGGGCGAAGGTCGCCTCGGAAAGCACCCCTTGCGTGTCGCTGATCGCCTGCGCCACGGCGCGGAACAACCGGCCGGCCGCCTGGAGATCGCTGGCATGCGGCTCGCTGGAGATGGTTTCCTGGCTCTGGCGTGGCTCCTGCGCCAAGGCCAGCTTGAGGTCTGTGAAGCCCTCGAAGCCGGCGGTGCGACACATGCGCAGCACGGTCGTGTCGCTGACATCCACCGCCTGGGCGATGGCCGACATCGAGTTGCGGATGGTCGCCTCGGCATTGTCCAGCACCCAGAGCGCGACGCGGCGCTCGGAGTCCGAGAGTTTCGGCAGCACGCTGCGCAGCCGGCTGCTCGCGGGATTGGACGGACCACGCAGGTCAACGGTCATGGCGGCTCTTTCGCGGTCTGACGCTGTCGATTGAAGCGGACGCTAGCATGGGCATGTTGTGGTGTCACTATGGACAGCATGTTTTTGTTGTGGCATCACTGCATACGGCGGCGGAGGGCGCTGCCCAACCGTTTCGGGAGGATATCGTGAAGCTGAAACGTCTTCTCATCGCCGGCGCCGCGCTTGCGCTCACCGCATTTCCGGCCGCGGCCGGCGCGCTTTCCTTCTGGCATGCCTATGCCGGCCAGCAGGACAAGATCGATTTCATCACCTTCGCGCTCGACGAGTTCGCCAAAAAGCATCCGGATATCACGCTGGATGTCGTCGCCGCAGAGCAGTCGGCCTACAAGACCAAGCTCAACACCGCCATGGCCTCCGGCAATCCGCCCGACGTGTTCTACACCCTGCCGGGCGGCTTCCTGAACGCCTTCGTCAAGGGCGGCCAGATGTATGCGCTCGACGCGGACCTCGCCAAGGACGGCTGGCGCGAGAGCTTTTTGGAAAGCGCCATCGCCCAGACCATGAAGGACGGCAAGACCTATGCCGTGCCGGTCGACGTCGACTCGGTGGTCTTCTGGTACGATAAGGCGCTGTTCGCCGAAAAGGGCTGGACCGTTCCGAAGACTTATGACGAGCTGATGGCGCTGGCCGAAAAGGCCAAGGAAGAGGGCCTCGTGCCCTTCTCGCTCGGCAACAAGGATTCCTGGCCGGCCACCTTCTGGTTCCAGTACATGGAAATGCGCCTGAAGGGCTCCGGTGTCGTCGCATCCTTCGTCAATGGCGATGCCGGCGCGACGCTCGGCGCGGAGGGCGAGAAGGCCTTCCAGACCATCGCCGAGATCGCGCAGAAAGACTATTTCCCCATCGGCTTCAACGGCATGAGCGACCAGGAAGCCAACATGCTCTTCCTCAACGGCCAGGCCGCCATGCTGCTCAACGGCACCTGGCAGATCGGCGCCTCGGCCGATGCGCCGGAAGGTTTCGAGCTCGGCTATTTCGCCTTCCCGAGCGTTTCGGGCGGGGCCGGCGACCAGAGCGACGTTCTGGCCGGCGTCGCCGCCTCCTTCGGCATTTCGGAAAAGGCGGAGAACAAGGCCGACGCCGTGACGCTCCTCAAGTTCCTCACCTCGTCCGAGGTGATGACCAAATATGTCGAGCTGCGCAAGACGATGGTGACCGTCAAGGGCGCCACCACCGAGGCCGCCGCCGGCCCCGTGCTCTACGGCATCAGCAACGAGCTGATGAACGCCGCCGGCCATCTCGACTCCTTCTACGACACCGCGATGCCGCCGGCCGCGACCAATATCTACTACACCACCCTGCAGGGCGTTCTCGACGGCTCCGTCGCGCCGGCGGATGGCGCCAAGCGCCTCGAAGACGCGCTGAAGGCCAACAAGTAGGAGGAAGCCCGCCGGCGCTTCTTCGGCGGCGGGCAAATACCTCCAGGAAACGGCGGGATGATGCGCGCGGACATCGGCTTTGCGAAGAGACACAATCGGGCGGCGCTGATCTTCCTCGCGCCGGCCCTCCTCTTCGTCTTCGCCTTCGTCGCCTATCCCGTCGTCTATGCCGGCTGGCTGTCGATGTTCCAGTGGGACGGCGCGTCCGCCCCGGTCTTCGTCGGCGCGGGCAACGTGCTGCGACTTGCCGGCGACCCGATCTTCTGGGCCTCGCTCGGCCGCAACCTGCTCGTCGCGCTCTCGGCCATCGTCTTCCAGGTCTTCCTGGCGCTGGTCATCGCCTATTGCCTGGTGCGCATCGTGCCGGCCTTCAGCCGCATCTTCCTGTTCTTCTATCTCGTGCCCGTCATGGTCAGCGAGATCTGCATCGGCCTGCTCTGGCGCTTCATGTACAATCCCTATTTCGGGCTGGTGAACGCCGCCCTGAAAGCCGTCGGACTGGACAGCCTGAAGCGCGGCTGGCTCGGCGAATCCGACACTGCCTTCCTTGCCGTCGTCGTGGTGATGAGCTTTACCTATCTCGGCCTCTACGTGCTGCTCTTCACCGCCGCCGTGCGTTCCGTGCCGGAAAGCGTCTACGAGGCGGCCGAGATCGACGGCGCGGGCCATGGGCGCAAATTCGTCTCGATCACCGTCCCCATGGTCTGGGACGCCGTGCGCGCCAATTCGCTGCTCGCCATCATCGGCTCGCTGAAAACCTTCTCGCTGGTCTTCGTGCTCACCAATGGCGGGCCGAACCATGCCAGCGAGGTGGTCTCCACCTATCTCTACAAGATGGGCTTCGGCAGCTTCGAGATGGGCTATGCGGCGACCATCGGCTTCGCGCAGATGGTGCTTACGGCGCTCGCCGCCTGGATCGTCTTCCGCTACATGAAGCGAAAGGGGGACGCATGACGCCGACCGTCGTCCACCGCTGGAACCGCACGAACAGCATCGTGCTGGCCTTCCTCACCGTGCATGTGCTGATGGTGATCTTCCCCTTCGTCTGGATGATCTACAGCACCTTCAAGACCAACAGGGAATTCATGCGCTCCGTCTGGTCCTTCCCGACGAGCCTCAACTTCGACGCCTATATCGGCGCCTGGAGCGGCGGGGCGCTCGGCGGCTATGCGGTCAATTCGCTGATCGTCATGGCCGGCGCGACGCTGATCACCGTGCTCGTTTCGACGCTCGCCGGCTACGCGCTCGCCATCTACCGCCCACGCTGGATGCCGGCGGTAGAACTCTCCCTCACCGCCGCCATGGCGATCCCCGCTTATGTAGCCCTGGTGCCGCTCGTCGTCATGCTGCGCGGCGCGGGCCTGCTCGATACCCATCTCGGCGTCATCCTGCCGACGGCCGCCTTCAACGTGCCGGTGTCGATCTTCATCATGCAGGCCTTCTTCAACACGCTGCCGCGCGAGCTTTTCGACGCCGGCCGCGTCGACGGCGCCTCCGAATGGCAGATCTTCCGCAAGGTCGCCCTGCCCATTGCAAGGCCGGCCATGTTCACCGTCGCCATCGTCAACATGATCTGGGTGTGGAACGACTTCCTCTTCCCGGTCGTCTTCATCAACAACCCGGCGCGGAAAACCCTGCCCGTCGGCCTCACCGATTTCGTCGGCGAGCACATCACCAACTATCCGGTGATGCTGGCGGCCATCCTCATCGCCGCCATCGCCCCACTCATCCTCTTCATCTATTTCGAACGCCAGATCACGGCCGCCCTCATCGGCGGGGCCGTGAAGGAATGATTTTCCAGGAGTAAAACCATGTCTGCCAAGGACTACCAGTTCGCCAGCCGCGCCGTCTTCTACGAGCCGGAGGAACATTCCCAGTCGATCAGCTATCCGATCTACATGTCGGCGAACTTCCAGTATGCCGGCGACATCTACGACCAGATCGTGGCAGGCGCCCGCAAGGAAGTGAACATCTACTCGCGCTGCGGCAACCCGACCGAATACAAGCTGGAAGAGCATATCGCACAGCTGACCGGCGGCACCGCCTGCCTTGCCACCGCCTCCGGCATGGCGGCCATCTCGCACGCGCTCTTCGGCATCATGAAGGCGGGCGACCATATCGTCGCCGACCTCACCACCTATTCCTCGACGCATGAATTCTTCGACCACCGCGCCCAGGATTTCGGCCTGAAGGTCAGCCTCGTCGACTGCACCAACGTGCGCGCCGTCGAGAACGCCTTCACCGAAGAGACCAAGGTCTTGTATGTCGAGGCCATCGCCAACCCGACGATGAAGGTGCCGCCGCTCAAGGAACTGGTCGAGATCGCGCATGCCCGCGGCATCGTCGTCATCTGCGACAACACCTTCGCCTCTCCCGCCGTCTGCCGCCCGCATGAATTCGGCGTCGACGTCGTGGTGGAAAGCGCCACGAAATTCATCGGCGGGCACAACGATGCCGTCGGCGGCGTCATCACGCTGAAATCCGACATCCTGCCGGCCGACTGGCTGGAGGACGTGCGCTGGAACACGCTGAACAAGCTCGGCGCGCCGCTCTCGCCCTTCAATGCCTGGCTCCTGCTGCGCGGCGCGCAGACGCTTTCGCTGCGCCTCGAAAAGCAGTGCGCCAATGCGCTGGCTTTGGCAAAGCACCTCGAAGCCCATCCGCGCGTCAAGCGCGTCTTCTACCCCGGCCTGCCCTCGCACCCGAACTATGCTTCGGCGAGCGAGCAATTGCAGGGCGGCGGGGCGATGCTGTCCTTCCAGGTCGCCGACGAAGCCTCCGGCGCGCGCCTGCTCAAGCGGCTGAAGCTGTGCTCCTTCGCCGCCAGCCTCGGCGGCCTTCGCACCACCACGCAGGTTCCCGCCACCATGGCCTTCCTCGATATTCCGAGCCAGGAGCGCGAGGCGATGGGCGTGGTCGACGGCCTGGTGCGCTTCTCGGTCGGCATCGAGCATATCGACGACATCATCGCAGACGTGGACCAGGCCATCGAGCAGATGCACATCGATCTGTGAGGCCGGTCCGATGGCCGCGGTCGTCCTGCTCGGCGATATCAATATCGACCTCGTGCTCGATATTCCCTTCTACCCGCCGGAGGGCGGGGAAGGCATCGCCACGCGCCAGACGGTGGCCCTCGGCGGCTCGGCGACCAACACCGCCATCGCCCTTGCCCGCTCCGGCCACGAGGCGCGCCTGATCGGCCGCATCGGTGTGGATGCCTGGGGCCGGCAGGCGCTTTCGGACCTTGCCGGGGCCGGCGTCATCACCCGCTGGATCGGCGAGGACCCGGCAGAGCCGACGCAGATCAACGTGGTGACGGTAAGCCCCGGCGGCGAGCGCACCATGTTCGCCTATCGCGGCGCCAATGCGCAGCTGGCGCCTAACGGCGTGGCGGAGGCGGCGTTCGAGGGCGCCGCGCTGTTCCATCTCTCCGGCTACGCGCTGCTGCAGGCCCCGCAATCGCAGGCGGCACGCCGCGCCATCGACATCGCGGCGGCGCAGGACATCCTCGTCAGCCTCGACGTGCCCGGCGGCGTCGCCTCGACGATCGCCGGCACGGTGCTGAACCTTCTGCCGAAGCTGGACACGATCCTGCTCGACGGCGCCGACCTTCCCCGCCTCCTGCATCGGCCGCAGGGGAGCGACCTTGAGCCGATGCTCGCCGCGCTGCTGGCGGGTGGCGTGCGACGCATCGCGCTCAAGGGGGACGGCGCGGTATCGCGGCTCTGCCAGCGCGGGGGCGCCGAAAGCGCCCCCTGGTTCCCCGCCGCCGTGGTGGACACGACCGGCGCGGGCGACGCCTTCGCCGCCGGCCACATCCATGGCCGCCTGACGGGCCTCGGCGGCCACGACTGCTGCCGGCTTGCCAATGCCTTCGGCGCCGTCACCGTCACGCGCAAGGGTGCAGGCACCGCCATGCCGGGCCTTCCCGATGCCCTGCGGCTGATGAACGATTGATCCGGACGCGCCTGCCCGCCGCCAAGTCTCATCGAAGAGCATGACGCGACGGTGATGGCGAGGATATCCGTGTCTCCGTCGATGCATCGCAGCACGAAACATTGCCGGCGGGCACCCAGCAGTACCGCGCCCTTGACTGTGCAGTATACTGCGCATAAACTCCTTGCAGCATAGCAGCCTTCATCATTCGACAGATTTCCACCGCGCGTTCCCGGCCGGGACATCAAAGGAGTTGCCCATGAAAATTCGCGATTTCGGCGTTGAAATCTGGATGAACCGCTACGAGAACAACTGCGAGCTGAACATCGCCGAGACCTGCGTCGAATCCCTCACCGTCGCCGAACTCCTGGAGATGGCGGGCAAGACCGATACGATCCTCTCCGAGCTTCTGCCGATGAAGCTGACCTATGGCGCGATCGAAGGCAGCGAGCGCCTGCGCCAGCTGGTCGCCGGCCTCTACGAGAAGCAGGCGATGGAAAACGTCGTCATCACGCATGGCGCGATCGGCGCGAACGCGCTGGTGCACGGCACGCTCGTCGAGCCGGGCGACCGCGTCATCTCGGTGCTGCCGACCTACCAGCAGCACTATTCCATCCCCGAAAGCATCGGGGCCGACGTGCAGATCCTCCGGTTGACGGAAGCGACCGGCTTCCTGCCCGACCTGGAAGAGCTGAGGCGGTTGGCGACAGCGGGCACGAAGCTCATCGCCATCAACAACCCCAACAACCCGACCGGCGCGCTGATGGACCGCGCCTATCTGGAGAAGATCGTCGAGATCGCCCGCGGCGCCGGCGCCTGGATCCTCTGCGACGAGGTCTATCGCGGCACGGACCAAGAGGGCGACGGCATGACCGCCTCGATCGCCGACCTCTACGAGAAGGGCATCAGCACCGCCAGCATGTCGAAAACCTTCGCGCTCGCCGGCCTGCGCCTCGGCTGGATCGCCGGCCCAGTCGAGCTGCTGCACGCGGTCTCGATCCATCGCGACTACAACACGATCAGCGTCGGCATGCTGGACGACCACTTCGCCGCCATCGCGCTAGAGAACCGCGACAAGATTCTCGCCCGCAGCCGCGCCATCACCCGCACCAACCTTGCCACGCTTTCGGCCTGGGTCGACGGCGAGCCGCTGATCTCCTGGATCAAGCCGAAATCCGGCACAACCGCCCTCTTGAAATACCATCTGCCGATGTCCTCCGTGGCGTTCTGCGAAGACCTGCTGGCGCGCACCGGCGTGATGCTGACGCCCGGCAGCGCCATGGACATGGAAGGTTATGTGCGGATCGGCTTCACCAACAACGGCACCGTGCTGGAGGAAGGGTTGAAGCGCATCTCGGCCTTCCTCAAGGACCAGCAGGCCGCCGCCGCCTGACCGACGGGGCGGATGAGTGTATCTCAGCGGGACGGGGACGGCCCGAAGCCTCCCGCTCAGGATGCCGCCGTCGCCTTCCGATCGCCCGCAGCGGCGATCGTGGCCAGCGCCGAGCGGATGGCCGACGGTGACGACGCCTTGGCGAGGGCACAGGTGGCCGTGGCGAGCGAACCGACGCGGATCGACTGGCCGCCACGGGCATTGGCCAGCGCGAACATGGTCTCGTCCGTCAGGTCGTCGCCGATCGCGATCGGCAGGCGCCCCGCAAAGGCGGGCTGCTCCAGATAGGTGGCGACGGCCTCTCCCTTGTCGGCACGCGCGGGGCGGATCTCGAAGACCATCTTGCCGGGCTGCAGCACCCAGGCGGGGCCTGCCTCCTCGGCAAAGTCCCGCATGATCTTCTCGAGCGCCGTGTCATAGGCGGGCGCCAGCCGGTAATGGGCTGCGACGGCGGCGCCCTTGTCCTCGATCAGCACGCCCTCCATCCAGGCCGTCCGCTCGGCCAGGCGCTGCTTCAGCGCGGCGAAGGCGGGCGTCACCGAGACAACCGAGGTTGCTCCGTCCGTCCCCCTGAATTCCGCGCCGTGCAGGCCGGCGATGGGAAAGCGGAAAGGCGCGAACAACCCGTCTGCGAAGGGAAGGCTGCGCCCCGTGACCAGTGCCAGCGCGCCGCCAAGGCGGGCGGAAACCGCATCGAGGCTCGCCGGAAGCGAAAGGGGGACCTGGATGGCATCCGGCGTCGCCGCAAGGTCGAGCAACGTTCCGTCGATGTCGAGGAAGAGCGCCCAGCGCTCCGGTTCGTCGACAAGTCGCCGGACGAGATGGCGGGTTGCGGCGTCCGACGGCCGCAATTTGTCCTGTTTGTTCATCGGCAAGCAAGTAGTTCGCTCCGGCCGGGCGGCAAGGGCTGACGGCGAAGTCTCGCCAGGAACAAGTTTTTCTCCGGCGCATTGTGTCCTCGCATCGGGCAGAGGAGACGACATGGGCAAGCAGCAGAAGAAGGCACAGCGAACGGAAGAGAACAACGCCCCCGTCACCCACGGGGCCGATGATCTGCCGGCCGTCGAGGTGACCAGCTACAATCTCGAATTGCGCGACAAGGAAGGCTTCATTGGCGACAAGGCCAACAAATCCGCCTTCCGCGATGCCATCGAGGCGTGGCGGAAACGGGTTCGCGCGGGCGGACCGGATCCTCTCGGCGACGTGCCGACGGACGGGCTCTCCAAGAAGGAGGTCGATGCGCTGCTCAAGGAACAGGAGACGGAAGCCGCGTCCCTGGTGCGCGCGGCGGTCGACGACTTCGCGGCGGATTTCACGGACATTCTTGCCCGCTACCTCAAGGAGGAAACCTGGAAGGGCACGGAACGGATCGTGGTCGGCGGCGGCTTCAAGGACAGCCAGGCGGGCCTCATGGCGATCGCCCGCGCCCAGATCCGGCTCAAGACCGAGGGCTTGAAGGTGGAGATCGTGCCGATCGCCCATCATCCGGACGAGGCCGGGCTGCTCGGCGCCGTGCACCTCATTCCCTCCTGGATGCTGAAGGGCCATGACGCGATCCTCGCCGTCGACATCGGCGGCACCAACATCCGCGCGGGCGTCATCAAGCTCAACCTCGACGACAAGCCGGATTTTTCCAAGGCCAGGGTGTGGAAATCGGAGCTATGGCGCCATGCCGACGACGAGCCCCGCCGCACCGCGACCATCGAATATCTCGTGCGCATGATCGAAACGCTCATCGCCAAGGCGAAGAAGGCCAAACTCGCGCTGGCGCCTGTCATCGGCATCGGCTGCCCAGGCGTCATCGCTGCGGATGGATCGATCGCGCGGGGCGGCCAGAACCTGCCGGGCGGCAACTGGGAAAGCACGCACTTCAATCTTCCCGAAGCCCTGCGCAAGGCTATCCCCGAGATCGCCGACCAGCCGACCTTCGTCATCATGCACAACGACGCGGTGGTGCAGGGCCTGTCGGAGGTGCCGCGCATGGCGGATGTGAAGCGGTGGGCCGCCGTGACGATCGGCACCGGCCTCGGCAATGCCAGCTTTGTCCGCAAGGAGACATGACCGCCGGGTGGATGCGGCTCGCCACGCCCGGTTCCGCTTGGGGGGCCAGATAGACCAAGCGGCATCCACCGCCATCAGTTTTCGAACAGCACGAAGGCGGCCCAGACAAGCGGATCCCGGGCCGTGGGGATGCGGCCTTCGATGGCGTCGCGACGGGTGCTGCGCAGCGCTTCGGCATAGGCCTGCCCGTCCTTCAGGTGCTCGTAGAAGCGCACCATGAAATCGGCGGTGCCGTCGTCGGCGACGGGCCAGAGCGTCAGGAGGGAGCGCCTGGCGCCGGCAAGGTTTGCCGCGGTCGGCAGGCCGCGCAGTCCCCCGACGAAGGCCTCGTCGCCGCGGCCGGTTTCGCAGGCCGACAGCACCAGCAGGTCGAGACCGGAGAGATCCCAGCCCATCAGCTCGAAGGCGTAGAGCCGCCCGTCCTTCTCGTCGCGGCGCATGGCGCGCGTATCGCCCGACCGGGCGAGGATGACCTCGCTCTGCCACAGCGTATCGACATTGCTGGCACCGCCGTTCTTCGCGCTGCCATAGGCGCCGTGCGTCGCCAGATGGGCGACGGTCGCCCCCGCCATGCGCTCGCGCAGCGCCGCCTCGCCGACGGCCTCACCGGAAAGGGTCTCGATCTTCAGGCTCGGGCCGGACAGGATCTTGCCGATCGCCTCCACCTCGCGCAGCGTTCCGGGCAGCGGCATGGCGCCCGCCTCCTCGCCCTTCGCATAGTCGATGCCGCCCGCCAGCACGATCCGGCCCTCGGACGGCAGCGCACTATCCTCCACGGCCCGGTAGAGCGCTTCCGGCTCGGTCAGGAGCCTGAGCGTGAAACGCTCTTCGAGCAGCGTGCCGGCCCGGTCCTCGAGAAGGGAGAAGGGCAAGGCGAACAATTGCCCGTCCGGCACGATGAAGACGGTCCTGGCGCCGGCGATGTCGGCATCGATCGGCGTAATCAGCGCGTCATGCAGCCGCGCGAAGGCGCGCTTGCTCGCCTGGACCAGCAGCCCCCTGCCCTCGTCAGCACTGCGGTCACGCGTCTGGAGCGCCGCCACCATGTCATCGCCACCCGCCAGCAGCCTGCGCGGATCGCCGAGCGCCCGCAGGACCGGCGCCGCGCCCTTGCGCCAGACGATGGCGTAGAGCCGCGCATCCGCGACCGGATCGGCGCTCTCTCGGTCCACCCGCCATTTGCGGGTCGTGAAATACTGGACGAGCGCCTGGTCCGCGGCCAGGAGGTCCCCCGGGGTCGGCAACGGCTGGTTCAGGATCGTCTCGCGATCCAGCCGATAGCGCGCGACGATGCGCTCGTGCAGCTGCTGCTCCCGCGCCTTGGTATCGGAGAGATAGGCATAGGCGAGATCCTGCTCGACATCGGCGGCGAAGATCTCGCGGGCGATGCGCGACAGGCGTGTGATGCGGTCGAGCAGGCGGGCGGTCTCGCTATCCGAGCGATCGATCAAACGGGCAAGTTTCAGCGCGTTGTCCGCATCGGCGGTGGCAAGCGAGGGCCAGCGCCGGGCGGCATCCGCAAAGGCCGGCACGGCGGACGGGTGCCGTTCGGCAAAGCGCGCATAGTCGTAGAGCATGCCGTCGGCCATGGCGCGCACCGCCTCGCCGACCTCCCGCCCGCCGGCCACCGAGACCTGCAGATGCACCCAGCGCAGCATGTCCTGGTCGATGCCGGCGAATTCCCCGGCGGCCGTGGCCGCATCCGTCGCGGCCTTCGCATTGGCAATGGCGATGCGCCCGGCAAAGGCGAGCGGATGACCGGTGCTCATCTCGCCCGCGGCGATGCTGTAGGCCTGCTGCAGATGCTTGATCTGCCGTTCCTCATTGCCCGCCCTGGCGAAATGATCCGCCAGCAGATAGGCCGCCTTCATGCGGAGGATCGCCGGATAGTTGGAATCGGTGACGAGCGCCTCGACGCGCCCGACCGCCGCCGCATCCATCGGCCGGGCGCCCGAGAGCAGGTCGGTATAGGCGAGCCAGGCCTCCATGCCGGCAATCGTCACGGGATCGCCGAGTGCCCGGGATATTTCCAGGCACAGCGCGAAATAGCGGCGTGCCTCGGCATAGTTGCCGAGATCGAGATAGTTCTGCGCGGTGTTGTTGGCGCTCACCAGCGTGTTGAAATGGTTCTGGCCGTAGTGACGGGTACGGTTCTCCAGCACCTTCAGGTCATATTCCAGCGCCCGCGAGGGCGAGCCCATGCCGCGCAGCATGTCGGCGAGGTTGTTGGCGATGCGCCAGGTGACGGTGTCGTCGTCGCCGAGCGATTTCTGCGCGATCTCGTAATTGCGCCGTTCGAGGTCGATCGCCGTGCCATATTGCCCGACATCCGACAGCGCGCTCGCCAGCTTGTCGGTTGCATGGATCAGTTCCGGAGACTCATGGCCGTAGAAGCGGGCATAGAGATTGGTCGCCATCGAATAGAGCGGCACGAAATGCTGCTGGCTGTCGGGCACCGCGCTGCGGAACTCCGCATAGGCGAGGTAGAAGTCGGCAAGCTCCTTCACCTCGGCGCGGACGGCGAGCGTCTGCTCCGCTTCCCGCAAGAGCGCCGCCGCGTCGTCGTTGAGTCCGCTCGCCTGGAAGCTGCGCACCGCCTGCGTATAGTGCCGCAGCGTCACGGCATGCAGCTCCGTCTTCGCCGAGGCGGCCAACGCGGCGCGCAGCCGCCTGCGGCCGTCCTCCAGGCGCTGGCTCTCCAGCAGGCTGTAGGCGGTGCGCACCCGGGCGTCGATGTCCTCGGCACTGTCCTTGCCGTGAGCCTTGCGGATCCGCTCCTCATAAAGCTCCGCCAGCGCATCCTGCCGGTCCTTGTCGCCGAGCCGGCCCTTCGCGTCCATCAGGAGTTCGAGCAGGAGATTGGCCCGGGTCTCCTCGACCGGCTCGAGCGTTGCGAGCAGTTCCCCCATGCGCGGATAGTAATCGGCATCGACACGCGCCGCATCGCCCATGCGCATCGCATAGTCGACAGCCGAGACCGTATAGCTTGCCGCAAGCCAGGCCTCTCCCTCTGCCTTGAACCGGGCGCTCGCCGCCTCCGCCTTGCGGCGTGCGCCTTCCAGGTCGCCGCCTTCGGCAAGCGCCTTCATCTCCGCCGCGATGACGTCGGAGCGCGCGATGGCCGCCTGCGTCGGGGCCTGCGCGGATGCGGGCGCGGCGAGGAAGACGAGAAGGACGATGGAGAGACCAATGCGGAAGGAACGGGGGAAAATCTGCATGAAGACACTTCTTGACGATATCGAACGGCCTGACCGGTCACGGGCGCGACCCAGATAAGACGATCAACATAACCGGCTTATTTCAAATTCAAGGCCGAAACGCATGCCGGTCTTCGCTTTTGACGGCCCTGCCGGCCGGTCAGGCCAGCCGCCGGTCTTCATGCTCATGGTTCCGGCAGGCCTCCAGGAACGCCTCGGCCGTATCGGGGTCGGCGCGAAACTGCTCGAACGCTTCGGCGCTGATGCGGAAATAGGCCTCGTATTCCGCGGCGCGGTTGAAGCCGCTGACGGGCGTTGAAAGGTAAAGGGCACCCGTTTCCGCGTCCCGCCCCAGGCTGAAGCGATGCGCGCGAAAGACAGCGATATCGACGAAACGGCCCATCCCCTCGCTCCCCGACAATTGCAGGACCGGACGAGCCTCGCAGGCGGCTGGTGGCCGCGCAAGATGGCACCGCGCCTTTCGTGCGCAACAGGCGTTTCGCGAAAAACGACAGCCGGCCAACCGAAGAGTCTGCCGGCCTCATCCGTTGAATAGGCAGTCGCTGCAAATTCGGCCTTGAAAGCACCAATGAAGTGCTTTATATATTTAACCATGGCAACGAAGTTCACATCCAGCCTCAGGCTTGTCCTTCAGCCCACCCCGGACATGCGCCAGGCACTGTCCGAGACGCTGGAGGCCTACCAGCAGGCCATGGCGATCCTGGACCGGACCAAGGGCGCCAATGTCGTGGCGCTGCACCAGGCGGCCTATGAAGAAATCCGCGCGGCGACGGGTCTTCCCGCCCGCCTCGTCACGCTCGCGCTGCGCGACCACGGCCGCCGCAAGCCGGGGGAAATCGTCGCGGACATTCCGCTCGATTCCAAGCTCTTCGCCGTCAAGGGCCCGGACAGCGTGAGCATCGCGACGCTCGGTGGCCGCATCGTGCTGCCCTATGCGGCGAGCGGCTATCGCGAGGGCTGGGCGGATTTTGCCGAAGCACGGCTCGTCTTTGCCGGGTCGTCCATCTGTCTCTATGCCGGCATCCAGGCCGGCATCCATTCGAAGAAGGAGGCTTCCATGTCCAACGAAGGTATCCTCGCCCGTCTCGGGCGCGTCATCGCCGGCGTCGTCAACACTGCGGTCGATGCCGCCGAGGCGTCGAACCCGGTCGCCGTGGCGCAGCAGGCCGTCCGCGAGATCGGCGCGATCGCCGAGGAAGCCCGCGCGGCGCTCGGCGTCGCCATGGCCGCCGGTCACCGGCTGAAGGCCAAGGCCGACGACCTCGACGCGGAGATCCGCGACCTCGACGAGAAGATCAAGGTCGGGCTGGAAAGCGGCCGCGAAGACCTCGCCCGCGCCGCCACCGGCGTCCAGATCGACCTCGAAGCCCAGCGCGACGCCCTGTCCAAGGCCATCCTGGAGAATGCCGGCGAGATCGCCGATGCCGAGGCGACGCTGCGCAGCATCGCCTCGGCCCGTGCCGACGCGATGAAGCGGCTGGAGGATGCACGGCGCGCCGAGCGCGCCGCCCCGCCGGCCGCCACCCCGTCCCAGCGCAACGACCGGCGCCTTGCCGATGCGCTCGAAGCCGTCGAGCGCGTCACCGGCGTGCCTTCCAAGCCGGCCATGGACGGCACGGCGGAGGTCGACGAACTGGGGCGCCTGCAGCGCCAGAAGGCGATCGAGGCGCGCCTTGCCGCCTTCAAGCACGGTGAGCGCTGATGGATTCCATCGTCCACCCGGGCACCGCTCCCTTCTGGATCGCGCTCCTGACGGTGGCGGGCCTCGGCATCGTCGAACTGGTCTCGGTGCTGCTCGGCGCCTCCGCCTCCGGGCTGATCGACGACGGCCTCGACTTCAACGGGCCGGGTGACGCGGAATCGGGCCTTCTCGGCGGGTGGATGTCCTGGCTCAATGCCGGCGGCGTGCCGATCCTCGTTCTCGCCGTCATCCTGCTTTCCGCCTTCTCGGCGACCGGCTTTGCCCTGCAGGCGGTCATCTCGCAGTTCCGCGATCCGCTGCCGCTCTATGCCGCCGTCACCGGCGCGCTCGCCGTCGCCATCCCCGTCACCCGCTGGTCGTCCCGCGGTCTGGCGCGGATCATCCCGCGCGACGAGACCAGCGTGCAGGAACAGGCCGATTTCATCGGTCTCGTCGGGACGGTGACGCTCGGGCCGCTCGACCAGGGCCATCCCGGCACGGTGCGGATCAAGGACCGCTACGACAACATCCACACGCTGCGTGCCCGGGCCGTGCCGGGGCATGTGATCGAGACGGGCGCGTCCGTGCTCATCGTCGACGGCAAGGACGGCCTCTTCCAGGCCATTCCCGCCCCGGCGGTGCTCGAAGACGGCCACTATCCCAACAACGGAGGGTAAACGATCATGGACTTCCTTTCGGTAGGAATCATCGCCGGGGTCATCGTGACGGCTATCGTCGTCATCGGCATCATCATGACCTCGCTCTACACCCGCGCCACGCGCGACAAGGCCTATGTGCGCACCGGCCTCGGCGGCAAGAAGGTCGTGCTCGACGGCGGATCGGTCATCCTGCCGATCTTCCACTCCTATTCCTGGGTGTCGCTCAGCACGCTGCGGCTCGAGGTCAAGCGCGCCGAAAACGAATCGCTGATCACCAAGGACCGCATGCGCGCCGACATCACCGCGGAGTTCTACGTCCGCGTGAAGCCGGATTCGGAGAACATCGCCCTCGCCGCCCAGACGCTCGGCGACCGCACGAACGACGCCGATGCGCTGAAGACGCTCGTCGAGGCGAAGTTCGTCGACGGCCTGCGTTCGGTCGCCGCCACCATGTCGCTGCGCGACCTGCAGGAGCAGCGCGCCGAATTCGTCAAATCCGTGCAGGCCGCCGTTGCGCACGACCTGCAATCGAACGGCCTCGAACTGGAATCGGTGTCGCTGACCCGCCTCGACCAGACGGATATCAAGCATTTCAACCCGAACAACAGCTTCGACGCCGAGGGCCTCACCGCGCTCACCAAGATCACCGAGGAGCGCAAGCGCGAGCGCAACCAGATCGTCCGCGACAACGAGGTGGAGATCGCCACCAAGGACCGCGAAGCCACGCTGCGCCGCCTCACCATCGAGCGCGAGCAGCGCGACGCCGAGCTGACGCAGGAACGCGACATCGCCAACAAGACCGCCGAGACGCGCGCGGAAGCGGCCAAGGCCGAGCAGCTTGCCCGCCTCAGCGAGGAAACCGCCCGGCTCGACACCGAAAAGGGCATTGCCGAACGCGACTCCCAGGCGCGCCAGGCCCGCGAGACCGCCCGCATCGATGCCGAGCGCGGCATCGCCGAGCGCGAGGCGGAAGCCCGCCGCGTGACGGAGACGGCCCGCATCGACGCCGCCATCGCCGTCGCCGAGAAGAGCGAGCAGGAACAGGCCGCCCGCGCCAAGGCCGACGAGGCGAAGGCCGCCGCCATCACCGCCGAGGAACAGGTGGCGACGGCACGGGAAGTCGAGATCGCCGAGCGCGCCAAGCGCATCGCGGTGCTCGATGCGCGCAAGGCCGCCGAACAGGAGGCGACCGCCATCACCGTCAAGGCCGAGGCCGAGCGCCAGGCGGCGGAAAACCTCGCCGCCGCGACGAAGATCCAGGCCCAGGCCGATGCGGAAGCCGCCAAGATCAAGGCGACGGGTGTCATCGAGCTCGGCCAGGCCGAAGCCCAGGCCGAACGCGCGCTCAACGAAGCCCGCAACGCGCTTTCGGCCAGCATCATCGAGTTCGAGCTCGCCCGCGCCCGCGTCGCCATCATCCCGCAGGCGCTGGAACAGGCCATGAAGCCGATCGAGAAGATCTCCGACATCCGCATCTTCAGTGCCGGCGGCCTCGCCGGTGCGCTGGCGGGCAACGGCAGCAATGGCGGCGATGGCGCGGGGCATGCCGTCGGCGACCTCAGCAGCCAGCTTCTCAGCTTCACCGCCCAGAAGCCCATCCTCGACGAGATCCTCGCGCAGGCGGGCTTCAAGGGTGCGGACCCGACGCAGGCCCTGCTCGCCGCCTCGGTCGGCAACGCGGCGGCAAGGGTGCCCGTCGAAGGCGCCAAGGCAAGAACCGGCGACGCCGATTGAGCGCCTGAAGAAAACGAGGCCGCCGGATGAACCCGGCGGCCTTGCGCTTTTCACGGAAGGAGACAGATCATGGCAACCACCCGTTCGATCGGCCGCCCCGCCCGCCATCTCGGCACCGCGCTGCTCGCGCTCGTGCTCACGGCGACATCCGCCCTTGCCCAGGCCACCGATGTGCTCGGCATACCGGGCCCGATCGATTTCGAAGGCGACGCCTACAAGCTCGCCTGGAGCGCGCAGCCCTCCGCAACCTACATCAAGCAGGAATATCTTCCGGACGGACAGCGCGCCGAGCGATACGACCAGATGATCCTGGTCGAAACCGTCACAAGCGGCATCACCGTCATGGATGCCGTGCGCGCCCAGGTGACGATGCTGAACCAGCGCAAGGCGACGGACCCGCTCGTCAACATGGACGTCATCCAGAACGAGGCGGCCGGCGAGGCGCTGCTCGACTTCATCGTCAGCAGCAAGGACACCGACGGGCAGTACATCGTCGAATGGAACGCCTACCGCTATGCCCGCTACAGCGATGCTGGCGGCAAACCCGGCGTCATGCTCTTCGGCATCAGCCGCCGCGCCTATGGCAACGCCGCCGCCAAGGATCTGCTGACGCAGCTGAAGGGGCTCCGGCCCGGCCGGGTCAAGTCGCTGACGCAGGTGCGCCTGCCGAGGCCTGCGCGGTGAACCGATACGGCTTTCACCCGGTCTGTGCCGGGGCCTCAGCGCAGCGAGGACCGGTGATGGCGGCCCTGCCTGGCCAGCTCTTCCGCCAACGCCCGGCGCGCGTCGGCACCGCCCGTCCGCAAGGCTTCGAGTTCCGCCGCCGTGATGATCGTCACCGGCACCACGCGCACCGGGGAAAGCGGCATGCCCTCCACGGCCGTGGAAAACCCCTCGACCGGCATCCCGATCAGGACGCCGAGACTGTCATCGGCCGTCACGTAGCGCGCCGGCATCTGCTTTCCGATCGCGTGCGACTGGCTGACGCCGGGGAGCTCCATGGACAGGACGCCATACTGGTCGAGCTGGGCGGAGATGCCGCCGACCCCTGCCACCGTGCCGGCGACATGGCTGACGAGCTCGAAGGCCCAGCTTTCGGAAAGCCTTGAAATATCCCCGGGCCGGCCTGCATGGGCCGGCAGGATGTCCGCCGTCTCGACGAAAAGCTCCATGCCGAAGCCATTGCCCTTACGGCCATCTTCGAACGGATCGGAAAGGCCGTCCGTCGCGATGACGATGGAATGTGCCCGCCGGACGACCTTGTAGGCCTGGCGGGTCGTCGGCCAGTGCGGACCGCCCATCAGGCCGGGGCTGATCAGATGGCCGAGCACATCCTTCTCGACGCTGCCGACGCCCGCCCAGAAGGCATCCCGCTTCTGCCAGGACTGCTCGAAGGCAGCATCCGCCGCCTCGCCGCCCTCCTCTGCCGCGGTCGCCGCCTTGTCCTGTGCGGCAGCAGGCGATACGCCGATGCCGGCGCCTGCAAGCTGCCTGATCCGATCCCAAAATCCCATGGTTACATCCTTTTCCCTGTCGGCCAGCCGCAGCTCCGCCGTGTCGGAGTGGGCATCGATCCGGCGCTTGCATGTATGCCCGCTGCGCTCACCCGCGGCATCAGCCGACGGGCGGGCGCAGTCGAGGCCAGCCCGCGCCTTTCCGTCATCAAGGCGAGTAGCAAAGTCGGATTGGGCCGGAATGACGATCCTGCCGCAGGCCTCGAGATAACCGCAGAGTCCCGGAGGCGCATCGAGAAAGGACGTGCACAGGGACAAGGTGGCCGCGAGGAAAACGCTTTGCATGATCTTTATCTTTCCAGTAGCGGATCGCAAAAGGTGGGATGCACGCTCTGCGACCCTATACAGGAAACCGACGTCCGAGACGGGCGCGCTATTCGTTTATTCTGGGCTCATTCTGGGAAGGTTGCTTCCACGGCGAAGGCCGAAACGTCACGGCGAGGCCGGAGTATAGCTGGCAGGCCCCGTCTTCCTCGCGCACATGCGTTTTGCCCTTCTGCACCGCTCGGGGCGGAAAAAGCATCGACGGGCGAACGATCCTTTCCATATCCACAAGCGCATCAAAGCTCAGAAAATTTCGCCAATCTATCTGATCGCGAATTTTTCGAACAAAAACTTGACTCAAGCACTCCTGTTAATATAGGTCAGCATCACTGACACATCATGACAGGAGGATGCACGTTGGACCCGCGCGAAGAAACCTTCGGCCTTTACGATCCCTCGCAAGAGAAGAGCAGTTGCGGCGTTGGTTTCATCACGCGAAAAGACGGCAAACAGACGCATGACGTCCTGAAGAAGGGCCACGAGGCGCTTTGCGCCGTGCCGCATCGCGGCGGCATGTCGGCCGAAGGCGTCGGCGACGGCGCCGGTGTTTCCGTCGATATCTCCCTCGGCTTCTTCCGCAAGCTCACGGGCCGGGACGATCTTCAGCCGCGGCGCTTCGGCGTCGGCAACTTCTTCCTGCCGAACGACCCCGTCTTCCGGCTGGAGGGTGAGCGTATCATCGAGGATGCCTTCTGCGCGCAGGGGTTTCCCGTCTTGCTGACCCGCGACGTGCCGGTCGACGAAAGCGCCGTCCGCCCGGCGGCGATCCGCCACCAGCAGCCGATCCGCCAATGGGTCTTCGGATGCCATGACGAAAAGGCGAGCCAGGCGGAATTCGATGTCCGCATCCACAGGGCGCTGCTGGCGATCGAGGCGCGCGCCTATACCGAGCCGCAGCTCGCCGGCCTCTATCCGCTCTCGCTGAGCGCGCGCACGCAGGTGCTGAAGGGCCGGCTGAACTCCAACGAGGTGATGCCCTATTTCCGCGACCTCGTGGACCCCGACCACACGGTCAACACCATGTATTTCCACACGCGGTTTTCGACCAACACCGACCCGCATCCCTCCATGGCCCAGCCCTTCCGGCTGATGGCGCATAACGGCGAACTCAACACCGACCGCAAGAACCGCCTTTCGGAGGCCGCGATCGCGCTCGCCAGAAACGCCTCGATCATCCGCCCGAAGGGCCAGTCGGACAGCTGCCGGTTCGACCAGACCTTGCAGGCGCGTGTGTTGGAGGACGGTCTCGACCTCGTCACCGCCGTCGTCTCGATGATGCCGCCGGCCTGGGAGAACGACGACACGCTGTCGCCCGACGTCGTGGCGATGCTTGAATATTTCTCGCTCTACGAGGAGAAGAACGACGGGCCCGCCGCCCTCATCTTCGGCGACGGAGACATTATCGGCGCACGGCTCGACCGGCTGGGGCTGCGCCCGCTGCGCACCGTCGAGACCGCCGACTATCTCTGCGTCATGTCGGAGGCCGGCCAGATCGCCTTCCCGCCGGAAAGCGTGCTGCGCCGCGGCCGCATCGAGGCCGGCGGCATGCTTTGCTACGACCATGTGCAAAAGCGCGCCTTCGGCACGAACGAGGCGCTGGAGATGCTGGCCGCCCGCCGCCCCTATCGCGAGCTCCTGCGCGAGGCGCGCGTGACGCTCGCCGAACTGCCGGAAATCCCCGCCGAGGCCCAGGGTTCGCCGCTTCGCTACAACGGCGACCTCGAGCGTCATCAGCGGTACGTCGCCTATTCCTTCAACCAGGAGAGCTTCAAGTTCCTGATGGACCCGATGCTGCAGACCGGCGCGGAAAAGATCTCCGCCATGGGCTACGGCAATGCCATCAACGCGCTCTCCGACCAGGAAGGCGGTGTCGCCAAATACTTCTCGCAGCGCTTCGCGCAGGTGACGAACCCGCCGCTCGATTCGATCCGCGAGGCGGACGGAATGACGTTGCGCGTGGCGCTCGGGGCCAAGCCGAACATCGGCGCGAAGGCCGCGCGCCAGATCGTCGTGCCCTCCCCGATCCTGACGCATCTCGACATGCTGCGCATCCGCGAGCAGGCGGAAACGCCGGTCAAGCGCTTCGAGATGCTCTATAGGCCTGATCTCGAGGATGCCGACGCCAATGAAGCAGCGCTGGAAAAGGCGATCGATGACCTGTGCGAGGCTATCGCGGCCTTCGCCCGGGAAGAGGGCGGCATCGCCGTCGTCACCGACCGGCATGTCGCGCGCGCCCGCGCCGCCCTGCCGATGATCCTCGTCGTATCCGCCGTCAACCAGAAGCTCATCGAGGAAGGCCTGCGCCTCCGGTTGTCGCTCGTCGTCGAAAGCGGGCAGATCGCCTCCTCGCACCATGTCGCCGCCGTGCTCGGCTTCGGCGCGTCGGCGGTCTATCCGCTCGGCGTGCAATTCCGCGCCGAGGAGAAGTTCGGGGGCGAGGCCGACAAGGCCTTCAAGCGCTTCGCCAAGGCGGCGGAAAAGGCGCTGATGAAGACCATGGGCAAGGTCGGCCTCTGCACCGCCGAAAGCTATATCGGAGGCGAGTTCTTCGAGCCGAACTTCCTCGACACCGGCGACCGCGTGCTGAAGCGCTACTTCCCTAATGTGAAGACCCCGGTCGGCGGCGTGAACTTCAAGGTAATCGCCGCCGCCGTCGCCGACTGGCACGCAAAGGCCTTGACGGTGACGCGCGAGGACGACATTCCCCTGCTCGGCCTCTTCAAGGAGCGCGCGGAGGGCGCGGGCCACTCCTTCGGCACCGCGGCCGTGCGCGGCTTCGTCGACATGACGGAGGAGAAGATCGGCTTCGAAAGCCGGCCGGAGGAAGACGACCCGTTCCTGCGCCTCCTGACGCTCAATCGGCTGGACGACGCCTTCGGCCTCGATGACGCGGCCTACCGCAACAACGGCTACGAAAAGCTGACGCCGGAAGCGATAGACCGCTTCGCCATCACCCCCGGCTACCGCACCTTCATCCGCCAGATGACCGAGGAGCGCGCCCGTCGCCCCGCTGCCCTGCGTGACGTGCTCGCGCTGCCGGCTGACGTCACCTACCTCTCGTCGGCGGAGGATTTCCGCAAGGAGATGGGCCGCTTCTCGCGCAAGGGCAACAACAGTTTCCTGGTGCGTGGCCTTGCCTGTGAAACCCTTGCCGGCGATACGTTCCGTCTCACCCTCACCGGCGGCGAACTGGCGCGGCTGGCAGCGCTCGGCCAGTCGCTCGTCATGCGCTTCGGCGGCGATATCCTCGGCCATTGGCTGGAGGGCGGCGCGCTGATGGTGCAGGCGGCCGGCGAGGCCCTGGACTATCTCGCGCTCATCCGCACCGCGCCGGACAGCATCCCGCTCGAAAGCGTACAGCCGGCGAGCGAGATCACCCCGCTGCTTGCCTCCGGCGCGATGAGCCACGGCGCACTGGTGGCGAACGCCCACGAGGCCGTCGCGCACGGCACCAACATGGTCGGCGGCATGTCGAATTCCGGCGAGGGCGGTGAGCACATTTCGCGCTACGGCACCATCCGCGCCTCGCGCATCAAGCAGTTCGCCTCCGGTCGCTTCGGCATCTGGGCCGGCTACCTCGCCGATCCCATGCTGGAGGAGCTGGAGATCAAGATCGGCCAGGGCGCCAAGCCCGGCGAAGGCGGCCAGCTGCCCGCCCAGAAGGTGACGGTGGAGATCGCTGCGGCCCGCGGCGGCACGCCCGGCGTCGAGCTTGTCTCCCCGCCGCCGCACCACGACACCTATTCGATCGAGGACCTCGCCCAGCTCATCCACGACTGCAAGGCCGCAAGGGTGCGCGTCATCGTCAAGCTCGTCTCCTCCGAGGGCATCGGCACCATCGCCGTCGGCGTCGCCAAGGCGGGCGCGGACGTTATCAATGTCGCCGGCAATACCGGCGGCACGGGAGCCGCCGCCGTCACCAGCCTCAAATATACCGGCCGTGCCGCGGAGATCGGCATCGCCGAGGTGCACCAGGCGCTTTGCGCCAACGGCCTGCGCCAGAAGGTGCTGCTGCGCTGCTCCGGCGCGCACCAGACGGCGAGCGACGTCGTCAAGTCGGCGCTGCTCGGCGGCGACAGCTTCGAATTCGGCACCACCGCGCTGATGATGCTGAAATGCGTGATGGCGAAGAACTGCAACATCAAGTGCCCCGCCGGCCTCACCACCAATCCGGAGGTCTTCGACGGCGATCCGCGGGCGCTGGCGCAATATCTCCTCAACATCGCACACGAGACGCGGGAAATCCTCGCCGCGCTCGGCCTGTCATCGCTGCGCGAGGCGCGCGGCCGCAGCGATCTCCTTCATCTCCTCGACCACCCCGCAAGCGTCGGGCAGCTTGACCTGCGCGCCATGCTCGCCGTCGTCGAGGAGGTGAAGATCGCCGATCCCGTCTACATGGAGAAGGATTTCGCCGTCGACGACAGCTTCATCGAACTGGTGCGCTCCGCCCTCGTCGACGGCCGGCGCGCCGACGTGGAGCTTGGCGGCAACCGCCATCTCAACAATTGCAACAAGACGGTCGGCGGCCAGCTCGCCATCGACATCGAACGCCTGCTCAACCACGAACTGACCGGAGAACAGGCGCGGCACCTTCCCGCCGTCCGCCAGGACGACCGGGGCCGCCGCTTCCTCGATGCCGGCAGCGTGCGCATCGCCACCTCGGGTTCGGCCGGCCAGTCCTTCGGCGCCTTCTGCAACGACGGCATGGCGCTGACCCATACCGGCACCTGCAACGACGGCGTCGGCAAGAGCGCCAACGGCGGCGTCATCGCCGTGCGCTCGCCGGGCGGCGGCTCGGACGAGGCGGGCGGCAACGTACTGGTCGGCAACTTCGCGCTGTTCGGCGCGACGGGCGGGCGGCTCTTCGTCGAGGGCCAGGCCGGCGACCGCTTCGCCGTGCGCAATTCCGGCGCAACGGCGGTGGTCGAAGGCGTCGGCGATTTCTGCTGCGAATACATGACGAACGGCGCGGTGCTCAACCTTGGCACCTTCGGCAAGGGTTTCGGCAACGGCATGAGCGGCGGCTTCGTCTACCAGTACGACCCCTATGGCGACCTGCCGAAGAAGATGAGCCACGATTCCATCCTGCTCGGCTCGATCGGCGACGAGACGGAACCGATGGCGGCCGTGCATGCGGACACCGTGCGCCTGCTGCTGGAATGGCATCTGGCGGCAACGGGCTCCCGCAAGGCGCGCTGGCTCCTCGAAAACTGGGAGAGCGAGAAGCACAATTTCGTCTACGGCCTGCCGCGCGCCTTGCTGCTCTACCAGGACAGCGACGCCATCCTGAAGGCGAAGAGCCGCAAGGACCTCGTCGAGGAACTCTCCACGGCGCTCGCCGCCCATCAGGTGCGCAAGTTCAAGCTCGCCTATCGCGACCGCAGGGCGATCCTCAATGGCGCCGTGCCGGGCTATGGCGAGACCGATACGGAGGGCATGTTCGCGCTTCTCAACAACTACACGGTGCTCAGCATGGCGCAGTCGATTGCCCTTGCTCGCGTGCCGGGCGCGCGCGGCTCGTCCGATCCCGCCGTGGAGAAGGCCGTGCGCAACCTCTTGCTGACGGAGGATTTCTCCCTGATGCAGAAGCTCGCCCGCTACGCGCGCGACGCCATCGCGGATTATGACGACGAAGCCTTGGCAGTGATGGTCGCCGCAAAACGCCTCGACGACTACCGCCAGGCGCTGAAGGGCCGCAACACGCGCGCCATCGACAGCCCCGGTACCTATGGCTGGATCCTCCACCAGTCCGCCCGCAACATCGAGCGCATCGGCCGCATCCCCAGCTTCGAGGAGCTGTTCGCGCGCCAGGCGATTTCCGGCTTCGCGTCCGCGAGACAGTGAGACAGAGACGATGAAGATCCCCTACATCCCCGAAGACGCGCCCTTCAACGCCGACCAGAGGGCCTGGCTCTCCGGTTTCCTCGCCGGCCTCCATTCCCGTCTTGCCATCGAAACGCCTGTCACTGCCGCCGCCGCTGCGCCTGTAAAAGCCGCCAGCCTCCACATCCTCTACGGCACCCAGACGGGCAACGCCGAACGGGTGGCGATGGACGCGGCGGCGAACGCCCGCGCGCTCGGTCTTTCCCCCGAGGTCGCCGGCCTCGACGATATCACCATGGAGCAACTCGCCGCCATGGAGCGGCTGATCGTCATCACCTCCACCTATGGCGAAGGCGAGATGCCCGACAACGCGCAGCTCTTCTGGGAGGCGATTTCCGCGTCCACCGCGCCGCGGCTGGAGACCCTGCGCTTCGGCGTGCTGGCATTGGGCGACACCGGCTATGACGGCTTCTGCCAGGCCGGAAAGCTCATCGACATGCGCCTCGAACAGCTCGGCGCGACCCGCATCCTCGCCCGGCGCGACTGCGACATCGACTATGAGGATCCGGCTGCGGCCTGGGTCGGGCAGGCCCTGCCGCTCGCCGCGGAAAACGCCGGCGGAGTCCCGGTTTCCGGCGGGACGCTTGCCGTCGCCGTGCCGAAGACGGCGGGCTGGGGCCGCAAGAACCCCTATCCGTCCCGCCTTGCCGTCAACCGCCGCCTTTCCGGCAGCGCATCGGCCAAGGAAATCCGCCACTATGAATTCGACCTCGGCGACAGCGGGCTGGAATACGAGGCCGGCGACGCGCTCGGCGTCATGCCCGTCAACGATCCCGCCCTCGTTTCGCTGCTCCTCTCACACCTCGGGGCCGATCCGCATACGCCGGCCGGCGAGACGAGCCTTGAAACCGCGCTGACCGAAAAATTCGAGATTTCCACGCCTTCGCGCGACCTGATCGCCGAGGTGGAGCGCCGCGCCGGCAACGAGGAGCTGACCCATGTGCTGCGCAACGGCGACAAGGAGGCGCTGGATGCCTTCCTCTGGGGCAAGGATATCTGCGACCTCCTCGCCCTCGCGCCGCCATCGGCCTTTTCGGCTGCGGACCTTCTCGCCCTGCTGAAACCGCTCCAGCACCGCGCCTATTCCATCTCCTCCAGCCCGCATGCGGCCGCCGGCGGCGTGCACCTCACAATTGCCAGCGTGCGCTACCACGCGGACGGCCGCGACCGCGGCGGCGTCTGCTCGACCTTCCTTGCCGACCGGGTGGCGGAGGGCGCGGAAGCGGGGATTTTCGTCTCGCAGAACAAGTCCTTCCGCCTGCCCGCCGACAATGACGCGCCCGTCATCATGGTCGGGCCCGGCACCGGCATCGCCCCCTTCCGCGCTTTCCTCCAGGAACGCCGTGCCCGGGGTGCCAGGGGCCGAAACTGGCTGTTCTTCGGCGACCAGCACCGCGAAAGCGACTTCATCTACGAGGACGAGTTGTCGGAGATGAGCCGCGACGGGCTCCTGACCCGGCTCGACCTTGCCTTCTCCCGCGACCAGCAAGAGAAAATCTACGTGCAGACCCGCATGCGCGAAAACGGCAAGGCGCTTTTCGCCTGGCTGGAGGAAGGCGCCGCCTTCTATGTCTGCGGCGACGCCAGCCGCATGGCGCACGATGTCGACAAGGCGCTTGTCGAGATCATCGCCACCCAGGGCGGCCTGACGGCGGATAAAGCGGCCGACTATATCGCAGGGCTCAAGCGGGAAAAACGATACCTGCGCGACGTCTATTGACCACGCAGGCTGATTGCCGTCCTTCAACGATAGTGTCGCGGCCGCGTCGGATGCCGGCCGCACGCCACCCTAGGGAAGATATGCGAACAGGCCGCCGGGAGCGCCGCCGAACAGGGAGAGCGAGCCGGCCCCGACGGTGGCCAGAGCGAAGAAGCCGCCTGCCATGGTCACGTTCTTCAGAAGTTCGGTCATGTTGCCCCTATGGGCATCATAGCCCGTAACCAGGCACCAGAGGCCGAGCAGGATGCCTGCGGTACGCGCCGGATAGCCGAGGACGATCGCGATCCCGCCGACAAGCTCGCAGAATCCGATAAGGTAGGCGAAGAACACGGCATCGGGCAGTCCCAAGGCCTGAAGGCCCGGCACCAACTTGGCTTCGCCGCCACGCAGCTTCAATATTCCCCACACGATGAACGGTACGCCCAGGAGCAGGCGTGCAATCAAGAGACCCTCGTTGTACATATTGGCTTCCCCTTCCACCTTGTTTCTCGCTGGCGACAGGGATGAGGCAAAGAGCATACCAACTGAAAAACTTTATCCTTTCAAAGAGATGACTAGAATTCCCCTGGCACGGGCGGACAACATGTCGGACAGAGGAAGGACAAGTCGTCCGGAAGGGCGCCGCCGCCTGCAGGGCGCGCCTTCCGGATGCGCCTGTCTTATCCGGCCAGCCTGCGCGGCTGGAACGCCGCCGGGCGCTGGTCGTGCAGGTCCATCGACCGGCTTCTGCCGCTATCGTCGCCGACGCGGAACTGGCCCAAGAGGTTGAAGAGGGCTTCGGCCTCCCGGGCGAGACTGTGGCTGGCGGCCGTCGATTCCTCGACCATGGCCGCATTCTGCTGCGTGCCCTGGTCCAGCGTGTTGACGGCCTGGTTGATCTCGCCGAGGCCGGTCGCCTGCTCCTTCGCCGCCTCGACGATGGCCGCGACATTGGTGTTGATGGCCTGCACCTGCCGGACGATCTGCTCCAGTGCCTCGCCGGTCTGGCCGACCAGCGACACGCCGTTCTTCACCTGCTCGCCGGACGTGTTGATGAGCGCCTTGATCTCCTTGGCGGCATTGGCGGAACGCTGCGCCAGCTCGCGCACCTCCTGCGCCACGACCGCGAACCCCTTGCCGGCCTCGCCGGCGCGCGCCGCCTCGACCCCGGCATTGAGCGCCAGGAGGTTGGTCTGGAAGGCGATGTCGTCGATCACGCCGATAATGTTGGAGATCTCCCGCGAGGAGCTTTCGATCTGCCCCATGGCCGTGATCGCCTTGCGCACCACCTCGCCGGACTTCTCCGCATTCTCGCGGGTGCTTGCGACGAGCTTTCCGGCTTCGTCGGCGCGGCGGCTGGAATCGGCGACCGTGGTCGTGATCTCTTCGAGCGCCGCCGCCGTTTCCTCCACCGAGGCGGCCTGCTGTTCGGTGCGCCTCGACAGGTCGTCGGCGGCAGAGCGGATCTGGCCCGAGCCGGCGGCAATCGCCTGCGCGTTCTCGCCGACCGCGCTCATGGCCGCGCGCAGCCGCTCGGACGCGCCGTTGAAGTCGGTGCGCAACTGTTCGAGGCTCGGGATGAACGGGTTGGCGAGGTGCAGCGTCAGGTCGCCCTGTGCGAGCCGCGTCAGAGCACCGGCCAGCGTCTCGACGTTCTCGACACGGCCGGTCACGTCGGTGGCGAACTTGACCACCTTGAAGACCTTGCCGTTCATGTCGAAGATCGGATTGTAGGAGGCCTGGATATAGATGCGCCGGCCGCCCTTGCCGATGCGCATGAATTCCTCCGCCACGAACTCGCCGGCCCTCAGCCGGTCCCAGAACTGGCGGTATTGCGGGCTCTGGCAATAGGTCGGGTCGCAGAACATCGAGTGATGCCGGCCCTCGATCTCGGACAACTGGTAACCGAGCGTGGCGAGGAAATTCTGGTTGGCGGCGAGGATGTCGCCGGCCGGCGTGAACTCGATGACGGCCTGCGCGCGCGACAGGGCTTCCAGCTTGCCGGCATCCTCGGCGCCCTTCAGCTTCTGCGCGGTGATATCGGTCGCGAACTTCACGACCTTGAAGGGCCTGCCGCGGCGGAACACCGGATTGTACGACGCCTCGATCCAGATCTCCTTGCCGCCCTTGCCGATGCGCTTGTATTGACGCTGATCGAATTCACCGCGCGCCAGCTTGGCCCAGAAGGCGCGATATTCCTCGGAGGCGGCCTCCGCCGGATCGACGAAAAGGCGATGGTGCTGTCCGATGATCTCCGGCAGCGCATATCCAAGCGCGCGGCAGAAGTTCTCGTTCGCGGTCAGTATTTTACCCGTCAAATCGAACTCGATGATGGCTTGGGATTTGTGCATTGCGGCAAGAATGGCGCTTGCATCCGATGCAAGGCCGAAAGAAAAGGCTGTCATGGTTCCTCCTCGGCAGCGGGTCTGGTTGAAAATTTCGCAGCAGATCGCCCCACGCAAACGTCTTGTCGACCTGCCGGCACTGCGATCCATTCGAATGGTTGAATAGCTGAAGCGCGGCGGGAACTGCCCGGCGCCTCAGGTCCACGAACGTGCGGACGGGCTCAGTGGGTTGGGCCGTCCGGCGTGGAGTCCGTCATGGACATCTCGACCAGCGCCAGATTGGCGAGAAGGCCGTCGAGCATCCTCTTCGCCTCGGTCATGCGGGCAACAAGACGCCGGATGCGCTCGGCCTCCTCGTCGCCCGTGATGACGGACGGAGCTTCAGACGCGGCTGGAGTGGAAGAAGGACTCGACTGCATGGGGCACCTCGGCGGCTTTCTCGATGATGATGTCTAAGCCCCGAATCCGTCTTCATGTCGGACCGATACGATCGCATCTATTCGGATGCCCTAAAGTAGCAAGGCTCCCTTGACAACCATGAAACGAGACCGGCCCCTTTCACTCGCCCTGTCCATGAAAACTGCGCTTATTCTACTCAAAAGCTGAATTCTGCCCGCAACAATTGAATAAGATTGTATAATTCCACGCGTCGACCTCCGTTCAGTCGGGCATGTGCGAATGCCGGAGCCTGAGGCCCATTTCCGTGGAAGAGGAGGTCAGCACGAGGCCATGCCGCGCCAGCGCGGCGACGATGGCGGAGACCGTCGCGTCCTTCATGTGCTCGCCGGTGGTCTCATATCGCCTGATCGTTGCGATGGAGACACCTGCCTCCTGGGCGAGTGTCTCGGCGGACCAGCCGAGCATCACGCGCGCGGCACGCAATTGTTGCGGACGAAGCGTCGGGTCGTTCTGCGACCCCACCGTATCGCGCCGCCATGTTTCCTCGATGAGGCCGATCCACTCGATCGGCGTGCCGTTTTCCTGGCGCACGGGCGTCGTGCGCGCCAGCACCTCCCGGTATTGGCCATCGGCATAGAGCAGCCGATAGGATATGTCGCGCGGAAGGCCGTCGCGCTCGCAGGCTTCCCTTGTCTCCTCGATCCGCTCGCGGTCGTCGGGATGGATCGCCTCCAGCCAGCCTTCCTTGCCGCATTGCACCGGAGGCTGGCCGGTCATGCTGTCCCAGCCGCGCAGGTCCCCCACCACGCTGTTCAGGTCGCGCGCCCAGAAAGCCCCGCCGACCATCTCGATGAAGGCGTTGAGCCGCGCGCGCTCGCGATAGAGGGCGGCCTTCGCCTCCCGCTCCGCGGCGGCATCCTGCACCAGGCCGACGATGCGGTTCATCGTCGTCGGCTCTTCCACGGCGATGCGAATGCGCCGCGGCGGGCGATCCCCGTCGACCAGCCGCACCTCCCGGGAAACCGAGACGCCCATGGTGACGACGGCGTACAGGGAGCGGAAATCCTCGCGATCGTCGGGGTGGAGCAGGCTAACCCAGCGATGGAGGCTGAACGCCTCGTCCCGCGGCAACCCCAGGATCCGGTAGAATCCGTCCGTTCCGCGCACCTCCCCCGTCGTCATGTCGGCGTTCCAGAAGCCGACGTCCAGGAAGCGCTCCGCGACATCCATATAGTGGCGGGAAGAAACGAAGCTCGGTTGTTTCTGCTGCATGCTCAGGTCCGTTTAGGCGGCGTGATCGGCAAGGAGGCCTGCTTGCCCCGGGATATTCCCGCCATATCGCAACCGCGAAACGCCCGCCGTAGCATCCGGCAGGAGCGGGCACTATCGGGTATACACCCGAGGCGGCCGGCTTTTCCGTCCACCACCTGACAAGCGTCAAGGAAATCGCCGGTTCGTGAGGAAACTATGGCTCTATGATCTTGTTGCGGATCGCGAAGAGCGTCACGTCAACGGCCGTATGGAGGCCGAGCTTGCGCATCGCCGCCGTCCGGTGCGTATCGACGGTCTTCACGCTGACATTCAACTGTGCGGCAATGCTCTTGTTCGTCTCGCCGAACGCCACCAGGCGGACGACCTCGATTTCCCGCGGCGTCAGCACGGAGGCGGCGCCCTGCATGGTCTTCCGGTTCGCCGCCTCCGGCGAGATGTGGATATCGCCCGCCGCCACGGCATCCATCGCGGCGAGCAAGGCGGCGTCGTCCTCCGTCTTCAGCACATAACCCCGCGCCCCCGCCTCGAGCAGAGCCGGAAGCATCCGCTCGTCGGCATGCATGGTATAGACCAGCACGCCGATCCCCGGCATCTCCCGGCAGAGCTGGCGCGTCACCTCCAGTCCGGTGATCCCGGGCAGGGAATAATCCAGCACGGCGAGATGAGGCCGCAGTTCGCGCGCGAGCCTAAGCGCGGCCTCGCCCGTCTCGGCCTCCGCGCAGACGCGCCAGTGCGGACGGGCGGCCAGCAACGCCCGGATGCCCGCACGGATGAGGGGGTGGTCATCCGCAACCAGCACGTCCAGTGCTTCATTGCCCTCAGACATCGGCTTCCACCTTCTCCGCCCCGTTCATCTCCTCTTCACCGCCCCGATCCTGCGGCAGGCGAAGCCGGACGGTCGTGCCCTCGCCCGGCTGGCTGAAGATATCGGCGCGCCCGCCGCATTGCCGGACGAACTCCTGCGTCTGGCTCAACCCCATGCCATGCCCCTCCCCCGTCCCCTTCATCGTGAAGAACGGATCGAATGCCTGGCGCCGGACCGCCTCGCTCATGCCGATTCCGTCGTCCGTGACGCTGACATCCACCCAGCTCGTGGCGCCCGACAGGTCCATATCCTCCACCGGACGGACATCGATCGTGATCGTCCCACCCAAGGGCATCGCGTCGCGGGCGTTCAGCACCAGGTTGACGATCGCCGCCTGGAACTGTGCCCTGTCGATGCGGCAGGCCGCAGCTTCGCCCGCCGAGGTGGTGGCGACCGTGATGCCCGGCCCTGCCGCCTGCCGCGCTATCGGCAGGATTTCCCGGACAAGCTCGCCCGGATCGGCGGCTTCGAGACGGATTTCGGTGTTGCGCGCATAGGCGAGCAACCGGTTGACCAAGGCCCGCCCGGCATCGAGCGAGGTGTCGACTTCGTCGAGCAGCTTTTCCGCCTCCTGCCGGTCCCTGACCAGGGGGCGCAGGACGACGGTCGCCGAGCGGATGATCCGCATCAGGTTTCCGCAATCGTGCGCGATGCTGCCGGCAAAGCGGCCGATGGCCTCCAGCCGCTGGGTCGTCTCCAGCCGCTGCCGCGCCGCCTCCTCACGCCGCCGGCTGCGGCGCGACAGCCATTCGAGACCGGCGAGCAGGGTGAACAGAATAGCCGCACCGACCAGAAGAACCGTCGCATGGGAACGCCACGACCGCATGACATCGGCCTCGCTGAGCGTCACCACCACGATCACCGGCGCGATGTCCAGCCGTTGATAGCCGGCGATGCGCATCACCCCGTCGATGGGGCTCTTGCGCCAGTCGACGCCGGAAGTGCGCATGGCGAGCAGGCTGCGGAAGGGCTCGACACCTGCAAAGGACGTGCCGATCAGTTCGTCCCTGGCGGGCGAGCGGGCAAGCAGGGTCCCCGGGGAAAGAAACAGCGAGACCGTTCCGCCGCCCACCCAGAGCTGCTGGTAGAAGCTCTGGAAATAGAGCGGCTCCACCGCCGCGACGACGATGCCGCCAAAGCTGCCATCCGCCGTCTCGATCCCCCGGCTCAGGCTGATGAACCAGACGCCGCGCGAACGGCTCTTCAGCGGCCGGCCGATATGCATTCCGACGGAAGGATCGTTCTGGTGGATCCTGAAATAGTCCCGGTCGGCCAGGCTGACCCTGGGCGTGCTCGGGAAATCGGTGTCATGGGAAATGTAACCGCCGCGGTCGATAACGAAGAGCGCACGCACGAATGGCATCGACACCAGTCTCTTGTGCAGGCGGGCGCGGAAGGCGGGATCGTTGTCGGGCATGGCCGGAGCGGCCGCGAGTTCGCCGGCAATGTCCTGCAGGTTGACATCGACGGACTGGATCGTGCGGGCGACCTGCTCGGACATGACGTGGATGAGGTTCGAGACGTTGCGTTCAGCGTCCTCGCGGGCCGCGGCATAGCTGCGCCAGAGCTCGTAGGAGAGAAGAAGGGCCGCGCTCAGGGCGAGGATCAAGGTCGGCAAGGACCGGAATGACTGCCGTGCCAAGTTGGGCAATGAGCCGGACGCACCGGCAGAACCAACTCGCAATATCAACCTCCCCTTCAGCCTGCCCAGCCGCCGCCCGCCATGGGCGCCGGACAGGAACCATTCGCCGCAGATGTCCGTTCAAGCGCTACGCCCGCTGCTCGGGCATCACGGCATCTGCCATGGGTATACGAACGGCTAAGCCTAACCCTGAAATCCCCAGCCTATCAGTCACTATAATGACTGGTAAAGCTGAAGGTTTACTCATCGCTATGCGGCCCATGCGTATGGCACAGATTTTAGGGGAGAACGTTCGAAAGGTCCGTCTGGAACGCGGCATGACTTTGGAGTCTCTGGCAATCGAGGTCGGTCTTGCCTACTCCTACATGGGCGGCATCGAGCGTGGCCAGAAGAACCCGACGCTCGCCGTGGTCGAGCGGATTGCAGAAGCGCTGAACGTCGAGCCTGTCCTGCTGCTCACCCCGAATGCGGGATAGTGCGTTTGGAACGCCGCTGGCCTCCGCGGCAGCGTGCTCATCCTCCGCGCGAAAAACCTCGCAATCGACCGCTCCGAGGGTTCTTGAAGTCGCGAAAGCATTGCCCATATCGAACAGGCCAGATGTCCAATTGAAAGGAGGAATTCGATGCTGGCTGACGTATTCTTCTCGACGCCCCTGCATGTGCACCTGTCCAACGGGCTTGGCCGTACCTTCGACAGCGTCAACGATACTCTCGACTTTCTGGAAAACGAATGGCCGCTTCGCCATGGCCAGCGCTACAAGCGCGCCTGCGAGAAGTGCCACGCCGCACTCCTTCGCCAGGTGCCGGTCGCCGTTGCGCGGGAAGCCTTCGTTGCGGCCTGCCTTGAAGCGGGCTTGCCTGTCCAGGCCATGCCGCCGGTCTGGCAGCGGTCCGGGCCATCCACCCCGCCGCGCATGAGTGCCTGAATGCAGCGGCCGCCCGGGCTGACGCTTCGGGCGGCTCTCTAGCCGCGGCATTCTGGCGGCTGCGGGTTGCAGATGGCCGGTGGCGACCAGACGCCAATCGGGCCGGTGCGCATCGGCGATCAGGACCTTCTTACTTGGCGTCATATCAGGAAGTGCCGGAACCGGCGGAGCGAGAACGCAAAAAGCGCTGCACCGATGAGGAACATGGCTGCCAGTTGCGGCCAGACGACATCGAGCCCCGCGCCGCGGAACAGGACGGCCTGCGCCAGCATCACGAAATGCGTGTTGGGCGCCGCGAGCATGATGATCTGGATGATCTCCGGCATGCTTTCGCGTGGTGTGACCCCACCCGACAACAGTTGCAGCGGCATCAGCACCATCATGAGGAGTAGCCCGAACTGCGGCATCGAGCCGGCCACGGTGGCAAGGAAGATGCCGAGGCAGGTCATGGCGAAGATGTCGAGCGCGGCGCCGGCGAGGAACAGGCCCAGCGAGCCATGAAGCGGCACCGCCAGCAGCCCCTCCACGACGAAGACGAGGCAGAGGGCGGACGCCGCCAGCACGATAAGGCCCATCGACCAGATCTTTGCCAGCATGATCTCGAAGGCGCTCACCGGCATCACGAGCAGGTGCTCGATGGTGCCGTGCTCGCGCTCGCGAATGAGCGCCGCGCCGGTCAGCACGATCGACAGCATGGTGATCGAGGTGATGACGTCGCTGATCGCGCCGAACCATCCCTTGTCGAGCTCCGGGTTGAAACGGGCGCGCAGGTCGAGGGCGACGGGCGGCGTGGTATCCGGCCGGTGCCCGGCGAGGAATTCACCGATCTCGCCCGACAGGATCGACTGGACATATCCCCCGCCGACGAAGGCCTGCGACATGCGCGTCGCGTCTATGTTCAGCTGGAGCGTCGGCGTGCGGCCGGCGATCAGGTCGCGCTGGAAGCCGGGCGGGATATCGAGCGCGAAAGTGTCGAGACCGGCATCCATGCGGCTGTCCATCTCGTGATGCGAGATGAGCCGCGGCGGGACGAAATAGGGCGGATAGAAGGCGCTGGCGATGCGCACCGAGACGGCCGACCGGTCTTCGTCCACGATGGCGATCGGCGCGCGGTTGAGCGTTTCCGGCATCGCCTTGGAGGCGGTGTAGATCGCGAGCGTGAAGGCATGGACGATCAGGATGAGAAGCACGGGGTCGCGCGCAAGGCCCCGCAGTTCCTTCACCCCGAGATGAAAGATGTTTGCCGCCCGCATCACCGCGCCTGCTTTCTGAGAAAGACCGCGCCGAGGCCGATCAGGACCGGAACCGCGACGAGCAGCGGCACGAAGGCGCCGGCGAGGTCGGCAAAACCGAGCGCTTTGGAGAAGGTGCCGCGCGCGATGGTGATGAAGTGGGTCGTCGGGTAGATCCGGCCGATGAAGGCGCCGAACCCCTGAAGCGACGTCACCGGATCGATGAGGCCCGAATATTGCGAGGCCGGCAGCATGGTGACGAGCGCGGTCGCGAAGATCGCCGCGATCTGGCTGTTCAGGAAGGTGGAGAGGACCAGTCCCATGGCGGTCGCCACGACGACATAGAGCAAGGCGGCCGCCGCGAACGTGACGAAACTGCCGGTAAAGGGCACGTCGAAAACGTAGATGGCGAAGGCCGTCAGCAGGAGGAAATTCATCATCGCCACGAGCACATAGGGGATCTGCTTGCCGATCAGGAATTCCAGCCGCGTGACCGGCGTGACGTAGAAATTGACGATCGATCCCAGTTCCTTCTCGCGCACGACGCTCAGGACCGCCAGCATGGACGGGATCATCAACAGCAGCATGGGGATGACGGCCGGCACGATGGCGTCGAGGCTGCGCACATCCGGATTGTAGCGGTAGCGCACCTCCAGCTTGAAATCGCCGGAGGCCGCGGCCTTGCCATAGACCTCGCGCGCCCTCTGCGCGAGCCAGGTCATGTGCATGCCTTCGATATAGCCGCGGACGGTCTCCGCCCGCGTGGGCATCGCGCCGTCGATCCAGGCGCCGATGGCGACGGTCCGACCCCGCGCCACGTCGCGCCCGAAGCCCGGCGGGATTTCCAGCGCGAGGCTGAGTTCGCCGTTCTCCATGCGCCGGTCCATCTCCGGATACCCGGCAAGCGGCGGCTTTTCGGTGAAGAAGCGCGAGCCGGAAAGCTGGAGCACATAGTCCCGGCTGATGGCGGTATCGTCGTGATCGAGCACGGCGAAGGAAAGATTGTCGACATCCATGTTGATGCCGTAGCCGATGACGAACATCAGGATCAGGCTGCCGATGGTCGCAAGCGCCGCGCGGATCGGGTCGCGCAGCAGTTCGAGCGTTTCCCGCCGCGTATAGGCGAACAGGCGGCGAGGCGCGAAAAAGCTCGATTGCGGCCGCGGATGTGCCGTGTGGCCGGCCGGCTCCATGGCGGCGGCGGGCGTTTCCTGCGCCGTTGCCGCCTCCTCCAGATAGCCGACGAACGCGGCATCCAGCGTTTCGGCGCCGCGGGCGGCCCTGATGGCCGCGGGCGTGTCGCTGACGAGGACCTTGCCGGCATGCATCAGCGCGATGCGGTCGCAACGCTCGGCCTCGTTCATGAAATGGGTCGACACGAAGATCGTCACGCCCTCGCGCCGCGACAGATCGGCGAGGATACGCCAGAAGGCGTCGCGCGCGACGGGATCGACGCCGGACGTCGGCTCGTCGAGGATGAGGATATCGGGCTTATGGATGGTCGCGACCGCCAGCGACAGCCGCTGGCGGATACCAAGCGGCAGGGCGCCGGGCAGTGCCTCCATGTGATCGGCAAGCTGGAATCGCCCCGCCGCCTCCCCGACCCGCACCGCGATATCCGAAGGGGGCATGCCGAACAGGCGCGCGTGCAGCTCCAGATTCTGGCGGACCGTGAGTTCCGAATAGAGGGAGAAACCCTGCGACATATAGCCGACGCGCCGCCGGATCGTCAGGTCGCGCGGATCGATCTGCCGACCGAACAGCCGCGCCTGTCCGCCGCTTGCAGGCAGAAGGCCGGTCAGCATCTTCATCGTGGTCGTCTTGCCGCAGCCGTTCGAGCCGAGGAAGCCGAAGATCTCGCCGCGCGCGATGCGGAAGCTCACATCGTCGACAGCCGTGAAATCACCGAAGCGCTTGCTCAGATGGTCCGCCTCGATCGCCGTCTCGCCGGCCGCATCGGCCGGGCGCGGCGGCATGACGACGGCGCGGTGGCCGTCGCGCTTTCCGGCGGGCAGCAGGGCGATGAAGGCGGCGTCGAGGTCGGCGGTATCCGTGCGGCGAAGAAAATCGGCCGGCGTGCCCGAGGCGAGGACCTTCCCCTCGTCCATCGCCACCAGCCAGTCGAAGCGCGCCGCCTCCTCCATATAGGCGGTGGCGACGATCACGCTCATGCCGTCCCGGCCGCTGCGGATGCGCTCAATCAACCGCCAGAACTGGCGGCGCGACAGCGGATCGATCCCGGTGGTCGGCTCATCGAGGATCAGGAGATCCGGATCGTGGATCAGGGCGCAGCACAGGCCGAGCTTCTGCTTCATGCCGCCCGAAAGCTTGGCCACGGGCCGGTCGGCGAAGGGCGCAAGCCCGGTGCCGTCGAGCAGCTCGGCGATGCGGCGCTCCCGCTCCTGCCCGCCATGGCCGAAAAGCCGGCCGAAGAAATCGATGTTCTCGACCACGGAGAGGGTCGGGTAGAGGTTTCGCCCGAGACCCTGGGGCATGTAGGCGATGCGCGAGCACACGCCGCGCCGGTGGACGGACCGCGCCATGTCGCCGCCGAGCACCTCGACGCGGCCCTGCTGGATCGTCCTCGCCCCCGCGATCAGCGAGAGCAGGCTGGACTTGCCGACGCCGTCGGGGCCGATCAGGCCCACCATGCAGCCCGCCGGCATGTCCAGGCTCACGGCGTCGAGCGCGCGCGTCCCGCCGTAGGAAAGGCCGACCTCCTCCAGCCGGACCACCCGGCGCTCCACCGGCGTGCCCGAGGTCATTGCAGCAGGTTTCCTTGCAGGAAAGCCGGCCATTCGGCTTTCGGATCGATGCGGATATAGGCGACGCCCGGAAGCCCGGTCTTCACCTGCTGGATGTATTTCTGCAGCAGCTCCGGCGCGATCCGCGCCTTAATGCGGAACATCAGCTTCTGGCGCTCCTCCTCGGTCTCGACCGTCTTCGGCGTGAACTGCGCCACGTCCGAAACGAACGTCGCCTTCGCGGGAATGACATATTGCGGCGCGGCGTCGAGGACGAGCCGGACCTCGGTGCCGATCGCCACGCGGCCGGCCTCGCTCGTCGGCAGGAAGAACGTCATGTAGACGTCGCCGAGATCAACGAGATTGAGCACCCTGCCGCCGCTGCCGAGCACTTCCCCCGGCTGGGCCACGCGGTACTGGACGCGCCCGTCGCGGGGCGCGCGCAACGTGCCGTCGTTGATCTCCGTGTCGATCGCCTCGATCGCGGCATGCGCGGCGGCGACCGCCGCCTCGGCGTCCACGACCAGCGCCCGCGCCGCGTTGATCGCCGCCTCGCTCGCCGCAAGCTGCGCACCGGCGGCCGCGACGGCAGCGGCGGCGCTGCGCTCGGCGGCCCGGCCGTTGTCGAGGATCTGCTGGGAGACCGTGTTGCTGGCGGCGAGCTGTTCGGAGCGCGCCAGCGTGCGCACGGCGACATCGTGCTCGGCCTCGCGCTGGGTGACGACGGCCTGCGCCGCCGTCCTTTCGGCCTCCCGCTGGACGATCAGCGTCCGTGCGGTGTCCACGCCGATGGCGGCCCGCTGCGACTGCGCCTCGGCCTGCCGGCGGCGGGCCTGGAGTTCGGCCGTATCCATGCGGGCAAGGACATCGCCCACCTTCACGAAATCGCCCTCGTCGACGAGGATCTCGCTGATGCGCCCCGGCGATTTCGCCGAGACGTCAATATCGACCGCCTCGATGCGCCCGTTCCCGCTTGCAAGCCCTTCCGGCAGGGCTCCGTTACCGGCCTGCCGCCAAGCATAGACCCCACCGGCGGCAAGCACCGCCAGCAGGACCAATCCCAAGCCGAGGCGACCGCCTGCCATCATCATCCCGCCACTCCTTCAATCCGTTTACAATCGTCCCGCCATCGTCTCGCCGGCACGTGAACCCCGTCAGCTCGACATGAAACGGTTGAGCCGGGTTTCGTCGAGCAGCGAGCGGGTCATGCCGCCGAAGGCCCATTCCCTGAGCCGGCTGTGCCCGAAGGCCCCCGAAACGACGAGATCGGCATCGTAGCGGTCAACCAGCGCGATCAGGCTGTCGCTTTCGCGGTAGCTCTCCACCGTTTCATTGCGCGCGGCCACGCCATGGCGGGCGAGAAAGGCGGTAATGTCGGCAATGCTCGCGCGCGCCCACTGGTCGATGGTGGATGCCACCGTGACCACGATGACATCATCGGCTGCCTGGAGCAGCGGTATGGCATCAAAGACCGCCCGCCGCGATTCCTTCGTGTCTTTCCAGGCGACCACGATCTTCCTGCCGATCCTGTGTTCCGTGCCCGTCCCGACGATCAGCAGGGGGCGACCCGTCTGGAGGACAGCGCTTCCCGGATCGGACCGGCGCGCCGTATCCCGCGTCGCGGCGCCGTCGGCAGCCTGCATGACGACGAGATCGGCCGCCCGCGATGCCTGGACGAGGGCATAGGTCGGTCTTTCCATGGCATCGCGCCATTCGGTCTCGGCGGCGCCGGCGACCAGGGCCTCGAATTCCTTGCGCCGGTCCTTGAACCGGCGCTCGTCGTCATCGCGCATCTGCTGCCAGACCTCCCCGGCGAGCGTCGCGCCTTCCGGCCCGGTGACCGGCAGATAGGCGTCGGCCGCGCAAAATCCGATCAGTCTGGCGTTCCAGCGCTGCGCCAGCGCGCTTGCCGCCTTCACGACCGCAACGTTCGATCTGTCGGCATCCAGATTCACGAGAATGGACTTGTGGCTCATCGGACTGTTCCTCCGTCCTGTTTGCCTTGCCGGGCAAAGGATAGTGCACCCGCAAAACACCACCTTGACGCGGATCAAGCGCAGGCCGCTTCAGGGGTCGACCGGCTCTATCCACGTTCCACGCAGTCCCGCGACGATCTCCACGGCATCTTCGAGCCGTCCGATCGCCGCCGGCTTGCCGGCAGCACGGGCGAATTCGATCCCCGCCTCGACCTTCGGCCGCATGGAGCCGGCCGGGAAGTCGCCCGGCGCGAGATCGCAGGCCATCACGAATCCGAGCGGGCGGGCCGAAGGCCGGCCCCAGTCGGCATAGACCGCATCGACGTCGGTCAGCATCAGGAGGAAATCCGCAGCGAGCTGCCGCGCCAGGAGCGAGGAGGCGAAGTCCTTGTCGATGACGGCCTCGATGCCGATGAGGCTGCCATCCTCCCGTTCCACGACGGGGATGCCGCCGCCGCCCGCGCAGATGACGATGACGCCGCGTTCGACGAGGAAGCCGAGCACCTCCGCCTCCAGGATCGCCACGGGTTTCGGCGAGGCGACGACACGGCGCCATTTGTCGTTGTCGGGCGCAACCTGCCAGCCACGCTCCGCCGCCAGCCGGCAGGCCGTCGCCTCGTCATAGACCGGGCCGATGGGCTTGGTGGGCGTCGCGAAGGCGGGATCGTTCGGATCGACCTTCACCTGGGTCAGGAGCGCGGCGAACAGCCTGTCCTTCACGGCATTGCCGAGCTCCTGCTGGAGGACATAGCCGATCATGCCGGCGGTTTCGGCATCGAGCACGTCGAGGGGGAACGGCGGGCCGGGCGAAGCGGCCGCCTGGAGGGCGAGCAGGCCCACCTGCGGCCCGTTGCCGTGGGTGATCACCAGCGAATGGCCGGCGGCGACAAGGTCGGCCAGCACGGCCGCCGCCCGCCGGATATTGGCGCGCTGGTTCTCGGCCGTCATCGGCTCGCCCCGCTTCAAGAGGGCGTTGCCGCCGAGGGCGACGACGATCCTCATGTCAGGCCCCGATGGTGGCGACGAGGATCGCCTTGATCGTGTGCATGCGGTTCTCCGCCTGGTCGAACACGATCGACGCGGCGGATTCGAAGACCTCGTCGGTGACCTCCATGCAATCGATGCCGTAGCTTCGGGCGATGTCCTGCCCGACCTCCGTCTCCGCATTGTGGAAGGCCGGCAGGCAATGCATGAACTTGGTATGCGGCCTTCTCGTCGCGGCCATAAGCGCGCGGGTCACGCGATAGGGCGTCAGGAGCTCTATCCTTTCCCGCCAGGCGTTCTCGTTCTCGCCCATGGAAAGCCAGACGTCGGTATAGACGAAATCGGCCCCGAGCACGGCGGCATTCACGTCCTCATCCAGCCGGAAGCTGCCGCCGTTCGCCTCCGCCATGGACCGGACGCGATCGCAGAACGCATCATCCGGCCAGAGCGAACGGGGCGAGGCGATGCGCATGTCCATGCCGACCTTCGCCGCGCCGATCGCGAGCGACGTCGCCACATTGTCCCGCCCCTCGCCGACGAAGACGAGCGTCGTGTCCGACAGGTGCTTGTGGGTGAACTCGCGCATCGTCATGAAGTCGGCGAGAACCTGGGTCGGATGCGCCTCGTCGGTCAGCCCGTTATAGACCGGCACGCCGGCATAGGCGGCCAGCACATCCGCCTGATGCTGGCTGAAGCCCCTGAACTCGATGGCGTCGTACATGCGCCCGAGCACGCGCGCCGTGTCCTTCATCGTCTCCTTGTGGCCGATATGACTGCCGGACGGACCGATATAGGTGACATGGGCGCCCTGGTCGTAGGCCGCGACCTCGAAGCCGGAGCGGGTGCGGGTGGAATCCTTTTCGAAGATCAGCGCGATGTTCTTGCGGGCAAGGCGCGGCACCTCCGTGCCGGCCTGCTTCGCCGCCTTGAGCTCGGCGGCGAGACGCAGCAGGTAGCGGATCTCCGCGCCGGAAAAATCGTCCAACGTCAGCACGTTGCGGCCATGCAGATTGACGGGCATGTCGGTTTCTCCTCTGTCAGATCGGATCGCGCGCGATGGGGCAGGTCATGCAGTGGCCCCCGCCGCGGCCGCGGCTGAGCTCGGCGCCCTCCACGGTGATGACCTCTATGCCGGCGCGGCGCAGCAGCGTGTTGGTGTAGACATTGCGGTCGTAGCCGATCACCACGCCCGGCTCGACGGCAACGACATTGTTGCCGTCGTCCCACTGCTCGCGCTCGGACTCGTAGGCGTCGCCGCCGGTGGAGACGATGCGCAGGGACTTCAGCCCCATCGCCTCCTTCACCACCTCCACGAAGGGTCTTTCCTCCTCGACCACATCGACGGCAGCCTCGCCCTCCCCCGGTCGCAGCGAGAAGGTGCGCAGCCGCTCGACCACCGGCGGATACATGGTCGCCAAGTCCCGGTCGCAGAAGGTGAAGACGGTATCGAGATGCATGAAGGAGCGGTCGCGCGGCATCAGGGCGGCAACGACACGGGTCGCCTCGCCGGCCGCAAACAGGCTGCGGGCCAAGCCGCCGACCGCCTGCGGCGTGGTGCGCTCGCCCATGCCGACCAGCACGACGCCGCCGCCGACCGGCATGACGTCGCCGCCCTCCAGGCTCACGCCGGGACCGGGATTGTCCGGCGAGACGAAGGGCAGGTCCGCATCGCGAAAGCGCGGATGGAACCGGTAGACCGCCTCCACATTCGCCGCCTCCGGCTTGCGCGCCGGCCAGTACATGGCGTTGACGGAGACCGCGCGATAGATCCAGCAGGAACTGTCGCGCGTGAAGAGCTGGTTCGGCAGCGGCGGCAGCACGAAATCCTGCGGCAGCAGCGTCCTGCCCGTCAGCCCGGCCGGCCGGAAGGGCAGCTCCGCACGGGCGATGCCGCCCACCAGCAGCGATGCGAGTTGTTCGGCCGGCATCTCGTCCAGCCAGCCGCGCAGCTCGCCCACCATGTCGTAGCCGACGATCGAGGCGTCGACACGCCGGTCGAGCAGCCAGTCGCGCCCCTCCGGCAGGGCCAGGGTCTCGGCCAGCAACTCGCCGAAGAGGTGCACGGTGACGCCGCGCTCGCGCAGCGCATCGACGAAGACGTCGTGCTCCTGCCGGGCGCGCTTGACCCAAAGCACGTCGTCGAACAGCAGCGCCTTGCAATTTTCGGGGGTGAGGCGGCGGAGGCTGAGATCGGGACGATGCACGATCACCTCGCGCAGCCGGCCGACTTCGGAATGGGCGCCAAGAGCAGCCATGACGGTTCCTTTCGACGGGCAGGTTCAAAGGGCGCTGACGGCACCGGTCCACATGGCGTAGGCGGCATAGAGCCCCACGGCGACGAGCGCAGCGGCAAGGGCGGCCTCCACCGGGTGGAAGACGCGTTCCCCATTCTCGCGCCGCGCCCAGACGAAGAAGACGATGCCGGGCGCATAGAGGACGGCGCACATGAAGAGGTAGGAGAGGCCCGCCGCATAGACGAGCCAGAGGCCGTAGACCGTCGCCAGGAGGCCGATCAGCATCGGACCGTTGCGGCTCTCGCCCTCGCGATAGCCCTCGCCGGTGATCGCGAGCTTCGCGGCATAGGCGCCGGAGAAGATGTAGGGCACGAGGATCGCGGCCGAGGCGATGAAGAACAGCGCCTGATAGGTGCTCTGGGCGAACAGCGTGATGACGAGGAAGGCCTGCACCAGGAGATTGGTGATGAGCAGCGACGTCGCCGGCACGCCGCGCGCATTCTCATGGCCGAAGAATTTCGGCATGGTGCCGTCCCGTCCGGCGACATGCGGGACTTCGGCGGCAAGCAGCGTCCAGCTCAGGAAGGCGCCGATGACGGAAACGACGAGCGCCAGATTGATGAGCACGGCGCCCCACGGCCCGACCACGGCTTCCAGCACGCCCGCCATGGACGGATTCTTCAGCGCGGCGAGCTCCGGCTGGCTCAGGATGCCGACGGACAGCAGCGAGACCAGCGCATAGAGCGCAAGGCAGGTGAAGAAGCCGAGCACGGTGGCCGTGGCGATATCCTTGCGCCGCTCGGCCCGCGCCGAGAAGACGCTCGCGCCCTCGATGCCGATGAACACCCACAGCGTCACCAGCATGGTGCTCTTCACCTGGTTCATGATCGAGCCGAGATCGGCATTGCCGAGGCCGGTGAAATCGGCATTGAAGACATCCACCTTGAAGGCGACCGCGACGATGCCGGCGAACAGCACGATGGGCGCGACCTTGGCGACGGTGACGACCAGGTTGACGACCGCCGCCTGGCGAACGCCGGCCAGGATGAGGAAATGGATCACCCAGAGGAGGACCGAGGCGCCGAGCACCGCCTGCCAGGTGTTGCCGTCGCCGAAGGCGGGGACGAAATAGGACAGCGCGCTGAAGACGACCACGGCATAGGACACGTTGCCGACCCAGGCGCTGATCCAGTAGCCCCAGGCGCTGTTGAAGCCGATGAAGGGCCCGAACCCCGCCTTGGCATAGGCATAGGGACCGGCATCCAGGTCCGGCTTGCGGGTCGCAAGCGACTGGTAGACGAAGACCAGCGCCAGCATGCCGACCGCGGTGATGGCCCAGCCGATCATGATGGCAAGCGGCCCGGCCCCGGCAGCCATGTTCTGCGGCAGGCTGAAGACGCCGGAACCGATCATCGAGCCGATGACCAGGGCGGTCAGCGCTCCCAGGCGCAGCTTGGCCTGCCTGGCCGTCGAGGCGGACGTCGGGGAAGTGGAATGAACATCTGCGGCAGTCATGGCTACGTCTCCCGGAGTTCGAAGGTCTGGAAAGACTGCACCCGATCCCCCCGCTCCGCCTTGACCCGTGTCAAAGCCGGGGCGCGGCGACGGGTGCACAATGACCGGTATCCGTAATCAATCGAACCGTGCGAAGGAGACTGTGATGACGACTCTCGTTTACGAGGAACCGGAGCGGGCGGGCGGCGCATCCGCGCGGGATGCCGCCGACCTCTGGAGCTGCGATCTGGTCACCCGCAGCGGGCTCGTGCTTCACATTCGCCCGGTCCGCCCCGAGGACGAGGCGCTTCTGGCCGACTTCTTCGCCCATGTGGCACCCGCAGACCTGCGCTTCCGTTTCCTCGGTGGCGTGCGCGAGGTGAGCCATGAGCGCCTCCTCGCCATGACGCGGGTCGATCATCGTGCGACCGAACACTTCCTTGCCTTTGCCGATGGCGGCAAGGCGATCGTCGCGGCGGCGATGGTGGCCTGCGATCCGTCGATGACGAAGGCGGAGGTGGCGATCTCGGTTCGCGCCGAGGACAAGCACAAGGGTGTCGCCTGGGAAATGCTGCGCCATGCGGCGCGCTATGCGCAGGCCCGCGGCGTCGACGCGCTGGAATCGCTCGAGAGCCGCGAAAACCACGAGGCCATCGAACTCGAACGGGAACAGGGTTTCGTCGCGATCCCCTATCCCGACGACCCGACCCTCGTCCTGATCCGCAAGGACCTCCGCTCCGCCTGAGCCCGGACGGCCGGGCTCACAACGCGAATTCCTGGTCGAGGCGCGGCACGACGCTCGCCCATCCGAGCTCCCGCGCGATGCGGATGCGCAAAGCCTCCGAGGCTTCGGCCTCGCCATGCACGATGAAGACCTTGCGCGGCGGGCGCGGGCAGGCGGAGAGCCAGCGCATCAGTTCGTCGGCATCGGCATGGGCCGAGAGCATGTCGAGATGCGCCACCTCCGCATTCACCGGCACCCAGGACCCATGGATCTTCAATTCCCTGGCGCCCTCCTGAAGCGAGCGGCCGCGCGTGCCGGCCGCCTGGAAGCCGGCAAGCAGGATGGTGTTGCGCGCATCGGGCGCGAACGCCTTGAGGTGATGGAGGACACGGCCGCCCGTCGCCATGCCCGAAGCGGAAATGACGATCTTGGGGAACCGGTTGGTGCTGATCGCCTTCGAGGCCTCGACGTCGTCGGTGTAGCGCGCGATGGAGAACACGTCCTTGCAGGTTTCCATGTCGAGGCGGTGATCCTGCATGTGCCGGCCCATCAACCCGGTCGCGTCGATGGCCATGGGGCTGTCGAGGAACAGCGGGACGGCCGGGAGGCGGCCCGCCCGCTTCAGCTTCCAGAAATAGTAGAGCAGTTCCTGCGCCCTGCCGACGGCGAAGGCCGGGACGACGAGCGTGCCGCCGCGCTTGACCGTGCGGTCGATGACCGCTTGCAGGGCATCGGCCGGGTCGGTCCTGTCGTGGATGCGGTTGCCGTAGGTGGATTCGACGAGGATATAATCGGCCTCCGGCGGCGGAGCCGGGTCCGGCATGAGCGGATCGCCGTAGCGGCCGATATCGCCGGAAAAGACGACCCGGCGGCCGCCCCATTCGAGGTCCACGCTCGCCGCGCCGAGAATGTGCCCGGCGGGACGGAAGCGGAAGGTCGCGCCATTGGCAAACCGCACCGTCTGCCCGAATTCCACGGTCGAGACGTGCTCGACGGCCCGTTGCGCGTCCCGCACGCCATAGAGCGGAAGGGCCGGCTGGTGGCGCGACAGCTTGTGCCGGTTGAGGAAGTCCGCATCCTTTTCCTGCAGGTGGCCGCTGTCCATGAGGATCAGTTCGGCGACGTCGCGGGTGGCCGGCGTCGCGTAGACCTTGCCGCGATAGCCCTCGCGCACCAACCGCGGCAGGTATCCGCTATGATCGAGATGGGCATGGGTGAGGATCACCGCGTCGATGGCGTGCGGGGAGACCGGCAAGGGCGTCCAGTTCAGGTCACGCAGGTTCTTCAGGCCCTGGAAGAGACCGCAATCGATCAGGATGCGATGCTCGCCCAGGGAAAGCAGATGCTTCGAGCCGGTGACGGTTCCGGCGCCGCCGAGCGATTTCAATGACAGCATGATCCCCTCCCCTCGCGGACCGCTTTGCCCACGGCACGGCTATTGCCGCGGATAGGGCCATTTCCAGTCCCGGATTTCCGGCATGTCCTCTCCATTCTCGCGCACATAGGCATGGTGTTCGGCAAGCTTGCCCTTCAGCCCGGCAACGATATCCGCCGCCTTCTCCCCCAGAGCCGGCAGGCGTTCGACGGCCTCGATGGCGAGGTGGTAACGGTCGAGTTCGTTCATCACGGCCATGTCGAAGGGCGTCGTCGTCGTGCCCTCCTCGATGAAGCCCCTGACATGGATGTTCGAATGGTTGGTGCGTTTATAGACCAGGCGGTGGATTAGGTAGGGATAGCCGTGATAGGCGAAGATCACCGGCCGGTCGCGCGTGAAGACCCGATCGAAATCCCCGTCCGAGACACCATGCGGATGGTGCTGCGGTGATTGCAGCGCCATCAGGTCGACGACGTTGACGACGCGGATGCGCAGATGCGGCAGCGCCTGGCGCAGGAGGTCGACGGCGGCGAGGGTTTCCATCGTTGGCACGTCGCCGGCGCAGGCCATCACGATGTCGGGGCCGAGCCCTTCTTCCGTGCCCGCCCAGTCCCAGATACCGAGCCCGGCCTCGCAATGGCGCACCGCCTCGTCCATCGTCAGCCATTGCGGCGCCGGCTGCTTGCCGGCGACGATGACGTTGATGCGGTTCCAGGTCTTCAGGCAATGATCGCCGACCCAGAGCAGCGTGTTGGCGTCCGGCGGCAGGTAGACGCGCACGATATCCGCGCCCTTGTTGGCGACGAGGTCGACGAAACCGGGATCCTGGTGCGAGAAGCCGTTGTGATCCTGCCGCCAGACATGGGAGGTCAGGAGATAATTGAGCGAGGAGACCGGCTTGCGCCAGGGCAGCTCACGCGCGACCTTCAGCCACTTGGCATGCTGGTTGAACATCGAATCGACGATGTGGATGAAGGCCTCGTAGCAGGAGAAGAAGCCGTGGCGGCCGGTGAGGAGGTAGCCTTCCAGCCAGCCCTGGCAGAGATGTTCGCTGAGCACCTCCATGACGCGGCCGTCCGGCGAAAGATGATCGTCCGTCGGCAGCGTCTCGGCCATCCATACACGATCCGTCGCCTCGAAGACGCTGCCGAGCCGGTTCGAGGCCGTCTCGTCCGGCCCGAAGACGCGGAAATTGTTCTCCGCTGCATTCAGCCGGATCACATCGCGCAGATAGTCGCCGAGAACCTTCGTCGCCTGCGCATCGACAGCGCCGGGCCGCTCCAAGGCGACCGCATAGTCGCCGATATCGGGCGTGCGCAGCGCCTTGCGCAGGATGCCGCCATTGGCGTGCGGGCTGGCGCCCATGCGGCGTTCGCCGCTCGGCGCAAGCGCCCGCAGGTCCGGCTTGAGGCGGCCGGCCGCGTCGAAGAGGTCTTCCGGATCGTAGCTGCGCATCCAGGCTTCGAGGATGTCGCGGTGGGCGGCGTTCGTGCGGCATTCGGAAACCGGCACCTGGTGTGAGCGCCAATGGTTCTCGACCACCTTGCCGTCCACCTCCTTCGGGCCCGTCCAGCCCTTGGGGCTGCGCAGCACGATCATCGGCCAGCGCGGCCTTCGGGCGGGATCGTCCTTCGCCGCGGCGCGGATGGCCGCGATGCGGTCGAAGGCCGTATCGAGCGCGGCCGCCATGTCCCGGTGCATGGCCTGTGGCTCGTGGCCTTCCACGAAGATCGGATCGTAGCCATAGCCGGTGAAGAGATGGGCAAGCTCTTCGTCCGGCAGGCGCGCCAGCACGGTCGGGTTGGCGATCTTGTAGCCGTTGAGATGCAGGATCGGCAGCACCGTGCCGTCCCGCACAGGGCTCAAAAACTTGTTGGAATGCCAGGCGGCGGCGAGCGGGCCGGTCTCGGCCTCGCCATCTCCTACCACGCAGGCGACGACGAGGTCGGGATTGTCGAAGGCCGCGCCATAGGCATGCACCAGCGCATAGCCGAGCTCGCCGCCCTCGTGGATCGAGCCCGGCGTCTCGGGCGCCGCATGGCTCGGGATGCCGCCGGGGAAGGAGAACTGCCGGAAGAGCTTTTTCAGGCCCGCCTCGTCCTCGCCGACCTCCGGATAGACTTCCGAATAGGTGCCCTCCAGATAGGTGTTGGCCACCATGCCGGGCCCGCCGTGGCCGGGGCCGCAGATATAGAGGATATCGGCATCGCGGGCCTTGATGATCCGGTTGAGGTGGACGTAGATGAAATTGAGACCCGGCGTGGTGCCCCAGTGGCCGAGAAGGCGCGGCTTCACATGCTCCGCCTTCAGCGGCTCGCGCAGCAGCGGATTGTCCATCAGGTAGATCTGGCCGACGGAAAGATAATTGGCCGCCCGCCAGTAGCGATCGATCAGCGCGAGGTCCCCGGTGTTCGGATCGTTTGCCATGCACTCTCTCCCTGCCGCCTGTTCGAAGGCTTCAACGTCCATTCTGTCCGGTTTGCTCCGAAAAAGCGGAGATGCTTATTGCGGCAGTGCCCGGTCCACGGTCAGCTGCTCGCAGGCCGTGTCCGTGATCGCGTCGACGCCGCGGCGCAATTCGTCGAGACCGGCCACGACGGATTTCTCGGCGAACTCCGTCTGGCAGACCAGCATGTTGAGGGGATCGTCGCATTCGGCGAGATTCTGGAGATAGGCGGACTGGTCCTGAAGCAGGCGCGACGATGCCCCGAGCCATTGCCGGTACATCGCAATGCCGATCTCGAACGGCATGCGGAACAGCGGGTCGGCGCCAACAGGAACCATCGGCCAGGTGAAGGCGGATGCAACTCGCTCCGCATCCGTCGTATTGCCATGAGACATGACGAACTCCCGTTTTCCGTTTCGACATGGTGTCATTCTAGGCGGTTTGGCGCAATGAAACTTGATCTGTGTCAAAGGACGTGGAGACTGCCCTCTATAGGGTGGCGCCATCCGCCGGGCCGGTGCGCCATCACCCGAACCCGGCCCCCGCCCTGAACACCGCTCGCGGATACCCGGGCAGCCATGTCTTGCAAAGGTGAACCGCCGATGGACGACTTTCTCCGCAACAGGACCTTCGATGAGCTGCAGCCCGGCGATACGGCTTCGATCGTCCGGCTCGTCGGGCACGACGACATCGACCTGTTCGCCGCCATCTCCGGCGACCAGAACCCGGCGCATCTCGACGCAGCCTTCGCGAAAACCGGCCTCTTCGGCCATGTCGTCGCCCATGGCATGTGGACGGCGGCCCTCGTCTCGGCCGTGCTCGGCACGCGGTTGCCGGGCCCGGGTACGATCTATCTCGGCCAGGACCTGCAGTTCCGCAAGCCCGTCGCCCCCGGCGACACCATCACCGCCACCGTCACGGTGAAGGAGAAGCAGCCGCAAAAACGCATCGTCGTGCTCGATACGGCCTGCACCAATCGCGAGGGCGAGGTCGTGCTGAAGGGGACGGCGACGGTGATCGCGCCGGAGCGCAGCATCGAATGGCCGCGCACGCGGCTGCCCGATGTATCGCTGAGAAGGCACGATCGCTACGAGGCCCTTGTGAAACAGGCGCGGGCGCTTCCTTCGATCCGGGCCGCCATCGTGCATCCCTGCTCGGCCGCGGCCATCACCGGCGCTCTGGAAGCGCGCGAGGCGGGTCTGCTGGAACCGATCCTCGTCGGGCCGGAGGGCAAGATCCGGGCCGCCGCCGAAGCCGCGCAGGTCTCTCTCGACGGCATCGAGATCGACCCTGTCGCCCACAGCCATGCCGCGGCCGCGCGCGGCGTCGAGCTTGCCGTGGCGGGCAAGGTCGCCGTGCTGGTCAAGGGCAGCCTGCACACGGACGAGCTTCTCGGCGCCGTCGTCGCACCCGGCTCGGGCCTTCGCACCGAACGGCGCATCAGCCATGTCTATGCCATGGACGTCCCGGCCTACGACAAGCCGCTCATCGTCACCGACGCGGCGATCAACATCCAGCCGACGCTGGAGCACAAGCGCGATATCTGCCAGAACGCGGTCGATCTCCTGCGCCGCCTCGGCATGGCGGAGCCGAAGGTGGCGGTGCTTGCCGCCGTCGAGACCGTGAACCCGAAGATGCCGGCGACGCTCGACGCCGCGGCGCTGACCGTGATGGCGGCGCGCGGGCAGATCACCGGCGCGAAGGTCGACGGGCCGCTCGCCTTCGACAATGCCATCAGCGTGGACGCCGCCCGCACCAAGGGCATCGTCTCCCCCGTCGCGGGCGAAGCCGACATCCTGCTCGTGCCGGACCTCGAGGCCGGCAACATGCTCGCCAAGCAGCTCATCTATTTCGCCGGCGCCACGGCGGCCGGGCTGGTGCTGGGCGCGCGGGTGCCCATCGTGCTGACCAGCCGTTCCGATCCGCTTTCGGCCCGCATCGCTTCGGCGGCGCTCGCCAAGATGGCCGCCGCGCCGTATCCGGCGGAGGGATTGCCCGCGTGAAGACCCTGCTGACCTTCAATGCCGGTTCCTCCACCGTGAAGATCGGCCTGTTCGCGCTTCGCACCGGCGGACCGGACCGGATCGCGCGCGGCGTGATCGATTTCCGCCACGATCCGCTGACGCTGCGGGTCAGCGAGGGGGAACGGCGGATCGAAACCGCGCTGGAAGCCCGGCCGGACGAGGATCTGAGCGGCATCCTGTCGGAGACCCTGGCTGTTCTCGGCCGCCACTTCGACCTCGGCGACGTGGCGGCGGCCGGGCACCGCGTCGTGCATGGCGGCGACCGGTTCGACGGCCCCGTGCATCTCGATGCGGACACGATCGCGGCGATCGACGCGCTGACGGCGCTGGCGCCGCTCCACCAGCCGCAGAGCCTGCGCCTGATCCGCGCGATCGCCGGCCTGCTGCCGGACCTGCCGCAGACCGCCTCCTTCGACACCGCCTTCCACCGGACGAACGACGCGCTCGTGCGCCGCTTCGCCATCCCGCGGGCCCTCCATGACCGCGGCATCAAGCGCTACGGCTTCCACGGCCTTTCCTACAGGTTCATCGCCGGCGAACTGGCGCGCGTGGCGCCGGAGGCGGCCGGCGGCCGGGTCGTGGTCGCCCATCTCGGCAGCGGCGCGAGCCTGTGCGGCATGCTTGGCGGCATCAGCCGCGACACCAGCATGGGCTTTTCGACCCTCGACGGCATCCCGATGGCAACACGCTGCGGCGCGCTCGATCCCGGCGTGCTCTTGCATCTCCTGCAGCGCGAAAGGCGGACGCCAACCGAGGTGGAAGACCTCCTCTACCACGAATCCGGCCTCCTCGGCGTCTCCGGCATCAGCGCCGACAGCCGCGACCTTCTTGCCAGCGATGCGCCGGAGGCGAGGGAGGCGATCGACCTCTTCACCTTCCGCATCGCCGGCGAGATCGCCCGGCTCGCCGCAACGCTCGGCGGCCTCGATGCCGTCGTCTTCACCGCCGGCGTCGGCGAGAACCAGCCGGCGGTCCGGGCCGCTGTCTGCAAGCGGCTCGGCTGGCTCGGCCTCGGCCTCGATCCCGCCGCCAATGCCGCGAACACGACCCGCATCAGCACCCCTGCAAGCCGTATCGCCGCCTTCGTCATCGCCACCGACGAGGAACAGGTGATCGCCGAGGAAACCGTCTCGATCCTGGGGGACACCGCCGGGTGAACCCCGCCGCCATCAACCGCGCTGCCTCGCTGCGCCAACGCGACAAGGAAACGTGCCCATGGCCGAAACGCCCCCTCGCCACCTTCTTCTTGCAACGGACCTCAGCGCACGCTGCGACAGGGCGCAGGACCGTGTGCTCGATCTCGCACGGGCATGGAAGGCGAAGCTGACGATCGTGCATGCGCTCGACGTCGTGAGCATGACCGCCGCCGCCTCCACCGTCCTCGCCGCCGCCAGGCGGCGCGCGTCCAACCATCTCGATCGCGAGTTCGCGGATGTCGGCGATATCGCCTGGGATGTCGATATCCGCGAAGGAGAACCGGCCGGCGTCATCCTCGCCGTCGCGCGCGAAAGGAAGTGCGACATGATCGTCACCGGCATTGCCGGCAACGATGCGCTGGGGCACATGCTGGTCGGCGGCACGACGGCAAGCGTGGTGCGCCAGGCCGGCCTGCCGGTGCTGGTGGTGAAGAAGCGGGCGCGGCGGGCCTATCGCCGCATCGTGGTGGCCAGCGATCTCTCTGAAGCCTCCGCCGGCGCGCTCCAAATGGGCGCCCTGCTCTTCCCGCCGTCGGGCATCACGCTTTTCCACGCCTTCGACATGCCGTTCCGCAGTTTCCTCGACGACAAGGATGGTTCCGAACAAGGCCGGGCGAACCTGGCGCGGAAGGATGCGAAGACCTTCCTCGCAAGCCACCTGCCGGAAGGAGGAGAGGATGTCGGCATCCAGGTGGCCCATGGCGATCCCGCGACCCTTCTGGCGGAATTCGCGGTGAGGGAAGACATCGACCTGCTCCTTTCCGGCACTTACGGGCGGACCGGCCTTCTCGGCGCGCTGATCGGCAGCGTCGCCGAGGCGCTTCTCGACGGGGTGGAGTGCGACGTGATGATCGTCCCCGGCAGAGGCGCGCGATCGGATGGATGACGGGCACAACGGAAAAGGAGGCATGATGGCGAAGGAGAAGGGCATGAGCGCAGTCGATATTCAAACCCGCCCGCAGGCCTGGCACGCCCGCACGAAGGAAGAGACCTGCGCGGCGCTGGCGACGGGCCTCGACGGCCTCGGCCATGACGAGGCCGGGCGCCGCCTCGGCACCCATGGCCCCAACCAGCTGCCGGCCACCGCACGCACGCATCCGGTCCTGCGCTTCCTTGCGCAGTTCAACAACGCGCTCATCTATTTCCTCTTGTCGGCCGCGCTCGCCGCCATGCTGCTCGGCCATGTCATCGACGGCGTGGTCATCGTCATCGTCGTCGTGGTCAACGCGGTGGTCGGTTTCATCCAGGAGGGCAAGGCCGAGCGGGCGCTCGACGCGATCCGCGACATGATCGCCCCGCACACCGTCGTCGTGCGCGAAGGCGAACGGCACACCGTCGATGCCCGCGAGATCGTTCCCGGCGACGTCGTCGTGCTGGAGGCGGGCGACAAGGTGCCGGCCGACATCCGGCTCATCAGGGCGCGCGGGCTCAGCGCGGACGAGGCGATCCTGACGGGCGAGTCCGTGCCCGCCGAAAAGCGGGAGGAGACGGTGCCGGCCGACACCGCGCTCGGCGACCGGCTGCCGATCCTCCATTCCGGCACCCTCATCACCACCGGCCAGGGGCACGGCGTCGTGGTGGCGACGGGCAGCCGCACCGAGATCGGCCGCATTTCCAACCTCATCGGCAACGTGCAGACGCTGACCACGCCGCTGCTGCGCCAGATCAACGAATTCGGCCGGTTCTTCACCTGGTTCGCCATCGGCACCGCCGCCATCCTCTTCGTCTTCGCCGTGCTGGTGAGGCACTACGACTGGCTCGACGCGCTGATGGTGGTCGTGGCGCTCGCCGTCGGCGTCGTACCGGAAGGGTTGCCGGCCGTCATCACCATCACGCTGGCGATCGGCGTGCGGCGGATGGCGGCGCGCAATGCCGTGGTGCGCCGGCTGCCGGCCGTCGAGACGCTCGGCGCGACCTCGGTGATCTGCTCCGACAAGACGGGCACGCTGACGAAGAACGAGATGACCGTGCGCCATGTCGTGACGGCCGGGGGCGTGACGGAGCTTGCCGGCGCGGGCTATGCGCCGGAGGGCAAGCTTGCGGCCCCGGACGGCGGCGCGGCGCGGCCGGACCCGGTCCGCGACGCACTCATCCGCGCCGCACTGCTGTGCAACGACGCGCGGCTTATCGAGCGTGACGGACAGTGGGCGGTGCTGGGCGACCCCATGGAAGGGGCGCTCGTCACGCTTGCCGCGAAAGCCGGGCTGCACCCGGAGACCGAACGCGAGATCTGGGGCCGGCTGGACGAGATTCCGTTCGATGCCCAGCACCGTTTCATGGCGACGCTGCACGACGATCCGGACGGCACGCGCCGCATCTTCGTCAAGGGCGCGCCCGAACGGGTGCTGGCCATGTGCACGAACCAGGCAGGCGAAGGCGCACCGGGCGCCATCGACCCCGCCTACTGGCGCCAGCGCATCGACGCGGCCGCCGCCGAGGGCGAGCGCGTGCTCGGCTTCGCGGTGGGGACCGCCGGACGGGACGTCGAGCGGCTGACCTTCGCCATGGTCGAGACCAGCCTGACCTTCCTCGGCGTCGCGGGTTTCATCGACCCGCCGCGCGAGGAGGCCATCGCGGCGGTGGCCGAATGCCGCTCCGCCGGCATCGCCGTCAAGATGATCACCGGCGACCACAACGGCACCGCCGTCGCCATCGCCCGCAAGCTCGCCATCGCCGACGATCCGAAGGCGCTCGAAGGCAGCGCGCTCGACGCAATGACGGACGACGACCTGCGCCGGATCGTCGAGGAGGTCAGCGTCTTCGCCCGCGCCACGCCCGAGCACAAGCTGCGCATCGTGCGCGCCCTCCAGGCGAACGGCCATATCGTCGCCATGACCGGCGACGGCGTCAACGACGCGCCGGCGGTCAAGCAGGCCGATGTCGGCGTCGCCATGGGCCGCAAGGGCACGGAGGCGGCCAAGGAGGCCGCCCAGATGGTGCTGCTCGACGACAATTTCGCCTCCATCGTCGCCGCCGTGCACGAGGGCCGCACGGTCTACGACAATATCCGCAAGGTGATCGGCTGGACGCTGCCCACCAATGGCGGCGAGGTGCTGTGCGTGATCTTCGCGATCCTCCTTGGCCTGACGCTGCCGATGACACCGGTGCAGATCCTCTGGATCAACATGATCCTCACCGTCACGCTCGGCCTGGTGCTCGCCTTCGAGCCCTCGGAGCCCGGCGTCATGCGCCGCCCGCCGCGCCGGCGCGACGCGCCGATCCTCTCGCGCTTCCTCGTCTGGCGCATCGCCTTCGTCTCCCTCATCTTCATGCTCGGCGTCTTCGGCATCTTCGAATACGCGCTCAACAGGGGCTATGCCGAGGACGGCGCGCGCACCATGGTGGTCAACATGCTGGTGGTGATGGAGATCTTCTATCTGTTCAACGTGCGTTACCTGCACCGCACCTCGTTCAGTCTGATCGGCGCCATGGGCACACCCGCCGTGCTCGCGGCCATCGCCGTCGTCGTCGCCGCGCAGCTCCTCTTCACCTTCGCTCCGTTCATGCACGCTCTCTTCGGCAGCGCACCGGTCGCCTTGACGGATGGCCTGCTGATCCTGGCGATCGGTTTGGTGACGATGGTGGTTCTGGAGCTTGAAAAGACGCTCATGCGAAAGGTGTCGCCGGCAATGTCCTGGAACGCCTGAACGGCGGCGGAAGCGCCCCGGCGCCGGGAGGGCGGCCGGGGCGCTTCGAGGGTCACCGCACCATGAAGACGGGCACGTCGCAGCTCTCCAGGATCGACGCGGTAACGCCGCCGAAGATCCGCTCGCGCAGACGCGAATGGCCATAGGCTCCCATGACGATCATGTCGCAGCCGAGTTCGAGCGCATGCTGGCGGATGACGTCTTCCGCCTCGCGCTCCCCGCTCGAGCGCTGCTCGACGACGACTTTCGCCCCATGGCGGGCCAGGAAGGCCGCCATGTCGGCGCCCGGCTCCTCGCCGTTGCCGAAATAGGAGGTATCCGGATCGATGACGACGAGGCGGACCGCGCCGGCCCCCACCAGCATCTCCATCGCGGCCTTCGCGGCGCTGGCAGCCTGCGGGCGGCCATTCCACGCCAGGAGGACGCTTTTCGGCTTCAGGCTGACACGGCCCGCCTTCGGCATCAGGAGAAGCGGTGTGCCGGATTGAAAAGCCGTGGCCGCAACGGCGGCGCTGCGCAGGTCGGCATCCGAACGGATCCCCTCGCCGGCAACGACGACATCGGCATACATCGCACGCATGCCGATATTGCTTTCGATCATGTAGCGGTCATCGTAGAGGTGATCGATGCCGAAGGACAGTCCGCCTTTCCGGCAACGGTCCTCGGCCATGCGCCGGACGTCCATCAGCCCGTCGATCTCCTTCTGGCGCGCATCCAGCCACGCGGCCGCGGCCGGGTAGCTTGTACCGAACGGCGATATCGCGGTTCGCAGCGCCAGCACGGACAGGTGCCCCTCCAGCTCTGCCGTCAGTGCCACGGCCTTGTCGATATCCGCTTCGGTGTCTGTCGTGCCGATGAGCGAGAGTATGGTCTTGAAAGGCATTTTCGAGCTCCTTCGCCTGAATGGTTACCCAATGAAGGAGAAGCTAGCCTTCGACCCGGCCATGCTGCGATGATCTGCGTCAAAACCGCTGCGCGGACCTGCCGAGACTTGACGAGGACAACGCAGCGGCCGATGGCTTGGTGCCCGCGCCGCTGGTCGCCGAGCTTGCGCCCTGCCGTCGATCCTAGGCGACACCATCATGAGCATGATCAGGCTGGAAACTGTCCCGAGCACCCACCCCTCTCACGACGACCATCCCGTTCTTCGAAAGGCACTGACCATGGACGCCGTCATCTACCACAACCCGTCCTGCGGAACGTCCCGCAACACGCTGGCGCTGATCCGCGCGGCCGATATCGAGCCGACCGTCATCGAATACCTGCAAGATCCGCCGACGCGGGAGCAGCTCGAAACGATGATCGCGGATGCCGGGCTGACCGTTCGGCAGGCCATCCGTGAGAAAGGCACGCCCTATGCCGAACTCGGCCTCGGTAATCCGGGCCTGACCGACGACCAGCTGCTCGACGCGATGATCGAGACGCCGATCCTCATCAACCGCCCTTTTGTCGTGACATCGCTCGGCACCAGGCTGGCCCGTCCTTCCGAGGTCGTCCTCGATATCCTGCCCGACACCTTCAAGGGACCGTTCTTCAAGGAGGACGGCGAGCAGGTTCTCGATCGGGAAGGAAGGCGGATCGCCTGACACATTTTCCGCGCTGCACCCGGCATTTTCGTTCCACAGGCCCCGCGTCGCTTACCTTCAGAAGAGCATCTCGATACGGTCCTTCACAGGAAGTCATCGCGGCGCGGCGTGAACGTGTCGATCAGCAGTCCCTTCGTCAAGGCGACCACGCCATGCACGAGATTGGGCGCGACGATGAAGCTGCCCCCCTGTTCGAGGCGTGTGGTGACGCCGTCCACCGTGACGTCGAACGCGCCTTCGGCGACGTAGCTGACTTGCGTGTGCGGATGCGAATGCAGGGCGCCGACGGCGCCCTCGTCGAAGCTGAAGGCAACGAGCATCAGTTCCGGGCGCTCGCTCAGCACCGCGCGGCGGTTGCCGGGGGCGACTTCGATCCAGACGGTATTCTCGGGCAGGGAATAGAACTGCATTTCGGTCCTCTCATCGGGCAAGCCATCCGCCGTCGACCGGCAGGATGGCGCCATGTACATAGTCGGAGGCCGGGCTCGCAAGGAAAACCGCCGCACCGGCCATGTCCTCCGGCCGCGCCCAGCGGCCCGCCGGAATACGCTTCAGGATATCGGCATTGCGCTCGGCATCCGCCCGGAGCACCATCGTGTTGTTGGTCTCGACATAGCCGGGGGCGATGGCATTCACATTGATGCCGCTCCCCGCCCATTCGTTGGCCAGAAGCTTGGTAATGCCGGCAAGGCCGCTCTTTGCCGCCGTGTAGGACGGCACGCGTATCCCGCCCTGGAAGGACAACATCGAGGCGATGTTGATGATCTTCGCCCGGCGCTCCGCGGCCAGCGCGGCCCTCGCGAAGGCCTGGCACAGGAAAAAAACGGACTTGAGGTTGGTGTCGAGCACCGCGTCCCAGTCCTCCTCCGTGAAATCCAGCGAATCCCCCCGGCGGATGATGCCGGCATTGTTGACGAGAATGTCCGGCGTTGCGCCAGCCTCCAGCGCCCCGGAAATGACCCTTGCCGCGCTGCCGGTCCGGGAAAGATCCGCCGAAACGGTGACAAATCTCCGGCCGAGAGCGCGCACATCCGCCTCGGTTTGCGTTATGGCGGAACGGCCGACGCCGACGATATCGGCGCCCGCATTCGCAAGCCCGACTGCGATGGCCTGGCCGATGCCGGTATTGGCACCGGTGACGATCGCCCAGCGGCCGGAGAGATCGAAGAGGCTCATCGCAGAGATTCCATCGGCACCTTGTCCATGTCGGTGAAGCTCATATTGTCGCCGGCCATGGCCCAGATGAAGGCGTAGCGGCCCGTTCCCGCGCCCGAATGGATCGACCAGCCGGGCGACAGCACCGCCTCGCGGTTCTTCAGCACGACATGCCGCGTCTCGCCCGGTTCGCCCAGGAAATGGAAGATGCGGGTCGCCTCCTGCATATCGAAGTAGAGGTAGACCTCCATGCGCCGGTCGTGCACATGGGCCGGCATGGTGTTCCAGACGGAGCCCGGCTCGAACATGGTGAGGCCGACGAGCAGCTGGCAGCTCTCGCAGACATCCGGGTGCACATACTGGTTGATGGTGCGGGCGTTGCATTCCTCCGCCGAACCCAGATGCACCTTCTTCGCCATGTCGCGGGTGATGTGCACCGTCGGGCAGGTCCGGTGCGCCGGCGCACTCAGGACGTAGAACAGCGCAGGCTCTGCGGGGTCGTCGCTTGCAAAGCCAAGCGTCCCCTCGCCCATGCCGAGATAGACGGCCTCCCGGAAGCCGAGCGGATAGTTCCTGCCTCCGACGCTCACCGTGCCGGCACCACCGATATTGACGATGGCGGCCTCGCGGCGTTCGAGGAACTGGCCCGTGCCGGTTTCGGCGACATGACCGATCTCGAGTTTTTCGCCCGTCGGCACGACACCACCCACGATCATGCGGTCGAGATGGCTATAGGTGAGGTTCACCTGACCGGGCTGGAACATCGCCTCGATAACGAAGCCGTCGCGAAGTCCCTGCGTGTTGCGCCGTGCGGCGTCCTGCGGCCCGACGACCTGGCGTACTGATACGGAAATAGTCACGGCATTGCCTCTTGCTTTCAGAAATGAAGATCAGGTGAGCACGACATATTCGGTGAGCTGGTTGATCGTCGTCTCCGCCTTGGCGACGTCGAAGACCTTGGTGCCATGGCTCATGATCACGAACCGGTCGCAAACCTGGTAGGCGTGGTAGATGTTGTGCGTCACCAGCACGCTGGAGACGTTCTCCGCCTTCAGCTTCAACACCTGGTTCAGCAGCGCCTCCGTCTCGCGCACCGAGAGCGCGGAGGTCGGCTCGTCCAGCAGCAGCACGCGCTTCTTGAAGTAGACGGCGCGGGCGATGGCGACGGCCTGCTTCTGGCCGCCCGAGAGATTACCGACCAGCGTATCCGGTGAATCGATGCCGGAGATGTGAACGGCGTTCTGCAACACCTCCATGGCGATGTCGCGCATCTCGGCCTGCCGGAGAAAGCCGAAGCGGTCCGTCAGCTCCCGCCCCATGAAGATGTTGCGGGTGATCGAGAGGCTGTCGACCAGTGCGGTGTGCTGGTAGATCGTCTCGATGCCGGCATCCGCCGAATCCGACCGGCAGGTGAAGAGTGTCTTCCTGCCGTCGACGCTGAGATAACCGTCGGTCGGCTTGTGGATGCCCGAGATCAGGTTGACCGTGGTGGACTTGCCGGCGCCGTTGTCCCCGAGCAGGCCCACCACTTCGCCTTCACCGATGTGGAAGCTGAGATTGCGAAGGGCGGTGAGCGCGCCGAAGCTCTTGGAGATGTTGTGCAGTTCGAGGAGATGAGACATCACGCAAGCCCTCGCCGCTCGATGAGATGGTTGAAGATGGCGGCCAGCACGATCAGCGTCGCGATGAACATGTCGAGATAGAAGCCGGGCGCGCGCAGCAGCAGCAGCACATCCGTGATGGTGTGGATCAGCAGCACGCCGAGGAAGATGCCGATGATCGATCCGCGGCCGCCCCGCAGCGACAGGCCGCCGATGACACAGGCGGCGATGGCCTGGAGTTCGAGGCCGGCGCCCTGCCCCGGCTGCACGCTGCCGACGCGGGCCGTGGCAAGAATGCCCGCCATGGCCGCCATGCCGCCGGCGATCGCAAAGGCGATGAGCTTGACGCGGTTGGTGTTGATGCCGATCGCCTCCGCCGCGCCGCGATTGCCGCCTGTCGCAAAGACGTGGTTGCCGAAGCGGTGGCGGTGCAGCAGGAAATGGAAGCCGACGACGAACAGCACGATCCAGATGAAGGCGGCGTTGATGCCGAGCAGCGTGCCGGAAAACAGGCTCGTGAAGATCGGCTCGGGATCGAAGCGCACCTGCACCGCGCCGTTGTAGAGCAACACGGCGCCGCGCCAGAACAGGAGGCCGCCAAGCGTGACGATGAAGGACGGCAGGCCGAAGCGCAGCGTGATATGGCCGTTGAGGAGGCCGATCATCAGGCCGACGACGATGCCGAGCGGCGCGGCGATGAACGCGCTCACGCCGGCGCCCACGAGGCTTGCCATCAGGACGGCGGTGAAGGTGTAGACGGAGCCGATGGAGAGATCGAACTCGCCCGCGATCATCAGCACGCCGGCACCGAGCGCCAAGCAGCCGAGCACGGGGATGGCCTTCATCAGGATCGTCAGGTTCTGCGGCGAGAGATAACGGAACTCGTTCGGATAGAGCAATGCGCCGGCGATGCAGACGATCTGCAGCGTCATGAAGACGAGGAAGATCGCGCCCGCGGGCATGCCCATGATCTTCCTGAGAGTGGATTGTCTTTGCGTGCGCGAACGGGGCGCGGCACTGTCGGCGAGGATAGGTGTCACGGTCTGGCACTCGATCGTTGGGGAACGGGGAACCCGCCGGGTCATGCCGGCAGGCTCCCTCGGGTCCGGTTAGCGGAAACTGCCGATCAGCGGCTTGACCGAGCTGATGCGCGACTTGTCGAGGAAGGCGCCCTGCCCGGTGTCGATATCCGTCGGGGTCAGCCCGTACTTCTTGGCAAGCGCGATCTGGGCGATCGGGTAGTAGCCCTGGAGGTAGGGCTGCTGGTCCATGGTCGCGAACATCGCGCCGGATTCCACCGCGTTGACGATCTCGACCGCGAGGTCGAAGCCGCCGAACGGGATGTCGACGCCGGCATCCTTGATGGCGCCGGCACCGACCGTCGAGGTGACCGAACCCGTGCCGAACAGCGCCTTCACGTTCGGATTGGCGATCAGGAACTGCGCGATGATGTTCTGCGCTTCCGCCGGGTCGAGACCGGCACGCACCGTTTCCACCTTGATGCCGTTTTCCGCCATGGCCTTCTCGATGCCGCCGCCACGGGCGACCGCGAAGCTCGCCTCCGGAATCTCGCGCGGATTGAAGACGACGTCGCCGGATTTCAGGCCGAATTCCTTGATCATGCGGTTTCCGAGTTCATAGCCCGAAGCGAACTCGTCCATGCCGACATAAGCCTGACGGCAATTCCCCTTGGCGCCTTCGAGGTCGTCGTTGTTGAAGCCGATGACGATGATGCCGGCTTTCACCGCGGCGCAGATGCTCTCGTCGAAGGCATCCGACGAGGAGATCGCCACCGCGATGCCGTCGACGCCGCTGGCCGTCGCGCTTTCGATCAGGTCGTTCTGGCGCACCGGGTCGTTGTTGGCATATTGCACGTCGAGATCGACGCCGAACTGGCTGGCGGCGTCTTGCGCACCCTTCACCACGGGATTAAAGAACTGGACACTCGGATCGAGGTAGATGATCATCGTGGCCTTGACGTCTGCGGCAAGCGCCGTAGATGTCATCATGGCGGCAAGGCCCGCGGCCATGGCCACGGTTTTCAACCTGGTCAACTTCATTTGCGTATCCTCCCTTTGGATGTGCAATGCGGGTCCCAAGGGACCCAGGTCCCGGCTGGCGGGCTCCGACCAAAGATCGCGCCAGCCGGGATTTTCCTCCTCCTGACCGCCTAACGGCAGCCGGTTATGCGAACCAGGGCGCAGGGCGCCCGAGCGTGACGTGCACGCCCTTGAACTGGGAATATTCGTCGAAGCCGTAGCGGCCGAGCTCGCGGCCGAGGCCGCTCTTCTTGTAGCCGCCGATGGGCAGCTCCGGCGTGCCGTCGATCACGCTGTTGATCCAGCAGCGGCCGGCGCGGATACGGCGAATGCTCTGCAGCGCGTTTTCGAGATTGGTGGACCAGACGCTGGCCGACAGGCCGAACTCCGTGGCATTGGCCATCGCCACCGCCTCGTCCGCCGTCCTGAAGGTCAGCGTCGAGAGCACCGGGCCGAAGATCTCCTCGCGGGCAATCGACATGTCGGGCGTGACGCCCGCAAAGACGGTCGGCGCGTAATAGAGACCGGCCTGCCTGCCGACCCTCTCGCCGCCGAGCAGGAGTTCCGCGCCGGAGGCGACGCCCGCCTCGACATAGGAATGCACCTTCTCCGCATGGGCCTCCGAGATCAGCGCGCCGATCCTGGTGCGCTCGTTCAGCGGATCGCCGAAGGTGACCTTGCGGGAAATGTCGAGCAGGCGCTCCATCAGCGCATCGCGGATGCTTTCATCGACCAGCAGGCGGCTGCCGGAAATGCAGCACTGGCCGGCATTGTGGTAGACGCCGTAGGCGATGCCGTCGGCAGCGGCTTCCAGGTCCGCGTCGGCGAAGACGATCTGCGGCCCCTTGCCGCCGAGCTCCAGCCCGACGCGCTTGACACTGCGCGCCGCGATCTCGCCGAGCTTCGTGCCGACACGCACGGAGCCGGTGAACGCGACCATGTCGACGCCGGGATCCTCCGCCAGCACCTGGCCCGCCGGATCGCCGTAGCCGGTGACGACGTTGAAGACGCCGTCCGGAATGCCGGCCTCGCGCGCCAGCTCCGCCATGCGGATCGAGGTGCCGGAAGTGAATTCGGAGGGCTTCAGCACCACCGTGCAGCCGGCGCCGATAGCCCACGGCACGCGCTCGGAGGCGATGATGAAGGGAAAATTCCACGGTGTGATGATGCCGACGACGCCGACCGGTTCGCGCAGCACGAGGCCGAGACGATCATCGCCGATATTGTTGTGGCTCTGGCCTTCCAGCGCGCGGGCCTGGCCGGCGGCATAGGACCACAGGTCGGCGCAGAAGCCGATCTCGCCGCGCGCCTGGGCGATCGGCTTGCCGACCTCCAGGCTTTCCGCGAGCGCCAGGTCCTCCTGACGGGCAAGGACAAGGTCCGCCACCTTGAACATCAGGCGCGAGCGCTCGGCGCCCGACATGCGCGGCCAGGGGCCGGTATCGAAAGCCCGGCGCGCGGCGGCGACCGCCAGCCGCACATCATCCGCCGAGGCTTCCGGCCAAGTGCCGACCACGGCGCCGGCATGGCCGGGGCTCACGCGGTCGATCGTCCTGCCGGATGCCGCATCGACGGACTTGCCATCGACAAGCATCTGATAGCGGGATTTAATATTCAGCCGCGGATCATGGGAATCGGGTGCAATGAAATTGGACAGCAATATCGTCTTCCGGCCGGCAAGATGGCGCCAGCCCCTCCCTGTTGATCCGGTTCTCAGGCCACCGGATTTTTGTTGCGCATGAATTGTATGGTACTGTATGGTGGCTTCAAATGGATGTCAACGCATGACGGCGGTAAAAGACGTGAACCTTGAATCCCTGAAGATCGATACCGGCGAAACCGCGGCGGCGCAGGTGGAACGGGACCTGCGCGAATCTATCATACGGCTGGAGCTCGCCCCCGGCACGCGGCTCTCCGAACAGGAGATCGCCACCCGCATGGGTGTCTCGCGCCAGCCCGTTCGCGAGGCGCTGATCGCCCTCGGCAAGTCGAAGCTGGTGGATATCCGCCCGAACCGCGGCACCGTCGTGGTGCGCATCTCGGCGCGCCAGATGATGGAGGCGCGTTTCGTGCGCGAGGCCATCGAGACCGCCGTCGCGCGCCGCGCGAGCGAATCCTTCGACACCTGGACCCGGCGCAAGATCGACACGATCCTCGCCCGCCAGAAGGCCGCGCGCGATGCGAACGATCACAACGCCTTTCGTCGCGAGGACGAGCAGTTCCACATCGCGATTGCCGAAGGCGCCGGATGCGGCCTGGCCTGGAACGCGATCTCGGACATCAAGGCGCACATGGACCGCGTCTGCAACCTGCAGCTCCGCCATCCGGACTCGATGACACGGCTGATCGGCGAGCACGAGGCGATCATCAACGCCATCGACACGCGCGACGCCGAAACCGCCGAGGCCGCCATGCGCAGCCATCTCAACGGCATCCTCACGGACCTGCCGCAGATCGAGGCGGCCAACCCCGACCTTTTCGAATAGGGCGCGATCTGGAGCATTTCCGCTTTTCTCCGAATCGCGAAAACGCTCTATCCGTTTGTTTTTTCGCAATTCCTGACGCAAACCCGCTGCGCACTTTGCTGGAATTGCGCTAGCGAGCAGCTGTTTTCGCCGCCGTCGTGTCCCGGACCACGAGCGGCCCGTCGACCTTGATCGTCATGGCACGCGTCTGCTTGCCGTGGATCGCCATGTCGATGAGGATCTCGGCGGCCTTCTGGCCCATCTCGTAGTTGGGCAGGACGAGCGTCGAAAGCGGCGGATGGGTGTAGCGGGCGAGCTCCTGGTCGTCATAACCCATGACGGAGAGGTCCTGCGGCACCCGCAGCCCCTTTTCCTGCGCCGCCTCCATGACGCCGATCGCCATCAGGTCGTTGCCGCAGAAGATCGCGGTCGGGGGATTGTCCAGGGAAAGCAGGTCGAGTCCGGCCTCGTAGCCGCGCAGCGGCAGCCAGTCGCCATCGCGCACCAGGCTCTCGTCAAAGGCGATGTCGGCGGTGGCAAGCGCCTGCTTGTAGCCCTTGAGACGGTCCATCGCCGCGTCCATCCAGGGCTCGCCGTTGATGAAGCCGATGCGTTTGTGACCGAGCGCGGTCAGGTGCGCCGTCGCCGCAAAACCGCCCGCCACCTCGCCCGGCACGATCGCCACATGCTGGCGCGGCTCGCAATAGCAGTTGAGCAGCACGGTCGGGATGGATTTCAGCGCGGGCGGGACGGAGACCTTTCGCGTGAAGATCGTCGCATAGACGACGCCGGCAATGGCGGGGTCGCGCAGGACGGAGCGCAGCACCGCCTGCTCGAGGTCAGGATTGGAGCGCGTGGCATGGGCAGAAACCAGCAGTCCCTGCTCGAAGGCGTAGTCACGGATGCCGTCGAGGCTGACGACGGGATGGGGGCTGGTCGAGATTTCGTCGACGATGAAGGCGATCGTGTCCTTCTCCACCGTCGGGGCCGCCGCGACCGGACCGCGGGTCGCCGGTAATTTATAACCGATCTTATGAGCAGCCTCGCGCACCTTCTGCTGCGTCTCCGGCGAGATGCGCGAGCCGGACATCTCGTTGAGGACGAGCGAGACGCTGGATTGCGAGACGCCGGCAATCCGCGCGACATCCGTCATCGTCGGCCGTCCGCCGCCTTCCTTGCCCGAATTGCGCCCGTTACCCCTGGCCATGCGTCCGTTCCTCGCGTCGGCGTGCTTTGCACTGCACGCGGATTTTTTGCAAGTGCTCATAATTTTGGCTCTTGACTGCTAATATTATTAGCGCAAGATTTGCCCATGTGAAGCAGGAATTTGCTCACGTCCGGTAGAGGAGCACCGGCCAGAACCTGGGAGGAGAACCCGCTCATGACCATGATTTCCCGTCGCACCTTCATGCTCGCGGCCACGGCCGCCGGCGCGCTTGCCGTTGCCGGCGTTGCGATCGCCCAAGTGCCGAAGCTCGAACAGAAGGACACCTACAAGGTCGGCTTCGCGCAGACCGAATCCAACAATCCCTGGCGCATCGCCCAGACGAACAGCATGAAGGCCGAGGCTGAAAAGCTCGGCTACCAGCTCGTCTACACGGACGCCGCCGGTTCCGCCGCCAAGCAGGTCGCCGACGTCAACTCGATGATCGCCCAGGGCGTCGACGTCATCTTCCTCGCCCCGCGCGAGGAAAAGCCGCTGATTCCCGCCGTCATGGCCGCCAAGAAGGCGGGCATCCCGGTGATCCTGCTCGACCGGTCGGTCGATCCGTCGCTGGCCAAGGCCGGCGAGGATTACCTCACCTTCATCGGCTCGAACTTCGTCGAGGAAGGAAAGCGTATCGCCGAATGGCTGGTGAAGAACGCCAACGGCAAGTCGAAGATCATCGAATTGGAAGGCACGACCGGTTCGTCGCCCGCCAACGACCGCAAGAAGGGCTTCGATGAGGCGATCCAGGCGGCCGGCGGCTTCGAGATCGTCGCCTCGCAGACCGGCGACTTCGCCCGCGACAAGGGCCGCCAGGTGGCCGAAGCCCTGCTTCAGGCGCATCCGGATGCCGACATCATCTACGCCCACAACGACGAAATGGCGATGGGCGCCATCGCCGCGCTGGAAGCGGCCGGCAAGGTGCCGGGCAAGGATGTGCTCGTCCTGTCCATCGACGGCGGCAAGGAGGCCGTGCAGGCAGTGGTCGACGGCAAGATCGCCGCGGTCGTCGAGTGCAATCCGCGCTTCGGGCCTAAGGCCTTCGAGACCATGCTGCGCTATGCCAAGGGCGAGACGATCGAGCCGATGATCATCAACGACGACAAGTTCTACGACGCCTCCAACGCCGCCGCGGAACTCGCCGACGCCTACTGACCAGAACTCCCAAGCCTCTTGCGGCCGGGGCGGCTCCACCGTCTCGGCCGTTTCTTGAACGGGCCTGACCTTCGGTTCGTTCGGGTGTAGGCTCGTGATGCCCGTCCCGGAGGGCGGATAGAGGAGGAACCCGATGCTTCTGTCCATGCAGGGCGTTTCAAAGGCGTTTGCCGGCGTTGCCGCGCTGAAATCCGCCTCGCTCGAGGTCGAGCCGGCGGAGGTCATGGCGCTCGTCGGCCAGAACGGCGCGGGCAAGTCCACGCTGATCAAGATCCTCACCGGCGTCTACCGCCGCGACGAGGGCAGCATCGCCTTCGACGGCAGGGAGGTCGATTTCTCGATGCCGGCAGAGGCGCAAGGCGCCGGCATCGCGACGATCTACCAGGAAATCAACCTCGCCCCGCAGCGCTCGGTGGCGGAGAACATCTACCTTTCCCGCGAGCCGAAGCGCTTCGGCCTGATCGACCATGCCGCCATGCGGCGCGGCGCCGAGGCCGTGCTGAAAACCTTCAACCTCTCCATCGACGTCGACCGGCCCGTCGCGCATTTCGATGCCGCGACCCGGCAGATGGTGGCCATCGCCCGCGCCGTCACGCAAAAGGCCCGCCTCGTCATCATGGACGAGCCCACTTCCTCGCTCGACGAGCGCGAGGTCGCCGTGCTCTTCGAGACGATCCGCACGCTGAAACGCGCGGGCGTCGCCGTCATCTTCATCGGGCACCGGCTCGACGAGCTCTACGCGATCTGCGACCGGGTGACGATCATGCGGGACGGCCAGACGGTCGCGAAAAGCCCGATGGCGGACATGCCCAAGATGGCGCTGGTGCGCCACATGCTCGGCAAGGAGCTCGCCGCCTTCCAGGCGATCGCGCCAGATGAGGACGCGCCCGAGCGGCCCGTCCGCCTCGCGGTCGAGAATGCCGGTGCAGGCGTGCGTGTCCGCGATGTCAGTCTCGACGTGCGCGAGGGCGAGATATCGGGCCTTGCCGGCCTGCTCGGCTCGGGCCGTACGGAGACGGCGCGCCTGATCTTCGGTGCCGACAAGATGCAGCGCGGCACGATCCGCATGGACGGCCGCGCGCGCACCTATCGCGAGCCGGCCGACGCCATCGCCGATGGCATCGGCCTCGTCTCGGAAGACCGCAAGATCGACGGCATCGTGCCCGACATGAGCATCCGCGAGAACATGACGCTGGCGCTGCTGCCGAGGCTGAAGAAGGCCGGCATCGTCGACCGCGCGCGGCAGGACGAGATCGTCACCCGCTACATCCGCGCCCTCGGCGTCAAATGCGCCTCGCCCGACCAGCCGATCAGGGAGCTCTCCGGCGGCAACCAGCAGAAGGTGCTGCTTGCCCGCTGGCTCGCCACCGACCCACGTGTCCTGATCATCGACGAGCCGACCCGCGGCATCGATATCGGCGCCAAATCGGAAATCCTCAAGCTGCTGCGCAGCCTCGCCGACGAGGGCCTCAGCGTGCTGATGATCTCCTCCGAGCTGGAGGAGCTGCTCGCCGCCGCCGACTGCGTGACCGTGCTCAGCGACGGCACGTCCGTCGCGACCCTGCCGCGCAAGGACTTGAGCGAAGCGGCACTGCTTTCCGCCATGGCCCATCAGGTTGAATGACATGACGACGATCGAGACCCCCGCCCCGCAGCCCTCCGGCACGCTTTCTCCCGGCAGCCGGCTGTTCACGCTGGCGAGCCGCTACGGCACGTTCGTCGCCTTCCTGGCGCTCATCGTCTTCAACGTCGCGGTGACACCGAACTTCCTTTCCTGGCAGACGCTCAACGTGAACCTCACGCAGGTCGCGACCATCGTCATCGTCGCGACCGGCATGACGCTCGTCATCGCCACCGGCGGCATCGACCTCTCGGTGGGCTCGCTGATGGCGATAGCGGGCGCGCTCGCGCCGATGATCTTCATGGGCCAGTTCTGGCAGGTGGAGAACATGGCATTCGCCGTGGCGCTCGCCTTCCTCTTCCCCGTCGTGGTCGCCGGCCTCTTCGGCCTGTTCAACGGGCTGCTCGTCACGCGCTTTTCCATCCAGCCGATCATCGCGACGCTCGTGCTCTTCATCGCCGGACGCGGCATCGCGCAGGTCATGACCAACGGCAACCTGCAGGTCTTCAGGAACGAGGGCTTCCAGTTCATCGCCATGGGCCGCATCGCCGGCATTCCGGCGCAGGTCGTGCTGATGACCGTCATCGTCGCCCTCACCTTTGCGATGATCCGCTACACGGTCATCGGCCGGCAGATCATCGCCGTCGGCGGCAACGAGAAGGCCGCAAGGCTCACCGGCGTGCCGGTGAAGCGGGTCAAGCTCTTCGTCTACATGATCAGCGGCGCGCTTGCGGGGCTTGCCGGCCTCGTCGTGGTGGCGCGCAACTCCGCCAGCGACGCCAACCTCGTCGGCCTCGGCATGGAGCTCGACGCCATCGCCGCCGTCGCCGTCGGCGGCACGCTGCTCACGGGCGGGCGGGCGAACATCATCGGCACCGTGCTCGGCGCCTTCGTCATCCAGCTCGTCCGCTACACGCTATTGGCCAACGGCGTGCCGGATGCGGCCGCCCTCATCGTCAAGGCCGGGCTGATCGTGCTCGCCGTCTTCATCCAGCAACGCGCCGACAAGCCTTGAGGAGACCCATCATGCATGCCCTCCTCCGTCCGTTCGCCATCAAATCCTCCGGCGACATCGCCCGGCTCGGCGTCCTCCTCGCGCTTTTCGGCCTCATCCTCTTCGGGGCGCTGCGTTACGACAACTTCCTGTCGTCCTACAACATCCTCTCGTTCCTGCGCTACAATTCCATGTTCGCGCTGATCGCCCTCGGCATGGCCTTCGTCATCATCACCGGCGGCATCGACCTTTCGGTCGGCGGCACGGCGGCAATGGCGAGCGTGGTGGCGGCGCTCCTTTCGCCCTGGCACTGGGCGGCCGGTCTCCTCGGCGGCATGGCCGCCGGCTGCGCGGTCGGCGCACTCAATGGCTTCATCATCACGAAGATGCGCATCCAGCCCTTCATCGCAACGCTCGCGACCATGCTCGCCGCCTATGGCACGGGCCTGCTCATCGCCAACAACCAGTCGGTCTCCGTCTCCTACGACAGCGGCTTCACGGTGATCGGCCAGGACGATTTCCTGGGCTTTCCCATTCCTGCCTGGATCGCGCTCGCCGCCTATGTCCTCGGCTGGCTGGTGCTCGAAAAGCTGCCCGTCGGCCGCCACGTCCTCGCCATCGGCGACGGCGAGGCGACAGCCGGCCTGATGGGCCTGAAAGTCGAGCGCACGCTTGCCGCCGTCTATCTCGCCTCCGGCACGCTCGCCGGCCTTGCCGGCGTCATCCTCGCCTCGCAGTTCGGCGCCGGCCAGCCGACGGAAGGCGTCGGCTGGGAGCTTTTCGCGATCGCGTCCGTCGTGGTCGGCGGCACGCTGCTGACGGGCGGTTCGGGCTCGGTCGGCGCGACGCTGGCCGGCGCGCTCCTCCTGGCCATGGTGTTCAACATCCTGAACTTCGAAAACGGCCTCGGCTGGATCTCGTTGTCCGCCTACTGGCAGTCCGTCATCCGTGGCGCCTTCCTGCTCGTCGTCGTCGTGCTGCAGGCCAAGCTGATGGCGCGCCACAGGAGCGCCTGAAGCGGGCATGGCCCATCCGTCACGCGCGCCCGTCATGGCCCTGCGCCAGCCGCAAGGCCGGTGGCATCATGTCCGCTGGACACTGCACGTCGCGGTGGGCCTCCACGAGATCCGCGATCGAATGGCAATCCAGAAGGTCGAGCATGGAATTGGTGAGATCGCGCAGAAGCGGTCCCAGAAATGCCTCCTGATTGCTGGTTTCGAGGGCAAAGGCGCGCGGCTGCGTCAACCGCACGACGTCGCCGAGCAGGATGTGGTCAGGCGGTTGAAGCAGCTTGAGCCCGCCGAACCGGCCGCGGCGCGTGGCAATCCATCCGGCTTTCGAGAGCTGAAGCACGACATGGGCGGCGCGGTCCTTCGACGTTCCGGCCTCCGCTGCTGCAAGGTTGGTGTCGATCTGCCTGCGGCGCCGGGCGCAGGACACGAGAATGCTGATTGCGATTTCCGTTTGCCGTGTCAGGCGCATGCTGCCTCCTCCCGATCCCGGTTGCGCTGGAGCAATTCCGGTGGGATCCGGTTCACGGAATTGCTCCAGCATCTGTTTTCACCGCGGCGATGCCGCTTCGGCTGGAAATGCGTCAGAGCGCAAGGCTCGTCTCCCGGCCGACCCGCCCGATCTGCGTATGGGACGTCTTCTTCATCGCCTTCGGGGTCGTGCCGAACTGCTTGCGGAACGCCGCGGCGAAGTGGCCGAGATTGGTGTAGCCGACCTGGTTGGCCACCGTCGTCACCGACTGCTCGCCCGCCAGCAACGCGCTGCGCGCAACGATCATCCGCCGTTCCTTGAGATAGCCGAAGGGCGTCGTGTCGAAGAGGACCTTGAAGCCCTTCTTGAGCTTGAAATCGTTGATGCCGACCTCATGGGCGAGCGCCACCAGCGAGGGCGGATCGGAGAGGTTCTCGCTGAGAATGTCGCGCGCCCGCTTCAGCCGCTCGATATCGCCCGGCGAAAGCGCGCAATCGCAATGGGCCATGCACAGCCGCTCGAGGCCAAGCGCGATCAGCTCGTAGGCCTTGCTGGTCAGGAAGACCGAACGCAAGGGCTCGCTGACCTGGGCGGTGGCCATCTGGTGCAGCACGGCCTGAATGGAGGCGGACGGCAGGATTTCGCGGCTGAGCCCGCGCGCGCCGTCGCCGGCGAGAAACATCCGGATCGCCTCCGGGCAGGCCGCACTGAAGACGCGGCTCATATAAGCGTGCGGCAGGCCGACGATGACGACGGAGAGCGCCTCATCGCGCCCGACCGTCGCCGGTTCGGCCGAAAAACCGTTCGAGACGAGCGCCGCCTCGCCGCTGCCGAAGGCAATCCCGCGCTGCCCGGCCCGCCCGGGCAGGGTGAGCGTGCCGGCAACGACGAAAACCATCGCCGATCCGCGCCGCGGCAGCGCCAGCGGCAGGTTGCAACCCGTATGGGCCGCGCCGCTCACCATGGTGAGGCTGATGCCGTGATCGAGATGCACGACTTCGGTGCGGATGCCGAACGCCTCTTCGCAATCGGCACTGTCGAAAACCTTGATGTCTTCGCGCTGTCTGGTCTGCATCATGGGACACCTCACGCATTATGGAAGAAGGGACAGAGTCTTCCCGCTGGCATTGGCATCGGCATTTCCCGGCCCGTGCGCCTTCAGCCGGAGACGCCGTAGGCCGGCGCGCCCGCCGCCGGACTGTCCGCCACCGCCCGGTCTTCGCGGTAAAGCTTCAGCGCGAGCAGGCCGGCGAGGACCGCAAGGCCTGCCGCGATCAGCACCAGCGCCTGGTAACCCACCGCCCCGGCGACCTGGAGGGCGACGGCGCCCGACAGGAAGCCCATGAAGCTGTAGAGGCTGTATTGCGCCGTGAAATCGGTGCCCTCGCTGCCCGCCGCCGACCGGTCCATCATGATGGTCAGCATCACGGTGGCGATCGGGTTGTAGATCAGGAAAACGAGCACCAGGCCGGGCACGATCAGCAACGCCTCGCGCGCGCCGCCGGCAAGCGGCAGGACCGAAAGGATGATCGCCGCCTGCGCAAAGGCCGCGCTCACCAGCATGCGCTTGCGGCCGAAGCGGCGGATCAGCAGGCCCGCGCCGAAGACGGCGAGAAGGCCGACCAGCGAGCCGACGATGTTGAGCGTGAAGCCGACGGCCTCCAGCGGCCAGCCGATATCGACCAGCATGGGGCTCAGCATGGCGAAGATCATGCCGATGCCGAGCGGCACGATGACCATCAGCGCCGCCCAGCCCGCCATGCCCGGCCGCGCCCAGACGCGCCAGATGCGGCCGTAACCGGCGGCGGCGAGGGACGCCGGAACCTGCGGTTCCCGGAAGAAGAGGATCTGCACGAAGCAGGCGGCAAGCACGCCGGCCATCAGGAGGAAGCAGCCGGTCCAGCCGATCGTCGGGTAGAGCGCGAGCGTCAGCCCGCCGCCGAGCACGATGCCGACGAGGCCGCCGGCCACCTGCACGCTGTTGCCGAGACCGCGCAGCTCCGCCGGCAGGAGACGGCAGGTGACGGCGTCCGTCGCGATATCCTGCGTCGCCGAGAAGACGGTGAGCACGAGCCCGAGCACGACCAGCAGCGGGAAATTGGCGAGGCCGTCGATCTGGCCGATGAGGACGAGCATGGCGATCATCGCCGCCTGCATCATAAGCAGCCAGCCGCGATAATGGCCGAGCCGGCCGAAGGAGACGCGGTCGACGAGCGGCGCCCAGAGGATCTTGAACACCCAGACGAAGCCGAGCAGGTAGAGCGCGCCGATCTCTTCCAGCGTGCGGCCCTGTTCGCGCAGGATCGCCGGCAGGCCCATGAAGAAGAAGGAGACCGGCAGGAACTGCGTGACGTAGAGGCTGGCGATCAGGATCCAGTTCGCGGGTTTCATTTCGGTCCTCGTCTTTCGTTTTCACCGGCCCGGGCACTGGCCCGGGCCGTCATTTCTTCAGGGTGGCGATCAGAACCTGGTCGTGATGCCGAGGCCGATCGTGCGGCCGCGCGAGACCAGGACGGAGTTGATGTTCGCCGTCATATGCGCGCCCTGCTGCTCCAGCCGGTCGCCGATGAGGTTTTCGCCGAACACATAGAATTCCGTCTGGTCGATCTTCAGGCCCACCCGCGCATCGATGATGTGCTGGGCGTCGAGATCGAAATTGTTGCCGGTGTCGCCGGCGCGCTTGCCGACGAAACGGTAGCCGAGATAGCCGGTGAGCATCGGATCGCCCGACATGTTGAGGAAGTCCGCCTCGCCCTGGTAGGTGAGGCCGAGATTGGCCGACCAGAGCGGCACGTTCGGCACCTCGTTGCCGACCTTGGCCTGCAGGACGCCGCCCGCCGGGATACCGGTGATCTCCGAATGGGTGAGCGTGACGCCGGCGAAGACGCCGAAGCCGTTGTCGAACTCCTTGCGGACCTCCGCCTCGACGCCATAGGTCTTCAGGTCGAAGTTCTCGATCGGGAAGGTCATGGTCGCCGGGTCGAAGCCGAAGATCGCCTCGTCCGTCACGTCGTTGTAGAAGCCGGCGACGGCGAAGCTCGTGCCGCTGTCGATGAGGTCGCCCTTCCAGCCCACTTCATAGGTCCAGATCGAGGTGGCGTCGTACCCGTCTTCCGGCAGGCCGATCGCGGCATTGCCGGTGAAGCGCGGGAAGCCGCCCGCCTTGTTGCCGCGGCTGACGCTGCCGTAGATCAGGTTCTCGTCGTTGAGCTTGTAGCTGAGCGAAACGCGGCCGGAGAACATGTCGAAGTTGCGCGCGCTGTCCTGCGCGAAGCTCGCCACCGTGCCCGGGAAGCCGGTGCCCGTGTAGAGGGCGTCGATCTTCTTGCGTTCATGGGTGTAGCGCAGCCCCCCGCCGATCTCGAAGCGTTCCGCGAAAGGCTGGGCGATGTCGAAGAAGATCGCCGAGGACGTCGAGGTGAGGTTGACGTCGCGCGTGCCGTTGATCGAGGCCGACATGGTCGAGGTCCCGAAGGCATCTTCATGGAAATCGTTATAGGAGAAGACGCCGCCGACCACCCACTTCGTCTCCGAATCGTCGAGCGATTGCAGGCGGACTTCCTGGTAGAACTGGCTTTCGCGCTGGTCCGTGACGTTGAACTCGCCGTCATTGGTGTAGAATTCCGGCGGAATGACCATGCCGAACGCGCCGAAGGTGGCGCTGTTGATGTAACCGTCCGAATTGTCGGTCCAGTTGTAGATGTCGTAATAGGTGAAGCCCGTCGTGGTCTTCAGCGCGAAGGTCTCGAAATCGTGCGAGGTGTTCAGCGTGACATAGCCGAGGTCGCGCCTGAACTCGGGCGTCTCCTGATAGGCGTGGCTGTCGCGCAGGAGGTACGGATAGCCGGTGTCGCCGTCGTATTTCTCGTAGCCGAGCGTGAGCTTGACCTCCGTCGTATCGCCCGGCGTCCAAAGCAGGGTGCTCTTGATCGCGCCGACGTCGAAGCCGCCGATGTCCTTCTCGCCGGGATGATCGTTTTTGACGTAGGCCCCGCGGCCCTGGTAACGCACGGCGAAGCGGCCAAAGAGCTCCTCGTTGATCGCGCCGCCGAGGATGAACTCGCCCTTGCGGTAGCCCTCGGTGCCGACTTCCGCGGTGATCTGGCGGATCGTCTCCGCATCGGGAACCATGCTCGTGATGTTGATCGCGCCGCCCGTCGAGTTGCGGCCGAAGAGCGTGCCCTGCGGCCCGCGCAGCACGTCGATCTGGCCGACGTCGAGCATCTGCCCGCTTGCCGCGAAGGCCGGCATGGGCACGCCGTCGATGATGGTCGGCGCGGTCGAGTTGTCGGGCGACAGCAGCGTCGAGAGCGTGCCGACGCCGCGCACGATCGGCTGGGCGGTGCGCGGATCGTCACCGTAATTGGGGATCTGCAGGCCGACGACGCGGTCGGAAAGGTCCTGCACGTCGTTGATCCGCTCGTTCGCCAGCTTCTGATCCGTCACCACGGAGACGCTGACGGGCACGTCGAGCGGGTTTTCGGCGTAGCGGCGGGCTTCGACGGTGATCGCCTCCAGCGTGGTCGAACCGTCGGCGGCCTGGGTCTGGCTCGTTGTCACGCGGTCGGTCTTGTCCTCCTCGCGCACGTCCTGCGCCAGCGCCGAGCCCGCCGCCGCCATCGTCACCGTGAATGCGACGCCGGCCAGAAGCCGTGCCCGCCGGGTCGGCGCGCCGATCCGTTTGACGCCGGTCGCCGCATGGGTGCGGGCGAGGAAGGTGCGACGCGGTTCAGTCTGTGCGGGCGGCATTCGATACTCCAGTCGAATGGGCGAAGTTCACCGGCGCGGACCAAAAGGCCCACGGTCGGCTTCGCTTCGCGGTTTGAAATCAAAGGAAGATTATTGTCTCGGCTCCGGCATCGCCATAGGGCGGGTTTATGCCGGCGGGCAGTTTCCTTATGCGTGCGGATAAATCTCGCCGCGCGTCAATTGTCCCGGCGAATAACCGAAATAGCGCTGGAAGGCGGTCGAGAAATTGCTGCCATGGCGGTAACCGGCGAAGTGCGCCGCCTGGGTCACGGTCCAGCCGTCGCGTTCCAGCCCGTCGCGCGCCTTCTCCATGCGCACGTCATGCAGGAAGGCGATGACGGACTGGCCGTAGACCTCGCGGAACTTGATCTTCAGGCTGGAAACGCTGACGCCGGCCTCGCGGGCGAGCGAGGTGAGGCTGTGCTCGGCCCCGGGTTCCGACATCATCAGGTCGCGGATGCGCGCCATGCGCATGCGGTCGTTGCCCCTGACATGCGAGCGCTCGTCAGGGCCTTCCCGGCCGGCGGCCTGGATGGCGAGGGCCACGACCTCCAGCGTGTAGCTTTCGACGAGCAGGCAGCCCACCGTGCCGCACAGTTGCGGATTGAAGAGCTGGCCGCAGAGCGCGCTCATGCGCACGCCCGTGCCGAAGGGAACGATCTCGCTGCTGCGCGTGCGTGCATCGACGAAATCGGCGAGATTGGCCTCGGCGATCACCTCGGGCCGAAGCTGGATCAGCATGGACTTGCAGCGATGGCCGCGGCTGTAGCGACCGGTGGTACGCACGTCGTCGGCGAAGGAGAAGAAGGCGGCCTCGCCCGGTTGCAGCACCATGGTCTGGCAGCCGTTGCCCGGATTGAACTCGGAGGGCCGGCCCTCCAGCGACAACACGATGGAGAGCGAGCGCGGAAAGATCGCCGAATGGTCGCTGTCGCTCAGCGCCGTCATCTGCGCGGTGCTGAGATTGATGCCCGTACTCAGCTCGCGTAGCCCCAGCCAGCCTTCGAAGAGCGGACTTTCCTCGTCGCCGCCGGCCTTTTGCGTCAAAAGCGCATAGTCGTCACAGAACACCATCGACGCCTTGGAGAAATCCCGCGCGGAAACCGCAGGTCGATGCGCTTGAGAATGATCCGACAATCCCGTCATCTACGACAACCCGTTCAAGGTGGAACCGCGTGGGGCATAGACGAATGCAGCCGCCGGATCGGACCACGGCCGTTCCGGCGGTTGATGCGCCGCCATGTCGCAGACACTAAGTCATGAATTTGCATTTAGCAATAAACATGACAAAAAAACTCCAGATATATAACCCGCCGCAGAAGATCGGGCCATGCCGAGCGCTTCGCGGTCAGCCGTTTCCGCCCTGCGCGTCTGGCGGGCGCAGCGTCGCGGCTCCCGCAAGGATCACCTCCAGCTTGCGCCGCCACCATTGTCGCGGATGGCTGCGCAGGACCTCCGCCATGGTGTTGAGCGCGGTGGCGATCGACGCGTCGATCCTGCCCGCCTCGCTCCACGCGCCTGCGACCTTCTCGCCGAGCGTGTCGCCCTCCTCGCGCGTCTGCTGGAGGCTCTGCCAGGCGGAGACGCTTTCGGTCGTCATGTCGATGATCATATCGACGACGAGGGCAGCATCGGACGTCGAAAAACCGAAGGCTTCAAGCCGGCGCACCGCCTCGGCAAAGGCCTCTATGCCGGACTGGGGGGTGTTGCCCAGCCGCCGCAGCACCTGCGCGAGGCCCGGATGGGTTTCGTAGAGGTCCCACACGGCCTCCGCCATGGTCCTGAGGTAATCCTGCCAATCCTCTGTCTCGGATCGCCAGTCGAGCCGGCCGATCGCAAGATCGGCCGCCGCGAGCAGGATGTCGTCCCGGCTCCTGGCGTGACGATAGAGCGAGGAATGGTCGACACCGAGGCGGGCGGCGATCCGCACCAGCGTCGCCCCGTCGAGGCCGATGTCGAGGGCCGCCACCGCGATCGCCTCACGCGAGATAAGCGCCGGGCGTCCGGGACGGGCCTCTCCCTCCACGCCGCCGCGCGGCGCGCGCTTGCGTCCCGTCGTGCTCATGGCCTTGCCTCCGTCTCGTCGTCGCCGATCTGCCAGCGTGCCGCCCGGTTGCGCAAGCCCCAGAGGTGGGCATAGAGCCCGCCCCGCGCAAGCAGGTCGTCATGCGTGCCCTGTTCGGCGACCACCCCGCCGTCGAGCACGACGATATGGTCGGCGTTGCGGATGGTCGAAAGGCGGTGGGCGACCACGATCAGCGTGCGGTCCCGGGCAAGGCCGGCAAGGGCGGTCTGGATGGCCCGTTCGTTGCTCGGGTCGATGGCTGCCGTCGCCTCGTCGAGCAGCACGATCGGCGCGTCCTTCAGGATGGCGCGGGCGATGGAGATCCGCTGCCGCTCGCCGCCGGACAGCATTGCCCCGCCCTCGCCGACGCGCGTCTCGTAGCCATCCGGCAGCGCCATGATGAAATCATGCGCCTGCGCCCCGCGCGCTGCCGCCTCGATGGCCCGCCGGTCCGCCCCCGGCCGGCCTTCCGCGATATTGTCGTGGATCGTTCCGGAAAACAGGTAGACGTCCTGGAAGACCACGGCGATGTGCGCGGCGAGATCCTCGAACCGCATCGCGCGAAGATCGACGCCGCCGAGCGTGATTCGCCCCTCGCCGACCTCCCAGAAGCGGGACAACAGGTTGAGCAGCGTGCTCTTGCCCGAGCCGGACGGACCGACGACGGCGACGACACTGCGCTCGGGGACCGCAAAGCTGACGTTCCGCAGCACCGGCCTTCCCGGCACATAGGCGAAGCCGACCCCTTCGAAGGAGACGGCAAAGCCGTTCGGTCGCGCCGGTGTCTTCGGCTCCGGCAGGAGGGGGGCGTGAAAAATATCGTCCATGCGCGCGAGCGACGCCTCCGCCGTACGCGCCGTCTCCATGACGTTGAGCAGGGAAAGGATCGGCGCGTAGAGCGTCGTCAGCAGGCCGAGCACGCAGACCAGCGTGCCGGCCGGAATCTCACCCACGACATGGCGATAGCCCGCAAGCGCGATGACCAGCGGAATGCCGAGCATCACGATGGCGGCAAAGCCGACCATGGGCACGACGAGCGCGGCGATCATGCGCACCGAAACCGCATGGAACCGGTCGAGCGCGGCGCGAAAACCCGTCCAGCCGTCGGCGAGCCGGTTGAACGCCCGGATGACCTTCATGCCCTCGACATAGTCGATCATCCGCGCCGCCGCCTCCGCCTGTGCGCCTTGCCGGTCCGCCGCGAGCGCCGCCAGGCGCCGGCTCGACCAGAGGAAGACGGGCGCAGCGAGAAGGATCGGCGCGAGCGCGATCAGCGCCGCAGGCCAATCGGTCGCAAGGAGGAAGCAGAAGACGGCGAACGGCAGGCCGATCGCCTGGGCGATCTTCGGCAGGCCCTCGGCCAGAAAGACCTCCAGCATCTGCATGTCGCCGGTCAGCGCCGTCACCGTGTCGCCCTTGTGGCGGCAGAGGTGAAAGCCCATCGGCAGCAGGCGAAGCCGCTCCAGCATGGCCATCCGCAGGTTCCCCGCGACGAGATGGCTGGCGATCCAGCAGTCACGGGTCGCCAGCAGGCCGAAGAGCACCTGGCCCGCAAGGGCGCAAAGCATCAGCGCGCTCGCCTGCGCGGCCCATGCGGCGGTGACGGCGCGGCCCTCGGCGAGATCGGCGACGACCCAGACGGCGACGGCGAAGGAGAGGCCGAGCGCGGCCGATTGCAGGAAGCGGAAAAACGTTCCCCGCACCACCATGCCCCTGTGCGGGCCGGTCAGGCCGAAGAGGCGGACGAGGCTGCGGATATCGGAGCCGGCCGTGGCGGAAACGTCATGCACGTGGACGTTCATTGCGCCGCCTCCGGCATCCTGTTTTCCCCGGTGAAGGCGGCCGAACGCACCGCTTCCCAATCCGCCCACAGGTCGGCATAGAGGCCGCGCCGGTGCAGCAGGGCGTCATGGCCGCCGCGCTCGGCCACACGGCCCTCCGACAGGACGACGATCTCCGACGCCGCCGCGATGGTGTGAAGCCGATGGGCGACGACGATCAGCGTGCGGCCCTGGGCAAGCGCGCTGATCCCCGCCTGGATGGCCGCCTCGCTGTCCGGATCGGCAAAGGCCGTCGCCTCGTCGAGCACGATGATCGACGCATCCTTCAGGATGGCACGGGCGATGGCGATGCGCTGGCGTTCACCGCCGGAAAGTTGCACGCCACGGCTGCCGATAGCTGTGTCATAGCCCTGCGGCAGGGCCGAGATGAAGCCGTCCGCCTGGGCCGCCCGCGCCGCCGCACGCACCTCCTGCCGGCTCGCGCCCGGCCGGGCGATCGCTATGTTGGCGGCGATCGTATCGGAGAACAGGAAGACGTCCTGGAAGACGAAGGCGATCTCGTCCATCAGCTGCGCCGTCGGGATGTCGCGCAGGTCGACGCCGCCGAGCGTGATGCGCCCGGCGGCGACATCGTTGAACCGCGCGACGAGCGTCGCCGCCGTGCTCTTGCCCGAACCGGACGGGCCGACCAGCGCCGTGACCACGCCGGCGCGCGCTGTGAAGGACACATCCCGCAAAACCATGCGCTCGCCATAGGCGAACGAGACATTGTCGAAGACCACATCGCGGCTGGAAAACGCCACGCGACATGCCGACTCCGGCTGGGCCGGCGTCGCCAGCAGGTCCTCCACCGCCCGCGAGGCGACGGAAATCTGTGCGAGATGCTGGAATAGCGTAAAGAGTTTCATCAGCGGCAGGCTGTAGCCCGCGCCGAGAATGACGAAGAAGACGAAGGTCGCGACATCCAGCGTGCCGGCCGCCATGAGCCAGAGGCCCGCCGGCAGGATCAGCGTGATATTGGCAAGGACGAGCGCGTTGAACGCCCCGCCGAGCGGCACATAGGCCCGCGTGATCTCCGTTTCGATGCGCACATAGTCGCGCACGGCGGCCGCCGCCCCGGCGAGGCTCTCGCCGCTGCGGTTGAAGATCTTCACCACCGGCATGCCTGCGACATATTCCACCACGGCGGCGTTCATGCGCGCGCTCGCCCCCTGGAACGCCGGCACCTTGCGCGCGGAGCGCAGCATGGCGATGCCGATCAGCAGGAAGGAGAGCGGCGTCAGGAACACCGAGGCGAGCGCCATGCGCCAGTCGACGGCAAAGAGCCAGGCGGAGACCGCGAGCCATGTGACGACGGCACCCGTGCCCTCCGGGATGCCGTGCGCCGCGATCATCTCCAGCCGCTCCGGCTCGTCGATGACCAGCGCCTTCGCCTCCCCGCCGGTGCGGGCGGAAAGCCAGCCGAGCGGCAAACGCGAAAGATGCGCCGCGACGGCGAGGCGCAGGTTGCGGATGACGCCGAAGGCGGCGGCATGGCCTTTGGCGACGGCGGCTGCCTGCGCCGCGTGGCCGAGCAGGACGACACCGGCGGCAAGCCCCGCCGACGACAGGACGGAAGAAAGCGACACGGTGCCCTCGATCACCGAAACGACGACCCGCCAGACGATGTAGAGCGGCACAAGCTCGAAGGCGGCGGCGAGCGTGGCGAGCAGCATCGACAGGACGATGGCGCGCCGCGCGCCGCCGGCATGGCCGAGCAACAGGCGGAAGCTCGAAAGGTAGTCCACCCTTTCTTGCGCGCCGGCCGGCCGACAGGTCCGTCCGCGCCGCGCCGTTTGCGTTTCGTCACACTCCATCACGCACTCCCGGGCACACAGGCTGACGGCAGCACTAAACGGCTCGGCGACATTTTGCAACATACTGTTTCAAATTCTCCATGGCGCTACTCGCAAGACTTGTTTTCCTCAACGCTTTCAAGGTTATAAATCGAAAAACTCCGCAAGTGCCTCCCGCATCTAAACTCCGCATCCGGCCTAATTCGCTCCTCTGCGGAGCGGTCCGTACCCGGCGCTTCATTGTTTAAGGGACAACAGACCCGCGACCGCCGGCCGGCGGCGCGTGAACGAGTGCCGGACTGCGGAGAACGCCGTGACTGTTGAACCCGTTGCGATCATCGGAATGACCTGCCGGTTTCCGGATGCGCCCGACGTCGAGACCTTCTGGAAGAACCTCGTCGAGGGGCATGAGGCGATCCGCCCGCTCTCGCGCGAGGAGATGGAGCGCCAGGGCGTCGACCCGGCGCTCGCCGCACGGCCGGATTATGTGAACGCCGGCACGGTGGTTGCCGACGCCGACTGCTTCGATTTCGCCTTCTTCGGCTATTCGCCGCGCGAGGCAGAACTGATGGACCCGCAGCATCGGCTGTTCCTGGAGGAATGCCGGCGGCTGATGGACAGCGCCAACCTGACGCGCAGCGGTCTCAAGGTCGGCGCCTTCGCCGGCTGCCGCCAGAGCACCTACCAGCCGCTCCTGCCGCCGATCCGGGCCGAGGAGATCACCCGCACGGAAAGTTTCCAGCAGCTGATGGGCAACGACAAGGACTACCTCGTCACCCGCGCCGCCTACAAGCTGAACCTCACCGGGCCGGCAATGACGGTGCAGACCGCCTGCTCCAGCTCGCTCGTCGCCGTGCACCAGGCCGTCGAAAGCCTTTTGGCACGCGACTGCGACGCGGCGCTTGCCGGCGGGGTCGCCATTTCCTTCCCGCAGGGCGCGGGCTATTTCCGCCAATCCGGCATGATCTTTTCCGAGGACGGCCATTGCCGGCCCTTCGGCGCGGCCGGCACGGGAATCGTCGCCGGCAACGGCCTCGGCCTCGTCGCCCTCAAGCGGCTGGCGGATGCGGAGCGGGACGGCGACACGATCCACGCCGTCATCCTCGGGTCGGCCGTCTCCAACGACGGCAGCGCCAAGATCGGCTATACCGCGCCGGGCCGGGACGGACAGCAGCGCGCGATCCGTGAGGCGCTCGCCCGAAGCGGCGTTTCCCCCGCCGATATCGGCATGCTGGAGGCGCACGGCACCGGCACGCCGCTCGGCGATCCCGTCGAGATCGGTGCGATCTCGGATATTTACCGCGCCGCCGGCGCTGATCCGCAGAACACGGCCCTCGGCTCGGTGAAGGGCAATCTCGGCCATCTCGATACCGCCGCGGGGGTCGCAAGCCTCATCAAGGCGACGCTTTCGGTGCGCGAGGCCCGCATTCCCGCAAGCCTCCATTGCAAGCCGGAAAATCCCCGCATCGATTTCGCCGCTTCCCCCTTCGACCTGGCCGTCGAAACGGCCGAATGGCCGGAGCGTTTCGAAAGGCGCATCTCGGCAGTCAGCTCCTTCGGCATCGGCGGCACCAATTGCCATATGATCGTCGCGGCCGCCCCGACACGGAAGGCATCGGCCGGGATCGCCCCGCCGCGACAGGTGCTCGTCTGGTCGGGCCATGGCGCGGAGACGCTCGGCGAAAGCCTTCCCCTCATCGCCGATCGGCTCGACGACGGCCGCCTCACCGCCCAATGCGCGACCGCCGCGCTGCGCCGGCAGCATTTCGGCCATCGCGTCGCCGTGACCGGACGGACGGCGGAAGAGCTTTCGGATGCGCTTCGGGCGGCAAGGCCCGCCAAGGCCGGCGGAGGCCGCACCGCCTGGATGTTCAGTGGCCAGGGCAGTCAATATGCGGGCATGGGCGCGGCGCTCCATCGCGAGAGCGCGCCGTTCCGCGACGCCATTGAAGCCTGCCTCGCCGGTTTCGCCGCGAACGGGATTTCCGATCTCGACCGCGTGCTCTTCGATCCCGAGCGGGCGAGCGACCTCGACCGCACGTTCTATACCCAGCCGGCCCTCTTCAGCTGGCAATATGCCTTCGCCGAGATGCTGCGCGGCTGGGACTTTGCCCCCGATCTCGTCTTCGGCCACTCGGTCGGCGAGTTCGCCGCCGCGGTGACGGCCGGGCTTTTGCCGCTCGACGCCGCCATCCGCCTCGTTGCGGCACGCGCCCGGCTGATGGAGAACGGCACGGAACCCGGCACGATGATCGCCCTCTCCCTGCCGGCGGAACAGCTCAAAGCCCTGCTGAAAAACCATGCCGAGATCAGCCTCGCCGCCATCAACGGCCCCGATCGCTACAGCCTGAGCGGCCCGGAGCGTGCCGTGACGACGCTCGCCGCCGATCTCGCACGTCAGAAAATCGCCCATCGCCGCCTCGCGGTGAACCGAGCCTTCCACTCGCGGACCATGGAGGCGATCCGCGCCGACTTCACCGCAGCCTGCCCGGCACCGCAGCAAGACGACGAGAGCTGCATCATGCTCTCGACGCTGACGGCCTATGCCGTTGAGCCCGAAGAACTCGACGCCGCCTATTGGTATCGGCAGCTGCGCGAGCCCGTGAATTTTTACGGCGCGGCACAGCGGCTTGCCGAATTCGAGATCGACAATGTGCTGGAAATCGGCCCGGACGGCGGCTTCTCGCGTCTGCTCCGCAGCATGGAGCTACCCCAGACCATCGGGACCGTCGTCGACAGGAACGAAGCCGATCTCGCCGCCGTCATCGCGGCACTCTACCGGCTCGGCTGTGACGAACCGGTGGAGTCTCTTTATCGCGCGTCCGGCGCGGCGTTCACCGAAATGCCTGCCATCCGCCTCGCCAGAGGCCGGTGCTGGCCGGATGGCGACACTGTGGCGACCGCGCGCAGCGGCACGGCGTCCGGCCTCGCGCCGCTGCTTTCGCCCCTGTGGCAACCGCTTGCAGGACGCGACAGCGGCTTCCGCCTTTCCTTCGCACACCCGCTGCCGCTGGCGGCCCGTCCCCTGCACGCAACGGACAGCCGCGGCTTCCTCGGCCGCGGCGCGATCAGCCTCTCGCTCGAAGATGCGACAATCGACGCAACCTACGAGCCGGCCTGCGGGTCCGATCTGCCGGACGCCCCCTCGCTGCCGCTCGCCGCGTGGCTGGCAGCCGCCGCGAGCGCCGGCAGGGCGATTTCGGGCGGCTGGCTCTCGCCCGGCTGGCAGGCCGCGACGGATGTCAGGGAGGTGGAGGACGGCGCCTATCTCACCGATGGCCTGCGCTGCCTCGCCCGCCTCGATCTCGTCACGCCGAAAAGCGCCGAGGAAGACCAACCCGTCCAGCTCTGGCGCTGGCGCTGGCAGGAGCTTGCGCGCCTCTACCAGCAAAAGCTCAGCCGCTCGTCGATCGCGGCCGCCGAGGACTGGCTGATCGTCGGCGACAATGCGGTGGCCGGCGACCTCGCCGCCATCGGCCGCTGGATCGGCCACAACGTCATCCTGCGAGATGCGCCGGTCGAGGGCGATTTCGCCCAGGTGGTGGATTGCCGCGGAGCCGGCGCCGCCGACGCGTTCGGCGACGGCCATGCCCATCTCCGAACGGCGGTGACGCGCGCGCTCGAATGGCTGCACTACGGTCTCGCCCATCCGGCCTGCCGCATCGCCAATCTCGTCTCGCATGCCTGCGACCCGTTCGACGCCACGGCCTTCGGGCCGGACTGGGCGGTCATGCAGCTTTGGCGCAGCCTGCGCAACGAGCAGCCACACCTGCCGATCGCCTGCCTCGACATCGGCGACGCCACGGACATCGAGACGCTGGCGGCTCATCTCGAGCACCTGCACGATCTCGGCGCTGCGCTCGCCTTGCGGGGTGGAAAACTCTACGAGCCGGCGCTGGAGAGCCACCCGGCGATACGCGACACCGTGCCCATCGCCTGGCCGCAGGACAGGCTGACGCTGGTCGCCGGTTTCGGCGCGGTCGGCCGGGAACTCGCCCTGTGGCTCGCCGGTCAAGGATGCCGTCATCTCGCCATCGTCCTCCACCGCGCGCCGGACGCCGCGCAGGACGCCTGCCTTGCGGCCCTTTCCGCCGCTGGCGTCACCGTCACCATGGTCGAAGCCAGCCTCACCGATGTCGAAGCCCTGCGCAAAGGCATCGCCGCGCTCCCCCGGCCGGTCGGCCAGGTGTTCCACACCGCCCATGCCGGAACCAGCCAGTTGCTGGCCGACGAGACCGCGGAGCGCTTCGCCTCCGCCATCGCCGTGAAGGTGGCGGGCAGCCTTGCGCTTTACGAGGCCGTGGCGGACCAGCCGCTGGCGCTGTTCTGCCTGTTCAGTTCCGCCGCCTCGCTGCTCGCCATGCCGGGCGCGGCCTACAACACAGCCAATGCCTGGCAGGATTCCTTCACCGCCCATCTTCGGGCAAAGGGCGCGCCGGCGCTCTCCATCGCCTGGGGCCAGTTCGCCATGGACCGGCGCGCCGACAAGCTGGAGCAGCTCGGCAAGACGAGCCTTCGCCCGATCCCCGCCGAGACCGGCTTTGCCGTGATGAACCGCCTCCTGAAGGACGGCGTGAGCGGCCTCGTGCCCATCTCGGTCGATCCGTCCGCCCTCGCCGCCGCGACGGGCGGCATGCCCGCGACGCGCGGGCTGCTGCGCCCGCTGCTCGCCGCCGAGATGGCGCGGGAGGAGGAAAGCGTGGTCGATCTCGCGCTCGGCGGCCTTTCCCCGGCCGAGCGCGCCGCGCGCATCGCCCGCTACCTGCGCCAGGTCATCGGCAAGCGGCTGAAATTCGCCAGCGACGCGCTGGACGCCGCCAAGCCCTTGACCGAACAGGGCGTCGATTCCCTCATCTTCCTCGAACTCGTGCACATCATAAACGGCCAGTTCGCCCTGACGCTGCCGCCGACCGCCGGCTACGAGCACGGCACGATCGACGCATTGTCGAAACACATCGCCGGCCTCCTCGCCGAAGGCGACGACATCGATTTCTCCAGGCCGCTCGGCAAGGGCGAGATCGAGATCGTCGCACGCCCGCAAGAACGCTTCGAGCCGTTCCCGCTCACCGACCTGCAACAGGCCTTCTGGGTCGGCCGCAGCGGCGGCATGCAGCTCGGCAGCGTCTCCTGCCACGAATATATCGAGATCGACCTCGAAGACCTCGACGTCTGCGCGCTGGAGACGGCCTGGAACCGGCTGATCCGCCGCCACGAGATGATGCGCTGCATTATCACGCCCGCCGGCCGCCAGCGCATTCTCGAAACCGCGCCGCACTATGCCGTCAAGGAACGCGACCTCACCCGCCTCGCCGAGGCCAAGCGCGACGAAAGGCTCGGCGTGATCCGCGAGCGCATGTCCTATCAGGTCTTCGATCCGCAGGCCTGGCCGCTCTTCGAGCTGACGGTGAGCCATCTGCCGGGCGGCCTGTCGCGCATCCATCTCGACATGGACCTCCTGGTCTTCGACATCCAGAGTTTTCGCGTGGTCTTCGGCGAACTCGCCACGCTGCTCGCCGACCCCGATGCCGAACTGCCGGACCTTACCCTTTCCTTCCGCGACTATGTGCTCGCCGAGGAAGCCGCCCGCCGCGGCCCGCAATGGGAGCGCGCGAAGACGTTCTGGCTGGACAAGCTCGACGCCTTCCCGGCCGCGCCCGACCTGCCGCTTCGCCGCGCGCCGGCCGAGGTGACGCGCCCGACCTTCCGCACGCTCGACCATCGCCTGTCCTCCGCCCATTGGAAGCGTTTCCAGGCCGAGGCCGCCAAGCTCGGGCTGACGGCGAGCGGCGCGCTGCTCACCGCCTTCACCCATGTGCTGTCGACCTACAGCAAGGCCCCGGACTTCACCCTCAACATCACCTATTTCAACCGCAAGGCCGTGCATCCGCAGGTCATGGACATCTGCGGCGATTTCACCTCGCTGATGCTGCTGCCCGTCGCCGCGCGCGAGGGCGAGACCTTCCTTTCCGCCGCCCGCCGCACGCAGGACGATCTCTGGCAGGCCTTGGCCCACCGCGAATTCAACGGCATCCGCCTGATGCGCGAACTCGGCCGCCACCGCAGGACGGGGGCCGACAGCGTCGACATGCCCGTGGTCTTCACCAGCATGATCGGCATGGATTTCGACGATCCCGCCCGCGCCGACTGGCCGCTGACCAGCCGCCAGGTCTTCCAGATCAACCAGACGCCGCAGGTCTGGCTCGACTATCAGGCGACCGAATATGGCGGGGCGCTGGTGACGCGCTGGTTCATCGCCGACGACCTGTTCGAACCGCGGCTGATCGAGGGCATGTTCCGCGCCTATACCGACTTTCTTCAGATGCTGTCCGAAGAGAACGGACTCTGGGAGACGCTGGTTCCGGACCTCCGCCCCGCGGAAGACCGCAGCCTCGCCGCCGGCCTCGCCGTCGCCGGAGAGCGGCCTTCCGGCTCCCTCATGCCCTCGCTTCTGCAACGCAGCGCCGAGGCGCGGCCGGAGAGCGTCGCCATTCTCAGCCCGCAGGGCGACCGGACCTACGCCGCGCTCCGGGCCGACGTGAACCGCCTCGCGCACCACCTGATCGCGCTCGGCGTAAAACCGTCCGAACCCGTCGCCGTGGTCATGGCGCGCCAGCCGGATGCGGTGCTCGCGGCCCTCGCGATCCAGGCCGCGGGCGCGTGCTACGTCCCGGTCAACGGCGACTACGAGAACGAGCGGCTCACCGCCATCCTTCGCGACCTTTCGCCCTTCGCCGTGCTGACGAGCGGCGCCGGTCCCGCCCTGCCGCCCGAATTCCGCCGGATCGACCTTTCCGGCCTTACCCTCGACGGCCTGCCGGAGACGGCCCCGGAACTGCGGCAGACGGAAACGGACCTCGCCTACATCATCTACACCTCGGGCACGACCGGCCAGCCGAAGGGCGCGATGCTCGACCATCGCGGCCCGCTGAACACCATCGCCGCGCTCATCCGCCGCCTCGCCGTCACCGAGGCCGACCGCACGCTCTCGCTCTCGGCCTTCCATCACGACATGTCGGTCTTCGACGTCTACGCCATGATGGCGACCGGCGGGGCCGTGATCCTGCCGGATCGCGAGCGCTCGAAGGACGCCATGCACTGGCTGGACCTCGTAAAGCGCCACCGCCCGACCATCATCAACGCCGTCCCGGCCTTCGTCTCCATGCTGCTCGACGCGCAGGCGCTGAGGGGGGCGGACCTGCCCGCCCCGCGCCATGTCATGATGGGCGGCGACTGGATTCCCCTTGAGTTGGTGCGCCGCCTGAAGGCGCTGTGGCCGGACTGCGCGATCCACAGCATCGGCGGGCCGACGGAGACCGCGATCGTCTCGGCCTACTATCCCCTCGCCGCGCTCGACCCGGCCTGGACGAAAATCCCCTATGGAAGGCCGCTGGAGAACCAGACCTGCCGCATCCTCAACCCGGCCGGGCAGGAGTGCCCGACCGGCGTCGTCGGCGAGATCTGCACCGGGGGCCTTGCCATGTCGCTCGGCTACTGGCGCGACGAGGCACGCACGGCGGAGCGCTACCGCCTGCATGCGCCGAGCGGCGAGCGGCTGTTCCACACCGGCGACCTCGGCCGGCTCGGCGCGGACGGCGAGATCGAGATCGTCGGCCGCATCGACAACCAGCTGAAGATCAACGGCGTGCGCATCGAGCCGAGCGAGATCGAGGCCGTGCTCGGAGAACATCCGCATGTGGCGGAGGCGGCCGTGGTCTATGGCGGCGCGCCGCTGAAGCAGCTGCACGCCTATTTCACCCTGACCGCCGATGCGCCGGCGCAGCGCGGCGAAACGAACGGCGACAACGGCTGGCACCGTGCGCTCACCATTGGCGACTGGGCCTGCAACGACCTGCCCGACGATTTCGACCTCGACCGCTACGGCGCGCACTTCGCCGCCATGGAGCAGCTCAGCACCTGGGTCATGCTCGGCGCGATGCAGGAGGCCGGCTATTTCCGCAAGGCCGGCGACACGGCGCGGGAGGACGAAATCTCGTCCGCCCTCAGTGTGAAAGAGAACTACGCAAAACTCTTCCGAAGCTGGCTCGACGTGCTGGAGGCGGACGGCTATCTCGACCGCGCCGGGGACGTCTACCGCACCACGCCGCGCATCGCCGAGGCCGACGGCCGCGCAGAATTGCAGGCCGGCATCGCGGCCCGCGCGGCGGCGGGGGCGGATTACGATCGCCGCATCTGGTCGCTCTACGAGCGCTGCATCGCCAATCCGCGCGCCCTGCTCGACGGCACGCTCAATCCGCTCGAACTGATGTTCGAGGGCGGGCGCACCGATTTCGTCGAAAGCTGGTATCGCGAGAACCCGGTCTCGAAACACTTCAACACGGTGGCCGGGGAAACCGTGCGCGGCCTGTTCGAGGGCCACGATCCCGCCCGCCCCATCCGCATCCTGGAATTCGGGGCCGGCATCGGCTCCGTCACGCACGACATCCTGAAGGCCCTGCCGCACGAAAACTTCACCTACACCTTCACCGATCTTTCGCGCTACTTCCTGGAGAACGCGCAGAATGTCTTCGCCGACTGGCCGCAGATGCGCGTCGGCCTCTACGACATCAACGAAGACCCGGCGCTGCAAGGGCTGGAGCCCGCCGCCTACGACCTCATCATCGGCGCGAATGTGCTGCACGACGCGATGGACGTGAACCGCAGCAGCCGGTTCATCCGCTCGCTGCTGAAACCGTCCGGCCATCTCCTCCTGGTGGAAGGCACGCGCAATCCGCGCTTCCAGCTCGTCAGCCTCGGCTTCGTGGAAGGTCTCAGCCACTACGAGGACGAGCGGCTGGAGACCCATCTGCCCATGCTGAGCGCGGATGCCTGGCAGGCCGTGCTCGAACGGGCCGGCTTTGCGCGCCGCACCGCGCTACCGAAGCCGGGCAACCCGGTCGAGCGGATGAACTATCACGTCGTGCTGGCGCAGAACGGCGATACGGCAACCGTCCTCTCCCGCGAGACGCTCGACGCCTGGCTGAAAACCCGCCTGCCCGACTACATGGCCCCGCAGCAATGGCATCAGCTTTCCGCCATGCCGCTGACGGCCAACGGCAAGGTCGACCGCTCGCGCCTCGCGGCCGCCGTCGAGAGCGCGGTGCGCGAGGTCGAGCAGGCCGACGATCCCCTCGCCGAGGGGCTGGAAACCGTGCTCGCCGCGCTCTGGCGCGAGGTGCTGGGCCAGGAGATCGTCTCCGCCTCGGCGAATTTCTTCGTGCTCGGCGGCGATTCCCTGCTGATGACGCGGCTTTCGAGCCTCATCCAGCACCGCTTCGGCGCCGCGCCGGATCTCGCTTCGCTGCTGCGCGCGCCGCTCTTGAAGGACCAGGCGCGGCTCGTCGCCGATCTTCCGGCGGCGAAGGCCATCGAGGACGAAACCTTCGAGAGCGGAGTGATCTGATGACCGGCGCGGAACCGATGACGCTCGGCGAACTCAAGCGCCGCATGCAGGAAAGCCGCATCCGGCTGTGGGTGGCGGAGGGCGAATTGCGCTATGCCGCCCCGCAGGGCTCGATGACCGCCACGCTGCGCTCGGCGCTCGGCCACCACAAGGCGGCGCTGATCGGCGAGCTAACGCAGGCCGCGACCCTGCTTGTCGCGCGGCCGGAAGCGCGGCACGAGCCCTATCCGATGACCGACCTCCAGCAAGCCTATTGGGTGGGCGAGCATGGCGGCTACGCGCAATCGGCGATTCCCTGCTTCTTCCACCATTGCCGTTTCGAAGCGATCGAGCCCGAGACCGTGCAGACGGCCCTCCAGCGCCTGCAACGCCGCCATGAGGCGCTGACCGCCTGCTTCCTGCCGAGCGGCGAACAGGTGATCCCGCCGCCCGGCGCAAACCCCTGCCGGCTTTCGGTGGTCGATCTTCGCGCGCTCGCGCCGGACGAGGCGGCATCGCGGCTCGGCGCGCTCTGCGAAGCCTATCCGGAAACGCTGCCGCCGCTGGAAAAGGGCCCGCCGCTCGCCGCCACGCTGGTCCGGCTCGACGGCAGCGACCGCCTCCTCATCGCCTTCCGCCTGATCGCGATCGACGGACCGTCGCTCGCCATGATTTTCCGCGACCTGTTGCGCTATCTCTTCGACGACATCGCCGGGGAGGAACCGCCGCCGAGCCTCAGCCACCGCGACTATGCGCTTGCCTTGAGGGACGCGACGTCCGCCGAGAGCATCGCCTATTGGGAAAAAACCCTGCCGACGCTGCCCGGCCCGCCGGACCTGCCGGCGACGGGGGAAACGCCGCTCTGGTCGGATTTCCGCCGCCTCGCCGGCAAGCTCGACGCCGAACGCTGGCGGCGCCTCAAGAGCCGGGCGGCCGAACAAGGCGTCACGGCCAATGCGGCCATGCTGGCGCTCTATGCCGCAGCGTTGCGGCCCTTCGCCACGCACCCGGATTTCACGCTGAACGTGCTGGCGAACCACCGGCCCTTCCAGCATCCCGAGCTTTCGCTGATGACCGGCAATTGCTCGAACACGACGCTGGTCGATTGCACGGGAACGGGCAGCTTCGCCGACCAGGCACGGCGGCTTCAGGCGCTGATGGCCGAACGCCTCGCCCATGCGAGCGTCAGCGGCGTCTCGCTGATCCGCCGGCTGCAACTTTCCGCGAGCGCCGAGACGCCCGCCGCTCCCTTCGTCTTCACCAGCGGCATCAGCAGCGGCCGCCCGGTCCTGCCGGACGAACACACGAGCCGCTTCGAACTTGTCGGCAGCCACCTGCGCACGCCACAGGTTTCGATGGACCATCAGGTCATCGAGAACCATGAGGGCCTGATTTACTACTGGGATTACGTCGCTGGCGTCTTCGCCGAGAACCTTCCGCAAACGATCTTTGCCCGCTACGAGGCGGCGCTCCTGGCGCTCGTCGATGATCCGTCAGCATGGCTCCGCGACGATCCGGCGGAGACAGAGGCGCCGGCCCTGCAAGCCCTCGCCGAAGATCATCCGGACGACCGCGCCGGCACGCTGCCCAACCTCTTCCTCGCGACAGCGCGGGCGAGCCCGTCGGCCACCGCGATCATCGACGCCGAGGGTGCGGCCCTCACCTATGCCGCCCTGCGCCGGAAGGCCGAAGCGGTCGCCGCCGCGCTCCTTGCCCGAGGCGCACAGGCGGGCGACATCGTCGGGATCACGCTGCCGAAAGGCGCTGCCCAGATCGTCGCCGTCGTCGGCGTCAGCCTCGCCGGCCTCGTCTGGCTGCCGCTCGACAGCCGCCTGCCCGTTGAACGGCGCAACACCATCCTCAACCGCAGCGGCTGCCGCTGGCTGATCGCCGACGACCCGCGCGACCTACCCGCGGATGCGCGCGCCGTGACGGCCGATGACATCGCGGCGCATGCGGATGAAGCCGTCATCCCGCCCCGCCGCGAGCCCTCGGATCGGGCCTATGTCATCTACACGTCGGGCTCCACCGGCGCACCGAAGGGCGTGGTGATCAGCCACGCCGCCGCACGCAACACGATCCTCGACATCAACCGGCGCTTCGCCATCACGGCGGCAGATCGCGTGCTCGCGCTTTCCGCCCTGAGCTTCGACCTCTCGGTCTACGATATCTGGGGCACGCTCGCCGCTGGCGGGGCCATCGTCGTCCCGGCGGACAGCGAATTCCCCAACCCGCACGCGACGCTCGCCCTTTGCGCCCGCGCCGGCGTCACCGTCTGGAATTCCGTGCCGGCCCTCATCGACATGGCGCTCAGCGCCGCACGCCGCCGACCCGCGCCGGAACTGTCGCAGCTGAAGACCATCATGCTCAGCGGCGACTGGATTCCCCTGCCGCTCGCCCGCCGCCTGCGTGCGGACTATCCCAAAACGCGCCTTTGGAGCCTCGGCGGCGCGACGGAGGCGGCGATCTGGTCGAATTTCTATCCGGTCGAAACCGTCGAGAGCGATTGGACCTCCGTGCCCTACGGTTTTGCGCTGGCCGGCCAGCAACTGCATGTGCTCGACGCACGCAGCCGCCCCTGCCCGGCGGGCGTCACCGGCGAAATCCACATCGAGGGTTTCGGGCTTGCCGAGGGCTACCTGAACGACGCGGCGAAGACCACCGCGAGCTTCATCCGCCACGCCAGCGGCCGGCGGCTTTACCGCACCGGCGATCTCGGCCGGATCATGCCCTGCGGCGCGATTGAATTCCTCGGCCGCAAGGATTTTCAGATGAAGATTCGCGGCCACCGCATCGAGGCGGGCGATATCGAGGCGCATCTGACGCGCCACCCCGACGTGGATCAGGCGCTCGCCCTTGCCGTGCCGGGGCCGGACGGCGCGCCCATGCTCGTCGCCTGCCACACCGGCGCGGCCGATCCGTCGATCCCGCTCGCCGCCTGGCTCGCCGAGCGCCTGCCGCGCTACATGGTGCCCGACCGTTTCGTCCATCTCGACGCCCTGCCGCTCAGCGCCAACGGCAAGCGTGACCGCAAGACGGCCACAGCGCTCGTCGTCGCCGGCCTCACGCATACGGGCACAATGGAAAAACCGGCGCTCGGTGAAACGCTTGGCCCGCTTGCGAGCCTCTGGGCCGAAGTCACCGGCCGCATGCCGCTTTCGCCGGACGAGAATTTTTTCCAGAGCGGCGGCAACTCCTTGCTCGCCGTCCACCTCGCCCGCGCGATCTGCGAGCGTTTCGGCGTGGAGATCGGCCTTGCCGAAATTTTCCGCGAACCGACGCTCGGCGGCCTCCAGGCGGCGATCACCAGCCGCAGCCCCGCCGCCGAAAGCGCCCTTCCCCAGGAAACCCGACGAGCCGCCTCATGACCTGCCTTCCCTTCTCCGACACGAAACCGCTCGCGACCGTCGACCTCTTCTGCCTCACCTATGCCGGCGGCAGCACGGCGGTCTATCGCGACTGGAACCGCCTCTTCCCGGACTGGATCTCCGTGCGCCCCGTCGAATATCCCGGCCGCGGCACGCGCATGGGCGAGCGGCTGGAAAGCGACCCGGCCCGCCTCGCCGACCAGTTGCTCGCCGAAATCAGACCGCATCTCAGACGCCCCTATGCGCTCTTCGGCCACAGCCTCGGCGCGGCGCTCGGCTACCGCATCGCGCTCGGCCTGATGGAGAGCCTGCCGCCGCTCGCCTTCTTCCCCTCCGGCCGGCACAGCCCGGATTGCGAGGACCCCGCGCCGAAGCGCGCCCATCTCGACGACGCCGGCCTGCTCGATGAGGTGCGCGCCCTCAACGGCTCGCCCCGCGAGGTGCTGGACAACCGGGAACTGATGGCGCTGCTGCTGCCGATCATCCGCAGCGATTTCCGGCTCAGCGAGACGATCCGCGCCGAACGGGACGCACGCCCGCTCGCCTGCCCGCTGCATGTCTTCGGCGGCACCGGCGATCCGGAAGTGCCGGTCGAAGGCATCGGGCGCTGGCGCACCGTCGCGGCCGGCGATTTTTCGCAGACGCTGATCGAGGGCGACCATTTCTTCCTGCACCACGCCGGGCATGTGCAGACGATCGCCGACCGCATCGCCGCCGTGCTGGCCCCGCTCGCCGCGGCGCAGCCCGCCGCGCGGCGGCGCGCCTAGCCAAGGAGAACACGATGTCCCGCCCCTTCTGCCAGATCGTCGGGTTCGGCCCGGCCTGCATCAGCCTCCTCGTCAGCGCCGACCGGCGCGGGCTTCTGCCGGACTTGCTGGCGCGCGGCCTCGTCATCCACGAGCGGCGAGCCGGCGATGAAGAGTTGCTGCTCGCCGGCGCCAACTACGATATCCCCTCCAATTCCGACGCCAGCGACTTCCTCGACGGCATTTCCGCAGACGGCCTCTTCGCCCCGGTTCTCGACAGCGCGCCGGCCCGCCTGATCCGCGCCCGTGGCACGCAATCCGTGCCACTCCAGCTGGTAGCCCTCCTGACCGCCGAACTGCGCCGCACCTTCCTGGCGGCGGCGGGACAGCATTCGAATCTCTCGATCCGCCGTGGCCGGATCGCCCGGGAGATCACGCAATCGTCATCGGGCTGGGAGGCGCATTTCGACAACGGCCCCTGCGTCGAAAGCCGAATCGCCGTGCTCGCCGCTGGCAGCACGCCGCATCTTGCCCCCGATCTCCGGCGCATCACCGGCGAGGCCGGCGTGCCGCTCCTCCATTCGGAGGAAACGCTGCGGCCCATCGACCTCCAAAATCTTCTGCCGGAAAACGCCCGGCGCATCGTCGTCGTCGGCGCGTCGCACAGCGCCTTCTCCGTGCTGCACAAGCTGATCGAGGCCCTTCCCGAGCGCGACATGGCGCTGACGCTGCTCCATCGTACGCCGATCCGCCGCATGCATCGCAGCGCCGCGCTGGCCGAGGCGGCCGGCGAAACCTTCGATCCCGTCGCCGATGTGTGCCCTTCCAGCGGCCGCGTCTTCCGCTTCCAGGGCCTCTACACCCGCTCGAAGGCACTCTACGAGCAGATTCTCGCCGGGCGGCACCCGGCGGTCACGCTCCGCCATTGCCCCGATCCGGCGGAGGCCGAAGCGGTGCTGCGCGAGGCCGACGTCGTGATCGCGGCGACGGGCTACCGCCCGAACATCCCGCTGCTCGCCACGGCGGCGGGTCGTCCGATCCGCATCGGCCGCAACGGCAGCGCGGCGCTCGTCGACGCCTCCGGGCATCTCTGCGACACGCAGAACGGTCCTTGCCGGGCCTCCTCGGCATCGGCCTCGGCTTCGGGCGCATCCGCTCGGATATCGGCGAGCCGTCCTACCGGGGCGCGGCCGTCGGCATCAACATCTTCCAGGGCCCGGACGGCGACGCGCTCTGCGACAGCATCCTCTCGACACTCCAACAACAGGCAGGAGAACCTCTTGGCAAAGAGTATTCTTAAGGAATGGGCCGGGCGCTTCCGCAGCGAAGCCACCGGCGTTTCGGCGAAGACGGAATGGGCCGACCAGCTCACCCGCGCCCGCAACGCCGGCCCGCGCATGACCAACCAGACCACCATCGACCCCGCCCGCCACGGGCCGGGCACGCTCGCCGTGCATGCCGGCACCTATAACGACCCGATCACCGGGGCGGTCGGCACGCCGGTCTTCGCCGCCACCACCTTCCTTTTCCAGAAGGAAAGCTACGAAGCCTTCGACCAGGGCATGATCCGCGACTACCCGATCTACACCCGCTACGGCAACCCGAACCAATGGGCCGTGCAGGAGAAGGTGGCCGCGCTGGAACACGCCGAAAGCGCCATCGTCTTCTCCTCCGGCATGGCCGCGATCAGCACGACGCTGCTGGCGCTCACCAACAAGGGCGGCCATATCGTCACCGCCCGCGACCTCTACGGCGGCAGCTACAACCTGATGCGCGAGGACATGCACCAGTTCGGCCGCGAAGTGACCTTCGTCGACCCGATGGACATGGACGCGATCACCGCGGCGGTGCGGAGCAACACGGAGGTGCTGTTCTTCGAGACGCTGACCAATCCGCTCCTGAAGTTCGCCCCCGTCAAGGCGCTGGCCAAACTCGCCGCCGAGAACAACATCTTCCTCGTGCTCGACAACACCTTCCTCTCGCCCTGCTGCCTGACGCCGATCGACGACGGCGCGCATGTGGTGATCCACAGCGGCACGAAATACCTCAACGGCCACAGCGACCTCATCGCCGGCACCGCCGCCGGCAGCCGCAAATATCTCGACATGATCTGGGCGCAGATGCTCAAACTCGGCGGCAGCCTCAACCCGCAGGATTGCGCCATCCTCGAACGCGGCATGAAGACGCTGGCGCTGCGCATGAAGGCACATACTGAGAATGCCCTGGCGCTCGCCGAATGGCTCTCCCGCCATCCCGCCGTCGCCCGCGTCTACCACCCCGCTTTGCCGGGCTATCCCTACTCTTGGGCGGCGGAATCGCTAGCGCGCGGCAGCGGCGGCATGGTCTCATTCGAGGTGAAGGGCGGCGACAAGGCGGGCCTCAAGCTGATGGAGAACCTGAAGCTCGTCCATGCGGCGACCAGTCTCGGCGGTGTCGAATCGCTCATCAGCATGCCGTTCAACACCAGCCACAGCAGCCTCATCGACCGGCAGCGGCGCGAGGTCGGCATCAATCCCGGCCTGATGCGGCTTTCCGTCGGCATCGAGGATATCGGAGACCTCAAGGCCGACCTCGACCGCGCGCTCGGCGCAATCGGAGACATCAGACAATGAAGAACGGCATCAACGTCGCCGCCGTCAGCGAACTCGTGCACGAAATCCGCAAAGTGCCGGGCGAAAGCGAGATCTTCTACGGCGTCGACCTCGAATGGCTCGGCGGCCTGACCATGGACATCCGCACCAAGCCGCTGCGCTTCGGCAGCAAGCGGCTCGGCCGGGATTTCTCCTTCCGCGTCAGCCACCACGACGATCCGAGCCCGGAAGCGGCCCCGACGCCTGCGGATTACTTCACCACCGGCCTCGGCTCCTGCGTCGCCAACATCCTGGTGCAGGGCGCGTCCTACAAGGGCATGACCATCGACAAGCTGCAGGTGAACACAGTGACGCAGCGCAGCGGCGGAACGCTTTCCGGCACCGCCGTGACGGTGAAGCTGGAGGCGGACGGAAGCTGGCTGCAATACAAGCAGATGATGATGAACGTCGCGCGCTTTTCGCCGAACTACATCACCGTCACCCTGCCGAACCGCATTGACCTCACCTATCGCCACGTCCCCTCCGCCTTCCGCAAGAACGGCGCGGCAGCGAACGGTGACGGCCATGCGCCGGCCACCGCCCAGGCGGGCTCCAACGCGCCGATCCATCTCGGCGTCGATATCGCCTGGCGCAACGCCACTCAGTTCGACGTTTCTTTGCGCGACAGGCAGTACCAGGACGAGCGCTGGTCGCTGCCCGCCCGCTTTTCCGTCGATCAGCCGGCCCCGGCGCTCGGGCTGAACGAAGCGCCGAACCCGCAGGAATACCTGCTCGCGGCCGTGCTCTCCGATCTCGCCCAGCAGCTCGTCATCGTCTGCCGCGAGCGGGGCAAGCCGCTGCGCCAGCTCAACGCCTCCATGCGGTGCCGGCTGGACATGCGCGGCTGCTTCAACATCTTCGACAAGTCCGCCGTGCAGCTGCAGGACAACCAAGTCGAGATCGCCGCCGTCAGCGACAACAGCGAAGAGGAGATGAAGGATTTTCTCAAGCAGGCGCAGGCCGCCTCCGCCTGCTGGCAGGGTTTCGTCAACGCGACGCCCGCATCGCTGGATCGAGCCGGCTGAGCTCGGCAAGAATCGCTTCGAGGTCGCCGGCGTTCTCGCAAACGGCGACCTCGGGCACCGAACCATCGGCGGCGACGGCGAGCACATGCCCGTCGCCCAGCCGACGCCAGACGCCGGAAAAACGATCCGCGGGAAGGCGCGCCGCGAACCCTGCCCCCTCTGCCGTCACGGTCACGCTCTCCGGCGGAATGGCGAAGCCCGCGCCATGCGCCTTGAGAGCGGCTTCCTTCGCCGTCCAGATCTGCAGGTGACCAATGGCGCCCGCCGCGATCTCGGACGGCGCGAGGAACGAGGCGGCGATCTCGTCCCAGAAATGCTGCGGCCGGTCTGCCTCCACATCGACGCCGATCCGGCCCGACCGGGACAGCGCCACGGCCACCCAGCCGCCGCCATGGGAAAGATTGAAATCGAGCGAACCCGTATCGGCAAGGAACGGTTTGCCCCTGGGCCTGCGCGAAAAGGATAGGCTGGCGGGATTTCGCCCCGTCGCCGCGCCGAGCAGCCGCCGCAGCAGCCCATGCGCCGCGCGATACCGCTCCGTATCCTCCGGCTTCAGGAAACGCCCCGCCTGGAACCGCTCGGCGGACTCCAGCACGGCGTCCGGATCGAAGCTGCCGAGAACGGCGGAAACCGGCATGGCGATGGCGATGCCCGCGCACAGCCATTCTCCATCCACCGTCTTCGACCACTCGAACATTGCGTCCAGTCACTCCGCCAAGGGCACTTATTTCTCCGCATCTGGTCGGACAGGAAGCGCCGAGCAAGCTTAGGATGCCCTCGTTCCGGAAACAAGGCCGGATCACATATTCATAAATTGAATCACCCACTTAACCGTGGAACGCAGACGTGTGCCCGATGATCGACCCTGCTCTCTCGAAAATCCTCGCCCCGGCGCAGCCGAAGCACGGGCCATCCGCGTGACCGGCGTGGCGGCGCACGACATGCAAGAGGTTTCGGAAGCAATGGACGAACGGGTCGCCGTCATCGGCCTCGCCGGCCGCTTTCCCGGCGCGCCGGATGTGCACGCCTTCTGGAAGATGCTGGAGGCCGGCGCGTCGGGCCTTGCGCAGCTGCAAAGCCGGCCGGATGTGGTCGGTGCGCGCTTCGCCCTTGCCGACAAGGAGTGCTTCGACGCCGCCTTCTTCGGCTTCGCGCCCTCCGAAGCGGCTTTGATGGACCCGCAGCAGCGCGTCTTCCTCGAAACCGCCTGGCACGCCATGGAGGACGCCGGCTACGGCGCGGGCGATGGCGGACGTGTGACCGGCGTCTTCGCCGCCGCCGGGTTCGGCGATTATGTGCTGCGCCATGTCGGCCTGCGCTCCTATGCCGACAGCGCTGCCGACTATTTCGCCATGCTGATCGGCAACGACAAGGATTTCCTCGCCTCCCGCGTCGCCTATCTGCTCGACCTGAAGGGACCGGCCGTCGTGGTGCAGAGCGCCTGCTCCAGCGGGCTGCTCGCCGTCCACCAGGCCGTCCAGTCGCTGCTGTCGCGCGAGATCGACATGGCGCTTGCCGGCGCCGTCTCCATCTCGATGGATATCGAGGAGGGCTACCATGCCGATCCCGGCGGGCCGATGTCGCCGACCGGCAGGATCGCGCCCTTCAGCGCGGGCGCGAACGGCATCGTCGGCGGAAACGGCGTCGCCGCCCTCGTCCTGAAACGCCTCGGCGACGCCGAACGGGACGGCGATTTCATCTACGCGGTCATCGAGGCCAGCGCCGCCAACAACGACGGGCGCGAGCGCGGGAATTTCACCGCGCCGGGCATCGCCGGCCAGAAGCGGGTTCTCTCCGAGGCGCTCGGCCTCAGCGGCCTTTCACCCGCCGACATCACCTATATCGAAGCCCACGGCACCGGCACGCCGATCGGCGACCCGATCGAGATGGAGGCCATCCGCGCCGTCTACGGCCATGGCGATGCGCCATGCCTCGTCGGCTCGGTCAAGGCGAACACCGGCCATCTCAACACGGTGGCCGGGCTCGCCGGCCTCATCAAGGCCATCGGCGTCGTGCGCACCGGCACCGTGCCGCCGACAATCAACTTCACCACGGCCAATCCGCTGCTGGATCTTGCCGGCTCGCGCTTTTCCATCTGCGATCGCCCGACGCGCCTTCCGCCCGCCGAGCGCCATGTCGCGGCCGTCAGCTCCTTCGGCTTCGGCGGCACCAATGTACACATGCTGCTCTCCAGCCCGCCCCGCCGCGATGCGATCGCGACGGAGGAGCCCGCGCTTCTCTGCTGGTCCGCCCGCACGCCGGATGACCTTGCGGCCATGGAGCGATCCCTCGCCGCCGTCTGGACCGCCGACAACGGCGCAAGCCTCGTCGATCAGGCCGGGACGCTGCTGTTCGGCCGCCGGCAATTTCCGCACCGCCGGGCGCTCACGGCCCGCAACCCCGCGGAGGCGCTGCGCAAGCTGGAAGCCGGTGCCGCCACCCATTCCGCCGTGGCCGCACCTAGCCGACCGATCTTCCTCTTCCCCGGGCAGGGCACGCAATTCGCCGGCATGGGCAGCCCCTTCCACGACAGCCTGCCGGTCTACCGCGAGACGCTGGACCTTTGCGCCGCCCTGACCGAACCGATGCTGGGGGAGGACATCCGCCCCCTGATCTTCGGCACCGAGGACGACGCGCTGAAGCCGACGCTGGTCACGCAATTCGCCCTGTTCGCGACGGAATACGCCCTCGCCCGCAGCCTGATGGCGGCCGGCCTCACGCCTGCGGCGCTGCTCGGGCACAGCATCGGCGAATATGTCGCCGCCTGCCTTGCCGGCGTCTTTTCGCTGGAGGACGCGCTGCGGCTCGTCCATGCCCGCGCGCGGCTGATGTCACGCCTGCCGGCGGCCGCCATGCTGTCCGTTCATGCCGGAAGGGAAGCGCTCGTACCCTATCTGCGGGACGGCAGCGTATCGCTCGCCGTCGTCAACCGCCACGATCGCTGCGTCGTCTCCGGTGCGCCCGAAGCCCTCGGCATCCTTGCGGAGACGCTCGCCGCCGAGAGCATCGCGACGCGCATGCTGGCCGTCTCGCATGGCTTCCATTCCCACCTGATGGAACCGATCCTCGAGGAGTTTGCAGCGGCCTGCAGTACCGTAGCCTTCGCTGCACCATCGATCCCCGTGCTCAGCAACACCAGCGGCGATGTCGCGGCCGCAACGGAGATCACTACCCCGGATTACTGGGTCCGGCATCTGCGCCAGACCGTCCGCTTCTCCGACGACGTCGCCAGCCTCGCCCGCCTGTGGCCCGGTGCGACCTGCCTGGAGCTCGGCCCCGGCACGAGCTGCACCGCCGCCGTCACGGGCGCCGCCGCGGATCTTCGCGCCCTGCCGACACTCGCCTCGAACGCCTCGCAAACGGAGGATCTCCTGTCGGCGCTCGGCCGGCTCTGGGTGGAGGGGCACGACGTCGACCCCGACCTCCTGATGCTGTATCGCGCCTGGCGGCGCACGCCGATGCCGGGCTATCCCTTCCAGCGCGTGGCCCATCTGCTGCCGCAGATAGAGCCGGGGCGGGAAAGCATGGCGAAGCGGCCTCGGATCCTGCCGCCCGACGAATGGTTCCATGCTCCGCAATGGCGCACACTGGCCTTGCCGAAGACTCCTTCGACGCCGGGCCGCAGGCCACGCGTGCTCTTCCTGCCCGAGGGCGCGGCGGGGCCGGCCGGCCTCGGCGATATCCGCATCCACCCCGGCGAACACTATGCCGCGCTGCCGGACGGCGGGTTCCGGCTTCGTCCGGGACATGCCGGCGACTTCTTAAAGCTTGCCGACGCCTTGCAGGCGCGCGGCGTCACCGGCGCGGATTGCCTCTTCGGCTGGCTGATGGACGAGAAGGCCGACGCCCGAACGCATGGCCATGACAGCCTCGTGCGCCTTGTCCAGGCCTTTGCTCCCGCTGGCCTTCTCTCCCATATTGTCCTCTGCACGCGCACGCTTGCCACGCTCTGCGGCGACGAGGCGCCCGATGCGGAGCAGGCGCTTGCCCTCGGGGTTCTGAGAGCGATCCCGTTCGAGCAGGCCGGCCTTCGCGCAACCTGGCTGGATGCCGACCGACTCCCCGCTCAGCCCAACCTCGATCGGCTGGAGGCGGTAGAGACCGCAGGCGGCCTGCACGCTGGTGCCTTCGCCCTGCGGCGCGGCCGCTTCTGGCGGAGGGACGTTCCGCCGGTCGCGCTTGCGCCGGCGACGCTCCCCGACGTCATCCGCCCCGGCGGAACCTATCTCGTCGCCGGCGGCAATGGCGGGCTAGGCCGCCGCCTGGTCCAGGCGCTCGCGGCCGAGGGCCGCCATGTCGTGGTGATCGCCCGTTCGCTCGACGAAGACGCCCCGTATTTCGCCGAATGCCGGCGAAACGACGGTCGTCTCACCCTCATACGGGGTTCCGCCGCAGACCGGAATCTTCTGCGCTCCGTCGCCGCAAGGCTCGTCGCGGCGGGCGAACGGCTCGATGGCATCTTCAACCTCGCCGGCCGCTATATCTCCCAGACGATCGCGGACATGACGCTCACCGGGACGGACGGCAACCGTGCCGCAAAGGTCGAAACGACGCGCGCGCTTCTCGACGTCTTCGGTCCGCTGGAACCGGATTTCCTCGTCGTCTTTTCCTCGCTCGCCGGCGAAACCTCGGGCTACGGCAACAGCGACTACATGGCCGGCAATCTGTTCCTCGATTTTCTTGCCGAAAGCCGGGAGCCGGGCCTGCGCCTCGTCAGCATCGGCTGGGACAACTGGCGGGAGGGCGCGTTCGGGGCCGCGCAGGACGACGGAAAGACGCTTTTCGCCGGTGCGGCGGCCGACGCCATCGGGGTCGAGGCGGGCCTTGCCGCCCTCTGGCGGATCATCGCGAGCGGCCTCTCCCATGTGATCGTCACGCCGCGCAATCTCGACGACCGCCTGCGGGAAACGAGCGAGGCCGCCCGGCAACGCCTGGAGCGCATGGCCACGCCTGCGCAACCGGCCATCGTCGCGGCGGATGAAGGCTCCCCGCAGGAACAGGCAGTACGGCTGCTGTTCGCGCAGACGCTGGGCCTTCCGGGCGTCGCCCCCACGGACGACTTCCTGCAGCTCGGCGGCGATTCCATCCTCGCCGTCCGCTTCCTCTCGAAACTGCGCCGCATCTTCCAGGTCGAGCTGGGCCTGCCGGATTTTCTTTCGAACCGGACGGCCGCCCTCCTGTCGCGCCGGCTGGAAGCCGTCGCCGGGACGGAGCAGGTCGCCCTCGCCTACCTCCATATTCACGCCCTCCCGGACGCCGAGCGGCAGACGCTCGCGCGCCAGGTCGCCACAGCCTGAGACGGAACGTCATGTCGAGCAGCAGCACAGCCCTCTCCTTCGATCCGGCGCTTCTGAGCCGGCTCCTCGGCGTCGAAGCGGGCGCGGCACCGCCACAGCAGCGCACGGAGGACATGCACGCGCCCTTCCTGCTGACGGAGATCCAGCGCGGCTACCTGCTCGGCCGCGATCCGTCGCTGCCGCTCGGCGGCGCGGCCTGCCAGTTCTACTACGAGCTGGATTGCGAGACGCTCGACATCGCGCGCTACCGGGCGGCATGGGGCATCGTGATGGCGCGCCACCCGATGCTGCGCGCCCGCATCCTCGACGCCACGCGCCAGGAGATCGCCGAAACCATACCCGCGCTGGAGATCGTCGTGCGCGATCTGAGCGACGACGCGGCGCGGGACGCGACGATCGACGCCATTCGCCGGCGCCTCTCGCGCGCCCTTCCGGCGGAGAACCGCTGGCCGATGATCGATGTGGAGCTCAGCCTCCTGCCGGCCGGCCGCGTGCGTGTCCATCTGCGCTTCGACCTCCTGATCGCCGACCAGCAGAGCATCCTCATCCTTCTCGACGAAGTGGCCCGCTTCTACCGGGATCCGGACCTTCACCTGCCCACGCCCGACATCACCTTCCGCGACTGCGTGCTCAGCGAGCTCGATGAAGCCGATCTCACCCGCGCCCGCCGCTACTGGCGGGAGCGCGCGGAAAGCCTGCCGGATGCGCCGGCCCTGCCGGTGATCGCGCCTCCGAACGAGGCCGGCACGCCGGTCTACGACCGCCTCTCGCACACCGTCGACAAAACGCGGTGGGACCGTCTCAAAGCCACAGCGGCGACGCTCGGCGTCACGCCCTCGACGGCGCTGCTCTCGCTGTTTGCCGAAGCGCTCTGCGCCTTCGCGGCCGACCCGCATTTCTGCCTCAACATGACGCTCTTCAACCGGCCGCCGATCCACCCGGATGTCGATCGCGTGGTCTGCGATTTCACTACCAACATGCTGTTCGAGGCCGATCTCCGGCAGGCCGAGACCCGATGCGCCCGCTTTACCCGGCTCCAGGCGCTGCTCTGGCGCGACATGGAGCACAGCCTCGTCAGCGGCACGGCCGTCACCCGCGAAATGGCCTTAGCGCGCGGCCATCTCGACCGCCCCCTGATGCCCGTCGTCTTCACCAGCACGCTGACGCAGAACGACACGCGCCTCTATTCCGACGCCGCCGCCCAGCCGGGCCGGCCGGTGCTGGCCCTTTCCCAGACGCCGCAGGTCATGCTCGACAACCAGGTGATGGAATGGTCCGGCGCGCTGACGATCAACTGGGACATCGCCGTCAACGTGCTGGACATCGCCGTCGCCCGACCGCTCTTCGACCGCTTCGTCACTCTCGTCGAAGCCGTCGCCGACGATCCGGCCATGCTGGAGGAGACGGTGGGCGGACGCGCCGACCCGACCGATGCGTTGATTGCCCCGGCGATCGTGCCGGAGGCCGAGCGGCGCGAGCGGCTCGCCGACCTGTGGCTGCGCGCCCTGCCGGGCGCGATGGAGCGGCCCGCGATCGCCACATCGGGTGCGGTGCTGACCCATGGGGCGCTCGCCCGGCAGGTGGCGGGAATCGCAAACGCCCTCGTTGTCGCCGGCGTCCGCCGCGGCGAGACGGTGGCGATCCGCCTCGAAAAATCGCCGGAACAGATCGCCGCCTGCCTCGCCGTCGCGCTCGTCGGCGGCGTCTATGTGCCGCTGGACACGGCCCAGCCGCTCGCCCGCCAGGCCCGCATCCTCGAAGATCTCACACCGGCCGCCATGCTGGAGCGCGGCGCGACTCCCGACGCCCTTGCAACCGGCGCGCCGGCCGCGACGATCGACCTTTCCCGTCTTGGCGAAGGCGACCCCGCGCTGTTGCATCACCTCGCCGGCGCGCAGCCGGATGATCCCGCCTACATCATCTACACGTCCGGCTCGACCGGAAACCCCAAGGGCGTGACGGTGACGCATGCGGCCGCCGTGAACACGATCGCGGATGTCAGCCGGCGCTTCGGCATCGGCGGCGCGGATTGCGTGCTCGGCCTTTCGCAGCTTCACTTCGACCTCTCGGTCTACGACATTTTCGGCGTGCTCGGCGCCGGCGGCACGCTCGTCCTGCCCGATCCCGCCGAACAGCAGAACCCCGCCCATTGGCACGCGCTCGCGACCCGCCATGGCGTGACGCTCTGGAACAGCGTTCCCGGGCTCTTTTCGCTCTATGTCGACTATCACGAGGTCGCAGGCATCGCGCCGCCGCCGGCGCTGAAGACGGTGATGCTGAGCGGCGACTGGATCGGCCTCGACCTGCCGGGCCGCGCCCGCCGGCTCTGGCCGGACGCCGCGCAATACAGCCTCGGCGGCGCGACGGAGGCGGCGATCTGGTCGATCTTCCATGCCATCGACGAGGTCGATCCGGCCTGGACGAGCATCCCCTACGGCCGGGCGCTCGGCCGCCAGCAGGTCTTCGTCCTCGACGACGCCCTCGCCATCGCGCCGATCGGCCATACCGGCGATCTCTACATCGCCGGCGACGGGCTCGCGCTCGGCTATCTCAACGATGCGGAAAAGACGGCCGCGCACTTCTTCCCCCATCCGCGCACGGGCCTCGCCCTCTACCGGACGGGCGATCTCGGCGCCTATGGCCCCGACGGCGCGATCATCTTCCAGGGACGCGCCGACGCGCAGGTGAAGATCAACGGTTTTCGCGTGGAGCCCGGCGAGGTGGCGCGCGCCCTGCAGCGGCATGCGGATGTCGAGGAGGCGCAGGTGCTCGCCGTGGGCGATCCGCGCCGGCCGCGGCTCGTCGCCTTCTTCCGGCCGGCCCGGGCAAAAGTCGAGGAGACAGGGCTTGCGGCCCACCTCGCCGAGGAGCTGCCCGCCTACATGGTTCCCGCCGCGTTCAAGGCCGTCGACGCCTGGCCGCTCACGCCGAACGGCAAGCTCGACCGCAAGGCGCTCCTCGCCCTCGTCGCACAGGAGCCCGAGGCCGCCCCTTCACGACATCCGTCGTCATCGGGCGAAGGGGTCGAGCGGGCGGTGCTGGAGATGGTCGCCGCGATCCTCCAGCGCCCCGCCGTCTCGCTCGACGACAATCTGGTCCATCTCGGGGCCTCGTCGCTCGAACTGATCGCGCTCGCCAACCACATCGAGGCCTTCGCCGGCGCCCGCCCGCCGCTGACGGACCTCGCCCGCGCCGTACGCCTGCCGGACCTCGTCGCCCTGGTGCAGGCGCTGGCGCCGCAAGGGGCGGCGCAGCCCGCCGAGCTCGTCGCCGGAGCCGCGGCCTTGCGCGCCCACCTTTCCCGCAACCCGGTTCTCACCGACCCGGTCGCCCGTCGCCTTTTCAAGAGCCGCCCCCGTCCGGTTGCCGCCGCCGAAGCGCCGGTCTTGCTGTCCGGGGCAGCCGAGCCGCCCGCCGCGGCGGCACGGCGCAGCTGGCGCGATTTCATCGACCGTCCGCTGACGACCGACGAGCTTTCCACCCTGCTCGCCCCGCTTCGGCGCCACTACAGGGATGGCGAGGAGCGCCGGCTCTACGCCTCGGCCGGCGGACTCTATCCCGTCGAAACCTATCTTGCCGTTCCGCCGGGCGGGATCGAGGACCTCGCGCCGGGCGGCTATCGCTACGACCCGCAGGCGCACGCCCTATCGCCCTGCACGGCGCCGGACGGTTTTGCGGACCTCGCGCTGCTCAGCTCCGGAAGCCGCGAGACGTTGGCCGCAAGCCGCCTCGTCCTCTGCTTCGTGCTGTCGCTGGACGCCATCGCACCACTCTACGACGCTGCGAGCCTCGGCTTCGGGCTCATCGAATGCGGGGCGATGTGCCAGGCGCTCGAACAGCAGGCCGTCGGCCGGCCGTTCGGCCTTTGCCAGATCGGCGACCTGCCGCTCGACGAGATGGGCCGCCGCTTCGCCCTCTCGCCGGACCATGTCTGCCTGCATGCCATGGCCGCAGGCGCGCTGGAGCCGCAGGCGCGCGAACGCTGGCTTTCCGCGACGACCGCCTATGCCCAGGACATGACGGAGGGCACGCTATGAGCCTCACGCAGCTTCTCGACGAGCTCGAACGCCACCGCATCCACCTCTGGGTCGAGGAGGGCCAGCTGCGCTTCCGCGCGCCCGCCGGCGCGATGACCGCCACCCTCAAGGCGAAGGTCGCGGAACAGAAGCAGGCGCTGCTCCAGCGGCTGTCGACCGCCGCCGGCGCAGAGGCCGATCGCTTCGCGCCCTTCCCGCAGACGCCGATCCAGCAGGCCTATCTCGTCGGCCGCACCGGCGCGCTCGACCTCGGCGGCGTCTCCGCCAACAGCTATCTCGAATTCGAGCACGACGCCGTCGACTTCAGCCATGCCGACGCCTGCCTCAACGCGGTGATCGCGCGCCATGACATGCTGCGCACCGTGCTCCTGCCGGACGGCCTGCAAACCGTGCTCGAAAGCGTGCCCGACTACACCGTGCCCGTCACGGACCTGCGCGCCCTGCCGGCGGAGGAGCAGGACCGCCGCCTTGCCGCGCTGCGCGAGGAGATCGGCGAACGGGTGCGCGATCCCTTCGCCTGGCCGCTCTTCGAGCTGCACTGGGTGCGCATCGACGGCGGCCTGCGGCTTCTCTCCTGCGTCGATCTCATCGCGCTCGACGCCTGGAGCAGCCAGCTCTTCCACCGGGAATGGTTCGCGCTGATCGACGGCGAGACGCTTGCACCCCCGCCCGCCATCCGCTTCCGCAACTGCGTGCTCTGCGGCGAGGATGCCGCGCGGAAAGCGGCCTCCCGGGACTATTGGAGCCGCGAACTGGACCTTCTGCCGCCCGCGCCCTCCCTTCCCGCCAGCCGGTCCGGCGGCCGCCCGGGCCGTTTCCGCCGCCGCGCCGGCCATCTCGACCAGGCCCGCTGGAGCGCCCTGAAGGTGGCGTGCAAGGGCCTGGGCGTCACGCCCACCGGCCTTCTCGCCACGCTCTTCGCCAATGTGCTCTCCACCTGGAGCCGCAACGAGGACGTGGCCCTCAACGTCACGCTGTTCAACCGGCCGCCGATCCATCCGGATATCCGGCATGTGCTCGGCGAGTTCACCAACACGACGCTGCTCGGTTTTGCGGATATGGACGCCTCCCTCGCCGACCAGGTCCGCGCGACGCAGCAGCGGCTTCTGGAACGGCTGGAGCACAGCGCGGTCTCGGGCGTCGATCTCCTGCGCGACCTCGCCCGGCGGCGGCAGGATTATTCCGGTTCGCTCATGCCCGTCGTCTTCACCAGCCTTCTGATCGGCGAGGAGACGGACGGCGCGAAGGACGGGCGGTGGCGGCAGGTCGCCGGCATCAGCCAGACGCCCCAGGTCGCCCTCGACCACCAGCTCTACGAGGAACGCGGCGGCCTCAGCTTCAACTGGGACATCGCCGAAGCCGCCCTCGACCTCGACGCGGCCACGGCCGCCTTCGAGCGCTATGTCGAAACCATCGTCGCGCTCGCCGACGATCCGGACCGGTGGAACCGCGCCGTCTCGCGCCGGCTCCCCGCCGGCCAGGCCGCCACGCGCGCCGCCCTCCATCACCCGCCCGCAATTCCGCTCGATGGCGGCCTCGATATCTCCGCGCCCTTCTGGGAGGGGCTCGAAACCCATTGGGACCGCGATGCGCTGCTGTGGAGCGGCGGACGCATGACCTACGGCGCGCTCGCCGCCCGGGCGGCGGACCTCGCCCGCCGGCTGCGCGAGGCCGGCGCGGGCGCGGGCGACCGCGTCGCCGTCCGGCTCCCCAAGGGGCCGCTGCAGGTCGTCGCCGTGCTGGCGATCCATCACGCAGGGGCGGTCTATGTGCCGGTCGCGCCGGACCTTCCGCCCGCCCGGGCAGAGGCCATGCTGCGGCAGGTCGCGCCCGTCGCCCGGATTCTCGCCGCCGACGACGAAGAGGCGGCGAACGCGATCGCCGTCAGCCTCGACGACGCGGTTCCGGAGCTTTCGCCCGCCCGAGCGCTGGCGGGACGGGCAAAGGCCGACAGCGCGCGGGCGGCCTATGTCATCTTCACCTCCGGTTCGACCGGCATGCCCAAGGGCGTCACCATGTCCCACGGCGCGGTCGCCAACACGCTGGGCGACATGGCGCGCCGCTTCGGCATGACCCCGCGGGACCGCGTCTTCGCGCTCTCCTCCCTCAGCTTCGACCTTTCGGTCTACGACATCTTCGCGCCGCTTTCCGCGGGCGCGGCCGTCGTGCTGCCAGATGCCGGCGCGGAGCGCGACCCGGCACACTGGAACGCCATGCTCTCCCGGCACGGCGTCACCATCTGGAATTCCGTGCCGATGCTGCTGGACATGCTACTCGTCTGGTCCGCCAGCATGGCGGCCCCCCTGCCGTCCTCGCTCCGCCTCGCGCTCGTCAGCGGCGACTGGGTGCCGCTCGATCTGCCCGGCCGGCTTTCCGCCGCCGCGCCGGAAACGCGGCTGATCGCGCTCGGCGGGGCGACCGAGGCCGCCATCTGGTCGAACTGGCAGGAAGCCGGCGCCGTCGCGCCGGAGTGGAAATCGGTGCCCTACGGCCGACCCCTCGCGAACCAGTATTTTCGCGTGCTCGACCGCTACGGCGCCGATCGCCCGGATCGCGTCGCGGGCCAGCTGCATATCGGCGGGCATGGCCTCGCCGACGACTATTGGGGCGACGGAGAAAAAACAGCCGCCGCCTTCGTCACCGCCGCCGACACGGGCGAACGCCTTTACCGAACGGGCGATCTCGGCTGCTTCTGGGAGGATGGAACGCTGGAATTCCTCGGGCGCGAGGACGGCCAGGTCAAGATCGGCGGACATCGCGTCGAACTCGGCGACGTCACCCACGCGCTCGAAAGCCACCCGGATGTGGCGCGTGCCGTCGCGCTGGTGCAGGAGGCCGCCGGCGGCCGGCAGATCGTCGCCCATGTCGCGGCGCGGGCCGGAAGCGCGCTTACCGAGGCAGCGCTGCGGGAACATTGCCGCGCGCTGCTGCCGGCCTACATGGTCCCCGCCCGCTTCGGCGTCCATGCGGCCCTGCCGCTCTCGGCCAACGGCAAGATCGACCCTAAGGCGCTGCCCGCCTTCTCCAGCCAGAAGCCGAAAGCCGCCACGGCCGCTACGAGCCCCGTGCGAAAAATCCTCGAAGCGGTGATCGGTCGCCGGGGGCTTCCCACCGACGTCAACTTCTTCGAACTCGGGGCCACGTCGATCCGGCTCGTCGAGGCGCATGCGCGGCTTCGCCGGGAGCTCGGCGTCGACCTGCCGGTGACCGACCTCTTCGTACACACGACGATCGCCGCGCTGGAAGCCCACATGACCACCCTTCCCCTGCTTTGCGAGAGCGCCGCCACGGAGACCGCCTGATGCAACACACACCCGCCGCCCGCATCGCGGCAGATGTCGCCGTCGCCGAAACGCTGCCCGCGGCCGGCCTTCACGGCCGGACCGTCTACGTTTCGCCGACCACAAGAATGATCGGCCACGGCATCGCGCTCAGCGCGCGGCCCGCCGGCGAGGATTTGCGCGAGACGGTCGCGCGCCTGCTCGCGACCGCCCGGAGCGAAGGTTTTCCGCCGGTCGTCGTCGGCGCGATCCCCTTCGATACGCAATCGCCCGCCAGCCTCTATGTGCCGGAACGCCTGGAGCGGCCGGGCCGGCCTGTTCCGCTCGCCGTTACGCCGGGCGAGGCGCCCGCGATCGTCGACGTCCGCCAGACCCCTTCGCCCTCCGGCTACCGGGATGCGGTGGCCCGCGGCCTTGCCCGCATCCGCCGGACGGACCTGAAGAAGCTGGTGCTCGCCCGCCGTCTCGAACTGGAGCTCGACGCGGCGCCGGACCTTGCCGGCCTGCTGGCGACGCTGATGCGGCGCCATCCGGCGAGCTTCGTCTACGGCGTGCCGCTCGACGCCGGCAACGGCGAGGACGCGGGCGTGCTGCTGGGCGCCAGTCCCGAGCTGCTGGTGCGTAAGGCCGGCGACCGGGTTTTCGCCAATCCGCTCGCCGGCACGATCGCCGCCGATCCGGACCGGCTGCGCAACGCCCGCAACATCGCCCGCCTGCTCGCTTCCGCGAAGGACCGCCAGGAGCACGCCTATACCAGCCGCGCCGTCGGCGAGACGCTCCGCCCCTTCTGCAGGAGCCTCGACGTTCCCGAAACCCCGAGCGTGCTCGCCGCCGGTCCCGTCAATCACCTCTCGACCGTCATCACCGGCGAACTCGCCTCGCCCGATGTGACCGCGCTCGATCTCGCCCTTGCGCTCCATCCGACACCGGCCGTGGGCGGCGCGCCGACGGCCGAAGCGCTGGCGGCCATCGCGGATATCGAGGGGTTCGACCGCGGCCTCTATGCCGGCATGGTCGGCTGGTGCGATGAGAACGGCGACGGCGAATGGGCGGTGACGCTCCGCTGCGCGGAAATCCGCGGCCGCCGCGTCCGCCTCTTCGCCGGCGCCGGCATCGTCGAGGGCTCGGACCCGGAGGCGGAGTACCGGGAAACCGAAACCAAGCTGAAAACCATGCTCCAGGCCCTCGGCCTGGAACCGTCCGCCGCCGGAAAGGCGCGGGCAGAAAGGTAGACCATGCTCCAGGAAACGGCCCAAGATCTTTCGGTGGACGCGCCGACCTGGCCGGAAACGTTTCGCGCACGCTATGTTCGCGAGGGTTTCTGGCAGGCGGAAACCTTTTCCGGCATGCTCGACCGCATCGCCGACCGCCATGCCGGCAAGACGGCGCTGATCGAGAGCGGCCGGCATGTCACCTACGAAGACCTTCGACGCCGCGCGGGCGCGCTTGCGGCCGGCCTTCGCCGCCTCGGCCTTCAAAAAGGCGACCGCGCCGTCGTGCAGATGCCGAACGGCATCGCCTTCGTCGAAGTCGTCTTCGCGCTCCTGCGCCTCGGCGTCGTTCCGGTTCTAGCGCTGCCCTCGCACCGCCATATCGAGATCGGCCGCTTCCTCGACTTCACCGAGGCCCGCGCCTACTTCATCGCCGACCGCGCCGGCGGCTTCGACTACCGGGCGCTCGCCCGCGAGCTGCTGCCGGGCCTGCCGGCGCTCCGCCATGTGATCGTCGACGGCGAGGCCGAAGCCTTCACCGCGCTTTCCGGGCTCGTCGAGGACGCCGGTATCGATGACGCCGCCCAGCCCGAGGATGTCGCGGTCTTCCAGATTTCCGGCGGCACGACCGGCGTGCCGAAGCTCATCCCGCGCCGGCACAACGAATATCTCTACAACATCCGCACCGCCGCCGCCGCAAGCGGCATGGCGGAGGACACCGTCTATCTCTGCGCGTTGCCCGTCGCCCACAATTTCCCCTTCGCCTGCCCCGGCATCATGGGAACCTTCGTCAGCGGCGGCACGGTCGTCATCGCCCCCGATCCCGACCCGAGGACGGCCTTTGCCCTCATCGAGGCGCATGGCGTGACGATCACCTCGCTCGTGCCGCCCCTCGCTTTGCTCTGGATGGAGGCTGCCGGTGCGCCTGACGCCGACATATCGAGTCTCCGAACCCTGCAGGTGGGCGGCGCGAAACTCAGCGAGGAAGCCGCGCGGCGCGTGCGCCCGCGCCTCGGCTGCGGCCTTCAACAGGTCTTCGGCATGGCGGAGGGCCTGATCTGCTATACCGGCCTTGACGACGACGAGGAGACGACCGTCACCACCCAGGGCAAGCCGATGTCGCCGGCGGACGAGATCCGCGTGGTCGATGCCGAGGGCCGGGACGTCGCGCCCGGCGAGCCGGGCGAGCTCCTGACGCGCGGGCCCTACACGATCCGCGGCTACTACAAGATCCCCGAGCACAATGAGAAAGCCTTCACGCCGGACGGTTTCTACCGCACCGGCGACATCGTGCGCCTGACGTCCGCCGGCTATCTCGTGCTCTCCGGCCGCGAGAAGGACCAGATCAACCGGGGTGGCGAAAAACTCTCACCCGAGGAGGTGGAGAACCTGCTGCTTGCCCATGGGGACGTGCACGACGCGGCCGTCGTCGGCCTGCCGGACGAAACGCTCGGCGAACGCATCTGCGCCTTCGTGATCCCCCGGACCGGCGGGCTGAAACCGCTCGCCCTCATCCGGCATCTGAAGGCGCGCGGCCTCGCCGCGTTCAAGATGCCCGACCAGTTCGTCTTCATCGAGCGCTTCCCTGAGACCGGGGTCGGCAAGGTGAGCAAGAAGGACCTGCGCGAACGGTTGAAGCAGCTTCACCTTTCCGCCGGCCTCGACAACGGAGATTGACGCGTGCCTTCAGCGAAAGACCTCGGCATCCGGGCCGAAACGCCCGCCGATTGCCAAGACCTCAGCGACATCCGCCAGGCGATCGACACGATCGACCGCGCGCTCGTCGACCTGTTCGGCCTGCGCATGGGATACGTGCTGGAGGCGGCCCGCTTCAAGCCCGACGTCGCCAGCATACCGGCGCCCGAGCGCGTCGCGGCCATGCTGCCCGAACGGCGCCGCTGGGCGGAGGAAAACGGGCTCGACCCGGATTTCATCGTGCCGCTCTTCAGCCAGATCATCCAGTGGTTCATTCAACAGCAGATCCATCATTGGGAACAGAAGAACGCGCCCCGGCGCGAGGCGGAGTAGGACATGGCGGAGCCCGCACTTGCCCGCAGCCGGCATGAAACGGCTGCCGAAACCATGGCGCTCGAGCTGCACCGGCTCGTCGCGGAAGAGCTTGGCGCCGAGCCGGAGGAATTCGGCACCGATGAAAACCTCATCGAACTCGGCCTCACCTCGATCGCCCTGATGCGTCTGCAAAGCCGTCTCTCGGCGGACGGCGCAACGCTCTCCTTCAGCACCCTGGTGGCGACACCGACCGTCGAAGCCTGGGCTGCCCTGGCGGCGGAGGCGCAACATGGCGCCGGGAGCATGGCCGCGCGGCAACCGGCCGACCCGGTCGCCGACACCGGCCCGTTCCCGCTCACCGACATCCAGCGTGCCTACTGGCTCGGCCGGGATCCGCATTTCGAGCTCGGCGGCGTCGCCGCCCATGGCTACATCGAGGCGCTGACGCGCGATCTTGACGTCGAGCGGCTGGAGGCGGCGCTCAACGCCACCATCGCCGCCCATCCGATGCTGCGCGCGGTCATCGACACCGACGGGATGCAGCGCGTGCTCGACGACGTGCCGCGCCTTGCCATCGGGCAGACTGACCTCAGCGACCTTGCCGCGGAGGAACGGGAGCGGCGCCTCTCGGCGCTTCGGGCGGACATGGAGCAGGAGATGCTGCCTGCGGACCGCTGGCCGCTCTATCGTATCCACGCGACGCGGCTTTCATCGCACGAAACCATCCTGCATCTCAGCTTCGACATCCTCGTCTTCGATCTGAAATCCCTGGAAATCTGGCTTGCGGAATGGCGCGCTCGCTATGAGAACCAGACCGTCGCCCTCCCCCAGCCCGCAGCGTCGTTCCGCGAGCACGCCCTCGCGCGCGAAGCGGAGGCGAGGTCGCAGGAAGCCGCCCGCGCACGGCGATACTGGCAGGATCGGGCCGCCCGCCTCCCGCTCGGCCCGGACCTGCCGCTCGCCCGACCGGTCGAGGCGATCGACGCGCCACGTTTCGCCCGTGAGCAGCGTGTCCTTTCGCAGGCTGCGTGGCGACGCCTGCAGGACAAGATCCGCAGCCGGGGCGTCACACCCTCGGCAGCCCTGCTGGCCGCCTATGCACGCGTGCTCGCCCTGTGGAGCGGGAGCAGCGCCTTCACCCTGACGACGACGCTCTTCAACCGCCCGCTGTCCGGCCCCTCCTATGACGGCGTGATCGGCGACTTCACATCGCTGACGCTGGTCGAGATCGACACGCTCGCCCCCGCCTCCTTCGCCGCTCTTGCCCGCGCGACGCAGGAGCAGCTCTGGCGCGATCTCGACAACAGCGCCGTCAGCGGCGTCGAAGCGCTGTCGATGGTGGCGGCGGCCCGCAATACGCCCGGCCGGGCGCTGATGCCCTATGTCTTCACCAGCGCGCTCGGAACGGGAAAAAGCTATCTCGACGCCTTCTCGGGCTTCGGCCAAATCGTGCGCGCCGCGGTGCAGACGCCGCAGACCCTGCTGGACCACCAGGTACTGGAGCACGAGGGCAACCTCGTCCTCAACTGGGATTATGTCGACGCGGCTTACCCGGAAGGCCTGATGGCAACGATCGCCGACCGCCACCTGTCCCTGCTGAAGACGCTCGCCGCAGACGACGGCACCTGGAACACCGCCATCCTCTCCCTGCCGGAAGAGCAGGCGGCGCGGCGGATAGCGGTGAATGCAACGGCCTGGCACGCGGGCACGGACGCCGTGTTGCTGCACGATCCTTTCCTGCGCCAGGCGCAGGCGCAGCCGGATGCGATCGCGGTCATCGACGAAGAGCGCAGCCTGACCTATGGCGAACTCGACAGGGCGAGCAACCGCCTTGCGGGCCAGATCGCCGCCGCCGGCGCAATGCCCGGCCCGCCCATCGCCGTGCTCCTGCCGAAAGGCTGGCGGCAGGTGGTCGCCGTGCTGGGCATCCTCAAGGCGGGCGCGGCCTACATGCCCGTCGATCCCGCTCTTCCCCGCAAGAGGATCGAGACATTGCTTGCGGAAAGCGGCGCGACGCTGGCGCTGATACCCGCCGATGCAGCCGATGGTGACCTTCCCGTCCCCATGATCGCGCTGGACGATCCGTTGTTATCGGAGGCTGGCGCCGAGGAGGTCATCCCGCCACAGGCGGCCGCGGACGATCTCGCCTATGTCATCTTCACATCAGGCTCGACGGGCAAGCCAAAGGGCGTCGCGATCCAGCATGGTGCGGCGTTCAACACCGTGCTCGACATCAATGCGCGCTACGGCGTCACGGCCGCCGATCGCTGCCTTATGGTGTCCTCGCTCAGCTTCGACCTGTCGGTCTACGACATTTTCGGCATGCTCGCCGCCGGCGGCGCGATCGTCATTCCGCCGGCCGCCCCCGCGCCGGATCCCGATTGCTGGCTGCGCCTTCTCGAAGAAGCCGGCGTGACCCTCTGGAGCAGCGTGCCGGCGCTCCTGCAATTGCTGCACGACCGGCTCGCCGACCGCGGCACGCTCGCAATGCTCTCCCGATTGCGGCTCGTCATGCTCTCCGGCGACTGGCTGCCCCTGCCGCTCTGCCGTTCGCTCCTCAAGCTTCCCCGGCCGCCGAAACTGGTGTCGCTCGGCGGCGCGACGGAGGCCTCCATCTGGTCGATCGCCCACGAGGTCGAGCGCATCGAGCCGGGCTGGAAAAGCGTGCCCTACGGTAGGCCGCTCGCCAACCAGACGATCCACGTGCTCGACGAATCCCTTGCCGAGCGCCCCGACTTCGCCATCGGGGAAATCTTCATCGGCGGCGTGGGCCTCGCGCTCGGTTACTGGCGGGACGAGGAGAAGACAAACGCCCGCTTCATCCGCCATCCCCGCACGGGCGAACGCCTCTACCGCACGGGCGATTTCGGCCGCTGGCAGCCGGACGGCGTGGTCGAATTTCTGGGCCGGCGCGACGGCCAGGTGAAGGTCAACGGCCTGCGCGTCGAACTTGGCGAGATCGAAACACTCATCGCCGCCGATCCGGCGGTGCGGCAGGCAGCCGTCGTCGCGGTGCGCGGCGCGGGAACCGGCGACAGCCTTGCCGCTTTCCTCACCCTCGGTGGCAGCGCGGCCTACCGCGAGGAAACGTTGCTCGCCGCGCTGCGCGATCACTTGCCCGCCGCCCTTGTTCCCTCCACCTTCATCGTGCTCGACCGGATGCCGTTGACCGCCAACGGAAAGCGTGACGGCGCGGCGCTGGAACAGCGCGCCCGCGAAGCCGCGGCAGGCACGTGCGCGCCTCCCGCACGGCCGCTCTCCGATATCGAGAAGCAGGTCTGCGATCTCTGGAAGGATCTCCTGGGACGGCCGATCGAATCCCTCGACACCAGCTTCTTCCTCGTCGGCGGCAACTCGCTCCTCGCCACGCGGCTCGCGGGACGTCTTTCCCAGCTCTTCGAACAACCGGTTTCAGTGATCCGGATCTTCGAGCATCCGACCGTCGCCGGCCAGGCTCGCCTCTTCGCGCCTTCCTCGGCCGAAGTGCCGCATCAGCCGGAGAACGGCCCGCGGCGGGTGCGAAACCACCGGCAGAAAAAGAACGGGAGAATGGACGTTAGCGCGTAGCCGGCCGGACAGGCTTGCTGGCGATCTCGGTGGACCGAATACCTTACTGCTTGAAGAACCGGAACGCAGCAGATGCTCCGGCCACGACGGTCAGCACCCGCACGATGTGATGCAGCACCACGAACGGCACATCGACGTTCAATGAAAGCGCGATAAGGCTCATCTCCGCGACGCCGCCCGGTGAATAGGCAAGCACATAGGCGATGAAACGATCGCCGCCAGCAAGGGAGAGCACCGAGGAAAACGCGGCCGTGCAGAGCAGCATCACAAAAGTCGCGCCGGCCGACAGGAGCATGGACTGAAGCACGATCCGTGGCGAAGCCCCTGCGAAGCGGCAGCCGATCGTCGCGCCGATGACGACCTGGGCGCCGGCAAGGGCTGCCGCCGGCAGCTCGAAATCCGTCAGTCCCGTCAGATGGAACACGGCGCTGGCAAGCATCGGCCCGACGAGAAAACGCGCCGGCAGCCGCAACAGGCTTGCAAGCACGGCGCCGCCGATGACGGCAGCCAGGAACCAGAGGATATCGTCGACCGCGACCGTTGCCGAAGCCGCGGACACCGTTGCCGTGCGATCGATGTCAAAACCGGTAAGGGCCTCGATCAGGAACGGGAGCGCCAGGACGACCAGGAAAATCCGCGCGGCATGGATCAGCGCGATCATGCGCTCATCCCCGCCCCTTTCCGAGCCGAGCGTGATCATCTCGACAAGGCCGCCCGGCATCGCGGAAAAATAGGCCGTCACGGGATCGAGCCGGGCGATGCGGCGAAAATAGACGAAGGCCAGCGCACCCGTGATCGCGATGAAGGCGACGAGGCCGAGAAGCGAAACGATCCAGGCTGCGGCATGCCGGAAAATCTCCGGCGAGAAGGACGTGCCGAGCACGGCCCCGATCACCGCCGTCATCGGCGGCCGCGCATGTTTCGGCAGGGACACCGGGACATGCAGGAACGCAGAAAGCGCGGTCGCCAGCATCGCCCCGAGCAACCAGGCAAGCGGCATGTGCGCCAGCCACAGCAGGAAGCCTCCTGCCGTGGCGATGGCAAGCGTCAACGCAAACCGCGCCGCCGAGCTGGCTGCCTCCCTGCACCTCACGGATGGCGTCCCCCCCCTCAATAGCCGCCGAAGACGGCTTTCAGTTCCGCGACGTTTTCCGGGGAGAGCAAACGCGTGGGTGCATTGCGCAGCAGAACGAGCAGCCTGGCGGTTTCCTCCAGCTCCTCGGCGGCATAGACCGTGGAGACGATGTCCCTGCCGGCAACGACGGGACCATGATTGGCAAGGAGGACAGCGGCATGGCGGCCGCCAAGCTCCCGTATCATCTCGCCCATCCGCTCGTCGCCCGGCCTGACATAGGGCAGCAGCTTCACCTTGCCGACACGCATGACGACATAGGGCGTGAGCGGCGGGATGCAATCGTCCGGGTCGGTATCGCTGAGGCACGACAGGGCGGTCGCGAAGGTCGAGTGCAGGTGCACCACCGCCCCTGTCTGCGGCCGCGTTTCGTAGAACGCCTGGTGCAGGAACACCTCCTTCGAGGGCTTGTCGCCACTGATGTGGTTGCCGCTTCGGTCGAGTTTCGAGATTCGCGCCGGGTCGAGGAAGCCGAGACACGAATTCGTCGGGGTCATCAGGATCCCGTCCTCGACCACGGCGCTGATATTGCCGGCGGAGCCGACGGAGAAGCCGCGGTCGAACAGTGATTTCGAAAGACGGACGATCTCCTCGCGAACCTTGTTTTCCGCACTCATCTGCCTGCAAGCCTTTCCAATGCCTTGGTGAAGAAATCGGGCGTACCGAAATTGCCGGACTTGAGCGCCAGCGCCACGGGCTCATCGCCGCCCGACAAGAGCACCGGCACACCGGGGTCGATCTCGGCCCCGATGGTCAGCGCGCCAAGGTCGAGCGCCGAAACGACGGCGCCGGACGTCTCACCGCCGGCGACGACGAGCCGGCGGATGCCGGCCTTGACCAGTTCCCGCGCCGTGCTGGCGAAGAGGCCGTCGAGCGCGGCGGCAACCATCTCCCGCCCGAAGCGCGCCTGGACGGCCTGGACCTCACCGGGCGTGCCCGAGGAGTAGACCAGCGGCGCCCTGCCCCGGTTCGCAAGCAGGAAGGAAGTGAGGTCCGCGGCGGTGACTGAACCGTCCAGGACGCCGGCGACGTCGATGGCAAGCGCCGGATGGTCCTTGCGGTGGATGTCGACCTGTTCGCGCGTTGCGCCGGAGCAGCTTCCGGCGAGAATGGCTTCCGGCCCGTCCATGCCGATCACCGCCGCTCCCGTGCCCGCGGCAAGGCCGCGCCCGATGAAGTTGGCGGCAAGGCCGATGGCGATGCCCGAGCCACCGGTGATGAGGCGGCACGATGCCACGGCGCTGCCGATCGCGACGAGGTCGTCGTCCGTGATGGCGTCGACGATGACGAGGGTGGTGTCCTGCTCCCGCAAGGCGGTCTCTATACCGGCAGGACCTTCCCGGACGGTTGCGGTATCGACATGGCCGACGCCGCCCGTCGTCTGGAGCCGTAGCCAGCGGCGGATATCGGCGTCCGTCATCGGGTTGAGCGGATGGTTCTGCAGGCCGGATTCGTTGAGGAGCCTGTCCTTCACGAAGAGATGGCCCTGATAGACCGTCCGGCCGGCACCGGGAAACGCCGGACAGGCGACGACGCCCTTGACATCCAGGGCCCTGGCAAGCGCCTCGGCCACCGGGCCGATATTGCCTTGCGGCGTTGAATCGAAGGTCGAGCAATATTTGAAGACGATCTGCTCGCAGCCCTGGCCGAGCAGCCAGCGCAGGGCGGCAAGCGACTGCTCCACGGCAGCGGCGGCTTCGATCGACCGGCTCTTCAAGGCGATGACGCCCGCCTCGACATCGGGCTCGGCCTTGCCATGGGGAATGCCGAGATATTGCACCGTGCGAAGGCCGCCCTCGCCCGGCAAGCCCTTGGCGAGCGTGTTCGCGATGTCGCTCGCCCCGGTGAAATCGTCTGCAATCACGCCAAGCAGCATGGAACGGATACTCCCAAAATCAGGCAGCGCCGAGAAGGCGCTTGAGTTTGTCGATGGCGGCGGCCGGGCTCGAGAGAACGGGGATGTCCGTCTCCGCCCGCACGGCCGGCACGGCGCGCGCCGTGGAAAAATGCGCAAGCACGATGCTGTCGAAGCCCTTGAGACCCGCCGCGGCCGCGGCGACAAGGCGGTTGTGGGTTTCGACATCGCCAGCCCGCACGGCCTCGATCGCGTGCTCCACAAGGAAGCTCTCCAGGGTGGCGGTCGGGTCGATCCGCGCCGCCTCCTCGGCAAACTCCGCCTCCATGCCCTCCCGCGCCGGCGGGAAGGTGTAGAGCATGGCCGTCCGGCCGCCCTTGCGGATGGCGGCCTCGAACATCGCCTCGTTCGGCTTCAGCACCGGGATATCGACGGTCGCCGCCGCCTGCTCGATGGCACGGCCGAAGGCCGAGCAGGTGAAGAGCACCGCGGCGCTGCCGATCTGCTTCGCATAGTGCGTCAGCGCCGTGATGCGGGCCGTCAACGCCTCGGTGATATCGCTGCTTTTCGCCCGGTCGGGCGAGAGGCTGTCTTCGAGCAGGTTGACCATGTCGGCCTCCGGCCAGGCGGAGGCGAAGGCCTGCCTGATCGGCTCCATGGCGATCGGCGTCGCATGGACGAGGGTTATGCGGGGCTGTTGCGACATTCCATTCCCTTTGAAAGGAGCGGCCGCCCGCGGCGGACCTTCGCCGGGGCAATTCCTGTGAAATCCGGTTCGCCGGAACTGCCCCAGCATCTTGTTTCTACCGCATCGTCCGATGCCGAAGCGATGCCGCTTCGGCTGGAAAGGCGCTAGCGCTGGCCTGCCGAGAACACCCACACGCTTTCGGAGGGAATGCACGCCCAGACCGTGCCGGTCGAAAGCTGCTTTGCACCATGCGCCTTGGCGACGAAGTCGCCGCGCCGCAGGCGATATTCCCAGCGGTCGCCGAGATAGATGCTGTCGTCGAGGTTCATCTCCAGCCCGCCGGCCTGCGGCTGGTCGCTGACGCTGATCTGCTCGACACGGATGACCGCCCGCGCATCCTCCGATGCGGCCAGCCCCGAGGCCTCGCGCACCGTCCCGTCAAGGCTCCAGTTCTCGCCACCGATGATGGCGCTCTTGCCGTCGACCGACTTGACCTTCGCCGTGACGATGTTGTTGGCGCCCAGGAAGTCCGCCGAATAGAAGCTGTTCGGGTTGGAATAGATCTCCTGCGGCCCGCCCTGCTGGACGATCCGGCCATCCTGCAGGAGGAGGATGTTGTCGGCGGCGGCGAGCGCCTCGCTCTGGTCGTGCGTCACGAGGATGGCACAGATTTCGAGGTCGAGGATCAGCTTGCGGATCCAGTAGCGGGCTTCCTCGCGCAGCTTCGCATCGAGGTTGGAGAGCGGCTCGTCGAGCAGAAGCACGCGCGGCTCATAGACCAGCGCCCGGCAGATCGCGACGCGCTGCTGCTGGCCGCCGGAAAGCTGGGAGGGAAAACGATCGGCCAGATGGCCGAGCCCCATGCGCTCGAGGATCGCCTGAACGCGCTTTTCGATATCGGCCTGCGTCACGCCGCGCAGCTTCAGGCCGTAGCCGACGTTCTCCTTCACCGTCCGGTGCGGCCAGAGCGCGTAGGACTGGAAGACGAGGCCGATATTGCGCTGCTCGGGCGGCAGGGCGATCTTCGTCTCGCCGTCGAGCACGGTCTTGCCGCCGATGACGATCTGGCCGATTTCCGGCTGTTCGAGCCCGGCGACACAGCGCAGCAGCGTGGTCTTGCCGCTACCCGAGGCGCCGAGCAGGGCGACGATGGAGCCGCGCTGCGCCGTGAAGGACGCGCCCTTGAGGATCTGCAGGCCGCCCAGCCATTTCTGGACGTTGCTGACGACGAGTTCAGTCATGGATTTTTGCTCCCAAACGAAGGGCGAGCGCAAGGCCTGCGCCCGTCAAGACGATGCTGATGAGGGAAAGGGCGGCGATCGTGTTCATGGCGCCGGTCTGGAGAAGCGAGACCATCAGCGAACCGATGACTTCCGTGCCCGCGCCCATGAGGTAGACGCCCGTCGCATATTCGCGAAGGAAGATGATCATGATCAGCGCCCAGGCGCCGGCAAGGCCGGGCCTTACGATCGGGATCACCACGTCTTTCCAGGTCCGGCCGATCGTGGCGCCCGTGGTGCGGGCGGATTCCTCAAGCTCCGGTGCGACCTGGATGAGCGTGCCCTGCAGGAGGCGCAGACCATAGGACAGGCCGACGACGACATAGGCGATGAAGAGGCTGACCAGCGTCGGGCGCAAGGGCGTCAGCAGCGGCACGAACAGGAAGACCCAGAAGAAGGCAAGGCCGATGACAAGTCCGGGCAGGGCGCGCGGCAGGAGCACGATGTAGTCGAGCACCGTGTTCGACAGGCCCCAGTTGCGATGCCCCGCAAGACCGACCATCAGGTAGATGCCGACCGCGACGGCGCCGCCGACCACGGAGAGGAGCACGGTATTGACGATGCCGCGCACCAGGCTCGGGACCTCCAGCATGCGGTCGAAATTCGCGAATGTGAGATGGTCGAGCAGACTGACGCCCTCGCCCCAGGCATCGACGAAGGCGCGCACGGCGATACCGCCGATCGGCAGGGCGACGGAGACGAAGAGCCAGAAGCCGATGATCGAAAGCGCGATGGCCTGGCCGCTCCCGCCGAGTTTCAGCGTGGCGACGCGGGCGCCCTTGCCGCCCATCGCGGCATATTTGCGGGCATTGCGCAAAAGCTTGCGCTGCATCCAGACGAGCGGCAGCGTGATGAGGATGAGCACCACGGCGACGACGGCCATCAGCTGGTAGGTCGGCGTGCCGAACAGCGTGGTGAGCTTGTATATGTAGGTGGTGAGCACCATGATGCCGTTCGGATCGCCGAGGACCAACGGAATGCCGAAGGTCTCGAAGCCGAGCAGGATGTTGAGCGCGGCGGCGAAGATCAGCGCCGGCAGCACCATGGGCAGCGTGACGTCGCGCGAGACCTGCCAGATGGACGCGCCGGTGGTGCGGGCGGCCTCCTCCAGGTCCGACGGCAGGTTGCGCATGGCCGAGGAGACATAGAGATAGACATGCGGCACATGGCTGAGGCCGGCAATCAGGATCATGCCCGGCAGGCTGTAGATGTTCCACGGCACGAAGCCGAGGATGCCGCGGACGAAGAGCGAGACGAAGCCCGTCGGGCCGACGGACACCGTATAGCCGAAGGCCAGCACGATGGACGAGATGAACATCGGCACGAGCACGAGGATTTCGAGCAGGCGCCTGCCCCTGATGTCCGTCCGCGTGATCAGGAAGGCCAGCAGGCCGCCGAGCGGCACGGCAATCGCGACCATGCCGAAGGAGAAGATGGCGGTGGTGCCGAGCGCCTTGTAGAAGTTCCTGTCGGTGAAGACGTATTTGTAGGCGTCGAGACCGAATTGAGCGCGCGGGCTGAAGAAGGCCGCCGTCAGGAAGCTCTGGTAGACGATCAGGCCGACAGGCGCCAAAACGGCGATTGCCAGAAGGCCGATGACGATGCGCCGGTAAAGGCTGGCATTGCCGTGCCGCGGCATCCTGGCCGGATACTTCTTCTCGGCCGCGGCTTTCGCCAGGGCGAGCGCAGCCGGTGCTTGTGTATGGGTGGACATTCTATGCCTCTCGCAAACGGTGGCGGAGCCGCGGCGCTGTCTGAGCGCCGCGGCCGGCTGAGCATCAGCGGCCGAGGGCGGCCTTCCAGTCGTTGAGGAACTGGACGCGCTTCGTCGGCTTCATGTATTCGAGCACGCCTTCATCGACCGCGATCGGCTTCAGGCCGCCGCCGACGCGCTCGTTCAGCGTCTTGATGTTGAGGCCGGCGGTCACGTCGTCACGCACGGACGGCAGGCCGCCTTCGGCGAGAAGCGACTGCCCCTCGGCCGAGAGCATGAAGTCGACGAAGAGCTTGGCGGCGTTCGGATGCGGGGCATCCCTGGTGATCAGCGCGAGGCGCGAAAAGGCCGGCGTGTAGTCGCTTGCGAAATGCACGCCGAGGTTCGGGCTTTCCTTCACCCAGTCGAGCGCATAGGAGCCGATGATGTTGATGGCGATGACGTTTTCGCCCGATACCACCGTTTCCTTCATGCCACCGGAGCTGGAATAGATCTTCGCGCCGTCCTCGCCCATGGCCTTGGCCAGATCCCAGAAGTCCGATCGGTTGCGGGCATCGTTCGAGTGGTGCAGGAAGCCCGAACCGCTCTTTTCCGGGTCGAAGGTCGCGACCTTGCCCTGAAGCTCGGCCTTGTTGTCCTTGAGGAAGGCGATCATGTCGGCATAGGTCTTCGGAAGCTTGTCTTCCGACAGTGCCTTGGTGTTGTAGATCACGCCGACCGGCTCGACGGTCGTGCCGAACAGCATGTTCTTGTAATTGGCCCAGGCCGGCAGGTGGCCGGTTTCCGGCGAGGCATATTCGGCCGCATAACCTTCCTGGACAAGCGTCATCTGCAGGTCCATGGCGGAACTCCAGACCACGTCGGCCGTCGTCTGGCCGGCGGCGGCTTCCGAGATCACCTGGTTGTAGGCACCGTTCGTTCCGAGGTCGTTATAGGCGATCTTGATGCCGTATTTCTTGGTGAAGGCATCCTGCAGCTTCTGCGACTGGGCGGCATCGGTCGAGGTGTAGACCGAGACGGTGCCTTCCTCCTTTGCCGCGGCGATGACGTCGGCATAGCCGGCCGGATAACCGGCGGGAACGTCCTGTGCGAATGCGGCGGCGGCGAAGGCGGTCATGAGCGCCGTGCCGACGGCGAAGACGGCCGAGCGGGCGGATATTGTGTAATTCATCTCTCATCTCCCAAAAGATTGGCCCGCGCTTCGGAGCGGCCGGGCACGTCATGCGAGGGCCACTCCCTGCCCTCGCCTCCTCCATGCTTTGCATTTTGGATTTTAAAAAATCAAAATGCAAATGCTCTTCTCAGGCACTGGCACGCTTCCGCTCGCCGCCGCCCGCCCGAACCGCGCCCGCGACAAGCGAACCGAAGGTATCGGTGTTGGTGGTCCCGCCGAGATCGCGGGTGCGGGACGCCGGGTCGGCGAGAACCTCGTCGACGGCCCGTTCGATTTCCGCGCCCGCCGCCTCGAAATGCGCCAGGCCGCGCTGCTCGCCGAGCCAGCTCAGCATCATCGCCGCGGAAAGGATGAGCGAGGTGGGGTTGGCGATGTTGCGGTTCTGGATGTCGGGTGCAGAGCCATGCTGGGCCTGGGCGCAGACGAGGCCGGTCTCGGCATTGGCATTGATCGAACCGGCAAGGCCGAGGCTGCCCGAAAGCTCGCTGGCGAGATCCGACAGGATGTCCGAGTAGAAGTTCGTCGCGACGATCACGTCGAAGCGCGAGGGGTCGCGCACCAGATGGGCGGCCATCGCGTCGATGATGAAATCGTCGAGCGTCACGTCGGGGAATTCGGCGGCGACCTTTCGCACCTGCTGCAGGAACAGGCCGTCCGTCAGGATGAAGTTGTTGGCCTTGTGGACCGCGGTTACCTTCCTGTTGCGCTTCATGGCGAGCAGGAAGGCCTGGCGGGCAATGCGTTCGCAGGCGGACGCCGTGATCTTGCGCACCGAGAGCGCCACATCCGGCGTCGGCATGAATTCACCCGTGCCGGCATACATGTTGCGGTCGGGATAGAACCCTTCCGTCGCCTCGCGCATGATCACGAGGTCCATCTTCTTGGCATCGTTGAGGAACGGGCGCGAACGCGCCGGGCGGACATTGGCATAGAGGTCGAGCTTGACGCGGAAGCCGGCCGAAACGTTCACGCCGCCCTTGTCGCGGGCGGGATAATCCATGTGCGACTGCGGTCCCAGGATGATGCCGTCGAAGGTGCGCGCGCGCTCGATCGTCTCGTCGCGCAGCGTCGTGCCGAACTTTTCCAGGCTCGTGAAGCCGGTGTCCTCGAAGTGGTATTCGAGGCCCAGACCGAACGCCGCATCGGCGACCTTCAGGACCTCCATGGTTGCCGCTGTGATCTCCGGACCGATCCCATCACACGGCGTCACGAATATTTTCATCAGATATCTCCCATGAGGCGACGAGCGAAATCGCCGCTCTGCGTCACGGGGAGATTATTGGCTTTTTAAATCTAAAAATGCAATCACTATTTTTCGAGATTGTCTTTTTCATGCGCCTGGTGCGACCAGGACCAGGTAATGGGCGACTTCTTGGAGAGTGCACCGCCGAGGTGCCGGCGCATCGCGTAGGAAGCCTCAACGACCTCGCCGCGCTCCAGTAGATCAAGGATTTCGAGGTGTTCCCGGCACTGGCGCACGGTGCGGCTGCGGTCGACGCGCGAGCGGTATTCCAGCAGGCGCCGCATGCGGTTCACGCGCACGAGCGAGATGTGGAAGAAGGGATTGTTGGCCATCTTGATCAACTCCTCATGGAAGAGCGCGCCATTGTGCAGGAGGCGTTCGGCCGGCAGCCGCTCGATGTCCGTGTCCAGCATGCGGCTCTGGATCCGGCGCTGCTCGTCGATGATCTTGCGGTCGAGCCGGAATTCGGGTTCCAGCATCGCGGCCGGTTCGATCAGCATGCGGAAGCGGTAGATCTGCTCGAAGGCCTCCGGCGTCTTGGCGACCGGCAGGAAGCGCCAGCCGTAGCCCTGCTTGCGCTCGGCCCAGCCCTCGCGGGTCGCACGCATCAGGATGTCGTTGAGCTGCGACTTGGTGAGCTCATAGCGCTCGCGCAGCATCTGTTCGGTGACTTCGGCAGGAATGCGGTCCGTCAGCCAGTCCTCCGCCAGCCGCTGGTAGTCGTTGGCGACCTCGAAGGGTCCGGTATCATCGCGCACCTGCTCGACGACGCCGCTCGCCGCCTCGCGGACGAAGAAGCCGCGGTTTTCCTTCTGCTCCAGCAGCCCCTGGCTTGCCAGCATGTCCATGGCCTCGCGCACCGGCGAGCGGGACACGCCGAAACGGTCCGCCAGCTGCTGCGTCTTCAGGTGATCGCCCACCGAAAGCTCGCCGGATGTGACGAGAAGCGTGATTTCGTTCGCGATGGTCTGGGCGAGCTGGCTGGAGCGCATGGATACCGTCCGGTCTTCTGAAGCAATCGGCTGGAGGTTATTCCATGCTGCGGGCAAAGGAAACAAGAGGCGGGATTCTTTGCATATATACCGCATTAAAAGCCAATGAATCGTCGGAAACTCGTTGACATTCTCTAATTATTGGCTTTTTACGTATTAAAAATCACTTTGGAGATGCGAAATGGCTCTGTGGATCGAAACCGAGACGGGTCCGGTCGAAGCCATTGACCTGCGCGCGGCCTTCGGCGAAGTCCGGCGCCTGCCCTTCGTCCTGCGCATCCTGCTTGAAAACGTCGCCCGCCGCGACCCCGCGCGCCTTGCCGCGTTCACCGACGCCCTGCGCGATTGGCTCGGCGAGGGCACGAGCGAGGCGGAGGTGGATTTCCACCCCTCCCGCGTCCTCATGCACGACACGACCTGCGTTCCCGCCCTGGTGGACATCGCCGCCATGCGGGACGCCATCGCAGAGACTGGCGGCGATCCGTCGCGCCTGACACCCGTGCTGCCCGTCGACGTTTCGGTCGATCACAGCGTGGCCGTCGACCGGTATGGCCGCGGCGACGCGCGGGAACACAACATGCAGCGCGAGATGGATCGCAACAGCGAGCGCTACCGCCTGATGAAATGGGCGACCACGGCACTGCCGGGCGTGCGGGTGCATCCGCCCGGCACCGGCATCATGCACACGCTGAACCTCGAACAGCTCGCCACGGTCATGGAGGTCGTCGAGCGGGACGGCACGCGCCGGGCCGCCCCGGATACGCTGATCGGCACGGACAGCCATACGCCGATGATCAACGGCATCGGCGTGCTCGCCTGGGGCGTCGGGGGCCTGGAGGCCGAGAGCGTCTTCTTCGGCCTGCCGGTGACGATCCGCCTGCCCGACGTCGTCGGGGTCCGTCTCACCGGCCGCCTCGGCCCGGGCGTGCTGTCCACGGACCTTGCACTCGAGGTCACCCATCTGCTCCGAAAGCACGGCATATCGGGAGAGTTCATCGAGTTTTTCGGCGAAGGCGTTCCGGCGCTGACCTGCGGCGACCGCGCCGTCGTCGCCAATATGGCGCCCGAATACGGCGCTTCCACCGGCTTTTTCCCGATTGACGGACAAACCATCGCCTATCTGCGCCAGACCGGCCGCAATGCGAACCATTGCGCCTTCGTCGAAAGGGCGGCAAAGGCCCTCCACCTCTGGTTCGACCCGGCGGCGGAGCCGCGCTACAGCCGTGTGATCGATCTCGACCTATCGGCAATCGAACCGATCCTCGCCGGCCCCCGACGCCCGCAGGACAGGCTGCCCGTCGCAGCGGCCGCCGAGGCACTGGAGGCAGCAAGCGGCAAGCCCTTCGAAACCGGAAAAACCATACCGGACGGCGCGATTGCCATTGCCGCCATCACGAGCTGCACCAACACCTCCGATCAGCGTCTCCTCGCCGCCGCCGGCCTCGTTGCCCGGAAAGCACGGCGCCTCGGCCTTCGCCCGCCCGCCTGGGTGAAGACATCGCTGGCGCCCGGCTCCCCCGCGGCCGAGCGCTTCCTGGCGCGCAGCGGCCTGCTTGCGGACCTGGAAGCGCTCGGCTTCGGCATCGTCGGCCACGGCTGTACGACCTGCATCGGCAATTCCGGCCCCCTGCAAGCGGACATGGCCGCGGCAATCCCGGACGGAACGGTCGCCGCCGCGCTCCTCTCCGGCAACCGGAATTTCCCCGGGCGCGTCCATCCAAGCCTCCAGTTCGGCTTCCTCGCGTCCCCACCGCTCGTCGTCGCCCTCTCGCTCATCGGCAAATTCGTCTCCGATCCGATGAACCGCGACATCGGCCGCGGCCCGCACGGGGAAACCATCCGCCTTGGCGATCTCCTCCCCGCAAACGGGGAGATCGATGCCATTGTGCGAGGGGCCTCCGAGCCCGCCGATTTCGGAGAGGCCTTCGCGCAGGCCGCAGCCAACGCGGCATGGCAGGCGCTCGATGCCCCCGCTTCCGCGCGTTTTCCCTGGGATGCCGCATCGACCTATATCCGCCGCCCGCCCTTCGCCTCCGCGCGGACGGCAAGCCGGCTCGGCGCCTACGAAGCCCATCCGCTGCTCGTTCTCGGCGACGACATGACCACCGACCATATCTCGCCGGCCGGCCAGATCGGCGCGGCCAGCCATGCGGGACGGCATCTCGTCGCGCATGGCGACCCGCCGGACGACCTGAATGTCTACGCCGCCCGCCGCGGAAACTGGGAGGTTATGGTCCGCGGCCTCTTCGACAACCGCACCGCCGGCAACCTGCTGATCGACGGCCGGCCCGCCGCCCGCACCATCCATGCCCCGACGATGGAGGAAGGCCCCCTCTGGGCGATCGCCGAACGTTACCGGCAGGAAAACCGGCCGGTCGTCATCGTCGCGGGCGAACGATACGGCACCGGTTCCTCGCGCGACTGGGCGGCCAAAGGCGTCGCCCTCCTCGGCATACGCGCCGTCATCGCCCGCAGCTTCGAGCGCATCCACCGCAGCAACCTCATCGGCATGGGCGTGCTTCCCGTGGTGATCGATCGCGCCGTGCCGCTTTCGATAGGACCGCAGGACAGGATCGCGATCGATGCCACGGCAGTGGAGCCGAGAAGCGAGCTGAAACTGCTCATCCGCCGCGCCGACGGCCAAAGCCAGGCTTTGGTGGGAAGGGCGGCCGTGGAAACGGAACGGGAAATCCGGATCCTCAACGCCGGAGGAATGATCTCCACGATCTTGTCCGACACGCGAACGCGTTGAAGTATCGCGCCATACGCCAACAGGCCTGGTGAGACGCACCGGCCACGGCATTCCCTCCCATAGGATGGACGCTGCGCGGCCGGCAGGCATATCTCGCGCGCCATGGGCGTGATAATCACGGGAAGCCGCCGCACGGATAGAACCAGCCCTCGCGGACATCGAACAAGATATCGAGTAGGAGGAAAAAACATGATCGTCGTCACATCTGAGGAGATTGCAGGTACGCCGCGGGATGCGTCGGGTCCCGGCTGGCAGAGCCGCCGGATGATCGTGCGGGAACATGAAATGGGACACTCGGTTCACGAGACCCGGGTGGCAAAAGGTGCCGAACTGCACCTGCACTACAAGAACCATTTCGAAACGAACTATTGCATCTCCGGCGAGGGCGAAGTGGAGAATGTTTCCACGGGAGAGGTCTTTCCCATCGTCCCGGGAACGATCTATGCCTTGAACGAGCACGATCCCCATATCCTGCGCGCGAAGGAAGCGCTCCTGCTGGTTTGTGTGTTCACGCCGCCGCTCTCGGGCAGCGAGGTTCATCGCGAGGACGGCAGCTACGCCGAGGGCTGAGCACCCGTCTCCATTTCCACGGGATGCAAAACCAAAGGCACAAGCCGCGGGTGACACATGGCAACTGTGTTCAAGCGAAGTTGGTTTTGTCGCGCTGCATTGCATTGAGGATCGTGATGAGCTTTCTTGCGACGGCGATGATGCCGGCCTTTGCGGAACCTGTTCTGGCTGAGACGGCCTGATGGAAGGCGCGCAGGCGCGCTGAAGCCTTGATCGCGCCGAGAGCCGCCATGTAGAGGGCCTTTCGCACGCGTGGCCTGCCGCCCTTGATGCGGCGGCGGCCGGATCTCCTGCCGGAATCGTCATTGAAGGGAGCAAGGCCGGCAAGGCTTGCGGCTGTTTTGGGCGAAAGGCTGCCGAGTTCGGGCATATGGGCCAGCAGGGTCAAGGCTGTCACCTTGCCCACGCCGGGCGCGGAGGTAAGGCGGTGCGCCTGCTGAGCGAGATGTCCATTCTTCATCTGCTCGTCGATCGCAGCCTGGATCGAGGCGATCCTCTCGCCGAGGATGGCGATCATGGCCTCGATGTCGGCGCGGACGGCGGGATCGAAGGCATCGCAAAGATGCCGGCGCTCGGTTGCACGGGCATCGACGAGCTGATCCCGGCGGCGGGCAAGGGCCGCCAGGCGCTCGCGCACCGGGCAAGGCGGCGCCTCGGCCGTCAGGCCGAACATGGTTCCCATCTCGCAAAGCGAGCGGGCATCGATGCGGTCGGTCTTGGCCAGCCGTCCCCGCGCTTCGGCAAAGCGCCGGGCCGTCTTCGGGTTGACGCGGGCAAAGGCGATGCCGGCCTGTGCCAGACACAGGCGCAGCAGCCGGTCGCAATGACCTGTCGCCTCGAAGACGACCAGGTCGGTGGCCGGGTCGAGGCCACGGGCAAAAGCGGACAGCGCGGTCTGCTCGTTGGGAATGCGGCAGAACCTGGCCGTTTTCGGATCGAAGATGTCGATCATGTCCTTGCCGATGTCGCAGCCGATGAAGGTATGGTGTATCGTCATGGCGCCTGCTCCTGTGTGCGGGGTCTGTGGCGACAGCCCCGTGCAACTGTTCAGGTTGATGGGCGAAGCGGGAAGGGGCCAAGCCATGCCGCGGCCTGCCGTCACAAACGGCGGCCTGGATCCTCTCGGCCTCCTTCCCGCAACCATCTTACATCAGACCAAACACACAGGATCCTCGGGTCAAGCCCGAGGATGACGGCGGTGGGTGGGGCGGCGCTCTTCATCAGGCTGGGCCGGCGTTTCGCCGGCCTTTTGTCGTCTTTCGGCTCAGCCCATGCGCTCGGAGGCGTAGGAGCCGGGGCTGGGCGGGAAGACGATGGTCTTGTTGCCGTTCATGAAGACGCGGTGGTGGATATGGGCATGCACCGCGCGGGCCAGAACCTGGCTCTCCACGTCCCGGCCGATCGACACATAGTCGTCCGCCGACTGCGCATGCGTGATGCGCGCCACGTCCTGCTCGATGATCGGACCCTCGTCGAGGTCTTCCGTCACATAGTGCGCCGTCGCGCCGATCAGCTTCACGCCGCGCTCGAAGGCCTGCTTGTACGGGTTCGCCCCCTTGAACGACGGCAGGAACGAGTGGTGGATGTTGATGATCCGGCCCGACATCTTCTTGCACACCGCATCCGACAGCACCTGCATGTAGCGGGCGAGCACGATCAGCTCGGCGCCGGACTGCTCGACGATCTCCATCAGCCGCGCCTCGGCCTGCGGCTTGTTCTCCTTCGTCACCTTGACGTGGTGGAAGGGGATGTCGTGGTTGACGATGACCTTCTGGTAATCGAAATGGTTCGAGACGACGCCGACGATGTCGATCGGCAGCGCGCCGATCTTCCAGCGATAGAGCAGGTCGTTCAGGCAATGGCCGAAGCGCGAGACCATCAGCAGCACCTTCATGCGCTCGTCGCTGTTGTGGAACTCGTAGGCCATGGCGAAGGCCTTGGCGACCGGCGCAAAACCCGCGTCGATATCGTCCTGGCTTGCGCCGCCTTCGCTCTTGAAGGTCAGGCGCATGAAGAACAGGCCCGTCTCCTGGTCGTCGAACTGCGAACTGTCGACGATGTTGCACTCCTTCTCGGCGAGGTAGCCGGTAATCGCGGCGACAATGCCGCGGGTCGATTGGCACGATACGGTCAGCACATAGGTCTTCATCGGTTCGTTTCCCCTGGAAGCCGGACGGGCGCGCTTCAGGCCGGCCGCGCGGCGCGCGCGAGGGCCTTGAAGGCCATTTCACGGGTCAGCATGCCGATTGCCGCCCCGCCCTCCGTGACAAGGATGGCATTTTGCGCGGCGAGCGGCGCAAAGCACTGGCCGAGGGCGGCATTGGCGTCGATGCTGGCCACCGGGACGGCCTCGCCGGAAGCGCCGCGGGCAAGGAGGCGCAACGCGCCGTCCCGGGCGACGATGACACCCGGATGCTCGCCGAGCAGCGCGGCGGACCGCTCCGGCGTCGCCTCCGCCTGCGTCAGGACCGGAATCCGCGTGAAGGCCTCGTGGGCATAGAGGGCACGCGACAGGTCGACCTTCCGCACGAACCGTTCGACATAATCGTCGGCCGGCCGGAACAGGATCTCCTCACCCGTGCCGACCTGACGCAATTCGCCGTCCTTGAGGATGGCGATGCGGTCGCCGAGATGAAGGGCCTCGTCGAGGTCGTGGGTGATGAAGATGATGGTCTTTTTCAGCCGTGCCTGGATATCCTTCAGCTGCTCCTGCATGTCGCTCTTGATCAGCGGGTCGAGCGCGCTGAAGGCTTCGTCCATCAAAAGCACATCCGCTTGCGTCGCCAGTGCCCGTGCCAGGCCGACGCGCTGCTGCATGCCGCCGGAAAGCTGGCGTGGAAAGCGGTTCTCGAACCCCTTGAGCCCGACGAGCTCCAGCTGCTCCATGCCGAGGGCCACCGCCTCGCGGCGGTTGACGCCCTGCAGGATCGGCCCGCAGATGGTATTTTCCAGCACCGTCTGGTGCGGCAGCAGGCCGAAACGCTGGAACACCATGGAAATGCCGGTGCGGCGGAAGGCGATGAGCTCCTTCGCATTCATCTCCATGATGTTGCGACCGTCGACGAGGATGCGGCCTGCCGTGGGCTCGATCAGCCGGTTGAAATGACGGATCAGGGTGGATTTCCCCGAACCCGACAGGCCCATGATGACGAAGGTCTCGCCGCGATGGATCGAGAAGTCGATGTCCTTGAGGCCGACGACACAGCCGGTCCTCTGCAGAACCTCGGCCTTCTGCGCGCCGGCGCGCAGCTCGGCGAGCGCATCGTCCGGGCGGTTGCCGAAGATCTTGTAGACCTTGTCGACCTGGATTTTCACGTCGGAAGCACTCACGGCCTCATTCCCCGCTGGCAAGATGTTTCTGGGCACGCCGGCCATAGGACTGGGCGATGCGGTCGAAGATCACGGCGAGGAAGACGATGGCGATGCCGGCGATGAGACCGCGGCTGACCTCCAGCCGCTGAATACCCTGCAGAACCTGATAGCCGAGGCCGCCGGCACCGATCATCGAGGCGATGACCACCATGGAAAGCGCCATCATCGTCGTCTGGTTGACGCCGGCCATGATGGTCGGCAGGGCAAGCGGGATCTGCACCTTGAGGAGTTTCTGCCGCGGCGTCGCGCCGAAGGCAACGATCGCCTCGACCACTTCGCCGTCGACCTGGCGGATGCCGAGATCGGTCAGCCGGATCACCGGCGGAATGGCGAAGAACACGGTGGCAAGGATCGCCGGGATCTTTCCCGGGCCGAACAGCATGACGAAGGGAATGAGATAAACGAAGATCGGCAGCGTCTGCATGATGTCGAGCAGCGGCAGCGCGATCGAGCGCAGCCAGTCCGAGCGCGCCATGACGATGCCGAGTGGAATGCCGATCACGACGGCCACCACCGTCGCGGCGAGCATGAGCGCAATCGTCGCCATCGCGTCGTTCCAAAGGCCGAGGGCCCCGATGAAGACGAGCATGGCGACGGCCCCGCCGGTTGCCTTGAGGCTCCGTGCGGCCGAATAGGTCAGCGCGGCGATGACGGCGATGGTGACGTACCACGGCAGCCATTGCAGGAAGCTTTCAAGGGCGCTCAGGAGCTTGAGCAGCGGCAGCAGCATTCGTTCGAACGTATCGCCGTAATGCGCCACGACCCAGCTGAAGCCGTCGTCGATGGCAAAGCGGAGACCACGGGTATCGATGAATTCGGGGAAATTGTCTGCCACGGCACAAGCCTTTCACGCTGCATCTCTTGCCGGCCGCCATACGGCACGGACCGCCGGCAAAGGAAGGTCGCAAGAGCGGCGCAACCGCGCGGTCGCGCCGCCTCGCCAGAGGACCCTCAGAGCGAGGCCTTGACCTTTTCGGCGACGTCGGCCGGGACCCACTTGGTCCAGATGCTCTCATAGTTCTTGAAGAAATAGGCTGCGACTTCCTCAGGCGAGGCCTTGTTGTCGTCGCCCCAGGCCAGCACGTCGCTGATCTCGGCGTTCGGAACCTGCATCTTCGACAGGAACTCTGCGACATCCGGCGCCTTTTCCTTCAGGCTCGTGGTCGCGGCGACGGCAACCTCGCCCACGGCCCAGCCGGTCAGTTCCGGCTTCTCGCACTTGGCATCGGTGAGGCATGTGAACTTGGCCGCATCATAGGCGGGCATGTCCAGCACCTTGAGCCTGTACTTGCCGATCACCTCGGTCGGCCCCCAGTACCAGCCGACAAATGGCTTCTGGCGCGAGACCTGGCGGGCGATGGTGGCCTTGAGGTTTGCACCGGATCCGGTCGGATAGACTTCATAGGTCTCCTCAAGGCCGAGCGCCTTGATGAGGTTGTTGGTGATGATCTCGCAGCCCCAGCCGGGCGGGCAGGCAAAGAAGCGCCCCTTGCCGGGGGCCGATGCGTCCTCGAACACCTTCCAATTGTCCTTGAGGTCGCTGACGGAACGGATTTCCGGATGCGCCTCTGCAACATAGTCCGGGATCCACCAGCCTTCCTGGCCGCCGCTGGCGAAGATATCACCGGCCTTGTAGACCGTGCCCTTCGCCAGCATCTGGTCCCAGGTCGACTTGACGGTCGAGACCCAGAGTTCCGGCGCGATGTCCGGCTCGCCCTTGGCCAGCATGGAGGAGGCCGTCGGCACCGTGTCGCCGGGCACGATCTGCACGGTGCAGCCATAGCCTTCGGCAAGGATCGCCTTGGTCACATAGGCGAGCGTGCCGGCGGAAAGCCACGTCATTTCCGCCACCGTGATCGGATCCGTCGTGCCGCATTCCGCCGCCTGGGCAGCGTTGCCGCCGAGCAGCATGCAAGAGAGGCAAGCGCCCGCGAGAATCGATGTCCTGATCTTCATGTCCGTTCCCTTTGTTGTGGTTGTCGTGCTCGTGACGGTTACGATGTCGAATGCGGTAACTTTTATCAAACCGAAATAACTGATCCGCATTTCAGAAAAACTTTAGCGAATGAACGCCTCGATCCGCTCGATCAGCGCGGCGTCGACCGCCACGCCATCCCGCTCGGTGCGCTGGCGCGCGGCCCGCCGGCGGCCGCCCGGCAGACGCGCGCCCTCCTGCCCGGCGATGGCGCCGAGAAGGTTTGCGACCTGCGGCGAAAAGGTTGGTGAAAAGGCCGACGGATCGAAGGCGATGAAGCACTGGCCGGTCCGCGGCGGCCCGCCCGCCGTGCCGGAGAACGGGCTCGCATCCTTGCTGAGGGCCGCTCCCGACAGGCAGGATGCAAGGATCTCGACGAGAAGGCCGGCGCCGAACCCCTTGTAGCCGCCGGCCGGCAGCATCGAGCCCTTGAGGGCGGCGACGGGATCGAGCGTCGGCGCGCCATCGGCATCGAGCGCCCAGCCAGGTTCGATGGGCCTGCCCTCGCGCGAGCGCAGAAGGATCTCCGATTTCGCCACCACGCTTGCCGACTGGTCGAGCACGAGCGCGACCCCGCCTGCCTCGTCCGGCACGCCGAGCGCGAAGGGATTGGTGCCGATGACGGGCGTGCGCCCGCCGGGCGGCGCGATGGACGCCGGGGCATGGGTAGTGCAAAGGCCGAGCAGGCCCGCTTCGGCGATGCGCTCGGCATGATGGCCGAGCACGCCGCAATTGTAGGAGTTGAACACCGTCAGCGCGGCTACCCCGTTCCGCCCGGCGGCGGCGACGAAGCGATCCCAGCCGGCATCGATCGCCGGATGGGCGAAGCCGGTCGCCGCATCGACGACGATGGCGCCGGGACGCGGCTGCGACACGACGGGCGACGCCCTGCCGTCGACCTTGCCGCAGCGCAGGTGCTCCGCGTAGATCGGCACATAGAGCAGGCCATGGCTGCGAATGCCGTCGCGCTCGGCCAGCATCGTCGACCGGGCGACGGCGGCGGCGTTGTCCGTGCTGGCCCCCGACGCCGTCAGTGCGCGCAGGCACAGATGCTCGACCGCAGCGAGCGTCATCACCCGTTCCGTCATGGAAATATCCTCAATCGTTGTCCGTGGTTCCCGCGCCCGCACCCTGCGCGCGCGAAAAATCCGAGGCCGGGACGCAGGTTCGCGCCGCAAGCGCGAGTGCCGCCGCATAGGCCGCCAGATCACTTGCCGCCGGCCGCGGCGTTGCCGGCCGCGCAAGGCGATCGTCCCCGGGCAGGAGACGAAGCACCGCCGCGGACGGCATGAGGCCACCGGCATCCTCCACCAGCGCAAGCGGGACGACAGCGCCCTTCCCGCGCTCCACCGCAAGGCACAGCCCCATGTCCCCTGCCGTCGCACCGGCAAGACCGATCAGCACCAGGCCGCAATCCCGGCCGTGCAGCGCGACCTCGTCCCGGCCGCCGCAGCAGAGCGCATCGATGTCCGCAAGGCCGTCGAGAATGTCATCCGGCCCCCGCCCGGCAAGCGCGTCGACGACGGCAGCGACGGCATCGACGCCGCGCGCCGACAGCCAGACGGCGGCCTCGCCGATATCCTCCGCGACGCCGTAAGGCAGTCCAGCGCCGGCAGCCGCCTTGCGGGCGAGTGTCTGCACTTCATTGTAGGAAAGCAGGATCGTCGTCATGGCAGCACCGGAAGCCAGCAGTCGTCGGTTTCGCCGGCCGTGATCTCGCCGGCCGTCGGGGCGCCCTGGAAGAGCGTGATGCGCGTCCAGCGATCCGAGCGCGGATCGAATTTCGACGCGCCGAAGAAGGCGAGCTTGCAGCGTAGCATGTCGATCGGCAGGCAGCGGTCCGAGAGCAGGTTGTCGCGGATTTCCGCATAGGGCGCGCCGGCCGTTGCCTGGATGCGTCGGACCATGTGGCGATGCCGCGGGAAACGGGCGAGGAAGGCGGCGACGGTCCCGGTCTCCGGCACTTCGGCAAGGTCGGCGGCGAGCCGCTGCGCCTGTCGGGCGATGTCGAGCGGCAGTTCCAGTTCCGCCCCGGGCTCTGCGCCGCGGCGGCCGAGGCGCGGCTCCAGCTTCTCCTGCGAGACATACCAGAACTGGGCGGTTTCGGCCGGCTGCCCGAAGGCGATGGCGAGCGCCCATCCATAGTGCTCGCGCAGGAGCGCGCGGAGGGCCGCCAGGTCCATGCCCGGTCGGAGCACCCCTTCGCGCACCGCCGCCATGCCGCCCGCAAGGTCATCGTTTTCAGGTCCCGCCATCTCGATGAGCAGCGCGGCAAGCAGTTCCTGGAAATCCACGGAGAGGAGCTGCCCGCGGTCGAGCAGGGCCGCGACCGGAAAGGCCGTGGCCAGCAGCCGCGCAGGATCGATCCAGGCTTCGGCCTCCGTCCACTCCGCGCGCAGGCGGACGATGCGTGCCGCAAGGGCGCCGTCCTCCACCGACCATTGGTCGAGGTGCCGGGCCGCCTGTCGCCAGAGATCGGCCAGCCTGTTCAACGCCGCCGCATCAAGGTGTGGTTTCGACCGCACACGCGCCAGGGCGGTCTCGCGGGCGAGGACCCAGTTGTTCAGCAGCACGGGATGGTTTGCCAGGAACGGCGCCATGCCGAGGCCGGTGGAATTGCCGACCCCGATGTGGCGGCGCAAGTCCGGCGCCAGCGGCACGGCGGTTTCGGGCGCACGGCACCGGGCGACGTGCTCGACGAGGTCGTGCGAGAATTCGCGGATCAGCCAGACGGTCAGCATCTCCGCCTGGAAGGGGCCATCCAGTCCCCTGCGCCCGGCAAGGACGCAACGGTCGGCGATGCCGAATTTTCCATTGCCGTAGACGGCGGTGGTGCGCAGCAGATAGCCGACCTCGCCGAGACGCGCCCGATCCGGCTGGCGGCCGTGGGCCAGGCTGTCGGCGACATGCTCGAAGAAGCGCACGGACTTGTTGGCGCGGCTCAGCACCAGGTCGCGTGGGCCGAAGCGCCCCGCCTCCTGCCGCGGCGCGTTCGCCCGCAGCCGGCCGATCTCGGCGGCATCGGGAATGCCGTCATAGAGCACGTAGCTCGTATCCCAGGCCTCGGCGATCACGCGGTCGGAGCGCTGGTCGTCGGAGAGCGGGCAGGAGAAGGCGACAAGGCTGTAGTCATGACTGCCGAGCCGCAGCGTATAGACCGCCTCGCCAAACCCTTCGTCGTCCATGCGCCAGACACCGCGGTGCACCGCCGCGCCGCTTGCCGCAAGATGCCGGATCAGGCTGCGCAGGAAGCTGAGCCGCGTCGGGAAAGAGGCCCCCATTCGCCGCAGGCGCATGACGACATCCGGCGAGCGCAGTGCCAGTGCAGGCTCCGTCGTTACGTCGAGCGCGCGGCCGGTCATGGCATCGGCCCGAACGAAGCGTTGTAGAAGCGCAGCCAGTTGCCGCCCATGATGCCGCCCATCTCGGCCTCCGAGAAACCGGCCCTGTGCAGCCCGTCCCGCAGGTTGCCGAGATCGGCATTGCTGGTGAACCAGGCCGGCTGGCGGGGAAAGCCGGCCGCGGCGGCCGATCCTTCACCGAAATCCATCACCTTCGACCAGCGGCCATTGCGCATCCATGTCACCACCGAATCCGGCTGGTCCTGGCAAAGGTCGCTGCCGATGCCGACATGCTCGACGCCGTAGCGCGCGGCCGTCTCCGCGACCATGGCGCAAAAACCCTCCAGCGTGCAGTTGGACCCGTCCTTCAGGTGATGCGGATAGAGCGACAGGCCGAGCATGCCGCCGGATCGTGCCAGCGCCTTCAGGACCGTGTCGGACTTGTTGCGCAGGGCAGGATGCCACCAGTGCGGATTGGCATGGGTAATGGCGATCGGACGGGTCGAGATCTCTATCGCCTCCAGGGTCGAGCGTTCGGCGGAATGGCTCATGTCGATGACCATGCCGACACGGTTCATCTCGGCGATGGCCTGGCGACCGAAGCGGGTGATGCCGGGATCTTCCCCCTCGTAGCAGCCGGTGGCAAGCAAGGACTGGTTGTTGTAGGAAAGCTGCATGAAGCGAACGCCGAGCGTATGGCAGACCTCGATAAGCCCGATATCGTCCTCGATGGGCGACGGGTTCTGCAGGCCGAAGAAGATGGCCGTGCGCCCCTCCCGCATCGCCCGCTCGATATCGCTGCCGGATCGGCCCGGGAAGATGAGGTCCGGGTGGCGCTCGAAGTGGCGGTTCCAGGCGATGATGTTGGCGACCGTCTCGCGGAAGCTCTCGTGATAGGCGATGGTGGCATGGACCGCATGCACGCCGCCGGCCCGCATCTGGGAGAAAACGCGCGGGCTCCAGTTGGCATATTGCAGGCAATCGACGAGGGGGCTGGCGATCTTTGCATCCATGGCCTTACTCCGGCTCCCCCGCCCGGATATAGGCGGTCTTGACCTGGGTGTAGAATTCGGCAGCCGAGCGGCCCTGCTCGCGCGAGCCGAAACTCGAATCCTTCCGCCCGCCGAAAGGCACATGATAGTCCGTGCCCGCCGTGGGCAGGTTGACGGTCACGCAGCCGGTTTCGACATGGCGCCGGAAGTGGGTGGCGCGCGCGAGCGAGCCGGTGAAGATGCCGGCAACCAGCCCGAAGCGCGTGTCGTTGACGACGGAAAGTCCCTCCTCGTAGGAGCCGACCTTCTGCACCGCGGCGACGGGCGCGAACATCTCCTCGCGGTTGAAATCCATGGCATTGGTCGTGCCGGTCAGGAGCGCCGGCGCCATGTAGAAGCCGTCATGGGCAAGCTGCAGGCGCTCGCCCCCGACGGCGACCGCGGCGCCGGCGGCGCGGGCACGCTCCATCCAGGCGAGGTTGGCGGCAAGCTGGCGTTCGCTGACCACCGGGCCGACCTGCGTTCCGTCCGCCAGCGCATGGCCGACCTTCAGCGCCGCGACGGCGGCAGCCAGTTTCTCGACAAAGACGTCGTGGACCTTCGCATGGACCAGGAGACGGGAGGAGGCGGTGCATTTCTGCCCCGTGCCCGAATAGCCGCCGCCGATCGAGGCCGCGACGGCAAGGTCGATATCGGCGTCGTCCATGACGAGCAGGGCGTTCTTGGAGCCGAGTTCCAGCTGGAACTTGGTGAGGTTCGCGACTGCGGCGACCGCCACCTGGCAACCGACCTCATAGGACCCGGTAAACGTGATGGCATCGACCCCGCGATGGCCGGCAAGTCCGTTGCCGACGACCGAACCTGGCCCCATCAGCAGCTGGAACGTCCCATCCGGCAGGCCGGCGCGGTGGATGATGTCGGCAAGCGCGAAGGCCGAGGCCGGCGTCTCGTTGGCCGGCTTCCAGATGACGGCATTGCCATAGGCGAGCGCCGGGGCGATCTTCCAGCTGGCGGTGGCGGTCGGGAAATTCCAGGGGGAAACGACGGCCACCAGCCCCATCGGCTCGCGGCGCATGTCGATCTCGATGCCGGGACGGACCGAATCCGCGTTCTCGCCGAGCTGACGCAGCACTTCGGCCGCGTAATAGGTGAAGAACTGGCCGGCGCGGAACACCTCGCCGCGGCCTTCCGCCAACGGCTTGCCCTCTTCGCGCGATAAGAGTTCGCCGAGTTCGGCGGCGCGCTCCATCAGTTCCATGCCGATCGTGTTGAGGATCGCCTGGCGCTGTTCGAGCCCGGTCTTCCGCCAGGCCGGCAGTGCTGCGCGGCCGGCGGCCACGGCCTCGTCGACATCGGCTGCATCGGCCTGCGCGTAAAGGCCGATCAGGTCGGTGACATCCGACGGGTTGCGGTTCTCGTGGAAACGTTCGCCCTGCCTCCATCGGCCGCCGATCAGGTTGGCGTAGCGTTCTGCCATTTGCATCTCCATTCCGTTCAACCGAAAATCCGCCAGCGCCACGCTTCAATCAAGCAGATATTTCTGTTATCAATTTCAGAAGAATTGAAGTGAGCGCCATGATCAAGCTAGAAGCATTGCGGGTCTTCGTCACGGTGGCGGAGAGCGGGAACATCAAGGATGCGGCCGACGCCGTCGGCCGCACCGCGTCGGCCGTGTCGATGACCCTGAAGCAGCTGGAAGACGAGATCGGCGGACCGCTGTTCCAGACGGACCGCAAGAACAGCCTGACGGCGCTCGGCAACCTGATGCTCGATCTCGGCCGCGAGCAGATCAGGAGTTTCGACAAGTCCGTCAGCATCATGCGCGCCTTCGCGCACAGCCGCATCGGCAGCCTGTCGATCGCCTCGGTGCCATCCGTGGCGACGAACGTGCTGCCGCCGATCCTGCAACGGTTTCTTCAAACCCGGCCGCAGGTGCAGGTCGAGCTGTTCGACATCGACAGCGCGCAGGTGCGCCGCATGGTGGAAAGCGGCGTCGCCGATATCGGCATTGCCGGCGAAAGCCGCACGGGCGGCGCGGTGGAGTTCACGCCGCTTTTCAGCGACCGGTTCAAGCTGCTCTGCAAGGACGATCACGACCTCTGCCGCCTCGAACGACCCGTCAAATGGAGCGATCTCAATGGGGCGACGCTGATCCGCAACGGCGCGTCCGACCGGATCGAGGCGGCGGATTACAAGCAGCTTTCGGCACTGTCGCTGATCACCGTCTACAACGTCACCTCACTGGTCGCGATGGTGAAGGCGGGCCTCGGCCTGACCATCCTGCCCTCGCTGACCATGCATGGCGCGCATGAGGGCGTGGCGGCGCTGGACCTTGCCGATGCGACGGCGAGCCGCCGGGTGGGGCTGGTCGAGCGGCGCGACGTTCCCCCCTCGCCCGTCGCCGCGGCCTTCCGCGCCTTCGCCCTGAAGGAAATTCCGGCCATAGTGGCCGAGCGGCTTGGAACCTGACCATCAGGCGCATTGAACCTTACGAATGAGGCGTGGCGCCGGCGCGCCGGGCTTTTGCCGGCGTATGACCATAGGCGGCCCTGAAGGCACGGGAAAAGTGCCCGGCGCTGGAAAAACCGGTGGCATAGGCGATTTCGGCGATGGAAAGCGGGCTCTGTTCCAGGAGGCGCCGGCCGTGCGCCAGGCGGATCGCGCGATAGGTATCGAGGAAGCTCTGCCCGCGATGGGTAAGGAACAGCCGATCGAGATGGCGCGGGCTGATGCCGGCAAGCCGCGCCATCTCGCTGCGGTTCAGCGGATTTTCGATGGCTGTCTCCATCTTTTCGAGGACGGCCAGCAAGGCCGGATGGTTGGTGCCGAACCGCTCCGCCACCGCGCCGCGCTGCGGGTCGGCCGGTTCGGCAACGGCGGTGTGCAGATACCAGTCGCTGACGCGGCGGGCGAAATCCGCGCCCATGCGCGCGGCGATCACCGCATGCATCATGTCGAGCGGCGCCACGCCGCCGCCGCAGGTGACGCGTCCGCCATCGACCACAAAGCGCGCCTGACGCGGCACAAGATGCGGGAACGTCTCGCGCAGCAGCGGCGCATGCTCCCAATGGATGGTGAAGGCGCAGGCATCGAGCAGCCCGGCGGCCGCGAGCACATAGGCGCCACTCGAAATCCCGCCGATACGCACGCCGTCCCGGGCGAATTTGCGCAAGGGCGCATGCAGGGCGGAACTGCCCTGCCAGTCGGCGGGATTGCCGCCGGCACAGACATACAGCGTGTGGCAGCTGCCGCCGAGATCGGAAAGCCGACCGCAGGCGATCTCCAGGCCGGCCGAGCTTCTGACCGGAAGGCCATCCGCCGAGAGCGGCACGACCTCATAGAGCGGGCTGCCGGCGATGAGGTTGGCCGCGCGCAGCGGCTCGCTCGCCGAGGCATAGGACATCAATGCGAAATTCGGCAGCAGGATGAAGCCGATGCGTTGCAGGTTTCGGATATCAGGAGGCTGCATGTCCTGATTCTATCTCAAAAAGTCCCTTCAATGCAATGAAGCACGCCCGTTCGCTGCTACTCAAGGACCAATGGCCTCTCTCACGAAAAGCGACGGCGATGCGCTACTCAGCCCTCTCCCTCCTCTGGAACGGACTTCGCGGCAACCGCGACTGGCGACCGGCCTGGCGCCAGCCGCAGCCGAAACCGCATTATGACGTGATCATCGTCGGTGGCGGCGGGCATGGGCTGGCGACGGCCTACTACCTCGCCAAGGAATTCGGCATCGCCAATGTGGCGGTGCTGGAGAAAAGCTACATCGGCTCCGGCAATGTCGGCCGCAACACGACGATCATCCGCTCCAACTACCTGCTGCCGGGCAACAACCCGTTCTATGAACTGTCGATGAAGCTCTGGGAGGGGCTGGAGCGGGACTTCAACTTCAACGCCATGGTCTCGCAGCGCGGCGTGCTGAACCTCTACCACTCCGACGCGCAGCGCGATGCCTACATGCGGCGTGGCAATGCCATGCGCCTGCACGGCGTCGATGCCGAACTGCTTGACCGCGACGACGTGCGCCGCATGGTGCCCTTCCTCGATTTCGACAATGCCCGCTTTCCCATCAAGGGCGGGCTGCTGCAGCGGCGCGGCGGCACGGTGCGCCACGACGCGGTCGCCTGGGGCTATGCCCGCGGCGCCGACAGGCACGGCGTCGACATCATCCAGGGCTGCGAGGTCACCGGCATCCGCCGCGAGAACGACCGCGTCGCCGGCGTCGAGACGAGCCGCGGCTTCATCGGCTGCGGCAAGCTGGCGCTGGCGGCGGCCGGCAATTCGTCCGAGGTCGCCCGCATGGCGGATCTCAAGCTACCGCTCGAAAGCCATGTGCTGCAGGCCTTCGTCTCGGAGGGGCTGAAGCCCTTCATCGACGGCGTCGTCACCTTCGGCGCGGGACATTTCTACGTCTCGCAATCCGACAAGGGCGGCCTCGTCTTCGGCGGCGATATCGACGGCTACAATTCCTACGCCCAGCGCGGCAACCTGGCGACCGTCGAACATGTCGCCGAAGCCGGCAAGGCGATGATCCCGGCGCTCTCGCGCGTCAGGGTGCTGCGCGCCTGGGGCGGCATCATGGACATGTCGATGGACGGTTCGCCGATCATCGACCGCACGCCGATCGACAATCTCTACCTCAATGCCGGCTGGTGCTACGGCGGCTTCAAGGCAACGCCCGCCTCCGGCTTCTGCTTCGCCCATCTCCTGGCGCGCGGTGTGCCGCACGAAACGGCGGCGGCCTTCCGCCTCGACCGTTTCCGACGGGGTCACCTCATCGACGAAAAGGGCCAGGGCGCCCAGCCGAACCTTCACTGACGGAGATTTGACATGGCAAGCCTCGTGCCCTGCCCGCATTGCGGGCCAAGACCGAAAGAGGAATTCACCATCAAGGGTGCGGCGCTGCCACGCCCCGCGCCAACCGCCGATCCGGCAGAGTGGTTCGACTATGTCTATCTGCGCGACAATCCGCGCGGGTCCTATGCGGAATACTGGCACCACACCGCCGGCTGCCGCCGATGGCTGGTCGTCAGCCGCGACACCATCACCCACCAGGTCGCCGCCTGCCGCGATGCCGCAGCGCAAGGACACGCCGCATGAGCTCCCATCGCCTGCCACAGGGCGGCCTGATCGATCGCAGCAAGCCGCTCGCCTTCACCTTCGACGGCAAGCCGATGCAGGGGTTCCAGGGCGACAGCCTCGCCTCCGCCCTGCTGGCCAACGGCCGCCGGCTCGTCGGCCGCAGCTTTAAATACCACCGTCCGCGCGGCATCCTGACGGCCGGCGCCGCCGAGCCGAACGCGCTCGTGACCATCGGCAGCGGCGGGCGCACGGAGCCCAATACCCGCGCCACCATGCAGGAACTTTATGCCGGCCTTGCGGCCCGCAGCCAGAACCGCTGGCCCTCGCTCGACTTCGATATCGGCGCGCTGAACGGCCTCCTCTCGCCCTTCCTCGGCGCCGGCTTCTACTACAAGACCTTCATGTGGCCCGCCGCCTTCTGGGAGAAGGTCTACGAGCCCCTCATCCGCAAGGCCGCCGGTCTCGGGAGGGCGACGCATCAGGCCGACCCGGATCGCTATGAAAAGCGCTGGGCGCATTGCGACCTTCTCGTCATCGGCGCCGGGCCGACGGGGCTTGCCGCGGCACTTTCGGCCGCCCGGGCCGGCGCGCGCGTCATCGTCGCCGACGAGCAGGCGATGGCCGGCGGCGCACTGCTGTCCGAAACCGCCACGATCGCCGGCAGGACGGCGCCGGCCTTCGCGCGGGACTGTGCCGCGGAGCTGGAGGCGCTGCCGAACGTCACGCTGCTGACGCGCACCACCGTCTTCGGCTGGTACGACGGCAATGTCTTCGGCGCGGTCGAGCGGGTGCAGAAACATCTCGCCGAACCGGCGCCGTCCGTGCCGGTCGAACGCCTCTGGCGCATCGTCGCCAAGGGCGCGATCCTCGCCAGCGGCGCGGAAGAAAGGCCGCTGGTGTTCGGCGGCAACGACATTCCCGGCGTGATGATGGCCGGCGCCATGCGCAGCTACCTCAATCGCCATGCCGTCGCGCCCGGAAGGGCGACGGCGATCTTCACCACCAATGACAGCGGCTATGCACTCGCCCGCGATCTCGAGGCGAAGGGCCTTGATATCACGGCCATCATCGATCCGCGTGAAAGCGGCGGCGCGGACTATGCCGGAAAGGCGCGCCTCATCCGCAACGCGGTCGTCACCGACGCTCATGGCGGCAGGAGCCTGTCCGCCATCGACATTCGCACGGGCGGCCGTACGGAACGGCTGGCGGTGGACGCGCTCGCCCTGTCGGGCGGCTTCAGCCCGGTCATCCACCTGGCCTGCCATCGGGGCGGCAGACCTGTCTGGTCCGGCGAGAAGGCGGCATTCCTATCCCCGGCAAGCCTCGATGGCCTCGCTCCCGCCGGTGCCGCATCCGGCATCGCCGGCCTTGCCGCCTGCCTTGCGGACGGCGCGCACAAAGGCGCCAGCCTCGCCGCCGCGCTCGGCTTTGCCGCAAGCCCCATCCCCTTCGGTCCGGTCGAGGGCGATGCGCCGGCTGCGCCCGCCAAGGTGCTCTGGTCGATCCCCGGCGTCCGGGGCAAGGCCTTCGTCGATTTCCAGAACGACGTGCACCACAGGGATCTCGATCTTGCGGTGAAGGAAGGCTACGGCCATGTGGAACTCGCCAAGCGCTATACGACCAGCGGCATGGCGACCGACCAGGGAAAACTCTCCAACGTCAATGCCATCGGCCTGCTGGCCGAAGCGCGCGGCATTTCGCCGGGCGAGGTCGGCACGACCACCTTCCGTCCATTCTACACCCCGGTCTCCTTCGGCGCCCTTGCGGGCGCCTATCACGGAGAGCACTTCCAGCCGGTGCGCCGCTCGCCGCTGCATGGCTGGGCGGAGCGCCATGGCGCGGTCTTCGTCGAAACGGGCCTCTGGTACCGTTCCGCCTGGTTCCCGCGCACCGGCGAGAAAGGCTGGCGGGAGAGCGTCGACCGCGAGGTTCTCAACGTGCGCAACAATGCCGGGCTTTGCGATGTCTCCATGCTCGGCAAGATCGAGATCTGCGGGCCGGACGCCGCCGAGTTCCTCAACCGGGTCTATTGCAACGCCTTCCTGAAGCTGCCGGTCGGCAAGGCCCGCTACGGGCTGATGCTGCGCGAGGACGGCATGGTCCACGACGACGGCACGACAAGCCGGATCGAGGAAAACCGCTTCTTCATGACGACGACCACGGCCTATGCGGCGGGGGTCATGAACCACCTGGAGTTCTGCGCGCAGGCGCTCTGGCCGGAGCTCGACGTGCGCCTCGCCTCCGTCACCGACCAGTGGGCGCAGATGGCGATCGCCGGGCCGAAATCGCGAAAGATCCTGCAAGCCATCGTCGACGAGGATCTCGGCAACGACGCCTTTCCTTACCTGGCGGCCCGGGAGGTCTCGCTGTTCGGCGGCAGGCTGCACGGCCGGCTCTTCCGCATCTCCTTCTCCGGCGAGCGCGCCTACGAGCTTGCCGTGCCCGCGGCCTATGGCGACCGCGTCGCCGAGGCGCTGACGGAGGCCGGGCAGGCCGACGGACTGATGCCCTACGGCGTGGAAGCCTTGAGCGTTCTGCGCATCGAGAAAGGCCATGTCACCCACAACGAGATCAATGGAACCGTGACCCCGGGCGACCTCGGCTTCGGCAAGATGGTGTCGGCAAGCAAGCCGGACTTCATCGGCAAGGCCATGCTGCAACGCGAAGGCCTCAACGCCCCCGACCGGCCGCGCCTCGTCGGCGTCGTGCCGCTCGATCCCGACCAGTCTTTCCGCAGCGGCGCGCATATCCTGGCGAAGGGCGCGGCTCCAACCCTGGAGAACGACCAAGGCTACGTTACCTCCAGCGCCTTCTCGCCGCATATCGGCTCGACCATCGGGCTGGCGCTGGTCAGGCACGGCGACGAGCGCCATGGCGAGGAAGTCACCGTGTGGAACGGGCTGCGCGGCGAATTCACCGCCGCACGCCTCTGCGTTCCTGTGTTCTTCGATCCGGCCAACGAGAAGCTCCATGCCTGACCTTCGCCCCTTCCCGGCGCTTGCCGCCCGCAAGCCTCTCGCCTCGTCGCGCATCCGCCTGTCGGCGCTTCCCGAAGGCACGATCCTGCAAATGATCGCGGGACTGCAAACGCCTGGCCCGGTGGATGGCCTCGAACAGCTTGCCGCCGAGACCGGGCTTGCGCTGCGGGCGATCTCGCCCGGCCAGTGGCTGCTCGTCGGTGACCGGCCGACCCCCTATTCGCAGGCATGCCGCCTGCTCGCGGCACTGGAGCCGCATGCCAGCGGCATCGATCAGAGCCATGGCCGGGTGCGCCTGCATCTGGAAGGGCCGATGGCCGCGGCGGTGCTGTCCAAGGGCACGGCCGTCGACCTTCATCCGTCCGCCTTTGCGCCGGGGCATACGGCCGCGACCCTTGTCGGCCATGTCTCGGTCCACCTCACGCGCCTCGATGCGGAGGCCTTCGAGATCACCGTCCTGCGTGGATTCGCCGAAGCGCTGTGGGACGACCTCGCGCTTATGTGCGCGGAATTCCTCTAGCCTGCGGATCCGGCGGCGAGCCTCGTCGTTTCGCGGACGATCCCGTCGAAAGCGCGCCTGGCCCGCAGGGAAAGACCGCGGGCACGCACATAGCCGTGCGGAAGGGCTGCGCCAGCCAGCAGCAATGCCGTACCGCCAGCCGCGCCGATCGCCCGGCAATAGGCTTCTCCCTCGCAGGCCAGCGGATCGTATTCCGCGATGAAGACGACCGTCGGGGGCAGGCCGGAAAAATCACCGGCTGCGAGCGGGCTGAAGCGCGTGTCGTCATAGGGCGGCGCGCCGCCCGCCCGCGCCGCATCATAGGCCCTGACATCGTCATGGGAGAGCAAGGGGGCATGCGCATGCCGCTCATGGCTCTCGCCGATCCAGGCTGCGGACATCGCCGGATAGATCAGAAGCTGGCCGACCGCCGGCCGCCTTGCGCCCTTCATGGCGTGGCAGAGGCAAGCCGCGATATTGCCCCCGGCGGATTCCCCCATGACGAGAAGAGGCGCGGCGAAGTGCCGGCCGGCCCACCGGAAGGCGCACACGGCATCCTCGAACGGCGCCGGATGACGGTGTTCGGGCGCCAGCCGATAGTCGACCGAGACGACGGACAGGCCGGTCCTTGCACAGAGTTCGGCGCAAACATCGTCGTGGCTTTCGAGGCCGCCCAGAATGAACCCGCCGCCATGGAAGTAGAGAACGACCGGCCGATCCGGCCGATAATCCGCACCGGTCCGGTACTCCCGGACAGCGACGCTGTGCCCGCAATCCTCGGCTCGACGATCCGTGCGGCTCACGCCGTCGGGATGCGGCTGGCGCAGGGCACGGCACATGCGGTCATAGATCCTGCGGTTTTCGCCGACCGGCAAGGCGAGCGCATCCGGCGGATAGAACGTGTTGACCGTGTCCACATAGGCCTGCAGGTCGGGATCGAGTCGATAATCCATCTCGGGTCTCGGCATAGACGGGAAAGAGCCGCGCTGACCTTGGAACGCCAGCGCGGCAAGCGAGCCGGACAGGGGGCCGACAGGGGAGCTAGAGGCCGTTCGACGCCAGGAATGCGGCTGCCACCTCTTCGATCGACTTCTTCCGCACGTCGATCTCGCCGTTCAACTGCTGCATGGTCGCGTCGTCCAGTTTGGCGGAAAGCTGATCGAGGAGTTCGCCAAGCCTGGGATTGGCCTCCAGGACATCGCTCCGGATCGTCGGCACGAGCGCATAGTCCGGGAAGAAATGCCGGTCGTCGTCGAGCAGGACGAGGTCCATGGCGGCGATCCGGCCATCCGTCGCGGCAACAACCGCAAGATCGACGTCCCCGTTCTGAAGGGCGGGAAAGACCAACCCGATTTCCATCGGCCGGATATTCCTCCGGCCCGCCTCGAAGCCGTAGGTTTCCTGGAGGCCGAGCAACCCGTCCTGCCGCTTGGGAAACTCCGCAGTCGTTGCCATCACCGGATCCTTGCCGGCATTGTAGGCGGCAGCCAGGTCCGACAGGCTCGCCATTCCGTCGGTCTTCGGATTGTCCTTGCGGATCGCAAGCGCATAGGTGTTGTTGGCGCGTGACGGCGAAAGCCAGGTAATGCCGCGCTCGGCATCCTTTTCCTTGACGATCCTGTAGGTTTCGTCCGGTGTCAGGCGATCGGTGATCTTGTTGAAGTTGACGAGCGCCGTGCCGGTATATTCCCAGTAGACGTCGATCTCGCCGTTCTCCAAGGCGGCGCGGACGATGTTGGTGCCCATTCCGTCCCGCTTGCTCACCGTGAAGCCGTTCTTCTGCAGGAGCTGCGTCGTCATTTCGGCAAGCAGGAACTGCTCCGTGAAATCCTTGCCGCCGACCTTGATGTCCTGCGCCGCTGCCGCGCCGGCGGCGGTCATGGCAAGGCCGGCGACCAGTGCGGCCTGAATGGTAGTCTTCAGGTTATCGATGATGCGCATCATGTCGTTCCCTTCGTTCTGTCGTTGTTCAACTCACTTGAGGGTCTGCCGCGTCGTTCGATGCAGAAAGCCGCACCGCCGTCTCCCACAGATCGGTGTCGACGCGGACAGGCTGGCTTCTCCCGGATCGCCCGGGAAGCCTTGCCCCTGCGGCCTCGTGGGCCGCGGCCAGCCGGCCGATGGCCTCGGGGAAGTGGCCGGCGGAGAAATGGTCGGGATCGATCGCAATCAGGAACTGCCCGACGCACGGCGGGCCGCCCTCATCGTTGCCGAAGGCGCTCGCCTCCGTGCTGAGGACCGAACCGGTCAGCGCGGCGGCCAGGATTTCGACAAGGAGGGCGATATTGGCGCCCTTGCGGCCGCCGGCCGGCAGGAGCGAACCTTCCAGGCCGGTGGCCGCATCGGTCGTCGGCCGTCCATGCCTGTCCTGTGCCCAGCCCGCCGGGATAGCCTCGCCGCGATTGCGGCGGAGGATCATCTCCGTCTTGGTGACGGCGCTCATGCTCTGGTCGACGACAATGGGGGGAGCTTCCGCCGAAGGCACGGCGAAGGCGAGCGGGTTCGTTCCGAAGAGTACCCGCGTCGCACCGGGCGGCGCGACGGAGGCCGGCGCATTCGACAGGCAAAGACCGATCAGGCCGTTTTCCGCGAGCGGGACGACGTGATGGGCAAGCGCGAGACAATTATAGGAGTTGCGCACCGCCATCGCCCCGATGCCGGACCGGCGGGCCGCGTCGACCAGGGCCGGCGTACCGGCCGCGATGGCGGGATGCGCGAAGCCGCAGCGCGCGTCGACCGTCACCGTGGCGCCGCGTGGCGACACATCGGGAACGGCCTTTCCGTCGACCTTGCCGATCGTCAGATGCCGGCAGAAGATCGGCAGGTAGTAGAGGCCGCAGACATGGTTTCCGCCGGCCTCCGCCCTGGCGATCGCCTGCGCCACGGGGCGCGCGTTGTCGATGCTCGCGCCATGCTTCTCCAGCGCGGCGAGGCAGACCGCCTCGATCGTTTCACGGGTCGTCTCGACCGTGCTCATCGGCTGGCCGCGTAGCGTCTTTCGCCCGCGGCGACGAGGTCGTCGGCGAGGGTGAAACCCAGCCCCGACATCTTGAAGGCATCGAGCCAGCCGTTCCTCGGGGCAAGGCCCGGGGAGGACACGATATCCTTCTCGACGAGCTGCCACATGATCTGGTTGCCGTCGTCGAGATTGGGGATGGCAAGCCCGGTGTGATGTTCGGCGCAGGTGGTGATGCCCGTAGTGAAGGACGAATGGATGCAGATCTTCAGCCCGGCGGATTCCGCCACGGCCGCCGCCTTCATCATCGGCTGTATGCCGCCGATCTCGCGTGGGCCGATGCAGATCATGTCGGCGGCCCGCTGGCGGCAGATCTCGTAGACGTCGTAGAGCGTGAAGGCGGCCTGGTCCGCCACGATCGGAATGCCGACCTTCTCGCGCACATGCGCCATGGCGGGAATGCTCCAGCTCACGGTAGGCTGCTCGATGAACTCGATGTCGTATTTCTCCAGCTTGCGGCACATGTTGATCGCGTCGTGCACGCTCCAGCCCTCGTTCGCGTCGAGGCGCAGGCGGGCATCGCCGATCTCGCGGCGGACCGCGGCGGTGATTTCCAGGTCCAGCTTCTCGCCGCGGCCGACCTTGAGATAGAAGACCCGCTCGCCATTGGCGTGGCCGGCAGCGGCGTCGCGCGCAAGCTCCTCGGCCGTCTCGCCCTGGAGGAAATAGAAGTAGCCGACCGCCTTACGGTGCGCGCCGCCGAGCAGCTGGTGGACGGGAAGGCCGGCAAGCTTGCCCTGGAGGTCCCACATGGCCATGTCGATGCCGGAGAACATCTGGTTGGCGGCCCGCATGATGTTCGCGCCGTGCCCGAGATATTCCCGGTGGAAGATGCGCGCGATGAGCGGGGCCACATCATGCGGCGAATGGCCGACGAGATGGCCGGCGAGGCGCTGGAGGATGGCCGCCGTGCCGGTCTGGTCCGGTGCGACCGTGCACTCGCCGATACCGACGGTGCCGTCATCCGCCTCGATCTCGATGAGATTGACGGCAAAGGATTCCCGAATGCCGTAGGACCAGTGATAGGGCTGCTTCAAAGGCAGGACCAGCGGACGGATGCGGATGCTTGATATCTTGACCATTCCCGGGATTCCTCGAAACGACGGCCGGCATTGCCCGGCTTCCTGCATGCGGCGGCCGGCTTCCGGCACGCCTCCTCCCCTCCCGCCTGCTGGACCTGCAGGCGGGCGAGACTGGTGATGAGACGCGAAAAGCGCCAGCTTACATGCCGAGCGACTTCAGGTAGTCGGCGGCAACGGTCTCGATGGTCTTCTTCTCGACGTCGACCTCGCTGTTCAAACGCTGCATCGTGGCGTCGTCGAGCTTCGTCGAGATCGCTTCGAGCGCGTCCTTGAGATCGGGATGCTCGTCGAGCACCTCCTTGCGCACGACGGGGGTCAGTGCATAGTTCGGGAAGAAGCCCTTGTCGTCCTTCAGCACCTTCAGGCCGAGGGCGGCGATCTGGCCGTCGGTCGCCTGTGCGGCGATCGTGTCGAGATCGCCGTTGGTGAGCGCGTTGTAGGCGAGGCCGAGATCCATCGGCCGGACATTGGCGCGGCCCGCCTCGAACCCGTAGACTTCCTGCAGGCCGATCAGGCCGTCCGGACGCTTCGGAAACTCGGCGGTCGTGCCCATGAGGATCGGCTTGCCGTCGTTATAGGCCTTGGCAAGGTCGGAGATCGTCTCCAGGCCTTCCGTCTTGGCATTGCCCGGCTTGACGACATAGGCATAGGTGTTGTTGGCCGTGGACGGCGCCAGCCAGACGAGGCCCTTTTCGCCATCCAGCTGCTTGACGCGGTTGTAGGTCTCCTCCGGCGAAAGCCGCTCCGTCACCTTGTTGAAGGTGATGAGCGACGTGCCCGTATATTCCCAGTAGAGGTCCACCTCGCCGTTCTCCAGCGCGGCACGGACGATCTTGGTGCCCATGCCGTCCTTCTTGTCGACGGTGTAGCCCTTGCTCCCGAGGAGCTGCTTGGTGATTTCGGCGATGATCAGCTGTTCGGTGAAGTTCTTCCCGCCGACGGTGATCGTCGCAGCGAAGGCGGACGTCGCGGCAAGAGCGATGGCCGCCGCCGACAAAAGGGTCTTGGCAAGTTTCGGTACGAAAGTCATTTCAGTTCCTCTCTCTTTTCTTGTTATCGCAACGGATTTATCCCTCGTGGAACGAGGTGGTACTGGATCTGGCCGAAAACGAAGTCGACCAGGACCGCAATCAGTGCCGTGGGAATGGCCCCGGCCATCATCATCGGGAGTTCGTCCAGCGCGATCCCGGTGAAGATCAGTTCGCCAAGCCCGCCCGCGCCGATCAGAAAGACCAGCGGCGCCGAGCCGACGCAGATCGCGAGCGCCGTGCGGATGCCGCCGAAGATGACGAAGAGGGCGTTTGGAAGCTCGACACGCCACAGGACCTGCCGCGGCGTCATGCCCATGCCGGTCGCCGCCTCCACGAGGTGGGGCGGCACCGCGCGCAGGCCGGCATAGGTGTTGCGCACGATCGGAAGAAGGGTGGCTGCCCACAGGCCGAACACCGCGGGCACCGTGCCGATGCCGAGCAGCGTCATGGAAAGCGCAAGGATCGCCAGCGTCGGCACGGTGCTGCCGATGTTGAAGATCTGCATCGCCGCCTCGGAAATGGCGCGGAAGGCAGGCCGGGAGAGCACGATGCCCACAGGCACGGCCGTGAGGATGGCAAGTCCACCGGCCCAGGCGACGAGCTCCAGGTGCTGTACGGCAAGGTAGGAGATATCGTCGGAATAGGTGAGGATCTCCTCTGCCATGCCGCTCGACCACAGCCAGGCGACCGCGCCCGCCAGCACGACCAGCACGAGCACCGGGGCGAGCGCGGGGCGGCGGCGTTCCTGTGGCGGCGTGGTCAGGATGGCGGGAGCGCTCATGCGGTCTCCCCGTGGCCGAGATTGTGCACGATGGAACGATAGCTCATCACGCCGGCCAGCCTGCCGCCCTCGTCGACGCAGGGCAGCAGGGGCATGTCGTGGGCGAACATCAGCGACACCGCATGCCGCAGATCGCCGCTGACCGGCACAGCGCCCTTTACGGGTTCCGCGTGGTCGGCAACGGCACCGGAGCGCGCGCCCGCGACCTGTGCGCTCAGAAGGGATTGTGGCACGCCCTCCGCGTCGAGCACAAAGGCGGCGGCGCTGCCCGACGACCGCATGCGCTCCAGGGCGCTCTCGACCGAATCCGAGCTCTGGACCGTTATGAAATCGGTCTGCATGGCATTCCGCACCGGGATCAGCCTGAGGCGCTTGAGCGCCCGGTCAGAGCCGAGGAAATCCTCGATGAAGCTGTTGGCGGGACGGGCGAGCAGGTCGTCGGGCGTTGCATACTGTTCGAGTTTTCCGCCACGGAAGATCGCGATCCTGTCCGCCATCTTCACCGCCTCGTCGAGGTCGTGCGAGACGAAGATGATCGTCTTGCGGATCGTCTTCTGCATCTTCAGGAATTCTTCCTGGATGACCTCGCGGTTTATGGGATCGATTGCGCCGAACGGCTCGTCCATCAGCATGACCGGCGGGTCCGCCGCGAGCGCGCGCAGGACGCCGACGCGCTGCTGCTGGCCGCCCGACAGCTCCTTCGGATAGCGCTTGAGAAAGAGGTCGGGCTGAAGGCCCACGAGCTCCAGGAGCTCCTTGGCGCGCATGCGCGACTTCCGGCGGTCCCAGCCGAGAAGATCGGGCACGACACAGATGTTCTCCTCGATCGTCTTGTTCGGAAACAGGCCGATCTGCTGGATCACATAGCCGATGGAGCGCCGAAGCTCGATCGCATCGACGGTGCCGGTGTCCTTGCCGTCGATGAAGACCTTGCCGCTGGTCGGCTGGATAAGCCGGTTGATCATCTTCATCGTCGTCGTCTTGCCGCAACCCGACGGACCGAGCAGCACGCAGATCTCGCCGGTGGGAAGGTCGAGGTTGACATTGTCGACCGCCACGAAGGGATTGTGCGCGGGGCCGAAGTGCTTCGTCAGGTTCTCGAGCCGGATCATTGCGTGACGTCCCCCTGGATGCCGCGTGACGTGAGGAGGCGCTGCACGAGCGCCAGGAAAAGGTCGGCGGCGATTGCCAGCAGCGAGACCGCAAGCGCGCCCGTCACCAGCTGGCGGGGATCGGACTGGCTGATGCCCCGCGAGATGAAGGTGCCGAGTCCGCCCGCTCCGATATAGGCCGCAATCGCCGTCACGCCGATGTTCATGACGACGGCGGTGCGCACGCCCGCCATGATGACCGGAATGGCGAGCGGGATCTCGACCTGCCGCAGACGTTGCCAGGTGCTCATTCCCATGCCCTTGGCCGCCTCGCGCAGCGCCGGATCGACATTGGTGATGGCGGTGTAGGTGTTGCGGATGATGGGAAGCTGGGAATAGAGCACGACGGCCACGACGGCGGGCACATAGCCGATGCCGTGCCCGATCGGCGACAGGAGCGGGATCATCAGGCCGAACAGGGCGATCGAGGGAACGGTGATCATCATCGACGCAAGATAGAGAACGGTATCGGCCGTGCTCTTCGACTGCGTGATGGCAATGCCGATCGGCACCGCCGTGGCGACCGCAATGCCGACGGCCAGGAAGACGATCGAGATATGCTCGATCGCGCGCGCGCCGATGATGTCCAGATTGTCGATGATGAACCGGACGATCTCCATTCGCTGCGGCCTGCCTTTCCTTGACTAGAGTTGCCCGTAGATTTCGGCGGCATTCTCAAACGTGAAGCGCAGGGGCACGGATCCCTCGATCTGCCATGCCTCGACCATATCGCCGTCCATGAGGGCGCAGGCGGCCTGCGTATCGACGACCGCGCCGCCATAGAGGCGGTTCGCAAGGTTGAGGATGCCCGTCTGGTGCATCGCAAGGCCGCCGCTGCCGCAGGCGTCCTTGACGAGCAGGACATGCAGGCCGAGATTGATCGCGTCCTTGACCGTCGCGTCGACGCAGGCCTCGGTCCACACGCCGGCGACCACCAGCCATTCCACGCCGCGCTCGCGCAGTTCCGCGATGAGCGGGCTTTTGCCGAAGGCGCTCGCCTCGTTCTTGACGAGCAGCCGCTCCGACGCCCGCGGAGCGACCTCGGGACAGATCGCCGTCAGCGGATCGTCCTTGTCGCTGAACGCGGAACGCCCGTCCGGTCCCGCCGGATGGAACGGGCGGGCGTGGTCGGCGAGATCGACGATGTAGGCGCAGTGGAAGACGGGAATGCCGTTGCGCCGCGCCACCGCCTGGAGGCGGGCGGCATTGCGAAGGACGGTGTCGTATCCTTCCACGAGATAGCGCTCGTCATGGCGATGCTCCTCCTGGAGGTCGATGAAGAGACCCGCAACCTTCGCATGTTCGATCCGCAACGGCTTCCTCATCAAATCTCCCCGCTCAGGAATTCATCCTCATAGGGAAAGCGCGACAGCAGCTCCGTGCCGGTTTCCGTGATCAGGATCTCGTCTTCGAGCTTCACGCCCTCGCGGCCGCCCTTTTCGCCAATATAGCTCTCGACGGAGACGACCATGCCGGGCACGAGATGGCCGTCGCGGCCATAGGTCTCGTAGTCGATCGCATGGGCGATGAACGGCGTCTCGCCGTGCATGCCGACGCCGTGCATCACCGACGTGTAACGCTGGTCGACGAAGCGGTCGGGTATCTTCCATGCCTTTTCGGCGATCTCGCGGAAGGCCATGCCCGGCTTGACGATAGCGATATTGTGCTGAACCTGTTCGTATGCCATCCGGTAGAGCGATTTCTGGTAGGGCGTCGGCTTGCCGGGGCCACAGCGGAAGGTGCGCGAGAAATCGGAATAGTAGCCGTAGCAGCCGATCGTATCGGTATCGAGGGCGACCAGCTCGCCGGGTCGGATCTTGCGCCCGCTCGCCTCGTTGAACCAGGGATTGGTGCGCTGTCCGGAACTGAGAAGGCGCGTCTCGATGAACTCGCCACCCTGCCGGATGACCTCCTGATACATGATCGCGAAAAGCTCGTTCTCCGAAACGCCCGGCTTGATCGCCTCGCGAACGGCGGCAACCGCCGCTTCGGCACCGGCCATCGAGACCTGAAGGCACTTGACCTCCTCCGGCGTCTTGACGGCCCTGACGGCAAGGATCTCGCCCTGGCAGTCCCTGACCTCGCAGCCGCGCTTTTCGAGCGCGAGCGCCTGAAGGTGGCTGCAGCGGTCCATGCCGAGCTTCATCGAGCCGCCGCCGTGCTGCTTGAGCAGCTCCGTGATTTCGTCGGCGAACGGCCCGGCGGTCTCGTCGTCCTTGCCGGAAACCGAGGACCAGACGAGCTTGGACGGGCGGGCCTCGTCGATCGTGTCGAGCACCATCGAGACATGATAGCTCTGCGGGTATTCGAAAAGGACGATCGGACCTTCCGTGGGAATGAAGAAATAACGCGTCGAGTTGCGCAGGAAATATCCGAACATGTTGCGCGATCCCGTCGCGTAGCGCTGGTTGTAGGGATCGAAAAGCACCACGGCGCCGTAACCGGCCGCGCGCATCCAGTCGCGAAGCTTCCTCAGCCGCCCCTTGCGCAGCGCATCCGCGTCGATGAACGACGGCTCCGTGTCGGAAAGCCACATGCCGCCGGCCGGATCGGCTGCCGCCGGATGGCGCATGCGGTCCTTGAAATCCACGTCTTCCACGCTGTCGGGATCGAATACAACAATGCTCATGGGGCTCTCCTTTTCCAAGAGAATGGAGAAGGACCAGAGCACGCAATTGCGCGAATTCCGCAGATTCTATGCCGAAATCCGCACCCGCCCATTATTTCAGTCCCGCGATTGCACGCGGCGCCTCACCCGCCCGCGAGACGCGGCGGCGCACGCTGTGCGGCACATAGCCAAACCGCTGCTTGAAGGCCCGGGAGAAGGCGGCCGCATTGCCGAAACCGCAGGCGACGGCGACCTCATTCACCGGCAGGCTGGAATGCGTCAGCATGTCTGCGGCCCGACCGAGCCTTAGATTGCGGTAATAGGCATTGGGCGCCGTTCCGAGCTCGGCCTTGAAGGAGCGCTCAAGCTTGTCGGACGAGACATTGAGGCGGCGCGCCAGATCCTCGATCCGCAGCACGTCCTCGATGGCGTCCTCCATCATCGCCACGGCGGAGAGCACGAGGTCGTCGCGAATGCCGCTGCGGATGCGCAATGTCAGCAGCCGCCGGTCGGCGTCGGGCCGCAACGGACTGTGCATGTACCAGCCGGCGACGCCATCGGCGAGGTCTTCGCCATAGTCGCGCCGGATCATCTCCAGCATCATGTCGAGACTGCCGATCCCGCCGACGGACGTGAAGCGGCGGCGGTCGATGACGAAGAGGTCGGAGCGCATGTCGAGATGCGGGAAAGCCTCCTGGAACGCAGGCTGGCTGGTCCAGTGCAGCGTGCAGGCATGACCGTCGAGCAGCCCCTTGCGCGCGAGGAAGAAGGCTGCGTCGGCGATCGCGCCAAGCTCGGCCCCGGCGCGGAGGTTCTTGCGGATCCACGCCATCTCCTCGTCGGCGACGAGATGCTCGGCATCGCCGCCGGAACACACGACGATCCGGTCGACCTCCGGCGCGCGGCGGACATGGAAGTCCGGCTCGATGCCGATCCCGTTCGACGCCTTGATCCTTTCACCGGCCGCAACGGTGATCCAGGAATAGCACTGCCTGCCGGAGAGCGTGTTCGCCGCACGCAGGGGCTCGATGATGGAGCTGAAGGCCATCAGCGGGAAGTTCGGAAATATCAGAACCGCAAAGCGGATCGGTTCGGACCCTTTCACCGGCTGTTCTCCAAGCTTATGGCTCCCCTGCCCCGATCTCCTCGCGGCGCCGGACGATATAGGCGTCGAGCTCCTCGCGGATGGCCGGATCGAGCGCCGGCTCCTCGTATTCCCGCAAGGCCTGCTGCCAGACGTCGGTCGCGCGTTCCAGCGCATCGCGACCGCCGGCCTCCTGCCAGCTGCCGTAGTTCTGCCAGTTGGAAAGGATCGGCTGGTAGAAGGCCGTCTCGTATCGCGCCATCGTGTGTTCGGAGCCGAAAAAATGCCCGCCGGCCGGCACCGCCTTGATGGCTTCGAAGCCGAGATCGTCCTCGGAGAAGGGCATGGGCGCGAGGAAGCCCATCATGTTCTGCAGGATCTCGACGTCGAGCACGAGTTTCTCGTAGGAGGCCGTCAGCCCGCCTTCGAGCCAGCCCGCCGCGTGATAGATGAGGTTCGCGCCGCCGAGCACCGCTCCCCAGGTCGCCATCCCCGTCTCGTAGGCCGCCTGAAGATCGACGGTATTGGAGGCATTGGCATTCGACGTGCGATAGGGCAGCCCGTATCGCCGGGCGAGCTGGCCCGCAATAATGTTCGCCTTGGTGTTCTCCGGCGTGCCGAAGGCCGGCGCACCGGAGCGCATGTCCACATTGGAGGTGAACGCGCCGTACATGACCGGCGTGCCGGGATTGACCAGCTGAGCAAGCGTGACGCCGAACAGCGCTTCGGCATTCTGCTGGCAGAGCGCCGCCGCCAGCGTCACCGGCGTCATGGCGCCCATGAGGGTGAACGGCGTGATGGTCACCGGCTGCCCATGCTCGGCCATGGCGATGAGCCCGTCCGCCATCGCATCATCGAAGAGCCGGGGCGAGTTGACAGAGATGATCGTGATAACACCCGGCGACCGGCGCATCTCCTCGATGTCGATGCCCCGCGCGATCGCCATCATGTTGATGCCGTCGACAGCGCGCCCCCGGCCGATGGCGGTGCAGTGGAAGCTGAGATCGCTGAGCGTGATATTCGCGTTGTAGGTATCGAGGTGGCGCGAATTGGCCGGCAGCTCGATCGGCGCGCAGACCTGGTTCCCGAGGATGTGGATCGCGTTGAAGTAATGGGCCAGCCGCGTGAAGTTCCGGTAGTCGGCCAGATTGCCCTGCCGCCGGCCGTTGACCCGGTCGTGCACGTTCGGCGGGCCGGCGACGAGGCCGAAGGCCATGGTGTTGCCGCCGATCGTCAGGCGTTTTTCCGGATTGCGGCTGGTGAGCGTGAAGGCGGACGGCGTGGTGGCCAGCGCCGCCGCGACGATGGTCTCGTCGATGCGGATCGTCAGGTTCTCGCGGTCGACGATGGCGCCCGCCCTCTCGAACAGCGCCATCGCCTTTTCGCTCATCACGCGGATGCCGATCTCGGAGAGAATGCGCATCGAATTGCGATGAAGCGCCTCGAGACGCTCCTCGTCGAGAAGCTGCATCGGAGGATAGGTGTTGACGACCTCCTGCCACGGCAGCTGCGAAATCCCGCCGCCACCCCGGCCTGCCCGCGATCGCCGGCCGCCGCCGCGTCTGTCACTCATCGAGAACTGCCTTTCACACGCTTGCATCCGCCGCAAGGGGGCAATGACGAGCCCTCGGCAACGGACATGCGTTTATGTTCCGCCTCCCTGGAACTATGGCCAATCCCGATCCGGTCTTCACACGATAAGTTCGGCGGCAATGACCAAGAAAAACGATGTCATGGCGCATCCCGCACTTGCGCAGCGCGAAGGGACCGGATTAGCCTCGGGCAAAAAGGGGAATCCGCAATGAAGCCGCCGCCGCCACTGAACTATATCCGTTCCTTCGAATGCTCCGCCCGGCACCTGAGTTTCACGGAGGCGGCCAACGAACTGGGCTATACGCAGGCGGCGATCAGCAATCATGTGCGCGCGCTCGAACAGTATCTCGGCCGCCAGCTCTTCCTCCGCTATCCGCGCAGCCTCAAGCTGACGGAAATGGGGGAGGCCTTTCTTCCCACGCTGCGCCAGGCGCTGAACCAGATCGATTTTGCGACGGAAGCCGTGCTCGCCTCGGCCCGCAACAAGACGGTCGTCATCTCCTGCCCCACCAGCCTTGCCGAAAACTGGCTGGCGAAGTGCGTCGCCGGCTTCAGCCGGAAACATCCCGAGGTAGAGATCCTCCTGCACGGCACGATCTGGGAGGATTCGACGGAACAGATCGCCGATATCCTCATTTCCATCCGCCGCTTCGACAATATGCCGGCAAACGGCAGGCAGCTCTGGAACGACCGGCTCGTGCTTCTCTGCGCGCCCCAGCTCGTGCACGGGCAGAATGCGATCAGGACGCCGCAAGACGTCCTGACATCCAACTGGATCGCCGTGCATGGACGACAGGAATTCTGGCAGGACATGGCCGATGCGCTCGGCATCGACGCCTCCGCGAACGACAAGCGGCTTTCCACCAACTCCACCAATATCGCGCTCGAAATGGCGGCAAGCGGCGCCGGCTGCATCGTGACCACCTGGTCGCTCGCCCGCATCTATGTCGACCGCGGCCTGCTCGTCGAGCCCTTCCAGACCCGCGCCAGGAGTGCGTGGAACTACTATCTCGCAGAAGGGCAGGCATCGAAAGGAACGACCGTCGCCAAGGTGCGCGACTGGATCGTCGCCGAAGCGCAGACGGTGATCGGCTGACAGGCCAGTGCCGCAAAAGGCCGACTTCAGACTAGCCGAGCCCCATCCGGCAACAAGCGAAAATTGCGGGATCAATGACCTCGTTTTATTTGTCCATCCGAGGTCAAAAGCGGCCGATTTCCCGCTCCCGCCGCCTTTTGGAAGAAACCGCCCGCCCCTAGACTGGGCCTGCCGGCACAGGTTCGCCGGTGCAGAGGTCATCAGTTCAAGGCTGGAATTCTATGCGCTCCCACGCTCAAGCGGTCGTCATCGGCGGCGGTCTCATCGGTTGTTCCATTCTCTACCATCTCACCAAGCTCGGCTGGTCCGACGTCGTGCTTCTCGAGCGCAGCGAACTGACGTCGGGCTCGACCTGGCATGCGGCGGCCAATATTCACGGCCTGCACGACTCCACCAATATCAGCCTGCTCCAGCACTATACGATGGCGCTCTACAAGGAGCTGGAGGTGGAGACTGGGCAGGGCTGCGGGATCTTCCAGCCGGGTTCCCTCTACCTCGCGCAGACCGAGGCGCGCGAGCACCAGCTGAGGCTCCAGGAAGCGAAGGCCCGCCGCTACAGGATGAACTTCTACGAGATCGGCCGCGACGAGGCGGAGCGCCTGCACCCGCTCGTCGACTTCGACGGCATCCGCTGCATCATGTACGAGCCGGAAGGCGGAAACGTCGATCCGTCCGGGGTGACGATGGCCTATGCGGCGGGAGCGCGGCAGCGGGGTGCGGAAATCCACCGCTTCACGCCTGTCACGGGCACCGAGGCGCAGCCGGACGGCAGCTGGATCGTGCGCACGCCAAAGGGCGACATCCGCACCCGATGGGTCGTCAATGCCGCCGGGCTGTGGGGCCGCGAAGTGGCCGCCATGGCCGGGCTGGAACTTCCGCTGATGCCGACCGAACACCAGTATTTCGTGACCGAGACCATCCCGGAGATCGCCGCGCTCGACCGGCGGCTTCCCTCCGTCGCCGACCGCGACGGCGAATATTACCTCCGGCAGGAGGGACTCGGCCTGCTGATCGGCGCCTACGAGCGCGACATGCGGTTCTGGGCGGAGGACGGCACGCCGCCCGGCTTCGGCCACGAGCTCTTCCCCGATGACCTCGAACGTATCGAGGAGAACATGCTGCGCGCCATCGACCGCGTGCCGGTCGTCGGAACGGCGGGCGTCAAGCGCGTGATCAACGGGCCGATGATCTGGTCGCCGGACAGCGCGGTCCTCTTCGGCCCCGTGCCGGAGCTGGCGAACTACTTCTGCTGCAACGGCATCATCCCCGGTTTCTCGCAGTCCGGCGGCATGGGCAGGCTCGCGGCGGAGTGGATGATCGAGGGCGAGCCGTCGCTCGACATGTTCGGCTGGGATATGGCCCGCTTCGGCTATTGGGCGGGCAAGGCCTTCACGAAGGCGCGCGTACAGGACCAGTACAGCCATCGCTTCAAGATCCATTTCCCGAACGAGGAGCGCGCGGCCGGGCGTCCCGTCCGCACTCGTCCGGCCTACGAGAAGCAGAAGGCGATGGGCGCCGTCTTCGGCCTCAACTTCGGCTGGGAGCACCCCCTCTGGTTCTCCGCCGAGGGCGAGCCGAAGGAAGAGACGGCCGGCTTCACCCGCCAGAACTGGTGGGCACCGGTCGGCCGCGAGGCGCGCATGCTGCGCGAGAATGCCGGCATCATCGACATCTCCAACTTCGCCAAATATGCGGTGAAGGGGCCCGGCGCCGCGGACTGGCTGAATGCGCTCTTCGCCAATCGCATGCCGACGGAGGTCGGCCGCTCCTGCCTGACGCCGCTCATCGGCAAGCGCGGCGGCATCGCGGGCGATTTCACCGTGACGAAGCTCGCCGGGGACGAATTCATGGTCTTCGGCTCCGGCATGGCGGAACGCTATCACCAACGGTTCTTCAAGGCGGTTCCGCTTCCCGAGGACACCAGCTTCACGTCGATGACGGAACGCCTCTGCGCCTTCAACGTCGCCGGGCCGAAATCGCGCGAGCTGCTGATGCGCCTGACGAACGAGGATCTTTCCAATGGCAGCTTCCCCTTCATGCGCTCCCGCAGGATGAGCGTCGCCGGCATCGATGTCGTCGCGCTGCGCGTCTCTTTCACCGGCGATCTCGGCTGGGAGCTCTACTGCGACGCCGATGAGCAGGTGGCGCTTTACGACGCGCTGCTGGAGGCCGGCAGGGACCTGAGTGCAGGCCCCGTCGGCGCACGCGCGCTCACCTCGCTGCGCATCGAAAAGGGCTACGGCAGCTGGAGCCGCGAATATTCACCCGAATACAGGCCGCAGGAAAGCGGCCTCGACCGTCTGATAAAGATCGACAAGGGTGCCTTTCTCAACAAGGACGCCTACGTGAAAATCGCGGCGGAACCCGCAAGGCAAAGGCTCTCGATCGTCTCGATCGAAGCGGAAGAGGCGGACGCCACCGGCGGCGAGCCGATCTTCCTTCCCGATGGAACCCCGGCCGGCCAGGTTTCTTCGGGCGCTTACGGCTACACCGTCGGCATGTCGCTCGCCCTTTGCTACATCAATGCCGACCTGGCGAAGCCGGGCGACAAGGTGAGCGTCGCCATTTTGGGCCGCCCGCATGACGCCGTCATTCTGCAGCAACCGCCGTTCGATGCGGAAGGAACGCGGCTTCGCATGTAGCCGACCCTGCCGCCGCAAGGCGGTCAGACCTCCTCCAGCCCGCGCAGCATCTCGATGACCGCCGAGAAGTCGCGGCCACCCTGGCCCCGCTTCTCGAAAAGCCCGTAGAGCTGCGCCGCCAGACCGCCGAGCGGTGTCGCCGCGCCGGTCGAAAGGGCGGCCTCCTGCGCGAGCATCAGGTCCTTCAGCATCAGCGACGCCGCAAAGCCCGGCTTGTAGCTGTTGTTGGCGGGCGAGCCGGGAACGGGTCCCGGCACGGGGCAATAGCTCGTGAGCGACCAGCACTGCCCGGAGGAGGTGGACGCCACGTCGAAAAGGGCCTGGTGCGAGAGCCCGAGCCTCTCGCCCAGGGCAAAGGCCTCGCAGACGCCGATCATCGAGATGCCGAGGATCATGTTGTTGCAGATCTTCGCGGCCTGCCCGGCACCGGCGCCGCCGCAATGCACGATCCTGCGGCCCATGGCGGCGAGGATGGGCTCGGCCTGCCCGAAAGCGGCATCCTCTCCGCCGGCCATGAAGGTGAGCGTGGCCGCCGCCGCACCGCCCGTGCCGCCGGAGACCGGGGCGTCGAGGGACGGGCAGCCGCGTCCGGTGGCGAGCGCATGCGCCTTGCGGGCGCTCTCCACGTCGATGGTCGAACTGTCGATCATCAGCGTGCGATCCTTCACGAGCCCGCAAAGCTCGCCCCAGACGGACAGGACATGCGCGCCCTTCGGCAGCATGGTGACGACGCATTCGGCATCGGCAACGGCATCGGCAAGCGTCGCGGCCACCGAAATGCCGGCCGCGGCCGCCGCCGCCCGGGATGCCTCGGAAAGGTCGAAGCCGGCGACGGCATGGCCGGCCTTCACCAGATTGGCCGCCATGGGGCCACCCATATTGCCGAGGCCAACAAATGCGATCTTCGTCATGTCTTCCTCACTTCATCCGCAAAAGCGGTTCGTTGCCCGCAAGATAAGCCTCCACCGCGCTCCCCTACCGGTTGTCGGCAAGGATCATGTCCGCCGCCTTTTCGGCGATCATGATGGTCGGCGAATTGGTGTTGCCGGAGGTGATCCGCGGCATGATCGAGGCATCGGCGACACGCAGGCGGCCGAGCGCGCGCAACCGCAGCCGCGGATCGACGACGCTCTCGGCGTCGCTGCCCATCCGCAGCGTGCCGACGGGATGGAAGATGGTGGTGCCGATGTCGCCGGCAGCCCGTTTCAGCTCCGCGTCGGTCTCGTAGAACGGGCCGGGCTTGTATTCCTCGGGCCGGAAGCGCGCGAAGGCCGGCTTGGCGACGATCTCGCGCGTCAGGCGGATCGCGCGGACGGCAATGTCCCGGTCGCCCTCCGTCGAGAGATAGTTCGGGCGGATCTGCGGCTGCATGGAAAAATCAGGGCCGTTGAGATGGACCGAGCCACGGCTTTCCGGCCGCAGGTTGCACACGCTTGCCGTCATGGCCGGGAAACGGTGCACGGGATCGCCGAACCTGTCGAGCGAGACGGGCTGCACGTGATATTGCAGGTCCGGCGTCTCCCTGTCCGGGCCGGAACGGGTGAAGATGCCGAGCTGGCTCGGCGCCATGGACATCGGGCCGGACCGGCGCAGTGCATATTCCAGGCCGATCGACGCCTTGCCGACCAGGCTGCTCGCCTTCTCGTTCAGCGTCGGCACGCCCGTCACCTTGTAGACCAGGCGAAGCTGCAGATGATCCTGCAGGTTTTCACCGACCCCTCGCACCTCGGCAATCACCGGCACGCCCGCCTGCTGCAGTACCTCGCACCGCCCGACGCCGGAAAGCTCGAGGATATGCGGCGAGCCGATCGCCCCGGCGCTGAGGATGGTTTCCCGCCGCGCCCTGACGTTTCGGGCGACGCCGTCGCGCTGGAACTCAACGCCCGTGACCTCCCCGTTCTCGATCACCAGCCGTCTTGCCTGCGCCTTGGTGAGGATCGTCAGGTTGCTGCGGCCTCTGGCGGGTTTCAGGAACGCCTTCGCCGTGTTCCAGCGGATGCCCGATCGCTGGTTGACGTCGAAATAGGCGGAGCCCTCGTTGTCACCACGGTTGAAATCCGCCGTCGGCGGGATGCCGGCTTCTTCCGCGGCCTTGCGGAAGGCGTCGAGCACCGCCCAGCGCACGCGCGACGTCTCGACCCGCCATTCGCCGCCGACCCCGTGCATCTCGTCAGCGCCGCCATAGTGGTCTTCCGATTTGCGGAAATAGGGCAGCACGTCCTCCCAGCCCCAGCCGTCGCAGCCCGCCTGGCGCCAGAGGTCGTAGTCGCGCGCCTGGCCGCGCATGTAGATCATGCCGTTGATCGAGGAGCAGCCGCCGAGCACCTTCCCGCGCGGATAGTTGAGGGCGCGGCCGTTCAGACCCTCTTCCGGCTCGGTGCGGAAACACCAGTCGGTACGCGGATTGTTGATGCAATAGAGATAGCCGACCGGGATATGGATCCAGTGATAGTTGTCGCTGCCGCCGGCTTCCAGCAGCAGGACGCGATTGGCGCCGTCCGCCGAAAGGCGGTTCGCCAGCACGCTTCCCGCGCTTCCTGCGCCGACGATGATATAGTCGTATTCCTCCATTCCAGCCTCCGTCGTCCATCGTTCCCGCGCTCGATGGGGAGCAGCAGGTCGCCATGATCCTGATTGTCGCAAGCGGGGCCGGCGGCCGGCCCCGGTCCCCTACCGCCTGTGCTCGAAGCCCAGCCGCCGCCCGAGGCGGGAGGCATAGAACTCGCCGACCACGCCGCGGCGGAAGAGCAGCACGCACGCCATGAAGACCACGCCCGTCACGATCGTTACGGGGAAGTCGGACGTGGCGAGGTAGTTCTGCAAGGTCACGACCAGCCCGGCGCCGAAGACGGGGCCGATGAGCGTGCCGATGCCGCCGAGCAGCGTCATCAGGATCACCTCGCCGGACATCTGCCAGGTGACGTCGGTCAGCGTCGCGAACTGGAAGACCAGAGCCTTGACCCCGCCGGCAAGTCCGGCAAGCGCCGCCGACATGACGAAGGCGCCGAGCTTGTAGTACTGCACCGAGTAGCCGAGCGAGACGGCGCGCTGCTCGTTCTCGCGGATCGATTTCAGGATCATGCCGAAGGGCGAGTTGACGAAGCGCCAGATGATAAGCAGCCCGATCACGAAGACGGCGAGCGTGAAATAGTACATGTTGGTGGAGACCGAGAGGTCGACGAGGCCGAAGAGATGGCCGCGCGGCACGCCCTGGATGCCGTCCTCGCCCTTGGTGAACTCCGCCTGCAGGCAGAAGAAATAGAACATCTGCGAGAGCGCCAGCGTGATCATCGCGAAATAGATGCCCTGCCGGCGGATGGCGAAGAAGCCGATGACGAGGCCGAGCACGGCCGCGCCGAAGACGCCGAGCAGCACGCCCAGTTCCGGCGTCCAGTGCCACTCCTTGACCGCATGCGCGGTGAAATAGGCCGCGCCGCCGAAGAAGGCCGCATGCCCGAAGGAGAGCAGGCCCGTATAACCGATCAGCAGGTTGAAGGCGCAGGCAAAGAGGGCGAAGCACAGGAGCTTCATCAGGAACACGGGGTAGAGGAAGGCGGGCGCGACAGCGAGCGCGGCAAGCCCCACCAGGAGGAAACCAAGCCGGATCGAAGACGCCATGGCGCTGTGCGCCTCCGTCCGCCCGCCGGTTTCGGTCGTTTCAGCCATGTCCGCCATGTCACGCATCCTTCCCGAAGAGACCAGCCGGCCGAAGCAGGAGCACGATGGCCATGATGACGAAGATCACGATGTTCGAGGCCTCGGGATAGAAGACCTTGGTGAGGCCTTCGGCGATCCCGAGCATGTAGCCCGTGACGATCGCACCGAGGATCGAGCCCATGCCGCCCACGACGACCACCGCGAAGACCACGATGATGAGGTTCGTGCCCATCAGCGGCGAGACCTGGTAGATCGGCGCGGCGAGCACGCCGGCGAAGGCGGCGAGCGCGGCGCCGAGGCCGTAGGTGAGGGTCAGGAGCAGCGGCACGTTGATGCCGAAGGCCTGCACGAGCACGGTGTTCTCGGTCGCCGCGCGCAGGTAGGAGCCGAGCTTGGTCTTCTCGATCAGGAGCCAGGTTCCGAGGCAGGCGACGAGCGAGACCACGACGACCCAGCCGCGATAGTTGGGCAGGAACATGAAGCCGAGATTGGTGCCGCCGGCAAGCGACGGCGGCACCGAATAGGGCTGGCCGGCCGCACCGTAGAGATAGCGGAACGTGCCTTCGATCGTCAGCGCCAGGCCGAAGGTGAAGAGCAGGCCGTAGAGCGGGTCGAGGTCGTAGAGGCGGCTCAGCATCGTGCGCTCGATCAGCGCCCCGAACAGTCCGACGACGAGCGGCGCGATCAGCAGCGCCAGCCAGTAGTTGACCCCGAGATATTGCAGGAGCAGCAGGGCGACGAAAGCGCCCAGCATGTATTGTGCGCCATGCGCGAAGTTGATCACCCGCAGGAGGCCGAAGATGACGGCGAGGCCGAGGCTCAGGAGGGCATAGAACGAGCCGTTGATCAGCCCGATCAGCAACTGGCCGAGGAATGCCTGCAGGGGAATACCGAAGATCGTCGTCATGGCGTCAGACTCCGAGGACTTTGTGGAGCATGGTCATGCGGTCCGGCAGTTCCGAAACCGGGAAATCCGCCACCATCCGGCCATGGTCCATCAGATAGAAGCGGTCGGCGATCTTGCTCGCGAAGCGGAAGTTCTGCTCGACGAGCAGGATGGTCATGCCGCGCGCCTTGAGCTTCCTCAGCACCTCGCCGATGCGCTGCACGATCACCGGCGCGAGGCCCTCCGTCGGTTCGTCGAGGATCAGGAGACGGACGCCGGTGCGCAGGATGCGCGCCATGGCCAGCATCTGCTGCTCGCCGCCGGACAGTTTCGTTCCGGGGCTCGTCCGGCGTTCCAGGAGGTTCGGGAAGAGCTCGTAGATCTCGTCGAGCGCCATGCCGCCATCCGCCACAACCGGCGGCAGCAGCAGGTTTTCCTCGACGGTGAGGCTAGCGAAGATGCCGCGCTCCTCCGGCACGAAACCGATGCCGGCATGGGCGGTGCGGTGAAGGGGCACCGACAGCATGTCGCGGCCGGCGAAGCGGATCTCACCGCGGCGCTGGCGGATGATGCCCATGATCGTTCTCAGCGTCGTCGTCTTGCCGACGCCGTTGCGGCCGAGGATGGTGATCATCTCGCCCTCGCCGACCGACATGTCGACGCCGTGCAGGACGTGGCTTTCGCCATACCAGGCATGCAGGTTGCCGACCTGAAGAAGCGCTCCCATGTCAGGCCTCCTCCGTGCCCATATAGGCGACGCGCACCCGCGGGTCCTCGCTCACCGTCCGATAGTCGCCCTCCGCGAGGATCTCCCCGCGCTGGAGGACGGTCACATGGTCGCAGATGTCGGCGACGACCTTCAGGTTGTGCTCCACCATCAGCACGGCCCGATCGCGCGCGACATTGCGGATGATGCCCGCCACGACGGCGACGTCCTCCCCGCCCATGCCGGCCATCGGCTCGTCGAGCAGCAGGACCTTCGGATCGAGCGCCAGCGTGGTTGCGATCTCCAGCACGCGCTTGCGCCCATAGGAAAGGTCCGCCGCCATGACATTGCGTGCCTCCGAGAGGCCGACGGCGGAAATGAGCTGGTCGGCGCGTTCGTTCAGCCGGTCGAGCGCCGAAAGCGGCCGCCAGAACTGCGTGGCGAGCCCGTTCGGCCGCTGCAGGGCGACGCGCACATTGTCGAGCACGGAAAGGTGCGGGAAGACCGCGGAGATCTGGAACGACCGCACCAGGCCCATGCGGGCGACGCGGTCCGGCGCCATGCCGGTTATGTCGGTCCCGAGCAGGGTGATCGTGCCGCTGGTCGGGGTCAGGAACTTGGTCAGGAGGTTGAAGACCGTCGTCTTGCCCGCGCCGTTCGGCCCGATGAGGGCGTGGACGCGCGCGTGGTGCACGTCGAGGTCCACGTTGCTCACGGCGTTGAAGTCGCCGAAGCGCATGCCGAGGCCGCGGGCGGACAGCACCACCCGCGGCTCCTCCTTGCTTTGTGGTACGGCGAGCGTCATCACCAAACTGGCCGCCGCTTACTGCGAGACCAGCGGGCAGCCGCTCTTGGCCGGATCGATGAAGGCCTCGTCGCCCGGAATGGTCGCGAGCACCTTGTAGTAGTCCCACGCCACGTCGCTCTCGCCGGGCTTCTTCACTTCCATGAGGTACATGTCGTGGATCATGCGGCCATTGGCGCCGACCTTGCCGTTTTCGGCGAAGACGTCGTTGACCGGCATTTCATGCAGCGCCTTGGCAACGGCTTCCGTCTCGTCGGTCCCGGCCTTCTCGATCGCTTTCAGATATTGCAGGACGGCGGAATAGGTGCCGGCATGCACCATGTTCGGCATCGCGCCGGTGCGGTCGAAGAAACGCTTGCCGAACTCGGCCGCCTCGGGCGTGCGGTTCCAGTAGAAGCCTTCCGTCAGCGTCAGGCCCTGGGCCGCTTCGAGGCCGAGGCCGTGCACCTCGGCGAGCGTGAAGAGCAGCGCGGCGAGCCGCTGGCCGCCGGCGACGATGCCGAATTCCGCTGCCTGCTTGATCGAGTTGGACGTGTCGAGGCCGGCATTGGCAAGGCCGATCACCTTGGCGCCCGACGATTGCGCCTGCAGCAGGAAGGACGAGTAGTCCGTGGTCGCCAGCGGATGGCGCACCGCCCCCGAGACCGTGCCGCCGTTCGCCTTGACGAAGTTGGCGGTGTTTTCCTCGAGCGAATAGCCGAAGGCATAGTCCGCGGTCAGGAAGAACCAGGTGTCGCCGCCTTCCTTCACGAGTGCGCCGCCCGTGCCGACGGCGAGCGAATAGGTGTCGTAGGCCCAATGGAAGCCGTAGGGGCTGCACTGGGCGCCCGTCAGTTCGGTCGTGGCCGCGCCGGTGACGATGTCGATCTTCTTCTTTTCCTTGGAGATCGCCTGGACGGCGAGCGCGACGGAGGACGTCGTCAGCTCCATGATCGCGTCCACCTGCTCGGTGTCGTACCACTGGCGCGCGATGTTCGAGGCGATGTCCGGCTTGTTCTGGTGGTCGGCGGTGATGACCTCGACGGACGCGCCCAGCACCTTGCCGCCGTAGTCCTCGACCGCCATCTTGGCCGCCTCGTAGGAATACTTGCCGCCGAAATTGGCATAGACGCCGGACTGGTCGTTCAGGATGCCGATCTTCACCACGCCGTCGGACGCGTCGGCATAGGCCGCCGTGGAGCTTGCGAGCAGTACGGCCATGGATGCAATCAATCTGGTGCGCATGATTTCTCCTCCCAGAGAATACGAAAGTGCAATCTGTTCAAAAATGTCCGGACACTCTCCTCAAAGCGTCTGGCTCGCCTTGCAGTTTCCGGAATTTCGGCGTTGACACAAGGGCGGATGGCTGGCTATTTGCGAACAAAGCCTGTTCATTTTTGAACAGATGGAGCCACGAGCGTGCATCCGCAGTTTACCTGGGACGACCTGCAGTTCTTCCTCGCGGTGGCGCGGACCGGACACCTTTCTGCGGCGGCACGCCAGCTCCGCACGAGCCATGCCACGGTCTCGCGCCGCATCGACCGGCTGGAATTCACCCTCAAGGTCAAGCTCTTCGAGCGCAATGCGCGCGGCTACATCCTCACGCAGATGGGGCAGCGCTTCGTCGAGACGGCCGAGCGCATCGAGGGCGAGACGGAGCGGCTCCAGGCCGACATCTCCTCCGGCGCGACGTCGCAGCGCGGCGTCGTCCGGCTGAGCGCGCCCGAAGGCTTTTCCAACTTCTTCTTCGCCGAGCACCTGCCGGCCTTCGTGCGGCAATGTCCGGCGGTCTCGCTGGAACTGGTGACGATCCAGCAGATCATGTCGCTCTCGCGCAAGGAGGCCGACGTCGCCGTCACGCTCGATCCGCCGAAGGCCGGTCCCTATTTCGCCGAGAAGATCCTGGACTACAGCCTGCATGTCTACGGGGCACGATCCTACCTGGCCGCGAAGCCGCCCATCTCGACGCGGGACGACCTGCTGGCCCATCCCTTCATCGGCTATATCGAGGACATGATCTTCGCTCCGGGACTGGACTATCTCGGAGACGTTCATCGCGGGATCAAGGCGGCTTTCCAAAGCTCGAGCATCTTCGCCCAGCTGACGGCGACGCGCAACGGCCTCGGCCTCTGCGTGCTGCCGCATTTTATCGCCGCGCGCTATCCCGAACTCGAAATCGTGCTGCCGCAGACCGTGGACCTGCGGCGCAGCTACTGGCTGCTCTGCCACCGCGACATGCGCGACGTGCCGCGCATCCGCAGTGTCATCGGGTATCTCGGCGGCATGGTGCGCACCAATGCCCCCCTCTTCGTCCGCGACCGGCGGGCCGAGGCCTCGACGGACGTTCCGAACGCAAGCCCCGCCGACGAACCCTACCGCCCGCCCCTCTTGAGCCACAGATAGGCAGCTGCGGTCCAGGAAAAGCCGAGGCCGCCGCAGCCCTCGCCGGTTTCCGGATCGAAGTACTCGGCAAAGCCTTCGCGTTCGATTGCCGAGAGCGTCGAGCCCCGCAGCTCCTCGGCGAAGGCGCCTTCGCCATTGCGGCGCAGCCCTTCGATCAGCAGCCAGTTGATGATGCCCCAGGCGGGACCACGCCAGTAGCGCTTCGGCTCATAGGCGGCAAGGCCGGGCTTCGTCGTCGGGAATGCAACCTTCAGGCCGGCCGACCAGCGCCGCATCTCCGCGACGGCGGCCGACGCCATCGCGGCTTCCAGGTCGAGCGCGAGAAGCGGGAGGAAGCCCGCCTGCGTCGCCGCCTCGATGTCCGCGCCGGATACGAGGTCGCGCGAGACGAAGCGGGACAGCGCCGGGCGCCACTGGCCGAGGATGGCCTTGCGGCTGAGGGCGTTGAAGGCCGCGATCTCTTCCGCCTCTTCCGTCCTGCCGAGCAGGCGTGCGAGATGCTCCAGATCCTCGCCCGCCTTTAGGAGGATGGCCGTCGTCTGGATTTCGGCGACCTTGAACGGCGCCCTCGCCCATTGCTCCGCCGGGTTCCAGCCGCAGTCGGCATAGGTATCCACCAGATGGATGAAGCGGCGGTAGTCCTCGTCGCGCGGCCGCATGTCCGCATGCACATGGCCGATGTCCTTGCGCACCACGGGCGTCGTGGTGGTGGTCGGCACACGGGCCATCGCCGCGTCCCAGGCCGGCGAGTTGTCGCTGCCGCTTTCCCAGGGATGCAGCAGCGCGACGAGGCCGGTCCCCTCCGGGTCGCGGGCGGCATACCACCAGCGATGCCATTTGAGTGCGGCAAGATAGAGCGCAAGCGTGCGCTCCCTTGCCCCCTCGCCCGCGGCGTCGTGCACCTGGCGAAGGGCAATGGCGAAGACCGGCGGCTGGGTTATCCCCGACGTCGGAATGCCGTGCTTCGTGCGCCAGACGGAGGGACCGGGAAAATAGGTGTCGCTCGGCTGGTGGAAGACGATGTGCGGGATCATGCCGTCGGCCCACTGGCCTTCGGCAAGGCGTTCCAGCTCGCGATAGGCCCGGTCGACGTCGTAGAGGGCAAAGCCCATCGCGACGAAGGCCGAATCCCAGTTCCACTGGAAAGGATAGAGACGGTCGGTGGGGACCGTATAGCCGCCGCGGTCGTTCACGGCCAGGATGCGTCTGGCTTCTTGGATATGGTCTGTCATGGTCTGCTCTGATGTTTCTGTGTTCATGCCGCCGACGGCGGGTAGGACTTGCCGCTTTCCGGGGAAAGCCAGGTGATGCGGTTCCGGTCGGGCCTGAGGCCGATCACGTCGCCGCTCCGGACCGCTTCGGACGGCGGCAGGACGACGCGGGCGGGCTGCCCCTGGATCGAGCCTGTCAGGAGGAGATGCGAGCCCATCGGCTCCGCCACCCTGACCTGCATCTCCAATCCGGCCTCGCGCGGCACAAGCGCCACGGCCTCGCCGCGAAGGCCGAGCACCACGCTGTCGCCGGCGCCTTGCGGCACGGACAATTGTTCCGCGCCCGCGGCCACATGGCCGCGCTCCACCGGCACGGTGATGAAGTTCATCGGCGGATTTCCGATGAAGCCGCCGACGAAGCGCGTGGCGGGATGGTTGTAGATCTCCACCGGATCGCCCACCTGCTCGACCACGCCGCCGTGCATCACCGCGATGCGGTCGGAAAGGCCCATGGCCTCCGTCTGGTCGTGCGTCACGTAGATCGTCGTGGTGCCGGCCGCCTGCAGCACCGTCTTGAGCTCGGTGCGCATCTCCAGGCGCAGCAGCGCGTCGAGGTTGGAGAGCGGCTCGTCCATCAGCAGCACCTTCGGCTCGACGGCAAGCGCCCGGGCGACGGCCACGCGCTGGCGCTGGCCGCCCGAAAGCTTGTTCGGATAGCGGTCGAGATAGGGCTCGATGTGGAGAAGGCCGGCCGCCTTCTCGACCTGCTTCTTCACGCGTGCCTCGTCGGCCTTCTGCATGCGCAGGCCGAAGGCGACGTTCTCGTAGACGGTCATGTGCGGGAAGACGGCGTAGTTCTGGAACACCATCGCAAGGCCGCGCTCCTTCGGCGGCAGGCCGATGATGGAGCGGACGCCGATGCGGATATCGCCGGCGGTCGCGCTTTCGAGCCCGGCGATGATGCGCAGGAGCGTGGTCTTGCCGCAGCCCGAAGGGCCGAGCAGGGAGACGAACTCGCCGTCGTTGATCGTCAGCGAGACCTCTTTCAGGGCCTCGAAGGCGCCGAAGGCCTTGCGGATGCGGTCTATGACAATATTGGCCATGGCTTGGTCCCGTTATTTCGAGGAAATGCCCCAGATCGCGAACAGGTAGCGCCTGACCGCGAAGATGAAGATGACCGAGGGGAGGATGAGAAGGAGGCCGCCCGCGAAGCGGTAGTGCATCGGGCTTTCCGACAGGACCGTCAGAAGATATGCCGTCAGGGTGCGGTTGCGCACCGTCAGCACGGACGCCGCGAACACCTCGTTCCACGAGATGACGAAGGCGAAGACGGCCGTGGCGACGATGCCCGGCAGCGCCAGCGGCGCCACCACCTTGAAGAAGGCCTGGATGCGCGTGCAGCCGAACACCCAGGCGGCCTCCTCCAGTTCCCGCGGCACGCCGAGGAAGATGCCCTGCGTGACGAGCGCGGCGAAGGGCAGCGCCAGCACCGTGTGGATGAGGCCGACGCCGACGATCGTGTCGTAGAGCCCGAGCCGGATGAAGGAGACGGTGAGCGGCAGGGCGAGGATCGCGAGCGGAAAGGCGCGGGTGAGGAGAACGAGCAGCCGGTAGCCGTCCTTGCCGGGGAAGGTGTAGCGGGCGAGTGCATAGCCGGCGGGCGCGCCGAGCAGGATCGACAGCGCCACGGTGATGCCGGCCGCGCCGAGCGAGTTGAGGAAGCTCTGGACGACGCCCTCCGTCTTCAAGAACAGGAGGAAAGGCTCGATCGACAGGCCGGTGGGCAGGCCGGTCTTCGGCCATTGGTAGACGCCCGTGCGCCCGCCGAGAGCGCCGATCGCCACCAGGTAGATGGGAACGATGACCCAGGCGCAGAGCGCGGCGATGCCGCTCCACAGGAGGAGCCGGCGCGAGGAGGAAAATCCCGCAGTCTTCGTGGCTGTGCTCATGGCAGGCGCTCCGGATCGACCTTGACGACCTTGAGATAGACGAGGGTGGCGGCAAGCGAGATGACCATGATGAGCACCGCATAGGCAGCGGCCACGCCATAGTTCTGGTTCTGGTTCTGCCAGGCATAGGCCTCGCCGACGAGGACCGGGAAATTGCGCCCGCCGAGCGCGTAGACGACGGCGAAGACCTCGAAGGCGAGAACCGTGCGCAGGATGAGCGCCGATTGCAGCGCCGGGCGGATGAGCGGCAGGGTGATGCGCCAGAAGCGCGTCCACGGCCCGGCGCCGAAGACCTCGGCCGCCTCGCGGAATTCCTTCGGCACCTGGTTGAGGCCGGCGACGATGATGACCATGACGATCGCCGTGCCGCGCCAGATCTCGGCGATCGCGATGCCGATGAAGAGCGCCACCGGCGTCTGGTAGGTGAGCCAGGCGGTCTGCCGCTCGATCAGCCCCAGGCCGAAGAGCAGCGAGTTGAGATAGCCGGTGTTCTGCAGGATCGCGAGCCAGACCATGCCGGCCGCAAGATCGGAGATGCCGAGCGGAATGGTCCAGATCCACAGGATCGTCTCGCGCCCCGCGCCGATCTTCGAGACCAGCGTGCCCATGGCAAGGGCGATGGCGATCTGCACGGGGATGACGGCGAGCGCCAGCAGGAACGTGTTCTGCACGGACCGGGCGAAATTGATGTCGCCCGCCATCGTGCGGATATTGGCAAGCGACGGCGCGCCGTTTTCCGACAGCGCGAGCCACACGGTCTGCACCAGCGGCACCACGAAGAGCAGGGCGAGAAAGGCGACGGATGGCAGTATCAGGGCATAGGGTAGCCAGGGGCGATCATTGGTCATGGGCTCTTGCCTCGCGGGACATGCAGCGCACCGCGAGCGGAGGCGGCCTCTGGCCCTCCGCCCCGGCAGGACGCCTGGGATGCGGCCGGGCACGAAGGCCCGGCCGCGGTTGCCTTGGGAGGCTTATTCCACCGGGCAGGCACCATCGCTTGTGGCATCCGGCGCCCAGCAGGCCGCACCGGTGTCAGCCATCAGCTTGGCAAGCACGTCGCCCTGGGATTTCAGGACATCGGCGATAGGCTCGTTCTGCAGGACGATGCGCTGGAAGCTGTCCATGTAGACCTTGTTGAACTCGCCGCCCTTGTCGCCGAGGCCGACGGGAAGCAGCGAGATGACCGCATCCTCGGCCGACTGCGTCGCCTTGACCGCGCCGGCCAGAAGCGCGACGCCCGGATCGAGATCCGTCGGCAGGTCGATGTTGAGGGTCGGGAAGAAGCCGACATGCGTGGCGGTCAGGAGCTGCGTATCCGGTTTCGTCAGATGCTCGATGACGGCGGTCGCTCCGGCCACATCCGGTGCGCCCTTGGGGATCGCAAGGCCGGCGATGACCGGCATGTATCCCCGCCCTTTCGAGCCGGCCGGCGCCGGGAAGACGACATAGTCGTCGGGCGCGGCGGAGATCGCATTCTTGAGGCGCGCGACGTGATCCCACGCGACCATCACCTCGCCCGCGGCGAGCGGCTCCTGCATGAAGTCGTAGTTGGTGGAGTTCGGCGTCACGACCGACCAGAGCTCCTTGAACGTCTCCCAGCCGGCGACCGCATCGGCGTTGCGGAAGGTCCGCACCACCCCGCCCGTGAAGGACGGGTAGAAATAGCCCTCGAAATACCGCGCCATCAGCCCCTTCGGACCGGCCGGGAAACCGATCTGCGGCTGGCCCGTCGCCTCCTGCATCGCCTTGCCCCAGGCGATGAGCTGGTCGTAGGTCAGCGCCTTCACATCGGCGCCTTCCGGCAGGTATTGCAGCGCATCCTTGTGGGCGGCCATCACATAGGTCGCCTGCAGCCAGGGAATGTACTGCTGGCTGGACTTGCCGAGCTTGCCGAGGTCGAGGAAGGACTGCGGCATGCCGGCTTCGGCCAGTTTAGCGGCCAGCGTGTCGAGCGGCTCCAGCGCGTCCTTGTCGGCGATGGGCGACAGCTCGCCGTGAAGCGCGCCGACGAGGCTGATCGTGTGCTTGCCGGCCTGGCGCTCGGCTTCCATGCGCACGGCAAATTGCGGCGGCTCCTCGACGATGTAATCGACCGGAGCGTCAAGCCCCTTGAGAATCTCCTCGCGGACGACCGTCGCCTCCTCGATCGGACGGAGCTGCGTGGAGAGAAAGACCGTCTGGGCGAGCGACGGCGAAGCGAGCGCCGCAACGGTCGTGGCCAGGATTCCAAATGACAGCAATCGTTTCATGTTCTCCTCCTTATCAACGATGTAAGTGCGCTCAGCGCGTCAGCGCGCTGCGGCGATGGCTCTCGCGATCGACGAATTCGATGCCATACAGCTCCTGCAGGGTTTCCGCCGGCTCGCCGGCAATGGCGCGCAGCAGGAGCGAGGCGAAGTTCGCGCCGAGATTCTCCCCCGTCATGCGCATGGTCGACAGCGGCGGACTGGTGAACGCGCCCATCGGCAGGTCGTCGTGCGCGACGACGTCGACCGCCGCGCCGCCTTCCACTTCGCGCAGCGCCCGGAGCGCGCCGATCGCCATCTCGTCCGTCGCGCAGACGAGCGCGGTCGGCCGATCGGGCCGGCCGAGCAATTCGAGCGCCGCCCGGTAGCCGCCCTGCTCTATCGGCACGCCCTCGGCGCAAAGATCGGCGTCAAGGCCGAGCTCCTCCATGGCCGCCTGCCAGCCGCAGCGCCGGACATGGGCGAAATAGTATTCCTGCGGCCCGGCGATATGGCCGATGCGGCGATGGCCGGCGGCGTGGAAGCGCATCGTTGCCCGGTGAAAGCCGGCAAAGCCGTCGCCATCGATGAAGGGATGGGGCACGGGCGATTCCGTCCGACCGTTGGTCACGAAGGGAATACCCCGCGACTGCAGAAATTCCACGCGCTCGTCCTGCCGCCTGGTTCGCACGAGAAGCATGGCGTCGACACGGCGGCCATCGACGAAGCGCTGGCAGAGTTCCAGTTCGCTTTCGCCACGCGGGACCGGGGCGATCACCAGGTTGAGGCCCGCATTGGCCAGGTGCTCGGCGCAGCCCGTCAGCATGTCCAGGAAGTGCGGCGGGCCGATATGGCCGGGATCGCTCGGCAGCGGAACGGCGACCAGCTCGGCCCGCTGCTTGCGCAGCCGGCGCGCCCAGGCGTTCGGGTGGTATCCGGCCTTCTCGGCGGCCAGGCGCACGCGCTCCCGCGTGGCGGCAGACACATCGGGATAGCCGTCCAGGGCCCGCGAAACCGTTGTGATCGACAGGCCGAGAGCCTTCGCAAGTTGCTTGATGTTGGACATGCCATTCCTCCCGAGGGCCTAATTGATTCCCCAAAACGTTTTGGACGTCAAGTCCAAAACGTTTTGGGGAATTGGCGGTGCCCTTCGCCGCGGTCTTCCATATCGAAGGCATCAAGGCGGTCGGCGCCGACCTCCTCTACCTTCTACAATGCGGGGCTGATGCGGCATGTCGACTACATCGTCGAGTGCATCGGGATCGACCCTGTGGCGCTGGGCTCGGATTTACGGCACGGCCATTTCGGACGACATGAAGGACGCCGCCGACCTGCGACCACGATGATGTTCTCGCGCATGCCGCGCAGAGCCGGATCAAGGTGCCCTATCTGGACTACGGCCAGGCCTCGTTCTTCGGCACCGCCCTGCGGCTTTCGCCGACAGGCCGTTCCAACGCCGCACGATGCACGAAAACTCGATCAGCGTCGGCCTGCGCGAGGTTGCCTCACACGGCTGGGGCTTGTGCTGGCTGCCCCGAGATGCTCGTGAAGGAAAATCTTGCCGAACAGCGCCACGACGCCTCAGGCTTGAGCCTTGATGGTCATGCGACCATAGGCAACGAGGCCGAAGCCGGTCGCATACATCAAAAGGCCGAACAATGCCGGCGGTACGGCCACTTCCGGCGAGTGCATCATGGTGATTGCGAGTACCATGCCGATCGCCGCGTTTCGAATGCTGATCGAAAGGGTTACCGTGACGGCCTCGGCGGCAGACAGGCCAAGCACCCGTGAACCCAGCAAACCGAGGGCGATCGCGCAGAAAACCAGGGCGATGACCGCCGGCCCCGCATTGACGAGAATCTCCAGCCATCGCTCATACACCGAAATACCGATTCCGACGATCAGTGCCACCAGCACCACCAGGCCAAAGGCGCCGACCAGCTTTTCCGCGCGGACGGCGAGAGCAGGCGCCTTGTGCCGGATCCCCATGCCGACGATCACGGGAAACAGGATGATCGTGATCATCACCCCGATCGTGCGCAGCACCGGAAGGTAGATGCGGGCATCGCCGTCACTCAGGCGCTCGATCGCGAAATTGGCGAAAAGCGGCAGCGTCGCAATCGCGACCAGGCTGCCGACGGCGCTCAACGCGATCGACAACGCCAGGTCCCCCCGCGCGAGGTAGGAAAACAGGCTGGACGTGGTTCCGATCGGGCAAGCGGCAACGATAACGAGACCGACCGCGATTTCCGGCGGCAGGCCCATGAGCACGGCAAGCGACAGACCCACCAGCGGAAGAAGCAGGAGTGCGGCCGCGATGCCCCAGATCAGGGCCTTCGGCCGCATGGCCACGCGGTGGAAATCAACGGGGGCGAGCGTCATGCCGATGCCCGTCATGATGATGAAGACGGCAACCGGCAGGCCGATGTCGATGAGGACGGACTGTTCCATGCGACTGCTCTTTCCAACAGAGGCGTTACGGTCCCGCCCGGTCGCCTAGCTTTGATCCATCGGCCCCCGGAATGCAACCGGCCTGTGTCGCGCATCCCGGCCGGCACGCCGAAGCCCAGCCCGTCGCCATCATGGTGACGGCAAGGCCACCGAGCAGCGTGCGCTCCGGCCGCGCCCGGCCGTGCACGAGCACAAGGCCGATGCCCGCCGAGACGGTGAAGGCGCCGGCCGCCGCGCCGATGGAGAAAAGGACCGGATCGAGCGCCGTCGTCGAGACGACAACAAGCAGCACGGCGATCGTCGCCCCGCGCGAAACACCGAGGGCCTCCGGCGCGGCGAGCGGATTGGAGGTGCGGCCGAGACCCGGGTTTCCTTTTACCGCCATTGCGCTCATGAAAGCCTGCCCCAAATATGATGAATTCCTTCATATTTTCGCGGGCGCCGCCTGACAAGCCCAATAGCAGACGCCCGGCGCGGGGGCTCCAGCCTCCCCGCAGGTGGCATTCTGTACGGCCGTGGGAACAGGCCTTCGGCCACGTCATCAAGGAGAATGCCGGTGGCGGTTTCCTTCATCGCAGGCGTCCAGCGATTTTGAGGAAAGATGGGATCAGCCTTGCCATGGCCGATCACGGCCATCGGGATCATCTTGCTGCTTGTACTTGTTCGTCAGTCGTCCGCGGCTGCCCGGAGGTAAGCCCTCGACAAAAGGCGGGCCTCCTCGCGAAATCTGCTGAGCACGTCGGGCCCGGAAGCCAGGGCGCCGAAGCTTCCGCGAGAGAGCCCGGCAAGGGCTGACAGAAGCGTGAAGGCGACCCGCCCGAAATCGCCGTATGTTGCATCGGAGGCGTTTTCGAGCCCCCTTACGACAGCCGTTTCCAGCCGCTTGTAGACACCTGCGGACAATCGGAACTGATCTATCGCGCCGGCGACCCGGTAAAGAGCGGTCGTCGCATCGGGACGCGCGATCTTCACGGAGACATAGGCATCGGCGATGCCGTCGGCGAGATCGGAAAGTGGTCGTTTGGCCCCGTCGGCGCTGACGCGCTCGATCGCCTCGGCCATGTCCTCGAAATGGCGCAGCAGGATCGCATAGAGCAGCGCATCCTTGTTCGGGAAATACTGGTAGAGCGTGCCGACCGAAACCCCGGCGCGCTCTGCCACCCGTGTCGTCGTCAGCCGTGCCAGACCCTCCGAGAGCAAAACCTGAATAGCAGCCTCGTGAATGGCTTCGATAGTCGCGCCAGCGCGCGCCTGGACAGGCGGTTTTCGTGGCTTGAGTCGTTGAGGAACGGCGCTTTCCAAATGCGAATACCGAAGTGAAGGATTGTTCAGTTATATTGACGACATCACCTGCTGGTCAAGCGCGGCGTCCGGAGCGACGGGCAACGACAGCCTCCAGCGATGGCGTGCAAAGCTCGGTTTCAGGTCGCGGCAAGCAAAGGACAACGAGATGATCGATGATATCAAAGGTTGGAGTGGACCCCGGATGACCCGCAGGCGGTTCCTGGTGTCCGCGGCCGGTGCAGCCGCCGTCACATCCGCGCCCGCGCTGTCGATGACGGCTTCCAAGGCGATGGCCCAGGCGCCCCGTGTCCTCAAGTTCAGCGATCATGAGCCGCTCGGCGGAATGCGAACCCGTTTCCTCAAGGACGTCGTGTTTCCGGCGATCGAGGCGGAATCGAACGGACGCCTCAAGATCGAGGATCACTGGAACGGCGAGATCGCCGCAGTCTATGACGCACTCGGCGCCGTGACCGATGGAACCACCGACATCGGCACCGTCGTGCCGGAATACACCGCAAGGCAGCTGCCGCTGCACCAGATATTCAAGAGTTTCATCACTGGTCCGGTCGGCGGCCGGCAGATCGATTTCTTCGAGCGCGTCTATGCGGAAGTCCCCGCCTTCCCGGCGGAGCTGGACAAGAACAACATCGTCCAGATCTATTTCGGCACAGGATATCCGGTGGCGTTTTTCCGCAACGCGCCCATGGCCGGCCTGGAAGACCTGCAAGGTGGCAAGTGGCGATCCGCCAGCTTCTGGCATCTGGATTTCCTCAAGAACGCCGGGGCTACGCCCGTGACCATGCACTGGGGACCGGAAATCCCCGCCGCCTTGAAGGCGAAGGAACTGGATAGCCTCATGGTGAACGTCGACAGCGGCTACATGCTGAAAGTCCACGAAACAGCACCACATGTGCTGGTTTCAAGGGATTTGTGGTTAGGCCATGTCTACATCCTGTCCATGAACAAGGATGTCTGGAACAGCCTTGCGCAGGAAGACAGGGACGCCATCCGTCGTGCCGCCAGAAGCTCTTACCAGACACTGGGTGCTGTCATGGACAAGAGCTTCGACACGCAGCTGGAGGACCTGAGGAAGGCCGGTGCGACCGTACGGATTCTCGAACCCGCGGAGGTGCGGCAGTTCCAGGCAGCCACCCGGTACAAGGAGGTGCAGGTCGCTTGGGCAGGAGAACAAAAGGGACAGGGCGTTGCGGACGCCGACGTCGTTGTCGGGAAGGTCACGTCAGTTATGGACGATTTTGTCGGGTGAGCGCTCGCCGGAGCCGAAAACCTCCCAAGGACGTCATAGCCCTGCCCTGAGCGGGAGTTCGCGTCAACCACCGCGGCGAAGCAATAGGCGATGAGATGATGACAACCGCCATGCCGCGGAAGTGGAACTAGCGATCGAGGTCGGCATGATCGAGCCCGAAGTGGTCCAGCACCAGTTGAAGATTACGATGGTTGGACTTGAAATAGACGTCGAAGACGTCGCCAAGCACCGGCACGCTTCCCGCAACCGTGTCGAACCCGACATTGAACAGCATCCTGACGAGCTTGTCATTCGGGACGCCGAGACGACGCGCTTCATTGACGATGACGAGGCTGACGGCGGCTGCGGCAAAATCGCCGATGCCGGGGATCAGGCCCAGGACTGAATCCGCCCCGAGCGAGACCCGCGTGCCGGGAATGCGCAGCGCCGTATCCATCAGCCGTGCCAAGCCGCGCATCCTCCGGAGGCGTGCCAGTCGTTCGATCGGTAGATTATGTTTGTTCATCGCCCACCTGTACTCTGTATAGGTAGTCCTGCCGGCCCGCCGTTTCCAGCTGATCGCAATGGCATGAGCCGGCGCGGGGCATATCACCGCCATGAATTCCGGAGATGCACCGACCTTTGGATGGCTTTGCAGACTACGCCTCCTTCCGCTTCAGCGTCCCTGGCTTTTCGCCGTCGGAAAGGAACGGTTTCCGGATGAAGACGCTCGCTCGGGAAGCTGCTCCGGAGACGGCCATCGTTCGGCGACCTCCTGCGCGCGGTCAAAGCCGTTGCGGTCGCCCCGCATCCGGAGATCGGTGAACATCAGGACGAAAGCAGCCCGATGCCGTTCCAACCGGGCGATGCTATTCGCGACATCCGTTGCTTCGAGCGCACGAAACCCCGCATCCTACAGGCTGAGGACGCCGTCTAGCTTACAGCGAACAACCGGATTCGTTTCATCGAGGTCAAACGATCTGCTTGATAAAGCTCTCCAACATGGTTTTCAGGCGCTGGGCATCCTCGTTGCCATAGCTGTCCTCGACCTTGGCCTCATGCTCCTCGACCCGCTTGTTTTGCGACGCAAGCATCGCGGCGCCTTTGTCGGACAGGAACATGCGGACCTTGCGCCGATCCGCCGGATCCGGAACCCGGTAGACCAGAGCGTCCTGCACCATGCGATCGACCAGCTTTGTCAGCGTCGGCAGATTTAGTGCCAACTCCTCCGCGAGCTTGCCCATCGGCAAGCCGCCTGATTCCGAAAGAACCTTCATCAGGCGCCACTGGTCCAGCGACACGCCCTCGGCCGTCAACTGCCGGCTCAGATGGCGATTTGCCTGGGCAAGCAGATGCGAAAGATGTTCGTTGAGCGAGCGTTCGGCCATGATTCTTTAATCAGCAATTGTTTAATCGGAAACTGTATATATAGTGCTTCTGTCCTGCCGCATAGGCTGGCGCCAACGAAAACAAAACATTCACAATCCGGCATTGCGGAGCGTGTGTCTGGGGTGGAGCGAAAAACAAAAAGGGGAGAATGCCGTGACGCTCGATTTCGCCCTGGCCGGTGGCGCCCGCAGCATATGGATGCGCGGCCCGACCTCCTCGCGTCTGCCAAAGGCTCCCCGGGGTTCGTTTCCGTTTTCGCAAAACGCGCGCGGACACAAAGCGTTCGCGTCGCGCAAGCGTGAGCCCATCCGGATCGGGCTGCTGGTTCCCTTTCAGGGCGCGGATGCGATCTGGGGGCCATCCTGCCAGTACAGCGCCGTTCTCGCGGCGGCGGAGCTCAACGAAAAAGGCGGCATACTTGGCCGGCAGATAGAGCTTCTGGCGGCCGACGCCGGCGGCAGCCCGCAAGCCGTTGTCGAGCGCGCCCGCGACCTTGTCGAGCGCCAGGGCGCCAATGCGTTGATCGGCGTCCACCTCTCCTCCGTCAGGGTCGAACTCGCCCGTGCGCTGGCCGACCGTGTGCCCTATGTCTTCGCGCCGCTCTTTGAAGGCGGCACGGAAAGCGAGACGGTCTTCAGCATAGGCGAGGTGCCCGAAAGGCAGTTTTCAGGTCCCGTCAGCCATTTCATGGACAATCAGGCGGCCAGGCGCTGGTTTCTGGTCGGCAATGATTACGTTTGGCCCAGGGCTTCGCACAACTGGGTGCGCGATTTCGTTCTGGGGCGTGGCGGAGCGGTCGTCGGCGAGGAGTATGTCGGGCTTGGCTATGACACGACCCACCTTGTCGATATGATCGAGGCGGCCAATCCCGATATCGTTTTCCTCTCCCTTGTCGGTTCGGAATGCGTGCCGTTCAACCGCATGTTTGCCGAACGCGGCCTTCCCCGCCATATCCTGCGCCTGTCGGGCGCTGTCGAGGAAAATACGCTGATGGCGATTGGCGCGGACAATACCGAGAACCTGTTTTGTGCCGCAGGCTATTTCAGTGCGTTGCAGACGCCGGAGAACCACACCTTTCTCAAACGCTACCGGGATGCTTTTGGCGTGACGGCGCCCGTGCAGGGCGTGTTGAGCGAAGCCTGCTATGAAGGCCTTCGCTTCTTCGGCGCCCTGGCAACCCGCGCGCAGTCGCTTGAAATCGATGCCCTGTCGCAGGCCTTCGAAGGCTTGAGCTTCGAAAGCCCGCGCGGCGTAACCACGGTTCGAAACGGCGTCGCCTCCGGGCCGACCTATCTCGCCCGCGCCGAAGGCACCGAGTTCGAAGTCTTGCGCAGCTTCGACAACGCCTGATCCGGAATTTCCGAGCTTCGATAAACAGATAACACAGGTTCAGCCCGCGATTCCGGACCGCGCTTGAAAAGCGTGCGCCGCATCTTCCCCATCCGGCTGTTTTGAAAGCGCTTTCCAGCTTCGCCAAAGGGCTGCGGAAGGCAAAACCTGTCGCCTTATAAAAATACTTGAAAAAGAAAATATTGAATATATAAACATATCGACCGCATGAAATCCTCCTGCCCGCCTCCTTCCGGTTCGGGCCGGGCCTGCAGGCTGCCGCCTGCCGGAGCGGATTCGTGCGCCTATCCGGAGCTATAAAAGAGGGTGAACTCATGAAAATCAGCAGACGCCTGTTTCTCGGCGGCACGGCCGCTGCCCTGACCGCACCGTGGGTCAATCGCGGCTTTGCGGCCGACGACATCACGATCGCAAGCATCTACGATCTTTCCGGCGGTCTCGAGATCTACGGTCAGCCGATCGACGCCTGCCTCGATCTTGCCGTTTCCGAACTGAACGAGGCCGGCGGCCTGCTCGGTCGCCAGATCAAGGTCCAGAAGTACGATCCGCAATCCAACATCCAGCTCTATACGCAGTTTGCGACGGAAGCCGCAACGAGCCTGCAGGCTGCAACGGTCTTCGGCGGCATCACCAGCGCCTCCCGCGAAGCCATCCGGCCGATCCTCGGCCGGTACCAGACGCTCTACTTCTACTCGCCGCTCTACGAGGGCGGTGTCTGCGACCGCAACACCTTCCTGACGGGATCGACCCCTTCGCAGACCATCGGCCAGCTGATGCCCTTTGCCGTCAAGAACTTCGGCAAGAAGGTCTATGTTCTGGCAGCGGACTACAATTACGGTCAGATTTCCGCCAAATGGGTACGCGACTTTACCGCGCAAGCCGGCGGCGAAGTCATTGCCGCCGAATTCTTCCCGCTCGACGTCACGGATTTCAGCGCGGCGATCCAGAAGATTCAGCGCGAAAAGCCCGACGTGATCTATACGCTCCTGGTGGGCGGCAACCATATGTCCTTCTTCCGCCAGTGGGCGGCGGCGGGCATGGCAGGCCAGATTCCGATCGTCTCCACGTCTTTCGGAGGCGGTAACGAGCACATCGTCCTGACACCCGCCGAATCCGATGGCGTCATGGCCGCGTTCGGCTACTTCCAGGAGATAAAGTCGCCGGCCAACGAGGCCTTCGTGAAACGCTACCACCAGAAGTTCGGAGACAAGGCACCCTATGTGACCGAGCACGCCTCGGCGACCTACAACGCCGTCCACCATTGGGCAAACGGCGTCAGGAAGGCGAACTCCCTTGATCGCATGGCGGTTATAGAGGCGATCGAGAGCGGCTCGACGGTGGACGGCCCCGGCGGCTCCTCGACGATTGATCCCAAGACGCACCATTGCGCCACGGACGTCCATATCGGCCGGGTCAAGGACCACAGCTTCGAAATCCTCGAAAGCTTCGCGAACCAGCCGCCAGCCGACACGGCTGCCATTTGCGACCTGGTCGCCAACCCGAACGACAACCAGCAATACGTCATCCAGTAGCCGCGGACGCATTGCCTCCCGGCGCGTGGCAGGCCGCGCACCGGGAGCCCATACGGGACAAATCCAGTGGACTATCTTCTTGTTGTGCTGCTCCAGATCGCTGGAGCCGTCGGCAATCTCGCGCTTGTCAGCGTCGGGCTTGCCGTCATCTTCGGCATGATGCGGGTCATCAACCTCGCCCATGGCGAGTTCATCATGCTCGGCGGCTTTGCCGCCATCTTCAGCGTGCAGGCCGGCATCAACATCTGGCTCGCCATGCTGGTGATCGCGCCGCTGAGCGTGGCCGTGCTCGGCGTGCTGGTCGAACGCCTTGTGATGCGCCGTCTTTATGGCCGCATGGTCGACACCATGCTGGCAAGCTGGGGCCTGAGCCTGCTGCTCATCGGGCTCGCCACCACCTTCTTCGGCAATCGCGTCGTCGGCGTCGCCGCCCCGGTCGGGAGCTTCCGCATCGGTGAATACAATCTCGGCGCGTATGATTTCGTGCTGGCCGGCATCGCCCTCGTCGTCTTTGCCGCGGGCTACGCGATATTGCGCTTCACCCGCGTCGGCCTGGTTGCCCGGGCAACCATGCAGAACCGGGAAATGGCCTCGTCCCTCGGCATCGAACCCTCGCGGGTCTACGCCGTCACCTTCGCGATCGGCTCCGCCCTCAGCGGCTTGGCGGGCGGGCTGCTTGCGCCGATATCCGGCGTCTTGCCCACGATGGGCGTCGCATATGTCGCCAAGGCCTTCATCACCGTCATCACCGGCGGCGCCAGCGTCATCACCGGCACGGCGCTGAGCTCGACCCTGCTTGGCAGCATAAACACGGTCTCCACCTTCATCACCACACCGGTTCTCGGCGACGTGGCCCTGCTTCTGGCTGCCACCATCTTCCTGCGCCTCCTGCCGACAGGCATCACCGGCCGCATCTTCAAGGGGGCACCATGACATTGTCCACGTTCTGCCGTGCCAGCGGCACGCATATCGCGCTCGCAGCCGTCGCCATGCTGGCAGCGATCGTCATCTTCCCGAAGGTTGCGCCGCTCTACACGCTCATCAACGTGACGCTCTACATGTCCATGGGCGTCTTTGCGCTGAGCCTTGCGCTTCTCTGGGGCTACGGCGGTATCCTTTGTTTCGGCCAGTCGGCCTTCTTCGGCCTCGGCGCCTATGCCTATGCCATTGCCGCCATCAACTTCGGCGACACAACGCTGGCATCTGCGTTCGCCATCGGGATTCCTGCCCTCTTTGCCGCCGGCCTCGGTTATTTCCTGTTCTATGGCCGTCTCAGCGATGTCTATCTCGGTGTCATCACACTCACCGTCACGCTCATCCTGTTCAAGCTGATCAACAGCACCGGCGGCGACGCCTGGCGGATCGGCGAGGCGCGGCTCGGCGGCTTCAACGGCATTCCCAACACGCCGCTGCTGACAATGCCGTTCACCGGCATCCCGCTGTCCCCTGCAAACCTGTTCACGCTCGCCTGCATCGCCCTGTTTGCAACCTATGCCCTTTGCAAGAGGCTGATCACCACCCGCTTCGGCCGCGCCGTGATTGCCGTGCGGGAAAACGAGGTGCGGGCGGAACTGCTCGGCTACAATGCCAGGCGCCTGAAGCTCGCCATCTTCGTCATCTCCGCGGGCATTGCGGGGCTGGCCGGATTGCTGTTCGCCAACTCCGTCTTTGTCAGCCCGACCATGTTCAGCCTTTCCATGGCCGCGCAGGTGCTGATCTGGGTCGTGGTCGGCGGCCTTGGCACGCTCTTCGGCCCAGTCGCGGCCTGCTTCGCCCTGCAGATAGCGGCGGCGGCACTCGGCAAGCTCGGCCTTATCGACCCCAACATCGTGCTTGGGCTGGTGCTGGTCGTCTTCGTGGTCTTCGTACCGGGCGGCATCCAGCCGGCCCTCGCCGCGCTCCTTGCCCGCATCGCCACCCCGCCCTGCGGGTCCCCGGGACATATGCGCGAGGAGGCCGCATGATGAGCGACTATCTCCTCGAAGCGCGGGATGTCGCCATGCATTTCGGCGGCGTAAAGGCACTCGACGGCGTGGATTTCCGCCTGAAGAAGGGCGAACTGCGCTGCCTTCTCGGCCCCAACGGCGCCGGCAAGAGCACCTTCTTCCGCTGCCTCACCGGTACCCACAAGCCAACCCGGGGGCATATCCTCTTCAAAGGCACCGATATTGCCGGCAAGGAGCGGCATGACATCGCCCGTGCCGGCATCGGGGTGAAGACCCAGGTGCCCAGCCTGTTCGATGGTCTCACCACCCACGAGAACCTTTGGCTTGCGCTCCGCACGGTTCGGAATGCTGCCGCGCGGGAGGAGAAGATCGCCGATGTGATGGAGCGGGTGGGCATTTCACCGCTGCGGGACAACGTACTCGGGCGCATGGCCCATGGACAGCGCCAGCTCGTGGAACTGGCGATGGTTGTCGCCAGCGATCCGGACCTCGTGCTGCTCGACGAACCGGCCGCCGGCATGACCGACGGCGAGGTGGAGCGCCTCGCCTCCATCATTCGCGATCTGAACCGCACCCATACCGTCGTGGTCGTGGAGCATGACATGCACTTCATTCGCATGATCGCGGACCAGGTCACCGTCTTCCATCAGGGCCGCATCCTCGCGGAAGGCCATGTGGAAAGCATCCTTGCGAACCAGACCGTCCGGGACGTCTATCTGGGGAAAAAACATGGCGCCTGATCTCCTGACCGCCAAGAACCTTCAGTCCGGCTATGGCCGCATTCCGATCCTCTTCGGGATCAGCCTGTCGATTGCGGAAGGCGAGTTCGTCGGCATTCTCGGCCATAACGGCATGGGCAAATCAACGCTGCTGCGCACGCTGATGGGCCACATCGTCCCGACCGGCGGCAGCATCCATCTTGCCGGCCGCGACGTGACCAGCGCCTCTCCCGCCGCTCGCTCCCGCGCCGGCATCGGCTATGTCCCGCAAGGGCGCCAGATATTCCCGGCGCTTTCCGTAATGGACAATCTGCGCGTCGGCGCCGCCCACCAGAGCCCGAAACAGGCTAAGGCGATCATCGATCAGGTGATCGAGGACCTGCCGCGGCTGAAGCCGATCCTGTCGCGGGCCGGCGGGGTGCTCTCCGGGGGCGAGCAGCAGATCCTCGCCCTTGCCCGCTGCCTGTGCGCCCATCCCAAGCTGATCCTGCTCGACGAGCCGACCGAGGGCCTTCAGCCGTCCATCATCGAGGAAATGAAGGACACGCTGAAGGCCCTCGCCCGCTCGCGCAACCTTTCGATCCTGCTCGTGGAGCAGAACCTCGAATTCATCAGCGATCTCGCCACCCGCGTCCTCGTCATCAAGCGCGGCCAGCTCTCCGGCGAGATCGACCCCGCCAAGCTGCACGACGCCGATCTGGCGGGCGAATTCCTGCCCGCCTGATCTCTTTCAACACCCAGAAAACGAGGGTCATCATGATCACCATCACCGCCGTCATCCGCGCCCGCAAGGGCTATGAGCAGACCATGGCCCAGGCCCTGCTCGAAGTCGCCGAGCATGTGCGCGCCAACGAGCCGGACACGATCGGCTTCCATATTTCCCAGGATGCGCAGGATCCCTGCCTGTTTGCCACATACGAGCGCTTTGTCGATCGCGCCGCGATGGACCTGCACAACAATTCCGACGTGGTCGCCCGCTTCTTCGGCATCGCAAAGCCGATCCTCGACGGTGAGGTCATCCTGATCACCGCCAACGAAATTTCCGCCAAGGCCTGAACATCGACGAGGGGAGCAAAGTATCATGAACGCACCTGTAACTCTCCAGCGCCTAGGCGCGGATGCTGCCCGCTTCGTGGCAAAGGAAAAGAAGCTCTATATCGACGGCACGTGGGTTCCGGCCACGGAAGGTGGCACCATCGACGTCATCGACCCCGCAACCGGCAAGGCCTTCGATCGTGTCCCGGAGGGCAAGGCCGCCGATATCGACCGCGCCGTTGCCGCCGCCCGAAAGGCGTTCGATGACGGCCCATGGGCCAACATGACGCCGGCCGACCGCGGAAAACTCGTCTGGAAGCTCGGCGATCTCGTCGAAAGGCATGCGGACGAACTGGCGGAGCTCGAAGCGCTGGACAATGGCAAGCCGGTGACGGACGCCAGGAACGGCGACGTTGCCTTCTCTTACGAGCTGCTGCGCTACATGGCTGGCTGGAGCACGAAAATCTGCGGCCAGACCATCCCGCTGTCGGCTGGCGCTCCGTTCCATGCCTATACGCTGCGGGAGCCCGTAGGTGTCTGCGGACAGATCGTGCCGTGGAATTTCTCCTTCATGATGGCTGTCTGGAAAGTGGCCCCGGCGCTTGCTGCGGGCTGCACCATCGTCCTCAAGCCGGCCGAGCAGACGCCGCTGACGGCCCTGCGTCTTGCCGAACTCGTCGAGGAGGCCGGTTTCCCCGCTGGCGTTTTCAACGTGGTGACAGGCTATGGCGAAACGGCAGGCGCGGCCCTCGCCGCCCATCCCGATGTCGACAAGGTCGCCTTCACCGGTTCCACCGAAGTTGGCAAGAAGATCCTCGACGCGGCCAAGGGAAACCTGAAGAAGGTCTCGCTCGAGCTCGGAGGCAAGTCGCCGATGATCGTCTTTGCCGACGCCGACCCGGCCGTTGCAATCCCCGCCATTGCCTACGGCATCTTCTACAATATGGGCCAGACCTGCACCGCCGGAACCCGCCTGTACGTGCACAAGGACATCGCCGATACCATCTTGACCGGCCTCAAGGCCTTTGCCGAATCCATGTCGATCGGCGTCGGCCTCGACCCGAAGACCCAGATCGGGCCGCTTGTGTCCCAGGAGCAGTTTGACCGCGTCAGTGCATATGTGAAGGCAGGACTTGCCGATGGCGCCAAGCTCTATTGCGGCGGAAATCGCGCGGGAACGGAAGGATACTTCCTCGAACCGACGATCCTGACGGAAACCACCTCCGACATGTCTGTCGTCAAGGAAGAGATCTTCGGACCGGTTCTCGTCGTTGCCACCTTCGACGATGACGATATCGACTCCGTCGTCAAGGAGGCCAACAACTCGATCTACGGATTGGCAGGCAGCGTTTTCACGCGCGATGTCAGCCGTGCCCACAAGGTCGCGAAGAAGCTGAAGGCAGGCACGGTCGGGGTCAACACCCACCACGTCATCGACCCCGCGCTTCCCTTCGGCGGCTTCAACCAGTCCGGCTGGGGGCGCGAGCAGGGCTATGAGGCCATTCTTCTCTATACCGAGGTGAAATCCGTCGGCATCGCGCTGTGACCACCCTGCGGCGTGGCGGCTTCAACCGCCGCGCCAACCCTTCCGGCATCGGAGCAAGAAGCGAAAACGCATGCACAACCTGACGATCAACGGCGAACGCCTTTGGCAGACGATCACGCAAACCGCCGCCTTCGGCGCCGGCCCGGATGGCGGCATCCGTCGCCTTACGCTTTCACCGGAAGACAAGAAGGTTCGCGACTGGCTTCGCGAACAGTGCGAAGCCATCGGCTGCAGTCTTAAAGTCGATACGGTCGGCAATATGTTTGCGACACGCCCCGGCACCAGGGAGCATGCACTGCCAATTGCCATGGGCAGCCATCTCGACACGCAGCCAACCGGGGGCAAGTTCGACGGAATCCTCGGCGTTCTTGCCGGGCTGGAAGTCCTGCGGACGTTGCACGACGCCGGTTATGAAACCGAGCATCCGGTGATGCTCATCAACTGGACGAACGAGGAAGGCGCTCGTTTCGCGCCCGCCATGCTCGGCTCCGGCGCGCATGCCGGCGTCTTCGACCAAGCCTTTGTGGACAGCCGCCTCGACACCGACGGCGTTTCCTTCGCCGAAGCAATCGAAAAGATCGGCTATCGCGGCGAGACGCCCTTGGGAGAAACGTCCTTGGCCGCCATGTTCGAACTGCATATCGAGCAGGGGCCGGTTCTGGAACGGGAAGATATCGAGATCGGCGTCGTGACCGGCGTTCAGGCGATGCGTTGGTACGATCTTGTCATCACCGGTCAGGAAGCCCATGCTGGCTCCACACCGATGGACATGCGCTGCGATGCGCTCGCCGACGCAGCCGCGATTGTCCTTGGCGCCCAGGACATAGCCCGCAAGCTGGGCGGCATGGCGACGACGGGCCAGCTGTCGATCAACTCGCCCTCCCGGAACGTCATTCCGGGCAAGCTGACCATGAGCCTCGACCTGCGCCACGTCACAGACGGCGGGCTCGATTCACTGGAGATCGAAGTGACAGATCTCATCCGGAAGCAGTGCGGCAATCGCGCGCATCTCCAAGCGGTCTGGATCAGCCCGGCCGTGCATTTTGATAATGATTGCATTGAAACGGTTCGGTGTGCCGCGGAACGGCTCGGAACCAGTAGGCGCGATATCGTCTCCGGCGCCGGCCATGACTCTGTCCATGTGTCGCGCATCGCGCCGACGACGATGATCTTTATTCCATGCAAAGACGGCCTGAGCCACAACCCAGCCGAAAGTGCACGGAAGGAGCATTGCGTTTTGGGAGCCCAAGTGCTGCTCGAAAGCATCATTTTGCACCAGTCCTTCGCAGGCATTTGAAATTCCTTCGATCTCCTCCGTACCAGCCGATCAGTGGTCGGGCGCATGTCCAGCATCCGCGAGCGGCAGGGCGTACGCTATGATCTTCTGATCGGCCAGGCGGGGACCGAACCCGAGAACGCGCGACGCCGCCAGGTCGTGTGAAGGTTGCCTGCAAAAACCGAGGCTCTCATACAGCTTGCATGCCGCCGTCATGAACTCGGCGGTGTGCAGCGTGAGCGCATGTGCTCCATCTTGGCGGGCGCGCCCTATGCACCACGAACACAGTGCGCGACCGTAGCCATGCCCCTGTGCCGACGGTGCGACGGCCAATGTTCGCAGCCCTGCAACCCCCGAAGGCCAGCCCATTCCCTCATGCGATGCGTCTGCGTAGTAGGTGACCGTTCCGACGAGGCACCCTTGCATCTCGAGCACCGCAATGTCCGCCTGCCCCCACCGGCTCGCGAAATCACACGAGTCCTTCAAATAGGGATCGAAGATGTGCGCCGGCAAAACTCCCCGATAGTGCGCGAAAGCATCGGCAACAAGAGCAGCCACGGCGTCAAGTTCCCGGCGCCCGGCAAGGCGTATCATACGTTCCGTGTCGATCATTTCGTGTCCTCGCTTGAGGTGACGGGAAAGGCTGCTTTCCCTCAAGGCTTACGGCGCTCCGCCTTCCGCGACGTCCCATTGTTCGGAGCAAAGCCGGCCAGGCTTGCATAACCGCGCACGACCTGCTCGCGTTCCTCGTAGGATGCGACCGCCTCGATGTCGTCGAAACCGTCGGGTGCGCGCGCCTCGACGAGATCGATCACGCCTTCCGGCCCACCCCTGCGGTTCGACAGGACGACTTGTGATGTGGGCGGGCGGCGCTCGCTGTCATAGGCGCCGAGCGCCGCTTCGACGGTTCCATGGGTTCGCAGATGCTCTGCCACGGACCGGGCGTCGAGGATGGCCTGGCTCGCGCCGTTCGAGCCGACGGGGTACATGGGATGGGCGGCATCTCCCAGCAGGGTGACGCGTCCGAACGACCAGCGCGGCAACGGCTCCCGGTCGCAATTGGAATATTCGTAGAACGCGCCGGTAGCGCGGATGATCCCGGCCGGATCGACGTAATCCAGGCGGAAGCGATCCCGCACGAACGGCAGAACCTGTGCGAGTTTCCCCGGCCGACTCCAGTCCCCGAGGGTGAAGCGCCCGGCCTGCGGCGCACGGCTGCGGGCCATCACGGCCCAGTTGGTGAGGCGCATGGCCGGATCGTCCGGATCCTTGCCGATCGGATAGAAGACGAATTTGGCATGGTTGCCGCCGGCGACTGCCATGGTGCGGCCGTCCCGCCATTTCGGCCAGCGCGTGGCGCCGCGCCAAAGCATGACACCATTCCAGATGGGCGGACCTTCATCCGGGTAAAGCGTTGCGCGTACAGTCGAATGAATGCCGTCAGTGCCGATCAGCAGGTCACCGCCCGCCTGCGATGCCCTACCACCTTGCGACAGGTGAACGGTGACGCTCCGCTCGTCTTGCGCAAAGCCGTGCACGCGGCATCCCGTGCGGATGATCCCCTGCCCCAGCCGTGCGATGACGGCCTTGTGGACAAGGCCCAGCAGCCTGCCGCGATGGATGCTGACCTGCGGCACGGCATGGCCGGCCTCGACCCCGCGCAACTCCTGCCAGACGACCTGGCCGAACCGATTCGCATAGATCAGCTCGCGCGTGCGGATTCCCGCTGCGTCGAGGTCGTCCATCAGTCCGAGTTCGGCCAGAAGGCCGACAGCATGCGGCAACATGTTGATGCCGACGCCCAGCTCCCGCACCGCATCCGCACGCTCGAAGATCTCCACCTCGACCCCGGCCCGGTGCAGGAAGAGGGCGGCCGTCAATCCACCGATACCGGCCCCCGCGATCAACGCCTTCATGGCCCTGCTCCCGGTTCGCGCTGCATGGCGACGGGTTCGGCAGTACCATGCCCATAGCGAGCTCCGATCTCCCGCAAAGCGCGGAGAAGATGGCGCGTGAACATCCAGCGCTCCGATCCTGCATTGCTACCAGGCTATCGGTATCGAACGCGTGCTCTGACGGAAATGACAGAAGTATCGTATTTTCTGCCAAAGGCGCCGCCGAAACCCTGGCGGCAGCGATTTCCAGAAGTGTGCGTCGGCCACATGTCTAGCTGGGGGACATCCGGGCCTTAACGGATGCGTCGGCAATACCTCAACGATCAGCCCGGCACGGGCCAGTTCTCGCAGCGCTCGAGCAGGACCGCGGGTGATATACCCTCCAGGTCCAGGGCCGGGAGAAGGTCGTTGTCGGCAATCAGGTCGCGATTCATCGAGGATGAGAAGATGTTGATGCCGGCTTCGTGCAGAATGGCCGGCCGGCCGGCGATGCGGCCGAGCAGGCTGGTGGGCACGAGGCCGAAGGGCACGTCCTCGTAGATGTAGCGGCTGTCGACGGTCGCCGGGCCGAAGCCGCCGCGCCCTTCCGCATGCATCTGCTGGTTCATCTCGGACACGGTGCCCATCGGCACGTGGAAGGACAGGGAGAAGTGTTCCTGTACCGTGCGAACGGACAGGCCGAAGCTCTCGGCGATCCTCAGCCGTTCGAGGTCGAGCGCCTCGATGAGCCGCCCGACGGCGGGCGTGACGTTTTCACCCTGGCCCCATGTCTCGCCCTTTTCCATACGGGTCAGGTTGAGAAGCGCGATGCCGAGGTGGTTCTGCGGATTGAGGTTTGAAAGCGCGATGGCGAGGAGGCCGTCGCGGATGACGAACCGGTCGCCGAAGAGCTCTGTGCAAAGCGCCTTGCCCATCTCGGCTTCGGACTTTGGCAATGTTGCCACATCGACCTTCTGGCGCACGGAATTGACCGCAACGCTGGTGCCGTCCGGCTGCTGGCGGCCGGTCAGGAGCGTCGTGCCCCAGACGATAATGGGCAGGCGCACGCCGCGTTCGGCGAGACGCCCGGCAAGGTACAATGCGCCGAAGGAGCTGTGCGAGCTGATGATGACGGGCTGTCCGGAAACAAGGTGGGGAACGGCGGCGTCGAAGACATGGCGGTGGCCGTTGGCGGGCAGGGCGACGACCACCGCATCCACGCCCTTGACCGCGTCGGCGCAGTCGCGGGCGACCGCAACCGTTCCGGAGAATTCGACCGCGCCTGTCGCGGTCAGCGGCGCGCCTTCCGCGAGCTTGCGGGTGCGCTCCCCGGAGGGAGACCACAGGACGGGCTGGTGTCCAGCCCTGGCCAGGAAAGCCGCCATGCCGAAGGCGATCGCGCCCGCGCCGAGAATTCCAATCCGCATCGATTATCTCCCTGTTCGTTTCGAGCGCCGGGCAAGGCTGCCGCCAGCGCCGCTTGGCCAAAGGTTTCCCTGCCGATATGGCAGCCGGGGGTGTATTTTCTACAAAAACACCAGACAAAAAAATCTTGTGTTTTGTCACTAGCGCACAGAATGCGTTTTATGCACAGTAGAATTGTCATAATGCAAGGAATGCATGATACCCATGGAAGTCCGCGACCTCGAGGCATTTCTGGCAGTCATGTCCACCGGCAGCATCACCGCTGCCGCCCGGCTGCTCGATCGCTCGCAGTCGCAGGTGACGCGCCTCATCCAGGATCTCGAGACATCGCTGGGCTTTCCGCTGTTCGAGCGCAACGGTCCCAAGATCACGCCGACGGACGAAGGGGTCGCCTTTCATGACGATGCCGAGCGCTTCTTCAGCGGCATCGGCCACCTGCGCGACCGGGCCAAGGCGATTGCCGGCCGCGAGCCCGAGCCGATCGAGATCGCCGCGACGCCGGCCTTCGCAAGCGGCATCATTCCGCTCGCTCTCGCCGAATTGCCCGCGGAGCGGCTTCCCCGTACCATGCAGCTGCGCAGCATGCCGGCGGAAGCCGCCATCCAGTCGGTGCTCGGCCGCACCGCGGATTTCTGCGTGACGTCACTGCCGGCCGACCAGCCAGGCCTGGAAGTGCAGGGTTTCTTCGAGGGGCGCTGCGTCGCTGCCGTCGCCCATCACGATCCGCTGGCGAAAAAGTCCGTCATTTCCATCGCCGACCTTGCCGATCGTACACTCGTGACCATGGCGAACCCGTTCCGCCTGCGCCACCGGGTCGATCAGGCGCTCAAGGCGGCGAATGTCCGCCCCGCCCGCGTCATCGCGACCAACGCGACGATGAACGCCGTGCAGATCGCCTCGACCGGGCTCGGCATTGCCGTAATCGAGCCCGCCACGGCCTACGGCCTGCAGTCGGCGCCCGTTGCGATCCGGCCGCTCGATGTCGATGTCCCGTTTCTCTGGGCGATTTTTTCCGCAACGGCGCGCCCACTTTCGGCCGGCGCGCGCGCGCTCATCCAGCAGATCGTGGATGTCGCATCCAGACGTATTCCGGATCTCGTCATCCATGACCCGCGCCAGATGGCGCGCATCGCAGACCGCACGTTTTCCGGCCGCGCCGGCGATCCCGCTCCGGCCGGCGGCGGTGCCCACGACATGCCCGACGTGAATGAAAATGAGCCCGCAAAGACCAAAACAAGGAGAGAGTGACATGAAGGACTTTACCACAACGCGCCGCTCGACGCTGAAGCTGCTTGCCGCCGGCACCGGCATCCTTGCCGCTCCGGCCATTATCCGTCCGGCCTTTGCCCAGAGCAAGGTCGTCAACATCACGACCTACGACAAGTTCGTGCCCCAATCCTTCATCGACCAGTTCCAGAAGGATACCGGCATCGAAGTGCGCATCCGCCTCACCGACGACCAGGGCAAGCAGTACAATCTGCTGACCGCCGAGGGTGCGACGCCCTCCACCGACATCGTCACCGTCACCGGTCACCGCCTGTCGCAGTTCCTGAACTCGAACCTGCTTTCGGCGCTCGATACCGGCCGCCTGAAGAACTGGGACAAGCTCGCCGCCGCCTACAAGGGCGCGCCGCAGCTCACCATCGACGGCACCACCTACGGCCTGCCGCTGCTTGCCGGCTATGAAGGCCTGGCGCGCAACACCGAATACACCAAGGAGACCGATACCTGGGGCCTCATGTTCGAGGACGAGTTCAAGGGACTTACCTCCTATATCATCACCGACTTCCTCTCGATCGTCATGACCTACCAGGGCAATGACGGCGACTACGTGACCTATGGCGACAAGCCGGATGTCGCGCAGACCGCCACCAACCAGGCCCGCGACTTCCTGATCCAGCACAAGGACAAGGTGCGCAAGTATTACGACGCCGGCTCCGAGGTGCAGCAGATGTTCCTCAACGAGGACATCTATCTGGCACAGGTCTGGTCCGGTCCGGCCGCCAAGCTCATCATGGACGGCCACCCGATCGAGATCTCGGTGCCGAAGGAAGGTACCTATGGCTTCCTCTACTCGTTCAACGTCGTCAACAACGCACCGAATGCGGACGCCGCCTATACCTTCCTCGACGCGATCCTTTCCTCTCCGGAAATCGGTGCGGCGATGACCCGCCAGTCCGGCTTCGCCTCGGCGTTCGCAGGCGTCAACGACGTGCTGGACGATCGTGAGCGTGCAGCCCTTTCGCTGCCCGACGAGCAGGCCCAGCGCATCCAGTTCTTCAGCTCCGTCAACCGCGACATGAAGAACGAGATGATCGACAAGGCCGCCGCCGAGATCAAGGCGGCCTGATCCTGACGACAGGCGCGGCCGGTCTTCGGCCGGCCGCGCATGGGCATCCTTCGAAGCCGGGAACGACGAGAATGGTGGATACGACGATGCAGCCCCGAACCGTCACCTCGACGGCGCCGCCGCGCTACGCCGGATGGATCGGCAGGACGGTCAATTCGACCCTTTACCGCAATACGATCGGGCTTCTGGCCAGCAACCGCTGGGTCCGGCTTGCCGTGCTGGCGGGCGTGCCGCTCGTTTGGATCGCCGCGTTGCATCTCGGCCCCATTCTGCAGATGGCCAATATCAGCTTCCTCGCCAACTACCCGCCCCGGCCGGGCGTGGATAGCGGATACACGCTTGAGAACTACGGCTTCTTCTTCTCCGACCGGCTCTATTTCATGCCGTTCGTGCGCAGCCTCATCTTCGCGGCCGTCGTGACGGTCTCGACGCTGGTGATCGTCTATCCGGTCGCCTACTATGTCGCGAAAGTGGTGAAGCCGAAGAACCGGATGCGCGCGCTGCTGCTGCTGCTCATTCCGTTCTGGGCCGGCGAGCTGATCCGGACCTTCTCGGTCATCATGCTGCTTGCAAACCGCGGCGCCGTGAACGTGCTGCTGCGGGAGCTCGGCTTCATCGACCGGCCGATCCCGATGCTCTACACCTTCTTCTCGCTGAGCTTCGGCGTCGTCTACCTGCTGGCTCTTTACATGCTGCTGCCGCTCTATTCGGCGATCGAGAAAATCCCGACGCCGCTCATTCACGCCGCATCCGACCTCGGCGCCGGGCCGTTCCAGCGCTTCCGCCGGGTCATCCTGCCGCTTTCCAAGGACGGCATCGTGTCGGGCTGCAGCCTCGTCTACCTCACCACCATCGGCGTCTTCGCGGCGCCCCTGCTGCTCGGCGGACCGAACGCGGTCATCTTCCCGGAGGTCATCGCCACCCTCTTCCACGGTTCGAACGACAAATGGCCGGAAGGCGCCGCCTTCTCGATGCTGATGCTCGCCGTCTCGCTGACGACGGTCGGGCTCTTCATGCGGATCGTCGGCGGACGCTCCGTCAGGCTGATGTGAGGAGAGGATGATGAAAACCTACTTCAACGACCTGCCGAAGACGGCGCTCGGCGCGTCCTACTGGCTCTTTGCGGTCTATCTCGTCCTGCCGCTGTCGCTGATGATGGTGATGAGCCTCAAGGATGCCAATTTCATCGCCTTCCCGATCAACAGCTGGACGCTCGACTGGTATGCGAAGGTGCTGCAGGACCGGCAGTTCATCAACGCCTCGCTCTATTCCATCGGCATCGCGCTCGCGACCACGGTCTGCGCCACCATCATCGGGGTCTGGATCGCGCTCCTGATCTCGGCGGAGAATATCTGGGGCAAGGCGGCGATCTTCGCGCTTGCCTGCCTGCCGGCCGTCGTCCCCGGTCTCATCAACGCCATTTCCATGCGCATCTTCATCCGCGCGCTGGACATTCCGACCGGAACCTTCGCCATCGTGCTCGCGCACACGGTGCACGCGGTTCCCTTCGTGGTGATCATGGTTCTGACGCGCCTGCGCTCGATGCCGGCGAACCTCGTGGATGCCGCGCGCGATCTGGGGGCCGATCCGTTCATCGCCTTCCTGCGCGTGACGATCCCCTATCTGATGCCCGCGCTCATCGGCGGCATGATCTTCTGCGTGCTGACCAGCATCGACGACTTCGTGCGCACCTTCTTCCTCGGCGGATACCAGCCGACCCTGCCCATGCTGATCTTCGCCAAGGTGCAGGGCGGCATGTCGCCGGAAATCAACGCCATGGCGACGATCGTGCTCATCGTCACGACCATTGTCGGCCTCTATGCCGAATACTTCACCCGCCGTTCCAGGAGCTGATGCGCATGCAGCCTGTCGTCCAATTCAAGAACGTCAACAAGTTCTACGGAACGCAAGCCGCCGTGGAGGATCTGGACCTTGCCATCGATGCGGGCCAGTTCGTCACGCTGCTCGGCCCGTCGGGCTGCGGCAAGTCGACCACGCTGCGCATGCTCGGCGGCTTCGAGGACCCGACCTCCGGCGAGATCTATCTCGATGGCAAGCCGATCTCGCACCTGCCGCCGAACCGGCGCAATGTGAACATCGTCTTCCAGGACTATGCGCTGTTCCCGCATCTCTCCGTCATGCGCAACATCGCCTTCGGGCTGGAGCTGAAGGGCCTGGCGCAGGATGCGATCCATCGCCGCGTCACGGAGCTTCTCTCCCTCGTCTCGCTTGCGGATTATGCCGAGCGCATGCCGGCCCAGCTGTCCGGCGGCCAGCGCCAGCGCGTGGCGCTGATGCGCGCGCTCGCACCGGACCCGAACGTGCTGCTGCTCGACGAGCCGCTTTCGGCGCTCGACGCCAAGCTGAGGCAGCAGATGCAGATCGAGCTGAAATCGATCCAGCAGAAGACCGGCAAGACCTTCCTCTTCGTTACGCACGACCAGGAAGAGGCGCTTACCATGTCCGACGTCATCGTGGTGATGAACAAGGGGCGGATCGAGCAGATGGGCGGGCCGGACGAGCTTTACGCCCGTCCGCGCAGCCGCTTCGTCGCCGACTTCATCGGCCGGAGCAACTTCATCGAGGGCAAGGTGGTCTCCGTCTCGGGCAATATCGCCAGCCTGGACTGGCAGGGCAACATCATCCACGCGGACGTCAACGGCACGTCGCCTGCGACAGGCAAGGTCGTAACGGTCGCGCTGCGCCCGGAAGCCCTCTACTGTCTGACGGAGAAGCCAGAGGGACGGCTGGCGCTCAAGGGGCGCATCACCGGCCGCGTCTTCAAAGGCGCGCATACCTCGCTCACCGTCACGCTCGAAAACGGCACCAGCCTGCTGGTCCAGCTCGACCCCGTGGCACTGTCGCATATCGAGGGGGACGACGTCTGGATCGGCTGGCGCGAACGCGACGCCGTCCTCCTGGCGGATTGAAACGGAGAGTGGAACCATGATCGACAGACAGCAGCAGCAAAGCCGGCTCTCCAGCCTCAATGCGCGCGTGAAGCAGGACCTCGGCTATCTCAACTATCCGCCGGCCAACTGGTCGAAGCCGGTCACGACGGCCGACGGCGGGCCGGTCAGCGACGTCGTCGTCATCGGCGGCGGCATGTGCGGCCTCGTCGCCTGGCATGCGCTGACGCGCGCCGGCATCGTCAACCTGGGCATCGTCGACCGCGCGCCGAAGGGGCTCGAGGGCCCCTGGCTCACCTATGCCCGCATGGAGACGCTGCGCTCGCCGAAGATCCTGCTCGGCCCGGCGCTCGGCGTCGCCTCGCTCAGCTTCCGGGCGTGGTTCACCGCGCTTTACGGCGAGGGCGAATGGGAGGAGCTCTACCGCATCCCCAGGCCCATGTGGATGGATTACCTGTCCTGGTATCGCGAGGTCATGGACGTCCCGGTCGAGAACGACACGCATGTCACCCGCATCCTGCCGCGCGAGGACGGTCTTCTCGAACTCGAGATCGCCGGCGGTGCCCGTCCGTCGATCGTCACCCGCAAGCTGGTGATGGCGACCGGCCGCGACGGCCTCGGCGAGCCGACGATTCCGGATTTCGTCAAGGGCATGGAGCGGCACAGGTCCTGGGCGCACTCGGCCGACGAGATCGATTTCGACCGGCTGAAGGGCAAGCGCGTCGTCGTCATCGGCATCGGCGCCTCGGCGGTGGACAATGCCGCCGAAGCGCTCGAGCAGGGCGCAGGCGAAGTCCGCCTTCTCGCCCGCCGCAAGGAGATGCCGACGATCAACAAGCTCATGGGCATCGGCTCCTACGGCGTCATCGCCGGCTTCGCCGAGATCTCGCCGGAATGGCGCTGGCGCCTGATGGACTATGCCGCCAAGCAGCAGACGCCGGCACCGCACAATTCGACGCTGCGCGTCAGCCGTCACCCGAACGCCTATTTCCATTTCGGCTGCGCCATCGCCTCGATGAAGGAGGAAGACGGCGAGGTCGTCATCACCACCACGAACGGCCGCGTCTTCCGCACCGATTTCGTCATCCTGGGGACCGGCTTCTCCATCGATCCCATGAGCCGGAGCGAGCTTGCGCCATACCAGGACAGGATCGCCTGCTGGGAGGACCGCTACGACCCGCCGGCGGGCGAGGAAAATCCCGGCCTCGGCCGCTTTCCCTGGCTGAACGGCGATTTCTCCTTCACCGAGAAGGAACCGGGCACGGCACCCTGGCTGAAGGACATCCACTGCTTCAACTACGGCGCCTCCGTCAGCGTGGGCAAGGTGAGCGGGGACATCCCGGCGATCAGCGAGGGCGCGCTCTGGCTCGCGCGCGGCGTCGCCGCCTCGCTCTTCATCCGCGATGTCGATTATCACTGGGAAGCGCTGCTCGCCTACGAGAAGCCGGAACTCGACGGAACCGAGTGGACCGATGCCGACGCGCCGGTGCAGGCACAGAAAACCGCGTGAACGAACACGCGAGATGAGGACACGCCCATGACCGCCTCCCCCGCCGCCGATGTCATCGACACCGTGCTCGGCCTCGACCGCTTCCCGGACCTGAAGGCGCTGCGCGAGCAGCGCGGCAAGCTCAAGCACCTGACCCAGACGAGCTACGAGGCTGCCCTTCGCCCCGCCGAGCCGCGCAACTTCTCCTACGGCATGAGGGCGGCGCTTGCCGCGCGCATGGCCACGCTCTGGAAATCCGGTGAACTCGTCGCCCATTACCGGGCGCTTCTCGATGGCGAGAATCCGGCGTTGAGCGCCATCGCCGATCCGGGCACCGGCGCGGCCGATGCGGATGCGCGCCTTTCCGCGATCCTCGCCCATGTCGACCTGGTGACGCTCGCGCCCAAGGAGGCGACGCGCGCCAATATCGAGAAGCTGGCCGCCGCCGGCCTCGACGACCGCGATATCGTCACGCTCGCCGGCCTTATCGCTTTCGTCAACTACCAGGTGCTGGTCGTGGCCGGCCTCAAGATGCTGAGGGACAACTGACATGTCGGACGCCGTTCACGAATTCACCGTCGAGGCGCTCGACTGGAAGCCCTATATCAGGCCGGTAGACCTGGACACGGCAACGCCCGAACAGCTGGACGCCTTGAAGGTCACGCCGTCCAACAAGAAGGTCTCAGCCTATGTGCTGGTGCTCGCCAACGAGGCGGAGACGCTTCGCGAACGCACGCCGCTCTTCAACGACATCATGTACAGCGAGGGCGGGCTTTCGCGCGGCGGCCGCGAGATCGGCGCGCTCGCCGCCTCCTTCGTCAACCATTGCATCTACTGTGCCGCCGTGCATGCGGCCCGCTACATCCAGCTCGAGAAGCGGCCGGAGGTGGTGGAGGAAATCTACAGGAACGGTCTTGACGCCGACCTGCCGGAGTTCGAGCAGGCGCTTTTCAACTTCGGCGTGGACCTGACCGCCCATCCCGACAATGTCGGCACCTACCAGTTCTACCACCTGCGCGAGACCGGCCTCGACGATCTCGAGATCCTCGACCTCATCCATTCGGTCGCGATCTTCGGCTGGGCGAACCGGTTGATGCACACGCTCGGCGAACCGCACCGGCAGGAATGAGTGGAACAGCTTTCCCGCACTGACGGGGGCGGCGCCGTCCGCCCCTTCGACATCACCCATCGCGACGTCCTGACGATCGCGCTTCCGATGATGATCGCCTATCTGTCGAGCCCGCTGGTCGGGCTGGTCGCCACGGGCGTCATCGGGCAGCTCGGCGACGAGGCGCTCATCGGCGGCGTCGCCCTGGCGGCCGTCATCTTCGACGTCATCTTCGTCACCTTCAATTTCCTGCGCGGCGCCACGACCGGTTTCACGGCACAGGCGCTCGGGGCGGGCGACAGACACGCGGAACAGCGCATGCTGGCGAGCGGCCTGATCATCGCGCTCGTCGGAGGTCTCGCCCTCCTCGTCTTCCACAAGCCGCTTGGCGAACTCGGCCTTGCCGCAATGGGCGCGAGCGGGGCCGTCGCCGAGGCGGCATCGACCTATTTCGCCTGGCGCATCTGGTCGGCGCCCTTCGTGCTCTTCAATTTCGTCGTCTTCGGCTGGATCATCGGACGCGGCGAGGCGCTCTGGGGCATGATCCTGCAGACGCTTCTGAACGGGATCAATGCCGGGCTCAGTATCTACTGGGTGCTGGGGCTGGGCTGGGGCGTCGCGGGTGTCGCCGCCGCCTCGCTCGTTGCGGAAGCGGTGACGGCGCTCGCCGGCCTGTACCTCATCTGGAAGAAGACCGATCCCAAGGCCTGGAGCCTGCCGGGTGCTGCGGCTTTCCGCCGGGCCTTCTCGGTCAATGGCGACATGATGATCCGCTCCTTCGCGCTGCTGATCGGCCTGTCGCTCTTCACCCGGCAGAGCGGCACGCTCGGCATCGAAATCCTCGCAGCCAACACGATCCTGCTGCGCTTTTATTTCTTCGGCGTCGCCTTCCTCGACGGGGTCGCGACGGCAGCCGAGCAGCTTGCCGGCAAGGCCGTCGGCGCGCGCTACCGCCCGGTCTTCGACCGGACGATCAGCCTGACGACGCTCTGGGGCTTCGTCTTCGCAGGGCTCGTCTCTCTCGCCTTCCTCGCCGCCGGCGACTGGGTGATCGGCATCACGGCACCGACGGAAGCGGTTTCCACGCTCGCCCATCTTTACCTGCCCTATGTGGTGGCGCTGCCGATCTTCGGTATCGTCGCCTTCCAGATGGACGGCGTCTATATCGGCGCGACCTGGTCGAAGCAGATGCGCAACCTGATGCTGCTCTCGCTCGCGCTCTATCTCGTCGCCTGGAAGGTGCTGCCGGCGCATTTCGGCAACCACGGCCTCTGGATCGCGCTCATCCTGTTCCAGAGCGTCCGCAGCATTGCCTTCCGCTTCATGCTGCCCGGTCTGGCCGACCGTACCTTTCCCCGCTGATGCCATTTAGCCGACCGGGAGGCCCTGGAAAGACTCGATCGTTTCGTCAAGACGCACCCATTCGTGTTTCGATTGCTCGAATACCGACATTGTCGGTGCGGCGAAGGCCGGATAGGCAAACGAGCCGACGGCCACACCGATCCAGGAGGGCGAGGCATCGGCCTTCCAATAGACCGTCGAACCGCAGGCCGGGCAAAAATGCATCCGGACCTTGCGGCCACTGTCGGCAATACGGATGAACTCCGTGGACGGTCCGGATATCTCGACACAGTCGATCGGGTAGAACGCATTGGCGCTGAACGGCGCGCCGGTTCTTCGCTGGCAAGCGAAGCAGTGACACAGGGCGGTCAATTGTGGCGGTTCGCTGAATGTCAGTCTCAGGGCACCACAGGCGCATTGGGCATCGACCATGGAAATTCCTCCCGCTTGCGTGGTCAAATTTTGCTGATTGAGGGCTGAAGCGCAGGTCGGAACCGCGAGTCCTTGCGGTCGACGATGCGAAGGGGCCGAAGCCTGATAGGTTTCAGGCTAGCCGGAACAGCAAAATAGAGCGAGGGAATGCCGAGGTCCAGAGGCTTACGGTCGTTTCTGCCCGTCCGCCTTTCGCGAGACTCATAGGGAGTATAGCGGCCGCACGGTCGGCGGTTCTGAAGGATATCAGATCGCCGACCGTGTCAAACGGTGACCTAGGCCAGCGCGGGCAGCAACTGATCGATGCTTTTCTTGGCATCACCATAGAACATGCGGGTGTTGTCCTTGTAGAACAGAGGGTTCTCGATGCCGGAATAGCCGGTGCCCTGGCCGCGCTTGGAGACGAACACCTGCTTGGCCTTCCAGACCTCAAGAACCGGCATGCCTGATATCGGCGAGTTCGGGTCCTCCTGCGCCGCCGGATTGACGATGTCGTTCGAGCCGATGACGATCACGACGTCGGTGTTGGCGAAGTCCTCGTTGATCTCGTCCATTTCCAGCACGATGTCGTAGGGCACCTTGGCTTCGGCCAGCAGCACGTTCATATGCCCCGGCAGCCGGCCGGCGACGGGATGGATGGCGAAGCGCACGGTCTTGCCGGCAGCCCGCAGCTTGCGCGTCAGCTCGGAAACCGATTGCTGCGCCTGCGCCACCGCCATGCCGTAGCCCGGCACGATGACGATGCTGTCGGCATCGTTGAGCGCGGCGGCGACGCTTTCCGCGTCGATGGCGATCTGCTCGCCGGTGATCTCCATCTGCGGCCCCGTCGTGCCGCCGAAGCCGCCGAGGATGACCGAGATGAACGAGCGGTTCATCGCCTTGCACATGATGTAGGAGAGGATCGCACCGGAAGAGCCGACCAGCGCGCCGGTGACGATCAGGAGATCGTTGCCGAGCGTGAAGCCGATGGCGGCGGCCGCCCAGCCCGAATAGCTGTTCAGCATCGAGACGACGACGGGCATGTCGGCGCCGCCGATGCCCATGATCAGGTGATAGCCGATGAAGAAGGCGGCGAGCGTCATCAGGACGAGCGTCCAGGCGCCCGCGCCGTTGACATAGAGGATCAGCAGGATCAGCGACAGCAGCGCCGCACCGGCATTGAGAGCATGCCCGCCCGGCAGCTTCTTCGCCTTGCCGTCGACCTTGCCGGCCAGCTTGCCGAAGGCGACGACCGAGCCGGTGAAGGTGACCGCGCCGATGAAGACGCCGAGGAACACCTCGACCTTCAGGATCGTGAGCTCGGCGGGTTCCTTGTGGGCGAGGAGCGCGGCAAAGCCGGTCAGCGTGGAACGACCTGCCTCGTCGAGGCCGGCGACATGGGCCGCCTCGATATGGGCGTTGAAGCCGATGAAGACGGCGGCAAGGCCGACGAAGGAGTGCAGCGCGGCGACGAGCTGCGGCATCTCCGTCATCTGCACACGCGAGGCGACATAATGGCCGAGCACCGCGCCGCTGGCGATCATCAGGAGAATGACGAGCCAGTTGCCGACACCAGGCCCGAAGACCGTGGCGACGACGGCGAGCGCCATGCCGACGATGCCGTACCAGACGGCGCGCTTGGCGCTTTCCTGGCCGGAGAGACCGCCGAGGGAGAGGATGAAGAGGACGGCTGCCGCGATATAGGCGGCCGAGACGATACCGATGGTCATGATGCAAATCCCCCGATCACGACTTCTGGAACATGGCGAGCATGCGCCGGGTGACGAGGAAGCCGCCGACGATGTTGATCGTGGCGATCAGCACCGACAGCGCCGAAAGCACCACCACCAGCCCGTTGCTTGATCCGATCTGCAGCAGCGCGCCGAGGATGACGATGCCGGAGACCGCATTGGTGACGGCCATCAGCGGCGTGTGCAGAGAATGCGAGACGTTCCAGATCACCTGGAAGCCGACGAAGCAGGCGAGCACGAAGACGATGAAGTGGCTCATGAAGGCCGACGGCGCGAAGGCCCCGACGATCAGGAGAGCCGCCGTGCCGATGGCGAGCAGTACAAGCTGATTCTTCGTCTCGGCCCTGAAGGCGGCGGCCTCGGCCGCGCGCTTCTCCTCCGGCGTCGGCTCCTTCACCTTCTCCTTCGGTTTCTGCGCGGCGATGGCGGCGATCTTCGGCGGCGGCGGGGGATAGGTGATCGCGCCCTCGAAGGCGACGGTCGCGCCGCGGATGACGTCGTCCTCCATATTGTGCACGATGACGCCGTCCTTGCCGGGCGTCAGGTCCGTCAACATGTGGCGGATGTTCGTGGCGTAGAGTGCCGAGGACTGCGCGGCCATGCGGCTCGGGAAGTCCGTATAGCCGATGACGGTGACGCCGTTGTCCGAGACGATCTTCTGGTCGGCGACCGTCAGGTCGCAGTTGCCGCCGCGCTCGGCGGCAAGGTCGACCACGACGGAACCCGGCTTCATCGCCGCCACCATGTCGGCCAGCCAGAGCTTTGGTGCGTCACGGCCGGGGATCAGCGCCGTGGTGATGACGATGTCCATCTGCGGGGCCAGTTCGCGGAACTTGGCCAGCTGCTTCTCGCGGAACTCCGGCGAGGACGGGGCGGCATAGCCGCCGGTCGCCGCACCGTCCTGTTGCGCACCACCGTCGAAGTCAAGATAGACGAACTCGGCGCCCATGCTCTCGATCTGCTCGGCCACTTCCGGCCGCACGTCGAAGGCATAGGTCTGCGCGCCGAGCGAGACGGCGACACCGATGGCGGCAAGGCCCGCGACGCCCGCGCCGATGACCAGCACCTTGGCCGGCGGCACCTTGCCGGCGGCGGTGATCTGGCCGGTGAAGAAGCGGCCGAAATGGTTGCCCGCCTCGATCACCGCGCGGTAGCCGGCGATATTGGCCATGGAGGACAGCGCGTCCATCTTCTGCGCCCGGCTGATGCGCGGCACCATGTCCATCGCGATGACGTTCGCGCCCTTCGAACGGGCAAGCTCCAGAAGCTCACCGTTCTGGCCGGGATAGAAGAACGAGATCAGCGTCTTGCCTGCCGACAGAAGATCGACTTCCGCCGTCGTCGGCGGGCGGACCTTGACGATCACATCCGACGCCGCGACCAGCGCAGCCGCATCCGCGACCACCGTCACCCCGGCGGCGCAATAGGCCTCGTCCGATATGCCCGCTTTCTCGCCTGCGCCCGCCTCAACGAAACACACATATCCAAGCTTTCGAAGCTGAACCGCACTGTCAGGCGTCAGCGAAACGCGCGACTCTCCAATGGCCAGCTCCCTGAGAGCTCCAACCTTCTGTCCCATTTCTCTTCCCGGCAGAGCCGGCCTCTTGTGTAGGCATGTGTTCCGAAAATCGCCGAGAGGTGATCGCGCAGCGGTGTGCCCCCGGCGATGCTTGCCGGCATCTTTCCAGCGAAACGGCGATCACGGATGACGCGAAAACGCCGAGCGCGGGGCCACGCAAGCTGTCCCTTACCGGCCTGCCCTAGTGAGCAACCAGAATGCCCTTGGCCTCGAAGATGTCGCGGATCTTGCGGACATAGCCGTGATAGTCCTTGTTCTCGTGTATCCGGCTCCACTGACGGGGGCGGGGCATGTCGATATTGAGATCAAGGTCGACCCGGCCCGGGCGGGGCGACATGACCAGCACGCGGTCCGCCAGGAACACCGCCTCGTCGATGCCGTGGGTGATGAAAAGCACGGTGTTGCCGAGCCGCATCCACATGGCCTGGAGATCCATGATCATCTGTTCGCGCGTCAGCGCATCAAGCGCGCCGAACGGCTCGTCCATGAGCAGGAGACCGGGCTCCTGGATCAGCGCACGGCAGATCGCCACACGCTGGCGCATGCCGCCGGACAGTTCCGAAGGATACTTGTTGCCGAACCCTTCGAGCCCGACCTGGGCCAGCAGTTCCTCCGCGCGGCTACGGTATCGCGCAACATCCAGCCTCTTGATCTCGATGGGCAGCAGAATGTTTTCGAGCACGGTGCGCCAATAGAGCAGAAGATCGGACTGGAAGACGACGCCGATCTTGGGATGCGGTTTGTTGATGGTCTCCCCATCGATAGCGATCGTGCCGGTCGATGCGCCCGTCAGGCCTGCCAGCAGCGAAAGGAGCGTGCTCTTGCCGCAGCCGCTCGGGCCGACCACGGCGACAAAGGTGCCGGGCTCGAACTTCAGGTCGATCTTGTCGAGGGCCACGACATCTTCGTCTTCACGCGTCTTGTAGATCTTCGAGAGCCGGGCGATGTCGACCGCCGCACCCGCCTGGATAATAGCATTCATGGGATTACCTCATTGAATCTTCATTGCTTCGCCAGCCGCGGGCGGCCTGCTTACTTGGTGTCGCGCTTGTAGGTGACGCGGCTCTCGACGAAGTCGATGACGAAATAGAGCATCACGCCCAGGCCGGAGATGGCGACGACGGTCGCGAAGTTCAGCGTGGTATCGAACAGGGAATTGGCCTGGAGCTGCAGATAGCCGAGGCCGCGTTCGGCGGCGACGTATTCGCCGATGACCGCCCCGATGACGGCAAGCGACACCGCCACCTTGAAGCCACCGAATATGTTCGGCAGCGCGGCCGGCAGGCGCACCTTGAAGAAGGTCTGCCATTCGCTGGCGCCCATGGAGCGGACGAGGTTGACGAGGTTCTTGTCCAGCGCCTGGAGACCGACCACCGTTGAGATGACGATGGGAAAGAACGAGATCAGAAAGGCGAGCGTGATCTTCGGCGCCCAGCCATAGCCCAGATACAGCACCAGCAGCGGTGCCAGCGCCACCTTCGGCACCGTCTGCAGCGCGACCAGGATCGGATAGATGGCACGTTCGAACGCGCGCGAGTAGAAGATCGCGAGCGCCAGGGGAATGCCGACGAGCACGCCCATCGCAAATCCGGAGACGACTTCGAAAAGGGTCACATAGGCATGGCTGGCGAGCAGAGGAAGCTCGTTGACGATACGCGTCGCGATGGCCACCGGCGTCGGCAGGACGAATTCCGAAAGTCCGGAAAGCGGAACCAGGACCTGCCACGCCCCAAGCAGCAGGGTTGCGAGAATGATCGCCGAATAGCGTTCGAGCCATGGCCCCCGCGATTTCTTCCTGCGCATGGCCTTATCCTGTTTTGACTGGGCGCGATCGGCGCCGAATACATTCGTGCTCGCCACCTTAGCCTCACTGTGTCAGAAGTTCGTTGGTAAAGAAGGTCGATGCCGGCTTGGGGTCGCCGATCTCCTCGGCGCTGCTGACGAGTTTCAGCGCATCGACGACCGCCTTCTCTTCGATCCAGCCGAGCGGCGTGCCGCTCGTCGGTGCATGGATCGATGCCGACGTCGCCTCGATCTGCTGCTGGATGACCTTGTCGGAGGGACCGGCCTGCCAGACCGCCTTGAGGGCCGCCGTCGCACCCGCCGGATCGGCTTTCGTCATCTCGATCGCCTTGGCATTGGCGGCGAGGAAGCTCTTCAGGGCAGCGCCCCGCTTGGCAATGCCGCTGTCGCTCACGACCACGGCCATGCCGGGGATGGCAAGGCCGTATTCCACCATGTCGAGCGTCGGGAAGGTCTGGCCGGTCTTGTCTTCAAGCACCGGCAGGTCATTGGTCTTGTAGACGCTGACCACGTCGACCTGGCCCTGCAGGAACTGCGGCACCCGCGACTGGGAATCCATCTGGACCTTCGAGACCTTGCCGCAATCGACCTGGTTGATTTCGCAGAAGGCGTCGAGATAGGACGTGCCGGTTTCCCCGACGGCATGGGCGATGGTCTTGCCCTCCAGATCCTTCGGCGTCTTGACCGGCTTTTCGGCATGCGAGATCAGGGCGATCGGCGTTTCCGGCTGGTAGAGCGCGACGATCTTGACCGGCATGCCCTTCTGGATGGCCGAGATGGCGAAGATCCCGGGCAGGATGACCGCGTCTTCCTGGCCCTGGATGAGCGAACCGAGCGCGGCCTGCGAGCCGGCGCCTTCGCCGAGCTTCAGGGTGATGCCGGCATCCTTGTAGACGCCCTTCTGCTCGCCGAGATAGAAGAAGCCGTATTCGCCCTTCAGCTTCCAGCTAAAGCGGACCTTCACCTCCTCGGCCATTGCACCCTGGCTCGCCACAAGCGTGGCGATGGCGGCTGACGCGACGAGTGCGGCTCCGCGAATGACACGTCTGACATGCATCATTTCACTCCTCCCTAGCGGACGCCCGCTGGCGTCCCGTTGGCTTCCTGCCTCATTCATTCCCCAAGGATCGAACCAGGGCCTCCTACCCGTTAGCTCAATTCTTGATCTCATAGTGTGATCACACATTGGGATTGTCAAGTAAAGAATCTGAGAGAGATCACATGTTGTTGCCCATGACGCACGCGCACGGCCGAAAGCCTCGCACATCGTTCAATGTCCGGAAATCGCTTGTAAATTTTATTCGAACGGCACTGTCACCACCCTCCGTTGCCGGGGCGTGGTGCATGGTGTCGGCGTCCATCGGCAGGCCCCGACGAGGCCGCTCGTCACGTCACGGTGTCGAGGCGAAAATGCTCGGCAACGAGTTTTCTATGGCCGAACGGCTGAGGTCCCTGGCGATGAACACCAGCCATCCGCCCGAGACACCATCCGGCCAGCGCGGCAGGTATTCGGGCGGGTAGACGACATGCTGAACCCCGTGAATGACCACGGGGCGGGAATCGCCCGCAACGGACAGCAGGCCCTTGACCCGCAGGATGGACTGGCCGCGGCTGGCGAGCAGCAATTCCAGCCAGTCGACAAAGGCCGGCCAATCCACGGCGGCGTCGACTTCGACGACGAAGGTCTCGACGCCGGCGCTGTGCCGGCCGAAAAGCGGCCCGTCGGAAACATCGAGGTAGCGCGGGCGCCGGTCTCCGGTGCTCTCGAAAAGCACGCCGGCGCCCGGCATCTTCGCCTTGCTGGAGACGAGCTGGCTGACCGTCGGGTTGATCGCGGCAATGTCATTGCGCAGCGCATCGAGCCGCCAGGGCTCGGCAAGATCGGACTTGGTCACCACCACGCGATCGGCCAGCGCCACCTGCTGGACGGCTTCGGCGAAGCGGGCGATCGTCCCCGCGCCCCCGACGCCATCGACCGTGGAGACGATCGTGCCGGCGCGGTAGCCGCGCCTCAACCGCAGATCGCTCATCACCGCCTGCATGATCGGCGCGGGGTCGGCAAGTCCCGTCGTCTCGACGACGACGCGGCGAAAGGGCTCCACCTCCCCACGGCGCACCATCTCGAACATGTCGGCGAGCGTCGAGACCAGATCGTCCCGTACGGCACAGCACAGGCACCCCGAAGACAAGAGCACGGCGTCTTCGGACACTTCGCGCACCAGGAGATGATCAAGGCCGACCTCGCCGAACTCGTTGATGACCACAGCCGTGTCGGCGAAGTCCGGTTCGCCGAGCAGATGGCGGAGAAAGGTCGTCTTGCCGCTGCCGAGGAAGCCCGTCAGGACATGGACGGGAATACGATCATCCAGCGCGGGAGCGGCAGGCTGCACGGTCAGGCCACCTCGAAGATCGCGTCGATCTCCACCGGCACGTTTCGCGGCAGCGAGTAGCAGCCGACCGCCGCGCGGGCATGGCGCCCCGCCTCACCAAAAACCTCGACCATCAGATCGGATGCGCCATTGATGACCTTCGGATGGTCCTTGAAATCCGGTTCGGCATTGACGAAGCCGCCCAGCCGGATCACGCCGACGACGCGGTCGAGATCACCGCCGAGCGCCTCCTTGAGCTGGGCGAGGATGTTGACGGCGCAAAGCCGCGCTGCCGCCTGGCCGTCCTCGACCGAAAAGTCGGAGCCGAGCTTGCCGGTGAACTTGTCCCTGCCGCCCTCGGCCGGCACCTGTCCGGAAATATAGACCTGGCTGCCATGGCGGCGCGCCGGCACATAATTGGCCAGCGGTGCCGTCGTCGTCGGCAGCACGATGCCCAGGCTCGCCAGTTTGTCGTCGATCTTTCCCACCACGATGCGTTCCTCCCCGATCATTTTAGTAGTCGAATTGCAGCTCCGGCCCGTGCGCGAAGGGCAGTTCCAGCCCCTGCGGGCCGGCGACGCTGAGCAGGGCCTTGCAGGTGGTGCGGATGTCGTGGACGATGCCCTTCTTGGCCGCCGCGGCGTTCTTGTCCTTGAGGGCTGCCAGGATGTTCTGGTGGTCCGACGCATTCCAAGGCATCGAGGGGATCAGCAGCGACATATACATGGTCGGGCCGAACTGCAGCCAAAGCGACTCGATCAGCGGCATCAGGACTTCGCTGTCCGCTGCCTGGTACAGCGTGAAATGGAATTTCTGGTTGGACGACAGGCAGTTCAGGATGTCGCGCTTTTCAATGGCCACCAGAAGCTGCTTGTTGATCGCCGACAGCTCGTCCGCCAACCCGGCCGGATCCTTTTTCACGGCGAGCTCGGTCGCCATGCCCTCCAGCATCTCCCGGATCGTAAACAGCTCGGTCAGTTTTTCGGGCCGCAGCCTCGGCACGCGGACCGAACCGCCCTTGGTTTCCTCCAGCGCATTGGCAGCAACGAGGCGGCTGAGCACTTCGCGCACCGGCATCGGACTGGTCCCGAGCCCGACAGCCAGCTTGCGCAGGCTCATCACCTGTCCCGGCAGAAAGGCGCCGACCATGAGCCCACGGCGCATGTAACGAAGGACATGCTCATGGACATGGCCGCGTGCCGGCTTTTCGGCAGCGTCGCTGTTGACTTCGTTTTCCGGCTTCTTGATCGGCATCTTGTCTTCAGACTCCGTCATCTCGTCTTAAATCCGCGATCCGCCAGAAGGCCAATCCCGCCACACCGCCCGTCTGCCCCAGGGGTTGACAGGTCAAAATTTGTGATCTCACATTGTGATCAATAAACGACTTTTCTCAAGACGGCAACCTTTAACTGTCCTGCCGCTCCGCAGACGCCAGCCGACGGAAAAGTCGCCCTGAGACTCCGATGGGAGAATGAGACATGACTGCGACCGTTTCCGACCAATCCGCCTTGCGTGCCCATATCGACCGCGCCGCCGGTCTCGGCCGCTATGTGCTGCGCAACGTGCGGCTTCACACGGCGACCACACGGGCGGACGCTGCCGATGCCGCAGACAGCGCGTTCTTCCTGGCCGATATGAGTGTAGAGAAGGACAGAATATTAGCAATAACGCCTGCACGTCCGCGCACCACCACGGCGGATGACCCGAACCTGTCGCTCATCGACGTCGGCGGGCGCGTCGCGCTGCCGCCCTTCGTCGATTGCCACACGCATCTCGACAAGGGCCACATCCTGCCGCGCACGCCCGCGGCGGACGGGACGTTCGACGGCGCGCTGGCGGCGACGCGCAGCGACCGCACGGCACGATGGTCAGCCGGCGACCTTGGCAGGCGCATCGATTTCGCCCTTCGCTCGGCCTTTCACTACGGCACATCCGCCATTCGCACGCATCTCGATTCGCAGCCGCCGCAGGCCGAAATCTCCTGGCCCCTGTTCACGGAACTCCGCCAGCATTGGCGCGGGCGGCTCGCGCTACAGGCTTCCTGCCTGTTCCCCATCGACATGGCACGGGACGATGCATTCCTGCGCGACATCGCAAAGCGCGTCGCCGATGCCGGAGGGATCCTCGGCGCCGTCGCCTATCCGGTGCCCGATATCGATCACCTGCTCGACCGGATGTTCCGTGCCGCCTCGCATTACGGCCTCGATCTCGACTTTCATGCCGACGAGAGCGCCGACCCGGCCGCCGATGTGCTGTGCCGCATCGCCGAAACGGCCTTGCGCTCCTCTTTCGCCGGCAGGATAGTGGTCGGGCACTGTTGCTCCCTGGCGATGCAGGAAACCGCGATTGTCGACACGACGCTCGACAAGGTCGCGGCGGCCGGCATCACCGTCGTATCGCTGCCGACCTGCAACCTCTACCTCCAGGATCGCAGGAAGGACGGCACGTCGCCACGCTGGCGCGGCGTCACCCTGCTGCATGAAATGAAGCGGCGCGGAATAGCCGTCGCGCTCGCCTCGGACAACACGCGCGACCCGTTCAATTCCTACGGGGACCTGGACATGCTCGATACGTTCCGCCTCGGCACGCGTGCCCTTCATCTCGACCATCCCCACGGCGACTGGATCAAGGCGGTTTCTACGACACCGGCCGAGATCATGCGCCTGAACGGCCACGGCGCCATCGCAGCAGGGCAACCGGCCGACCTGATCCTTTTCGAGGGACGCTCCTGGTCGGAGATCCTCTCCCGGGCGGAGAGCGACCGTATCGTTATCCGAAACGGTTCCCCGATCTCGGCCCCCCTGCCCGCCTATGCGGAACTGGATTCGCTGGAGGGATTTGCGCTTACCTGAAGCACCGGCCCGCCAAGAAAAACCCCGCCTGGTCAGGCGGGGTTCCCCAACATTCCGATCACCTCGAAGCAGATCAGGCCGTCGCGCCGACCTGGTAGAGCTCGACCTTCGTACCATCCGGGTCGGCGATATAGATCGTCAGACCATAGGGACCGTCGTGAAGGTCGGTATAGTAGCGGACGCCGGCTTTCTTCAGCTTCGCATCCATGGCGCGCACATCGTTGACCTCGAAAGCGATATGGTCGAGCTGACGGTGCTCGCGCGTCTTGCCGTGGATGAGGGCGATCCCCTGATGGAAGGCGGTGAACGGGCGGCCGTCGGCGAGCGGCTTGGCCGGGCGGATCGTGAAACCCAGCAGGTTGGTGTAGAAATCGACCGACGTGTCGATATCATCGACCATGATCAGCTGGTGGCCGTAGTTCGTCACGCGCGGCTTGACCTGTTCGCCGATCCAGTAAAGCACTTCGGCTGAGGGAGCGATCTCGCAGAAATACTGCTTCCACACCTGCTTGGCCGTCGCCTCCCAATCCGCATTCACCCCCGAGATGCAGTCATCGACGGCAATGACGTCGAGGTCGCGCAGATAGGCTTCGCGTATGGAGGTCTCCACGCAGGCATTGGTGGTCGCCCCGGTAACGAAGAGATGCTGGGTGCCCAGCATCTTCAGCATCATCTCGAGACGCGTCTCGTAGAATGCGCCGAAACGATGCTTGCGAATGACGAAGGCCGGATCGAAATCCGCAAGATCCTTCAATTCGTCTATGATCTGCTCGTCCCAGGTTCCGGCAAGCGCGGAAACGCGCTTGCGGCGCGCGGTATGGCCGAGCAGCTTTTTCCTCGCGCGGTTGTGGTCGATCGCAAAATGCTCCTGCATCGTCCAGATGACCGGGATGCCCGTGTCCTGGCAACGCTTGATGAGCTTGGCCAGCGGCGGCACGATGGAGGAGAGCCGTTTGGTGTCGACGCCGGAAACACCCAGCGTTCCCTCCTCGTGAATGAACGCATTCTGCAGGTCGATGACCAGAAGCGCCGACTTGCGATAGTCGAGGGTTTCAAGGGCCATCACTTGTGCTCCACCATGTCGATGCCGAGCACGCCGCCGCGGCCCCAGCTATCCTTGGGCGTCTCGTGGATCACCACATGCAGGTGATCCGGCTTGCAGGCGGCCTCTTCGACCATGGCCTTGGTGATGGCTTTCACGAGGTTGCGCTTCTGCTCGACGGTGCGCCCCTCCCACATTTCGACGACGACGAATGGCATTCTATGTCTCCTCTCTTTCAGCGGGCGTGGCGCCGGAGGCCCAGACGGGCACGGCGGACGCAAAGCCCGAAACCAGGTCATTGTCGGCCCGGTCGGCGCCGGAGAGCAGCCAGAGCGGGCGGTTCGAATAGTTCACCAGGACCTGCTCTTCCATGCAGGCCCGGTTGGCCGGATGCGCGGGATCGCGCACGAAGCGGCTCGTCGCCGGCATCAGCCGGATCACGTAAAGCGGCTCCGCATCCTCAAGGCCGCAAAGTGCCTCGGAACCCATCGCCGCCAGCGGGACGGCCCGCGGAACAGGATCTTCTCCGGCGACAGGCACGAGCACAACGGCGCCGGCGAGCGGCGCCACCGGCCAGTACCGGCCTTCCCGGCGCGCATCCAGAAACGCGCGGTATCGACCGGCCTCTGTGAACAGTTCACTGTCCCAGAGGATGATATCGGCCCCGAGCACGTTCCTCGCCGCCTCGACGACGAGGTCGCTCTCGCACAGTTCGAGGAAGGCCCATGGGTCGGTCAAGGCGATGCCGTGGCCCCAGGGATTGTGGATCCCCGACAGTCTCTCCTGGCGGATCGACGCCTTGCGGCCGACGATCCTGGCGACGGCCTTGCGCACCGGCAGTCGCGCCGGTGTCAGCGGGACCCGGCCGGCCAGATCGAGATGGTCGGGGATCGCCACGGTCATGCCGGCACGGTCACGCAACGGCCGCGGCCGTAATGCCGCTCGTCGACCGCGCCGTTTTCATAGACGACCTCGCCGCGGGCGACCGTCATCACCGGCCAGCCCTTCAGGGTCCAGCCCTCGTAGATGCAGGTGCCCTTGCCCGTGTGCTCGACCGTGCGCTCCTCATCAAGATCGACCAGAACGAGGTCCGCATCGAAGCCGACATCGATATGGCCCTTGCGCGGCCAGAGGCCGAAGCGGCGGGCCGGATTGAACGAGTTGAGCTCGACCAGGCGGCTGAGCGGCAGCCCGCGCTGGTGCACGCCGAAGTGCAGCATCAGCGACAGTTCCCAGGGGAAGCTGACGACACCGGGGAACTCCGTCCAGAGATCCTCGAGCTTCTTGGGCAGGAACGGCACATGGTCGGTGCCCAGGCTGTAGACCGAGCCGTTGAGCATGCCGGCCCACAGGCCCTCGAGTTCGTTGCGGTCGCGCAGCGGCGGCGAGATCTTGGCGCGCATGTCGAGATCGTCGTCGTAGCAGGTGCGCGTCAGGTAATGCGGGCAGGTTTCCACCGTGACATGGATGCCGCGGGCCTGCGCTTCGGCGGCGAGGACCGGCCCCATGCCGACCGATGTGTGCACGAGATGCAGGGAGCAACCGGTCTTCTCGGCCAGGAAGATCATGCGCCGGATCGTTTCGACCTCGCAGAAGGCCGGGCGCGATTCCGTGTAGGCGCCGAGGTCCTGGCGGCCGGTCGCGGCGATCTCCTTCTTGATCCACGAGGCGATCTGGGTGTTCTCGCAGTGCACGTTGATCACCGAACCGGGGATCTTCGACAGGATGCGCATGGCGGCGTAGACCCAGCCATCGGTCGCCGGGACGATGCCGATCGGGTTGTCGGGCTCATAACCGAAATAGCATTTGAAGGACTTCACACCGGTCTTGGCGACGATTTCGGGGATTTCGGCGATGTGCTCCTCGCGCTGGATGCCGAAGTGGAAGCCGAAATCGATAACCGCATTCTCCTCCCCCAGCGCCTTGCGCTCCTCGTAGAAGGGCAGGTAGGATTCCTTCAGATTGCGGATGTAGAGCAGCGCCGTCGTTACGCCACCGGAGGCGGCGGCGGCCATCTCGGTCCGCATGTCCTCCGGGAAGGGGAACTTCACACCGAGATGGCAATGCGGGTCGATCAGGCCCGGCATCAGGACCCGGCCCCCGGCATCGATGGTGCGGGTGGCGTCCGGCAGGACCTCGTCCGCCCCGGTCAGCACGATCTTACCGTCCTTGACGGCGACCCCGCCGAAATATTCGCCGTCGTGGCGAACCACGCGGGCGTTCTTGATGACGAGATCCGCCTTCATTGCTTTTGCTCCAATATGCCTTCGATACGCCGGCTGATGCCGGTCCACTGGCTGCGCCCAACGGTGATCGGCGCGCGCGCGCCCATGCCCCGGGCCCAGACCGCCTTCAGCCCGAGTTCACCGGCCGCTTCGCGGTCGATCGTGCCGGGCGGCGCCGCCACATCCACCAGAAACGCATGCTTGGGCAGCAGTTCGAGCTGCGCACGCTCCATCAGGCGCTTGGGAACGCTGCCAATGACGATATCCATCCGGGGCAGGTAGTCAGGCAGCTCCTCCAATGTCAGCGACTGCGCGCCGGCCGCATAGGCCGCGGCCCGCTGCACCGGGTTTCGCGCCGCGACATGGACATGGGCACCGAGCGCCACCAGCGTGTTGGTCAGCAACGAGCCGATGGTGCCCTGCCCGACGAGCATGACGTTCGACTTGTGGATGGTGATCTGCGTGTTCTCGATGATCACCTTGAGCACGCCTTCGACGATGGCGGGGCCGCGCAGCAGCATCAGATCGACATCCCACTCATATTCGTGCAGCGTGATGCCGAGCGCCTCGCAATGCCCCTTCAGATTGGCGTCGGCCCAGCCGAGGATGATGTGGCCCGGCTTGTTCATGCCCGCGAGCATGTCGCGCGTCGGAATGATCTTCTCGGGGCACTTCGGCGCGAACAGCGCGCCCTCCGCCGTAATGCCGGGGATCGGGAAGAGGGCGATGTCGGCCCCCTTCAGCGCGTCGGCCGCATCCCTCGCGTGGTAGACGCCCTCGATGCCCTCGTCCGGCCAGGGGAAACCATAGGCCCGAACGGTCGCGCCGGCCCGCAGGGCACAGCGGGCAATCTCCTGCTCGCGGGCATCCCCGGCGACGACCGCGATGACGGTGTTCTTCCAGCTCATTTCGCCCTCACCTTCTCGATCACCTGCTCCTTGCTCATCCCTGCTATGCCCATCGCCTCGGCGGTACGGCCGCCCTCGCGATAGTTGGCGCCGACCGCGATCTGCGCCAGGCTGTAGAGGGAATGAGCCACCGGCGTCTCGACGCCGGCGATCCGCGCGAATTCAAGGAACGGCAGCAGGCCGTGACCGAAATCCTCCTTGTAGTAGCGGTATTCCAGGGAGTCGGGTCCCTTGATGCGCTTGTTGGCTTCGCCGCCGGCAATTGCCGCCCGGTAGTCGCTGGTGTCGACCACATCCGCTTCCACCGTGCCGAGAAGCTTCATCTCCTCGATCAGGTTCGGCAGGTCGTGCCCGAAAGCCCTGGCGACCGCCAGCCGTTCCTCGTCGAGCTGCTTCATGACGCGGGCAACGCCGGGGGTCATGGCATCGACATAAAAGGTGAAGTTGCCGCCCGTCGCCTCCACCCATGCGGCCGCCAGCACCGCGCCCGGCGGATGCAGGACCATGTTGACGTTGGAAAGGTCCGAGGCGATGACATCGGCAACGGGATCGAGGCCCGGAAAGAGCTTGCCGGCGATCTCCAGAACCTCCGCCCCACCCTTCAGGGCGGCCGCCTTGAGCCGCTTCGCCCGGCCGGAAACCGTCACGCCGTCCGGGCGATACTTGCGGGCCACATAGGTCAGCGTCGAGAACTCGACCACGGCCGGCGCCGCACGCCCGCTGCGCGCGAAGGTTTGCGCAAATTCCAGGGCGCCACCGGTATGGCCCGGATTGAGGATGACGGGGCTGGACGAGGGCCAGCCTGCGGCCGCGAGCGCCGCGGCAATCGGCGAATGCGAAAAGGTCGGCAGTGCCACCACCGCGACATCGACCCCCGCGATCGCCGCCTTGAGGTCGGTGGTGATCAGCGCCGGCCTGGCGACACCCTCGCCGAGCTTGCCTTCATGGGCAACGCCGCCGAGTTTGATGTGCGGCTCCAGCGTTTCGGCCGATCTCGCCCAGAAATGCACGTCGTGCCCGGCCTGGACCAGCTCCGCAACCGAAGCCGCCCCACCGGCGCCTGCACCTAGTACTGCTACCTTCATTCTGTCCTCCTGGGGGAAAGCGTGGGCAAGACCACCTGTCCCCATTCCCGGAGCGGGCTTCAGGTCCCGGCTCCACTGGTTGCTCCTCAACAACTTTGATCACACTTTATGATCACAAATAGAATTGTCAAGCAGAAGAATATGCTTTCGCATGCTCAATTCGCCCGATCGGTGAAGGCTGCTTGCCGCGCCGGGCGAGAACCATACGCCGGTCAAATCCGGACGGATTCTCGCTGGCGCCCACACCGGGATTCGCACTGAATCCATCGCGGATGAGCAGATTTACCGACCCCCGCACACCCGGCAACCAGCGTGATCCGCTTCACCGACTTTCTTCCGGAATATTGTTTCTACCGTATCATCCAGCGGCACGCCCTTTCGGCGCGATCCGCGATGCAGGGGGCCGAGAGGTCCAACACCACCATCATGAACGGCAGCTTTATGATATCCCCTGCAGCGCACGGTGCCCGGAACGAGACCATCCGTCAGACCTTCGACGGCAGCGCACCATTGCTGCGCGGCCACCCTTCAGCCAGGCCGATAGGCCGAGCTTCGACATGCCGCCCCAAAGCGCCCGCTTCTAACAAGGCAGGCTTCAGGGCAGCCTCTCGGCCGCAGCTTGCCTCGGCCGGCGCGGAACGCCGGCCAGACAGGCCCCGGCTCAGTTTCCTTCGTCGTAGAGCGTCGTGGTCGTCTCGACATTCCCGTGGTGGAGACCGGCCCGCACCACCGCGGCGGCGGCCAGTTCGCGGGCCTTGGCGCGGATCGCCGCCTCGTCGACGCCCTGCACCTTGCCGTCGGCATAAAGTGCCTTGCCGTCCACCCAGGTCTGCGTGATCGACGCGGTGGATGCGGAGAAGACCAGCGCCTGCAACGGATCGTAGAACGGCGTCCACTCGATATGGTCGAGGTCGAAGAGAATGAAATCCGCCTTCTTGCCCACTTCGAGCGAGCCGATTTCGTCGTCCCACATCAGGGCCCGCGCCCCTTCGATGGTGGCGGCGCGCAGCGCCTCGCGCGCGGTGAAGACGTCGGGCTTCAACCGCGCATCCTTGAACATCCCGGCCACGACCAGCATCTGCCGCATGAGGTTCATGTTGCCCGCCGCCGACACGCCATCGGTCCCGAGCCCGACCTTGACGCCGGCCTTGACCATTTCGGGATATTTGCCGATGGACGTCGCGCCCTTGCCGAGCTTGAAGGACGAGCACGGGCAGAAGGCGACGCTGGCGCCCCGCTCCGCCAGCAGCCTGACCTCCTCGTCCGATACCGCCGCACCATGGGCGATGACGAGATTCTTGCGGATGCCGCCGGCTTGGTCGACCCGGGTGATCGGCCAGCAGCCATATTTGCTCTCGCAGACCTTGGCCTCCTCGATCGAGGTCGCCAGATGGTAGGTCGTGCCGACACCCAGCTTCTCGGCCAGCGCGACGGCGCCGACATGCAGTTCGAGGCTGCACGGCTCCTTGCCCTCGATGTTCACCCAGCAGCGGGCGCGGCCGTCGAGCGTATTGTTGTAGCGTGTGACGCATTCCTCCAGCACCTTCAGCGCCGTCTGCGCGTCCGGGAAGAAATGATGCTCGGCCATTTCCTCGGTCCAGCCACGCGGCAGCTCGGCCGGCCGGTTGTCCGCGGCATGGCGGCCGGTGATGCCGCGCATGCCGGTCTTTTCCATCGCCCGGATGACGATCCCGGGATCGTATTGCGAGCCCATGTCGAGGAAGCAGGTCGTGCCGCATCGGAGCATCTCCGTGATGCCGAGCAGTGCGCCCCAATATTCGTCCTCTTCCGTGATGAAGGCGTAGAAGGGCTTGGCCCAGTGGAAGACCCAGGCCCGCGTGTTGAGATTGTCGGGGAACACCGCGCGCGAAAGCGTTTCCGACAGATGGACGTGGCTGTCGACGAAGCCCGGGCACATGCCCAGTATCCTGCCGTCGATCACCTTGTCGAAAACCCCGCCCTGGTGGCGCGTCTTGATCTCATCCGCCGCTCCGATGTCTGCGATGCGGTCGTTCTCGATCACCACGCTGGCATTGCGCAGCACCGTGTCGTCCTTGTCGACCGTGAAAGCGAAGTTCAGATTTTCAATCAGCGTACGCATGCGGCTCCACCCAATGCTTCAACACGTTTCCCTCCCGATCGCCCGCCGCGCGAGATGGCGGGCGACATTCATGGCGGCCGGGCAGGACACCGGCCCGGCCGCCGTAGCGCCCTCAGGCGACGGCCTGTGCCTTCACGCCCTGCCTGGCGGTGCCGCAGACGATAAGCTTGTCCGTGTTCGTGTAGTCGGACAGGAGTTCCGATCCGTTCGACGTCACAAGCAGCATGTCCTTGTTCTGCATGCCAAAGCCGTAGCCGGTGTTGTAGCAGAGCGGCTCGAAACCGAGGACCATGTTTTCCTCCAGCGGCGCGTCGCTGCCCGGCTTGCCGAGCACCGGCGTGAGGCCGAGATAGGGATCCTCATGGAGATGAAGGCCGATGCCGTGGCCGACGAAGGAGATCGGCGGCAGGTCGAGCTTGGCGAGCTTGGCGATGAACGCGTCGTAGATCGCGCGGCAGCTGGCGCCCGGCTTCACCTTCTCCATGATCTCGTACTTGCATTCCACCAGATGGGCCCAGATCTTGTCGGCCATGGGCGGCGCTTCGCCGACGATGGCCGTCCGGCAGACACCGGCCTGGTAGCCGTCGATGACGGAGAAGATTTCCACGCGGCAGACATCCCCGCGCTTGAGGATGCGGTCGGACGGGCCGACATTCGGCAGCACGCTGCGCTCGCCGGTGGCGACGATGAGGAGCTTGAAATGCTCCGCGCCAAGCGAATAGACGTTGCGCGTCAGGTGCCCGGCAATATCCATTTCACTGTTGCCCGCATCCACCTCCGCCAGTGCGTCGGCAATGGCTTGGTCGGCGATGCGCGACAGTCTGCTGAGCAGCGCGATCTCTTCTGCCGTCTTGATCTGGCGCAGCCGCGCGAGGATCGGCTCGGCGTGCTCGAACCGCGCGCCGGGCATCGCCGCGATCAGGCGGGCGAAATCGCCGGCAGGCAGATAGTCCATCTCGAGGCCGATGCGCGCCTTCGCAAGGCCAAGACCGGAGAGCTGGTCGGCAAGGACCAGCATCGGGTCATCGGAAAACTCCGCCCAGATGCGTGACGGTACGTCGGGCAGGCGCCGCTTGATCGTCGACGCTTCCATATCGACACCGAAAATGGCGCTGCGCCCGTCGGCGGTGACGATCGTCATCGCGTGGCGATGGCGGATCAGCGGTTGCGACGGAACGACGAAGCCTGCCGTATAGGCAAAGTTCTCAGGCGAGGAGCAAATGATGGCATCGAGCCCATGCTCCGCCATAGCCCTGACCTGTTTTGCAACGATTTCTGCCCGCATATTCTTTCCTCTCTCCTTGCGTTTGCTGGCGGACGCTCAGTCGCGAACGCGATATTTCTCGACCTTGGCAAGATCGACATCGATGCCCATGCCAGGCCCCGTCGGCACGACGATCGCGCCGTCGACGAACTGCATCGGCTCGACCAGAAGGTCGTCCTTGTAGTAGATGCCGCCGACCTGGCCATGCTGCGCCTCGGCCGGCGTCGATACGGGAATGACGCAGGACAAGGTCACCGCCGGTGACGCGGCGGCGAGCTGGACATTGGCGAGGTTGCCGATGCCGGTCTCGATCGATCCGTTGACGTTGCAGAGGATGCCGGCGGCGCGGCAGACCGCGCCCACCTCCATCGCCTTGTAGAGGCCGCCCGCCTTTGTCGTGTAGATCGAGACGATCTGGATACCGCCATTCTGGACGATCTGGATGGAATCATGGGCATTCCAGGCCGATTCGTCGGCCATGACGGGCGCATCGATCCGGCGGCCGACCTCGGCGATCCGCTCGATGCCCATCACCGGCTGCTCGACATATTTGAGCCCGTTCTTCTCCATCTTGCGCACGGTCTGCACGGCCTCGCCCGGCGTCTTGTAGCCCTCGTTGGCATCGACGCAGATCTCGACCGCATCGCCGGCGACCTCCCGCACGGCATCGACCATGGCAACGTCCCGCGCCGGATCGACGCCGATCTTCACTTTGATCGTCCTGACGCCTTCCGCGACCAGCTTGGCGACCTCGGACCGCGCCTCTTCGATGGAGATCAGGCCGATGGAATGGGTGACCGGCACCCGTTCGCGCGCCTTGCCGCCGAGCAGGGTGTGCACGGGAACGTTCAGCCAGCGGCCGGCAAGATCATAGGCCGCAAACTCGACCGCAGCCTTCGAATAGGGATAACCACGGATGATCGCATCCATCCGGGCATGCAGTTCCGCGAAATTGCCGAGTTCCAGCCCGATGACCGCGGGCGCGAGATAGGTGTCGATGACCGCGCGGGTGATCATGGCGGATTCGCCGAAATAGCGGCCGAACTCCCCGCCCCAGTCCTTGAGCGCCGGCGCCTCGCCCCATCCGACCCGGCCGTCGCTATCGGTCATCCTGACCATGACGTAGCGGCCGATGACCTCGGTGAGGCCCGCCCACTTGTGCTCGCGCCGCGTGGGCAATTGGACAATCAATGTTTCGATGGACTTGATCGTTGGCACTGGCTCCACCTTCTCCTTGTCGTCGCAGACATCTCGTTGTAGAATGCGATCATCTATTGTGATCACACTTTATGATCATGATTTGGAATGTCAAGGATGGCCGGATCGATTTTTTGCACCGGCAGGCGGGAGGGAAAACATGATCGTTGAAGCGACCAACTACTTCGCCAGGGAGGGCCTGGCCGACGCGGTGCTTGAGCAGCGCCGCAAGGCAAGCGAGATCAGGCGCGGGCTCGGGCTCGAGCCAGGGCTGATCCTCGTCAAGCTGGAAGGAGACGGTCCGGATGTCCGCTGGGAGTGCAGGTTCGCGTCCAGAGCAGCATATGAAGCCGACCGGGCAGCCAGGGCCGCGTCCCCGGACTTCGAGGAAGCACGCAGGGCCATGCATCGCCTGCTGGCAAAGTTCGAACGGCACGTCAGCCAGGAAGCCGACGCGGTGCAGAACCGCTGAGATCCTCGCCTCTGCACCGGAGAGCGCCATTTTGGGTGACGGCGTGTAAACCCGCAAAGACGGGTGCAGATATCGCCGCCCATTGCCTTTGCCCGTCCACCCTGAAGGACACGCCGCATCGTCCAGCGCCGAATGCACGCCTTCACAGAGCTGCCCATGACAAAATTATCGCTTCCTCATCTGTCACGACAGGCAGGCATGCTTCGGCGATCGCACTTGCCGCCGAAGCACTGAGGCCGGTGCGGTATCCACGGCAAGCCGGTCGTCCCATGCAAATCTGGCCAGTTCAGCAACGGCCTTCGAGGAGAGGGCAGGCCCTTCGCATGGAAACTTCTTCGAAGGCCAAAACACCCATCCGTACGGCGCGAGTGAGCAGCATCGCTTCGTCCTCACCGCAGGTGGTCAGCCGTTCGGCGAAAGAGCAGCATTTCTGGGTTTCGCGAGATCGCCGGCACCCGGTCCAGACAAGCCCTAAGGGCTTACAATATTTCAGCTTTTTTTAACACCCAGCCGGGTAATCTACGGCAGTCTCACAGGAGACGCTGAAGAGCGCACGCAGACCAGTCCATGGCGAATAAGCTGCAGTGCGCGAGCGGTTTGACCATTCTTTTCCGCCAAAACAACACCGCCCGCAAAACCTTTAATATGCCGGATAACGTTGCCTTATCGCTCGTTGTGCGCATTATGAAGAAATGAGCCGAATCGACGACCGCAATAGCGAACTTCATCCTCCGCAGACCTCTGCACCGCCGCACAGCGCGCCGGCTGTCGACGGCATGGCCACCGCCGTTGCCGCGCCGTCCGCCTCCCCTGCCCTGCCGGCCCACCTGCAGGACCTCACCGAACGTGCCCGATCCTATGTCGAGGCCGCCAGCGCCGCCAACACGCGAAAGGCCTACGCCTCCGACTGGAAGCACTTTTCCGCCTGGTGCCGCCGGCAGAACGTTTCCCCCTTCCCTGCGGACCCGCAGGTCGTCGGCCTCTACATCACCGCCTGCGCCTCCGGCACGGCAGAGCGCGGCGGCAAGCCGAACACCGTCTCCACCATCGAGCGGCGCCTTGCCGCGATCGGCTGGAACTGCGCGCAGCGCGGCCAGCCCCTCGACCGCAAGGACCGCGCCATCGCCACGGTCATGGCCGGCATCCGCAACCGCCATGCCGCCCCGCCGCGCCAGAAGGAGGCCCTGCTTCCCGAGGACCTCATCGCCATGCTGGAGACGCTCGACCGCGGCACGCTGCGGGGCCTGCGCGACCGGGCCATGCTGCTCGTCGGCTTTGCCGGCGGCCTGCGCCGTTCGGAGATCGTCGGCCTCGACCTTGGCCGCGACCAGAGCGAGGACGGCCGCGGCTGGATCGAGATCTTCGACAAGGGCGCGCTGGTGACGCTGCGCGGCAAGACGGGCTGGCGCGAGGTCGAGATCGGCCGCGGCTCGTCCGATGCCACCTGCCCCGTCGCCGCGCTGGAAACCTGGATCCGCTTTGCCAAGATCGCCCGTGGCCCCCTCTTCCGCCGCGTGACGGGCCGGGGCAAGGCCGTCGGTCCGGACCGGCTCAACGACCAGGAGGTGGCGCGCCTCGTCAAGAAGGCGGCGCTTTGCGCCGGGGTGCGCGGCGACCTGCCGGAGGCCGAGCGGATGCAGGCCTTCGCCGGCCACTCGCTGCGCGCCGGGCTCGCCTCCTCGGCCGAGGTCGACGAGCGCCATGTCCAGAAGCATCTCGGCCACGCCTCGGCCGAGATGACCCGCCGCTACCAGCGCCGCCGAGACCGCTTCCGCGTCAACCTCACTAAGGCCGCCGGGCTTTAGCCGAGGGCTGGCCCGGTTCGAAGTTTTATGAGCCTCCTATCGCCGGCATTAGGGCGTCGGCTCGAACCACCCAGGAAAGCCCCCTGCCCTCTCGGGGAGACGGGCAACGTCACTGCACCACATCGGTTGACGGATGGGCGGCCCGACAAGAGAAGGGCTTGCGCGCGTCGCGGGGACGGGGCCAGTATCGTCCGGGCCGGCTGGGGAGGGTTCCATGGTGCGACGGTTCACTGCAGCGATCTTGTCCCTTATCCTCGCCATGGCCATTTCGGCCCAATCGAGCGTACCAAAAGGCTGGTTTCTGCATGAAGACCAGGCGCCGACGCTGACCCTAGCCTATTATGACCCCTCCTCCGGCGACGTGGTGTTCGCCGTGACCTGCACGCAAGGCTACACCGATGCCGTCATCGCCTTTTATCCCGAAACCGCTTCTCCCGGGAAGAAGGCCGTGCGCCTCACGCTTTCAAGCGGCGATAGCGTGCTTGTGATCGATGGAACCGCTCAGATACACAATGGCCGCTACGCGATCGATGGCCAAACGTCGATGGAGCAACGCCTTGTCGATCTGTTGCACAGTGGTTTCACGCTGGCCTCAGACGGACAAGAGATGCGGACATTCTCGACGACCGAGCAGGATGCCGTGCATGTCCGCAACCTCACCAAGGCATGCCAAGGCTAGCACAATTTTAGCAAACGTACGGCCTAGCCGGCATTCCCGACTGGCACCGCCTTGCCATTCGCGCGCAGCAGCGCCATGAGCATGGGGCCGAGCGAGAACTCGCCGCGCGCCGCTTTCCGTGTCAGGTCACGCAGATAGCCGCCGGGCGAACTGATATGCCCCGCCCTTTCGAGAATGCAGGCGATCGCGACGGCCGCGTTTTCGGGTCCCATGGTTTCGCAGGCCTCCTGATAGGCTGATGGGCTGACACCCAGCATCGAGCGGACGACCACGGCGGCCGCCATCAGGTCCCGCCAGCGGGAAATTGCCCCGTCCGGCCCGTACATCCCGATTTCAGGGCACGCCCGCAGCACCATGCTCAACGGGAATGCCCTTCCCGGTTCTGCTGGACGCTCCCGGTTGGAAACCGACGGTTCGCCCTGCTCTTTTTTAGAGCTAGGTTCAAGTTCATGGATGGAGTCGGATTTTGAATTCTGTATATGCTGACGGCATTCGACATCATTGGTGTCGGATTTTTTCGAAATAAGCTGATCTTCCAGCATGTTGACGATCTCATCGCGCAACAGGGCCAATTCGTCGAGGCATCCTTCCAGCTCGGTTGCCTGTTTTGCGAAACGCAGCCGGGCGACAGCCGCCACATAGTGATCCTCGATGAGGCTCCAGTCGCCGGCAGCCCCCTCCTCCATCGCCGCGGAGATCAGCTTGCGGATATCCCGGCGCGTGATGGAGATGCGTTCCCGGACGATCTTCTGGTGCCGGCGTTCCTCAGCCACCTGCTGGGCCATCCGTGCAAGCTCCTCCGAGCGCGCGAGCAAGGGCGCCAGGCTGAAGCCATAGGCGGTCTCGATCACGCCATCCCTGCCCTTTCGCGCGTAGCGCTTGCCATTGGGGCTGTCCTGGCGGTTGATGAGGCCCGCCTGAACGAGGAGCGACAGGTTCTCGCGAAGGGTCGTGCCGGCAATGCCGTTTGCCCGTGCCGAGAGCTGCGCGTTGGAAGGAAAGACGATCAGATTGGCGTCTTCCTTCAATTCCACCTCGGGATGGAACGATAAAAGCGCGCTGAGAACCGCTAGCGCCCGGTCGCGCAGGCCCATCAGGGAACGCGCATCGCAGGCGTCACGATAGATCTTCCACTTGTCGACGGACTTCCCGCGTTTGATATTGGCCGCCTCGAACTGGTTTTTCACCAGCGCAAGCGTCATCGGCCGCCGCCCAAAGGGCGTCGTCACATATCCACTCTGCATTTCCTTCACCTTCCAAAAGGCAAAAGAAATCCGCTCACCAAAAAGGGTGCCAAAAACTCTTGACTGTGATTCGTGGAAATGCGATTCTCGGAGTGCTTAGTTCTGAGAGAGGCTTCCACGTGGGCAACCGCTTGGGGGCCTTTTTCTTTTGCTGTTCAGTCTCCCTTGTTTTCCTCGTCCAGGAACTGCGCATAGAGCGCGTCCAGATTGCGCGAAAGAAAGTCACCGAAACGGGCGGCATTTTTCGCCTTCATCGACAGCGAAAAGACCTTGCCGCTGTTCTTGATCTCCGCCAGCACAGCCTTGTCCTGCGGCTCCCACTTGACCTTGGCTGAAGCGGGCTCGGCCTTCCGGACCGGGCGTGTGCTCTTGTTCAGCGCGGCATAGAGCGCCAGGAAGCGCTCGTCCGGCGCCAGCGCCTGAAAGTCGGCGTCACGGACGATGCCGCGCACCTTGTCATTGTTGGATGCCTTGCCGGCCAGGAGGGAAAGCTCGACCCAGCGTTCCCGCCCGATGCCCGGCGCCGCACCGATCGCGCGGATGACGTCGGCCGGGATGCGCTCCGTGACGGACATCATCTTGGAGATCGCTGCCGCATTGGCGGCCAGTGCCGAGGCAATGACCTCCCGGTCATACCCCAGATCCTCCAGGCGCCGCGCGAAGAGCGCCCGCTCGATGAAGGTCAGGTTGGCGCGCGCGGAGTTTTCCTGGCCCTGCGCGATGACGTGGGTGCGGTCGTCGATCGACTTGACGACCGCCTTGACCTTGCGGCCGAGCTCCCGGGCCGCCCGCAACCGCCGGTGACCGAAGACGACCTGGTAGCGCCCGGCCGCCGTGGCATGGGGCCGCACGAGGATCGGCGTGTCCTGGCCCCGTTCGCGGATTGCCTCGACGAGCTCTCGGAAATCGTCATTGTCCTGCGCCAGGCGATCCTGCACGAAGGAATCGTCGATCAGGTCCGGATCGAACTCGACGACCGCCTCCCCTTCGAGAAAGCGGTCCGCCTGCTTGGCAAGCTCGTCGAGCGAGCGGACAAGCGACTTGCCGGCGCCCCGCATGGGATAGGAAGCGGTGACGGTGCTGTCGTCGGTCAGGGCCGCCAGGCCTTCGAGGAGATTCTTTCTTGCCATCTTGTCAGTCCCGATAGGCCTCAGCCTATTGTTTTTCCTTCAATAAATACCGATTTTGTCAGCCGACAAATCAGCGACCCCACGAACGGTGGATAAGATCTGTGATTTCCTCATTGACGGCATCGAGCGATTCCAGCGCGCGGTCATAGGTTGCGCGATTCATGGTGGCGCGCTCGACCTCGTAGAGCGTCTGCTTGGTGATGCCGGCATCGGAGACGGCCGTGGACTTCACCATCTGGTTCTTCAGCATGAACTCGTGGAACATGGTCGACATGAAGCCGACCATCTGCGCCTGCGGCACATCCATCGGCTCGTAGCGGGTGATGAGGTAGCGGTACCAGGAAAGATTGACCTCGGCCCCGGCCGCGCGGATCGGCTTCAGAATGCCGCCCAGCATCAGCAGGAACTGGCCCATCGACATGACGTCCAGCATCTGCGGATGGATGGTGATGAGCACGCTGGTCGCGGCCGTCAGGGCCGTCAGCGTCAGGTAGCCGAGCTGCGGCGGGCAGTCGATCACCACGACATCGTACTTGTCGTCCACCTCGGCCAGCGCCCGCGAGATGCGGGTGAAGAAGGTCTTGCCCTCGTTCGACGATTTGTCCGCCATGGCAAGCGGCGTGTCGTATTCGTATTCCTGCAGGTCGAGATTGGCCGGAACGACATCGAGCCCGGGGAAATTGGTCGGCCGGATGATATCGGCGAGAGCCTTCTTCTCCCCATCATAGCGGATGGCATCGTAGATCGACGCCACCTGGTCGAGCTCCGGCTGAAAGCCGTGCAGGGAGGAGAGCGAGGCCTGCGGGTCGAGATCGACCGCCAGCACCCGATGCCCCGTCAGGGCGAGATATTGCGCCAGATGCGCCGCGGTCGTCGTCTTGCCGGAACCGCCCTTGAAGTTGACGACGGCAACCACCTGCAGCTTCTCGCCATTGCGGCGATGCGGCACATACATGCGGCTTTCCGAACGGCCGTGCTGGTCGAGATACTGGCGCAGCTCCAGCATCTGCCCGGCCGTATAGGAGCGGCGGCCGGAAGGCGAGGTCTGCGGGGAGGGGCCCTTGCCGTCGAGATGCAGTTTCTTCAAGGTGCTCTGCGAAACACCGACATAGTTCGCAACCTCGGCCAGCGAGAATGGTCGTAAGGTCTTCCTCGCATTCGGCGGGAATCGTTGCACGCTGAGCAGATGCAGCTTCTTCGAGATCAGATCGCCCTGTTCGAGGATCTGGTCCTCGAAATTCACGGGGTTGTGCACCGAAGCGCTGGGATTAGCGTTCATGAACGGTCATTCTCTCAGATAACGATTTTCAGCCGTAAAAGGCTACATAAGCGTGATTATGTGCGATTCTCTAGGGGGGGCAAGGTTTTTAAGGTTAACAACCTGCCAGCCGGCTGCCATGAAACGGCAGCGAGAAGCTAACACCTTGCCGCAGCTTTGCTTTTTCACCCAGCCGCAGGCGACCGCCTCGCGCCTTCCGATGCTTCGCGGCACCCTTGCGTCATGGTCGCGCCGGCGGCCGACGATCCGGGCGGCCGAATCGCGCTTCATCCTGCCATCCGCGTCGCATTCCGCCCATGCCTTGCGACAATGGAAGGCCCATCGACAGATTTGTCGGGATCAGGCCTTGTTGGAGACAGGGATTCGATGATGCATTCATGCGAAAACCCGCGGCAGGCGCGAGGCCTGCCGGGCGAAGCACGGACCGGTTCGAGGAGCCCGCGATACAATGAGCAAGTCCAACTACAAGGACATTGCCCGCCTTGCCGGGGTCGGCACCGCGACGGTGGAGCGGGTATTGAACGGGCGTGGCGGCGTGCGCCCCGAACTGACCGAGAAGGTGGTGATCGCCGCCCGCAGCCTCAACTATCCCCGCACGCTGCCCGATGCGCATCGCGGCTTGCTGCGCATCGAAGTCCTGATGGTCCGTCCCGAGACGACGTTCTACCGGCGCCTGTCCAAGGCGTTCGAGCGCATCGCCGCGACACTGGATCCCTTGGTCGTGGTGCATCGCAGCTTTACCGAGGAGATGAACCCGGAGCAGATCGCGCGCCATATCCGCTCGATCGACCTGCCGCGGGCGGGCCTCATCCTCGCCGTGCCCAACAGCCCGCTCATCAAGGCGGCGGTGGAGGCGGTGGCGGCCCAGGGGGTGCCCGTCGTGCATGTCGTCACCCGCGCCTCGGAAAAGACCGGCGCGTTCGTCGGCATCGACAACCAGGCCGCCGGGCGGACGGCCGCCTGGTTCATCGCCCGCATGGCCCGGGCAGACGGCCCCGTCGTCGCCCTCTGCCATCCGATCTACCAGGTGCACCGCGACCGCATCCGCGGCTTTTCCGATTATTTCGCCGCCCATCCCGGCCCGATCGCCTTCGAATGGCTCGGCTTCACCCGGGACGAGGAGCATTTCAGCGCGGAGACCCTTGCCATCGCGCTGGAGAAATATCCCGGTCTCGTCGGCCTCTACAATGCCGGAGGGGCCAATTCCGCGCTGATCAGCGTTCTGCGTCGCCATCCACGGGGCAGGGACATCCTGTTCGTCGGGCACGAGCTGACCGACTATACCCGCGCGGCGCTCAGCGAGGGCATCATGGATGTCGTTCTCGACCAGGCGCCGGAAGCACAGGCCCAGCGCGCGCTCGATCTCGTCCTGCGCCGCATCGGCCTGACGGATGTCGAACCAGACCCGAGCCCCATCCGCTTCATCACCATCACCGCCGAGGGCCTCTGATCTGATTTGATCAAGGAACCCTTCGGCATTCCGGCGAGCTCTTGATAATTTCCAAGTCGGGAGGAAAGCCGGCAAGGCGCAACGCGGCGAGCGGCGCGGCATGCGCTCCTTCCAACAGGGAAATTCCGCGGGTGCCGATGCACCCGCACGTCCGAGGGAGAGCGCAATGGACGATCTGCAATACGGAACGCGCAACAAGCGCGGGGACTGGGCGCCGAACCAGCCGGTGGAAACCGCGCCGCTGTTTACCTTTCCGCCCCGCTTCCTGGCGATCCTCAAGTGGTTGCCGCACTATTTCTTTCCGTGGAACGCCATCTTCGCGGCCTCTGCCGTCGCCTACTGGGCCTGGGTGACCCCGCCGGTCGAGACGATGCAGACCCTCGGCATCGGCTGGGCCGCCTGGCTCTATGCGGTGAATGCGGTTTGCGTTCTTCTCTTCTACGGCGCCTTCGAACTGCATCTCTATGTGCTGAAGCGGCAGGAAAACCGCTTCAAGTACAACGGAAAATTCCCCGCCGACCAGAAGAACAAGGCCTTCTGGTTCGAGAGCCAGAACCTCGACAACATCCTGCGCACGTTCCTTTCGGGCGTCACCATCTGGACGGCGATCGAGGTCGCCATGCTCTGGGCCTATGCCAATGGCTATGCGCCCTGGCTGAGCTTTGCCGAAAATCCGTGGACGCTGGCACTCGTCGCCCTTGTGGTGCCGATCATCCACGAGTTCCACTTCTTCTGCATCCACCGGCTCATCCATACGCCGTTCCTCTACAAGTGGGTGCATTCGGTCCACCACAATTCGGTGAACCCGTCGCCCTGGTCGTCGCTGTCGATGCATCCGGTCGAGCACCTGCTCTATCTCGGCACCGCTTTCTACCACCTGATCCTGCCGTCGAACCCCGTCCTGATGCTCTACCAGCTCCACTATGCCGGCTTCGGCGCCATTCCCGGCCATGTCGGCTTCGACAAGGTGGAGGTCGGCGAGGAGACGCTGGTCGACAGCCACGCCTATGCGCACTACCTGCACCACAAATATTTCGAGGTGAACTACGGCGACGCCCTGATCCCGCTCGATAAATGGTTCGGCACCTGGCACGACGGCTCGGCGGAAGGCGAGGCCCGCATGCAGGAGCGCTACCGCAGGCGCAAGGAAAAGCTCGCCGCCCGCAAGGCCCGCGCTGAAGTCCAGGGAGCCGCCGAATGACCTGGGTTCAAGCCTGCAAGCTCACCGATATCGAACAGGAAGGCGCCATCCGCTTCGATCATGGCGGCCGCACCTACGCGATCTACCGCGCGCCGGACGACAGCGTCTATTGCACCGCTGGCCTGTGCACCCACGAGGCGATCCATCTTGCCGAAGGGCTGGTCATGGATTTCGAGGTGGAATGTCCCAAGCATTCCGGCGCCTTCGACTATCGCACCGGCGAGGCCCTGCGCCTGCCGGCCTGCGAGAACCTGAAAACCTATCCCGCCGAGGTGATCGACGGAGAGGTTCGCGTCGCCCTCGGCTAGGGCGGCGTGCCGACAAGCGGGCCCGTCGGGCCTCCGGAGTGCGAGCGGGTGGACCGGCACCCACATTGGGAGGATACCATGAAATCCATGTGCCTGGCGGCCGCTCTGGCCGCCTTGATGGGAAGTGCTGCCGCAGCCGAGACGATCGGCGTCTCGATGCAGAGTTTCGACAACAATTTCCAGACCCTCTTGCGCGAGGGGATCGGCGCGCGGGCCGCCGAGATCAATGGCGTCAATGTCCAGATCGAGGACGCCCAGACCGACATTTCCAAGCAGCTCAACCAGGTGAACAACTTCATCGCCGCAGGGGTGGACGCGATCATCATGACGCTGACGGACACCTCCGCCGCTCCCGGCATCAGCGAGGCGGCCGAAAAAGCCGGCATCCCGCTCGTCTATCTCAATCTCGAGCCCGACAATGTCGGCGCGCTGCCGCAAAAGCAGGCCTATGTCGGATCCAAGGAGACCGATTCCGGCGAACTTGGCGCGGAAGCCGCCTGTTCCCTGCTGAAGGAAAAGGGCAAGGCGAGCGATGCGCAGGTCTACATCCTGATGGGCGACCTTGCCCACCAGGCCTCGCGCGACCGTACCTCCTCGTTCAAGGACGCGCTGGCCGCCAGCGACTGCAAGGGCGTCACCATAGCCGACGAACAGTCCGGCGCCTGGACGCGCACCAATGCCATGGACCTGACGACCAACTGGATCACCGCCGGTCGGCCCATCGACGTGGTCTTCGCCAACAATGACGAAATGGCGATCGGCGCGATCCAGGCCCTCAAGGCAGCGGGCGTCTCCATGGACGACGTGATCGTCATCGGCATCGACGCGACGCAGGACGGCCTTGCCGCCATGGCGGCGGGCGACCTCGACGCGACCGTGTTCCAGAATGCCAAGGGCCAGTCGGCAAGCGCGGTGGATACCGCGGTGGCGCTGGTGCGCGGCGAGGCGATCGAAAAGCAGGTCTGGGTGCCCTTCGAGCTCGTCACGCCGAAGAACATGGCTGACTACGCCAGCCGGAACTGATCCTCCCCGACCGGCGCCCCGCGCCGGTCCCTTTCCACGGAGACCAGCATGGACGATATCGTCATCATCGGGGCGGGCGAGGCCGGCACCCGCGCAGCCTTTGCCACCCGCGAAGCCGGATTTTCCGGCGCCGTCACGCTGATCGGCACGGAGCCGCACCTGCCCTATGAGCGTCCGCCGCTCTCCAAACCGCTGGACGGAGCCGTGCAGATGAAGGCGATCTGCACGGCCGGGGCACTGGAAGCCGCCGGCATTGTCTATCACCAGGGCCTCGCCGCCATCCGCATCGACGCCGCCCGCCGCAGCATAGCCCTCAGCGACGGCCGGATATTGTCCTATGGCAAACTCCTGCTTGCCACCGGCGCCCAGCCCCGCCGGCTGGCATGCCCCGGCGCCGAGCGCGCGCTCGACTTCCGCACCTATCGCGATGCCGCGGCCCTCTTTTCCCGCGCTGAAACCGGCAGGCCTGTCGCCATCATCGGCGGCGGGCTGATCGGCATGGAGCTTGCCGCGGTGCTGCGGGGCAAGGGCATTGCCGTCAGCATCATCGAGGCAGCGCCCAGGCCGCTGGGACGGGCGGTTCCGCCACGCTTTGCCGAAAGGCTGCATGCCCGGCACCGGGAGGAGGGCGTGCATTTTCATCTCGGTCTCGGCATTGCCGAAATCACCCCCGATGCCGTCATGCTTGCCGATGGCAGCCGCGTTCCCGCCGGCACCGTCATCTCGGCCATCGGCGTTCTGCCCGATATTGCGCTTGCCGAGAGGGCAGGGCTCGCAACGGCGAACGGCATCCTCACCGACAGCTTCCTGCGCACGAGCGACCCGCATATCTTCGCCGCCGGCGACTGTGCCGCCGTCTCCCAACCGGGCGGCGGCGCCATGCGGTTCGAGAGCTGGCGCAATGCGCGCAGCCAGGCCGAGACGGCCGCGCGGAACATGACCGGCGCCCACGAGGCCTTTGCCGCCACGCCCTGGTTCTGGTCCGATCAATACGATCTCGGCCTGCAGGTGGCAGGCCTGCCCCAACCGGGGCACCAGAGCATCCTGCGACCGGTTGCCGGGGGCGAACTGGAATTCTACCTTGCGGGCGGTCGCCTCGTGGCGGCAGCCGGCCTCGGCGCCGGCAACGCGGTGGCGAGGGACATCAAGCTGGCCGAGATGCTGATTGCCGCCGGCATCCGTCCCGATCTCCCGGCGCTTGCCGATCCGGCCGTCAACCTCAAGGCGCTTCTCAAGAGCGCCCGGGCCGCCTGATGCAGACGCTGCTCGTCTTCCAGTCGCTCTGGGCCATGGAGCGCCGCCATACGGATGGTCATGAGCGCAGCCTTGCGGAAAACATCGAGATGATCGCAAGGGCAGGGTTCGACGGTGTCAGCGCGCACTATACCAACCGCGCCGATGTCACCCGCCTTAACGAGACACTAAGCGGCACCGGCCTGAAGATCGAAGGCGTCTGCTTCCCCCGCAGCGTAGACGACCTGCGCCTGCCGCTGGAGCTGGCCGCCGAATTCCCGGTCAGCCATATCAACCTGCAACCCGATGTCCGCCCACGCCGGATCGAGGATTGCCTGCCGCTTCTCGACGGATGGATGGAGCTTGCCGAAAAGGCAGGCGTTCCCGTCTATATCGAGACGCATCGCGACCGGATGACCACGGACCTCTACTTCACGCTCGATCTCCTCGACCGGCGGCCCGACCTACCGCTTCTCGCCGACCTCTCGCATTTCCTGGTCGGCCGGGAGTTCGCCTTTCCGGTCTCGCAGGAGAACCATGCGCTGATCCGGCGCATCCTCAACAATGCCCAGGCCTTCCACGGCCGTGTCGCCTCGCGCGAGCAGGTGCAGATCGAAATCTCCTTCCCGCATCACCGCCCCTGGGTCGATCTCTTCCGCGCGTGGTGGGACTACGGCTTCCGCGACTGGCGCTCCCGCGCAGCCGAGAACGCCACGCTGGTCTTCACCTGCGAGCTGGGGCCGAAACCCTATGCGATCACCGGTCGGGACGGCAACGACACGACGGACCGGTGGGAGGAGGCGCTTCAGCTCCGCCGGATGGCGCTCGATCTCTGGGCTACCAGCGCCGTGCCCGCTCGGGATGGTTAACGAACGCTTACCTACTGGTCCACCGAAAGGAGCAGTGCCGCAGGGGACTTGGCGAAGAGGAGGGAAAGCGGGAGATCCTGGCCGAGCGTGAAAGTATCTCCATCGAGAACGGAGCGCACGACGCGGCCAACCAGGCGAGAGGGGAGGGCAGCGGCCATCTCGCGCAGGGCTGTATCCTGCAACAGCAGAGTGCCGGGCGTCACCTTTCCAAAGGTGAGCCGGGGAACGGCGACGATCGCGAAGGCCTGCTGCGTGCCGCGCAGGAAGGCAAGCGCGCCACCGTCGCCGCCGGAAACGGCGAGGGGCTGGTAGGGACCCGAGAAGGGGAGGGGGCTCTTCCGTCTTGCCGCCAGCACGGTCGCCGTGAGCCATTGCTTGTAGAGGGGAAAGGCCGTACCGGCGGGTTCGAGCCTTTCGGGGATCGCCACTCCGTCGGCATCCAGCATCGCCCGGTTGTCGGGATCGACGAGGGAGAAATCGCAGTGCTCGCTGCCCTGGTAGAGATCGGGAATCCCCGGCGCCGTCAGCTTGATCATCGCCTGGCTGAGGGCATTCACCCGGCCGGCATCGATGAAGGGAGCAAGTGTCGCGTCGAAATCCCGCAGGAAGGCATCGTGCTGCATCAAACCATCGACGAAATCACCGACCATCCGTTCGTATTCGGCATCGGGTTCTGTCCAGCTCGTGGCGCGTTTCGCCTCGCGCAGGGCCTTGGTGGCGTAGAGCCTCATCCGCTCCCCCAGCATCCGCAGTACGGCGGGGTCGTCAGGAGCACCGGACGGCCAGATGCCGGCGAGCGACTGGTAGATGAGCCATTCCACCTCCGGTTCCGGCACGCTTCGCCCACCGGACGCATGGCGCAGGGATGCATTGAGCCCGCTCCACCGCCGTGTCGCGGCAATCCAGGCATCCGGCGCCTCGGTCAGCGTGTAGAGCCGGGCACGGGCGTCCTCGCCCCGTTTCGTATCATGGGTGGAGCTTGCCGACAGGCCGTTCGGCATGGCTTCCGCCCGGTTCGCCATGAAGGCATCGAATGCCGGCACGCCGCCAGCTGCGGTGCCGGGGTCGCCGCCGACCTCGTTGAGGGCGATAACGGCATTTTCCCGGTAGAACAGGGTGTCCTCCACCGCCTTTGCCATGATCGGGCCGCTGAGCTGCTGGAAACGTCGCCGGAATTCGGCGCGGGGTCCTGCTTCGGCGGGAACCGGATCGTCGATCAGAAGCGCGGCCACGAAATCGATCGCAGGACGAAGCGTGGCCTTCTGCGCGGCTTCGATCGCATTCTTGCGCACCGCATGCACCAAGGCGCGGTCGCCTTCGGGCACGACAGTCTCCGTCGTATAGGTACGGTAGACGGGGAGCGCGATGATGAAGACACGGATCGCCTCCGCCAGGATCGCGCGGTCGAAACCCAGCCCGCCCGCATCGGCGATCGTCTTCGCAAGCCTTGCGACGCCCGCCACTTCGCCCGCGAAATTCTCCGTCAGCATCTGCTGTTTGGCGCTCCGCCTCTCCTCGGAGTAGGCGTGCTGCCGGTCCGGCGGTTTCAACGCGGCGAAAGCCTGTTGCAAGCGCTTCTGCCCCCGTTCGTCGACAAGGGCGTCCGCCAGCGCCCCGATGAATTCGTAGCCGGTCGTGCCCTGGACGGGCCAATCCGCCGGGAAGGGCTCGTTCCTCTCAAGAATCTTTTCGGTGACGATATAGGGGGCAAAGCCGACGGCGGCCCGCAGAAGCTCGAGATAGCCGAGAGGATCGGCAAGCCCGTCGATATGGTCGATCCTGAGCCCGTCCACGATCCCCTCGCGCACGAGGTCGACGATCAGGCGGTGGCTGTCTTCGAAAACGCGGGCATCCTCCACGCGCAGGCCCACCAGGCCGGCGATCTCGAAGAATCGACGATAGGTCAGGTGCCGGCCGGCGGTCTTCCAGTCGGTCAGCTGCCAGGGCTGGGCATCGTGGATTGCACGAAGCCGGGCAGTATCCCGCGATATCGCCTCCAATCCTTCGGTGATCACCTCCCGATTGCCCGGGACAGCAAGCACGCCGGACAGACGGTGCAGGTTTTCCGTCTCATCTCCGGGATGGAGGACGGCACCGGCCGCACGCAGATCCGCAAGGGCCGGCGGCCCCGCATCGGCCAGGACCAGCGGATAGCTGCGCGGATGAAGTGGATAGAAGGTCTCGTGATAGCGAAGCGCCAGCAGCCCGTCGCGCGGGTCGAGCGCGAGGCTCATCGCCCCGCTTGCCAGCTCCGCGTCAAAACCATCACCGAGGAAGGGAAGCGTCAGGCGCTCGGACCAGTCGATATCGAAGTACCGGGCGAAGGGGCTTTCCGCGCCCCATGTCACGACATTCCGCCACCAGGGATTTTCCAGATGGGCAGCCATGTGGTTGGGCACGATGTCGAGGATGAGCCCCATGCCGCGGGCACGGAGATCGACAGACAGGCGCCGCAAGCCATCGAGCCCGCCAAGGCCGGGGTCGATTTCGTTTGCATCGGTGATGTCGTAGCCGTGGGTCGATCCACCGACCGCGGTCATGACGGGAGAGGCATAGAGATGGCTTATGCCGAGCGCCTCGAGATAGGGCACGAGATCGCATGCCCGGGCAAAATCCATGCCGTTGCGGAACTGGAGGCGATAGGTCGAGCGGATCGGGATCAAGGCACTGCCTCGCTGGCCGGCGGCACGAAGAGGTCAAGTCCGGCGGCGCTTGAAATCCGATTGCGAAACGACCCCGGCCAGCCGGTTCTGCCGGTCGAGCACGGCGAGGCGGCGCAGATGCAGCGACTGCATGTTGGCCAGCACGCCCTCCGGCTCCTCATCCTCGAAACAATAGGTGATGTTGGTCGTCATGACGTCGCCGACCTTCGTCGTTTCCGCGTTGAGCCCCGGCGCGACGGCCCGCAGGATGATGTCGCGATCGGTGAGGGTGCCGACCAGGCCGCTTGCGTCGGCCACGGGCAGGAAGGCTATATCCCATTCCGCCATCAGGCTTGCGGCGTATTGAAGGGTCTCTTCGGGCCGGACGAGATGGACATTGCGGGTCATGATGTCGCCGATGGGCATGGGGACCTCTTGCTGAGCGCTTTCGCTAGGAACCGGCGAGCGCGACTTTGGTTCCAATGGGCGCGCTCGCGGCGTGATCGACGGTGACGATAATCCCCGGGCCGGCCGCGGTTTCCGCCGCCAGTTCGAAGATCGCATCTCCCCCGGCCGCCGGCCAAGACTTGCGTTCCCCGGTCAGGTTTGCCCGCAGGCAAAGCGTGGCGGCAGGAAAACGCCAGTCGATGGCAAGAACGCCGTTCTCGGCGGGCAGGATATGCGGGGTGGCCTCTGCCGAGAGCAGCGGCGCGACATGCGTCTGCCGAAGCCGGATCAGCGCGCGCACGAAGTCGATGCGCCGCCGGCCACCGGGCGAGGTCGCGCGGGACCAGTCGAGCTTCGAGCGCTGCAGGGTCTCCTCGGCATTCGGATCGGGAAGGTCTTCCACGGTCTGGCCCGCCTCCAGCCCACCGAACTTCTCCGCCTCCTTCTTGCGCCCCTGCCGCACGGCCCTGGCCAAGTCGCCGGTAAAATCGGCGAAGAAGAGGAAAGGCCGCTCCTCGCCATACTCCTCTCCCATGAAGAGCAGGGGCACCGGCGGAGCGAGCAGCAGCAACACCGTCATGACGTCGAGCAGCGCCGGATCGGCAAGCCGCGCGAGCCGGTCGCCAAAGGCCCGGTTGCCGACCTGGTCATGGTTCTGCAGGAAGTTGACATTGACCTGCGGCGGCAGGCGATCCTGCGGCGCCGGCCCCACCCGGTCCCGGCTGCGATCCGCATGCACGAACCCCTTGGCCGCCGCCTCGCGCAGGAGCGCATAGGTGTCCTGCGCAAAGGGCGCGTAGTGTCCCTGCCGCTCCCCGGTCGCGACGACATGCAGGGCATGGTGGAACTCGTCGTTCCAGCCGGCCGTGTAGTGGCGCACCACGCCATCGTCGCGGTTCAGAAGGCTCTTGCGGCTCAACTGGTCCTCGACGACGAGGTGGACCTGCCGATCCGGGACAGCCTGCCGGATCGTTTCCGCCATTTCGATGAGGACGTGCCGCTCGCTTTCGTCATGGATCTCCTCGGTCGCATCGAGGCGCAGGCCATCGAACCGGTAGCCGACGATCCAGTGCAACGCGTTGTCGATGAAATAGCGACGCACCACCTCGCGCTCGAAGGCGAGCGCCGCGCCCCAGGGCGTATGGCGTTCGGGATGGAAGAAGGGCGGGGCTATGCGCGGCAGGACGTTCCCGACCGGACCGAAATGATTGTAGACGACATCGAGCAGGACCATGATCCCATGGCCATGCGCGGCATCGATCAGCGCCTTCAGGTCGTCGGGCGTGCCATAGGCATTGTGCGGCGCATAATGCAGCACGCCGTCATAACCCCAGCCGCGTTGCCCTGCGAAATGCGCGACGGGCATGATCTCGATGGTGGTTATGCCGACATCGCGCAGGTGCGGAAGCCGCTTGATGGCGGCACGGAAGGTGCCCTCCGGCGTGAAGGCGCCGACATGCAATTCGTAGAGAACCGCCTCCTCCCATGGGCGCCCCTTCCAGCGGGGATGCTGCCAGGCATAGCCGGCATGGTCGATAAGGACGGAGGGGCCTTCGACATCCTTCTCCTGCGCATGCGCGGCAGGATCGGGGATCACGAGGCCATCGGAAAGCCGGAAGGAATAGCTGTCGCCCGGACGCGCAAGGTCCGTCTCGACCGCGTACCAGCCGTCGCCGGCCGGGCGCATGGCGATCTTGTTGCGTCCGACAAGCAGCGTGACCCCGTCTTCGGCGGGCGCCCAGAGGCGGAATTGCACCCGCCCGTCCTCAAGGAGGGCCGGCCCCCAGCATCTCGGCGTCAACGATGCCTGCGTCATGCGGATCCTCTTGCTGAACACGGGGAAGGGAACCGGGCAGCGGTGAAAATGTTCCGGAACAAATCCCGTCTTTTCGCGTTGCACCATCGCTCTCCTCGCACCGGACCGGCGCTCTCCGTTCCTCCCGGCGAAACCCGTCGCGGGCCACGATGAGAACTTGCGGCGGCGGCACGGGATTTTCGGCCCGTCTGCCTGTTGCTTCAGGGGAGCACCTGCTCGACCGAAGGGGACGCATCGCATGAGCTATTCATTTTCCGAACTCGACTTCATGAAGCCGGAGCTCGGCGCCGAATTCACCGGCGAGGGCACGCATTTCGCCGTCTTTTCCGCCCATGCCGAGCAGATGGAACTCTGCCTGTTCTCCGACGACGGCAAGGAGGAGACCGACCGGTTGCCGCTGCCCAAGCGCGAGGGCGACATCTGGTCCGGCTATATCGCCGGCCTGAAGCCCGGCACCGTCTACGGCTACCGGGCGCAAGGCCCCTACGACCCGAAGAACGGCCACCGCTTCAATCCCAACAAGCTGCTCCTCGATCCCTATGCCAAGGAAATCGTCGGTGAGATCGCCTGGGACGACGCCCTCTACGGCTACAGCATCGGCGATCCGGCCGGCGACCTCTCCTTCGACGAGCGGGACAGCGCACCCTTCATGGTCAAGGGCGTGGTGCAGGATCCGGACTTCGACTGGGCGGGGGATGCCGCCATCCGCCGGCCATGGACCGAAACGATCATCTACGAGGCGCATGTGCGCGGCATGACGATGAGCCATCCCGGCGTACCGGAAGAGCTGCGCGGCACCTTCATGGGCATGGCGAGCGATCCGATCATCGAGCATCTCGTCGATCTCGGCATTTCCGCCATCGAACTCCTGCCGATCCAGTATTTTCCCGACGACCGCTATCTCGTGGAAAAGGGGCTGCGCAATTATTGGGGCTACCAGACGCTCGGTTTCTTCGCGCCGCAGCCGCGCTTCCTCTCCGGCCGTGCCATCACCGAGTTCAAGACCATGGTCAAACGCTTCCATGCCGCCGGCATCGAGGTCATCATGGACGTCGTCTACAACCATACGGCCGAAGGCTCCGAACGCGGCCCGACCCTGAGCTTCCGCGGGCTCGACAATCTCAGCTACTACCGGCTGTCGCCGGGCGACCTGCGCCATACCTATGATACGACCGGCACCGGAAACACACTCAACATCGCCCATCCCATGGTGCTGCGCATGGTGCTCGACAGCCTGCGCTACTGGGTCGGCGTCATGCATGTCGACGGCTTCCGCTTCGACCTTGCCAGCACCCTCGGGCGCACGCGGCACATCGAATTCGACCGCGAAGGCACGTTCTTCGATGCGATCCGGCAGGACCCGATCCTTTCCGGCGTGAAGCTGATCGCCGAGCCTTGGGACGTCGGCGACGGCGGCTACCAGGTCGGCGGCTTCCCGCACCCCTTCCGCGAATGGAACGACAAGTACCGCGACGACGTGCGCCGCTTCTGGAAGGGCGATGGCGGCCTCGTTTCGGGGCTTGCGACACGGCTCACCGGCTCGGCACCGCAGTTCAACCATTCCGATCGCGGCGCCACCTCGTCGGTCAACCTGATCAGCGCCCATGACGGCTTCACGCTCATGGACACCGTCTCCTATGACGGCAAGCACAACGAGGCGAACGGCGAGGACAACCGCGACGGCCATTCCGACAACCATTCGCACAATATGGGTGTCGAAGGCCCGGCGGAGGACCCGGCCATCCGCTCGGCACGCGATCGCCGCCGGCGCAACATGATCGCGACCCTGCTGCTCAGCCAGGGCGTGCCGATGCTGCTCGGCGGCGACGAACTCGGCAACAGCCAGAACGGCAACAACAATGCCTATTGCCAGGACAACGAGACGGGCTGGACCGGCTGGGACGGCCTCGATGATCCGTTCCTCAATTTCTGCAAGGGCGCCATCGCCTTCCGCAAGCGCCATCCGGCGCTCCGGCAGGAACGGTTCCTGACGGGCGAGGCAGGCGAGGACGGCACCGTCGAGATCGCCTGGTACGGACCCGACGGCGCTCTCATGACCGACGCCGCCTGGAAGGACGGAAATCTGCGCACCCTCGGCCTCTTTCTCGCAAAGCCGGCCAACGGGGAAGGGGCGGACCAGCTCTTCATGGTCTTCAACGCGGGCGGGGACTGCACGGTGGCGCTGCCCGCGGCGAACGGCATCACGGCATGGAAACGGGTGCTCGACACGGGATCTGACGACGATGCTTTTGCCGAATATCCCGCCGACGGCTCCGTCATGGTCTCCGGCGCAAGCATTGCCGCCTTCGAACCGGCAGGCTGACGATCGACCATGGCACCGGAAAACCTCAAGGAAACCGGTCTCGTCTATGTCAGCGACAGCGAGCCCGGCATCCGGCGCCAGCGGTCCGGCCGCGGTTTCTGCTATCGCCTGCCCGACGGGGCGCTGCTACGCGATGCGGATATGAAGGCGCGTATTGCCGCGCTAGGCCTGCCGCCGGCCTATCAGAATGTTTGGATCTGCATGGAGGCCAACGGCCATCTGCAGGCCACCGGCTATGACGCGCGCGGGCGCAAGCAGTATCGCTACCATCCCGACTGGCAGGCACTGAAGAGCGGCGACAAGTTCGACCAGCTCATCGCCTTCGGCCGCGCGCTGCCGAAACTGCGGCGCGCGGTCCGGCGCGATCTCGAGGGAGCACCGGGCGCGGTCGATACGATGCTGGCCGCAATCACGGTCCTGCTCGACGAAGCGCAGCTTCGTGTCGGCAACCGGGCCTATGCGGTGGAGAACAAGACCTATGGCGCGACGACGCTCCTGAAACGCCATGTCTCGCTTGCGGAGGGACGCATCGCGCTGCGGTTCACCGCCAAGGGCGGCAAGCGCGTGCGCCGGACGCTGAAACATCCCCGCCTCCAGCGCCTGCTCGAGGACTGTGCCGACCTGCCGGGCCGCCAGCTCTTTGTCTGGAAGGACGAGGGCGATCTGGTGCGGCCGATCGATTCCGGGCGGCTCAACACCTATCTCGCCGAGATTTCCGGCATCGCCATTTCGGCGAAGACCTTTCGCACCTGGGCGGGCAGCCTCACCGCCTTCGCCCATGCCCGCCACGCGATCGAGGAAGGCGGCCGCCCGACGATCAAGGGCATGGCCGAGGCGACGGCCGAAGCCCTGCACAACACGCCGGCCATCGCCCGGTCGAGCTACATCCACCCGGATATCATCGCACTCGCCGAAACACCGGAGGCCCTCGGCCTTGCCCTGAAATGCCCCGTGCTCGACATTTCAGGATTGAGGGTGGAGGAGGAACGCCTGCTGCGCTTTCTCGAAAACCGGAAAAGGGCGCAGCAGGGTTAGGGTCGCCGCATCAATGGCTAAGGGTAAGTGCCTTACCGTCTTTCCGCGGCGGGCGGCGGATCGCGTCGACGGCCCTGCGGGTGGCGTCGTCGACATCGTTGGAATTGCGTTTCGTCTTCAGATGCTCCGGCAGGGCGACCCGCTCCAGTTCGACGCGCTCGCGTGCCGCCTGTTCCCAATGCTCGCGATCCTTGCCGTGCGGGCGGCCTTCCGCCTCCCATAGGCCATAGGCACGCTTGCTGATCCATTCCTGGCGTTCGTCGTTCACGATGATGTCCCTTCGGTAGTGGCAGCGGTCTATGCCGCCGTCCATGAATTCACGCGGAAACCGGCTTCCTTCGCCGCTTCGATGAAGGCGCGGCGCGCGAAGGCCGGGTCGTCGTCGTTTGTCAGCCCCTGCTCGCAGACGCTTCTGGCTATCAGCGCTGCAGGTCCGTCTTCGATCGGCCAATGGTTCTTCAGGCACAGCAGGGCGTCCCGCGTGCTCTGAACGCGAAGAACCTGCTTGTCGCCCTCCAGCACGACCGCTTCGTCCCATAGCCGGTCGGTTGCAAAGATAGTCATTGCGACCCCTCCATTGCGGGTCTTTCGGCGGGAATATCGACAAGGCTGACGATGCCGACGACCCGCCGGTCGTCATTCACCACCACGAGGCGCCGCACGCCGAGTTCGCGCATGCGGGCTGCCACCGCAGCCGTGTCGTCGCTCTCGTTACACACTTCAGGCGACACGGTCATGAATTCGGCAATTGCCATGGACGTGGAATGCCCCCGGCCGAGGACCGACACGACGATATCGCGATCCGTGATGATGCCGACGATGGCGCCGACGCCCGGCACCTCGACCGGAAGGGCGCCGACCTCGGTTTCCAGCATCAGCCGTGCGGCCGATTGTGCGGTGTCATTGGGAGAGACGGTCACGATCTGGGCGGACATCACGTCCTTCACACGCATCTTCGTCGCCCCTTCATAACCGCCCATTGATGAGGCTGCGGCCGTTCGGCGCGGCGGGGACGACCACCTCGTCGTGGTCCGGTCGATTGAGCGGCAAATCGACCTGCTGCGGCACGATCACCTGCGGCTCCCAGGAATTGCGGCGTTTGCGGGTGTTCCGGAGGTCCGCATCGGGGGTAACGGCGGGTTTGCGGGCTAGCGGCTTCTTCTTCTGGCGCACGTCGGACTCCTGCGAACGGTTTTGTCTTTTCAACAAACGCAAGCGCCCGCGCTTGGTTCCCGAAAAACCCCGGAACCGACGTGCCTTCCGAGCATTATTGCCGAGCCGGACCGGTATCACGCGGAGAAAGTTGCCCATGCTGTTTGCAGGAAAGATCGCCCTCGTCACCGGCGCTGGGTCCGGGATCGGCAAGGCGACGGCCCTGGCATTCGCGCGCCATGGCGCCAGTGTCGGTGTCTTGAGCCGCAACCCGGACGAGGTGGAAGCGGTCGCCACCGAGATCCGCCGGCAGGGCGGCGAGGCCCTGGCGCTCCCGGCGGATGTGGCGGACGAGGCGTCGATGCGCGCTGCCGTGGAGCAGCTCTCCACGGTGTTCGGCGGCCTGCACATCGTCGTCGCCAATGCGGGCATCAACGGCGTCTGGGCGCCGATCGACGACCTGACGCCTGCCGAATGGGACGAGACGATCGCCACCAACCTGCGCGGCACCTATCTCACGCTGCATCTCACCGTCCCCCTGCTCAAGCGGGCAGGGGAGGGCGCGATCGTCGCCGTCTCCTCGATCAACGGCACGCGCACCTTCTCGACGGCGGGCGCGACCGCCTATGCGGCCACCAAGGCGGCGCAGGTCGCCATGGTGCAGCAATTGGCATTGGAGCTCGGCAAGGTGCGCATCCGCATCAACGCCGTCTGCCCCGGCGCCATCGAGACGCGCATCGACGACAACACCGAGCGGCGCGGGGCGGGCGAGGCCGGCATCCCCGTCATCTGGCCGCAGGGCGATATACCGGTCTCGCAGGGCAAGCCCGGGACCGCCGACGAGGTTGCCGACGCGATCCTCTTCCTCGCCTCCTCCAAGGCGCGGCACATCACGGGTATCCCGCTGTGGATCGACGGCGGACAGGGTCTGTTGCGCTAGGGTGCGGGTGCCGGGATATGGCGCCTGCCCGTCGTTTGACGCGGCGGGGCCGCGCCCTATCTCCTCTCGCGGTTCCGCCGTCGTGAGAGGTGCGGATCGAGACGGGCAGCATGGGCAGCGGCTTTTCCCGGTGACGCCATATAAGGCGCGTAGCCGGCCGCGGGGCATTTGAAAGAGGCAGTGAATGGGGCTGGGTGAGGGTCTGAAGGACGCGGTGGACAGCCGCTATCCATTTCTGAGTGGTGGCGGCGATGCCGCCCTGTTGATTGGTGCTTTCGATTGGTCCCGAACACCGGTCGGCCCCTTGGACGGATGGCCGCAGAGCCTCAAGACGACGGTGGGCTTCCTGTTGCGCTCGCCCGTACCGATCGTCCTGCTCTGGGGTGAAGACGGCATCATGATCTACAACGATGCCTATTCCGTCTTTGCCGGCGAGCGGCATCCGGCCCTGTTCGGCAGCAAGGTCCGCGAGGGATGGCCGGAGGTCGCCGATTTCAACGACAATGTCATGAAGGTCGGTCTAGCCGGCGGAACGCTCGCCTACAAGGACCAGGAGCTGACGCTCTACCGCCGCCGGGGCGAGCCGGAACAGGTCTGGATGAACCTCGACTACTCGCCGGTGCTCGGCGAGGATGGCCGTCCGGCCGGGGTCATCGCCATCGTGGTCGAGACCACCGCCAAGGTGAAGGCCGAGGAGCGGCTGAAGACGGAGCGCGAGCGGCTTCGCCTGATGTTCGAGCAGGCACCCGGCTTCGTGGCGACGCTCTCCGGCCCGGACCATGTCTTCGAGATCGCCAACAATGCCTATCTCCAGCTCGTCGACCGCCGGGACATCCTGGGCAAGCCGATCCGGGAGGCGCTGCCCGAGGTCGTCGAGCAGGGCTTCGTCGATCTGCTCGATCGTGTCCTTTCGACCCGCCGCCCCTATTTCGGCAGGGGCGCGCGCGTCCTCCTGCGGCGCGGGCATGACGAGGCGCCGGTGGAGCGCTACCTCGATTTCATCTACCAGCCGGTTTTCGACGACAGCGGCATGGCGACCGGCGTGCTCGTCCAGGGCCACGACGTCACCGAACAGCGGGCGGCCGAGGAGGCGCTGCGGGAAAGCGAAGCCCGCTTCCGGCTCGCCGCGGACAATGCACCCGTCATGCTCTGGATGGGCGACCAGAACGGCAGGTGTCTCTACCTGAACGCAGCGAAACGCGCCTTCTGGGGCGTGGCGCCGGAGGACGTCGCCAGCTTCGACTGGAACGACACGGTGCATCCCGACGACCGGCAGGCACTGGCCGCCACCGTCGGCGAGGCCATGCGCCGGCAGGTGCCGTTCACCGCCGAGGCACGCTATCGCCGCAAGCTCGGGTGCTACCGGCTGCTGCGCACGCAGGCGCAGCCGCGCTTCGGCGCGGGCGGCGAGTTCCTCGGCATGATCGGCGTCAATGTCGACGTCACGGAGGAGCGGGCGGAGGAAATCCGGCGCAACGCCCTGATCGAACTCACCGACCGTTTCAGCCAGCTCACCGACCCCGCCGACATCGCCTTCGCCGCCGCCGAGACGCTGGCGAAGGCGCACAATGTCAGCCGCGCGGGATATGGCACCATCGACCTCGTTGCCGAGACGATCACCATCGAGCGCGACTGGAACGCCCCCGGCGTCAAGACGATCGCCGGCGTGCTCAATTTCCGCGAATACGGCACCTATATCGACGACCTGAAGCGCGGCGAGACCGTCGTGGTGGCGGATGCCGAACAGGACCCCCGGACGAAGGCGACCGCCGAGGCGCTGAAGGCGATCAAGGCGCGGGCGTTCATCAACATGCCGGTGACGGAGGCTTCGGGCCTCGTCGCACTGCTCTACCTCAACCATGCCGAGGTGCGCGAATGGTCGGAAAGCGAGCTCGACTTCGTGCGCGACGTCGCGGCCCGCACCCGCATCGCCGTGGAGCGGCGGCGTGTCGAGCAGAAGCTGGAGCAGCTCGCCAACTCGCTCGAACGTCAGGTCAGCGAGCGCACGGCGGAGGTCAACCGTCTCTGGCGCAATGCCCGCGACCTGCTGGTGGTGACCGGCGAGGACGGCACGATCCGCTCGGTCAACCCGGCCTGGACTGCGGTGCTGGGCTTTCCGGCGCGCGAGAGCATCGGCCGGCGCCTCGGCTCCTTCGTCTGGCCGGAGGATGCGGCCACCTTCCTTGCTGCCAGCCGGCGCGCCGGCGTCCCGGACCTCGACGTGCGCTTGCGCCATCTCGACGGCTCGGTGCGCTGGATCTCCTGGCGCATCTTCGCCGAGGAGGGCCTGACCTTCGCCTACGGCCGGGACGTCACCGCCGAACGGGAACAGGCCCGCGCGCTCGCGGAGGCGGAGGACCAGCTTCGCCAGGCCCAGAAGATGGAATCGATCGGCCAGCTGACGGGCGGCGTCGCCCACGACTTCAACAACCTCCTGCAGGTCATCTCGGGCAATCTCCAGCTGCTCGGCAAGGACGTGGCCGGCAACGCCCGCGCGGAGCAGCGCGTCGCCAATGCCATTGCCGGCGTCAGCCGCGGCTCCAAGCTCGCCAACCAGCTTCTCGCCTTCGGCCGCCGCCAGGCGCTGGAACCGAAGGTCATCAACATCGGCCGCTTCGTCATGGCGCTGGAGGACCTGTTGCATCGCACGATCGGCGAAGCGATCGAGATCGAGACCATCCGCTCCGGCGGCCTGTGGAACACCTTCGTCGACCCCTCGCAGATCGAGAACGCCATCCTCAACCTCGCGATCAATGCCCGTGACGCCATGAACGGCATCGGCAAGCTGACGATCGAGGTGGGCAACGCGCATATCGACGACGCCTATGTCCGCCATCATCCGGATATCAAGACCGGCCAATATGTCGTCATCGCCGTCACCGATACCGGCGAGGGCATGTCGGCGGACGTGCTGGGGCGCGCCTTCGAGCCCTTCTTCTCCACCAAGCCCGCCGGCAGGGGCAGCGGCCTCGGCCTTTCCATGGTCTATGGGTTCGTCAAGCAGTCGGGCGGGCATGTGAAGATCTACAGCGAACCGGGGGAGGGCACGACGGTGCGCATCTATCTGCCCCGCTCGCTGGAAGAGGAGGACCGTCTCGCCGAGGTCGATTTCGGCCCGGTCACCGGCGGCACGGAGACGATCCTGGTGGCCGAGGACGACGACGAGGTGCGTGCAACGGTCGTCGAGATGCTGGGCGACCTCGGTTATTCGGTGCTGAAGGCGCGCGACGCGGCAAGCGCACTGTCGGTCATCGAAAGCGGCGTGCCCATCGACCTGCTTTTCACCGATGTCGTCATGCCAGGCCCGCTGCGCAGCCCCGACCTTGCCCGCAAGGCCCGCGAGCGCCTGCCGAACCTCGCGGTGCTCTTCACGTCCGGCTATACCGAAAATTCCATTGTTCACGAGGGCCGGCTCGACGCCGGCGTCGATCTCCTCTCCAAGCCCTACAGCCGGGAGGCGCTGGCCCGAAAGATCCGTGCCAGCCTCGCAGGCCGCCGACCGCCTTCATCGCAGGCCGACACGCCCGCGAACGGCGGGATGGTCGCGGCGCCGGAAACAAAGCGGCTGGCGATCCTGCTGGTCGAGGACGATTTCCTGATCCGGCTCAATGCGGTCGATCTCGTGCAGGAACTCGGCCATGAGGTTGTGGAGGCGGCGACGGCGGAACAGGCGTTGCCCCTGCTGAAGGAACGGCGCTTCGACGTCCTCCTGACCGATATCGGCCTGCCCGCCATGTCGGGGGCGGACCTTGCCATCCATGCCCGCGCGGAAGACGCGGAGATCGGCGTCGTCTTCGCCACCGGCCACGACCGCCTGCCCGCCATTCCCGGCGAACGGGCGGCCGTGCTGCTGCTGAAGCCCTATGACAGCCGCGAGATCGCCGCGGCGCTGGCGGCGGCGACCGCCTGAGACGTTTTCCTCGATGCGCACGCGTCGAGGGAACATTGCATGGCCTTGCGGGTTTGGCGGGGAGATCCCCAACGAGGAGGCCATTCCATGCCTGCAAAATCGAAAGCACAGCAGAAAGCTGCCGGGGCCGCGCTCGCAGCCAAGCGCGGCGACATCAAGAAGAACGAACTGAAGGGCGCATCGCGCAGCATGGAGAAATCCATGTCCGAGAACGAGTTGAAGGAGCTGGCATCGACGAAGCGCAAGGGCAAGCCCGAGCACGCTTCGAAATCCGCCTGACGCTTTGAACCGGGAGGAGCCGATGCGTGTTCTGATCGTCGAGGATGAATTCCTGATCGCCAAACTTCTGGAAAATGTGGTGGAGGACGATGGTTACGAGGCCATCGGCCCGGTTTCGACCGTCGAGCAGGCCCTTGCCTATGCTCCGCGCGCCGACATCGCGCTGGTGGACCTCAGCCTTTCCGACGGAAACAGCGGCCAGCTTCTGGCGCGCCGGCTGATCGACCGCTTCGGTATCGACGTGATTTTCGTGACGGGTGATCCGGGCTCGGTGCAACAGGGGTTCGACGGCGCGCTCGCGGTGGTCAACAAACCGTTCCGCGACGAGGAGATCACCGGCGCGCTGGCCATGGCGCTGGACAAGCGCAGCCGGTCGATCGCCCGCCGCGCAGCCCCCTGACGGCGGCGGCCGGCCAGAGCAACTCCGGCGAAACCCGGGATTGCTCTGGAAACCAGTTTCTGCCGCATTATTCCCGGCGGGGAATGCCCTAGAGAACGAAGATGTCCGCGGATGTAAGGCGCAGGCCCGGATCCAGCGTTGCGATCTGCTGGCGCGCCGCATCGCCCGAACCGTCCGCATCATAGTAGAGGGCGCCGGTCTTGTCGTCGTAGATCACCCTGTCGCTGGCATCGACGGCCGCATTGCCGATGCCGATCGTCTTGAACAGCGCCGAGCCGAGCCGGCCGGCCTCGCCGAGGCCTGCAAAGATATCGTTGTCCAGGCCGATCATATCGGCCCCGCGCTTGAAATCGGTGATCACGTCACGGTTCGCCGCCGTCGGCGCATGGCGGAAGATGAAGGTGTCGTTGCCCGCGCCCCCGGTCAGGATGTCCTTGCCGGCGCCGCCGTTGAGCTTGTCGTTGCCCGCGCCGCCGCCAAGACGGTCGGCCCCTCCGCCGCCGAAGAGCACGTCGCCACCGGCACCGCCGAGGAGCCGGTCCTTGCCGGCCCCGCCTTCGATGACATCATTACCGGCGCCGCCATTGATGACGTCGTTGCCGCCGAGGCCGCGCAGCGTGTTGGCGGCGCCGTTGCCGGTGATGACATTGGCCGAGCCGTTACCCGTCCCGTCAAGGGCGGCCGTGCCGGTCAGCGTCAGCTTCTCGTGATAGCGGCCGAGCGTATGGGAGATCGAGGAAAGGACGAGATCGACACCGTCGTCGGAATACTCCCATTCGAATGTGTCGCCCGCGCCGAAAACATAGGTATCGTTGCCGCCGCTGGTGCAGCGGTAGATATCCGCGCCCGCGCCGCCGTCATAGAAATCATTGCCGGTGCCGCCGTTCAGCACATCGTTACCGTTGCCGCCAAAAAGCCTGTCATTGCCGGAATAGCCGAAGAGATAGTCGTTGCCATTGCCGCCGTAGAGCCTGTCCGCCTTGTCGCCGGCTTCGGTCGCGTAATAGCCGCCGCCGTCGATATAATCGTCGCCATCGCCACCATAGATGACGTCCGCGCCGTTGCCGCCATCGACATTGTCGTCGCCGCCGGCGCAGTACAGCACGTCATTGTCGTCGCCACCGTCCATCTCGTCATTGCCGGCGCTGCCGTAAAGCCTGTCATTACCCGCGTCGCCGAACAGCGCATTGCGGATGGTTTCGAAATTCGTGTCGTTCTGCAGGCCCGCCCAGAGCACGTCGTTGCCGTCGCCGCCGCGCAGGGTGTCCCCGCCGCTGCCGCCGACCAGAAGATCGTTGCCCGTGCCCCCTTCCAGCCTGTCGTTGCCGGCCTGGCCGTAGATGCGGTCGTCGCCGGCATCGCCGTAGAGCACGTCGCTCGCGCCGTTCTGGCTGGTCTGCCAGTTCGGTTCGTCGGCGCCGCAATCGCCATAGATCACGTCGTTTCCGTCACCGCCATAGATTGTGTCGCCCTCCGTGTGGTCATCGCCGTTGTTGTAGATATCGCCGAAGATGATGTCGTCACCGCCGAAACCGCGCAGCGCTCCCTTGGTGTTGGCGGAGTCGTAATCCCCGTAGTTGTCGTAGGTGCCGTCGCTCAGCAGCAGGGCCGTGCCCCAGAGGATGTCGTTGCCGTCGGTGCCGTTGTTGTTGCCGTTTGGATCGCGTGCCATGTTTCCCTCGTTTGCCGTGGCGGCCCGCACCGCCGTTTCCGGCGTTTCCGGCCGCGAACCATCGGTTTCGCGGCAGAAGACACCGACCGTCCCATCGCCGCCCGGGTCAGCCGGGCTTCGACAGGATCGCGAGCCTACACCGCCACCAGACGCGGTGGCTTGGGGAGGGAATCAGGGTTTTGGGATACTGCAGCCCGTCAATTCGAGAGGAAATGCTGGCGGATATCGGACGGCGTCGCCTGGAAGCGGCGGCGGAAGAGCTGGTTGAACCAGGAAATGTCACCGAAGCCGGCCATCAGGGCGATGGCGGCGATCGTATGGTGTTTCAGGCCGGGATCGCGCAGCAGCCCGTGCACATGATCGAGCCGCTCGGCGGTCACATGGTCGGTGAAGCTGGTGCCTTCCTCGTAAAACAGCGCGCGCACATAGGGCACGCTGATGCCGTGGCGCTTTGCGAGCCATTCGAGGGAGAGGCGCGGATCGCTGAGATGCGTGGCGATATCGGCCTTGAGCGCCTGCCGCCGCGCCGCGCGCGCCCCGTTCCCGCGCGCCTGGTGGGCGGCGTCGCGCTTTGCGCCCAGCATCAGCACGGCAAGGTCGACGAGATGGGCGGCAAAGACCGTCTGGTCCTCCTCGGTGATATCGGCATCGTTGTCGAGCAGCGAGGCGGCATAGCTGTTCAAGAGATGGGCCGCCGGGTCGCGCAGCGACCGCGTCTTCAGCAGGCTGTCTGAAGACGCGATGCGATCGATGACCAGGGCGCGCGGAATGGCGATGCTGAGGCAGGAGCTCTTTTCAGCGACCATGGTCACCGTCTTGCGGTCGCGCCGCATCACGTTGACGTCGCCCGGCCGGATGAAGAGGTCCTCGCCGCGGGCATCGTGCACGCCGTTGCCGCCGGCAATGCTGAGATAGAGCAGGTCGTCCTCGTCGGACGGGGTGAGCAGCGTGACGGGTGTCGTATTGGCGGCCGCGATATGCACGCCGCCGACCCCGCGCAGCCGCATGTCGATATCGACCGGCATCTCACCGAGAAAATCGATCGTGGTGCGGACGTGGCCGTTGTAGACCGCTTCGACCAACTCCTTGCGCAGGCATTCGGCAGTCTCTCGCGTAGAAAACTGGACGACGGTCATCAGGCCCCCGGCAATCGTTGATCGTTCGACCCGAAGCGCAGACTATGTCGCTGGAGGCCACAGGATCAAGACGTGCCGATGCACGCGCCTATTCGCGCGCCAGTAGAACGACAAACTAGTAATCGACCAGCCGCATCTCCGCCTCCGGCGTGCCGAAGCGCGGCTTGACGCCGAGAAGGGGCGCGACGCGCTGGATGATCGCCTTGATCATCGGCGCCGCGGTGGACGCCGCGGTTCGCCCGCCATTTTCCCCCGTGCGGGGTGCATCGATGATGGAAAGGACGATGTATCGCGGCCTGTCCATCGGAAACGCGGCGACGAAGGCGTTGAAATTGATGTCCTTGGCGTAGCGCCCGTTGATGACCTTGTCGGCCGTTCCGGTCTTTCCGCCGACATGGAAGCCGTCGACCTGCGCGTTGCGGCCCGATCCCCTCTGCCCGTTCCAGTCATAGAGGAAGCGCATGTCCGCGCTCGTCGTTTCCTTGAGGACACGGGTCGCGAGCGCCTGCGCCTCGTCCTTCGTGCGCGGAAGGAAGGTCGGCGGGATGAGGTAGCCGCCGTTCACCAGCGCGGCGGCCGCGACGGCGGTCTGCAGGGGCGTGGTGGCGACCCCATGGCCGAAGGAGATCGTGACGGAATTGATCTTCTTCCATGTCCGCGGCTGGGTGGGCGTCGCGACGCCCGGCATTTCCGTCGCCAGTTTCGACAACAGGCCGAGCCGGGTGAGGAACTGCTGGTGGCCGTCGATGCCGACCATGTCGGCCACCGCGGCGGTGCCGATATTGGAGGAATACTGGAACACTTCCGGTATGGAGAGCGGCCGGTTCTTGCCCCTGAAATCCCGGATGGTGAAGCCGCCCATGCGGATCGGGCGGGAGGCATCGACGACGGAGTTCAGCGTGATCTTGCCCGCATCGAGCCCCATCGCCAGGGTGAAGCTCTTGAAGGTTGAGCCCATCTCGAAGGTCGCGTTGCTGATGCGGTTGAACCAGCCTTTCTCATAGTCCTTGTCGACGCTTCCGTCCGCCAGGGTGCGGGACGGGGCATTCGGGTCATAGTCGGGCACCGAGGCCATGGCCAGCACCTCGCCGGTCTCCACGTCGAGGATGACGGCGCCGGCCGCTTCCGCCTCGTAGTCGGTCATCGCCTTGGCGACGACATTGCGCACGATGTTCTGGACGCGAAGATCGATCGACAGCCGGACCGGCGCAAGGCGGGCATCGTTGGTCAGCCCGGCGGCCCGGAGGTCCGCCAGCCCCTGCTGGTCGAGATAGCGCTCCATGCCCGCAAGGCCCTGGTTGTCGACATTGACATGGCCGACAATATGCGAGGCGGTGGCGCCGCCCGGATAGAAGCGCCGCTTTTCCGGCCGGAAGCCGATGCCCGGAAGCCCGAGCGCCAGGATCTCGGCCTGCTGCCTGGGCGTCAGCTGCCGCCGCAGCCACTGGAAGGCGCTGGGGGAGCGCAGCTTCCTGTGCGTATCGCCCCAGTCGAGGTTGGGAATGACGAGGGCGAGCTTTTCGACCACTTCGTCTGCATCGACGATGCGGCGGGGATCGGCATAGAGCGAGACCATGTGGAGGTCCGTCGCCAGCAGCTCGCCATTGCGGTCCATGATGTTGGGGCGTGAGGCGATCGCATGGCCATTGCCGCCGATCGACGCGGAAAGGACAGGCTCGGAAAGGCCGTATTGCAGAAGGCGCCCGCCGATCAGCAGATAGACCGCCGAAAAGATCGCGATCATGATCGCCACCCGCTGCCGCGCCTGCTTCCGGCGGCGCGCATTGGTGCCGACGAATGCCTCGCCCCTGGCGTTCAGGCCCCGGTCGAGGACGAAATGCGCGCGGCTCTTCAGCCGGATGACGAACGAGATCATTCCACAGCAATCCAGGCCGTGTCGCCGCAACGAAGGGCGGATCCCCGCGCGCTGACGGGAGGGAGCCTGCATGCAGACGGCCGGGAAACCAAGGAAAGACTGGGCAGGCACCGGCACACGATTAAATTTGCATTAATATACATTTAAAGTCGTGCCGGCCGTCTTAACGGTTCATTAGGCGGGCATCCGCCGGAGAAAATGGAAAAGCTGTGCGAATGCGCTGGAAAAAACAGCACAAACCGCACGTGCCATGTAAACTCGCCGCCATGGATTCGCGCGCACGCCCACCTGTTCCCGTCCTCCTGCCGCCTACGCATCTGCCCGGCTGGGCGCTGCCGCGCGGCCGGACACCGGATGAGCTCGACGCCGCCTTCGCCGCCGGCATCGCCCTGAAAACCCTGGACGACCTCGTTCGCGCCGAGCCCGTCTGGGCCGGCTGCTGGCGCGCGCGCCAGGCGCTTGCCTGTGCCGTCGCCGCCGTCCGGCTGGCGGGCAGGGGAGAGGACGAGGCGGCCCTGCGCGATGCGGCCCTGCTGACGGCACCGGGCGACGATCCAGGCCCGGCCGGAAAGCTCTTCCTCGCTTTCGGCAAGCTCGCCGGCCGCAAGGGCGCCATCACCTCGAAATTCGTCGCCGAGCTTACCGATCTCTTCGGCCTTGCCTGGGACGCCCGGCTCGGCGCGACCGTCGATCATGCCGACGCGATCCTCCAGTCGGGTCGCCCGGCGCCCTTCGCCGCGGCCGAGCTCGTGGCCGCCATCCATGCCGAGCGGCCGGACGCCGAAGCGCTCGCCTGGGCGCTCGGCGATGCGATGATCGCGGAAAAGCTCAAATGGCAGCATGCCGTGCCGCTGCTGATGGCCGAACGCCATGGCCCGGCCTTCCGCACGCTCGGGGGCAGAGGGCGGGTGCGCCCCGGCGAGCCGGGCTTCGAGCGCGCCGTCTGCCTCGCGCTGGCCGAGGGTGCCACGGCGGCGCTGCGCTCGGCCGGCGAGGTCGCGCGTCGTGCCGAACAGCTTCTTGCCGCCGCACCGAAGGTGCGCACCAAGGGGGCCGGCGCCGTCATCCGCAAGCTGCTCGACGAGGACGCCATCTCGGCCTCCGCACGCAGCACCAACCTCTCCCGCTGGGCTAGCACGCGGCTGTTCGAGCGGCTGGAAGGGTTCGGAGCCGTGCGTGAGCTGTCGGGCCGCACCACCTTCCGGATCTTCGGGCTGTGACGATGACCGGATCGACCGCTCCCAGGACACCGCGCGCCGGCAAGGCGAAGACGGAGAAGGAAATCCTCTTCGATCGCGAGCTGGAGGATTTGCCGCCGGACCTGCGCTGGCGGGAATGGATGCTGCGCGTCGAGGCCGTCATCTTCGCTTCCGCCGAACCGGTCACACGCGAGACGCTGTCCCGCATCGTCGGCAAGGATTGCAGCATCGACCTCCTCATCGACGATCTCAAGGAAGACCTGCACGGGCGCCCCTACGAGATCGTCGCCGTCGCCGGCGGCTGGCAGCACCGGACGCGCCCACGCTACACCGATGCGATCCGCGCGTCCTCCACGCCCACGCGCGGGGGCGGGGCGCTGCTTTCGGAATTCGAGGCGATGGTGCTGATGGCGGTGGGCTATTTCCAGCCGGTCACGCGGGGCGAACTGTCGAAGATCTTCGGCAAGGAGGTCAGCCGCGACACGATCGGCGCCCTGCGCAATATCGGCTTCATCGGCTCCGGGCCGCGCAGCCCGACGCCGGGCGCGCCCTATACCTATGTGACGACCAAACAGTTCCTCTCCGCCTTCGGCATGGAGACGCTGCGCGACCTGCCGGATATCGAGGCGCTGGAAGATGCCGGACTGCTGAGCCGCAAGGAAATGGTCGACGAAACCCTTCCGGCCCCGGCGGATGACGGGGAAGGATGACCGGGCCGGACATCACCGCCCATTCCTGAGAGGGCGTCCTCACACTCGCTTTTCGGTCGGCTTTATCCCGGCCGGAATGGGGCAGACATAGGGTTTGCCGTCCTTCTTCTCCAGCCATTCCCGCTTTGCTTCGGCAAGCAGGGCCGGGCTAGTCATCAGCGACAGGCCGGTGGCGGCCAGCGTCTTTGCGGCATGCGTCATCGCCTTGTGCGCGGCCGGGCTCTTGCCCTGTGCCACCACCTGCCAGGTGTGCGGGTTGGTGCCGATCGCCCAGGCGGGCGTCCAGCACTGCGCGGTCGGCGTCACCCAGCTGACATCGCCGACATCGGTCGAGCCGGCGCGGAAATGCGACTCCCCTTCGAAGGCGCGCAGGCCGAGATGCAGCGGGGTCGTTCCATCGACCTTCGCATTGGAAAAGACATCGTCCCTGATCCGGTAGAGCCGCAGGCTGCTGTCGATCGCCTCCTGCGTGAAGGTGTCCTGGATGGCCTTGGCGAAGGCGATATCCCCCTCGTCGAAGGCGATCGGGCCAAGCGCCACCATAGTCTCGTGCATCGCCGTCTCGAGCGCGATATTGGGGAGGAGATTGGTCGAGGCCGTGTCGAAGACGATCTCCACCTCCGTCTCCGTCATCATCGCCGCGCCGCGTGCCACCTTCTCCACGCGCGCGGCGAGCGCCAGCGCCTGCGACATTTCCGGGGCACGGATGAGATAGAGCACCTCCGCCCGCGCCTGCACGACATTCGCGGCCTTCCCGCCGGTATCGGTGATCGCATAATGCACCCGGCAATCCTGCGGCATGTGCTCGCGCAGGAAGTTGACGCCGACATTCATCAGTTCCACCGCATCGAGCGCCGAGCGGCCGAGATGGGCGGCGTTGGAGGCATGGGCGGCAAGGCCCTTGAATCGGTAGAAGTATTCGAGCACGGCAAGATTGTTGGTCGAGCGCACGCCGTTGAAGGGGGCCGGATGCCAAGTCAGCGCCGTGTCGACATCGTCGAACAGGCCGGCCCGCACCATGAAGGTCTTTCCGGAGCCGCCCTCTTCGCCAGGGCAGCCATAATAGCGGACGGTGCCCGGCAGGCCCTCTGCCTTCAGGTGACGGGCGAGCGCGACCGCCGCAAGCAGCGAACCGACGCCGAGCAGGTTGTGGCCGCAGCCATGCCCGCTTTCACCGGCGGCCATCGGAGCGGCTTCGGCAATGCCCGAAACCTGGCTCATTCCTGCCAGCGCATCGAACTCCCCGAGGAAGGCGATGACCGGGCCGCCGCTGCCGCATTCGCCGATGAAGGCCGTGTCCATCTCCGCCACGCCGCGCCGCACCGCAAAGCCGTTCTCCTCCAGCGCCTTCGCCAGGACCTCCGACGATCGCCGCTCCTCGAACTTCAGCTCGGCGAAACCCCAGATGGCGTCGCTGAGCGTGGTGAAATCCGGCGCCATCGCCTCGATCGCCGCGGCGATCGATTGTACGTCGTCATGGTTCATGGCCTGTCCTCGCAGTGTATCCGCCCGTTTTGGGGCGCAGAAAAGTGTCCGGCGGGCGAGCCGCCGGATCCGGTTTCGATGAAATGGACGTCCCGCGCCGGGGGCCGCCTCCGGCGCGGGACGGCAAGGCTCAATCGTCGACCGAGACTTCCCAGAGCCGGGCGTTCGACTGCCAGACCGGCTGTCCCTTCAGCTTCTTCGTGGCGCCCCAGACGTCGACCATGTCGTAAAGGAAGATGCCGGGCATTTCCTTCAGCATCAGTTCGTGAAACTCGTCGAAGATCGCCTGGCGCTTGGCCGGATCCGCCTCGACATGGGCCGCCTTCATCAGCTCGATCGCCTTCGGATCGTCCCACATCAGCGAGGCGTTCTTGTCCTTGTCGCCGACATAGAAGGCATACATCAGCGCCGGATCGAGACGCGGGGCGACGGACTGCGAGATCACCTGGTAATTGCCGGAGCGGCGGCGATCGACCTGGGTCGCATAGTCCAGCACCTCGATCTGGATGTTGAGGCCGACCTGCTGCATCATGGCCTGCGCCATCACGGCCGCCGGGAAGCTCGGCACATTGCCGCGCTTGTTGGCAATGATGGTGATCGGCTCGCCATTGTAGCCCGCATCCGCCAGTTCCTTCCTGGCAGCTTCCAGATCATAGGGCAGGCGCTTCTTCTGCGTTTCGCTGAAATAGACCGAATCCTGCGAGACCATCGAGCCGTTCGCCTCGCCCGTGCCGTTGGAGGCGGCCGCGGCAAGCTCGTCGAGATCGAGCGCCATCGCCATGGCGCGGCGCACGCCGGGCTTGCTGAGGACCGGATCGCGCGTCTGGATGTAGAAGAGGTTCTTGCCGTTGTTGCGCGAGACGATGAGCTGCGTCTTGTCGCTCTCCTTGAATTCGGGGATCAGGTCGGGCGAGATCTCCGCCGTGTCGAGCACGCCGGATTCCAAGCCCGCCTTCACGGTCGAGGCATCGGGAATGACCATGAACTTGACGCCGTCGGCGAGCGGCCGCTTGGAGCCGACCATGCCGTCCGGCTTGCCGTCGTTTGCCGGCGAAACATAGTCCGCAAAGCGGGTGAGATGGATGTATTCGCCCTTCTTCCACGCGTCCCACTGGAAGGGACCGGTGCCAATCGGCTTGTCGAAGACGCCGTCCGCAGAAACGCTCTCCGGCGAGATCATGCCGGTATAGCCGCATTCCGGACGGGACATCAGGCCGAGGAAGACGGCGGACGGGTTTTCGAGCGTGATCTCGACCGTCTCTGCATCGAGCGCCTTGACGCCGGCTACCGGCGCCGCGCCGCCCTCCGTGAAGTCCTTCACGCAGGTCCATTTCGTTTCGGGGTTCAGGTAACGCGTCCAGTTCCACACCACGTCGTCCGCCGTCAGCGGCTTGCCGTTGTGGAACGTCACGTCCGTGCGCAGCTTGAACGTGTAGGTGAGCCCGTCGGCGGATGTCTCGAAGCTCCTGGCGAGAAGCGGCTTCACCTCGCCGCTGTTGTTGTAGCCGACGAGGCCTTCGACGATATGCAGGATCACGCCGTCCGTATTGCCGTCGCGGTTGACGCCGGGATTGTTGCTGCGCAGGTCCGAGCTCTGCGCGACGGTGATGTCGCGCGCGGCGGCGATATGGACCATGGCAAGCAGCGCCGTGCCCGAAAGGAGAAGTTTCTTCATTGTTCTACCCTCTTTGCTGTCGTTGATTTTCAAGCCTGGAAGCCGTCCCAGCAGGCGCGCGAGAGCCTGCCGATGGTCTCGAGCGCCATCGTGTATCCCGGCGTGCCGTCAGGCATGACCTGCGGCACCTCGTCGGTGAAGGCGGCGATGATGTAGAAAGGGGCGCCGTCGCGATAGACGATGCCGGCATTCATGCGGCCGCGCTTGCCCGTGCCGCCCTTGTGTGCCACGACGGTGGCAAAGGGCAGGCGCGAGGGGATCGCGTAACGCAGGATCTGGTTCTTTAGCGTCTGCAGCGCATAGGCGCAGAGCTCCGGCGACGTGCCGAGCCGCGCGGCGGCCTCGGCCGAGGTCTGCGCGTCGAGGATCGTCTGGAGGAGGAACGCCTGGTCGCGCGCAGTCGTCGTGGTCACCGAGGTCAGCGCGTGGTCCGGGGCCAGCGCCAGCGGGGGAATGAGGAAGCGGTGATGCGTGCCCGTCAGGCCGATGGACTTGCAATAGGCATCCACCTCTTCGAGGGTCAGCCGCTCGAACACCATCTTGGTGCAGACATTGTCGCTCAGCACCATCATGCCGGTGATGGCATCGCGCAGCGAGATGACGAGGCCGGGCGTCATGTAGCGCAGCATGCCGCTCGCCACTTCCTCGGCAAAGCGCGCCTCGTAGGTGATCTGTTCGTCGAGATCGAGCCGGCCCTCGTGCACCGCCTTCAGCGCGGCCATCATGATCGAGGTCTTGCGGGTGCTGGCCGAAGGGGTCTCTTCATCCGCGCGATGCTCGATCGTCTCGCCGGTCTTCAGGTTGCGGACGAAAAAACGCGTGACGAAAGGCTGCGCATTGCAGATGTCCGCCAGCCGCGCGGCGACGGGGCCGTGATGGGAAGAGGTTTCCACGTCAATTCTCCAGGCGCCACTTGAGTGTCACGCCGCCCTTCTCGTTCTGGTCGAGGGCGGGGATGGCCGAGAGGAGCCGGCGCGTATAGGCCTCCTTCGGGCTGTCGAAGATCGTGTCGCGGTCGCCTTCCTCGATGATCCGGCCGTCCTGCATGACGACGACGCGGTCGGCGACCTGCTCGACGACGCCGAGATCGTGGCTGATGAACAGGCAGGAGAAGCCGTAGCGCTTCTGCAGGTCGGAGAAGAGGTCGAGCACCTGTGCCCTCACCGTCACGTCGAGGGCGGAGACCGGCTCGTCGGCGATGAGGAAGCGCGGGCGGCGGGCGATGGCCCGGGCGATCGCCACGCGTTGGCGCTGGCCGCCGGAAAGCTCGTGCGGATAGCGCTCGGCATAGTCCGCCCCGAGACCGACCTCCTCCAGCGTTTCGAGCGCGCGTTTGCGCTTGGCACTCACATCGAGGCCCGGCACCAGCCGCAGCGCTTCCTCGACCAGCGCCAGGATGGTCATGCGCGGATCGAGCGAGGAATAGGGATCCTGGAAAACCATCTGGCAGTTCAGGCGATAGTCGGTCCAGTCCGCTTCGCGCGAGCGGCCCTGGAACCGGATCTCGCCGCCGCTTTGCTTGACGAGGCCGGCAATGGTGCGGCCAAGCGTCGTCTTGCCCGAGCCGGAGCCGCCGACCAGCGCCACGACCTCGCCCTCGTGGATATCGACGCTGACGCCCTGCAGTGCCCGCTTCGCCTTGCCCCGGCGGAACAGCGACCTGCGACCGGCATAGTCGACCATGACATTGCGGGCCGAGACCATCGGCGCCTTGCTCATGTCGATGGCGCGGGCCTCGCCGCGAAAAGGCAAGGAGGAAAGCAGCTTCTTCGTATAGGGGTGCTGCGGAGCCTCCAGCAGGTCCTCCGTCCGGCCCGCTTCGACGATGGCGCCCTTTTCCATGACGACGATGCGGTTCGTGTAACGCGCCACCATGGGAAGGTCGTGGCTGATCAGCAGCACGGCGGTGCCCTCGGCCCGCGTCAGCTCCACCATCAGCTCCATCACGTCGCGCTGGATGACGGCGTCGAGCGCGGTGGTCGGTTCGTCGGCGATCAGGAGCGCCGGCTTCAGCAGCATGACGGAGGCGAGCATGATGCGCTGGCGCATGCCGCCGGAGAATTCGTGCGGATAGGCGGTAAGCGCCCCTTCCGGATCGCGGATACCGACCCGCTTCAGCATGTCGAGGATGCGCGCCCGACGCTCCTCGGGCGAAGCCTTGGTATGAAGGATCAGGCCCTCTTCCAGCTGCCGGCCGATGGTCATCGACGGGTTGAGCGAGGTCATCGGCTCCTGGAAGACGACGCCGATCTCGGCGCCGCGCAGGTTCCGGAGTTCCCGGTCCTTCATGGCGAGGACATCGCGCCCCTTGTAGCGTACCGATCCGCCCTTCACCCGGATGGCCGGCGGCAGGAGCGCGATCAGCGCACGGGTTGCCAGCGTCTTGCCGGAGCCGCTCTCGCCGACGATGCCGAAGATCTCGCCCGGAGCGATATCGAAGGCGATGGACTGGACGACCTCGCGGCCGGTCCCGGCGACTTGAAGCGAGAGGTCGCGAACGGTCAGAAGCGTATCCGTCGTCATTTCAGGCCCCTCATGCGCGGGTCGAGCTTGTCGCGAAGGGCGTCGCCCAGGAGATTGATGCCGAGCAGCGTCAGCGCGATGCAAAGGCCGGGAAACAGGCCGAGCCAGACGGCCTGCTCGACGAAGGGACGGCCGGCCGCCAGCATGTTGCCCCAGGTCGGGGCCGGCGGCGGCACGCCGAGGCCGAGGAAGGAGAGCGCGCTTTCCGACAGGATCGCCCAGCCGAACATGGAGGTTGCGAGAACCGTGATCGGCGCCAGGCAGTTCGGCAGGATGTGGCGGACCATCGTGTAGAGTTCGCCATTGCCCATCACCCGCGAGGCCTCGATGAACTCCCGTTCGCGCAGCGACAGCACCGCGCCGCGCACGACGCGGGCCATGGAAGGCGTATAGGCGATGCCGAGCGCGAAGATGATGCCGTACTGGTTGGCGCCGAAGACGGCGAGCAGGCCGAGCGCCAGCAGAATGCCGGGAAAGGCGAGCAGCGCATTGTTGACGGCCATGATGACGCCGTCGACCCAGCCCCGCGCATAACCGCTGACAAGGCCGATCAGCGTGCCGCAGATCGTGGCGAAGCCGACGGTCAGCGCGCCGATCCAGACGCTGGCGCGGGCACCGACCATCAGGCGGCTCAGGACGTCGCGGCCGAATTCATCGGTGCCGAGCAGATGGTCGGCACCCGGCGCGGCGAGGCGGGCGGTGAAGGACAGCTTCATCGGATCGAAAGGCGTCCAGACGAGGCCGAGGGCGGCGGAGAGGAGCAGGATGGCGATCAGGATGCCGCCGATGAGCCCGTTGAAGGTGAACTTTTTCATTCGGCGACAACACGCGGATCGAAGAGGGGATAGAGCAGGTCGACGACGAGGTTGACCAGCACGTAGGACAGCGAGACGAACAGAAGGCACCCCTGGATGACCGGGTAATCGCGGGCGAAGATGCTGTCGACCATCAGCCGGCCGAGGCCGGGAATGGTGAAGACCGTCTCGATGACGGCGATGCCGCCGAGCAGGTTGCCGAGGATCAGGCCGATCATCGTCCAGGTCGGGCCGAAGGCATTCTTGAAGGCATGGCGCCAGAGCACGGCTCCCTCGGAAAGCCCCTTGGCCCGGGCATGGGTGATATAGTCGAGGCGCAGCACTTCCAGCGTCGAGGCGCGCGCCATGCGGATCAGCACGCCCGCCTCGTGGATCACCAGCGTCATGATCGGCAACACGAGATAGAGCATGCCGCCGGCAAGATCGTCGCGGATCGACACGTAGCCGAGCACCGGCAGCCAGCCGAGCTTGAGGCCGAAGAACAGGAGAAGCAGCAGGCCGAGCCAGAAGGTGGGGATCGACAGCAGCACCGTGGCGGTGCCGACCAAGGCAAGGTCCGTCAGGCTGTTCTGGCGCCAGGCGGCGATGACGCCGGCCGGCACGGCGACCAGGCTGGCGAGAAGAACGGCGACGACGACGATCTCGGCGCTGACGAGGAAGCGCGACACCACCAGCGGCAGCACCGCCTCGTCGTTGACGATCGACCGGCCGAAATCACCCTGCAGCACATTGCCGGCCCAGATGAGGAACTGTTGCGGCATGGACTTGTCGAGGCCGAGCTCGGTGCGCATCTCGGCGATCTGCTCGGGCTGGGCCATGTCGCCCAGCATGAGGGCGGCAGGGTCTCCGGGAATGAAGCGGATGAGCGCGAAAACCGTCACCGACACGAGCGCGATCGTCGGCAGGGCCATCACGAGACGGCTCAGGATGAATCTCAGCATTGTTTCCCCACGATTGGGGCCGACTTTCCTCTCGGCCGCCATCGGTTTCGTTGGATTGACTATGACGGAATGAATAAAACTGCGCAATATTATGCGATTTTGTCATACTGTTATGCAGACTTGCGAGCACTGCCCATCGCCGCCATCGATGGAAGCCAAAAGCTATCAACTTGATTTCAATGGCGTTCCTGCGAAAGCAGAATCTGCCGCTTGAGCGCATCGCTCAAGGCCTGGGCCGCAATCGAGAGCGGCATCCCGGCGGCGCGGGCCAATCCGAATTCCTGCGTGGTCTGCGGCACGAACGGGCGGTGGACCACCGGAAGATGGCGATAGAGATTCGCATAGAAGCTGCTGATGATCGTGATCCCCAGCCCGTGCGCCACATAGGAGCAGGCGGAGCTGTTGGTGTGCGTCTCGATCTTGACCATCTGCTTCACGCCGGCCCGTTTGAAGACCTGGTCGAGCGCCATGCGGTTCGGGCGCTGCCGGCCGATGAGGACGAGGGGTACGTTCCGCAGATCGCGGACGGTGACCTCCTCCAGTCCGGCCAGCGGATGGTCCTTCGGGATGACGCAGACGCTTTCGCCGCTGGCGACCTTCTCGACGGCGATGCCCGGCCCGACCTCGCCCTCCAGGCGCAGGAAGCCGAGGTCGATCACCCGTTCCCCGACCAGCTTGTTGATCGCCGTCGTCGATTCGAAGAACGTCTCGATGCGCACGCCCGGAAAGTCCCGCACATAGTCGAGCAGCATGGCCGGCGCGAAATTCTCCCACATGCTGCTCGGCAGGCCGATGCGGACGATCTCCGGCCCCGAGGCGCCGTTGCGCAGGTCCTCCGCATGCCCCGCCATGCGATCGACGGCGAGCAGCACGTTTTCCGCGTCCCGCGCAAGGATCACGGCCTCCGGCGTCGGGATGAGCCGCCCCTTGTCGCGGGCGAACAGGGTCAGCGCCAAATCCGCCTCGAGCTGCGCCAGCAAGCGGCTGACACCCGACTGGCTGAGCCCCATGGCCTTGGCGGTCGCGATGGTCGAGCCGGTGGAAAGAAGCGTGCGCAACACGTCGAGCTGCCTGATGTTCATGATGCCGGCACCCTCAAGGCAAGATCGATCACGCCGCCGATGCGCTGAAGGACGAAGGCGGCAGCCCTCGCAGCACATTCCCGTCGCTGCCGGAAAGGCAATAAGTCACCGGCAGCGCCTGTTCAAGCGCGATGAAGCGCAGGTACCACGAACAAAGCCAGGGTCCGCCGTCGCGAGCCCGCGACGGCAACGGCGTCATGGGTCCCGACGGGCTTCAGGCTCCGTCGATCTGCCGCTTCTCCTTCGCATAGCGCACCAGCGCGAGGAAGCGGTAGATGCCGTGCACGAACTTGCCATAGGGCATGGTGACGAACAGGCTGAAGACGACGCCGAGATGCAGGGCGAGCAGCAGGCCCATGGCCGGCGTGGCGCGCAGGACGAGCAGCAGGAGGCCGGTCAGGCTCGTCAGGAACAGCATCACGAGGAAGGCGACGTCCATGCCGGTGCGCGAACCGTCCTTGAGAACGGGATCGCGCCGCCATTTCGCGTGGAGCAGGCCCGCCGGCCCGACGAGGAGGCCGATGCCGCCGAGCGTGCCGAGCACGACCGGCAGATCATAGACCGGGTAGGGGGCTTCGAGGCCGAGAAGGTAGTGGTAGAGCGTCGCCGTCGAGGTCGCGGCAAAACACAGGAGGAAGCCGTAGAACGTCATGTGATGGTAGAGGCGCCGCCGGTCGGTCGGCCGGTCGTCCTCGTTCATGCAGCCGACCCCGCCGCCATCGAGGTAACGCAGGCTTCCCGCATCGCGGACTGCCTGCCAGATCGAGGCGGGTTCCCCGAGCGTGCCTGCGGGCTCGCCGATATCCTTCCAGAAATTGCGGATGCCCATCGCCATCGCCACCACGGCATAGGCGAAGGCCGCGCCGAAGAGCAGCGCCATCGCATTGTGCGGCATCAGCTTGTAGAAGGCGCCAGGCCCGGTATGCACGCCGAAGAGCACGGCAGGATCGTGCCAGGCGGCAAAGCCGGCAATGAAGAGCGCGACGCTCAGCGCCGCGATCAGGCTGATCGCCAGCCCGTTGCGATGGAAAAGGCCGGAAAAGGCACGCGGCCAGGCATAGGTCCGGTAGGAATCGTTGCGCACGATCGCCAGCGTCTTCGGCACGTTCACGTCGAACTCGTGCGGCGGCGAGAACTGGCAATCGTGGAAGCAGGCGCCGCAGCTGTGACAGAGGTTGGCAAGATAGTTGAGATCACCATCCGAGAAGGCCCGCCGCATTTCCATGGCCGGAAAGACGGCACAGAGCCCCTCGCAATAGCGACAGGAATTGCAGACCGTCATCAGGCGGTCCGCCTCGGCAAGGCTTGCCGTCGCATGGGCCGGCTGGAGCGGAGTGTGGATGTTCATGCGGCCTCCGGGGACTGGCTTGCGGACGAAACGAGACGGGCGGCCTCCCGCCCGGCAATGCGGCCGAAGACGCTGCCGATCGTCATGCCGATGCCGGCGGCATAACCCTGGCCGAGCACGTTGCCGGCCATGATCTCGCCGGCGGCGAACATGTTGGCCGCCGGGCGGCCATCCACCATCATCATGCGCGCCGCCCGGTCCACCTTGACGCCGAGATAGGTGAAGGTGATGCCCGGCCGGACCGGATAGGCATAGAAGGGCGCCGTCTCGATGCGCCGCGCCCAGTGGGTCTTGGCCGGCTCGAGGCCCTCGGTGCGACAGTCGTCGAGGGCCGTATGGTCGAAGGTGCCGGGCCGGACCGCGGCGTTGAAACCGGAGACCGTACGTTCAAGCGCCGCGGGCGCAAGGCCCAGCTTCTCGGCAAGCCCGCCGATCGTATCGGCTTCCACCGGCGGGAAGAGGGACGGCATGAAGAGTTCGAGCGAGGGCGCGTCGAAGACGATATAGGCGATCTGGTCCGGCTGGGCGGCGACGAGCCGCCCCCATATGGCATAGCGCTTCGGCCAGACATCCTCGCCCTCGTCATAGAAACGTTCGGCATGCCTGTTGACGACGATGCCGAAGACGACGCAGTCGAGGCGCGTGATAATGCCGCCGTCGAATTTCGGCGCACGCGCGTCGATCGCGACGGCGTGGCACTGGGTGGGATCGCCGATCTGCATCACGCCCCTGTCGATCAGCATCCGCAGCACCGTGCCGCGATTGTAGGGCGTGCCGCGGATCAGGAAATTTTCGGCGATCTCGCCCCAGCCTTCCTTCAGCCAGTCGATGTTCGCCTCGAAGCCGCCGCTGGCCGCGATGAAGGTCTTTGCGCGGATGGAGACGTCCCTGCCGGCATGCCGCACGATGGCGGAGCGGAACCGTGCGCCCTCGATCGCAAGGTCCACGACTTCGGCGTCATAGACGATCTCGACGCCGAGGCTTTCGGCCGTCCGGTAGAGGGTGTTGAGCATCGCCCGCCCGCCGCCTAGGAAGAAGGAATTGGTGCGCCCGAGGCTGAGCGTGCCGCCGAGGGAGGGCTGGAAGCGCACGCCCTGCTCGACGATCCAGGTCAGCATCTCCTTGGATTCGGCGATCATCATGCGTGCCAAAGCCTCGTCCGTCCGGCCGCCGGTCACGCGCAGCAGGTCGTCGAAGAACTCCTCCTCGCTGTAGGGACCGGAAAGCGTTTCGGTCGCCGCATCGTGCGCGCAGCGCATGTTGCGGGTGTGGCGCGTGTTGCCGCCCCGATAGAAACGCGGCGCACCCTCGGCAATGAGCACCCGCGCGCCGGCCCGCCGGGCGCTGATCGCCGCGCAGAGCGCGGCGTTGCCGCCGCCCGTGATGAGCACGTCGTAGTCTGTCGAACCGTCAAGCATGCTGGAGCCGTTCCGCCTTTGCTGCACTGCGTTGTTCATACTGCACACATTTGTATACAGTCAAGCACGGGACGAACGAGCGCCTGCTTCCGCACGGCATCGATCGGTAAATCGCAAATGAAAACAGGGCCTCGCAATTGGAGAAGCCCCCATTCGCCGAACGGCAGTATGCAAATGGATACATTGCTGTAGCGGGGCGCCCGGAAATTATCTATAACGCGGTCGCCACGCCAGCGGTCGGCGTGAATTTGATGTTCAGCGCCGAACACGGGGAGAGATTTCCGGGTACGGACAGCGGAAATGGCCGCACCCGCATCCCGCAGGCGCTTTGGCGCGAGGGCGTTCGTACGTCAGTTTCTGGCGACCAGACGGAACGGGGTATAACGTGTCCAGATCCCTAGACAGTTTCCATTGTCGTTCGACCTTGACGGTGAACGGCACCGACTATGTGTATTACAGCCTGCCGAAGGCCGAGGCGAACGGGCTTGCCGGGGTCTCCAAGCTGCCCTATTCGATGAAGGTGCTGCTGGAGAACCTGTTGCGCTTCGAGGACGGCCGCTCGGTAACGAAGGAGCACATCCTGTCGGTCGCCGAATGGCTTTCCAACAAGGGCACGGTCGAGAACGAGATCGCCTACCGCCCGGCGCGCGTCCTGATGCAGGATTTTACCGGCGTTCCGGCGGTGGTGGACCTTGCGGCGATGCGCGATGCGATGGTCTCGCTCGGCGGCGATCCGGAGAAGATCAACCCGCTGGTGCCGGTCGACCTCGTCATCGACCATTCGGTCATCGTCGACGAGTTCGGCACGCCGACCGCCTTTGCCCGCAACGTGGAGCTGGAATACGAGCGCAACGGCGAGCGCTACCGCTTCCTCAAATGGGGCCAGCAGGCGTTCAAGAACTTCCGCGTCGTTCCGCCCGGCACGGGCATCTGTCATCAGGTCAATCTGGAATATCTGGGCCAGACGGTTTGGACCAAGGACGAAGACGGCGAGATCATCGCCTACCCGGATACGTGCGTGGGCACGGACAGCCACACGACGATGATCAACGGCCTCGGCGTTCTCGGCTGGGGTGTCGGCGGCATCGAGGCGGAGGCGGCCATGCTCGGCCAGCCGGTCTCCATGCTGCTGCCCGAGGTCATCGGCTTCAAGCTGACGGGCAAGTTGAAGGAAGGCGTGACGGCGACCGACCTGGTGCTGATGGTCGTGCAGATGCTGCGCAAGAAGGGCGTGGTGTCGAAGTTCGTCGAGTTCTTCGGCCCCGGCCTTGACAACATGACGCTGGCCGACCGCGCGACGATCGGCAATATGGGCCCGGAATACGGCGCGACCTGCGGCTTCTTCCCGGTCGATGCCGAGACGGTCAACTATCTCACCATGTCGGGCCGCGAAGAACAGCGCATCGCGCTGGTCGAGGCCTATTCGAAGGCTCAAGGGATGTGGCGTGACGGCGACGGCTCCGACCTCGTCTTCACCGACACGCTGGAGCTGGACCTAGGCGACGTGGTTCCGGCCATGGCCGGCCCGAAGCGCCCCGAGGGCCGCATTCCGCTGGAGAACATCGCCTCGGGCTTTGCGAGCGCGATGGAGAACGACTACAAGAAGCCGGGCCAGCTCGAGAACCGCTATCCGGTCGAGGGCACGGACTACGATCTCGGCCATGGCGACGTGGCGATCGCCGCCATCACGTCCTGCACCAACACGTCGAACCCGTCGGTGCTGATCGCCGCCGGGCTTCTCGCCCGCAACGCGGTCGCGAAGGGTCTGAAGACCAAGCCGTGGGTGAAGACGTCGCTGGCGCCGGGATCGCAGGTCGTCGGCGAATACCTTGCCAAGTCCGGCCTGCAGGCCGATCTCGACGCGCTTGGCTTCAACCTCGTCGGCTTCGGCTGCACGACCTGCATCGGCAATTCCGGCCCGCTGCCGGCGCCGATCTCCAGGACGATCAACGACAAGGGGCTGATCGCCGCGGGCGTCCTGTCGGGCAACCGCAACTTCGAGGGCCGCATCTCGCCGGACGTGCAGGCGAACTACCTCGCCTCCCCGCCGCTCGTCGTGGCTTACGCGCTGGCCGGCTCCGTGCAGAAGGACCTGACGAGCGAGCCGCTCGGCGAGGACAAGGACGGCAAGCCGGTCTACCTCAAGGACATCTGGCCCTCCTCCAAGGAGATCCAGGCCTTCATCATGAAGTATGTCACGCGCGAGCTCTACGCCACGAAATATGCCGACGTGTTCAAGGGCGACGCCAACTGGCAGGACGTGCAGGTGCCGGCGGGCCAGACCTATGCCTGGGACGACCAGTCGACCTATGTGCAGAACCCGCCCTACTTCGTCGGCATGGGCAGGACCGGCTCGGGCCTTTCCGACATCAAGGGCGCGCGGGTGCTGGGCCTGTTCGGCGACAAGATCACCACCGACCACATCTCGCCGGCCGGCTCGATCAAGGCGGCCTCGCCGGCCGGTGCCTACCTGATCGGCCATGGCGTCGGCGTCGCCGACTTCAACCAGTACGGCACGCGGCGCGGCAACCATGAGGTGATGATGCGCGGCACCTTCGCCAATATCCGCATCCGCAACCACATGCTGGGGCCGAACGGCAAGGAGGGCGGCTACACGATCCACTATCCCTCCAAGGAGGAGATGTCGATCTACGACGCGGCGATGAAGTACAAGGAGGAGGGCGTTCCGCTCGTCATCTTCGCGGGCGTCGAATACGGCAACGGCTCCTCGCGCGACTGGGCGGCCAAGGGCACCAACCTTCTCGGCGTCAAGGCCGTGATCGCCCAGTCCTTCGAGCGCATCCACCGCTCCAACCTCGTCGGCATGGGCGTCGTGCCCTTCGTCTTCGAGGACGGCACGACCTGGGCGTCCCTCGACCTCAAGGGCGACGAGACCGTCACCATCGAGGGCCTGGAAGGCGACATCAAACCGCGCGAGAAGAAGATCGCGAAGATCACCTATGCCGACGGAACCGTCCGCGACATCCCGCTCCTCTGCCGCATCGACACCCTCGACGAGGTCACATACATGAACAACGGCGGCATCCTACAAACCGTCCTCAGAGACCTCGCTGCCTGACGAAACGACGGGCACCGGGTCGCGACCGATCCGGTGCCCATCCATGCAAGGCGGCGGCGCTGCCGCCGAACGATGCCGCGCCGGGTCTTTCACCCGGACAATCCCGAGTTCTCCATGACCGTTGTTCTCTTCGCCGGCATGACCGTCACGGTTTTCCTGACATCGCTGCTCTCAGGCATTTTCGGCATGGCTGGCGGGATGATCCTGCTCTGGGTCCTCCTGTTCCTCGTGCCCGTCGCGACCGCGATCGCCGTGCATGGCCTGGTTCAGATGGTGTCGAACGGATCGCGGGCCTGGTTCTCGCGCGACTATCTGGACTACCGCATTCTCGCGACCCTCACGGCCGGCCTCTTCAGCGCCGCGATCCTGCTCATCCTCGTCGCCTATCGCCCGAGCCTCATCGTCGTCTCGATCGTCGTCGGCCTCCTGCCGATCCTCGTCTGGCTGCCGCTCGGCAAGCTGGAGCTCGACGCCTCGAAACCGCTGCACGCCTTTACCTGCGGCTTCCTGTCCGGCGGGCTGGCGATCGGCGTCGGCGTTTCCGGGCCGAGCATCGACGTCTTCTTCATCCGCACCAACATGGACCGGCGCACGGTCATCGCCACCAAATCCGCCATCCAGTTCCTCACCCATGCGACCAAGGTGGCCTTCTACTGGGATGCGGCGATGACGCTCTCGTCGGAGGGCTGGCTGGCGATCGCCGCGGCCGTGCCCATCGCCGTATTGGGAACGCGCTCCGGCAACATCATCCTGCACCGCATGACGGATGCCAATTTCCGCGCCTGGACGCGCTGGATCGTGACGGGGATCGGCGCCGTCTATTTCGTTTCGGGGATCATGCAGCTCGCCTGAGGGAAGAGCCCGGGCGGGGAGGAGGGAAGATGACACAGATTTTCATACCGGCCGTCTTCTATCGCGGCGGCAGCAGCAAGGGCGTCTTTTTCCATGCCCGGCACTGTCCGCAGGACCCGGCCGCGCTCGACCGGATGCTGCTCTCGGCGCTCGGCAGCCCCGACCCCTACGGCCGCCAGCTCGACGGCATGGGCGGCGGCACCTCGTCGCTGTCGAAGGCCGTCATCATCGGCCCGCCGACGCACCCGGACGCCGATGTCGACTATACGTTCGCGCAGGTCGCGGTCGACCGCCCGGTCGTCGACTGGGGCGCCAATTGCGGCAACCTCTCCTCGGCCGTCGGCCCCTTCGCGGTCGATGAAGGGCTGGTGCGCGCGGCGGACGGCGAAGCGCTGGTGCGCATCCACCAGGTCAACACGAAGAAGATCATCCATGCCCGCTTTCCCGTACGCAATGGCAAGGCCGTGACGGCGGGAGATGCCACCGTGGACGGCGTCGCGGGAACGGGGGCGCCCATCGCGCTCGACTTCCTCGATCCCGGCGGCACGGTGACATCCGGCCTCCTGCCGACGGGGCAGGTCATCGAGAGGGTCGAGGTCGACGGCCGCATCTTCGAAATGTCGCTGGTCGATGCCAGCAATCCCGTCGCCTTCGTGGCGGCGGAAGACGCAGGTCTCACCGGATCGGAACATCCCGACGCCATCGAGGGCAATCGCGAGGCCATGACGCTGCTCGACCGGCTGCGCCGCGCCGCCGGCGTGCGGATGGGACTTGGCTCGACGCCGGATGGCGTCGGCCTTGCCAATCCCAAAATCGCCGTCGTCTCGGCGCCTGCCCCCTTCGTGACGCTCGACGGCCGGACCGTCGGCGGCGAGGCGCAGGACATCGCCATCCGCATGCTCTCCATGGAACGCGCGCACCGGGCGGTGACGCTGACCGGCGCCATGTGCCTTGCCGTCGCCTGCCGGATCGAAGGCTCCCTGCCGCACCGGCTCTGCTCCAGGGACGCCGGCACGCAAGCCATCCGGATCGGCCATCCCTCCGGCATCGTCGCGGCCGGCGCAACCGTTTTCCCGCGCGGCGAAGGTTGGCATGTCGAGAGCGGCCGGGTCTACCGCACCGCGCGGCGCCTGATGCAGGGCGAGGTGGCCGTGGCCCCGTTCGACGGGGAGGGGAAGCCATGAGCCTCGGCGCGGCGGAAAGGCCGCTCCGTGACCTCCTCAATGCCATCGGCTGGGACGATGCGCCGGTCGAACGCCTCACCATCGAGGAGCGGCCCAAGGTGCTCGCAACACCCTGGCCGGTCGCGCCGCTCGCCGCGGCGGTGCTCGGGGCCGTGGGGCTGGCCGCCTCGCGCATCCGCGAGCTGAGGACCGGCGAGCGCCCGCGCATTTCGCTGGACATGCGGGAGGCGGAGCTTGCCATGGCGAGCTCCAGCTACCTGCTGGTGGACGGAAAGCCGGCCAAATTCCGCGATCCCTTCACCGGCTTCTATGAGGCGGCGGGAGGGGAATGGGTCTATCTGCACGGCAACTTCCCCCATCTGCGGGACGGGCTGCTCGCCCTCCTCGGCGTTGCCAACGATGCCGATGCGGTGCAGGCGGCGGTGGCCGAACGCCGGGCGGACGATATCGAGGCCGAAGCGATCCGGCGCGGCCTGTGCGCCGCCCGGGTGCGGGAACGCGCGGCGTGGCTGCGCGAACCGCAGGCCGCGGCCATCGCCGCACAGCCTCTCGTACATCTCGAACGAAACGGGACAGCGGCCATGCCGCTACCGCCAGGCGGCGAACGGCCGCTTTCCAGCCTGCGCATGCTGGACCTCTCCCGCGTCATCGCCGGCCCCATGGCGGGCCGAACGATGGCCGAGCACGGCGCGACGGTCATGCGCATCGCCAGCCCCCGTCTTCCCTCGATCCCCTCCCTCGTGATCGACACCGGCTTCGGCAAACACGCGGCCTTCGCCGAGCTGGACACCGCGGAAGGGCGGGCATCCTTGCGGGCGCTTGCCGCCGATGCCGATATCGTCCTCGATGCCTACCGGCCGGCATCGCTCCGCGGTCGCGGCTTCGGCCCCGATGATCTCGGCCGTCTCAATCCGCACCTCGTCCACCTCTCGCTGTCCGCCTTCTCGCTGCAAGGCCCCTGGCAGGGGCGCCGGGGCTATGACAGCCTCGTACAGGCGACGACGGGCATGGCGGCGGAGGGACGCGAGGGCAGGGGACCGGCGCTGCTGCCATGCCAGCCGCTCGACTACCTTACGGGCTACCTTGCCGCCTTCGCCGCCATGCTCGCCCTCATCCGGCGCCACGAGCAGGGCGGGCAGTGGCAGGCGACGCTTTCGCTTGCCGCGACCGCGCACTGGATGTGGCGCATGCGCGATGCCCTGGGTGACGACGCCGCGTATCCGTCCGCCAACCCGGAGGTCGCCGCCGTGGCCGATCTGCTCGACACGCACGACACCGCCTTCGGCCGCGTCACCGCCCTGCGGCCGGCGCTTCGTTTCGACGGCATGCGCACCGCCTGGAGCCGCATCCCCGTGCCGCTCGGCAGCGATCCCGCCCACTGGCCGCAATCATGACGGCGGCGCGGGCGGCGGCGCACCGAAGCGCTTCAGGTCTCGCTTTTCGTGATGATGAGGCGGGCTTCCAGCGCGGCCTTGATGTGCGCGGCGGCCGCCTTTTCCGCCCCGTCCGCATCGTGCCGGCGGATTGCGTCTATGATTGCGACATGTTCGTCGGTCGCCGTCGTCGTGCGGCCCGGCTGGATGAAGGTCGTGTCCGGCAGCAGCGCGATCGTCTCCTGCAGGTCTTCCACCGCCTGGCGGAGGTAGCGGTTGCGGGCGGCGTCGTAGAGGCGCGCATGGAACTGCCGGTTCCACTGGGCGGCGACCTTGGGGTCCTCCGAGGCGGCGAATCGGGTATTGAGCCGTTCCAGATTGGCGATCTCGGCCTCTGTCGCATGGCGCGCGGCAAAGCGGGCGACGATACCCTCCAACTCCTCGCGCATCGCATAGAGCTCGAAGATCTGCTGCATGGAAAGGATCGAGACGGCGACACCCCGGCCGGGCGCCGCCTCCAGCAGGCCCTTTTCCTGCAGGCGGCCAAGCGCCTCGCGCACCGGCGTGCGGCTGACGCCGAGGCGGGTCGCCACCTCCTCCTCGCGCAGCGGATCGCCCGGCCGGTAGATGCCGTCGCGAATGGCCGTCAGAATGGCCTGGTAGGTGCTCTGGCCGCGCGTCTTGGAAAGCAGGTCCTTGGATGCGGTCATGACTGGCTCTCCCGTCCGTGTGGACTTTCCGGCTACAGAAGGAAAAAGGCGTTGTCCACGGGGTTGTTTAATTGCATGCCATTGGATGCAAAGCAAAAGCGAAATGGTACGACCTGTGTCGAAGCATGAAATCCCACCCTTGAAGACGGCCGGGCACGGCAAGACCGTCCCGCTGCTTCATACCCTGCGCACGCTCGCCATCGGCACGGTCGGCGGCTGGTGCGGCTATATGCTCGGCCTGCCGCTCGGCTGGCTGCTCGGCGCAATGGCGCTGACCATGGCGCTGGCGGTTGCCGGCGTGCGCGTGAGCGCCTCGCCGAAGCCGCGCGCGGCGATGATCGCGGTGGTGGGGCTGATGGTCGGCAGCGCCTTCAAGCCGGAGGTGCTGCGCCAGGCGACCGAATGGCCGGTGAGCCTTGCCGCGGTCGCCGTCTATACGGTCATCGTCGCGGCGTTCGGCATCGTCGTGTGCCGCCGCCTCGGCCGGCTCGACCCGGCGACGGCGGCCCTGAGCGGCATGCCCGGCGGCCTCAGCGAACTGATCTCCATGGCGCCCTCCTTCAAGGCGGATGTGCGCAGCGTGAGCATGGTGCATGCGACGCGCCTCGTTCTCCTGATCACCATCGTGCCGCTGTCGCTCACCCTTTCGGGCGCGCTTGCCGCGCTCACCGGACGCACGGTCGACCGGACGATGCACTGGGCGCTGACGCTCTCGGCCCTCGACGCCATCGTGCTCGCCGGCTGTGCCATGCTCGGCATCTTCCTTGGCCGCCGCCTCCGCCTGCCGGCGGCGAACCTCACCGGCCCGCTGGTGCTGAGCGCCGCCGCCCACATCACGGGCCTGACGGATGCGGCGGTGCCCGATCTCGTCATCGCCGTCGCACAGGTGGTGATCGGCGCGACGATCGGCCAGCACTTTGCCGGCGTCGCGCGGCGCACCATGCTGACCGGCGTGGTGCTCGGGCTGGTGCTCACCTGTTTCAGCCTCACCATGGCCGCGCTCTTCGCCATCGCCTTCGACCGCTATCTCGACATCCCCTTCGCGCTCGGCCTGCTCGCGCTGGTGCCGGGCGGGCTGCCGGAGATGAGCCTGATCGCCATCTCGCTCAATGCGGATCCGGCCTTCGTGAGCCTACATCACCTCTGCCGCGTGGTCATCGTCGTTCTGGCGGCGCCGTCGATCCTGCCGCTCTGGTTGCGGTTGTCGGGCGGGGAGGGTAAGGGCTGAAGGCGAAAGGCGGGTGTTGCCGAGGCGCGATGCCCTCCTCGCCAACCGTCGCTACCCGCAAGCAACAGGAACCGATAGGCCATGGATATCGAGCAACCCCCAATCGGTGGAACGTGCCATGATCCTGGTCATCCTTTCCAACATCGCCTCGGCCATCGAGCGCCACCTCGCCTTCGTCCGGCGCTGCGCGGACTATTCGCTGCATCGTTTCGACGCGCGCCTCATGGCGCGGGTGTACCGCGACTTCGGCTTGGCCGACCCATCCCCGCCGCCGGCGGCATCGGAGGTGCGCCATGCAGCCCTTCGATCCGGTAACGGCGCGCCTCGTCGTCGCGGTCTCCCGGTACGGATCCATCGGGCGGGCGGCGGAGCATGAGAACATCGCGCCGTCCGCCGTCAGCCGGCGTATCAGCGAGCTGGAGGCCCGGCTCGGCGTCGCGCTGTTCGACCGCTCCCTGCAGGGCGCGCGCCTGACGCCGGCGGGCGAGGTCTATGTCGCCGGCTGCCGCGAGATCCTGCGGCAGGTCGCCGACCTCAACACGCAGATGGTCGATTTCTCGGCGGGCACGCGCGGCTCGCTGCGGCTCGCCTGCACCAGCTCCTCGCTGTCGGGCCGGCTGCCGGAGCTTCTGGCGGCCTATGCGCAGAGCCATCCCGGCATCGGCCTCGACATCCAGGAAATGTCGGCGGCCCTCGCACTCGCCGCGATGGACGACGGGCAGGCGGACATCGCCTTCGTCGCCGACAACAACGATGTCGCGCGCTTCGAGACCGAGGTCTTCGAGGACGACAACGTGCTCGTCCTGTGCTCGCCGGATCATCCGCTGGCCGCGCGCCTGCAATCGGGAAAGCCGATCAGCTTCGATGCGGTGGCCGAACACGAGGTGGTGGGCATCCACCAGAGCGGCGCGCTCGACCGGCTGCTGAACGAAGCCGCCGCCCGCAGCGGCCGGGCGCTCGGCGAGCGGGTGCGCGTCGAAACCTTCCCGTCGCTTGTGCGGATGGTGGAGGCAGGTTTCGGCATCGGCTTCCTGCGCTCGACGAGCCTGCATCTGCTTGCGGGAACGGATGTCATCAGCGTGCGCCTGTCGGACGCATGGGCGAGCCGAAAGCTGCTTTCCGTGCGGCGCGGGTCGAGTCCGCTCTCCCGGCCCATCCGCGAGTTCCTGGCGCTGGCCCGCAAGCGCTAAGGATCGAAGCGGGGACGCGGAATTCCATCCGGAATTTCTGGATACAATAGTATACATTGGCATCCATGGCTGATAGTCCATGATGTCGTGAGCCGCGGGCTTCTGGAGGAGGATGGTCGAATGCAGGCGAAGGATGGAACGATCGTGCATGCGGATGCCGCTCGGCTGGAGGCCGCGGTGGCGGCGATCTTCGCCGGCCTCGACGTCCCCGCGCAGGACGCGGCCACCGTCGCGCATTATCTGGTCCTCGCCGATCTCCGTGGCGTCGGCACCCACGGCATTTCGCGCATTCCCGTCTATGCGGACCGCCTGCGCCGCGGCCTGGTGCGCGCCCGGCCCGATATCCGCATTTCGCATCCCATGCCCGCCGCCGCACATGTCGACGGCGATGACGGCCTCGGCTTCGTCGTCGCCCGCCGGGCCATGCAGGAGGCGATCGCCGCGGCGGAACGATGCGGCATCGGCATGGCGAGCGTCCGCAACAGCGCCCATTTCGGCATGGCCGCGGCCTATCTCCTGGAGGCGATCGATGCCGGTCATGCCGCCTTCGTCTTCACCAACGCCTCGCCCAGCATGCCGGTCTGGGGCGGGCGCACGCCCTTCCTCGGCACCAGCCCCTTCGCCTTCGGTGCACCGGGCGGCGAGGGCTCGCCGCCGATCGTGCTCGACATGGCGACCTCGGTCGTCGCGCGCGGAAAGATCCGCCGGGCGATGCAGGCGGGCGAACCGATCCCGGCCGGCTGGGCGCTCGACATCGACGGCCGGGAAACGACGGATGCCCGCCGGGCCTATGAGGGCATCGTGCTGCCGCTCGGCGGCGCGAAGGGATCGGGACTGTCGCTGATGATGGAAGTCCTTGCGGGCGTGATGAGCGGCGCGGCCTATGGCGGCAAGGTGGGCGACCAGTATCGCGATCTCGACCGGCCGCAGAATGTCGGCCACAGCTTCATCGCCTTCCGGCCCTCGCTGTTCCTCGGCGAAGCGGCCTACCATACGCGCATGGACGATCTCGTCAGCCGCGCCCGCGCCTGTCCGCGGGTGGATGACGACCAGCCGATCCTGATGCCGGGCGAGCCGGAGGCGAACCGGATGAAAACACGGCTGGCCGAGGGAATCCCGCTCACCGCGGCCGACCTTGCCATGCTGCGTGAGCAGGCGGGCCTTGCCGGCCTCTCGATCGACCTCGACACGCTTGGAAAGGCCTGAGCCATGCTGCGGATCGCGATCCTCGACGACTATCAGGATGTGGCGCTCACCCTTGCCGACTGGGCCTTGCTCGGCGACGACTGCGAGATCGTCCGCTTCGGCCGCAACCTTGCGAGCGAGGACGAGGCCGCGGGCGCACTCGCCGGCTTCGACGTGCTGTGCCTCATGCGCGAGCGCATGCCGCTGTCCGCTGCGCTGATCGAGCGGCTGCCGGCGCTGAGGCTGATCGTGGTCACCGGCGCGCGCGTGCGCACCATCGACATGGAGGCCGCCGTCGCCCGCGGCATCACCGTCTGCCACACCCATGCCGGCGAATCCGCCCATGCGACGCCGGAAATCGCCTGGGGGCTTATCCTCTCGCTCGCCCGGTCGATCCCGGAAGAGCACGCCCGCATCCGCGCCGGCGGCTGGCAGCACACGGTGGGAACCGTGCTCGGCGGCAAGACGCTGGGGCTGGTCGGGCTCGGCAAGCTCGGTGGCCGCATGGTGCCGATCGCCAAAGCCTTCGGCATGGAGGTGATCGCCTGGAGCCAGAACCTGACGGACGCGCGCGCCGCGGAGGCCGGCGCCCGCCGCGTCGACAAGGAGACCCTGTTTCGCGAGGCCGACGTGGTCTCGCTGCACCTCATTCTCGGCGAGCGCAGCCGGCACACCGTCTCCGCCGCCGAACTCGGCCAGATGAAACAGGGAGCATGGCTGATCAACACCGCGCGCGGCCCGCTGGTCGACGAGGCGGCGCTGGTGGAAGGGCTGCGGCAGGGCCGCATCAAGGCCGGGCTCGACGTCTTCGACATCGAGCCGCTGCCGGCCGATCATCCGCTGCGCACCATGCCGAACACCGTGCTGACGCCGCATCTCGGCTATGTCACCGAAGGCGCCTATGCCGCCTTCTACCGCGACACGGTGGACAATATCAGGGCCTGGCGCGACGGTGCGCCCGTGCGGGTGCTCGCCGCACCGAAGACGGAGGAAAGAACGTGACGGACATCATCAAGACGGCGGATCTGGTCGACAGCAACGATGCCGAGGTGCGCTTCTGCGAGATGCAATGGAAATCCTACGGCCGGCGCAAGGGCTTCCATGGCGAGATCGTCACGCTGAAGACCTTCGAGGACAACCGACTGCTGCGCGCGACGCTGGAGGAAAGCGGCACGGGCAAGGTGCTCGTGGTCGATGGCGCCGGCTCGCTGCGCTGCGCGCTGGTGGGCGACCAGATCGCCGCCCTCGGCCAGGCGAACGGCTGGCAGGGCCTCCTGATCAACGGCGCGATCCGCGACAGCGCCGACATCGACGCCATGGATTTCTGCGTGATGGCGCTCGGCCAGGCGCCCAAGAAGAGCGGCAAGACCGGCCATGGCGCCCGCGACGTGCCGCTCGTCTTCGGCAATGTCGAATTTCGCCCGGGGGCCTATCTCTATGCGGATGCCGATGGCGTGCTGGTGGCGGACGGACCGGTGCATCCGGCCGACTGACCAGGGCCACGCGAGGAGGCGAAGTTGCTGCGGCACCGGGGCAGGCGCTCCGGTGCCATTTTCCTTGCCGGCCTAGCCGAGGGCCGCAACGACCGTTTCGGTGAACTGCGCCGTGCCGAGCGGTCCGCCAAGGTCCCGGGTGCGGGTGGCGGCATCGGCAAGAACCCGGTCGATGGTCTCCTCGATGAGGGCCGCAGCTTCGATGTAACGCGCGTCGCCGGCGCGTTCGCCGTGCCAGCGCAGCAGCATCGCGGCCGACAGGATCATCGATGTCGGGTTCGCCTTGTCCTGCCCGGCGATATCGGGTGCCGAGCCGTGCTGGGCCTGCGCGGCGGCATGATCGGCACCGGCATTCAGCGAGCCGGCGAGGCCAAGGCTGCCGGAGAGCTCGGAGGCGAGATCGGAGAGCGTGTCGCCGTAGAAATTGGTGGTGCAGATGACGTCGTAGCGGCTCGCATCGCGCACGAGCAGCGCCGCCATCGCGTCAACCAGCACCTCTTCGAGCTCCACGTCGGGATAATCGGCGGCGACCTTGCGCACCTCCTTCAGGAAGAGCCCGTCGGTCAGCACGAAGGCATTGGCCTTGTGTACCGCCGTCACCTTGCGGCGGCGCGCCCGCGCCAGCGCGAAGGAGGCCCTGGCGATGCGTTCGATCGCCCTTGCCGTGACCTTGCGCATCGAGATCGCCACGTCCTCCGTCGGCATGTATTCGCCGGTGCCGGCAAACATGTTCCGATCGGGATACATGCCCTCCGTCGCCTCGCGCATGATGACGAGGTCCATGTCCGTGCCGCGGTGGAAGACACCCTTGCGGGTGCGGGCCGGGCGGATGTTGGCGAAGAGGTCGAGCTGGGTGCGGAAGGCGGCCGAGACGTTGATGCCGCCCCTGTCGCGCGGCGGATAGTCGAGATGGGAGATCGGGCCGAGCAGGGTTCCGTCCATGCCGCGGGCCTCGTCGAGCAGATCCGCGGGCAGCGTCGTGCCGGTCTTCTCCAGCGAGACGAAGCCGATGTCGCGCGTCGTGTAGCGAAAGCCGAAGGCGAAGCGGCGGTCGACGGCATCCAGCACCGCGACGGTGGCGCCGACGATTTCCGGGCCGATCCCATCACCCGGAAGAACAAGCAGTTTCATGATTCCATAAACTCCAGGAACAGAGGTATCGGTGACTCAGGCCGCAGGAGATGCCGGCAGCAGGGTCGCCGCCGGCACGAAGATGTTGCCCTGCATCAGCTTGCGCGCGGTGCGCACCACCCCGCCGCTGATGATCTCGACGGCATTGCCGTGCGGCTTGCTCGTCATGGCGACATCGATGAGACCCGTCGGATGCTCGATGACCACGGTACAATCGTCCCCCTGCGGCCGTTCTGCAAGGCCATCCGCCACGGTGCCGGGCACCAGCACGCAGGAGGAGACGCAGAGGCCGCCCGTCACCGCGAAGGCCGCATGCGTCTTGTGCGGCACGAAATAGCGCGCGGCGACGTTCCCGCCCTCCCGCGGCGCGGCCAGCATGGCCATTTTCGGCACCACCTTGCCGGTGACGTCGCCGAGACCCATGCGGCGGCCGGCCTCCATGCGCATCGCTTCCATGCGTGCGAAGAAGGCTCCGTCGGCATCGAGTTCGGCGGCGCTCTCGTAGCCCGTCTTGCCGACATCGGCGGCGCGCACGATCATCATCGGCACCGCGACGTCGATGAGCGTCACATCGATCCCCTCGATTTTCTCCATCGGCTTGCCGGTGGGCAGCAGCGCGCCGGTCTTCGAGCCGACGATATCCATGAAATTGAGCCGGATCTCCGCCGCCGTGCCCGGCACGCCGTCGATGCGGGCGTCGCCCTCGTAATTGACGGCGCCGTCCGGCGTCTCGACGATCGCCTCGATGCGGCTCTGGGTGTTGATGTCGTAGATGACGACGCTGGTCTTCGCCCCGCCGACCGGCACCATGCCCGTCTCGATGGCGAAGGGGCCGACGCCGGACAGCATGTTGCCGCAGGAGGGCGAGGTGTCGACGATCGCCTTGTCGACGGAGACCTGGGCGAAGAGATAGTCGACATCGACCCCCTCGCGGCTCGACGGGCCGACCATCGCGACCTTGCTCGTCAGCGTGTCCGCGCCGCCGAGGCCGTCGATCTGGCGGATATCGGGCGAGCCCATCGCCGCCAGCAGGACGCGCGCGCGGATATCGGGATCCTGCGGAATATCCTGCATCTTGAAGTAAGGCCCTTTCGACGTTCCACCACGCATGAGGATGCAGGGGATGGGATGTTGTGCTGGCATGATGCCCTCGCTGATTGATGTAGACAATTGGATGCAATTGCACACCTTGAAAACCGGCGTGCGAGCCCCGGCATCGCCGCCGGGGCCGAAGGTCAGCGCAACGGCCAGACCAGCTGGTCGTAGAACTGGTTCTGCAAGAGGCCGCCCGGCAGGTTCATGTGCAGGATCGACGTCAGCAGCAGCACCAGACCGACGGCGGCGGCGGTCAGCACCAGCGTCTGCAGCCAGCTCGACCTGGCGACGACCTTCAGGAAGGCGACGAAGAAGCCGATCAGCGCCAGCGTGAAGCCGACGAGGCCGATGGCCGCGACGAAGCCGACCAGCCAGCCGACGAAGCGCCAGAGGCTGCCGCTGGTCGTGCCGTCGTCGAGATCGAAGTTCATGTTGCCGGCCGTGCCGCGCCCCGTGGCTCCCCGGACCTGCCAGAACAGCACGGTGGCGGCCGTCAGCAGGCCCACCAGGCCGACGGCGATCGGGAAGACGGCATCGAGGAACGAGTTCTCCGCACCTTCGACGATGGTGAAGACGAAGAAGGCGACGGCGATGGCGGTGAAGACGACCTGCGGCCAGAGGTTCCTTGCAGCAGCCGTCTCGTCCTCCTCGCGCTCGAACTCGATGTCGGTGGTGATGCCGCCCGGCACGGCCTCCTCCTTCTGGCGCATGCGCGAGCGGCTGGTGAACCAGAGCGAGGCGACCGTGACGAGCGCGATGACGATGGCGATCGGGCGCAGCGGGAAGCCGTAGCCGTAGAACTGCACCGCCTGGTAGAAGTAGGTCTCGACCTGGCCGGCAAGCACGAAGCCGATGAGGAAGGCGGGGCGCGGCCAGCCGAAGCGCTTGAGGAAGATACCGGTGAGCGCGACGACCAGCAGTGCCACGATATCCTCGAACGACCGGGTCGACTGGAAGGCGCCGAACACGATGATGAGAATCATGAAGGGCGCGAAGAGCACGAAGCGGATGGTCGTCAGCCGCGCGATGCTGGGCGACAGGGCGATGCAGGCCGCGGTGCCGACGACATTGGCGAGCGCCAGCGTCCAGACGACCGTATAGGTGAGGTTGAGGTCGCGGTTCGGATCGGCCATGCCGGGGCCGGGCTGGAGCCCGATCAGGATCATCGCCGCCAGGAAGATCGCCATGGAGCCGGAGCCGGGGATGCCGAAGAGAAGGGTCGGGATGAGGTTGCCGCCGGCGCAGGAATTGTTGGCCGCCTCCGGGCCGATGACGCCGCGGATGTCGCCCTTGCCGAACTGCGACTTGTCCTTGGCGGTCTGCACGGTGTGGCCGTAGGAGATCCAGTCGGAAACGCTGCCGCCGAGGCCGGGCATCAGGCCGACGCAGGCGCCGATCGTCGAGCAGCGCAGCGTCAGCCATTTCTCCCGCCAGGTATCGCGCACCCCGTCCAGCCAGCCGCGGCCGAGCTTGCCCGTGCTCGAAATGCTCGAATTGCCGCGCAGCAGGTCGAGCACTTCCGGCAGGGCGAAGATGCCGAGGCCGATGATGGTGATCTCCAGGCCGCTCATCAGGTAGAGAGAGCCGAAGGTCATGCGCTCGCCGCCATTGGCCGGCGCCGTGCCGATCGCGCCGAAGGCGAGGCCGAGCGTACAGGCGGCGATGCCCTTCGCCAGGCTGCTGCCCGAGAGCACGCCGACCATGGAGAGGCCGAAGATCGCCAGCATGAAGAGTTCCGCCGAGGTGAAGCTGAGGATCAGCGGCCGGGCGACGATGACGATGCCGGTGAGACAGAGCGCGCCGAAGAGGCCGCCGATCATCGAGGCCGAGAAGGAGGCGCTGAGCGCGCGGGCCGCTTCCCCCTTGCGGGCGAGCGGAAAGCCGTCGAGCACGGTCGCCTGCGAGGCGGACGAGCCGGGAATCCCCATGAGAATGCAGGAGAAGGTATCGGAGGTCGGAATGACCGCCAGGAGGCCGACCATCATGGCGATCGCCGCGGTCGGTTCCATGCCGTAGACGAAGGGCAGCAGCAGCGACATGCCGGCAATGCCGCCGAGGGCCGGCAGGATGCCGACGATAAGGCCGACCGCGACACCGATCATCATGTAACCGAGATGGTGGAGGGTCAGCAGGTTGTGGAGCGAAGTGACGAAGACATCGATCACTGTGGCTGTCCTTTCGATAGCAACAGGTGCGAGACGGCGCGGGTGCTCCGGCCTCGTCAGTGTCGGCAGATGGCTGTACGGGCCCGGTGGCTGCGGGCGGGCGTGCCCGCCGCCCTTCGGCGGCGGGGGGCGCTTCCGGTCAGAGTTTGACCTGGTATTCCGTCGTCAGGAAGTTGCGCACCCATTCGCGCGCTTCCGGCTTGATCGACGTCGCCACCGCATAGAGCTTCTCGATATCGTCGCCGACGGCCTGCTCATAGTCGCCGAGGACATCGGCCTTGGCCTTCTGCAGCTCGGGATCGGCCACCGCGTCGGCAAAGGCCTTGCGGTAGGTCGCAACGATGTCGTCCGGCGTGCCTTCCGGCAGCATGCAGGGTTTCTGGGCCGCAAAGCCGGAACCGAAGAAGGCGAGATAGGCGTCGTATTCCACCCCGGACGGCTTCTGGCCGTGCATCATCTCATAGGCTTCGACGAAGTGCGGCAGGTCGGGGAAGGTCGGGTCGCGCGCGACATTGCCCTCGGCGTCGAGAACGCCCCAGGAGAACATCGGCACGGCGGTGCCGGCCTCGACGAGCGGGGTGACGTTGGTGAGGTAGGCCGACGAGGTCTGGTAGTCGATCGTCGCTTCGCCGCGCTCGAAGGCAAGCCGCCCGTCGCCGCGCCCCTGCATGCCGAAGACATGGCGGACATTGAGGCCGAGCAGGCGGAAGGCGAGCATCGGCACGAGGTCGAGCGAGGTCGCGCCCTGGCTACCATAGACCAGTTCCTGGTCCTTGATCTTGCCAAGGTCGGCCGGTGACTTCACCTCGAACTTGGCGGGCAGATAACAGACGCCGCCGGTGGGCGAGACGAGCACGGGGATCAGCTTGGCATAGTCGTAACGCACGCGCGGATCGCCGAGCAGGAACGGGAACTGCGTCGAGCCGGAGGTGCCGAGGATGGCAAGCCCATCCGGCCGGGCGCGGGCGACGAACTCGTTCGAGCCGGTGATCGATCCGCCGCCCGGCACGTTGCGCACGACGACATTGGGGTTGCCCGGCAGATATTTCGACAGGTACGGTGCAAAGAAGCGGGCCCAGACATCCGAGCCGCCGCCCTCGGAGAACGGCATCCACCATTCCACCGTCTTGCCGGCGAAATCGACGGATGCCTGAGAAAAGGCGGGGCGCGCTCCCACAAGCCCCAGAGCCGCGGCGGCAGAGCCGGCGGCCAGCAGTTGACGACGCGTGAAATCAGCCATGTTTTTTCCTCCCACGATGGCAATGCGTTCAAATGTATACAAAGGTACACATGAAAGTTGGAAACGCCAAGCCCGTGATCGCCCCGGGCAGACATCATCCCTTCTTTCTCCCTTGAAGGGTATGCGCTACCTGGATTATTAAGTTAAGTGCAAAATTTTGGACCACTGATGCACAATGCGCATTAATTGTGAAATCCTCGACCTTCGTGCCTTTCTTGCCGTCGTGGAGCTGGAGAGCTTCCACCGGGCGGCGGAAGCCCTCAACCTGTCGCAGCCGGCGCTCAGCCGCCGCATCCAGAAGCTCGAGGCCTCCATCGGCGCCCCGCTGCTCGAGCGCACGACCCGGCACGTCTCCGCGACGGCACTCGGCCTCGAATTGATGCCGCTCGTGCAGCGCATGCTGGAGGAATTCGACGGCTCACTCTTCGCCGCCCGCGACCGGGGGCTGCGGCGCAGCGAGCTGGTGACGATCGCTTGCCTGCCGACGGCGGCCTTCTATTTCCTGCCGACCGTGATCAAGCAGTTCAACCAGGAATATCCCGACATCCGCTTCCGCATCCTCGACCTCACGGCGACCGAGGGGTTGCAGGCCGTCTCGCGCGGGGAGGTGGAATTCGGCATCAACTTCATGGGAACGTCGGATCCCGATCTTCTCTTCGACCGCATCGCCGAGGATCCGTTCGTGCTGGCGGCGCGGCGCGACCATCCCCTGGCGGCGCGGCAGGAGGTCGGCTGGACGGACCTTGCGCCCTACCGGCTGATCACCGTGCACCGCTCCAGCGGCAACCGCACCATGCTGGACGCGGCGCTGGCGCGCGCCAATATCGAGCTGCGCTGGTCCTATGAGGTGACGCACCTGTCGACGTCCCTCGGCCTGGTGGAGGCGGGCCTTGGCATTTCCGTGCTGCCGCGCACGGCAACCCCGGGGCCTGACCACCCCATCATCGTCACGCGGCCACTGGGCGCTCCCCGGATTTCCCGAACCATCGGCATCGTGCGCCGCCGCGCCGCTACGCTCTCGCCCGCCGCCGAACATTTCCGGCGCATGCTGGTGGGAACCTGGCAGGGCGCCGGGGCCGATGACTGAGGGCATCCAGCGAAACGAAGAATCGGCAACGGTCTGGAACAGGCCGCTCTGGTGGTCGATCAGCAGCATGACGGTGTCGTCGACATCGGTGACCGGGCGCTGACCGTTGGTGGGGCAGGGGCCGGAAACATTTCCGGCCCGGTCTGCCTCGGGCGAGGGGCGTCGCGGACACGCTGGGGATCAGGCGGCGATCGTGCCGAACCTGCCGGCGCAAAAGTCTGCAAAGGCCTGCTGCAATTCTTCCGGCGTGTTCATGACGAAGGGACCGCGCATGGCGACCGGCTCGCCGAGCGGCGCACCGCTCAGCACCAGAACCGTCGTGTCGCTCTCAGCCTCAAGACTGAAGGCGCCGCCCGTGCGGTTACGCAATCCTGGCTAAGGCCGAGCAACACGCGCGAACGACGCGACCGTCCCGAAAGGGTCCCGGTTTCGTCCGGGGCGGGAATAGGGTATCGGAGGGCTCGCGCAGCCGAAGCAACGGGGATCGACTTGCCATCCGCAACGCCAGCGAACGAGGCGAGCCTGCGTGCCGCCATCAAGATCGACATCGTGGTCATCGGCGCCGGCCAGGCGGGGTTGTCCTCGGCCTACCATCTCCTGAAACTCGGCCTCAAGCCGGGCCGCAACTTCATCGTTCTCGACAGGAACGAGAAGCCCGGTGGCGCCTGGCAGCACCGCTGGCCCTCGTTGACGCTGAGCACGGTCAACCGTGTACACGACCTGCCGGGCATGGGCTTTTCCGAAGTGGTGCCGGCGGGGGAGACCGAGGCCAAGGCCTCCGTGGCGGTGCCCGATTATTTCGCCGCCTACGAGGAGCGGTTCCGGCTGCCGGTCTATCGTCCGGTCACGGTCACGGTGGTCTGCGACCGCTTCGAAAGGCTGCGGGTGGAGACGGATCGCGAGGCCTTTTCGGCCCGCGGCCTCATCAATGCCACCGGAACCTGGGAAAGCCCGCAGATCCCGGACTATCCCGGTGCCGCGCTGTTCCAGGGCCGGCAGCTTCATTCGCGCGACTACCGCACGGCCGATGAATTCGCGGGCCAGCATGTCGTCATCGTCGGCAGCGGCATTTCCGCGCTCCAGCATCTCGACGAGATCTCCAAGGTGACGACGACAAGCTGGGTCACGCGCCGCGAACCGCAGTTCCGCGATACGCCGTTCACGCCGGAAGACGGCCGCGCGGCCGTCGCCATCGTCGAGGATAAGGTGCGCAACGGCCTGGTCCCGGGCTCCGTCGTCTCCGTCACCGGCATTCCCTGGACACCGGCGCTGCGGGCCGCCGCCGCGCGCGGCGCACTGAAGCGCCTGCCCATGTTCAGCGAGATCACCGCGCACGGCGTGCGCTGGCCGGACGGCACGGAACAGAGGGCCGATGTCATCCTCTGGGCGACCGGCTTTCGCAGCTCGCTCGACCATCTCGCCCCCCTGCAATTGCGCGGGGAGAAGGGCGGCATCGTCATGGCCGGACGCCTCGCCACGCAGGTCGGGAAGGACCCGCGCATCCATCTCGTCGGCTACGGCCCCTCCGCCTCCACCATCGGCGCCAACCGCGCAGGCGCGGCGGCGGCGCGCGAGCTTGCGACCCATCTCGGCCTGTTGTGAGCCCTGCACGGGCCGCGGCGTCGGAACGGCACAGGCGGCTGCGATCGAGCCGCCTTGAAAGGAAGACGACGAGTGCCGCTTGGGGATAGGATGGCGCATCGTCCCTGATCCCGGTGGAGCACCATGCCCCTTCAAAACCGCGTCACCCCCTTCGGCGAGATCGTCGCGCTCCCGCAGCGCGGCCTGTTTACCGGCAATCGCGGCATCATCCATGACCCGGCGACGAAGACGCTGCTTTCGAAGCGCTGGGCGTCCAGGGCCTGGCTGGTCTGCCTCTGCGACTTCCAAGGCCGCCGCCGGAAGGTGATGGGAGGGCGGAGCTGGACCGAACTGTTCTTCCTCGACGAGGCGGTCGCCCTTGCCGCCGGCCATCGGCCCTGCTTCTTCTGCCGCAGGGAGGCAGCGCAGCGCTTCCAGGCGTGCTGGGCATCGGCGAAGGACGAGCCGCCGCCCGCCGCCGGCGCAATGGATGCCGTCCTGCACGGCGAACGCCTGGAGCGCAGGCGCAAGCGCCTCCACCCGATCGCCGGGCCGCTGGCGGTGCTTCCCGACGGCGCCGTCGTGGCGGCGGGCGGGCACGCCTTCACGCTTCATGCCGGCCTCGCCCACCGCTGGACCGCCGAAGGCTACGCCCTACCGCAACGCCTCGACAGCGCGGATGCCCTGCTGACGCCGCCGTCGACGGTCATGGCCCTCGGTGCCGGCTATCGGCCCGTCTTCCATCCATCGATCGAGCGAGGCCCGGTTTGAGCGACGATCACAGGAGTGTCACGGCCGTGTAATACGCCTGTCATCCAGGCTTTCTATGCGCAGGGGGCCAACGCACCGCTCAAGAGAGGCTCCTCCCATGCGTGAACTCATCCTCGCCCTGGCATCGGCAACGATCCTGGCCGGCACTGCAAACGCCGCAACCGTCTACCCCATCGATCGCGCGACGATCCTCGTCGGCTCGCCATTCGACTTCAAGGTCGAGTTCGATGCGGTCGTGACACCGGAAGACGTGAAGGTCACCGTCAACGGCAAGGACTATGCCGACGTCTTCGGCAAGGCCGCCGAATTCGTCGCGGAGGAAAAGGGCGCCGAGGACAAGGTACTGGGTTCGGCGCTCATCCTGCGCGACCTGGCGATCGGCACGGCCGGCGCCTACACGGTCGAGGTTTCCGCCGGCGGCGAAACGCAGTCGGTCAACTGGGAGGTCTACGAGACCGCCGCCCAGCCGAAGGCGAAGAACATCATCTTCCTGATCGCCGACGGCCTGTCCGTCGCCCACCGCACCGGTGCACGCATCATGTCCAAGGGCATGACCGAGGGCAAGGCGAACGGCCGCCTGGCGATGGACGACATCCCGCCGGTCGCCTTCATCGGCACGTCCTCCACCCATTCGATCGCCACGGACAGCGCCAACACCATGTCGGCCTACATGACCGGCCACAAGTCGCGCGTCAACGCACTCGGCGTCTACGCCGACCGCACGCCGGCAAGCCTCGACGACCCGAAGGTCGAGACCATTGCCGAGGCGCTGCGCCGGAACACCAAAAAGTCCATCGGCATCGTCTCCACCTCGGAACTTCAGGATGCGACACCCGCCGCGCTCGTCGCCCATACGCGCAAGCGTGCCGACAAGGCCGAGATCGTCGGCATGATGCTCGACGTCAAGCCGGACGTCCTGCTCGGCGGCGGCTCGGCCTATTTCCTCTCCAAGGATGTGCCGGGCTCCAAGCGCAAGGACGACAAGGACTATATCGCCGAGTTCCATAATGCCGATTATGCAATCGCGACGGACAAGGCCGAGCTCGCCGCGGCCGCAGGATCGAACCAGGAGCGCCTGCTCGGCCTGTTCCATACCGGCAATCTGGACGTGACCCTCGACCGCGAATTCCTCAAGAAGGGCACCGTCGACAAGTTCCCGAGCCAGCCCGGCCTCGTCGACATGACCAGGGCCGCGCTCGACAAGCTTTCCAAGAACCCGGAAGGCTTCTTCCTGATGGTGGAGGCCGCGTCGGTCGACAAGATGAGCCACCCGCTCGACTGGGACCGCGCGCTCGTCGAGACGATCGAGTTCGACAAGGCCGTCGGCGTTGCCCGCGAATTCGCCGAGAAGAACCCGGACACGCTGATCGTCGTGACCGGCGACCACACCCACGGCGTCGCCATCATCGGCACGGTTGATGACGAGAAGCCCGGCGAGGTGATGCGCGAGAAGGTCGGCACCTATGACGATGCCGGCTTCCCGAACTACGAGGACAAGGACGGCGACGGCTATCCGGACCGCATCGACGTCTCGCGCCGCCTGTTCCTGGCCGCCAACAACGGCCCGGATCATTACGAGACCTTCCGCCCGAAGCTGGACGGCCCGTTCGTGCCGGCCGTGCAGAACGAGGCGAAGGAATACGTCGCCAACGAGGCCTACAAGGATGTGCCCGGCGCCGTCTTCGTCGAGGGCAACATCCCGAAGGAAGGCGACACGGGCGTGCATGCCGTGGACGACGTCGTGCTGCAGGCCGCAGGTCCCGGCTCCGAAGGCTTCCGCGGCTACATGGAGCAGAGCGACGTCTACCGCGTGCTGGCCGATGCCTTTGCGCTCGGCGTGCCGAAGGAATGACACCAGACCTTGCTGGACAGGCGGCCCGCGCCGCCTGTCCACGCTCCTGCCGATAAAGAAGGAGGCCCGGCCATGACGCAGATGGACCGCGTGTCGTTCGAGAGGCGCCGGCTGCTTTGCGCGCTGGCGGCCTTGCCCGCTCTCGCCCTTTCCCGCCCTGCCCTTGCCGGCGAAACGCTCGGCTTCGGCGAACTCTACAAGAGCTTCGGCGTGCTCGGCCTCGAATTCTCCGACAAGGTGAAGCGGCTGAACTGGCGGGAGGTCGCCATGAAGGGTTTCATGGCCCCGCCGCTGAAGGCCGAGGCGAATTTCTTCGTGCTCACCGAAATCCCGATGTCGCTCTGCCCCTTCTGCTCCTCGGATGCCGACTGGCCGGACAATATCCTCGTCGTCTACCTCGCCGAAAAGCAGACCTTCGTGCAGTACAATGCGCCGATCGAGGCGCGGGGCATGCTGGAATACGGCTCGTGGGTCGACCCCGAAACCGGATTCGTCAGCCAGCTGCGCCTGCGCGATGCCGCATTCGAGACGGTCTGACGATGCTCGCGCTCGATATTGCCGCCCTGGAGATGCGCTTTCCCGGCCTCGATGCGCCGGTGCTTTCCATCGAAAACCTGCACCTTCCAGCCGGCGGCGGACTCGCGATCACGGGCGCCTCCGGCTCGGGCAAGAGCACGCTGGTCAATGTCGTCACCGGGCTGGAGCCCGCAACGCGGGGATCCGTTTCCTGGGGGGACACGGAGATCACCCGTCTGCCCACCGGCCGGCGCGATGCCTTCCGCGCCACCCATATCGGCCTCGTGATGCAGGATTTCCACCTCTTCCCCGGCCTTTCGGCCTACGAGAACGTCGTGCTGCCGGTGCGGCTCGCCCGCCGCCTGAAGCCGGGCGAGCGCGAACGCGCCCTCCACCTGCTCGAAAACACCGGCATTGCCCGCCCCGGCCAACCCATCGAGACGCTGTCGCGCGGCGAGATGCAGCGCGTGGCGGTGGCGCGCGCGCTGCTGCCGAAACCCGGCGTGATCGTCGCCGACGAACCGACGGCGAGCCTCGACCGCCGCATCGGCGGCGAGGTGGCCGACCTCATCGTGCGGCTTGCCCGCGCAGAGGGTGCCACGCTGCTCGTCGTGACCCACGACCCGGCCCTGGTGGAGCGCATCGGCCGGCATATCGTCCTCGACGGCGGCCGCATCATCGAGGACGCCGGGAAGGCGGAAGCGGCATGATAAGCTTCATCCTCGCCGATCTTCGCCGGTTCAAGGGCGGCGCGCTCGCCGTCGTCGTGCTGATCGCGCTTTCGGTCGCGCTCAGCGTCGCCGTCACGCTGCAGGAGCGGGCCGTGCGGCTCGGCAGCGCGCGGGCGGCGGAAAAGTTCGACCTCGTCGTCGGCGCCGCCGGCAGCGAGACGCAGCTTGCCCTGTCGGCCGTCTTCCTCCAGCCATCCCCCCTGCCCCTGATGTCCGGCGCCGTGCTGGAAAAGCTCGCGCGGGACCCGCGCGTTTCCTTCGCCGCCCCCGTCGGCTTCGGCGATTCCGCCGATGGCCGCCCGGTCGTCGGCACGACGACGGCGCTGGTCACCGCCCTGTCGCCGACGCTTGCGGAAGGGGCGGTCTTCGCCCGCCTCGGCGAGGCGGTGATCGGCGCCGACGTGCCGATGCGCCTCGGCGCGCAGATCAAGCCGATGCACGGCGCGGCCGATAGCGGCGGCCATACCCATGTCGAACTCGCCTATACGGTGCGCGGCCGCATGGCGCCGACCGGCACCGCCTGGGACCGGGCGATCCTCGTGCCGATCCGGGCCGTCTGGCAATTGCACGGCATGGGAGCGGAGACCGAGCACGAACACGAACACGGGCACGGGCACGACCACGGCGACGAAGCGCCAGACGGTGCCGCGACAGAGGATCACGACCACGCGGTCCATGTCGAGCCGGACGCGGCGCTCGACGAACATTTCGATGCCGAAACGCCCGGCATCCCCGCCGTCCTCGTCAAGCCGAAGACCATGGGCGACGCCTACCGCCTGCGCCAGGAATATCGCAGCGAGACGACGCTCGCCGTGTTCCCCGCCGAAGTGCTGACCCGTCTCTATGCGACGCTCGGCGATGCCCGCAGCCTGCTGCTCGCGATCGCCATCGCCACGCAGGCGATTGTCGTCGCCGCCATCCTGCTCGTCACGATCATGCATGTCGGCGCCCGCCGGCGGCAGATCGGGGCGCTCAGGGCCTTTGGCGCCCCGCGGCGGGCGGTCTTCGCCATCGTCTGGGGTGAACTCTTCCTGCTGCTGCTGGCCGGTTTCGCCCTCGGCCTTGCCGTCGGCTATGGCGCGGCGCGGGCCATCTCCGCCGCCCTCGCCTCCGCGACGGCGGTCCATATGCCCGTGGAATTCGCCCGGGCTGATCTCCCGCTGGCGATGTGGTTTGCCGCTCTTGCGGTCCTGGTGTCGATCGTACCGGCGCTCTCGGCTCTCCGCCTCAGCCCGGCGGCTGCCTTGAGAGCCTGATGCAGCTGAAGGCAGGACGGTTCGCGTGGGCCCGGCAAAAATCGCCGGGTCGTTTCCGGAATTGCAATATCGACCGGTCAGATAGCCTCACCGATGATCCTTGCGACCAGCGCCAGTGAGATCGCGCCGGCATCCGGATGGCCGATGCTGCGTTCGGCGAGCGGACGGGCACGGCCGAGTTTCGGCGTCAGCGCGGCGGTGGCGTCGGCCGCTGCCGTCGCAGCGGCCGCGGCATCGATCCAGGCGGATTTCAGCGGCTTGCCGGCCGCAAACGACGCCTCCAGCGTCTCGACGAAGGGCACGAGCGCATCGACGAGGGTCTTGTCGCCAACGCGGGCGCGGCCAAGCCGCGTCACGGCATCGAGCGCAAGACGCGCACCCCTGACCACGGCGGCGTCATCGAGAACGGCATCGTCGGAAAGCGCGTTGCTCCAGGCACGCAGCAGCAGGCCCCAGATGGCACCTGACGTGCCGCCCGCCCGGTCCGCCCAGGCATCGCCGGCGACCGCAAGCGTGCTCGCGGCGCCGGCACCGGCGGCGAGTGCCTGCCCAACGGCGTCCTCGGCGGCAGCGGAGCCGCGGCGCATGCCCTGGCCATGGTCGCCGTCGCCGGCCTTCGCGTCGATGCGGCCCAGCTCGTCCTCCGCGTCCTTCAACCCTTTCGCGGCGAGGCCGAGAAGCCTTGCGATGCAGGCCGCGTCCTTGCGCGAGGCGGCCGAGGACGGGCCGAAGGTCGGCGCCGCATCCTCGTTGACGATGGCGTCGGTGGCCGGCTCCGTGCGGATCTCGCCGCCGCGCCGGAGGACGGGCGCATCGCAGGCCGCGGTCCAGTAGGTTTCGAGCTCCGCATCCAGCCACATCAGCGTCAGCGAGCAGCCCTGCATGTCGAGGCTGGTGACATATTCCCCCGCCTCGGGCGCCACGATCTCCAGCCCCGCCGCCTTCAGCAGCCCGGAGATCGCGGTCCAGAGGACGAAGAGCTCCTCGTATTTCGTGGCGCCGAGACCGTTCAGCACCGCCGCGACACGCGTGACGCCCTGCGGACGCTCGGCAAGAAGCCTTTCGATGAGGAGGGCCGCAAGATCCTTCGCCGGCACGACGGTCTCCTCGCGGATGCCCGGTTCACCATGGATGCCGAGGCCGAGCGCCATGCGGCCTTGCGGCACGGTGAAGAGCGGGCCGCCGGCGCCGGGCAAGGTGCAGCCGTCGAAGGCGACGCCGAAGGAGACGGTGCGGTCGTTGGCATGGCGCGTGATGCGCTCCACCTCGTCGAGGGAAAGGCCGGCTTCCGCCGCCGCGCCCGCGACCTTGAACACGGCAAGATCGCCCGCAATGCCGCGGCGCTTTCCATGCGCCTCGGCCGGCGCGCTCGCCACGTCATCGGTGACGGGAACGATGCGGACATCGATGCCCTCGGCCCTGAGACGCTCGGCGGCGACACCGAAATTCAGCACGTCGCCGGCATAGTTGCCGAAGCCGAGCAGGATGCCGCCACCGTGATCGGCCTGCCGGCAGACGCGGGCGACCGCCGCCGTCGAGGGCGAGGCGAAGACATCGCCGGCAACCGCCGCGTCCGCCATGCCCGGGCCGACATAGCCGGCAAAGGCCGGATAATGCCCCGAACCGCCGCCGACGACGACCGAGACCTTGCCCTTCGGCACCCGCGTCGCCCGCACCACGCCGCCGCGCACGAGGCGGACATGGCGGCTGTAGAGATCGGCAAAGCCGGCAAGGGCGGTGGCCGCGAAATCCTCCGGTGCATCGAAGATGGTGGTCATGGTGATCGTCCCTCGTCTTGTGCTGGATCGTCTTGTCAGCGGCGCGGCAGGATGCGCCGCAGGTAATCGCGGTTGGCGGCCGAGACCGAAAGGCCATCGCCGCCGTAGTGCTCGCAAAGGAAAGCGCTGCGGAAGCCGTGCGCAAGCGCCATGCGGATGGCGGCGCGGTAATTGATGATGCCGGTCTCCAGCGGCGCCGGATGGGTGACGATCGCCCCCGTTCCCGGATCCTCCGTGCGCGTATAGTTCTTGACGTGCCAGTATTTCGCGAAGGGCGCGACCTTCTCCATCATCTCCTGCCAGTGCTCCACGGGGCGGTGCAGGCGGATGAGGTTGCCGATATCCGCATTGATGCCGACATTCGGCAGGCCGACCGCCTCGACGAAACGCACGCTGCTGTCCGCCGTGCCGAGATAGGTGTCCTCGTACATTTCCAGCGCCATCTCGATGCCGAGCTCCTCGGCATGGCGACCGAGCTCGCGGATGCGCGCGACGGCCTTCTGCCAGACGGCCGGATCATCGGGATTGCACGGGCCATCGACCGTCCAGAACCAGAGCGCCTTCTTCTGCCCGGCCGTCAGCGGCTCGAAGAGGCCGAAGGAAACGGCGCCCGCGCCGATCGCCTTCGCCGTGTCGATGACGCGGTGGCCATAGGCGAGATAGGCATCGCCGTGGACGGCATCGATGACGCTGCGGCGGGAGATCGAGATCGCCGGGATCGTCAGGCCGAGCGAGCGCACCAGCGCCATGAAGGCATCGAGCCGCGCCGGCGAAAGATCGGCGAGCCGCAGCCAGCTGTCCGTCGGGTCGAGCTCGGTGAAGCCGGCATCGACGACGTCGTCGAGCGTCGCGGCCCATTCCTCGACGGACTGGTCCTGCACCGAACGGCCATCCGCCAGGAGGTTCGGATACTGGATCATCGCGGCCGCGATCGGCCAGGTTTCACGGGTCCATGCGGGCGCCGGAACGGTCATGACGAACTCCTGGTGCGGAAAAGGCGGGGAGCCGGCGGATCAGACCGCAGGCGTGCCGTCCTGCGGGGACTTGGGAACGCCGAGCCGGCGGCGGCGCGAGATGCCGAGAAGCCAGAAGACGAGCGGCGAGAAGAGCAGCGCAAGGCCGACCAGCATCAGCGTCGTCACCAGCCCGTTCGACCAGAAGACCGAGAGCTGGCCGCCGGACAAGAGCATGGACTGCCGGAAGGCATCCTCCGCCTTGTCGCCGAGCACCATGGCAAGCACGAGCGGGGCAAGCGGATAATCGAGCTTCTTGAAGACATAGCCGAGGAGGCCGAAGACAAGCACCAGCCACATGTCGCTGACGGCATTGCCGACCTGGTAGGCGCCGGACAGGATGATGGCGACGATGATCGGCCCGATGATGGCGAAGGGCACGCGCAGGATCGAGGCATAGAGTGGCACGGTGGCGATCACCAGCACGACGGCGACGATGTTGCCGAGATACATGGAGGCGATCAGGCCCCAGACGAAATCCGGCCGGTCGGTGAAGAGCGTCGGACCGGGCGTCAGGCCCCAGATCATCAGGCCGCCCATCATGACCGCCGCGGTGGCCGAGCCCGGCACGCCGAGCGCCAGCATGGGCAGCAACGCGGAGGTGCCGGCGGAATGGTCGGCCGTCTCCGGCGCGACGACGCCGCGCGGATCGCCCTTGCCGAATTGCGACTTGTCGCGGGCCGAGCGGCGGGCGACGCCGTAGCTCATGAAGGAGGCCGCCGTCGGACCGGCGGGCGTGATGCCCATCCAGATGCCGATCAGCGTGGAGCGGGCGATGGTGAACCAGTAGCGCGGCATCTCGACCAGCGTGCGGCCGATCTCGACGAGCCTCACGCGTGCCTTGATGCCCTCGAAGCGCAGCCCCTCCTCCGTGGTCAGCAGCAGTTCGCCGATGCCGAAGAGACCCATGACGGCGATGAGGAACGAGACGCCCTTGATGAGTTCGGGAATGTCGAAGGTCAGGCGCAGGTTGCCTGAGATCGTGTCCATGCCGACGGAGGCGAGCGCGAAGCCGATCATCATGGAGACGAGCGTCTTGAACGGCGACTGGGCGCCCATCGAGATGAAGCTTGCGAAGGCGAGGAAATAGACGGCGAAATATTCCGGCGAGGAGAAGCGCAGCGCGAAATTGGCGACCCAGCCGGAAAGCAGCGTGATCATCACGACGCCGGCAAGCGCGCCGAGGCCGGCCGAGACGAAGGCGAGCGTCAACGCCCGGCTCGCCTCGCCCTTCTTGGCCATCGGATAGCCGTCGAAGGTGGTGGCGACGGAAGAGGGCTCGCCCGGAATGTTGAAGAGGATGGAGGTCGTCGACCCGCCGAAGAGCGCGCCCCAATACATGCAGGAGAGCAGGATGATGGCCGAGATCGGATCCATCGAGAAGGTGAGCGGCAGGAGCAGCGACACGCCGTTCGGCGCCCCGAGGCCGGGCAGCACGCCCACCAGGATGCCGAGCGTGACGCCGAGCATCATGAGCAGGATGTGGTTGAAGCTCAGGATATGGCCGAAGCCGTCCATGAGAAGACCGATATTTTCCATGTCTTTCCTCCGAAGACCGGCGCCCTCGCGCGATCAGTAGATCCCGAAGAAGGCCTCGACCGGACCCTTCAGGAGCGGAACCTTGAAGCCGATCTCGAAAATGACGAAGAAGAAGAGGGCGACGCCCATGCCCGCGGCAAGGCCGGCCCACCACTTGTACTTGCCCTGGAAGGTCATCGTTCCGGCGATGTAGAGCGCCGTGCCGACATAGAGGCCGAGGAGGGTGGAGACCGCCGCGAAGGCGACGAGCGGCAGCAGGAAGCCGAGCACGACCTTGAAGCGCGCCATGTCGACGAAGATCTCGCCGCTGCCGCGATGCTTGACGACAGCGTAGACGAGGTTCATCGCGCTGCCGAAGACGATCAGCAGGCCGATATAGAAGGGGAAATAGCCGGCATCCGGCCCCATCTCCGTCCAGCCCGCGCCGGCCTCTATCGAGCCGTAGGCGACGGCGATGCCGAAGGCGCCCGTCAGGAGGGCGACGCCCGTTTCCATGGCGAAACGGGAAAGCCCATTCGCGCTGTTCTCACGCATGGATCAGACCTTTCCGAAAGGGGGTGCGGATGCCGTGGGGCATCCGCGCGGAACCTTGGGAGGTTCAGTTCGCAAGCCAGCCTTCGCGCTTCAGCACGGCGCTGACGGCGGCCTCGTCCTTCTTGATGAAGTCCGCAAACTCCGTGCCGCTCATATAGGTGCCGGACTGCGAGGTGTCGGCAAGATATTTCTGCCATTCCGGCGTCTCGGACACCTTCTTCAGGACATCCGCATAGAAGCTGACGACCTCCGGCTCGACACCGGCGGCAAGCCAGACGGTGCGGGGCATGGCGTAGTTGTCGATGGCGATGCCGCTGTCCTTGCAGGTCGGGATGTCGGCCCAGCCCTGGTCGCCGGCCACCTTCGCGTCGCTCTTCAGCTTTTCCGACTTGAAGACGCAGACCGGCTTGACCATGCCGGCCTGCCACTGGCCGAGGTTCTCGCTCGGATTGTTGACATTGGCCGCGACGTGGTCGCCGGCAAGCTGCACGGCCGCCTCGCCGCCGCTCTTGAACGGAACGTAGCCGATATCGGCACCGGTCGCCTCGTTGATCATCGAGGTGAGGATCTGGTCGACGTCCTTGGACTGGCTGCCGGCGACCTTCAGCGTGCCCGGCGCCGCCTTGGCCTTCTCGACGAAATCGGCGGCCGTCTTGATGTCGGACTTGCCGTTGACCCAGAGCACGAACTCGTCGGAGGCGAGCGCGGCGACCGGCGTCAGGTCGGCAGCGGCGTAGGGCACCTTGGCGCGGACCGGCAGCAGATAGGCGTTGTTCGTGCCGAAGGTCAGCTTGTGGGCATCGCCCTTTGCGGTCGCGGCATAGACGAAGCCCTCCGCGCCGCCGGCGCTGCCCTTGTTCGTCACTACCACCGGCGCCTTCATCAGCTCGTACTTGGCGATGATCGACTGGATGGTGCGGGCGAAGATATCCGTGCCGCCGCCGGGGCCGGCCGTGACGACGAATTCGACCGGGCGCTCCGGCTCGAAGGCGAAGGCCGGCAGGGCGACGCCCGATGCGGTCGCGACGATGCAGGCAATGGTAAGGGACTTTTTCATCTTGCTCCTCCGTTGGGATGATCCCGGCACGAACCTCCTCCGTGCCGGTATACCTCAAAAATTCGACAGGTCAGGCGGCGGCCGAAAGCGCGGCGGCCTTTTTCGCCATGCGCGCGGCCAGAAGCAGCGCCTCGCGGCTCGCGCCGACATCGGCAATGCCCTTGCCGGCAATGTCATAGGCCGTGCCGTGGGCCGGCGTGCAGAGCGGGAACGGCAGGCCGCCCATCATGGTGACGCCCTTGTCGAAGCCCATGAGCTTCATCGCGATCTGGCCCTGGTCGTGATACATGGTCATGACCGCCTGGAAGCCGTCCTTCAGGGCGCGCAGGAAGACGGTATCGGCCGGGAACGGACCCTCGACATCGAAACCGCGCGCCTTCGCCGCCGCGACGGCAGGCTCGATGATGTCGATCTCCTCCATGCCGAAGGAACCGCCGTCGCCGGCATGCGGGTTGAGGCCCGCAACGGCGATGCGCGGATTGTCGTAGCCGGCATTGCGCAGGCAGGCCGCGGTGAGCTCGATCTCGGCGAGGATCGCCTCGACCGAAAGCGCCGCCGCCACGTCCTTCAGCGGAATGTGCGAGGTGACGCGCGCATTCCAGACCTTTTCCAGCACGTTGAACTCGCGGACCTTGCCGGTGAAGCCGATGACATCGGCGACGAAGCGGATCTCGTCGTCATACCCCGGATAGGCGTAGCGCATGGCCTTCTTGTTGAAGGGCGTGAAGCAGACGGCCCCGGCCTTGCCCTGATCGGCAAGCTGCAGCGCGGCGCGGAAATTGGTCGTCGCGAAGGTGCCGCCGGCAAGCGTCGCCTCACCGCGCACCACATCCGCCGGATCGAGATGGGCAAGGTCGATGAAGACATGGCGCTCGCCGCCCGCCGCACCGAAGGTCTCGAGCGTTGCGGCCTCCAGGTCGAGGGTGAGGCCGGCCGCCTTCGCACCCTCGTCGAGAATGCGGCGATCGCCGATCACCACGAGATGGGCCGCGGCCTTGACGTCGTCGAGCGCAATGATGCGGGCGGTCAGCTCGGGGCTGATGCCGGCCGGGTCGCCCATGGCGAGCGCGATAACGGGACGCGCGTCTTTTGCGCTCTCGGTCATGATGAAGCTCCTCCGCTGCATTCTGTATGCAATTCTCATACGGCATCCAAAATGCTGCATCAAGTCTTTTGTATTCTGTATGCAGCATTTTTTATTGACGCCACCGTCCCGGCTCTCCATGCTCGCACCAAATCGCCAACGCGGCCGGCGCCCTCGGGCCGGACCTGAAAGACGCAAGATCAAAGACATGGATGAGATCAGAAGCTTGGGGCTCCCAGAAAGTAGCCTGCCGGAACCGATCCGCCGCACGGCGCTGCACGACACGCTCGTCGGCCGCCTGCGCGACATGATCATCGAGGGGCACCTGTCGCCGGGAACGCGCCTCAACGAAGGCCAGCTCGGCCAGATGCTCGGCGTTTCGCGCACTCCCCTGCGCGAGGCCATCAAGTATCTGGCGAGCGAAGGCCTGGTCGAGCTCGTTCCCAGCCGCGGCGCCGTCGTGAAGCGCTTCGGGGCGAAGGACGTCAAGGACATGCTGTCGGTCCTCGCCACGCTGGAGGAACTGGCCGGCAGGCTTGCCTGCGCGAGCGCGCGCGATGAGGAGATCGCGGAAATCCGCGCCCTGCACGACCGCATGGTCCGGCATTACAAGGCGGGCGACCGCCTGGAATATTACAAGCTCAACCAGGCGATCCACACGCGAATCGTCGCCATTTCCGGCAATGCCGCGCTGGCCGAAGTGCACGGCATGCTGCAGACCCGGCTGAAGCGCATCCGCTTCGTCGGCCACGAGGGCGCCGAGAAATGGGCGGCCGCGGTCGGCGAGCACGAGGAAATGGTCGCCGCGCTGGAGGCGCGCGATGCCGACCGGCTGTCCGAAGTTCTGGGACGCCACCTGAAAAAGGCCTGGGAGCGCGTCAGCGAGACGCTGGAAGGCGCCGGCCGGTAAGAAACCGGAAGCCCCTTATAAACCGATCCCCTGTGGGAATGCCCCGCCTGCTTCCCCTTCCCTGGGGAAGGAAAGAACGGCAATGTTGCATTCCAAAGGCAATTGCCCCGCTTGTAGACCAGATGGTTCGCCCTGTTTCGACGAGAGCGCTCCGCTTTGCCGTCGTCGAGGTTCCGGCCATATCTCGGCAGCACCGGCCCCGAGAGCGTGCATGCTTCGATCGCACGGGCGAATCATCGATCGGCTATCCACTGTGGGACCCTTGCCCGTTCCACGGTTTCGCCGGCATCCCTGTCGGCCCCTCGTTCTTCTGTTCGCCGCCTTGCCCGCCAGCATGGGCTCGCGAACGGCAGCGGCGCCTCCAGCGCGCGTTCAGTGTTTCCGCCGAAAGGCAGGCGATCTTTCGCATTCGCCGACAAGCCCTTGAAACAGCTTGCAGAACCCATCCGGCAATTCGCGCCCCTACCCGCCTCTACGCAAAGAAAATCCCGGCACCGCAAATTTGATGGTTTACAATAGTAATACAATATGATGTTTTACCTTCGCTGCTGAGGAGCAGCTTTCTTTGGGAGGACATCATGAAATTCAAAATCGCACTCGCGAGTGCCACGATCCTTGCTGCCTCGATGTTCAGCGCCGCGTCCGCGGCCGAGCTGACCGTCGGCTTTTCGCAGATCGGGTCCGAGTCCGGCTGGCGCGCCGCCGAGACGACGCTCACCAAGCAGCAGGCCGAACAGCGCGGCATCGACCTGAAATTCGCCGATGCGCAGCAGAAACAGGAAAACCAGATCAAGGCCCTGCGCTCCTTCATCGCGCAGGGCGTCGACGCCATTCTCGTCGCCCCGGTCGTGGCAACCGGCTGGGACGAGGTGCTGCAGGAAGCCAAGGATGCGGAAATCCCGGTCATCCTGCTCGACCGCACGGTCGACGCCCCCGACGACCTCTACCTGACCGCCGTCACCTCCGACCTCGTGCACGAGGGCAATGTCGCCGGCAAGTGGCTGGTCGACACGGTCGCCGGCAAGCCGTGCAACGTCGTCGAGCTCCAGGGCACGACCGGTTCCTCACCCGCCATCGACCGCAAGAAGGGTTTCGAGGAAGCACTCGCCGGCCATGACAACCTGAAAATCGTCCGCAGCCAGACCGGCGACTTCACCCGCACCAAGGGCAAGGAAGTCATGGAGAGCTTCCTGAAGGCGGAAGACGGCGGCAAGAACATCTGCGCGCTCTACGCCCACAACGACGACATGGCCGTCGGCGCCATCCAGGCGATCAAGGAAGCCGGCCTGAAGCCGGGCACCGACATCCTCGTCGTCTCGATCGACGCCGTGCCCGACATCTTCCAGGCGATGGCCGCCGGCGAAGCCAATGCCACGGTCGAGCTGACGCCCAACATGGCAGGCCCCGCCTTCGACGCCCTCGACGCCTTCCGCAAGGACGGCAAGGCACCGCCGAAGTGGATCCAGACCGAATCGAAGCTCTATACGCAGGCTGACGATCCGGCGAAGGTCTACGAGGAGAAGAAGGGCCTCGGCTACTGATCTCACCCTGGAGCCCCGTGTCCGGCCAATGGCCGGGCGCGGGGCCTCCGCCAGGCCCGTTCGCCTCCTAGGCTGCGGGCGGCCATCCTCACCCGGGTCGGGACCATGCAGCCTGCCAGTTCCTATATTCTTTCGGCGACGGGGATCGACAAGATCTTTCCGGGCGCCAAGGCACTGAACCGCGTCGATTTCTCTCTGCGGCGCGGCGAGGTGCATGCCCTGCTCGGCGAAAACGGCGCGGGCAAGTCGACGCTCGTCAAGTGCCTCACCGGGGCCTATCGCCGCGACGGCGGGCGCATCCTCGTCGATGGCGCCGATGTCGATCCGCAGAGCACGCTGGAGGCCCAGAACCTCGGCATCGGCACCGTCTACCAGGAAGTGAACCTGCTCTCGAACCTGACGGTCGCCGAAAACCTCTTCCTCGGCCGCCAGCCGAAGCGCTTCGGCCTCGTCGACGCCCGCGAGATGAACCGCCGGGCAAGGGCGCTGCTTGCCGAATACGACCTCGATATCGACGTCACCGCCGAACTTGCCGCCTATTCCGTCGCCGTGCAGCAGGTCGTCGCCATCGCCCGCGCGGTCGACCTGTCGGGCAAGGTGCTGATCCTCGACGAGCCGACCGCCAGCCTCGACACGCACGAGGTGGCGATGCTGTTCCGCATCGTGCGACGGCTGAAGGAGCGCGGCCTCGGCATCGTGTTCATCACCCACTTCCTCGAGCAGGTCTACGCGATTTCCGACCGCATCACCGTGCTGCGCAACGGCCAGCTCGTCGGCACGCGCGAGACCGCCGACCTGCCGCGCCGTGACCTGATCGCCATGATGCTCGGCCGCGAACTGGTGCAGGAAGTGGCGGGCGAACATGGCGCGAAGGGCGAGGCCGGCCCCGTTCGCTTCCGCTTCCGCGATTTCGGCCGCAAGGGCCATATCCAGCCGTTCGACCTCGATGTCGGCGCGGGCGAGGTCGTCGGCATTGCCGGCCTGCTCGGCTCCGGCCGCACGGAAACGGCCGAGATCCTCTTCGGCGCCGAGCGCGCTGACACCGGCACGGCGGAGAGAGACGGCCGGACGCTCGACCTCTCGTCCCCCCGCGCCACCATCCGCGAGAAATTCGGCTTCTGCCCGGAAGACCGCAAGGTGGACGGCATCGTCGGCGACCTCTCCGTGCGCGAGAACATCGCGCTCGCCCTCCAGGCCCGGCGCGGCTGGGCCCGGCCGATCAGCCGCGGCGAGCAGGACCGGCTGGCGGACCACTACATAAAGGCGCTCGACATCCGCACGAGCGACCGCGAGAAGCCGATCAAGCTGCTCTCCGGCGGCAACCAGCAGAAGGCGATCCTCGCCCGCTGGCTCGCCACCAATCCGGATTTCCTCATCCTCGACGAGCCGACGCGCGGCATCGATGTCGGCGCCCATGCGGAAATCATCCGCCTCATCGAATCCCTGTGCGAGAAAGGCATGTCGCTGATCGTCATCTCCTCCGAACTCGAAGAGCTGGTCGCCTATTCCAGCCGCGTCATCGTGCTGCGCGACCGGGCGCATGTCGCCGAACTCACTGGCAGCGCGGTCACCACGGACGGCATCGTCGAGGCGATCGCCGCTTCCGCCGGGAGGGCCGATCCATGAGCGCGACCTTGAAAACCTATGCCGTCAGGCTCTTTCCGCAGGTCGCCGCGCTCGTCGTCATCCTCCTGATGGTGTCGATCGCCTTTCCGGGCTTCTTCCGCCTCGAAATGCAGAACGGACGGCTCTATGGCAGCCTCATCGACATCCTCAACCGCGGCGCACCGGTGGCTCTGCTGGCGATCGGCATGACGGTGGTGATCGCCACCAAGGGCATCGACCTGTCGGTCGGCGCCGTCATGGCGATCTGCGGGGCTGTCGCCGCCGCCTGCATCACGGCGGGTTACGGCCTGGCGCTGACGCTGCTCGTCACCATCGGCACCGGCCTCCTGTGCGGCCTGTGGAATGGCCTCCTCGTCGCCGTTCTCGATATCCAGCCGATCATCGCGACCCTGGTGCTGATGGTCGCCGGCCGCGGCATCGCCCAGCTCATCACCGAGGGGGCGATCCTCACCTTCAACGATTCCGGCCTCATCTTCATCGGCAGCGGGTCGTTCCTCGGGCTGCCCATGCCCGTCGTCATCTGGCTGGTCTTCGGCCTTGCCGTGGCGCTCATCGTGCGGCGCACGGCGCTTGGCATGCTCATCGAGGCGCTCGGCGTGAACCGGCGCGCCTCCATGCTCTCGGGCGTTTCCACCGGCGTGCTGCTGATCGCCGCCTATGTGCTCTCGGGCCTCTGCGCCGCGCTCGCCGGCATCATCGCCACCGCAGACATCCGCGGCGCGGATGCCAACAATGCCGGCCTCTGGCTGGAGCTCGACGCGATCCTCGCCGTCGTCGTCGGCGGCACCTCGCTGCTCGGCGGGCGTTTTTCCATCGCTGCCTCGCTGCTCGGCGCGCTCATCATCCAGTCGATCAACACGGGCATCCTGCTGTCCGGCTTCCCGCCCGAATTCAACCTGATCATCAAGGCGGCGATCATCGTGCTGATCCTCGTCATCCAGTCGCCGCGCGCGCAGTCGGCCTTCGTCTTCCTCTCCCGCCCGCAGGCGGCGGCAAGCAAGACGGGCGAGGAGACGAAATGAACCCGCGTTATCTCCCCCTCACCGCCACGATCGCCATCTTCCTCATCGCCTATGCCGTCTGCATCGCGCAGTATCCCAACATGCTGTCGACGCGGGTGATCGGCAACCTCCTGACGGACAATGCCTTCCTCGGCATCGCGGCGGTCGGCATGACCTTCGTGATCCTGTCGGGCGGCATCGATCTTTCCATCGGCGCGGTCATCGCCTTCACCGGCGTCCTTCTCGCCGTGCTGCTGCAATCGACCGCGATCCATCCGCTTGCCGCCTTCGTGCTGGCGCTTGCCGTCACCACGGCCTTCGGCGCCCTGATGGGCGCGATCATCCATCACCTCGAAATGCCGCCCTTCATCGTCACGCTCGCCGGCATGTTCCTGGCGCGCGGCATGGCCTTCGTGCTGTCGATCGATTCGATCCCGATCAAGCATCCCTTCTACGCCACGCTGAAGAGTGTCTATTACAAGCTGCCCGGCGGCGGACGCATCACCCTCATCGGTGGCCTGATGCTCCTCGTTTTCACTGCCGGCATCCTGATCGCCCACCGCACCCGCTTCGGCGCCAATATCTACGCGCTTGGCGGCGGCACGGCGACGGCGCGGCTGATGGGCGTGCCGATCGGACGCACGACGGTGATGATCTACGCCCTCTCCGGCTTCCTCGCGGGTCTTTCGGGCATCGTCTTCTCGCTCTACACCTCCGCCGGCTATTCGCTGGCCACCGTCGGGGTGGAACTCGACGCCATCGCCGCGGTCGTCATCGGCGGCACGCTTCTGACGGGCGGCTCCGGCTTCGTCGCCGGCACGCTGGTCGGCATCCTCATCCAGGGCCTCATCCAGACCTACATCACCTTCGACGGCTCGCTGTCGAGCTGGTGGACAAAGATCCTGATCGGCCTCCTGCTCTTCGCCTTCATCCTGCTCCAGAAGGGCCTGATCCTCGCGACGGACCGGCGGAGGCGGCATGCCTGACATGCGTCCCGCCGCCCTCGCCCGTACCCGAAACCCCGACGGCGAGAGCACTTCCGCTTTTCTTCAGAACGCGAAAGCGCTCTAGCCTTTTGTTTTAACGCAATTCCGGACGCAAAACCGCTTCGCACCTTTGCTGGAATTGCTCGATGCGAGGACGGACCGGTGCGCAAGAAGGGCCTGCTCGAAACGATGATGAACGGACCCGTGGCCCGCACCAGCCACTCGCAGGTCGTGGGCGAGCTCGGCAGGGCGATCGTCGCCGGTGAATTCGCCGTCGGCGCCACGCTGCCGGGCGATGCCGAACTCGAGGCGCGCTTCGGCGTCTCGCGCACGGTGCTGCGCGAAGCGATGAAGACGCTGGCGGCCAAGGGGCTGGTCGTGCCGCGCGCGCGCATCGGCACGCGCGTCACCGCAAAGACCCAGTGGAACCTCTTCGACAGCGACATCCTCACCTGGCATTTCGCGGTCGGCGTGGACGAGCAGTTCCTCGTTCATCTCAGCGAGATCCGCCTCGGCTTCGAGCCGCAGGCCGCCGCCCTTGCCGCCCGTCACGCGAGCGAGGCCGACATCAACCAGATGATGCTGCTCGCCGTCGCCATGGGCGATCCGGCCCACACGCCGGAGACCCTGGCGCTCGCCGACCTGCGTTTCCACCTCAGCGTCATCGATGCGGCACGCAATCCCTTCATGCGCACGGTGGGCAGCCTCATCGAGGCGGCGCTGGCCGGCATCTTCAAGCTCTCCTCGCCCGCCTCCGACCACATCAAGATCGGCGATGTCGCCGCAAGCCACATGCGCATCGTCGAGGAGATCCGCCGGCGCGACGAGGACGGCGCGCGGCGCGCCATGGAAACCGTCATCCGCGTCGGCCGCAGCCGCCTGACGGATACGCTGGTGCAGAAGCGGCCATAGCGCCCAAGCCCCCGGAACTAGAACGTCATCGCCCCATGGGCGCTTGCCACCGCCTTGCGCAGGTCCTCGATCGCTCCGTTGGACGCCGCGGGAAGCTCTTCGCCCTCCAGTTCGCGCGGCATCTTCCAGCCGGGATCGACGCCCTCCATGTTGGGCAGCTCGTGGGCGATGCCCTTGTGGCAGTCGATGCACGTCGCCTTGCCGGGCAGGAGGAACTTGGCGTGGATATCGGCCGCGCGCTGGGTCTGCTTGGTGAAGTCCATCGCGACGGCCGAGTGGCAGTTGCGGCATTCCAGGCTGTCGTTCGCCTTCAGCCGCGCCCATTCATGCTGGGCAAGCTCCAGCCGATGGTCGAGGAATTTCTCGCGCGTGTTGATCGTGCCGAAGATCTTGCCCCAGACCTCCTTCGAGGCCTGCATCTTGCGGGCGATCTTGTCGGTCCATTCATGCGGCACATGGCAATCCGGACAGGAGGCGCGCACGCCGGAGCGGTTGGTGAAATGCACCGTGTTGGTCAGCTCCTGGTAGACGTTGTCCCGCATCTCATGGCACGAGGTGCAGAACTTCTCCGTGTTCGTCAGCTCCAGCGCGGTGTTGAAGGCGCCCCAGAACATGACCCCGCCGACGAAGCCGCCGAGCGTCAGGAAGGCAAGGCTGAGGGTCGCCGCAGGCGTGGTCAGAATGGTCCAGACCCAGGCGAGGACGGCCTTGATGCGCGCCACCATCATTCGCTTCCCGCCTTGGTGACGCCCATGTCGCTCATGTCCTTGAACGTGTTCTCGACGAGCGGCTTGTGATCGGCCTGCGGCACATGGCAGGCGGTGCAGAAATAGCGCCGCGGCGAGACGTCGGCGAGCATCTGGCCCTCGCGCGTCATGTAATGGGTGATGCTGATCATCGGCGCGCCGGCATCCTGCGAGAATTCACGCTTGTGGCAGGAAAGACAGCGGTTGGCGTTGACCGACAGCTGGTAGCCGTCGATCGAATGCGGGATGACCGGCGGCTGTTCCGGATAGGCGCGCATGCGGCGGATGTCGTCGATGACCCATTTCGGCAGGGGATCGGCCGGCAGGGTCTGCATCGCGTCGCCCTGCGGGCCGGAAAGCTGCGGCACCATCTGTGCCATGGCGCCGGTGGCAAGCACCGCCACGCCGATCGCGGCGAAAATCCATCCGGGGCTCGGGGTCAGGCGACGGGTTCGATCTTGACTGCGCATTTCTTGAAATCCGTCTGTTTCGAGATGGGGTCGGTGGCGTCGAGCGTGACCTTGTTGATGAGCTGGCTGGCATCGAACCACGGCACGAAGATCACGCCCGGCGGCATGCGGTTGCGCCCGCGCGTCTCGACGCGCGAGCGGATCTCGCCGCGCCGCGAGATGATGCGGATCTCCGATCCCTGGTTGAGGCCGCGCTTGCGCGCATCATCGGCATTCATGAAGCAGCGCGCGCCGGGAAAGGCCTTGTAGAGCTCGGGGACGCGCATGGTCATCGAACCGGAATGCCAGTGCTCCAGCACGCGGCCCGTGACGAGCCAGATGTCGTATTCGTCGTCCGGGGATTCGGCCGGCGGCTCGTAGGGCACGGCGATGATCGCCGCCTTGCCGTCCTTGTTGCCGTAGAACTTCACGCCCTCGCCGGGTTTCACATAGGGATCGTACCCTTCGCGATAGCGCCAGAGCGTCTCCTTGCCGTCGACCACCGGCCAGCGCAGGCCGCGCACCTCGTGATAGGTGTCATAGGGTGCAAGGTCGTGGCCATGGCCGCGGCCGAAGGCGGCATATTCCTCAAAGAGGCCCTTCTGGATGTAGAAGCCGAAATGCTGTGCCTCGTTGTTGGCGTGCTCGGGCTTAACCTCGTCGATTGAAAATTTCGCGACGTCGCTCTCGGCGAAGAGCACCTGATAGAGCGTCTTGCCCTTGTAGTCCGGGTTGGCGGCGAGAAGCTCCGCCGGCCAGACCTCGTCCGTGGTGAAGCGTTTGGAGAATTCGACCATCTGCCAGAGGTCGGACCGCGCCTCGCCCGGCGCCTGCACGAGCTGGTGCCAGACATGGGTGCGCCGCTCGGCATTGCCGTAGGCGCCCTCCTTCTCCACCCACATGGCGGCGGGAAGGATGAGGTCGGCGCTCATCGCCGTGATCGTCGGATAGGCATCCGACACGACGATGAAGTTTTCCGGATTGCGGTAGCCCTGATAGGTCTCGTTCGAGGTATTCGGGCCGGCCTGGACGTTGTTGTTGACCTGCACCCAGTAGAAATTGAGCTTGCCGTCGCGAAGCATGCGGTCCTGCTGGACGGCATGGTAGCCGGGCTTTTCCGGAATGATGCCATGCGGCACGCGCCAGATCTCTTCGGCATGCTTGCGGTGTTCCGGGTTCGTCACCACCATGTCGGCGGGCAGGCGGTGCGCGAAGGTGCCGACCTCGCGCGCCGTGCCGCAGGCCGAAGGCTGGCCGGTCAGCGAGAAGGGGCTGTTGCCGGGCTCGGAAATCTTTCCCGTCAAAAGGTGGAGGTTATAGACCATCTGGTTCGCCCAGACGCCGCGCACATGCTGGTTGAAGCCCATGGTCCAGAGCGACATGACCTTGCGGTCGGGATCCGCATAGAGCTCGGCGAGCTGCCTGAGGAAGCCGGCCTCGACGCCGGTCATCTCGACCGCCTTTTCCAGCGTGTATTCCGCGACGAAGGCCTTGAAGGCCTCGTAGTCCATCGGCTCCGTCTTGCCCGGATCGGCGGAATTGGCGGCATTCACCTCCACCGGATTGTCCGGCCTGAGGCCATAGCCGATATCGGTGACGCCGCGCACGAACTTCGTGTGATTGCGCACGAAATCCTCGTTCACCCGGCCGGACTGGATGATGTGGTTGGCGATGTAGTTGAGGATCACCAGGTCCGTGCCCGGCTTGAAGACCATCGGGATATCGGCGAGGTCCATGCTGCGATGGGTGAAGGTGGAAAGCACCGCCACGCGCACATGCTCGTTGCCGAGCCGCCGGTCGGCGATGCGCGTCCACAGGATCGGGTGCATCTCCGCCATGTTCGAGCCCCAGAGCACGAAGGCGTCGGCATGCTCGAAGTCGTCGTAGCAGCCCATCGGCTCGTCCATGCCGAAGGTGCGCATGAAGGCGACGGCTGCGGACGCCATACAGTGGCGGGCATTCGGGTCGAGATTGTTCGAGCGGAAGCCGGCGCGCATCAGCTTTGTCGCGGCATAGCCCTCGAAGATCGTCCACTGGCCGGAGCCGAACATGCCGACGGCGGTCGGCCCCTTTTCCTTCAACACCTTCTTGGCCTGTTCGGCCATCACGTCGAAGGCTTCTTCCCAGGTCACCGGCTCGAACTCGCCGTCCTTGGCATAGACGCCGTTCCGCCTGCGCAGGAGCGGCGCCGTCAGGCGGTCGGAGCCATACATGATCTTCGAGAGGAAATAGCCCTTGATGCAGTTGAGGCCGCGGTTGACCTCGGCCTGCATGTCGCCGTGCGTGGCGACGACCTTGCCCTCCTTGACGCCCACCATGACGCCGCAGCCGGTGCCGCAGAAGCGGCAGGGCGCCTTGTCCCATTTGATCTCCAGCGCGCTCACCCCGCCCGGAACCGGCTGCGCGGCAGCGGGAAGCGCGATGCCCGCCGCCGCCGCCGCGACGCCCGCCGCCTGGGCCTTCAGGATGTCACGCCGCGTCAGTTCGCTGCCCATGCACCTCGTCCTCTTCCAATTCGACATGTTCGAAAACCATGTTCGCCGCGATCACGCCGTCGAGGACGGAGATGCGCATCAGCGTATCCCCGAGCACGCCGGTGCTCGGCCCCTCGATGACCACGACGATCCTGCCCTTGTCGCAGCCGTGCACCTCGACATTGGCAAAGCCGGCAAGCGCCTCGAGCACGCCCGCCATGAAGTCCGGCCTGACGGCGATCACCGCGCTTGAAATGTGATAGCGGCGCCCATCAGGCATAGGCCACCTCCACGCTGCGGGGCGCGATGGCGACCGCGCCGGCCGGACAGACGGAAATGCAAGCGCCGCAGCCGGTGCAGGCCTCGGCCACAAGCTGCGGCACGAAGGGGCCGCCGCGCACCGGACGGAAGCGGATCGCCTCCGCCGGACAGACGTCCCGGCAGGCCTGACAGTCGACACCCTGGAACGGCAGGCAGGAGGACGCGATGGCGACGACATGATCGAAGCGGCCGGCGACGCCATCGGCGAACACCGGCTCGGGACAGTGCTCCGCGCAGGCACCGCAGAAGGTGCATTCCGCCGCCGCAAAATCGAGCGCGGGCAAATCGTCAGTGAGGCGTATCACGCCGGTGGGACAGTGCTCGACGCACGACCCGCAGCCCGTGCAGGCGGCAAGGGCGTCCTCCGCGATGCCGGGCGGACGGATGCGGGCGGTCGCGTCATGCCTTCCGCCGCGCAGGAAATTCCGCCTGGAAAGGACTTGCTGCGTCATGGCCTTCCCCTCAATGGCCCGGCGGACCGGGCGGCCCATAGAGGATCTGGAACATCCAGACGAGGAAGCCGTAGCCGCCGACGACACCGACGGCGACGATGGGCCAGATGCCAAAAGCAAGGACGAAGAACGTGATAAGCTCGCGCCGCCGGCGTGATCCGGGCGTTTGTGGCGTCAGTTGTTCCGGGGCGACGTCAGACAAGGTATGCGTCCTCCGATACCAATCATCGTCGTGATACTAGCATCGCCCCAATGAAAATAAAGTGAAATAAACTTTCCACTTTCACTCATGAATATACTTGTGAAACATCAATTATCGATATATTTCTATAAATATAACGAATTGAAGAATTTCGTATAAAATGAACAAAAAATACAGGATTAATTCATATTACGCCGGAGAAATATTAGAAGACCATCATTCCAAAGACATGGCTATTCATGGAAGCCCGGCTTTCGCACCGCAATCGACGACGCAAAAGCCGGATATTGCCGGCACGCATCCGGAGCTACTCCGGAACCTTGTTTTACCTGGATTGTCCGGCACCGAAGCGATGCCGCTGCGGCCGGTTCTAGTCCTCTTCCGCGCGCCCGCGACGCCAGTAGGAAACGACGAGGTGCTCGGTGTTGGAAAGGCGCCTTTCCTGCCGCGCGAAGCTGCGGATCGCCCGGAAAGCTTCGAACTCGCAGCCCGCCCAGACATAGACGGCCTCGCCATCCATCGGGAATGCCACGGACCGCACGGCATCGATCAGCAGGCTCGTGCTACCCGCCGGCCGGCCATCGCGGAACAGCCATTCGACGGCGACCGCGGGCGGCGGCGCAAGGGCCTGGACCTCACCGGCATCCTCGACTTCAATGAAGACCCGGCCGCGTGCGCCTGCCGACAGGTTTTCCAGCATGCGGGCGATGGCCGGCAGCGCCGTCTCGTCGCCGGCGAAGAGATACCAGTCGGCCGCAACGAGGCCGCCGCCGCCGGGACCGACCACGCCGACCCGGTCGCCGACAGCCGCGGCCGCCGCAAAGCCGGAGCCGGGACCTGCATCCGCATGGAGCACGAAATCGATATCGAGCGTGCCGGCGGCCAGATCGACGGAGCGCACGGTATATTTGCGCATCAGCGGGCGCAGCTCGGGTTTCTCCCAGGCAATCACCCCGTTCGCGCCGACATGCGGCCATTGCGGTTCGCCCGCCTCCGGCCGCTGTACCATGAGATTGAGATGCAGCGCGTCGAGCCCGGCGAACCGCGCGACGTTTTCGCCGGACAGCGTCAGGCGGCGCATGTGCGGCGTCAGCGTCCGGCAGGCGACGACCTCGAGTATCTGGAAGTTCGGCGGGCGGCCGATCTCCCCGCCATCGCCCGTCCAGGTGATGGCCGGCGGATCGTCGCCGGCAAATTCCAGGATATGCGAGGCGACGGCCATGCGGGCGAGATAGAGCCCTTCGAGATCCGGCGCGGCGACATCGACCAGCGTCGCCTCGCCCTCGCGCGAGAACTGCGCGCGGATGCTCCCGAGCCGAAGCAGCGGGCCGGTCGGCCCCTCGCTCACTTCTGCATTGTGCTCCTGCATGTGGTCGCAGAATTCCGCGATGACGGGAGCGGGGTTGCGCAGGGCGATCCGCGCCCGGGCGGTGTACTGTCTTGCGTGCATGTCAATTTCCTATTGCGCGTCGATCCAGAAGGTGCCCTCCAGCGGCACCGCCAGGAAACGGTCGTTGATCTCGGCGAGCGTCTTGGCGGGATCGACGTCCGCGAAGAGATCGGGGTGCATCCACTTCGCGAAACACTCGAAGACGAGGATGTTGAGAACCGAGATCGACAGCTGGTGCGACACCGCATGCGCCCGGCCCTGCTGCACCGCCGTCAGCCCGTCGCGCAGGCCCTTGCCGAGAATGCCCGCGAAGGATTTTCGCGCGCTTTCGGCATCGACATCGCCGCCGAGCACGAGGCCGCCCTGGGCGGCAAGATGCGGGCCGCCGGTCGCGATATAGACCGTGGGATCCGCGCCGAGCACGAATTCCGGGCTGAGCTGGCCGTCATAGCCCGGCACATCCGCGCCGATGCTCTCGCCGCCCGCAAGCCGCAGATAGTCCGTCATGCGGTTGCCCTTTCCGGGTGTCGAGCAGCACGTAGCCCCCGCATGGGCATCGACCAGCACGGAAACCGACTTCGCCCTCGCCGTGCGCTCCGTGATGCGCCGGTAGCGTTCGCGCAGGAAATCGCCGAACGCCCTGCCCTTCGCCTCCTGGCCAATGGCGGCGGCAAGCAGCGTGACGGAGAAGGCGGTCGTTTCCGCCGGTCCCTTGCCGTCATTGACAGGTCCGTCAAGGAAGAGGACTGGCACGCCCGCCGCCTCCAGCGTCGCGGCCGCCTCCGTCCAGCCGCTCTCCCAGATGGAGACGACGAAAAGGTCCGGCTTGACCGAGAGGATCGCCTCGACAGAGGTCTTCCCCGGCAGCACGGCGCCGACGGTGGGGATGGCGTCGATGGCCGGGAAGCGCCGGCGATAGGCCTCGTACATGCCGCGATCGATGCGCTGCGGCGCGGCCCAGCCGGCGATGCGCGCGACGGGATCGGGATCGACAAGGGCGAGCGAGAGGAGCAGCAGGCTTTCGTTCGTGACAATGCGACGCGCCGGCTCCGCAAGGCGCACGCTGCGCCCGGCGGCATCCGACAGCAGGATCTCGGCCCGCGCCGGCAAGGCGAATGCCGGAAACGCCAGCAGTAACAGGAGCGACAGCCGACAGAGGGCCGCCGGCAAGCCGGCGCCCCCTCCGCTTGTCCCGGTTCGATGCGAGGCGCTCACCACGAATATTTCAGGCTCGCGGTGATGGCACGGCCCGCGCCGTAGTTGCAGCTTCCGCCGGTACTGTTGAGGCAATGGGAGACGTACTCCTTGTCGAACAGGTTGGTGATGTTGACCCGAAGCTTCGTGCCGGAAAAGTCCTTGTCGATGGCGCCGAAATCGTATTCCGCGCCGATATCGACAAGCGCCCGGCCGGGAATGCGCAGCTCCGCCTTGTAGGTGCTGTCCGTCTGGTAGGAGGACATGGCCCGCACGCCCCCGGTGAGCGTCAGCCCGTCGGCGAAGGCCGGCCGATAGCTGAGCCAGACGCTGCCCTGATGCTCGGGCAGGCGCAACACCTCACGGCCGAGCTCGACGGGATTGTTGGACTTCAGCACTTCCGAATGGGAATAGGCATAGGCGGCGAGAAGGTCGAGCTCTGGCGTCAGCTCGTACTTGCCCTCGATCTCCAGACCCCGCACCCGCTGCCGGCCCGATTGCACGTCGAACAGGATATCGGCCGGGTCCGGCGTCAGGGCATTGTCGAGCGTCAGGTCGAAGAGCGAGGCGGTGATCATGCCGCGGCCGCCCGGGGGCTCGTATTTCAGGCCGATCTCATACTGCCCGGCCGTCTGCGCCCGGAAGGGATTGCCGTCCCGATCCGTGCCGAGCGTCGGCAGGAACGAAGTGGCGTAGCTGGCATAGGGCGCAAGACCGTTGTCGAAGAGATAGGTGAGGCCAGCGCGCCAGGTCAGCTCCCGGTTCCGTGTCGTCACGGCCGGCGTGCCGGCAAGGCGGTTCGTGCTGTCGATCTCGGACAGGTCGTAGCGCAGGCCGAAGGTGCCCACCCAGTTGTCGTAGCGGATCTGATCCTGCATGTAGAAACCGATCTGCTGCTGCTCCTGCAGGCCGGAGCGCTGGATGGCCGGCACGGGGATGTCCACCTCGCCGTAGCGCGGGTCGAAGAGGTCGAGCGGCGGAACACCGGCAATGGCATTGCCGAAATTGGTGGAGGACGTCGCCTTCAGGTAATCGAGGCCGAAGAGCATCGTGTGGTCGAGCGCGCCCGTATCGAAGCGGGCTTCGAGCTGCGTGTCGACATTGAAGGCCGAGACTCGGTCGTCGGAGATCGCCGAGGCGCGATTGAGCGTGTGCCCGTCCGGCTGCCAGGCGAAGGCCGGGTTGACGAGGACGAGGAACATGTTCTGGTCGGAGCGGCTGTAGCGCAGGTTCTGCCGCACCGTGAAGGTCTCGTTGAACTCATGCTCGAATTCATAGCCGAGGGCATAGAAATCCCGGTCGAAGACATCCGCATTGGGATCGCCGAGATAGATGTCGCGCGGCACGCGTGCGGTCGGATTGTCGATCAGCGTGCCGACGGCGGGGTAGAAGCGCGGGCTGAAGGTCGGGCGGTCCTTCTTGTAGTAGCCATAGAGCGTGAGCGTGGTCTGGTCGGTGGGCGACCAGGTGAGGCTCGGCGCCAGCATCAGCTGCTTCTCCCGTTCCCTGTCGACCTGGCTGCCCATGTTCTTGCCGAGCGCGACGAGGCGGTAGAGCCAGTCGCCGTCCTCGGTCAGCGGGCCGGTCATGTCGAGCGTCGCCTGCACGCCGCCGTGCGAGGAGGTCTGGAGGCCCACCTCGTTGTGCGCCGTCGCCTGCGGGCGCTTGCTCACCTGGTTGATGAGGCCGCCCGGCACGGTGCTGCCGTAGAGCACGGAGGCTGGCCCCTTGATGACGTCGATGCGTTCCAGCGCGAAGGCATTGACGCTCGGCGTCGCATAGTTGCTCGGGTCGCCCGGCAGAATGAGCCCGTCGAGCCACATCGTGCCATAGGCGTTGAAGCCGCGGATATAGAGCCAGTCGTAGCGGATGTCGTAGCCGTTCGGATCCGGATGCACGCCCGGCGTATAGCGCAGCGCCTCGGCGACCGTGTTCACGCCCTGCGCATCCATCTGGTCGCGCGTGACGACGCTGACCGCCTGCGGCGTTTCGAGCAGGGACGTGTCCGTCTTGGAGGCGCTGAGGCTGCGCTTTGCGACGATGCCCTGGTCCGGCCCCTTCGGGTTGTCCTCGCCGCCCTCGACGGTGATCGTCTGGAGCGCCGTCGCGCCGGCCTCCTGCGCCTGTGCCGGGCCGGCAAGCCCCGCCAGCGCCACGGTCGCGGCCAGCCACAGGCGCCTGCGCCAGATCGCGCGCCCCGCCTTCTCCGTTGCTCCCGTCACCGTCTCTTCTGCCAATCTCATGATCGCGGTCCCACCGTCCGATAGCCTTTTCCTAAACTTGACCTCGTAAATCAAGTTAAGCTATCTCTAGGGCAACACTTGCACGACGGACAATGTCGGCACCTTTGCGCACCGCGCAGATGCCTTTGCGCACCGGCAAATCTCCGCGCGGTGCCGGAATTCGATCACCAATCTCGGGTCATCCTGCGCAATGCCGGTGACCGGAACAGTGAAGGACAGGGGATGGCGGCCGCACCTGGCAACGCCGGAAACGAGGGCAAGGGGGGCCGCGTGCGCGTGCGCGATTTCCTGCGCCACGAGGGCATCGCCTTCGACAGCCCCGACGACCGGCTTTCGCCCGACGACACGCTGATGAAGGGTAAGTTCCTGCACAGGGAGCTGCGCCGCGGCCTCGTCCTGCATGTCAGCGACGCGATCGAGGAGCGGGCCTTCACGGCCACCTCGCTCCTGCCGGAGGAGCTTTCCTGCATCTTCTTCCTGGAAGGCAGCGTCGATCTTTCGATCGGCGACCGCCGGTTTGCCTTCCAGGCGGACCGCAGCACGGTGCGCGGCGTGGCGATCATGAATGCCTGCCCGGAAAATTTCGAACGCGCCTCGCGCGGCGGCCAGCACCTGCGCCATCTCGTGGTCTCCGCAACGCCGGAATGGCTGCACCGCGACGCGCTGGAAGCCGTGGCGGATACGACGGGCGGCGCGCGGCTGCTGCGCGATCACCTCAGCGAGCACCGCTGGACGCTGACGCCGCGCATGATGGAGCTGGTGCGGCAGATCTTCAGCCCCTCGCCGCTCATTCCCGAACTGCGCGACCTCTATCTCGAAGGCCGCGCCGTCGAGCTCGTGGCGGAGACGATGGCGGCTGTGCTGCAGGCCGACCGGCGCGGGGCGGGCGGCACGCTGCTGAGCCGGCAAGACGCGATCTGCCTCGGCCGCGCCCGGGACTTCATCGCGGCCCGCGCCACCGAAGCGCTGAGCGTGGAAACGATCGCGCGCGAGGCCGGCATCAGCGCGAGCGGCCTGCAACGCCTGTTCCGCGTCGCGGAAAACCGCAGCGTCTTCGACTATGTGCGCAATATCCGGCTAGAGCGCGCCTTTGCCGCCCTCGACCGGGAAAACGTCACCGTGCAGGAGGCGAGCGCGATCGCCGGCTATACCAGCGCCGCCAATTTCGCCACCGCCTTCCGCCGCCGCTTCGGCATCGTGCCGACGGCCGTGCGCAAAGCCGATCCGCGCTGACAGGCTGCCGTCAAAGGCCGAGATCGCGCGCAAGCTTCTCCATGTCGCCAAGATAGCGCTGCAGGCGCGCGGAATTGTCCGGAAGCTCCGGACGCGCCGCCGCCCAGCCGATATAGGTGAGCGCGCGCAGCAGCAGGAACAGCGGCAAGTGCCGGAACTCCGCTTCCGCCTGCGGCCGGACGGCGGCATATCCCTCCAGCAGGGCCGCACGCAATCGCGGATAGTCGGGTTCGTGCCGGTTGCGCAGCAGCGCGGTGGCCAGATCGAACAGCCGGAAGCCGAAGCCGCAATCGTCGAAATCGATGAAGGCGACGGCGCCTCCCGCCACGAGGACATTTTCGCGGACCAGGTCGGCATGGATCAGGCCGTAGTCCAGCCCCGGCGCCAGCGCCGAAAGCCGCGGCAGGAGGCGGGCGCGCAGGCGCGCCAGGTCGTCCCGCTGCACCGGCGTGATGACCGGGCAATCCCAGAACCGGCCCCAGAAGGGCGCTTCGCCCAGCAAGCCCTCGACATCCCAGGCCGGGCGCTCGAACCCGGCCGGCCGCACGAAGGCATCGGCCGCATCGTGCAGGCGCGCCATCTCCCGGCCGATGGCGCCAAAGAGCGCCGGCAAATCCCGGCCGCCCCGGGGAAGCGGAGCGCCCGTATCGCCGAGTGGCTCGCCCTCCATCCAGTCGATCAGGTCGGCATAATGTGGTTCGCCCGGCGCCGGAGATGGCAAGGCGGCAAGCAGGCTGCCGTCCGGCGCGGCGATCGGCAGCGGCACGGCGATGCCCTTTTCGCGCAACGCCGCCATGAAGGCGAGTTCCGAGGCGAGCGCCGCCGGCGAATGATAGGCCGGGCGGTGCAGCCGCAAGGCCGCCGGCCGGCCGTCGTGCAGGCGAACCTTGAAGACCGCGTTCTCGCGGTATTTCAAGAGTTCGGGCACCTGGTCCGGCAGGTTCCAGTGAAGAAGGGCGCCCGCCGCCCGGGCCGTCAGGGCCGCGATCATGTCGTCCATCGCGTCACAGCCCGCTCAGCACGTCGTCGAGCACCGCCAGCATCAGGTCGGCATTCTCCCGGGAAAAGGGCATGGGCGGGCGGATCTTTGTGGCGTTCTGGTGAATGCCGAGCTTGCCCATCAGGACGCCGCGCTCGCGCATGCCGTTGATCACCCGCGTGGCGATGTCCGAGGCCGGCGTCTTTTTCTGCCGGTCGAGCACCAGTTCCGCGCCGAAGAACAGGCCGCTGCCGCGCACATTGCCGATCAGCCCATGCTTGTCCGCCAGCTTCTGCAGCCCCTCGCGGGCATGGGCGCCGACATGAAGCGCGTTCTCCTGCAGCTTCTCCTCCTCAAGCACGTCGAGAACGGCCATGGCCGCCGCGCAGGAGACCGGATTGCCGCCGAAGGTGTTGAAATAGCGGAACGCCTTGCGGAAGGCATTCAGCGTTTCGGATGCCGCCACGACGCCGCCGACCGGATGGCCGTTGCCCATCGGCTTGCCGAGGGTGACGATATCGGGAAGGATGCCGGCCTTCTGATGGCCCCAGAAATGCGCGCCGGTGCGGCCGAAACCGGGCTGAACCTCGTCGCAGATGACAAGGCCGCCGGCCTTCCTGACAGCCGCGACGGCGGGCGCGAGGAAATCCGCCGGCAGGTCCGGAAAACCCTCATTGGCGAAGAAGGGGTCGATGATCAGCGCGGAGAAGCCGAAGGGGCTTTCCTGCAGCGCGGCGATCGCCGCCTCCACCGTGGCGGCCCAGGCCTCGGCGAAGGCCTCGCCGCCCTCTCCCCCAAGCGGACGATAGGCATCCGGCGCCGGCACATGGCGTACATGCCCACCATAACCGCCGACCGGCGGCATGCGCGTCGAGAGCTGCGAGACCGCCGTCGTGTTGCCGTGATAGGTGAAGTCGGTGGCGATGACGCCCGTCCGGCCGGTCACCGCCTGCGCCATGCGCAGGGCCACGTCGTTGGCCTCGCTGCCGGTGCAGGTGAGGATCGCCGTGTCGAGGCTCCTGTCGAAGGTCGCCGTCAGCCGCTCGACATAGTCGAGAATGCCCTCGTGCAGGTAGCGTGTATGGGTGTTGAGTATCGACGCCTGCCGGCAGATCGCCTCGACCACCCGCGGATGGCAATGGCCGACATGCGGCACATTGTTGTAGCAGTCGAGATACCGTCGCCCGTCCGCATCCCACAGCCAGACGCCCTCGCCCCTCACCAGATGCACCGGGTCATCGTAGAAGAGCGACATGTTGCGGCCGAGCAGCCGCTCGCGGCGGACGCGCAGGGCCTGCACATCGGTCATGGCGACACCCCTCTCTGCGCCGTCGACAGTCCCGCATCCAGCGCCGAGACGATCTTCTGCACATCGGCCGCCGTGATGACGAGCGGCGGCGAGATGATGACATTGGCGCCCGACGTGCGGACCATCACGCCCTCGTCATAGGCGGCATCATAGACCTTCTGCACCACGTCCCTGGCGGCCGCGCTCTTCGTCCGGCGGTCGGAGACGAGCTCCAGCGCCGCCATCAGCCCCTTGCCGCGCACGTCGCCGACCAGTTCGTGCTTCGCCTTCAGGCCTTCCAGCCCGGCGATCAGCTCGGCGCCGCGCGCGGCGGCATTGGCGGCTGTGTCGATCCGGGCGGTTTCCTTCAGCGTCGCCAGCGCCGCCGCCGCGCCGACCGGATGGCCGGAATAGGTGTAGCCGTGGCCGATGGTCCCGAAGGAATCCCTGTTGGCTTCGAAGACACCGGCGACCTTGTCCGCGATCATCACCGCGCCGAAGGGGAAGTAGCCGTTGGTGATCGCCTTGGCGGTGGTCATCATGTCGGGCTTGACGCCAAAGCCGCGCGAACCGGTCCAGGCCCCGGTGCGGCCGAAGGCGGTGATGACCTCGTCGGCGATGAGGAGGATACCGTGCCTGTCGCAGATCGCGCGCATCAGCGGCATGAAGGTCTCGTGCGGCACGATGACGCCGCCGGCGCCGAGCACCGGCTCCATGATGAAGGCGGCGATGGTGTCGGCGCCCTGGAAGGCGATCTCGTCCTCGAACTGGCGGGCGATCGCCTGGGCGATCTCCGCCGGATCGGCCGTGTTGAAGGGGTTGCGATAGGGATAGGGCGCGGCAAGGTGGAAGACGCCGGGCAGCAGCGGCTCGTAGTTGCGGCGGAAATTGGCATTGCCATTGACCGAGGCGCCGCCGAAATGCGTGCCGTGGTAGCCCTTCTTCAGCGCCACGAACTTGGTGCGCTCCGGCTGGCCGTTGATCTTGTGGAACTGGCGGGCGAGCCGCAGCGCCGTCTCGACGGAATCCGAGCCGCCCGAGGTGAAGAAGGCCCGGGTGAGCCCGTCCTCCCTGAAGAACGCCGCCAGTTCATAGGACAGTTCGATCAGCGGCGAATTGGTGGTGCCGCGGAAGGTGGAATAATAGGGCAGCTCGTCGAGCTGGTCGCGGATCGCCTTCTTCACCGGCTCGCAGGAATAGCCGAGGTTGACGTTCCACAGGCCGCCGACGGCATCCAGCACCGTCTTGCCATGGATATCCACCACCGAAACGCCCTCGCCCGCATTGATGATGCGCGGGGGCTTGGCCTGCATTTCCGCCGGATGCGCCATGGGATGCCAGAGATGACGGGCATTGTTCTCGATCAGGAAGTTGGAATCGCGCATGGGATATCCTTTCAAAGTCCAAGCATGTTCAGCGCCTGCGCATAACTTTCCGCAGGCCGCGTCACGTCGAAATGCACATGGGGAAGGCCGACGGCCGCCGCGCCCTCGATGTTCTTCTTCTGGTCGTCGACGAAGACGCAGTCGGCACGGCTGAGAGCGAGTTCCGCCAGCACCTGTTCATAGGCGCGCGGATCGGGCTTCAGGATCTTCGTGTATGTCGCATCGACGATGACGTCGAAAAGGTCGATCAGCGGGAAGCGCCTGCGGAAGCTCTCGCCGTAGAAGAGGTCGAGCTCGTTGGAGAGGATGGCGAGCTTCAGCCCGGCTTCGCTGGCTTTCAGGATCGCGTCGCGCGCCTCGGGGCGCAGGACGAGTTCGGGATCGGCCCCGCGCGCCCGCTGCACGAAGGTCTTCATGTCCGTCCAATCCTCGCCGAGCAGCGCGCCGACCTCCCGCGTGCGCATCATCCAGTAGTCGCGCTCGGTGATTTCTCGCGCCTGCATCGACTGCCAGAGCGGATCGCTGGCCGGGTCGAAGGGACCACGCCAGGTCAGCGTGCCGGCCGGCAGGCCGAGCGCCCGCTCGGTGATGTCATGCGTTTCGAACAGCGTGCGGGTGACGACGCCGCCAAAATCAAGGATCAATGCCCGCTTGGCCTCCGTCATGCCGCCTGTCCCTTCTCGACGATGCCTTCGGCCACCCAGCGGTCGAAGATTTCCAGCGCTCTTTCGGCAAAGTCCGGGGCGTTGATATGCGCGTCGACCTCCTCGAAGGCGACGGAGGCCGGCACGGCCCGGCGCATCTCGTCGAGGAAGGCCTCCAGCGCGTCCGGTTCGTGCAGCGGCTCGCCCTCCCGGTCCCATTCCTGGATGCCCTTCGTCGGCAGCAGAAAGGCGACGGGGGCGCTCGCCCTCTCCAGCTTGGCGGCGACGACGCGGGCGACCGCACGGCGCTCGTCGGGCGGGACGGTGACGGAGGCGATCAGCCGGTTGTGCGCATGATAGGGCCGGCCGACGAAGCGGTCCGGCGTCTCCTGCCAGGCGGGCATGTCAACCATGTCGACCGCGCCAGGCGCGACGATCTGCGGAATGCCGGCGCGGCCGGCATTTTCCAAACGGTCCGGCCCGGAGACGGCGACAGAGCCGTTCTGCGCATTGGTCACTTCCTGGATGCAGAAATCGAAGACGGCGGCAAAGCCCCGCTGCGCCGCCACCGCCTCATAGGCGCGCCCGCCCATGCCGGTGGAATGGAACACGGCGACGTCGTAGCCGCGCCGCTCCAGCTCCGGCTTCAGCAGCTTCATGTAGCTGAGGCAGGAGGAGCCGAGCGAGGTCATGCCCACCAGCGGGCGCTGGCGGCCGGGCCGCTCGCAGGCCTTGGCTGCGCCCACGACCGCGCCCGAAGCCTGCGACAGCACCGCCCGGCAGATCGGGTTGAGGCCGTAGAGCCCGCCGGCCCACAGGATCATCATCAGGTCGGGCGCGATGCGCTCCGGCGGCAGGAGATGGGAATAGGCGATGGTGGAGACGATGAACTTCGGCACGCCGAGCGGCAGCACGGCGGCGACGTCGAGGGCGAGGTCCGTGCCGAGCGAGCCGCCGAGCGCGATCATGCCGTCCATCTCTCCCGCGTCCGAAAGCCGGCGCACCAGCGCCGCGGCGCCCTTTGCCATCAGCGCCATGGCGGTGTTCTCGTCGCCGCTGCCGGTGATCGCCTCCATGGTGGTGCCGGCCGCGGCGGCGATGTCGTGCTTGGAATGGTCCGGCACATAGGGCGGGTCGCCGAGCACGCTGACATCGACCAGAACGGGAACGCCCCCGGCCTTGCCGATGACATCAGCCATGAACAGGAGCTCCTCGCTCTTGGTATCACCGGTGCCGATCACCAGAATATGAGGCAGACGGGCGCTCGCGCTCATCGACCATTCCTCCTCGATACGAACAGCGGAACAAATCGCCTGACCTGCCCCGAAGGTGCATCCGGCCGGCGCAAGGCCTGGCATGCCGTCTCGCTGCCAAGACGGTCTCCCGCCGGAGGATAGCGGGCCGGCCCGGTCCGCGTCAGCTCCATCTCGATATCCGGTGTGGACAAAGGGCCCCGCGGCATCCGGGCCATGTCGTCGACGTGCATTTCCGTTCTCCTCCCGCTAAGTCCGGCTCCGCCCGCAGCAGCTCTTCGGGTGTCGCGACCAATATACTTAACATGCGAATTAACTTGACAGGAAGTGCCGCCGCTTGCAAGTCTATATTTGAAGCATTGGTTCATATATTGAACCATAAAATAAGTTTTCCCGTCGCAACCGCGGCGCTCGCAGCCGCATCGACAGATGCTCCGTCGCGGGCTTGACAGGCACCAAAAATTTATTAACGCGTTAAATACATTCGTGCGGATACCCTGAGGAAACCGCGCACGGCAAGCTCGGATTGCAGGCCCCTTCACGGGCCTTGCAAATCGATGGACGAACACCGAGAACTGCGTAGCGCCAGACAGGAGCAAGAGATGGACAGCGAAGAATTCCGCAAGTGGTCGCGAACGGCCGCCGACTGGGGCGCCGACTACCGCGCGGGCCTGCGCGACCGGCCGGTGCGCGCGCAGACGAAGCCGGGCGATATCGCCCGGCAGATCGCCAGTGCAGCCCCGGAAGACGGCGAGGCGATGGAGGCGATCTTCGCGGATTTCGAGCGCATCATTCCCGATGGCCTCACCCATTGGCAGCATCCGCGCTTCTTCGCCTATTTCCCGGCCAATGCCGCCCCCGTTTCGGTGATTGCCGACTATCTCGTCACCTCCGTCGCCGCCCAGTGCATGCTATGGCAGACCTCGCCGGCCGCCACCGAGCTCGAGACGCGGGTGGTCGACTGGCTGCGCCAGGCGCTCGGCCTGCCGGACGGCTTTTCCGGCGTCATCCAGGATTCCGCCTCCACCGCGACGCTCGCCGCCGTGCTGGTCATGCGCGAGAAGGCGCTCGGCTGGAAAGGCAACAGCGAGGGGCTGGCGGCGCACGGGGCGGTGCGCGTCTATGCGTCGAAGCAGGTGCACACCTCCATCGACCGGGCGATCTGGATTGCCGGCATCGGCGAAGCGAACCTCGTGCGCATCCCGACCAAGGGCCCCCTCAACGGCATGGACCCCGAGGCGCTCGACGCCGCGATCCGCGCGGACCGTGCCGCCGGCCATATCCCGGCCGGCGTCATCGCCTGCACCGGCGGTACCTCCATCGGCGCCTGCGACCCGATCCGCGATGTTGCTGGCATCGCCAAGGCGCATGGGCTCTACCTGCATGTCGATGCCGCCTGGGCGGGCTCGGCCATGATCTGCCCCGAATTCCGCGAGCTCTGGGAGGGCGTCGAGGCGGCCGATTCCATCGTCTTCAACCCACACAAATGGCTCGGCGCCAATTTCGACTGCTCGGTACAGTTCATCCGCAGCCCGGAAGACCAGGTCCGCACGCTGGCCATCCAGCCGGAATACCTGAAGACGCACGGCCATGACGGCATCATCAACTATTCCGAATGGTCCGTGCCGCTCGGCCGCCGCTTCCGCGCGCTGAAACTGTGGTTCCTGCTGCGCTACCACGGCCTCGAAGGGCTGCGCACGATGATCCGCAATCACGTCGCCTGGTCGAGGGAACTGGCGGAGCGTCTTGCCGGCGAGCCGGATTTCGAGATCGTCAGCGAGCCGGTGCTCTCGCTCTTCTCCTTCCGCCACAAGGGCGGCGCGGAGGCCGACCGGCACAATATCGCCCTCGTCAACGCCATCAACGACGATGGCCGCATCTACCTGACACAGACCCGCGTCGACGACCGCATCGCCATCCGCTTCCAGGCCGGCCAGTTCGAGATGACCCTCGACGACGCGGACACCGCCTTCACGGTCGTCACGGAAATCGCCCGCTCGCTGGAAGATGCCCAGGACCGATCGACATTCAGTTCAGGCCGTGGCGAAAATGGTGGTTTTCCGCGACCCGGAGCGCAGCGTACTGAACGTATGTGAGCACCGGAAGCGCGGAAAAGCGCCATTTGCAGACCGGCATGGATTGAATGTCGATCGGTCCTAGAGTTGGATCCAGGCCGTCTTCAGGTCGAGATACTTGTCCAGCGCGTGCAGGGACTTGTCGTGCCCGTTGCCGGACTGGCGAACGCCGCCGAGCGGCACGGTGTTGTCGGCCCCGCCATAGGTGTTGACATGCACGACGCCGGCGCGGATGCCGCGCACCATGCGATGCGCCCGTGACAGGTCGGCGGTCCACACGGCCGAGGCGAGGCCGTAATCCGTACCGTTGGCGATGCGCAAGGCCTCCTCCTCGCTGTCGAAGGGGATGATGGAGAGGATCGGCCCGAAAACCTCCTCGCGGGCGAGCGTCATGTCCGGCGTGACGTCGAAGACGGTGGGCTGCATGTAGAAGCCGCCGGTCTCGGCAAGGACACGTTTGCCGCCGGTGCGCAGCCTGGCGCCCTCGGAAAGCGCCTGTTCGGCAAAGCCTAGATTCTTGCCGAGCTGCGCCTCGCTGGAGACGGCGCCGGCCTCGGTGGTCAAAAGCAGCGGATCGCCGACCGTCATCGCGGCGGCGATCTCGGCCACCTTCTGCGAAAATTCCTCCGCAATGGAGCGCTCGACGAGCAGCCGCGAGCCGGCCACGCAGACCTGCCCCGAATTGCGGAAGATGCCATAGGCCGAGACCTTGGCCGCGCGGTCGAGGTCCGGCGCGTCGGCGAAGACGATATTCGGCGACTTGCCGCCGAGCTCCAGATAGACACGCTTCAGGTTGGAACGGGCGGAGTATTCGAGCAGGCGCCGGCCGACGGGGCCAGAGCCGGTGAAGACCAGCACGTCGATATCCGGATGCAGGCCCATCGCCTCCCCGGCCACCGCGCCACGGCCGGTCACGACGTTCAGCACGCCCTCCGGCAGCCCGGCCTCGGCGCAAAGTTCGGCAAGGCGCAGCAGCGTCAGCGAGGCGGCCTCCGCCGGCTTCAGCACGACGGAATTGCCGGCGGCGAGCGCCGGGGCAATCTTCCACGCGCCGATCATCAGCGGGAAATTCCACGGCACGATGGCACCGACGACGCCGACCGGCTCGCGGTGGACGAGGCCGAGGATGTCGCCGGCCGTCGGCGCGATCTCGCCATAGACCTTGTCGATCGCCTCGCCATAGTAGCGGAACGTGCCGGCGGCGCTGCCGGGTTCGGCCTTCAGCGCCATGGAAATCTCGGTGCCGTTGTCACGCACGCCGAGCACGGCGAGTTCCAGGGCATGTTTCTCGATCAGCTCGCCGATCCTCAGCAGCACCCGCTTGCGCGCGGCCGGCGCCGCCTTCGCCCAGCGGCCCCTTTCGAAGGCGGCGCGGGCGGCCTTCACCGCCCGGTCGACATCCTCCGCGCCGGCATCCGCGATGGTCGTCAGCCTGCGCCCGTCGATGGGCGAGACGACATCCAGCATCGCGCCCTCCGCCGGGTCCTGCCGGATGCCGTTTATGAACAGCGCCTGCGGCGCGACGGCGAGGTAGCGGAGCGCTTCGATCTTTTCCTGCATGGTCTTTCCTTCAAGGACGGGTGGCGCCGGAGCGCCACCCGGATTCTCACACTTCCCGGCGGACGCCGAGCCGGGCAAAGGCGCCGGCATCGCCCGCCTTCAGGCGCAGGGCGCACAGGAGGCCGATGATCGCGGCGATCAGCACGAGGCCCGGCAGGAACACCGCAAGCGCCCCCTCCGCACCGGCCAGCGCGCCGAAATTCGTGGCGATGTAGAAGACCAGCGCCAGGAGGATAAGGCCCGTCAGCACCGGCAGCACCGTCGTGACGATGCGGTTGCCTTCGAGGCCCGGATTGCGGCCGAAGAAGGCGACGATGGAGAAGGCGGTCAGCGCCATCAGCAGGATGATCGCCAGCGTACCGACATTGGTGAGCCAGGAGAACAGCGCCAGCACCGGATCCTGCCCCGTGAAGGCGAAGAGCGCGACGACGGCGACAGCAATGACCGTCTGCACGAGCGAGCCGGCATGCGGGCTCTGGAACACCGGATGGGTGACGCCGAGCGCCCTGGGCAGCAGGCCCTCGCGGCCGGCGACGTAGAGATAGCGGGCGACGCCGTTGTGGAAGGCGACGACGCCGGCAAAGAGGCTGGTGATGAAGAGGATGCTCATGATGGTGGTGATGCCGCCGCCGACATAGCGGTCCGCCAGGCCGAAGAGGAAGGTGGTCGGGTCGGCGAGGCCCTGGATTTCCGGCACCAGCTTGTCGACGCCCGCGCCGTTGACCATCAGCCAGGAGGTCAGCATGTAGAAGAGGCCGATGATCAGCACGGAGATGTAGGTGGCGCGCGGCACGGTCTTTTCCGGCTCGCGGGCCTCCTCGCTGTAGATGGTCGTCGCCTCGAAGCCGATGAAGGCGGCAAAGCAGAACAGGATGCCGATGGCCGGCGTGCCCGAGAAGAAGGCCGACGGCGTGAAGGGCGCGGCGGAAAGGCCGCTGTCGCCGCCCTTCACGAGGATGGCGGCGTCTATGACCAGCACGACGAGATATTCCAGCACGACGAGCACGGCGAGCACGCGGGCGGAAAAATCCACTCGCCGATAGCCGAAGACCGCGACGAGGGCTATGCCGATATATGTCCAGACCCACCAGGGCAGGTCGAGGCCGTAGCCGGCGAGGAAGCCGGCCGTGGCGGCGCCGAACAGGCCGAAGACGCCGATCTGCATGGCATTGTAGGCGAGGATGGCGACGAGCGCCGCGGCGCCGCCGGCAAGGCCGCCAAGGCCCTGCGCCGTATAGGCGTAGAAGGCACCGGCATTGCTGATATGCCGGGCCATGGCGACATAGCCGATAGCGAAGAGCAGCAGCACCGTCGTCACGAAGGCGAAGGTCAGCGGAATGCCCGGGCCGTTACCCAGCATCATCGACAGCGGCACGCCGCCGGCAACCGCCGTCAGCGGCGCGGCCGCCGAGACGACGAGGAATGTGACCGCCCCGACGCCGAGGCTGTTCTTGCGCAACTGGTTCGCGCCGCCGGGCGGCACGCTGTGTTCTGTCATGATCTTGCTCCCATCCTGGCGGCCCTCACGCGTCCGGCGGCCGCTTGTCCGATGCCGTGCCGAGGCGACGGCGGTTCCCACGAAACATTTTCCTTGAGGTTCATTATTTGAACCAGTATTTTAATTATAGATTTGCAAAAGCCAGTTCCGCCGTCAAGTTATTTCTCATGTTAAGTATCTCGATTGGTCGAGCGTGCGGAAACAGGAATGGCAGGCAGCAGGAACTGACCCTTGCGGGATGACAGACACAACGCCGCGGAGCGCAGCATGAGCACTATCGGAAAGGCCCTTTCCCTCCTCGACCTGATTTCCGAACTCGACAAGGATATCGGCCTCAGCGACCTCGCGCGGCTTTCCGCGCTCGACAAGGCGACAGCGCGGCGCTTTCTGGTGGAGCTGGAAAGACACGGCTTCGTGGAACAGGACGAGGAGACGCGCCGCTACCGCCTCGGCGCGGCACCCGTCCGCCTGGCGCGCCTGCGCCAGGCGCGTTTCCCCTTCGTCGCCGTGGCCGCCCCCTTCGTCAAGGCGCTGGCGGAAGAGGCCGGCGAGACGGTGCACCTGTCGGAATTTTCCGGCGGGCGGCTCTCCACCATCCATGTGGAGGATTCCGCGCAGGCGCACCGCGTGATCGTCGATCCCGGGGCCGTGCTGCCCTTCCATGCCACCGCTTCGGGGCTCGCCTATCTCGCCTTCCTACCGCCCGGCGAGATCGACCGCGCGCTGGCGCGGCCGCTGGAGCGCTTTTCCGCCCATACGGCCACGGATGCGGACGCCGTGCGCACGCTCCTGCGCGAAACGGTGGAGCGGGGCTATTCGATCAGCCAGCAGGGCTTCGAGATCGGCGTCATCAGTGCCGCAGCGCCGATCCTCACGCCCGGCGGGCGGCCGATGGGCGCGCTGGCGGTGGCGGCGCCGACCGCGCGCGCCGACATGGCCCGCATGCATGAGATCGGCCGCAAGGCCGCCGCCGCCGCCCGCGGCATCGCGGAGAAATACTACGGCGGCCGGACCTGACGCCCGGGGTTCCGCCTACCGCCGCCCCCGCGGCCGCGTCGCCAGCACGTTGCGGATCGCAAAGCTCGAATGGATTCGCGAGACACCCGGCATGGCCGAGAGGATTTCCTTGTGGATGCGCTCGAATTCGCCCGCATTGGCCACCTCGACGCGCAGCAGGTAGTCCGAACCGCCCGTCATCAGGAAGCATTCGCGGATTTCCGGATGCTTGCGCACCGCAGCCTCGAAGCGATCGAGATGATCCTCCGTCTGCCGCTCCAGCGTGATGTTGATGATGACGGCGATGCTCGCCTCGACATTCGACGTGTCCACCAGCGCCGTGTAGCCGCGAATGACGCCCGCCTGCTCCATCAGCTTGATCCGGCGAAGGCAGGCGGACGGGGAGAGGCCGACATCGGCCGCAAGGCTGGCATTGCTCATGCGCGCATCAAGCCGCAGGAGCCGGAGGATGTTGCGGTCGATCGCGTCGAGGGCGGCCATGGCAGATCATTCCAAATCGTCGTCGTTTCGTTCAAAAATCATGCTTTGACGCAACAATCAATCGCTGTTTCCTCGGCAATTTCACGATCGTTTCACTAGGCTTCGCGCAACTGAGGGGGCTTGGGATGGACGGCGGCATACTACGGGACAGGACCGGCGGAACGACCGTGATCGACGGTGCATCGGGTTATCTCGGCATCGATCTCGGGGCGCTCGCCCGCAACTATGAAAAGCTCGCCGCCGAGGTCGCCCCGGCGCGCGCCGCTGCCGTCGTCAAGGCCGATGCCTACGGGCTCGGCGCCGGCCGGGTGGCCGAGAAACTCTACGCCCATGGCTGCCGCCACTTCTTCGTCGCGCAGTTCGTCGAGGCGCTTCGCCTGCGCCCGCTTCTGGCGGCCGACGCCGCGGTCTTCGTGCTGAACGGCCTGCAGCCCGGCAACGAAAACGCCTGTGCCCGCGACAATATCGTACCGGTCGTCAATTCGCTGGAACAGTGGCACGCGTGGAGCGGCATGGCGAAGGCCCTCGGCCGCACGCTGCCGGCGGTACTGCAATTCGACACCGGCATGTCGCGCCTCGGCGTGCCGCCGGAAGAGCGCGCAGCGCTCGCCGGCCTCGTCAGCGCCGGCGGCGGCATTGACGTCCTGTTCCTGATGAGCCACCTCGCCTCTGCCGACGATGCGCAGAGCGAACAGAACGAAGACCAGCGCGCAGAGATGGAGCGCGTTGCGGCGGAATTTCCCGGCCTCGACGTCTGCTTTGCCAATTCGGGCGGCATCTTTCTCGGCAAGGCCTATCACGGCGTGCTTGCCCGCCCCGGCATCGCGCTCTATGGCGGCGCGCCGACCACCGGCCGGGCGAACCCGATGGAGCCGGTCGTCAGCCTCGACGTCGCCGTGGTGCAAACCCGCAGCGTGCCCACCGGCACGCGCGTCGGCTACGGCGCCAGCCATGTCACGGCCGGTCCGGCGCGCCTTGCCACCATCGCCGCAGGCTATGCCGACGGCCTGCCCCGCAGCCTTTCGGGCCGGGGCGCTGCCTATTGCGACGGCGTGCGCCTGCCCATCGTCGGGCGCGTGTCGATGGACAGCATCACGATCGACATCTCCGCCCTGCCGGAGGGCCGCCTCACGCTCGGCAGCCGCGTCGAGATCCTCGGCCCCAACCAGGGCCTTGAGGACGTGGCGCGCGATGCCGGCACCATTGCCTACGAAATCCTGACCGGCCTCGGCCAACGCTACCGGCGGCAGTATCGCTGAGCCATTTTCTTCCCCAATGAGGACATCATGAAAGTCATCGTTCTCGGCGCCGGCATCGTCGGCGTCACCTCGGCCTACCAGCTTGCCCGCGCCGGCCACGAGGTCACGGTCGTCGACCGCCAGCCCGGCCCAGCGCTGGAGACGAGCTTTGCCAATGCCGGCGAGGTCTCCTTCGGCTATTGCTCGCCCTGGGCCGCGCCCGGCATTCCGATGAAGGCGATGAAGTGGCTGTTCATGCAGCATGCGCCGCTGATCCTGCGCCCCAAGGTCGACATGGCCATGCTGTCCTGGATGACGCAGATGCTGCGCAACTGCACCTCGGCCCGCTATGCCCTCAACAAGAGCCGCATGCTGCGCCTTGCCGACTACAGCCGCATCTCGCTCGCCGCGCTGCGCGCGGAAACGGGCATAACCTATGACGAGCGCATGCAGGGCACGCTGCAACTCTTTCGCACCGAGGCCCAGCTCGACGCCTCGGCCAAGGACGTCAAGGCACTCGCCGCCGACGGCATTCCCTATGAAGTGCTCGACCCCGAGGGCTGCATCCGCGTCGAACCCGCGCTGAAACATGTGCGCGAAAAGATCGTCGGCGGCCTTTTGACGCCGAAGGACGAGACCGGCGACTGCTTCAAGTTCGCCAATGCGCTGGCGGCGAAGGCCGAGGCGCTCGGCGTCACCTTCAACTATGGCAGCATCATCCGGGGGCTCGACGTGGACGGCGGCCGTGTCCGCGGCGTCGTCACCGCCCATGGAGTGCTCGCGGCCGACGCCGTGGTCGTCGCGCTCGGCAGTTTCTCGCCGCTCCTCGTTCGCCCGCACGGTATCCGCCTGCCGGTCTATCCGGTTAAGGGCTATTCGCTGACGATCCCGATCACCGATGCCGCGCGCGCACCGGAATCGACCGTGATGGACGAGACCTTCAAGATCGCCATCACCCGCCTCGGCGACCGCATCCGCGTCGGCGGCATGGCCGAGATCTCCGGCTATACCAACGATCTCGGCGAACCCCGCCGCCTGACGCTGCAGCACTCCGTCACCGATCTCTTCCCCGGCGGCGACGTGTCGAAGGCGAGCTTCTGGTCCGGTCTTCGCCCGATGACGCCGGACGGCACGCCCGTCATCGGCCCGACCAAGGTCGCCGGCCTCTTCCTCAACACCGGCCACGGCACGCTCGGCTGGACGATGAGCTCCGGCTCGGCCCGCGTCATCGCCGACCTCGTTTCCGGCCGGAAGCCGGAGATCGACGCCACCGACCTCGCCGTCGCGCGTTACGCCTGAAGTCGCACCGGCGCGGCCCGCGAAGGGCCGCGCGGTCTCTGCGGCGTCAACCCTTCAGGCGCGTCCAGATGCGGTCGCGCAGCTCGCGGGCCTTGCCGTTGCAATCCTGCGTGGCCACGAGGCGCGAGGCAAAATCCTCGGGCATGTTGATGGCATCCATCTTGCGCCATTGGTCGCTCAGGAACTCGTCGGACTTCATGGCATTGGCATAGGCGATGGCGTTGGAGACGGCCGCGGCGTTTTCCGGCGCCATCATCCAGTTGATGAAGATCTTCGCGTTTTCCGGATGGGGCGCATTGGCGGGAACCGCGAAATTGTCACGGAACATCGGCGTCCCCTCCTTCGGATAGAGGAAGCGGATCGTATCGCGCTGGGCGGTGGCCCGCGCCGTGGCGCCGTTCCACAGATGGTGCATCGCCACCTCGCCCGAGGCCATGCGGTCGACGGTGCTGTCGGAGCTGTAGAGCTTCAGCTTCTCCTTCTGCGCCTGCAGCAGCGCCAGGATGCGGGCGGCATCCTCGTTGCTCTCCGTGCACTGCGGAATGCCGAGATAGAGCGAGGCGGCGAGGATCTCGTCGCTTGCGGTGTCGAGCGCGGCGATCTTGCCGGCGAGCTCCGGCCGCGGCTCGAAATACTCCTTCCAGCTCGGCTCCAGCGTGCCGCCCGGCACCTGGGCGCTGTCATAGGCAAGGCCGGTGACGCCCCACAGATAGGGCGCGGAATATTCGTGCCTGGGGTCGAATTCCGGGTTCTTGAACGCGTCCTTCATATGGGCGTAGTTCGACATGGCATGCGTGTCGATCTTCATCAGCAGCCCGTCCTTGACAAGGCCGGGGATGACATAGTCGCTGGGCACGATCACATCGTAGGAGGCACCGCCCGACTGCAGCTTGGCGAGCAGCGTGTCGTTGCTGTCATAGCCGTCGAGGATGACCTTGATGCCCGTCTCCTTCTCGAACTTCGCCAGAAGCTCGACCGGGTAGTAGTCGGTCCAGTTGTAGAAATAGAGCGTCTTTTCCGCATCCTGCGCGCCCGCGGGCGACGCAAGAAGGGCGACGGCGGCAAAGGCCGCGCCGAGGCAGGATTTCAGGGACATTGCAGCTCCTCCAGGTTATCGGCGCAGGCGGCCGAGGAAAAACGAAAGCGACACGAGCAGGACCGAGACGACCAGCATGACCGCCGAGATCGCGTTGATCTCCGGCGAGATGCCCGCGCGGATGGCGGAGAAGATGTAGACGGGCAGCGTCGTCATGCCGGGGCCGGCGAGAAAGAACGAGGTCAGGAAGTCGTCGAGGCTGGTGACGAAGGCGAGCGTGAAGCCGGCCATGACACCGGGCCAGAGCAGCGGCATCGTCACCCGGCGGAAGGTGCGGACGCGGTTGGCGTAAAGGTCGTGCGCTGCCTCCTCGTAGGTGCCGCTGATGCCCTCCAGCCGCGCGCGGATCGGCAGGTAGGCGAAGGGGATGCAGAAGGCGGTGTGAGCCGCCACCATCGCGCCGAGCCCGAGCTTCACGCCGAGCGAGACGAAAAGGATGAGCGTGGCGACCGCCACCACGATCTCCGGCAGGATCAGCGGCATGTTGAGCACCGCCTCCGAGGCGCCGCGGCCGAGAAAGGCACGACGGGTCGCAAGCGCCGCCAGCAGCGCGAGGACGGTCGCGGCCGTGGCGGCGCAGACCGCGATGACCAGCGAGTTCCAGGCCGCCGCCTGGATCGAGGGATTGACGAGGATGCGGCCGTACCAGTCCACCGAGGCATGGGTCCAGACCGTCGCCGTGCGATTGGCATTGAACGAATAGACGATCAACACCGCGACCGGCACATAGAGATAGGCCAGCACGAGCAGCGCGGTTTCGCGCGTGAAGGGGAAACGCCGCGGGCTCATGCGGTCCTCCTGTTGCGCCAGAGCGCCATGGCGGTCATCACGACGAGCATGATGGCGAGCAGCACGACCGCGAGCGTTGCCCCGAAGGGCCAGTTGCGCGAGGCGCCGAACTGCATCTGGATGATGTTTCCGAGCATCAGCGTCTTGCCGCCGCCGAGCAGCGCCGGCGTCACAAAGGCGCCGAGGCAGGGAATGAAGACGAGCAGCGCGCCCGCCACGATGCCGGGCGTGGCGATCGGCAGCACGACCCGGCGCAGCGCCCGCCGGCGCGTCGCGCCGAGATCGTGCGCGGCCTCCAGCAGGCGCCAGTCGAACTTCTCGAACACCGTGTAGAGCGGCAGGATGGTGAAGGGCAGGAAGGAATAGGTGAGCCCGATCGCCACCGCCGCATCGTTGTAAAGCAGCTGCACCGGCGAGGGCGAGAGCATGTTGACGAATTGCGAGACCCAGCCGTCCTCGCGCAGGATGATCAGCCAGGCGTAGTTGCGCACCAGAAGGTTCGTCCAGAACGGAATGGTGATCAGCAGTAGCATGACGTCGCGCCCGGTGCGCGAAAGGCTCGCCATCCACAGTGCCACCGGCAGGCCGAGCGCAAGGCTGAGCACGGTGGTGACGGCGGCGAGCGCCACCGACCGCAGGAAGATCAACAGATAGCCGGTGTTGAGGATCATCGTTCCGTCGAAATCCTCCTCCCAGACGAGGCGCACATAGTTCGCCGCCGAGGGAGCGGACGACCAGTCGACCCCGGCGCTGCCGCCCTTGTCGAGCAGCGAGACCCAGGCCATGAGGCACAGCGGCACGCCGACCAAAAGCAGGATGACAAGAAGGGCCGGCGACAGGAGGCAGAGACGGCGAAAGGCGACGCTCATTGCGCGAGCACCCGCAGCGCCTCGCCGGGCAGAGAAAGGCCGACGCGGCGTCCCGCTTCCGGCGCGGCCTCGGCGGGATCGGACTGGCGCAGCAGGAAGGTACCGCCGCCGGGCAGCTCGAGCTTGTGCAGCATGGCAGTGCCGAGATAGGCGGAATGGACGAGCGTCGCCTCCAGCGCCCCCGTGCCGGCCGGCACCAGCCGCGCCCGCTCGGGGCGGATGGCGACCGTCACCCGGCCGGATGCGGCATGAGCGGTCGGCAGCACGGTGCCGCTGTCGAGGCGAACGCCGCCGCCCGGCAGCGCCTCGCCATCGAGCAGGTTGATGTCGCCGATGAAGTCGGCGACGAAACGGTGGGTCGGCGCCTCGTAGATCTCGCGCGGCGGCCCCATCTGGAGGATCCTGCCGGACTGCATGACGGCGACGCGATCGGAGAGCGTCAGCGCCTCCTCCTGGTCGTGCGTGACGAAGAGGAAGGTGATGCCCGCCTCCTCCTGCAGCATCTTCAGCTCGATCTGCATTTCCTTGCGCAGCTTCAGGTCGAGCGCCGAAAGCGGCTCGTCCAAGAGGAGCACGCGCGGCCGCGGCGCCAGTGCGCGGGCAAGCGCCACGCGCTGCTGTTGGCCGCCGGACAGCTCGGCCGGGCGACGCCTGGCGAAGGCACCCATGCGCATCATCTCCAGCGCCTCGCCGACGCGCCTGCGGATCGCATCGCGCGCCATGCCCTGCTCCTCGAGCGCGAAGGCGACGTTCTGCTCCACCGTCAGGTGCGGGAACAGCGCATAGCTCTGGAACACGGTGTTGACGGGACGGTGAAACGGCGGCCTTGCCGTGACGTCCTCGCCCTCGATGGCGATGGCGCCGCTATCGGCCGTCTCGAAACCGGCGATCAGCCGCAGCAGCGTGGTCTTGCCGCAGCCAGACGGCCCGAGCAGCGTGAAGAACTCGCGCCGTCCTATGTCGAGCGAGACATCGTCGAGCACGCGAAAGGCATAGATTCCCTTGCCGAAGCTCTTGGAAACCGTCCGGATCGAAACCGCTGGGGATGGGGGCACCTGGGTCATGCTTTCCTCTTGGCCATTTGACCAAGCGTCCTACAAGCTATCACATCTGTCAATATTGTATGCAAATATTTGCAACAATCATGCATGCGATTATGCCTGGGATGGCCAGAATTACCTTTCCGCTTCCACTTCGAGACGAGCCCCGGAAAAGAAGCAGCCAGCCGCTCCCGGCTCGGCGCCACCATCCAAGATCCTTAGATTTTTTATTATTTTTCAAATGTTAAGCGTGCACGATATGATATGAAACCCCATCCTGGCGTCTCCAATCTGAGGCCACCTTTTTGTACGGAGCGAGTCGTTCTCCGAAAATCTTCTGCTGAAAAATGTACGGCGTGCGAACCTACGGCGGGTGAAGAAGCCCAGCTCGCTCACAAATCTCCGGTTTTATTCAATGAAAGCAGAGAATAATTGTATACATAAATCATGATCCAGGGGCGAGCTTAGCGGCCGCCTAACCAGCGCTGAACCAAACGCTCATGTCCGCCTCTTTCGCCTTCCACTACACAAATCGGCATGGGTCGGCTGCAAGGTCGACGCTTCGGCAAGGGAAGAGGAAAGCGGCATGCCAGTGGAAAAAGTGGACACGCTCGTCATCGGTGCCGGCCAGGCCGGCGTCGCGATGAGCGAGCATCTCGGCAAACGCGGCGTTCCCCATCTCGTGATCGAAAAAGGCAGGATTGCCGAAAGCTGGCGCAGCGCCCGCTGGGACTCCCTCGTCGCCAACGGCCCCGCCTGGCACGACCGCTTCCCCGGCATGACCTTCGAAGGGCTCGACGGCGACGCCTTTGCCTCCAAGGAACAGGTGGCCGACTATTTCGTCACCTATGCCGAGAGGATCAAGGCGCCCATCCGCTGCGGCGTCGAGGTCAGGGTCCTGCGCAAGGAGGGCGACGCCTTTCGTGCCGAGACGTCCGATGGCGTGATCGAGGCAAGACGCGTGGTCTCCGCCACCGGCGCCTTCCAGCGCCCGGTCATCCCGGCCGTCGTTCCGGCCGAGGCCCGCATCCGGCAGATGCATTCCAACACGTACCGCAATCCGGACCAGTTGCCCGAAGGTGCGGTGCTGGTGATCGGCGCCGGTTCGTCCGGCACGCAGATCGCAGACGAGCTGCTGCGCGCGGGCCGGCGCGTCTATCTCTCCGTCGGCCCGCACGACCGTCCGCCGCGGCGCTATCGCGGGCGCGACTTCTGCTGGTGGCTGGGCGCGCTCGGCATCTGGGACCTCAAGGTTCCCGCCCCCAATACGGAACATGTCACGATCGCGGTCAGCGGTGCCTATGGCGGGCAGACGGTCGACTTCCGCCGGCTCGCGGCGCGCGGCATGACGCTCGTCGGCCGCGCCGAGGCCTTCCGGGACGGCGTGATGACATTCGCGCCGGATCTCGCCCGGAACATCGCGCTCGGCGACGCCAACTACCTCTCCCTGCTCGACCGCGCCGACGACTATGCCGCCCGCAACGGCCTCGACCTGCCGGAAGAGCCCGCTGCGCGCATCCTGGAGCCCGACCCGGCCTGCGTGACCGATCCGCTGCTCACGCTGGACCTCCGCGAGGCCGGCGTCACGACGATCCTGTGGGCGACCGGCTATGCGGTCGATTACGGCTGGATGAAGATCGACGCCTTCGATGACAAGGGACGGCCGGTGCACGAGCGCGGCGTCTCCAAGGTGCCGGGCCTCTATTTCCTCGGCCTGCCCTGGCTGTCGAGGCGCGCCTCGTCCTTCATCTGGGGCGTCTGGCACGATGCCGACCATCTGGCAGGCCACATCGCCCGGCAACGCGAGGCCGCATCCTCATGAAGGGCCGCCCTTTGGAGGGCGGGTGCCGCCAAGCGGTTCGTTGCAGCGGTCAGGAAGGACGACGCGTGGGTATCGGCACGTCGTCCGCTTTGTCCACGGCCCAGGTGCTGATCACGCGGACCTGCCCCGGCACCTCATCCTGCAGATAGGTCTCGTGACCCGGCAGGCCCATCGGATAGAGCGCGTTCCGGCTCGCCTCGTAGGCCGCGCTCTTGTCGGTGCAGAGAAGGATGCGCATGTCCTGCGGCGCGACATCGGTCCGGTTCTTAAGGTCTTCCAGAAGTCCCGCATCGGAAGACAGGCGGCCATCGAAGGCCTCCGTCAGGTATTGCGCCGACCGTTCGTTGCGTTCCCGTTCGGTCGTTGCACCCAGAACGACCACCATCACGCGTTTTCCATTGCGCGTCGCCAGTCCGACGAAATTCCGCCCGGATGCGCACAGGAAGCCGGTCTTCATTCCGATGGTGCCGCTGAAGCGGGTCAAGAGCAGGTTGTTCGACTTGATCTCCTTGCCGTCGATCGTGACGGCCGACGCCAGAAAGAAGCGGCGATATTCCGGGAACAGCCGGTCCACTTCCATGCCGAGAACCGCAAGATCGCGCGCCGTCGTATAGTTCTTCCGGTCGAACAGGCCGTTCGGATTGGAAAAATGCGTGCCGGTGAGCCCGATGCGCGCCGCCGTCTCGTTCATGCGTCGAACGAAGGAGGCCTCATCGGAGGCCACCGCCTCCGCCAGCGCCACGGCGACATCGTTTGCCGAAGCGGTGATCATGGCAAAGAGCGCGTCTTCGAGCGTCATCGTCCGCCCGAGGGTGAGGCCGGATTCCAGAAAGGCCTGTTTCGTTGCGTTGCGGGTCATGGTGACGGGTGTCGTCAGGGTCACCTCGCCGGCGCGGATCGCTTCGAACACGACGAGCGCCGTCATGAGCTTGGTCGTCGAGGCGGGATACCAAGGCACCCCGGCATCCTCCGCATGCAGCACCCGATGATTGTCGGCATCCACGACGAGCACGGGCGTTGCATGTGCCGATGTCCACAGGAAAAGGGATGCAACAAACACCAGGCTCTTCCATGGTCGTCCGGCCATTGTGTTCTTGATCATGTACCAGTCTCCGCAGGAAGACGTCCTAATGGCATGATGCGCCCCGGCAGCACAAGGGTTTGCTGTAGCGCGACGCCGGCTGTGCCGCGCCGAGGCGGAGCAGGCAGCGCTTCGCCGCCCCCGCCTTTGCCGCAGGATTTCGCCGGGTTGGGGCCGGTTCAGGCCAGCGATGCCTGCCGCGTTTCCGCATCGATCAGGAAAGCCGCGACCGCTGCGGCGACGAGAAGGCCGGCAAAGATGCCGATGGCAAGGCCGAAACTCTGCTCCACGACAAGCCCCGTCAAGGACGGCGCCAGCAAGCCGCCGAGCCGGGCCACGGCGCCTGCCGTGCCCATGCCTGTCGCCCGCGATGCCGTGGGATAGAGCTCCGGGGTAAAGGCATAGAGCGCGCCCCAGGTGCCGAGCAGGGCGAAGCTCATGAGCAACAGGGACGCACCGATCAGCGTCCCCGTTCCGGCGACGACGAACAGCAGGCATCCCAGCGCCGACAGCAGGCAGAAGCCCGTCAGCGTCGGCCGGCGTCCCCATGTCTCCACGCCGTAGGCGGCCAGCGCATAGCCGGGTATCTGGGCCAGCGCGAGGAAAACGAGGAAGCCGTATCCCCGGACGAAGCCGAAGCCCTCTCCCGCCAGCCTCGGCGGCAGCCAGGTAAAGACACCGTAATAGGAGACGGAGACGAGAAACCAGATCGCCAGGATCATCAGGCTGCGCTGGCGCAGATCGGCGCCGAAGATGCCGGGTTTACCGACGACGGGCGGCGAGACCAGGGGCACATCCGCCGCCAGCGGCGCCTTGCCATTGGCAACGAGGATCCTGTCGAGGACGGCCTTCGCCTCCTGCGTCTTCCCGAGGCGTAAGAGGTAGAGCGGGGATTCGGGCACCAGGAAGCGCAAGCCGATGCCGATGAGCGCCGGAAGCGCCGTCGCCGCGAAGATGTAGCGCCAGCCGTCCGCGATGCCGGCAAGGCTGACGGCCCAGGCGACAAGCGCGACGATGAGCGTACCGACGGCCCAGAACCCTTCGAGCATGACCAGCCAGCGGCCGCGGTTCCTGGCCGGCAGGAACTCCGCCATCATCGCATAGTCGACGGGCAGCGTACCGCCCACGGCCACGCCGGTGAGGAACCGCAGCACGAGCAGGATGGTGAAATCCGGCGCAAAGACCGACAGCGTGCCGAAGAGCGCATCGCAGGCGACCGTGACGATCAGAACCCGTCGCCGGCCTATGCGGTCCGCAAGCCTGCCGAAACCGGCGGCGCCGACGAGCATGCCGAGGAAGAATAGCGTGCCGGTCTGCAAGGCTTGCGGAACCGTGAGGCCGAACGTGGCGGCGATCGATGCCGCCGTAAAACCGACCGCGAGCACCTGCATCGCATCGGCCGTCCAGACCAGGCCGAAGATCGCCAGAAGCCGCCGCTGATAGGCCCCGGCGCCGGCACGGTCGAGGACCGCGTCCACTGTGATTGTCGTCATTCGGCCGCTCTCCGCATGTGCAGTCCCCTGGCAATGGCAGCGGCACCTTAGCCGCCCGGCCGGACCGGTGGAATTGCCTGTGCGAGGAAATCCACCGGGAAGCGCAGCGGCAAGCATTCAAATGACATGATGCGGCGCGACAGCGGCCGACCCTGCCGACATTCGACAGGAACGAGGCCTGGGAAGGTGCCACTCCGGCCGGGGAGGAGCCGGAGTGGCCTTGCTCAGAACAACGCCGCGACCTTGTCCGCGATGACGTGCCCGAGCTTGATATTGGTTTCCGCCGAGAAATGAATGCCGTCGACGCCATCGGTGGCGACGTGGTCGCCGGCGGCCAGGAACTCGACCTTCATGAAATCGGCAAGTGCCTTGTAGAGGCCGGCCAGCTGCTTCGACTTCTCGTAGCCGCCGCCGAACATGCCCTCGAACCACGGGTCGGGCATCGGCGCCAGCGGCGGCGGGGCGACGACGAGCACCCGCGGCGCCGGATAGGGCGTGCCGACGCCGCCGGCCGAGGTCAGCACCTGGCCGACGAGCTTGCCCATGCCGTTCGCGATCTCGTAGGGCGTGCGATGGAAATAGGATTTCGTGTCGTTCGTGCCCAGCATGATGATGACGAGATCGAGCGGCAGGTGGCTGGCGAGCGCGGCGGGAAGATAGGCACTGCCGTTGAGCCGCGTGTCGTTCGGGTCGTCGAGGCTGGTGGTGCGGGCGCTGAGGCCTTCCTCGATGATATGGTAGCCCGTGCCAAGCCTTGCGGCCATGGCCCCGGTCCAGCGTTGCTCATAGGGATAGCGCAGGGTCGGTGCGGATTCCTTCACCGGGATCCAGCCCCATGTCAGCGAGTCTCCAAAGCACAGGATTGAGCGCTTGTCCGCCATTGACGTCCTCCTTGAATGGCTGTCGGTTGTTGTCACTTGCCGGCGCGAAGGCCGTAGAAAATGGCCGCGAGCAGGATGATCAGGCCCTGGGCGACGAGTTTGCCGGCGTCGCCCACGCCGAACATCGTCATGACGACGAAGAGGAAGGCGAAGCAGAGCACGCCGAAGAACGGCCCCCAGACGCCGCCCTCGCCCCGCCCGAAGACGACGCCGCCGAGAATGGTCGCGGCGACCGAGAGAATCGGCAGGTCGAGCCCGACGCGCACGCTGCCGACGGCGATGGAGGCTGTCTGGACGAGCGCGGCAAGCGCGGCCATGAGGCCGGCGAGCGTGTGGGCGAGGATCACCGTGCGCTCCACCGGCACGGCGGAGAAATGCGCGGCCGGCATGCTTTCCCCGACGGCGGCGACGAAACGGCCGAAGACGGTCTGCGACAGCAGCAGCGCCATCAGCGCGGTGAGCGCGATCCAGAAGAGAACCGGGCTCGGCAGGCCAATGAAGCGGGTATTGAACAGCTCGCCGAAGATTTTCGGCACGTCGCCCGGCGGCTTGCCGCTCGAAAGGTATTGCACGAAGCCGACGAGCACGATGGAGAGCGCCAGCGTGACGATGACCGCCGAAACGCGACGCTTGGCCACCATCAGGCCGTTGAAGAGGCCGATGGCAAGGCCGGTCGCCAGCGCGAGCGCGACGTAGAAACCGAGCGAGGCGCCGGGAAAGATGCCGGACGAGATGCAATAGTTGATGAGAAGGATGATGCCGCCACCCGACAGGTCGATCGACTTCACCCGCATCACCAGAAGCTGGCCGAGCACGAGGATGCCGAGCGGCACAACCTGGCGCACGAAGACGCCGAGCACATTGGCGTTGAGCATCTGCGGGCGCGCGACGAAGAGGATGACGAGCAGCGCGGCGAGCAGGTAATAGGATGGCGGGACCTTGGAAATCCGCCGGAAGAGAGGCGAGCTGACGAAAGCCGACATGGTCACAGTCCGATCTTCTTGCGCGACTGGAGCGCGACGACCGCCAGGAGCAGGACGCCCTTGACCGCCGTCTGGACGAAGGGGGTAACGTTGAGCAGGTTCATGCCGTTGGAGAGCAGCGCGAGCACCGCAACGCCGATGATGGTGCCATGCAGGCTGCCGACGCCGCCGGAAAGCTGCGTGCCGCCGATCGCGACCGCCGTGATGGCATCGAGCTCCATCAGCAGGCCGACGTTCGGATCCCCCGAGACGATGCGCCCGGCAAGGAACACGCCGGCAAGAGCGGCAAAGAGCGAGCAGATCACATAGGCGAGAAGGATGTTGCGGCTGGCGGGAATGCCGAAGTTGCGTGCCGCATCGCTCGAGCCCGAGGCAACGCCGCCGCCGATGGCGAAGAGATGCAGGCCGTAGCGCGAGCCGTAGAGCAGCTTCCAGGCGAGAAGAATCGTGACGATGCCCCAGAAGACCGGCAGCGGAAGGCCGAGAAACGTTCCCTCGACCATCCAGCGCACGCCATCCGGCACCACGCCGCCCGAGACCGGGCGCAGCACGCGGGTGATGCCGAGCACGACATATTGCATGGACAGCGTCGCGACGATCGGGTGCACGTTGAGCCGGGTGATGCAGTAGCCGTTGGTCGCGCCGATCAGCGCGGCAAGCAGGAAGACGCCGGGAAGGGTGATGACGCCCGGCAGGTCGAGCGCAAGGATCGCCGTGGTGAAGCTGACGACGGAACCGATGGACAGGTCCAGCCCGCCGACGAGCACGACGAACATCTGCCCGACCGCGGTGATGAGCAGCGGCATGCCCTGCGCGACGAGATTGGCAAGGTTGCTCCACTGGCCGAACTGGCTGGTGGCCGCCGCAAGCCAGAGCGCCATGGCAAGCGCGATGACGAGCGGCAGCAGCCAGAGGCCCTGCCGGCTGCCGCGGCCCGCCAGCAATTTTCCGAAGAGGGAGGAAGAAGAAGGGTTCATCGGGCGGTCCATTCCGTCATGCGCTGAGGGCCGCGTCGAGAATGCCGTGCTCGGTCGCATCCCTGGCCCGCATTTCCGACACGACGGTATTGCCGTGGATCACGTAGAGGCGGTCGCAGAGGCCGATGAGCTCGACCGTCTCGCGCGAGAGCACGAGCACGGCGCCGCCCGCCTCGGCGAAATCGCGCAGGATCCGGTAGATTTCCGCCTTGGCGCCGACATCGACGCCGCGCGTCGGCTCCTCGATCAGGAGGAGGTCGGCATCGGTGGCGAGGTAACGGCCCAGCAACACCTTCTGCTGGTTGCCGCCGGAAAGCGCGCCGACAGGGGCGGACGGACCCGAGGCCTTGATGTTCAGCCGGCGCATCGTCTCGGCGATGACGGTGCCGTAGCGCCTGGCTGCCTTCAGCGCCGGCCGGCCGGCATGCAGCGCCGCGACGATGTTCTGGCCGACGGAATGGCCGAGGAACAGTCCCTCGTCCTTGCGATCCTCGGGCACGAACGCCCCGCCGAGCGCCTGCCAATGCCGCACGCCGCTTTCCTTCGCCACGGGCAGGCGGATGGTTTTGCCGCGCCGGGACACCACGCCTTCAACGGGCGCGAATTGCCCGACCAGTGCCCGCAGCGCCTTCTGCTGGCCCTGCCCTTCCAGCCCGGCGAAGCCGACGATCTCGCCCTTTTCGACCGTGAACGAAAACGGCCGCGCCGCCGCATCGAGCCGCAGCCCGGAAACCGAGAGCGCGGCCACGCCTGTTCCTTCGCCCCGTTCCGGGAAGAGGTCCTGCAGCTCGCGCCCGACCATCATTGCGATCAACGAGGCCGGCGTCATCTCGGCGAGCGGCTTCGTGCCGACGCGCTGGCCGTCCTTCAGCACCGTGACCACGTCGCAGATCGCAAAGATCTCGTCCATGCGATGGGAGATGTAGACGATGGCCTTGCCAGCATCGCGCAGCGCGCGGATATGCCGGTTGAGGATCTCGACGTCGGCGGCGTTGAGCGCGGCGGTCGGCTCGTCGAGGATGAAGACGTCGGCATCCGCATCGATACCGTGGGCGATCTCGACGAACTGCCGCTCGGCGATGGACAGTTCGGAGACCAGCATGTCCGGATCGAGCGTCAGGCCGAGGCGGGCGAGCGCGCCCTTCGTCTCCTGCCGCATGCGCCGCCGGTCGATGCCGCCGAGACGGCCGGCCGGCTCGCGACCGAGGAACATGTTTTCCGCGATCGTCATGTTGGGCAGCAGCGACAGCTCCTGGAACACCGTCGATATGCCCGCTTCCAGCGCGGCGCGCGGATTGGCGAAGGCGACGGGGCGGCCCGCGCGGCGGATCTCGCCGCTGTCCGGCTGATGCACGCCGGCAAGGATCTTCATCAGCGTCGACTTGCCGGCGCCGTTCTCGCCCATCAGGGCGTGCACGGTGCCAGGCGCCAGTGCCAGCGACACGTCCCGAAGTGCGACGCTGCCGCCGAATGCCTTGGATATTCCGGACATTTCAATGAGATGCGACATGGATTCCCTCCGCCGTGATGGCGGAAGGCGGGTGATGGCCCGCCTCCCGTGCGGCGCGCCTACTGCTTGGCGTAGAACTGCTTGAGCTGATCCTCGGAGAGCTCCGACGGCCACCAGACATTGGCCGAAAGGTCGTCGCGGTAGTACTTCTTGACCTTTTCAAGGTCCCAGCCCGGCGGGTTGTAGTCGTAGTGCTTGTGGAGCGCCTTGCCTTCCAGGAGGGCAACGGCGGCGCGGATGCCGGCAGCGCCCTGGGCGGGGCTGTATTCGGACGAGACCGACTTGAAGCCGTCGGCGATCCACTGGCCGAAGAAGCCGTTGTTGCCCTCGCCGGAGATCGGCGGAATGGCGGCGCCGAACTGCTTGAAGACGTCAACGCAGGCACGCGTCATGTCCGCGCCCGACGACCAGATGCCGGCGACATCGGGGTCGTTGAGATAAAGCGTCTCGCAGACCTTCTTGGCCTTGTCATATTGCCAGTCGCCATGCTCCTCGGCGGTGATCGTGATCTCGCTGCCTTCGAGCGCCTGCTTCAGGCCGTTGTAGCGGTTCGTGTCCTCCGGGTGCCCGGCGAGGCCGCGCAGCACCCAGATATTGCCCTTGCCGCCGAGCTCCTTGACGAGGAAATCGCCCATGACCTTGCCGAAATGCTCGGCGCCGCCCTGGATTTCCGTCGTATAGGCATCGGATTCGATGCGGCCCGTGTGCAGCACGACGGGGATGCCCGCCGCCACGGCCTTCTCGATGCTGGCATTGGCCGAGGTCGAGGTGACCGGCTGGACGATGATCGCATCCACCTTCTGGGCGATCAGGTCCTCGATATCGGCGACCTGCTTCTTCTGGTCGAAGCCGGCATCGAGCAGGATGAACTTGGAAATGCGCGTGTCGCGGTCGGCGGCGGCCTGCGCCTCGTGTGCCACCTGCACCGTCCAGGTATTGGCGTTGACGCCGAAGCTGCTCATGCCGATGACCCAGGGGGCATCCTTCTTGTATTTGCCCTCTTCCACCGTCGGATTGTTGTCCGCGCGGGTCGTCACGCCGTCGAGCAGAGGCACGTCCTGCGCCAGGCTGTTCGTTGCGAAGACCACGCCGGCCAACAGAACCGACAGGCCGATTTTCCTGATGATGCTGCTCATACTTCTCCTCCAAAAGCTGGCGTCCAAAGAGGCCAAGGCCGGCCGGAAGGCATGCGGCACCACCAGCCCGCGACCCATGTCCGGTGCTCGCCCGCAGCCTTTGAAACGACCTGAAACTCTCCTCCGGCCGACACAAAACCACTGGCGCTTTCGGCTGTCAATAGTTATTCAGACTGAATGAATAATCTACCGTCCTTGCAAATCGCCCCTGTGGATGCGAAATCTCAACCGCAATTACGGGCATACGGCCCGGTGGAGGAGACAGTGACGCGGACCGTTCTATGCTTCGGGGATTCCAACACCCATGGCCAGATTCCCGGCCGCGGGCCGCTCGAGCGCTATCGCCGGGAACAGCGCTGGGCCGGCGTTCTCGAAGGCCAGCTCGGCCCCGGCTGGCATGTCATCGAGGAGGGCCTCAGCGGCCGCACGACGGTGCATGACGACCCGATCGAGGGCGCCTTGAAGAATGGCCGGACCTATCTGCGCCCCTGCCTGCAGAGCCACGCGCCGCTCGACCTCATCATCATCATGCTCGGCACCAACGACCTGAAACGGCGCTTCAACATGCCGCCATCCGAGGTCGCCATGGGTATCGGTTGCCTGGTGCACGACATCCGCGAGCTGTCCCCCGGCCCGGCCGGCCACGATCCGGAGATCATGATCGTCGCCCCGCCGCCGATGCTGGACGATCTGAGGGAATGGGAATCGATATTCTCCGGCGCGCAGGAGAAATCCCGCAGGCTTGCGCTGGAATTCGAGATCATGGCGGATTCGCTGGAGGCCCATTTCTTCGATGCCGGCACGGTCTGCCGGTGCTCGCCGGCCGATGGCTTTCATATCGACGAACAGGCGCACCGCCAGCTCGGTGAGGCGCTTGCCCAGGAAGTGCTGGCGATCGGGTGGCCGGATGCCTAGGCGTTTCCACAGCACCGTCATCGCCCTTGCCGGGGAGCGCACCCATGCCTGACATGCGTTTCGCGCCGCCCAACCCGCTCCGCATCGCGGACCGCGCCAGCGGCCTCAACTCGCTGAGCGTGCGCAGCCACAACGAGCGTCTGGTGCTCTCGCTGCTGCTGCAGAACGAAGCGACGACCCGCCTCGAGATCGGCGAGAAGACCGGCCTTTCGGCGCAGACGATCTCCGTGATCGTGCGCTCGCTCGAACAGGAGGGCCTTGTCGTGCGCGGCGCCGCGCAGAAGGGCCGCGTCGGCCCGCCGACGACGCCTCTCATGCTGAATTCCGAGGGTGCCTATTCCGTCGGCGTCAGCGTCGGCTACCGCAACACCCACATCGTCGTCGTCGATTTCATCGGCAATGTGCAGCATCACCGCGTGATGCCGCACAGGGCGGCCGATACGTTCGACGCACCGGAAGCCCTGGCGCTCGAAATCCACCAGGCCATCGCCGGCCTTTCGGAAAGCCGGCAGGCGCGCATCGCCGGCGTCGGCCTGGCGCTGCCCACCCCGCCGATCCGCTCCGGCCCGGACCATGACGTGCTGCACCGCCATCTGGAGGCCGAGCTCGGCCTGCCGGTTTTCGTGCAGAACGACATCACGGCGGCGGCCGGTGGCGAAAGCCTGTTCGGCACGGCGCGGCAGTTGCAGGATTTCCTGTTCTTCTATCTCGGCGCCCGCCTGCACGGCCGCCTCGTGCTCAACCACCAGATCTACAACGGCAATTCGCCGCTGAGCTACGATGTCGGCGTGCTCGCGCTGGAACGCGCCCTGCCGTCCGGCAGCACGCTGGCGGAAAACCTCTGGGGAGAGGTCTCGTCATGGCCGCCCATGGGGCCGGCCCTTGCGGCCTGGCAGCAGGCCTGCGCGGAAAGCCTCATCCAGCTGACGCAATCCCTCCTGCAATTCATCGAGCTTAAGACCGTCGTGCTCTCGTCCTTCGTCCCCACCGAGATCTGCGAGGCGCTATGCAGCCTCATCCGGCAGGAAATCCCCTCGGTGAGCGCCGTCGTGGGAAGGACATCCGCAGCCCCGAAAGCCGTCGGCGCCGCAAGCCTGCCCTTCAGTTCGCGCTTCATGGTGCATTAGGCCGGATCCATATTCCGCAGACGGCCCGGATGCGATCCAGGCCTTGAAATTGCATGCGACAGATGACATATTCCAAGCGACAGATGACGCGGAGAATAACCATGGCCGTCGCAGCAAAAGCATCGCAGGCAGCAACCGGTGGCGAACTGCAGAAAATCGAAGCCCTGCTCGGCGGTTCGCGCATCCTGTCGCGCCGCCTGACCAATGCGCTCGACGCGCATGAACTGCTTCTGCACGGCCTGCCCGCATCGGCGCTGGATCACCTTGTCGGCAATCTCGTCTTCATCGGCAAGAATGAATCGCTCGAAAAGGCCGTGGGCATGAGCCTGCGCACCTGGCAGCGGCGGAAGGACACGCCCTCCAAGCCGCTCAGCCTGGAACAGAGCGGCCGGACCTGGAAATTTGCCGAGATCCTCGCAAAGGCGACGGATATCTTCGGATCGCAGGCGGAAGCCGAGCAATGGCTGGAGCGGCCGGCCATCGGCCTCGACCAGCGCCGCCCCATCGACCTTCTCGGCACGCCTGCCGGCGTGGAGCTGGTCGAAGACCATCTCGACCGCCTGGAATACGGCGTCTACGCATGACCGTTCTGCCCATCGCGCTCGGCGGGAGCGAGCTGGTCGCGTGGCGGCTCGACCAGGCTATCCATGCGCCGAGCTGGGATAGCGGCGAAGGCGCCTACCGCGTGGGCGGCCGCTGGAACAGCAAGGGCACGCGCGCGGTCTACTGCTCGCTCGATCCTGCGACCGCAATCCTCGAAGTCGCGGTCCACAAGGGATTTCGTGCGCTCGACACGGTGGCCCATCGCATGACGGCCGCCGTCATTGCCGATATCGGCGATGTCCACGTCGTCGATCCGCAAACGGTGCCCAATCCCAACTGGCTGCGCCCGGGCATTCCCGGCGCGGGCCAGCAGGCCTTCGGCGACGACCTGCTGCGACGGCACCGTTTCGTCGCGATCCCCAGCGCGGTCTCGCCGCACAGCTGGAACCTGATCTTTCTCGCAGGCGCCGCGCCGGGCACCTATGCCCTGAAATTCCAGGAAAGCTTCGCCCTGGACACGCGGCTGCATCCATCGACGGCCTGATGCGCCTGCACGACCTTCCCGTGCCCGCAGAGTGCGCACCGGCCAGCCGACCACTCAAAGACCGGCGGCGGGACGACTGACCCAACCGGCCTATGCCGTCCGGGTCAGGAAGGCCGCTATGGCATCGATCTCGTGCCGGCGCACCTCGTGGCCTCCGTCACCAGGGTTCACAAGGGCAGGGAGCGCACCCACCACGGCACGCCTCGGCCCCAACTCGGCGCGGTAAGCATCGGACCCATGAGGCTCGCTCCCTGCGGAGCCGGCCGTATCCCTTCCCCGGTGGCATGATCCTGACGGCGTTGGCGCTGGCGCCGTTGCCCGGTCAATTTCTGTCGTCCATGACTGTGGGTATGGCCTTATGCCCCTTGACCGGGCTTCGCAACCGCCAATAAGCTTTGTTCGCGACACAGGTTCCGTCAGCCCGACGGATGAAAAGGGAACACGGTGAGGATTACCCATCAGGGGCCGAGACCGTGGCTGCCCCCGCAACTGTAACCGCCGAGCTTGCCTCACGATGCCACTGTGCGTTCTGCACGGGAAGGCGAGGATAGCGACGACGCGGAAGTCAGGAGACCTGCCTGTGCCGGTCACCCATGCCAGGATACGGGGTGTGTCCGGGCGCGGCCGTCCGTAGCGGTGACATTGTCGACGATGTCGCCGCGCCGGTGGACGGTTCGGGAAAGTGCCCGCTTTTCCATGATCCTCCCTCGCCCGCGGTGGAAAACCGTGCAGGCGCGTCCTGCCTTGGGGGAAAGATGAAGAAGCACCTGGCGGGGGCCTCCCTGCTCGTTATCGCGCTGTGTCCACCGGTTTACGCCCAGGAAAGGGCCGCGGCCGATGCGCCGACCGATCTCGACGAGATCGTCATCACCGACGGCCTGACCTCGGTGGACCTCAAGAAATCCGGCCGCGCCGTCACCGTCATCACGGGGGAACAGATCGAGAAGAACCAGGTGCGCTATGTCGCCGATGCGCTTCGGCTCGTGCCGGGCTTCGCCGTGTCGCGCACCGGGTCTTTCGGCGGCCTCACGCAGGTGCGCGTGCGCGGGGCGGAAGGCAACCATGTGCTCGTGATGATCGACGGCGTCGAGGCCAACAACAACGACCAGGGCGAATTCGATTTCGGCAGCCTGATCGCCGACGACATCGAGCGCATCGAGATCCTGCGCGGCGCGCAGAGCACCTTCTGGGGCGCCAACGCCATGTCGGGCGTCATCAACATCATCACGAAGCGCGGCGAGCGCGGCACCGCCACGTCGAGCGCGCGCACCGAGGTCGGCAGCGACGGCACCGTCATGGGCGCGCTTTCCACCCGGGGCGGCGGGGAAAACTACGATTATTCGCTCTCCGGCATGCTGCGCCGCACCGGCGGCTTCAACATTTCCGACATCGGCGGGGAAAAGGACGGCGACCGCAACGGCACGCTGAACGGCCGTTTCTCCGTCGACCTCTCGCCCGAGACGACAATCGATGGCACGCTGCGCTACGTGAACCGCCGCAGCGACCTCGACCAGCAGGACAACGACACGGCCATGGCCTATGACGTGGGCGACTATACGAAGAACCGCGAGCTTCTCGGCTCCATCGGCCTCAGCAACAGCGCGCTCGACGGCGCGTTGACGCAGAAGGCCCGGTTCTCCGCCTATGACCTTCACCGCTTCGATCATTCCGAAGCGTTCGGCGACAGCTGGAACGACGGCAACCGCTACAACGCCACCTACCAGGCCTCCTACCGCCATGACGCGCTGGAAAACCAGGTGCACCAGCTGACCGCCGGCTACGAATGGCAGCGCGAGACCTTCTCGCCGTCCCATCTCACGCAAACCTTCAGCCGCAACACCCATTCGCTGATCGGCGAATACCGGGGGGAATTCTTCGAGCAGTTCTGTCTCAACGGTGGCATCCGGCAGGACTGGAACGGTGCATTCGCCGATGCCGCCACCTGGACGGTGAGCGCGGCCTGGCAGGTGCCGCAGGCCGATACGCGCCTGCATGCCTCCCTCGGCACCGCCGTCACCAACCCTACCTTCTACGAGCAGTTCGGCTATTTTCCCGGCACGTTCAAGGGCAACCCCAACCTGAAGCCGGAGGAAAGCCTCGGCTGGGATATCGGTGTCGAGAAGAGCTTCTTCGACGGCGGCCTCATCGTCGACGTGACCTATTTCCGCCAGAACCTCGAAAACGAGATCGCCACGGTCTTCAATCCGGACTTCACGTCGACGCCGGTCAACCGTGACGGCGAAAGCCGCCGGCAGGGTGTCGAGGTCTCCGCGACGGTCGACTTCTTCAACGGCCTCACGCTGACCGGCGCCTATACCTATACGCAAGCGACCGAACAGGCGGAGGCCGGCGGGCCGCGCCTTGAGGAGGTGCGCCGGCCGCGCCACATGGGCTCGCTGAACGCCGCCTATGTCTTCCACGACGAGCGGGCGCGCGTCTTTGCCGAGGCGGTGTTCAACGGAAGGATGAAGGACGTGGTCTTCGCCACCCTCGTTCCGCCGCGCGTGACGCTCGGCGGCTACACGGTGGTCAATGTCGGCGGCAGCTTCAAGGTCAACGACACGGTGGAGGTCTTCGGGCGCATCGACAACCTGTTCGACCGCGACTACCAGGAGGTCTACGGCTTCAACACGCCGGGCCTGACGGCCTTCGCCGGCCTGAAGGCGACCTTCTGATGGGCAGCCGGCGCTGGCTTGCGGCGATCCTTGCCGGCCTCGCCTGGCCGGCCGCGGCCACCGGTGCCGACAACGTTCCGCAGCGTGTCGTGTCGATGAATGTCTGCACCGACCAGCTGGCCATGCTCGTCGCACGGCCCGGCCAGCTTCATTCGGTCTCCTATCTGGCGCGCGACGCCGGCACCTCGGCCATGGCGGAGGAGGCCGGCGCCTATGCCGTCAACCATGGGCTGGCGGAGGAGATCTTCCTTATGAAGCCCGACCTCGTGCTCGCCGGCACCTACACGACGCGCACGACCATCTCGCTGCTGCGCCGGCTCGGCTTCCGCGTCGAGGAATTCCAGCCGGAAGCCTCCTTCGACGAGGTCCGCGCGAATCTCGCCCGCATGGGCGACCTGCTCGGCAATCCCGTGCGGGCGAAGACGCTGATCGCCGGCATGGATGCGCAGATCGCGGCGCTCGAAGCCGCAGGGACGCCGCGGCTGCGCACAGCCCTCACCTTCGCCAACAGCTACACCGCCGGCTCCGGCACGCTCGTTTCCGAAGTGGTGAAGCGTGCGGGCCTCGACAACATCGCCGAGATGCTGGGCATGACGGGAACCGCCCGCCTGCCGCTGGAACTGCTCGTCCTTGCCGATCCCGAGCTGATGGCGGGCGGCCGGTCAGAGGTCGAAGGGCCGGCCCTTGCCGAACAGAACTTCGCCCATCCGGCCTATCGCGCCCTTGCGGTGGCCACCGCCGAGGCACCCCTCGAAAACCGGCTGACCGTCTGCGGCGGGCCGTTCACCCTTGAGGCCGCCCGCGCCCTGCAGGCCGCCGCACGCCGGGCCAGGGGGGCCGCACCGTGACCATCCGCTCCCATTTCCGGACCACCCTCGTCTTTCTTGCGGCGATAACCCTCGCGCTCTTTCTCCTCTCGCTCACCATCGGCCCGGCCGACGTCGCCTTTTCCGACAGTCTTCGCGCCCTGTTCGGCGGCGGCGAGGAACTGCTCGTCCTGGTGATGCAGGAAATCCGCCTGCCCCGCGCGCTGCTCGGCTTCATCGTCGGGGCGACGCTCGGCCTTTCGGGGGCGGCGCTGCAGGGATATCTGCGCAATCCGCTGGCCGAGCCGGGGCTGATCGGCATCAGCGCCTCGGCTTCGCTGGGCGCCGTCATCGCCATCTATACCGGCCTTTCGGCGCTTTTCATGCTCGCCCTGCCGCTCATGGCGCTGGCCGGCGCGATGCTGGCCGTCCTCGTCCTCAAGGCGATGGCGGGCGCGGACGGGCGGCCGCTCACGGTCATCCTCGCCGGCATCGCGATCTCCAGCCTTGCCGGCGCGATGACCTCGCTGGTGCTCAACCTCTCGCCCAATCCCTTTGCGGCGACGGAGATCATGTACTGGATGCTCGGTTCGCTCACCGACCGCTCCATGCCCCATGTCTGGCTGGTGCTGCCCTTCACGGCGGCCGGCTGGCTGCTGCTGTTCCGTCTCGGCCGGGCGCTCGACGCGCTGGCCCTCGGCCCCGACGCGGCCGCGAGCATGGGCGTCGACCTTGCGCGGGTGCAATGGCTTGCCGTCGCCGGCACCGCGCTCTCGGTCGGGGCCGCCACCGCCGTCACGGGCGCCATCGGCTTCGTCGGCCTCGTCGTGCCGCATGTGCTGCGGCCCCTTGTCGGCGCACAGCCTTCGCGGCTGCTGCCGGCCAGCGCGCTCGGCGGTGCGGCGCTCCTGCTTTGCACCGACACGCTGGTGCGCGTCATCGCGCCGGATCGCGACATCAAGCTCGGCGTGCTGACGGCCATCGTCGGCGCCCCCTTCTTCTTCTGGCTCGTCTGGTCGCACAGGAGGGCGGGGCTGTGAGCATCCTCACCATCGAGAACCTGTCGGCGACGCTCGCCGGCAAGCGCGTCGTGGACGGCGTCTCGCTCACCGTCGGCAAGGGCAGCTTCACCGGCCTCATCGGTCCGAACGGCGCCGGCAAGTCGACCTTCCTGCGCGCCTGCCTCGGCCTCGTGCCGGCCAGCGGCACGGTCCGTCTCGACGGCGTCGACCTCGCCGGCCTTCGCGCTGCGGAGCGCGCGCGCCACCTCGCCTATCTGCCGCAGGAACGCGAGACCGCCTGGGCGATGAGCGTGGAGGCCGTGGTGGCGCTCGGGCGCCTGCCGCACCATGCGCGCTTCGCCGCCCCTTCGGAACGGGATCGGGCGGCGATAGAGGCCGCGATCACCCGCATGGACCTTTCCGCCTTCCGCCACCGCGCCGTCACCAGCCTTTCCGGCGGCGAGCGGGCACGCGTGCTCATCGCGCGGGCGCTTGCGCAGGAAACGCCGGTGCTGCTGGCGGACGAGCCGCTGGCCGGGCTCGACCCGCAGCACCAGATCGCGCTCATGCGGCTCTTCCGGGAGCTGGCGGCGGAGGGCCGGATCGTCATCGCCTCCATGCACGACCTGACGCTCGCCGCGCGCTGGTGCGACCGGCTGCTGCTCCTGCATCGCGGCCGCGCCCATGCGGAAGGCCGGCCGGAGGCGGTGCTGACCGCAAGGACCCTTGAAGACGTCTATACGGTCGAGGCGTTCATCGGCGCCGCCGCCGGCGGCCTGATCGTGCAGCCGGTCGACCTGTCGCAGAAGAAGGATGAAGACGACCATGGCTGACCTCCGGGATATCCTGCAAACCCACCTCGTCGACGAGAAGGCGGGCTGGAGCATGGGCTCCTTCGGCGCCATCGCGGAATTCCACCAGGACAAGGGCGAATATCTCGAAGCCGATGCGCCGGCCCTCTTCGTGCGGGCGACCCGGCGCGGCGCGATCCGCCTCAATGCCGCGACGGTGGACCGGATCGAGCCCGTCGCCTACGAGACGCTGAGCCCGAAGCCGCACCGCTGGAGCCACGCCGTCGCCCTGTGCCTGCCCCACCGGGAGGCCGCCGGGAGCAGGCGCGATACCCTCACGGAACTCGGGCCGGACGAGGATGCGGTGCGCCCCGCCGACCGCAGGGCGATCCTCTTCGACATGGGCCTCGGCCTGCCGCAATGCGATTTCTGCATCCGTACCGCGGATCCGGACCTCCTCGCCCTCCTCCGGGAAAATGCCGGACGCAGCCTGTTCGATCCTGCAAATCCGGCCGGCGGCGCCATCCTGAAGGCCCATCCCCACCGGGTCGCGCTGACGCGCATCGGCCGCGTCGAGGTCTTCCAGAAGATCGGCGGGCCGGATACCGGCGGCGTCTCGCCGCCCGGCCCCCATACCCACCTTCTGCCGCAGCTCCTGAAAGCGAAGCGCACCCATTCGGCCAACACGCCGATCCCCGACCATCTGGTGCCGCTCGGCTATCTCCACCCGGCCAATCCGGTTATGGACGGCATGGGAGCGGATACGGACTTCGACATCGACGACCACGCCCGCTTCCAGGGTCTCTACGACCAGTTCGCCCGCCCCGACCTGCCGCTGCTGCGCAAGGCCGTGCTGGAGGCGCTGGGCCGGAAGGTCGAACCGGGTGATTTCGCCGCCCCCTCCGACCGCTTCGGCCGCGCGGCGCTGCGCCTGACGCTGCGCCAGCAGCACCGCCTCGCCGAAAAATTCTCCGGCAGCACCTATTGCGAGCTGGTGGCGCGCTGGCGCGCGGTCTTCGACAAGGCCTCCGACACCACAGCGGCGGACGACGATGCGCCCGGCCATTGAACGGGAAGGATCCGCAGGCCGCGTGCACGCCTTCTCGATCCGCTGGACGGCGCCTTTCCTCGTCGCGGAATTCACTGAGCCGCAGAACATGCTGAGCTGGTCGCTCACCCGGCCGGGCTTCGTCATTGCACGCTCCGTCGCCTGGCTCGAGGTCCGCGACGGGGACCTGCCGGCGCATGTCGATCCCGTCGCGCTCTTGCGCAGGCGCATGGAGGCCGCCGGCCATGGCGAGGCGGTGCATCTCATGACGTCGCGCAGCCTCGCGCACCACCATCTCGCCAGCGCCGGGGCCGGCGCCGTCACCTCCTCCTGCCTCGCCACCGTCGGCCTTTCCAATGCCGGCCGGGTGGGCGAACCGTTCGACGGAAGCGCGCCGGCCGGCACGATCAACCTCCTCGCCCATGCCGAAACGCCGTTGTCCGAGGCGGCGCGCATCGAGGCGCTGTCGATCGCCGCCGAAGCCCGCACGGCCGCCATCATCGATCTCGGGCTCATCCGCGATGGCCACGTCGTGACCGGCACGGGAACGGACTGCATCGTCGTCGCCTCGCCCCGCGGAAACCCCGAAGCCCCCTTTGCCGGGCTTCAAACCGACGTCGGCCTTTCGCTTGGGCGCGCCGTCTACGACGCGGTCAGGGCGGGCGGGCTGCACTGGCTCGCGGAGCGGCGGAGCCCACGCCCGCAAAATGCGGCAACGGGGATGTGACCGCCGCGGGATTCCACTGGCGTGCCGGGATGATATGGATATCTATCGGCAGCGCGCCAGCGCGGCGTCCCTTGTCCCTTGACCAGCGTGGAGCATGGATAGACGTGAAGACGGAAGCAGAAAAGCCGAAGCCGGCCGCAGGCAGGGCCACGCGCCTTGTGATCCTTTGCCGCGGCGCGACCGTGGCCAATCAGCAATCGCGATTTTCCTCCGACGATCCGCTGCTGCCCAGGGAACGGGCGCAACTGGTCGAACTGGCCCGGGGCCTGCGCCGGTTCGAGACCGTGCTGCACGCACCCGAGCGTCCTGCCATTGAAACCGCCGCCGCCTTCTCCCCCGACGCGGCATCGTGCCCGGCGCTCCGGGATGCCGACTACGGACGATGGAACGGCCGGACGGTTGCGGATGTGGCGGAACGGTCGCCGGAGGACCTGCAGCGCTGGATGTCCGACCCGTCCTCTACCCCGCATGGCGGCGAGCCGTTCGAAACGGTACAGGCCCGGGCGGCGGCCTGGCTGGAGAGCCGGCATGCGAAAGGCGGAAACACGCTGGCCGTCACCCATGCCATCGTCCTGAAGCTGCTGTTCCTGCATGTGACCGGTGCGCCGCTCGCCTCGATCTGGCGTATCGACGTCGAACCGCTCGGCATGCTGGCGCTTTCCAGCAACGGCAGGCGCTGGGCGCTGCGAAGCTTCGGCACGGGGCTGCCGGGCGGGCCGCCGGAAAACGGCTGACCCGCCGCGCGGGATCTCGGGCTCCCGGCCTCAGAAGTCCCAATCCTCGTCCTCGGTCGCCACCGCCTTGCCGATGACATAGGACGAGCCGGAGCCGGAGAAGAAGTCGTGGTTCTCGTCGGCATTCGGCGACAGGGCGGAAAGGATGGCCGGGTTGACCTTGCAGGCTTCCGGCGGGAAGAGCGCTTCGTAGCCAAGGTTCATCAGGGCCTTGTTGGCATTGTAGTGCAGGAACTTCTTGACGTCCTCGGTAAGGCCGACGCCATCGTAGAGCTCCTCGGTGTACTTCGCCTCGTTGTCGTAGAGCTCAAGCAGCAGGTCGAAGGAAAAGTCCTTGATCTCCTGCCGCTTTTCCGCACTCAGCCGCTCTGTCCCGCGCTGGAACTTGTAGCCGATATAGTAGCCGTGCACCGCCTCGTCGCGAATGATGAGGCGGATCATGTCGGCGGTATTGGTGAGCTTGGCGCGGCTCGACCAGTACATCGGCAGGTAGAAGCCGGAATAGAACAGGAAGCTTTCGAGGAAGACGCTGGCGACCTTCTTCCTGAGCGGATCGCCCGACGCATACTGCTCCATGATCAGCGCGGATTTCTTCTGCAGGAATTCGTTCTCCTCCGACCAGCGATAGGCGTCGTCCACGTCGGGCGTCAGGCACAGCGTCGAGAAGATGGAGGAATAGGAGCGCGCGTGCACGGCCTCCATGAAGGAGATGTTGGAGAGCACCGCCTCCTCGTGCGGCGTGACGGCATCCTCCATCAGCCTCACGGCGCCGACGCCGTTCTGGATCGTGTCGAGCAGCGTCAGGCCGGTGAAGACGCGGATGGTGAGCTTCTGCTCTTCCGGCTTCAGCGTCGCCCAGGAGGGGATGTCGTTGGAGAGCGGCACCTTTTCCGGCAGCCAGAAATTGCCCGTCAGACGGTTCCAGACCTCCAGGTCCTTGTCGTCCTCGATGCGGTTCCAGTTGATGGCGCGCACGGCGGCGGCCGCTTTCGGGGTCTTGGTCTTCACTTGGATATTCATGGCGTTCCTCGAATTCGAAATCTTCTTGCTCTGCCCCTCATCCGGCTGCCGCCACCTTCTCCCCGCGGGCGGGGAGAAGGGATATGCCGCACCGTTTTCCACAAACATCCCCGCTTCGGCGGGGCAGGTCCCCTCTCCTCGCTTGCGGGGAGAGGGTTAGGGTGTGAGGGGCAGTCTGGGTTTAAAGCGCGCACGACACGCAGCCCTGCACTTCCGTGCCGGACAGCGCCATCTGGCGAAGGCGGATGTAGTAGATGGTCTTGATGCCCTTCTTCCAGGCGTAGATCTGCGCCCGGTTGATGTCGCGCGTCGTCGCCGTGTCGCGGAAGAACAGCGTCAGCGACAGGCCCTGGTCGACATGCTGCGTCGCCGCCGCATAGGTATCGATGATCTTCTCCGGACCGATCTCGTAAGCGTCCTGATAATAGTCCAGGTTGTCGTTTGTCATGAACGCGGCCGGATAGTAGACGCGGCCGATCTTGCCCTCCTTGCGGATCTCGATCTTCGAGACGATCGGGTGGATCGAGGAGGTCGAGTGATTGATGTAGGAGATCGAGCCCGTCGGCGGCACGGCCTGGAGATTCTGGTTGTAGAGGCCGCCTTCCATGACTGCCTTCTTCAGGTCCGCCCAGTCTTCCTGCGTCGGAATGTGAATGCCGGCATCTTCGAAGATACCTCTCACCTTCTCTGTCGCCGGCAGCCATTCGGCTTCGGTGTATTTGTCGAAGTATTCGCCCGAGGCGTATTTCGAGTTCTCGAAGCCCTTGAAGCTGATGCCCTTTTCCACCGCCAAGCGGTTCGATGCACGGATGGCGTGATAGGTCACCGTATAGAAGTAGATATTGGTGAAATCGATGCCTTCCTGCGAGCCGTAGAAGATGCGCTCGCGGGCGAGATAGCCGTGCAGGTTCATCTGCCCGAGGCCGATCGCGTGGCTGTCGTCATTGCCCTTTTCCACCGACGGAACCGAGGAGATATGGCTCATCTCGGAGACGGCGGTCAGCGCGCGGATCGCCGTCTCGATCGTCTGGCCGAAATCCGGTGAGTCCATGGCGGCGGCGATGTTGAGGGAGCCGAGATTGCAGGAAATGTCCTTGCCCATCTTCGAATAGGAGAGGTCGTCGTTGAATTCGCTCGCCTCGCTCACCTGCAGGATTTCCGAGCAGAGATTGCTCATGGTGATGCGGCCGGCGATCGGGTTGGCCCGGTTCACCGTGTCCTCGAACATGATGTAGGGGTAGCCCGATTCGAACTGGATCTCGGCGATGACCTGGAAGAAATCGCGCGCCTTGATCTTCTTCTTGCGGATGCGGCCGTCCTCGACCATCTCGCGATACTTCTCCGTCACCGAGATTTCGGTGAAGGGCACGCCGTAGACGCGCTCCACGTCATGCGGCGAGAAGAGGTACATGTCGTCGTTGTTGCGGGCGAGCTCGAAGGTGATGTCGGGAATGACGACGCCGAGCGACAGCGTCTTGATGCGGATCTTCTCGTCGGCATTCTCGCGCTTGGTGTCGAGGAAGCGCATGATGTCCGGGTGATGGGCATGGAGGTAGACCGCCCCCGCCCCCTGCCGCGCGCCGAGCTGGTTGGCGTAGGAGAACGAGTCTTCCAGCAGTTTCATCACCGGGATGACGCCCGAGGACTGGTTCTCGATCTGCTTGATCGGCGCGCCCATCTCGCGCAGGTTGGTGAGCGAGAGTGCGACGCCCCCGCCGCGCTTGGACAGCTGCAGGGCGGAATTGATGGAGCGGCCGATGCTCTCCATGTTGTCCTCGACACGCAGCAGGAAGCAGGAGACGAGCTCGCCCCGCTGCTTCTTGCCGGCATTGAGGAAGGTCGGCGTCGCCGGCTGGAAGCGGCCGGAAATGATCTCGTCGACGAGGCCGCGGGCAAGCTGCTCATTGCCACGCGCCAGGGTCAGCGCCACCATGCAGACGCGATCCTCGTAGCGCTCGAGGTAGCGCTTCCCGTCAAAGGTCTTCAGCGTATAGGACGTGTAATATTTGAACGCACCGAGGAAGGTCGGAAAGCGGAACTTCCTGTCATAGGCGTGATCGAACAGATCGCGCACGAAGTTGAAGGAATACTGGTCCAGCACCTCCTGCTCGTAATACCCCTCCGTCACCAGGTAATCGAGCTTTTCCCGGAGATTGTGGAAGAACACCGTGTTCTGGTTGACGTGCTGGAGGAAATACTGCTTTGCCGCCAGCCGGTCCTTGTCGAGCTGGATCTTCCCCGTCTCGTCGTAGAGGTTCAGCATCGCGTTCAGCGCGTGGTAGTCCAGCGCCGTGATCTCCGGGGCCTTCGGTGCTTTTTCGAGCGTCATCGTGTCCAAAATCGTTCCAGTCCCTGTCTGACGTTATCGACATCCTCATCCGTCCCGAGCAATTCGAAACGATAGAGGAACGGCACGGCGCATTTCGCGGAGATGATGTTGCCCGCGACGGCATAGCCGGTGCCGAAATTGGTATTGCCGGCCGCGATCACGCCGCGGATCAGGCTGCGATTGCGGGGATTGTTGAGGAAGCGGATGACCGGTTTCGGCACCGCCCCTTTCTCGCCACCCCCGCCATAGGTCGGCGAGACCAGCACGAAAGGCTTTCCCGCCTCCGGCGGCTCCCCGGCCGCATCGACCGGGAGCCGCAGCGCCGCGACCCCGAGCTTCCCGACGAAGCGGTGGGTGTTTTCCGACCGGCTGGAGAAATAGACGAGCCGGGCCATCGCGCGGGGTCAGGCGAGCGCGCTGATCATGTCCGGGCGGAAGCCGGCCCAGTGCTGCTCGCCGGCAACGACGACGGGCACCTGGCGATAGCCGAGACCCTGCACGAGCGCGAACGCATCGGCATCCTCGGAGATATCGACGACGCTGTAGTCGATGCCCTGGCGGTCGAGCGCACGGGTGGTCGCGGTGCACTGGACGCAGGCGGGCTTGGAATAGACGGTGATGGACATGGCTTTCCTCGTGATTTGGCAATCGGGCATCAGGAATCGTTCGGACATCCGCCGATGACCGTTCTTCAGGCTGGAGATGACAGGGGCGGCCGCCCGCGAACGGCCGGACGCGGGGCGCCGCTTACTCGCGCGGAGGAACTGGAAACAAAATCGACATGACTTCACCCCGAGACATTTCTGCGGGGCATCAGGGGAGACGGCGGGGCGGCATCACTCGCGCCCCAACGCTCGCCGACCGGACACCCCGCCCGTGGACGTTCATGCGCGAGGCAGGTCTCCTGGCTTGCGGGTCGCGGCATCCGTTCGCCTTCCCAGGACATACATCCCAGTGGCTTTGTCGAACGAATGCTCACCGCTTACAGTTGCGGGGGCAGCTCCGGATTGACGCAGCATCATGCCGCCCCGGATTCCCGTCTTAGCCTTCGATCCTTTCGAATCGAAGGAACCTCGAACACAAGATATAGTAGACGAGGTAAAAAATGCGTCAACGGCTATGATGGCTTATCAACGGTTTCGTGACGGCCGACGGGAACGGGGCGGTCCTGCCGATCGACCGCGACCATGACGAAACGGCCGTTCGCGGTGCATGTGCGGGTTCCGCTCGTCAGGTCTTCCGACCAGAGCTCGACCGCGACGGTCATCGACGTACGCCCGACGCGGGTCACGGTGGCCATCGTATCCACGATCGACCCCACGGCGACCGGCGCACGGAAATCGACCCGTTCGGAGGCGGCAAGCACCGTGATGCACCGGCCGTGGCGCGTGGCGGCGACGAAGGCGGCCTTGGTCATGGCGGCGAGTGCCTCGCCGCCGAACATGCGGCCGGAACTGTTCGCCTAGTCGGCGAAAACGATATCGCTCGTGCATGTCCCGCGACCGGGCGGCTCCCGCATGTCCGCCAGCGGCGGCAGGCACCAGCCCGGCGTCCTGCCTTCCGGAACCGCCACCATGCTGAAGCTGCCGCGCGTGCACAGCCGCCGTTCGCCGCTGACGAGGCCTTCGGCGACCATCTCCACCTCCACCGTCATCGAGGTGCGGCCGACACGCGAGACGCGGGCCACAAGCTCGACCAGCTCACCGACGCGTGCGGGGGCCTGGAAATCGACGCGATCGACGGATGCCGTCACGAAGGGCACGCGCCCGTGGCGGGTCGCGGCGATGAAGGCGATGCGGTCCATCAGCGCCAGCCCGGCGCCGCCGAACAGCGTTCCGTGATGGTTGGTATCCCCCGGGAAGACAAGATCGACGAGACGGCTGGGCGATGCCGGGATTGCTCCCGGCATCGCAGTGTCTTCAAGCGCACGCTTCATTGCGCCGCCACCGCCGAGCCGTCTTCGCCCCGCAGGCGGCGCGCGGCCTCCACCATGTTGACGAGCGCCGGCCTGACCTCCTCCCACTTGCGCGTCTTGAGCCCGCAGTCGGGATTGATCCAGAGCTGGCGATCCTCGAGACGCCGCCGGGCAAGCGACAGGAGATCGGTCATCTCCTCCACGTCGGGCACGCGCGGCGAGTGGATGTCGTAGACGCCCGGGCCGATTTCGTTCGGATACTGGAAGTCCCTGAAGGCATCGAGCAGCTCCATCTTCGAACGCGAGGTCTCGATGGAGATGACGTCGGCATCCATGGCGGCGATCGCCGCGATGATGTCGTTGAACTCCGAATAGCACATGTGGGTGTGGATCTGGGTTTCGTCGGAGACCCCGGAGGAGCAAAGGCGGAAGGCCTCGACCGCCCAATCCAGATAGTGCTGCCAGTCCTTGTGGCGAAGCGGCAGGCCTTCCCGGAGAGCCGCCTCGTCGATCTGGATCATCTTCGCACCAGCCTTCTCCAAATCCACGACCTCATCGCGGATGGCGAGCGCGATCTGGCGGCACGTCACGCTCCGGGGGATATCATCCCGCACGAACGACCAGTTGAGGATGGTCACCGGCCCGGTCAGCATGCCCTTCACCGGCTTGCCGGTGAGCGACTGGGAATATTGCCACCAGCGCACGGTCATCGGGTTCGGCCGCGAGACGTCGCCGAAGATGATCGGCGGGCGCACGTAACGCGAACCGTAGCTTTGCACCCAGGCATGCTGCGTGAAGGCGAAGCCCGAAAGCTGCTCGCCGAAATACTGCACCATGTCGTTGCGTTCGAACTCGCCGTGAACAAGCACGTCGAGCCCGATCTCTTCCTGCCAGCGGATGGCCGCCGCCGTTTCCTGCTGGAGGAAGGCTTCGTAGTCCTTGTAACTGAGCGTGCCCCTGGCATGGGCGGAACGGGCCTTGCGGACGTCGCCGGTCTGCGGGAACGAGCCGATCGTCGTGGTCGGGAAGAGCGGCAGCTTGATCGTTTCCGCCTGGACCTGCCGGCGCGCCTCAAAGGCGTGCTTGCGGGCCTTCATGCCGGCGTCGATGCCGGCAATGCGCCCCTGCACGAGCGGGTCGGTCACTTTCGGCGAGGATGCACGGGCGGCGATAGCCTGCGAGGCGCTGTCGATGGCGTGCCGGACGGCATCCCTGCCCTGCGCAAGCCCCTTGCCGAGCGTCGAGAGCTCGCCGAGCTTCTGCGTGGCGAAGGACAGCCAGGACTTCAGGTCGGGGTCGAGTGCCGTTTCCAGTTCAAGGTCGATCGGGACATGGAGGAGCGAGCACGAGGCCGCGACCTCCACCAGTTCACCACCGCGCCCTTCCACGAGCGGGGCCAGCCGGTCGAGAATGGCGGCAAGGTCCGCCCGCCAGATGTTGCGCCCGTCAACGACGCCGAGCGACAGGACCTGCCCGGGGCGAACGGCGCTTGCGACCGCGTCGAGCTGTTCGGGCGCGCGGGCAAGATCGATGTGCAGGCCGGCCACCGGCAGCGCGGCCGCTGCATCGAGATTGTCCGCAAGCGCGCCGAAATAGGTCGTCAGCATGACCTTCAGGCCGGGCGCGGCCTTGGCCAGGGCCTCATAGGCCAGCTTGAAGGCATGGCGCTCGCCCTCCGTCAGATCGAGCGCCAGGATCGGCTCGTCAACCTGCACCCAGTCGGCGCCCGCAGCGCCCAGGCGGCGGAAGAGTTCTTCGTAGACCGGGAGCAGCCGCGTCAGGAGGTCGAGCGGCTTGAAGGTCGAAGGCCGCGCCTTGGCGAGCTTGAGGAACGTGACCGGGCCGAGCACCACCGGGCGCGTGTGGATGCCGAGGGCCTTGGCTTCCAGGAAGTGAGCGACGGGCTTCTGCGTGGTCAGCCTGAAGACCTGGTCTTCCGCGACTTCCGGAACCATGTAGTGGTAGTTGGTGTCGAACCACTTCGTCATTTCCAGCGCCGGAACCCCGTGGCCGTGACGGGCGTGGCCGCAATCCGCATGGCCGTCGCCCTGGCTGCCGCGCGCCATGGCGAAATAGAGGGACAGCGGCACCTCCCCGCCGTCCCACCCATAAACATGCGGAATGGCGCCGACCATGACGGCCGTGTCCAGAACGTGATCGTAGAAGGAGAAATCGTTGGAGGGGATCCGCGTGATCCCGTGTTCCTGCTGAAGCTTCCAGTGTTCGGCACGCAGTGTCTTCGCCGTTTCGATAAGTTCGGTGTCCGGGATCCTGCCGGACCAGAAGGCTTCGAGCGCAAACTTCAGCTCGCGGTGGCGGCCGATGCGCGGAAAGCCCAGAGAAGCGGTCGCAAGAGATTGATGTGACATTGTCATACCCCATTGGTTTCTGGGGGCATGGGTAAAGCGGACGCGTGCAGGCCCGCCGTCTTGTCGGGCAGGTGCAGCAACCACCGGGACACCCCGCCCGTGGACGTTATTTCGTCTTGGCAGGTCTCCTGGCTCACGGGTCATCGCCGCTGTCCGTCTTCCCAAGGCTCTCGCCTCAGTGACATTGCTGGACAGCGGCTCGCCGCTCACAGTTGCGGGGGCAGCCCCGGCATTGCCGAACGATCGGCGCACCGGATTCCCTCTTAGCCCTGAAGCGGACACACCGCCCCAGGGAACCACGACGCGACGACTTCACGCCATCACGGACGGATTGTCAATAGACATAAAGAAATCTTTATATCTTTATTTATCTGGCTGCGCCAAAATTCTCAGGGGCGGCTGATCTCGTCGAGATACCAGCCGATGTAGCGCAGCTCGTTGTGTTCCATCGGCGCGATAGGGCCGGGCACGAAATAGTGCGATTGCACCCCGCGCGCCGTATGCTCGATGATCGCCTTGTCCTCCGCCGTCGTGACCTTCCAGAGCCAAGTCAGCTTCGCGAGGTCGTAGTCCCTGCCTTCCTCCGCCTTGCCGTCGACGAGCCAGATCAGTTCCATCTCGCAGCTTTCCGCCGTCTTCGGAATGAAGCGGTAGATCATGCCATGGTCCGGATAGCAGACGAGGAAGGTCGTGCCGCCGAGATGGATGGAGGTGACGCCGCCGTCGAAACCGGTGAAGCGCCCCATCAGCGGCGCGACCGCCCTACCGTCCTCGCTGCCGCTCTCCACACCCTCATAGAGCGCGTAGCGGAAGGCGTGGATCGCCTCGCGGCCTTCGCGCGAGGTCTGCCAGTGATTGCCCGAGCCGACCTCGATGCCGAGAGCGCAGGTGCGCTGTTCCATCGCGGCATTCATCGCCTCGATCATGTGCAGCGGCTGCTCCAGCGCATGGGTCTGCGAATATTCGGGATGCGCGGGACCGCAATGATAGCATTCGACATAGTTTTCGACGGCGAGCTTCCAGTTGGCGGCAACCGGGTAGCTTTCGCGGTGGGCAACCTTGGCGCTTCCCCAGCCATACTGGCCACAGGTCGCATGCAGGAGGTGCTCGACCTCGGAAAACGCCAGCGGCACCTCGGCGAAGGAGATGAAGATCAGGCCTTCCACGACGCGGACATGCAGCGTCTTCAGCCCATGGTCCTCCCGCCTGAAATCCTTCGGCATCAGGCGCGCGGCGCGCAGGCTGCCATCATTGCCATAGGTCCAGGCGTGATAGGGACAGACGAAGACCCGCGCATTGCCCTTCGGCTTCGTGCAGACCTCCGCGCCGCGATGGCGGCAGACATTGAGCATGGCATGGATCGAGCCATCCGGCGCGCGGGTGACGATGACCTGCTCGGTATCGATGCGGAAGACCTCGAAGTCGTTCACGTCGGGGATGACGCTCTCGTGGGCGATGCAGTGCCAGTGGCGCCGGAAGATGCGCTCCATGTCGCGCCGGTAGATTTCCGGATCATGGTAGAATGGGCGGGCGAGACCATGGCCCGGCCGGTGCCCGGCAACAAGCCGGTCGATGAAATCAGCAGTTTTGTCGATTAAGGCTTCCGCGGTCGTTACCATGTTCGTTTCCCATAAATACCGGCTTTTGATCAGTATTCAGGGATGCGAGAACTAAAACAAGATCAACGGCTTGCCTCTATTAATCGATAAAATCGATCACAACGTCAGGCGCCGGAGACGGTTTCATGTCGCGATTGGAGATTCCGCGATCTTGCCGCACACGGTGCGCCTCCCTCGCGCATCCTCCGGCGGAAATGCCAAATCCGGCAATCGGATCATCGGGATGCGATAGATCGGCCGAAGGATGGATCGCCCGTTCCAGGCTGGCAGACGGGCCGACGGAGCCGGGCCGGGCTTCTTGAATGCGTCATCGTGGCGGGTGGGTGACCGGCATCCGCGATCCGCCATGGCCGGGGCGTGCTCGAAGATCATCGGCGCCTTTCGGGAATCGGGCCGAGGCCGGCAGGCTGGTTGACAGCACCCACCGAGGCTGTAGGTTCACCGCGTCATGGTTCTCCTGCCGTCGGCAGGAGCTAAGAGGGAATCCGGTGGAAGACCGGAGCTGTCCCGCAACTGTAAGCGGTGAGCCTTTCGCCCACGATGTCACTGGCAGAGATGCCGGGAAGACGGGCCGAAGGCCTCGACCCGCAAGCCAGGAGACCTGCCTGACATCGTGTGATTCCGTGGTCGGGGTGTGCCGCAGGAATGACGGCTGTCACCGCAGGCGCTGTGAGAGAAACCCGTCATTTCGATGCCGCCTCGCAAATGAGGCAGCGTTGACGACCAAGAGCACCAGTCCTTCTTCGAGCCCCCCGGCGCCGGACGCCGTGCTGCTCCTTGCCAAGTCCGCCTTCGCCGCCGCACCGCACCAGGACATGCGGCACCTCGCCACGCTCGCCGAGGGCCTCGCCGGCGCCCGGATCGTGCGCTTCGCCTTCACCGAACAGGGCACGCCCTCGCTGCGCGAGGCGCTGCTCGATCTCGTCGAAGAAAATGCCGGCAGGATCCTTCTCGTCTCGCTGATGCTGCCGATGGAGCCGAGCTTCCACAACTGGCTGACGAAAACGCTGAAGCGCTGGCGGGCGGCCGATCCGCGTCCCTGGCCCTCGCTGTCGATTGCCGCAAGCCCCGCCTCCAGCGCCGTCATGGCGCGCCTCATCGAAGACCTTGCCGCGACGTCGCAGGACCTGGATCTGTCCGCCCCTGCCCGGCCGGCCGCCGAGGGCTCGCTCGTGCCGGCGCAGAAGCGCCGCGTGCTCGTCTGCCAGGGCGGCCCCTGCAACTCGGCCGGCGCGGACGCCATCTGGGGACACCTGCGCAACCAGCAGGAGCGGCAGAAGCTGCGCGTGACCGGCGATGGCGTCATGACCGCCAAGTCCACCTGCCTCGGCCCCTGCAACCTCTCGCCCGTCCTGCAGGTCTTCCCGGAGGGGACCTATTACGGCGGCGTCACGGAAGAGGCCGTCGACCGGATCATTGCCGAACACCTCGTCGGCGGCCGGATCGTCGAGGCCTACGCCTATCACCCGACCGGCCGCAAGCAGCGGCTGCGCCATCTTCCCGAACAGACCTGAAGGAGAGACCATGTCTTCCAAAATCCTTTCGCGCCTTGCTGCGGCCTGGCTCGCCGCGATCGCCATAGGCGGCACAGGCCCGGCATCTGCCGCCGAGCCGCTGCATGTCGGCGCCACCTACATCACGAGCGGGCTGGACCCGGCCAAGGGGTCGAACGGTTGGGCGCTGGTCAGCCACGGCGTCGGCGAAAACCTCTTCACCGTCGACAAGGACGGACGGCTGGTGCCGGCGCTCGCCGAAAAGGCCGAGCGCACGGGCGATCTCACCTGGACCGTCACGCTGAAGCCGGACCGGTCGTTTTCCGATGGCTCGCCGGTGACGGCTGCCGCGCTCGCCGCCGGCTTCGACCATACCTTCGCCACCAACAAGGCCGCGCTCGCGACAGGCGGCAGGCTGACCTTCGAGGCCGCCGACGACCTGACGTTGAAGATCACCACGGAAAAGCCGGTCGCCTTCCTCCAGGCGCTCTTCGCCGAATGGCCGCTGATCGCCTACACGCTCGTCGACGACGGCAGCGCCGTCTTCACCGGCCCTTACCGGATCGCCGACTTCAAGGCCGATACGGCGCTGGCGCTGGAGCCGAACGCGCATTTCGCCGGCGCGCAAACGCGTTCCCCGGTGGAATTCCGCCGGTTCGGCGATGCCCAGAGCATGACGCTGGCGCTGGAATCGGGCGAGCTCGACCTCGCCTTCGGCCTGCCGTCCGAGGTGGTGGACCGCCTGAAGGCCAATCCGGACCTGACGATCAAATCCTTCCCGGTCGGCTACCAGTATCTCGCCTTCCTCAACACGACGCGGCCGGCCCTGGCCGACATGAAGGTGCGCCAGGCGCTCGACCTTGCCTTCGACCGCAGGGAGCTGGCCGCCGCGATCAACGGCGGGGAACCCGCGACCGGCGCCTATGCCGCCTACTTCCCCTTCGGCGGCAAGGAGCCGCGGCCGACCGATATCGCCAAGGCCGAAGCGCTTCTCGACGAGGCGGGCTGGACGAAGGATGCCGCCGGAATCCGCCAGAAGGACGGAGCGCCGCTGCGCCTGCTCGCCATCACCTATCCGCAACGCCCCGATCTCGTGACCATGCTGCCCGTGGTCAAGTCGCAGTTCGCCAAGATCGGCATCGCGCTCGACACGCAGGTGATCGAGAACATCCAAGAAGCGGCATCCACCGGCAATTTCGACATCGCGCTCTGGGCGCAGCACACGGCGCCGAACGGCGATCCCGCCTTCTTCCTCAATTCCATGCTGCGCACGGGCGCCGCCCTGAACTACGCAAAATACGCCTCCGCCGAATTCGACGCGATCCTCGACCGCTTCGCCTCCGAGGGCGACGCCGACCGACGGGCGGCGATCGCGCTCGACGCCCAGGCGAAGCTCTTCGTCGACGCCCCGGCCTCGTTCCTCGTCTCGCCGGTCTGGTATGTCGGCCTGTCGAAGCGGCTGCAGAACTACGAGCCGTGGGGCTCGGACTACTACGTCCTGCGCGCCGATATCGGCGAGGCGAGATAAGGCGCCAGGATGGGCTTCGTCCGGGCCGGCGTCTTCTCGATGGTGGGGTTGGTGGCGCTTTCCTTCGCCTCCTTCACCCTCATCGCGCTGATGCCGGCCGATCCGGTCGAGATCGCCATCCGGGCCTGGAACCTGCCGGCGACGGAGGAGACCGTCGCCGTGCTTCGGGCGGATTGGGGCCTCGACCGGCCCCTGGTCCAGCGTTACCTGCATTGGCTTGCGGATTTCGTGACGGGCGACTGGGGCCGCTCCTTCCGCACCGGCGAGCCCGTGTTCGCCGAGTTCCGCGCGCGGCTGCCCGTCTCGCTTGTGCTCGGCCTTTCCGGCCTTCTTCTCGCCATCGCCCTTGCGTTTCCCCTCGGTTTCCTCGCCGCCGCGCGGCCGGGCGGTTTTGCCGACCGCGGCAGCCGGGCGCTGTCGGTCTTCGTCCAGGCGGTTCCCGGCTTCTGGCTCGGGCTCATCCTGCTCTGGGTGATCGGCGTGCAATTGCGCTGGATCCGCCCCTTCGCCAATGACGCCGCCGCCTTCGTGCTGCCGATCCTGCTGATCGCGCTGCATTCGGTCGCGGTCTTCTGCCGGGTCTACCGGCGCGACATGGCGGAAACGGCGCGGCGGCCCTATTTCCGCACGGCGCTTGCCAAGGGCCTCTCGCACCGCCAGGCGCTCTGGCGCCATGCCCATCGCAGCGCCTTCTACGCTCTTCTATCCGCAGTGCGTTCGGAGGCCGGCTGGGTGATCGGCTCCACCGCGACGATGGAGATCCTCTTCAACCTGCCCGGCCTCAGCCAGTTTCTGGTGCAGAGCATCGCCGTGCGCGACCAGATGGTGCTGCAAGCCTATGTCATGGTCATAGCGCTCTGGCTGCTGGTCATGAACGCGCTCGTCCACCTCGCCCTCCGCCTTCTCGATCCCCGGCTCGCCTGATGGTCCGCACGTTCGCGCTTACGGCATTGGCCGTCTTTCTCCTCCTCGGCGGTCTCTGGCAGCCGCACGACCCGGACGCGGTGGACATCCTGGCGCGCCATTCCGGCATGACCGCCAGCCATCCGCTGGGGACGGACCATCTCGGCCGCGACCTCCTCTCCCGCATCCTGGCGGGCGGCTGGCGCACGGCCTGCGTCCTGCTTTCGGTCGGCTTCATCGGCTTTACCGCGGGCACGCTGCTCGGCACGGCCGCCGCCGTGCTCGGCGGCTGGCGGGAAAGCGTGCTGCTGCGCTGCTGCGAATTCTTCATCACCGTGCCGACCCTGATCATCGCCCTCACCGCCGCCGCGATCTTCGGCCTCACGCCCTTGAGCGCCGGGCTGGCGCTCGGCCTCGCCGGCATCGGTCCCCACGCCCTGTTCGCCCACGCGCTGAGCCGGCGGGTGATCAGCCAGCCGTTCATTCTGGCGGCAAGGGCGCTCGGCGTGCCGCCGGGACGCATGATCGCCCGGCATCTCCTGCCCAACACCCTGCCGCTGATGTTCTCCCATGTCGGCAACCAGGCGGGCCTTGCCGTCGTCGCCTATGCCTCGCTCGCCTTCATCGGCCTCGGTGCCGATCCGTCCAAGCCCGACTGGGGCTCCATGCTCTTCGAGTACCGCGTCTTTATCTTCGACCATCCCGCGCTGATGATCTGGCCGGGCATCGCGATCGCGGGCACCGTGGCCGTGCTGAACGCCGTGTTCGACGATCCTGACTAGATCCATACGATGACCGACGAAAAAGCCGGTTATCCACCAGCCATGTCGCAAAACGCGCCTCACGCGTTTGTGCACGGCCGCGTCCCGTAAGAAACTGGTCAAAACAGAATCGCATCGGAGGCGGCCATGAGCCAGGACAGCAAGACCATCACCACCTGGTACGTCGATCCGGACGCGGAAGACCGGATGTCGGATGGCCATGCGCCGATCTGGCGGCACCTCATCGACCTGATCGTCGAACGGGACCTCAGCGCGAAAAGCGTGCTCGATTTCGGCTGCAACCAGGGGGGCCTGCTGCGGCACCTCTATGCGATCCGTCCCTTCCGCAAGGCCCTCGGCATCGATATCGCCGAACAGTCGATCGCCAAGGCCGAGGCCTTCAAGGGCAACATTCCCGTCCAGCATGCCGTGGGCGGAACGCTCGAGGGCTGGGTCGAGGAATTCGATCTCGCGGTCAGCCACGAGGTGATCTATCTCATCGAGGACATCGACGCCCATGCCGCCGATATCTTCAAGGCGCTGAAGCCGGGCGGCGTCTACTACGCCGTCACGGGCTGCCACACCGACAACCCGCTCTGGCCGAAGTGGCGCGATCTGGTGGCCAAGCGCACGAACACGGTCGTCCAGGATCGGTCGATCACCGACTATGCCAGGGCCTTTACCCGCGCCGGCTTCGAGGTTTCCGGCCGCAAGCTGGAGTTTGACGGCTTCATCCCCTTCATCGCCGACGGCTGGACACCCGACTTCGCCGACGCCCTCGACTACTACACGCAAACGAAGATCGTCTTCCGCCTCGTCAAGGGCCCGAGCGGTTCAGCTTCGTAAGCTCGACGTCGAAATGGGGCGGCTTGCCGGGGGCGACCTCGACGAACGTGCCCTTCACCCGGAAGGTCTTTTCGACGAGGCCGCTTTCGGAGAGCGCCTTCGGCGCGCCGTCGAACCGCAGCTCGCCCTTCTCCAGAAGCGAGATGCGGTCGCTGACGGCGATCGCCTGGTTGATGTCGTGGATCGCCATGACGATCGTCACGCCGCGCTCGCGGCTCAGGCGGTGGATGAGGTCCAGCACCTCCACCTGGTAGCCGATATCGAGGAAGGATGTCGGTTCGTCCAGGAGCAGGATCGCGGCCTCCTGCGCCAGGGCCGCCGAGATCCAGGCGCGCTGGCGCTCGCCGCCGGAGAGCTCCTGGAGCGTTCGGCCGGCAAGGCCCGTCAGGCCCGTGCTTTCGAGCGCCCATGCGATCGCCTCCTCGTCCTTCCGGCCATAGGACCGGAACAGGCCGACATGGGGAAAGCGGCCCTGGCGCACGAGCTGGGCCACCGTCATCTCGTCCGGGGCGACGGGCTGCTGCGGCAGGAAGGCGAGTTTCTTCGCGATCGCGCGCCGCGACATCGAGGCGACCGATACGCCCTCGATCTCGGCCCGGCCTTCCGACGGGGCGATCAGGCCGGCCAGGGCCTGCAGCGCAGTGCTCTTGCCCGACCCGTTCGGGCCGATGAGGGCGCGGATTTCCCCCTTTTCCATGGAAAGGGAAAAGCCGGACAGCGCCCTTCGGCGACCATAGGAAACCGACAGGTGCGAACAGGTGAGCGGCATTAGCGATCTCACGGAACCTTGCGCAGAAGCGCGAGCATGACGGGAACGCCCATGAGGGCAGTGACGACGCCGATCGGGACCTCCTCCGGCCCACCGGCCAGCCTGCCGACGAGGTCACCCAGCGTGACGATGACGGCGCCGAGGACGATGGTGAGCGGAAGGACCAACGGGAAATGCCGCCCCGCGAGGAACCGCGCCAGATGCGGGACGATCAGGCCGACGAAGACGATCGGCCCGACGGCACCGACGGCGCTGGCCGCGAGCGCGCAGGAGACGAGCAGGACGAGCGAGAACTGCCGTCTATAGGAAAGCCCGAAGGAACGGGCGACGGCCGCATCGAATCGGAGCAGGTTGAGCGGCCGATAGATCAGCGGAAGCATGCCAAGCCCCGCGACCGTGAACGGCAGCAGGAAGAGCGCATGATCCCAGGTGCGCGCATAGAGGCTGCCGGAGAGCCATTCGAGAATGATCTCGATGCGCGCCGAGCCCCACCCCGCGATGAGCCCGATGGCGATGGCGTGCAGCACCGCGCCGATGGCGATGCCGCAGAGCGTGATCCGCAGCGGGCTGAGGTCGAGGCGGAAGGCGAGCAGATAGATGATGCCGCCCGCGGCCATGCCGCCGATCATGCCGGCGGGCGGGAGCCAGGCGATCGGCAGCTCGTTCACGGAATAGGAATCCGGATTGGCAAGATAGACCGTGAACAGGAGGAACAGCGTCACCGTCAGGGTCGCGCCCTGCGAGACGCCCATCAGCGAGGGATCGGCGAGCGGGTTGCGCGTGATCGTCTGGAGCAGGAGACCCGCCAGGGCGAACTGCATCCCGGCGAGAATGCCCGTCACGATCCGCGGCAGCCGGATATCGAGGATGATCGACCGGGCTTCCGGCGACCCGGTCCCGGTCAGCGCCGACAGGACGTCCCGGGCGGGGATATCGACGATGCCGAGAAAAACGGCCGCCACGAAGGAGATGAGGACGAGCGCCAGGGCGGCGGGCAGGATCCAGCGGCTCGGCTGGCCGATAGCCGGGGCGTTCGCGCTCATGCACCCTGCCCCTTGAAATCGAGCCGGCCCCGCTGGATGAGATAGACGAAGAGCGGCCCGCCGATGAGCGCGGTGACGATGCCGACCGGCAGTTCCTTGGGAATGGCGATGGTTCGCGCGACGAGGTCCGCCGACGTCACGATCAGCGCGCCGAGCGCGGCGGTGAGGCCGATCTCCCAGACAGCGCCGCACGGTTTCAACAACCGGGCGATATGCGGCGCGGCCAGGCCGACGAAGGCGACAGGCCCGGCGACGGGCGCAACGCCCGCCACGGGGCATATGCCGAGCAGGAGCAGAACCGGTTTCCACAGAGTGAGCTGCACCCCCATCGCCGCGGCGGAATGATCGTCGAGGCAGAACATGGCGAGTACCCGATGGAGGATCAAGGCGCCCGACACCCCGACCAGCACCCATGGAAGCATCTGGATGAGGTTCACCCAGGTCCGGCCCGCAAAGCCCCCCGCCAGCCAGAACAACAGCGCGGTCGACTGCGGACCGGCGAAAAGCAGCACGTAGATCGTGATCGCGCCGAGAAAGAGCGAGACGCTGACGCCGCCGAGCGCGAGATGAAGCGGATGGCCTTTGCCGCCACGCGCCACCCAGAACGTCACCGACGCCGCCGCAAGACCGCCGGCGAGGCCGACGAACGGATAGTAGAGCCCGGAAACAGAGGGCAGGAAGACGAAGCAGGTGACGATCGGCGCGATCGCCCCGGCGGTGACGCCGGTGATGCCGGGATCGGCGAGCGGGTTGCGGGTGAGCGACTGGAGGAGATAGCCGGACACGGCAAGCCCCGCCCCCGCCGTCGCGGCGGCAAGGCTGCGCGGCAGCCGGAGGGTCCAGACGAGGATCGATTCGATCTTGCCATCCGGACTGAAGAGCGCCCGCAGGACGGCGTCGAAGGAGAGCATTCTTGCGCC
>NZ_CP150641.1:0-348587 GCF_050859155.1 Shinella yambaruensis
ATGTCGACGCTTCGCCCGGCCGACGAAACCATTGCGGAGGATGCGCAGGCGCTTTCCGTGCAGCTCCAGGCCATGCGCGACCGGCTGTTCCCGCCGACCTCGCAGAAGACGCTGCGCAGCTTCACCTCCGGCGAGGCGGCGCGGCTGATCGGCGTCTCGGACGGCTACCTCAGGCAGATCTCGCTGGCGGGGGAGGGGCCGGAGCTCGCCACCGGCCCGGGCGGACGGCGCATGTATTCGCTCGCCGACATCGACGCATTGCGCCATCACCTCGCCGAGCAGGCGCGCGCCAAGGGCAATGCGGCAAAGGCCCGCTCCTATGTGAAATGGCGCGATCCGGCGCGGGGCGAGCACCTGCAGGTCATCTCCGTCACCAATTTCAAGGGCGGCTCCGGCAAGACGACCTCCTCCGTGCACCTCGCCCAGCACCTCGCCATGACCGGCCACCGGGTGCTCGCCATCGATCTCGACCCGCAGGCCTCGCTCTCGGCGCTCTTCGGCTACCAGCCGGAGCTCGACCTTGCCGGCAACGACACGATCTACGGCGCGATCCGCTATGACGGCGAGGCCCGTCCCTTGTCCGCCATCGTGCGAAAAACCTATTTCCACAATCTCGACCTCGTGCCGGGCAATCTGGAACTGCAGGAATTCGAGCATGCGACGCCGCGCGCGCTCGCCGAGCGGCGGGCAGGGGAGGCGCACGGCCTGTTCTTCACCCGCGTGCAGGCGGCGCTCGCCTCGGTCGCCGACGACTACGACGTCGTCGTCATCGACTGCCCGCCGCAGCTCGGCTACCTGACGCTGTCGGCGCTCTGCGCCTCCACTTCGGTCATCGTCACCGTGCATCCGCAGATGCTCGACGTCGCCTCGATGAGCCAGTTCCTGTTCATGACCTCGGACCTGCTCGGCGTGGTGCGCGAGGCGGGCGGCCAGCTGAACTTCGATTTCCTGCGCTACCTCGTCACCCGCTACGAGCCGCATGACGGGCCGCAGGCGCAGATCGTCGGCTTCCTGCGCTCGCTCTTCGGCAACCGCGTGCTGACATCGACCATGCTGAAATCCACCGCCGTCTCCGATGCCGGCCTCACCAAGCAGACGCTCTACGAGGTCGGCCGCGAGAATTTCTCCCGCGGAACGTACGACCGGGCGATGGATTCGCTGGAAGCCGTCAACAGCGAGATCGCCCAGCTCGTCCACACCGCATGGGGACGCGCATGATGACCGGCCGCGACCGCAAGAATTCGATCAAGGCGCTGTTCGGCGGGGACATCCTGCCGGCCGGAACCGAGCGGGCGCCCGAGACGAAGTCGCTGCCGCCGTCCGCCGAGACGCCCGGCCCGCCGGGCCGCGCCGCCTCCGGCGCCGTGAAGGCGATGGGCCTGACGCTCTCCTCCATCACCCGCGAGGCGGAGGAGGCGCGCGCGCTGCGCCAGGCCCTGGAGGAGGGCGAGCGCATCGTCGCGCTCGACACCGGCTCGATCGACGCCTCCTTCGTCAGCGACCGGCTCTCCGACGAGGAGCGCGACGACCCGGACTTCCTCGCGCTCGTCGAGAGCATGCGCGAGAACGGCCAGCAGGTGCCGATCCTCGTGCGCCCGGCGGCGGACGGGGCAGGGGAGGGGCGCTACCAGGTTGCCTACGGTCACCGCCGCCTGAAGGCGGCCCGCCGCCTCGGCGTCAAGGTCAAGGCGATCGTGCGGCCGCTCACCGACGACGAGCTGGTGCTCGCCCAGGGCAAGGAGAATGCCGAGCGGCGCAATCTCAGCTTCATCGAGCGCGCGCTCTTTGCCCATACGCTGGTCGCGCGCGGCTTCGAGCGCCGGCTCGTCGGCGATGCGCTGGCGGTGCAGAAGAGCGAGCTGTCGCGGCTGCTCCAGGTGGCCGAGGCCGTGCCGCTGCGCTTCATCTACGCCATCGGCCCGGCGCCGAAGGCGGGGCGCGAGCGCTGGATGGCGCTCGGCGCGCTGTTTTCGAACGGCAACGGGGCGGAGATCGAGAAGGCGGACGACGAGACGACCTCGCAGCGCTTTGCGGCGGCGGCGAGCGACGAGCGCTTCCAGATGCTGTTCGACCGGCTGCTGCGCCCGGCGCGGAAGGCGGCGCCGGCGGCCGAGGAGATCGTGCGGGCCGACGGCGCGCTGCTCGCCAAGCTCGAGCGGAAGGGCAAGGCGGTGCGCCTTTCCTTCGCGAAGGATGTCGATCCGGCCTTCATCGCGGCGCTGACGGGCCGCCTGCGGGAGGATTATGCGGTCTTTCTTGCCGAAAAGGCGGAGCGGGACTGAGCGGAAAGCCACCTGATTCGGCCGCGTGAGCGGCCGGCAAAGACCTGAGAAACCAGCGAAAGGAAACGCGGAGACAAGAAAAAAGGCCCCCAAAACGTCACCATTTCGGAAGCCCTCTTCTATGTAGCAATTCGAGAGAATCACTTCCGACAGTCAAAGTCAAGAGTCGTCCGGCCGAGGTGCCGCGCGAAACGAAGAACTTCGTCTGCCTGATGGCCGGCGTTGACGGGACCTCCTTGCCTCGGAAAAGGGGACCCGACAATGATGGAGCAGATTGCAACGACGCCTTTCGGCGGCGGACGGATGAGTGCACGCCTTTTCCTGAGGCAGCGCGCGGCGGCCGAGCGGCAGGAGAAGCTGCGCGCCGGCGCGGGCGGCAATGACAGCGGGCGGGCCGACAAGTGGCAGCTCATGCGCGCCGTGACGGAGGCCCGGCGGGCCTACGGCATCGGCGACCGCACGATCAGCGTGCTGGAGGCGCTCGTCTCCTTCGCCAGCGAGCGCGAGCTCGACGGCACGGCGCCGATCATCGTCTTCCCGTCCAATCGCGAGCTTTCGCTGCGCGCGCGCGGCATGGCCCCGGCGACGATCCGGCGCCATCTTGCGGCGCTCGTCGAGGCCGGCCTGATCTTCCGCCGCGACAGCGCCAACGGCAAGCGCTTCTGCCGCCGCGACGAGACGGGCGCGCTGGAGGATGCCTTCGGCTTCGACCTCGCGCCGCTGGCGCTGCGGGCCGGCGAGATCTTCGAGGCGGCGGAGGCCGTCCGGGCGGAGGACCGGGCACAGCGGGCCCTGCGCGGCGAGGTCACGCTGCACCAGCGCGACATCGCCAAGATCATCGCCACGGCCCTGGAGGAGGGCAGGGGCGGCGACTGGCTCGATTATTCCGCGCGCCTGGCGGCGCTTGCCGCCGGGCTCGGCCGCCGCGCTGCCCTGGGTCTCCTCACGGATCGGCGCATGGTGTTGCTGCGCCTTCGGGCGGAGGTGGAAAACGCTTATCTCTCAAGCCTTTCGGAAGAAGAAATGAGCGGCAGTGACCTTCAGACTGAGCAGCATATACAGAATTCAAACACAGACCAAAATCTTGAATCCTACGGCCGAGAAACTCAAACGGCGAAGGCCGAGAACGCGGCAAGGCCCGCGCCGGAGCAGAAGATGGCGATCAGCCTCGACCGGCTGGTTAGGCTTTGCCCGGATATCGCCGATTACGGGCGGGACGGCGTGACGAGCTGGGCCGATCTCCTGGCGGCGGCCGATCTCGTGCGTGCCATGCTGGGCATTTCGCCCGATGCCTGGCGGAAGGCCAAGGCGGCGATGGGCGAGCAGGCGGCCGCGGTGGTGATCGCCGCCCTCCTGCAACGGGGCGAGGCGATCCGCTCGCCCGGCGGATACCTGCGCGACCTCACGGAAAAGGCCGGCCGCGGGGCGTTCAGCATCTATCCGATGCTGCAGGCGCTGGAACGGGGGGAGGGCAGGCGCATCTAGAGCAGTCTGCCTTTCCTCGGGGCGCTGAAAGGCATCCGGATGCCCGTTGCCAGCCTCGGCCCGAGGCGGTCATGCGCGCCAGGCGAGGATCGCCATGACGACAGGTGTGCCGACCACGGTGCCGACGATGGTGAACAGGGGCCCGTAGATCAGCGCGCTCAGGACGACGAAGGACGCGCATTGCCCGATCCCGTCCTTCAGGCAGTTGTGCGGATCCCCCTCGAAGAGGCCATAGACGGGAAGAAACAGCCCCGCGACGACCAGGCTGGCGACGAAGGCGAGGATGGCGGACAGGAGCAGGAGACCCAGGGTGCGCATCCTGCCGGGATATAGCGCTTTTGCACTCCGATCAACGATCGGCCGCCGCCTTTCGAAAGCAAGGCCTCCTGCCGGGCAGCGGCGGTTGCGCGTCAACGGAACGGTAATCTGTTTGGGCAAACATGGCTTCCGGGATTGCGCAAACCGACGCCGGCCTGAAGACGGCAGCGAAGGCTGCATTCCGCGCTTTGCCTGGCTGTTCCTGCCAATGAAGGATAAGGCAAGCTTTATCCGTTCTTATGGAATTCGGACGGGCCGTGCGGAATTCCTCGCTTTTATAATGAAAAGCGCACTGTACCGTAGCTTGGCCGGAAGCGGCCACGGCTGGATTTGCGCGCACCGCCCTCTGCATCGGTCGCTTCGCAGACACGGACTGTCCGGATGGGGCTTCGGACTGCCGGTGCCGGAACGGGCGGCATGGGGGCTTTGCGGACGCGACGGGCAGGTCGGCGGTGGCGGGGCGGCCTTCCTGAAAAAAGACGGGGGCCGCAGAGCCCGTATGTTGCGGGCGGCGCGTCGCGGACCAATATAGAGGGCAAGTTCAACCCGATTTGGAGCCGGTCGTGACAAGTCCCTATGATGTTCTCGGCGTTGTGCCCGGCGCGACGGCGGCCGAGATCCAGAGTGCGTACCGCAAGCTTGCCAAGAAGCTGCACCCGGACCTCAATCCGGGCGACAAGGCGGCGGAGGACAGGTTCAAGGAGGTCGCCGCGGCCTATGACCTTTTGGGCGATGCGGACAAGCGCAAGCGCTTCGACGCGGGCGAGATCGACGCCGCCGGCGCCGAGCGCCCGCCGCGCCAGGGCTATTACCGCGACTATGCCGGCGGGCCGGCGGACCATCCCTATGCGGATGCCTCGGCCTATGCCGACTTCATGGACGGCGACGACATCTTCGCCGACCTCCTGCGCCGCAGCCAGAAGGGGCGGGCGAACCGGCGCGGCGCGGACCTGCACTACCGGCTGGAGATCGCCTTCGCCGATTCCATCGCCGGGGCGACGCGGCGCATCACGCTGCCGGACGGCGGCACGCTGGACGTGAAGATCCCGCCGGGCCTGGTCAGCGGCCAGGTGATCCGGCTGAAGGGCAAGGGGGCGCCGGGCGGCGGCGGGGCGGGCGATGCGCTGATCGAGGTGGAGGTGCTGGCCGATCCGCGCTTCACGCGGGAGGGCGACGACATCACGCTCGAGCTGCCGGTCTCGCTGGGCGAGGCGGTTCTGGGCGGCCGGGTGCGGGTTCCGACGGCCACGGGCGCGGTGACGATGACGGTTCCGAAGGGCTCGAACACGGGCACGACGCTGCGGCTGAAGGGCAAGGGGGCGCCGCGCCGGGGCGGGGGCTTCGGCGACCAGCTGGTGCGGCTGAAGGTGGTTCTGCCGAGCCCGCCGGACCCGGCGCTGGAGGCCTTCGTGGCCGGCTGGGCGAAGGGGCAGGCGTTCAATCCGCGTGAGGAGGCGTGATCATGGCGATGAGCAAGGAGGCGTTCCTGAAGAGCGCCGGGCTGAAGGGGCCGGTTGTGGACGTGTGGATCGCGCAGGAATGGCTGGTGCCCGAGCAGACGCCATCGGGCCCGCGGTTCCGGGAGATCGACATCGCCCGGGCGCGTCTGATCCTGGAGCTGCGCGCGGGCCTCGGCGCGAACGATGCCGGCATCGACGTCATCCTGCACCTGATGGACCAGCTGCACGGCATGCGCCAGGCGCTTGACGCCCTGCGAAGGCACGTCGGCGAGACCGGGGACTGACGGCGCGCAGCCGCGGCTGACGGAGGGGAGCGGGGATCGAACCCACCCGGGCAGGCGCGCTGCCCCGGCCGGATTTGACATCCGGCCCCGCGCCACTTCAGGCAGGGCCTTGCGTCTCCATCCGGCGGATGCAGGGCGGACTGGTCTGTCGATCTGATCGAAATGGACGCTGCCCCGCGGTCCGGTCCGCGATAGGAAAGGGCCGAGGCACGGGGAGTGGATCGGCAGATGGATGAATTCGACTATGTGATCGTCGGCGCGGGCTCGGCGGGCTGCGTGCTGGCGAACCGCCTTTCCGACGGCGGGCGGCATCGCGTGGCGCTGCTGGAGGCCGGCGGCAGCGACCTGAACTTCTGGGTGCGCATGCCGATCGGCTACGGCAAGGCCTTCTATCACCGGACGCTGAACTGGAAGTACCTGACGGAGCCGGTGCCGGGCTTCGACGGCCGCCAGTCCTACTGGCCGCGCGGCAAGGTGGTCGGCGGGTCCAGTTCGATCAACGCCATGGTGTTCATCCGCGGGCAGGCCGAGGATTTCGACGGCTGGCGCGCGCTCGGCAATCCGGGATGGGGCTATCAGGACGTGCTGCCGCTGTTCCGGCGCATGGAGGACAATGCCGCCGGCGCCGATGAATGGCGCGGCAAGGGCGGGCCGCTGACCGTCACCAATATCGAGGATGTCGTGCACCCGCTCTGCCGGAACTATCTTGCCGGCGGCGTCGAGGCCGGCCTGCCGCGCAATCCGGATTTCAACGGCGCGACGCAGGAGGGCATCGGCATCTACCAGATCACGACGCGCAACGGCTTCCGCTGCTCGGCGGCGACCGCCTATCTCGCCCCCGCCCGCAGGCGGGCGAACCTGCGCGTGATCACGGCCGCGCAGGCGACGCGCGTGCTGTTCGACGGCAAGCGGGCGGTCGGCGTCGAATACCGGCAGGGCGGAGAGACCCGCCAGGTCCGCGCGCGGCGCTCGGTCATCCTGTCGGCCGGCGCGGTCAACACGCCCCAGCTGCTCCAGCTTTCCGGCGTCGGCGATCCGGACCTCCTGAAGCGCCACGGCATCGATGTCGTGCATGCCGCGCCGGCGGTCGGGCGCAACCTGCAGGACCATATCGGCTTCGACCATCTCTACAGGAGCCGCCGGCCGACGCTCAACGACGTGCTGCGGCCCTGGTGGGGGCGGCTGCGGGTGGGGCTGCGCTATGTGCTGACGCGGGGCGGCCCGCTCTCGCTCAGCGTGAACCAGGGCGGCGGCTTCTTCCGCACCGGCCCGGAGCGCACGCGCCCGAACATGCAGCTCTATTTCTCCCCCGTCAGCTATACCCGCGCCCTTCCCGGCCGGCGGGCGCTGATGAGCCCGGATCCCTTTCCCGGCTTCCTCGTCGGCGTGTCCAATTGCCACCCGACGAGCCGCGGGCAGCTCGCCATCCGCTCCGCCGATCCCTTCGCCGCGCCGGAAATCCAGCCGAACTACCTTTCGACGGAGGAGGACGTGCAGGAGCTATTGGAGGCCGCGCATTTCCTGCGGCGCCTTTCGCGGACCGGCCCGATGCGCGAGATCATCGAGGAGGAGATCCGCCCGGGTGCCGGGATTCTTGACGACGAGGCGCTGATCGCCGACATCCGTGCGCGCTCCGGCTCGGTGTTCCACCCTTGCGGCACCTGCGCCATGGGGCCGGATGCGGCAGCGTCCGTGGTCGATCCGCGCCTGCGCGTCCACGGGCTGGAGGCGCTGCGCGTCGTCGATGCCTCGGTCTTCCCGCGCATCACCGCGGGAAACCTCAACGCACCGACCATCATGGTGGGCGAAAAGGGAGCCGACCTCATCCTTGCCGATGCGCGCTGAAGCGCGGGCGCGGTTCAGGCGCCGATGCGGCTGCGGCCTTCCGCCTTGCGCATGTCCTTCAGGACCGCGCCGAGCGTTTGCGCCGCGCCTGCGATCATGCGCGGCGGGGCGGAGCTGAAGCCGAGGACGAGGCCGCGCTGGCGCACCGGCGTGATGGCGAAGCGGCCGATCGGCGAGACGAGCACGTTGCGCTCGGCCGCGCGACGGGCGACGGCAAATTCGTCAAGGCCCTCCGCCAGGCGGCCGATCGTGTGGAAGCCCGTTTCGGTGGGCGCGACCTCCAGGAGGCCCGCCATGTGGCGCGCCGCCCCGTCGAGCAGGGCCTCCAGCCGTTCGGCGTAGACGCGCCGCATGCGGCGGATATGGCTGGCGAAATGCCCGCATTCGATGAAGCTGGCGACGACCGATTGCAGGCTGGCGGGCGAGCCCTGCAGGGTCGCCCCGGCGATGCGGTAGAAGACGTCGACCAGGCCCGGCGGCGCGACGACATAGCCGAGGCGCAGCGCCGCGAACAGCGTCTTCGAGAAACTGCCGACATAGATGACGCGGCCGGACGTATCGACGCTCTTCAGCGTCGGCGGCGGATGGCCGGCATAGTGGAACTCGCCGACATAGTCGTCCTCGATGATCCAGGCGCCGGCCCGTTCGGCGGCGCGCAGCAGCTCGAAGCGGCGCTGCAGGCTCATCGTCACGCCGAGCGGATGCTGGTGGGCCGGCGTCACGAAGGCGAGGCGGAAATCCGGCGCCACCTCCAGCCCCTCGGCGACGTTGATGCCCTCCTCGTCGATGCCGAGCGGCACCAGCCGCGCGCCGGACGAGATCAGGCTGTTGCGCGCGCCGATCGCGCCGGGATTCTCGATCCAGACGGCATCGCCGGGGTCGAGCAGGGTGTTGCCGATGCGGTTGAAGGCGTCCTGCGCGCCGTTGAAGATGAAGACCTGTTCCGGCTCGCAGGTGATGCCCCGGTTGGCGCGCAGGTGCATCGCCACGGCCCGGCGCAGCTCCATCAGCCCCTCGGCCGGCGGATAGCCGAGCAGGAGGTTGCGCGGCTGGCGCCAGTAGCGCGCGACCATGCTCGCCCACAGCGCCATCGGGAATTCGTCGAAGGCCGGGATGCCGGTGATGAAGGGGCGCGGGTTCTCCGGATGGGCGAGGCGGGGAAAATAGTGCTCGGAGGCGTCCGCGCTGAGCTGGGCAAGGCGCGGCGGGCTGCGGATCTCGTCTCCGGCCGGGCTTGCCGGGACCGCGGCCGGCCGGCCGTCGCGCAGCGTGTCCGTGACATAGGCGCCGGCGCCGATGCTGGAGCGGAGCAGCCCCTCGGCGGCAAGCTGCTCGTAGACGCTGATCGCCGTGGTGCGCGAGACGCCGTGGTCCTTCGCCAGCGTGCGGCTGGAGGGCAGGCGCTCGCCGGGCTGCAGCTTTCCCGAAAGGATCATGTCGCGCAGCGCCGAAGAGAGCTGGGCGCTGATGGGCGTGCGCGAACCGCGGTCGAACTGCAGCGTGGGCAGCAGCGCGCCGCCCGGATATTTTACCATCTCGCCCTCCGGCCTGTCGTCCCGCCGCAATAATGGTCCGCTACGAAAAGCAAAGTGGACCTTCTCGCCCGAATATTTTCCGATGATTGTCGGACCAGTTCGCGGCGTCAAGGGCCTATCCGCCCAAGGCGCCTTCGCCCACCAGACAGACCGGACCGCCATGAAGATCAAGCGCATCGAGACCTTCTGCAACCGCCATGTCGGCTTCGTCCGCATCACCGACGAAACCGGCGCGACCGGCTGGGGCCAGGTCTCGACCTACAATGCCGACATCACATCCGAGGTGCTGCACCGCCAGGTCGCGCCCTATACGGTCGGCGCCGAGATCGTCGATCTCGACGATCATCTCGACCGCATCTTCGAGCGTGAGCACAAGTTCCCGGGCTCCTATCTCTGCCGCGCCTTCTGCGGCCTCGACACGGCGATCTGGGACCTGCGCGGCAAGCTGGCGGAAAAGCCCGTCGCGGCGCTGCTCGGCGGCTCGGCCGGCCCGCTGCGCGCCTATGCCTCCTCGATGAAGCGCGACATCACGCCGGCCGACGAGGCCGAGCGCTTCAGGCGCCTGCGCGGCGAATACGGCTTCGACGCCTTCAAGTTCCGCGTCGGCGCGGAATGCGGGCGCGACCGGGACGAATGGCCGGGCCGGACGGAGGAGATCATCCCGGCGATCGCCCGGGCCGTCGGCGCGGAGGCCGATCTCCTGGCCGACGCCAATTCCTGCTATTCCCCGGCCCGCGCCATCGAGGTCGGCAGGATCATGCAGGACAACGGCCTCGTGCACTACGAGGAGCCCTGCCCCTACTGGGAGCTCGAACAGACGCGGCAGGTGACCGAGGCGCTCGACATCGACGTCACCGGCGGCGAGCAGGACTGCGACCTCGCCACCTGGCGGCGCATGATCGAGATGCGCGCCGTCGACATCGTGCAGCCGGACATCTGCTATCTCGGCGGCATCAGCCGGACGCTGCGCGTGGTGCGCATGGCCGCGGCCGCCGGCCTGCCGGTGACGCCGCACGCCGCCAACCTCTCCATGGTGACGCTCTTCACCATGCACCTGCTGCGCGCCATCCCGAACGGCGGCAAGTATCTCGAATTCTCCATCGAGGGCGAGGACTACTATCCTTGGCAGGACGGCCTCTTCCGCTCGTCGCCCTATGCCATCGTCGGCGGCAGGGCGACGGTGGGCGAGGAGCCCGGCTGGGGCGTGGAGATCGATCCGGAATGGCTGGCGCGCTCCAGCTACCAGATGAGCGAGGCGAACTGAGATGAACACCGAGACCCTCGTCGGCGAGTATTTCGCGAGCGGCACGCTTTCCGGCCTGCCCACCGGGCATTTCATCGACGGCGCCTTCGTCGCGGCTTCGGGCGGGCGCACGATGGAGACCTTCGATCCCGGCTCCGCCCGCCCCTACCATGCCTTCGCCGCCGGTGACGGCAGCGACGTGGACCGGGCGGTCGCCGCCGCCCGCCGCGCCCAGCGCGCCTGGGGCCGTACCAGGGCGAGCGCCCGCGGCGCGATCCTGTCGCGCGCCGCCGAACTCATCCGGGCGGAGGCGGCGCGGCTTGCCGTGGTGGAAAGCCTCGACAGCGGCAAGGCGCTGCAGGAGGCGGAGGGCGATGTCGCGGGCGCGGCGCGCTGCTTCGACTATTACGCCGGCGCGGCCGACAAGATCCAGGGCGACACCTTCCCGCTCGGCGCCGACCATATCGGCTATTCCATCGAGGAGCCGGCCGGCGTCACCGCCCATGTCATTCCCTGGAACTACCCGCTCTCGACGGCCGCCCGCAGCATCGCGCCGGCGCTCGCCGCCGGCTGCACCGTGGTCGCCAAGCCCGCCGAGCAGACGCCGCTGACGGCGCTGATGCTCGCCGGCATCCTTGCCCGCGCCGGCCTTCCCGCCGGCGTCTGCAACGTCGTCACCGGCACGGGCGCGGAGGCCGGCGGGCCGCTGGTCGCCCATCCGGATGTCCGCCACGTCACCTTCACCGGCTCCGTGCCGACGGGCATCCGCGTGATGCAGTCGGCCGCCGCGCATGTCGCCAGCGTCGTGCTCGAACTCGGCGGCAAGTCGCCGGTCATCGTCATGGCCGATGCGGACATGGATGCCGCCGTGGAGGGCGTGCTCGGCGCGATCTACGAGAATGCCGGGCAGATCTGCTCGGCGGGCTCGCGCCTCGTCGTCGAGCGCGGGGTGCATGCCGAACTGGTCGGGCGCCTTGCCGGGTGCGCGGCCGGCCTCAGGCTCGGCCATGGCCTGCGCCGCCCGCAGGTCGGCGCGCTCTCCTCCGCCGCGCATCTCGACAAGGTGGCCGGCTATGTCGAGGGTGCCCGCGCGCGCGGCGTCACCGTCGCCGCCGGCGGCGAGCGGGCGACGGACCCGCAGAGCGGCGCCGGCTGGTTCTTCCAGCCGACGATCCTCGACGCGGTAAAGGCGGACGATCCCGTCATCCAGGAGGAGATTTTCGGCCCCGTCCTCTCCGTTCAGGTCGTCGACGGCGAGGAGGAGGCCGTGGCGGTGGCGAACGGCACCGATTTCGGCCTCGTCGCCGGCATCTACACAAGCGATTTCGGCCGCGCCCACCGCATGGCGCGCGATATCGACGCCGGCCAGGTCTACATCAACGAATATTTCGCCGGCGGCATCGAGGTGCCATTCGGCGGCAACAAGCTGTCCGGCTTCGGCCGCGAGAAGGGCTTTGCCGCGCTGCGCAGCTACACGCGCACGAAAAGCCTGACGGCGAAGATCGGTGGATCGTCATAATGGTCTTACGGCAAGGAGATAATGGACCTTTCGGGGAAGCCAATCTCGTCCTTTGATGCCAGCGGCTAGAAATCGGGAATAGAGCGTCATCGACGGGAGCGAGATGGCCCTCCATGGGGAAGAACGCCGGAAAAACGGCGACTTGCAACAGCCAAACGGAAGAGGAGAACAGCATGAAAACGACATTCGCGCTCGCCGCGACGACGGCGCTTGCCCTGTTCATGGCAGGCAATGCGGCACAGGCCGAGACCCTGCGCCTGCTCACCTGGGGCGGCTATGCGCCGGACAACGTCATCAAGCTCTTCGAGGAGGCGAACCCCGACATCACCGTCGAGGTGACGCTGTCCAACAACGAGGAGATGGTCGCGAAGCTCCGGGCGACCGGCGGCGCGGGCTACGACCTCGCCCAGCCGAGCCATGACCGCATCTTCGCGGCCCAGCAGGAATACAACATCTACAAGCCGCTCGACCTTTCGAAGATCGAGACGGCGAACCTCGCGCCGAACCTGCTCGACGGCGTGAAGGCCAATGCGACGATCGACGGCGCGCTCTACGCCGTGCCGCACCAGTGGGGCACGTCCGGCATCGTCGCCGACATTTCCAAGGCGCCGAACGTCAAGGGCTGGGGCGACCTCTGCAATCCGGAATACAAGGGCCGCACCTCGATGCGCCTGCGCCGCACCATCCTGCTCGGCACGGCCTTCTCGCTCGGCAAGGACCCGTTCGCCCTCTATGGCGACAAGGCGGCCTACCAGACGATGCTCGACGAGGTGACGGAAAAGCTGATCGCCTGCAAGGACAACGTCAAGACCTACTGGAACGGCGGCGACGACCTTTCGACGCTCCTGCTGTCGGGCGAGGTCGTCGTCTCGGAGGCCTGGGATTCCACGGCCTTCAAGCTCTACGGCCAGAACAAGAACCTCGTCTACGTGCCGCCGGAAACCGGCGCGCTCGCCTGGATCGACACCTTCGTCATCCCGCGCAAGGGCGAGGCGGACGATGCCGCCTACAAGTGGATCAACTTCGTCATGAAGCCCGAGATCGTCAAGCTGATGTCGGATTCCACCGGCGCCATCGCCGCCGTCAGCAACGGCATCGACCTCCTGCCGGACGACAAGCAGGCCGCCGTCAAGGCCGCCTTCGACGAGCAGGACCTCGCCAACCTCAAGTTCTTCGCCAATATTCCGGCGGGGCTCGAGGACATGGAAGGCAAGGCGCTGGAGCGCATCAAGGCCGCGACGTCCAACTGATCGCCTCCCAAGGCAGTTCCGGCCGGCCGAGGGCGTCCTTGGCCGGCTGTTTTTCCCGATGGCCGCGAGCAACGAGCACTCCATGCACGATCTTCAATGCGAAAGCCTGAGCAAGCGGTTCGGCGCCTATACCGCCGTCGACAGCGTGTCCTTCGCTGTCCCGCGCGGGTCCTTCTTCTCCATTCTCGGCCCCTCCGGCTGCGGCAAGACCACGCTGATGCGCATGATCGCCGGCTTTGAGACGCCGACGGGCGGCGACATCCGCATCAAGGGCCGGTCGGTGCTTTCGACGCCGCCGAACAAGCGCCCCGTCAAGATGGTGTTCCAGCATCTCGCGCTCTTCCCGATGATGAATGTCGGCGAGAACATCGCCTACGGCCTGCGCTGCCGCGGCGAGAACAGGGCCGACATCGCCCGCAAGGTGGCGAGGGTGCTCGACCGCGTCGGCCTGCCCGGCACGGCGGAAAAGCAGGTCTCCCAGCTCTCCGGCGGCCAGAAGCAGCGCATCGCCATCGCCCGCTGCATGGTGCTGGAGCCGGACGTGCTGCTGCTCGACGAGCCGCTCGGCGCGCTCGACCTCAAACTGCGCGAGCGCATGAAGATCGAGCTGAAGCAGCTGCAGCACCAGTTCGAGACGACCTTCCTCTACATCACCCACGACCAGTCGGAAGCGCTGCTGATGTCCGACAATGTCGCGGTCATGAATGCCGGCCGGTTCGAGCAGATCGGCGCGCCGCAGGACCTCTACAACAATCCGAAGACCGGCTTCGTCGCCGGCTTCGTCGGCGACAGCAACCGCTGGCCCGGCCGGGCGCTCTCGGTCTCGGACGGCAGGGTGCGCCTGGCGATCGACGGCGGCGGCGAGGCGATCGCGCTCGCCGGGGACGAGCGCATCGCGGCCGGCGGGCCGGTCGAGCTCTTCGTGCGCCCGGAGGTCATCTCGATCGGCGCCGGCAGCGAGAACGGGCTGGAGGGCACCGTCGAGAGCCTGCTGTTCAACGGCGCGAGCAGCCGCATCCTCGTGCGCATGGCGAACGGCCACCTCGTCGAGGTCGGCCAGGCGGTGATGGACGGTTCGGTCAAGATCGCGCCGGGCGAGACGGTCGCCATCGGCTGGAGCCGGAGCCACGGCCGCGCCTTTTCCGTTGCGGGGTGAGGGCGATGGCGCGCACCGACATCGGAAAACTCTCGCTCATCCTGCTCTTCGCCCCCTTCGCGCTGTGGATCGCGCTGCTGATCATCCTGCCGCAGCTCGGCATCGGCTATATCTCGCTGCGCGAGAAGGTGGGGCCGGGCGAATACACCTTCGGCTTTGCGAACTACATCGCCTTCCTCTCCGAGCCGATCTACTGGAACACGCTGCTGCGCACGGCCTGGATGTCGATCCTCGTCACCGCCATGGCGCTCGCCGTCGGTTTTCCCGTCGCCTACTACATCGCCAAGATCGCCCGGCGCCGCGCGCGCGCCGCGCTCTTCCTGATGTGCCTCATCCCGCTCTGGGTGAGCGACCTCGTGCGGGCCTTCGGCTGGATCGTCATCCTGCGCGAGACCGGCCTCGTCTCGACCTTCCTCCAGAAGATCGGCCTCGTCGGCGGCCCGGTCGAACTGCTCTACAACGACGCCACCGTCGTCATGGGCCTCGTCTACACGGTGGTGCTCTTCATGATCGTGCCGCTCGCCTCCACGCTCGACGGCATGGACAATTCGCTGATCGAGGCGGGCTACAATCTCGGCGGCAGCCGCTTCACCGTGTTCCGCCGCATCGTCGTGCCCTATGCCATGCCGGGCATCGTCGCCGGCTGCATCATCGTCTTCATGCTGACGGCGGGCAGCTACCTCACGCCCATCCTGCTCGGCGGCAAGAACAGCATGTGGTTCACCGAGCAGATCTACGAACAGTTCGTGACGCGCTACAACTGGGAATCGGGGGCGACCTTCGGCGTGCTGCTGCTCGTCTTCACCTCGTTCGTCGTCTGGCTCGGCCTGCGGCTCACCGGCCAGAGCCTCGCCTCCACCGTCGCAAAGGACTGACCATGAACGTCGCGGCCCCGCAATCGCCCTTCCTGCAATGGCTCTACCGCGGCTACATGCTGGCGTTCCTCCTCTATCTCGCCGCCCCGCTCTTTGCCGCCGGCATGTTCGCCTTCAACGATTCCATGTTCCCGGCGCTGCCGTGGAACGGCTTCACGCTCGACTGGTTCTTCAGCAGCACCGAGCCGAAGATCGGCATGTTCCACGACCGGCGCCTGCTGCGCGGCCTTGAGAATTCGCTCTATATCGGCGTCATCGTCTCGGCGCTCGCCGTCGCGGCCGGCACCTGCAACGCCTTCCTCTTCGAGCGCAAGCAGTTTCCCGGCAAGAGCTTCTTCTACATCCTGATGATCGTGCCGCTGGTCATTCCCGGCGTCATCCTCGGCATCTCGATCCTCGTCTTCGCCAGCATGATCGCCAACGGGCTCGAGGAGACCTTCGGCATCGAATGGGATTTCCTGCGCCCGGGCCTCTTCCTCGTCATCCTCGGCCAGTTCTCGTTTCTGACGACCATCACCTCGCTGGTCATCGCCGCGCGCCTGCGCAAGTTCGACATCTCGCTGGAGGAGGCCGCGCTCAATCTCGGCGCGACGCGGCTGCGCGTGCTGGCGACGGTGACGCTGCCCTTTCTGATGCCCGCGCTCTTCTCCGCCTTCGTCGTCGCCTTCCTCGTCTCCTTCGAGAACTTCAACACGACGCTGATGCTGGTCGGCTCCGACGCGCCGCTGACCATCACCATGTACGACCGCATGGTGAAGGTCGGCTCGACGCCGGTGCTGAACGCCGTCTCGTTCTTCCTGATGGTGGGCTCGGGGGCGCTGGCGCTGCTGAGCGTCGTGGTGCAGCGCGGCAAGGAGTGAGCCGCGCCCCGGCTTGCCGGGACGCGGGCCTCGTTTTCAGGCGGGCAGGTGCGCCTCGCGGACGAGCGCCTGCTTGAGCCGTGCCGTTTCCAGGCCGAGTTCGATGAAGCGGTGGGCGTGGCGGGCGAGCGCGACATTGTCGTCCCACAGATTGCGCCAGATCGCCGTCTTTAGGGAAAGGTCCTTGTCGACGATCGTCGTGGAGAAGGATTCGAAGGTGACATAGTCGTCCCAGCCGATGGCGACGAGCGCATCGAAGATCGCCGGAAAGTCGATCGTGCCGGTGCCGAGATAGCCGCGATGGCTCTCGCCGATATGCAGGTAGCCGATCTTGCCGGCCGCGTGGCGGATGGCAAGGCCCACATCGGCCTCCTCGATGTTCATGTGGAACGTGTCGAGGTGCAGGAAGACGTTCGAGGCGCCGGTGTCGCGGATATAGGCCATGCCCTGCGCGGCGGTGTTCAGCATGTTGCTCTCGAAGCGGTTGACGATTTCGAGATTGAGCGTGACGCCGGCCGCCCTGGCCCGGTCCGCCACCTTGGAGAGCGCGGCAACGCTGGTGTCCCAGCCCTTTCTCGACAGGCTGTGCTCCTGCTTGCCGTGGGCGGAGCTGAGAATGCCGGCGAGCTTCGTGCCGCCGAGGTCGCGCACCAGCGCCACGGCCCGGTCGAGGATGTCGACGCCATGGGCGACGATCGCCGGGTCGGCGCTGGAAATGTCGCCCTCCGGCGGCAGGCCCATGCTGATGGCGACGTCGAGGCCGCGTTCCCTGATACGGTCGGCAAGCCATTTCACATCGACCTGCGCGGGATCGAGATAGGAGAATTCGATGAGCCTGTAGCCGAGCCGCTGCGTGTTCTCGAGCGCCGTTTCGAGTTCGCCGCGCGAGGAGCCCGCGCTCCAGACGAAGGAATGGACACCGATTTTCGACATGGCCCGGCCGCTTTCTGACGATGGAGGAAACGAAGATCCGGCCGGGCGCGCTATCGGCGCCCGGCCGCCTGGGAGGCGTGTTTAGCGGGCTGCGGTCCAGCCCTTGTAGTCCTTGACGTTTTCGGCCGTGATGAGCTGCGGGTCGAGCAGCACGACGGGCTCGGCCGGCTTGTTGCCCTTCAGCACCTCGACGCCGAGCTGCAGCGCCTGGCCGGCCATGACATAGGGATCCTGCGAGGCGGAGGCCTTGATCATGGAATTGCCGCTGGCGAGCGAGGTCTCGATGTCCGGCGCGCCGTCGACCGCGGTGAAGAAGAATTCGCTGCGGTTCAGCTGCTTGGCGGCGAGCTCGGCGCCGATCGCCGTCGGGTCGTTGATGGCGAAGACGGCGTCGATCTTGTCGAAGCGGGTGAGCAGGCCCTGCATCACGGCAAGGCCGCCGTCGCGCGAGCCCTGGCCGTTCTGGTCGTCGGAGAGGATCTTGATGTCGGCATGCTTGCCGAGCGCCTCCTTGCAGCCTTGCACCCGCTCGAGGATCGAGGAGGAGGCCGGGCCGTTGATGATGACGACGTCGCCCTTGCCGCCGAGCTTGTCGGCGATGTAGTTGCAGGCTTCTTCACCCGCCTTGACGTTGTTGGTCATGACGGTGACGTCGGCGCCGGGCGCCGACACGTCGAAGGCGGCGACGACGACGCCGGCGGCCTGCGCCTTCTTCACGGCGGGGGCGATGGCCTTCGCGTCGACGGCGTTCAGCATGATGATGTCGACGCCGGCGGCGATGAAGCTGTCGACCTGGGAGACCTGCTTGTTGAGGTCATAGTCGGCCGAGACGGAGATCACCTCGACATTCGGGTTGATCTCCTTGGCGCGGTCCTCGATGCCCTTGATGGTGGCGACGAAGAACGGGTTGCCGAGCAGGCCGACCGAGATGCCGATCTTGTTGAGGTCCTTGGCGGCTGCGGGCATGGCGAGCGCGGCGGCCAGTGCGGTGCCGACGAGCAACTTTGGCATAAGACGCATGTTTTCCTCCTTTGGTGGCGTTTTGCGCCGTTGTTTCCGGTGACGACCGGTTCGTTCAGCCGGGCTCAGGTCCGGCTAATGCCCTTGAGCCTGTAGCGATCGAGGCCGACGGCGACGATGATGACGAGGCCCTTGATGATGTACTGCCAGATGTCGGAGACCCCGACGAGGATGAGGCCGTTGGACAGCACGGCGATGATGAGGGCGCCGATCAGCGTGCCCCAGATGGAGCCGACGCCGCCGACGAAGCTGGTGCCGCCGAGGATGACCGCCGCGATGGCGTCGAGCTCGTAGGCCTGGCCGAGCTGCAGGCCGTTGGCCGCATAGAGCCGGGCGGCCGACATGGCCCCGCCGAGGCCGGAGAGCAGGCCCGACATCGAATAGACGAAGAGCAGCACCAGCGGCACCTTGATGCCGGTGAGCCGGGCGGCCTCCGCATTGCCGCCGACGGCGTAGATCCAGGTGCCGAGCACGGTGCGCTTGAGGATGAACCAGGAGACGAGGATGGTCGCGATGGCGATGACGGCGAGCCACGGCACGCCGAACAGCGTGCCGTTGCCGATGAAGTCGAAGGGCAGGTCCGGGTTGAACACCGTCGTGTCGTTGCCGAGCAGGCGCGCCACGCCGCGGATCGCCGTCAGCGAGCCGAGCGTCACGATGAAGGGCGGCAGCTTCAGCCAGGCGATGATGGCGCCGTTGAGGAAGCCGCAGGCAAGGCCCGCGGCGATCGCCGCCGGAATGCCCAGCATGCCGAGGTCCGGCACCAGCGAGACGATGACCGCGATCATCGCCGAGGCGGCAAGGATCGAGCCGACGGAAAGGTCGATGCCGCCGGTCAGGATGACGAAGGTCATGCCGGCGGCCAGCACCGTGTTGATCGAGGCCTGCTGCATGACGATCGACAGGTTGTTGACCGACAGGAAGCGCCCGGAGAGCAGATGGAAGCCGATCGCCAGCAGCACGAGCACCGGCAGCATGCCGAGTGCCGTCAGCGTCGAGCGCAGCTTCAGCCTGTCCATCCGGGCATCTTCGGTTTCGCTTGCAGCCATGGTTCCGTCCCGTTCCCTTGTTGTCCGTCAGGCGGCCTGGCCGGCCGTGCCGGTCGCCAGCGCCATGATCGCTTCCTGTTCGATCGGCTGCGTCACCTCGCCGGCGATGCGCCCCTCGCGCATCACCAGGACGCGGTCGGCGATGCCGAGGATCTCCGGCAGGTCGCTGGAGATGACGACCACGGCGATGCCGTTCTCGGCGAGCGCGTCGATGATGCGGTAGATCTCCGACTTGGCGCCGACATCGACGCCCCGCGTCGGCTCGTCGAGGATGACCGCCCGCGGCTTCGTCTCCAGGAGGCGCGCCAGAAGCGCCTTCTGCTGGTTGCCGCCCGACAGGGCGCCGACATTGATCTGCGTGCCGGCGGTGCGGATCGACAGGGTCTTGATGGCCGCGAGCGCCCGGTCCCGCGCCTTTGCGAAGTTCAGGACGCCGCCGGCCTTCGCATCCCCGGCGATGACGCCGATATTGATGTTGTCGCTGATCGACATGTCGAGGAAGAGGCCCAGCGCCTTGCGGTCCTCGGTGAGATAGGCGATGCCGGCATCGAGCGCGTCGCGCGGCGTGGCGATGGCGAGCGCCTTGCCGTTCAGCGTCACCGTGCCCGTCGCCCGGCGGTCGGCGCCGTAGACGAGGCGGGCAAGCTCCGTGCGGCCCGAGCCGACGAGGCCGGCAATGCCGAGCACCTCGCCCGCCCGCACCTCGAAGGAGCAGTCGTGCACGCGCACGCCGTCGCCGATGGTGTCCACCGACAGCACGGCGGGGCGCGCGCCCTCGGCCTGCCGGTGTTCCTTCTTGTAGAAAGACGAGAGGTCGCGGCCGACCATCATGGAGACGAGCGTGCCCGCGGAAAGGCCTGCGCGCTCCAGCGTGCCGACATAGGCCCCGTCGCGCAGCACGCTGACGCGGTCGGAGAGCTGGTAGATCTCCTCCATGCGGTGGCTGATATAGATGATGGCGATGCCGTCGGCCTTGAGGCGGGCGATGACGTCGAACAGCCGGTCGGTCTCGCGCGTGGTCAGCGAGGTCGTCGGCTCGTCCATGACGATGATGCGGGCCTTGGTCGTCAGTGCCCGTGCGATCTCCACCATCTGCCGCTCGCCGAGCGAGAGCCCGGCGACGCGGCGGGCGGCGGAAAAGCCGATGCCGAGCTGTTTCAGGATCGGCTCGGCTCGCCGGCGCATCTCGGCGCGGTCGGCAAGGCCGAAGCGCGCGGGCTCGTTGCCGAGGAACATGTTCTGCGCCACCGACAGGTTGGGGGCGAGCGAAAGCTCCTGGTAGATGACGGCGATGCCATGGGCCTTGGCCTTCAGCGGATCGCCGAGCGTTACCGGCTCCCCGTCGATCAGCACCGTGCCGCCGGGATCGGCCGTATAGGCGCCCGACAGGATCTTCATCAGCGTCGACTTGCCCGCGCCGTTCTCGCCCATCAGGGCATGCACCTCGCCGGCATGCACGGTCAGGTTCACATGCGACAGCGCCTTCGACGCGCCGAACGTCTTGCTGATGTCGCGCATCTCCAGAAGGGCAGGGGCGTCCGTCCGTTCCGTCATGCGCGCTTCTCCTTTCGGGTCCCGGCCTGCATCGCCTCGACCTGCCGGCGCCATTCGCGCCTGTAGGCGTCGAGGCCGGCAAGGGCGGCCGGCGCGGCGACCGCGCAATCGTTGACGAAGGGGTTCTGGCCGCGGTCCTCGAAGACGAGGGCCGCCGCGCCGAAGGCGCTGCCTTCCGGGTTGGCGCTGGTGTGCACGGTCTGCCCGGGGCGCAGGGCCGCGAGCACGGCGGCATAGAGCCCCGTCCTGACCAGCCCGCCATCGATGACGATCGTATTGTCGGAGCCGATGAGATCGAGCGAAAGATCGGTCATCAGCGCGACATAGAGGAGGGCGGCGGCGGCGCGTTCCTCGCCCTCGACGGCCGGGCCGGAAAAGCGCCCGGCATGGCCCGGCACCGGGCCGCCGGCGGCAAAGGAGGGCAGGGCGAAGGCGCGTTTTGCGATGACGGATGCCAGCGCCTCCTCGCGGACCGGCCGCGTCCAGCCGCCGCTCGCCACGTCGTATTCCCGCCCGCCCATGAAGCGGATGGTCGCGACCGGCTGGCGGTCGACCGTGACATTCGCCAGCATGTCGCGCGTCTGGTCGAGCCGTTCGAGCGGGCTTGCCGGATTGAAGACGATCACCCAGGTGCCGGTCGAGACCAGCGTGAAATCGGCAAAGCCGAGCGAGCGGTAGAAATAGAGCGCGGCATTGCTGTCGTGCACGCCGTTGTGCACCGCGACCTCCACCGTGCGGCCGTCGCCGAGCGTGACGGCGTGCGTGCCGATCACGGCGCCGGCGCGGGAGAACTCCGGCATCTTGCCGCGCCAGCCCATCCTGTCGACGAGGCTGCTGAAATCGTCCTTCAGCGGCGCCCAGAGGTTGGAATGGCAGCCGAGATAGGAGACTTCGGAGACCTTCCGGCCGGAGAACCTCCAGCTCCAGAACTGCGGATAGGCAAGGATCGCGTCGGCCTTGTCGAGGAGGTCCGGTTCGCGCGCGTCGAGCCAGAGGAGGTGGCGGCCATAGTTGAAGCCGAGCGGCAGCGGCGGCGAGAAGGTCTCGCGGAAATCCGGCGCCATGGCGTCGATGCGCGCGGCGATTTCGGCGGGCGGCTCCTGCTCGTAGTCGAGGATCGGGTGAACGAGCGCATCGCCGGCGGCGAGCGCGAAGGTGCAGCCGTGGCCGGAAAAGGTGACGCTGTCGACGCCATGGGCGGCGGCGACGCGGGCAAGCTCGTCCTTCATCCAGGCAAGGAGGGCCGCGTCGTCCAGCACCCGCAGGTCCTTCTCCTCCCGCCAGACCGGGCGGGTGCGCGCCTCGTCGACGACCTTTCCGCCGGAAGAAACGACGAAGAGCTTGGAATTCGTCTTGCCGAGATCGAAGACGGCGATGGGGGCGGTGCTCAACTGGTCCCTCCCGTCCGTGCGATCAGGATGGTGACGCCGGCATCCTCCAGCATCCGGGCGGCGGCGTCCGTCAGGCCGTCATCGGTGATGATCGTGCCGATGCGCGACAGCGGCAGGGCGACGTTGCGCGGCTGGATGGAGAACTTGCGGCTGTCGGCGAGCAGCACGATCTCGTCGGCGCAGGCCGAAAGCTCGCCGATCACCTTGACCAGCAGCGGATGGGATTCCAGCAGCCCCTTGCTGCTGATGCCCTGCGTGCCGAGGAAGAAGCGCGAGGCGAAGAAGGCGGGCGAGCCGGCGGCGCTGTCATGGATGATGCCCGGCTCGCGATAGAGCTCGCCGCCGGCAAGCGAGAGCTGGCAGGTGCCGTGCTCGCCGAGATGGGCGGCCAGCGGCATGGAATTGGTCCAGATGCGCAGGTTGCGCTGCGCCAGCAATATGCCGAGCTGATAGCAGGTGGAGCCCGCATGCACGATGATGGAATCCCCGTCGCGCACCAGGCCGGCCGCCGTTGCGGCGATGGCCCGCTTCGCCTCCACGGCGATGTCGCGGTTCTCGTCATAGGGTTTTGCCGAAAGGCGCCCGCTGTCGGCCGCCTCGCTGGCGGAGATGCCGCCATAGACCTTCCGGGCCCGGCCGAGGTCGTGCAGCTTGTCGATGTCGCGGCGGATCGTTGCGGGCGACACGCCGAGATGCTCCTGGAGATCGCGCACCGAAGCGAAGGGCGTCTCGCGCAGAAGATCGATGATGGCCTTGTGGCGCTCGGTGTCGTTCACGGATGATCCTCCCGGCGTCTCCCTCGCCGATGAATGAAGATAATCACACTAACGCGGAACGATCAAGAACGATGACGAAAATTCTTCACTGTTGACGATATGCGATCATACAAATACCATTCACAAAAAAGTTCACTCAGTTTCCGGCGGGCCGGAAAGCGGGTGGCGGACTGTCTAGAGGAGGGGCCGCATGGCTTCGGGCATTCGGGCGGAGGACAGGGCGGCCTTCGATGCATTTCTCGCGCTCTCGAGGGAGCTCGGCAGCGACATCCTGAAAACGCAGGGTGCCGGCGGCAACACCTCGTTCAAGCGGGACGGCGTGATGTGGGTGAAGGCCTCCGGCACCTGGCTTGCCCATGCCGGCGAGCGCGACATCATGGTGCCGGTGGAGGTCGCGCCGCTGGTGGCGGCGCTCAGGGCGCGCGACCCGAGCGCCGAAAAGGCGACGGATTTCGTCGTCGCGGCGCTCAACGCCTCCGGCCTGCGCCCGTCGATCGAGACCAGCTTCCACGCGGTGCTGCCGCAGGCCGTCGTCGCGCATTATCACTGCGTCAATGCCATCGCCCTTTCCGTGCTGGCCGGGCGGGAGCGCATCCTCGCCGAGCGCATGGCCGCGCTGCCCGATCTGACCTGGGCGACCATTCCCTACCGCCGCCCCGGCACGCCGCTCGCCCACGAGATCGATCGTGTCGCCGCGCGCCGGCCGGACGTGCTGATCCTCTTCAACCACGGCATCGTCGTCACCGGCGAGACGGTGGAGGAGGTGCGCGCGCGCATCGCCCGCGTGACCGCCGCCCTTTCGGTGGAGGAGCGGGCGACGGCGCCGGGGGACGCGGCGCATCTCCAGGCCCTCGCCGAAGGCGCCCCCTTCCATGCCGCCGAGGATGCCGGCAGCCACAAGACCGCGCTCCATCCCGCCAACCTCGCCGTCGCCACGGGCGGTTCGCTCTATCCCGACCATGTCATCTTCCTCGGCACGGAGATCGGCGTGCTCGGCGCGGGCGAGACCGTGGCGGCCTATGCGCAGGCGCGAGGCGCGCGGGGGCTCGACATGCCGAAGATGCTGCTCGTGCCCGACCGGGGCGTGCTGCTCGCCGACGCGCTCACCGCTGGCGGCCGCGTCATGGCGCGCTGCCTGGCGGAGGTCGTGTCGCGCGTGCCGGAAGGGGCCGCCATCGTCCATCTCGGCAGCGACCAGGAATACGAGCTCACCCATTGGGAGGCCGAGCAATACCGCCAGGCGCTGGACCGCAAGGCGAGCCAGCGGGCATGAGCGCGGCGTCCGGACCCGCCGTCGCGCTCGGCATCGATCTCGGCACGTCCGGCGTGCGCGCCGCCGCCCTTGCCGCCGACGGCACGCTCGTCGACATGGCGTCCTCGCCGTTCCCGGATGCCGCGGCCGGCCGCTCGCCCGCCGCGTGGCGGGCCGGCGTCGGCGCGTGCCTCGGCGAACTTGCCGCGCGCGGGGCGCTTGCCGCCATAACGGGCGTCGCGGTCGACGGGACCTCCGGCACGGTGCTCGCCATCGATGCCGGCGGCGCGCCGATCGGCGATGCGCTGATGTACAACGATCCCTGTCCGGACCGGGCCGTCCTCGACCGGATCGCGGCGTCGGCGCCGGCGGACAGCCCGGCGCGGGGCGCGACCTCGCCGCTCGCCAAGGCCGTCCATCTTTCGCGCCGGGCCGGTGTTCATGCCATCGTGCACCAGGCGGACTGGATCCTCCTGCAGCTCGGGCTCGCCGCGCCGGCGAGCGACGAGAACAACGCCCTGAAGACGGGCTACGATCTCGCCGCGGAGCGCTGGCCGGACTGGATCGAAGCCTGCGGCATGGATGCCGGCCTCCTGCCTGAGGTGAAACGCGCCGGCGCGCCGCTGGCGACCGTCGGTGCGGCGGGCCGGGCCCTCGGCCTGCCGGACGGCTGCCGCTACCACGCCGGCACGACGGACGGCTGCGCCTCGTTCCTCGCGACGGGCGCCGCGTCCATCGGCGACGGCGTGACCGCGCTCGGCTCGACGCTGGTCGTCAAGCTCGCCTCGGCGGAACCGGTCGATGCGGCGGACTACGGCATCTATTCGCACCGCATCCTCGATTTCTGGCTCGCCGGCGGGGCCTCGAATTCCGGGGGCGCGGTCATCCGCAGCCTTTTCGACGATGCGCAGGTGCGGGCGATGACGCCGCTGCTGCGGCCCGACCGGCCGACCGGCCTTGCCTATTATCCGCTGCTGCGGCCGGGCGAACGGTTCCCCGTCAACGATCCCGCCCATGCGCCGCGGCTGGCGCCGCGCCCGGCCGACGACGTCGTCTTCTTCCAGGCGATCCTCGAAGGCATCGCGGCGATCGAGGCGTCGGGCTATGCGCGGCTGGCGGCGCTCGGCGGCCCGCCCCTGTGCTCGGTGCGCACGGTCGGCGGCGGCGCGGCCAATCCGGCCTGGACCCGCATGCGGGAGGCGGCGCTCGGCGTTCCCTTCCTGCCGTCGAATTCGGCGGAAGCGGCCGTCGGCACGGCGGCCCTCGTCCTTGCCGGAAAGGATCGCTGGCCATGAGCATTGCCCCGAAGACCGACCTTGCGGCGCTGGCGGCCCGCTACGATGCCTTTCTCGTCGATCAGTTCGGCGTGCTGCGGGACGAGGACGGCGCCTATCCCGGGGCGAACGAGGCGCTGCTGCGCCTCAAGGCGCTGGGCAGGACCGTCATCGTGCTGTCCAATTCCGGCCGCAGCGGTGACTACAATGCCGAACGGCTCGTCAAGCTCGGTTTCGACCGGGCGGGCTTCGACCGCTTCCTGACCTCCGGCGACGTCGCCTACGACATCCTTGCCGGGGAGACGGCCGGTTCCGCGGCCGGGACACGCTGCCTGACGATCTCCAGCGGCGGCGACCGCAACCTTGCCGACCGCCTCGGCTTCGAGAGCGTCGAGGACGCGGCCCTGGCCGATATCGTGATCATCTCCGGCAGCGAGGCCGATCGCGTCCCGATGGCGGACTACCGCCGCCGCCTCGCCCCCGCCGCACGGCGCGGCGTGCCCTGCTACTGCACCAATCCCGACCGGCACAAGCTCGCAAGCGGCGGCGCCACGGCGCCGGGCGCCGGCAGCATCGCGCTGGCCTACCAGGATCTCGGCGGGCCGGTGCGCTGGTTCGGCAAGCCCCATCCGGCGATCTACCGGCAGGCGCAGGCGCTGCTCGGGGGCATTGCGGCCGACCGGATCGTCTGCGTCGGCGACAGCCTGGAGCACGACATCGCCGGTGCCGCCGGCGCGGGGCTCGCCTCCTGCCTCGTCAGGACGGGCATCCTTGCCGAAAGCACGGGGCCCGAGCTTGCCGCCCTTGCCGACCGCCATGGCGCGCGCCCCGCTTTCGTCATGGAGCGCTTCGCCGCCTGAAGCCGTCCCGCGCGGACAGGCTCCGCCCGGGACACGGGTCACCCCACGGTCGCGTCGAGGGCCGCTGCCGTCGAGCATCCGACCGGCAACATGGAAATCCTCCTGCGCATGGCGCGCAAACTGTCCGACGGGCTCGTATTCACGGAATGACGCGGCATCGCCCGCATGCGTCGAGGATCGGCTACGACCAGCGTGCCAGCGGTGCCGGGGAGGATTTCCGCAAGGTCTGCGCGCGCGTTTCCGCCGCTCTGGCGGATGCCGACGCGGCGGCGGGGCGCGCCTGCTGCGGCGCGGGGCCGGCGGCGAGATCGTCGAGGAACCCGTCGCACCAGGCGAACACGTCGTTGGTGCGCAGCGTCGTCATCATGGCCGTCCAGCGTTCCCGGCGCTCCTCGACGGGCATGGCGAGGCTGCGGGCGATGGCGTCCGCGGTGCCCTCGACGTCGTAGGGATTGACGAGCACGGCCTCCTTCAGCTCCTGCGCGGCCCCGGCGAAGCGGGAGAGCAGCAGGACGCCCGGATCCTCCCCGTTCTGCGCGGCGACGAACTCCTTGGCGACGAGGTTCATGCCGTCGCGCAGCGGCGTGACCAGGGCGAGCTTGGCCATGCGGTAGAGCCCGGCCAGCGCCGGGCGGCGCAGCGAGCGGTTGATGTAGCGGATCGGCACCCAGTCGACCGTGCCGAGCGCGCCGTTCACGCGGCCGGCCTGTTCGGCGACGGCCCGCTGCATCGCCTCGTATTCCGGCACTTCGGAGCGTGATTTCGGCGTGATCTGCAGCAACGTCACCTTGCGCTGGCTGTCGGCATGGCGGGTGAGGAAGGATTCGAAGGCATCGATGCGCTGGGTGATGCCCTTGGAATAGTCGAGCCGGTCGACGCCGATGATGAGCTGCTTGCCGTCGAGGCTCTGCAGCATGCGCTTGTGCAGCGCGGTATCGGCCGCCCGTTTCGCCAGCGCGGCGAAATCGTCCGTCTCGATGCCGATCGGATAGGACCGGGCGGTGAAGGTCCGCTCGCCGACGGTGAAGCGAAACGCGTCCAGCCGTTCGCCGAGGCCGTGCCGCGACAGGCAGTCGGCGAAGTTCTCGCGGTCATGCTCGGTCTGGAAGCCGAGCACGTCATAGGCGGTCATGCTCGTCAGCAGCGCCTCGTGCACCGGCATGGCGTGGAAGACGTCGGGCGCCGGCCAGGGGATGTGCAGGAAGAAGCCGATCCGGTTGGTCACGCCCTGCCGGCGCAGCTCGGCGGCCAGCGGGATGAGATGGTAGTCGTGGATCCAGATCAGGTCGTCCGGCTCGATGAGCGGCAGGAGGCGGCTTGCGAAGAAGCGGTTCACGCGGAAATAGCCGGCCATCTCGCGCCGGCCGTATTCGGCAAGGTCCAGCCGGTAGTGGCAGATCGGCCAGAGCACCCGGTTGGCAAAGCCCTGGTAGTATTCCTCGACGTCGCGCTCGGTGAGGTCGGTGAGCGCATATTCGATATTGCCCTCCTTCAGCCTCTGCAGCGGCCCGACCGCGTCGTCCGCGCAGGACCGGCCGGACCAGCCGAGCCAGAGCCCGCCGCGTGCCTCCAGCGCTGTCTGAAGGGCGACGGCGAGGCCGCCGGCAGGGGCAGTCCCGCTCTTGTCGGGAATGGGAACGCGGTTGGAAACGACGACGAGACGAGCCATGAATTCGGTACTACCTTGTGGGCCGCGCCCCTCATTGCATGAGGGCTTTGCGAGGGCGCGTTGAACCCAAAAAAGAGGAATTTTGCGCCAGCGGACAGCGCCGGCGGACTTTTTCGCAATGCACCGTAAACGGCCGGGGGCCGGGAAGGTTCCCTAAAACCGGCGATTTGCCGCCCCGCGGGGCCGTTTTGCGGCTCGGCCCGCCCGGGGACGGGACGCTTCAGGGGCGCTGGAGGGAGGCGTCCTCTCCGGCCTGCCGCTCCCGGTGGCGCGGTCCCTGGGGGAACCATCCGGCAACGCGCGCGCCGACCGGGTCGAGCAGCGTCAGCACCACGGGCACGAAGACGAGCGTCAGCAGCGTGGAGGAGATGAGGCCGCCGATGACGGCGTGGGCCATCGGGGCGCGCTGCTCGCCGCCCTCGCCGAGGCCGATGGCCATCGGCAGCATGCCGAAGATCATCGCCAGCGTCGTCATGACGATCGGCCGCAGGCGCACCGCGCCGGCATCGGCCAGGCTGTCCTGCAGGCTCTTGCCTTCCCGCCGGCCCTGGTTGGAATAGTCGACGAGCAGGATCGCGTTCTTGGTGACGAGGCCCATCAGCATGATGAAGCCGATGATCGAGAACATGTTGAGCGTCGAGCCGGTGACGAGAAGGCCGATCAGGACGCCGATCAGCGACAGCGGCAGCGTCATCATGATGGCGACGGGCTGGAGGAAGGACCCGAACTGCGAGGCGAGGATGATGTAGATGAAGATGACGGCAAGGGCGAGCGACTGGAGCGCATAGCCCATGCTCTCCTCAAGGTTTTCCGCATCGCCGCCGAAGCTGATGCGGTAGCCCGCCGGGATCTGCATCTTCGCGATGGCCGCGTTGAGGTCCGCCGTCACGTCGCCGAGCGCGCGCCCCTCGATATTGCTCTCGATCCGGATCTCGCGGGAGAGGTCCTTGCGCGTGATGGCGTCCGGCGCGGTGCTTTCGATGACGTCGGCCACCTGGTCGAGCAGAACGGTGATCGGCTTGCCGTTCTCGTCCGTCCGGCCGGTGGCGATGGTGAGGTCGCGAAGCTGCGCGGCATCGCGCCGGCCCGTCGCCGGCAGGCGCACCACGACATCGTAGGTCTCCCCGTCCGGCGCGTTCCAGACGGATATGGCATCGCCCGCCACCAGCGGGCGCAGGGTGTCGCCGATGGCCGCGATCGAGACGTCGAGGTCGCTCGCCGCCTCGTGGCGGATCCGCACGGCGAGCGTCGGGCGCTTGTTCTCGATCGACGATTCGACCTCCGTCGCGCCGGGAATGGCGGCAAGGGCGGTGGTGATCTCGTTGGAGATGCGGCGCAGCTCCGCCTCGCCGTCGCCCAGCACGGAAAGCTGGAGCGGCTTTTGCGACGAGCCCATGCCCGTGTTCTGGCCGATGGAGACCTCGAGGCCGGCAATGGAGGCGAGGCGCTTGCGGAACGGCTCCATGCTGGCCGCCGTCGTCACCGAGCGCTCGGTGCTCGGCTTGAGCTGGACGGCCACCGTCGCCTCGTTGAAGCCGCGCGCGCCGCCGGCATTGATGGTGGAATAGATGGTGTCGACATAGTCGAACTCGCGCAGCGCCCGCTCGACCTGGCCGACCTTCGCCGCCATGTAGTCCAGCGACGCGCCCTCGGTGGCCTTCAGCGCGATGGAGACCTCGCCCTGGTCGGCCGGCGGCAGGAATTCCGCGCCGATGCGCGGCACGAGCATCAGGCTTGCGAAGAACAGCGCGATGACCACGAAGACCGTCGTCTTGCGATAGCGGAAGGTCCAGCGGATAAGCCGGCGATACCGGTCGGCGAGGCGCTCGAACCAGCGGTCGAACCGCGCGATCAGCCGCCCGAGCGGGCCTCGCTTCGCGTTCACCTCGGACTGCGGATCGTACCAGACGCTCGACAGCATCGGGTCGAGCGTGAAGGACACGAAGAGCGAGATGAGCACCGCGACGGCGACGGTCACGCCGAACTGCAGGAAGAACCGGCCGATGAGGCCGCCCATGAAGGCGACGGGCAGGAAGACCGCGACGATGCACAGCGTGGTGGCGAGAACGGCAAGGCCGATCTCGTTCGTGCCGTCGAGGGCCGCGTCCACATGGCTCTTGCCCATGTGCAGATGGCGCGTGATGTTCTCGCGCACGACGATCGCATCGTCGATCAGGATGCCGATCGACAGCGACAGCGCCATGAGCGTCATGGTGTTGAGCGTGAAGCCGAGCGCATGGATGAGCGCGAAGGTGCCGATCACCGAGATCGGCAGGGTCAGCCCGGTGATGACGGTCGAGCGCCAGGAATTGAGGAACAGGAAGACGATCACCACGGTGAGCACGCCGCCCTCGATCAGGGTGCGCTGGACCTCCTGCACCTGGGCGGCGATGGGGCGGGAATTGTCGCGCGTCACCTTCAGCTCGATCCCTTCCGGGGCAAGCTCGACATTCAGCGCCGCGATCTCCTTGCGCAGTTCCGCGGCCACTTGCACGGTGTTGGCGCCCTGCACCTTGACGACGTCCAGCCCCAGCGAGGGCATGCCCTGGTAGGTGGCGCGGCTCGTCACCTCGGCGCCGATGTCGAGGATCGTCGCGACGTCGGACAGATAGACCGGATAGCCGCCGCTCTGCGCGACGATGATGCCGTTGAAGCCCGCCACGTCCGGCACGCGGCCCTCGACGGTGACGATCCTCTGGTTGATGCCGGAGATCAGCGTGCCGGCGGCGCGGTCCTGGTTCTCCTTGCGGATGGCGTCCATGACGGAGGTGACCGCGATGCCATAGGCTTCGAGGCGGTCGGGATCGACCATCACGAGCACCTGGCGCTCGCTGCCGCCGACCAGCGAGATCTGGCCGACGCCGGCGATGACGCTGAGCCGGTTGGTGATCACGCGGTTGGCGAGCGTGGTGATCTCCGAAAGCGTGCGCTTCGAGGACGAGGCGGCGATGGAGAGGATGGGTGCGTCGTCCGGATTGAAGCGGGTGACCTGCGGCGTGTCCACCGCGTCGGGGAAGCTCGCCTCCAGCCGCGCGACGCGGTCGCGCACCTCCTGGGCGGCCACCTGCGAATCCACGTCGAGCTCGAACTGCACGACGACGACGGAGCGGCCCTCGTAGGATTCGGAGATGATCGTGTCGATGCCGCCGATCGTGTTCAGCGCCGTCTCGATCGGGCGCGACACCTCGCTTTCCACGGTCGAGGGCGAGGCGCCCGTATAGCTCGCGGTGACGACGACGATGGGAAGGTCGGTCTCGGGGAACTGGTCGACGCCGAGGCGGAAATAGGAGAACAGCCCGATGACCAGGATCGTCACCATCATCATGGTGGCGAAGACGGGATGGCGGACGCTGATGCGCGTGAGGAACATCGCTTACAGCCCCTCGACGACGACCGGCATGCCCGCTTCCAGCGCCGGCAGCGGCGCGGAAACGACGACGTCGCCGGTTTCAAGCCCCGAGACCGCGACGAGGCCCCGGTCCGTCCATGCGGTGCCGAGCACGACCGGCTGGCGGCGCAGCACGCCCTCCGTCACCTTGAGCACGAAGCTGCCCGTCTGGTCCTGGCGGATCGCCGCGTTGGGCAGGGCGATGACGCCCTTCCGCTCGTCGACCTTGAGGATGCCCGTCGTGAACATGCCGCCCTTCAGCGTGCGGTCGTTGTTGTCGATCGCCAGGAAGACCCGCACGGCCCGCGAGCCGGCGACGGCGGTGGGCGAAATGCGCGTGACGGCGCCGGAGAAGGTCCTGTCCGCAAAACCCTCGACCGTGAGCTCGACCGGCTGGCCGACCCGCACCATGGGAATGCGGCTGGTCGGCACGCCCGCGTCCACCTCCATCCTGGAGAGATCGACGATGGTGAGGAGCTCGGTGTTGAGCGCCACCGTCTGGTCCTGCTCGACGGGCCGCGAGGCGACGACGCCGTCGAACACGGCGCGGACCTGCGCATCGGCGAGGTCGCGCTCGGCATCCGCGATCTCGGCCTGCTTCGAGCGAAGCTGGGCGGCGAGATTGGCGACATTGGCCTCGGCCTCCAGGGTCGCCGCCTCCGTGGACGCGCCGCTCTGGCCGAGGCTGGTGGTGCGGCGCAGGACGGATTCGGCAAGCTGCAGCTGCGCGGTCAGGGCCTCCGCCGAAGCCCGGCGCACGGTCAGCGTGGATTCGAGCGCCCGCGTGTCGAAGCGCACGAGAAGGTCCCCCTTCCTGACGACGTCGCCGACCTTGACGGGCAGCTCGACGATCGTCGAGGCGACGCGTGCGGCATGCGTCGACCGGCGGATCGGCGCCAGCGATCCGGAGATCCGCACGTCGCTGGCGATGTCGCGCGGCTCGACGCGCGTGACGTCGACCGCGGCGAGCTCCAGCGGCGCGGTCGATGCGGCGGGCGTCTGCGCCCGCGCGGCCTGCAGGCCCCCAACGGCGATGGCGATCAAAACCCATGCGGCCCCGGCCGCGTTTGACCATGCCTTGTTGCTTGCGAACATTGTTGCTCCGGATCACAGCCGACGACGTTGGAGCGGAACGTAGAGTTCCGGTCCCCTACAATCCAGAAAGGGAGACGGAAAACAGAAAGAATTCTCGACGGCGTTGCAGCCATGCCCCGCATCGCGGCGGTGCGGCCGGGAATGTCGCCGGCATGCCCGGCCCGGCCGGCGACGCCTTCGGAGCGGCGGATCTCCGGGGATGCGGGCGCCGGCCCCCGGCACGAAGCACGTCATCGCAGGAGGAGCCGGGGCCTTCCTCCCGCGATGAGGACCGTCCTGCCGGCCCGCGCGGCCGCCTACTTGACGAAGGCCTTGCCGAGGCCCATCGCGCGCTCGACGATCATGATCACGGCGAGCGTCAGCAGGATGAGGAGCGCCGAGGCGGCGGCGACGAGCGGGTCGGCCTGGTTGTAGACATAGTTGTAGAGCTCGACGGGAAGCGTGCTGATGCGCGGGCCGGTGAGGAAGAGCGTGATGACCACCTCGTCGAAGGAGACGAGGAAGCAGAGCGCGGCGGCCGCGACGATGCCGGGCGTCAGCATCGGCACGGTGACGCGGAAGAACACGGTCAGCGGCTTTGCGCCGAGCGTGCGCGCGGCCTCCTCGCAGGCGCGGTCCTGCGTGCTGAGCGAGACGGCGAGCACGCGCAGCGCATAGGGTAGCGTCACCACCAGATGGGCGAAGACGAGGCCGTGCATCGTCGCCAGCAGCCCGAAGGAGGCGAAGACGATGAGGATGGCAAGGCCGAGCACGATGGTGGGCAAAAGCAGCGGCGCGGTGAACAGGTTGAACAGGAGGTCCCGCCCGGTGAATTTCAGCCGCGTCATCACCCAGGCGGCCGGCACGGCGATGACGATCGAGAGCGCCGTGACGATCGCCGCCAGCGACAGGCTGGTCCAGAAGGCCTTCAGCATCTGGCTGTTGGCGAAGAGCGCCGAATACCACCGCGTCGACCAGAAGGAGGGGGGGAAGCGCAGCACCTGGTCGCCGGAAAACGACAGCGGGAAGACCAGGATGACCGGCGCCAGCAGATAGACGAACAGCACGAAGACGAGGATGCGCATCGGCCAGGAGGTCTTGTGGATTTCCATGGGTGTATACCTCCTAGTCGAGACGCCGCAGCACGGCGGAATAGGCCCAGAGCGCCGCGCCGAACACGATGAGCACGAGGATCGAGAGGGTGGAGGCGAGCGGCCAGTTGAGCGTGACGATCGCCTGGTCGTAGATCTCGGTCGCCAGCAGGAAGACCCGCCCGCCGCCCATCAGCTTGGGCGTGATGAAGGAGGAGACGGCCAGAACGAAGCACAGCAGGCAGCCGAGCGCGATGCCGGGCAGCGTCAGCGGCAGGATGACCTTGCGGAAGGTGCGGGCCGGCGTCGCGCCGAGCGTGCGCGCGGCCTCCTCCACCCGCGGATCGAGCCGGCCGAAACCGGCCATCAGCGCCAGGATCATGTAGGGCATCAGGATTTCGGTGAGGCCGATGAAGACGCCCTTGATGTTGAACATCAGGCTCGGCGCCGGCAGGCCGAGCGCCTTGATGGCGCTGACCACCGGGCCGTCGTCGGTCAGGATCGCGATCCAGCCATAGGTGCGCACCACGGCGGAGGTGAGCAGCGGCGAGATGACGAGGACGGTGAGGAAGGTGCGCCAGGAGCCGGAGGCGCGGTGCAGGTAGAGCGCGATCGGGTAGGAGACGACGAGCGTCGTCAGCGTGATGGCAAGGCTGATCCAGACGGAATTGAGGACCAATTCCAGATAGAAGGGATCGCTGAGCAGGCCCGCCCAGTTCTCCCAGGTGAAGACCTGCTCGATGCCGCCGCCGATGCGCGACCTGTTGAAGGAATAGCGGGCGAGGTTGAGCACCGGCAGGATGAAGCCGATGGCGTTGATGAGCGCGATGGGGAGCAGGAGGAGGACGGCGAGCTGGCCGTCGCGCCACTCGCGCGGAAGGGCAGGGGCGGGGGCGGCGCTCATTTCTCGCCCGCCGGATAGATGAGCGTGTCCTCGGCCGACCAGCCGAGCGTGACGCTGTCGCCGGCCGCAAGCGGGCTGCGGCCCCGCCGTGTCGCTTCCTCGACGACGATCTCCTCGCCGCCGACGCTGACGCCGTATTGCACGAGGTCGCCGATGAAGGTGATGGTCGATACCGTGCCCTCGACCTTGTTGTCGGCCTCGCCCGTCTCCTGGAGGCGGATGCGGTGCGGGCGCACGAGGATGTCGACGGTGCCCGGCGGCAGCGTCGTTGCCGAGCGGAGCTGCCGGCCGGCCCCGGAAAGCGTGCCTTCCGCCGTGACCATGCCCTTGAGGCGGTTCGTGCGGCCGACGAAATTGGCGACGAAGGCCGTCGCCGGGCGCTCGTAGACCTCGGTCGGCGTGCCGAACTGCTCGACATGGCCGCCGCGCATGACGACGACGCGGTCGCACATCGACAGCGCCTCGACCTGGTCGTGGGTGACGAAGACGGCGGTGATGCCGCTCTCTTGCTGGAGGGCGCGGATCTGCACGCGCATCTCGTCGCGCAGCTTGGCGTCGAGGTTGGAAAGCGGTTCGTCGAGCAAAAGGATCGACGGTTCGATGACGAGGGCGCGGGCGAGCGCCACGCGCTGCTGCTGGCCGCCCGACAGTTCCTTCGGCTTGCGATGGGCGAGGTGGCCGAGCTGGACCATTTCCAGCGCCTGCGCCGCCCGCTTTTCCGCCTCGCGGGCGGGGACGTTGCGCATCTGCAGCCCGAACTGGACGTTGTGCGAAACGTCCATGTGCGGGAAGAGGGCGTAGCTCTGGAAGACCATGCCCATGTCGCGATCATGGATGGGAAGGTGCGTGATGTCGCGCCCTCCCACCATGATGCTGCCCCGGGAGGGTTTGTTGAGGCCGGCGATGATCCGGAGCGTCGTGGTCTTTCCGCATCCCGAGGGGCCGAGGAAGGCGACCATCTCGCCCTTGCGGACGGAAAGATCGAGCGAGGGAATCACGTTGACGGCGCCGAAGCTGACGCCGATTCCTTCCAGTCTGAGATGCTCGTCGGGAGCGGAAGTCGTGGGCATGGAGAACTCCTGGGGCAATTCCGGCACGGAACGCGGCCTGTCCAAGGGCGGAACTGCGGAAAGACAGACAGATAAAGCGTTTCCGTGATCGGAGAAAACGGAAACGCTTCCGGCCGGCATCAGCGGCTGAGCGGAATGACGCGGCGGCGCCACTGCTCGGTGATGGCGTCGCGGACCTTGGCGACCTCGAGCCAGTTGATGTCGATCATCCTGTCCATGGCGCCGGCGGCCGTGCGCTGCAGCGCCTTTTCCGAGATGAGCGCCGCGGCCTTGGCGTTGGTGGGCGCGTAGAACATCTGCTCGGTGAAGGCGGCCTGCGCCTCGGGGCTCAGCGCATAGTCGATGAACTTCCTGGCGCTTTCGCTGGCCGGCCCGCCCTTGACGAGGCCGATCACGTTGATCTGGAAGCCGCTGCCTTCCTCCGGCAGCACCACGCCGAGCTTGCCGTCCGACAGGTCGGCATAGACCTGCGCGCGGGCGTTCCAGCCGATGCCGATCGCCGCCGTGCCGCTGGAGATCGGCTGGTAGACGTCGGGCCGCGGCTCCCAGGTCTGGACGAGGGGCGCAAGTTCCTCCAGCCGCTTGAGGCCGGCCTCGACGCTCTCGATATAGTTCGTGCCGCCGGCCATCTTGTCGGTGATGATGGTCAGCGTCGTGCCCTGGATGTCCGGCACGGCGGGAATGGAGACCTGCTTGGCATATTGCGCGTCCCACAGCGCGTTCCAGGAGGTCGGCGCCTGCTGCACCTTGTCGGTGTTGTAGAGCAGGACGAGGTTGTCGAAGGTGACGCCGGCGGCGTTGACGCCCTCGTAGCGTGCCTGGGGATAGAGGTCGGCGAGATGCTTCGTCACCGTCTCGTCCATCGGCACGAAGATGCCTTCGTCGGTCGCGGCCTTGGCGACCGAGACGTCCATGATGGCGATGTCGATCTGCGGCGCGCTTGCCTGGGCGCGCAGCGTGCCCAGCATCTGGGCGGAGTTCGGCATGCCGTAGAATTCCACGGTGATGTCGGGATTGGCCTTCATGAAGGGCTCGACGACGGCCTTCACGTAGTTCTCCTGGAAGATGCCGGAATAGGCGGTCAGCACCACCGTATCGGCCATCGCCACGGATGTGGCGAGAGCCATTGCAAGCGCAAGGCCGGCGCGGGTTGCATTCTTCATTGCGGTCATGAGTTTTCCTCCGCTCTTGAACCGATTGTTCCCATTCGCTTTATCGTATTGAGCCGCTTCAGGCGGCCGAGGCTTCCACGATTTTCGTGGCGCCGGAAATGTCGGGCAGCTTCTCGCCGTTGCGCAGCCGCTCAAGCAGCACGAGCTCGCTTTCCTGCATGCCGAGCGCCTTGTCCGCGGCCCATTCGGCCTTGGAAGGGTCGAGCACCAGGACGCCGCTCTCGTCGGCGATGATGGCGTCGCCCGGGTTCACCGTCTGGCCGCCCACCGAGACGGGCACGTTGATCGCCCCTTCGAGGCCGAGGATCTTCGTGGTGATCGGCGAGGGGCCGCGGCACCACATCGGCAGGTCGACGCGGCGGATCTCGGAAAAGTCCGTCGCCGGACCGTCGATGACCGCGCCGACGATGCCGCCGAGCTTCATCGAATGGGTCACGACGCCGCCCCAGCAGGCATGCTTGTCGTCGCCGCAGCGGTCGACGACGATGAAGTCGCCCGGCCGCACCAGCTTGGTCAGATAGTGCAGGATGGTGGAATCGGCATGGGGCAGGCGCACGGTGACCGCGGTGCCGGCGATGCGCTTTTCGGGCAGCACGGCGCGAAGCTCGCGGCTCATGAAGCCGGAATGCAGGAAATGGCCGACCGTGGCGGTCTCGACCTGTTCCATCTTCTTGATGAGGGCCGGGGCGATCTGCTGCGGCATGGGATTGACGACGAACATGACAGGAATTGCTCCATAAGGCAGTTCCGGCAAAAATGCGGTAACACTTCTGCGTCTGGAACTGCGCAAAAACAAAGAGATAGATTTTCCGGCCAAAAGGGCCGGGATGTCCCTAGAGGACGTGGTGCCGGGCGACCGGCACGTCGCGGCGCACGGCGCCGATGCGGCTGAGGTCGATCCTGGCCGTGGCGGTGCCGACGCCGTCCGAGCACTGTGCGACCATGTGGCCCCAGGGGTCGATGACCATGGAATGGCCCCAGCACCATTTCTTGCCGTCCGCATGGGCGCCGGCCTGGCCGACGGCGACGAAATAGGTCTGCGTCTCGATGGCGCGGGCCCGGGCGAGCACTTCCCAATGGTCCTTGCCGGTCATCAGCGTGAAGGCGGCGGGAAGCACGATGACGTCGGCGCCCTTGTCGCGCAGCGCCCGGAAGAGCTCGGGGAAGCGGATGTCGTAGCAGATGGCGCAGCCGACGGTCGTGTCGCCGACCTTGTAGGTCACCACGTCCTCGCCGCGGCCGATCGTGTCGGATTCGCGGTAGGAGACGCCGCCGGGCGTGTCCACGTCGAAGAGGTGGATCTTGCGGTATTTCGCGATTTCCTTGCCTTCCGGGCCGAAGACGACCGAGGCGTTGTAGTGGTTGTTGCCGGCCTTCTCGACCATCGAGCCGCAATGCAGCGTCACGCCGAGCTCCTTGGCAAGCGCGGCGAAGCGCTGGTAGGTGCCGCCGTCCGGGAAGCTTTCGCCGCTGCCGTGCACGGCGTCGCGTCCCTCGCCGAGAAAGGCGAAATATTCCGGCAGCACGACGAGGTCCGGCTTCTCCCCGGCCACCACGTCGCGCACCATGCGCTCGGCGTCGTCGAGGTTCTTGGCTTTGTCGGAACCGGAATTCATTTGCACAACACTGATCTTCATCGAAGTCCTCCAAGTCTCAGTGGAGGCATCGTCGGGCCTTGCGACGGGAATGACAAACGATAAAGAATTGTCGTTCCCGATAGAAAAAACTTGTGGCGAAAACGCTAGGCGGTGATACCCGTCGTGTCGAGCGAGGCCTCCCGCGCGATCACCGAAAGGATTGACGGGATTAGGTTTTCCGGATCGTCGGCATAGACGGCATGCAGCTTCAGGGCCGGGAAGCGCGGCGTGATCGCAAGCGCCTCCAGCGTGCCGTCGGCGATCATCGGCGCCACCATGGGCACCGGCAGCAGCGCGATGCCGATGCCGTCCCGGGCGAGCCGCAGCATGGCGGAAAGCGAGTTGGAATTGGAAATGACCGGCGGCTGGACGCCCAGCTCCTCGAACTGCCGCAGCAGCCAGATATGCGGCACGCTGTTGCGCGAGAAGGTGAGCACGGGATAGGCGGACAGGTCCTGCAGGCGCAGCTCCCGGCCGCCGAGCCGGAAGGCGGGGGCGGCGACCCAGGCGCATTCCATCGTGCCGAGGTCGATGTTCTTGAGGCCGGGGGTGAGAACCGGCCCCATCAGCAGCGCGAGATCGAGCCGCCTGTCGCTGATGTCGCGGCCGATCGCCAGCGACGTGTCCACGTTGAGGTCGAGGCCGAGCGCGGGAAAGCGTTCCTTCACCCGCTCGATGAAATTCGGCAGCCAGGCATGCACGATGGAATCGATGGTGCCGATCGACACGGTGGCGCGCAGGTGCTGCGGGCTGCCGACCGCCATCTTGAAGCTGGTGGCCGCCTTCAGCAGCTCCTCGGCGGGCTGCATGGCGCGCTGGCCGACGGCCGACAGCCGGACGCCGCCCGGCACCCGCTCGAAGAGCTCGCAGCCCATCTCCGCCTCCAGGCTGGCGATGCGGTTGGAGACCGCGGCCTGGGTGGCGTTCAGCCGGTCGGCCGCGGCGCGGAAGCTTCCGAGCCGGGCGACCCACACAAATGTCTCGACGAAGCGCAGGTTCATTGCCCGTCCATCTCAGGAATTCGTCTTCCTTCGATATACGCGACGACGGGCGATTTCTACGGCTTTGGGACGGAGCGGATGTCGCGGCTACGCGTGGTCCGCGGCGCCCTCCTGCCGGCCGGCCAGCGCGGCCGTCGCAAGCCAGGCGCTCTTCAATCCCAGCATCAGCGCGCCGTGTTCCATCGTCAGGGCGAGCGTGTGCGCGCCGTTTTCCAGGGCGAAGCGTTTCTCCGCGTCGCTCCAGGCCGGCAGCAGCCAGTGCTTGCCGGCCCGCCGGGCGGCCGCCGCGATGGTCCGCAGGTCGTCGAAATCGGCCTCGCTGCGCTTGTAGGAGGCCCGGCCGCGCCTGAGCGACAGGTCGCTCGGCCCGACGAAGACCCCGTCGACGGTGTCGAGGGCAAGGATCGCGGCGATGTCGCGAAGCGCGCCCGCATGCTCGATCATCGGATAGCATCGCGTGCGGCTGTCCTGGTCGGGAAACCATTGGTCGTCGGGGCCGCCATAGGCCACGGTGCGCCCGCCCGCGAAGCTACGGTCGCCGCGCGGTGGAAACTTGGCGAAGCGGCAGGTTTCCGCGGCATGCCGGGCATCAACGATATGCGGGATGACGACCGCGTCGGCCCCGAAATCCAGCGCCTGCTGGATGGGGGCCCGCTCCGGGCCGAGGACCTTGGCGAGGACCTCCAGGCCGAGCCCCTTGAGCACCGGGATGAACCGGTCGAGCGCCTCCAGGTCGAAGCTGCCATGCTCGATGTCGAGGACCGCCGACGTATAGCCGATGGCGGCGGCCATCTCGCCGGCCGCAATGTTCGGGCCCGACAGCCAGACGGCGCTCTTGTGGCTCGGATGTGTCGGCATGCTCTCTCCTCTTCGGTTGCGGGAAACGCCGGGCGCAACGGCGGCGGACGGACGGTCGCGCTGCCTGCGGCGGGTCGGGCTGATATGTTTTCATAATACACACAGAAACACGCTTGACTATGATTTTCCCATATGAAATGTTTTTTGCAATATCATAAAACACAAGGGCGAACTTATGTCACTCTCACGGTCTCTCCTCTGCGCCTTCCTTTCCTCCGCCTCCCTCGCCGTGCCCGGCCTTGCCGCCGCCAACACCCTGACGGTGCAGATCACGGCCGACATCCGCAGCTCGCAGCCGGGCATAAACCGCGATGCGGGAACCGATTCCGTCCTGCTCAATGTGGTGGAGGGGCTGGTTGCGGCCGGCGAGGACGGCGAGATCCGCCCCATGCTGGCGAGCGGCTGGACCGTGTCGGAGGACGGCAGGACCTATACGTTCTCGCTGCGCGAGGGCGTCAAATTCCACAACGGCGCGACGATGACGGCCGACGACGCGCGGTGGAGCCTCGAAAAGCTGCTGCGCGACCCGGAATACAGCTGCAAGGCCTTCTTCGACGGCAGCCGCGACGCGAAGGTGGAGAGCATCACGGCGCCCGATGCGAAGACGGTCGTCATCACCCTCGACCGGCCCGATGCCATGCTGCTGAAATACATGGCGCAGGCGCAATGCGGCTCGACGGCCATCGTCCATCGCGATTCCTTCAATCCGGACGGGACCTGGAAGGCGCCGATCGCCACCGGTCCCTTCGTCTTCGGCACATGGAAGCGCAGCGAGGGGCTGGTGCTGACGAAGTTCGCCGACTACGCGATCACCGGCGACAAGCCGGACGGCTACGGCGGGCGCAAGGAGGTGCTGGTCGACGAGGTGAAATATGTCGTGGTGCCCGATACGGCGACGGCCGTCGCGGGCCTGCGCAGCGGCGCGCTGGACGTCTTGCCCTACCTGCCGCCGAGCGAGGCCGCGAAGCTGAAGGACGACAAGGACTTCACCGTCGTCGCCGCGCCCCATGGCGGCCTCGTCACCATGCTGTTCCAGACCACCGATCCGCTGATGTCGAACGTCGCGATGCGCCGGGCCGTCGTCGCGGCCCTCGATACGCCGCAGATCGTGGAGTCCGTGACCTACGGCCTCGGCGTGCCGAACAATTCGCTCGTCGCCTCCGCCTCGCGCTACCACACGGCGGCGCAGGACAAGGGCTACACCCATGATCCCTCCGCGGTGCCCGCCCTCCTGCAAGAGGCGGGATACAAGGGCGAGACGATCAACATCCTCACCAACCGGCGCTCGGCGATCAACTACGACACGGCCGTCATCGCCCAGGCCATGCTGCAGGCGGCCGGCATCAATGCCGAGATCGAGGTGCTCGAATGGGCAAGCCAGCTCGATCGCTTCAACAGCGGCAAATACCAGATCATGGCCTTCAACTATTCCAACCGCAGCGACCCGGCGCTCGCCTTCCAGACCGTCGTCGGCTCGAAGGCGAAGAATGCCAATGCCGTGTGGGACGATCCGGCGGTCGGCGAACGGGTGAATGCCGCGCTGCAGGAGGCCGACCCGGCCAAGCGGCAGGCGATCTTCGACGACCTGCACGCCCGCTTCCTTGACCAGGTGCCGCTGGTGATGCTGGCCAACGGCCTCGATGTCGGCGTCTCCGGCCCCAGGGTCAAGGGCTACCGCACCTGGCAGGGCTTCGCCCGCTTCTGGGGTGTCAGCCACAGCGAATAGCGCGGCTGCCGGATCGAACCATGTTGAAATTCGCGTTTTCCCGATTGCTGTCAGCAATCCCCACCCTGTTCATCGTCTCCGTCGCGGTGTTCGGCCTCGTCCGGCTCATCCCGGGCGATCCGGCCAGCCTCATGCTCGGCGACCTCGCCGATGCGGACATGCTGGCCGAGGCCCGCAGCGCCATGGGCCTCGACAGGCCCATCCCGGTCCAGTTCGCGCTCTGGCTCGGCAATGTCGTGCAGGGCGACCTCGGCCGCTCGGTGCTGAACGGCCAGCCGGTGCTGGACCTCGTGCTGCAGCGCTTCGCCACCAGCGCCCAGATGGTGCTGATCGCGGTCGGCCTTGCCGTTCTCATCGCCGTGCCGCTCGGCATGATCGCCGCCTGGCGGCAGAACAGCGGCCTCGACCTTGCGATCGTCGCCCTGTCGACGCTGCTCCTGTCCGTCCCCACCTTCTGGCTGGGGCTGATGATCCTGCTCGCCCTCGGCCTCAAGCTCGGCTGGCTGCCTGTGCTCGGCTATGTCTCGATCGCCGACAATGCCGCTGCCGGGCTCGTCTACCTGATCATGCCGGTGCTGACGCTGGTCCTGCACGAAGCCGGCATCATCGTGCGCATGGCCCGCGCCTCGACGCTGGACGTGCTGCGGCTCGACTACATCACCCATGCGCGGGCGAAGGGCCTCAGCGAAAGCGCCGTGCTGCTGCGCCATGCCGCGCGCAACGCCTTCGGCCCGACCTGGACGCTGATCGGCCTCATCCTCGGCAACCTGCTCGGCGGCGTCGCCGTCGTCGAGACGGTCTTCACCATACCCGGGCTCGGGCGGCTGATCGTCGATGCGATCTATGCCCGCGACTATGCGGTGGTCCAGGGCTGCCTGCTGTTCGTCGCGTTCACCTATCTCCTGGTCAACCTTCTGGTCGACCTCCTCTATCCCCTCTTCGACCCACGGGTGACCGCGGAATGAAACGCCATCGGCAAAATCGTATCCTCGGGGGCGTGCTTCTCGGCGGTTTCCTCGGTGCCGCCCTCGTCGGGCTGTTCTGGACGCCGTTCGATCCGATGCGGATCGAGCTGCGCGGCAAGTTGCAGGCGCCGGGCGCGGCGCACTGGCTCGGCACGGACGAGTTCGGCCGCGACGTGCTCTCGCGCCTCATGGCCGCGGCCGGCACCAGCGTTTCGATCAGCCTCGTCACCGTGCTCTTCGCGGTGCTGGCCGGCGTCACGCTCGGCGTGGTGGCGGGATATGCCCGCGGCTGGACCGACCGCGTCATCATGGCGCTCAACGACGCGCTGCTCGCCTTCCCGAGCATGCTCCTGGCGCTGGCGCTGCTGTCGATCACCGGCGCCAACATGTACGGCATCATCCTGGCGCTCGGCATGGCCTATACGCCGTCCATGGTGCGGGTGGTGCGCGGTTCGGTCCTGTCGCTGCGCGAGCGGGAGTTCATCGAGGCCTCGCGCATCATGGGCAATTCGGCGGCCTATACGATGGTCCGCCATATCCTGCCCAACAGCCTGGCGCCGGTCATCGTGCTCGCCACCTCGATGTTCGGCTCCGTGCTGCTCACCGAAAGCGCCCTCAGCTTCCTCGGCCTCGGCGTGCCGCCGCCGGCGCCCACCTGGGGCAACATGCTGGCCAGCGCCCGCCCGCACATCGCCGAGGCCATGTGGCTCGGCATCTTTCCCGGCCTGTGCATCTCGCTCTCGCTCCTCGGCATCAATCTTGCCGGCGATGCCATCCGCGACCGCTTCGACCCCCGCATGAGAGGATTGTAACGCCATGAACCAGCCTCTCGTCGAGGTCGACGGCCTCAGCCTGCGGGTGAGCCTTGCCGGCCAGTCGATCGTCCGCGACGTCTCCTTCCGCATCGGCGCGGGGGAAATCGTCGGCATCGTCGGGGAATCCGGCTCCGGAAAGACCATGGTGGCCCGCAGCCTCATGGGCCTGCAGCCGCCCGCCATCGCCGTTTCCGGCGGCGACATCCGCTTCGAGGGCCGGTCGCTCCGGTCGCTTTCGGCAAGGGAACTGCGCGCCCTGCGGGGCGCCCGCCTTGGCATGGTGTTCCAGGAGCCGATGACCTCGCTCAACCCCTCCATGACCATCGGCAGGCAGCTGGAGGAGCCGCTGCGGCTGCACACGCGCTTGAACGCGGCGGCGCGGCGCGGCCGCATCCTCGACATTCTCCGCCGGGTCGGCATCCACGATCCCGAAGGGGCGCTCACCGCCTTTCCGCACCAGTTCTCCGGCGGCATGCGCCAGCGCATCATGCTGGCCTCGGCCATGCTGCTCAGGCCGTCGCTGCTCATCGCCGACGAGCCGACCACCGCGCTCGACGCGCTGGTGCAGCGGGAAGTGCTGGAACTCATGCTGGAAATGGTGCGCGGCGAGAGCACGGCCCTGCTGATGATCAGCCACGACCTGCCGATGGTGGCGCGCTATTGCGACCGCATCATCGTCATGCGCCAGGGCGAGATCGTCGAGCAGGGACCGGTGGAGGAGATCATCTCCCGCCCGAAGCACGCCTATACCCGCGAACTGCTGCACTCCATGCCCGTGCGCGGACCCGCGCGCGCCATCGCGCCGACGCTTGAGCCGGTCGTGGAGGTCCGGGGGCTTGCGGTCGAGTATCGCGTGAATGCGGGCCTTCTCGCCCGCAAGGCCGTGAAGAAGGCGCTGCACGGGGTCGATCTCGCCGTCCGCCCGGGGGAGATCGTCGCGCTGGTCGGCGCGTCCGGCTCCGGCAAGACGACGCTCGGCCGCTGCATCGCCGGGCTCGTGCCGGCCTCCGCCGGCCGCATCCTCTTTGGCGGCGAGGAAATAAGGCCGGGCTCGGCCGCCTGGCGGAACTACCGGCTGAATTGCCAGATGATCTTCCAGGACCCGTTCGGCTCGCTCGATCCGCGCATGAAGATCGCCGACCTGGTGGGGGAGGCGCTGCGCCACGAGCGCGAAACGACGGCGGCCGGCAAGGCGGAGCGCGTGCGCGCCATCCTGGAGGAGGTGGGGCTCGACGGCCGGTATCTCGACCGGTATCCGCATGAACTGTCCGGCGGCCAGCGGCAGCGCGTGGCGATCGCCCGCGCCGTCATCGGCCGGCCGCGCTTCGTCATCGCCGACGAGGCGGTCTCGGCGCTCGACGTCACCGTCCGGGCGAAGGTGCTCGAACTCATCGCCGATCTCCAGCGCCGCTACGGTTTCTCCTGCCTGTTCATCAGCCACGATCTCGGCGTGGTGGAGCAGCTTGCCGACCGGGTGGTGGTGATGCGGGACGGCGCGATCGTCGAGGAGGGCAGCCGCGATGCCGTCTTCGACGCGCCGCGGTCCGCCTATACCCGCGCCCTGCTTTCGGCCATCCCCACCCTGATCCGCACCGAGACCGGCGTCTCCCTGAACTGGCGTTTCGCGCCGGAGGCCGGCGCACCGGCGGCAGTATTGCAATGAAGAACACCGACATGAACCAGGACCTGCCCCGCGCCGCGCCGCAGTCGCGCGGCACCGATCCCGCGGTCCTCGACGCCCTTCTCGACGATATCGAGCGGCAGGACATCGAGCTGCACAGCCTGCTCGTCTGGCAGGACGGCGCGCTGATCGCCGATGCCTACTGGGCGCCCTATGCCGCCGACCGCCCGCACATGATGCATTCGGTGACCAAGAGCTTCACCTCCATGGCCGTCGGGCTGGCCGTCGCCGACGGCCTGCTTTCGGTGGACGATGCGGTGCTGGGCTTCTTCCCGGCCTATGCCGGGCCGGTCGGCGACAACCTCCGCGCCATGCGGGTGCGCCACCTCCTCACCATGACCAGCGGCCATGCGCGCGGCATTTCCGGCGGCGCCTGGCGCCGGCTCGCCTCCAGCTGGATCGAGGATTTCCTCCGCCAGCCGACGCCCCACGCGCCGGGGGAGGTGTTCGTCTACGACAGCGCGGCGAGCTACATGCTCTCGGCCATCGTGCAGCAGGTCGCGGGCCGGACGATCCACGATTATCTCGGCGAGCGCATCTTCCGCCCCATGGGCATGTCGGAGGCGATCACCTGGGATATCGGCACGGATGGCGTCAACACCGGCGGCAACGGCCTCAGCTGCACCACGCAGGACATGCTGAAGCTCGGCATCCTGCATCTGCAGGGCGGCCTGTGGCAGGGCCGGCAGCTCCTGCCGGAGGATTGGGTGCGGCAGGCGACCGGCATGCAGGTCCGTGACGTGGTCCTCGGCGTCTTCACCGGCGATCACTATCTCGGGCCGGACGAGGCGGGCGACGGGGTGCCGGCGAGCCGGCGCGAGGGCTACGGCTACCAATGGTGGCGCGGGCCGCATGGCAGCTTCTCCGCCAATGGCCTGTTCGGGCAATATTGCATCGTCCTGCCCGCCGAGAAGGCCGTCGTCGCCTTCACCGGCGGCCTGGAAGACAGCGACCGGCGCGTCCACACGCTGATCTATGACGGGCTGCGGCCGGCGCTCGGCGCCGGCGTTTCCGGGCGGCCGGGCGCAGAGGCGCTGGAGGCCCGCCTTGCCGGCCTCCGGCTGAAGACCCGCCCCGGCATGGCGCGCCGGCGCGCGCCGGGGGAGGCGCCGCGCCGCAGCTGGCGCATCGCGCCGAACGACCAGGGCGTGGAAGCGATCTCCATCACCGAGGAGGCAAACGCCGTTCGCTTCACGCTGCGCGATGCCGCGGGCAGCCATGACGTGCTTGCCGGCTTCGGCCGCTTCCTCGAAACGGTCACGACCATGCCCGGCGGCCGGCTGCACCATTCCTACCAGCCGGCGGAGGGGCTGACGGTGCTGGCCTGCGCCCGCTGGCTCGACGGGGCGCCGGGCGAGCGCATCCTGGAGATGGACTGGATCTTCCTTGAGACGGCCTTCCGCGACACGGTGCGGCTCCACGTCCGCGATGGCGCCCTGCGCCTGACGCGGGGCGTCAACGTCAACTCCGCCGAGCGGGTCCTGCCGGAGCTGACCGGCCGACCGACGACCGCGATGGAACGGGAAAGGGAGAGGGAGGATGGCTGAGGAGAACGGCGCCGGAAGCGAGCCCGTGGCGATCGCCCGGATGAGCCATACGGCCTTCGCCGAGCGGATGAAGCGGCCCGCCGTCATCCTCATCCCGCTCGCCTCGCAGGAAGAGCAGGGGCCGCATGCGCCGATGGGCGATTTCCAGCTCACCGAGCAGCTTGCGGAACGAAGCGCCCGGGCCGGCGGCGGCCTCTGCGCGCCGACCCTGCCGTTCGGCCATGCCGATTTCTTCCGCGCCGTTCCGGGCGGCATCCAGCTGCGCGCCGACACTTTCCGCCGCGTGCTGGAGGATATCCTCACCTCCTTTCTCGACCATGCCCAGGAGAGGCTGCTGATCTTCAACGGCCACACCGCCAATGCGCCGCTGATCGACCAGGTCTGCCGCAGGATCCGCCGCGAGCGCGGCGTGCTCATCCCCTCGCTCAACATCTGGCAGATCATTCCGGACAGCCTGTGGACGGCGCTCTGGGGGAGCGAGGCCGCCCGGGTGCGCGGCCATGGCGGCGAGCCGATGACCTCCGCCTATCTGCATCTCTTCCCCGGGCTTGTCCGGCCGGAGCGGATCTGCGATCCCGGCCCGCGCGGCACGGTTTTCGGCCTGCCCGTCGGCGGCGTCTCCGCCAGCCGCTTCGAGGGATTGCCCCTGCAGGTGCCGCTCGATTGCACCGAGGTCGATGCGAACGGCATGCTGGGAGGCCTCGCCTCCAGGGCGAGCGCGCAGAAGGGCCGGGCGATCAGCGAGCATATCGTCGGCCACACCGCCCGGCTCATGCGCCACCTCATGGCCTTCGACCCGCGCAAGGCCGTCATTCCGCCGTCCGCGGCGGCTGGAGAAGGAGAAAACCGTGCCTGAATTCCGCATCGAACCGATGCCCGCCCCGGCATCGCCCGCGCTTCTCGGCGCGCTGGAGAGGATCGAGACCGCCAGCGTCGGCCACCTGCGCTATACCGGCTTCCTCGACGGCGACATCCGCCCCGTCGATCCCGGCCAGAGGGCGCGGGCGGGCGTCGCCGTCACGCTGGCGCTGCCGGTCCTCTGCTCCACCCTGCTTCACCACGCGCTGAGCCATCTCAGGCCCGGCGACATGCTGGTGATCGATCGTCTCGGCGACACCCGCCATGCCTGCCTCGGCGGCGTGGTGGCGCGGGCGGCGCGGCTTGCAGGCGTTGCCGGCGTGGTGATCGACGGCCCCTGCACCGATGTGGCGGAAATCCGTGCCGAGGGCCTGCCGGTCTGGTGCCGCGGCGTTTCCGCCGTCACCACGCGCCAGCTCGATCTCGGCGGAACCTTCAACCGGCCGGTCGCCTGCGGCGGCGTGCCGGTGCTGCCGGGCGACATCGTGCTGGGCGATGCCTCCGGCGTCGTCGTGCTGCCGGCCGACGAGGCGGACGGGATCGCCGCCGCCTGCATCGCCCGCGAGGCGCGCGTCGCCCGCACCATGGAGCGGCTGCTGGAGGGCGAGCGGCTGGGCGACATAACCCGCGCGAGCGAGAAGGTGAAGGCGCGCCTCGACGAAAGGAACGGACCATGACCATGCTCGACGCCATTTCCGACCTGACGATCGACGGCGTTTTGTCGGTCGTCGCCCCGCGCGGGCCGCTGGTGCCCATGGTCTTCGACAGCCCGCACAGCGGGCTCGACATGCCTGCCGGTTTCCGGCCCGCCGTTTCGGCGGAGCGGGTGCGGGTGGCGGCCGACACGCATGTCGACGACCTGTTCGACACCGCGCCCGATCTCGGCGCGCCGCTGCTCAAGGCGCATTTCCCGCGCAGCTTTCTCGACGTCAACCGCGCGCTGCTCGACATGGACACCGAGATCCTCGCCGGTCCCTGGCCGCATCCGGTGCGCGAAAGCCCGACCGCCCGGCGCGGCATGGGCCTGATGTGGCGCTATGCCTGGGGCAACGAGCCGATGCATGCCGCGCCGATCAGCGTCGCGGAGGCGGAGGGCCGCATCCGGACCTACTGGCAACCCTATCACCGCCATCTCGCGGCGCTGCTGAACGCGGTCTATGCCCGCTTCGGGCGCGTCTACCACCTCAACTGCCATTCGATGACGGCGGTCGGCCATGCCATTTCCTCCGATCCGGCCGGCACGCTGCGCGCCGATATCTGCCTCGGCGACCTGAACGGCGCCGCGGCGTCGGCGGAGTTCGTCGCGCTGATTGCCGAGACGCTGCGGGCCGAAGGGCTGGAGGTCGCGCTCAACAGGCCGTTCCGCGGCGCCGAGCTCGTCACCGCCTATTCCAACCCGGCGCATGGCCGCCACAGCGTGCAGTTCGAGATCAACCGCCGGCTCTACATGGACGAGGCGACGCGCGAGCGCACGGCCGGCTACGCCGACCTGAAACGGGTGCTGGCGCGCATGAACCGCGTGCTCGCCCGCTATGCCAGCACGCAATGATGCATGAAATGGAAGGACCAGCCGTGCCGACACCAGACCAGACCGCGCCCCTCAACTTCTACCGGCGCGGGCGCACGCCGATCTTCGCCTCAAGGATGGACCAGCGCTTCTCCTGGTGCTGCTACATTCCGGACGGCTACGACCCCGCCGGCGACCGGGTGCATCCGCTCGCCGTGCTCGTGCATGGCAGCCTGCGTGATGCCGATATCCTGCGCGACGCGTTCATCGATTTCGCCGAGGCGCACCAATGCCTGCTCCTGGCGCCGCTCTTTCCCGCCGGCATCGACGATGCGGAGGACCTGCACAACTACAAGCACATCGCCTATCGCGGCATCCGCTACGACCTCATCGTGCTCGACATGGTCGAGGAGCTCGCCGGCCGCTACCGCGTGGCAAAGGAGAAGGTGCTGATGCACGGCTTTTCCGGCGGCGCGCAATTCGCCCATCGTTTCTTCTACCTCCATCCCAGCAGGCTGCGGGCCGTCTCGGTCGGCGCGCCGGGCACCGTCACGCTGCCGGACCAGCGCGACTGGTGGGTCGGCGTCAAGGGCATGGAGGAGATCTTCGGCCGGCCGCTCGACGTCGCGGCGATGCGGGACGTCGCCGTGCAGCTGGTCATCGGCGACCAGGACATCGAGACCTGGGACGTGACCGTCGGCCCGCAGTCGCCCTTCTGGATGGAGGGGATCAACGACAGCGGAGAGACGCGGGTGGACCGCCTGCGCAGCCTCGAGACGGGCCTTCGCTCCATCGGCGTGGATCTTCGCTTCGACACGGTGCCAGGCGTCAGCCATGACGGGACCGGCATCCAGGGGCCGGTAAAGGCGTTCTTCTCGCAGGTTCTCGCTGGCGCCTGACGCTATTCCCCATGCACGGCGGTGGCGACCCAGCGCAGAACCTGCGCCGGCGTCCCGCCGCCGATCGTTTCGCACCGCGTATTGACGGTGAAGCCGCGGTTCTCGAGGCGCACCCGTACGGCCCTTCCGGCGATGCTGGCGCGGTATTCCACCCGTCCGTCGCCGCCAGCCTCTCCCGACGCATCGCCGAGCAGGACGTTCCCGGAAAGCCCCTCCCTTGCCGCCCAGGTCAGGACCGCGTGTTCGGCGGCCTGCTCCGCCGCGCCGAGCGCCGGATCGCCGCGATAGGCCGGCAGGTACGGCACGCCGTCGCGCAGGCAGGCGAGGAAGTCCGCGACCTCGGCGGGGGCGAGCCGGCTGTAGCGGGCCCGCGCGGGCAGCACGACCAGCGAGGCGGCGAAGCGGCAGCCGCCGAGATGGGTGGATTGCAGGATGCGGAAGGTCGCCGGATCGGCGGCCTGCCGCAGCGCCTTCCAGGTGGCGAAGCCGTAGCGGGCGCAGCACGGGTCCTGCTTGCCGTCCGTGCAGCAGACCACGGTGATGCGCGGGTCGCGCTCGCCCTGCCAGGCGCCGCCTTCCGCGACGGTGCGCAGCAGCGCCGCCGCCGCCTCGGGCGTGGCGGTCCGGCAAACGAGGCCGTCATGGCTGAAGGCGATGTCGTCGCCGTCGACCAGCGCCACATGGATGCCCGCCGCATTGGCCTCGCGAATGGCACCCGCGAGCGCTTCCGGCATGAGATGGGAGGATGTCCGCGGGACGCGCCAGTGGCCGCGCGGCCAGTGCAGCAGGGCGTAGCGTCCTGCCGAGGGGCCGAGGCCGGCCGCCGGCTCGCCCCTTGCCATGCACAGATCGCGGCAGAAGGCCCGTGCTGGCATCGCGGCGCTCAATCCTCCAGCCGGGCGGGCTTGGCGTCCGCGCCGGCGGGCGACCGGCTGAGATGGCGAAACAGGATGGCGGAGGCGAGCTTGCGGTCGTCGGCCCTGATCGCCTCGAGGATCGCCAGATGGTCGCGCGCCGCCTTGCGCACCCCCGCTTCGCTGAGCTCGGCGAATTCCGCGTATTCGGTCATGCGGCGCAGGCTGTTCTGCCGGCGGATGGATTGCACGAGAAAGCGGTTGTTCGACCAGGAGACGACCGTTTCGTGGAACCGGGCATTGGCCTCGAACCAGGCCGCCCCGTCGATCGCGGCAAGCGGAGCGTTGAGAAGCGCCACCTGCTCGCGTTCCAGCATGTCCAGCGCCGCGAGGTCGGCGCGAAACGTATCCTCCATCACCGCGCCGCATTCGATGATGGTGCGGTAGGCGTAGCTCTCGTTCACCGCCTGGCGGTTGTCGAGGCATTCGGCGAAGCGCCAGCCGTGCCCGTCGCGCCGCTCGGCAAGCCCCTCGGCCGCCAGCCGCATCAGCGTGCGCCGCACGATGCCGCGCGACGTGTCGAAATGATCGATGAGCTCTGTCTCCGACGCCTCGCCGCCGATCAGGCCGTTGGCGCGCGCATGCATGATGCGCCGGTAGAGCGTGTCCACCTCCGAGGGCGGCACCAGCTCGTCCATCGTTTCCCCTTCCGCGGGCCGGCGGGCCAGGGTGAAGCCGCGGCTGTCCGTCTGGGCGATGATGCCCTTGTCCGCGAGGAACTGCAGGACCTGGCGCACCGGCGTGCGGGAAATGCCGAATTCGCGCGCCAGCGCGGCATCGGAAATCTTCTCGCCCGCCGACCACCGCCCGGCATGGATGATCGGCATGAGCTTGCGGGCCACCTCGACCTGCAGCGCGCTGAGGCCGCTGGTGTCCAGTCCTTGAGCTTGCGGAGCGACGGTTCGGGTGGCCAAGATGCGATCTCGATTGCGGTTTTTGAATTATGATCGCTCATAATACAAAAATAAGCCCCCGACAACTCGAAACCTGTTTTTCGCCCGGCCGTGTTCCATGATCAGGCGAGGCATCGCCTTGGCGTAAAAGCCCCGGGGCGTTGCCATCGCGTGCCATGCGCCTATGATCGCGACGCATTGCTTTTTCCAACGTCGATGTTGTCGCCGTGAATTGTATCGATTGCAGGCTGATCCATTACGCGAAGGCGTCCTCGCCCTTCAACGGCATCCACAGGCCCTTCGTCTACGTGGTCTATTCGGAATGCGTCGCGCGCGCGGCCTTCCGGCTCGACCCGCAGCTCTCCATCTTCAAGCTGGGCTTTTCCGGCGGCGGCCAAGACAGGTTTCGCTCGCTGATCGAAGGCTGGTCCTTCCGGAACGGCCGCACGCCTCCCTTGGGCAATTGCCGGCGCTGGGAGAGCCTCGGCATCTGGAAGATGCACACCGCCGAGGCGTTCGAGCGGAAATTCAAGGCCGTGGCGCAGGCACGGGGGCGGATCGTGCCGCCCCATGTCTACGGGTGGGACGAGAACAGCAGCCGGCTTGCGCAGCGAACCAACGGCGAGACCGAGATCTACTGGTTCAACGACACCGATTTTTCCAGCCTGCCCCTGTACCAGGACAAGGTCTGCACGGAGGAGCGCCGGTCCTTCGAGATGCTTGCGGAAATGTTCGGCGCGATAAGGGCCCGCAACGAGGCCTTCAAGGCGAAGATGTCGCGCCCGGACGCCTCCGGTTGAGCAGCCGGACGGAAGGGCCGGCCGGCGGCTGTCCCATGCACGGCTCGATGCCGCATAATACCCTGGGGTTATTGGCATCGCCGTCCTCTTCCCCGACCCTTCACGGCATCATCTGGAGGAGGGGAGCATGACACGAACGATCAAACTCGACCGGACGCTTGGCCTGTGGTCCGTGGTGCTGTTCGGGCTGGCCTACATGACGCCCATGATCGTGTTCGGCACGTTCGGCGCGCTGGCGTCGGCAAGCCAGGGCACGACGGCGATGGCCTATTTCATCGCGGCGCTCGCGATTTTCCTGACGGCGGCAAGCTACGGCATCATGGCGAAGGTCTATCCGGTTGCCGGGTCCGCCTATACCTATGCCCGCAGGTCGCTGAATTCCGGCGTCGGCTTCCTCGTCGGCTGGGCGGTGCTGCTCGATTACTTCTTCCTGCCGATGGTCATCTGGCTGATCGGCGCGGCCTATCTCGGCGCGGCCTTTCCGGCGGTGCCGGCCTGGCTGTGGATCGTCGGCTTCATCGTCCTGACCACGGCGGTGAACGTCGTCGGCATCGCCTTCGCCAACCGGGTCAATGTCGTGCTCATGCTGGTGCAGCTTTCGGTGCTGGTGGCGTTCGTCGCGCTCGCCGCCCGCTACGTCGTCGCCGTCAACGGGGCCGGCGGGCTCGCCTCGGTGCGGCCGTTCTTCGAGGCCGGGGTGCCGTTCGGCGCTTCCGTGGCGGGTGCGGCCATCGCGGCCTATTCGTTCCTCGGCTTCGACGCCGTCTCGACGCTGACGGAGGAAACGCGCGAACCGACGCGCACCATGCCGAAGGCGATCATGATCATCGCCGTCATCGGCGGCCTTCTCTTCACCGGGTCGGCCTATGTCACGCAGCTTGCCCATCCCGGCGGCGAATTCGCCTCGGTCGATTCCGCCGCCTCCGAAATCGCCCTGATGATCGGCGGCGACCTCTTCGTGACGGTGTTCCTCGCCACGCTCGTGGTGGCGCAGTTTACCTCCGGGCTTGCCGCGCAGGCGAGCGTCGGCCGGCTGCTCTTCGCCATGGGCCGCGACGGCGTGCTGCCGGCCGGCATCTTCGGCAAGCTGCACGAGAAGTGGCGCACGCCCGTCCTCAACCTCGTCGTCGTCGGCATTGTCGGCCTCCTGGCGCTGACGCTCGACGTGACGACCTCGACGTCCTTCATCAATTTCGGCGCGTTCCTCGCCTTCACCGCGGTCAATGTCTCGGTGATCGCGCTCTATCTGCGGGGCAATGCGGTCGTCAGGCCGCTCGGCCCGCTTCTCGGGCTCGCCGTTCCGGCCGCGGGCGCGGTCTGCGACCTCTTCCTGCTCTGGAACCTCGACGGGCACGCCAAGCTGCTCGGCGTCATCTGGCTGGCGGCGGGAGTCGTCTACCTTGCCTATCTGACGCGCTTCTTCCAGCTTGCGCCGCCGGAGGTGGAGTTCGCCGAATGATCAGCGCCTGCTGAGAAACAGATGGAACAGTTCCGCCTGGCTGGAAATGGTGAGCTTGGCATAGGCCTGGCGGCGATGGACCTTCACGGTATTGGGCGAGACGCCGAGCGTCGCGGCGATGGAATAGGTGGAGTGACCCTTGAGGATGAGGGTCACGATCTCCAGCTCCCGCTTGGAAAGCAGCGGATGGCTGATAGTCGCGGCGGCCGCCTCGCTGCCGCTCGACGGGGTGAACCGGGCATGCCAGTGCCGCTCGGCAAGCGCCCGGACCAGCGGCGCGGCGCTTTCGAGGCGGACGATATCGCGGCGGGAGAAGGCCGGGACCGCCCCGATGCGCGAAAGCGACAGCACCGCATCGACATCGCGGAGCTTCAGGATGAAGCCGACCTCGTCGAGGATGCCCGTCGCCTGGTAGTGGCGGCGGTAGTATTCCGTCTCGGCAAACCGGTCGGGCGCCAGCCGCCGCATCACCAAAAGGCCTTCGGGCGGCAGGGTGCGCACGGCGTCGTAGAACGGGTCGAGGATATAGGCGCCGGCAAGGTAATGGTCGACGATGGTGGTGCGGTCGCCGACGATCCGCGCATTGTCGAGGTCGAAGGCCTTGCCGCCCGGCGCATAGGCAAAGCCGTTCATCATCTGGAAGGGAACGAGATGGCGGAGCGCGCGTTCCAGCGCGGCGGGAAAGCCGTCCTCCCCGATGAGCGACACGGCCTCGGCAAGCCCCGCATGCCAAAGGTCGATGGAGGCGCCTGCCGCGCCCGATCCTGCCGCCACGTTCCCGCCCCTCCTTCTTTCCGCAAGACCCGGAGCGTTTCCGCTTTTCCCCGAGCCGGGAAAACGCTCCACCCCTGTTTCTCCGCAATTCCGCTTCGCGCTCGTGCCGGAATTGCCCCAGCTTTTTGTTTTGCCGCATTATCCGGCGCCGAAGCGATCCCGCGTCGGCTGGAAATGCTCTAGCACGGAGTCCGTGACCATGCAGACAGTTTCTCGCGCCGTCGCGCCGGCCCATCCGCTCGACCTGCCCGCCACGGCGATCGCCGCCGGCATCCGCGCCGGTGAATTCTCGGCCGAGGCGGTCGTCGCCGAATCGCTCCGGCGCGCGCGCATCGTCGGCGAGGCGCTGAATGCCTTCACGCTGCTGCGCGAGGAGGCCGCGCTTGCGGCGGCGCGGGAGGCCGACCGCCGCGCCGCGGGCGGAGGCGCCGCGCCCGCGCTCCTGGGCGTGCCCTTCGCCGCCAAGGACCTGACGCCGACGAAGGATGACCTGACGACGCTCGGCTCCTGGACGCGAAACGACTGGACGCCGGCGCAAAGCGCCCTGTGCATCCGGCGGCTGGAGGCCGCGGGGGCGATCCTTATCGGCAAGACGACGACGCCGGAATTCGCCCATTCGAGCTTCACGGCAAGCCCGCGCTGGGGCATCACGCGCAATCCCTGGAATGCGGCGCGCACCAGCGGCGGCTCGTCGGGCGGCTCGGCGGTCGCGGTCGCGGCCGGCGTCGTGCCCTTCGCGGAGGGCACGGACATGGGCGGTTCGGTGCGCATCCCCGCCGCCTTCACCGGCATTGTCGGCCTGAAGCCCAGCCTCGGGCGCATTCCCATGACGATCCTGCCCAGCGTCTTCGACAACATCTCCCATTTCGGCCCGCTGGCCCGCACCGTGGAGGATGCCGCCGCCTTCATGGCCGCGGCCGCCGGCCCGGATGACGAGGACATCTCCTCGCTGCCTCTCCCCTTCTCGGCGGAAAAGGCACGGACGGGCTCCCTTGCGGGCCGGCGCTTCGCGCTGTCCCTCGACCTCGGTTACTACGGCGTCGACGCACCGGTGGAGGCCGCCATTCTTGCAGCGGCCGATGCGCTTCGTGCCGCCGGCGCCGTCGTCGAGCCCGTGGAGATCGGCTGGACGCGGGCCGTCAACGACCGGTGGTACGACCTGTGGTGCGTGTTCATGGCCGCCTTCTTCGGCGAGGCGCTCGCGGCCCATCGCGGGCGCATGGATCCGCTCGTCGTCGCGCTGATCGAGCGGGGGCTGACGATGAACGCCACCGCCTACAAGAAGGTGGAGCTGCTCCGAACGGAGATGTGGCGCGACCTCGCCGCCATCCTCTCGCGCTACGACGCCCTGCTTTGCCCGACCTGCGCCATCACCGCGCCCCCGGCCGGGGCCGACGACAACGACTACGTCGCCGACCTGCCGGACGGCCGCTTCAGGGGCCTGGACATGACCTGTCCGTTCAACCTGCTGCCGCAATGCCCGGCGCTGTCGGTTCCCGCCGGGCTGGCGGGCGACGGCCTGCCCGTCGGCCTGCAGGTCGTCGGCCGGCGTTATGCCGACGAGGCGGTCCTTGCGGCGGGCGGGGCGATCGTGGCCGCGCTTCGCGCGGCGGGCCTCACCGTCGGGCGGCCGGCGGAATGGTCCTGGTAGCCACCGCCTTCGGCTGGTCGCCGGCGCGAGGACCCGCCTTCGCGACGGAACCGGCCCAGCCGTATTGACACCGGCAAATTTTCACAATTAATATTGCAGTCAATTGATGGCTGCAATTTTTGATCTGCGCTTGCGGTTCGCCGTGCCCGGGGAGGGGCGGGGCGAGAGCGACGGCGGCTGCCGTCAGGCCGGCTTTCAGACATCGGACAGGAGGATTTCGATGAACGATATTGCAACGGTGATCGACCTCGCGCAATTCCGGCGCCAGGTGGAGACCGAGACGACCATGGCGATGTGCCCGACGGCGATCGCCATCGAGAAGAACATCCCCATCTATGACGGCGCATCGGTCGATGACGGCATCGGCCCGGAATGGGCCTCGGTCATCGGCGAGGGGCCGGGCGTCTTCGTCGTCAAGCGCGCCTTCACCGATCCGGGCGCCATCGACGCGGCAAGCGAGGTCTTCCGCGCGATCATCGCCGACGAGCGGGCGGCGGGCACGGCGGCAGGCGACCATTTCGCCAAGGCGGGCGCCAACGACCGCATCTGGAACTCGCTGCAGAAGCTCTGCCTGCGCGATCCCGCCGTCTATGCCCGCTACATGGCCAATCCGGTGATCGACATCGCCTGCCGCGCCTGGCTCGGCCCGGGCTACCAGATCGCCACCCAGATCAACCAGGTCCGCCCCGGCGGCAAGGCGCAGGCGCCGCACCGCGACTATCACCTCGGCTTCATGAAGCCCGAGCAGATGGCGCAATATCCGAGCCATATCCACGCCACCGGCCCGACGCTCATCCTGCAGGGCGGCGTCGCACATTGCGACATGCCGGTGGAAAGCGGCACGACGAAGCTCCTGCCCCATTCGCAGCGCTACCTGCCGGGCTATGTCGCCGCCACGCGGCCGGAGTTCCGGGATTATTTCGAGGAGAACTGCGTCCAGCTTCCGCTCGAAAAGGGCGACGCGATCTTCTTCTCCCCCGCGCTGTTCCACGCGGCCGGCGAGAACCGCACGGCGGATGTCGTGCGCATGGTCAACCTCATCCAGACGGCCTCGGCCTTCGCCCGCCACATGGAAAGCCTCGACCGCACCGCGATGGTCCGCGCGGTCTATCCGCATCTGGCGGCGCTGTCGCCGGCCGGGCGGCGGGCGGTGATCGCCGCGACGGCGGACGGCTATCCGTTCCCGACCAATCTCGACACCGATCCGCCGCTCGGCGGCCTTGCGCCGGAAAGCCAGCAGGATCTCGTCGCCCGGGCCGTCGAGGAGGGCTGGGACCAGGCGCGCCTCGACGCGGCCCTTGTCGCGCAGGGCGCCAAGCGCGCGGCCTGACGCATGGAGTTACCCGCAAAGGCTTCGGGCGGGGAGCGAACAGGAAGCCAACTTCGGGAGGACGTTAAGCATGAAGAAAATCCTGCAATCCCTGGCCCTCGGTGCGCTGCTGGCGACGACGGCGCTTGCCGGTGCTGCCCATGCGGATGGCGAGAAATTCGTCTGGATCAGCCACGGCCCGGACAGCGACAGTTGGTTCAACGTCATCAAGAACGCGATCAAGGTGACGAACGAGCAGATGGGCGTGACGACCGAGTACCGCAACCCGCCGACCGGCGACCTTGCCGACATGGCGCGCATCGTCCAGCAGAGCTCGGCCGCCGGCGTCGACGGCATCATCGTCACCATCGCCGATTTCAACGTGCTGGAAGGGCCGATCAAGGATGCCGTCGCCAAGGGCATTCCGGTCGTCACCGTCAACTCCGGCACGGTGGAGGAGAGCGAGAAGCTCGGCGCGCTGATGCATGTCGGCCAGCCGGAATATGAAGCGGGCCTCGGCGCCGGCAAGCGCGCGAAGGAGGCCGGCATCAAGAGCTTCCTGTGCGTCAACCACTACATCACCAACCCGGCCTCGGTGGAGCGTTGCCGCGGCTTTGCCGAGGGCATCGGCGTCGAGCTCGGCAACCAGATGGTCGATTCCGGCATCGACCCGTCGGAAGTGCAGAACAAGGTGAAGGCCTATCTCACCGCCAATCCCGATACCGGCGCCATCCTGACGCTCGGCCCCAACTCGGCCGAACCGTCGATCCGCGCGGTCAAGGAGATGGGCCTCGACGGCGACATCTATTTCGGCACCTTCGACCTCTCGGCGGAGATCTCCGCCGCCATCAAGGACGGCACGATCAACTTCGCGATCGACCAGCAGCCGTTCCTGCAGGGCTCGATCCCGATCCAGGTGCTGACGAGCTATGTACGCTACGGCGTCGCCCCGGCCAATTCCATCTTCACCGGCCCGGGCTTCGTGACGAAGGACAATATCGCGCTGGTCGAGTCCCTGGCGGGCCAGTACCGTTGATCTGACGGTTTTCGCAGGCGCGGGCGGGCAGCCGCCCGCGCCCCGGTCTTTCGAGGCCCGGTCTTTCGAGGGAGGAGAATGCATTCATGACGGACGTCATTCCAGACGCGCTGAAGGACGAGCGCATCAAGCCCGTCTCGCCGCTCCGGCGCGCGCTGATCCGCCCCGAGCTCGGCGGCATCTGCGGCACCATCTTGGTCTTCCTGCTCTTTGCGGTGGTCGCCGGCGACAGCGGCATGTTCGCCGCCGAGGGCGTGATGAACTGGACGGTGGTGTCGGCCCAGTTCATGGTCATCGCGGTCGGCGCCTGCCTCTTGATGATCGCCGGCGAGTTCGACCTCTCCACCGGCTCGATGATCGGCTTTTCCGGCGTCATGATGGCGATCCTGTCGGTGCATATCGGCGTGCCGCTGTGGCTCGCCATCATCGCGACCTTCGTCTTCTGCATCCTTGTCGGCGGCGTCAACGGCTGGCTGGTCATCCGCACGGGCCTGCCGTCCTTCATCGTCACGCTCGCCTTCCTCTACATCCTGCGCGGCCTGACGATCTGGGGCTCGATCTACTTCACCCGCCAGACGATCATCGGCGGCGTCGCGGAAAAGGCGGCCAGCGACTGGCTGGCGCCGCTCTTCGGCGGCAAGATCCTCGGCGGCCTGTTCACCTGGATGGGCGAGATGGGCTGGATCGCCACCTTCACCCGCGGCAACCGCGCCGGCCAGCCGGTCATCGACGGCATTCCCATGCTCGTCGTCTGGGCGATCGTGCTCGTCGTCTTCGGCCATTGGCTGCTGACCCGCACCAAGTTCGGCAACTGGATCTTCGCGGCCGGCGGCGATGCGCTCGCCGCGCGTTATGTCGGCGTGCCGGTCAACCGGGTGAAGATCCTGATGTTCATGTTCTCCGCCTTCTGCGCCTGCGTCTTCGCCACCTGCCAGGTGATGGAGTTCGGCTCGGCGGCGGCCGACCGGGGCCTGCTCAAGGAGTTCGAGGCGATCATCTGCGTCGTCATCGGCGGGGCGCTGCTCACCGGCGGCTACGGCTCGGTGATCGGCGCGGCGCTCGGGGCGGTCATCTTCGGCGTGGTGCAGCAGGGCCTGTTCTTCGCCAATGCGGAAAGCTCGCTCTTCCGGGTGTTCCTCGGCGTCATCCTTCTGACCGCCGTGATCATGAACACCTACATCCGCCGCATCATCACGGGAGAACGCTGATGTCCGCCATCGTGGAGATGAGAAACATCACCAAGCATTTCGGCCATGTCATCGCGCTGGCCGGCGTCTCCTTCGACATAAGGCCGGGCGAGTGCCACTGCCTGCTCGGCGACAACGGCGCGGGCAAGTCCACCTTCATCAAGATCATGTCCGGCGTCTACAAGCCGAGCGGCGGCGAGGTGCTGGTGGAGGGCGTGCCGACGCTCTTCCAGAGCCCGCGCGATGCCATGACGGCCGGCATCGCCACCGTCTACCAGGACCTCGCGATGATCCCGCTGATGAGCGTCAGCCGCAATTTCTGGATGGGCCGCGAACCGGAGCGCGGCGTCTGGCCGTTCAAGACCTTCGACACCGGCAAGGCCGACGAGATCACCGTCGCCGAGATGCGCAAGATGGGCATCAACCTGCGCGGCCCCGACCAGGCGGTGGGCACGCTCTCGGGCGGCGAGCGCCAGACGGTCGCCATCGCGCGCGCGGTCTATTTCGGCGCCAAGGTGCTGATCCTCGACGAGCCGACCTCCGCGCTCGGCGTGCGCCAGACGGCGAACGTGCTCAGCACCATCGACCGGGTGCGCAAGCAGGGCATCGGCGTCGTCTTCATCACCCACAATGTGCGCCACGCGCTCGCCGTCGGCGACCGGTTCACGGTGCTGAACCGCGGCCAGACGCTGGGCACGGCCGAGCGCGGCACGGTGGATGCGGCGACCCTGCAGGACATGATGGCGGGCGGGCAGGAGCTGGCGCTGCTGGAAGCCTCGCTCGGCGGCACGATCTGACAAGACCATGCGCCGGGGCGTCGCCAGCGCCCCGGCAGCGGACCGAACATTCACAGTGCAATGATTCTGCAAGAAATGTTGCAGAAATGGCGCCTGCGGAAAACCCCGTGCGCCATCATCCGGGGAACAGAGAGAATGAAGAAGACGCTTCGCCTTGGCCTCATCGGGTCGGGTTTCATGGGCAAGACGCATGTCTTCGGCTTTGCGGCCGCCGCGCGGGTCTTCGACCTGCCCTACGAGGTGGAGCCGGCCGCTCTTGCCGATGTGACCCTGGCACAGGCGGAGGCCGCCCGCGCGGCGCTCGGCTTCCGGCGCGCCACGGACGACTGGCGCAGCCTGGTGGCGGATCCGGAAATCGACATTGTCGACATCACCGCTCCCAATGCCCTGCACAAGGAAATGGCGCTCGCCGCCATCGCCGCGGGCAAGCATGTCTACTGCGAAAAGCCGCTCGCCCCGCTGGCGGGCGATGCCCGGGAAATGGCCGAGGCGGCGGAAAGGGCGGGCGTGCGCACGCAGGTCGGCTTCAACTATCTCTGCAATCCGATGCTGAGCCTTGCCCGGGAGATGATCGCGGGCGGGGAGCTCGGCGAGATCCGCGGCTATCGCGGCCTGCATGCCGAGGACTACATGGCCGATGCCGCCGCGCCCTTCACCTTCCGCCACGATCCGGCCGGCGGCGGGGCGCTGGCCGATCTCGGCAGCCACGCGCTGGCGACCGCCGAATTCCTGCTCGGCCCGATCGTGAAGGTGATGGGCGATTGCGTGACGATGATCGCCAGCCGCCCGGACGGCAAGGGCGGCATGCGCACCGTCGAGACGGACGATGTCGGCCGCGCCTTCCTGCGCTTTGCGAACGGCGCCACCGGCTCCATCGAGGGCAACTGGATCGCCACCGGCCGCAAGATGCAGCACGATTTCGAGGTCTACGGCACGAGGGGGGCGCTCGCCTTCTCGCAGGAGCGCTTCAACGAGCTGCATTTCTACTCCACGGACGACCGGAAGGGCCGGCAGGGTTTCCGCCGCATCGAGGCGGGGCCGGATCACGTGCCCTATGGCCGCTTCTGCGTCGCGCCCGGCCACCAGCTCGGCTTCAATGACCTGAAGGCGATCGAGGTCGCCGGCTACCTGGAGGCGATTGCCGGCCTCAGGCCCGAGCCGTTCAATTTCCGCGCCGGCCTGCGCATCCAGACGCTGGTGGAGACGATCCACGCATCCGCGCGCGCCGGGCAATGGCGTGCCGTGGACGGCGGCTGAAACGAAGGAGGAGGGAACGATGAGGACGGTTGGAGTGGGCGTCATCGGCGCGGGCGTGATGGGGGCGGAGCATGCCCGCATCCTTGCCGGCGATGTCGTGGGCGCGCATCTCGTCGCCGTGGCGGACGCCGACCTGTCGCGGGCCGAGGCGGCCGCGCAGGGCGCGCGGGCCACGACGGACGCGCTGGCGCTGATCGCCGATCCCGCGGTCGAGGCGGTCCTCGTCGCCTCGCCCGACGCCACGCATCACCGGCTGGTGCTGGCGGCGATTGCGGCGGGCAAGCCGGTCCTGTGCGAAAAGCCGCTCGCCGCGAGCACCGCCGAATGCCTGGAGATCGTCGCGGCCGAACGGCGCGCGGGCCGGCAATTGGTGCAGACCGGCTTCATGCGCCGCTTCGATCCGGCCTACCGGGAGATGAAGGCGGCGCTCGACAGCAAGGCGCTCGGCGCCCTGCGCATCCTGCATTGCCAGCACCGCAACGCTGCGGCGCCCGCCTGGTTCACCGGCGCCATGGCGATCACCAATTCGCTGGTGCACGAGATCGATGTCTGCCGCTGGCTGCTCTCGACGGAATACAGTGCCGTGACCGTCATTCCCTGCCCGTCGGAGGCCGGGGGCAGCGGCGATCCCGCCCTGTTCGTCTTCGAGACGGAGGCCGGCAGCCTCGTGTCCGTCGAGGTCTTCATGAATGCCGCCTACGGCTATCACGTCCATGCCGAAGCCGTCTGCGCGGGCGGCACGGTCGGCATGGCGCATCCGGCGCTCACCCGCACGCGGCGTGACGGCGCGGAGGAAGGCGCCTTTCCGGCAAACTGGGTTCCCCGCTTCCGCGATGCCTATCGCCTGCAGAACCAGGCCTGGATCGGTGGCATCCGCAGCGCAAAGCCATCCGCCGACGCCTCGACGGCCTGGGACGGCCTCGTCGCCACCTGCCTTGCCGACCAGATCGTCGAGGCGATGGCGACGCGCCGGCGCACGCCGCTCGTGCTGCCGGAGCGGCCGCACTGAACCGCGCATGAAACGGGTGTCCGCACCAAATATTGCGGATTGTTCTTGACTTGCAATAAAAATTGCTTTCTTTCTGGTTCTGGAATTATGCTTGCGGACGCGGCCCCTTCGGGCGGCGCCCCCCGCATGGAGGAGACAGCATGTACGGCTCATACGGTTTGTTCATCGACGGTGCCTGGTCGGGGCCGGCGCAGGGCGCTTCGACCGAGATCACCGATCCCGGCAACGGTGCGGTTCTCGGCAGCGTGCCGGCGGCGGGCGTGGAGGATACGGAGCGCGCGATCTCCGTCGCGGAGCGGGCCTTCCGCGGCTGGAAGGCGACGCCCGCCTGGGCGCGGGCCGACCTGCTGCACAAGGTCGCCGACGTCATGGCCGCCCGCGCGGCGGAAGCCGCCCGCCGGATCACGCTGGAGACCGGCAAGCCGCTCGCCCAGTCCGGGCGCGAATGGGGCCTCGCCGTCGACCAGTTCCGCTGGTACGCCGAGGAGGCGCGCCGCATCTACGGCCGCATCGTCGAGAGCCGCGCGCCGGGCGGCCGGCTGGAAGTGAGCCATGAGCCCGTCGGTGTCGTCGCCGCCTTCACCGCCTGGAATTTCCCGGCGGCGCTGATCGCCCGCAAGGTCGCCCCGGCGCTTGCCGCCGGCTGCGCCGTCATCGTCCGCCCCTCCGTCGAGGTGCCGGGCGTCGCGATGATCCTCTTCGATTGCCTGCGCGAGGCCGGCATTCCCGCGGGCGTCGCCAATCTCCTGATCGGCCCCACCGCCGCCACCTACAGGCCCATCATGGCCGCGGCCGCCGTGCGCAAGGTCTCGCTCACCGGCTCCACCCGCGTCGGCCAGCAGATGATCCGCGACAGCGCCGAGACGGTGAAGCGCGTCAGCATGGAGCTGGGCGGCAATGCGCCGATGATCGTCTTCGACGACGCCGATCTCGACAAGGCGCTCGATCTCGCCGTGCCGACGAAATACGCCAATGCCGGCCAGGTCTGCGTCACGCCCGACCGCTTCTACGTGCACGAGGCGCTGCACGACCGTTTCGCCGAGGGCTTTGCCGCCCGCGCCCGGGCGCTGAAGCTCGGCCACGGCCTCGACGAGGCGACGCAGATGGGGCCGCTGATCAACCAGCGCCGCATCGCCGCCGTCGAGGAGATCGTCGCGGATGCGCGCGACCGCGGCGGCAGGATCCTTGCCGGCGGGCGGCGCCCGGCGGAGACGAATGCCGGCTTCTTCTTCGAGCCCACCGTCATCACCGGCCTGCCGGACGATGCGAAGGCGATCGCGGAGGAGAATTTCGGCCCCGTCGCCGCCATCACGCCCTTCGCCGCGGCCGACGAGGTCTTCGACCGCGCCAACGCCTCGGAGATGGGCCTTTCCGCCTATGTCTTCACCCACGATGCCGGCCGCGCCCGCGAGGCGGCGGCGCGGCTTGAGGCCGGCATGGTCGGCGTCAACAGCTTTGCCCTGGCCGCGGCCGAGGCGCCCTTCGGCGGCATCAAGGCGAGCGGCATGGGTCGCGAAGGCGGCACCGAGGGCATCCTCGACTATTCCAACGTCAAGCTCGCGCAGATGACGGTCTGAGGGAGGCATGCATGATCAGGAACGGTGTCAGGCAGCGCTGGGCGGAAGGCAGGCCGGTGCTCAACGGCTGGCTCTCCATCGCCAATTCCTTCAGCGCGGAGATCATGGCCGCGCAGGGCTACGATTCCCTCACCATCGACCTGCAGCACGGCATCGTCGGTTATGACGGCGCGGTGCCGATGCTGCAGGCCATGCGGGCAAGCGGCGTGACGCCGCTGGTGCGCGTGCCCTGGCTCGATCCGGCCGATATCATGAAGGCGCTGGATGCCGGCGCCTACGGCGTCATCTGCCCGATGATCAACACCCGCGCCGAGGCCGAGCGCCTCGTCTCCTATGTGCGCTATCCGCCCGCCGGCGTGCGCAGCTTCGGCCCGAGCCGGGCCCTGTTTTCCGCCGGCCCCGGTTATGCCGCCGAGGCCGACGACGAGATCATCTGCCTTGCCATGATCGAGACCGCGCAGGCCTACGAGAACCTCGAGGATATCCTCGCCACGCCCGGCCTCGACGGCGTCTATATCGGCCCGGCCGACCTGACGCTCGGCCTGCAGGGCAAGCGCTACGCGCCCGGTTTCGACCGCCGCGAGCCCGAGATGATCGAGGCGATCAGGACGATCCTCCATGCCGCCCACCGGGCCGGCAAGCGGGCGGCGCTGCACAACGGCACGGCCGACTATGCCGCCGAGGCGGTCGGCTGGGGCTTCGATCTCGTGACCGTCTCCAACGACGTGCGCCTGCTCGCCGGCGCCGCCGAGGCGAGCGTCCGGGCCTTCCGTGAGCGCGTGCAGCAGGTCGCCCCCGCCGACACGATCGACACGGGAGGATACTGAATGCCGAGGATCCTGGTGGCCGGCAAGATCCACGCGGACGGCCTTGCCGTGCTCGAATCCGCGCCCGGCATGGTGATCGACTATGTCGAGGAGGTCTCCGCGGCAAGCTACGAGCCCTTCCTGGCGGCGGCCGATGCGCTGCTCATCCGCACCCAGCCGCTCCCCGCGGCCTTCATCGCCGGGGCGCGGCACCTCAAGATCGTCTCGCGCCACGGCGTCGGCTATGATTCCGTCGATGTCGCGGCGCTGAACGGCCGCGGCATCCCGCTTGCCGTGGTCGGCGACGTGAATTCCCGCGCGGTGGCCGAGCACGCCGTCATGCTGATGCTCTCGGCCGCGCGGCGCACCGTGCTCTTCGACCGCAGGATGCGGCAGGGCGACTGGAACTATCGCAACAGCCTCGATGCCGACGAGCTCGACGGGCGCACGCTGCTGATCGTCGGCTTCGGGCGCATCGGCCGGCGGCTGGCGCAGATCGGCGCGGCGCTCGGCATGACGGTGCTCGCCTATGACAAGTACCAGGATGCCGCCGGGATCGCGGCGGCCGGCGTCGTCCCGGTCGGCGACCTGATGGACGGGCTGCGCCGCGCCGACGTCGTGTCGCTGCACGTGCCGAAATCCGGTGCCGAGCCGCTGATCGGCGCGGCGGAGCTGGCGGCGATGAAGCGCTCGGCCATTCTCGTCAACACGGCGCGCGGCGGCCTGATCGACGAGAAGGCGCTGCTGGCGGCGCTGGAGGAGGGGCGGCTTTCGGCGGCGGGGCTCGACGTGCTCGATTGCGAGCCGCCGGCCGGCGACGACCCGATGCTCGCCTGCGAGCGGGTGGTGCTCTCCCCGCACAATGCCGGGCTCACCGAGGCCTGCGCGCGGCGCATGGCGATCGCCGCGGCGGCCAACATCCTCGATTTCTTCAAGGGCACGCTCGACCCGGCGCTCGTCGTCAACCGCGCGGAGATCGCCGCGCACCGTCCCGCGACGATCGGGGCCTGATCATGGCGCTCCTGACCTTTCGCGACATCGCCAAAGCCTACGGCACCGTGCCGGTGCTGAAGGGCATCGACCTCGTGGTCGAACCCGGCGAGGTCCTCGCCCTTGTCGGGGAGAACGGCGCCGGCAAGTCGACCCTCATGCGCATCGCCGCCGGCCTTGCGCCGCCCTCCTCGGGCACGATGCTGCTGGACGGAGCGCCCGCGCCGGCAAGCCTCCATGCCGCCGAGCGGGCGGGCATCGTCATGGTGCACCAGGAATTCTGCCTCGCCCCGCATCTCACGGTGGCGGAGAACGTCTTCCTCGGCCGCGAGATCACCCGCGGCCTCTTCACCGACCGCAAGGCGATGGAGACGCGGGCGCGCGACCTTCTCGCCGAGCTCGGCTCGGCGGCGCCGGTGCGCGCGCGGCTTCGCGACCTTCCCGTTTCCGACTGGCAGATGATCGAGCTTGCCAAGGCCTTCGCCCGCCAGCCGAAGCTCATCCTCATGGACGAGCCGACCGCCGTGCTCTCGGCGACCGAGGCCGGCAACCTCTTTGCGCGCATGCGCGCCTTCCGCGCGGCGGGCGGCGCGGTGATCTTCACTTCGCACCGCCTCGACGAGGTGAAGGCGATCGCCGACCGGGTCGCGGTGCTGCGCGACGGCCAGATCGTGCGCGTCGAACGGGCGCATGACATCTCCGAGGACGCGATGGCCGAGGCGATGGTCGGCCGGCCGCTGGCCGAGATCTATCCGCCCCGCCGCGGCGCGGCCGCGCGCAAGCCGCTCCTCAGCGTGGCCGGCCTCACGGCGCCCGGCGCGGTGGAAGAGGCGACGCTGGAAATCCGCGAAGGCGAGGTGCTCGGCATTTCCGGCCTCGTCGGCTCCGGCCGCACCGAGCTCTTCGAGGCGCTGTTCGGCCTGCGCCCGGCGAAATGCGCCTCCTTCGTGCTGCGCGGGGAAAAACGCCGGCTGCCGGCGGCGCGCGAGGCCTGGGGGCTGAAGCTCGCCTACCTGACGGAGGATCGCAAGGGCAAGGGCCTGCTGCTCGGCAAGCCGCTGGCGGAAAACGTCGCCCTGACCAGCGGCGCGATCGCCGGCGCGGCCTGGATCGACCGGCGGGCCGAGCGGCGCGGTCTGGAAGCGGCCGTCGGGCGCTACGACATCCGCACCGGCCGGCTCGACGTTACCGCGGGCGCGCTCAGCGGCGGCAACCAGCAGAAGGTGCTGATCGCCAAGACGCTCGGGGTGGAGCCGGACCTCGTCGTCTTCGACGAGCCGACGCGCGGCGTCGATATCGGCGCCAAGCAGCAGATCTACGACATCATCGCGGGGCTCGCCGCCGCGGGCAAGGCGATCGTCGTCATCTCCTCGGAGATGCAGGAGATCGTCGGCCTTTCCGACCGGGTGCTCGTCATGCGGCGCGGCCGCATCGCCGGCGAGCTTTCGGGCGAGGGCATCACCGAGACCGACATCATCCGATTTGCCATGGGCCTCGAAGAGAAGGGCCCGCAGGAGGAGGCAAGCCATTGACCGACATCACCGCCACGTCCGCCGGCAGCGCAGCCGCGTCGCCGGGCCGCACCCTCGTCGGCCTGTTCGGGGCCGCCGGCCCGCTCATCGCGCTCATCCTCCTGATGCTGGTCGGCGCGCTGATGAGCGACAGCTTCCTCGGCGCGGAGAACCTTTCCAACGTCTTCACCCGCAGCGCCATCATCGGCATCATCGCGGTCGGCGCCACCTTCGTCATCACGGCCGGCGGGCTCGACCTGTCGGTCGGCTCGCTCTCGGCGCTCGTCGCCGGCATGACGATCATGTTCATGAATTCGGCCGCCGCCACGCTCGGCGACGGCTGGCAGCTCGTCGCCGCCGGCATCCTCTTCTCGCTGGCCATCGGCGCCTTCGCGGGCTTCATCAACGGCTTCATGATCGTGCGCGGCCGCGTCGAGGCCTTCATCGTCACGCTCGGCGCCATGGGCATCTTCCGCTCGGTCATCACCTGGCTTGCCGACGGCGGCTCCATCTCGCTCGATTTCTCGCTGCGCGATGCGGCGCGGCCGATCTATTACGGCCAGGTCCTCGGCATCGCCGTGCCGATCATCGTGCTCGCCGTCATCGCCGTCATCGGCGAGCTGACGCTGCGCCGCATGCGCTTCGGCCGCCATGTCGCCGCCATCGGCTCGAACCGGCACGTCGCCTTCTATTCGGCGATCCCGGTCAGCCGCGTGCGCATCCTCACCTATGTCATCCAGGGCCTCTGCGTCGCCGTCGCCACCGTCATCTACGTGCCGCGGCTCGGCGCCGCCACGCCCTCCACCGGCCTCATGTGGGAGCTGGAGGCGATCGCCGCCGTCATCATCGGCGGCACGGCGCTCAGCGGCGGCTTCGGCCGCATCTGGGGCACCATCGTCGGCGTGCTGATCCTCGGCTTCATCAGCAACATCCTCAACCTCACCGGCTTCGTCAGCCCCTATCTCAACGGCGCCTTCCAGGGGGCGATCATCATCATCGCCGTGCTCCTGCAGCGCGACCGGGCGCAGGGCTGACGCTTCATTTCACAACAGGGAGACAAGTGAATGTTCCATCGACTGAAATCCATGCTCGCCGCAGGTGCGGTGGCCGTTGCCGCCTTCGCGGCGCCCGCCCTTGCCGCCGACGCCGTCATCGGCGTCTCGATCCCGGCGGCGACGCACGGCTGGACGGGCGGCCTCAACTACCACACCAAGCGCACGATCGACCGGATGAAGGAAGCCTTCCCGAACATCGACTTCGTGCTGGCGACCTCGTCGAGCGCCACGCAGCAGGTCAACGACATCGAGGACCTGATGGCGCGCAACATCAACGCGCTCGTCGTTCTGCCCTTCGAATCCGACCCGCTGACCGAGCCGGTCAAGGCCGCCAAGGCCAAGGGCGTGTTCATCGCCACCGTCGACCGCGGCCTTGCGGAAGAGGGCATCGAGGACCTCTATGTCGGCGGCGACAACCCGCAATACGGCACGGCGGCCGCCGAATACTTCAAGAAGAAGTTCCCGGACGGCGGCAAGATCGTCGTGATGCGCGGCATCCCGACGGCGATCGACAATATCCGCATCGACGCCTTCAACGCGGCGCTGAAGGATACGAAGATCGACGTGCTCGACATGCAATATGCCAACTGGAACCCGGACAAGGGCTTCGAGGTGATGCAGGACTACCTGCAGCGCTTCCCTGAGATCGACGGCGTGTGGGCCGGTGACGACGACGCGGCGCTCGGCGCCATCGAGGCGATCAAGCAGGCCGACCGCAAGAACGTCACGGTGCTCGGCGGTTCGGGCATGAACAAGGTCATCAAGCTTGTCATGGACGGCCACGACATGGTCGATGCCGACATCTTCTACCCGCCGACGCTGATCATCCCGGCGATCGAGCTCGTCACGATGAAATACGCGACGCAGGCCCCGATCAACGGCCGTTACGTGCTCGGCAGCCCGCTGATCACCAAGGACAATGCCGCGGAATACTACTTCCCGGACGCGCCCTACTGACAAGCAGGCCCGGAGCACGCCTCCCGGCCTCCCGCCATGCCTCCGGGCATGGCGGGATGCGCCGTTTCCGGGCGAGCGTTGCAGACTTCGGTTTTATGCAATAGTGCAAATATGGACCGGCACCGGCTCATCCCGGGTCCGAGACAGTACCATCCGGGGAGTAGGCCGTATGCCGAGGGTAAAGCAGTCCGATCAGCCGCCACCGAAGACGGCGAACTACGAGACCTTCGTCAACATCGTCACCGAGGCCTATCCGAACCTGTCCGACCGCTTCCAGCAGGTCGCCCGCTTCATCACGCAGAACCCGAATGTCGTGGCGATGCAGTCGATCAACGCGATCGCCGAACAGTGCGGCGCGCATCCCTCCATCCTCGTGCGCTTCGCCCAGCATTTCGGCTTTTCCGGCTTCAAGCAGCTCCAGTCGGTGTTCCAGAGCCGCCTGTCGACGGCCGCGCCCGGCTACCGCGAGCGCATCAGCGCGCTCGACGTCGACCTGGAAAAGACCAAGCGCAAGGGCAATCTCGGCTTCCTGCACGATCTCGTCGTGCGCGACATCGCCACCCTGCAGGAGCTCCTGAACACCACGACGGAGGAGAGCCTGTCGCAGGCGGCGCGCGCGCTGAAGAACGCCAACACGATCTTCATCGCCGGCCAGCTGCGCTCCGAGCCGATCGCCAAGTTCCTGCGCTACGTGCTGTCCATGCTGCAGTGCCGGGTCATCCTGCTCGACCCCGCCGGCGGCCTTGCGCCCGAGATGGCCAAGGTGATGGGCAAGAAGGACGTGCTGGTCGCCATCGCCTTCCGCCACTATGCCAAGGAGGTGGTGACGATCGCCGATGTCGCGGCCGAGACCGGCACGCCCATCGTTGCGATCACCGACAGCCAGCTCTCGCCGCTCGCCAAGAACGCGGCCGTGCTCTTCACCATCCCGGAAGACGAATATTCCTTCTCGCGCTCGCTCGCCGCGCCGATGTGCCTGACGCAGACCATCGCCGTTGCGCTCGCCGCCCTCCTGCAGGAGGACAAGAAGGGTTCGCCCGAGATCCCGACGGTCACGGGCAGGCAGCGGCGCAAGGGCTAAGGCGGGACGCAGGTCGAAATACCGCATAGCGGCTCTGCATCCTCTCCTCCGTCATCCTCGGGCTTGACCCGACCCATGACGAAAGAGAGGCATGCGGCGCTCGGCAGGGTTGCTTTGGGACGGCCTTCAGCCGGTGATCTCATCGACCCTGACGAAGCGGCCTTCCGCCTTGGAGCGGATGGCGGCCTCGGCCAGCACCAGTGCCTTTTCGCCGTCGTCGAAGGTCACGTCCGGCGTAGCGTTGGCGGCGACGCAGCGCAGGAAGGACTTCAGGCCGATCTCGAAGGCTTCGACGTAACGTTCGATGAAGAAGTCGAGATAGGGCTCGCCCGCGCCGGTGGCGGCCGCGGTAAAGCGCTCGACCTGGTGGGCGCGCCGGTTGCCGGAGATCAGCATGCCCTTCGCGCCGAACAGCTCGACGCGCTGGTCGTAGCCATAGGCGGCGGCGCGGGAATTGTTGATGTGGCAGAGCTTGCCGCTTGCGGTGCGCAGGATGATCATCGTGGAATCGACGTCGCCGAATTCCGCGAGCGTCGGGTCGACGAGCGTGCTGCCGGTGGCGAAGACCTCGGCGGGTTCCTCGCCCAGCATGAAGCGGGCAAGGTCGAAATCGTGGATGGTCATGTCGCGGAAGATGCCGCCGGAGACCTTGAGATAGTCGCGTGCGGCAAGGCCCGGGTCGCGCGAGGTGATGATCACCTGCCGCAGATCGCCGATCTCGCCGGCGCGCACCGCATCGCGCGCGGCCCGGTGGCCGGGATCGTAGCGGCGGTTGAAGCCGATCTGGACGGGCCGGTCGAAGCCGGCGATGGCCTTGCGGCAGGCGACGACGCGGGCAAGCGAAAGGTCGATCGGCTTTTCGCAGAAGATCGCCTTTCCGGCGCGCGCGGTGGCCTCGATGAGGTCGGCATGGGTGGCCGTGGAGGTGGCGATCAGCACGGCGTCGGCAAGGGCGATCGCCTCCTCGGCGCTGGCGGCGACCGGGCAGCCGTAGCGCCGGCCGATCTCCCCGGCGGCGGCGGTGACCGGGTCGTAGACGGCGGCAAGCGCCGCGCCCTCGGCGCGGGCGATGGTGGCGGCGTGCATCTTGCCGATGCGCCCGCAGCCGAGCAGTGCGATCCTCGTCATGGTTCCTCCTCGGGATGTATGGATGGTTTGCAAAAAAAGTTGCGCATATGAAATTTCGTCAATATTAATTCTTCCGGGAGCGCTTTTGCAAGCCCGTTTCGGACGGGACAGAATCTGGAGGAGGAGAGCATGGCGGAATTTCCCTTGGCCGGGCGCCGTTTGCGGCTCGGCGTCATCGGCGGCGGGCAGGGCAGCTTCATCGGCAAGGTGCATGCGCGCGGCGCGCGGCTTTCGGGCCGCTGGGATGTGGTGGCGGGTGCGCTGTCGTCCCGCCCGCAGGTGGCGCAGGAATCCGGCCGCGACTGGCTGCTTGCGGAGGACCGCATCTATACCGACTACCGCGTGATGGCCGAGCGCGAGGCGGCGCGGCCGGACGGCATCGACGCCGTGGCGATCACCACGCCCAACAATTCCCACCATGCCATCGCCGTCGCCTTCCTGGAGAAGGGCATCGACGTCATCAGCGACAAGCCGCTGACGACGACGCTCGAGGATGCGCTCGACCTGGTGCGCCGGCAGAAGGAGACGGGCCTCGTCTTCGGCGTCACCTATGCCTATGCCGCCTCCGCCATGGTGCGCCAGGCCCGCCAGATGATCGCGGAAGGCGCGCTCGGCAGATTGCAGCAGGTGCATGTCGAGTATTTCCAGGAATGGGCGCTGACCCCGCCGAGCGAGGCCGGTGCCGGCGCCCAGTGGCGCGTCGATCCCGCCGTTGTCGGCCCCACCTTCACGACCGGCGACATCGGCACCCATTGCCACCATCTCGGCGCCTTCGTCTGCGGCCGCCCGGTCACCGCCGTGCGGGCGGAGTTCCACACGCTCGGCCCGCCGAAGGCGCTGGAGGACACGGCCTTCATGCATGTGCGCTACGAGGGCGGCATTCCCGGCACCATCATGATCTCGCAGGTCGCGCCCGGCGCCCATTGCGGCCTGCGCATCCGCGTCTTCGGCGACAGGGCGAGCCTGGAATGGAACCAGGAGGAGCCGGAGCTGCTGCACTTCCGCCGTTTCGGCGAGCCGGCCCGCGTGCTGACGCGCGGCGAGGGCGCGGGCATCGGCACGCATGCGGCGCGTTTCGTGCACATGCCGCGCGGCCATCCGGAGGCGCTGAGCGACGCCTGGGGCAATCTCTACGAGGAGTTCGCCATCGCCATCGAGGCGCGCCGTCTCGGCCGGACCCTGCCCGAGGGACTGCTCGCCTATCCGACGGTGGTGGACGGCGCGCTCGGCGTGAAGTTCATCGAGGCGGCGCTCGCCTCCAGCCAGTCGGGCGGCGCCTGGGCGGACTGCACGCTGCCGTCGTGAGTTGCAATAAGTATTGCAATAAACAATAATGTGGAATAAAAGTTTCCAGACAGTGGCCGGCGCGAAAAGGCCGGCCGAGGGAGGTTTACCATGTCCACCATCCGCCTGACCATGGCGCAAGCCCTGGTGCGTTATCTCTGCAACCAGTTCACCGAGATCGACGGCAGGCGCGAGCCGCTGTTTCCCGGCGTCTTCGCCATTTTCGGCCATGGCAATGTAACATGCCTTTCCGAGGCGCTGGAAGCGGTCAAGGAAACGCTGCCGACCTGGCGCGGCCAGAACGAGCAGTCGATGGCGCTTGCCGCGATCGGCTTTGCCAAGGCGACGCGCCGCCGCCAGATCATGGTGGCGACCAGCTCCATCGGCCCGGGCGCGCTGAACATGGTGACGGCGGCGGGCGTCGCGCACACCAACCGCCTGCCGGTCCTGCTGCTGGCCGGCGACAGCTTCGTCAACCGCCGGCCCGACCCGGTCATGCAGCAGGTCGAGCATTTCGGCAATCCCACCATCACCGTCAACGACGCCTTCAAGGCCGTGACGCGCTACTGGGACCGCATTACCCATCCCGAGCAGATCATCGCCTCGCTGCCGCAGGCCGTCGCCGTCATGCTGGACCCCGCCGATTGCGGCCCGGCCTTCCTGGCCCTGCCGCAGGATGTGCAGGAGATCGCCTGGGACTATCCCGAAAGCTTCTTTGCGCCGACGGTCCACAAGGCGCCGCGCCCGCGGCCGGACCGCGACAGCCTCGCGGAGGCCGTGCGCGTGCTGAAGGCGGCAAAACGCCCGCTGATCATCTCCGGCGGCGGCGTGCGCTATTCGGGCGCGGAAACGGCGCTCGCCGCCTTTGCCGAAAAGCACGGCATCCCGCTCTGCGAGACCATTGCCGGCAAGGGCACCGTCACCCATGACCACCCGGCCCATGTCGGCCCGATCGGCATCGTCGGCTCCACCTCGGCCAATGCGCTGGCGGGCGAGGCCGACGTGGTGCTCGCCGTCGGCACGCGCCTCATGGATTTCACCACCGGTTCCTGGACCGCGTTTTCGCCCGACGCCCGCTTCGTCTCGATCAACGCGGCGCGCTGGGATGCCAGCAAGCACCGCGCCGTGGCCGTGGTCGGCGATGCGCTGGAGACGGTCGGCGAACTGCAAGCCGCCATCGGCGATTACAGGGCGGATGCCGGCTGGACGGAGAAGGGCAGGCGGGAATTCGCCAGATGGAACGAGGCGCTCGACGGCTACCAGAAGCCGACCAATGCGCCGGTGCCGACCTATGCCCAGGTCGTCGGCATCGTCAATGCGAAGGCCGGGGAGCGCGACCTCCTGATCACCGCCGCCGGCGGCCTGCCGGGCGAGGTGATGAAGAACTGGCGCGTCAAGGCGCCGAACACCTTCGACTGCGAATTCGGCTTCTCCTGCATGGGCTACGAGATCGCCGCCGGCTGGGGCGCCGCCATGGCCGACCCCACCCGCACGCCCATCGTCATGATCGGCGACGGCACCTACATGATGATGAATTCGGACATCTATTCGACCGTGCTGTCCGGCCACAAGATGATCCTCATCGTCTGCGACAACGGCGGTTATGCCGTCATCAACCGCCTGCAGAACGCCAAGGGCACGCCGGGCTTCAACAACCTCATCAAGGATTGCCGCGTCAAGGAGCCCTTCGCCGTCGATTTCGCCAAGCATGCCGAGGCGATGGGCGCGCTGACGCGCCGCGTCGACAGCCTCGCCGATCTCGGCGAGGCCGTCGAATGGGCGAAGGGCACCGACCGCACCACCGTCCTCACCATCGTCTCCGACGCCTTCACCTGGACCCCGGGCGATGCCTGGTGGGATGTCGGCGTGCCGCAGGTGAGCGCGCGGGCCGAGGTCAACGCCGCGGCCGCCGACCAGCAGGCCAGCCGCAGGAAGCAGCGCGTCGGCGTCTAGCCTGCCTGAAGGCGCGCCGGTCTCCATCGCCATCCTTGCCAGGTCAAGCGTCCGGGTCTATCGACGGTTCCAGGAAGCCATGATGTGCGAGGACGACCATGCATGAGATCGGGAAAATAGAGGCCGCGGACAAGCCCGCCTTCTACCGCGAGCTGCTCGCCCAGGCCGAGGGGCTGCTGCACGGCGAGCGCGATGCCGTCGCCAATGCGGCGAACCTCTCGGCATTGATCTTTGACGCGTTCGACGATCTCAACTGGGCGGGCTTCTACTTCCTCAAAGGCCCGCAGGAGCTGGTGCTCGGTCCGTTCCAGGGCAAGGTCGCCTGCGTGCGCATTCCGGTCGGCAAGGGCGTCTGCGGCGTCGCCGTGGCGGAGGGGAAAAGCCAGCTCGTGCCGGATGTGCACGCCTTTCCGGGGCACATCGCCTGCGACGCGGCCTCGCGCTCCGAGCTCGTCACGCCGCTCGTGCGCGACGGCGTGGTGTTCGGCGTCCTCGATCTCGACAGCCCGTCGCCCGGCCGGTTCACGGCGGAAGACCAGGCCGGCTTCGAGGCGCTCGCCGCGCTCTACGTCTCGGCGAGCGACGCCTGAAACGGCGAACGCCCGGCTTTTGCCGGGCGTCCATCTCGCCTTGCCGGTGGCGCCTTACGCCGCCTTCTTGCCGGCGTCGAAGGGAATTTCGATGTCGACGGCGAGCGTCGAGACCTGCGCGCCGCGTTCCATCTTGATGGAGACCTTCTCGTCGTCCACCTGCATGTGCTTGGAGATCGCCTTCAGGATCTCGTCGCGCAGCTTGTTGACGAGATCGCTGTCGCCGGTGGCGGCCCGCTCATGGGCGAGCAGCACCTGCAGCCGCTCGCGCGCGGCCGGCGCCGACTGGGCGCGGGAGAAGAAACGGAACAGGTTCATGCCGCCTTCCTTCCGAAGATCTTGCCGAGGAACGAGCGCTTGTCGCCGGGAATGGTGACCGGCAGGCTTTCGCCCTTGAGGCGGCGCGTCGCTTCGAAATAGGCGAGCGCCGGGGCCGAGCGGCCGTCGGCGAGCGTCACCGGGGCGCCGACATTGGAGGCGCGCAGCACGTCCATGCTCTCGGGGATGATGCCGAGCAGCGGGATCGAGAGGATTTCCAGGACATCATCGACCTTCAGCATGTCGCCGCGCTCGGCGCGGGCGGCGTCGTAGCGGGTCAGCAGCAGGTGCTTTTCGATGCGCTCGCCGTTCTCCGCCTTCAGCGTCTTGGAATCGAGCAGACCGATGATGCGGTCCGAATCGCGCACGGACGAGACTTCCGGATTGGTGACGACGATCGCCACGTCGGCATGGCGCATGGCCAGCGTCGCGCCGCGCTCGATGCCGGCCGGGCTGTCGCAGATCACCCAGTCGAAGGCGTTCTTCAGGGCGGCGATGACCTGCTCGACGCCTTCGGGCGTGAGGTTGTCCTTGTCGCGGGTCTGGGAGGCCGGCAGCAGGTAGAGCGTCTCGACGCGTTTGTCGCGGATCAGCGCCTGCGTCAGCTTGGCCTCGCCCTGGATGACGTTGACGAGGTCATAGACGACGCGCCGTTCCGCGCCCATGACGAGATCGAGATTGCGCAGGCCGACGTCGAAATCCACGACCACGACCTTCTCGCCGCTTTGCGCCAGCGCGGCGCCGAGCGCGGCCGACGACGTCGTCTTGCCGACGCCGCCCTTGCCCGATGTGACCACGATTACCTTGCCCATTGACCTCTCCGTTTTATGAACCGCCTTCGGTTCAGCCAAGTGTTGCCGCCTTGATGGCTTCGCCTTCCAGCCAGATCTGCACGGGCTTGCCGCGCAGCTCCGGCTCCATGTCCTCGGCCGTCTTGTAGTAGCCGTCGATGGCGATCAGCTCCGCTTCCAGCGTGCGGCAGAAGATGCGTGCCGAAGCGTTGCCCGTCGTGCCGGCCATCGCCCGGCCGCGCAGCGGGCCGTAGACATGGATCGAGCCGCCGGCGACGATTTCCGCGCCGGATGCGACCGAGCCGACGATGGTGACGTCGCCTTCGGGAAAGAAGATGGACTGGCCCGAGCGGACCGGCCGCGCAACGACCATCGACGGTACCGTGTGCATCGGCGGCGGGCTCGTGGGCGCCGCGGCCGTCTCGACGGGCTCGGCCTTCTCGGCCTTCGCAGCCTTGCCGGCCTTCTTCAAAGGCTCCTCCGCCGCCGGTTCCTCGATATCGGCCGCGGGGCGGCCGTCGGTCATAGCCGGCGGCATGTCCGCGCCGAGCAGCGAGGAGCGCGCGCCCTCGATGCCCATGACGCGCACATTGCGGGCGCTCAGCTGGCCGACGAGTTCGCGAAGCTCCGCCTTCTCGATGTCGAGCCCGTCGACATCGAGCACCACCGGCCGCCGCAGGAAGAAGCCGGCGGAGCGTGCCGCCAGATCGTCGAGCCGCACCAGCCAGTCCTCGAAGGGCAGCTCCGGGGTCAGCGCAAGCGCGAGGAAGGATCGCCCCTTGAGGCGGATCGGCCGTGGTTGGGTTAACACGTCAGTCATCTTCGTTAATTTTCGGTTGCTTCGGTGTACCGAGGAAATGGTTAACAAAGGGTTAATTTGCAGGTCTGGCTGGCGCGAGGCATGCGTCCTGAGGCGGCCGTGCAACGGTTCGCGCGGAGCGGGAAAAATCGGGGCTTTCGCGTGTGCTTTGCCCCTCATCCGGCCTGCCGGCCACCTTCTCCCCGCAAGCGGGGCGAAGGGGATATGCCGCGCCGGTTTCCTCGGCCAATATTCTTTCGTGGGGCAAGTCCCCTCTCCCCGCTTGCGGGGAGAGGGTTAGGGTGAGGGGCAGAGCCGTAGGCAAACGCAAAAAAAGCCCGCCGGCGCGATCGCGACCGGCGGGCAGGCTGGGAGGATTCCCTGGAACGCGTCAGGCCGCCGCCTCCTGGACGAAATGCCCCGGCGACACCTCGCGGTAGGCGCGCTTCGGCGGCACGTAGCCGTGCGGGCGCAGCGGGCTCTTGATCTCCTCGTTGAGCGGCGGGTTGAGCTGTCCGCGCCGGGCGGGATCGGGGATCGGCACGGCGGAGATGAGGCGGCGCGTATAGGCGTGCTGCGGATTGTCGAAGATCGCCGCGCGCGGGCCGATCTCGACGATCTCGCCGAGGAACATCACGGCGACGCGATGGCTGACGCGCTCCACCACCGCCATGTCGTGCGAGATGAAGAGATAGGCGAGGCGGTGCTTTTCCTGCAGATCGAGCAGGAGGTTGGAGACCTGCGCCTTCACCGACACGTCGAGCGCCGAGACCGCCTCGTCGGCGACGATGAGCTTCGGCTGCAAGGCGATCGCCCGGGCGATCGAGATGCGCTGGCGCTGGCCGCCGGAGAATTCGTGCGGATGCCGGTCCGCCATCGCCGCCGAGAGGCCGACCTGCTGCAGAAGCTCGGCCACCCGCTCCTTCGCCTCGCGCCGGCTTATCAGGCCGTGCGCCAGCATGGGTTCGGCAATCGCCGAGCCGATGGTGATGCGCGGATTGAGCGAGGCGAAGGGATCCTGGAAGATCATCTGCGAGGTGCGGCGCATGGCGCGCAGCGCCCCGGAACTGGCCTTGGCCACATCCTGCCCGTCGACGGTGATCGACCCGGCGCTCGGATCGACGAGACGCATGATGGCGCGGCCGGTGGTGGACTTGCCGCAACCCGATTCGCCGACCAGCGCCAGCGTCTCGCCGGGCTTCAGGTCGAAGGAGACGCCCTCGACCGCATGGATCTGCCCCTGCGGCAGCGCGAAGCGCACCGCGAGTTTTTCCACCTTCAGGATCGGCGTCACGCCGCCCGGAACGGGCGACGTCACGCGGCCGTCACTGGCCTTTCCGGTGGCGGGGTCGACATCCGGGAAGCGGCGGGGCGCGGCGGCGTCGCCCATCGTGCCGAGGCGCGGGATGGAGGCGAGCAGCGCCCTGGTATAGACCGCCTTGGGCGCGGCGAAGATCTGCGGCGTCGGGCCGGTCTCGACCATGTCGCCGCGGAACATCACGAGGGTGCGGTCAGCGACCTCCGCCACCACGCCCATGTCATGGGTGATGAAGAGCACGCCCATGTTCTCCTCGCGCTGCAATTCGCGCAGCAGGTGGAGGATCTCGGCCTGCACGGTCACGTCGAGCGCCGTCGTCGGCTCGTCGGCGATGAGCAGTTTCGGCCGGCAGGCGAGCGCCATGGCGATCATCACGCGCTGGCGCATGCCACCGGAGAACTTGTGCGGATATTCGTTGAGCCGGCTTTTGGCGGCGGGAATGCGCACGCGCTCCATCAGCCGCAAGGCTTCCGCCTCGGCCGCCGACCACGAGAGGTCGCGGTGCAGCACCAGCGCCTCGGCGATCTGGTTGCCGATGGTGAAGACCGGATTGAGCGAGGTCATCGGCTCCTGGAAGATCATGCCGATGACGCCGCCGCGCACCGCGCGCATCTCGGCTTCGCTCGCCTGCAACAGGTCGCGCCCTTCGAGCAGGATGCGGCCCTCGCAGCGCGCCCGGCCGGCGGGCAGGAGGCGCATGGTGGAGAGCGCGGTGACGCTCTTGCCCGAGCCCGATTCGCCGACGATGGCGACGGTCTCGCCGGCATTCACCTCGACGTTGATGTCGCGGATGACGGCGCGCCAGCCCTCGGCGGTCTTGAAAGAGGTCGTCAGGTTCTCGACCGAGAGCACCGGTCGCTTTGCAGTGTCCGTCATGGTCAGCTTTCCTTCGCAAGGCGCGGATCGACGAGATCGCGCAGCCCGTCGCCGAGAAGTTGCAGGGCGAGGACCGAGAAGACGATGGCAAGGCCCGGAAACACCATCAGCCAGGGCGCGTTGTTCATGTATTCGCGGCCGGAGGCGAGCATGGTGCCCCAGGTCGGCATGTCGGTGGAAACGCCGACGCCGAGGAAGGAGAGGCTCGCTTCCGCCAGCATGGCCGAGGCGAAGACGAAGGTCGCCTGCACGAGGATGGGTGAGGCGAGGTTGAGCAGGACGTGGCGCGTCAGGATCTGCCAGGTCGGCAGGCCCATGGCGACGGCGGCCTCGATATAGGGCAATTCGCGCAGCACCAGCGTCGAGCCGCGTACGATACGGGCAAGGCGCGGCGCATAGGTGATGCCGAGCGCCAGGATGACCGTGGTGAGCGACGGCCCGAGCGCGGCGACGAGCGCGATGGCGAGCAGGATGTCCGGGAAGGACATCATGGCGTCGAGCAGCCGGGAGATCGGCGCGTCGAGCTTGCGGAAGAAGCCGGCGGCGACCCCGAGGATGACGCCGAGCACCGTGGAGATGATGACGACGCCGAGGCTGACGAGCAGCGAGATGCGCCCCGCATAGATGGCGCGGGAGAAGATGTCGCGGCCGAACTCGTCGGTGCCGAAGACATGGGCGAGGGACGGCGCCTTCAGCTTGTTGACGATCGACAGCTTGTTCGGCGCATAGGGCGCGACCCACGGGGCGAGGACCGCCGCCACGAGCACGACGGCAAGGATGATCGCGCCGATGAGGATGGCCTTGTTGCGGAAGAGCCGCCGCAGGCTGGAAACGAGCGGCATGGAGAGGGAAGCGGTCATCATAGGCGCACCCGCGGATCGACGAGGATGTAGAGCATGTCGACGATGAAGTTGATCAGCACGTAGATCGCCGCGACGACGAGCAGCGTGCCCTGGATGACGGGATAGTCGCGGCGCAGCACGGCCGAGACCACGAGATTGCCGACGCCCGGCAGGCCGAACACGGTTTCCGTCACCACCGCGCCGGCGACCAGCATGGCGATGGAAAGGCCGATGACGGTGATGATCGGGATCAGGGCGTTCTTCAGCGCATGTTTCAGGATGACGCGCCGCTCGCTCGCCCCCTTGGCGCGGGCGGTGCGCACATAGTCGTCGCCCAGCACGTCCAGCATGGCGGCGCGGGTGAAGCGGGTGATCAGCGCCGAATTGACGATGCCGAGCGCCACGGCCGGCAGCACGAGATGATGCAGCCGCTCGAGGAAGCTCGTATCCGGCCCGCCATAGCCGGAGGCGGGGAACCAGCCCTGGCCGACGGCGAAGACCTGGATCAGCATGAGGCCGAGCCAGAAGCTCGGCACGCTCGCCGCCACCATGGTCAGCGTCACCACGACCTGGTCGAACAGCGTGCCGCGCTTGACGGCCGACAGGATGCCGACCGGCAGCGCGATCGCCACCGCGATCAGGATCGAGAACAGCGTGAGGAAGAAGGTCGGCTCCGCCCGTGCGGCGAGCGCCGATGTCACCGGCTGGTCGAGGAAGATCGACTGGCCGAGATCGCCTTGCACTATACCCAGCACGAACTGGCCGTACTGGGCGATCAGCGGCGCGTCGAGCCCCATTTTCGTGCGCAGTTCGGCGATGTCCTCAGGGGTCGCGTCCGACCCCAGCATCACGGCGGCGGGATCGCCCGGCGTCACGCGGACGATGACGAAAACCACCGTCACGACGAGGGCGAGCACGATGGCCATGCCCCCCAGCCGTTTCAACAGTGCCCGGACGATCCTTGCCATGATAACCCCCCTTACTGCTTCGGCGTGACGTTCCAGAAATGCGGCCAGTAGGTCGGCGTGTAGTCGGCTATGCCGGCGCCGACGCCCGTGACCGCGTTGAAATTGCCGACCTTGAAGAGCGGCGCATCGTCATAGATCACGGTCTGGATGCCCTCCCAGGCCTTCTGCTTGTCGGCGTCGGACACGGCGTCCATGTAGGTGGCGACGGCGGCGGCCTTCTGGTCGGAGACGTACCAGCCCGGATAGCTGTCGGTGATCGTGTTGATCGTCGTCGGGTCGCCCGGGAAGTTGGAATGGGTGATGAAGATGTCCCATTCCTTCGGGTCGGCGCGGCGGGTCGTCAGGGTCGCCCAGTCCACCACCTGCAGGTCGACCTTGAAGCCGGCGGCTTCGAGATAGGCTTTCGCGACCTCGCCGATCTTGTAGTGGAACTCGTACTGGCGGCTGGTCATCAGGCGCAGCGGCGTGCCGTCGTAGCCGGCATCCGCAAGCAGCTTGCCCGCTTCTTCCGGGTCGCCCTCGCCGTAGCGCGTGACGCCCGCCTCGGTGTACCAGAGCGAGCCCTTCGGGAAGATCGAGGCATCGACGCTGAAGAAGCGCTCGTCGGAGAAGGCGGCGAGCATCATGTCGTTGGGGTTGAGCGCGGCCTGCACGGCCTGGCGCAACTCCTTGCGGGTGAGCAGGCCCTCCTTCATGTTCATGTTGAGCGAGGCCCAGCCGGTGTTCTCGTAGATCACGGCCTTCGCCTTGCCGCTCGCCTCGACGCGCTCATAGGCGCTGACGGGCAGCGAATCGGCAAAGTCGAACTGGCCGGAGATCAGGCCCTCGACGCGGGTGTTCGCGTCGGGAACCGGCACGAAGCGGATCTCCTTGGCGATCGCCACGCGCTTGCCGGCATAGTTGCTGGGCTCGCCCTCGGGGGATTTGTAGCCGTCGAAGCGGACGAGCTGGGTATACTGGTCGGGCTTGCGCTCCTTCAGCGCATAGGGGCCGGTGCCGACGAACTCGGTCAGCGTGTCGGCGATCTTCTCCGAGGGCATGATGACGGAGGCCTGCGAGAAGGTGGCGAGCAGCGGGGCATAACGCGACTTCAGCTTGACGACGACGGTGTTCGGCCCGTCCTCGGACAGGCTTTCCACCACTTCGGCGACCTGCTTGCCCTTGGAGTTGACCGCCATCCAGCGCGTCAGCGAGGCGGTGACGTCCTTGGCGTCGAGGTCGCTGCCGTCGTGGAACTTGACGCCCTCGCGCAGCGGGATGCGATAAGTCAGGCCGTCCTCGGAAATCTCCGGCATGGCGAGCGCCAGCAGCGGCACGGAACGCCATTCGTTGTCATAGGTGTAGAGCGTCTCGAAAATGTGCTGGTCGATGGTCAGCACGATGTCGGTCGCCGTCTGCATGACGTCGAGCGTCGGCGGCTCGCCGATGGTCGCGACGGTCAGGACGCCGTCCGTCGTCTGGGCGATGGCGAGGCTGCTGGTGCTGGCGAGCGCCGCCGCCAGCGTCATGAGAGCAAGTGCATTCTTCATCTGTATCCCTCTGGTTTCACATGGTTCATGTCCGCGCCGGCTCCCGTCCGGCGGGTGGTTCAGCTTTCAAGCCCGAGCGGATCCTCCACGCGTGGCCAGAGGTCGAGACTGGCCTTGCGATAGGCGGTGGTTGCCGGATCGGTCGGGTAGGAGGTCGGCGCGGCGACGTAGACGATCTCGGAGGAGACCGGCTGGAAGCCCGCATGGAAGTGGTTGGTGGACTTGACCAGCAGGAAGGCTTTCCTGGTAAAGTCGATGCCCTGGTTGGCGAAGATGTCGGGCTCGTAGGTCTGCGTGCGGCTGGTGATCAGCACGATGTCGATCGTCGTGCCGAGCGGGCGCACCACGGCCGCGGGCCCGAGCGTCACCCGGCTGTTGCGGAAGCTCTGCCAGCCGGCATCGAACACGGCTTCGACCGTGACCCGGAGGTCGAGCGGCTCGCCGCCCTCCGGCCCCGACTTGCCGCCGAGGCGCAATGCAAGCTCCGCGCCTTCCCCCGCCGCATGGCAGAAGGAGACGGCGATCGGGTCCCAGATGGTCGCCACCGCGACATTGTCAAAGCCCCGCGCCATCATGCGGCGCAGGATATAGGTCGCATCGCCCGCCACCCCGCCGCCCGGATTGTCCCAGACATCGGCGATGACGACGGGCATGTCCGGCCGTTCGTCACGCACGGCAAGCGCCCGGTCGAGCCCGGCCTCCGTGTCGAACATCGGCATCGCCGCCTCGCGGCGCAGGCCGTAGAGCTCGTGGCCGAGCCTTTGCGCCAGCGCGTCGCCCTTCGCCCTGTCGCCGTCGGTGACGACGACGATGCGCGTGCCCATGTCCGGGACGTCGCCGGCCATGAAGCCGTGGATGACGGAGATGGAGAGGATGCCGTCCCTGCCCTCCATCGCCTTCAGCCGATCGACGAAGGCGCGCATCGGCTCGCGGCTCGTCGGGTAGATGGTGATCATGCGGCAGTCGAAGGTGGAGATGACGGGGCGGATCTCGCCGCGCAGCGTGCGCAGCGCGAGCTCGACGACATGCTCGCCGCGCTCCTCGAAGTCGGTGTGCGGGAATTCGAGGAAGGTCGCCATCAGGTCGAGATTGGCGACGCGCCGGGCGGTGAGGTGGCTGTGCGGGTCGAACTCGGCGGCAACCAGCACGTCCGGCCCGACGATCGCGCGGACCCGCTCCAGGAGGTCGCCCTCCGGATCGTCATAACCCTGCGCCACCATCGCGCCATGCAGGCCGAGCACCACCGCATCGACCGGCAGGGCGGCCTGCAGTTCGCCGAGGATCCGGTCGCGCAGGGTCTCGAAGGTCCGGCGCTGGATGAGGCCGGCCGGCTCGGCCCAGCAGGACGTGCCCTCGACGACGGCGAAGCCTTCCGCCCGGCCGCGCCGGCGCAGGATCGGCACGACGGAGGAGCAGAGCGTGGGCGTGTCGGGATGCTCGCCCGGGCCGGCATAGAACGCGGCCTTGAAGGCGTTCATGTCCGTGGGGACGGGCGAGAAGGTGTTGGTCTCGGTGGCAAGCGAGGCCGTGAAGATGCGCATGGGCGTCCGTTCCGCTGGCGTCCAGGCCGGCCGCTGCCCGGCCGTCATCGCCCGCCGCCTGTCGCGCCGGTGCCTGGCCGAACGGCATGACGCCGTACTGTTGGATCGCAAAGTTCCCGTCAGTGATCATCGCTGGAGCGATGTAATTTGTTTTCTCGATAATGCGATAATTTCGGGGAAAGTCAATGGATGGAGAGTATTCGACAGGTTATGGAGTAATCCGTTTTCTTGTCGGGCGGAAATGGGAGAAATTTTCATGGTTTGCGCTTCGGCGGATGCGGCGCGGCCCATGGCGGCCGCTCCGAATCCCGCATCGATTTCAATCCGTTCCAGCACCGACGCGCAGGAGCGGGAAGCGGAAGGAAGCTTGGAAAACCGGGGGAGACGTGAAAATAGCACCGTGTTCGGGAGAGCTGATTTTCATCGATGGTGGGCTTCTGTTCCGCGCCTCCCGTCGGTTTTCCCTCCATGCGAAAAAATTTTTCTGAAAAAGCGAGGCCGTCCGCCTGAAAATCCGTGTCGCGATACCCGCCTCGACCCGCCCCTTCGTGAAAATCCGCCGTGCCGCCGGCGGCCGCCGCCGTTAGTGCCTGGAGATCCCGGGCCGTGCCGTGCAGGAGGACGGGAGGGCACCCCGGAACGGCCCGGCGAATTTCAGGCGCGGATCGCCAAGCCCATTGATGCGTGCCGGCACTGTGTTATGACTGGCAAACAAGAAATTCGTTTTCATTCGCGCGCCGGACCGACGCGCCGTGCAGGGGGAGGCAGCAGCCGATGGACCTTTTTCACGCCTTGTCGGATGAGGATGGCCGGCTGTCGGGGCTCGATCGCAAGCTGGCGCAGCTGGCCCTCGACGACGTCGATTTCGTCGTCAACTCGTCGATCGGCGAGCTGGCCGACCGCGCCGGGGTGTCGCCGCCCACCGTCACGCGCTTCTGCCGCCGGCTCGGCTGCAAGGGCTATCCGGACTTCAAGGTGCAGCTTGCCCGGCTCACTTATGTGGGCCTGCGTTACGTCAAGCCGGAAGTGCCGACCGAAACGCCCGAGGAAGTGGCCGAGGACATCATCGCCAAGGCGCAGAACGCCCTGTTCCAGCTGCATCGCCAGCTCGATTTCGCCTCGCTCGACATGGCGGCCCGCCTGCTGCGCGGCGCCGATTTCATCCAGGCCTTCGGGGCGAGCGGCAATTCGGCGATGATCGTCAACGAGCTGCACAACCGGCTCTTCCGGCTCGGCTGCCGCATCAACGCCTCGAACGACCACAACATGAACGCGATGATCTCCGCGGCCGCCCAGCCGGGCACGGTGGTGTTCGGCTCCTCCTTCACCGGCCGCGACCCGGCGCTCGTCCACTGCCTCGAACTGCTGCGCCGGCGCGGCATCCCCACCATCGTCCTCACGCAGGGCGGTTCGCCCGTCGCGGCGGCGGCGGATGTGGTGATCGCCGTCGAGCTGCCGGAGGGCAAGAACATCTTCCGGCCCACCTCGACGCGCTATGCCTATCTCGCGGTCATCGACATGCTGGCCAATCTCGTCGCCTATGCCGACCGGACAAAGGCGATGAAGACGCTGCGCAGCATCAAGGAGGAACTGGTCAGCCGGCGCGACGGCGACGACCGCCAGCTGCTCGGCGACTGACGGGGCCGGCCGTCCTCCTGGAGAATTTCCGCTTTTCCTCGAATCGCGAAAACGCTCTATCTATTTGTTTTTACGCAATTCCGGACGCAAAACCACTTCGCACTTTTGCTGGAATTGCTTTACCGCGAGGGTTTCGGCGCCCCGGCGGAAAGCACCTCGACGCGTTGCGTGCCCACCGTGCCGTCCGCCTCGACGACGGCCTGCCAGCGGCGGTTGCCGCAGCGCACGGACAGCCGCCAGCGCCCGGCATCCTCGCCTTCGCCGCGCTCGACGCGCGAGGCGACGAGGCCGCGGCGCATGTAGTCGCGCAGCGTCTGCGTCGGCCAGCCGAAACGCGCGGCGAGCATGTCCGCCGGCAGGAGGAATTCTCCCGCTTCGTCCCGGCTGAGGACGAGGGGGCTGGCATCGGCTGCGCTCATGAGATTGCGTCCCGCGAAATCGGCGTGACCGCCAGGGAATCCTCGCCGCGGCTGAAGGCGATGGCGAGGCGGAAGGAATGGGCGATGCGCAAGGCCCGGTCGAGGAAGAGATCGGCGACCTCGGGCGGGCAGAGCCGCTCGACGGTCGCGCGGAACAGCGTGAGCCAGCGGCGGAAATGCTGTTCCCCGAGTTCGGGTATGGCAAGGTGCGGCGGCAAGGGTCGGCCCTCGTAGCGGTCGGTGCGCAGAAGCGTTGCAGACCAGAAGTCGCACATCTTTGCAAGATGCACCGGCCATTCCTCCGGCGCGATCGCGCCGTCGAAGATCGGGCCGAGCAGCGCGTCCTTGCGGATCCCGTCATAGAAACCGTGCACCACGGCATGGATCATCGCTTCGTCGAGCACCTCCGGCAGCGGCTTGCCGTCGATGACGATGGTGCGGTCGGGGGCAGGGCGGCCTCTCATCGGATCGCCCTGTAGCTGTGCCAGGTGCCATGGCCGAGCAGCGGGAAGATGACGATCAGGCCGAGGAACCCCGTCGCGATGGCGAGGACGGTGAGCGCCAGCACGATGGCGCCCCAGGCGAGCATGACCGGCAGGTTGCGGAAGGTGAGCGAAATGCTCGTGCCCATCGCGGTGAAGGCGTCCGTCTTCTCCGCCAGCAGCATGGGAATGGCAAAGGTGCTGATGGCGAAGGAGAAGGCGGCGAAGAGCCCGCCGACCGCCGTGCCGACGACGATCATGCCGAGCCCTTCCGGCGTGGAGACCAGCATGGCGACGACATGGTCGAGGCCGGGAAAGGGCCGGAGCCCGACGAAGAGCGCGTAGATGATGACGGCGGCGCGCATCCAGACCAGCATCAGCAGGCAGAGGATCGCGCCCGTATACCAGACCTGCGCGCCGGATTCGGTTTTCACGAAGATCATGCGTGCAAGGCTCGGCGTCACGCCCTCCTCGAGGTCCCGGCTCTTGCGGTAGAGGCCGATCGCCACCAGCGGGCCGACCACCATGAAGCCGGCAAGCGCGGGGAAGAGGATATAGTCGAGCTCCAGGCGGAAGAGGCCCCAGACCACCGCCAGCGACAGGAGGAAGACGGCGAAGCCGTAGGCGAGACTCGGCAGCGGGTTGCGCCAGAGGTCGCGCCAGCCGGCGGCGAGCCAGCCGAGCGCCGCGCCGGCCGGCAGGTGGCGGCGGCGCTGTTCGGCGAGCGGCACGGGCGCGCCACCGGTCTTGTCGGTCGTTCCCATGATGTCCTTCCTCTCTCAGCAGGAGGGCCGCGCGGCGCGATACGCGCCGTCCCGGCCTTCCGTCTTCAGGTGTTGCACGCAATCGGGCTGGGACGTCAGCGCGACATGGACGAGATGCGCATTGGCGCCGGCAAAGAGCGCAAGGCCCGCCGCGACGATGAGGAACGCGGCGATCCGCCAGTTGATGCGCCCGGGCCGGCGCGCCTCGCTTGCCGCGCCGCTCATTGCCCGTCCTCCCCCAGCGTGCCGACATAGAGCGCCAGCAGCTTGATATCGACCGGCGAAAGGCGGCCTTCCCAGTGGGGCATGTGGCCCTGCCGGCCGGAATAGATCGAGGTGAAGACGCTCTGCGCGTCGCTGCCGTAGATCCAGGCGGCGTCGGTGAGGTCGGGTGCGCCGGCCTCCGTGCTGCCGCGGCCGTCCTCGCCGTGGCAGGCGACGCAATTGGCGGCGAAGACCGCCTTGCCCGCCTCGACCTGCGCCCTGTCGGCCGCGCCCATCGGCAGGGCGGAGAGCGAGCGCACATAGGCGGCGACGGCGCGCACCTGCGTGCCGTCGAGGATGCCGTCGCGGCCGAAGGCCATCATCTGCGAGACGCGCGTCTCCTCGTTGGTGGCGTTGATGCCGATGCGGATCGTCTCGGCGATGGTCTCCGGTTCGCCGCCCCACAGCCAGGCCTTCGCCGCAAGATTCGGGAAGCCCGGCCCGCCGGTGCCGCGCGTGCCGTGGCAGACGGCGCAATTGTCGATGAAGAGCGTTCGGCCGGTCTCGCGCACATGCCGCATCAGGCCGTCGTCCGCGGCGATCTCCTGAAGGCTCGCCCCGGCGATGCGGCCGGTCCAGGCGGCGCGGGCCGCGGCGGCGTCCTCGACCTGCTGCGTCACGACATCGCGCTGGTCGATGCCGAGCAGGCCCTTGGTGTAGGTGACGCCGAGCGGCCAGGCCGGCATCAGGATCCAGTAGCCGATGGCAAAGAGCGTGGTGACGGTGAGGAAGAAAACGACGACGCGCGGGATCGGCGTTTCCAGCTCCTCGATGCCGTTCCATTCGTGCCCGGTGGTGGCCCGTCCGGTGGCGGGATCGTGTCTTTCGGTTGCCATGCCCTAGTCCCCCGGCCGGTCGTCTTTGTCGAGAATGCTCTTCTTGGCGCGATCGAAGCGCTTCCGGTTGCCCGGCCAGAGCGCGTAGATCACGACGCCTGCGGCGAGCGCGATCAGGTAGAAAAGCCCCCAGCTCTTGGCGAAGGCGACGACGCTGTTGTGATCGATCTCCATCGCCTCACTCCGCCGTTGCCGTCTGCTGCTGCGCGGCCTGCGTCAGCTGGCCGACGATCTGGAGATAGGCGACCAGCGCATCCATCTCGGTCAGGAGACCGGGATTGCCGTCGAAGGCGCGCACATTGGTCGCCTCGCCGTAGCGCTCGCTGACGCCGGAGGCGCCGGCATCGTCGGGATTGGCCTGTGCGCGGGCGTCGGCGGTGGCGTTCTCGATCATCGCGTCCGTATAGGGCACGCCGACGGCGCGCTGGGCGGCAAGGTGCGCGCCAAGATCGTCGATCCTCAGCGCGTTGCGCTTCAGCCAGCCGTAGCGCGGCATGACGGATTCCGGCACCACGTCGCGCGGATTGACGAGATGGGCGACATGCCAGGCGTCGGAATACTTGCCGCCGAGGCGGGCGAGGTCCGGGCCGGTGCGCTTGGAGCCCCAGAGCATCGGGTGGTCGTATTTCGATTCCACGGCCAGCGAATAGGGACCGTAGCGCTCCACCTCGTCGCGCAGCGTGCGGATCATCTGCGAATGGCAGGCATAACAGCCCTCGCGGATGTAGAGATTGCGGCCGGCAAGCTCCAGCGGCGTATAGAGCCGCATGTCGGGCGCCTCCTCCACCGTCTCGTGGATGGTGAAGAGCGGGGCGATCTCGACGAGGCCGCCGATGGAGGCGACGCCGACGATGGCCAGCACGAAGCCGATGGCGTTGCGCTCGAGCTTGCGGTGGAAGAACTCCTTCATCGTCATTCTCCTGCCGGGGCCGCGCCGGCCTTGCCGTAGAGGGGAACGTCGCCGGCGGGTTCCGCGGCGCGCGCCCTTCGCGCCATGCGGATCGTCATCCAGACGTTGAACGCGCAGACGACGGCGCCGCAAAGGAACAGCAGTCCCCCGAAGGCGCGGGCGATGTAATAGGGATGCATGGCGACGAGGCTGTCGATGAAGGAATAGGCGAGGGTGCCGCTGTCGTTGTAGGTGCGCCACATCAGGCCCTGGATGATGCCCGAATTCCACATGGCGAAGACGTAGACGACGGTGCCGGCAAGCGCGAGCCAGAAATGTACCTCGATCAGTTTGGGCGAATACATGCGCTCCTGCTTCCACATCCACGGCACGAGGGCGTAGAGCGAGCCGAAGGTGATCATCGCCACCCAGCCGAGCGCGCCGGCATGCACATGGCCGACGGTCCAGTCGGTATAGTGCGAGAGCGAGTTGACGGCACGGATCGCCATGAAGGAGCCTTCGAAGGTGGAGAGCCCGTAGAACACGGCCGCGACCATCATGAAGCGCAGGGTCGCGTCGTCGCGCACCTTGTGCCAGGCGCCGTTGAGCGTGGCGAGCGCGTTGCCGGCGGAGGCCCAGGACGGCACCAGCAGCACGATCGAGAAGGTCATGCCGAGGGTCTGCACCCATTGCGGCAGGGCGGTGTAGTGCAGGTGGTGCGCGCCCGCCCACATATACATGAAGGTGATGCCCCAGAAGCTGATGATGGAGAGGCGGTAGGAGAAGATCGGCCGCTCGGCGCGCTTCGGCAGGTAGTAGTACATCATGCCGAGGAAGCCGGCGGTCAGGAAGAAGGCGACGGCGTTGTGGCCGTACCACCATTGCGTCATGGCATCCTGCACGCCCGAGAAGAGCGAATAGCTCTTGGCATGGCCGAAGGAGACGGGCACGGCGAGGTTGTTGACGATGTGCAGCACCGCCACGACCAGGATGAAGGCCATGTAGTACCAGTTGGCGACGTAGATATGCGGTTCCTTGCGGCGCTGCAGCGTGCGGATGTAGATGAGGAAATAGACGACCCAGACGACGACCAGCCAGAGATCGGCATACCATTCCGGCTCGGCATATTCCTTCGACTGGGTCATGCCCATCAGGTAGCCGGTGGCCGCGATCAGACAGAAGAGATTGTAGCCGATCAGCACGAACCACGGGGCGAACTGGCCGGGCAGCCGCGCGCGACAGGTGCGCTGGAGCACATGGAAGGAGGTGGCGATCAGCGCATTGCCGCCGAAGCCGAAGATGACGCCCGACGTGTGCACGGGCCTGAGGCGCCCGAAGCTCGCCCAGGCGCTGTCGACGAAGGTCAGTTCCGGCCAGGCGAGCAGCGCGGCCACCCAGACGCCGACGAACATGCCGGCCACCGCCCAGGCGAGCGACAGGATGATGCCGGCCCGCGTCGGATCGTCGTAATATTCGGAAAGCCTTTCTTCCGGCGGTTCCGGGTCGAACAGCGCGGACAGCACGGCAAAGCCGAGGCCGACGCTGAAGACCAGCACGATATAGCCGTGCACGGCCAGCGGATCGCCCCGCCCGGCCACCGCCATGGCAAGCCCCGTCAGGGCGAGCGCACCGAGCACGAAGAGGGCCAGATGCCGCTCCGAAACCGTCAATCCCGATATCATCGATCTCTCCCCTCCGTGTCTCACGCCGCTTCGGCAATGCCCAGCAGCGGCCCGAGCGCGGCCCTGTTGCGGACAATATCCTCGAGCGTGTATTTATCGAGAACCGCAAGGAATGCGGCGAGCGCCTCGTGCAGCATGCCCTTCAGCCGACAGGCCGGCGAGATGGCGCAGGCCCGCCCGCCCGCCTGCATGCATTCGGCCAGCGAGAATTCCTCTTCCGTCGCCCGGACCAGCGCGCCGACGGCGATCTCGGCGGGCGCCTTCGCCAGCTTGATGCCGCCCGCCCGCCCGCGCGTCGTCTCGACGAGGCCGAGATCGCGCAGGGTCTGCGCCACTTTCAGGAGATGGTTGCGCGAAAGCCCGTAGGCCTCGGCGACGTCGTTCACCGTGCACACGCGGTCCCGCCGCGTCGCCACGTAGATCAGCATGCGCAGGGCATAGTCCGTGTGAAGCGTCATCCGCATGGCGTCGTCTCCCGGCCGGGGCTTTAAAAAAGTATTCTGGATACCACTTTTAGCGCAAGCCCCGCCCGGTCGAAAGTGCAATAGCGTCGCAGGTGCCAGGATATTGCGTGATCCAACGCCGAAGCGTTGCCGGTTCGGCGGGCAGCGGCGCTGCGGGATGTCAGCCGGCGCCGGTGAGGCGTTTCGTCCAGTCCTCGACCCGGTTGCTTTCCAGCCGTCGGGCGGCATGGGCGCGCCAGCCGTCGGCAAGGCGCTCGAGTGCGGCGATGCCGGCCAGTTCCGCGCGGTTGAGCGGATCGATGTAGAAGGCGCGCCAGATGCGTGCCAGCGTCCATTCCGGCGCGCGGCGCTCGCGCAGGACGAGGCGGTCGGCGGGCGAGACGGTGCCGGGCGTGAGCAACCGGTAGTACCAGCCGGTCCGCCCGCTCGATTGCACCAGGCGCGCCATCTCCGTCCGGCCGAAGCGCTCGTTCAGCTTCCAGCAGGGCTGCCGCCCCTGGCTGACCTCGATGACCGCGGTGCCGAGCTGGAAGACGTCGCCGATCGCCACCATGCGCTCCGTCAGCCCGGCCGTGGAGAGGTTCTCGCCGAAGGCGCCGGGGCCGGCAAGCAGCGGATGCGGCCCGAGATCGCGGGCCCAGTCGGCATAGTGCTCGAAGGGATAGTGGTGCACGGCCTTTTCCGGCCCGCCATGCCGCACCGTATCGCCCTGCCTGTCGCCGGCAAAACCGGTTTCTGAGAGATGGAGCGCATGGTGGACCGGCGCCTTCACGATGCCGCTCGGCACGCCGCGCGCGCCGAGCGGCGCGACGCCGCCGATGCGCAGGCTGAGCAATGCGACCTCCGTCATGGTTCGACGACCGGAGGCATCGGTGCCGCGCAGCGGCCGTCGGCGCAGGCGTCGCCCCCGGCCGCGGGCGCGGAAAGCGCCATGGCGATCCGCGCCCCGACGGCGATGTCGTCCTCCACGCCGAAGGCCTGGTGCAGGATGGTGCCGTCCCGGCCGATCAGCACGGAGGAGGGCGTTCCGCGCAGCCCGAAGCGCTGCATCGTCACCGGGATATCCGATCCTTCTTCCGCGAGGTCGACGCCGACGGGCGATTTCAGCCGGTATTCGTGGAGGAATGCCCCGAGGGTGACCGGCGACATGGCCGCATGGTGCTCGAAGACCGTGTGGATGCCGATGACCTGCAGGTCGGTGTGGGCGAAGACACGCTCGATGCGCTGGACCTGCGGAAGGGCCTGCGCCACGCAGCCGGGGCAGAGAAGCTGGAAACTGTGCAGGAAGACCGGGCGGCCGCGCAGGCCGGCGAGCGTCAGCGGAACCGGCGTGTTGAACCATTCGCTGACGGCCAGTTCCGGGGCAAGCGGCGTCTCAGGCGCGGTCATCGTCGCCTCCCTGCCGGCAAGCCTCGGCCGGGACCGTTGCATCGCAGGGATGAGTGGGGGTAAATCTCGGCACGTTCTTTCCTTTCATTTGCCTGGAGGGGAGGAATGGCCGGTCCGGCAATGGCAGTTGCCGGACCGGCGCCGGATCATTCGGCCGGCACGACCTTGCCGGGCAGGCTGAGATCGCCCGAGGCGACCTTGAACACGTTGCTGACGCACAGCAGCGGCGCATGCAGGTTGCCGTTGACCTTCAGCCCCGCCGTCACGCCGTCGAAGGCGGCGCCCTTGATGCCGCCGATCAGCGACAGGGGAATGGCGACGTCCACCGTGTCGCCCTTGAAGCTGGTCGGGTATTGCGGGCTGTCGATGAGGAGCGGCACGCCGGGCCAGGTCTCCGGCACCTTCGGCGTGGTGCCTTCCGGGATGTCGATGACCTTGAGGCCGCCGCCGCAAGCCTTGTCCTCGGCCAGCACCACCCAGTGCGGATGCCAGACATGGCGGTTCTTGCCGCCCTTGGCCGCATCGTCGAAATCCGGATGGAAGGTGACGGCGAGCGCGACGATGCCCTGGCCTGCGTCGAAGCCGACCGCGCCGCTGTCGAGGCTCGTCGGCCAGACATAGGCATAGACGCTGGAGCCTTCGAACCTGCCCGTCGCGTCGGGCTTGTCCTTGCCGGCCTCGCCGCGCACGCGGGTGGTGAAGATCGCGCTGTCGCCCCTTGTGACGATCGTCGTCTCGATGATGTCGAAGGCGGCCTCCACCGCTTCCGCAGGCTCCGCCTTGATGGAATGGGCCGAGGCTGTCGTCAGCCAGAACAGGGCCGTTCCGGCGGCGAGCGCGCCGGTTGCAAATCTGCCGAGCATGATGGTCTTCCTTTCGTTTGCCTGGAGGGTTGGAACTATCCCGCTTGGAATGCATCCCAGGTGGCAGCCCGGGATGCGGGATCGGCGTCATCGTGATCGCGGCAATCGACGCGCAGGTCGCGCTGGCCGAAGGCGGCATCGACGAAATGGCAGTGATGGGGGCGCGCGGCATCCGCATGCGCGAAGGGGGAGAAGTGGCGACAGGTCACGCACATGCGCTGGACGGGGATCGCCTCCGCCACCTGCAGGCGGCGGATCATCTTGATCAGCGTGAGGAGCAGGTCCTCCTGCTCGCGGTCATCGAGCGCGCCGAGGGCCGTGGCGGCAAGGCCGTCGCCGGTATCCGAGGCCTTGAGGATTGCAAGACCTTCCGCCGTCGGCACCACGCGCACCGCGCGCCTGTCGCCCGCCTCCGGCCGCTTCTCCAGACAGGCCTTGCGCTCCAGTGCATTGATCGAATCCGTCGCCGTCGGCTGCGAGACGCCGAGATGGGCGGCGATCTCGCGGACGCCGAGGCCATCCGCCCCGCGCCCTTCCAGCAGCGTCAGGATGGCGAGCTGCGTCGGGTTGAGCCCGCTCGCCTTCGAGCGGTTCCACTCGTCGATGCGCATGGCCATGCCGACGCGGGAAAGGCCTTCGCGAAGGCGCTCGGTGATCGCATGGGGGTTCCTGGGCGTTTCCATGCGAATAGTATATAGGAGTCCTATATATCTTCAAGTGCCGTGAGGATCGAACCGCCGGGGCGGGCGGCGGCCGATACGGATGAGGGAAGGGTGTTCCTGCCGCGGGACGGCGCCGGGCGGTTCCGCCCGGAGTATCGCGCCACGGCGGGCGCGGCGCCTGGATGGCGTCAGAACGACGCCTTCAGCTGGCCGCCGATGTTCCAGTCCGGCTTGTCGTTTTCGCGGAAGGTGGCGGAAACCGCGGTGTCGATCTGCCAGCGTTCGTCGAACTTCCAGCCGACGCGCCCGCCGAGCGTCGCGAAGTTCTGGTCGTCCGCCTTGCCCCTGGCATCGCCCACCCAGTCGACCGAGGCCTTTGCGCCATCCTTGCCGGCGAAGGTGCGGCCGACCGCGCCGAGGATCGTGTAGTCCAGCTTCTCGTCCAGCCTGCGGCTCCAGGCGAATTCCGCGCTCACCGTGTCGGAGGCCGAGCGGCCGCCCTTGATATGGCCCGCGAAGAGGTTCTTGCCGGACGCGTCCTCGTCATAGCCGTCGAGATCGAGCCAGGCGCGGGTGAAGCGGGTGGAGAGCGCGAATTCGTTCGCCGCGTCCGGCGCATAGATCACGCCGGCCCGGCCATAGGCGCTGAACAGCGAGCCGGAGGCGTTGCCGCTGGCAAGGACGATCGAATCGAGGTTCTGGTAGCTGCGCGAGAACGAGGCCGAGATGTCGGGCGATCCCCAGGCGCCGACTTCGCCGAAGGCGCGCCAGGTGGCCTGCGGACTGGTATAGCGCACCGCGCCGGCGAAAAGGCCGAGCGTGTCGAGCGCGACATCGGTGCGGTTCGCATGCACCACGGCCGCGCCGCCGAGAACACTGACGCCGCTGCCGGCCTCCCAGCGTCCGTTGAAGCCGGCCGCCGCATCGGAACTCGCGAAGGCGGCGACATAGCTGCCCTCGTCGAACCGGCTCTGCTGGCCGAGCAGGTTCTGCGCCGTGTCCATGAGGTCGAGCGCGATGGACTGCCGCTGGCGGGCGATCTGGTCGAGCGAGGCGACCACCGAGGCCGTGGTGGTGTAGCCGATGCGGGCGAAATCGATGGAATCGATCGCCAGCGTGGATTCGAAGCCGTTCTCGTCGAGCGGCCCGGTCGCGCCGAGGATCACGGCGAGGTCGAGCGTCTCCGAGCCCGAAACGCCCACCCTGTCGGAAATGGCGATATCGTCCTGCAGCGGGCCCTTGATCTCGTATTGCAGGATCTGCTTGCCGTCCTGCGTGGTGCGCAGCGAGGCGGTCTGGCCGTCCTCGGTCGTCGCGAAGCCGCGATAGTCCACAGCATAGACCGTGTGCCCGCCCGGCTGGGTGACGGGTACGGAGAGCCTGCAGGTGGTGGTCGTGCGCCTCTTGCCCGATGCGCCGCCCGCCATCGCGGAAAAATCGTCGAAGAGAATGCTCGTCGCATTGCCGTCGGGCGAATGCGTTGCGGAAAACGTCCCGTCCGCACAGCCGTTGGCCGCATGGGCAAGCCCCGGAAGCGGGACCGTGGCGGCGGCGAGGAGGGCGAGGCGGACCGGAAGACGCATGCAAAAACTCCCTGGATGGAGGCCGGGCGGCGCGGGCGCCGCCCGGTTCATGAAGGCGAAGGATAGGGCGTTTTCCCGTTCAGGAAACGCGTCCTGCCGGACTTAGAGCGTTTCCGCTTTTCTCCGAATCGCGAAAACGCTCTAACCCTTTGTTTTGCCGCATTTCCGGACGCAAAACCGCTTCGCACTTTTGCTGGAAATGCTTTAGCGGCACTTGCGCCACTGCAGGCGGTAGATGATCGCGGCCTTGACGTCCTGCGTGTCGACCGTCGCCATGGCTTCCTGGCCGCGGTTGGTGTTGACGCGGATGCTGGAATTGGTGCGCAGGTTGACGTCCTCGCCGCAGGCCGACCAGACCAGCGATTCGGCCGTCAGCTTGTTGGAGATCAGGTAGTCCTTCTCCTGCGGGCCGGTAAAGGTCTGGCGGAAAGCCGGGCCGCGCGTGCCGGCGAAGAAATATTCGACGTTGAACTGCGAGCGGGCGCCGCGCGGCAGCTGGTTGAAGCCGCGGTAGTCGATGGCGAGCACCGAGACGCTGCGGCCCTGCGGCACATGGACCGGGATCGCGACGTTGCAGGTCTTGCGGTCGAAGGACTTTCCGGTCTCGCCGCCGGCTTCCACGACATATTCGTCGAAGAGAAGGCTGAGCGCCTTGCCGTCCGGGCTCAGCGTCGCCGCGACGCTGTTGGCCGGGCAGCCGCTGCCGCCGTAGCCGGGCGTGCCGAGCGAGATGTCGTCCGTCTGCGCCTGCGCAGCCGTGGCAAGAAGAAGAGATGCAAGCAGGATACCAGCGGTTTTCATGGAATTTCCTCGATTTCGAACCGAACCTGACGTTCGTTTCAATGAATGGCAGCGGCGACCTGAACCGTCCCTGAGCACTGCGTTCATTCTGGAGTCATCCGGCTTGTGCCAATCTGTACGCTGCGCAGTTAACAGCGTTTTAAAGAAAAATGTCCGTAAACGAGCCTTTAGAGGGCAAAACCGTGGCAGGCGCGGCCTGCCCGAGGCGAGGAGAGCCCAGATGCGTATTGTCCCGGCCATTCCAGGAATGCTCGTGATCATGCTGGCCGCCGGCGCCGTGCTTGCCGGCTGCACGACGGAGCGTGCGGCGGATGTGCGCCCCGGCTATTCCGGCGCGGTCTCGCCGGCCATGCGCGCGCACCAGCGGCGGCAGGCGATCCGTGCCGAGGAGGGCGGCTACCGGCGGCTCTACCGGCCGCGCGACTGCCGCTACGGCGCGCGCAATTGCGGCGGCTATGCGACGTTCGATCCGTCCTGATCCGCAAGGTCAGGCATAGACCGCTTCGGCGAGACGCCGGCAGCCGTCGACAAGGTTCGGCTCCTGCAGCAGCGCGCCGCCGACGAGATACATGACGTCCTTGCCATAGACCGCGCGCATCTCCGGCACGCGGGCGAAATTCACGCCGCCGCCCGGCGCCGGGACGCTCGCCTTCGGCCCGTCCATCTCCGCCGCGCAGGCCTGCGCGATCGACCGGCATTCCTCGCGGGTGAAGCCGAAGCGGCCGCCGAAATTCGGAAAGACCACGGCGTCCGCGCCCATCAGCCGGTGCAGCACGCCGTAGAAGGCCCGGTGCGAGAAACCGCAATCCGGCGAAACGACATTCGCGCCGGAAAAGGCGGGATGCGCGACGATGGGCAGGGAAAAATCCGGATCCGCGGCCAGCGTGCGCGCCACGTCGTAGCCGGCAAGCGCCGGGGCGATCATGACGGCGCCCGCGCCGGCGGCCTCCGCTTCCTTCGCCCTTGCGAGGACGGCGTCGGCCGGGCCGGTGATATTGGGCACGAAGCTGGTCCGCCCGCCGCTCTTCGCATTCGCCTCGCCAACGGCCTCGACGCAGGCCTTCAGCCGCTCGGAGAAGGGCGCGGTCCTCTGGTCGACCAGCCCGTGGTCGTCCTTCACGTAGTGCATGCCGCCGAGCGCGAAATCGTGGGCGAGGCGGGCCAGCGCGGCCGTGGAAAGGCCGACAGGCTTGATCGCCGACATGAGGAGCGGGATATCGCCGATGCCCGCGCGGGCGCGAAGCCCCGCAATGCCATGGCGCGGCCCCTTGCAGAGCGAAAGAATGCCCGGCGAAAGGCCGATATCCTCGACCTTGAGGCCCGGCTTGATCGAGCTGTTGCCGAAGACGATGTTGAGGAACTGCAGGAAGTCGCCGCCGACATCGTCCTCGGAATAGGAGATCGTCGCGAGAAAGCCCGTCCGTCCGTCCGGGGCCTGCTCCAGCGTTTCCAGCCTGCCGAGGATCTCGTCCTCCACATAGCCCTTCGGCACCACGTCGCGCGGGATCTCGACCGTCTGCTCCAGCGCGATGTCGAGCGCCCGGGCCCGGGCCTCCGCCGCATCGGCCGCGCGGACGAAGTAGCGGACGGTGAAGCGCGGCGCCATCAGAGCGCCTCGGCCTTCTGGGCCGAATGCACGTGATCGAGGCGCACCTCCGCCAGTTCCTCCTCGCCGATACCGAGCGTCTTGCCGAGCAGCGCCTCGATGGCGGTGACGAGCGCCCCGGCGTCGAGCCCATATTTCTTCATGAGATAGGGCTTCGATGCGCCGTGCGCGAAAGTGTCGTCGAGGCCGAGGCGCTTCAGGCGGATGCCCAGCCCCTCCTCGGCGAGGATTTCCGCCACCAGCGAGCCGAGGCCGCCGACGATCGTGTGGTTCTCCAGCGTCACGATGCCCTTCTTGCTGCGGGCGGCCTTCAGGAGGCCCGCCCGGTCGAAGGGCTTCAGCGTCGAGGCGTGCAGGTGGTGCACGCCGACGCCGCGGGTCTTCAGCGGCTGGATCGCACGCAGGGCCTCCTCCGTGCAGACGCCCGAGGAGACGACGAGAATGTCGTCGCCCTCCGAAAGCGTGCGCAGCCGGTTGAATTCGAAGGGCGTCGAGAAGAGGCGGGGTACCTCGCCGCGCAGGACGCGCACATAGACCGGCCCGTCTATGCTGTCGGCGACCTCGAGCACGGTCTCGACTTCCGTCGCGTCCCCCGTCTCGAGGATCGTCATGTTCGGCACGGCGCGCAGCACGGCGATGTCCTCGATCGCCTGGTGCGTGATGCCGCCGGGCGTGGTGATGCCGGGCAGGAAGCCCATCAGCCGTACCTTGCGGTTGGAATAGGCGATGGAATTGATCAGCTGGTCATAGGGCCGGCGATAGAGGAAGACCGAGAAGGTGTGCAGGAACGGCCGGAACCCCTGCATGGCGAGGCCGCCGGCGAAGGAGAGCATGTTCTGCTCCGCCATGCCGAGCGACAGGAACTGGTCCGGATGCCGGTCGCGGAACCCGTCGACCTCGCAGGACGAAGTGAGGTCGGCGGAAAGGCACAGAACCTCCGGCCGCGCGCTGGCGAAGGCCTCGAACGCCCTGGCATAGGGACGGTTGACGATCTCGACCATGGTCAGGCCCCTTCCATCGCGTTCACGTCGACGCCGAGCTCGGCGGCGAGCGCCGCCTGCATTTCCAGCCGTTCCTCGGTGCTCTTGAAGCGAACGTAGTGGAGGCGCGGGAAACGCTTCTTCAGAAAATCCATGCCCTGATAGGGCGAGGTGTTGGCGAGGATGACGAGCGGCTTGCCGGCCTCGCCGCTTTCCGCCGCAGCGCGGAGCGCTGCAAGATCGTGCCCGTCCACCGAACGGCAGGTGACGCCGAAGGCGGCGACGCGGGCGGCAAGATCGCCGAGATCGAGCACGGAGGACATCGCCCCGTCGCATTGCTGGCGGTTCACGTCGACGATGACGCGGATATTGTCGATCCCGTGGTAGCTCATCGCCGCAAGGCATTCCCAGGTCTGCCCCTCCTGGAACTCGCCGTCGGACATGTAGACCCAGACCTTGCCGGGCTCCTTTTTCCTGAGCCGCGCCCAGGCGACGCCGGAGGCCATGGAAAGGCCCTGTGCCAGCGAGCCCGTCGTCACCTCCATGCCGGGGCTGTGCTCGGCGCCGATCATCTCGACCGAACCGCCGTCCTTGTTGAAGTGGTCGAGCGCGTGCTCGTCCATGCGGCCGGTCTCGATCAGAGCGGAATAGATGACGAGCGCATAATGGGCGGGCGAGATGAAGAAACGGTCGAAGTCCGGCCCGGCCGGGCCATGGTAGCCCGCGCCGGTGAAGGCATCGGGATTGTGCGCCGAGGGCACGCCGCGGAACGGCAAGGGCACCTTGGGCAGCGTGGGTTCGCCGAGCGTCAGAAGTTCGTTGTAGAGCAGCGCCAGGCTCTCGGCGGCCGAGCAGGCCTGGCTGAGATAACCGCCATTGTTCTTCATCGTGTGGAAGAAGACGCGTCGGCGGATGCCGAGCGCGATGTCCCCGGTGGATTTTTCGTTCGCAAGGCTCATCGTCTCAGCTCCGTTCGGGAAAGAGCGCCTTCAGGCCCTCGGGCGAGGGCGTGGCGATGCCGCGCTCCGTGATGAGGCCGGTGATGAGGCGCGCGGGCGTGACGTCGAAGGCGGGGTTCGCCGCCGGGCTGCCCTCCGGCGAGATGCGCACGCTGGCGATCGAGCCGTCGCTGGCGCGGCCCTGCACGAAGCTCACCTCGTCGCCGGCCCGCTCCTCGATCGGGATTTCCCGGATGCCGTCCCCCACCGTCCAGTCGATGGTGGGCGAGGGGAGCGCCACATAGAAGGGCACGTTGTTGTCGCGCGCGGCGAGCGCCTTCAGGTAGGTGCCGATCTTGTTGCAGACGTCGCCGTTCGCCGTGGTGCGGTCGGTGCCGACGATCACCAGGTCGACGTCGCCGTGCTGCATGAGATGGCCGCCGGCATTGTCGACGATCAGCGTGTGCGGCACGCCATGGCCGTTCATCTCCCAGGCGGTGAGGTAGGCCCCCTGGTTGCGCGGCCGCGTCTCGTCGACATAGACGTGGACGGGAATGCCTTCCTCGACGGCCATGTAGATCGGTGCGGTCGCGGTGCCGTAGTCGACGGTCGCCAGCCAGCCGGCATTGCAATGGGTGAGGATGCGCACCGGCTCGCCCGGCTGCTTCTTCGAAGCGATCTCGCGGATCACGTCGAGGCCGTTCGCACCGATGGCGCGGTTGAGCTCGACGTCCTCTTCCGCGATCTCCGCGGCGCGCGCATAGGCGGCGGCCGCGCGCTCGCCTTCCGGCAGCGGGCGAAGGTGCTCGCGCATCGCGTTCAGCGCCCAGCGCAGGTTGATGGCGGTCGGGCGGGTTTCGTTGAGCTCTTCCCACACGGCGTCGAGATGCGCATCCGACGGGTCCTTCGCCATGGCGATGGCGACGCCATAGGCGGCGGTGACGCCGATCAGCGGCGCACCGCGCACCCACATGTCGCGGATCGCGGTGGCGATGTCGGCGACGGTCGTGAGCGTCACGACGCGGAACTCATGCGGCAGCCAGCGCTGGTCGATGATGTCGACCGAACGGCCGTCCTCGTTCAGCCAGATCGTATGGTAGTGGCGTTCTCCGACTTTCACGCGAGGATCTCCTTTTCAAGCCGCTCCACGGTCTCGCGGATGTCGCGGAGGCTGTGGATGCGCTGCCGGTTGACGGCGAGGTGACGCCCGAGCTTCAGCGCCCTGGTCTCGCAGGGCGCGCGGCGGTCGGGGTCGGCGATGGTTTCGAAATCGGCGTTGTGGGCCAGGCCCAGGATGCGGCGATGGATCTCGATGCCGGCGAAGCCCAGCATCTCGCGCCAGATCTCGTCGACGACGATGGCGAGCGCCTGCTCGGCGGCGAGCGGGTCGCCACGGTCCTCGAAGAGGCTCGCCTGATAGAGGATGCCCTTGCGCTCCGTGTGCCAGAGATGGGCGAATTCGGCCCGGAACGTTTCCCAGAGCGTCTCGATCGTATCGAGCAGATAGGCGCGCATGCCGTCGCGCGCGCCGGGCGCCGTCTCATGGCCGGCTTGCGAAAAATAGCTCATCCAGAAATTGGCGATCAGCATGCCGACGTCGAAGCTGATCGGGCCGTAGAAGGCGAATTCCGGGTCGATGACGCGCGTCTCGTCGTCCGTCACCATGACGGAGCCGGTGTGCAGGTCGCCATGGCAGAGCGTCTCGGCCTTGGCGGAGAAGAGGTGCTTCAGCCGCTGCGCCTCCACCTTGAGGTCACGGTCGGCGCGCAGCTCCGCCACGATCGGATCGAGCTGCGGCGTGGTGTGGCGGTTGAGCGCCGCCTCGAAATAGGGATCGGAGAAGACGAGGTTTTCCGTGATATCGCAGAGCTCGACATTGTCGGCGAAGAGCGCGAGGTCCGCCTTCTTCTCCCGCGTTGCCATGGAGAGGTCCGAGCCACGGAACAGCGTGCGGGCGGCAAAGAGCCCGAGGTCGCGGCCGATCCTCGGCAGCGCGCGCCCGTCGATCAGCGCGCGGCGCAGGATGACGTGCGGCGTCAGGTATTCCATGACGATGAGCGCCTGCGCCTCGTCGAAGACGTAGATTTCCGGCACCATGCCCGGATCGCGCGCGGCCTGCCGCGTCAGCGCGTGATATTCGAAGAAGGAGCGCTTGAGCGGCAGCGGCCAGCTTTCGCCGACGAGCCGCACATAGGGCAGCGCCTGCTTGACGATCGCCGCGCCCTGATCCCCCGTCACGATGAAGACGAGGTTGAGGTTGCCGTCGCCGACCTCCCTGACGCTCCAATGGGACGAATCCGCCCCGATTTTCGCCTTCAGGACGGCGTTGCCGCCCAGCCGATCCGGCAATGTCTCGACGCTCAGCGCCGTGAAGACCTGGCTTTCCATATGCTTCTCCTCCTCGACGGGACGCGGCCTCCGCCGCCTGTCGTCCCACCATCCTTGCGCACAGCTAAGGCAGCATTCTGTCAAATGTCAATGGCCTTGACATTTGATGAGAGCCTATCCTAACCTGCCGTCATCGGGAGGAAAGAATGAGCGGTGAGGCGGTGTTTCGCATCGAGGGCGTGCGCAAGTCCTTTGGGCCGGTGACGGTGCTCCAGGGGGTGGACCTCGACCTTCGGGCCGGCGCGGTGACGGTTCTGATGGGCGCGAACGGCGCCGGCAAGTCCACGCTCGTGCGCATCCTTTCCGGCGTCTACACGCGCGATGCCGGCGCCATCGCGCTCGCCGGCCAGTCCTTCGAGCCGGCAACGCCCGCCGAGGCGATCCGCGCCGGCGTCGTCACCGTGCACCAGAACATCAATGACGGCGTCGTCGCCGATCTCGACGTCGCCACCAACCTCACGCTCGACCGACTGAACGGGCGCGGCGCGAAACTGTTCTTCAATCCGCGCCGGGTGCGCCGCGAGGCCGCAGCTGTCGCCGCCCGCATGGGCCTTGCCATCGATCTTGCCGCCAACATCAACGACCTGACGCTCGCCGACCGCCAGATGGTGGCGATCGCGCGGGCCATGGCGCACGAGCCGAAGGTTCTGATCCTCGACGAGCCGACCTCCTCGCTCTCCAGCACCGAGGCCGACCGCCTGTTCGATCTCGTCGACCGGCTGAAGGCACGCGGCGTCGCCATTCTCTATATCTCGCACCGTATGTCGGATATCCGCCGCCTTGCCGACAGCATCCTCTCGCTGCGCGACGGCCGCATCACCGGCCGTTTCGAAGGGCCGGAGCTCGATTACGAGGGCGCGGTCAACGCCATGCTCGGCCGCAAGGTCTCGGCCGGCACGGTCGCGGTGCGCGAGGCGGGCGCTCCGGTCTTCAGCGTGCGGGGCCTGAAGCTCTCCGAGCAGGCGCGGCCGTTCGATTTCGACCTCGGCGACGGCGAGATCGTCGCCGTCACCGGCCTCGTCGGCGTCGGCAAGACGGCGCTCGCCGAGACGCTCTTCGGCGCCCGCGCGCCGGCGGCGGGCGAGATGACGCTCGACGGCCGGGCCTATGCGCCGCAAAGCACGGGCCAGGCGATCGCCCGCGGCGTCTTCCTCGTCGCCAAGGACCGCGCGATCAGCGGCATCGTGCCGGATTTCAACATCTACGAGAATATCAGCCTGCCGTTCCTGCGCCGGCTGTCGGCCTTCGGCGTCGCGAGCCGCCGGGCGGAGAGGGCGAAGGCGCGCCGGCAGATCGACGCGCTCGGCGTCGTCTGCCGCAGCGAGCGCGACGAGATGCAGACGCTGTCGGGCGGCAACCAGCAGAAGGTCATGGTCGGCCGCTGGCTCTCCGAGCCCTCGCGCCTCCTCATCCTCGACGAACCGTTCCAGGGCGTCGACATCGCCGCCCGCCGCGACATCGGCGAGAAGCTGCGCGCCTCGGCCGCCGGCCGCTCCACCATCCTCTTCCTGACCGAACTCGACGAAGCCTTCGAGGTCGCCGACCGCATCCTCGTGATGTCGGAGCAGACCATCGTCGGCGCGCACCGCAACGCCGATATCGACGTCGAGCGGTTGCTTTCCGAGATCGCCGGGCAATTCTATCAACAGGTCCATGCATCATGAGCAGCGAACAGAGCAAACAGGCGGCCGCCGTCCCCGTCCCGCCGCCGGCCCTCAATGTCAGGGAAGCCGCCATCAAATACGGCTTCCTCGTGCTGCTCGCCGGCATGGTGCTCTATTTCTCGCTGGTGACGGGCGGTTTCGCCTCGCCGCAGAGCGCCGTCTTCATCCTGCAGTCCGTCTCGATCACCGGCATCCTCGCGCTCGGCGTCACGGCGACGCTGGTCGTCGGCGGCTTCGACCTTTCCATCGGCTCCGTCGCCACCACGGCGATGATGGCCTCGTCCTATGTCATGGTGGTGATGGGCGGCGACGCGCTGACGGCGACGCTGGTCTGCCTTGCCGTCGGCGTGCTCGTCGGCCTCGTCAACGGCATCATCATCGTCTACATGCGCGTGCCGGATCTTCTCGCCACGCTCGGCATGATGTTCCTCCTGCTCGGCCTCCAGCGCATCCCGACCGAGGGCCGCTCCATCGCGACCGGCATGACGCTGCCGGACGGCTCGACGGCGACGGGCGCCTTCAGCCCCGCCTTCCTCGCGCTCGGCCGCCACCGCTTCGATCTGGTCCTGCCCAATCTCGTGCCGGTCTCGGTCGTCGTGCTGATCGTGCTCGCCATCGTCATCTGGTTCTTCCTGGAATACACCCGCTTCGGCCGCATGATGTACGCCGTCGGCTCGAACGAGCGGGCGGCGAGCCTCGCCGGCGCCCCCGTCAACGCCTACAAGATCTCGGCCTACATCATCTCCGGCGTCTTCGCCTCGATCGGCGGCATCCTGCTCGCCGCCCGCCTCGGCCGCGGCGACATCGCCTCCGGCAACAACCTGCTTCTCGACGCCGTCGCCGCCGCGCTGATCGGCTTTGCCGTGCTGGGCGCGGCCAAGCCGAACGCCTTCGGTACCGCCGTCGGCGCGCTCTTCGTCGGCATCCTCCTGCAGGGCCTGACGATGATGAACGCGCCCTATTACACGCAGGATTTCATCAAGGGCGCCGTGCTCGTCATCGCCCTGATCTTCACCTTTGCGCTCTCGAAAAGAGGCAAACGCTGAGACCGCTCAGCGGACAACCAAAAGTTCACCAGTGGAGGAGACTGACATGAACCTTACTCGCAGAACCCTGGGCAAATTAACGCTCGGGCTGATGGGCGCGGCGGCCTTCGCCGTGCCGTCCTTCGCCGCCGACATGCCGGCGCCCTTCGACAAGCCCGGCGACGTGAAGATCGCGCTCGTGCGCTACCTTTCGACCGGCGACTTCTTCCAGTCCTATCTCGCCGGCGTCGAGGCGCAGGCGAAAGCCATCGGCGTGGAGCTGCAGGTCTTCGACAGCCGCCAGGACGCGGCGCTCCAGGCCGACATGGTCGACCAGGCGATCGCGCTCGGCGTTCAGGGCATCATCATCCAGCACGGCCTGACGGAATCCATGAAGGAGGCCGCCCAGCGCGCGGTCGATGCCGGCATCAAGGTCGTCGCCTTCGACGTCAACGTCGAGAACGAGAAGATCCCGCAGATCGAGCAGTCCGACCGCGACCTCGCGCGCCTTGCCCTCGAACAGGCGATCAAGGACAATGGCGAGAGCTTCAAGGCGGGCTATGTCTACGTCGCCGGCATCGCGCCGCTCGACCGCCGCGACGAGACCTGGAAGGAATTCAAGGCGAAGTATCCGGGCATCAACGAGGCCGCCCAGTTCGGCACGATGGACAACCCGATCGCCAACTCGGTCGCCAACCAGGCCCGCTCGGTGATCTCCGCCAATCCCGACATCACCGTGATGTTCGCCCCCTATGACGAATTCGCCAAGGGCGTGAAGATCGCCGTCGACGAGGCGGGCCTCTCCTCCAGCGTGAAGATCTACTCGGCCGACATCTCGACCTCCGATATCGCCGCCATGCGCGAATCCGGCTCCGCCTGGGTCGCGACGGCCGCGACGAACCCGGCCGTGGTCGGCCAGGTCTCCGTCCGCTCGCTGGCCATGCTGCTCGCCGGCGAGGATCCCGGCAAGCAGGTCATCGTGCCGCCGACGCTGATCACCCAGCAGGACCTCAACGACCAGGATATCAAGAACATGGAGGAGCTCGGCGCCAAGCTGCCGCAGTTCGCCCATGCCGACGTCGCCATGCCGGCCTGGATGCCGAAGCCCTGATTTTTCGGGCACGTTTTGGTTGCGGGAGGGCGGTCCACAAGGCCGCCCTTTCCGTTCGGCCCAAGGTTGTCCCGGACCATTTAAAGGACTATATCTGGTCCAAAGGAGCCGTCGCGATGAAGCTTTCCGAACAGGTCCGGCCGATCAGCTACTTGAAAGCGCATGCGCCAGAGGTCGTCCGCTCTCTGGCGGAAACCCGCCGGCCCGTGGTGCTGACCGTGCATGGCGAGGCCAAGGCCGTGCTTCAGGACGTCGGCCAATATGAAGAAACCCAGGAGACCCTGGCCCTCCTCAAGGTCCTGGCGCTGACCAATCGCCAGGTGGACGAGGGCAAGGTGCGCCCCGCCGGTAAAGCCTTCGCGCAGATCCGCCGGCGCCTCGCCGAACGCTGATGGGCTGGCGCGTTCTTCTCTCCGAGGACGCCGAACGGGATATCGAAGACCTCTATCGCTTCATCGCCCGCCGCGACGGGGCGGAAACCGCCGAGCGCATTCTCGGCGAGATCGAGGCGGCCGCGATGAGCCTCGAAGAATTCCCGGAGCGCGGGAACATCCCGAAGGAACTGGTTTCCATCGGGATCGGCGACTATCGCGAGATCCATCACAAACCCTGGCGCATGATCTACCGCATCATGGGATCGGACGTCGCCATCTATTGTGTCGTCGACGGCCGCCGGGACATGCAGTCGTTTCTCGAGCGCCGGCTTCTTCGATAGGGTTTCGGGGCGAGCCGCAAGCCGCCCCTTCGCCGTCTCTCTTCGATAGCTCAGCGCATCGCGGCCGCGATATTGCCGCCGTCGACGGTGGTCACGTCGGCGGTCGTGCGTTCGGCGAGCGCGTGGTGCACGAAGGCGCGGGCGACGTCCTCGGCGGTCACTTCGAGGCCGAGCAGGTTGCCGCCCATATAGTCCTTGACGGAAAGGCCGCGGGCCGCGGCGCGGCTTTCGATCATCTCGTCGTTGAGCAGGCCCGAGCGGATGCGGTCGGCGTTGACGGCGTTGACGCGGATATGGTCGGCGCCGTGCTCCAGCGCGTATTGCCGCGACAGGAACAGCGTCGCGGCCTTCGGCAGGCCGTAGGCGCCGAATTTCGCGCCCGGATTGACCGCCTGCTTGGAGGCGTTGAAGAGCAGTACGCCGCCGGTCTTCTGCGCCTTCATGATGCGCACGGCGTTCTGCGCGACGCTCTGGTGGGCGAAGAAGTTCAGTTCGAAGCTCTTGCGCAGCAACGCGTCGTCCATCGTGGCGATCGGGCTTTCCCATGCCGCGCCCGCATTGGAAACGACGATGTCGACGCCGCCGAAGGTGGTGACGGCCTGATCGAAGGCGGCGCGCACGCAGGCGGGGTCGGTGATGTCGGCGGCGATGCCGATCGAATGGTTGCCGGCGGCCTTCGCCACCGCCGCCGCCTTCCCGCCGTCGAGGTCGAGCACGACGGCATGCGCACCTTCCGCCACGAAGGCCTTGGCGATCGCCGCGCCGATGGCGCCCGCGCCGCCGGTGACGAGCACGACCTGGCCGGTGAACGGCTTCGGCCTGGCGCCCGCCAGCTTCGCTTGCTCCAGCGACCAGTATTCGAGGTCGAAGAGGTCCGGCCGGCTGACCGGCTCGAAGCGGCCGACGGATTCCGCGTCGCGCGCCGCCTCGATCCACATCTCGCCGACATCGACGGCGATCGCCGCGTCCTTGTAGGTGCGGCCATGGCCGAACATGCCGAGGCCGGGCACCAGCGTCAGGCGCGGCATCGGATCGAGCATGACGCGCCTGACGTCGTCGCGGGCGTCGTTGCTGCGGAAATAGTCGGTGTAGGCGGCCGCAAAGGCGGCGACCCTTTCGTCGATCACGGCGCGATAGCCGGCAAGGTCGTCCTTCGCCGGGGCCGGCAGCACCATCGGCCCCGTCTTGATGCGGATCGAGAGGTCGGGCGTCGAGACGCCGCGGGCGGCCATGTCCGCGACTTGCGCCGCGTTGACGAAATCCAGGATCGCCGGGGAGGCGCGGAAGACGCTGACCATGCGGTCGTAGCGCCCTTCGCCCCTGTCGACGGCGACGGCGCCGCGCAGCATCGGCGCGATGTCGCCGGGGTCGGCGAGCACGGCGGGAAGCGCGGCCGGCGTGAACGGGTTGCGGCCGTTCCGCTTCACATGATCCTCGGCCAGGGTGACATGGTGGATCATCCGGTCATAGGCTTCCTTCGCCGTCTCGCCGAAGGTGAAGATGCCGTGCTTGTCGAGGATCAGGCCCTCGACCGTCGGGTCCCGGTCGAACACCTCGGCGGCCGCCTTGGCGAGGGCGAAGCCGGGCATGATATAGGGCACGAAGCCCATCCTCTTGCCGAAGAGTTCGGCGCACATGCTTGCGCTCTCCGCCTGGTCGGCGATGGCGAGGATGGCGGTCGAATGGGTGTGGTCGACGAATTTGTGCGGCAGGAAGGCGTGCAGCAGCGCCTCGACGGACGGGTTCGGCGCGCCGGGATCGATGAGGTTGGCGCGCAGCAGCGTCACCATGTCCTCGTCCGAGAGTTTTGGCAGCTTGCGGCTCTTCAGCAGCGGGCCGATCTTCACCGCGGGCAGGCCCGGCGGCTCGATCGTGCCCATGTCCCAGCCGCTGCCCTTGACGCAGAGCACGGCATGCACGTCGCCGACGAGGTCGGTCATCTCCGTCTTCACCGAGGTGTTGCCGCCGCCATGCAGCACGAGCCGGGGCTCGCCGCCGAGGAGCCGCGTCGTATAGGTGCGCAGCGCCAGGTCCCGGTTGACGCCCTTCGCGGCATAGCCGGCGACGACCTGTTCCGCCTCGTCGTCGCGCCAGAGATTTTCCATCGTGTTCAGCCTCCCGATAAAACCGGCCCGGCCGGCATCGGCGGACCGCACATTTTCCTGGCTCAGCGCCCGGCCTTGCCGAGCCCCTCGCGGTTCCAGCGGTCCAGCACCCGACGCGCCATCGATGCCGTGACGATGAGATGCGAGGCGAAGCCGCCCTTCAACGCCGCCATCAGCGGTTCGAACTTGCTGTCCTCCTGCACGACGAGCATGCGCTTGCGGATCGCGCGGATGGAGGCGAGGTCGGCGGAGATGCAGCGCCGGTTGTGCTCGCAGTCCATCCACTGACCGTCGTGGTCGATGAGCTGGCCGGCGATGACGCCGGCCGCGCCCCGCTCGCCCATCGCATGCATGTCGGCGGCCGAGAGCGCGCCGCATTTGACGAGATGGCTGTCATCCTCGATGCCGCCGACGGAATAGAGCGCGAGCTGGCAGTCGGAAATCGTCGCGAGCTGTTCCCTGATGACCGGCTCGCCGCGCAGCTCCTCGGCCAGCCGCTCGGAGGACAGCACGAGCGGCGCATAGAAATTGATGCCCTCCGCATTGAGGCGGCGGGCGATTTCCGTGGTGCACTGGTCCGGACGATAGGAATAGGGCGCGCCGAGATTGCCGCAGAGCTGCACGACGGTGACGCCGCTGAGATCGGCGAAGGGCATGACATCGGCGATGTGATAGACGGTGCGGCCCCAGGCGACGCCGATCCGGTCGCCCTTGTTGATGAGTTCGAGGAAGACCGAGGCGGCGACGACGGGCATTTCGGCGGCCGGGTCCATGGCCTGCCGGTCCTCCGGCACCAGCCAGGCCGTCGTCAGCCCCGTGGCGTCCTCCAGCTCGCGGGCGAGAACGTCGTCGGAAAAGAGGTCCGTCGAGGTGGTGATGGTGACGATGCCCATCTCGCGCGCCTTGCGCAGATACATGGCGATGGAGGCGCGGGAGATTTCCAGCTTCTGCGCCACTTCATCCTGCCGCAGCCCATGCGTATAATAGAGCCAGGCGGCCTTGTGGATGATCTGGTCGTTGGCGCGGATGGGCATCAAGGGTCTCTCGCGAAGGGATTTTGACATTATTCATTGTCGCTGACAAAAGTCAATGCGCTGGAATCGTGCTGCCCCGAAGCCTCGCGACGATCCCTTTTCCTTCACGCGAAAACAGCGGAAGGGCATCGGCCGCTCCCGCTGTCCGCGTCTTCCATGAGAGGCGCGCACCGCGCGTCCTATGCGTTGGTGCCGCCGTCGATGACGTGTTCGGCGCCCGTCACGAAGCGGGCCTCTGGCCCTGCCAGCCAGGCGACGAATGCCGCGATGTCGTCCGGGCTGCCGAAGCGCGGGATCGCCATCGTCGCGCGCTGCATGTCCGCTGTCTCGCCTGTCGCCGGGTTCATGTCCGTGTCGGTCGAGCCCGGGTGGATGATGTTGGCGGTGATCCCCCTTGGCCCGAGGTCGCGGGCGATGCCGCGCGTGAAGCCCGACAGCGCCGCCTTGCTCAGCGCATAGAGGCTGATGCCCGGCCAGGGCACGCGCTGCGCCAGGTTGCTGCCGATGGTGATGATCCGGCCGCCATCGGGCATGTGGGCGATGGCTTGCCGGGTGGCGACGAAGACGGCGCGCACATTGACGTCGATCGTGCGGTTGAAATCCTCCAGCGTCAGGTCGGAGAGCGGCGCGGCATGGAAGATGCCGGCATTGTTGACGAGGATGTCGATGCGGCCTTCGGCCTTCGCCGTTGCGTCGACGGCCGCCGCAAGGGCCGCGGCGTCGCGATTGTCGGCCTTGATGGCGACGGCCTTCCCGCCGGCGGCCTCGATGGCCGCAACGGTGGCCGCGGCCGCGGCCTCCGCGCTGGCATAGGTGAGGGTGACGCGCGCGCCTTCCTGCGCCAGCCGCCGGGCGATCGCCGCGCCCATGCCCCTGCTGCCGCCGGTGACGAGGGCGGTTTTTCCGTCGAGATTTGCCATGTCCTGCCTTTCTGTATTGATCGATACAGAATTACTGGCCGTCTTGCCGAAGCGCGTCAAGTGATTTATTTATCGAGCGATACAGAAAGGAGACTGAAATGGCGCCACGTGGCCGACCCCGGGCGTTCGACAGGGACGCGGCCCTGCGCAAGGCCATGGAGGTCTTCTGGGCGAAGGGGTACGAGCGCGCCTCGCTTGCGGACCTCACCGAGGCGATGGGCATCAACGCGCCCAGCCTCTATGCGGCGTTCACCAGCAAGGAAGCGCTGTTCCAGGAGGCGCTGACGCTCTATTCCGCAACGGAAGGCTGCGACATCTGGGAAGGCGTGCCGGCCGCCCCGACCGCGCGAGCCGCCTGTGCGCACCTGCTGCGCGCCACCGCAGAGGCCTTCGCGGGTGACGAAAAGCGCCGCGGCTGCCTGGTCGTGCTGTCCGCGCCGCAGACGGAAGGGTCCAGTCCCTCCATATGCGACGCGCTGAAACACCATCGCGCGGCGACCACGGCCGTGCTGCGGGAGCGCCTGCGGCGGGCGGTCGCGGAGGGCGATCTCCCCGCGACGGCCGATGTCGAGGCCATCACGGCCTATGTCGTCACCGTGCAGCACGGCCTTTCCATCCAGGCGCGCGACGGCGCGTCCCGCGAGACGCTGCTGGCCATCGCCGGCTGCGCCATGGCGGGCTGGGAAAACCTCGTGTCCGTCGCCCACCCGCCGGCGGCGTAGTTGTCAGCGAAGCAGTTTCAGGGAACCCGTCAGGGACTTGATCCATCGGTCTTCGCCGACGAGCCCGAGCCCGTCGATAGTCTCCTCGCCGAGATCGCGCCCGGGGAACGTCGCCTCGTAGTCGGCATAGCTGTGCAGTGCGCGCGCGAAGGACGGGAAGGCGACGATGACGCGGCCGTCCTGCCGCGGCAGCGCCTTGGCCAGCAGCGCACCGATCGTCCGGCTGTCCGCCTGCAGCACCGGCACGGGCCTGTCGGCGCTGATGTCGATCGTCGCCTGCCGGCGGTCAGTGAGCTGGCGGGCGCCGAGCGCCGGCATGGCCGCCCCCATGCCGATCGAGACGGCCGCGATCGTATTGGCGAGATGGCCCGGCGGCAGGTCGGGATTGACGATGATGGCGAGGCGGACGTCCTGGAGCATGATGGCCTTTCTCCTGTATTGCGATGCCGGCAAGACTACAGGGGGACGACGGGCAGGTTCTTTCTGATCTTGCTGGAAAGGTCGAAAGAAAGGTAGGATCTGCCCTTTATAGCAAATACAGGGGCAGGATATGCCGGATACGCTCGCCGCATCGGATGTGAGGATCCTGAAGGCGCTTCAGGAGGACGGGCGCTTGAGCAACCAGGCGCTTTCGGGCGCGGTGGGCATGTCCGCCTCGCCGTGCTGGCGGCGGGTGCGGCAGCTGGAGGACGAGGGGATCATCCAGCGCTACATGGCGGTGCTGGGCCGGCGGGAGATCGGCCTCGGGGTCCTCGCCTTCATCCGCGTCAAGATCGACAGCCACACCGAGGCGGAGGCGGAGGCCTTTGCCAGCGAGGTGATGAAGCTCGATTGCGTCACCGCCTGCTACAGCATCGCGGGGGATGCGGATTTCCTGCTGCAGGTCGTCTCGCAGGATCTCGACACCTATTCCGACTTCGCCATGAGCGTCGTGCGGCGGCTGCCGGGCATCAAGGAGATGCAGACCACCTTCGTCCTCAAGGAGATCAAGCCCTTCAGCGGCCTGCCCTTGCCTGCCGAGAGCGCCCGCCGCGGCCGGTAAGGTTTTCTCGGGGCGTCAGTCGCGGTCGCCCGTGCCGTATTCCAGCGCCTGCTTCAGGTGCTGGCGCAGCAGGGCCTCGGCCCAGTCGAGGTCGCCGTTTTCCACCGCATCGAGAATGGCGAGGTGCTCGCGGCAGGACTGCTCGATGCGTTCGGCCGGCAGCTCGAAGAAGGCGGCCGATTCCTGCATGCGGCGCAGGTTGTTCTGGTGGCGGATCGCGTCGGTGAGGAACCGGTTGCCGGAAAAGCCGGCAAGGTTCTCGTGGAAGAAGGCGTTGACGCGGAACCACTCGTCGCTGCCCGAGCGGCTGGCGGGATCGCCGAGGATGCGCTCGTGCGCGCGGCGGATCTGCGCGGCGATCTCCCTGTCCACCTTGAAATACGGCGTGCGCAGCGCCGAACATTCGACGATGGCGCGGAACTCGTAGCTCTCCCGATAGGCGTCGTCGCCGACCAGCGTATCGACGAAGCGCCAGCCATGGCCGGGCAGGCGCTGCGCCAGCCCTTCGGCGGCGAACCGCATCAGGAGCTTGCGCACGGTGCCGCGCGACACGCCGTAGCGCGGCATGAGCTCGGCCTCCGACACGTCCTGCGGCAGGGCGCCCTGTGCCCGCTCGCGCAGCATGCGCCGGTAGAGGTCCTCGATCGGCGAGACCGGCAGGATTTCGGCAAGGTCGAGCGTCGAGACGTCGCGCGCGACGCGCAGGCCCCGTTTCTCCATCGGCTGCAGCACGCCCTTTTCCACGAGCAGGTCGAGCGCGCCCGCTATCGGCGAGCGCGACACGCCGAAGAGCCGCGCCAGCTCGGGCGCCGAAATGCGGGTGCCGACCGTCAGGTCCGCATCGCGGATCCGGTCGATGATCCGGCGGGCCAGATCGAGCTGCAGGGTGCTGGGGCCGTCCGCCTGCTCGGCGTCCGAAAGGTCCGTATCGTCCATGGGTCCCTCATATTCATTTGCATTATAGCGCGAACACAACGCAATGCGACCCGATAAATTTCCAAAATTAGTGCTTTTCATATCTACAAAATGCATTAAGCTGCAATCAAAGACGGAACCGAGGCAGCGGCATATGGCAGAGATCACCCCTTTCCCCCTTATCGAGATCAGCGGCCCGCCGCGCGAGCGTGGCCGCCTGTATGGCGAGAAGGCGCGTGAGCGCATCCGCCTCTCGGCCGGCCTCTACACCAGCCAGCTCCACAAGCTCGGCTTCGACGATGCCAATATCGAGCGCCTCGTCGCCGCCTTCCTGCCGCGCATCCGCGACTGGGCGCCGGACCTGGTGACGGAGATGGAGGGCATTGCCGAAGGGGCGGGCACCGGCCTCTCGGCCATCGTTCTCGTCAATGCGCGCACCGAGGTGCTGCAGCTTGCAAGGCTGGAGGCGGGCATTGCCGACGAGGAGCCGGACGGCTGCACCGGCGCCGTGCTGCTGCCGGAGGTGACGCGCGACGGCACGGTCATCCACGGCCAGAACTGGGACTGGCGCGCCGAATGCGCCGATACCTCCGTCGTGCTGCGCATCCTGCGCGACGACGGGCCTGACATCCTGACCTTCACCGAGGCCGGCGGCCTTGCCCGCAGCGGCTTCAACGCCGCCGGCATCACGATCACCGCCAACTATCTCGAAAGCGACCGCGATTACCGCGAGATGGGCATTCCGCTGCCCTTCATCCGCCGCCGGGCGCTGGAGGCGCGGCATTTCGCGATGGCGCTGCGCGTCGTCGCCATCACGCCGAAATCCGGCTCCAACAACATGATGCTGAGCACCGCCGAGGGCTATGCGGTCGATCTCGAATGCGCGCCCGACGAGGCCTTCCCGATCTATCCGCAGGACGGCATGATCGTGCATGCCAACCACTGGCAGAGCGCCGTCGCCCTTTCCAAGCTGAAGGAAACCGGCCTTGCCAATGTGCCCGACAGCCTCTACCGCGACCACCGCGTCCTGACGGTCCTGCGGGAAAGCGGCGGCAAGCTCGGCGTCGAGGATTTGAAGCGCGCCTTCTTCGACGATTTCGCCGCGCCCTTCTGCGTCTGCCGCGCGCCGCTCGCCAAGGAGGGCGGCAATCTCTCGGCGACGGTGGCGATGATCCTCTGCGAGCCGGCGAAGGGCGTCATGGAGATCGCCCCGCTGCCGGCGATCAACCGCACCTTCACGCGCTATGAGCTGGCGATGGACGGCGACGCCTTCGCCCGCGCGGCCGGCGCCGCCGATGAAACGCTCGGCAGGGGGAAACGATGGTCCGCTTCCTCCTGACCCGCATCGCCACGGCGATCCCCACGCTGTTCCTCGTCTCCGTCACCGTCTTCGCGCTGATGCGGGCGATCCCCGGCGATCCGGCGGCGCTGATGCTGGGCGACCTCGCCCAGCCCGGCCAGCTGGAGGCGCTGCGCGCCGAGATGGGCCTCGACCAGCCGATCGTCGTGCAATATCTCTACTGGCTCGGCGACGTGCTGACCGGCGATTTCGGCCGGTCGATCGCGACGCGCCAGCCGGTACTGCCGCTGATGCTGGACCGCTTCTCCGTCTCGGCCACCATCGTCCTCATCGCCGTCTTCTTCGCGACGCTGATCGCGGTGCCGGCCGGCATGTTCGCGGCCTGGCGGCAGAACCGCGCCGGCGACATCGCCGTCATCGCCACCTCGACGCTGCTGCTCTCCATCCCCAGCTTCTGGCTCGGGCTGATGCTGCTCTTGATCTTCGGCCTGCAGCTCGGCTGGCTGCCGGTGGTCGGCTACGTGCCGTTCAGCCGCGATTTCGGCAGCGCGCTGCTCTATATCATCCTGCCCGTCGTGACGCTGGTCCTGGTGGAATCCGGTTCGATCACCCGCATGGCGCGGGCGAGCACCATCGAGGTGGCGCGGCTGGAATACATCACCCATGCGCGGGCCAAGGGGCTTTCGGAGGCGACCGTCATGTGGCGCCATGCCTTCAAGAACGCCTTCGCCCCCACCCTGACGCTGATCGGCCTCGTGCTCGGCAGCCTGCTCGCCAACATCGCCGTCATCGAGACCGTCTTCACCATTCCCGGCCTCGGCCGCCTGCTGGTGGATGGCATCTATGCCCGCGACTATCCCGTCGTGCAGGGCTGCATGCTGTTCACCGCCTTCCTCTACGTGGTGGTCAACCTCCTGGTCGATCTCCTCTATCCGCTTCTCGATCCAAGGGTGACGGCATGATCGCGCGGGCATTCGGCCTTCCGGCACTGCGTTTCAACGGCCTGATCGGCATCCTCGTCGTCGGCCTCCTCCTCCTCGTCGCGGTCTTCGGCCCGTGGCTCGCGCCCTACGATCCCCTGAAGCTCGATCTCATGGCCCGTCTCCAGGGCCCGTCCGCGGCGCACCTGCTCGGTGCCGACGAGTTCGGCCGCGATCTCCTCAGCCGGCTGATCCACGGCGCGCGCACCAGCGCCTGGATCGCCTTCGCCACCGTGGTCTTCGCCATCGTCTTCGGCACGGTCCTCGGCGTGCTCGCCGGCTTCCTGCGCGGCTGGACAGACCGCATCCTGATGATGGTCAACGACGCGCTGCTCGCCTTTCCCGGCCTGCTGCTCGCGCTCGGCTTCATGGCGGTGTTCGGCGCCAGCCGCAACGGCATCATCGTGGCGCTCGGCATCGCCTACATGCCCGTCGCCGTGCGCGTCGTGCGCGGCACGGTGCTGTCGATCCGCGAGCGGGAATTCGTCGAGGCCTCGCGGGTGATCGGCAACAGCGGCATCGTCACCATGCTGCGCCATGTGCTGCCCAACTGTCTCGCGCCGATCATGGTGCTGGCGACGACGATGTTCGGCTGGGTCGTGCTGTCGGAAAGCGCGCTCTCCTTCCTCGGCCTCGGCGTGCCGCCGCCGGCGCCGAGCTGGGGCAACATGCTCTCCACCGGCCGCCCCTACATCAACCAGGCGCCGCACATCATCATCCTGCCCGGCCTGTGCATCTCCATCACGCTGCTCGGCGTGAACCTGCTCGGCGATGCGGTGCGCGACTGGCTCGACCCCAAGATGCAGGATTGATCCCATGGCTGGCATCGAGAATGTGCTTTCCGTCGAAAACCTCTCCGTCCGCATGGGGCAGGCCGGCCTCACCGTGGTCGACGGCCTCGACTTCTCCCTGCCGGCCGGCGAGATGCTGGCGCTGGTCGGCGAATCCGGCTCCGGCAAGACCATGGCCGCCCGCTCCGTGCTCGGCCTCCTGCCGCCGCCCTTCGTGGCGACGCCGGAAAGCCGCATCCGCTTCAGGGGCACCGACCTCGTCAGCGCGCCGCCGGAGACGCTGCGGCAGATCCGCGGCGCCGGCATCGGCATGGTGTTCCAGGAGCCGATGGTCTCGCTCAACCCCGCCATGACCATCGGCCGGCAGATGGCCGAGGGGCTGGCGCTGCACAGGAAGCTCGGCAAGGCCGAGATCCGCGACATGAGCCTTGCCATGCTGGAGCGCATCCGCATCCAGGATCCGGCGCGCTGCCTTGCCGCCTTCCCGCACGAATTCTCCGGCGGCATGCGCCAGCGCATCATGCTCGCCTCCGTCATGCTGCTGAAGCCGGCGCTGCTCATCGCCGACGAGCCGACGACGGCGCTCGACACGCTGATCCAGCGCGACGTGCTCGACCTGATGGTGGAGCTGACGCAGGAGAACAACACCGCGGTCCTCCTGATCAGCCACGACCTCGGCATGGTCGCGCACTATGTCCGCAACGTCGTCGTCATGCACAAGGGCAGGGCGGTGGAGCAGGGCGACAGCCGGGCAGTGCTGCACGCCCCGAAACACGATTACACCCGGCGCCTCGTCGACGCCCTGCCGCGCCGCAGCGCCGGCGGCAGCCGGTCGGGGGGCGCGCCGGCCGAGCCGCTGATCGAACTGAAGGACGTGGTCATCGACTATCCCGGCCGCGCACGGCTCTTCGGCCGGGCGGCGGGCAAGCGCGCCGTGCACGGCGTCGATCTTGCCATCAACCGCGGCGAGACGCTGGCGCTGGTCGGCGCTTCGGGCTCCGGCAAGACGACGCTCGGCCGGGCGATCGTCGGGCTGGTGACGCCTTCCGGCGGCACGATGGCCTTCCGCGGCGCGCCGCTCGCCTACCGGCGCGATGCCGGCGGCCGGGCGCTGCGCCAGGCGATCCAGATCGTCTTCCAGGATCCCTATTCCTCGCTCGACCCGCGCCAGCGCATCGCCGGCATCGTCGGCGAACCCTTGAAGCTCGATCCGGCGCTGGACCGGGCACGGCGGCAGGCGCGGGTGGAGGAGGTCTTCGCCGAGGTCGGGCTTGCGCCGGAACTTGCCGACCGCTTCCCGCACCAGCTTTCGGGCGGCCAGCGCCAGCGCGTGGCGATCGCCCGCGCCATCGTCAGCCGCCCCGCCTTCGTCGTCGCCGACGAACCCGTCTCCGCGCTCGACATGACCGTGCAGAAGCAGATCCTCAAGCTCTTCCGCGATCTTCAGGCCCGCTACGGTTTTGCCTGCCTGTTCGTCTCGCACGATCTCGGCGCGGTGGAGCAGGTGGCCGACCGGGTGGCGGTGATGGAGAACGGCCGCATCGTCGAGACCGGCACGCGCGACGACGTCTTCGACCGGCCGCAGCACGCCTATACCCGCCGCCTGCTCGACGCCGCCATGCTGCTCGACCGCACCTTCGCGGGCGCGGACGGCGCCGGTGGTCCCCGCCTCCTGTCGGGCGCGGCGGGCTCATAGATTTTCGATACGGAGAGGAGACCATCCATGCGCAATGTCAGCGGTCACGGCCGGAAGCTGTCCTACTACGATTTCGGCCACACGACCGTCTATGCCTCGCGGCTCGACCCGCGTTTCCCCTATTGCGCCTATGTGCCCGACGACTACGAGGAGGATGGCGGGAAGACCTATCCGCTCGCCGTCATCGTGCACGGCACGGAGCGCGGCATGCAGGCCTATCGCGATGCCTTCGCCGATTTCGCCGAGGCCAACGGCGTCATCGTGCTGTGCCCGCTGTTTCCCGCGAACATCTGCTTTCCGGGCGATCTCTCCTCCTACAAGATGCTGCGGGACGGCGACCTGCACTATGACGCCGTCATGCTCGATATGATCGCCGAGATGCAGGAAAAGTACCGCATCGCGGGCGACCGGGTGATGATGTACGGCTTTTCCGGCGGCGGGCATTTCACCCACCGGTTCCTCTACCTCCATCCCGAGCGCCTGCTCGCCGCCTCGATCGGCGCGCCCGGCGTCGTGACGCTGCTCGATTTCGACCACGATTTCTGGGTCGGCCTGCGCGATTTCGAGAAGGTCTTCGGCAAGCCGGTCGATCTCGACGCAATCCGCAAGGTCGCCGTGCAGATGGTGATCGGCGGCGACGACCGGGAGACCTGGGAGATCACCATCACGCCCGACGACGCCTGGTACATGCCCGGCGCCGACCTTGCCGGCGCCAACCGCAACGACCGCATGCGCGCGCTGAAGAAAAGCTTCGAGCAGCACGGCATCGCCGTGCGTCACGACATCGTGCCGGGCATCACCCATGACGACCGCCAGCTCATAAGCAAGGTCAAGGACTTCTTTGCAGAAACGCTGGGCGCAATCCGCGAGCGCTCCTGACGATAACGAAGCGGGGAACGATCGGAGATCACCATGAAACGCACATTCCTGATTTCGACGGCGCTGGCCGCGGGCCTGCTGCTCGGCGCCTCGGCCGAGGCGGCAACGCTGAACATCCGCATCAACGCCGATATCCGCGGCACGGAAGGCATCGACCGCGACGCCAATACCGACACCGTGCTGCACCACATCTTCGAGACGCTGGTCGGCTTCCGCGCCGATCTCAGCATCGGCCCGGCGCTCGCCGAGAGCTGGACGGTGTCGGAGGACGGCAGGACCTACACCTTCGTCCTCCGCGAGGGCGCGACCTTCCACAACGGCGATCCCGTCACGTCGGCGGATGTCAAATGGAACTGGGACCACCGCGTCGCGGCCGGCGCAGAATGGTTCTGCAACGGCTTCTTCGACGGTTCGCAGGGCCTGAAGGTCGAGGCGCTGGAAACGCCCGATCCGCGCACCGTCGTCTTCCGCATCAACGAGCCGAACGCGCTCTTCCTCGCCCAGCTCGCCAACATCCAGTGCAACGGCTGGGTCGCCAGCCCCAAGAATGCCGGGCCGGACGGCAAGTGGATCGACGGCAGCGCGATCGGCAGCGGCTCCTTCAAATTGAAGGAATGGGTGAAGAGCCAGTACATCACGCTGGAGAAATACGACGGCTATAAACCGCCGAAGGAGAAGGCGAGCGGCTATGCCGGCGACCGCACGGCGCTGGTCGACGAAGCGAAGTTCCTGATCATCCCCGATACGTCGGCCGCCGAGACCGCGCTCTTCGCCGGCGAGATCGACGTGCTGCCGAACTTCGAATCCCAGCGCATCGAGGATGCAAAGGGGCGCGGCCTGAAGGTGATGACGACGCCGGGCCTTTCCCTGACGCCGCTCTTGATCCAGACGACCGACCCGCTGATGTCGAACGTCAAGCTGCGCCAGGCGATCGCCCATGCCATCGATTTCAAGCAGATCGCCGCCGCCCGCACGGCCGGCCTGTCGGAGTTCAATCCCTCCGGCGTGCCGCAGGCAAGCGCCTTCTTCGATGAGGATTTCCTGAAATGGCCGGAATACGATCCGGAGGCCGCCAAGGCGCTGCTGGCTGAAGCCGGCTACAAGGGCGAAGTGATAAAAATCCAGACCAACACCCGCTACCAGGGCATGTATGAGAACAGCATCCTGGTGCAGGCCATGCTGGCCGGCGCCGGCATCAATGCCGAGCTGGAAGTGCTGGACTGGGCCGCGCAGCTCGACAATTACCTCGCCGGCAAGTTCCAGATGCAGTCCTTCGGCTATTCCGCCCGCCTCGATCCCTCGCAGTTCTACGGCGTCATCATCGGCGACAAGAAGGCCGAGCCGACGGCACAGTGGGACAATCCCGAGGCCTGGCAGCTCTACCTGAAATCGACCAAGACGACGGATTTCGAGGCGCGCAAGGCCGTCTTCAAGGACATCCACGCGCTGATGGCGAAAGACCTGCCGATCTTCGGCCTCTATTATGAGCCCGTCGTCGCGGCGGTCGGCGCCAGGATCGAAGGCTTCGAGGTCTGGGCCGCCGACAAGGAGCGGGCCTGGGGCGTGAAGAAGGACTGATCCCGCCCGTCGGGCGAGGGCGGCAATCCCGGAGGAGGTCCGGCGGAAGGGCGCGGCGGTTTTGCATCCGGACCTGCGGGGACGCGCTCCATGCACCGCCTTCGCCCGTCCTTCCCTTGCGTCGGGGGGGGGGGGGGGGCGCCCCCCCCCCCCCCACGGCCGTGTCCTGTCTGGAGGAAACCATGCGTACCGAAGATCTTCCCGTCATCGATTGCCCGAAGGCGCCGCTTGCCCGCGGGCGGGCGCATGGCGAGGCGCTGCGCGGCACGATCGCGGGCAAGGTCGAGCGCTGGCAGGCGGCGATCGGCAAGGCCTATGGCCGGCCGTCGGCGGCCTTCCTGCCGGTCTTCCTGTCGGTGACGGATTTCCGCACGGCGATCGCCGCCCATGTGCCGGATCTCCTGGAGGAGGTGCGCGGCATTGCCGAAGGCGCCGGCATTTCTAAGGAGACGGCCTATGCCCTCCAGCTGATGGACGAGGAATGGTGGTTCGGCGGCTTCGACGGCGAGGGCCATTGCAGCAGCCTTGCCGTCGCGCCGGTGGCGGGGCGCGGCACGCTCGTCGGCCAGACCATGGACCTGCCGCGCTGGCATGATGGCGCGCAGGCCGTGCTGCGGCTCGATGACGGCGGCAGCGAAACGCTGGTCTACACCTCTGCCGGCCTGATCGGCCTGATGGGCGTCTCCGGCCGCGGCCTCGGCATCTGCGTCAACACGCTCGCCCAGCTCGCCTATAGCCCGCGCGGGCTTCCCGTCTCCTTCGCCCTGCGCGGCGCGCTGGCGCAGGAGAACGCGGCCGCGGCCGCAGACTTCCTTTCCCGCGTGCCGCACGCCTCCGGCCAGACCTACCAGATCGGCGACCGCCACGGCATCCGCACGCTCGAATGCGCGGCGGGCGGCGTGACCGAGATCGCCATTGCCGACGGCCTCTCGCTCCACACCAACCATCCGCTCGCCAACACGCGCGCTGCGCCGAACGCCCGGCTGGAGGGCAGCGGCGATTCGCGGACCCGCCTTCGCAGCCTGCACACCGATTTCTCGCGCGGGCCGGCGGATATCGAGACCGCCAAGCGCGCCCTCGCGGCCCGGCGCAAGGGCGGCGCGGTGTCCATCGTGCCCAAGGGGCCGCCCCGCCCCGACACCAGGCTCGGCCTCCTGCGGCAGATGACGATCGGCGCCGTCGTCTACGAGATCGGCGAGACGGTATCGCTCTGCGTTGCAGCCGGGCCGCCGAGCGCCGAAGGATGGCGGCAGATGGCGGTGCGCTGAGGCGCGTCACGGCATGCTGCGAGGCCGCGCGTCACCCCTCCCGAGGGGCCACGCCCCGGTTCCTTCCGGTCGCGAAGGGCGGCGTTGCCCCGCCACCCGCGCGGACGCTCCACCCTGCCGTCAAATCGGCAGCGCCGATACCCCTGTTGTCGCCGGCATTGTGGATGGGCTCGTGTCGCGCCGGGTCCTCTCCCGGTCCGAGGCATCATTGGCGCGGGCGAAGCAGGGCGCGCGCAATCGGCATGGTCCCCGGTGCATGCCGGACATCGCCGGTTTCAGGCCGGCGAGGGGATGCCGGCGGCTCTCGGGATGCTTCCGCTTTTCTCCGGATCGCGAAGGCGCGCGAGGCTTTCGTTTCGCCGCAATCGCGGACGTACCTCTGCCGGGGTGGCTCTAGGCAAGGCCCTCGGCCGCCGCATAGGCGCTGAGCACGTCCTTGATGTTGCGGTCCTCCTCGCGCGGCAGCAGGGCGCGCGTGGTGATGGAATCGAGATGGTGCGCCATCAGCTTCGAGGCGTCCTCGGCCTTGCCGGCGATCAGGCTGTCGAGCAGTTCCTGGTGCTCGGAGACGGCGCATTCGGAGGAGTGCGGGCGGCCGTAGAGCGCCAGGATCAGCGAGCTGCGCGCGACGAGCTCGTTAACGTAGCGGATCAGGCTGGCATTGTTGGTCATCTGCGCCAGCAGGGTGTGGAACTCGCCGGCAAGGCGGATGGAGGTCGCGTGTTCCTTGCGGGCGGCGTCCTCCGCCGCGATATGGGCGGAAAGCGTGTCGATCTGCTCCTGCGTCAGCTTGCCGGCGAGCGTTTCCACCACCAGGCGTTCCAGCGCCGCGCGCGTAAGGAAGAGGTTGCGGCCCTCCTCGAGCGTCGGCCGCGCCACGGTGGCGCCCTTGTTCGGCCGCAGGTCGACGAGGCCTTCCTCGCTGAGGCGCACCAGCGCCTCGCGCACCAGCGTGCGGCTGACGCCCAGCCGCTCGCCGATCGAGTCCTCCGGCAGCTTGGCGCCGGGCGAAAGGGCCTGGTCGAGGATGGCGCGCTTGAGTGCCCGGTGAACGGCCTGGGAGCGACCGCGGCCGGAATCGCCAACTGTCTTTGCCATGCACTCGCCTCCAGAATCGCAAAAGCAGCGAGCAAATTGCACACAAAGGACGATCCTGTCCACCGGAGCGGGCTTTGGGTAGTGTCTCAGTTTGAATTTCCACTTCCACCCACTCAAGCTAGGGTCTTCGCCAGGAGAGCAGATGATGGAAACCAGCGTAAGGAGACTGTTCGAGCGATACGAGAGCTTTTTCAATCGGTCCCTCGCCGGCAAGGTCGATATGAACGAGCTCGCATCGCTGTATGCTTCCGAGTTTATCGGTGCTGCGCCCGCCGGAGTGAAAGCCGGAAAGAACGACGACCAATTCAAGCAGCTCATGGCGCAAGGCTATGAGCACTATCGAGCGATAGGAACCAAGGAGATGCGGATACGCAATGTCCGCCTCTCCCAGATAGACGAGCTTCATTGCGTGGCTCATGTTGCTTGGATCGCCACCTATGCCCGGAAGGATCAACCGGACGTGACGATAGATTTCGACGTTCATTATCTGGTTCAGATGTTGAACGGGGAGCCGAAGGTTTTCGGCTGGGTGTCGGGCGACGAGCAGGCTCTTCTAAAGAAGCACGGCATAATCTGAAATTGCCGTCGCGCCTGGTGAGAATTCAAACTGAGACACTGCCGGGCTTTGGCGCCCGCGATCCGGCCGGTTTGGACGGCCGGCGGCGGCACCCGCCACGGTCCGGTTTCCGCGAAGGCTTGAGATTTTTCAGGGTGCAGGAAGGCGGATATATTGCATACAATAATTGCATTCTATAAATAGGAACCATTGCATGCGCAAATGGGCGGGCGAAGCGCCGCCCTCGGCGCCGGGGCGCGAAAGCCGGGGAGGAATGCCGATGGACACCTGCAGCACCGAGATCAAGGCCGGCGAGAGGACAGCCTTCGACTTCACGACGCTCAGCGCGCGCGAGCGCTACAAGCTGATGATCGGGACGATCATCCCGCGCCCCATCGCGCTGGTGACGACGGTCGACGAGCACGGCCGCTACAACGCCGCCCCGTTCAGCTTCTTCAACTGCCTTTCGGCCGATCCGCCGATCCTCGCCATCGGCGTGGAGCACAACCCGGACATGTCCTTCAAGGACACCGGCCACAACATCCGCATGACGGAGGTCTTCACCGTCAACATCGTCTCCCGCGCCATTGCCGAGGCGATGCATGTCTGCGGCGCCAGATATCCGCGCGGCATGGACGAATTGAAGAAGGCGGGCCTCACCGCCATGCCGGGCGAGAAGATCGCGGCGCCCTGGATCAGGGAGGCGCCGGCCGCCTTCGAATGCCGCCGCCACGTCACGCTGGAGCTTGGCCGGACGCGCCAGATCATCATGGGCGAGATCCTGTTCGCCCATTACCGGGAAGGCGCGGTGGACACCGCGATGCATGTCGATCCTGACGTCATCGACGCCATCGCGCGCCTTGGCGGCGATACCTGCGCCACCATCCGCGACCGGTTCGAGATGCTGACCCCCGCGCCCGTCTGAGCGGTGGCGCCGCAACCGTCCGGCCGGGCCTTGCGGGGTTTCGGAGCCGCCCGGGCGCGGCTCCGGCATGATCGATGAAAGATGGGACGCACCATGACGACACTTCCGCCCTCCGGCCGCATCGACGGCCCGGTCCTTCTCACCGCCCGCTGGGTCGTCGGCCACCGGGACGGCCGCCATGTGATCCTTGACGACGGCGTCGTCGTCTTCGAGGGGGACAGGGTCGTCTTCGTCGGGCACGACTATCCGGGCGCGGTCGCCGCGCGCATCGACTACGGCAATGCCATCCTCTCGCCCGGCTTCGTCGACCTCGACGCGCTCTCCGACCTCGACACGACGGTGCTCGCCTTCGACAACCAGCCCTCCTGGAGGAAAGGCCGGGTCTGGCCGAGGAGCTACATGGAGCGCGCCTACGAAATGTACACGCAGGAGGAGCTCGCCTTCCAGAAGCGCTACGCCTTCGCCCAGCTCATCCGCAACGGCGTGACGACCGCGCTGCCGATCGCCTCGCTGTTCTACCGCGCATGGGGCGAGACGGACGCGGAATTCTCCGCCGCCGCCGATGTCGCGCATGAGCTTGGCCTGCGCGTCTATCTCGGCCCGGCCTATCGCACCGGCAACAGCTATGTCGACGATGACGGCCGGATCGCCTTCTTCTACGACGAGGAACGGGGCTTTCGCAGCTTTGCCGATTCGCTCGCCTTTGCCGAGCGCATCGAGGGGCTGGCCTCGCCGCTGGTGCGCGCCATGCTGGCGCCCGACCGCATCGAGACCTGCACGCCGGACCTCGTGCGCCGCACGGCGGATGCCGGCCGCGACCTCGACATCCCGGTCCGCCAGCACTGCTGCCAGTCGGACCTCGAATTCACCCGCATCACCGCGACCTACGGCATGACGCCGCTCGAATGGCTCGATTCGCTCGGCGCGCTCGATGAGCGCGTGCTCCTGCCGCATGGCGAGCTCGTTGCCGGCACGCGCCATGTGGACCGGCCCGGCCGCGATCTCGACATCCTGAAGAATGCCGGCGCGACGCTGGTGCATTGCCCGCTCGTCTCGGCCCGCCACGGCGGCTTCATGGACAGTTTCTCGAAATTCCGCGCCATGGGCGTGCGCATCGGCCTCGGCACGGATACCTGGCCACCGGACGTCATCCAGAACATGCAGGTCGGCATCATGATCTCGCGCGTGATGGACGGCTCGATCGACAGCGTGCGCTCGGAGCACTATTTCGACGTGGCGACGCTCGGCGGCGCGGACGCCCTCCGGCGGCCCGATCTCGGCCGCCTGCAGGCCGGCGCGAAGGCCGACATCATCGTCATCGACATGGGCCACGACCGCATCGGCCATGTCATCGATCCGATCCAGACCATGATGATGGCGAGCTCCGGCCGCGACGTCACCGACGTCGTCATCGACGGGCGGTTCGTCATGGTCGACGGCCAGATCCCCGGCTTCGATGCGACGGCGGAGCAGGCGCGGGCGCAGCGCCAGTTCGACGGCCTCGTCGCCCGCTATCCGGAGCGCACATATGGCCATCCTCCCGTCGGGGAGATCTTTTCCTCGGCCTATCCGCGCCTCGGCCGGAACGCCTAGCACCACGTTTTGCTCCGGCAGGAAGGCCTGCCGGAACCCGCACCGCACGCCGGCCGTTTCCTCCCGCAGATCATGCGTGATAATAGTCTATAGATTTAATGGATAAATCTCGCTAGAGTATCGGCACGGTCCTGGCAGGAGGGAGTGCATGACGCTGGAAACGGATGTGGCCATCATCGGCTCGGGCTATTCGGCCGTCGCGCTCGCGCTGAACCTCGTCGACCTGCTGCCCCCCGCAGTGAAGATCAGTCTCATCGGCAAGGCGGCCGCGCAGGGGCGGGGCATCGCCTATGCCACCAAGGCGGAGTGCCATCTCCTCAATGTGCCGGCCGGGCGCATGAGCCTTTTCGCCGACCGGCCGAACCATTTCCTCGCCTGGCTTGCCGCGCAGGGCTATCCCTGGTCGGCCGAGGATTTCGTGCCGCGCCGCATCTACGGCGCCTATGTGCGAGACAGCCTCGACGAGGCAATGAAGCGCACCGGCAACCGCGCCGCGCTCACCCTCGTCGACGCCGAGGCGCTGGGCGCCGCGGCCGGGCAGGATGGCGGGCTGGTCTTCGCGCTTTCCGACGGCGGGCGGCTTTCCGCCCGTGTCTCGGCGCTCTGCACCGGTGCCGGCACGCGCCGCCTGCCGCTGCCGGAGGCGGCGATCCCGGCCGCGGCGCGCCCCTTCGTCGTGGAGGATCCCTGGGCCGACGCCTGGTGGGAGCGCCTGCCGGCGGATGCGGACGTGCTCTTCGTCGGCACGGGCCTCACCACCGTCGACCAGCTGCTGCTGCTGAAGCGCCGCGGCTTCCGCGGCACCATGCATGCCCTGTCGCGGCACGGCCTGCTGCCGCAGCCGCATCTCGCCCGCCGGGCCGATCCGGTGGAGACGGCGCTCGTTCCGGGCGGGGGCGAGGTCAGCGCCATGCTGGCCTCATTGCGCCGGCAGGCCGCGGCCGCGCCGGACTGGCGCGCCGTCATGGACGGCCTGAGGCCGGTCACGCAGGCCCTCTGGCAGGGCTGGAGCGCGGTCCAGCGCCGCCGTTTCCTGCGCCACGCCGCCTCCTTCTGGAATGTCCACCGCCACCGCATGGCGCCGGCCGTCGCCGAGGAGATCGAGGCGCTGCGCCGGTCCGGCCAGCTCGTCATCCACCGCGGCCGGCTGGAGGCGCTGTGTCTCAGGGACGGCCGGCTTGCCGCCGTTCTCAAGGACGGTATGCCGCTGGCGGCCCATCTGGTCGTCAACTGCACCGGCCTCGACCGATGTACGGTCGCCGCCTCGCCGCTTTTGACGAGCCTCGCCGAGCGTGGCCTCGTCCGGCCCGATCCGCACGGCCTCGGCATCCTCGTCAACGACGCGGCGGCGGTGCTTGCCGGCGACGGCGCCCGCACGGCGGGCCTCTACGCCCTCGGCCCGCTCACCGCCGGCCATAGCTGGGAGATCACCGCCGTTCCCGATATCCGTGTCCAGGCGCGCGCGGTCGCGGCGCGCATCAATGCCGAGGTCGCCGCCGGATGAGGAGGCCCTCCGGCGCCCCGAGCGGCGTGCCGGTTCCGCGCCCGCACCGCGTGGCCCGCTGACGCCATGGTCGCGCTGAAATCCAAATATGCCCTGCGTGCCCTCATCGCGCTGGCGCGCGCCGGCCCGGGCGAGACCCTGCAGATCGGCACCATCGCCGCCCGCGAGGCGATCCCGAAGAAGTTCCTCGAACAGATCCTGCTCGACCTCAAGCATGCCGGCCTCGTGGCCAGCCGGCGGGGCCAGCACGGCGGCTATCACCTGCTGCGCGCGCCGGAGGAGATCGCCGTCGGCGAGGTGCTGCGCATCCTGGAAGGCCCCTTCGTGCCGCTCGCCTGCCTTGCCAATGGCGGGCACCGGCGCTGCGCCGATTGCCGCGACGAGCGCCTTTGCGCCGTGCGCCGCGTCTTCGCGAAGGTGGCCGCCGCATCCGGCGAGATCCTCGACGGCACGACGCTGGCGGATGTCCTGTCCGACCCCGCCGAAAGGCCGGACGGCGAGCGGCCGTCAATTATTCTAGTAAAAAGGTAGAAAATTATCGGACGCTACGCTATCATGGCGATCGGGCGTCTCGGATCATCGAGAGGGAAAGGACAGCGCATGTTCTTCGAAAGGGCCGTCAGGGAAGAGGGCGCGCGGCCGGCAGGCCTGCCGGTCATGCGCATCGCTGTCATCGGCGCCGGCCCGTCCGGCCTTGCCACGACCATCGCGCTGATGCGACGGTTCCATCGCCCCTTCGAGGCCTGGCTGATCGATGCCGAGGATGCGCCAGGCGCCTTCGCCGACGGCGCGGCCGGCCGGGCGCTGACGACGGAGCCGGCGCGCGACCTCTCCGTCGTGCCGGATCGCCCGGAGGATTTCTGCGACTGGCTGAAAACGGGCCTGTTCTCGGGCGGTGCCGTCGCGGCGCTGCGCGGGGCGCAGGACCTGCATGTGCCGCGCAGCCTGTTCCGCGATTATGTCATGGCCCGCTTCGCCGAGGCGCTGGCCCTCCGCCGGGACGTGCGCATCCGCACCTTCCGCGGCGCCGTGCGCCATATCGGCCTGCGCGCGGAGGGCCTGCGCATCGGCTTTCGCGATGGGGAATATGCCGACTTCGACCATGTCGTCGTCGCCACCGGATTCGGCATCGCCCAGCGCGAGGCCGCCTCCTGGCGTGCCGCGCGGGCCGCCGCCGAGCGCTTGTCGCAGGCGGAAGCGCCGCCGCCGCTGACGCTGGTCGGCAACGGGCCTCGCCTTGCCGCCATCCTGCTCGACCTTCGGGCGGGCGGTTATGCCGGGGAGATCCGTGTCGCCGCGGCGGCAGGCCGCCTGCCGCAGCCGCATGGCCGCGGCGAGGGCGGCATGACGCTCGGCGTGCCGCCCGCCACCCGGTCCCTGAAGGACGCCTTCCACTATATCCGCAGGGAGTGTAGCGCCGCGGAGGCCCAGGGCGGCGGATGGCAGTCCGTCGTCGATGCCGCCTCCGCCCGCCTTTCCGTCGTCTGGCGCCATCTGCCCCAGGCCGAGCGCAACCACTACCGGCGGCATCTCCTCGGCCTGCACCGGCACTTCTCCATCCGCATCGCGCGCGACATCCACCGCCGCCTCGCCGGCGAGTTCGAGACCGGCCGCACCCGCTTCGTGCCGCCCTGCGATCCGAAATCCTCCGGCGAAAACACCATCGATTGCCGCGAGACGCCGTCTGCCCGCGCGCTGGCCGGCCTGCTCGGCCGCGACGCCGCCGCGCTCACCGTCGACGAGTGCGGCCGTCTCGCCAGCCACGAGGCGGTATTGGGCGGCCTGTCCGTGGTGGGCGCCGTCGCCTCCAGCCTGCGGCCCGGCCCGTTCACCTTCGCCGAAACGGTGCGGCAGGCCTACAGGGCCGTGCTCGATATCCAGACGCAGGGCCTTGCCCGCGTCTCGCAGCGCTGAAGACGTATCTGCCGCGAAAAAAGGTCGGGTGCAGCGGCGGAAACGGCGGTTTTTCGTGGATGCATTTTGCGTGCGAAGTTGGATTAGCGGAATGAAATGTTCGGCTCTTGCGGGTATCCACAGGTTGTCCGTTGCGCGCTTCCGGCCTGTTTGAAACCCGTTTTGCGAGTTGCAGAGGCATTGTTGACTAACTCTACTAATTCACTAGGGTTTGTGTGGGATAGAAATCCAAGGAGGTTGGAGATGTCGATATTGGCCAAAAGGTTCGGGGCTTTGATCGTGGGTGTCGGGCTTGCGCTCGGCGGGGTGACGGGGGCGTTTGCACAAACGACGCTGCTCAACGTTTCCTATGACCCGACGCGCGAGCTCTACAAGGATTACAACGCGGCCTTCGCCAAGCACTGGAAGGCGCAGACCGGCGAGGACGTCACGATCCAGCAGTCGCATGGCGGCTCGGGCAAGCAGGCCCGCGGCGTGATCGACGGCCTGGAAGCCGACGTGGTGACGCTGGCGCTCGAAAGCGACATCAACGCGATCGCCGAGAACACCGACAAGATCCCCAAGGACTGGCGCACCCGCCTGCCGAACAATTCCTCGCCCTACACCTCGACCATCGTCTTCCTGGTGCGCAAGGGCAACCCCAAGGGCATCCAGAACTGGGGCGACTTGGTGAAGGACGACGTGCAGATCGTCACCCCGAACCCGAAGACCTCGGGCGGCGCCCGCTGGAACTACCTTGCGGCCTGGGCCTGGGCGAACGAGGAATTTGCCGGCGACCAGGACAAGATCAAGGCGTATATCGCCGAGCTCTTCAAGCGCGCGCCGGTGCTCGACACGGGTGCACGCGGCTCGCTCACCACCTTCGCGCAGCGCCAGATCGGCGACGTGCTGCTTGCCTGGGAGAACGAGGCCTATCTCGCGGGCGCCGAGTTCGGCGCGGATTCCTTCGACATCGTCTGGCCGCCGATCTCGATCCTCGCCGAGCCGCCGGTCACCGTCGTCGACGGCAATGTCGACGCCAAGGGCACCCGCAAGCAGGCGGAAGCCTATCTGGAATACCTCTATTCGGACGAGGGCCAGAACATCGCGGCCAAGCACTACTATCGCCCGTCCAAGCGCGATGTGGTGGCACCCGAGTTGCTCAAGCAGCTTCCCGACATTAAGCTGGTCACCATCGACGACCCGATCTTCGGCGGCTGGGTGAAGGCACAGCCCGAGCATTTCGGTGACGGCGGCGTCTTCGACCAGATCTACAAGCCGGGGAACTAACAGTTTTGACGACTTCTGCTGCTGCTTCCGGGCGGTGGCGACTGAGACAACCGAGCGTCATTCCAGGATTCGGACTGACGCTCGGTTTTTCGCTCGCCTATCTGACCCTCATCATCCTCATCCCGCTCGCCGGCCTCGTCTGGCGTTCGGCCGGGCTATCGGGCGCGGAATTCCTCGCCATCCTCTCGGACCAGCGCACCCTCAATGCGCTGAAGGTCTCCTTCGGCACGGCCTTCATCGCCGCGCTCGTCAATGTCGTCTTCGGCGTCATCGTCGCCTGGGTCATCGTGCGCTACGAGTTCCCCGGCCGGCGCATCGTCGATGCCATCGTCGACCTGCCCTTCGCGCTGCCGACGGCCGTCGCGGGCATCTCGCTCGCCGCGCTCTATGCGCCGAACGGCTGGATCGGCCAGATTCTCAACCTCTTCGGCATCAAGGCGGCCTTCAACCCGACCGGCATCGTCATCGCGCTCGTCTTCATCGGCCTGCCCTTCGTGGTGCGCACGGTGCAGCCGATCATGGAGGAGATCGACCGCGAGGTGGAGGAGGCGGCCGCGACGCTCGGCGCAGGCCGCTTCCAGACCATTTCCCGGATCCTGCTGCCGGGCCTCTCCCCGGCGATCCTGACGGGATTCGCGCTCGCCTTCGCCCGCGGCGTCGGCGAATACGGCTCGGTCATCTTCATCGCGGGCAACATTCCCTACGTCTCGGAAATCGCGCCGCTGCTCATCGTCATCCGCCTGGAAGAGTTCAACTATGGCGCGGCGGCGGCGATCGCCACCATCATGCTGGGGCTGTCCTTCGCCATGCTGCTGTTCATCAACCTCGTCCAGGCCTGGAACCGCCGGAGGTACGGCCATGGCGCATAAGTCCTTTCGCCTGCGCTCCCCGACGACGGAGGCGCCGCTCGCACGCTATACGCTGATGGCGGTCGCCTTCCTCTTCCTGGCGCTCTTCCTCATCCTGCCGCTCGTCGCCGTCTTCATCGAGGCCTTCCGCAGGGGCGCGGGCGAGTTCTTCGCCTCGCTCGACGATCCCGATACGCTGGCCGCGATCCGCCTGACGCTCACGGTCGCCGGCATCGCCGTGCCGCTCAACCTCGTCTTCGGCGTGGCGGCGGCCTGGGCCATCGCCAAGTTCGAGTTCAAGGGCAAGGCGTTCCTGACGACGCTGATCGACCTGCCGTTCTCCGTCTCGCCGGTGATTTCAGGCCTTGTCTACGTGCTGCTCTTCGGCGCCGGCAGCGCGCTCGGGCCCTGGCTCAAGAGCCACGGCATCGAGATCCTGTTCGCCGTGCCGGGCATCGTGCTCGCCACCGTCTTCGTCACCTTCCCCTTCGTCGCGCGCGAGCTGATCCCGCTGATGCAGGAGCAGGGCACGGGCGACGAGGAGGCGGCCCTGTCGCTCGGCGCCTCCGGCTGGCAGACCTTCTGGTACGTGACGCTGCCCAACATCAAGTGGGGCCTGCTCTACGGCGTGCTGCTCTGCAACGCGCGCGCCATGGGCGAGTTCGGCGCGGTCTCGGTGGTCTCGGGCCATATCCGCGGCCTCACCAACACGATGCCGCTGCATGTGGAGATCCTCTACAACGAGTACAACTTCGTCGCTGCCTTCGCGGTGGCCTCGCTTCTCGCCGCGCTCGCCCTCGTCACGCTCATCGTCAAGACGGTGCTCGAACTTCACTACGGCGCGGAAATCGCCGCCGGCCGCAAGCATTGACCTGAAAGGCACGCCCGTATGGACGTCAGTGTAAAAAACATCCGCAAGGAATTCGACCGATACCCGGCGCTCAACGATGTCTCGCTCGACATCCGCTCCGGCGAGCTGATCGCGCTCCTCGGCCCCTCCGGCTCCGGCAAGACGACGCTCCTGCGCCTCATCGCCGGCCTGGAGCAGCCGACCCTCGGGAAGATCTATTTCGGCGCCGAGGACGCCTCGCACCGGACGGTGCAGGAACGCCATGTCGGCTTCGTCTTCCAGCATTACGCGCTCTTCCGCCACATGACCGTCGCCGACAACATCGCCTTCGGCCTCACGGTGCGCCCGCGCGGCGAGCGGCCGGACAGGGCGGAGATCCGCCGCCGCGTCGGCGAACTCCTGGAGATGGTGCAGCTCTCCGGCCTCGAGAAGCGCTATCCGAACCAGCTCTCCGGCGGCCAGCGCCAGCGCGTCGCGCTCGCCCGCGCCATGGCGATCGAGCCGAAGGTGCTGCTGCTCGACGAGCCCTTCGGCGCGCTCGATGCCAAGGTGCGCAAGGAACTGCGCCGCTGGCTGCGCGAGTTCCATGACCGCACGGGCCACACCACCGTCTTCGTCACCCATGACCAGGAGGAGGCGCTGGAACTTGCCGACCGCGTGGTGGTGATGAGCCAGGGCGCGATCGAGCAGGTCGGCTCCTCGGACGATGTCTACGACCGCCCGAACTCGCCCTTCGTCTTCTCCTTCATCGGCGATAGCGCCAGCCTGCCGATCCGCGTGGCCGATGGCGCGGTCCACTTCCAGGATACGCCGCTCGGCATCACCCCGCGCGCCAGCGACATCGCGTCCGGCGCCGGCACGCTGTTCTTCCGCCCGCAGGATGTGGTCCTCATCGAGGATCCCGCCGCGCCGGCGCTCGAAGGCCGCGTCGCCACCTCGCGCCGCCTCGCCGGCACCCGCATCGCCGACCTCGACATCGGCAGGCCCGGCGCGCCGCACCATGTCGAGATCGAGGTGCCGCTGGAGGCGACCGCCGCGACCGGCACAGCGATCCGCTTCCGCCCGACGCGCTGGAAGACCTTCGCGGAATAGAGGCCGCTCGGCGGCCATGGCGATGCCCGTAAGGGCCGCTCACCGTTCCGGCAGGTGGAAGGCCTGCTGGAAATAGGAGCGGAAGGCGAGCATGGGCGGGGAAAGCTCTATGTTACGCCGCCAGGCGAGGCCGACATCCATGGCGGGCACGGCATCGCTGATATTGACCGTCTCGATGCGCCGGCCCTCCAGCGACCAGGGCCGGTGCACCATGTCAGAGAGGATCGCCACGCCCTGGCCGTTGGCGACGAGCGAGCGCACCGCCTCCACCGAGGAGGTGCGCAGGATGACGCGGGGCTGGTAGGGCGTCGTACTCCAGTATTTGAGGGCGGAATGCGCCGCCTCATCCACCGTCAGCATGATGTAGGGTTCCTCCGCGATCTCCTTCAGCCCCACCGTCTCGGCCTGCAGCAGCGGATGCTGCGCCGGCAGCCAGAGGCGGCGCGTCGAGCTCAGCACCTTCTCCGTCACCAGCGCGGGGTTGAGGATGTTGGAGGTGAGCAGCACCGACATGTCGTAGCGGTTGCTCAAAAGCCCCTCCTCGATCGACTCGCGATTGAGCTCGAAGAGCTGGATGTCGAGCTTCGGGAAGAGGCGCCGCAGCCGCTCGATATGCAGCGGCAGGAAATAGCCGATGACCGTATAGGTCGCCGCGACCGTCAGCGTGCCCTCGATCTCGCTGCTGACGGCATTGAGGTGCACCGCCTCGTCGACCTTCTTCAGGATCTCGTAGGCATGCGACAGGAACTGCCGGCCGGCCGGCGTCAGGTCCATGCCGTGCGGCGTGCGCAGGAACAGGCCGACGCCCACCGTGCGCTCCAGCTCCTTGATCGCCGTCGTCACCGCGGACTGCGAGATCGACAGGTCGACGGCGGCCTGCGAGATCTGCCCGAGCTCGGCCGTCGCGACAAAGTAGCGGATCTGTCTGAGGCTGATCGTCAAGGCTGTGCCATCCCTTCTGATTTATTGCGGCAAGGTATCGGAAAATCAGAAGGAGCGATATCGAAATGGGCATGACGTCGCGCCATTGCGGGCATTCCGCGCATATCCATTTGATTTCCCATATTTTTGCGCCGCAACAAAAAGAGGCATCATGTTCTGATTTTCAGAATTCATATATGGAAAAATAGAATTTTTCAAAAGGCGGAAAACGACCTAGCGTTTCCCCGTCGGGAAAAGCAGGCGAGGGAAGAGACAGTGCGCGAGGTCGTCGACATCAATTGCGACATGGGCGAGGCCTTCGGCCGCTGGCGCGTCGGCGACACCGACGATGCCTCCCTGATGCCGCTGATCAGCTCGGCCAATATCGCGGCCGGTTTCCACGCCGGCGACCCGAACCTGATGGACCAGACCGTGCGGCTTGCCGCCGAACACGGCGTCGGCATCGGTGCCCATCCGGGCTACAACGACCTGCAGGGTTTTGGCCGCCGCAAGATCGCCGGCACCGCCCGGGAACTCGTCAACGACATCATCTACCAGGTCGGCGCCATCCGGGAATTCGCCCATCGCCACGGCGTGCGCCTGCAGCACGTCAAGCCGCATGGCGCGCTCTACATGGAGATGGCCGCCAATCCGGAACTGTCGCGGATCTTCGTGCAGTACATGCGCACCGTCGAGCCGAATGCCTACATCTTCTGCATGGGCGGCTCGGCCACCTGGCGCGCGGCCGGGGAGGCCGGCCAGCCGGTCGTGCGCGAATTCTATGCCGACCGGGACTATGACGACAGCGGCTCCATCGTCTTTACCCGCGATGCCGGCCGGCCCGATCCGGCGGCGATCGCCCGCAAGGTCCTGCGCGCCTGCAAGGAGGGCAAGGTCAGGACGGTGACGGGAAACGACATCGCCATCGACTTCGAGTCCATCTGCTTCCATTCCGACACGCTCGGCGCCTTCGACATCGTGCGCCAGATGCGCGAGGCGCTGGTGGGGGCGGGCATTCGCATTGCGCCGGTCTCGGACGTGGCCGGGCGCTGACGTCATAAAGTGGAGAGAGAACCATGAGCAAGATCGAGATCAGATCGCCCCTGCCGGGCACCTTCTACCGGGCATCCTCGCCGGACGTCCCGCCGTTCAAGGCGGATGGCGACGCCGTGGCGAGCGGCGATGCGATCGGGCTCATCGAGGTGATGAAGACCTTCCAGGAAGTGCCGGCCGGCGTCGAGGGCAGGAACATCACCTTCCTCGTCGACAACGAGGAGCCCGTCATGGCGGGCCAGGTCATCGCCGAGGTGGAGGCATGACCATCCGCTCGATCCTCGTTGCCAACCGCGGCGAGATCGCGGTGCGCATCATCCGGGCGGCCAGGGCGCTCGGCATCCGCACCGTGCAGGTTCACAGCGCGGCGGATGCCGACATGCTGGCGGTCAAGCTCGCGGACGCCGCCGTCGACATCGGCTCGCCGGCGCCGAAGAAGTCCTATCTCAACATAGCGGCGGTGGTGGACGCGGCGAAGGCCGCCGGCGTCGATGCGGTGCATCCCGGCTACGGCTTCCTCTCGGAAAATGCCGATTTCGCCGATGCCGTCGAGGCGGCGGGCATGGTCTTCATCGGCCCGAAGGGCGACGCGATCCGCCTGCTCGGCGACAAGGTCGCGGCGCGGGAAGTCGCGGCGAAGGCCGGCGTGCCGACGGTGCCGGGCAGCGCAGGGCGCCTTTCGACGATCGAGGAAGCGCGGGCCGTGGCGGAAAGAACCGGCTTTCCGATCATGATCAAGGCGGCGGCAGGCGGCGGCGGCCGCGGCATCCGCATCGCGGCCGACCTTGCCGACCTGGAGCGCCATTTCCCGCAGGCCTCCGCCGAGGCGCTCGCCGCCTTCGGCGATGGCGGCCTCTATCTGGAGAAGGTCATCACCCGGGCGCGCCATGTCGAGGTGCAGATCCTCGGCGACGGGCAGGACTTCATCCATTGCTTCGAGCGGGAATGCTCGCTGCAGCGCCGCCGCCAGAAGGTTTGGGAGGAGGCGCCGTCCTTCCTGCTGCCGGCGGATGTGCGGGCGCGGCTTTGCGACAGTGCCGTGGCGCTTGCCCGCGCGGTCGGCTATCGCGGCGCCGGCACGGTGGAATATCTCTATGACGAGGCGACGCGGGAATTCTACTTCATCGAGGTGAACACCCGCATCCAGGTCGAACATCCGGTGACGGAGATGATCACGGGCATCGACCTCGTCGAGGAGATGATCCGCATCGCCGGCGGCGCGCCGCTGTCGATCCGCCAAGCGCATGTCGCGGCCGAGGGCCACGCCATCGAATGCCGCATCAATGCGGAAGACCCTGCCAGGGGGTTCATGCCCGCGCCGGGAACGATCACGAAGCTCGTCGTGCCTGAGGGCGAGGGCATCCGCTTCGATACGATGCTCTACGAGGGCTACACGATCCCGCCCTTCTACGATTCGCTCGTCGGCAAGCTCGTCGTCTGGGCCGAGACGCGCGAGGCTTGCCTCGCACGGCTGAAGGGTGCGCTGGAGGGGCTGGCGATCGAGGGCATCCCGACGACGATCCCGCTGCATCTGGCGCTCGCCGCGGACGACAGCGTCCGGCGCGGGGCCTTCGACACCCGCTTCCTCGAACACTGGCTTGAAACCGAATTCGCCGCAAGGGCCGGCGCGACTGCGGAGGTTGCCTGATGAGCATCCGATACACATTTGGCGGCGACGAGCACCTCTTCGTCGAATGCAGCGAGGAGATGTCGCTCGAAGCCTTCTTCAAGAGCCTTTCCATGGCGAAGGGCGTGCGCGAGAGCGGCATCAGGGGCGTGACGGAGATCTGCCCGGCCAACGCCTCCTTTCAGGTGAAGTTCGATCCCGACCTCATCCATCCCGACGACATCCTGCGGGAAGTGAAGGCGATCGAGGGCGCGGCGGAAAAGGCCGAGCCCGTGCTGAAGACCCGCATCGTCGAGATCCCCGTCTTCTACAACGATCCCTGGACGCACGAGACGCTGATGCGCTTTCGCGAGCGCCACCAGGAGCCGTCGGGCACCGACCTCGACTATGCCGCGCGCATCAACGGCTACGGCTCGGTCGAGGATTTCGTCGGCGCGCATTCCGGCTCGCCCTGGTTCGTCTCCATGGTCGGCTTCGTCGCGGGCCTGCCGTTCATGTACCAGATGGTCGAGCGAAAGCGGCAGATCCAGGTGCCGAAATACCTGCGGCCGCGCACGGACACGCCGAGGCTGACGGTCGGCCATGGCGGCTGCTTCGGCTGCATCTATTCGGTGCGCGGGGCGGGCGGCTACCAGATGTTCGGCATCACGCCCATGCCGATCTTCGACCCAGCGCAGACGACCAGTTATCTCCGCGATTTCATGGTCTTCTTCCGCCCCGGCGACATCGTCAAGTTCAAGCCGATCGATCGCGACGCCTATGACCAGGCGGTGGAGGATGTCGACCGGGGCCGTTTCGCCCCGCCCATCCGCGAGGTGCGCTTCGACCTCCGGGACTTCCAGAAGGATATCGACGGCACCAACGCCAAGCTGGAGGGCATGCTCCATGGCCATTAAGGTTCTCCACCACGGTCTTGCGACCACCGTCCAGGATCTCGGCCGGCCCGGCTATTTCCACCTCGGCATCCCCGTCGGCGGGGCGATGGACCGTTTCGCCATGCGCGCGGCGAATTTGCTGGTCGGCAATGACGAGGGCGCGGCGGGGCTCGAGGCCGTCTTCATCGGCCCCAAGCTGGAATTCACCGAGGATGCGCTGGTCGCCGTCACCGGTGCCGACATGCCGGCCAAGGTGGACGGTGTTGTCCAGCCCGGCTGGACGGCCTTCAAGGTGAAGGCGGGCCAGACGCTGACCTTCGACTTCCTGAAGTCCGGCGCGCGCATCTTGATCGCGGTCTCCGGCGGCATCGATGTGCCGGAAGCGCTCGGCAGCCGCTCGACCTATCCGATCGGCGCGCTCGGCGGCTACAAGGGCCGCCCGCTTGCCGCGGGCGACGAATTGCCGGTCGGGAAGGCAAGCCTTTCCAGCGAGGGAAGAACGGTGCCCGAGGCGCTGCGCCGCACGCCGGGCCTGCCGGCGGCGCTGCGCGTCGTGCCGGGCCTCTACTGGCATCGCCTGACCGAGGCGTCGCAGGAGAACTTCTTCGCCGACGAATGGAAGGTGGCGAACGAGGCCGACCGCATGGGCTATCGCTTCAAGGGCGGGCGCAAGCTGGATTTCGTCGCGCGCGACCAGCCCTTCGGGGCAGGCTCCGATCCGTCGAACATCGTCGACAGCTGCTATCCCTATGGCTCGATCCAGGTGCCCGGCGGCACGGAGCCGATCATCCTGCACCGCGACGCCGTCTCCGGCGGTGGCTATTTCATGGTCGGCACGGTCATCTCCGCCGACATGGACCTGATCGGCCAGCTCCAGCCCCACACGCCGACCCGTTTCGTCAAGGTGACGATGGAGGAGGCGCTGGCGGCGCGGAAGGCCCGGCAGGCGAGCCTCGCGCAGCTGCGCGAAGCGCTGGCTTAGGGGGAGGGGGCATTGTCCGCGGAGCGACGGCGGCTTTGGGTGCACCCCCCTCTGGCCTGCCGGCCATCTCCCCCACAAGGAGGGAGATCGGCCGGGGGCAAGACCCTTGCTCCATCGGCGACGTTGGAGATGGGCGAAACGGTGCTCCATCCGATCTCCCCCCTTGTGGGGGAGATGGCCGGCAGGCCAGAGGGGGGTATGCACTACGGCCCGGCCTGCCCGAAGTCGGGCGATGCGCGGCACTCTTCCCGCTCAATCCAGCACGGGCGTCAGATACGCTGCCGTGACGCCCGGCCCGGGGATGATCGCGACGATCTTCATCTGGGCGATGGTGCGGTTCAGCGAGGCCTCCAGATGGGTCTCCATCATCGAGACGGCCGCCTCCGTCGCCCCGCGCAGCAGAAGCTCGCCGACCAGCCGCAGCTCCGTGATGATCGCGGGATCGCCCGGCAGGCCGAGGCGGCGCAGCAGCCGATCGGTGGCCGTGACGGGCAGGAGGTTGTTGCGCACGAGATCCTTCAGCCGCTCGTTCGGCGCGGCGAGCACGCAGCATTCGATGAATTCGGTCTGGATCGCCTCGCTTTCGCGCAGGGAGCCGGCGGCGCTCGCCTCCTCGGCGGCGCGCAGGCGCTTCAGCAGCGTCTCCAGCCGCGCCTGGTTGACGGCCCGCGCGCCAAGGCGGATCGCCGGCGGCTCCAGCATGGTGCGCAGCACGAAATGGTCCTTCACCGTCTGGGCGGTGAGCGGCCCGGCGATCCAGTGCGAGCTCTGGTTCTTGCGCACGAGCCCCCGCTCGCGCAGGCGCGTCAGCACGTCGCGCACCACGGTGCGGCTGACGTTGAAATGGGTGGCGAGCTCCATCTCGATGATGCGGTAGCGGCCGAACACCACGCAGCCGGCGACGTCCGCCTCGACCTGGTTGTAGATGCGCTCCCAGGAGGAGCGGCTTTGCAGCGCCTCGTCCGCATGGCGCGGCACGATGAGCCCGAGCGCCTTGATGTCCGTGCGGTTCGGCTCGATGCCGGCGCCCGGCGGGCCGACCAGGAAGCCGCGGCCGGAAAAGCGGTGCACCAGCCCCTCCGCCTCCAGCGCCTGCAGCGCCCTTTGCACCGGCGCGCGCGAGGTCTGCAGGATGTCGGCGATCGGGCCTTCCAGGAGCACCAGGCCGGGCGGCAGCGTGCCCGCCTCGATATTGCTGCGCAGCACGTCCTCGGCGATCGCATAGCGCCGCTGGGTGCCGGTGGCTGCCTGCTCGTCCTTCATGGGTCCCTGATCCGTCGGCCTCGTGGAGGGCAGCACTCTGCCGCATTCTCCGCCGCAAGGAAAGGATGGCATAAATGATTATTGAATACAAAATTTGAAGATAGCTTCGACGATTCTTCGAGCGTGAAAGAGGAAGGCGCGCTATCGCTGGTCGCGCCGCCATGGCGGTCCGGCCGCCGAATTTATTGGCGAAAGCGGTGAATTTTGCGCGTAATGCGCGGAAATTCGCCAGAAGACGTGGGAAGTCCTGGTGCGAAGACGACGTCTCCGCGGCCGGAAATTCATGAGCAAAAGGCCGGCGTGGCCCCGCGATAGAAATTTCTAAAAAGTCTATTGAATACAAAAATCATTTATGCCATGGTTTTGACAACAAGACGCCCGGAAGAGGCGTCGGCAGTGGAACAAAACGAAATGCTCAGGATCGACGCTGCGCCGCGCATCTGACCGATGCGCGAACGGGAGCCTCTTGCCCTCTCCGAAGGCCTCTTCGCGCCCGGGGGTGCGGAGCCCCGTGCGCCGAGGGTCCTGGCCGGAACTGGTGGGAACGAAGGTGTCAGCCGTCCTCCAATTGAAGAATGTGCACAAGGCCTTTGCCGGCGTGCCGGCGCTTGCGGGCGTCGATGCGGCGCTCATGGACAATTCCTATGTCTCGCTGCTCGGGCCGTCGGGCTCGGGCAAGACGACGCTGCTGCGCGTCATCGCCGGCTTCGAGCAGCCGGACGGCGGGGAGATCCTCTTTGCCGGCAGGCGCATCGACGGCGTGCCGCCGCATGAGCGCGGCATCGGCTTCGTCTTCCAGAATTTCGCGCTCTTTCCGCATCTGAGCGTCGCGCAGAACATCGCCTTCGGCCTCGAGAACCGCGCCGTCGCCCCGGTGACGGACGCGAAGGCCGTCGCCGCCCGGGTGCGCGACATGATCGGCCTCGTCGGGCTCACGGGCCTCGAAGACCGCGCGGTCACGCAGATCTCCGGCGGCCAGAAGCAGCGCGTGGCACTCGCCCGCACGCTGGTGACGGAGCCGAGCATGGTGCTGCTCGACGAGCCGCTCGGCGCGCTCGACGCCAACCTGCGCACGCGCATGCGCGGGGAGCTCCGCACCATCCGCGAGCGCTGCGGCGTCACCTTCCTCCACGTCACCGGCTCGGAGAGCGAGGCGCTCGCCATGGGCGACACCGTGCTGGTGCTCGACCGCGGCCGCATCGCGCAAGCGACGGATGCCGGCACGCTCTACAGTCGCCCGGCCTCCGCCGACGTCGCGCGTTTCCTCAATTGCTACAACATCTTTTCCGGCGCGGTCTCGGGCGATGTCTTCGAGAGCCCCGTCGGCCGCCTGGCGCTCGGCGGGGTGCGCCAGGCATCCGGCAGGCCGGCCTACGCCATCCGCTACGACCGTGTTGCGATCCGCCCGAGGGATGCGGCGGCCGCTGGCGACGAGGTGCGCATCGAGGCGAGCTTCGTCGCCAGCGAGTATTCCGGCGCGGCGATCAACTCCTTCTTCACGCTCGACGACGGCCGCGTCTTCGAGGTGGAGACGCATCTCAGCCATGCCGCGCCCGAGGCCTTCGAGGAGAAGGCCCGCTACGCCCTCGTCTGGAAACGGGAGGACGCCCTTGTCTTCGTTTGAGAACCCCGTCGCCGGTCCTGCCCCTGTCCACCCGGAGAATGAGAGATGACGATGGCCGCCACCAGCCATGACACGCCCGTCGAAACGGCGGCGCCTTCCACCCGCAGGCAGCCGGACCGCACCTATTGGCTGCTCGCCCCCGGCGTCCTGTGGATGCTGCTCTTCCTCGTCGCGCCCATCCTGATGATGGTCTACGTCTCCTTCTGGACGCAGACCACCTTCAAGATCGAGCCGACGCTGACGCTGAAGAGCTGGATCACCTTCTTCTCCTCCGACACCTATCTCGGCGCGCTCTGGACGACGGTCCGCATCTGGCTGATCGTGCTCGTCTCCACCCTCCTCGTCGGTTATCCGGCGGCGCTCTTCGTCGGGCTCTTCGTCAAGAACAAGACGCTCTCGACGGCACTCCTGGTGCTCTGCGTCATCCCGTTCTGGACCTCCTTCCTCATCCGCGTGCTCGCCTGGCGGCCGATGCTCGGCAAGGAGGGCGCGATCAACATGATCCTGATGAAGCTCGGCATCGTCACCCAGCCGATCGAGGTGCTGCTGTTCTCCGAGCTCTCCGTCATCATCGGCATGACGCAGATCTACTGCGTCTTCATGGTCGGGCCGATCGCCTTCATGCTCGGCCGCATCGACCCTTCCGTCATCGAGGCGGCGCAGGATCTCGGGGCGAGCTTCTGGCGGATTTTCAGAACCATCATCCTGCCGCTCTCCATGCCGGGCGTGGTGGTGGGCGCGATCTTCGTCTCCGTGATGGTGCTCGGCGAGTTCGCCACCTCGGCCGCGCTTTCCGGCCGCAAGGTCAACCTCCTCGGCAACATCATCGTCACCCAGGTGGGGTCGCTGAAATGGGCCTTCGCCGCGGTTGCCGGGGTGGTGCTGACCATCCTGATGGGCGCGGTCGTCGCCGCGCTGCTCCGGGTCGTCGATCTCAGGAAGGAGCTCTGAGCCATGAACGCTTCCGGCATCAAGCTCGGCCTCGGCCTCTATACGACGCTGTTCATCGTCTTCCTCTACGGCCCGCTCGCCGTGCTCGCCATCCTCTCCTTCCAGACAGGGCCGGAGGGCGGGCCGCAATTCCCGATCATCGAATGGTCGACCTACTGGTACAAGCACCTCTTCGGCCTCACCCCGCCCTCGCGCATCGCGCCGCTGCCGATCGAACAGGCGCTGGTGCGCTCGCTGGCGCTCGCCGTCATGACGATGATCGTCTCGACCGTGCTCGGCGTCACCGCCGCCCAGGCGTTCCGCAAGAGGTTCCGCGGCTCGGGCGTCGTCTTCTATCTCATCGTGCTCGGCATGATGGTGCCCGGCGTGCTCGTCGGCCTCGGCATGGCGCTGGTCGCCAACACGCTCGGCGTCGACCGCCACTGGTGGGGCACGGCCTTCGTGCTGCATGTCGTCTACACCTTCCCCTTCGCCTTCCTCGTCATGCTGGCGATCTTCAACCGCTTCGATCCGAGCGTGGAGGAGGCCGCCTGGTCGCTCGGCGTCACCCCGGCGCGCACCTTCCGCAAGATCACCTTCCCGCTGATCTTCCCCGGCGTGCTCTCGGCCATGCTCTTCGCCTTCACGCTCTCCTACGACGAGTTCTCGCGCACGCTCTTCGCCTCGGGCCGGGACCTGACGCTGCCGCTCGCCATCTACGGCACCTTCTCGGTGGAAGTGCATCCGAACGTCTTCGCCTTCGGCGTGCTGACCACGCTGTTCTCCTTCGCGCTGCTCGGCACCTATGCCGTGCTGATGGGCCTGTCGGTGCGCCGCGCCAAGCGCATGGCGATCCAGGAGGAGGCGTGATGGCGGGCGCTGCTCTTATCACCGGCGCAGGCTCCGGCATCGGCCGCGCCATTGCGCAAAAGCTCGCGGCGGACGGTTACGCCGTGACGGTCAACGACCTCTCGCCCGAGCGCGCCGAGGCGGTGGCGGACGAGATCCGTGCGGCGGGCGGCAAGGCCGTCGCCGTGGCGGGCGATGTCTCCGGCGAGGCGGATGTCGCGGCCATCCATCTTGCCGCCGTCGCGGCGCATGGCGATGTCACGCTGCTCGTCAACAATGCCGGCATCGCCCATCAGGCGCTGTTCGAGAACCTCGATGTCCGCGATTTCGACCGCATGTTCGCCGTGCATGTGCGCGGCACGTTCCTGATGACCAGGGCCGTGCTGCCGGCGATGCTCTCCGCCGGGGCGGGCGTCATCGTCAACGTCGCCTCGCAGCTCGGCCAGATCGGCGGCGTCGAGCTCGTGCACTATTCCGGCGCCAAGGCCGCGATCATCGGCATGACCAAGGCGCTCGCCCGCGAGGTTTCCGCCCGCGGGGTGCGGGTCAACGCCGTCGCGCCCGGCCCGATCAACACGCCGCTCGTCATGCAGCTTTCGGAGGACTGGCGGGCCGCCAAGCGGGCGGGCCTGCCGCTCGGCCGCTTCGGCGAGCCGGAGGAGGTGGCCGAGACCGTCGCCTTCCTCGCATCCCCCGCCGCCAGCCTCTTCGTCGGGCAGACGCTCGGGCCGAACAGCGGGGACGTGATGCTGTGACCCCGACGACGCTTGCCCATCGGATGAACCGGTCGCCGCACCTCCCCTTCTCCCCCGTGGGGAGAAGGTGCCGGCAGGCGGATGAGGGGGATGCCGGAAGCAAGCATCCCCGCTGCAAAACCCCCTCATCCGACCCTTCGGGCCACCTTCTCGCCACGGGGGAGAAGGGCAGATGCGGCGATGTCCCGCCCCATGCGATCGCCCCCTTTTGACTTCGGAGACAGCCATGAGCGCAGACAAGAAACGCATCGTCATCGTCACAGGGGCCGGCATCGGCATCGGCGCGGCCACCGCGAAGGCGTTTGCAGCCCTGGGCGACCATGTGGTCGTCACCGACATTCTTGAAAGGGAAGGCCGGGAGACGGTGGCGGCGATCTTGGCCGCCGGCGGCGCGGCGGAGTTCCACCTCTATGACGTGCGCTCGACGGAGGCGACCGACGCGCTGGTCGCCGATGTCGAGGCGCGGCACGGCCGCATCGACGTCGTCGTCGCCAATGCCGGCATCGCGCACCGCACGAAGCTGGCCGACCTCACCGACGAGAAGTGGGACCTCACCTTCGACATCGACCTCAAGGGCATCTTCCGCCTCGTGCGGGCCGCAGCGCCCGGCATGCGCGCCCGCCGGTCGGGATCGGTCGTCGCGCTCTCCTCCATCATGGGCGTCGCCTATGGCTGGGACGAGCACGTGCACTATTCGGCGGCCAAATCCGGCGTCGTCGGCCTGGTGCGGGGCCTTGCCGTCGAGATGGCGCGCGACGGCGTGCGGGTGAACGGCATCGCGCCCGGCTACATCCGCACCGCGCAGCTTCTCTCGGAGGAGAACTCGCTCGGGCCCGCGGGGGCGGAGAAGGCGGCGGAGTTCATTCCGATGGGGCGGCTCGGGACCGGGGAGGACATCGCCGATGTCGCCGTGTTCCTCGCCTCCGACAGCGCGAGATACATGACCGGCCAGGTGCTGGTCGTGGATGGCGGCCTCCTGGTGGGCCGGTACTGAGCAATCCCGGCAAGCATGTGCAGCGGTTTATGCCCGGAATTGCAGACAAAAGGAGCCGCGGGGCGGCTCCGGGGAACGATAACAACTGGAGAAGAGACATGTTCAAGTCGGAAATCAATCGCCGCTCGCTCCTCAAGCGCTCGGCCGGGGTGATGGCGCTGGCGATGGGCGGCGGCACGCCGTTCCTCTCCTCGCGCATGGCCTTCGCGCAGGCCGCTGACCTCGCCGGCCAGCAGCTGCGCACCATCGGCCTTTCCGTGACGGTGCAGGAGCGCATCCTCGAGGAGTTCAAGAAGGCCTCCGGTGTCGGCGGCACCTCGGGCACTGCCGCCACCTTCCCGGACGCGCAGACGAAGATCCTCTCGGGCTCGAAGGACTACGACTGCTGGGAGATCATCGCCGAGCGCCTGCCCTCCATCGTCATGACCGACAATGTCGAGACGATCCCGGCCGCCTCGCTGAAGAACTGGGCCAATATCCGCGACACCTTCACCACGGCGAGCGACAAGTGGGACCGCGCCGCGCAGATTGTCGGCCAGATTTGGGCGGACGAGGGCCAGACCGTGCTCAACATGGTGCCCGCCGTCTACAACTACGATTCCATCGGCTACAATCCGGATGTGCTCTCCGACGAGGAGGCCAACACCTGGACGGCGATCTTCGATGCGAAGTGGAAGGGCAAGTCGGGCCTCAACACCGACCCGCTCATCGCCTTCGGCCAAGCCATCATGGCGATGAACACGCTCGGCCTGTCGGATGTGAAGAACCCCGGCAACCCGACCGCCGCCGAGATCGACGAGGCTGCCGCCTTCCTCGTCTCCAAAAAGAAGGAAGGCCAGTTCCGCGCGCTCTGGGGCGATTTCGGCGAGCTGGTCAACCTGATGGCCTCGGGCGAGATGGTCGTCTGCGACGCCTGGCAGCCGGCCGTCATGGCCGTCAAGGCGCAGGGCAAGGCCTGCAAATACGCCGTGCCGAAGGAAGGCTATCGCGGCTGGGCGATCGGCCCCTCGATGATCGCCGGCACGGCCAACCGCGACGCCGTCATCGCCTATGCCGACTACTGGCTTTCGGGCGAGCCCGGCATCACGGTCTCCGAACAGGGCTATTATTCGCCCTCCACCAACATCAAGGACGTCATGTCCCCGGAGAAATACGCCTTCTGGTACGAGGGCAAGCCCTGGGTCGGCGCGGAGGAGCGCGGCATCAAGGAGGGGGACCTGCGCGACGGCGGCTCGCTGGAGGAGCGCGCGAAGAACGTCGCCTACTGGCACCAGTGGCCGGACGAATACGACCACCTCATCCAGAAGTGGGACGAGTTCCTCAACGCCTGATCCCAAGACGAAGGACCGGGGCGCGCGTGGCCCCGGTCCGCGACCGGAGATTTCCTGATGCTGTTCGACCTCGAACTCAACAATGTCGGCAAGGTCTATGACAATGGCACGCCCGCCGTCATCGACTTCAACCTGTCCGTCCGCAAGGGCGAGTTCATCGCCTTCCTCGGCCCGTCCGGCTGCGGCAAGACGACGACGCTGCGCATGATCGCCGGCTTCGAGGGCATTTCCTCCGGCGACATGCTGATCCGCGGCGAGCGGATGAACGACGTGCCGCCGCAGCGCCGCCCGACCTCGATGATCTTCCAGAACTACGCGCTCTTCCCGCATATGAGCGTGCGCCGCAATGTCGGCTACGGGCTGGAGGTCAAGGGTGTTCCCAAGGGCGAGCGCGAGGCGAAGGTCGACCGCATCCTTGCGACGCTCGGCCTTGAGGACATCGCCGAGCGCAAGCCGGAGAAACTCTCCGGCGGCCAGCGCCAGCGCATCGCGCTCGCCCGCGGCCTCGTCGTCGAGCCGGATATCCTGCTGCTCGACGAGCCGCTCGGCGCGCTCGACGCCAATCTGCGCAAGGCCATCCAGAACGAGCTGAAGCTCCTGCAGAAGAGCCTCGGCGTCACCTTCATCTTCGTCACGCACGCCCAGTCGGAGGCGCTGGCGCTCTCCGACCGCATCGTGGTGATGAACCAGGGCCGCGTCGAGCAGGTGAGCCCGCCGCACCAGCTCTACACCCGCCCGAACACGCCCTTCGTCGCGCAGTTCATCGGCCGCAACACCGTGCTTGCGGGCGAGGTCGCCGGCAGCGAGGGCGAGGACGTGGTGGTGACGACGGGCATAGGCACGCTGTCCGGCCGCGCCAACGGCGCGCTCGCCGAGAAGGGCCGCGTCAATCTCGTCGTGCCGGCCGAGGCGATCGAGCTGCATGCGGCGGGCGAGGCGGCGCTGTCCGGCGCGAAGAACCGGGTGGACGCCCGCATCGAGCGCTCGGAGGTCGTCGGCCATATCGCGCATCTGACGGCGCGGCTTCAGGACGGGCGGGCGGTCGCGCTCGAAGCCCATGTCGACAAGTACCGCCCGGGCGCGTTCCCGGCCGGAACCCCCGTTCTTTTGAGCTGGAACCCCGCCGAGGCGACGGTCATCCCGGCCCATTGATCCTTTTTTGAGGGAACCAAGGAGATACAAAATGGCAAAAGAGATTTTGTGCAGTTTCGGCGTCGACGTCGACGCGGTGGCCGGATGGATCGGCTCCTATGGCGGCGAGGATTCGCCGGATGACATCTCGCGCGGCATCTTCGCCGGCGAGGTCGGCAGCCTGCGCCTCCTCAAGCTCTTCGAGCGGTTCGGCGTCAAGACCACCTGGTTCATCCCCGGCCACTCGATCGAGACCTTTCCCGAGCAGATGCAGGCCGTCGCCGAGGCCGGCCACGAGATCGGCATCCACGGCTATACCCATGAGAACCCCATCGCCATGACGCGCGAGCAGGAGACGGAGGTGCTCGACAAGAGCATCGAGCTCGTCTCGAAACTCTCGGGCAAGCGCCCGACCGGCTATGTCGCGCCGTGGTGGGAGTTCTCCAACGTGACCAACGAGCTGCTTTTGGAGCGGGGCATCAAGTACGACCACTCGCTGATGCACAACGACTTCACACCCTATTACGTGCGCGTCGGCGACAGCTGGACCAAGATCGACTATTCGAAGAAGCCGTCGGACTGGATGGTGCCGCTGAAGCGCGGGCACGAGACCGACCTCATCGAGATCCCGGCCTCCTGGTATCTCGACGACCTGCCGCCGATGATGTTCATCAAGAAATCGCCGAACAGCCACGGCTTCGTCAATCCGCGGCATCTGGAGGAGATGTGGCGCGACCAGTTCGACTGGGTCTACCGCGAGATGGACTATGCCGTCTTCCCGATCACCATCCACCCCGACGTCGCCGGCCGGCCGCAGGTGCTGATGATGCTGGAGCGGCTTTATGCGCATATTATCAAACATCCGGGCGTGAAGTTCGTGACGATGGACGAGATCGCGGATGATTTTGCGCGGCGGTCGCCGCGGAAGAAGTAGGGGCGAGCACCCCCCTCTGGCCTGCCGGCCATCTCCCCCTCAAGGGGGGAGATCGGATGGAGCACCGTTTCGCCCATCTCCAACGTCGCTCTTGGATCAGGAGTCCCGCCCCCTACCAATCTCCCCCCTTGAGGGGGAGATGGCCGGCAGGCCAGAGGGGGGTGCACCAAGGAAGAAAGGACGAAACCCCATGTGCTCCCTATGCGGTGTCATCGGCGGAGACCAGCACTGGACGGACGCGGCCGCGCGGCCGGGCGTCTACACGCGCAATGTCGAGCGGCTCGACCGGCGGCGCGAGCGCGCCCGGCGGGTGACAGCTGTCAACCGCGTGCTCGCCGCCTTCGGCATGGGCCTTTCCGACTGGCAGGGCTCGTCCTTCGTGCTGGCGACGCGCACCGGCAAGAGCGAGATGATCGAGGACCTCGGCCACCTCTGGCCGGCCGCCGAGCGCCTTGCCGGCCGGCCCTGCGATCCGCTCGATCCCGTGCTGATCGCGCGCATGGAGAGCGTAAGCAATGGCTGACATTCCCGCCTTCACGCCCGTCCATCTGCTGACCGGCTTCCTCGGCTCGGGCAAGACCACGCTGCTAAAGCGCCTGCTTGCCGATCCGGCGCTCGCCGATACCGCCGTCATGATCAACGAATTCGGTGCGGTCGGCCTCGACCATCATCTCGTCGAGCGCATCGACGACACGATGGTGCTGCTGCAGTCGGGCTGCGTGTGCTGCACCGTGCGCGGCGAGCTGGCCGAGGCGCTGCGCGATCTCCATTCGAAGCGCGAACGCGGCCTCGCGCCGCCCTTCACCCGCGTCGTCATCGAGAGCACGGGCCTTGCCGATCCCTTCCCGGTGCTCTCGACGCTGAAATCCGATCCCGTGCTGCGCCATCATTTTCGCGCCGGCAGCGTGGTGACGACCGTCGATGCCGTCAACGGCCTCGGCCAGCTCGACACCTATGTCGAATCGAACCGGCAGGCGGCCATCGCCGACCGCATCGTCGTCACCAAGGCGGATCTTTGCCCGGGCAATGCCGCTCTGGTGCGCCTGCTTTCGCGGCTTGCCGAGCTCAACCCGGACGCGGTTCGCCACATCGCGGCGGCCGACGGGCCGGGCGCCGATGCGCTCTTCGGCGATGACACGGCGCAGCGCGCGGCAAGACTGCAATCGGCGAGCGGCTTCTACTGCGATGCCCCCGCCGGGCTGGTGACGGCGGACGGTACGCCGCACCGGGCGGCCATCTCCTCCTTCGTGATCACCGTCGATACCCCGGTCGACTGGACCGGCTTCGGCGTCTGGCTCACCATGCTGCTCAACCGCCACGGCGAGCGCGTGCTGCGGGTGAAGGGCATGCTCGACATCGCGGGCGAGGACCGGCCGGTGGCGGTGCATGGCGTGCAGCATCTCGTCCATCCGCCCGTGCATATGGACGCCTGGCCGGCGGGGGAGCGCTCCTCGCGCATCGTCTTTATTGTTGACGGTCTCGATCCGAACCTGTTGAAACGGTCCTTCAACGCCTTCGCGCTTGCCGGGAAGGCCGCAGACAGTCCGCAGCCAGAGGCAGCCGCACCGGTTCGCAACGCCCAGAGCCCTTGATGAACAAGCATTCCCCGAAACCGGAACCGGCAGCACCGGCCGTCCATACGGCCGGCAAGCCGAAGCTGCGCGTGCTCGGCACGGCCATCTCGCTTCTGGAGGAGCTGCGCGTGAAGGCCGAGGCCGATCTCGGCATCGAGGTCAGCTTCGACAACAACGATTTCATCGTCACCCAGCACAAGGCCGCGCAGGAGCCCGACCGCTACGACATCTACGATCAGTGTTTCCACAATCTCGACATCGTCTGGTACTGGCGCGCCATCCAGCCGATCGAGATTGCCCGCATTGCGCTCTGGGACGAGATCAACGACCTGACGAAGACCGGCCAGATCGGCCCGAGCGCCCGCATGGGCCAGGGCGACGTGCCGGCGCGCAAGCTCTATGTCCAGCCGAGCCTCGCGCTCGGCGACACGCCGACCGGCCGCATCTCCATGCTGCCGACGACGCACAATTTCGACAGCTTCGCCTATCGCAGCGATGCCGCCGATCCCCTTGCGCCGATGAACAGCTGGGCCGCGCTGCTCGACGAACGCTGGAGCGGCCGCGCCGCGCTCGTCGACGAGCCGGCGATCGGCATTTTCGATGCCGCGCTCGCCGCGCAGGCGGCCGGCCTGATGAGCTTCGGCAATATCGGCAACATGACGGTGGCGGAGATCGACGAGCTGATGGATATCCTGGAGGCGCGGCGCAAGGCGGGCTTCTTCCGGGGGTTCTGGCGCACGGCGGAAGAGGCCGCGGGGCTGATGGTGGCCGGCGAAACCGACATCCAGAGCATGTGGTCGACGGGCATCGGCATCCTCAACGGCCGGGGTTTCCCCGTCGAGCAGGCGACCCCGGTGGAGGGCTATCGCGCTTGGCACGGCGGCCTGTGCCTTTCCCGGCGGCTTTCCGGCCGCATGCTCGATGTCGCCTACGACTATCTCAACTGGTGGATTTCCGGCTGGCCGGGCGCGGTCGTCGCCCGGCAGGGCTACTATATCTCCACCCCGGAGCGCTCGCGCCGCTACATGAGCGCCGCCGAGTGGGACTACTGGTATGAAGGCCTCGCCGCGCGGGAGGACCTGCCGGGTCCCGACGGCGCCGTCCGCGTCAAGCGCGGTGCGGTGCGCAGCGGCGGCTCCTACTGGCAGCGCGCCAACGGCATCGCCGTCTGGAACACGACCATGGATGAACACAACTATCTCGTCCGCCGCTGGATGCAGCTCGTCGGGCGCGCAGAGAAGGACATTTGACGATGACGACAGAGCCGCGGTCGATCGCCCAGCTTTCCGTGCTCCTGCAATCGGGCGCGCTCGATCCCGTCGCGCTCGCCGAAGAGACGCTTGCCGCCATCCGGTCCCATCCGGACGCCGCGATCTTCACCGTTCTTCTGGAGGATCGGGCGAAGGCGGAAGCGGAGGCCGCGCGGCGGCGCCTGCGCGAAGGGCGCTCGCGCGGCGTGCTGGATGGCGTGCCGATCGCCTGGAAGGACCTTTTCGACATTGCGGGCCTGCCGACCACCGCCGGCTCGCGCGTGCTGAAGGATGCGGCGCCCGCAGGCCGCGACGCGGCCGTGGTGCAGGCGCTCGCCGGCGCCGGCATGGTCAGCATCGGGCGGGTGAACATGAGCGAGTTCGCCTTTTCCGGCCTCGGCATCAATCCGCATTACGGCACGCCGCGCAACCCGGCTTCGCCGGCCGGCGAGCACCGCATTCCGGGCGGCTCCTCGTCCGGCTCCGGCGTCGCGGTCGCCGCGGGGCTCGTGCCCGTCTCCATCGGCACCGATACCGGCGGCTCGGTGCGCATCCCCGCCGCCTTCAACGGCATCGTCGGCTACAAGGCGACGCGCGGGCGCTATGCCATGGACGGCGTGTTCCCGCTGGCCAAGAGCCTCGATTCCCTCGGCCCGCTCTGCCGCACCGTGCAGGATGCGGTGTGGATCGACGCCGCCATGCGCGGGCAGGCGGCCGCCGGCCCGCTGCCGCGCCTCAGCCCCGCCGATCTCTCCTTCGTCATTCCCGAGACCGTGTTCTTCGACGGGGCCGAGCCGGAGGTCGTCGCCGCCTTCGATGCGTCCGTCGAGCGCCTGGCGCGGGCGGGCGCCCGCATCCGCCGGCAGGCCTTCCCGGAATTCTCCGCGGTCTTCGACGTGATGGCGCGGCACGGCGCGCTGGTGACCGCCGAGGCCTTCGCGCTCCACCGCGCGCGCATCACCGGCCCGGCGGCGGCCGAAATGGATCCCCGCGTCGTCAAGCGCACGCTCCTCGGCGAGAAGATCGCGCTGTCCGACTATCTCGAAACGCTGGCCGCCCGCGAAAGGCTGACGGCCGCCTTCGAGGCGCGGCTCGGCACGCAGGATATCCTCATCAGCCTGACGCTTCCCCATGTCGCCCCGCCGGTCCAGCCGCTGCTCGACGACGAGGACCTGTTCTTCCAGACCAACGGCAAGACGCTGCGCAACACGCTCGTCGGCAATTTCCTCGACTGGTGCGGCGTCTCGCTGCCCTGCGGCACGGGGGCCGACGGCATGCCCGTCGGGCTCCTTCTCTCGGGGCCGAAGGACAGCGACGAACGGGTCCTTGCCGCCGCCGCCGCGGTGGACGGCTGGCTTCGCTAGGGCGCAGCCGAAGCGGCATCGCTCCGGCCTGCCCGTCACTGCTCCCGCGTCAGGCGGCGGGCGATCATCCTGGCGATCGGGATGGCGGAGGTGGCGGCGGGGGAGGGCGCGTTGCAGACATGCAGCATGCGTTCCGTCTCGACGAACAGGAAGTCGTGGATGAGGGTGCCGTCCCTCCCCACGGCCTGGGCGCGGATGCCGGCCTCGTGCGGCAGGAGGTCGGCAAGCTCAAGGCCCGGGCAATATTTCCGGCATTGCGCGAGATAACCCGGTTTCCAGAGTGAGTTGCGCAGCTCCGTCACGGCCGATTTCCGGTTGGCGAACACGGTCTTCCAGAAGCCGGGGAACAGCGCGTAGTCGGCCATGTCGGACAGGTTGACGGAAAGGCGCGGATAGCCCTCGCGGGCAAAGCCGATCACGGCATTGGGCCCGACCGTCACGCTGCCGTCGATCATCCGCGTCAGGTGGACGCCGAGGAAGGGCAAGGCGGGATCGGGAATAGGGTAGATCAGGTGGCGGACGATGTCGTTCCTGTCGGCGGGCAGGCGGTAATATTCGCCCCGGAAGGGCACGATGCGATGCGTGATCGACAGGCCGGCGAGAAGGGCGAGCCGGTCCGACTGGAGGCCGCCGCAGACCACCAGCATGCGCGCCTGCCAGCTTTCGCCATCCGACCCGATGGTCACCGCGTCCGGTGCCTCGCGAAGGCCGGTCACGCGGGTGGACAGGCGGATCTCGCCGCCGAGGGCCGCAATGCGGCGCCCCATGGCCTCGCACATCTCGGCATAGCTGACGATGCCGGTCGAGGGCACGAAGAGCGCCCCGCGGCCGCGTATATTCGGCTCGCGTTCCTTCAATTCGTCCGCGCCGAGGCGGTGCACCTCGATGATGTTCTGCCTCGAGCGTTCGTAAAGCGCGTCCATGCGCTGCATTTCGAGATCGGAGGTGGCGACGAGAAGCTTGCCGCAGGTCTCGAAGCGGATGCCGTTCTCGGCGCAGAAGGCCTTGGTGGCGGCGGCGCCCTCGCGGCACAGCTCGGCCTTCAGGCTGCCGGGCGGGTAGTAGATGCCGGCATGGATGACGCCGCTGTTGTGGCCGGTCTGGTGCCGGCCGAGCGCCGCCTCCTTCTCCAGGAGGACCAGGCTGCTGCCGGGACGATCCTCCAGAAGCCGCATGGCCGTTGCCAGCCCGACGATGCCGCCGCCGATGACGCAGTAATCGTATTTCATGTGTCTTGCCTCTCGGCGGCGGACTATGCGCCAACCGCCCGGCATCCGCCATAGCCCGCGCCATTCCGTGATCCTGCCCCGTTGAAGGCGGGCCATCGCCAATGACGTTCGGCGGTGCCGCTCTCCCCTTCTCCCCCGCGGGGAGAAGGTGGCCCGAAGGGTCGGATGAGGGGGTGGCTCGGATGGATCGTTTGCGCCGCCGACCCGCCCCCTCATCCGCCTGCCGGCACCTTCTCCCCGCGGGGGAGAAGGGGGTGGGGCAACGGTTTCCCTCCATAGGCGATGACCCTGCGTTGCACGGGAACCGCGGGAGGGGATAAGAAACTGCGATCGCCTTCCTATATGGAGCAAGGTGCATCCGGCAGGCCGGATGCGTTCGCGCAAAGACAAGGATTGATTCATGACCGAGAAATCCCCTGCCGACAATTTCCCCGCCGGCTACGAGCCCCCGAAGGTATGGACCTGGGAAAAGGGCAATGGCGGCGCCTTCGCCAATATCAACCGCCCCATTGCCGGCCCGACGCACGACAAGGACCTGCCGGTCGGCAAGCATCCCCTGCAGCTCTATTCGCTCGCCACGCCCAACGGCGTGAAGGTCACGATCATGCTGGAGGAGCTTCTGGCCGCGGGCCACGCGGGCGCCGAATACGATGCCTGGCCCATCCGCATCGGCGATGGCGACCAGTTCGGCTCCGGCTTCGTCGCGGTCAATCCGAATTCCAAGATCCCGGCGCTGATGGACCACGCGCCGGCGGGCGGCGGCGCGCCGGTGCGCGTCTTCGAATCCGCCTCCATCCTGCTCTATCTCGCCGAGAAGTTCGGCGCCTTCCTGCCGAGCGCGCTGCGCGCCCGCGCGGAAACCTTCAACTGGCTGTTCTGGCAGATGGGCTCGGCGCCCTTCCTCGGCGGCGGCTTCGGCCATTTCTATGCCTATGCGCCGATGCGCATCCAATATGCCATCGACCGCTATGCCATGGAGGTGAAGCGCCAGCTCGACGTGCTCGACCGGCATCTGGCGGACAACCGGTTCATGGCCGGCGACGACTACACGATCGCCGACATGGCCATCTGGCCGTGGTACGGCAACCTCGCGCTCAACCAGGCCTATGGCGATGCCGGCACCTTCCTCGATGTCCAGAGCTACGGCAATGTCCAGCGCTGGACGGCCGAGATCGCGGCCCGCCCGGCGGTCAAGCGCGGCCGCATGGTGAACCGGTTGAGCGGCGATCCGTCCGAGCAGCTGCACGAGCGCCACGACGCCGCCGACTTCGACACGAAGACGCAGGACAAGCTGGAGGCGAACGGGACCGCATAGAGCGATCAGGCCCGCCGTCGCCGCGCCATCAAGAGGAGCGCCAGCACGGCGCACAGGAGGCCGAGCGCGGCAGGCAGGCCCTGGTGGCCGATCAGCTGCATGGCGAGGCCCGTCGCGGGCGAGCCGGTCATGCCGCCGATGCCCCAGACGAGGGCGAAGGCGGCATTGCCGGCGATCAGCGCCTGGCCGGTGAAGCGCTCGCCAAGCTGGATCAGCGCCATGGTGTAGATGCCGAACGAGACCCCGCCCCAGACGAAGAGCAGCGGCCAGACGGGCCAGGCGGCAAAGGCCTGCGGCAGAAGCAGGCAGAAGAAAAGCGCGGCAAGCGCACAGGCCAGCATGGTGCGCGCCGCCCCGCAGCGCTCGGCGATGCGCCCCAGCACGACCTGCAGCACGGCGTTGCCGGCGATGAACACGGTGATGAGCGCGGCGATGCGGGCCTCGCCGCTGCCGAGCGCCGCGCCATAGACCGCAAAGAGCGACACGAAGGTCTGCTCGAAGGCCGCCGCGGTGAAGACCGCGAAGAGGAGGAGCGGCGCGCGCGCGAAGATGCCGCCGACCGATGCCGTCTCGCCTTCCCGCGGCAGGTCCGGCAGGCGCCGGGCGACGGCGAAAACGATCAGGCTGCAGAGGACAAAGGCGGTGATGCCGACGAGGAACGGCGCCCAGCCCGCCGTGCCCGCAAGGCCGAGCGACAGCGGACCGATGGCGAAGCCGCCCGAGACGACCGAGGAATAGAGGCCGAGGATGCGGCCGCGGCGCGCTGCGGGCGTGAGCGCGATCAGCCAGGTCTCGCTGATCACATAGAGCGGATTGGCGAAGACGCCGAGGAGAAGACGCAGCGGCATCCAGGCCCGCACGTCCTGCACGAGCCCGATGGCCGCAAGCGTGAGCGCGGCGAGGAGCGCGCACAGGACCGCCAGCCGCGCCGCGCCGACGCGCCGCGCGAGCGCCGGAATGAGCGGCGCCGAGACGATGAAGCCGAGCGGCGTCATGGCGGCGGACAGGCCGATGAGGCCGGGCGTCGTGCCCTGCCGTTCCAGGATGAAGCTGAGCAGCGGATAGGTCAGCCCCTGCGCCAGGGCGAAGACCGAGACGGTCGCGATGATGCCGGCCATCGCGGCCCACGGAATGCCGCGCTCCTCACCTGCTGTCGTGCTTTCGGCCGTCATGCAAACCTCGACATGGTCCCGTCTTATACCCGCCAGAACGGCTTGGCGATCTCCGCCGCGACCTCGTCGGGCGTGAGGCCGATATCGTCGATCAGGTGCGGGGTCTCCGCCGCCTTGCGCGCGAGGTCCCAGCGAAAGCGCAGGCGGGCGTCCCGGGCAGCCAGAAGCGCGCCGAGGTTTGCAAGGCCGGGCGGGGCGGGCAGTCTTGCCGTGCGAATGTGGGTCATGGCAACCTCCATCGGATTTTCGGGGAAAACCCGGTCCTGAAGGCTGGATTGTGCGGGAGGCGGACGGGAACCGTCCTTAAACCTTCCCAAAAAGTTCTCAAAAACTTCCAAAACCGGTTATAGATGCGCCCTATGCAGGGATCGCGCTTTGCCTTTGGTCCGTTCGTGCTTGATTCCGGTGCGGGAACGCTTCTTCGGAACGACGACCCCGTTGCCGTCGGCCATCGCGGGCTGAAGCTGCTTGCCGCGCTCGTCGGGCGGCCCGGCGAAATCCTCGGCAAGGCCGAGCTGATGGATGCGGCCTGGCCCGGCACGGCCGTCGAGGAGGGCAACCTCACCGTCCAGATCGCCCAGCTGCGCAAGCTGCTCGGCCCGGCCGAAGGCGGCGGCGAATGGATCTCGACGGTGCCGCGCGTCGGTTATCGCTTCACCGGGGCCATCGCGCCGCATCGGGTGGATCGCATGCCCCGTCCGCTGCCCGACAGGCCGTCGATCGCCGTGCTGCCCTTCGTCAATGTCAGCAGCGATCCGCAGCAGGAGAGCTTTTCCGACGGGCTGACGGAAGATCTCATCACGGACCTTTCCCGCATGCCCGGCCTCTTCGTCATCGCCCGCAACTCGGTCTTCGCCTACAAGGGCCGGGCGGCGGATGTGCGCGCCATCGCCGAGGACCTCGGCGTGCGCTACCTGCTGCAGGGCAGCGCGCGGCATGCCGGCGGGCGCGTGCGCATCAACGCGCAGCTGGTCGATGCACGGAACGGCGACCACCTGTGGGCCGAGCGTTTCGACCGCAGCCTGGACGACATCTTCGCCGTGCAGGACGAGGTCGCCGGCAAGATCGTCGAGGCGCTGCTCGGGCGCCTGCGCGCCCCGCCGCCGCGCAACCGGCCGAACAACCTCGAAGCCTACGACCTGTGCGTGCGGGCGCGCAAGCTGATCGACGATTCGCCGCAGACGGCGCGCGAGGCGCATCTGATGCTGACGCGCGCCGTCGCGCTCGACCCTCATTATGCCGAGGCCTATCGCTGGCTCGCCATGAACCACTGGATGGGCTGGGTGCACTGGGGCGAGCCGGAGGAGCCGGCCCGCCGCCTCGCCCTTGCCCTTGCGGAAAAGGCCGTCGCGATCGATCCCAACGACGCGGGCTGCCGCTGGGTGCTGGCGAACCTGCTCGCCTACGAGCGCCGCTTCGACGAGGCGGATGCGGAATTCGCAAGAGCCATCGCGCTCGATCCGAACGAGGCCGACACCTTCGCCACCCTCTCCGACATCCTCGTCCTTGCCGGGCGCATCGAGGAGGGGCTGGAGCAGATCCGCAAGGCGTTCCGGCTCAATCCCTATCCGGCGAGCTGGTACTATCTGACGCTCGGCCAGGCGCAATATGCCGCCGGCGCCTATGAGGCCGCCGTCGAGACGCTGACCCGGGACGAGACCTACCGCACGGGCTCGCGCCGTTTCCTGGCGGCAAGCCTTGCCCAGCTCGGCCGGTTCGACGAGGCGCGGGCGGAGGTCGAACTGTTCCTGGTCGCGAACCCGCATTTTTCGACCAGCCAATGGGCCGAGACGGAGCCGTTCCGCGATGCCGCGACGCGGGCGCATTTCGTCGAGGGCTACCGCAAGGCCGGCCTTCCGGCATGAGGCCGGGCGGCGGGGAAGACGAGATCAGGGCAGGGCGCGCCGCGTCCCGGCCCGCAACAGGGAGGAAACCATGGCCGATGCAAGGATGATGGCGCAGATGACCGGCAAGGAGGGCTTTATCGCCGCCCTCGACCAGAGCGGAGGATCGACGCCCGGCGCCCTCCGGCTCTACGGCATCGCCGAGACCGACTATGACGGCGAGGAGGCGATGTTCCGCCTGATGCACGAGATGCGCGTGCGCATCATGACGGCGCCCGCCTTCACCGGCGAAAAGGTGATCGGCGCCATCCTGTTCGAGAAGACCATGGACGGCGAGGCCGGCGGCAGGCCGGTGCCGTCCTATCTGTGGGAGGAGCGCGGCGTCGTGCCCTTCCTCAAGGTCGACAAGGGCCTTGCCGCCGAGGAGGACGGCGCGCAGGTGATGAAGCCGATGCCCGATCTCGACGCCCTGCTTGCCCGCGCGGTGAAGAAGGGCATCTTCGGCACCAAGATGCGCTCGGTCATCGCCCATGCCGACAGGGCCGGCATCGCCGCCGTGGTGAAGCAGCAGTTCGCGGTCGGCCGGCAGATCCTCGGCCACGGCCTCGTGCCGATCATCGAGCCGGAAGTCTCGATCAAGAGCCCGAGCAAGGAGGAGGCCGAGACGATCCTGCGCGACGAGATCGCCCGGGAGCTCGATGCGCTGCCGGCGGACGAGAAGGTGATGCTCAAGCTCACCATCCCGACAATCGCGGATTTCTACAAGCCGCTCGTCGACCACAAGGCGGTCACCCGCGTCGTCGCTCTTTCGGGCGGCTACAGCCGGGCGGATGCCTGCGAGAAGCTCAGCCGCAACCACGGCATGATCGCCAGTTTCTCGCGCGCCCTCACCGAGGATCTGCGCGTGACGATGAATGATGCCGAGTTCAATGCCAGCCTCGGCAGGACGATCGACGAGATCTACACCGCCAGCGTGGTGAAGGTCTGACGGCAGGGCCGTGGCCGCGCCGGTGCGGGCGCGGCGCTTGCCCTGAAACAGCATGAAACGCACGCCGCGAACGGGGCGCCGCCTCGTTCGCGGCGTCTGCGTGTGGAAGAGGACAAGCGGGATGACGAACATGCAGGATGTGCCTTCCTCCAACACCCACCACCTCGTCGTCGTCGGTGCGGGCTTTGCCGGCCTCGCGCTGGTCAAGGCGCTGCGGTTCCCGGGGTTGCGCATCACGATCGTCGACCAGCGCAACCACCACCTCTTCCAGCCGCTGCTCTACCAGGTGGCGACGACGATCCTGCCCACCTCGGACGTCGCCTGGCCGATCCGCAACCTGTTCAAGACGCGCGCGGACGTGACGACGATCCTCGGCGAGGTGGTCGGCATCGACGAGGCGGCACGCCTCGTCCGCCTCAAGGAGGGCGCGCCGCTTGCCTACGACACGCTGGTGCTCGCCACCGGCGCCCGGCATTCCTATTTCGGCCATGACGAATGGGAGGGCGCGGCACCGGGCCTGAAGTCGCTCGAGGACGCGACGACGATCCGCCGCCGCGTGCTCCTCGCCTTCGAGAAGGCCGAGGTCTCCGGGAGCGCCGAGGAGCGCGCGGCGCTGTTGACCTTCGTGGTGATCGGCGCCGGGCCGACCGGCGTCGAGCTTGCCGGCATCATCGCCGAACTGGCGCAGCACATCCTGCCGAAGGAATTCCGCACCATCGATACGCGCACCGCCCGCGTGATCCTGGTCGAGGCGGGGCCGCGCGTCCTGCCGGCCTTTCCCGAGAGCTTGTCGGCCTATGCGCAGGCGGCGCTCACCCGGCTCGGCGTCAGCGTGCAGACGGGCGAGGCGGTGACGAACATCACGGACGAGGGCGTGCGCATCGGCGAAAACGAGATCGCCGCCCGCACGGTCATCTGGGCGGCGGGCGTGAAGGCGTCTCCCGCCGCGGCCTGGCTCGGCGCGGAGGCCGACCGGGCGGGGCGCGTGCGGGTCGGGCCGGATCTCAGCGTGCCCGGCCATCCCGAAATCTTCGTCATCGGCGACACGGCGAGCGTGCTCAACGAGGACGGCACGCCGGTGCCGGGCATCGCGCCGGCGGCCAAGCAGCAGGGGCGCTTCGTGGCCGGGCTGCTGCGCGCGCGCCTCTCCGGAAAGCCGCCGCCGGCGCGCTTCCGCTATCGCCATTCCGGCAATCTCGCGACGATCGGCAGGAGCGCGGCGGTGGTGGATTTCGGCCGCATCCAGCTGAAGGGCGCGCTGGCCTGGTGGTTCTGGGGCATCGCCCATATCTTCTTCCTGATCGGCACCCGCAGCCGCATCGCCGTGGCGCTGAGCTGGCTGTGGTCCTATGCCACCGGCCGCAACAGCGCCCGCCTGATCACCCAGCGCGACATTCACCGGAACGAGCGGTAGCGAGGCCGCCGGCGCCCCGCATGCCCGGCCGCCCGGTCGCTGCTCCGCGTTTCGGAGCCGCTGGTTCCCGTGCCTTGTTTTTCCTGCCGAATTGCCTGTCGCGGCCCTGCCCGGGAGCGCGGCCTTGCAGAGCCTTGCAAGGAATCTTGCGGTGGCCGTCTTGACTGCAAGGCGCTTTGCCAACACCATCGGCGCTGCAAACAACCTTGTCGAGCGCCATGACCCTTCTCGATCGCATAAAGGCCAAGTCCAGGAAGCTGACGGAGGCGGACCAGAAGCTGATCGCCGCCATGCTGGAGAACCGCGCGGAGGCGGCGTTCCTGTCCGGCCCGCAGCTTTCCCAGCGCGCCAGCGTGCATGAGGCGACGGCGACGCGGCTGGCGCAGAAGCTCGGCTACAAGGGTTTTCCGGACCTGCGGGCCGAACTGCAGCGCGAGGTGCTGCTCGACCAGGACGCGGCCAACCGCATGCGCCGCTCGGTCGCCAAGGTCGAGCACGGCGATTACCTTTCCGACCTCATCACGGCCGAGATCGCCGCGCTGGAGACGCTGGCCCGCGCCGTGCCGCAGGCCGATGTCGACCGTGCCGCCGACATGATCTTCGAGGCGCGCCGCGTCTTCGTCTTCGGCCAGGGCCATGCCCAGTCCGTCGCCGGCTTCCTGCAGCGCCGGCTCGACCGGTTCGGCATGACGACCATCGCGCTGACGGGCCGCGGCCGCGACATTGCCGAACGGCTGGTCGGCATGGAGGCGGGCGACCTCGTCGTCGCGCTCGCCTTCCGCAAGCAGCCGCAAAGCTACGGGCCGCTGGTGCGCCATGCCGCGCGGGTCGGCGCGCGCACCATCCTCGTCTCGGATCTTGCCGGGCCGTTGATGGAGCCTGCCGCCGATCTGATGCTCGCCGCCCCGCGCGGGCGCTCGGGAAGCGAATTCCAGACCCCGACGATCCCCTTCGCCATCGTCAACGGCATCGTGCTGACGATCGCCGGACGGCATGAGCGGGAGGTCATCGGGCGATTGGAGAAACTGTCGGAGCTGTTCAACGACTTCGACTGACGTGAGAAAATGGAGGAGGAAACCATGTTGAAATGCGTATACGCATCCGCCCTCGTGGCGTGTCTCGCCCTGCCGGGCATCGCGTTTTCCGAGGATCTCGACAGCCTGACGCCGGAGCAATTGCTGCCGCTTGCCCAGAAGGAGGGCAGCGTCACGGTGTTCTCGCTGTCGAGCCGCATCGCCAGGATCGAGGCGGCCTTCGAGGCGGCCTATCCGGGCATAGACCTGATCGGCGTCGACATGAGCTCGACCAAGCAGATCGCCCGCGTGGAGGCCGAGCAGCAGGCCGGCGTCCATGCCGTCGATGTGCTCTACATCGCCGATACGCCCGTCGTCTTCACGAAGCTTGTGGAGGCAAAGCGCGTCGTGAACTACGTGCCGCCGCGCGTGGCGGACGAGCTGGAGGACCGCTACAAGGCGCCGCTGCTCACCCAGCGCCTCTCCACCAAGGTGCTGATGTACAACGAGAAGGCCTTCCCGGACGGCTCGCCCGTCACCAATCTCTGGCAGCTCACCGAGCCGGAATGGCAGGGCCGGGTGCTGATGGTCGATCCGAGCCAGCGCGGCGAACTGCTCGACCTCCTCACCGAGATCGCGCTGCATCCCGACGAGATGGCGGCGGCCTACAAGGCGCAGTACGGCAAGGACATCGAGGTCGAGGACGGCCTCGAAGGCGCCGGCGAGCAGTTCATCAAGGCACTGTTCGAAAACGACCTCATCCTTCTGCCCAACAGCGACGTGCTCAACAAGTCGATCGGCGACGTCAACGCCAAGAACCCGCCCGTCGGCTTCGGCACCTATTCGGACCGCCGCGACAACGAGAAGGAAGGCTGGGCGCTGCAGGTCGCCAACAATGTCGAGCCGGCGAACGGCATCCTCTTCCCGGCGGTGCTGACGATCGCCGACAAGGCGCCACATCCGGCCGCCGCGCGCCTCCTGATCGACTTCATGTTCGGCGACGACACGCCGACCGGCGGGCCGGGCTTCGAGCCCTTCAACGTGCCGGGCGACTATGCGGTGCGCAAGGCGATCGCCGACCATCCCGATTCCGTCAAGCTCGGCGAGCTGAAGGCCTGGACGATCGATCCGGCGAAGACGGCGGCCGCGCGCGGCCGCATCGCCGACCTCATCATCACGCTTCAGTAACGGACCCGTCCACCGGCGCGCTTTCGGGGCGCCGGTGGACGCGGAGGATCACCATGACATCCACGTCTCTTTCCGTGCCATCGGGCAGGCGCCTGCTCCGATCGGGCTTTCTCCTGCCGGCGCTGCTCATCGCCATCGTCGCCGTCCTCGTCGTCGCGCCGCTCCTGCGCATTCTCCTGTCCACGCTGACGCCTGAGGGTCTGGAAGCCTGGCAGGCGGTGCTCGCCAGCCGGCTCTCCGCCAATCTGTGGTGGCGCCCGCTCCTCAACACGATGATCCTCGGCTTTTGCGTGGCCGGCGGCTGCCTGCTTATGGGCGGCTTCCTTGCCTGGCTGGTCGTGCTCACCGACGTGCCGGGCCGGCGCTTCCTCGCCCTGATGGCGACGCTGCCCTACATGATCCCGAGCTTCGCCGCCGCGCTCGCCTGGGGCACGCTGTTCCGCAATTCCCGCCTCGGCGGCTCGGCCGGCTTCTTCGAGACGAACGGCCTTGCCATTCCCGACTGGCTCGCCTGGGGCCTCATCCCCACGGCGATCGTGCTCATCGCGCACTATTATTCGCTCGCCTACACGATCATCGCCGCCGCGCTCAGCTCCGTCGGGGCCGATCTCGTCGAGGCCGGGCAGATGGCCGGCGCCAGGCGCCCCCGCATCTTCTTCGGCATCATCCTGCCGGTCGTCACGCCCGCGCTGGTCGCCGCCGCCTCGCTCACCTTCGCCGGCGCCGTCTCCAACTTCGCCGCGCCCGCGCTGCTCGGCCTGCCTGTGCGCATGCAGACGCTTTCCACCCGCCTCTTCGGCATGATCGAGACGGGGCAGAACGAGCGCGGCTTCGTCATCGCGCTGCTTCTGATCGCCGTCTCGGCGCTGTTCCTCTTCCTCTCCGACCGCATCGTCTCCGGCCGCAAGGCCTTCATCACGGTCACCGGCAAGGGCGGGCGCACCAAGCGCTTTCCGCTCGGCGGCTGGCGCTGGCCGCTCTTCGCGCTCGCCGTGCTCATCGGCTTCGCCACCACCGTCCTGCCCGTTCTGGTGCTCGCGGCCTCCAGCCTTGCCCCGCAGAGCGGCGCGCTGTTCTCCAACTGGACGCTGCATTTCTGGATCGGCGAGGGCGGCGGCCAGATGGCGCAGGGCCAGGCCGGCATCTTCCGCAATCCCGTGCTGCTCGATGCGCTCTGGACCACGATCCGCCTCGGCCTCGTCGTCGCCTTCACCACCATGCTGCTCGGCCTTGCGCTCGCCTATACGATCGTGCAGCGCCGCGGCAGCCTCATCGCCACCGTGCTCAGCCAGCTCGCCTTCCTGCCGCTGCTGATCCCGAGCATCGCCTTCGCCGCGGCCTATATCGCGCTCTACGGCGCGCCCATCGGCCCGCTGCCCTCGCTCTACGGCACTTTCGCGCTGCTGGTCATCGCGGCCTCGGCGCACAACCTGCCCTTCGCCGTGCAGTCCGGCCGCTCCGTGCTCGGGCAGATCTCGGCCGATATCGAGGAAAGCGCCCGGCTGACCGGCGCGAGCCTCGTGCGGCGCCTCTTCGCCATCATCTTCCCGCTGGCGATCCGGGGCCTGTTCGCCGGGGCGATCCTCGTCTTCGTGAAGATGGTGCGCGACCTCTCGCTGGTCGTGCTGCTCTTCACCGCCACCTCGCCGGTGCTCAGCATGGTCGCCTACCGCTATGCGGCCGAAGGCTTCATGCAGTTCGCCAATGCCATCACCCTCGTCATCCTCGTGGTCTGCCTTGCGGCCTCCTTCATCGCCCATGGCCTGCAGAACCGCGTCCAGAAATGGAAAGAGACATGAACGCCCTTGCCACAGGCGCCGCGGACGCCATCCAGATCCGCAATCTCGTCAAGCGGTTCGGTGCCTTCACCGCCGTGAAGGACGTCGACATCTCCGTTCCGCCCGGTGCCTTCCTGGTCCTCGTCGGCCCGTCGGGCTGCGGCAAGTCGACCCTGCTGCGCATGCTGGCCGGCTTGGAAAGCCCGAGCGAGGGCGAGATCGCCTTCGTCGGGCAGACCGTCTCCAGCGGCACGGGCGGCGTCATCGCCGATGCCGGCCGGCGCAATGCCGGGCTCGTCTTCCAGAGCTACGCGCTCTGGCCGCACATGACCGTTGCCGGCAACATCGCCTGGCCGCTGAAGGTCGCGAGATGGCCGCGCGAAAAGCGCGAGCGGCGGGTGAGGGAGGTGCTCGCCCTGCTCGGTATCGACGCGCTTGCCGAGCGCTATCCGGCCGAGATTTCCGGCGGCCAGCAGCAGCGCGTGGCGATCGCCCGCACCATCGCGCCCGAGCCGAGCATCCTGCTTTTCGACGAGCCGCTGTCGAACCTCGACGCCAAGCTGCGCATCGAGATGCGCAGCGAGCTGATGCGCATCCACCGGGCGACGGGCGCGACCTCGGTCTATGTCACGCATGACCAGGTGGAGGCGATGACGATGGCGACCCATGTCGCCGTGCTCAACAATGGCCGCGTCGAGCAGTTCGGCAAGCCGATCGACCTCCTGCGCAACCCTCAGACCACCTTCGTCGCCACCTTCCTCGGCACGCCGCCGGCCAATCTCCTGCCGGTGCGCCGGGAGGGCGACGCCCTCCTCTTCAACGACCTCGCCCTTGCGCCGGCCGCGCTCGCCGGCGGGCGGGCGGAAGCGCAGCTCCTCTACCGCGCCGAGGATGTCGGTGTCGGCGTCGTTGCCGGCATGCCCTCGCTGACGGCGCGCTTTGCCGAGGCCGCGCCGATCGCCGGACGCACCATGGTGACGGCGATGATCGGCGAGCTGCGCATCACCGGCATGGCGGACGGCTATTTCACGGCAACGCCCGGCGAGCCGATCCCCCTCTCGTTCATTCGCACACCCGATGCGGTCTTCGCCGCCACTGGAGAAAGGATACATCAATGAGGCTGATCCTCATGCGTCACGGCGAAACGGAATGGAACGCCGAGCAGCGGCTGCAGGGCCAGGACAATTCGCTGTTGTCCGAGCGCGGCGTCGCCCAGGTCAAGCGCTTCCGTCCCTATGCCAGGGCGCTGAAGCCGGCCCGCATCATCGCCTCGGATCTCGGCCGCACCCGCCAGACCGTCGCGCTCATCGGCCATCCCGACGCCCCCTCCGACGAGCGGTTCCGCGAACTCGACATGGGCGCATGGACGGGCCTTCGCAAGCCGGACCTGATCGCCGACCATCCCGAGGACTACGTCGCCTGGCGCGCCGGCACCTTCACCCCGACGCGGGGCGAGACGTGGAGCGCCTTCCGCGGCCGCGTCGCCGACGGCGTGCACGACTGGATGTCCCGCACGGAGGGCGATCTGCTGATCGTCGCCCATGGCGGCGTCATCCGCGCCGTCTGCCACGAATTCCTCGACCTGCCGCCCTCGCGCGTCGTTCCCGTCACGCCGGGCACCGCGACCATCCTCAACTTCCCGCAAAAGAACGGCGCGGCCGCCCAGCTCGAAGGCTACAATATCGGCTCCGTCGCGCCGGACGTCTCCGTCGCCGATTGAGACGGGGCAGCGGGCATCCAGCCCGTCGGTGCCGCGCGTTTTCCCGGTCACCGGCCGCTGGCGGGGAGGGCACCGCTCAGTCGAGCACGGCCATGCGCAGCTCGGCCTCGCGGCCGAGCTTGGTCATCCATTCGGTATATTGCGGGCGGCTCCTGATCTGGCGGCCGTAGTGCCGGCCGAGCGCGGCCGTCAGCTCGCCCCTGCGGCCGAGCTGCGCGTCGGCAAAGCCGACCATCTGCGAATTCGGCCAGGCCTGCGGACGGATGGCGACGAGGCGGGTGAAGAGGTCTTCGGCCGGCTCGTCGGGGCTGGCCTGCGCCATCAGGGCCAGCATGGCGGCCGTCGAGCGCGACACGCCCATGTGGCAATGGACGAGGAGGTGGCTCGGCGCCGCGCGGTCCTGCCGCGCCTGGAAATCCGCGCCGAACTCAAGGATCGCCTCGACATGGTCCGGGCGGGGCATCACCTGGTCGGGCAGCGCGGCGATGATGTCGTGGAAGCGCAGCGTCGTGCGGTGGTGCCGCCCATAGGTGGCGAAGGTCTCGAGCTCGGGGAGGTCGGGATCGACGATGGACAGCACATGGGTCACCTTGCGGTCACGCTGGCTGGGCAGTTCCTCTATCCCGCAAACCGTCAGTTCCGGGGTGAAAATCACGTCCATGGTCTTTCCTTCCAATCCTGTCTGCCCTCGCGCGCCGCCTCTTCTGCGCCCTGTACGAAGGCAGGGTGGAAACGTGGCGCACGCCTCCCGTTTGTACGACAGCCGCGAGCGGGCCGATAGAGCCAAATTCCCGGGGCTTGCGCGGAAGATCGGGCGGTGCGGCCGCCTGCCGCCATCGTGCGGGACGGCGCCTATGATCCGGCGGAATAGAGGTCGGCATAACTCTCGCGCAGCACGTTCTTCTGCACCTTGCCCATCGTGTTGCGCGGCAGGTCCTCGACGAAGAGCACGCGCTTGGGCTGCTTGTAGCGCGCCAGCCGGTCCCTCAGCGCCGCCAGAACGGCCGCCTCGTCGAGCGTCGCGCCCTTCTGGCGCACCACGACGGCCGTCACGCCCTCGCCGAAATCGGGATGGGGCACGCCGATGACCGCGCTCTCGACGATGCCGGGCATGCCGTCGATCTCGGTTTCCACCTCCTTCGGATAGATGTTGTAGCCGCCGGAAATGACGAGGTCCTTGCCGCGTCCGACGATGTGCACGTAGCCGCGCGCGTCGATCAGGCCGAGATCGCCGGTGATGAAGAAGCCGTCCGCGCGGAACTCCGCCGCCGTCTTCTCCGGCATGCGCCAATAGCCCTTGAAGACGTTCGGCCCCTTCACCTCGATCATGCCGGTCTCGCCGGCCGGCAGGGGCCTGCCGGTCTCCGGCTCGGTGACGCGCAGCGACACGCCGGGCAGCGGGAAGCCCACCGTGCCGGCAATGCGATCGCCGTCATAGGGGTTGGAGGTGTTCATGTTGGTCTCGGTCATGCCGTAGCGCTCCAGGATGGCATGGCCGGTCTTTTCCGAGAAGCTGCGATGGGTTTCGGCGAGCAGCGGCGCGGAGCCGGAGACGAAGAGCCGCATGCCGGCCGTTGCCGCCGGCGTCAGGCCGGGATGCTGCACGAGGCGGACATAGAAGGTCGGCACGCCCATCATCACGGTGGCCTCCGCCATCAGGCGCAGCACCTCGTCGGCATCGAACTTCGGCAGCAGGTACATCGACGAACCGGACAGCAGCGTGACGTTCGAGGCGACGAACAGGCCGTGCGTGTGGAAGATCGGCAGGGCATGGATCAGCCGGTCGGTGCGGGTGAAGCGCCAGTGGTCGCGAAGGGCGAGCGCGTTGGACAGCAGGTTGTCATGCGTCAGCATCGCGCCCTTGGAGCGGCCCGTCGTGCCGGAGGTGTAGAGGATCGCTGCAAGATCGTCCGGGCCGCGCTCCGCATCGAGGAAATCGGTCTCCTCGTCCGCCGCAAGCTCCAGCAGCGAGCCGCCGCCCGCCTCGTCCAGCGTTTCGACATGGGCGCCGTATTTGCCGGCGATGGGGCTCACGCCCTCGCGGGCACCCGGCGAGATGACGACCAGGCTCGGCTCGGCATCGCCGATGAAATAGTCGAGTTCGGCCAGCGTATAGGCGGTGTTGAGCGGCAGGTAGACGGCGCCGGCCCTGACGCAGGCGAGGTAGAGCATCAGCGCCTCGGGGCTCTTTTCCACCTGCACGGCGACCCTGTCGCCCGGGCGCACGCCGCGCGCGGCGAGGGTGCCGGCGAGCTGCCCCGAAAGCGCGATCATGTCGCCATAGGTCCATCGACGCCCGTCGCCCGTCTCGATGAAGACCGCCTCCGGCGTCGCCGCTGCCCGGATCGCGTCGAAGAGATGGTTGCTCATGGGGTCGTTTCCCTCGTGTTGCCGATTCTGTCCCGCGCCGGGCCAAGCCGCGAGCACACTAGAGCATTTCCAGCCGAAGCGAAGTCGCTTCGGCGTCGGATAATGCGGCAGAACAAGAATCTGGAGCCTTGCGGATCCGCGCCGGACAGCGCGAATTCCCCGCCACCGGTTCAGGGCGCGGGCGCCTTCAGCGGGCCAAGCGCGCTCAGGTGCTGGCGCATCGCCTCGGCGGCCTCTCCATTCCGGCCGTCCAGCACCAGTTCGAGGATGTGCACATGTTCGGCGCAGCGCTGGCGGGCCTGTTCGCGGTCCACCCGCTGCTGGTACTCGATGAGCCGGCGCAGCCGGTCGACGCGCCGGAGGCTCTCGATGAAGAAGGCGTTGCGGCTGCATTCGGCGATCGCCTCGTGCATCTCGCTGTTCGTCTCGAACAGGCGCACGGCCGAGATCTCCAGGATCTCCCCCGCCACGAAACGGCGCTGCTGTTCGAGATGCCGCTCCAGCACGGGCCGGTTGAGCGTGAAGCCCGGCTCCAGCAGCGCGGCCGGCTCGATCGCCTGGCGAAAGCTGTAGCTCTGCCGGTAGGTCTCCATCGAGGTCAGCACCGGCAGGAAGCGCCAGCCGTGCCCGGGCAGCCGCTCCGCCCAGCCTTCCTCCGACATGCGCCTGAGCAGGGCCTGCAGGCGCGGGCGGGTCATGCCATAGCGGCGCAGGAGCTCGTTCTCGCTCGTCCGGTCGGGGATCTCGCCGGCCAGCCGGTCGCGGGCGATGGCGAGATAGACCTCCTCGCCGCCGTCGGGCGCCGGCGTGCTGGCGGCAAGCGCCTTCGCGGCGGAAGGATCGGCCACCTTGAAGCCGCCGCGCTCGGCCGCCGCCAGCACGCCGGCGCGCTGGAGTTCGCGCAGCGCCGTGCGGATCGGCGAGCGCGAGACGAGGAAGCGCTCCGCAAGGCTGCGCTCGGTCAGGGGCTCGCCGGGCGCCAGCCGCTCGGCATGCACGAGCCGGGCGATCTCATGGGCAAGGGTGCTGGCTATCTGGGTCATCGGCGCTCCTGGATGGCCTGTGCCTTGTCGCATGTTCCGCGGGCTTCGCCAAGCGCCGGTTCTTTGTGCTTGCATAGTACCAGGATTCGGGCTATTGGACTTTTGTCATTTCAAAACACCAAGGAGAGTGCGCCGGCAGGACCGGCGCCGCCAGATTGATTGCCTGTGGATTGTCGTATATACGCGCTTAATACCATCCAGGGGTCGATCATGAACGAACTTCATCGCTCGCTGGCGGACAAGATCGTCCGCCATATCAGGACATCGGCCATGGAACGGGGACAGCACCTGACGGAAGCCAGCCTCCAGTCCCTGTTCGGCACGTCGCGCCAGCCGATCCGCTCGGCGCTCGGCATCCTGGCCGACCAGGGCATTGTCGAGCGGGTGCCCAACAAGGGCTTCTACCTGCGCGATCCCGACCGCATCGCCGCCGATCCGCTGCCGGCGGCCAACGAGACGTCGGACGAGGCGACCTATCTGCGCATCGCCGAAGACCGCCTGTCGCGCCGCCTGCCGGACCGGGTCAGCGAGACCGACCTGATGCGGCGCTACGGCGTGTCGCGGCTGGGGCTGCGGCGTATCCTGACGCGCATTTCCGGCGAGGGCTGGATCGAGCGCAACGAGGGCCGGGGCTGGACCTTCGCGGTGCTGATCGATTCCGTCGAGGCCTACCGGGAATGTTACGACCTGCGCCAGGCGATCGAGGTGCACGGCATCCGCTCGCCCGAGTTCCGGGCCGATCCCGCCGTGCTCGCGGACCTGCGCCGCCGGCAGGAGATCGTCGCCGACGGCGGCTGGCGTCGGCTCAGCCAGATGGAGCTGTTCGAGGCGAATTCGTCCTTCCACGAGGGTCTCGCCGCGCTCTCCGGCAACCGTTTCCTGGTCAACACGGTGCAGAAGCTCAACCAGCTCCGCCGCCTGATCGAATACCGCCAGACGCTGAATGCCGAGCAGGTGCGCGGCCAGAATGCCGAGCACCTCGCCATTCTCGACGCGCTGGATGCCGGCGATACCGGCAGGGCGGCGGACCTGATGCACGACCACCTCGGCAGGGCCAAGCTGCGCAAGGCCCGCGCCGAAATGTTTTCCGGTGGCCCCGCTGGCGGGCCGAGCAAGGGAGGTGACACATGACACGCGTACTTATACCCGCAGGCGCGCTGGGACTGGGCTATGACCGCGCGGCGCTGGAGCGCGGCGTCGCCAACCGGCCCGACATCATCGCCATTGATGGCGGATCGACGGACAGCGGCCCGTCCTATCTCGGGCGCGGCGTCTCGAAATATTCGCGCGCCTCGACCAAGGTGGAGTGGCGAGAATTGATGCAGGCGCGGGCCAAGGCCGGCGTGCCGCTCGTCATCGGCACGGCCGGCACCTGCGGCGCCGATGCCGCGGTCGACTGGCTGTTCGACATCACCCGCGAGATCGCCCTGGAGGAGGGCATGCAGGTCAAGGTCGCCACGCTGAAATCCGGCCAGCCGAAGGAACGGGTGAAGGCCGCGCTCGGCGAGGGCCGCCTGCACGCGCTGCCCGCCGCGCCCGACATCAACGAGGCCATCGTCGACGACTGCACCAACATCGTCGCGCTGGCCGGCGTCGAGCAGGTGGCGGCGGCGCTCGCCACCGGGGCGGACATCGTCATCGCCGGCCGCACCACGGACACCGCCATCATCGCGGCCCTGCCGGTCGTGCGCGGCGACCATGCCGGCGCCGCCTGGCACGGCGCCAAGGTCGGCGAATGCGGGGCGCTCGCCACCACGCAGCCGAATTCCGGCGTGATCCAGATCGATTTCGACGCCTCGGGCTTCACCATCGAGCCGATGGCCGCCGATGCCGCCGCGACGCCCTACACCGTCTCCGCCCACATGCTCTACGAGAACTCCGACCCCTTCATCCTGCACGAGCCGGGCGGCCATCTCGACGTGACGCGGTCGGAATACGAGGCGCTCGACGGGCGCCGGGTGCGCGTCGAGGGCTCGAAATGGGTGCCGGGGGGCTACACGGTCAAGCTGGAGGGCGCCCGCATCGTCGGCTACCAGACGGTCGGTCTCGCGGTGGTGCGCGAGCGCCGCTATGTCGAGCATGTGCGCGAATGGGCGGCGGATGTCGAGGCCAGGGTGCGCGACAAGATCGTCGCCCGCATGGGCCTTGCCCCCGATGCCTTCACCGTCGAGATTCGGCTGATCGGCATGGATGCGACGCTCGGCGCGCTGGAGAACCGCCACGACATTCCCGTCGAGGTCGGCATTCTCGGCATCCTCACCTGCCCGACCGCCGAGCTGGCGGCCGAGGCCGGCAAGATCCTCAACCCCTATCTCCTGCACCATCCCCTGACCGAGGACGAGCCGATGCCGACCTTCGCCTTTCCCTTCTCGCCCGCCGAAATGCAGCGCGGCGCGCTCTACGAGTTCTGCCTCAACCATGTGATGGAGCTGGACGACCCGCTCGCCGCCTTCGTGCTCGAGACCCACGAGGTGGGACATGCCTGAACTGGGAAGCCTCGTCAGCAAGGTGCGCTCCAAGAATGCCGGGCCGTTCTGGCTGACGGTCGATGTCTTCTGCGACGATCCGGCGACCTATGCCCGGGTGCGCGACGGGCTGAAGGACGCCACGGTGGCGAAGCTCTTCGGCGTCGAGCAGCAATTGCTCAAGCGCTTCGACATCCCGGCGCTCAACGTAGTGAAGTTCTCCGTGCCGCGCCCCGTCGTCCAGGGCACGCGCGCCGACCGCGACATGCACGGCGCCGGCTGGGCCTGCCTGCTGGAGGAACTGCAGATCGACTGACCGGCCTGTTGCGCACGGTTTCCTTTCGACGCCCTCCGCCTCCGGCAGGGGGCGTTTTGTTTGCAGGCCGAGGTTGCCGGCGCTCCGTTGTTTTCTTTTGAAACGATGTCGCTTCAGCAGTGGCCTATGAACAATGGAGATGACGGCCACCCCCCTCTGCCCTGCCGGGCATCTCCCCCTCAAGGGGGGAGATCGACAAGAGGCAGGAACCTTGTTCCATCAGCAAAGCCGGAGTTGGGCGAGACGGCGCTCCATCCGATCTTCCCCCTCGAGGGGGAGATGCCCGGCAGGGCAGAGGGGGGGGGGCTGCACCGGGTCCGGAACCCGGACCGCTTATTGCGCGGAACCGTTGCCTCCCAACGGCAACAACGGTGTTGCGCAACCGATAATATTGTCGTAAGTGTATTATTAAGACAACGGCAAGGAGGCCGGTGTCTGTGTTGCCGCTCGGCAGCACCGGGGCTTTCGGCCCGGACTTTTTGGGAGGAAATTATGATCAAAGCAGTTTTTGCCGCAGCATTGGCGTTTTCGCTTTCGGCCGCAGCGCCGGCCCTTGCCGATCCGGCCGTGGTGATGGCGCCGGGCGGCGCCGGCGGCGGCTATGACGCCATGGCGCGCCTGCCGTTCGAGGCCATGTCGAAGGAAGGCATCTTCACCGATGGCGCGACCTTCACCAACAAGGGCGGTGCCGGCGGCACGATCGGCCTTGCCGAATTCGTCGGCGCGAACCGCGGCAACGACAATGCCGTCATGTCGATGGGCGTCATCCTGGTCGGGGGCATCCTGCTCAATTCCTCGCCCGTCACGCTCGACGACGTGACGCCGCTGGTGCGCCTCACCAACGATACGGGCGTCGTCGCGGTGGCGACCGATTCCCCGATCAAGACGGTGGAAGACCTCGTCAAGGCGATGAAGGAGAACCTCGGTGCCGTGTCGATCGGCGGCGGCTCGGCCGGCGGCGTCGACCATATCGTGATGGCGCTGATCGCCAAGGAAAGCGGCCTGGAGCCGGCCAGGCTGAACTACATCCCCTATGACAGCGGCGCGGAAGCCGTGACCGCGCTCGGCGGCGGCGCCGTGACGGTCGCCGTCTCGGGCGTCTCGGAATTCAAGCCGATGGCCGATGCCGGCCGCATCCGCATCATCGCCGTCACCTCCGAGGGCCGCGTCGAGGGCATCGACGCGCCGAGCCTGAAGGAAGCCGGCCTCAACGTGGTCGTCGGCAACTGGCGCGGCATCGTCGGCGCGCCCGACATGTCGGCGGAGGGCCGTACCATGTGGCTCGACCGCTTCGCCAAGATGCACGACAGCACTGCCTGGAAGGACATCCTGGCCAAGCAGGGCTGGGAAGACGCCTACCTTGCCGGGGATGATTTCGTCGCCTTCCTGAACGACGAAAAGACCCGCATCGGCGCAATCCTGAAGGAAGCCGGCCTCACCAAGTAAGCCGCCGCGCTTTTCGAAAGGATGTCTGACATGACGGAACGCCCCTATTGGATTGCGGCGGGAACGGTCGGCTGGGGAGCCATCGTTTTCTGGAAGGCCGCGGAACTGCCCCAGTTCGACCAGTACGCCCATGTCGGCCCGGGCTTCATGCCCTCGGCCGTCGGGCTCGGCCTGGTCGTCCTGGGCCTGCTGCTGGCACTGCAGATCTACCGGGGCGTTCCGTTCGAGGAACAGGGCGCCGAGGACGTGAGCGAGGACCACAAGGTCAACTACATGGCGCTCGGCCTTGCCGCGGCCGCCAGCGCCCTGCCGATGCTGACGATGAAGCCGCTCGGCTTCGTCATCACCTGCACCGGCTGTTTCGTGCTGGTCGCGGCGGCCTTCAAGTCGCGCCGCTGGCATCTCGACCTGGTGCTCGGCTTCGGCTTCTCGCTTTTGTGCTGGTGGCTCTTCCGCAAGCTGGGCGTCCAGCTCGGCGGTCTTCTTCCGATGATGGGGGTGTAGGATGGACGCGATCACCGGCCTGATGAACGGTTTTTCCGTCGCCCTGCAGCCGCAGAACCTGTTTTGGGCCTTCGTCGGCACCTTCATGGGCACCGCCATCGGCGTGCTGCCCGGCATCGGCCCGGCGCTGACCATCGCGCTGCTCCTGCCCGTCACCGTCTATATCGAACCGACGGCGGCCTTCATCATGTTCGCCGGCATCCTGTACGGCGCGATGTATGGCGGCTCCACCACCTCGATCCTGCTCAACACGCCCGGCGAGAGCGGCTCGATGATGACCGCGCTGGAAGGCAACAAGATGGCCCGCCAGGGCCGCGGCGCGGCGGCGCTCTGCACGGCCGCGATCGGCTCCTTCGTCGCCGGCACCATCGGCACGCTCGGCATCACCTTCCTCGCCCCGCCCATCGCCGAGCTCGCCTTCATCTTCAAGCCGCAGGACTATTTCGCCCTGATGCTGCTCGCCTTCCTCTCCGTCTCCGTGGTGATGGGGACGTCCAAGGTGCGCGGCTTCATCGCGCTCTTCCTCGGCCTGTCGCTCGGCGTCGTCGGCATCGACAAGCAGACCGGCCTGCAAAGACTGACCTTCGGCGTGCCGGACCTCATGGACGGCGTCGAGATGACCGTCGTGCTCGTCTCGCTCTTCGCCGTCGGCGAGACGCTCTATGTCGCCAGCCGCTTCGGCTTCCAGAAGCCCAACCTCAATCCGCTTTCCGGCGGCATCTGGATGACGAAGGAAGACTGGAAGCGCTCGTGGAAGCCGTGGCTGCGCGGCACCGGCTTCGGCTTTCCCATCGGCGCGCTGCCGGCCGGCGGCGCGGAGATCCCGACTTTCCTCTCCTATACGGTCGAGCGCAACCTGACCAAGCATCCGGAGGAGTTCGGCCATGGCGCCATCGAGGGCGTGGCCGGTCCCGAGGCCGCGAACAACGCCGCTGCCGCCGGCGTGCTGGTGCCGCTCCTGACGCTCGGCCTGCCGACCTCGGCCACCGCCGCGATCCTGCTCGCCGCCTTCCAGAACTACGGGCTGCAGCCGGGGCCGCTGCTGTTCATCAACTCCGCCGATCTCGTCTGGGGCCTCATCGCCTCGCTCTATGTCGGCAACCTGATGCTGCTGATCCTCAACCTGCCGCTGGCGGGGCTGTGGGTGCGGCTGCTCTTCATCCCGCGTCCCTATCTCTATGCCGGCATCCTGATCTTCTCGCTGGTCGGCATCTGGGGCGTGTCGAACTCCTGGGTGGACCTTGCCATGATGGCCGGCGTCGGCGTGCTCGGCTACATGATGCGCGTCTATGATTTCCCGATCGCGCCGGTGCTGATCGGCCTCATCCTCGGGCCGATGGCGGAGGTGCAGATGCGCCGGGCGCTCGCCGTGGGGCAGGGGGATCCGACGGTCTTCGTCTCCACCCCGCTCTCGGCCGTGCTCATCGCCGTCTCGGTCCTGATCCTGATCGTGCCGGCGATGCTGCACTGGCGGCGCACCCGCAAGATCGACATGCCCGACGAAACCGCCGGCGTCTGACGCCGCCCACCATCCACGCCGATGCCTGACCGGCCGCTTCCCCGCGGGCGGGCGGGCGGTCGCAACCCTCCGGGAGCCCGAAATGGCCGAAACGCTTTATTTTAGAGCCGAAGACCTGATCCGATACGCCAAAGCCCTGTTCCTCTCCGTGGGCATGAGCGAGGCGGACGCGGCGCTGATCGCGGGCGACCTCGTCAAGGCGAACCTGCGCGGCGTCGACAGCCACGGCGTCAGCCGCATCCCGATGTATCTGGAGCGGCTGAAGCGCGGCCTCGTCAATCCGCGCCCCGACGTGACGGTGACGAAGGCGGCCGGCGCCGTTGCCGCGGTCGACGGCGACAACGGCATGGGCTTCATCGCTTCGAACATCGCCATGAGCGCCGCCTGCGACATTGCCGGCGAGATGGGCATCGGCCTTGCCGGCGTCCGCCGCTCCACCCATTTCGGCATGGGGGCGTGTTATGCGCTGCGCGCCATCGAGCGCGGCTTCATCTCGATGATCTTCACCAATTCCTCGCCCGCCATTCCGATGTGGGGCGGGCGCACCACCTTCCTCGGCGCAAGCCCCATCGCCGCCGGCATCCCGGGCGGCAAGCACCCGCCCTATGTCATGGACATGGCGATGACGGTGATTGCGCGCGGCAAGATCCGGCTTGCCGCCATGAAGGGCGATCCGATAGCCGAAGGCCTGGCGCTCGATGTCGACGGCAACCCCACCACGGACGCCGCCAAGGCCTTCGAGGGGGTCTGCCTGCCCTTCGGCGGTGTGAAGGGCTCCGTGCTGGCGACGCTGATGGACCTGATGTCGGGCGTCCTCACCGGCGCGAATTTCGGCGGCGATGTGAAGAGCCTCTATTTCGACCATTCCGAGCCGCAGAATGTCGGCCACCTGTTCTTCGCCATCAAGCCCGACCTCTTCCTCTCGCTCGACGATTTCGGCGCCCGCATGGATGAGTTCTACGAGCGCATCAAGGTGCTGCCGCGCGCGGCCGGCGTCGAGGAGATCATGATGCCGGGCGAGCCCGAGCAGCGCCGCGAGGACGAGCGCCGCCGCACCGGCATCCCTGTCACCGGCAATGTCGTCGCGGACCTTGCCGCCGAGGGCGCGGCCGCCGGCATCGCCGTGCCGGAAGGCAGCGCGGTCCCGTTCGAGGCGGCCTGATGAACCGCCTCTCCGCCCATATCGGCTATCTCTACGCAGACCTGCCGCTTGCCGAGCGGCCGGCGGCGGCGGCGGGCGACGGCTTCACCGCCGTCGAGCATCCGGAGCCCTGGGCCGTGCCGGCCAAGGAGATGCGCGCCCGCCTTGCCGATCTCGGCCTCACCTTCTCGCAGGTCACCTCGGGCATGGGCGATGCGGCTGCGGGCGAGAAGGGCCTTGCCGCGCTCGCCGGCCGCGAGGCGGAATTCCGCGCCGGCTTCGACCGCGCGCTCGCCTATGCGCTGGAGGTCGATTGCCCCTTCGTCCACCCCATGGCGGGCGTGCCGAAGGGCGGGCTCCTCGATGCCGCCGAGACCTACAGGCTCAACCTTTCCTGGGCGCTGAACCGGGTGGAGGGGAGCGGCGTTCGGGTGCTGGTCGAGGCGATCACCATTCCCGGCTATCACATGGGCAGCCTTGCCCTTGCGGCGGACCTGCAGGACCAGTTCCACGGCCGTTTCGCCCTCTTGTTCGACACCTACCATGCCGCCGTGCTCGGCGAGGATCCGCGTCGCTGGATCACGCGGAACGCCGGCCGCATCGGCCATGTCCATATCGCCGACCATCCCGGCCGTCACGAGCCGGGAACCGGCACGCTTTCCTTCGAGCCCGTCCTTACCGCCCTCACGGCGGCGGGCTATGCCGGCGCCATCGGCTTCGAATACATCCCCTCCGCCGCGACATCCGCCAGCGCTGCCTTCCTGCCCGGCTGGAAGCGGCTCCTTTCCGAAAAGGTTTCGCCATGACAGCCATCACCTCCGTCAACCCCGCCACCGGCCGGTCCATCCGCAGCTTCGACCTGCAGGACGATGCCGCCGTGGACGCCGCTTTGGAAGCGGCCGCCCGGGCGCAGCGTGCCTGGCGGCGCGTGCCGGTCGGCGAGCGCGTGGCGCTGCTCACCCGCATGGCCGCGGCGCTGCGCGCCGGCAAGGCGCGCTATGCCGGGATGATCGTGCGCGAAATGGGCAAGCCCATCGCGGAAGCCGAGGCCGAGATCGAGAAATGCGCGTATAATTGCGACTTCTACGCCGAGCATGCGCCGGCCTATCTCGCCGACGAGCCCGTCGCCTCCAATGCCAGCGAAAGCGTCGTCGCCTTCGAGCCGCTCGGCGTGGTGCTGGCGATCATGCCGTGGAACTATCCGTTCTGGCAGTATTTCCGCTTCGCCGCCCCGGCGCTCGCCGCCGGCAACGGCGCCATCCTCAAGCATGCCAACAACGTGCCGGAATGCGCCCTGGCCGTGCAGGAGGTGATGGAGGCCGCCGGCGCCCCGGCCGGGCTGACGGCGACGCTCCTCGTCGACACGTCCAGGGTCGCCAGCCTCATCGCCGACCCGCGCATCGCGGCCGTGACGCTGACCGGCTCGACCGAGGTCGGCGCCATCGTCGCCGCGCAGGCCGGCAAGGCGCTGAAGAAGCAGGTGCTGGAGCTCGGCGGCTCCGACCCGTTCATCGTGCTCGCCGATGCCGACCTCGACGCCGCCGCCGAGACCGCCGTCAAGGCGCGCTACATCAATGTCGGCCAGTCCTGCGTCAACGCCAAGCGCTTCATCGTGGAGGAGGCCGTGGCGGACCGCTTCACCGCGCTCTTCGTCGAGAAGGCCGCCGCGCTGACGATCGGCGATCCCATGGCGCGCGACACGAAGATCGGCCCGATGGCCCGCGAGAACCTGCGCACCGGCCTGCACGAGCAGGTGAAGCGCTCGCTCGCCGAAGGGGCCGTGCTGAAGCTCGGCGGCGCGCCGGTCGAGGGCGACGGCTTCTACTATCCGCCGACCGTGCTCGATCATGTCCGGCCCGGCATGACCGCCTTCCGCGAGGAGACCTTCGGCCCGGTCGCCGCCATCATCCGCGCGAAGGACGCAGACGAGGCCGTCGCCATGGCCAATGACAGCGAATACGGCCTCGGCGCCGCGCTCTGGACGGGCGACGTAGCCCGCGGCCGCGCGCTCGCCGCCCGCATCGATGCCGGCGCCGTCTTCATCAACGGCATGACCGCCTCCGACCCGCGCTACCCCTTCGGCGGCATCAAGCGCTCCGGCTACGGGCGCGAGCTCGGCGTCTACGGCATCCGCGAATTCGTCAACGTCAAGACCGTCTGGATCGGTCCTGCCAAGTGAGGTCCCACATGCCCGAACCCGCCATCCTGCGCCCGCACGAACTGAAGACCAACGACCGCGGCGGCGGCGCGCGCACCACGCCGCTCGTCACCCGCCGCTGCGGCTCCACCAGCATGATCAACGGCATCACCGCCTTCGATCCCGGCGCCGCCATCGGCCTGCATTTCCACAATTGCGAGGAGAGCGTCATGGTGATCGAGGGCGAGGCGATCGCCGAGATCGACGGGGTGCAGCACCACCTCGCCACCAACGACACGACCTGGATCCCCGCCAACGTGCCGCACCGCTTCATCAATGCGTCGGACAAGCCGATGCGCATCTTCTGGACCTATGCCACGGTCGACGCCACCCGCACCATGGTCGCGACAGGCGAGAGCCGGTCGATCGACGCCGAACACGGCCACGCACCGAAATGACGGAGAAACCGCTGCCGCCGGCTGCTACCCATCGGACGGCAGGGCAATCGCATATGAATTCAACGTTGCCGCCTTCCCCTTCTCCCCCGCGGGGAGAAGGGGAAGAACGGTAATGCCGAATTCCATATGCGATTGCCCTGTATCTGACAGAGGGTATGGCGCGCAGCCTTTTCTATGGCGCGGCATGACCTTGCGGAGCGGCCCGCAGCCGCGCCAGCGCTGCGACGATCGCCCGCCCGGCGGCCTCCACGTCCCCGGCTGAAATGTCGAGATGGGTGACCATGCGGATGCGGCTCTCGCCCTCGACATTGACGCGGACCGCCTCGCCGAGCAGCGCCTCGGCCAATGCGCGCGCGGCAACGCCCGTGCCGGCAAGGTCGAGGAAGAGGATGTTGGTGAAGCTGCTCTCGGGTTGCAGCGTCAGGCCCGGCACGCCGGCAAGGAGCGCCGCGAGCCGCCGGGCATTGGCATGGTCCTCCGCCAGGCGCGCGACATTGTGGTCGAGCGCATAGAGCCCCGCGGCGGCGAGGATGCCGGACTGCCGCATCGCCCCGCCGAGCCGGTGCTTCCAGACCAGCGCTTCCTCGATGAAGGCCTCCGGCCCCGCCAGCACGGCGCCGACCGGGCATCCCAGTCCCTTGGAGAGGTCGATCCAGACGCTGTCGCAGGGCGCGGCGAAGCGCGCCGCCGCAAGGCCGGTGGCGACAGCGGCGTTGAGCAGCCGCGCGCCGTCCATGTGCAGCGCAAGCCCCTTCTCGCGCGCCAGCGCCTTCAGGGCGAGGATATCCGCCTCGGGCCAGATGCGCCCGCCGCCCCTGTTGGTGGTCTGCTCGATGGCGATGACCCGGCTGCGCGGCGAACGGTGGCGCGGCGCCCGCAGCCGGCGGGCGACGTCCTCCACGGAAAAGAGGCCCGTCGCCGTCTCGATCGGCCGGAACTGCGCGCCGGAAAGCGCGGCCGCCCCCGCCCCCTCCGAGCCGAAGACATGGGCATTCTCCGCGCAGACGATCTCGTCCCCCGCCCGGCAATGGACGAGGAAGGCGATCTGGTTCGCCATCGTCCCGGACGGCAGGAACAGCGCCTTCTCCTGCCCGAGAAGCCCGGCCACCCGCGCCTCCAGCGCCAGCGTCGTCGGGTCCTCGCCCCGCTGCTCGTCGCCCACGGGCGCCGCCGCGATGGCCTGGCGCATGCCCTTGGAGGGGCGCGTCGCGGTGTCGGCGGCAAGATCGATGAGGCGGGGCTGTGTCGGCATGTCTCGTCGGTCCTTCCCGTGTTCGAAGCCGGCCGGGACTATGCAGGGACCGCCCGGCGAAAGGCAAGCCGGCCCCTCAGGCAAGACGGTAGGGGATCGTCTCGCGGATGTCGGGATCGACCTGCAGGCGGCCGCGGATCGGCGGGACGGCGCGGCTCGGACAGTTGCCACGCTCGCACAGCCGGCAGGAAATGCCGATCGGCTCGAAGCGGGAGCGCTCGCCGATCGCAAGGTCGTCGGCATAGACGAACTGGTCGGCATAGGAGACCTCGCAGCCAAAGGCGAGCACATAGCCCGTGCGCGTGGCGGCAAAGCCGCCGGTGCCCTTGAAGGTCTGCGTCGCAAGACAGAGATAGCGCACCCCGTCGGGCGTTTCGGCCAGCTGGCGGATGATGCCCTGCGGCACCTCGAAGGCCCGGTGGGCGTTCCACAGCGGACAGGCCGCGCCGAAGCGGGCGAATTGCAGCTTCGTCGCGCTGTGCCGCTTGGTGATGTTGCCGGCGCGGTCGATCCTCGCGAAGAAGATCGGCACGCCCTTGCTGCCCGGCCGCTGCAGCGTCGAGAGCCGGTGGCAGACCTGCTCCAGCGAGGCCTCGAAGCGGGCGGAGAGCAGTTCGATATCGTGGCGCAGTTTTTGCGCGGCGGCGAGGAATTCGCTGTAGGGCATGACGAGGGCGCCGGCGAAATAGTTGTGCAGGCCGATGCGACAGATGTCCCTTGCTTCGTCCGTGCGGAAGTTCGCCCGCTGCACGATCTCCTCGATCTCCCGCGCCGCATGGAGCCGGGAGACCTGGTGGGCGAGCTGGAAGACCTGCGTCGGGTTCGCCGAGAGCCGGTTGAGGGTCAGCACCTTGCGGTCGCGGTCGTAGTGGCGCAGCGGGCCGTCATTGGTCTCGGCGAAGGCGACCGAGACGCCGAACTGCTTTTCAAGATGGCGCACGAGGGCGGACCTGCGGTCGAAGCCCGCGCCGTAGAGGCCGGTCGCCAGCGTTTCGGCGAGAATGTCGAGCGCGTGCACGTAGTTGTCGACGAAATGGAAGAAGTCGCGCACCTCCTCGTAGGGCGTGGCGCCGAGGCCGGGGGCGTTCTCGCGGTCGTGGTCGAGGCTCGCCAGCTGCTCGCTCTTGCGGCGATAGGCCTGGTGGGCGAGCACGAGTGCATGGGCGAGCGCCGGGGCGTTCTGCGAAATCAGCTTGAGTTCCTGGAGGGAAGGGCTGAAACTCTCGAAGATCGGGTCGGCGAGCGCCTCGCTGAGCGCCGAGAGCAGCCGGTCGGTCTCCCCGCGCGAAAGCTCGCTGATGTCGAGGTTGAACTTGTCGGCGAGCTGCAAGAGCACGGCGGCGGAGACGGGGCGCTGGTTGTTCTCGATCTGGTTGAGGTAGCTGGTGGAGATGCCGATGCGCTTGGCGAACTGGCTCTGCGTCTGCTGGCTCGCCACGCGCAACTCGCGCACCTTCAGGCCGATGAACAGTTTTCCAAGCGCCATGTTCGCAATTTCGCAAGTTTCAATTCGCGAATTTATAATTCCACATTCGCGCCCGATCAAGACTTCAGCAAACCTGTGCAAACCGGTATGACTACCAGACGACACCATTGGGAGCCTTCATGCGCGACATCCTTGAACAACTCGAACAACGCCGCAGCGAGGCGAGGCTCGGCGGCGGCCAGAAGCGCATCGACGCCCAGCACGGCAAGGGCAAGCTGACGGCGCGCGAGCGCATCGAGGTGCTGCTCGACGAGGGCTCCTTCGAGGAATACGACATGTACGTCACCCACCGGGCCGTCGATTTCGGCATGGCGGGGCAGACCTTCGCGGGCGACGGCGTCGTCACCGGCTGGGGCACGATCAACGGCCGGCAGGTCTATGTCTTCAGCCAGGATTTCACCGTGCTCGGCGGCTCGCTGTCGGAAACCCATGCCCAGAAGATCTGCAAGATCATGGACATGGCGGTGCGCAACGGCGCCCCGGTCATCGGCCTCAACGACAGCGGCGGCGCGCGCATCCAGGAGGGCGTCGCCTCGCTTGCCGGTTATGCCGAGGTGTTCCGCCGCAATGCGGAGGCCTCCGGCGTCATCCCGCAGATCTCCGTCATCATGGGCCCCTGCGCGGGCGGCGCCGTCTATTCGCCGGCCATGACCGACTTCATCTTCATGGTGCGCGACACCTCCTACATGTTCGTGACGGGCCCGGACGTGGTGAAGACCGTCACCAACGAGATCGTCACCGCCGAGGAACTCGGCGGCGCCGGCACCCACACGAAGAAGTCCTCAGTCGCCGACGCGGCCTATGAGAACGACGTCGAGACGCTGGAGAATGTCCGGCTGCTCTTCGATTTCCTGCCGCTCAACAACCGGGAGAAGCCGCCGGTCCGCCCGTTCCACGACGATCCTGCGCGCCTCGAAATGCGCCTCGACAGCCTCGTGCCCGAAAGCTCGACCAAGCCCTACGACATGAAGGAATTGATCCTGGCTTTGGCCGACGAGGGCGATTTCTTCGAATTGCAGGAGGCCTTCGCCCGCAACATCATCACCGGCTTCATCCGGCTGGAGGGCCAGACGGTCGGCGTCGTCGCCAACCAGCCGATGGTGCTGGCCGGCTGCCTCGACATCGATTCCGCCCGCAAGGCCGCGAAATTCGTGCGCTTCTGCGATGCCTTCTCGATCCCGCTCCTCACCCTCGTCGACGTGCCCGGCTTCCTGCCCGGCACCGCGCAGGAATATAACGGCATCATCAAGCACGGCGCCAAGCTGCTCTTCGCCTACAGCCAGGCGACGGTCCCGATGGTGACGCTGATCACCCGCAAGGCCTATGGCGGGGCCTATGACGTCATGGCCTCCAAGCATATCGGCGCCGATGTCAACTATGCCTGGCCGACCGCCGAGATCGCCGTGATGGGCGCCAAGGGCGCGACCGAGATCCTCTATCGCTCGGAACTTAGCGATGCGGAGAAGATCGCCGCCCGCACGAAGGAATACGAGGAACGCTTCGCCAATCCCTTCGTCGCCGCCGAGCGCGGCTTCATCGACGAGGTGATCATGCCGCATTCCTCGCGCCGGCGCATCGCCCGGGCCTTCGCATCGCTGAAAAACAAGCAGGTGGAGACGCGCTGGAAGAAGCACGACACGATACCCCTTTGACGAGGACGGGGAGGATGGAACGGCCGGAACTGACGCCGGAGGAGGCGCGCAAGGACCACTGGCACATGCTGCGCTTCATGATGCTGCATGCGCTTGTCGGCGGCCTTATCGGCGCGGCCACGGCCGCCGCCGTCATCCTCCTCGATATCGGCGGCATCGGCACGCGTATCGCCCGTGCGGCGGATCCGGTCATGCCGGTCCTGCTGCTCGTCGTGCCCTTCGCCTCGCTGTTCGGCGGGGCCGCGACGGCCTCGGCCATCCTGCTGATGCCTTACGAAAAGAAATACAAAGACAGACCGGGACCGGAAGACACCTGATGTTCAAGAAAATCCTGATTGCCAATCGCGGCGAAATCGCCTGCCGCGTCATCAAGACCGCCCGCAGGCTCGGCATTCCCACCGTCGCGGTCTATTCCGATGCCGACCGCAACGCGCTGCATGTGACCATGGCCGACGAGGCCGTGCATATCGGGCCGGCACCGTCGGCACAGTCCTACATCGTCATTGATCGCATCCTCGAGGCCATCCGCAAGACCGGCGCGGACGCCGTGCATCCCGGCTACGGCTTCCTGTCGGAAAACGCCGCCTTCGCCGAGGCGCTGGAGAAGGAGGGCGTCGCCTTCATCGGCCCGCTGGTCGGCGCCATCCAGGCGATGGGCGACAAGATCACCTCGAAGAAGCTGGCGGCGGAGGCCGGCGTCAACACGGTGCCCGGCCATATGGGCCTGATCGAGGATGCCGACAAGGCGGTGACGATCGCCTCGCGCATCGGCTATCCCGTGATGATCAAGGCGTCCGCCGGCGGCGGCGGCAAGGGCATGCGCATCGCCTGGAACGACGCGGAGGCGCGCGAGGGCTTCCAGTCGTCCAGGAACGAGGCGAAGAGCTCGTTCGGCGACGACCGCATCTTCATCGAGAAGTTCGTCACGCAGCCGCGCCATATCGAGATCCAGGTGCTGGGCGACAAGCACGGCAGCACGCTCTATCTCGGCGAGCGCGAATGCTCGATCCAGCGGCGCAACCAGAAGGTCATCGAGGAGGCGCCGTCGCCCTTCCTCGATGTGGCAACGCGCAAGGCCATGGGCGAGCAGGCCGTGGCGCTGGCGAAGGCCGTCGGCTACCATTCCGCCGGCACGGTGGAGTTCATCGTCGACGGGAACCGCAATTTCTACTTCCTCGAAATGAACACGCGCCTGCAGGTCGAGCATCCGGTGACGGAGCTCATCACCGGCATCGACCTCGTCGAGCAGATGATCCGTGTCGCCGCCGGCGAGAAGCTGGCCTTCGGGCAGGACGACGTGCGGCTGGACGGCTGGGCGATCGAAAGCCGCCTCTATGCCGAGGACCCCTACCGCAACTTCCTGCCGTCGATCGGCCGCCTCACGCGCTACCGCCCGCCGGCCGAGGGCAAGGCGGCCGACGGCACGGTCGTGCGCAACGATACCGGCGTCTACGAGGGCGGCGAGATCTCGATGTATTACGACCCGATGGTCGCCAAGCTCTGCGCCTGGGCACCGGGCGAGGGGGCCGAGGCCCGGCGTGCGGCGGTGGACGCCATGGCCCGCGCGCTCGACGGTTTCGAGGTCGAGGGCGTCGGCCACAACCTGCCGTTCCTCGCGGCCGTCATGCAGCAGCCGCGGTTCCGCGAGGGCCGGCTGACGACCGCCTATATCGCGGAGGAGTTCCCGGACGGCTTTAACGGCGTCGAGCCGGATGGAGAGGCCGCGCGGGTGCTTGCCGCCGTCGCCGCCTCGGTCAATCAGGTGATGCAGGCCCGCGCCGTGCAGATTTCCGGCACGATCGGCAACCACCGTCGCGTCCTCGGCAAGGACTGGGTCGTGCGCTTCGGCGAGACCGAGCTTGCCCTGACGCTGGAAACCGGCGTGGAGGGTGCCAGCGTGCGCTTTGCCGACGGCACCGTGCTGCCCGTCGCCGGCAGCTTCGTGCCGGGCTCCACCCATGCCTCCTTCACCATTGCCGGCGAGACGGTCGGCATGAAGGTCGATCTCGTCGGCCCGGCCATCCGCCTGCGCTGGCGGGGCATGGACGTCAAGGCCCATGTCCGCTCGGGCCGGGTCGCGGCGCTGGCGCGGCTGATGCCGAAGAAGCAGCCGCCGGACACCTCGAAGATGCTGCTCTGCCCGATGCCGGGCGTCATCACCTCCGTCAGCGTCAAGGCGGGCGATACGGTCGAGGCCGGGCAGGCGCTCGCCGTCGTCGAGGCGATGAAGATGGAGAACATCCTGCGCGCGGAAAAGCGCGCGGTCGTCAGGCGCGTCGCCGTCGAGCCGGGCGCGAGCCTTGCGGTCGACGAGCTGATCATGGAGTTCGAATGATGGGAGTTCGAATGATGGCAAACGACCTTGACCGCGGCCGGCAGGAGGGCGCCCGATGAACGACAAGACGATCGCCGACTGGCAGGCGCTGGCCGAGAAGGAGCTGAAGGCCTCCCCCGAGACGCTGACCTGGCAGACGCCGGAGGGCATCGCCGTCAAGCCGCTCTATACCGCCGCCGATATCGAGGGCATCGACCATTTGTCCTCGCTGCCCGGCTTTGCGCCCTTCGTGCGCGGGCCGCGCGCCACCATGTATGCGGGGCGGCCGTGGACCATCCGGCAATATGCCGGCTTCTCCACCGCCGAGGCCTCGAACGCCTTCTACCGCAAGAATCTGGCCGCCGGTCAGCAGGGCGTGTCGGTCGCCTTCGATCTTGCCACCCATCGCGGCTATGACAGCGACCATCCGCGCGTCGTCGGCGATGTCGGCAAGGCGGGCGTCGCCATCGACAGCGTCGAGGACATGAAGATCCTGTTCGACGGCATCCCGCTGGAGAAGATCTCCGTGTCGATGACGATGAACGGTGCCGTCATCCCCATCCTCGCCAGCTTCATCGTGGCCGGCGAGGAACAGGGCGTCCCGCGCGAAAAGCTGTCGGGGACCATCCAGAACGACATCCTCAAGGAGTTCATGGTCCGCAACACCTATATCTACCCGCCGGCCCCCTCGATGCGGATCATCGCCGACATCATCGAATATACCGCGCGGCAGATGCCGAAGTTCAACTCCATCTCGATCTCCGGCTACCACATGCAGGAGGCCGGGGCGACGCTGGTGCAGGAGCTGGCCTTCACGCTGGCCGACGGGCGCGAATATGTCCGCGCCGCGCTGGCCAAGGGGCTCGACGTCGACGATTTCGCCGGCCGCCTCTCCTTCTTCTTCGCCATCGGCATGAACTTCTTCATGGAGGCCGCCAAGCTGCGCGCGGCGCGGCTGCTGTGGACGCGCATCATGCAGGAATTCGAGCCGAAGAAGCCGTCCTCGCTGATGCTGCGCACCCATTGCCAGACCTCCGGCGTCTCCCTGCAGGAGCAGGACCCCTACAACAACGTCATCCGCACCGCCTACGAGGCGCTGTCGGCCGCCCTCGGCGGCACCCAGTCGCTGCACACCAACGCGCTCGACGAGGCGATCGCGCTGCCGACGGAGTTTTCCGCCCGCATCGCCCGCAACACCCAGCTCATCCTGCAGAACGAGACGGGCGTGACCAGGGTGGTCGATCCGCTCGCCGGCTCCTACTACGTCGAAAGCCTCACCAACGCGCTGGCGGAAAAGGCCTGGGCGCTGATCGAGGAGGTGGAGGCGATGGGCGGCATGACGAAGGCGGTCGATGCCGGCCTGCCGAAGCGGCTGATCGAGGAGGCGGCGACGCGCCGGCAGGCCGCGGTCGACAAGGGCGAGGAGGTGATCGTCGGCGTCAACAGGTTCCGCCTGGAGGACGAAGCGCCGATCGACACGCTGGAGATCGACAATACTGCCGTCCGTTCCTCGCAGATCAAGCGGCTCGAAGCGATCCGGCGCCGGCGGGATTCCGCCGCCGTCACGGCCGCGCTCGCGCGCCTCGAGGAGATCGCCCGCACCGGCGAGGGCAATATCCTGGACGCGGCCGTCGACTGTGCCCGCGCCAGGGCCACCGTCGGCGAGATCTCCGATGCCCTGCGCGCGGTCTTCGGCAACCATGTCGCCGAGCCCAAGGTCGTCCGCAACATCTACGGCAAGGCCTATGAGGGCGAGCCGGAACTGTCGGTCCTGACGGAGCGTCTCGACGGCGTCGCCGAAAAGCTCGGGCGCAAGCCGCGGGTGATGGTCGCAAAACTCGGGCAGGACGGCCACGACCGCGGCGCCAAGGTCATCGCCTCGGCCTTCGGCGACCTCGGCTTCGACGTGCTGGCGGGGCCGCTGTTCCAGACGCCGGACGAGGCCGCCGCCATGGCCGCGGCGAAGGGCGTCGACGTCATCGGCGTCTCCTCGCTCGCCGCCGGCCACAAGACGCTGATGCCGCAGCTTGCCGAGGCCCTGAAGGCCAAGGGCGGCGAGGACATCATCGTCGTCTGTGGCGGGGTCATCCCGCGGCAGGACTATTCCTATCTGATGGAGAACGGCGTCGCCGCCGTCTTCGGCCCGGGCACCAACGTGCTCGATGCCGCCCGGACGGTGCTCGACCTGATCGAAGGCCGCCGCAGGAACCAGTGAGGCCAGCATGCTGAAACGCGTCAACCATATCGCCATCGCCGTCCCGGATCTGGCAGCGGCGGCCAGCCGCTACCGCGACCTCGGCGTTGCGACGACCGAGCCGCAGGACCTGCCGGAACACGGCGTGCGCATCGTCTTCGTGGAGTTCGAGAACACCAAGATCGAGCTTCTGGAGCCGCTGGGGCCGAATTCGCCCATCGCCGCCTTCCTGGAACGCCAGCCGGCGGGCGGCATCCACCACATCTGCTTCGACGTGGACGACATTTCGGCGGCCATCGGCACGGCGACGGAAAACGGCATCCGCCTGCTCGGCGGCGGCGAGCCGAAGACCGGCGCGCACGGCAATCCCGTCGTCTTCGCCCATCCCAAGGATTTCCAGGGCACGCTCGTCGAGTTCGAGGAGAACTGACGAAAGACCGCCCTACGCCTCCGTCGCGCCCGCACTGCGCCGGAAAACGGCCGGGGACTTCCCGGTCCATTTGCGGAAGGCGCGGTAGAAGGCGCTCGGCTCGGAAAAGCCGAGGTCGGCGGCGAGCTGCGTGACATTGGCATGGCCCTCCGCCAGCGCCTCCATGGCGAGCGCGCGGCGCAGGTCGTCCTTGATCTCCCGGTAGGACTGCCCCTCCAGCTTCAGCCGCCGCCGCAGGCTCGGCGCGGGGATGCGCATGCGCCCGGCCAGCTCCTCGAAACCCGGCCAGGCCTGCGGCGCGAGGCCGCCGAGGCGCTTGCGGATGGCGGCCGACAGGCCCATGTCGTGCCGGTAGCGCACGAGGATGTTGCCCGGCGCGTGGCGGAGGAATTCCTTCAGCGCGCGCTCGTCGCGGATGGTCGGCAGGTTCAGGAACTCGGCATCGAAGACCAGCCGCGTCTGCGGCTGGTCGAAGCGCACCGGCGCGCCGAAGAACAGGCGGTAGTCGGTGCCGGCCGGCGGCGCGCTGCAGCGGAAATCGACCCAGCGGATCGGCAGCCGCCGCCCGATCAGCCAGCAATTGACCCCGTGCACGATGATCCAGTAGGTGCGGTAGGCGAAGGCCGAGCGCGGCCCGCCCGCATCCTTCAGCACGATCTGCGCCAGCCCCTCCTCGACGACCAGCGTGCCGTGCGGATCGTCGAGCACGATCCTCAGGAACCGCAGCGCCCGCCGCAGCGCATGTTCCAGCGTCGCCGTCGAGAGGATGGCCTGGCAGAGCAGCGCGAAGGAGCCGGCACGCATGGGCCGCGCGCCCTCGCCGAAGAACTCGTCGTCCATGGTGCGGGCCACCGCGTGCCAGAAGGCGCCGTAGCGCTCGGCCGGGATGGGGCCGTTGATGACCGGCGGGAGGCCCGCTTCGGCGAGGAGCGGCGCGGCCTCCACCCCCTGCCGCCGCAGGCATTCGAGCGTGTCGTCCATGAAGCAGGGCGCGATCATGCGGCGTTCCATGCGGCCTGCCCTCCGTCCCTATGGCAAAAGCGATCACGAAATCTGAAACCTTCGGTCATTGCATACCATATTTCTCCGCCGCATCATCCCCTCTCGAAAGAAGGGGAGCCGGGCGGCATGGAGCCGGGGCGCCGCGCCTTCGCCGCCTGAAAGCGCGGCCGGCGGGGCGGGAGCCCGAACCGCCCGCCGGACACAGTCCGACATCATCACGACCGAATGCCTGGCGGGTGTCTTCACGCGCCGGATGGCGTTCTGCGCCGATCGTGGGCAGCGCAGCAAGGCCTCAACCATCGCCCGCAGCCAAACTGGGAGCGCATCCATGAAGAAAATCCTCTTGTCCTCGGTGGTCCTGACATCCCTGGCCCTGTCCGGCGGCAGCGCCTTCGCCGATATCGTCATCGGCGTCGCCGGCCCCATTACCGGCCCGAACGCCGCCTTCGGCGCGCAGTTCGTCAAGGGCGCGGAACAGGCGGCCGCCAACATCAACGCGGCCGGCGGCGTGCTCGGCGAGCAGGTGAAGATCGTCATCGGCGACGACGTCTCGGACCCCAAGCAGGGCATCTCGGTCGCCAACAAGTTCGTCGCCGACGGCATCCACTATGTCGTCGGCCATTTCAATTCCGGCGTCTCGATCCCCGCCTCCGAGGTCTATGCGGAAAACGGCGTGCTGCAGATCACGCCGGCCTCGACCAACCCGCAATTCACCGAGCGGGGCCTGTGGAACACCTTCCGCACCTGTGGGCGCGACGACCAGCAGGGCAGGGTGGCGGCCGCCTATATCGCGGCCAATTTCAGGGACGCGAAGATCGCCATCGTGCATGACAAGACGCCCTACGGCCAGGGCCTCGTCGACGTCGCCAAGCAGGAGCTGAACGGCGAGGGCATCACCGAGGTCCTCTATGAGGGCATCACCGGCGGCGAGAAGGATTTTTCCGCGCTGATCGCCAAGATGAAGGATGCCGGTGTCACGCTCATCTATTTCGGCGGCCTGCACACCGAGGCCGGGCTGATCATGCGCCAGTCGGCCGACCAGGGGCTGAAGGCGACGCTGTTCTCCGGCGACGGCATGGTCTCCAGCGAGCTGGCGCAGATCGCGGGCGATGCCGTCGTCGGCACGCTGAACACCTTCGCCCCCGACCCGCGCCGCAACCCGGCGGCAAAGGAGGTGGTCGAGGCCTTCCGCGCCGCCGGCTTCGAGCCGGAAGCCTATACGCTCTATTCCTACATCGCCGTGCAGATCGTCGCTGCCGCCATCGAGAAGACGGGCTCGGCCGAGGATGCGCAGAAGGTCGCCGAGACCATCAGGTCCGGCGGTCCCTGGGCGACGGCGCTGGGCGAGATCGGCTACGACGCCAAGGGCGACATCAACCGCCCCGACTATGTCATCTACGAATGGCGCAAGGGCGAGGACGGCAAGCCGACCTATTTCGAGAAATAGAGCATTTCCAGCAAAAGTGCGAAGCGGTTTTGCGTCCGGAAATGCGGTAAAACAAAGGGTTAGAGCGTTTTCGCGATTCGGAGAAAAGCGGAAACGCATCGAGGACGCAGGCATCGCGTCCGGGAACCGGACCGGCCGCGGCGGGGAGACCTGCCGCGGCCGTTCGCGTCACAGCGTCGGCAGCACCGCGCGGATATGGTCGGCGAAGGCGATCGTCGCCGGTGATGCGTCGCCGTCGGCGAAGGCGATCAGCATGCCGAGATGCGGCAGGTGCGGCAGCGGCGCGTTGAGGATGTGAAGGTCGGGCGGCACGGCCTCCTGCGTCATGACGCAGATCGCAAGGCCGGAGCGGGCAAGGCCGATGAGGCCGGCAAGGCTGTTGCTGGCATAGGAGATCTTGTAGCGCAGCCCCGCCCGCGCCATCGCCTCGCAGGCCGCGCGGTGGTCCATCGCATTGGAGGCCGGCAGCGCCAGCGGCACCGTATCGCCGAAATCATGCGCCTCCAGCGTCGGCTTGCTGCCGACCCAGACCAGCGGTTCGGTCCGCACGATATTGTCCACGTCGGCAAGATTGGGCGTCGAGACCAGCGCCAGGTCGACCTTGCGCGACGGCAGGAGGGCGCGCAATTCCGCGGTCGGGGCGGAGACCACCTTGATCTCGACATCCGGATAGCGCGTGCCGAAACTCTTCAGCAATATGGGAAAGAACGACAGGAGGTAGTCCTCCGGGCTGCCGAAGACGATGGAGCCGTGCAGGCCCTTTTCGGAAAAGGCGGAGACGGCCTCGTCGTGCATCTTCAGGATGCGCTCTGCATAGGCGAGGAAGCGCTCGCCGCTTCCCGTCAGCCGCACGCCGCTGCCGCTGCGGTGCAAGAGGCTGTGCCCCAGCATCTCCTCCAGCCGCTGCATCTGCATCGTCACGGCCGATTGCGTGCGGCCGACCTGCACCGCCGTGGCGCTCAGCGAGCCGGAGTGGGCGGCGTTGACGAAGGTGATGAGCAGGCGAAGGTCCAGCGGTCCCAACATATCAGTTTTCCTTATATCGGAATCCAAATACTATCAATTTTACAGAGATCCTGCCAGCCGGTATCGCTTGTGCAACGGCATCGGAGGCTCACATGTCACGCAATCAGGACCCCGCCTTCTGGGCGGCCGCACGCAAGCACCTCATCCGCTACGGCGGAAGCTTCGACCCGGCCATCATCGAGCGTGCCGAGGGCTGCTTCGTCTTCGATGCCGACGAGCGCCCGATCCTCGATTTCACCTCCGGGCAGATGAGCGCGCTCGTCGGCCATTCCCATCCGCACATCGTCGCCACCGTCCAGCGCCAGATGGGCGCGGTGGCGCATCTCTTCAGCGGCATGCTGTCGCGGCCCGTCGTGGACCTTGCCGCGCGGCTGGCGGCGCTGGCACCGGGGCTCGACCGGGTCATGCTGCTGTCGACCGGCGCGGAATCCAACGAGGCGGCCATCCGCATGGCCAAGCTCGTCACCGGCCGGCACGAGATCGTTGCCTTCTCCAAGAGCTGGCACGGCATGACGGGCGCGGCGAGCTCGGCGACCTACAGCGCCGGCCGCAAGGGCTACGGCCCCGCCATGGTCGGCTCGCTCACCATTCCCGCCCCCAACACCTTCCGACCGCGCTTCCGCCATGCGGATGGCAGCCTCGACTGGAAGACCGAGCTCGACGACGCCTTCGGGCTGATCGACAGCCAGTCGGTCGGCAGCCTCGCCGCCTTCATCGCCGAGCCGATCCTGTCGAGCGGCGGCATGCTGGAACTGCCGCCCGGCTATCTGTCGGCGCTGAAGGAAAAGTGCCGCGAGCGCGGCATGCTGCTCATCCTCGACGAGGCCCAGACCGGCATCGGCCGCACGGGCACCATGTTCGCCTTCCAGCGCGACGGCGTGACGCCGGACATCCTGACGCTCTCCAAGACGATCGGCGCCGGCCTGCCTCTGGCGGCCGTCATGACGACGGCGGAGATCGAGGACATCGCCCACGAGAAGGGCTACCTCTTCTACACGACCCATGTCTCCGATCCGCTGCCGGCGGCCGTGGGCCTCGCCGTGCTCGACATCGTGGAGGAGGAAGGGTTGGTCGCGCGCGCCGGCCGGCTCGGCAGCCGGCTGTTCGAGGGCCTGTCGCAGCTCAAGCAGCGCTTCGACTGCGTCGGCGACGTGCGCGGCCGCGGGCTGATGCTCGGCGTCGAGATCGTCAATCCGGACCGCAGCGCCGACCACGAGCTCGGCAGCCGCATCGCCGCCGAAGCCTTCCGCCGCGGGCTCAGCATGAACATCGTCAAGCTGCCCGGCATGGGCGGCGTGTTCCGCATCGCGCCGCCGCTGACGATTTCCGAGGAGGAGATCGACCTTGGCCTTGGCATCATCGCCCAGTCCATCGAGGCGGCATCCGTCTCCGGTGCCCGCGCGCCGGGCATTGCGGCTGAATAGGGAGAAAGAGCGGATGCGCGACGCGAACCTTGCCGGCGAAAGCCTTTCCACCGGGCCGGCCGAGGCCCCCGACACCATCCGCGTCCTCGTCGCCAAGCTCGGCCTCGACGGCCATGACCGGGGCGCCAAGGTGGTGGCGCGCATCCTGCGCGACGCGGGCATGGAGGTCGTCTATACCGGCCTCTACAAGACGCCGAAGGACGTCGTGCAGGCGGCGATCCAGGAGGACGTCGACGTCATCGGCGTCAGCCTGCTCTCCGGCTCGCATGTCCCGCTGTTCCGCGAACTCGGCCGCTGTCTGCGCGAGGAGGGGGCCGGGCACATCCTCGTCGTCGCGGGCGGGGTCATTCCCGAGCAGGACTATCCCGCGCTGCTGGAGGGCGGCGTCGATGCCATCGTGCCCCAGGAGGCCCGTTCCGACCTGATCGTCACGACGATCACCGACCTCGTCACGGCGCGTGGCCGGATATGACGGTCGTCACCCATTCCGCAAGTCCGCGGCGGGCGGCCTATGTCCCCTCGGCCGACCTGGTGAAGGACGTGCTGGCGGGCCGGGCCATCGCCATCGCGCGGATGATCTCGCGCGCGGAGGAAGGATATCCGGAGGCCGCCGCGGCGCTCGCCGAACTCTACAGGCTCGGCGGCAAGGCCCATGTCATCGGCATTACCGGCGTTCCGGGGGCGGGCAAGTCGACCCTCGTCTCGGCGCTGATCAAGGCCTATGCCGCCGAAGGCCGCAAGGTCGGCGTGATCGCCGTCGATCCGAGCAGCCCCTATTCCGGCGGGGCGATCCTCGGCGACCGCGTGCGCATGAGCGAGACGGCGGCCGCCGGCGGCGCCTTCGTGCGCAGCATGGCGACGCGCGGCCATCTCGGCGGGCTGACGCGGGCGACGCTCCAGGCGGTCGACGTGCTGGATGCGGCGGGCTACGACCCCGTCATCATCGAGACCGTGGGCGTCGGGCAGGACGAGGTGGAGGTGGTGACGGCCGCGCACACCGTCGTCGTGCTCTCCGCGCCGGGCCTTGGCGACGACATTCAGGCGATCAAGGCCGGCATCCTCGAGATCGCCGACATCCACGCCGTCAGCAAGTGCGACAAGCCGGAGGCCGCCGCGACGGTCTCGGCGCTGCGCGGCATGCTGGCGCTCGGCGGCGAGCGGCCCGGTTCCCGCCGGGCGCCGCCGGTCCTGCCGGTCAGCGCCGTCTCCGGCGAGCGCATCGGCGAACTGAAGGACGCCATCGGCGCGCATTGGGCGCATCTCAACGAGAGCGGCGAACGGGTCGAGCGCCAGCGCGCCATGGGCCGCACCCGCATCCTCGGCACGGCCCGCCATCTCTTTCAGCAGAAATTCCAGGAAGCACCCGAAACGCTCGAAAGGCAGATCCGGGCGGTGGCGGAACGGCGGATGGATCCCGCCGTCGCCGCGCGGGCCCTTCTGGGTTGGGAGGAAACACCATGAGCGACGCCCATCTCTTCTCCGCCTCCGCCATCGACGCCATCCGCCAAAGCCAGGCGGAATGGGAGGAGGGCGCGCTTGCCGCCTTCCTCAAGACCCGGCCGGAGGAAAAGGACGTCTACGAGACGGAGAGCGGCATCCCGCTGAAGCGGATCTACACGGCCGCCGACGTTGCCGACATTCCGGCCGAGGAGCTCGGCTTTCCCGGCGCCTATCCCTTCACCCGCGGCGTCTACCCGACGATGTATCGCGGCCGCCCCTGGACGATCCGCCAGGTCGCCGGCTTCGGCAATCCCGAGGCGACGAACCAGCGCTACAAATACATGATCCAGACCGGCCAGACCGGCCTTTCGACCGACTTCGATCTGCCGACCCTGCTGGGGCTCGATTCCGACGACCCGATGGCCTTCGGCGAGGTCGGCCGCGTCGGCGTCGCCATCGACACGATGGACGATATCGACCGCCTGTTCGACGGCATCGACCTGGAGAAGATCTCGGTCTCGCTGACGATCAACCCCTCGGCCTGGGTGGTCTATGCCATGTTCGTCGCCGTGGCGGAGCAGCGCGGCTGCGACCTTGCCAAGCTGACCGGGACGCTGCAGGCCGATCCGCTGAAGGAATATGTCGCCCAGAAGGAGTGGATCTATCCCGTGCGCCCGGCCGTTCGGCTCCTGCGCGACCTCATCATGTACAGCGCCAGGGCGACGCCGAAGATCAATCCCGTCAGCCTCAGCGGCTACCATCTCTCCGATGTCGGCGGCAACGCGCTGCAGGAGATCGCCTTCACCATGGCCTTCACCATCGCCTATTGCGAGGAGGTCACGAAGGCCGGCATGGACATCGACGATTTCGCCCCGCGCCTGTCCTTCTTCTTCATCAGCCACCAGGATTTCTTCGAGCAGATCTGCAAGTTCCGCGCCGCGCGCCGCGTCTATGCGAAGATCATGGCGGAGCGCTTCAAGGCCAGGAAGCCGGAATCCATGCGCCTGCGCGTGCATGTGCAGACGGCGGCGATGAGCCTCACCAAGGTCGAGCACCACAACAACCTCATGCGCACCGCCATCCAGGCGCTCGGCGCGGTGCTCGGCGGCTGCCAGAGCATGCACACCAACGGCCTCGACGAGGCCTTCGCCATCCCCACCGAGGAGGCGATGAAGCTTGCCATCCGCACCCAGCAGATCATCCGCGAGGAGATCAACGTCACCTCGGTGATCGACCCGCTCGGCGGCTCCTATTTCATCGAGCGGCTGACCAGGGACATGGAGACCGAGATCTGGAAGATGCTCGACGAGGTGGAGGCGCGCGGCGGCGCGGTCAAGCTGGTGGAGGAAGGCTGGTTCCAGCAGAAGCTTGCCGATTCCGCCTATGCCACCTTCAAGAAGATCGATTCCGGCGAGAAGATCTCCGTCGGTGTCAACAAATTCGCCGACGAGGCAAGCAGCACCGCCGAGGTGCATATCCACCCCTATGACGAGCAGTGCACCCAGTTGCAGATCGACCGGCTCCAGGCGGTGCGGGCGAACCGGGACGATGCGCGCATCGGGGTGCTGATGCAGGAACTTGTCGAGCAGGCCCGGTCGGAGGACATAAACCTCCTGCCCAAGACCATCGAACTGGTCAAGGCGCGGGCGACGCTCGGGGAGATCTGCGGCGCGCTGCGCGGCGTCTGGGGTGCCTATGCCGAACCGATGATCGTGTGAGGCGGATGATGAACGAGACTGTCCTTTCCACCCTCGAAGGGCCGATCGCCTGGATCACGCTCAACCGGCCGGAGCGGCTGAACGCCATGAACCGGCCGCTCGTCGACGGGCTGATCGCGGCGCTTTCAGCCGCCGAGGCGGACGACGCCGTCCGCGTCGTCATCCTCAAGGGCACCGGCCGGGCCTTCTGCTCGGGCGACGACCTCAAGGACCTCGACGCGCAGACCGCGTCGGAGGCCGAGACGCAGGACTGGGTGGAGGCCATCCAGGCCGTCACGCGCCACATCATGCGTTCGCGCAAGATCGTGATCGCCGCCGTGCACGGCTGGTGCGTCGGCGGCGCGCTGGAATGGGCGATCAACTGCGACTTCCGGCTTTTTGCCGAGAACACCCGCTGGTTCTTCCCCGAGGTCGGCTACGGCCTGTTCGTGACGGGCGGCGTGACCGCGCTCCTGACCAAGCAGGTCGGCCCGCAGGTCACCAAGGAACTGCTCATCCTCGGCGAACGCCACGATGCGCAAAAGGCTCTGGAGACCGGCATCGCCTGGAAGGTCGTGCCGGACGATACCTTGCTCGATGCGGCCCGGCAGCTCGCCCTTGCGATCGCCAGCCGTCCGGCGGGCGCGGTGGCGGATGTCAAGCGCGCCATCAATGACGGCTTTCACTCCTCCCTCGAGGACGCGATGGCGCAGGAGACGGCGGCCACGGTCCGCGGCTTCCTTTCTCCCGCGGCGCAGGCAAAGGCAAAAGGGTTCTGACCGTGTCCATCATTCCCGCCTTCCCGTCCCTTTCGCCCGTCCCGGGCCTTCACGACGACGCGATCGAAGAGCGTGTCCTGCCGAAGATCCTCGTCAGGCAGGCCGAGCGTTTCGGTTCCAACCCCTTCCTCGACATCTGCGGCCGCACGGCTAGCTTCGAGGAGATGCTGGACCTTACCTGCCGGCTTTCCGGCGGCCTTCGCCGGCTGGGCGTCGGCCGCGCCGACCGGGTGGCGATGCTGCTGCCCAACTGCCTTGAACTCGTCGCCACCTGGTTCGCCGTCTCCAGCCTCGGGGCGATCGAGGTGCCGAACAATCCGGGGCTGAAGGGCGACCTGCTCTGCCACAATCTCAACAATTGCGGGGCGGAGGTGCTGGTCGCCGATGCGGCTGCCCTGCCGGAACTCGCCATCGTGCAGGACCGGCTGCCGACGCTGCGCACGCTCATCCTCGTCGGCACCGATCCCGTAGAGGCGCGCGCGGCGGGGATCCGGATCGACCGCATCCTGCGTTTCGAGGAATGCCTCGCATCGCCCGCCGCCCTCGACCTTTCGGCCGTGCATTACAGCGACCCGATGGCGATCCTCTACACGTCTGGCACGACGGGCCCGGCCAAGGGCGCGCTGATGTCGCACCACCATTGTTACGCCTGGGCGGCGGCGATGGCGGCCAATCTCGGCTATCGCACGGACGACAGCTACTTTTCCGCCCTGCCGCTGTTCCACACCGATGCGCAGATGTTCGGCGTCTACCTGCCGCTGATCTACGGCACCAGGGCGACGCTCGTCGACGGGTTCAGCGCCTCGCGCTTCTGGGCGCAGGTGCGCGACAGCGGCGCGACGGCGACCAACCTCCTCGGCGCCATGGCCGTCATCCTCCTGCGCGCGCCGGCGGAGGCGCGCGACGGGGACAATCCGGTGCGGGTCTGCCAGTGCATTCCCATGGTGCCGGACAAGGCGGCGTTCGAGAAACGCTTCGGCATGCGCCTCGTCACCGGCTACGGCCAGACGGAGACCAGCTTCGTGACGCTCGACACCGTCGACGACACGAGGTCGGGCTCCTGCGGCAGGGCGCATCCCGACTGGGAGGTGGCCGTCGTCGACGACAGGGACCGCCCGCTGCCGCCCGGCAGCATCGGCGAGATCGTCTCGCGTCCGAAGAAGAGCTGGAGCATGTTCTCCGGCTACTATCGCGCCGAGGCCAAGACGGTCGAGACGCTGCGCAATCTCTGGTATCATTCGGGTGATGCCGGCGTGATGGACGCGGACGGCTGGCTCTACTTCAAGCACCGGCTGAACGAGGCGATCCGCCGCCGCGGCGAGAACATCTCCGCCTACGAGGTGGAGACGCTGGCCGAGCAGCATCCCGACATCGTCGAAAGCGCCGCCTTCGGCATCGCCTCCGAGTTCACCGAGGAGGACATCATGGTGGTGGCCTTCCGTCGCCCCGGCTCGACGCTCGATGCGGCCGGCCTGCTTGCGCATTTCCGGGCGAACGCGCCGCGCCACATGGTGCCGCGTTATATCGAGATCACCGACGCGCCGCTGCCGCGCACGCCGACGGAAAAGGTGGCGCGCAGCGTGCTGCGCCAGCGCGGCCTCGGCCCGGCGACCTTCGACCGGGGATCGCGCTAGGCTGCACGGCCCGGCGGGGCCATGGAGAAGCGGCGATCCGCACACATTCGCTTGAAGAGGGGGGAACAAATTGCAGTCGTTGGCGTTCCAGCGTACACTACAGGCGGGAGATTCGATACCCCCGGCTGACGACCGCAGGAGCGTTCCATGGGAACCACTGGCAGCGACGTTTTCGATCTGTTTTCAAAGGCTTACGCAAGTACTGCGCAGGAAGAGCTGAGCCTTCAGGAGTACTTGCTGGCCTGCCGTGACGACAAGAGCATGTATGCCACCGCGCCCGAGCGCATGGTGGCGGCCATCGGCGCGCCGACATTGATCGACACCAGCGCGGACGAGCGCCTCGGCCGGGTCTTCGCCAACCGCACCATCAAGATCTATCCCGCCTTCTCCGATTTCTTCGGCATGGAGGACACGATCGAACGCATCGTCGGCTACTTCCGCTATGCCGCCCAGGGGCTGGAGGAGCGCAAGCAGATCCTCTACCTGCTCGGTCCCGTCGGGGGCGGCAAGTCCTCGCTCGCCGAACGCCTCAAGAAGCTGATGGAAGAGCAGCCGATCTATACGCTCGCCATAAACGGCAAGATCAGCCCGGTCTTCGAATCGCCGCTCGGCCTCTTTTCCCGCGACCGCATGGGCGAGCTGCTGGAGGACAAGTACGGCATCGCCCAGCGCCGGCTCACCGGCCTCATCTCGCCCTGGGCAACCAAACGGCTGGACGAGATCGGCGGCGATATCTCCAAGTTCAGCGTCGTCAAGCTGATGCCCTCGCGCCTGCGCCAGATCGCCATCGCCAAGACGGAGCCCGGCGACGAGACCAACCAGGACGTGTCCGCCCTCGTCGGCAAGGTGGATATCCGGCAGCTGGAGAACTTCAGCCAGGCCGACCCCGACGCCTATTCCTACAGCGGCGGCCTCAACCGTACGACCCAGGGGCTGCTCGAATTCGTCGAGATGTTCAAGGCGCCGATCAAGGTGCTGCATCCGCTGCTGACCGCCACGCAGGAAGGCAGCTACAACGGCACGGAGAATTTCGGCGCCTTCCCCTACCAAGGCATCGTGCTCGCCCATTCCAACGAATCCGAATGGCTGCAGTTCAAGCACAACAAGAACAACGAGGCCTTCCTCGACCGCATCCTCGTCGTCAAGGTACCCTATTGCCTGCGCGTCACCGAGGAACGGCTGATCTACGAAAAGCTGCTGCGCGAGAGCGAGCTGGCCGACAGCCCCTGCGCGCCGGAAGTGCTGGAGAACCTCAGCCGCTTCACGGTCGCAACGCGCCTTTCCCCGCACGAGAACTCGCCGACCTACACGAAGATGCGGGTCTATGACGGCGAGAACCTGAAGGACACCGACCCCAAGGCGAAGTCCCTGCAGGAATACCGCGATGCCGCCGGCATCGACGAGGGCATGACGGGCGTCAGCACGCGCTTCGCCTTCAAGGTGCTGTCGGAGACCTTCAACTACGACACCAAGGAGGTCGCGGCCGATCCCGTGCACCTCATGTACATCCTGGAACAGGCGATCCGGCGTGAGCAGTTTCCGAAGGAGGTCGAGGCGAACTATCTCGACTTCATCCGCTCCGAGCTTGCCGCCCGCTATGCCGAGTTCATCGGCCACGAGATCCAGAAGGCCTATCTGGAATCCTACAGCGAATACGGCCAGAACCTCTTCGACCGCTACATCGCCTATGCCGATGCCTGGCTGGAAGACCAGGACTTCAAGGACCCCGACACGGGCCAGATCCTCAACCGCGAGATCCTCGACAGCGAGCTGTCGCAGATCGAAAAGCCCGCCGGCATCGCCAATCCCAAGGACTTCCGCAACGAGGTGGTGAAGTTCACCCTGCGCGCCCGCGCCCGCAACAACGGGCGCAATCCCGCCTGGACGAGCTACGAGAAGCTTCGGGAAGTCATCGAGAAGCGCATGTTCGGCCAGGTCGAGGATCTTCTGCCCGTCATCAGCTTCGGCTCGAAGAAGGACAGCACGACCGAGAAGCAGCACGCCGAATTCGTCCAGCGCATGACGGCGCGCGGCTATACGGGCCGCCAGGTCCGCCGGCTCGTCGATTGGTACATGCGCGTCAACAAGGCCGGCTGACCATGCCGAAGCGGGGGATTGGCGCATGCCGAATTTCATCGATCGCCGGCTCAATCCCAAGGACCGGAGCCTCGGCAACCGCCAGCGTTTCCTCAAGCGCGTGCATGACGAGCTGAAGCGCACGATCCGCGACCAGGTGAAATCCGACAGGATCGCCGACGTGGACGCCGCCCATGGCGTGCCGATCCCGCGGCGCGGCGCGGACGAGCCGAGCTTCCGCCATTCCGGCGCCAGCGGCGAGCGGGACCATGTGCTGCCCGGCAACCAGACCTTCTCGCCCGGCGACCGGATCCGCAAGCCCGAGACGGGCCCCGGCGGCGGGGGCAACGGACGCGGCCCCGGACGCGGCGAGGCGGCGGACGATTTCCTCTTCATCCTGTCGCGGGAGGAGGTGCTGGACCTCTTCTTCGAGGACCTGGAGCTTCCCGATCTCGTGAAGCTCAATCTGCGGGAAACCGTCACCTACAAGCCGCATCGCGCCGGGCTGACGACATCCGGCACCCCCACCAACATCAATGTCGGGCGCACCATGCGCAACAGCTTCGGGCGCCGCATGGCGCTGCGCCGCCCGAGCGAGCGGGAATGCCGCGTGCTTGCCGACGAGATCGCCGCGCTGGAGGGGGAGGAGCGGCTGTCGCTGTCGCAGCGCAACCGGCTCGCGCAGCTGCGGCAGGAGCTGGAGGTGTTGGAACGCCGGCGCCGGCGCATCGCCTATGTCGATCCCGTCGACGTGCGGTTCAACCGCTTCGAGCGCCAGCCGCTGCCCAATGCGAGCGCGGTGATGTTCTGCCTGATGGACGTTTCCGCCTCGATGGGCGAGCGCGAGAAGGACCTGGCAAAACGCTTCTTCGTGCTCCTGCACCTCTTCCTCAAGCGCCGCTACGAGCGCATCGACATCGTCTTCATCCGTCACACGGACGAGGCGCACGAGGTGGACGAGGAGACCTTCTTCTTCAGCAAGCAGAGCGGGGGAACGATCGTCTCGACCGCGCTGGAGGAGATGCAGCGCATCATCATGGACCGCTATCCCTCCAATATCTGGAACATCTACGCCGCGCAGGCCTCCGACGGCGACAATGCCAATGGCGATTCCGAGCGCTGCGCCTCGCTGCTGCGCGACGAGCTCATGAAACTCTGCCAGTACTATGCCTATGTCGAGATCATCGACGAGCGCGAAAGCGAGATCTTCGGCACCACCGACAACGGCACCTCGCTCTGGCGCGCCTATCGCACGGTCGACGGGGCGGTGGGGAATTTCCAGATGACGCGCATTTCCCGGCCCGCCGACATCTACCCCGTCTTCCGCAAGCTCTTCGCCCGGCACCAACCCCGCTCCGCGCGCGGCTGAGGGGGCGAGCGGATGGCGAAGCGACCGGCCTCCTCCCTGCTGTTCGAAGGCTCCGAATGGAATTTCGCGACCCTGTCGCGGGCCTATGACGCGATCGAGGCCATCGCGATCGGCGAGATGGGGCTCGACGTCTACCCGAACCAGATCGAGGTCATCTCCTCCGAGCAGATGCTGGACGCCTATTCCTCGGTCGGCATGCCGCTGATGTACCAGCACTGGTCCTTCGGCAAGCGCTTCGTCTTCGAAAGCCACCTCTACCGCAAGGGCTATCGCGGCCTCGCCTACGAGCTCGTCATCAATTCCAATCCCTGCATCACCTATCTCATGGAAGAGAACACCATGCCGATGCAGGCGCTCGTCACGGCCCATGCCGCCTTCGGCCACAACCATTTCTTCAAGAACAACTACCTGTTCCGCCAGTGGACGGATGCCAGCGCCATCCTCGGCTACATGGATTTCGCCAAGAAATACGTCGCCAAGTGCGAGGAGCGGCACGGCCCGGCGGCGGTGGAAGAGATCCTCGACGCCGCCCATGCCCTGATGGACCAGGGCGTCTTCCACTATCGCCGCCCGCCGCGGCTGTCCTCGGAAAAGGTGACGGAGCGGGCGCGCGAGCGGCTGGAATACGAGGAGCAGACCTATAGCGACCTCTGGCGCACCCTGCCGACGGCGGGCGGCAATGCCGGCATCGAGGCGGCCGAGCAGGAGGCGCTGGAGCGCAAGCAGGCGCTGAACCTGCCGGAAGAGAACCTGCTCTACTTCCTGGAGAAACACAGCCTGATCCTCGAGCCCTGGCAGCGCGAGATTCTGCGCATCGTGCGCGTCATCGCCCAGTATTTCTATCCGCAGGGCCAGACCAAGGTGATGAACGAGGGCTGCGCCACCTTCGTGCACTATTTCATCATCAACCGGCTGTTCGACCAGGGCCGGATGAGCGAGGGCGCCATGCTGGAACTGCTGGCGAGCCACGCCAACGTGGTCTTCCAGCCGGATTTCGACGATCCGCGCTTTTCGGGCCTCAATCCCTATGCACTCGGCTTCGCGATGATGCAGGACATTGAGCGCATCTGCACCCGGCCGACCGACGAGGACCGGGACTGGTTTCCCACCATCGCCGGCAATGGCGACTGGCGGGGAACGCTGCTCGACGCCTGGGAGAACCACCGCGACGAATCCTTCATCCTGCAATATCTGAGCCCGACGCTGATGCGCCGCTTCCGCCTGTTCCACCTCACCGACCGCGCCGACGAACGGTTCTGCGAGGTCGCCTCCATCCATGACGAGCGGGGCTATTCCGCCGTGCGCGCCGCGCTCGCCCGCAACTACGATCCCGGCGTCAACCGGCCGGATATCCAGGTGATCGACGTCGACCTCCTGGGTGACCGGCAGCTCCGGCTGCGCCACCGGGTGAAGAGCGGCATCCTCCTGAACGAGAGCGACCGCGACGCGACCCTCGCCCATGTCCGCCGGCTGTGGGGCTACAATATCAGCCTGTCCGGCGTGGATGCCGAGACGGGGGCCTCGCTCTACGAGTGCTCGGCGACGGAGGCGTGATTGGCGTGGGAATGTAAAGCTCCCACAAGGGCAGGGCCATCGCCTGTGGAGGAAACCGGTGCTTCCTTCCCTTCTCCCCCGCGGGGAGAAGGTGCCGGCAGGCGGATGAGGGGGATGCCGAAGGCGCAAACGATCCGTTAGAGCCACCCCCTCATCCGACCCTTCGGGCCACCTTCTCCCCGCGGGGGAGAAGGGGAGAACGGCAATGTCGAGTTCCACTTGCAACGATCCCACCCCTGTGGGGAAGGCTCTTCACGCCCTCTGCGACTGCCCCGCCTTCACCGGCACTTCCTTCTCCCGCACACGCACCGGCGGGATCGAATCGGTGCAGTACTGGTCGTAGAGGCTGCGATATTTCTCCGCCGCGCCGAAATCGCTGTAGCGGGGGAGCGCCGCCATGTCCGTCTTGTTGAGCACGACGCCGACGATCTTGGCCTCGATGCGGCTTTCGGCGGCAAGCAGGTCGCGCACCAGCGGCGAGGGGGTCTTGCCCCATTCCACCACGAAGAGGAAGCCGTCCGCCAGCGGCTCGAAGGTCTTGACGTCGACGACCGGGGCGAGCGGCGCGAGATCGACGACGATGTAGTCGAAGGTCTGGCGCAGCTCGTCGAAGAGCCGCTTCATGGCGGCCGACGCCATCAGCTCGTTGGGATGGTGGCTCTCGCCCGCGCCCGCCCGGCCGCCGGCCGGCAGCACGGCGAGCTTGCTGCGGCGGTCGACCTTGATCGCCTGGTTCCACGCGGCCTGCCCGAGCAGCACCTCCACGAGGCCGGCCTGCGGGGTGGGTTTCAGCATGGCGGTGAGGCTCGGCCGGCGCAGGTCCGCGTCGATCAGCAGGGTGCGCTTGCCGCTGGCGGCAAGCAGCGCGGCGAAGTTGATCGCGACGGTGGACTTGCCCTCCTGCGGCAGGGCGGAGACGATGCCGATCACGCGGCTCTCGCGCCCGTGCAGCATCATGTCGCTGGCGAGCCGGGCATGGCGCAGCGTTTCGGCGAAGGCCGAGCCCGGCGCGTCGAGCACGATGCGCGTCATGCGCTCGAAGGGAATGACGTCGCCCTCCTCCGTGCCGCCGTCCTCGGCCCGGGCGGGCTGCGCGCGCTCCTTGCGGGCGCCGACCAGCGGCAGGTAGCCGAGCGGGCGCAGCCCCAGCACGGCGCGGATGTCGTTGCCGACGCGGAAGGCGCGCTCGCGCATTTCCTGCAGCACGGTCAGCGCGCCGCCGCCCATCAGGCCGAGCACCAGCGACAGGCCCATCACCAGCGTCCTGCTCGGGCTGGAGGCCGCCGTCGGCACGCCGGCATCGGAGATCACCCGTGCCTTTGCGATGGGGAAGGACTGCTGCTGCGTCGCCTGCTCGTAGCGGGCGAGATAGGCGTCCGACAGCGTCTTCAGCGCCGCCGCCTGCTGTTCCAGCGTGCGCAGCTGCACCGAGGAGCGGTTCGCCTCGGCATTGCTGCCGGCGACTTTCTCGATGTTCTCGCGCAGCGAGACCTCCCGCGAGCGGGCGACGTCGTAGTCGTTGCGGTAGCTCGCCGTCAGCTGCTGGAGCTCCTGGTAGATCTGCCGGGCGAGGTCTTCCTTCTCGGTCCTGAGCGCCGTCGCCTGGGGATGGTCGGCACCGAAGGCGCGGGTGATCTCCTCTTCGCGCTTGACGACGGCGTTGTAGCGGCCGCGCAGCTCCTGCAAGATGGAATTGTCGCCCTGCCGCGCCGGGATGGTCGCATTGGCAACCGCCTTTTCCGGCCCCTGTTCGACGATCGCGCGGAACTGGTTGTAGCGGGCGGAGGCGCTTGCTGCGTCGGCCTGCGCCACGATGAGCTGGCTGTTGAGGTCGGCAAGCTGCTGTTCCGACATGAGCTCGCCGCGCGCGGCGGTCAGGCCGTTCTCGTTGCGGTAGCGCTCCACCTCCAGCGCTGCGGCCTGCGAGCGTTGCTGGATGTCGGCAAGCCGCTCCTGCAGCCAGGCGCTGGCCTGCTCGCTGGCATGGACATTGGCGTTGAGCTGCTCGGCGAAGAAGGCCTCGGCATAGGCCTTGGCGATGGTTGCCGAAAGCTGCGGGTCGGGCGAGCGGAAGGAGACCGCGACGACGGAGCTGCGCGCGACGCGCTCGACGCCGAGGGCCTGCTGCAGCATCGCCGCCGCCTTCTGCCGCCGACCCTCGGCTTCCGCCTCCGCCGAGGGGGCGGGACCGACGGAGCCGAGGGAGGCGAGCGACTTCACCCAGCCCTTGGCGAGGGAGACGGGCGATTGCGGCGGGTTGAGGATCGTCTCGTTTTCGGAAAGTTCAAGGGCATCGACGACGCGCAGCGCCAGCCGGCCCGATTTCAGGATCTCGATGGCGCTGGCAAGGCGCGTGTCCGCCTGCTGGCTGGTCTGCGGCGTGGTCTCGGCCTCCTCGGCATACCGCGACAGGTCCTCGTCGAGCAGGATCTGGGTCATCGCCGTGTAGAGCGGCGTGGCGAAGACGAGGTAGAGGACGCCGAGCGCCAGCGCCACGACGACGGAGAGCGCGATCAGCCGCGCCCGCCGCATGAGGATCGTCACGAGGCGGTTGAGATCGATGAAGCTGTCGGACGCATCCGGCTCCCTGCGGAAAAGGCTGCCGTACGGCACGGTGCGGTGATGCATGGGGCTCCGTTCTGCCTTTCGGCTCGTTGGTCGCTGCCTATGCGGATCCCGGGCCGGTGGTCCGGGATCTGCTTGTGTCAGGCGGCGCGCGCGCCGCCGCCGTGGGCCATCACGAGATCGCGCAGCGGCTCGAAGAGCGCGCCGCCGAGGTCCGGGCGGGCCAGCGCGAAGGCGACGTTCGCCTCGATGAAGCCCTGCTTCGAGCCGCAGTCATAGGTCCGCCCCTCGTAGACATGGGCATGGAAGGGCTGCGTGGCGGAGAGCTTCAGCATGCTGTCGGTCAATTGGATTTCGTTGCCGGCGCCGCGCTGCTGGCGGGCGAGATGGCCGAACACCTCCGGCTGGAGGATATAGCGCCCGTTGAGGAAGAGGTTGGAGGGCGCCGTGCCCGGCGCCGGCTTCTCCACCATGTGGGTGACGGCAAAGCCGTGCCGCACGGCCGCGCCCCTGCCGACGATGCCGTATTGCGAGGCCTCCTCGGGCGCGCATTGCTCGACGCCCACCACATTGCCGCCGACCTCGCCATAGAGGTCCATCAGCCCGGACAGGCAGCCGCGCGGGCCGAAGGACACCATGTCCGGCAGGAGCAGCGCGAAGGGCTCGTCGCCGATGAGATCGCGCGCGCACCAGACCGCATGGCCGAGGCCGAGCGGGGCCTGCTGGCGGGTGAAGCTCACCGCGCCCGCCGCCGGCAGCAGCCGGCCGAGCTCGCTGACCGCGGCCTCCTTGCCGGAGCGCTCCAGCGAGGAGATCAGCTCCGGCGTGTCGTCGAAATGGTCCTCGATGACCTGCTTGTTGCGGCTGGTGACGAAGACAACATGCTCGATGCCGGCCTCGCGCGCCTCGTCGAGCGCATATTGCACGACCGGGCGATCGACGATGGTCAGCATTTCCTTCGGCATGGCCTTGGTGGCCGGCAGGAAGCGGGTGCCGTTGCCGGCAACCGGGATGACGGCCTTGCGGACGGTCTTGGTTCGCTCCATGGCATTATCCTTTGTTCTTGAGCGGCAGGTCTTCCGCTGTCGTTGGGGAAAGGGCCGCGCGCGGCGCGGCCGTCCTCACAGGGGCCGAGGGCGCCATCAGGCGGCGCCACCGGGCGGCGATCGGCATCGCAAGATGCCGGAGCGCGACGGGATCGCCGAGCGCCACCTTGAGGGCGGGCCCGAGCGAACGGTTCTTCAGATGCTGGACGAGCGCGAGGAAGGACCGCGTCTCTTCGAGGTTGCGCGTGCGCCGGCGCTGGGCGGCGGCCGCCGCGCCCTGAAGCGGGAAGCGGGCGAGAAAACGCCGGTCGCCGGCCAGCATCGCATCGACATGGTGAAGGTGCAGCACGCGCGAGATCGAGCCTTCGCGGATGCGGTAGACATAGCCCGCCTCGGGCACGATGGCTGAGGTCCCGCCCGCGGCGAGCACCGAAGCGAGCAGGAGATAGTCCTCGCCGATGCGCAGCGCCTCGTCGAAGGCAAGGCGCTTCTCTTCAAGGAAGGACCGGCGGAAGACCGGCTTCATGTAGCCGAAAGTGTGCGTGGCGCGAAAAATCCGGTTGGCGTCGATGAAGACGGGCAGCGTCAGGGCCGGCATGGCAGCGAGTTGTGCCGCGTCGAACATCCGCTCCCTGCGGCCGTCGGCATGCAGCACGTCGAGATTGTCGACGACGACGGCGGCACCTTTCGCCTCGGCCGTGGCGATCATGCGGCAAAGGCGATCCGGCCGCATCGTGTCGTCGGCGTCGAGCACCGCGATCCAGCGGCCGCGCGCGGCGGCAAAACCCGCATTGCGCGCCCCGCCCGGTCCGCGGTTGCGATCGAGCGGCAGGAGCGTCAGCCCGGGCGTGCCGAGCGCGGCGACGGCCGCGCGGGTCGCATCCGCCGAACAATCGTCGACGACGATGATCTCCACCGTCACGCCCTCCTGCGCGGCGGCGCTGCGAATGGCGTCGCCGATCGTATCAGCCGCGTTGTAGGCGGCGATCACGACGGAGACATCGGGCGGGAGCGTGCGGGTCATCGCGTCGCGGCCTCCGGCTGTCCGTAGGGTTCGATGGCGCGGGCGCCGAAAAGGCCGCCGATTACGCCGGCATGCAGCAGGCCGCGCAGGAGGAAGCGGTTGCGCTGCACCGGCAGGAGGACGAAGGCCGTCGCCGCCGCAAGGCAGAAGCCGGCCTTCGCGGCCGCCAGCCCCGCCGCGCCGGTCCGGCCCGTGCCGCGCCCGGCAAGAAGCCGGCCATGGGTCTGGCCCATGCGCAGGCGGCGCTGCGCCAGCCAGGAAAACCGGGCGCGCGCGGGCGGAACCGGCTCGTTGACCCAGGCCTCGCCGGCAAAGGCGATGCGCCCGCCGGCGGCGTGCACCTCGCCGAAGAAGGCGGTGTCCTCGCCGCCGCTCCGGCCGAGCGCATGGTCGAACCGGCGGCCGGCGATGGCCGGCGCGGCAAGGCGCAGCAGCACGTTGCAGGTATAGCCGGTGCGGATCTCGCCGCCCACCCAGACGGGGCGGGTGGAATGGAAGTCGCCGCGCCGCATCCAGCCGGGGGCGTCCGGCCCGTACCGTGCCCTGACCGGGCCGAGGACCACGTCGGCGGCGGCCGTCGTCGCCGTGGCGAGCAGGTTTTCGAGCCATTGCGGCTCCACCGTCTCGTCGTCGTCGACGAAGGCGAGGAAATCCGCATCGGCCGCCTCCAGGCAGGCATTGCGGGCGAGCGAGATGTTGCCGGCCGGGCAATGCACATAGGCAAGCGCCATCGGCAGGTTTTTGCGCGCGGCCTCGGCGCAAGGACGGGCGCTCGGCTGGACATCGTTGTCGGCGACGATAATGCGCGCGGTGACGCCCGCCGGCACCGTCAGCGCGGCGAGCGTGGCGAGCGTATCGCCAAGCGCCGCGCGCCGGAACGTGCAGACCGCGATGTCGATGCGGAGCGGGGCGGGGGCCGTCATGCCGCGACCCTCCGCTGGCGGATGTCGAGAAGCTCGCGCCAGAAGCCGGCGGACCAGGCGAAATGCATGATCATCGCCGAGACGGCGGCGAGCGGGCCATAGGGGTTGCGCTGGCCGAGCGCCATCCAGGCGCCGTAGCCGAGGCAGGCCGCCGCCCACAGCACGAAGGGCACGGCGGCGATCCAGGTGATGGCCGCCAGGAACGCCCCGACCGCCACCGGCGCCACCATCAGCGGCAGAAGCTGGCGCAGGCTCGGGCGCGCGCGGTGCTTGAGGAAATTGCGCGCCCGCCCGCGGCCGTAGCGGAAATACTGCTTGAACAGCGGCCCGGCGCTGGCGCGCGGATAGTAGACCATCGCGGTGCGCGCGGTCATCCAGATCCGGTAGCCGGCCGCATGCAGGCGATAGTCGTATTCCGCGTCCTCGTTGGCGGTGAAGCTCTCGTCGTAACCGCCGACCGTGCGGAAGGCGGAGATGCGCATCAGCGCGTGGTGGCCGTGCTCGGCCCAGTGGCTTTGCGCCCCGGCGCGGTGTTTCGCGCCGCCATTGCCGAGCACGGAATTCTGCGCGACGGCGGTGGCCTTCTGGAAGGTGCCGAAGCCGACCGTCTGCATGGCGACGACGACGGAATCGGCCCCGGTCGAAAGGGCTTCCTCGACGAGCACGCGGCAATAGTCTGTGGGATAGGTGCCGTGCGCGTCGATACGGATGAGATAGTCGTGCTCCATGCCGAAGGTCTCGACGGCAAGGTTCACGGCCGCGCTCTGGATGCGCTTGGGATTGTCGAGGAGGTGCAGGTTCGGCACGCTTGCCGCAAGCTCGGCGGCGATGGCGCGCGTGCCGTCCGTGCTGCCGCCGTCGGCAATGACGAGCGTGGCGTTGAGCTCGGCCAGCGCCGGCTCCAGCTGCCGCACCAAGGGCTCCAGGTAGCGCGCCTCGTTGAGGCACGGGATCACGATCAGGCACCGCACGGATGTCACGGGATCAATGGTCATGGCAATCCACCTTGCTTGCGAGAAGAGAGGGAACGGGCGCGGGCTCCGCCGCCGGCGCGCGGAGCGCGGCGAGGCGCTGGACGAATGCGGCGCAATCGGCCCGGTCGTGGATCCAGGGTTTCGGCCCGAGCCTGGCGAGTGCGGCATGGAGCGCCCGGTAGCTGTCGCCGTCGAACGCGGAAAAGCGCGTCACCAGCGTTTCGAGGCGCGCATCGCGCAGCGCAATGCCGATGCCACGCAGGCCGGCAAGCCGCGCGGTCTCGGTTCCGCCGAGAACGATGGGCAGCGCGCCGTGGAGGCATCCCTCGTAGAGCCGGTTGGGCAGCAGCCAGGCGGAGTTCAGCCCCTCCTCGAAGAAGTCGATCGCCCAGGCGAGGTCGACGTCGCCGTAGATGGCGGCAAGGTCCTCCGGGTTGCGGTAGGGGCCTTCGAAGCGGATGAAGGGCTCGCGCGCCACGAGGCCGTCGAAATCGTCGAATTCCGACCGGGCGGGGCGGCCGCGCAGGATCACCTCGAAACGGCCCTCCATGCGCCGCGTGAAGGCGGCGAGGAGATCGAGCGACCTGCGGCAGCGGATCGCGCCGAACCAGCCGATGCGCCAGGGCTCGCCCGCCTGTTTTGCCCGCGGGGGAAGGTCGCCGGCCGGGCCGTCCAGCGCCAGCACGCGGTTTTCCATGAGGTGGACCGGCGCCCTGACGCCGGACAGCGGCTTGAAATAGTGCTCCACGAAGGCCGGCGAGCTGGTGACGAGGAGGCCGGCCTTGCGGGCGAAATGGCGCTCGGCCGCGCGCAGGCCGCGGCTCGCAACGCCCCTGCCGGTCAGCAGCCGGTGGATGTCGAGGCATTCATAGGCGATCGGCACGGTGCCGCCGAAGATACCCTGCGCCCGGCCGGCCAGCGCCAGCATTTCGAGATTGCGCGCGAGGATGACGTCCGGCTGCGCCGTGCCGGCCAGCCGGCGGGAAAGCGTGGCGCCGGCGCGGGCGACGGCGGCAAGGCGCTGGGCGAAGCGGGCGTCCCGGGTGGCGCCGAGTTCCACGGGCACGACGCCCTCCACCGCCGCGAGCCGGTTCTCGCCGCGCCGGAAGCCGGCCAGCGTCACCTCCGCCCCGCCCGCGCGCAGCATCAGCACGCGGCGGCGCACGGCGGGATCGGAAAGATCGTGAACGAGATAGAGCACCCGGAGCATCGGCGGTGTCCCGGTCAGTTCAGCAGGCAGGCGACGGAGCCCGCGAAGGGGCAGGCATCGCCCTCGGCGGTGAAGGCGACGCGCTCCACCTCGAGCCGCGTCGGGCCGGCAAAGGCGAAGCGGCCCATCCAGCCGGTCAGCGTGTCGCTGCCCCACAGCGAGAGGAACACCTTCTGGGCGTTTACCGGCAGCGCCGCCGGATCGGTCACCTCGTGCACGAGGGCGCCGTTCACGTAGTAGCGCAGCCGGTCCTTCTGCCAGACGAAGGCATAGTCGTTGAAGCCGGCATCCGCCGGGCCGGGGAGCGGCACCAGCTTCTCGTTGCCGCCCTTGCCGGCGACATACTGGTTGAGCTGGACGCGCGACGTGTCCTTGCCGAGCACCTCGAAATCGATCTCGTCGTGCTGTTTCTTGTCGGCCGGGCCGATATAGGTGAAGAAGGCCGAGTTGAGGCCGGAGCCGGTCGCCGTCTTCATGCGCACCTCATAGGTGCCGTAGCCGTAGCGCTTGCGCGTCTGCACCTCGCCGCAGGCATAATCACGCTCGCCGGCCGGCGCGGCATCGAAGGAGAGCAGCAGCTTGCCGTCGCTGACTGCGACCTGGTCCTTCGACCAGGTGCAGTTCTGATGCGCGCCGTTGTTCCAGCCGTCCGAGACGTACCAGAAGCCCGTGTCGAGCGTATCGAACTCCTCGACGAAGGAGGTGCCGCTTGCGCCCTCCTGGGCGGCAAGGGGGCCGGCTGCGGCGAGCACCGCAAGAAGGGCGCCGGCCCGAAGGGCGTTTTTCAAGGAAGCGGTCATTCCGGTTACCTCCGTTGGACGATGGAACCGCTCGGCTCCATCGGCGGATGCTGGCGCTGGCCCGTGGGCGCGCGCGGGCCGCCCAGCCGGCGGCCGGTGAGGATGGCGTGCAGCGACGGCGTGAAACGCCGCGCCGCAGCATGGCTGACAACGAGGTTGACGAGCGCGAGGAGAGGGCTTGCGACATAGAAGAGCGGGTAGTCGCCCGCGCTGCCGAGGCGGTTCCAGACCATCCAGAACAGGACGAGCAGCGGATAGTGCGCGCAGAAGATCCAGAAGCTGAGGCCGCCGAGCTTCGCCAGTGCCGCGCCCGGCGCCGTGCGCACCAGAAGCGCGGAAAGCGCCCAGGCGCCGAAGATGCCGGCGATCGCCGTCAGGCTGCGCAGCATGTCCAGCCAGGCCGGGAATTGCGGGCCGAAGGCGAAGAGGACGAGCGACAGCGCCACCGCCATGGTGAGCACCGCGAGGACGAGCGGCACGGCGAAGCGGTCGAGGCGGCGGATGTCGAAACGGTGCAGCGCGGCGCAGACGCCGAAGCTGAAGCCGAACAGGATCGACTTCTTCAGGAAGATGCCGTTCGGCAGCGGCAGCACCGCATAGGCCAGCATCAGCGCGAGCACGGTGCGCGGATAGCGCAGCACGGCGATGGCGATGAGCGGCGAGAGGAGAAGGCAGAGGAGGAGGTCGCGCAGGAAATAGAGCGGGATGTTGACCGGCCAGGCCTCGATGGCGAAGGAAAGGTTCATCCATTCGCGCGGCGTGGCGTTCAGGACGTCCGGCAGGTAGCCGAAGCCGATGCCGCGCGACTGCGCCGCCAGCACGAGGAGAAGGAAGGCCGTGTTCCACAGGAGGAACGGCACGAGGATCGTCGAGGCCTTGGTGCGGAGCGTCCTGCGATAGTCGAACCCCGCAAACCCGCGCTGGAAGAGCAGGTAGCCGGAAATCGCGCTGAGGCAGGGAACGCCGATCCGAAACAGGCTGTCGCCGAGGAAGACGCGCAGCCAGTCGAAGCCGCCGAACTGCCCGGCATAGGGGCTGGTCGCGGGATCATAGGGCACATGCACGAGGATGATGCCGCTGATCAGCACGATGCGCATCAGGTTGATGCGCTGTGAAACGGTCGCGTCGATATCCACGGTGTCCGTCACCCCTCTGGTGTGCCGCTCCCCCAAGCGGCCGTTCAAACAAGAGCAGACTCGAGCCTACGAAGCGGAGTCTGGGTGACGGGACGGAAAAAAATATGGCAGCGCAACAAAATCGCGTGAATGGAAGGTTGCATTGCAGCATAACGACAGGTTCGGCGCGGCGGGCGGAAGGGGAATTCGGGGCGCCGTCCGGCAAGACCAAGCGCCGGGGCATCAATTCTTTGAAGCCTATTCGAATATACTGATCTGCCTGCAATTATGGGGTGCAGCGACCTGTGAAGTTTTTTTCGGGAACCATGCGTGACCGGCCCGGTGCCGGCGCGATTGTGGCCGGACGGGGCCGAAATGCGGCGGCCTCAGGGCAAGACGGGCGATGCCTTGGGCCGGCGCGCGAGCTCGATGAGCTTGCGCAGCAGCGGGCGCTCCGTCAGGAGGACCAGCACGCCGTAGAGGATGCCGCCGAGCGCGATGCCGGCGGCAAGCTGCAGGGTGGCGGGCAGCCGCGGGGCGAGGACGTGGTCGAGGGCGTAGCGCACGGCAAGCGCCATCAGCGCGGCCATCAGCATCGGCCGCACCGCGCGCAGGAAGCCGGAGAGGAACGGCGTGCCGTCGGCGCTGAACACCAGCCTGGAATAACCGACCAGCACGAGCGCGTTGACGATGCAGAGCGCCGTCATCGCCGCGACCAGCGTGCCCTCATAGGCGCCATAGGCGACGGCGGCGGTGGTGACGACGGCGCGGCCGACCGCCCAGCGGAAGAGCGCGCCGCCATGGCCGGCGCCCTTCAGATAGGGGATGAAGGTGCTGCAGGGCGTCAGGATGCCCTTCGACAGCGCGAGCAGGCCGAGCACCGGCCAGGCGGCCGCCCATTGCGGGCCGAACAGCAGGAACATCGCGGGTTCGGCGAGCGCCCACAGGCCGAACATCATCGGTGCGAGCAAGAGGGTCGTCACCTGCGTGCTGAGCATCAGCGCCTGCGAGCGGCGTTCGCGATCATGCATCATCGCGCTGAAGGCGGGAAACAGCACGCCCATGACGGCGGACAGCACCACCTGGTTGGGAATACTGGAAAAGCGGTTCGCCGCGGAATAGGCCCCGGCCTCCGCCAGTCCCAGGAAGCGCGAGATGACGACCATCGGCGACTGGAAGGTGACGAAATTGGCGATCTCCGAGCCCATCAGCCCGAGGCTGAAGCGCGCGAGCCGCGTCACCTCCCCAAGACGGAAGCGAAGGCGCGGCAGGTAGCGCGAGACGAAGAACAGGCCGGCCAGCCGCACGACGCCCGCCACGAAGAGCTGGACGACCAGCGCGACGACGCCGAAGCCGGCGAGCGCCAGCGCGACCGCGGCGATCGCCGCCAGCGATTCGGACATCATGCTCCACAGCGCATCCTTGCTGAACTGCATGCGCCGGGCGACGAGGGCATAGGCGACGTCGCCGGCCAGCTGCAGCGGAACGAGCAGGCTCATCAGGCGGAGCAGCGGGGCGGCATCGGCCGCGCCGAGCCAACCGGCCAGCGGCTCGGCCCAGAAAAACAGCCCCGCCGCCATCAGGAAGGAGAGCGCCAGATTGGCCCAGAACACCGAGTGGATCGTCTCCTCGTCTTCCCGCGGTTCGAGGATGAGGGCCGAGGCGAGGCCCGCCCCGCCGATCATCGCCAGGAACTGCACGAGGGCCAGCGCAACGGCCACCGCGCCGAATTCCTCGGGCGAAAGCAGCCGGGCGAGAATGGGCACCGTGACAAATTTAAGCCCGAATGTGCTTGTCTTGGATAGGACGCTCCAGCCGACGTTTCGCGTCACCGACTTCGCGTTCACCTGCTGGGACATGGCGGATACCTGCTCGAAAAAGGAGCCCTGGCGACGACGAAATGCCTGCGCCGGAAACGGCCGCGCCCCCGTGGGAGGAGACCATGCGAAACTCTTTCTAGAGAAACCACAGGGACGAAAAGATGGCGAAGCTGACAGTTATCATCCCCTTCTACCAGAAGGAGCCGGGCATCCTGGGGCGTGCGCTCAGGTCTGTTTTTGCCCAGAATTTCAACGACTTCGACGTCATCGTCGTCGACGACGAATCGCCGTATCCGGCCGATGGCGACATCATCGCCCTTTCACCGGAAGACCAGGCGCGCGTGCGCATCCTGCGCCAGGAAAATGCCGGGCCGGGCGGGGCGCGCAACACCGGGCTCGACCATGTCGCGCGGGAAACCGAGCTCGTCGCCTTCCTCGATTCGGACGACACCTTCGCCCCCGGCCACCTTTCCCGCGCCCATGCGGCGATGACGCGGTTCGGGGCCGATTGCTACTTCGCCTCCATCACCGGGGGCGATGCCTTCTACTATCATTTCGGCGTCGCCGATCTTGCGGAAAGCGAGACCGTCGTGCGGCTCGAGGAGGATCCGCTCCTCATCGAGATTCCCGGCCTGACGCAGGTCATGCTGAAGAACTGGAGCTTCCTGCACCTTTCCTCAATGGTCATCGGCCGGCCGCTGATCGAGCGGGTGCGCTTCGATGCGGCGCTGCGGCTTGCCGCCGAGGACGTGCTGTTCTTCTGCGACTGCGTGATGGCGGCAAGGCGCGTCGTGCTCGGCGCTGAGGCGGGGGCCGTGCGCGGGGAGGGGGTCAATATCTTCCACGGCGTCGACAACGATTCCCCGCAGTTCCTGCGCCAGCAGTTCAACACCTGGCTGGCGCTCGACCGGCTGGAGACGCGCTTCACCGAGCGGCCGGCGGAGGTCGCCTCGCTGCGCGCCTACAAGCAGACGGCCCGGCGCCAGGCGCTCTGGGGCCAGGCGCGGCGCGTCAAGCGGCGCAAGCTGCCGCAGTTCGACATGCTTGCCCGCTGGGCATTGCGCGATCCGCGGCTGATCGCCAGCGCCTTCGCGCTCGCCGTCGGCAAGGTCTCCCGCTGAACCCTTTTCGCGCCGGGCGGGAACGCCCGGTCCCTTGCGCCCCGCTCTTCCAAGGAGGTGGACATGAAGCCCTATTACTGGGAATCGCAGCACGGCAATTTCGGCGACGACCTCAATCTCTGGCTCTGGGATTTCCTGCTGCCGGGCTTTCGCACCGTCCATCCCGACGTGCTGCTCGTCGGCGTCGGCACGGTGCTGAACAAGGCGCTGCTGCCCGAGGCGGGGCGAAAGCTCGTCGTCGGCAGCGGCTTCGGCTACGGCGTGCTGCCGGACATGCGGAATGAAAGCCTCTGGGACATCCGCTCAGTGCGCGGGCCGCTGACGGCGGGAAAGGTCGGCGTGCCGGAGACGCTGGGCATCGTCGACCCGGCGGTGCTGGTGGCCGACATGCCGGAATTTTCGAACCTGCCGAAGCGCCATGGCTGCAGCTTCGTGCCCCATTGGGAATCGGCGGTGGCGGGCCTCTGGCCGGCCGTCTGCGCCACGGCGGGCCTCAACTATATCGATCCGCGCGGCGAGGCGAAGGCCGTGATCCGGGCGATCGCGCAGTCGGAGCGGATCGTCGCCGAATCCATGCACGGCGCCATTCTCGCCGACGCCTTCCGCGTGCCCTGGGTGGCCGTCAGCACGTCGGACAGCATCAACAGCTTCAAATGGCGCGACTGGGCGGCGACGGTCGGCGTGGAACACCGGCCCCGGCGCGTGCCGATCTCCAGCCGCGCCGAGGCCATCGTCAAGGGCGCCCGTTTCTGGGGTGTGGACTACGAGGGACGCCGTGTCGCGCGGCTGGAGCCCGGGCCGGCACAGGATGTCGCGGTGGCCGAGGCCGTCCGTGCGCCATCCGGCACGGGCCTTCGCCTCGCGGCCAAGCAGGTGCTCGCCGCCCCCTCGACGCTGGCGCTCTGGCAGGCGAGCCGCGCCGAACCGCAGCTCAGCGCCGATGCGCGCCTTGCCGCGCGCAAAGCGCAGCTTTACGACGTGCTGGAAGGCGTGCGGCGCGACTACCTGTAAGCCCCGCGATGCCGGCCGGTCCCGTCAGACCGGCTCGGCGGGCAGCAGGTAGCGCAGGCCCGCCTCGGCCGGGACCCGCGGGCGGAAGCGCCGGTAGGCGGCCTCCGCCTTGTCGCGCAGGATGCCGCCGGCAATGGCCGGCAGGGCGGCGGGGTTGCCGAAGGCGTAGGAGAGGGCCGCACCGGCGCCGTTCTCCCGCTTGCGGTCGAGAAAGTGGCGCAGGGCATGCCGGTTGCCGATCTGGCGGCAGTGCCGGCGCAGGACGGGGAGCGCCTCGGGGGGGATGCCGCCCGTCGCCAGGATGGCGCGTTCGGCGGCATGCAGCGCCGCCAGGTCCTCCGTGCGGTGCCGGCCGCTGAGCGAGTTCTCGCGCACCAAGGCGCCGTAGCCGCAGCTCTCGATCACCGTATAGCGCGCGCCGTTCGCCAGCGCCCGCACATAGAGCTCGTAGTCCTCGCCAAGCCGCATCTCCTCGCGGTAGCGCAGCCCGTGCGCATCGAGAAAGGCGCGGCGCATGACCGGCTTCAGGAAGCCCAGCTCGCCGCGCGGCGCGCCGCGGCGGGAGATGTTGCCGAGCACGAAGGCCTTGAGATCGAGCCGGCGCGGGCGCGGCGCGAACCGCGCCGGCTGGCGGAGCGGTTCGGCCTCGGCCATGAAGGCGATGTTGTCGGCGATGAAATCCCAGTCCGGGCAGGCGAGCATCTGGCGGAAACGGCCGGGGAAGAAGACGTCGTCCGCATCGAGAATGGCGATCAGCGGTGCGCGGGACACGGCGATCGCCCGGTTGCGGGCCGCCGAAGGCCCGCGGTTCCGGGTGAAGCCCAGGATCTCCAGCCGGCCGCTCGCATCGTTCGCGGCGGCGGCGGCCGCCATGGTACGGTCGTCCGACCCGTCGTCCACCACCACGACCTCGGCCACTTCCCGCTGCGCAAGGGCCGAGCCGACGGCCCGCCCGATCGTCTGCTCGGCATTCTTCGCGGCAATGATGACGCAGACCGTTTCTTCCCGGGCCATGAGCATACCCCCGTCACGCGTTGAACCATGGCGCGGGGCCTGCCCGCGCTGCAATGCAGCATGAAAGGGGAAAAGGGCACAAAAACGGCCCGCGCGAGGACGCGGCGATCAGGGTTTGGAGTGGCCGGGCTCGTTCATCGAAACGGGGACCTTGCTCTTCGCCGCATCCCGGGTCTTGTCGGTGTCCGGCGTGCCGGGGCCAATCCCCTGCCGGCGCTCCCGGGCCGCGCGCCAGACCAGGAAGAGGGTGGTGAGGAAATAGCCGATCTGGATGAGGACGGCGCAGAGGAACGTCTGGAGGGCGGTGGTGGCGAGCGAGCCGGTGGAAAGATAGGTCACCACGGCAAAGGCGACGAGCGCGATGGCCATGCTGAGGAAGAAGCGTGGCGCATAGGCCATGCTGTCCCGCCACTTTTTGTCCGGCACGCGTTTCATCGTTGGAATCCGCCTTCTCCTCGCAGGCTGTGGGGCACTATAGTGTGTTTCCACCGGTGCAATCAACGGCAAGAGCCGCGCAGGCGCCCGCATCGGCTCCACCCTAGCCCGGCGACCTTGCGCTTCCGTTAAACGCCGCAGCGCCCGATTCGTTGCCTTGTTCTTGCCTCAATCGGGACATGGTCCACGCCGCATGCGGGTTATCCCGCCGCCAGCCTATCCGCGGGGTTGCGAAGGAAGGGCGCGGCGGATCAAATTTTATTACCGATTCAACGCTTCTTCGCCGGAAACTGTGCGTTGCAAAATTAATATTGCGATGCAAAATAATTCGCGGTTTCCATGTATATTATCGCGAGTTTTGCAATCTGCCGCAGAGGATTCCGGGAATGAACCGTAATTCATCGGCTTGTGATTCATCAAAAGAAGTGATGATGAAACTTTCAAGGTAAAGCCGCAGAAGTGCCATGGCCTTGCCGCCGCGAAAAAGCTTGCCATTGAACCTGGATGAACATAACAGAACTTCAATTTAGCACATAAAGAATTTCTTAAATTCGAGTGCATCGCCCTTGTCCACGGCTTCACATTTCAAAAAACAAACTGTGACCACACAGTCCGCATTGGATGACGGGACGCGTCCGAGGGGACCGACCCTATCGCAAATCCAAGTGGAGCCATCTCTATGAAGTCCGCGACACGATCGGCCAGTTCGCCGTATTTCAGTTCGTTTGCAACCGGCGCGCCGCCGGTGGGGGGAATATCGAAACGAAGCTTCGACATCCTGGTGGCGCTCGGCGCCATCATCGTCATCAGCCCCATCTTCCTGATGATCATGGCGCTGGTGAAATTCTCCGACGGCGGCAGCGTCTTCTACGGCCATCGCCGCATCGGCTATAACGGCACGACCTTCCGCTGCCTGAAATTCCGCACCATGGCGGAAAACGGCGATGCCATCCTGCAGCAGTATCTGAAGGACAATCCGGCCGCCTATGAGGAGTGGCGCACCGCCCGCAAGCTGCAATACGATCCGCGGGTGACCCTCGTCGGCACCGTGCTGCGCAAGCTCAGCCTCGACGAGCTGCCGCAGCTCTTCAACATCCTGCGCGGCGAGATGAGCCTCGTCGGGCCGCGCCCGGTGGTCGAGGACGAGCTGGAGCTCTACGAGGCCTCCGCCATCTACTATCTCCAGACCCGCCCCGGCCTCACCGGTCTCTGGCAGGTCAGCGGGCGCAACGACGTGTCCTATGCGGCGCGCGTCGCCTTCGACACGCATTATGTCCGCAACTGGTCGCTGGTGAGCGATCTCATGATCGTTGCCCGCACCATCCCGGCCGTCTGCCTTTCGCGCGGCAGCTATTGATCCGGAAGACGCGCCCGCGGCCCCGGCTGCGGGACGCCCGGAAGACAGGGGTTTCCATGAAGACGAAGACACCGAACGCGGCGTTCGCCGCGGCCGCTTTTCCCATGAAGGCGCGCACGGCGCTCTGCCTCGCGCTTCTCCTCATCGCCGGCCCGGCAGGTGCACAGGTCGGCGAATACCGGCTCGGGGTGATGGACAAGCTGCGCATCCGCGTGGCGGAATGGCAGACCGCCGAGGGCGCGATCCGCGACTGGAGCGCCGTCAGCGGCGACTACAGCGTCGGGGCGGACGGGGTGGTTTCCGTGCCCTTCCTCGGCCCGCTGCCGGCGGACGGCCGCACCACCGGCGAGCTTGCCGAGGAGATCGGCCAGAAGATGCAGGTCCTCTTCGGCCTGCGCGACCGCCCGTCCGCCTCGGTGGAGATCGCCGAATACCGGCCGGTCTATCTTGCCGGCGAGGTACAGACGCCGGGTGCCTATCCCTATGCGCCGGGTCTGACGGTGCTGAAGGCCGTCAGCTTCGGCGGCGGCCTGCGCCGCGCCGATGCCGGCCAGCGCTTCACGCGGGATTTCCTGCGCTCCGAAGGCGAGGCGGCCGTCTTCCTTGCCGAGCGCAACCGCCTGCTGGTCCGTCGCGCGCGCATCCACGCGGAGATGAACAACGCCAAGGGCATCGCCATGCCGAAGGAGCTCGGCGATACCGAGGAGGCGCGCGCGCTGATGGAGAGCGAGAAGGCGCTGATGGTCTCGCGGGAGAAGCGCCTGCGCCTGCAATTGACGGCGCTCGCCGATCTGAAATCCCTGCTCGGCACCGAGATCGACGCCCTCGCCAAGAAATCGCAGACCCAGACGCGCCAGCTCGAACTCGTCCAGGCCGATCTCGACAAGGTCGACACGCTCGCCGAAAAGGGCCTTGCGATCAGCTCCCGGCGGCTGGCGCTGGAGCAGCGCACGGCCGACCTGCAGGCCGCCCTGCTCGACATCGACACCGCCTCGCTGAAGGCCAAGCAGGACATCAACAAGGCCACGCAGGACGAGACCAACCTCACGAACGACTGGGACGCGCAGCTTGCCCAGGAATTGCAGAATACCGAGCAGGAGCTCGACACGCTGGCCCTGAAGCTCGGCACGAGCCGCAGCCTGATGTCGGAGGCGCTGATGCAATCGGCCGATGCGGCCGCCTTCAAGGACGGGCTCTCCTCCGCCAACATCGCCTATTCGATCCTGCGCACGGTGAAGGGCAAGGTCGAAGAGATCGCCGCCACCGAGACGACGCCGGTCCTGCCGGGCGATGTCGTCAAGGTGGGGCTGAGCCTGAAGACGCAGTGAGCCGGCCATGCGGATCGCCAAGGCAAGCCTGATCGACCCCGGGTCCAACACGGCCTATGCCGCGACCGCCGTCGCGCTGTCCTTCTTCGTCTTCGCCTATTCCTTCCGCTTCGGCCAGGTGTCGATCCTTGCCTATTACGCGCTGTGGCTGCCGCTGGTCATCGTCGATTACCGGCGGGTGCTCGGCAATTATGCGCGCTACGGCTGGATCTTCGCCTTCGCCGTCTTCGCGTGCCTCTCCATCTTCTGGTCGCAGGCACCAGGCGTCACCGCCCGCGCGAGCGTGCAATACCTCTCCCATGTCGTCTGCGCGCTGATCGCCATGCGCGTCGTCGACACGCGCACGCTGGTGCGCGGCGGCCTTGCCGGCACGGCGCTTGTTTTGTGTTATTCGCTCGTCTTCGGCGTCTATCATCTCGACCCGCTCGACGGCACCTACAGCTTCGTCGGCGCCTTCGCCTCCAAGAACCAGCTCGGCTTCTACGCCTCGCTCGCCGTGCTCTTCGCCTTTGCCGCGCTCTTCCTCGGGGCCGAGCGCGGGGCGTGGAAGCTCGTCGCCCTCGTCTGCGTGGCCGTCGCGCTCTACTGCCTGAAAGCCTCGCAATCGGCGACCTCGGTGCTGACGACCGCCGCCGTCGCGGGCCTCTGCCTCGGGCTGAAGGCGCTGGAATGGCTGGCGCCGGCGCACCGCAAGATGCTGTTCCTCGTGCTTGCCGTCTTCGCCGTCCTCGTGCTCCTCGCCGGTGCCTATGGCGGGGGCTATGCGCTTGTGCTCGGCGCCTTCGGCAAGGATGCGACGCTGACGGGGCGCACCTATCTCTGGCAGCAGGGCATCGAGACGGCCGCGGCCGCGCCCGTCGTCGGCATCGGCTACCAGGCCTTCTGGGTGCAGGGTTTCGCCGAGGCCGAGCGGCTATGGGCCGCCTTCTTCATCGGCACCCGCTCGGGCTTCCATTTCCACAACACCTTCATCGCCGCGACGGTGGAGACCGGGCTGATCGGCTGCTTCTTGCTGTCGATGGTGCTGCTCGCCGCGCTCGCCGGCCATCTCCACCGGCTCCTCTCGGCAGCGCACGACCTGGAGGCGCTGGTCCTCTTCACCGTGGCGGCGCTGCTCGCGGTGCGCACCTTCGTCGAGATCGACATCCTCAACCCCTACCATGTCGGCTCGTTCCTGCTCTATTTCGCCGCCGGCAAGCTGGCCGATGCCCGCCGCGCCCGAAGAGGGCAGCCGATCTATCGCGTCCGGCTGCCGCCGCGCGCCGAAGATATCCGCCCATGACGGAAGAGACTCGGCCGGCGACGCTCTATGGCATCCAGTACCTGCGGGCGCTCGCCGCGCTTGCAGTCGTCCTCTTCCATGCCGGCGAACGCAGCGGCCATCCGCTGGCGATCGGCGCGGCGGGTGTTGACGTCTTCTTCGTCATCAGCGGCTTCATCATGTGGGTGATCGTCGCGCGGCGCCCGGTCTCGCCCGGCCGCTTCCTTGCCGAGCGCCTGCGCCGCATCGTGCCCGTCTACTGGCTGGCGACCGGCGTCATGGCGGCCGGCGCGCTGCTCGGCCTCTTCCCCAATCTCGTGCTGACGGTGCCGCACCTCCTCGCCTCGCTGTTCTTCGTGCCCTCCCGTTCGCCGAGCAGCGGGGAGGTCTGGCCGGTTCTCGTTCAGGGCTGGACGCTCAATTACGAACTCTTCTTCTACGCCGTCTTCGCCGCCTGCCTGTTGCTGCCTGCGCGCATGAGGCTTGCCGCCGTCGCCGCGATCTTCCTCGCCCTTGTGGCGCTCGGCCTCGCGGTGACGAGCGAGAACCCGCTCTTCGTCACCTATACCCGGCCGATCATCCTGGAATTCGTGGCGGGCATGCTGATCGGCCGGCTGTGGCTCGCCGGGCGGGTGCGCGGCCGGGGGCTCGGCCTTGCGCTCGTCGTCCTGTCGCTCGCCGGCTTCGCCGTGATCGGCCTCCTGCGGCTGCCCTTCGACGAATGGACCTGCGGCCCGCTCGCGGCCATGCTCGTCTACGGCACCGCGGCGCTGGAGCGGGAAGGCGGCGTGCCGCACCTGCGGCTTCCCGCGCTCCTCGGCAATGCCTCCTATTCGATCTATCTCTGGCACACCTTCGCCATCTCGGTCGTGGCGAAGGCGGGAACGATGCTCGGCCTGGCGCCGGCGCTCGTCTTTATCGCCTCCGTCCTCGCCGGCCTCCTTGCCGGCCTTGCCGGCTACCTGCTCATCGAGCGCCCGCTGCTGCGCGGGTTTTCCGGAAAGCGCCGCCCGGACGTCGCCCGCAAGGCAGTCGCCGCCGAGGGATAACGCATCCGTCCATGCTTCCCTCTGCCTGCCGGCACCTGCTTCTGAAAGGAAACCGTTGCCCCATCCCCTTCTCCCCGCGGGGGAGAAGGGGAAGGAGGCAATGCCGAATTCCACATGCCATTGTCTTGCTCTCAGGGGGAGAAGGTCGGACGCTCGTATTTCAGGCGCAGGGGATACCGCGGATTACGCGCCCGGCACGGGGGTTGGGGAGGGGACTTCACGCCGGGCGATTGCCCTCCGGCCCGAGCGGTGGAAAGGTGAGTTCCACCACCGTGCCCCGTCCCGGTGCCGAGAGGATGCGGGCGTCGCCGCCGCTCTGGCGCACGAAGCCGTAGACCACGGCGAGGCCGAGGCCGGCGCCGCCTTCCTCGTCGCGCGTGGTGAAATAGGGCTCGAAGGCCTTGTCGGCGGCTTCCGGCGACATGCCGATGCCCTCGTCGGCCACCGACACCACGACACCCGCCCCGCCGCCGAGGCAGCGGATGAGGATCGTCCCGCCCGACGGCATGGCGGCTGCGGCATTGAGGCAGAGGTTGAGGATGGATTGCTCGAACAGCGCCGCGTCGAGCAGCACCGCCGGCAGGCCTTCGGCAATGTCGAAGACGAGCCGGCACTTCTCGCCGACGGCGATCTCCAGCACGTCCGCCATGCCGCGCAGCAGCGCGCCGATCTCCACCGCGCCGGGATGGATCGGCTGCTGGCTGCCGATGGAAAGCATGCTGCCGGCCAGCGACCGGCCCCGGTCAGCGGCCTTGCGGATGCGGGCGAGATGCCGCTTCTGCCGGTCGTTGAAGCCGGTCTCGCGCTCCAGGAGACCGAGGCTGCCGGTGATGATGCCGATCATGTTGCCGACCTCGTGGCTCACCTGGTGCGTCATGCGCATGATGCCGTCGAGGCGCTGGATCTTGGCCGCCTCCGCCTCCTGCCGGTCGATATCGGTGACGTCGCGCGCAAGCAGCACGATGCCGCCGTCCGGCTGGCGCGACAGCGAGACCTCCGTCACCCGCCCCGCCGCGGAGCGATGGCGCAGCACGGAGCGATCCTCGAGCGCGCCCGCCTCGCTTTCGGCCGGCAGCAACATCGGGTCGATCTCGGGGATCGGGGCGACGAATTTGCGCACCGGCAGTTTGCGCGCCGAGCCCGACCAGCCGACGAGCTCGATGACGCGGCGGTTCATGGTGATCGGCTTGCCGCGCGGATCGAACAGCGCGATGCCCTCGTTCATGGTGCGGAAGGTGGAGCGGATGGTGCGCGCGGCGGCCTCGGCGGTGCGCCGCAGCCGCGAGACGCGCTCGACGCTCTCGCGGAAGGCGCGGAAGGCCTCCAGCAGCCGCACCAGCTCGGTTTCCGTGCCGTCATAGCGCGGGGCATCGACGTCCTTGCGCCCTTCCGCCAGCGCGTTCATGCCGTTCGACAGCGCGACGATGCCGCGCGAGACGCGCATGACGGAGCGGATGGAGAAGATCGCCATGACGAGCACGAGCAGCGCGGCGAAGGCGACGATGACGAGCAGGCGGCTCAGCGCATCGGAGGTCGAGACGAGATCGTCGTTGAGGCCGCGGGCGACCGCCTCGCTCTGGGTCTCCGTGGCGTGCGAGAGATCGCGCGAGACGGAATGCAGCCGCGAGACGGCGGCGCGGATGGCGAACATTTCGAGGAGGTAGCGCGTCTGCGCCTCGAAAACGCGTTCATAGGGCGCGAATTCGGCGGCGGAAAACCCGTTTGGGGCGGCGCGCACAAGGCGCGGCGCGGTTTCGGCAACATAGCGGCGGCGCAGTTCCCCGAGCTGGAACAGGCTGTCGGAATTGGAGGCCGACTGCACGATGGCGTTCAGCCGCCGGCGGAAATCGGTGTCGGCGATGCCGCTGCCCGTGGCGATCTCGCCGAGCGCGGCGGCGGCCTCGGCCTTGTGCTGCTGGGCGCTGTCCGCATCGCCCGCAAGCATCATGGTCTGCGTGCGGATCGTCTCCAGCAGCTCGACGATACGGGTGCTGGCAAGGCCCTTCACGGCCGCGGCCCCGCTTTCCGGCGCCATGGTGCGCAGCAGCGCATCGACCTGCGCGACCACCGAACGGCTTTCGCTGGAGACCCGGTAGGGCGAGGTGGCGTTCATCAGGAAGGGGGCGCTGGAGACGAGGTCGGAAACCTGGCGCGAGACGAGCGAGGCCTTGGCGAGGCTCGAAAAGGCCTGCAGGCCGTAGCTCGCCATCTCCTCGCGCGCCCGCTGCAGGCCGTAAATGGCGATGGTCGACAGGCTGAAGACGAGCACGCAGATGAAGACGATCGCAAACGGCAGGCGGAAGGCGATCGAGGAGAGGAAGGGGCGGCTGATCACGGTGAAAGCTCGCCATCGTCTGTGTCGAGCACGTAGCCCTTGCCGCGCCGCGTCTTGATATGGCGCGGCAGGTCCGGGTTGCGCTCGATCTTGCGGCGCAGGCGCAGCACCAGCACGTCGACGTTACGGTCGATATAGCGATCGCTCTCCGCGCCGAGCCGGTCGAGGATATGCGCGCGGCTGACCGGGATGTTCGGCGTCTCGGCGAGGATTTCGAGCAGGGCGAATTCGGCGCCGGTCAGCGACTTTCCGGGATCGGTGCGGCAGACGGCACGGCGGTTCGCAAGGTCCACCGACCAGTCGCCGAGCTTCAGGGAGGCCGGTTCGTGCTCGCGCTCGCTGTCCCGCTCGGGCTTCAGCGAGGGGATCGTGCGGCGCAGCACGGCCTTGATGCGCGCCGTCAGCTCGATCGGCTCGAAGGGCTTGACGACATAGTCGTCCGCCGCCGTCTCCAGCCCCAGCACCCGGTCCGCGGCGCTGCCCGCCGCCGTCACCATGACGATGCCGATATTGGTCTGCGCGCGCAGGCGCTGGGCGAACACCCTGCCGGAAATACCGGGCAGGTTATGGTCGACGAGCACGAGATGCACGCTTTCGCGCGCCAGCACGCCCGCCGCCGCCTCCGCCGACGCCGCGGTCACCGGTATCCAGCCCTCCGCCTCCACCAGGTCGGAGATGAGCTCCGCCATGTCCGGATCGTCCTCGACGATCAGAATCCGTATCCTCTCGTTCAACACATGCCTTCCTCCCGCGCCCATCATAGTGAGGCCGGGATGATTGTTCAAAGCGGCTCGCATTATGCGGTCTTGTCACATTTGTAACCTTTGTCATCTTTGGGAGGGCTGGTCGGCCGGCGCTGTAAGAACGGTAACCATTCTTCGATTGCGGTGCGCGGCGGATGTGCCATCCTGAACGTGGAGATTGGGATGCCCGCCGTTGCAGGCGGCGCGTTCCGAATGGGAGGAACATCGTGAGAGGCATCAGCGCTTTCGGCGCGGGCGCGGCCCTGTGGCTGTGTGCCGCCACGGCCGGCATGACGGCCCCCTCGCTCACCGTCCTGTGCGGTGTGGACGAGGCGTGGTGCGCCGTCATGCAGAAGGCCTACGAGGCGAAGACGGGCCTCGAGATCGCGATGACGCGCCGGAGCACCGGCGACATCCTCAACCAGATCCGCGCGGAAAAGGCAGCGCCCACCGTCGACGTCTGGTGGGGCGGCACGGGCGACACGCATCTGCAGGCCGGCTCGGAAAACCTGCTCGAACCCTACCAGCCGGCGCACGAGCGCGACATGCTGCCCTGGGCGCAGAACTTCTTCGCCATGTCCGGCGGCCGCTCGGCCGGCATCTATGCCGGGGCGCTGGGCTTTGCCTACAATGCCGAGCTGCTGCGCGCGGCAAAGCTGCCGGCGCCGACCTGCTGGAAGGACCTGACGGACATCGCCTATCGCGGCCGCATCCAGAGCGGCAATCCGAACTCCTCGGGCACCGCGTTCACGACACTGGCGACGCTGGTGCAGCTCTTCGGCGAGGAGGAGGCTTTCCGCTATCTCGCCGCGCTCAACCGCAACATCGAGCGCTACACGTCATCGGGCTCCGCGCCCGTCAAGGCCGCGGCGCGCGGCGAGGTGCTGATCGGCATCTCCTTCATGCACGACGCCGTCACGCAGAAGGAGGCGGGCTCCCCACTCGTCATCGTCGCGCCCTGCGAGGGCACGGGCTACGAGATCGGCGCCGTCAGCATCGTCAAGGGCGCGCGCCATGTCGAGGAGGCGAAGCGCTTCGTCGATTTCGCGCTGAGCCCGGAGGGCCAGGCGACGGGCGCGGCCGCCGGCCAGAACCAGGTGCCTTCGAACGCCATGGCGGGCCTGCCGCTCGCCGCCCCCGATATCTCGCTGATCAAGATGGTGGATTACGACTTCGCCACCTTCGGCTCGCCGGAAGAACGAAGTCGGCTGCTCGAGCGGTTCGACGCGGTGGTCTCCGCGACGAACTGATCGAGGCCCGGAAATAACCCTATTCGACAATCGCGAACGCGCCGCCCGCGGGCAGCCCGATGGCCTCGCCGTGCCCGTTCGTGCCGCAGATCAAAACCAGGCAACAGGAGGATGCCCCATGAAGACCAGAACCCTTTCCCTCATGCTTTTCGCCGGAACGGCGCTTGCCGCCCTGCCGGCGCAGGCGGCCGGCGAACTCAACCTCATCTGCTCGGCCGACGTCGTCATCTGCGAGCAGATGAAGGGCGATTTCGAGAAGGCGCACAGCGACATCAAGGTGAACATGGTGCGCCTGTCCTCGGGCGAGACCTATGCCAAGGTGCGCGCCGAGGCCCGCAACCCGAAGACCGACATCTGGTGGGCCGGCACGGGCGACCCGCATCTCCAGGCCGCTTCGGAGAACCTGACGCTGGAATACAAGTCGCCCAAGCTCGACGAACTGAACGACTGGGCGAAGAAGCAGGCCGAAAGCGCGGGCTACAAGACGGTCGGCGTCTATGCCGGCGCGCTCGGCTGGGGCTACAACACCGAGATCTTCAAGTCGAAGGGCTTCAAGGAGCCGCTCTGCTGGGCCGATCTGCTGGCGCCGGAACTGAAGGGCGAGATCCAGATCGCCAATCCGAACTCGTCCGGCACCGCCTATACGGCGCTCGCCTCCCTCGTGCAGATCATGGGCGAGGACCCGGCCTTCGACTACCTGAAGAAGCTCAACGACAACATCTCGCAATACACCAAGTCCGGCTCGGCGCCCGTCAAGGCGGCGGCGCGCGGCGAGACGGCGCTCGGCATCGTCTTCGTGCATGACGCGGTGGCGCAGACGGCCGAAGGCTTCCCGGTCAAGTCGATCACGCCCTGCGAGGGCACCGGCTACGAGATCGGCTCCATGTCGATCATCAAGGGCGCGCGCAACCTCGACAATGCCAAGATCTGGTACGACTGGGCGCTGACCGCGGAGGTCCAGTCGCGCATGAAGGATGCGAAGTCCTTCCAGCTGCCGTCGAACAAGAACGCGGAAATCCCGAAGGAAGCGCCGCGCTTCGAGGACATCAAGCTGATCGACTACGATTTCGCGACCTATGGCGAGCCGGCCAAGCGCAAGGCGCTGCTGGAGCGCTGGGACCGCGAAGTCGGCGCGGCCGCCAACTGACGGCCCGATGGACGGCGCCCGTCTCCTCCGGGCGCCGTCTTCCCGAAACGACACACATAGCGAGGTCGGCCATGAGACATGGCAATCGCAGGCTGGACGTGGTCCTGATCCTGGGCGCGGTCGCTTTGACCCTTCTGCCCTGGTACCGGATCGACGGCGGCTTCTACGGGTTCGGTTGGCTGGCCGGTTTCCCCCTTTCCACCGAGGTCGCGCCCGGCCTCGTGCAGATCGCCGCGCATGGCCGGTGGTGGCTTGCCGGCGTCGTTCTGCTGCTTCTTCTCGCCGGCGCGGCGCGCGGCATGGCGGACCCGATGCGCCGCGGCGCCGCGCTGGCCTGGCTGGGTGCGCTCGGCGTCCTCTTCCTGTCGCTGCAGGGCCTTGCCATCGGCTTTTCCGGCTGGACGTGGACGATCAGCGAAAGCCTGTTCGGCGCGCTTTCGGACGGCCAGCCCTCGATGGGCGCCGGCGCCGTGCTGTCGGCCGTCGTCTTCGTGCTGCTCTTTTCCTTCGGCCTTGCCGAGCGCGGCGTCATGAAGGGCGATGCCTTCGTCGTCAGCGCCATCTCGCTGCTCGTCTTCCTCGTCGCCGTCTTCGTCTTCTATCCGATCGGCAGCATGTTCGCCGGCTCGGTGCAGGATTTCGACGGCTCGTTCAATCCGGACGGCTTCATCCGCAACATGCAGGATCCCGGCATCTGGAGCCTTGGCTGCGTCATCGGCGGCGGGCGCTGCGGCGTTGCCTGGCGCACCCTGTGGCTCGCCATCATGACCGGTCTCGGCTCGACGCTGCTCGGCCTCGCCTTCGCGCTGGTCGCCACCCGCACGCGTTTTCCCTACAAGAAGGGCCTGCGCCTCCTCACCATCCTGCCGATCATCACGCCGCCCTTCGTCATCGGCCTCGCGCTGACGCTGCTCTTCGGCCGCGCGGGCGTCATCACGCAGGGACTTTCCGAGCTTTTCGGCATCGAGCCCGGCCGCTGGCTCTACGGCCTCACCGGCATCTGGATCGCGCAGGTCCTCTCCTTCACGCCGATCGCCTTCCTCGTCCTGATCGGCGTCGTCGAGGGCGTCAGCCCGTCGATGGAGGAGGCCTCCACGACGCTGCGCGCCGACCGCTGGCGCACCTTCCGGCGCGTCTCGCTGCCGCTGATGAAGCCGGGCCTCGCCAATGCCTTCCTCATCGGCTTCATCGAGAGCATGGCCGATTTCGGCAATCCGCTGGTGCTCGGCGGCAGCCACGGCGTGCTCTCGACGGAGATCTTCTTCGCCGTCGTCGGCTCGCAGAACGATCCCTCGCGCGCCGCCGTGCTCGCCATGGTGCTGCTCGTCTTCACGCTCTCGGCCTTCCTCGCCCAGCGCTTCTGGCTGTCGGGCAAGAACTTCGCCACCGTCACGGGCAAGGGCGACAGCGGGGCGCATATCGCGCTGCCGCGCGGCCTGTCGATCGGCGTGCATGCCATCGTCATCCCCTGGGGCCTCTTCACGCTCGTCGTCTACGGCATGATCCTCGTCGGCGGCTTCGTGAAGACCTGGGGCCTCGACAATTCGCTGACGCTCGACCACTACGCCAAGGCCTTCTCCATCAGCTTCGACGGCAGCATCGCCTGGACGGGCGTCGCCTGGAACTCGTTCTGGACGACGATGGAGATCGCGCTGATCTCCGCGCCGCTGACGGCCATCGTCGGCCTTTTGACGGCCTATATCATCGTGCGCCAGAAGTTTACCGGCAAGAACGTGTTCGAGTTCGCGCTGATGATGAGCTTCGCCATTCCCGGCACGGTCATCGGCGTCAGCTACATCATGGCCTTCAACCTGCCGCCGCTGGAAATGACCGGCTCGGCGCTGATCCTGATCGCCTGCTTCGTGTTCCGCAACATGCCGGTTGGCGTGCGCGGCGGGATCGCGGCGATGAGCCAGCTCGACAAGAGCCTGGACGAGGCCTCGCTGACGCTGCGCGCCGGCAGCTTCCGCACCATCCGCAAGGTCATCCTGCCGCTCCTGCGGCCCGCCATCACCGCCGCGCTCGTCTATTCCTTCGTGCGCGCCATCACGTCCATCAGCGCCGTCATCTTCCTCGTCAGCGCGCAGTACAACATGGCGACCTCCTATATCGTCGGCCTCGTCGAGAACGGCGAATACGGCGTGGCGATCGCCTATTCCTCCATGCTGATCGTCGTGATGATCACCGTCATCACCGGCTTCCAGCTTCTCGTGGGCGAACGGCGCCTGCGCCGTGAGAACCGCGTCGCCGGCCTTGCCCCCTCTCGTCAGGAGAAAACCGCATGATCAACCAGAAAGCCGGTTCCGTCACGTTCGAGAACGTGAAGAAGACCTTCGGCGCCTTCACCGCCATCCCCGACCTTTCGCTCACCATCGAGCCCGGCACGCTCGTCACCCTGCTCGGCCCCTCCGGCTGCGGCAAGACGACGACGCTGCGCATGCTGGCCGGGCTGGAACACCCGACGGCCGGGCGCATCCTCATCGGCGGCAAGGACGTCACCATGCTGCCGGCCAACGAGCGCGACGTCTCGATGGTCTTCCAGTCCTATGCGCTCTTCCCGCACATGACCTCGCTCGACAATGTCGCCTACGGTCTGGAATCCTCCGGCCTCTCGCGCAAGGAGGCGCGCCAGAAGGCGGAGGAGGGGCTTTCGCTCGTCGGCCTTGCCGGCATGGGCGGGCGCCTGCCGGCCGAGCTTTCCGGCGGCCAGCAGCAGCGTGTCGCCGTCGCCCGCGCGCTGGTGCTGGAACCGCAGGTGCTGCTGCTCGACGAGCCGCTCTCCAACCTCGACGCGCGCCTGCGCCGCCGGGTGCGCACGGAGATCCGCGAGCTCCAGCAGCGCCTCGGCTTCACCGCCGTCTATGTCACGCACGACCAGGACGAGGCGCTCGCCGTCTCCGACCGCATCATCGTCATGAAGGACGGCGAGATCGCCCAGTCGGGCGCCCCGCGCGACCTCTACGAGTTCCCGGCCTCCTCCTTCATCGCCGATTTCATGGGCGAGGCGAATGTCATCGCCTGCGAGGTGGTCGGCATCAACGGCGCCGAGGCCGATATCCGCATCGGTAGCCTCACGCACCGCGTGCCCGCCGGCCGGGCGAAGCCCGGTGCTGCCAGCCTTGCCGTGCGCCCCGGCGCGGTGACGCTCGCCGAGGGCCGCGGCGAGGGGCTGGCCGGCCGCATCCTGCATTCGGCCTATCTCGGCGACCATGTCGAATACGAGGTGGAGACCGATGTCGGCACGCTCTTCATCGTCGACCATGCCGTCGACCGCATCCTGCCCGCCGCCTCCGACGCCACGCTCGGCTTCAAGAACCGCGGCATCGCCCTCATCAGCAACTAGAGCAATTCCGCTTTTCCTCGAATCGCGGAAACGCTCTATCTTTTTGTTTTTACGCAATTCCGGACGCAAAACCGCTTCGTACTTTTGCTGGAATTGCTTACCCAAGGAAATCAGCATGACGTCGCAAGAGACGGACCTCGACAGGCGCTTCGTCCTCGCCAAGGCCATCGCCCAGGAGGCGGGGGCCATGGCGCTCGATTATTTCAACCGCCGCGACAGCCTGGTGATCGAGACCAAGCGCGACCCGCAGGACGTCGTCTCCATCGCCGACCGCAATGTGGAGAAGCTGATCCGCGAGCGGGTCGAGGCGACATTCGCCGGGGACGGTTTCCTCGGCGAGGAGTTCGGCCACACGGCGGGCACCTCCGGCTATACCTGGGTGGTCGATCCCATCGACGGCACCGCGCCCTTCGTCAGCGGCATGCCGAACTGGTGCGTCTCGGTCGCCGTGCTGCACGGCGACGAGCCTGTCATCGGCGTCATCGGTGCGCCCTGCCACAACGAGCTCTATGCCGCCGCTGCCGGCAGGGGCGCCAAGCTCAACGGCAGGGCCCTGACGCTCGACCCCACCCGCAACGTGCGCAACGCCATGACCGGCATCGGCGCCAACAGCCATGTGACGCCGGAGGCCATGGCCGACATCGTCAGCCGGCTGCTGCAGGCCGGCGGCACCTTCATCCGCAACGGCTCCGGCGCGCTGATGCTCGCCTATGTCGCGGCCGGCCGGCTCGTCGGTTACTACGAGCCCTACATGCACGCCTGGGATTGCCTTGCCGGCTATTGCCTCGTGAAGGAGGCCGGCGGCTGGCATCACCCCTTCCCGGTGGAGGGCGAACGGCTGACCAAAGGATCGCCGGTCGTCGCCGCAGGCCCGGGCGCCCGCGCCGACCTCGAAAAGCTGGCCGGGCTTGCCTAGCCGGCCGGTTTCACACATCAATGCACGGCTGTGCAATATTGTATTGACAAGTGCCGACCCTCAATGATTGACTGCACCCACTGACCAGCCAGGATGGGAGGAAACATTCCCGGTTTGGTCGAATTCGGTGCGGTGGCCGGCGGAAGCCGGCAGGGGAGGAAACATTGCACGGCTTTGCGAAGACGGTTGGAAAAACGTGCCGCAGCGCACAAGGCGGGCTCCATGGCCACGTCTGATGCGGCTGTAGCGCCAGCGCCCGTTGGCGGCGCGCGCTGGCGCTACCGGTTGCGGCTGGCGCTGCGCGAGCCGACGACGGTGATCGCCGTCCTGATGGCGGCGCTGTTTGCCTATCTCATCGTGGTGCCCATCCTGTCGATCCTTTCGGATGCGGCCACCGTGCAGTTCGGCGACGAGCGGCGCACGGCGGGCGAAACGGGCAGCTTCACCGCCTACTATCTCTACCGCGCCTTCGCCTCGCCCGTCGCGCACGATCTCTTCTGGGAACCGCTCCTCAACACGCTGAAGGTGGCCTTCGGCGCCATCGCCATCTCGCTGTCGGTCGGCGGCGTGCTCGCCTGGCTGATCGCGCGCACCGACATGTTCGGCCGCCGATGGTTCGCCACCGCCCTCATCGTGCCCTACATGCTGCCGGCCTGGACCTTCGCGCTCGCCTGGACCACGCTGTTCAAGAACCGCACCGTCGGCGGCCAGCCGGGCTGGTTCGAGGCGATCGGCCTGTCGCCGCCGGACTGGCTCGCCTATGGCCAGGTGCCGATCACCGTCATCCTCGCGCTGCACTATACCCCTTTCGTCATCCTGCTGTTCGGCTCGGCGCTGCGCCGCTTCGACAGCCAATTGGAGGACAGCGCGCGCATTCTCGGCGCGCCGGGCCGGGTGGTCGCACTGCAGATCATCCTGCCGCTGATGCGCCCCGCGCTGCTGTCGGCCGTGCTCCTCATCTTCGCCAAGTGCCTCGGCGAGTTCGGCGTGCCCTATGTGCTCGGCCTGCCGGTGAAGTTCGACGTGCTGGCGACCTCGCTCTACCGCTCCATCGGCTCGCGCCAGACCGGCGTTGCGGGCGTGCTCGCCGGCGCCATCATGCTGATCGGCGTTCTGGCCATCATGATCGACGCGCATCTCGCCCGCGAGGCGCGGCGCTTCGTCACCGTCGGCTCCAAGGGCGCGATGAACCGGCTGTCGCGGCTGAAATCCTGGCGCTGGCCGGCCAGCGGCTTTGCCGCCGCCATCTTCATCGTCTCCGTCGGCATGCCGCTCCTGACGCTGGCGCTCTCGACGGTCATGCACCAGCCCGGCAGCTTCGCCCTGTCGAACTTCACGCTCGACTACTGGATCGGCCGGGACCTGCCGACGGTCGCCATGCGCACCGGCATCCTGCTCAGCCCCGATCTCTGGCAGGCGGCGCTGAACACGATCTGGATCGTCGGCATCGCCTCGGTCTGCTCGGGCATCCTCGGCGTGCTCACCGGCTATGTCGTGGTGCGCACGACCATCCGGCCGCTGGCGATCTTCCTGCGGCAGGTCACCTTCATGCCCTATCTGGTGCCGGGCATCGCCTTCGCGGCGGCCTATCTCTCGCTCTTCGCCGTGCAGCGCGGGCCGATCCCCGGCCTCTACGGCACGACGCTGATCCTCATCCTCGCTTTGATGGCGGACCAGATGCCCTATGCGTCCCGCGCCGGCATCTCGGCCATGATGCAGCTCGGCAAGGACCCGGAGGAGGCGGCGCAGATCGTCGGCGCCGGCTGGTTCCGTCGCATGACGTCGATCGTCATCCCGATCCAGAAGGGCTCGCTCGTCACCGGCATCCTCCTGCCCTTCATCTCGGGCATCAAGGGGCTCAGCCTCTTCGTCATCCTCGCCGTGCCCGCCACGGACGTGCTGACGACCTTCTCGCTGCGCCTCGTCGACTACAACTACACCCAGGCCGCCAATGCCGTGGTGCTGATCATCGCCGGCCTTGCCTATGGGGGCACGGTGCTCGCCCAGCGGCTCACCCGCACCAACCTTGCCGAGGGACTTGGAAACTGATGCCCGATATCGTTCTCAGCAATGTGCAGAAATCCTACGGCGCCGGCTCGCCCAACGCGGTGAGCGACCTCGACCTTCACATCAGGGACGGCGAGTTCATGTGCCTGCTCGGCCCCTCCGGCTGCGGCAAGACGACGACGCTGCGCATGATCGCCGGGCTGGAGAACCTGACGGACGGCGAGATCCGCGTCGGCGAGAAGATCGTCGACAGCCCGGCGCGCGGCGCCTTCATCGGCCCGGAAAAGCGCGGCATGGGCCTCGTCTTCCAGTCCTATGCGCTCTGGCCGCATCTCACCATCGAGCGCAACACGGATTTCGGCCTGCGCCTGCGCAAGGTGCCGAAGGCCGAGCGCGAGGCGCGCGTGACCGAGGTCATGAAGGCGCTGGACATCGAGAAGTACCGGCACCGCTATCCCTCCCAGCTTTCCGGCGGCCAGCAGCAGCGCGTGGCGCTCGCCCGCATGCTGGCGGTCAATCCCGGCGTGCTGCTGCTCGACGAGCCGCTGTCCAACCTCGACGCGCGCCTCAGGCTCGAAATGCGCGCCGAGCTGAAGCGCATCCACGCCGCCTTCGGCACCACCATCGTCTTCGTCACGCACGACCAGTGGGAGGCGATGACGCTCGCCACCTCCATCGCCGTCATGAACGAGGGCCGGCTGCAGCAGCTCGGCACGCCCAACGACATCTACGACCGGCCGGCCAACCGCTTCGTCGCCGAATTCGTCGGCAGCCCGCCGATCAACATTCTCGAAACCGCGACCGGCCATGCGCTGGATCGCGCCGCATCGCATTGGCTCGCCGGTCGGCTCGGCGAGAGCGCGGGGGTCGGCTCGGTGGGCTTTCGGCCCGAGGCCTTGCAGATCGCGCGCTCGGAGGCTGCCGTTCCCGGCGACAGCTTCCGCCATGCGGCCGAGGTCACCGGCATCCTGCCGACCGGCGGAAGCTGGATCATCGAACTGAAGGTCGACGGCCGCGCCCTCTTCGCCACCACCACCGAATGCCCGGTGCTGAAGGGCGGCGAGCGGGTCTTCGTCCATGCCCGGCCGACGGCCATGCATGTCTTCGACGCGGCGGGCCTGAGGCTTGCCGGCGCCGACGACACGCTGGCGCGCGCCGCCTGAACCGAAACGGAAACTGAAACCCGCGCCATCCGATGGGAAGAGACGGATGGGGCGAAGCTGGAGGAGGAAAACATGCGGAAATACGGTTTACTGGCAGGCGTCGCCCTTGTGCTCGGCATGGCCGGCGGGACGCTGGCGGAAGACTTCAACCTCGACGCGCTGATCGAGGCGGCGAAGAAGGAGCCGCCGCTGTCGGTCTATGACAGCACCGGCAAGATCGTCGACATGGTCGAGGCGTTCAACGCCAAATACGGGCTGAAGGCGGAGGGCTCGAAATCCAAGGCCACCGCGCAGCTCGAAACGATCATCCGCGAATCCCAGTCGGGCAACATCCAGACGGACGTGTCCTTCATCTCCGATCCCTCGGCGGTGGTCGGCCAGCTGATGCCCGCCGGCTTCGTGGAGAACTGGGTGCCGCCGGATCTTGCCAAGGACATCTCGCCCGAGGCGCACAACCCGCTGCTCGTCGTGTCGAGCCCCAACTTCCTCGCCTACAACACCAAGCTCTACGACAAGTGCCCGATCACCAATATCTGGCAGCTCACGGAGGCGGAGTGGAAGGGCAAGGTCGCCATGCAGGACCCGCTCGGCAAGCCGTCCTACACCGACTGGTTCAACCAGATGCGCAGCCGCATCGACGACAAGATCGCCGCCGCCTACGAGAAGCAGTACGGCAAGAAGCTGGAGAGCGACCTCGGCAGCGCGACCGAGGCCTTCGTGGCGGCGCTCGCGGCCAACGGCCCGCTGCTGACGGATTCGGATTCCGCCGCCGCCGAGGCCGTCGCCGCGCCCGGCCAGAGCGAGCCCTTCGTCGGCCTCGTCGCCTCGGCCAAGTTCCGCGACAATGCGGGCAAGGGCTTCTCGCTCGGCCTTTGCACCGGGGTGGATCCGATCATCGGCTTCTCCAACCCGACAGTCGGCGTCATCGTCAAGGGCTCGGACAGCCCGAACACGGCAAAGCTCTTCGTCCACTATGCCATGACGGCCGAGGGCATCGCGCCGCAGGCCGAGGACGGCAAGCTGTCCAGCAACCGCACCGTCGGCCTGCCGGACGACGAGCCGTCGGGCATCGGCAAGCATCTCGATGCCCTGCTGAACTACGACCCGGCGACGGGCCGCGAAGACTGGGACAGCCGGCAGGACTGGCAGGATTTCTGGCGCGTCCACTACAAGCGCTGAGCCAAAGACGGGCGGGCCGTTTCCCGGCCCGCCTGCCGCCCTTGCGGCGGCAATGATGAACCGGAAACGAACAGGGCAGGAAAGACAGGGCACATGAGCATTGACGAGGGGGCGATCGACCGCCGGGAGGCCTTCCTGCACGCGCTTGTCCGCGAGGCGGCGGATCTCGCCCGCGCCGGCTTTGCCCGGCAGACGGGGCAGGCGGTCAGCATGAAGGGCCCGCAGGACTACCTGACGGAGACCGACGGGCAGGTGGAAGACCATCTGCGCGCCCGGATCTCGGAGGCTTTCCCCGAGGACGGCTTCCTCGGCGAGGAGAGCGGCGGCGAGCCCGGCCGGCAGGCCTGGGTGGTCGACCCCATCGACGGCACGGCCAACTTCGCCCGCGCGATCCCGCATTTCTGCGTCGCCATCGCCTTCATCGCCAGGGGCGAGGTGCAGCTCGGCGCCATCGTCAACCCGGTGCTGGACGAGGTCTATTTCGCCCGCCTCGGCCGCGGGGCGCACCGCAACGGCAAGCCGATCCGCGTTTCCGCCACGAGCGACATTGCCGCCACCTCCTTCGAGATGGGCTGGTCGAACCGCCGGCCGCTCGCCCGCTATATCGGCGCGCTCAACGCGCTCTTCGAGGCGGGCAGCAATGTGCGGCGCGGCGCCTGCGGGGCGCTGGGGCTCGCCTATGTTGCGGACGGGCGCAGCGACGGCTATGCGGAGCTGCACATGAATTCCTGGGATTGCCTTGCCGGCCTCCTGCTCGTGCGCGAGGCGGGCGGGGTGACGGGGCCGTTCCTGTCGCTCGGCGGGCTGACCGCCGGCGCGGCGGTGCTGGCCGCCGCGCCCGGCGTCGCCGCCATCCTGTCGGAGGCGACGGGCATTCCCCTTCTGACCGGGCCGGACCTTCTGGCCGCGGCGGAAGAAGAGCATCGGAGAACCGCATGACCGACAAACCCACCCGCCACTACGATCGCCCGCCGATCAGCCGCGTCTACGAGAACCTGCCGGGCTTCGGTGTCGATCTCTTCGTCGGCGGCCGCGAGGGGGCGTCGGACGTGCCGCTGCTGCGCCGGAACGGCATTTCCACCGTGCTCAACTGCGCGGTCAATCTCGACTTCAACTATGTCGCGGCGCCCGCCGAGGTCTCGCATGACAGCCGCGTCGGCTACGGCCCGGCGCCCATCCGCTACTACAAGCTCGGCATCGTCGACGGCCCCGGCAATCCCGACACGATGTTCCTCGCCGGCTACTACCAGCTGCTCGGCGCCTTGCAGCAGGTGCTGCCGGAAAAGCCGAGCTATCCCATGCGCGAGCGCGGCAACGTGCTGGTCAACTGCCGGGCCGGGCGCTCCCGCTCGGTGATCCTCGCCGCGCTGCTGCTGCATTTGCAGATCCCCGGCGAATTCCCGACGCTTGGCTCCGCGGTCGACCATGTGCGGGTGAAGCGCGAGCTGCGCCCCGACGAATGGCACGAGACACCGAAGCCCATGCTTATCGCCGCCGCCGAGAGCGCCGCCGGCTGGGTGCGCCTCGTCGAGGCCGATCGCGTCCGCGCCGCCGCGCCCGCAAGAGCCACTGCATGATCCGCATCGCCGTCATCGCCGATCCGCATGTGCATGATTGTGCCTGGATACCGGATGGTTCCGGCCTGCCCGGCGCCATCCGCAGCTTCACTGAAACCGCCGCCTCGACGCGTGTCTTCAACGAGAGCATCCCCGCCTTCCGCGCGGCGCTGGACCGCGTCGCCGAGGCCGGCGTGAAGACCGTGCTCCTCGTCGGCGACCTCACCGACGACGGCCAGCGGCCGAACATCCGCGCCGCGCTCGCCCTTGTCGCGGAGTATCGCGAGCGCCACGGCATCCGCGTGCTGATGACCCCCGGCAACCACGATTTCTACGCCCTTGCGGGCCGGCCGCAGGACAAGAGCTTCCTCATGACCGACGGTACGCCGCTGCTCCTTCGCAGCGCCGATTGCCCGGAGGCGGCGACGCTCGGCACGGCGGAGGCGCTCGCCATGCTCTCCGGCCTCGGCTTCATGCCCGAGGCCGGCGACCTCCACTGGGAAAGCCCCTTCGGCACCGATCCGGCCTGGGAGGCCCGCAGCTACGAGGCGGTGAGCCCGGACGGCGGCACGCGCTGCCGGATGATCGATTCCTCCTATCTCGTCGAGCCGGTGGAAGGCCTCTGGGTGCTCGCCATCGACGCCAATGTCTGCGTGCCGCGCGACGGGGCGGGCGACCTTGCCGATCCCGGAGAGTTCCACGATCCGACCGACGGCGGCTGGCGGGCCGTGCTCGCGCATCGCGCTCATCTCTTTTCCTGGATGGCGGACGTGGCGACGCGGGCGAAGGCGAAGGGCAAGCGGCTCGTCGCCTTCTCGCACTATCCGGCGCTCGATCCGCTCGGCGGCGTGTCGAGCGAGGAGGTCGCGCTGTTCGGCCCCACCGGCCTTGCCCGCCGCGCGCCGACGGCCGCGGTGGCCGACGCCTTCGCCGCGACCGGCGTTTCCCTGCATTTCTCCGGCCATCTCCATGTCAACGACACGGCGCGGCACGAGACGGGCGCGGGACGCTTCGTCAACATCGCGGTTCCCTCGCCGGTCGGCTACGGGCCGGGCCTGAAGATCGTCGACCTCTACGCTGATCGCAGCGAGATCCGCACGCTCTCTCTCCGGCAGGTGCCCGGCCACGACGCGGCCTTCGCAGCCTACCGCACCGAGGCGGCGCGGGAAGGGGCGGCGGAGCTCGCCGCGAGTTCCGCGCCCGACCACGGCACCTTCCTCAGCCGCCATCTCGTCAACCTCGTGCACGGGCGTTACCTCGCGCGCGAATGGCCGCGCGACATGGTGGAGTTCGTGCGCACGGCGACGGTCGCCGACCTTCTCGAAGCGCTCGGGCTCGCCGCCGCCGGCGCGCCGGCCTTCGGCCTCAACGAGCTCGTCGAGGACTGGTACCGGCTGCGCAAGGCGGGCGAGCTCAGCCACGCGGACATCGCATCCGACCGCCTCGCCTTCTACCGGGACCTTTGCGCAAGGGCGCCGCATATCGAGGGCGACGGCCTGCCGGCCCGCTTTTCCACGCTGCTGCGCATGATGCGCGCCTATCTCGAGCGTCCGCCGAACCGGGATTTCTCCCTCAGCCTGCCCGACCTCGTCGTCCGGGCGCTTTAGAGTTTGTCAGGAAAAGTGGGAGCCGGTTTTCCCGAAGAGACAAACGAAAACAAAGAAACCGAGAATCTGTCTGGTTCAGAATGAACCTGACAGATTCTAGGGCCGCACGCTCTTGCGCCAGGCGACCTGCGTCGGCAGGCGCTTGGGCGGGGCGGGGTCGGCCTCGTCCTTCTCGATGATGGCGACGATATGGTCGGCGATCTCGCCGATCGGCTGGCGGAAGGTGGTGAGGTTGTAGCCGATCCAGCCGGCCTGCGGGATGTCGTCGAAGCCGACGACGCAGAGCGCCTCGGGGATGTCGAGGCGGAATTCCAGCCGCGCCACGTCCATGAAGCCGAGCGCCAGCAGGTCGGTGACGCAGAACACGCCGTCCGGCCGGCTGGAGGCGCCGAGCAGCTGGCGGGCGCCTTCCGCGCCGGTCGCGTAGCTGGTCGGCCCGGCACGGCTGACCTGCGCTTCGAGGCCGAGCTCGGCGGCAGCGGCGACGAAGGATTGCTCGCGCGTCACGATGCTCGGCGTGCCCGCCGTCGAGCTGACCACGGCAAGGCGCCGGCAGCCGGCCCGGTGCAGCATGAGGCAGGCCTCGCGCGCCGCGCTCTCATTGTCCACCAGCACGATCTCCGGCCCCTCGATCGGGTCGTCGCGGTTGATGAGGATGACTCGCTGGCCGTTCTCGATGCAGGTCTCGATCAGCGAGACGGGCGGCGCGCCGGACACCACCACCGTGGCGTCGGCGCGGTAGTTCAGCGTCTGGCGCAGCGCCGCCTCGACATTGTCCGGCTGGCCGGCCGTGTTCAGCACCATGACCACCTTGCCGATCGCCTGCAGCTTGCGCGTGGTGACCTCCACCACATTGGAGTGGAAGGGCGCCTGCAGCTCCGCCACGATCATGCAGACGATGCCGGACCGGTGATGGATCAGCCCGCGCGCCAGGTGGTTGACGTGGTAGCCGAGCTTTTCCGCCGCCGCGAGCACCTTGGCGCGCGTCGCCGGCGAAACGCTGGCCCCGTCGGTGAAGGTGCGCGAGACGGCCGAGCGCGAGACGCCCGCGAGCTCGGCCACGCGAATGGCGCTGACCGAGGCCTTTTTCGGCCTGGACCTGGATGTCGTCACGTCTTCCTGCCTCCGGATGCGTTTGTGCATACTTGCGCATATTCTTCGCCCTGTGCAAAGCCGCAGAATGATGAATTTCCCCGGAAAAGCGCGAAATCGCGGGATCGCAGCGCCATTCCCACCATCGGTCTCGCGCGGGTTTTCGCACGGCTGTGCAAGGCGCACTGCCTCGGCCTGGCGGAGGCAAGGGAACCCGAATCCGTCTTTCGCGTTATGGCTGCATGACGGACCTGATCGAGAACGATGGACGGCGGGAAGGGGCGCTCTGGAGCGTTGCACGCGGCCAGTCGCCGATCATCGGCACCGCCATTCACGACGGCCACCTGCTGCGCAGCGACCTTGCGGCACGCATGAAGCTCGACGCCGCCGGCCGGCTGCGCGAGGAGGACCCTTTCACCGCCGCCTTCGTCGAAGATATCGGCAACCGGATCGTCGTCCACCGTTCGCGCTTCGAGGTGGACCTGAACCGGCCGCGCGAGGGCGCCGTCTACCTGCGCCCGGAACAGGCCTGGGGCCTCGACATCTGGGCCGAGCCGCCCGGCCAGGAGGCGCTGGAGACGCTGCTTGCCCAGCACGACGGCTACTATGTCATGCTGAAGGCCGTGCTTTTGGACATGGAGCGTGCGCATGGCCGCTTCGTCCTCCTCGACATGCACAGCTACAACCATCGCCGGGCCGGCCCCGACGGGCCGCCGACCGCGCAGGCGGAGGCGCCGGACATCAATATCGGCACCTTCTCCATGGACAGGGCGTTCTGGGCGCCGGTGGTCGATGCCTTCATGGCCTGCCTGCGCGAGCAGCCGTTCCCCGGCCGGCAGCTCGATGTCCGGGAAAACGTTGCCTTTGCCGGCAAGGGCGAGCAGACGCGCTTCGTGCACCAGCATTTCCCCGGCCGCGGCTGCGCCATCGCCGTGGAGTTCAAGAAGATCTTCATGGACGAGTGGACGGGCGCGCCGGACCGGGAGGCGATCGCCGCCTTTTGCGCGGCCATCCGTGCCAGCCTGCCGGTGCTCGAAAGCGCTCTCCGGGCCATGCCGGGCGGGGACGGGCCATGAGCGGGCGTGCCCGCAAGGCGGCGGACCCGCTCGCCGCGGTCGCCGCCGCGCTGGAGCGCGGCCTTCCCGTCCGGCTCGACCTGCCGCGCCGCGGCCGGCTCCACCTCGATCGCCCGCTGCCGTTTCTCGCCGTGCATGTGAACCGGCGCTCGGCTCCTGCGGCCCGCGCGGCCACCATGGCCAATGCCGCCTATCTCCTGGCCGGCAACCTCTCCGACGCCGCGGCCATCGCGCGCCTCGTCGGCGAACGGATGCGCGAGGAATTCGGCGCTTTCCTCGTGCTCGATTTCGGTGAGCTTGCACGCGACCAGCTGGCCGCGGACACGCCCTATCTCGCGCCCTTCGAGATCAGCGTCTCGGCCTCGCCCGATGCGGCGGCGGAGCGCGCGCAGTCGGCCTTCGTCGGTGCGGTGGAGAAGATCGACGGCCGCTACCGCGCGCCGCGCATCGCGCGGCCGACGCTTGCCGAGGACCCCCATGCGGGCCTTGCCCGGCGCCTGCCGGATATCCCTACGCTCAACGTGCGCGTCGCGCCGATCTACCGGGTGCCGACCTCGCGCGCCGTCTATCCGGAGCTGCAGGGCCGGCTGGTCGCCCACCTGGTCGATGCCGGGCTGCGTGCGGCAAGCCAGTTCGCCCGCGCCGAGACGGCGCTGGCGCCCGCCACCCACCGGGCGCTCGGCCGGCGTGTCTTCGTCGAGGCGGTGACCCGCGCCGACCGTGCCATGGACGATATCGCCGCCAGCTTCGATTTCCTGCTCGCGGTGACGCCGATCAATGCCGACGCGGCCTTCGAAGCCTTCCGCGCGGCCGGCTGCGAGCGCGCGCCGACCTTTCTCTACCGCCCACTCGCCATCGACATCGCCGCGCGCAAGAAGGCGCTGTTCTCCATTGCCCTCGACCGGTTCGAGGATCCGGTGCTGGAGCGGCTCTACGGCGAGAAGCAGCAGGAGCTGGACCTGCAGCTCTCCATGCTCGCCGCCCGCGAGGATGCCCGCTTCGTCGAGATGAGCCGGGCGCTCTACGGCTCCGTCGACGGCCGGCTGGCGAAGGTCGCCGGCGATATCCTGGAGGCGACCGCGAAACCCGGCCGCAAGGCCGCCCCGCAGGAGGTGGACCATCGCTATGTCGAGCGGCGGGCGCGCGCGATGATCGACCGCTACAGCGCGCAGTTCTCCGCCTTCGCGCCGAGCGTCGAGGTGCGCAACGACCTCCCGCCGGGGCTGATGGTGTCGAGCGACCGGCTGCTGATCGCCCGCACCACGACGATGGCGCGCGAGCGGGTCGAGGCGCTGCTGAGCCACGAGGTCGGCGTGCACCTCCTCACCTATTGCAACGGCTCCGGCCACGGGCTGCGGCTCTTCCGCTCCGGCCTTGCCGGCTACGAGGGGGCGCAGGAGGGGCTGGCGGTGCTGGCGGAATATCTCGTCGGCGGCATGACGACGGCCCGCCTCCGGCTGATCGCCGCGCGGGTGGTCGCCTGCGCCGCCATGCTCGACGGGGCGGGTTTCGTGGAAACCTACCGGCTGCTGGTGCGCGAGCATGGCTTTGCCCCGTCCGGCGCCTTCAACATCGCGCTTCGCCTCCACCGCGGCGGCGGGCTTGCCAAGGATGCGGTCTACCTGCGCGGCCTCCTGGAAATCCTCGCGCATCTGCGCGGCGGCGGCGATCTCGAGCCGTTCTGGCTCGGCAAGATCGCGGCCCGCCACTTCGCCGTCATGCAGGAGCTCAGCCTGCGCGGCCTCCTCAAGGCGCCGCGCCTGACGCCGCAATTCCTGACCGCCAAGGGCGCGCAGGAGCGCCTTGCCCGGCTGCGCGCCGGCCTTTCACCCCTCGATCTCATCGCCTGAGGAGGCTCTCATGCGCATCGCTTTCTTCGTTAACTCGATCGCCGACGAAACCCCGCAGTTCACCACGACGACGCTGGCGCTCGCCGCGCTCAACCGCGGCCACGAGATCTGCTACGTCACGCCCGGCGATTTTGTGCTGCGCGCGGATGACAGCCTTGCCGTGCGCGGGCTGGTGCTGCCCTCCTCGGGCTACAAGAAGCCGGAGACGCTGCACAAGGACCTGCAGGGGGAGAATAGCGAGACGCGCATCTTCGACGTCGCGGAGATCGACGTCCTGTTCCTGCGCAACGACCCCTCGCTCGACGTGACGGACCGGCCCTGGGCGGCCCATGCCGGGGCGCTGTTCGGGCGGCTTGCGGCGCTGCGCGGCACCCTGGTCGTCAACGATCCGGCGGGCCTCGCCAAGGCACAGAACAAGCTCTACCTGCAGGATTTCCCGCCCTCCGTGCGTCCGGCCACGCTGGTCTCCAAGAGCATCGAGGAAATCCGCGGCTTCATTGCCGGGGAGAAGAAGAAGGGGGCGATCATCAAGCCCTTGCAGGGTTCGGGCGGCAAGAACGTCTTCAAGGTCGCCTCGCCCGACGACCAGAACCTCAACCAGATCTTCGAGGCGGTGAGCGGCGAGGGCTATCTCATCGCCCAGAGCTTCATGCCGGAGGCGAGCGAGGGCGACGTGCGCTTCTTCGTGATGAACGGCCGGCCGCTGATGCGCGACGGCAAATACGCCGCCTTCCGCCGCGTGCCGGCCAAGGGCGAGATCCGCTCCAACGTGCATGTCGGCGGCGGGCCGGCGCCGGTGGAGGTGACGCCTGCCATGCTCGCCGTCGTCGAGGCGGTGCGCCCGAAGCTCGTCGAGGACGGCATGTTCCTCGTCGGCCTCGACATCGTCGGCGACAAGATCCTGGAGATCAACGTCTTCACGCCGGGCGGGCTCGGCAATCTGGCGCAGCTCTACGAGACCAACTTCTCCGACACGGTCATCGCCGCGCTGGAGGACAAGATCGCCATGCGCGAGGCCTATGGCGGCCGGCTGGACAACAGCCGGCTCGCCACGCTGTGAGCGGCGTGCCTCTCTCGTTTCAGCGCCGGGTGGCGATGCCGGCGGTGAGGATGCCGAGCAGCGTCAGGAGCGCGATGCCGAGCACGACATAGCGCGCCGCATCGACCGCCACGTCCCCGCCGGCCGCCATCAGCGTGCCGGCAAGCGCCGAGGTGACGGAGAAGGCGATGAGCTGGGTCGTGGTGATCGCCGCGGCCGCCTTGCCGCCCTCGGCCGGGTCGTGCGTGCTGCGCATGGCGGCAACGCCGAGCAGGGGCCAGGCAAGGCCGATGCCCACGCCCGCCAGCGCCAGCACCGCGACCCAGGCGGCGACCAGCCCCGTGCCGGCGCCGGCCACCTGCAACAGGCCGTAGGCGATGAGGCCCGCCGTCAGCAGCAGCGGCCCGGCGCGCACGGCGCGGCGCCGGCCGGCGGGCGACGTCACCGACACGACGAGGAGCTGCGCGATGACCCAGGCGAACGAGAGCACCGCCCCGAGCAGGCCGCCGACCAGCGGGCTGACGCCGGCGAGCTGCTGGCTGAAGAGCGGGATGAAGGTCTCCACCATGACGCCGGCGCTGAGCGCGGCGACGGTGAGATAGACCCATTTCAGCGCATTGCCGCGCCGGTAGGTGATGCGCGGCAGGATGGTGTTGTGCGCGCGCCGCTCGACGAGCACGAAGAGGACGAGAAGCACGAGGCCGGCGCCGACGGTCGCCAGCGTCGGCCAGCCGATCGGCACGATGGCGCTGAGGCTGATGGCGATGGTGGCAAGCACCAGCGGCACGAGCGATGCGACGGGCACGGGCGTACGGTGCGGCGAACCGCCCATGCCGGCAAAGGCGCGCTGCGCGAGAAGGGCGAAGAGCAGCGCGACGATGGCGAGCGCCCCATAGGCCCAGCGCCAGAGGCCGAGCTCGGCGAAGATGCCGCCGAGCGCCGGCCCGAACAGCGTGCCGAGGCCCCACATGGCCGAGACGGCGCCGGTTCCCCGCGCCCAGTGCCGCTCGGGCAGCGCCGCGCGGATCACGGCATAGCCGAGCCCGGCGAGCAGCCCGCCGCCGAGCCCCTGCACCACGCGGCCGACGATGAGAAGATCCATGGTCGGGCTGGCGGCATTGCCGGCCGCGCCGAGCGCGAAGACGAGGAAGGCCAGCACATAGGCCGGCCCCGGCCCCTTCCAGTCGAGCATGCGGCTGACGAAGAGCGAGGCGACGATGGCCGAGACGACGAAGGACGTCGTCACCCAGGCATAATAGGCCTGGCCGCCGATGTCGGCGACGATGGAGGGCATCAGGGCCGCGGTGAAATAGAGGTTCATCGCATAGAGCAGCACGCCGCTCGCCAGGATGGCGACGATGACGAGATGGCGGCCGGACAGGAGGTCCGACCAGGTGTCGAGGTGTGCGCCGGGCGCAGGCGAGGGATCGGCCGGGCCGGCCGATGTCAGCGGTTCTTTCATGGGAATGCTCCGGGGGAAACGGTCAGGTGCGCGGGCGCGAGACGGCTAGCACGATAAGCGAGACGACCAGCACGATGGCGGGGGCCGTCATGTGGGCATAATCCTGGTTGACGAGGGTGGTGAGGGTCGCCGCCGCCATGACCGCCGTGCCGAGCGCGGCGCCGAGGCGGCGCGTGGCAACGGGGATCAGCAGCAGGGCGGCCGCAAGTTCAAGGGCGGCGGTGAGGAAGGGAAACCAGCCCGGATAGCCCCAGCGTTCATAGGCCGCCGCATTGTCGGCGGAGAGGAAGGCGTTGCCATAGGCGCCGAACAGGAAGAACGCCGCGAGCGGCCAGGCGAGCAGCGCGGCGAGGCGGGAGGAGAGGGACGGGGAAAGGATCGACTGGGACATGACACTCCGCTTTTCGGCAAAGCCCTCCCTTTCCAGCGGCGCGAGGCTGGACGGGGCGGTGGTTTCACCATAGATTGAGCGTTCATTCTAATTATGATCGCCGTTCCGTCAAGATAGATAGAGCGATCATTCTATTTTTGGAGACCGCATGGCACGCAAGCTTGTTCCCGAGCAGCACGAGGGAAAACGCCACGAGATCCTGGAGGCCGCGCATCGCTGCTTCCTGCGGCACGGGCTGCAGGGCGCGTCGGTCTCGATGATCTGCAAGGAGGCGGGCATCAGCCCCGGCCATCTCTACCACTATTTCCCCAGCAAGGAGGCGATCGTCGAGCAGATGGCGGACGAATACCTCGCGCGCCTGCACGGCGTCTTCGGCCGGCAGCGGGAGACGGGCGATGCCGCGACCGTGCTGCTTTCGGAGATCTGGAGCATGGAGAGCTGGGAGGACACCGCCCACTGTCGCATCCTGTTCGAGCTTTTGGCGGAAGCGGGGCGCAACGAGCGGGTGCGCGCCATCCTCGCCCGCAACACCGACGGCGTGCGCGTGCTCCTGTCGCAGGTGCTGAAGGCCGGCCAGGCGCGCGGCGAGGTGGATCCGGCGCTCGATCCGGAACACACCAGCGCCATGCTGATCGCCATCGTCGACGCCGCCCCCATGCTGCCGCTGATGGTGCCCGGCATCCGCTTCGACGAGAGCCGGGCGCTGATCACCACCATGGTCCGGCGCTTCCTGCGGCCCGAAGGCCAGGTCTGAGAGCCGCCTTGCCGCCCTAGATCCTTGTTTGCCGCATTGTCCGACGCCGAAGCGACTTTGCTTCGGCTGGAAATGCTAGCGGATCAGCGGCAGCGCGGCGAACTGGTGGTAGGGCGGCGGCGAGGAGAGTGCCCATTCCAGGGTAACGGCCCCTTCGCCCCAGGGATTGTCGCCCGCAACGCGCTTGCGCGCGAAGGCTTCGGCGACGGCGAAGAAGAAGACGGCAAGGCCGGCGGCCGAGATGTAGGAGCCGACCGAGGAGACGAGGTTCCAGCCGGCAAAGGCATCCGGATAGTCCGCATAGCGCCGCGGCATGCCGGCGAGGCCGAGGAAATGCTGCGGGAAGAAGACGAGGTTGACGCCGACGAAGGTCAGCCAGAAATGCAGTTTCCCCAGCGTCTCGCTCATCCGGTAGCCGCTCATCTTGGGGAACCAGTAGTACCAGGCGGCGAAGATGGCGAAGGCCGCGCCGAGCGACAGCACGTAATGGAAATGCGCGATGACGTAGTAGGTGTCGTGCAGCACGCGGTCGATGCCCGGATTGGCGAGCACCACGCCGGTGACGCCGCCGATGGTGAAGAGCAGCACGAAGCCCGTCGCCCACAGCATGGGCGTGGCGAAGCGGATCGATCCGCCCCACATCGTCGCCAGCCATGAGAAGACCTTGATGCCCGTCGGCACGGCGATGACCATGGAGGCGAAGGCGAAATAGCGCTGCGAGTCCAGCGACAGGCCGACCGTGAACATGTGGTGGGCCCAGACGACGAAGCCGATGGCGCCGATCGCCACCATGGCATAGGCCATGCCGAGATAGCCGAAGATCGGCTTTCTCGAGAAGGTCGAGATGACGTGGCTGACGATGCCGAAGGCCGGCAGGATCATGATGTAGACCTCCGGATGGCCGAAGAACCAGAACAGGTGCTGGTAGAGGATCGGGTCGCCCCCGCCGGCCGGCTGGAAGAAGGTCGTGCCGAAATTGCGGTCAGTGATGAGCATGGTGACGGCGCCCGCCAGCACCGGCAGCGAGAACAGCAGCATGAAGGCGGTGACCAGCATCGCCCAGGCGAAGAGCGGCATCTTGTGCAGCGTCATGCCCGGCGCGCGCATGTTGAGGATCGTGGTGATGAAGTTGATCGCCCCGAGGATCGACGAGGCGCCGGACAGGTGGATCGACAGGATGACGAAATCCACCGCCGGCCCCGGCTGGCCGTCGCTCGAATAGGGCGGATAGAGCGTCCAGCCGCCGCCATGGCCGTTCACCCCGGCGGCGCCCGGCACGAACATCGACAGCACGAACATCGCGAGCGAGGCGACGAGCAGCCAGAACGACACGTTGTTCATGCGCGGAAAGGCCATGTCCGGCGCGCCGATCATGATCGGGATGAACCAGTTGCCGAAGCCGCCGATCAGCGCCGGCATGATGACGAAGAAGATCATCACCAGCCCGTGCGCGCTGACCACGACGTTGAAGACGCCGGGATCGGAGAAGACTTGCAGGCCTGGCGCCTGCAGCTCCATGCGCAGCGCCACCGAAAGCCCGGTGCCGAGGATGCCCGACAGCATGGAGAGGAGGAGGTAGAGCGTGCCGATGTCCTTGTGGTTGGTGGAGAACAGCCAGCGGGCGGCAAGGCCCGGCCGGTGTTCCGTTTCGCCGAGGATGTGTTCGGACATCGCATGCGCCTTTCCTGTGTGCGGCCGGGTGCAGCGGGGGAGCCGGCACCTCTCCCCGCCTTTGTCGGCCCTGTTGCCTGAAAGGAGTGTGGGCCGGCGGGAAGAAGGAAGGCAAACGGAATTAAATGCTGTATGAAGACAAAATAATTGCACTCAATGGGGAGCCTCATGGATATCGATCGGGCGCGCACCTTCCTCGAGATCGTCCATACCGGCAGCTTCCTGAAGGCCTCCGAGCGGCTGCACATCACCCAGACGACGGTGAGCGCGCGCATCCGCACGCTGGAGGAGGCGCTGGGGCGCAAGCTTTTCGTGCGCACGCGCAACGGCGCGGCGCTGACGGCGGCCGGCCGCGAATTCGAGCGTTTCGCGCAATCCTTCGTCCAGGTCTGGGAGCGGGCGCGCCAGCAGCTCACCGTGCCGCCCGGCCGGACATCGGTCGTGGCGGTGGGCGGCGAGATGAGCCTGTGGAACCCGCTGCTGCTCGACTGGCTGGTCTGGATGAAGGGCAATTGCCCCGAAATCGCCATCCACGCCGCCGTCGGCGTGCCCGACCAGCTGCTGGAACAGCTGCGCACCGGCGTGCTCGACATCGCCGTGCTTTATGCGCCGAAGCTGATGCCGGGCTTCAAGGTCGAGCTGGTGGAGGAGGAACGGCTCGTGCTGGTGCGCAGGCCGGCCGGCCCGCAGGAGAGCGGCGCGCCGGACTATGTGCATGTCGACTGGGGGCCGCGCTTTGCCGGGCAGGGCGGCTTCGGGCCGGCGGGTTTTGCCGAGCCGGCGCTGAAGGTGGATTTCGGCCCGCTCGCCCTCCACTATATCCTGCGCACCGGCGGCATGGGCTATTTCCGCAAGGGAACGGTTGCGCCGCATCTGGCGGCGGGCGACCTCGAACGGGTGGAGGACGCACCCGAATTCCCCTATCCGGCCTATGCCGTCTATCCGGAGGCGGCCGAGGCCCGGCGCGACGTGGAGGAGGCCCTTCGCGGCCTCAGGCAGGTTTCGCCCTGACGCAGCGGCAGGCAGCCCGGCAGCGCGATTTTCCGCCGCCCGCAATGGGCATGCGGCGGCGGAATGTCACCCGGACAAGATTTTGTTGTTGCCGACGGCAAGAGAAGAATTTCCTGCCTATGTTAACCGGCGAATCGCCGCCAATATCGGCAGCAGACGCTGACCGCAGGAGACAAAGATGCTGATCGCGAACCCAACCCGGCGCTCGTTCTTGCAGGCCGGGGCCACCCTTCTCGCCTCGACGGCGCTGCCGGCCATCGCCCTTGCCGAGAGCGCGCCGGCCGGCGGCCGGCTGGTGGTGGCGGCCGATTCCGAGCCGAAGAACCTCAACCCCGCGATCGTCGCCTCCAACGGCGTGTTCTTCGTCGCCAGCAAGGTTATCGAGCCGCTGGCCGAGGCCGCCTTTGCGGGCGAGGACGGACTGTCGCCGCGCCTTGCGACGAGCTGGGAAGGATCGGACGACGGCCTTTCCGTCACCTTCCGCCTGCGCGAGGGCGTGACCTGGCACGACGGCAAGCCCTTCACCTCCGCCGATGTCGCCTTTTCGGCACTTGAAGTCTGGAAGCCGCTGCAGAATCTCGGCCGCATCGTTTTCGCCCATCTCGAGGCCGTCGAAACGCCGGATGCCGCCACCGCCATCTTCCGCTTTTCCAGGCCCACGCCGCTCCAGCTCATCCGCAACGCCCTGCCGGTCGTCAGCAGCGTCATCCCGAAGCATCTCTACGAGGGCACGGATATCGCGACGAACCCGGCGAACACCCAGCTCGTCGGCACCGGCCCCTTCCGCTTCGCCGAATACAAGCCGGGCGAATATTACCGCCTGACGCGCAACGAGGCCTATTGGGATAAGGACCAGCCGAAGCTCGACGAGATCATCTTCCGCGTGCTGCCGGACCGCGCCGGGGCGGGCGCGGCGCTGGAGGCGGAGGAGATCCAGCTCGCCGCCTTCTCCGCCGTGCCGCTCGCCGATCTCGACCGCATCTCCAAGGTGCCGGGCCTTGCGGTCGTCACCAGGGGCTACGAGGCGCTGACCTACCAGCTCGTCGTGGAGATCAACCATCGCCGCAAGGAGCTCGCCGACCTCAAGGTGCGCCAGGCGATCGCCCACGCCATCGACAAGACCTTCGTCGTCGACACCATCTTCCTCGGCTATGCCGAAGCCGCCACCGGCCCGGTGCCGAAGAACGCGCCGCAATTCTACGAGGCCGACGTGCCGTCCTATGCCTTCGATGTCGCCAAGGCCAATGCCCTGCTCGACGAGGCCGGCTATGCGAAGGATGCGAACGGCACGCGCTTCACGCTGAAGCTGCGCCCCGCGCCCTATTTCAACGAGACGCGCCAGTTCGGCGACTATCTCCGCCAGGCGCTTGCCGCCATCGGCATCGATGCGGAACTGGTGAACGCGGATTCGGCCGCGCACCAGAAGGCCGTCTATACCGGCCACGATTTCGACCTTGCCGTCGCCCCGCCGGTCTTCCGCGGCGACCCGGCGATCTCCACGACCATCCTCGTGCAGTCGGGCATTCCGGCCGGCGTCGGCTTCTCCAACCAGGGCGGCTATGCCAATGCCGAGCTCGACGCCGTCATCGCAAAGGCGGCCGAGACGATCGACACGGCGGCCCGCACCGCGCTCTACCGCCAGTTCCAGAAACTGGTCGCCGCCGACCTGCCGCTGATCAACGTCGCCGAATGGGGCTTCATCACGGTGGCGCGCGACAGCGTGCTCAACGTCGCCAGCAACCCGCGCTGGGCGGTGTCGAACTGGGCCGATACCGCGCTCAAGACGTGACGGCGGGGCCATGACGGGCGCTTTCGTGAACAGCTCTTATCTTCTCGGGATAAATGGTAACCGCATGGGACGCCAGCACCCCCCTCTGCCCTGCCGGGCATCTCCCCCACAGGGGGGGAGATCGAATGGAGCGCCGTCTCGCCCATCTTCCACTACGCGGTTTGAGCGAGGCTCTTGCCTCTTCCCGATCTCCCCCCCTGTGGGGGAGATGCCCGGCAGGGCAGAGGGGGGTGGTTCCCTTACCACGCCGCCCATCCGGCGCCACCCGTGACCCGCGCCCTCCGCCTCACCGCGCGCCGTGCCCTCAGCAGCATTCCCGTCCTGCTGATCGTCGTCATCCTCACCTTCCTGCTCTTGGAAACGGCGGCGGGCGATGCGGTCGATGCCTATCTGCTCTCCATCGGCGGCGGGGATGCGGCGATCGCCGAGGCGCTGCGGCAGGCCTACGGGCTCGACCAGTCCATGGCGGCGCGGCTGTGGCTCTATCTCTCCGCGCTCGCCCGGCTCGATCTCGGCTGGTCCGTCGCCTTCGACCGGCCGGTGCTCGGGCTGATCATCGAGCGCCTGCCGAACACGCTGCTCCTGATGGGAAGCGCCACCGCGCTCGCCTTCGCCTTCGGCTCCACGCTCGGCATCCTCGCCGGCGCGCGGCCGGGCAGCCTGCGCGACCGGCTGCTCTCCACCCTCTCGCTGGTCGTCTATGCCATACCGGGCTTCTGGCTCGGCCTGGTGCTCGCCATCGTCTTTGCCGTGCAACTGCGCTGGCTGCCCACCTCGGGCATCGAGACGATCGCCTCCGGCCGCACGGGCCTTTCCCGCGCCGCCGACATCGCGGCCCATCTCGTCCTGCCCGTCGGCACGCTGGCGCTCATCTATGCCGCGCTGTTCCTGCGCGTCATGCGCGCCGGCATGGCCGGCATCTGGCGGCTGGATTTCGTGCTATTCGCCCGTGCCAAGGGGCTTTCGCGTGCCCGCATCGTCTTGCGCCACGTGGCGCGCAATGCGCTCCTGCCGCTTATCACCATGCTCGGCCTGCAGGCGGCCGCCATGCTCGGCGGCAGCGTCGTCATCGAGAGCATCTTCGCCATTCCCGGCTTCGGGCGCCTGGCGCAGGAGGCGGTGAGCGGGCGCGATGCGGCGCTGCTCTGCGGCATCATCGTCGTGAGCGCCGTGCTGGTCATCCTCGTCAACCTCCTCGTCGACATCGTCTATGCCGCGCTCGATCCGCGCGTCGGCGCCGCGGAGCGCGGCGCATGAAGCTTGTCGGCGACATGCTGCGCCGGCCGGAGGCGGCGGCCGGCCTTACGATCCTCGTCCTGCTCGCGCTTCTCGCGCTGCTCGCGCCCGTCCTCTTCCCCGGCGATCCGCTGAAGATCGCCGGCCGGGCGCTGACGGCGCCCTTCACCGATCCCGCCTTTCCGCTCGGCACCGACCGGCTCGGCCGCGACGTCCTGGCCGGCATCGTTCACGGCGCGCGCACCTCGCTCTTCGTCGGCCTCGCCGCGGCGCTGGCGGCGCTGGCGATCGGCCTTTCGGTGGGGCTTGCGGCGGGCTTTGCCGGGGGGATTGCCGACGAGGCGCTGATGCGCGTGGTCGATGCCTTCCAGATCGTGCCGAGCTTCCTCCTGGCGCTCGCCTTCGTCAGCGTCGTCGGCGCCTCGGTGCCGGTCGTGGTGCTGGCCATCGCGCTCGGCGCCTGGGCCGATCCCGCGCGGCTCACCCGCGCCGAGGTGCTGTCCGTGCGCGGGCGGGACTATGTCGCCGCCGCGCGTATTGCCGGCATGCATCCGGTGGAGATCGCCCTGCGCGAAATCCTGCCCAATGTGCTTCCCCCCGTGCTGGCGCTCTCGGCCATCATCGTCGCCACCGCCATCCTGACGGAGGCGGCGCTCTCCTTCCTCGGCCTCGGCGATCCCAATGTCGTCACCTGGGGCTCGATGATCGCCGAGGGACGAAACGTCCTGCGCTCCTCGCCCTTCCTGTCGATCTTCCCCGGCCTCGCTTTGGTCGCCACGGTGGTCGGCGTCTACCTGCTCAGCGAGGGGCTGACCAATGCGCTTGCGGGGGAAGCGAGTGTCGAAAGGAAGAAACCACGGCGCGTCGGCAAATCCCCCCCTCTGCCCTGCCGGGCATCTCCCCCTCAAGGGGGGAGATCGGCAAGCGGCGGGAACCCTGCTCAACCGGAAGCGCCGGAGGTAGGTGAAACGGCCCTCCATCCAATCTCCCCCCTTGAGGGGGAGATGCCCGGCAGGGCAGAGGGGGGTGTCGGCGCTGAAAGCGATCGTCCTGCTCAACGGAGGCAGGAAGATGTGCTGTGCGAAACTCAAAACCTCTCCGTCACCTATCGCGGCCAGGAGACACCGGCCCTGACGAACCTCGACCTTGCGATCCGCGCCGGCGAGCGGCTGGCGATCATCGGCGAGAGCGGCTCGGGCAAGAGCACGTTCGCGCGGGCGCTGGCCGGGCTCCTGCCCGAAGGGGCCGAGGTGGAGGGCACGGTGCACTGGGCGGCGGGCGCCGCGCCGCTTGCCGGCCGCGATCTCGGCTTCGTGCTGCAGGACCCCTCCGCCAGCCTCAACCCGGTGCTGACGATCGGCGAGCAGGTGGCCGAAGGCGCGCGCCGGCATCTCGGCCTCTCCCGGCCCGAGGCCCGCGCCCGCGCGCTCGACATGCTGGAGCGGGTGCGCCTTCCCGAGCCGGAAAAGCTGCTCGCCGCCTATCCGCACCAGCTCTCCGGCGGCCAGCGCCAGCGGGCGGCGATCGCCGCCGCGCTCGCCGCCCGCCCGGGCCTCGTCATCGCCGACGAGCCGACCAGCGCGCTCGACATGGTGGTGCAGGCGGAGATTGTCGCGCTGCTCGACGACCTGGTGCGCGGGGCGGGCATGACGCTCGTCTTCATCACCCACGACATCGCGCTGGCCGCCGGCTTCGCCGACCGGGTGGCGATCTTCAAGGACGGGGCGCTCGTCGAAACCGGCCCGGCGGCGGCCGTACTGGCCGCACCGCGCGAAACATATACGAAGATGCTGGTCGCCAGCCACCGCGACCTCGTCTCCCCACCGCTGGTCGGGGAGATCCGCGCATGAGCCTTCTCGTCGCGCAAAATCTTGGCAAGCGCTTTTCCTCCGGCGGCCGCACCGTGGAGGCGCTGCGCGATGTCTCCCTCAGCCTTGCGGCGGGGGAGACGCTCGGCCTTGCCGGCGCCTCGGGCAGCGGCAAGTCCACGCTGGCGCGCATCCTCACCCGGCTCGTGCCGCCCGATGGCGGCAGCGTGCGCTTCGCCGGCGAGGACTGGCTCGCCCTTTCGGGCGCGGACCTGCGCCGCCGCCGCGCCCGCATGCAGATGGTGTTCCAGGACGTTTCCGGCGCCTTCAATCCGCGCGCCACCGTCGCCGCCGCGCTCGACGATCCCCTGCGCATCCACGCGGTGGTGCCGAAGGGCGAGCGCCCGCGCGAGATCGCGGCCCTGCTCGATCGTGTCGGCGTGCCCGCCGCCTATGCCGGCCGCGCGGTCCGCGACCTCTCCGGCGGCCAGCGCCAGCGCGTCGCCATCGCCCGCGCCATCGCCACGCGCCCGGCGCTGATCGTGCTCGACGAGGCGGTCTCGGCGCTCGACGTCTCGGTGCGCGAACGCATCCTGCACCTGCTCGCCACGCTGCAGGAAGAGCGCGGCATCGCCTATCTCTTCGTCTCGCATGATCTTGCCGTGCTGCGCGCGCTCTCCCACCGCATCGCCGTGATGGAGGCCGGGCGCATCGTCGAATGCGGGCCGGCGGGCCGCGTCATCGCCGATCCGCAATCGCCCGCCGCCCGCGCCCTCATCCGCGCCGTGCCGCGCCTCCTACCCCAGGAAAGCAAGGAAAGCCCCGATGGCCGCTGACCGCTGGAACGCCCTGAACGATGTCCCCGATTTCCCGCCCCACCGCCTCGGCCCGCTCGCCGACCGGCTCGCCCGCATCCTGAAGACCCGCAACGACATCCTCCTCTTCCAGACGGAGGCCGTCGTGGCGCTGGAGGCGGTGGCGACCAGCATCGCCCGGCCGGGGCTGACGGCGCTCAACATCGTCACCAGCCCGTTCGGCGCCTGGTTCGGCGACTGGCTGCGGCGCGGCGGCGCGGACGTCGTCACGCTCTCGGCCGAACCCGCCCTGCCCATCGACATTGAAAGCGTGGAGGCGGCCTTCGACGCCCATCCCCAAGTGAAGGCCGTCATCCTCTGCCATGCCGAATCGGCGAACGGCGTGCTCAATCCGCTGGCGGAGATTGCCGCCGCGGCCCGTGCCCGCGGCATCGTGACGATCGTCGATGCGGTCGCCTCGGTGGGCGGGCATGCGCTCGACGTCGACGCGCTCGGCATCGATATCGCGGTGATCGGCCCGCAGAAATCGCTGGCCGGGCCGGCCGGCGTCTCGGCGCTGTCGGTCGGCCGGGCGGCCTGGGCCCTGGTTTCGGCGGCGGGCGGGCGGCGCAGCTCGACGCTTTCCCTGCTCGACCGCCGCGACTGGCTCGACAGCGGGCGCGGCGCGCTTCCCGGCACGGCGGCGCCGCTGGAATTCTTCGCTTTGGAGGCCGCGCTCGACCGCTTCGAGGCGGAGGGGGCGGACGCCGTGCTCGCCCGCCATGCCCGGGCGGCGGCGGCGTCGCGCGACGGTCTCCTGGCGCTCGGCGCTTGTCCCTGGGCGGATTTCGGCCGGGCGTCCCATCTCGTCACCACCGCGGCGCTGCCCGAGGCCGTCGATCCCGAGACCTTTCTTGCCGCCGCCGTGCCGCTCGACATGGAGCTGTCCGCCGGCATCGGCCCCGGCGCCGCGCGCCTGGTGCGGCTCAACCATACGGGCCGCCGCGCGCGCTTCGATAGCGTGCTCGGCAATGTGCTTGCCTATGGCATCGCCCTGCAGAAATGCGGCGCCCCGGCGGATCTTGCCGCCGCGGCCGCGGCTGTCGCCGCGCATTACGGCGCGGATTGAAGCCGTTCGAGGAAATCGGCACTGCGCGGTTGAAGAGGTCCAGCCGCTGCAACGGGCAAATCGCTGGCGCCGGGCGGCACGCTGTGCGGGGGGGGGGGCGCCGGCAGGGCAATCGCATAGGGAACTGGAAGCGTGCCTCCTGCCCCTTCTCCCCCGCGGGGAGAAGGTCGCGGCAGCGGGATGAGGGGGCGGCGCAGGCGGAAGACGGCGTGCTTACCCCTCATCCGACCCTTCGGGCCACCTTCTCCCCGTGGGGGAGAAGGGGAAAACGGCACCATCGTGCGCCCTGGTGGCACCGGGGGTAGTGGTGTGCCCCAGACGGGCGGCGTGCTGCTGCCGTCGCCATCCGACACGCCTGCGCAAAAATCGGGCACGCCGCGTCGCCGGCAGAAGCAACGCGGCATTTGCATAGCTGCATTGCACAATAAATGTTTCCCATATGGTCAAAAAAATCGCATAGTGCCCTCAGTTGATGCACACGGCGGTTTTCCTCCCAGTGCCGCCGCATCAGCTGTTCCCCTCTGGAGGTTTTTGACCTTCACACTTCATGGGCCGCGGTTTCCGCTGGCCCATTTTTTTTGGCCCCTTTGCGGCTTGATTTTCCCGGCCATTCGGAGGCATCTGCGGGAAACCTTCACGCCGACACGGTGGGGACATGCAACCGGGCGCACTGAACGTACTGGTCATCGACGAGAACCGCATCCGCGCCGCCATCATCGAGGAGGGGCTGCGCGATGCCGGCTATGCCGTGACCGTGGTCGAGGAGATGCAGGGCCTTGCCCGCCGCATCGCCGAGCTCAATCCCGACGTCATCGTCATCGACCTGGAAAACCCCAACCGCGACATGCTGGAGAGCATCTTCCAGCTGACACGCGCCATCCAGCGCCCCATCGCCATGTTCGTCGACAAGTCCGACGAGGCCTCCATCGAGGCGGCGGTGGAGGCGGGCGTCTCGGCCTATATCGTCGACGGGCTGAAGCAGGAGCGCGTGCGGCCGATCCTGAAAATGGCGATCAGCCGCTTCAACGCCTTCTCCCGTCTCAGCCGCGAACTGGAGGAGACGCGCAGCGAGCTGGAGAACCGCAAGGTGATCGACCGCGCCAAGGGCCTCCTGATGCGCTCGCGCGGGCTGTCCGAGGAGGCGGCCTATGCGCTCTTGCGCCGCACGGCGATGAACCAGAACCGCAAGATCGCCGAGATCGCCCAAAGCCTCGTCACGGCAGCGAGCCTGCTCGATCCGGGAGTGAAGACATGACGACGCGCCACGCCATCACCGCCGGCTTCGTGCCGCTGCTCGACAGCGCCCTCCTCGTCGCCGCGAAGGAGAAGGGCTTTGCCGCGGCGCAGTCGATCGACCTCACGCTGGTGCGCGAGCGCTCCTGGGCGAGCATCCGCGATCGCCTCGCCGTCCGCCAGTTCGACGTCGCCCATATTCTCGGCCCCATGCCGATTGCCTGCAATCTCGGCCTTTCCGCCCCGGCCCCGAAGATGATCGTGCCCATGGCACTCGGCCTCGGCGGCAACGCCGTCACGGTCTCGGCGGCGCTCTGGCAGGCAATGGCCGAGGCGGGCGCGACCGCCGACCTCGACGCGCGCGAAAACGGCGCTGCGCTGCGCCGGGTCATCGACGGGCGCAGGGGCGAGCCGCTGCGCTTCGGCGTCGTGCATCCCTATTCCGGGCACAATTACGAGCTGCGCTACTGGCTGGCGGCGAGCGGCATCGATCCGGACCGCGAGATCGACATCCTCGTCCTGCCGCCGCCGGATATGGGCGATGCGCTCGCCGAAGGGCTCATCGACGGCTATTGCGCGGGCGAACCGTGGAACACGTTCGGCGTCCTGAAACGCGGCGCGCATCTTGCCACCGTCACGGCGGCGATTTGGAAGTCGAGCCCGGAAAAGGTGCTCGGCGTCGATGCGGGCTGGGGCGAGGCGAACCCGGAGGCGCTCGCCGCCCTGCTGGTCGCGCTGCATCACGCCGCCATCTGGTGCGGCGAGCCGCGCAACCATGCGGAACTCGCTTCGCTGCTGGCGCTGCCCGCCTATGTCGGGCGCGAACCGGACCTCCTGCTGCCGGCCCTCACCGGCGTCCTGCCGGTCGGCGGCGGCGCGGTGGGCACGGTCGGCGATTTCTTCGTGCCGCAGGCCAAGGCGGCCACCTTCCCCTGGAAGAGCCATGCGCTGTGGTTCTACACCCAGATGGTCCGCTGGCGGCAGGTGGCGCACACCGAGGCGAACCGTCAGGTCGCCGCTGAGACCTACCGCCCGGATGTCTACCGCGCCGCGCTGAAGGCGCTCGGCATCGCCATGCCCTCGGCGAGCGCCAAGGTGGAGGGCGCGCTGACCGCGGAAACCCCCGTCGGCTCCTCCGGCGCGCTGACGCTCGGCCCCGACGGCTTCTTCGACGGCGGGCGCTTCGATCCCGACGACGTCGATGGCTATATCGCAGCGCAATCGCGCTGACGCCTATTTTATGCGCAGTGCACAAAATTTGGCGCCGCTTTGCCGATAGCCTGTGCGCATGCCGGCACGCGGTCTTTCAGGACATGAATTAAATCAATCGTTTGCCGACTTGGCACGCCGATTGCTTTTCTCTCCATAGGCCTTCGGGCCACGATATCGGCGTCCAACGACGGGCGCCACCAGCAAAGCCGCTGATCGGGTTTTTCGCGCACATGGCCTCCCTCGTGTCGCGCGAAAAGAACCTGGCCAGCGGCTTTTTGTTTTTCACCCTCAAAGATGGAGCGGCACGACCTTGTCGGGCCCCGGAGACGCCATGTCAAAGATCAAGCAGCCCCTGTCCCCGCGCGAACCTGCCGTCGCGCTCTGGATGTCCACCTTCGCCTTCACCATCTGTTTCGCCGTCTGGACGATTTTCGCCATCATCGGCATCCGCATCAAGGAGGACCTCGGGCTCACCGAAGCCCAGTTCGGCCTCCTCGTCGGCACGCCTATCCTCACCGGCTCGCTGGTGCGCATCCTGCTCGGCGTCTGGACGCCGCGTTATGGCGGCCGCCTCGTCTATACGCTGACCATGCTGGCGGCGGCGCTTTCGACGCTCATGCTCTCGCATGCCGCGACCTTCCCGCAGATGCTGCTCGCCGGGCTCGGCGTCGGCCTTGCCGGCGGGTCCTTCGCGGTCGGCGTCGCCTATGTCTCGCCTTTCTTCCCGCCGGAAAAGCAGGGCACGGTGCTCGGCATCTTCGGCGCCGGCAATGTCGGCGCGGCGCTGACGAAATTCCTCGCGCCCTTCGTGCTCGTCGCCGCCGGCTGGCAGATGGTGGCGGAAATCTGGGCGGCGGCGCTGATCCTTACCGCCTGCCTCTTCTGGTTCACAACCAGCGACGACCCGGCCTTCCGCAATCGCCGCGACGGCAAGGCGCCCAAGCGCAGCCTCATGCAGGAATTCGCGCCGCTGAGGAAGGCGCAGGTCTGGCGCTTCTCGCTCTATTATTTCTTCGCCTTCGGCGGCTTCGTGGCGCTGGCGCTCTGGCTGCCGCGCTACCTCGTCGGCGTCTACGGCTTCGATATCGCGACGGCCGGCATGGTCGCCGCCGCCTATTCCATCCCCGGCAGCATCTTTCGCGCGCTCGGTGGCATGCTTTCGGACCGCAAGGGCGCGCGCGCCGTCATGTACTGGATGTTCGGCATTTCCGCGGTCGCGACGCTCGTCCTGTCGCTGCCGTCCGGCGTCACGCCCGCCGTCTTCATCGTCACCGTCTTCGTGCTCGGCTTCGTCATGAGCCTCGGCAAGGCGGCGGTCTACAAGCACATCCCGGCCTATTACCCCGATGCCGTCGGCCCGGTCGGCGGCGTGGTCGGCATGGTCGGCGGGCTCGGCGGCTTCGTGCTGCCCATCGCCTTCGGCCTGCTGAAGGACGCGACCGGCCTGTGGTCGAGCTGTTTCCTGCTGCTCTTCGCCGTCGTCGCCGTCTCGCTCCTCTGGATGCACCTTTCCATCCGCCAGATGGAGCGCCCCTCCGTCTCCGCCGTCGCCGCGTAACGTTGAGAAAAATCCCATGACCGAGAAACTCGTCATCGTCGGCAATGGCATGGCCCCCGGGCGCATGCTGGAGCACCTCCTCGAAAAGGCCCCGGGCCGGTACGAGGTCACCATCTTCAACGCCGAGCCGCGGGTGAACTACGACCGCATCATGCTCTCGCCCGTCCTCTCCGGCGAGAAGGCGTATGAGGAGATCATCATCCACGGCGACGGCTGGTACATCAAGCACGGCATCACGCTCTACAAGGGCCACCGCATCGTCGCCATCGACCGCGACGCGAAGACCGTCACCTCCGATCACGGCGTCACGGAACGCTACGACAAGCTGGTCATCGCCACCGGCTCCGTGCCCTTCATCCTGCCCGTGCCGGGCAACGACATGCGCGGCGTCATCACCTATCGCGACCTCGACGACGTGCAGGCCATGCTGCTCGCCGCCCAGTCGCGCGAAAAGGCCGTCGTCATCGGTGGCGGCCTGCTCGGCCTCGAAGCCGCCGCCGGGCTTGCCGGCCGCGGCATGGACGTCACGGTGCTGCACGTCATGCCGACGCTGATGGACCGCCAGCTCGATCCCGCCGCCGGCTATCTCCTGCAAAGGGAGCTGGAAGGGCGCGGCATCAAGATCATCTGCAAGGCGAACACCCGGGCCATCGTCGGCAACGGCAAGGTCGAGGGCATCGCGCTGGACGACGGCCGCGTCATTCCCGCCACGCTCGTCGTCATGGCCGTCGGCATCCGGCCGAGCGTGAGCCTCGCCAGGGAGGCGGGCCTTGCCGTCAACCGCGGCATCGTCGTCGATCACGGCATGCAGACCTCGGACGGCAGCATCCTGGCGCTCGGCGAATGCGCGGAAGTGGGCGGCATGGTCTATGGCCTCGTTGCCCCGCTCTACGAGATGGCCCGCGTCGCCGCCGCGCATCTGGCCGGCGACCGCTCGGCCGCCTTCGTGCATTCCGATACGCCGACCAAGCTGAAGGTCACCGGCATCGAGCTCTTTTCGCTCGGCGATTTCGCCGACGGCGACGACCGCGAGGAAATCGTGCTGCGTGATGCCTCGGCCGGCGTCTACAAGCGGCTGGTGCTGAAGGACAACCGCATCATCGGCACGGTGCTTTACGGCGAGACCGCCGATGGCGCCTGGTTCAACGACCTGAAGAAGAAGCAGACCGACATTTCCGAGATGCGCGAGACGCTGATCTTCGGCCAGGCCTATCAGGGGGGCGCCCCGCTGGACCCTATGGCGGCCGTTGCAGCCTTGCCGGATGATGCGGAAATCTGCGGCTGCAACGGCGTCTGCAAGGGGAAGATCGTTTCGACGATCACGGAAAAGGGCCTGGCCTCGCTCGACGACGTGCGCGCCCACACCAAGGCGTCCGCCTCCTGCGGCTCCTGCACCGGCCTCGTCGAGCAGCTGATGACGCTGACGCTGGGCGACAGCTACAACCCCGCCGCCGTTCAGCCCCTGTGCGGCTGCACCGATCTCGGCCATGACGACGTGCGCCGCCTGATCAAGGCGAAGGGGCTGAAGACCATCCCCGCCGTCATGCAGGAGCTGGAGTGGAAGACCTCCTGCGGCTGCGCCAAGTGCCGGCCGGCCCTCAACTATTACCTCGTCTGCGACTGGCCCGACGAATATGCCGACGACTACCAGTCGCGTTTCATCAACGAGCGCGTGCATGCCAACATCCAGAAGGACGGCACCTATTCCGTCGTGCCGCGCATGTGGGGCGGCGTGACGAATTCCGGCGAATTGCGCGCCATCGCCGATGTGGTGGACAAGTTCGAGATACCCTTGGTGAAGGTGACGGGCGGCCAGCGCATCGACCTGCTCGGCATCGAGAAGGAGGACCTGCCCGCCGTCTGGGCCGATCTCGGCAAGGCCGGCTTCATCTCGGGGCAGGCCTATGCCAAGGGCCTGCGCACGGTGAAGACCTGCGTCGGCTCCGACTGGTGCCGCTTCGGCACGCAGGATTCCACCGGGCTCGGCATCCGCATCGAGAAGTTCATGTGGGGCTCCTGGACGCCGGCCAAATTGAAGATGGCCGTCTCCGGCTGTCCGCGCAACTGCGCGGAGGCGACCTGCAAGGATATCGGCGTCGTCTGCGTCGATTCGGGCTTCGAGATCCATTTCGCGGGCGCGGCGGGCCTCGACATCAAGGGCACGGAGGTGCTCGGCCTCGTCAAGACCGAGGACGAGGCGCTGGAGCATATCGTGGCGCTGACGCAGATGTACCGCGAGCAGGCGCGCTATCTGGAGCGCATCTACAAATGGGCCAAGCGCATCGGCCTCGACGAGATCCGCCGCCAGATCATGGGCGACGCCGACAAGCGCAAGGCCTTCTACGACCGGTTCGTCTTCTCCCAGAAATTCGCGCAGGTCGATCCCTGGTCGGAGCGGGTCTCCGGCAAGGACAAACACGAATTCAGGCCGATGGCGACCATCGGCTACGGCGAGGCCGCGGAATGAGGAGCACGGACATGACCTGGTTTCCCATCGGCAACATCGCCGACATTCCCCTGCGCGGCGCGCGCTGCGTGAAGACGCCGGAGGGGAAGATCGCCGTCTTCCGCACGGCGGAAAACGAGGTCTTCGCCATCGAGGACCATTGCCCGCACAAGGGCGGGCCGCTCTCGCAGGGCATCGTGCACGCCAAGGCCGTCACCTGCCCGCTGCACAACTGGGTGATATCGCTGGAGACCGGCAAGGCGCTCGGGGCGGACGAGGGAGCGGTCAGGACCATTCCCATGCGCAACGAGGACGGGGCGCTGTTCATCGCGCTCGAAAGCCTGATGGCGGCGGCGGAGTAGGTGGTGATGCAGGCAAAACTCCCCTCCTCCCACAGGTTGAAGACCTCCTCTGGACTCTTTCCCACAAAGGCAGGGCGATCGCCTATGGAGGAAAACGGTTGCCCCATCCCCTTCTCCCCCGCGGGGAGAAGGTGCCGGCAGGCGGATGAGGGGGGTGGCGAAGGCGCAGACGACCCGTCAGAGCCACCCCCTCATCCGACCCTTCGGGCCACCTTCTCCCCGCGGGGGAGAAGGGGAGAACGGCAAGGTCGAATTCCATATGCGACAACCTTCCTAACAAGGGGGCGATGCCGGCAGGCAGAGAGAGGTGCCGGGGTGCGCCGTCACCGGCCCCTGAAAGGAGCCGCCCATGCCCGTTGAGACGAAGACGACCTGCCCCTATTGCGGCGTCGGCTGCGGGGTGATCGCCACGGTCGGCGAGGGCGGCGCGGTTTCCGTCAGGGGCGATCCGGACCATCCCTCGAACTACGGCCGGCTCTGCTCGAAGGGCTCGGCGCTCGCCGAGACGATCGATCTCGACGGCCGCATCCTCCACCCCGAGATCGCCGGCCGGCAATCGACATGGGACGAGGCGCTCGACCGCGTCGCGGAGAAATTCTCCGCCGCCATCGAAGAACACGGGCCGGATTCCGTCGCCTTCTACGTCTCCGGCCAGCTCTTGACGGAGGACTATTACGTCGCCAACAAGCTGATGAAGGGTTTTGTCGGCTCGGCGAACATCGACACCAATTCGCGGCTGTGCATGTCTTCCTCCGTCGCCGGCCACCGCCGGGCCTTCGGGGCCGATACGGTGCCGGGGACCTACGAGGACCTGGAGCTTGCCGACCTCGTCGTCCTCGCCGGCTCGAACCTCGCCTGGTGCCACCCGGTGCTCCACCAGCGGCTGGCCGCGGCCAAGGCGCGGCGGCCGGGCCTGAAGGTGGTGGTCATCGATCCGCGCCGCACCATGACGGCGGATATCGCCGACCTGCACCTCGCCATCCGGCCGGATACGGATGTGGCGCTTTTCGCCGGCCTGTTCTCCCATCTCGTCAAGAACGGCGCGGTGGACCAGAATTTCATCGCGGCGCACACGATGGGCTTTTCCGAGGCGTTCGCGGCGGCGGTTTCCTTTCCGGAGGCGCTGGAGCGGACCGGCCTGCCGGCCATGCAGCTTCGCGAATTCTTCCGGCTGTTCACGGCGAGCGAAAAGGTGGTGACCTGCTACAGCCAGGGCGTCAACCAGTCCTCCTCCGGTACCGACAAGGTCAACGCCATCCTCAATTGCCACCTCGCCACCGGCCGCATCGGCCGGCCGGGCATGGGGCCGTTCTCGCTGACCGGCCAGCCCAACGCCATGGGCGGGCGCGAGGTCGGCGGCCTTGCCAACATGCTGGCCGCCCATATGGCGCTCGAAAGCGCAGAGGACCGCGACCGCGTGCAGCGCTTCTGGCAGGCGCCGCGCATCGCCGAGAAGCCGGGGCTGAAGGCGGTCGACCTGTTCCGGGCGGTGGCGGAGGGACGCATCAAGGCGCTGTGGATCATGGCGACCAACCCGGTCGTCTCGATGCCGGACGCCGATGCCGTCGAGGCGGCGATCAGGGCCTGTCCCTTCGTCGTCGTCTCCGACATCCTGCGCGAGACGGACACCGCCCGCCACGCCGATGTGCTCCTGCCCTCGCGCGGCTGGGGCGAGAAGGACGGCACCGTCACCAATTCCGAACGGCGCGTCTCCCGCCAGCGGGCGTTCCTCGACGCGCCGGGCGAGGCACGGGCGGACTGGTGGCAGCTGGCCGAGGTCGGCCGGCGCATGGGCTTTGCGCGTGCGTTCGCCTATGACGGGGCGTCGGGGATCTTCGCCGAGCATGCGGCGCTCTCCGCCTTCGAGAACGGCGGCAGCCGGGATTTCGATATCGGCGCCCATGCCGGCATCGGGCCGGCGGCCTATGACGCGCTTTCGCCCTTCCAGTGGCCGCAGCCGGCAGGCCGCGGAGAGGGGGAAACCCGGTTCTTCGCGAACGGCGGCTTCTATCATCCGGACGGCCGGGCGCGCTTCGTCGCCGTCGCGCCCGCCGCGGCCGACCGCACCGATGCCGCCTATCCCTTCACGCTGAACACGGGCCGCATCCGCGACCAGTGGCACACCATGACGCGATCCGGCAAAAGCGCCCGCCTTTCCGCCCATATCGCGGAACCCTTTGCCGAGCTTCACCCGCGCGATGCGCTGGAGATCGGCGTCGTGCCCGCCGGCCTGGTCGAGATCGAAAGCCCGCGCGGCAGCGTGGTGGTGCGCGCCCTCGTCACGGACCGGCAGGCACGCGGCAGCCTCTTCGCGCCGATGCACTGGAACGACCAGTTCGCGGCAAAAGCCCGCGTCGACACCCTCGTGCCGCCGCTGACGGACAGGATCTCCGGCCAGCCGGCCTCGAAGAACGTCGCCGTCGCCGCCCGCCCGTTCAAGGCCGTCTCCTATGCCTTCGCCGTGTCGCGGGCAAGGCCGGAAGGGCTCGAGGCCGCCTATTGGGCGCTGGCGAAGGCCGAGGGCGGCTGGCGGCTGGAGCTTGCCTTCGATCGTCCCGTGGAGGACTGGGCCGCCTGGTGCCGGCGCGCCTTCGCCATCCCGGACGCGGTCGAACCGCTCGGTTACGCCGACCGGGAGACCGGCGAGATCCGCCTCGCCTTCTTCGACGGCCCGCGCCTGCTCGCGGCCTTCTTCCTTGCGCGCGAACCGGTGGCGGTGGCACGCAACTGGGCGATCGCGCAGCTTTCGGCCGAACATGCGAACCTGCGCCGGCGCTTCGCCCTCGTCGCCGGCCGGCCGGGGGCGGACAGGCAGGATCCCGGCGCCACGGTCTGCGCCTGCTTCGGCGTCGGCGTCAACCAGATCGTCGCGGCCGTGCGCGGCGGGTGCCACGGTGTCGAAGCGGTCGGGGAAGCGCTCAAGGCCGGCACCAATTGCGGTTCCTGCCGCGGGGAGATCCGCAGCATCATCGACAGGTGTCTTGCCGCGGCGGCGGAATGAGGGGGAGCCAGCGGCACCGGCCCCCGCGCCGGCCCCTGCGCCGAGGATCGCGCTATCCGGCGGCGGCCTTGCGGCCGAAGGACAGCAGGTCGCGCGTATAGGCCTCGGCAGGGGCGGCGATCACCGCCTCCGTCCGGCCGAACTCGATGACGTCGCCGCGGCGCATGACGAGGAGCGTGTCGGAAATGTGCGCGACGACCTTGAGGTTGTGGGTCACGAAGAGCATCGAGAGGCCGCGGCTTTCCTTGAGGTCCGCGAGCAGGTTGAGGATCTGCGCCTGCACGGAGACGTCGAGCGCCGAGGTGGGCTCGTCGAGGATGAGCAGGCCCGGTTCCAGCGCCAGTGCCCGGGCGATCGCCACGCGCTGCGCCTGGCCGCCGGAAATCTCCCGCGCGCGGCGATCGAGGAAATCGGCGGTGAGGCCGCAATCGGCGACGAGCGCGGCGATCTTCTCGCGCAGCGCCGGGCCTTGCCGCGCGCCGGCGGCCAGCAGGGGCTCGGCGACGATCTCGGCGATGGTGAGGCGCGGGCTCAGCGACAGGAAGGGATTTTGCGAGACGACGCCGATCTTCTGGCGCGCGCCGCGCAGGGCGTCGCCCTGCAGTGCCAGCCAGTCCTGCCCGTCGAGCCGCACCGTGCCGCTTTCCACCGGCAGGAGGCGCAGGATGGCGCGCAGCAGGCTCGTCTTGCCCGAGCCGCTTTCCCCGACGATGCCGAGGGTCTCGCCCTTTTCAAGCCGGAAGCTGGCGCCGTTGACGGCCGGTTTCGGGCGCGGCGCGAAGAGGCCGGCGCGATAGCGGATGACGAGATCCCTGACGTCGAGCATCGGGGCCGGGCTCATGCCGCATCCTCCGGCAGGTGGCAGAGCCAGGTGTGGCGGTCACGGGCGCGTTCGGGCGGCGGCTCGGCGGCGCAGACGGGCATGGCCTTCGGACAGCGCGGGGCGAAGGCGCAGCCGGCGATCCTCGTCCGCGGCGGCGGGATGGAACCCTCGATGGCGGCAAGGCGGGCGCCGTGCGGGGCGGCATCCGGCAGGGCGGCGAGCAGCGCGCGCGTATAGGGATGGCCGGGCTTCTGCAGCACGGCCTCCACCGGGCCGGTCTCGACGGAGCGGCCGGCATAGAGCACCGTCGCCCGGTCGCAGGCCTCCGCGATGACGTCCATGTCGTGGGTGATCATCAGCACGGTGAGGCCGCGCTCGGCGACGAGCTTGCGCAGCAGTGCGAGGACCTGCGCGCCGACGGAGACGTCGAGCGCCGTGGTCGGCTCGTCGGCGATGAGGAAGTCGGCGCCCGTCGCCAGCGCCTGGGCGATCACCACGCGCTGCTGCATGCCGCCGGAAAGCTGGTGCGGATAGCTCTTCAGCACCCTTCCAGGATCGGGCAGGCCGGTGGCGGCGAGAAGGTCGGCCGCCTCCCTGCGGCGGGCTTCGCGCGGCAGGGTGCGGTGGGCGCGGATGACGTCGTCCATCTGGCGGGCGATGGAAAGCACCGGGTTGAGCGCGGCCGCGGGGTCTTGCGCGATCATGCCGATGCGCTTGCCGCGCAGGGCCTTCGCCTGTTCGCGCAGGTCCGCGCCGTCGAAATGGAAGCGCGCGGCCTCGATGCGGGCGCCCTTCGGCGCAAGGCCGAGCGTGGCCATGCCGGTCATCGTCTTGCCGCAGCCGGATTCGCCGATGACGCCGTGGATCTCGCCGCGCTCGATCCTAAGGCTGACGGCGCGCACGGCATGCACCTCGCCCTCCGGCGTCGGGATGCGGACGGAGAGGTCGCTTATGTCAAGCAGGGGCACGGACGGTCCCTCCCTTGCGCTCGCGCAGCGCATCGCCGAGCACGCTGAAGGCGAGCGCGACGATGAAGATCGTCAGGCCGGGCATGGCCGAATACCACCAGCGCGCCGGGAAGAATTTCCGGCCGGCATCGACCATCTGGCCCCAGTCGGCCGTCGGCGGCAGAACGCCGAGGCCGAGGAAGGAGAGGGCGGCGGCGGTCAGCAGCGCCGGGCCGACGTCGAGCGCGGCCTGCACGGTCAGCGGCCGGCCGGTGGCGGGCAGGATGTGGCGGGCGATGATGCGCGGATGCGACACGCCGGCAAGCCGCGCCGCCTCCACATAGGGCTGGCCGCGCAGCACCAGCACTTCCGCGCGGGCAAGCCGGGCATACCAGGGCCACCAGGTCACGGCGACGGCGATGATGCTGTTGAGGAAACCCGGGCCGAGGGCGGCGGCCATCAGCACGGCGAGCAGCAGCGCGGGAAAGGCGAGGAAGACATCGGTGCCGCGCATCAGCGCCTCGTCGATCCAGCCGCCGAAATAGCCCGCCGCAAGGCCGACCGGCAGGCCGATGAGCAGCGAGAAGGCGACGATCAGCACGCCGTTGGTCAGCGAGACGCGGGTGCCGTAGATGATGCGGCTCAGGATGTCGCGGCCGAGATGGTCTGTGCCGAGCCAGTAGTCAGCCGAGGGCGGCGCGAGCTTCGCCAGTACGTTCGGCGCGCCGGCGCCCTGTGCGGGATAGGGCGCGATCCACGGCGCGAAAAGGCCGGCGAAGACGAAGAGGAGGACGACGGCAAGGGCGATCGTGCCGGGCCAGCCGAGGCGGTGAACGAGCTTTTTCATGAGAGCGCCACCCGCGGGTCGACAAGCGCCTGGGCGATGTCGATGAGGAGGTTCATCACGACATAACAGATCGTCACCACCATGGTGACGGCCGCGATGACCGGAAAGTCCTTGGCGAGGATCGCCTCGGAAACGTAGCGGCCGAGCCCCGGCCAGGCGAAGATGATCTCGACCAGCACCGCGCCGGTCAGCGCATAGGCGAAGGAGAGGCCGATCACCGTCAGGGCCGGGCCCATGGCGTTCGGCAGCGCATGGCCGAACAGGATGCGCGGCTCGGACAGGCCGAGCGCGCGGGCGGCGACGACGTGGCGGCGCTCGAGGATTTCGATCATCGCCGAGCGCGTCAGGCGCATGGCGACGCCGGCGGGGTAGGAGGCGAGCGTCAGCGCCGGCAGGATGAGATGGGTCACCGCATTGCCGAAGGCATCGAGCCGGCCGGCAAGGAGCGCGTCGACAAGCGTGAAATTGGTGACGACGGGCAGCGGCGCGCCGATCGCGATCTCGCGCGACAGCCGGCCGGACAGCGGCAGGATGCCGAGCCATTGCGCGAAGACCAGCTGCAGGATCATGGCGAGGAAGAAGGTCGGCATGGCGACGGCGGCGATGGAGCCGAAGCTGCCGAGCCTGTCCGGCCACCTGCCCTGCCTTGCGGCGGCGAGCACGCCGAGCGGAATGCCGATGAGAAGCGCAAGGCCGGTGGAGAAGACCGCAAGCTCCAGCGTCGCCGGCAGGTAGGCCTTGAGGTCTTCGGCGATCAGCCGGCGTGACTTGTAGGAGACGCCGAAGTCGCCGGAGGCCATCGCGGCCGCGAAGGTGGCGAAGCGGGCGGGCAGGGGCGCGTCGAGGTTGAGTTCCTGGCGCGCCTTGTCGATCTGCTCGGCCGTCGGGCGCGGGCCGGCATAGAGCGCGGCGGGATCGGAGGGAACCACCTGCGCCACGATGAAGACCAGGAAGGTCACGCCGACGACGACGAAGGCGGAGAGGACCGTGCGGCGCAGGATGTAGCGGAGGAGTTCCATCAGCGGGCCGATCGCATGGCGGAGGGGAGGGTGAAAGGACTGCGGCGAGCACCGCCGCCGCCTGCCGGCATCTTCCGGGCGGACGCGTTGCGCCGGGCCGGATGCGGGGCGCGGGCGCCATGATCGGACGGGTTCGCCTGCGGCATTCTCCCCATGTCGCTGCCGCGACCTCCTCCCCGAGGGGGAGAAGGGAGCAGGCAGGACGGGTCCGCCCCATGGGCACGACCTCTCGCCGCCAAAGGAGAGGTCGCGAGGCGGGAACCCGGCTTCAACGGCACCGTCGAAGAAGGGCGGAGCGCCACCCCACCCGATCTCCTCCTTTCAGGGGGAGATGGCCGGCAGGCCAAGGAGGGGTGCGCGCGCGTCATCTGGGGGTTTCCCGTTCCGTTACCGGCTCAGTTCGTTGACGAAGGTGACATGGCCATAGGCCGGATTGTCGGTATAGCCCTTGATGTCCGAGCGGATGATGTGGACGTTCGGCCGGTCGACCATGAAGACGGCCGCCGCTTCCTCGATCACCGTGCGCTGCGCCTCGATGAAGAGGGCTTCGGCGCGGGGGCGGTCGGTGCCGGAGAGCTTGGCCGCCTCGTCGATCTTGGCGTCCACCTCGGGGTTGGAATAGTAGCCGAGGTTGAAGTTCGGCTTTTCTTCCGTGTGGAACAGGTTGAAGAGGTAGTCGTAGGGCGTGACGAAGGTCGGCCACCAGAACATGACGAAGATGTCCTGCGCGGCCTTCGGGTCCGACTTGCCGAGCTGCCATTGCGCTTCCCAGGCCATAGGCTGCAGCGTCAGCGTGATGCCGAGGGTTTCGAGATTCGCCTTCCAGAGCTCGCCGGCAACGGCCGAAAGCGCCTGGGTGGTGGAATAGGTCATGACCAGTTCCAGCCCCGGCTCGATGCCTTCCTCCGCCAGCAGCGCCCTGGCGGCTTCCAGGTCGGTGCTGGGGATCGGCGCATCGGCGTCATGGCCCCAGATGCCGGCGGGCACGACGCCCTTGGCGCGGGTGCCGAGGCCCATCGTGCCGGCGGCGATCACGTCGTCATAGGGGAAGGCGAGCGACAGCGCTTGGCGCACCTTCACCTTGTCGAGCGGCGCACGCTTGACGTTGTAGAGGCCGAACAGCGTTTCGAAGGAGGGGTTGGAGACGACGTTGAGGTCCGGATTGGCCTTCATCGCCTCGAGGTTCTCGAAGGGAATGGAATAGGTCCAGTCGGCCTGGCCGCTCTCGATCATGTTCTGGGCGAGCGTCGTGTCCTCGATGATCTCGAAGGAGATCGTCTGGAAGGCGCCGTCCGGCACGGTGTCCCAGTAGCCTTCGACGCGGTCGAGCACCGCGCGCTGGCCAGGCTCGTAGCGCGAGATCCTGAACGGGCCGGTGCCGGCATCGTTGCCGGCGTTGAACCAGGCATTGTCCTTGTCGAAGGAGGAGGGCGCGTAGATCCAGGCGGCAAAACCGGCCGAGGCGATGAGGTCGAGCGGCTGCGGCTCGGAGAGCTGGAAGACGACCTTCAGCGGCTCGGGCGTCTCGATCGCGGTGACCGGACCCCAGATGAAGGCCGCGCCGCCGCCGATCTTCTTGGTGCGCTCGATGGAGCCCTTGACGGCCTCGGAGGTCAGCGCCGTACCGTCGTGGAATGTCACGCCGTCGCGCAGGGTGAAGGTCCAGGTCTTGCCGTCGGCGCTCACCTCCCAGGCGGTGGCGAGCCGGGGCTCGATCTTCGCCTCCGTCTTCTCGTCGCCGGGAATGTAGCGCGTCAGGCCCTCATAGACATTGGCCAGCACCGCGCCGTCGTTGGAGAACGAGGTCGCCGGGTCGAGGTCCGGGAAGCTCGTCGGATAGGCGAGCGTGAAGATCTGGCTGGCGCCCTGCGCCATGGCGAAGTTCCAGCGCGCGGTGGCGGCGGTGGCGAGGGCGGCAAGGACGGTGGTCTTCAGGAAATTGCGGCGGTTCATGTCGGGCTCCCAATGGATGGTTTGATCGGACGATCAGGCGTCTTCTTCGTAATGCGGGACTGCGGGCGCATCGGCGGAGACGCCCATCGGCACGAAGTCGAAATCATAGCCGAAGGCCCGGGGGCCGACGGAGGCGAGCGCGATCTCGCTGCGCAGCAGCACCGGCGCGGGCATGGAGAGCACGTCGATGCGCAGGCCGTAGCGCAGCTCCTCCGTGCCGATGGCGCGGCCGGTCTCCGAATCCACGATGCAGATGAGGTCCGGCACCATGGTGATGATCGTCTCGCCCTCGCGGGCGATGAGATATTCGTTCTGGATCTCGACGGTCAGCGTGCGGCCGGCATCGCCATCCAGCCCCGCCACGGTCAGCTTGCCGCGGGTGAAGCCGGCCATGACGCGGCGGCCGATATCGGTCACCTTGCCGCGCATCAGCCGCACGCCGCCGGATTGCTTCAGGATCGCCTCGACCGGGTCCGCCTTGGCGGCGCGGGCGGTGAGCACGGCGTCGCCGAGGCTCCAGGCCTGGCTCGTCGTGTGCGGCACGCCGAAGCGGCGCACGAAGTCACCCGACATCGGCGCGGTCGTCATCAGCGCCGTGCAGCCCATGGCGATGGTGCTGGCGCGCAGCAGCTTTTCCAGCATTTTCGGCGTGGTGGCGTCGGTGACGACCAGCACGTTGCCGTCCGCATCGGCGAGCGCCGCCGGCTGCACCGGCTGGCCGTGGATGAAGAAGGTCGTCATCTGCACCTCCGGGAAGGCGCGGCCCATGCCGTCGGCATCGACGACCGGCAGGTCCACCATGGCCGCCGTCAGCATCGGCGCGATGCCGTTGCCGCCGCCCACCTCGTCGCCGAGCAGCGCATCGACCTTGCGGCCCATATGGCGCTCCAGCGCGTGCAGGAGCCGCACGCCCTCGCCGCCCTCGGCGATCTTCTCGATGCCGACGGTGGGCGCGCCGATGCCGCCGATGCCGATGATCTGCGCATCCGGGTCCATGTCGGCCGGGCGCACCATGCGGATGCGTTTACCCTCCCGCAGCAGCGCCTTGGCGCGCAGCGCGCCGTGATAGGTGCTGCCGCCGCCGCCGGTGCCGAGGATGCCGCAGCCGATGGCGATGCGGTCGATATCCGCCTCGGTGAGCGTCCAGTATTTCATGCCCGCAATTCTCCAATGACTTTCGCCGCGACGCGCACGGCATTGCCGGGCAGGTAGGCGAGCGGCGTTTCCTCGATCTCGGCGAGCGTCGTCGTTTCGGCGGCCGCGCCCGCCTCGACGGCGCGCGCCCGCGCTTCCGCGACGACGGATTCGAGCGCGATCTCGCGTGTCGTGCCTTCCAGCGAGACCACGCTGTCGACCTCGCCGGAAACCTGCGCGATGGCCGCGCCGATGGCGTTGGCCGAGCCGAAATGATCCGGCTTCAGCGAAACGGAGGTGCCCTCCAGCAATCCTTCGACCAGCACGGAGCCGCCGCCGACGAGGATGGCCGGAATCGGCTCGGCGCTCGGCTTCATGCGGTCGAGCACGGTCTCGATGCTGGCCTTCATCTGCGCCAGCATCTTCTGCGCGAAATCCGGCGTGATGTGGGAAAGGCGGCTGCGGTCGCCGAGGTCGACGAGGCCGGCGGCAACCGCAATATCGGTCGCCGTCAGCGTGTCGCCGCCAAAGCACAGCGCCCTTTGCGGCAGGCGGAAGCCGACGGAGTCGGGGCCGACGGTCGGCGCTGCGCCGTCTCGCACGATGCTGCCGCCGCCGAGGCCGAAGGAATAGACGTCGGGCACGCGGAAATTGGTCGGAACGCCGCCGATCATCGCGCCCTCGCTGCGGGTGCGCGGGAAGCCGGCGACGAGCATGCCGATATCCGTAGTCGTGCCGCCGATATCGATGACCGCGGCGTCGGAAAGCCCGGTGAGGAAGGCGGCGCCGCGCATGGAGTTGGTCGGGCCGGAGGCGATGGTGAAGACCGGGTAGCGTTCGGCGAAGTCCGCCGCCATCAGCGTGCCGTCGTTCTGGGTGAGATAGAGCGGGCAGGCAAGGCCGAGCGCGGCGAAGGCCGAGCGGAAGGCGCCGACCGTCTCGCGGCCGAGCGTGTGGAGGCTGGCATTGAGGATCGCCGCGTTCTCGCGCGGCAGGAGGCCGGTGCGGCCGATGCGGTGCGACAGGCTGATCGCGGCATCCGGCATTTCCCCGGCGACGATGGCGGCCGCCTCGATCTCCATGCGCGGATCGACCAGCGCGAAGACGGAACAGATCGCGATGGCGGAGATGCCCCGGGCGCGCCAGTCGCGGCAGGCCGCGCGGATGGCGAGGCCATCGAGCGGCGCGATGTCCGAGCCGTCATAGTTGAGGCCGCCGCCGACCAGCGCCGCGCCGCCCTCGACGATGGGACGCAGGGTGTCCGGCCAGTCGATCATCGGCGGCAGCGAGCGCGTCGCCGCGCCGCAGAGCCGGAGCACGCCGACCTTCTTGAGGTGCCGTCCCTCGACCACCGCATTGAGGAAATGCGTGGTGCCGATCATCACGCCGTTGACCGCGCCGGCGGCGATGCCGGCCTCGGCCAGCACCGTGCGGATCGCCGCGGCGACGCCGGAGGTCACGTCCGCCGTGGTCGCGGATTTCACCGTGGCCAGAACCGTCGTGCCGGAGAGCAGCGCCGCATCCGTATTGGTTCCGCCCACATCCACCCCGATGCGCAGCATGGGTTATCCTTTCTTCTTGCCGCCGAGGTCCGTGCCGCGGCTGATCGCGGTCGTCCTCGTGCCGAATACCTTGTAGAGGCGCAGGACGACCGAGCTCGTCACGCGCTTCACGCCGGGCAGCTTGCCCAGCTCCTGGTCGATGAATTCGAGAAGCGCCGCATGATCGGCGACGAAGAGCGAGGCGCTGAGATTGGCCGTGCCGCTGGTGGCGGCGAGGTAGCCGATCTCGTCATATTCGGCGAGCTGAATGGCGACCTCCTCCTGCCGGCCCGGCTCGATTTCGATCAGAAGCTCGACCTGCACGTCGCGCCCCAGCGCCACGGGATCGGGAATGGCGCCGATGACGATCATCTTGGCCTGCAGCAGGCCGGCGATGCGGTTGCGGATGGTGCGCTCGGAGACGCTGCCGATCCGGCCGGCGATCTCGGCGGCCGAAAGGCGCCCGTCCTCGCTGAGGTAGCGGATGATCTCGCGGTCCAGATCGTCGACGAGGTAGCGTTGGCTCATGCGCGGTTCCATTTCGGCCTGAATGCATCAAGTAGATTTCCGAAACGGAATTGTGTCAAGAATATTTCAGCCATATCGGGCCATTCTTTCCGAAAATATCCCGGTTTTCGGCTTCCGGATGCAGAAAATTGCCGATCCGGCAACCGGAGAGGAGTCTTTCCGGGGCTGTCCGTTGCCGAAACGGAAACGCGCGGACGCAGCCCGCCGCCTGCCATGGCGAGGTTTCCGGACGGCTTTGGAGGGGTCAGAGGCCGGCGGTCTTCCGCAGCGGCAGGTTTTCCTTCAGCAGCACCTCGATGCGGATGCGCTCCTGCGAGGCGAGAAGCTCGCGATGGTCGGCGCGGGCGCGCATGATGCGCAGGGCGCTGCGCACGGCATGGCCGGGGTCCTGCGCGATCACGGCGTCGATGCGCTCGTCCATCAGCGCCTGCGCGCTGAAGGGCGTGTGCTCGTGGGCGATGACGGTGAGGGGGCGGTCCCCTTGCGCGTTCCAGACTGCGGAGAGGGGGACGCGCGCCTCGGAACTCAGGACATAGACGGCGACGGTGTCGGGATTGTGCTGCAGCGTGCGCCGGATGATGAGGTCGGCGCGCTTCTCGTCCGCATAGGTCTCCAGCGAGGGCAGGCTCTCGAGATGCGGAAACTGCGCGTTGATGATGCTGTCGAAGCCGAGGCGGCGCTGGATGCTGTCGAGCGCCATCATGGTCTCGGCGACGACCATGATCTTGCCCGGCCGCGCGCCGATGAAGCGGCCGGCGATCTTGCCGGCCGTCGCGCCGGCGGCGAAGTTGTCGATGCCGACATAGTCGGCGCTCTCCAGCCGCTCCTGGCCGGAGAGGAACTGCACCACCTTGACGCCCCGCTCGACGAGGCGCAGCAGCGCGTCGCGCACCTGCGGCGATTCCGGCGCCATCACGGCGACGCCGTCCACCGCGTCGTGGTCGATGGCGGTGAGGTACTTGGCGACGTGGTGCGGGTCGCTCATCGGGATCTGCACGGCCTCGACCTCGGTAGAATCGGCGCGCAAGGCCTCCTTGGCCTCGCGCACGCGGGCGAGGAGTTCGGCAAGATACTGGTCGCCGGAGGTCGGCAGCACGAAGCGGAAGCGGTAGGTCTTGTTGCGTGCCAGCGCCACGGCGGCGGGATTGCGCACGAAGCCTATGCGCTCGATGGCCTCGGCCACCTTCCTTGCGGCCTTCGGGCTGACATTCGGCCGCTCGTTGAGCACGCGATCGACCGTCGCGAGGCTGACGCCCGCGGCTTCTGCCAGGTCTTTCGCGGTGGGCCGCATTCTCCGCTCTCTTTCACGACGGCGTGATCCTGATCCGATTCCTCCAACAAAAGCAGGCGAAAAGCAAGAATTGAAGTGCGCACCTCAAAAATCGCTTGCATTGAGGTGCGCACCTCAATATGACTCGTTGCGTGGCCGGCAGGAGGAACGGCGCGTGCCACAAGAGGCGGCGCGGAGGAGGAGGGCCCGATTGCGGGCCCGCCGGAAAGCCAGTCCGCGCCATATGCCCGCACCGGGCGTTTTCAGCCTTCCGATGGGGTCGGAAGGCGAGGGAGGAGGTCCCCGCCATGACATTTCGCCATGCCACATCACTGGCCGCTTTCGCGGCCCTCTTGGCTGCCGGCGCCGCAGCCACGGGTGAAGCGAGCGCAAAGGATCTGACGCTGTGCTGGGCCGCATGGGACCCGGCGAACGCGCTCGTCGAGCTCAGCAAGGATTTCGAGGCCAAGAACGGCGTCACGATGAAATTCGAGTTCGTGCCATGGCCGAACTTCGCCGACCGCATGCTCAACGAGCTGAATTCCGGCGGCAAGCTCTGCGACCTGATGATCGGCGACAGCCAGTGGATCGGCGGCGCGGCGGAGAACGGCCAGTACGTCAAGCTCAACGATTTCTTCGACAAGGAAGGAATCAAGATGGACGACTTCATTCCCGCGACCGTCGTCGGTTACGCGGAATGGCCGAAGAACTCGCCGAACTACTGGGCGCTGCCGGCCTTCGGCGACGTCGTCGGCTGGAGCTACCGCAAGGACTGGTTCGAACGGCCCGAGCTGCAGGCGGCGTTCAAGGAGAAATACGGCCGCGACCTCGCCGTGCCGAAGACCTTTGCCGAATTGAAGGACATCGCCGAATTCTTCCAGAAGCGCGAGATCGACGGCAAGACCGTCTACGGCGCGGCGATCTATACGGAGCGCGGCTCCGAAGGCATCACCATGGGCGTGATGGACGTGCTCTACAGCTTCGGCTTCCAGTACGAGAACCCGGACAAGCCCTATGAGCTGGAAGGCTACGTGAACTCCGCCAAGGCGGTGGCGGGCCTGGAATTCTACAAGCAGCTCTACGATTGCTGCACGCCGCCCGGCCATTCCGACGCCTACATGTCCGAGGATATCGACGCCTACAAGTCGGGCCAGGTCGCGCTGCACATGAACTTCGCCTTCACCTGGCCGGGCATCCATGCCGACGCCAATGTCGGCGGCGAGAAGTCCGGCTATTTCCCGAACCCGGCAGGCCCGGACGGCGTCGCCTTCGCCCAGCTCGGCGGGCAGGGCATTTCCGTGGTCGCGGCCTCGGAAAAGCAGGAGGATGCGCTCGCCTATATCAAATGGTTCGCCCAGCCGGAAATCCAGGAAAAATGGTGGCAGATGGGCGGCTATTCGGCGCTGCGCAAGGTGGTCGAGGATCCAAGCTTCGCCACCAGCCAACCCTATGCGCAGACCTTCCTCGATTCCATGGCGATCGTGAAGGACTTCTGGGCCGAGCCCGCCTATGCCTCGCTCTTGCAGGCGGCGCAGAAACGCTTCCACGACTATGTCGTCGCCGGCCAGGGCTCCGCGCAGGACGCGCTCGACGGCCTTGCCAAGGACTGGACGCAGGTCTTCGACGACGAAGGCAAGTACTGACACCGCCGGGCGGCCGGGTTGAACGCAAGCCGATGCGGCTTCCTTCTTCCCATGGGGCAGGGCCATCGCATCGGGGTTCGACACTGCCGTTGTCCCCTTCTCCCCCGCGGGGAGAAGGTGGCCCGAAGGGCCGGATGAGGGGGTGGCTCGGATAGAGCCTTTGCGCCTCCGGCATCCCCCTCATCCGCCTGCCGGCACCTTCTCCCCGCGGGGGAGAAGGGGATGGGGCAGCGGTTTCCTTCTTTCTGCGATGGCGCTGCCCCCGTAGAGGAGAAGGGAAACGAGGCACCTTCTTGCGTCGCGGCCGATCGTCTTCATACTCTGCCCTGTCCCGCCGCCTCCCAGCGGGCCACGGGCGCGGCCGGAGCCGGGGATCTGCCCCGGCTCTGTCGCCGCCCAGTCAGATAGTCAGGGGAACACCCATGCTGAAATCCTCCGTGGACCGGATCGCCGAGGCGACGCCGCACGCCATTGCCAGACGCATGCACGGCCTGTCCGACCGCGCGCTCGCCTGGCTCTTCGTCGCCCCGTCGATCGTGCTCTTGCTGGCGGTCAACATCTTCCCGCTCATCTGGACGATCCGGCTGAGCTTCACCAATTTCCGCGTCAACCGGCCCAATGCCGAGGTCGATTTCGTCGGCCTGAAGAACTATGCCAGCATCCTGTCCGACCGCGACATCTGGCTGACCATGCAGGCGACGGCGCATTTCCTGATCTGGACCATCGTGCTGCAGGTCCTCATCGGCTTCTCGCTCGCCTATCTCATCAACAAGAAGTTCCGCGGCAACGATCTGTGGACGACGATCATCGTGCTGCCGATGATGCTCAGCCCGGCGGTGGTAGGCAATTTCTGGACCTTCCTCTACCAGCCGCAGATCGGCCTGTTCAACTATGCGGTCGGCTTCCTCACCGGCGCGGATCCCTCCAGCTTCTCGATGATCGGCGACGTCAAGCTCGCGCCCTGGGCGATCATCATCGTCGACACCTGGATGTGGACGCCCTTCGTCATGCTGATCTGCCTTGCGGGCCTGCGTTCCATTCCGGGGAGCATCTATGAGGCCGCCGAATGCGACCGCGCCAGCAAGTGGCGGCAGTTCTGGACGATCACCATCCCGCTCGTCCTGCCCTTCCTGATGCTCGCCGTGCTCTTCCGCGGCATCGAGAACTTCAAGATGTTCGACCTCGTCGTGCAGCTGACGGGCGGCGGCCCGGGCTCGATCACCGAGCTCACCTCGATCAACCTCAAGCGCGAAGCCTTCGAGAAGTGGCGCACCGGCTATGCCTCCGCCTATGCCGTCATCCTCTTCGTCACGGTCTTCGGCCTTGCCTCGATCTACGTCAAGGCGCTCAACAAGGTGAAACAACGATGAGCAGCTATTCCGTCACCGAGCCCTCGCCAAGGCAGAAATGGGTCGCGGGCATCCTGGTCGTCGGCTACGCGCTGATCACCATCCTGCCGCTGGTCTGGATCATCGCCACCAGCTTCAAGACCCCGTCCGACGCCATCGCCTATCCGCCGAAGACCTTCTTCACGCCGACGGTGGAAGGCTATGTCAACGTCTTCACCACGCGCACCCGGCTTTCGACCGAGCAGTTGCAGGCGCTGGGCGAGCCCACCACCTGGTACGACAAGCTGGTGCGCAAGGACGGGCTCGTCATTTCCGGCCCCTCGCGCTTTGCCGAACGCTTCACCAATTCCGTCATCATCGGCTTCGGCTCGACGGTGCTCTGCATCGTGCTCGGCACGGCGGCTGCCTATGCCTTCTCGCGCTTCAAGGTGCCGCTGAAGGACGATCTTCTCTTCTTCATCCTCTCGACGCGCATGATGCCGCCGATCGCCGTCGCCATCCCGATCTTCCTGATGTTCCGCTCGCTCGGCCTCAGCGACACCCATGCCGGCATGATCCTGCTCTATACGGCGGTCAACCTGTCGCTCTCGGTCTGGCTCTTGAAGGGCTTCATCGACGAGATCCCCGTCGAATACGAGGAGGCGGCGCTGATCGACGGCTATACCCGCTTCCAGGCGTTCTACAAGGTCGTGCTGCCGCAGGCGGCGACCGGCATCGCCTCCACCGCGATCTTCTGCCTGATCTTCGCCTGGAACGAATATGCCTTCGCCGTGCTGTTGACATCCGGCAACGCCCAGACGGCCCCGCCCTTCATTCCCACCATCATCGGCGTCAGCGGCCAGGACTGGCCCGCCGTCGCCGCCGGCGCGACGCTCTTCCTCGTGCCGGTCATGGTGTTCACCATCCTCCTGCGCAAGCATCTCCTGCGCGGCATCACCTTCGGAGCAGTCCGCAAATGACACGATTTTTCAACGGCCTCCTGCATTTCCGGCGCAGCGCCTGGGAAATGCTGGCCTCGGTGCTGATCGCGGCGGGCGTCGTCATGCTCATGCAGCCCTTCGCGCTCACGCTCTATTCCTGGTCCTTCGTCGTCACTCTCCTCGGCACGGTGATGTTCATCATCGTCAGCCATTTCCCGGAATAGGCCGATGGCGCAGATAAAAATCCAGAACGTCCGCAAGGAGTTCGGCGCCTTCACCGCGGTGCGCTCCTCCTCCTTCACCATCGAGGACGGCGAGTTCTTCATGCTGCTCGGCCCCTCCGGCTGCGGCAAGACGACGACGCTGCGCATGATGGCCGGCCTCGAACTGCCGACCTCGGGCGAGATCTTCATCGACGGCGAGGAGGTCGGCATGAAGCCGGCCAGCCAGCGCGACATCGCCTTCGTCTTCCAGATGTTCGCGCTCTACCCGCACATGAACGTGCGCAAGAACATCTCCTATCCGCTGGTCAGCCAGGGCATGAAGCGCGAGGAGGTGAAGACGCGCGTCGCGGAGGTCGCCCGCATCCTCAGAATCGAGCATATCCTCGACAAGCCGGTCGGCGGCCTTTCGGGCGGCGACCGCCAGCGCGTGGCGCTCGGCAGGGCCATCGTGCGCCGGCCGAAGGCCTTCTTCATGGACGAGCCGCTCGGCGCGCTCGACGCGGAATTCCGCGAGCACATGGCGGAAGAACTGCGCGCGCTGCACGACCGCATGGGCGCGACCACCGTCTATGTCACGCACGACCAGCTCGAAGCCATGCAGATGGGCGACAAGATCGTCGTCATGAACCATGGCGTCGTGGAACAGTTCGGCCGGCCGCAGCAGATCTACGACTGGCCGGCGACGAAATTCGTCGCCCAGTTCATCGGCTCGCCCTCGATGAATTTCCTGGAGTTCGAAGGCATGATCGGCATCGGCGGCAGCAGCGTCGATCTCGGCGGCGTCACCGTCGCCGTGCCCGCCGCGCGCGAAGGCCGCGACGGCCGCCTGACGCTCGGCGTCCGGCCGGAACATGTGAAGTTCCGCGACGATGCCGCCTATCGCGGCCGTGTCAGCGCCGTCGAATATCTCGGCACGACGCAGATCGTCACCCTTTCGACGGAACACGGCGAGGTGAAAGCCCGCATCTCCTCGGCGCAGCTGGTGCGGGAGGAGGAGCTTGTCGGCCTCGATTTCGACGCGCGGACCCTCTCGCTCTTCGATGCGGAAAGCGGCAAGGCCCTCCTCTCGGAAGGCAATGAAGGAGTGCTCGGACATGGCTGAGGTCGTGCTTGAAAACGTCACGAAACGCTTCGGCGGCACCGTCGCGCTCGACAACGTCTCGCTGACGGTGCCGGACGGCTCCTTCGTCGTCCTCCTCGGCCCGACCGGCGCGGGCAAGACGACGGTGCTGCGCATGGTCTCCGGCCTCGACGCGCCCGACGGCGGCGAGGTCTTCATCGGCGGCCGGCCGATGAAGGGCCTGTCGCCGGCCGAGCGCAATGTCGCCATGGTCTTCCAGCAATATTCGCTCTATCCGCACCTCACCGTCCGCCAGAATCTGGAGTTCCCCCTGAAATCCCCGCTCCTGAAGACGCCGAAGGCGGCGATCGACCGGAAGGTCCAGGAGGTCGCGGAGGTGCTGCAGATCGCCCACAAGCTGGAGAACAAGGCGACGGCGCTTTCGGGCGGCGAGATGCAACGCGTCTCCATCGGCCGCGCGCTGGTGCGCAATCCCGAGATCTTCCTGATGGACGAGCCGCTGAGCTCACTCGATGCCAAGCTCCGGGCGGACCTGCGCATCGAATTGAAGCGCATCCAGGCGAAATCCGGCGCAACGCTGCTCTACGTCACCCACGACCAGATCGAGGCGATGACCATGGCGACCCATGTCGGCGTGCTCAATGAGGGCAAACTGGTGCAGTTCGGCTCGCCGCGCGAAGTCTACGAAGAGCCCGTCAGCGTCTATGCCGCGACCCGCCTCGGCCAGCCGCGCATCAACGTGCTGCCGGCCGACCTCTTCGCCGGCGCGCCATCGGGGGCGAAAAGCATCGGCCTTCGCCCGGAGCACATCGCGCAAGGGGAGGGGGAGGAGGCGCTGGTCAAGCGCGTCGAGCATCTCGGCGACCAGACGCGCCTGCACCTTTCCTTCAAGCGGCACGACCTCATCACCGTCACCGACGCCCACACGCCGCTGAAAGGCGGCGAGACCATCCGCATCCAACCGTCGCGGCCGCTCTATTTCGACGCGGCCGGCATGCGTTTAGCCTGAGGAGAGAACAACCATGGCGCAATTCATCAACAAGCGCGAAGACGTCGTCACCGAGGCGATCGACGGGGTGCTCGCCCTTTCGGGCGGCGCGCTGACCCGGCTCGACGGCTATCCGCATATCCGCGTCGTCAAGCGCAGCGACTGGGACAAGTCGAAGGTGGCGCTCGTCTCCGGCGGCGGCTCCGGCCATGAGCCCGCCCATGTCGGCTTCGTCGGCAAGGGCATGCTGACCGCCGCCGTCTGCGGCGACGTCTTCGCCTCGCCCAGCGTCGATGCCGTGCTCGCCGGCATTCTCGCGGTGACCGGCCCCGCCGGATGTCTCCTCATCGTCAAGAACTATACCGGCGACCGCCTCAATTTCGGCCTCGCCGCCGAGCGGGCGCGTGCCTTCGGCCTCAATGTCTCGATGGTCATCGTCGGTGACGACATCGCCCTGCCCGACCTGCCGCAGGCCCGCGGCGTCGCCGGCACGCTCTTCGTGCACAAGATCGCCGGCGCGCTCGCCGAACGGGGCGCCGACCTCGACACGGTCACGGCGGCCGCCAGGAACGTCATCGCCGGCACGCGCTCCATCGGCATGTCGCTCGACACCTGCCGCGTGCCCGGCTCGCCGAAGGAGGACCGCATTCCCGAGGGCAAGGCCGAGCTCGGCCTCGGCATCCATGGCGAGGCGGGCGTCGAGCAGATCGATTTCGCCGGCGCGCGCGCCTCGGTCGCCACCATGGTCGAGCGGCTTGCCGCCGTCATGGGCGAGGGACCGCATGTCGCGCTGATCAACAATCTCGGCGGCGCGTCCGTCTTGGAAATGTCGGTGCTCGCCCATGACCTGCTCGGCTCCTCGGTCGGCGCGCGGATCACCCATGCCATCGGCCCCGCGCCGCTGATGACCTCGCTCGACATGCAGGGCCTTTCCATCTCCGTCTTCCCCGCCGACGCGGCCGAGCTGGAGCTCCTGAAAACCCCCGTGCCGATCGCCGCCTGGCCCGGCGTCTCGGAAGTCCGGCCGATCGCGGTCGCGGCCCTGCCGGACGGCCTGACGCCGATCACGCCGATGCCCTCGAACCACGAGGCGACACGCGCCTTCGTCATCAACTGCTGCAACGTGCTGATCGCCGCCGAACAGGACCTCAACGCGCTCGATGCCAAATCCGGCGACGGCGACACCGGCTCGACGCTGGCGGGCGCCGCCCGCGCCCTGATCAACGCCATCGACCGCCTGCCGCTCTCCGACCACACGCAGCTCCTGCGCGCCATCGGCCAGGAGCTGAGCCAGACGATGGGCGGCTCCTCCGGCGTGCTGCTCGCCATCTTCTTCGCCGCCGCCGGCGACGGCGCCTCCAGCGGCCTGCCGATGCGCGAGGCCCTGCGCGCCGGGCTCGCCCGCATGCAGGAGATCGGCGGCGCCAGCATCGGCGACCGCACCATGGTGGACGCCCTCTCCCCCGCCCTCGAAGCGCTCGGTGAGAGCGTGGCGGCAGCCGCCGGCGCGGCCCGCGAGGGCGCGAACTTCACCGCGACGCTGACGCGCGCGAAGGCGGGGCGGGCGGCCTATATCAACGCGAAGCAGCTTGAGGGGCATGTCGATCCCGGCGCGGAGGCGGTCGCCCGGCTGTTCGAGCATCTGGCGGCTTGAGGGGCGTCGAAAAAATCAAGGCTGGGGCGGCGATGGTGCCGCTCCGGCCTTTTCGTTTGCGGTGAAGACCCCCTCTGCCTGCCGGCATCTCCCCTTGAGGGCAGGCGAGTTGCATATGGAATGAGGCGACGCGTCTTGCCCCTTCTCCCCCGCGGGGAGAAGGTCGCGGCAGCGGGATGAGGGGGTGGCGCAGATGTCGGACGGTGTGCAAGCCCCCTCATCCGGCCCTTCGGGCCACCTTCTCCCCGCGGGGGAGAAGGGGAAAGCAGCAGCGTGCTGCCATATGCAATTCGCCTGCCCTTGTGGGCAGGGGCCTTCCGCTTTACACCGCCTGCGTCTCTCCCTCCATCGTCGACTTGCCATGCTGCACCAAAGGACGGTTGCCCGCCAAACGCCGCAGCAGCACGTAGAAGACCGGCGTCATGAAGATGCCGAAGAAAGTGACGCCGATCATGCCGGAGAAGACGGCAAGGCCCATGGCGGCGCGCATTTCCGCGCCCGCGCCGGTGGACAGGACCAGCGGCACGACGCCCATGATGAAGGCCATCGAGGTCATCAGGATCGGGCGCAGGCGCAGGCGGCTCGCCTCGATCGCGGCCTTGATCGGCGTCCTGCCCTCGAATTCCAGCTCGCGCGCGAATTCGACGATCAGGATGGCGTTCTTCGCCGACAGGCCCACCAGCACCACGAGGCCGATCTGGGTGAAGACGTTGTTGTCGCCGCCCGTGTACCAGACCCCGGCGAGCGCGGCGAGCACGCCCATCGGCACGATCAGGATGATGGCGATCGGCAGCGTCAGGCTTTCATATTGCGCGGCGAGCACCAGGTAGACCAGCAGCAGCGCCAGCGGGAAGACGACGATGCTCGAATTGCCGGCGAGGATCTGCTGGTAGGTGAGGTCCGTCCACTCGAAGTCGATGCCGGGGGGCAGCGTCTCGGCCGCGATCTTCTCGACGGCTTCCTGCGCCTGGCCGGAGGAGAAGCCGGGGGCCGGGCCGCCGTTGATGTCGGCGGCGAGGAAGCCGTTGTAGCGCGTGGTGCGCTCCGGCCCGGTCGTCGCGTCCACCTTGAGGAGGGCGGCGAGCGGGATCATCTCGCCCGTCTGCGAGCGCACTTTCAACTGGCCGATGTCCTCCGGCTTGGCACGGAACGCCGAATCCGCCTGGACGCGCACGGAGTAGGTGCGGCCGAACGCGTTGAAGTCGTTCACATAGAGCGAGCCGAGATAGATCTGCAGCGTCTCGAACACGTCGGTCACGCGCACGCCGAGCTGCTGGGCCTTGGAGCGGTCGAGGTCGGCGTAGAGCTGCGGCACGTTGATCTGGAAGCTGGAGAACAGGCCCGCCAGCTCCGGCGTCTGGTAGGCTTTCGCCAGGAACGCCTGCGTCGCTTCGTTGAGCGGCCCGTAGCCGAGGCCGGCGCGGTCCTCGATCTGCAGCTTGAAGCCGCCCGTCGTGCCGAGGCCGTTGACCGGCGGGGGCGGGAACATGGCGATGAAGGCATCCTGGATGGCGCCGAACTTCTGGTTCAGCTGCATGGCGATCGCCCCGCCGGAAAGCTCCGGCGTCGTGCGCTCCTCGAAGGGGGCGAGCGAGGCGAAGACGATGCCGGAATTCGAGCCGATGGTGAAGCCGTTGATCGACAGGCCCGGGAAGGCGATGGCGTGCTCGACGCCCGGCTGCTCCAGCGCGATCTCGCTCATCTTCTTGATGACCTCTTCCGTGCGGTCGAGCGTCGCGCCGTCCGGAAGCTGGGCGAAGCCGATGAGGTACTGCTTGTCCTGCGCCGGCACGAAGCCGCCCGGCACGGCGTTGAACACCGCATAGGTCGCGCCGACGAGGGCGAGATAGACCGCCATGACCAGGGACTTGCGCGTGACGAGCCCGCCGACGCTGCGGCCGTAGCCGTTGCCGGCGGCGCTGAAGGCGCGGTTGAAGCCGCGGAAGAACCAGCCGAACAGGCCGTCCATCACGCGCGTCAGCCAATCCTTCGGCGCATGGTGGTCCTTCAGGAGAAGGGCGGCGAGCGCCGGGGAGAGCGTCAGCGAGTTGATGGCGGAGATGACCGTCGAGATCGCGATGGTGAGCGCGAACTGGCGGTAGAACTGGCCGGAGAGGCCGCTGATGAAGGCGAGCGGCACGAAGACGGCGACGAGCACCAGCGCAATGGCGATGATCGGGCCGGAGACCTCGCGCATCGCCCGGTAGGTGGCTTCGCGCGGGGACAGGCCGTTCTCGATGTTGCGCTCGACGTTCTCGACGACGACGATCGCATCGTCCACCACGATGCCGATGGCGAGCACGAGGCCGAAGAGCGTCAGCGCGTTCACCGAGAAGCCGAAGGCATACATCACGGCGAAGGTGCCGATGATGGAGACCGGGACGGCGAGCAGCGGGATGATCGAGGCGCGCCAGGTCTGGAGGAAGATGATGACGACGAGCACGACGAGCGCCACGGCCTCGAGCAGCGTGTCGACGACCTTGTCGATCGAGGCGCGCACGAATTCCGTCGTGTCGTAGACGATCTCGTATTTCACGCCCTCGGGCATGGCGATCTGGAGCTGGTCCATCGTGGCGCGGACGTTGTCGGCGATCTCGATGGCGTTGGAGCCCGGCGCCTGGAGCACGGCGACGGCGACGGCCGGCTCGCCGTCGAGCAGCGAGCGCAGCGAATAGTCGGCCGCGCCCATCTCGATGCGGGCGACGTCGCGCAGGCGGGTGATCTGGCCCTCCGCGCCGGTCTTGACGATGATGTTGCCGAATTCCTCCGGCGTGCGCAGGCGCCCCTGCGCATTGACGTTGAGCTGGAGGTTGACGTCGTTGGCGGTGGGCGAGGCGCCGATGATGCCGGCGGCGGCCTGCACGTTCTGCTCGCGGATGGCGTTGGAAATGTCGCTGGCGGCGAGCGCATGCTCCGCCGCCTTCTGCGGATCGATCCAGACACGCATCGCATAGTCGCCCGCGCCAAAAACCTGGACCTGGCCGACGCCCTCGATGCGGGCGAGGCGGTCCTTGATGTTCAGCGTGGCGTAGTTGCGCAGATAGGTGATGTCGTAGCGGTCGGTCTTCGAGACGAGGTTCACCACCATGATGAAGTCCGGCGAGCTCTTGACCGTGGTGACGCCGAGCGCGCGCACTTCGGCCGGCAGGCGGGGTTCGGCCTGCGACACGCGGTTCTGCACGAGCTGCTGGGCCTTGTCCGGATCGGTGCCGAGCTTGAAGGTGACCGTCAGCGTCAGCACGCCGTCGGAGGTCGCCTGGCTGTTCATGTAGAGCATGTCCTCGACGCCGTTGATCTGCTCTTCGAGCGGTGTCGCGACGGTTTCGGAAATGACGACCGGGTTTGCGCCGGGATAGGTGGCGCGCACGACGATCGAGGGTGGCACGACCTCCGGATATTCGGAGATCGGCAGGGCGCGCATGCCGATCAGGCCGGCGACGACGATGAGGATCGACAGCACCCCGGCGAAGACCGGGCGATCGATGAAGAAACGGGAGATGTTCATGGCAATACCCCTCTCCAGGGACGAACGGGCCCATCCGGCGGGCGATGCGCCGCCGGCGGGCATGGAATTGTTGGTATTGGCGGCCTCTAATCTTGGCCGTTTGCCGTAGCACCCCCCTCTGGCCTGCCGGCCATCTCCCCCTCAAGGGGGGAGATCGGATGGAGCAGCCTCTCGCCCATCTCCGACGTCGCGGATTGAGCGGGGTTCTTGCCTCCTGCCAATCTCCCCCCTTGAGGGGGAGATGGCCGGCAGGCCAGAGGGGGGTGTCATGGCACCGTTGGAATATGCTTATGAGACGCCGCGGCTGCGGCGGCCCGCCTACTTCGCCGAAGCGACGTTCTCCTGCACCTGCGGGTCGACGACGACGCCGGGGCGGATGCGCTGCAGGCCGTTGACGACGATGCGGTCGCCGCCGGAAAGGCCGCTTTCCACGACACGCTCGTTGCCGGACAGGCTGCCGAGCACGACGGGCCGGTAGGCGACCTTGTTGTCCTTGTCGACGACGAAGACGAACTTCTTGTCCTGGTCGGTGCCGATCGCCTTCTCGCTGACGAGGATCTTGCTCTCGGCCTTCGGCTCGCCCATGCGGATGCGCACGAACTGGCCGGGGATCAGCCTGCCGCCGGGATTGTCGAAGACGGCGCGCACGGTGATCGTGCCGCTCGCCGCGTCCACCTCGTTGCCGATGAGCTGGAGCTTGCCGCGGATCGGCGTGCCCTCGTCGGCGAGCGTGCCGACCTCGACCGGGATCTGGTCGATCGGCGGCAGCGCGTCCGTGGAGGCCGGCAGGGCGGCAAGGGCTCTTGCGACCGTCTCCTCGCTGACATTGAAGCCGGCATAGATCGGGTCGACCGAGACAAGCGTCGTCAGCGCCGGCGAGGTCGAGCCGGCGGCGACGAGGTTGCCGGTGGTGATCTCCACCTTGCCGACGCGGCCGGAAACCGGCGCGCGCACTTCCGTATAGCCGAGCTCCAGCTTGGCGGCGTGCAGCGTGGCCTCTGCCGTCTTCAGCGCGGCGCGGGCCTCGGCCAGCGCGTTCTGGCGCGTGTCCACCTCGCTTTGCGAGATGCTGTTGCTCCTGGCGAGGCGCTGGCCGCGCTCAAGCTCGGTCGTGGCGAGCTTGGCCCGGGCCTCGGCCGAGGCGTACTGGCCCTCCGCCTGCGTCACCGCGGTCTTGAAGGGCTCCCGGTCGATGGTGAAGAGCAGGTCGCCCGCCTTCACCAGCGCGCCTTCGCGAAAGTTCACCGCCTCGATGGCGCCGGCGACGCGCGAGCGGATCTGCACGCGGTCGATCGCCTCCAGACGGCCGGAAAATTCCTGCCAGGTCACCACGTCGCGGTTTTCCACGACCGCGACCGTCACCGGAACGGCGGGCACTTCCGCCGTCACGGTGGCTTCGGCCTGGGCGACATTGCCCGGCAGTTGGAAATAGAGGGCTGCGGCGGAAACGGACACAGCCAGTCCCAGGCCGGCGCCCGTCAGGGCCCAGCGTTTGCGCTTCGACGTCATTTTCTCGTTCTCCTTGCGGCCCCCCTGGGCCGCGGGTTCAAATTAAATTAGTGAATGCTTATATCCCGAACAAAACCCGAAAACTGGCGGCCGACCTCCTCTTGCCAGGGGGAGGGCCGGTTGGGAGACCAGCCGGGGGTTTCGCCTTCGCTCCCGCCGTAAATCTCCGGCCAGCCTGCTCCGGCGGGAAGCACATGCTGGCGAACCTTCACGCCCGCCGCCCTGAGGCAGTCGGCGTAACCGAGGGCTTCGTCGCGCAGCGGATCGTCCTCTGCCGACATGACGAGGGCGGGTGCGACGCCTGCAAGCCGCGAACAGAGGCAGGGCGCCGCATAGGGGTGGCAGACGCCGCCGCTGAGATAATGGCTCCAGCCGTCCGCCCAGCGCTGGTGCATGCCGAGCGCCTCGGACTCGCGAAAGGAGGCGGTGCCCATGAAGGGATCGAGCAGCGGCGAGAACAGCACCTGGCCGTCCAGCTCGTTGGCGAAATGGTCGCGGGCCTTCAGCGCGACGCCGGCGGCGATGTTGCCGCCGGCCTCCTCGCCGCCGATGATGAGCGGCGACTTGCGGTCGCCGAGGCCGGCGCGCTTCTTGGCGAGATAGGAAAACATGGAAAAGCCGACTTCGAGCGGCTTGGGAAAGACACCGCCGCCCGGCGCGCCATAATCCAGCACCGCGACGATGGCGCCCGTGGAGGCGATGGCCTCGGCGACGGGGGAGGGGCGAAGGCCCTCTTCCAGGAACGCGCCGCCATGGAAGTAGAGGAGGATCGGTGCGCCCTTGGCGAACTCCGCTCCCTGATAGACGCGCGCGGACACGGGGCCGATGGCCACCTTGTCGAACGTCATATCCTTGATCTCTACCGACATTGCCGTGTCCTCGGGCCCCCTGGAATTAGGATGGGGCCTCACCATTTATATCGTGCCTGATCTCTGCGATATAAGTGCGCTAAAATTGACTTCACTATCCAGATTTTCGAACAATAGCAGCTTCCAACGTGGGAATGTTCCATGGATCAGCTTTCCGCAATGCGTGCCTTCCTCCGCGTGGTGGAGACCGGCAACTTCACCCGGGCCTCCGCCGCGCTCGGCATGCCCAAGGCGACGGTGAGCAATCTCATCCAGAACCTCGAGACCCACCTCCAGACCAAGCTGCTCAACCGCACGACGCGCCGGGTGGTGGTGACGACGGACGGGGCGCTCTATTACGAACGGGCGATCCAGATCGTCGCGGAGATCGACGAACTGGACGGCAGCCTTTCCCATTCCCATGCAAGCCCGCGCGGGCGCCTGCGCGTCGAGATGGCGGGGGCCTTCGCCGACCTGCTGGTCATCCCGCGGCTCGGCGATTTCCACAGGAAGTACCCCGACATCCATATCGACCTCGGCGTCGGCGACCGGATGGTGGATTACCTGGCGGAGAATGTCGACTGCGCGCTGCGCGGCGGGGCGCCGGGCGACCAGTCGCTGATCGCCCGGCGCGTCGCCGAGATCGACGTCGTGACCTGCGCCGCCCCTGCCTATCTCGAGGCGTTCGGGGCGCCGGACCATCCGCTGGACCTCGGCGGGGAGCACCATTGCGTCAACTATTTCCTGGCGCAGGCCAATCGCATCATGCCCTTCGCTTTCGAGAAGGATGGCGAGAAGGTCGAGGTCAACGGCCGCTACATCGTCTCGGTCAACGACGCGCGCAGCTATCTTGCCGCGGCGCTCTCCGGCCTGGGCGTCGCGCCGCTGCCGCGGTTCATGGCGACGGAGGCGCTGGCAAGCGGTGCGCTCGTGCCGGTGCTGCCGGGCTGGCGCTGCGAGCCGATCCCGCTCTATATCGTCTATCCGCCGAACCGGCACCTCTCCAACAAGGTCCGCGTCTTCGTCGACTGGCTGGTGCGGCTTCTCGCCGACGCCGAGCTCGGCGCGCCGGCAAGGGCTGCGGGGCGGATGAAGGGGTGATCCTGCGGGCTTGAAGCAGGCTTGTGGTGCGCGGGGACTACCCCCCTCTGCCCTGCCGGGCATCTCCCCCACAAGGCAGGCGAATTGCATATGGAATGAGGCGACGCGTCTTGCCCCTTCTCCCCCGCGGGGAGAAGGTCGCGGCAGCGGGATGAGGGGGGCGGCGCAGACGTCAGACGGTGTGCAAGCCCCCTCATCCGACCCTTCGGGCCACCTTCTCCCCGCGGGGGAGAAGGGGAAAGCAGCAGCGTGCTGCCCCTCACCAGCGTTGCGGTTTGAGCAAGTTTTCGCATCTTGCCGATCTCCCCCCTTGAGGGGGAGATGCCCGGCAGGGCAGAGGGGGGAGGTCGCAACCCGCCCGCCGCTCTCCCGCAATGGCCTCAGTGCTGGTCGAGCACCCGTGTCAGGGTGAGGGCGGCGATGGTGCAGATGGCGCCGGAGATCAGGTAGCCGCCGATGAAGACGATGCCGAAGCTGGTGGCAAGGCCGAGCGCCACGAGCGGGGCGAAGCCCGCGCCGACGAGCCAGGCGAGGTCCGAGGTCAGCGCCGCGCCGGTGTAGCGGTAATGCTGCGTGAAGCGCGAGGAGACGGCGCCGGACGACTGGCCGAAGGTGAGGCCGAGGATGAAGAAGCCGATCAGGATATAGGCATCCTGCCCCTTGCCGCCGGCATCCAGCAGGAAGGGCGCGGAGAAGGAGAAGATCGCGATGAGGATGGCGCCGGCCATCAGCTGGTTGCGCCGGCCGATCCGGTCGGCGATGACGCCCGACAGCACGATGCCGACCGCGCCGACGGCCGCGCCCGCCACCTGCACCCAGAGGAATTCCTGCACCGACTGGCCGCCGGTGAGCGTGATCCAGGACAGCGGGAAGATGGTGACGAGATGGAACATGGCGAAGCTTGCGAGCGGCACGAAGGCGCCGAGCACCACGTCCATGGCGTGCTTGCTCAGCATCTCGAAGACCGGCCGGGCCTGCAGTTCCTGCGCCTCCATGGCCGCGCCGAACTCCTTGCTGGCGACGATGCGCAGGCGCGCGAAGAGCGCCACGACATTGATGGCGAAGGCGACGAAGAACGGATAGCGCCAGCCCCAGGCGATGAAATCCGCCTCGGACAGGCTGGTGACGAAATAGGCGAAGAGGACGCTGGCGAGCGCGAAGCCGATGGGCGCCCCGAGCTGCGGGATCATGGCGTACCAGCCGCGGCGGTTCTCCGGCGCGCTGAGGTTGAGCAGCGAGGCAAGCCCGTCCCAGGCGCCGCCGAGCGCAAAACCCTGGCCCAGCCGGAAGAGTGCGAGCAGCGCGACGGCCCAGTAACCGATCGTCTCGTAGCCCGGCAGGAAGGCGATGGAGGCGGTCGAGCCGCCGAGGATGACCAGCGCCACCGTCAGCTTGGTGCCGCGGCCGTAGTTGCGGTCGATCCACATGAAGACGAAGGAGCCGACCGGGCGGGCGAGGAAGGCGAGCGGGAAGAGCGCGAAGGACATCAGCGTCGCGGCGACCGCGCTGCCGGCGAAGGGGAAGATCAGCTTCGGGAAGACCAGGATGGAGCCGAGGCCGTAGACGAAGAAATCGAAGAATTCGGAGGTGCGCCCGATCACCACGCCGATGGCGACGCTGCCGGGCGAAAGCGGCTTGTCGTCGTCATGCATGCGGCGGGCGTCCCGCTCGAGGCCCGAGGACGAAGGGTTAGCGACCGAACTCATGAATTTCTCCGAGCGATGTGCGCCATGTCGTTAGAGTGTTGACTATTCGGCGTCCAATATCAAGAATTAGGCGAAACGTGCGCGCTGCGGCAGGGTTGCGTCCGAACCTTCGACCCGTCGCAGCGGGTGTGCGAGACCCGCGACGATTATTGCGCTAGATCAATTTTGCGGCGGCGGACAGCCCAAAAGTTTCTACCGCACTGCGACAGAATGCTGCGCTGCGACGAAGCACCTCACTTCCAAGCGCGACGATGCCCGCTTATTGCCGACTAGACAGAACGCAAGTTGAGGCCGCAATGCCGAAGCCATTCAGTTTAGCCCGAGTCTCGATCCTCCCCCTGATGCTGGTCCTGCTTTCCGGATGCAACATGGTCGTCATGTCGCCTTCCGGGGACATCGCCACGCAGCAACGGGACCTGATCGTCATCTCCACCATCCTCATGCTGGTCATCATCATCCCGGTGATCGCCATGACGCTCTATTTCGCCTGGCATTACCGCCAGTCGAACACGGCGGCGAAATATGATCCGGAGTGGCACCACTCGACGGGCCTGGAAGTCGCCATCTGGTCGGCCCCGCTCGCCATCATCATCGCGCTCGGCGCCATCACCTGGGTCAGCACTCACAAGCTCGATCCGTACCGGCCGCTGGAACGGCTCGACGCGGCGCGGCCGGTGACGGAGGAGATGAAGCCGATCACCGTCGAGGTGGTGGCGCTCGACTGGAAATGGCTGTTCTTCTACCCGGACTACGGCATCGCCACGGTCAACGAGATGGCCGCCCCCGTCGACGTGCCGATCAACTTCAAGCTCACGGCCTCCTCCGTGATGAACTCCTTCTACGTGCCTGCGCTCGCCGGCATGATCTACACAATGCCCGGCATGGAGACGAAGCTGCACGCCGTCATCAACAGGCAGGGCGAATACGAGGGCCTGTCGTCCAACTACAGCGGCGACGGCTTCTCGCACATGCGCTTCAAGTTCCACGGGCTCGACCAGGCCGGTTTCGACGCCTGGATCGCGCGGGTGAAGCAGAACGGCACGGCGCTCAACCGCGACGCCTACCTGAAGCTCGAAAAGCCGAGCGCGAAGGAGCCCGTGCGCTACTATGCCACCGTCGACGACGGGCTCTACGAGGCCGTGCTCAACATGTGCGTGCGCGAAGGCCAGATGTGCATGAAAGACATGATGCATATCGACATGACGGGCGGGGCGGGCAAGGAGAGCCACGAGAACAAGGCCAAGCTCGAACACGACAACCGCCATGCGAAGGACGAGGCGCCCGCCGCCACCTTCCCCGAGACCGGCAATCCCGCGCGCAGCGAGGAACCGGCCGAGGGCGTGGAGGAGAACCCGGCCACGATGAACCACGACGCGCACCAGTCGCACTAGCTTTCATTGCGCCCGCCGGCCGCGGCGGGCGCGCAAGGCCCTCGAATGCACCGGGCCGCCTACGAAACGATATTGGACGATCCCATGTTCGGCGACATCAGCCTCACGCAATTCCTCTTCGGACGGCTCACCTGGGAGGCAATCCCCTACCACGAGCCCATCCTCGTCGTGACCTTCGCGGTCGTGGCGCTGGGTGGCATCGCGCTTCTCGGCCTGATCACCAAGTTCAAGCTCTGGGGCTATCTCTGGCACGAATGGTTCACATCCGTCGATCACAAGAAGATCGGCATCATGTACATCATCCTCGCCATCATCATGCTGCTGCGCGGCTTCGCCGACGCCATCATGATGCGCATCCAGCAGGCGATCGCCTTCGGCGGCAACGAGGGCTACCTCAACCCGCACCACTACGACCAGATCTTCACCGCGCACGGCGTGATCATGATCTTCTTCGTGGCGATGCCCTTCGTCACCGGCTTCATGAACTATGTCGTGCCCTTGCAGATCGGCGCGCGCGACGTCTCCTTCCCTTTCCTCAACAATTTCTCCTTCTGGATGACGACGGGCGGGGCGGTCATCATCATGATGTCGCTGTTCGTCGGCGAGTTCGCCCGCACCGGCTGGCTCGCCTATCCGCCGCTCTCGGGCGCGGACTACAGTCCCGGCGTCGGCGTCGATTATTACATCTGGGGGCTGCAGGTCGCCGGCGTCGGCACGACGCTGTCGGGCATCAACCTCATCGCGACCATCGTGAAGATGCGCGCGCCGGGCATGACCTTCATGAAGATGCCGGTCTTCACCTGGACGTCGCTGTGCACCAACATCCTGATCGTCGCGACCTTCCCGATCCTCACCGCCACGCTCGCCCTCCTGTCGCTCGACCGCTATGTCGGCACGAACTTCTTTACCAACGACCTCGGCGGCAACCCGATGATGTACATCAACCTCATCTGGATCTGGGGCCATCCGGAGGTCTACATCCTCGTTCTGCCGGCCTTCGGCATCTTCTCCGAGGTGGTGGCGACCTTCTGCGGCAAGCGGCTCTTCGGCTACACCTCCATGGTCTACGCGACCTGCGTGATCATGATCCTCTCCTATATCGTCTGGCTGCACCACTTCTTCACCATGGGCTCGGGCGCCTCGGTGAACGCCTTCTTCGGCATCACCACCATGATCATCTCGATCCCGACCGGCGCGAAAATGTTCAACTGGCTGTTCACCATGTATCGCGGCCGCATCCGCTACGAGGTGCCGATGCTGTGGACGGTCGGCTTCATGGTGACCTTCGTCATCGGCGGCATGACGGGCGTCATGCTGGCCATCCCGCCGGCCGATTTCGTACTGCACAATTCGCTCTTCCTCATCGCCCACTTCCACAACGTCATCATCGGCGGCGTGCTGTTCGGGCTGATGGCCGGCGTCGTCTACTGGTTCCCCAAGGCCTTCGGCTACAAGCTCGATCCCTTCTGGGGCAAGATGAGCTTCTGGTTCTGGCAGATCGGCTTCTTCTTCGCCTTCATGCCGCTCTACGTGCTGGGCCTGATGGGCGTCACCCGCCGCGTCAGCCAGTTCGAGGACCCGTCCCTACAGATCTGGTTCGTCATCGCCGCCTTCGGCGCGGCGCTGATCGCGCTCGGCATCGCCTCCTTCGTCATCCAGCTCGTCGTCAGCTTCCTGAAGCGCGACGAGCTGCGCGTCACCTCCGGCGATCCCTGGGACGGGCGCACGCTGGAATGGTCGACCTCCTCGCCGCCGCCGGACTACAACTTCGCCTTCACCCCCGTCGTGCACGACCATGACAGCTGGTACGACATGAAGAGCCGCGGCTACGAGCGCCCGCTGGAAGGCTTCAAGCCGATCCACATGCCGAAGAACACCGGCACGGGCGTCGTCCTGTCGGCCATCAGCGTCGTGCTCGCCTTCGCGCTGATCTGGTACATCTGGTGGCTGGCGGCGCTCTCCTTCATCGCGCTCATCGCGGTGTCGATCGCCCACACCTTCAACTACGACCGCGACTTCTTCATCCCCGCCGAGACCGTGACGGCGACCGAGGACGCGCGCACGAAACTGCTTGCGGAACGGACCTGAGCCCATGAGCGCGACCCAAGTCCACGATACCGGCGAAAAGCCGACCTTCTACCTGACGGAAGAGCATCATCCGGAAAACAGCACCATGCTGGGTTTCTGGCTCTACCTGATGAGCGACTGCCTGATCTTTGCCGTGCTCTTCGCAACGCATGGCGTGCTCGGCCGCAACTATGCGGCAGGCCCGTCGCCGGCCGATCTCTTCGACCTGTCGCTCGTCGCCATCAACACGGCGATGCTGCTCCTCTCCTCCATCACCTACGGCTTCGCGATGCTCCAGATGGAGCGCAACGCCAAGATGGAGACGCTCGTCTGGCTCGGCATCACCGGCGTCTTCGGCGCGGCCTTCCTGGCGCTGGAGCTCTACGAGTTCTACCACCTGATCCATGAGGGCGCCGGGCCGACGCGCTCGGCCTTCCTGTCGTCCTTCTTCACGCTGGTCGGCACGCACGGCCTGCACGTCACCTTCGGCATCATCTGGCTGGTCACGCTGATGGTGCAGGTCAGGAAGCACGGCCTCACCCATGAAAACCGCCGCCGGCTGATGTGCCTTTCCATGTTCTGGCACTTCCTCGACGTCATCTGGATCGGCGTCTTCTCCTTCGTCTATCTCCTGGGAGTCCTCGGATGAGCGCCCACCCCGCCCACGAAAACGCCGCCGAGGCCCACCACGCCCATAGCCATGGCCACGATGCCGGCCACGGCTCGTTCAGGGGCTACATGATCGGCTTCGTGCTCTCGATCGTCCTGACGGCCATTCCCTTCTGGCTGGTCATGGGCGACGTCATCGACAGCAAGCTCTTCACCGCCGTGCTGGTCATGGGCATCGGCGTGGTGCAGATCGTCGTGCACATGGTCTACTTCCTGCACATGAACCCGCGCTCGGAAGGCGGCTGGACGCTGATGGCGCTGATCTTCACCCTCATCATCGTCGGCATCGCCATTGCCGGCTCGCTCTGGGTCATGCATCACCTCAACACGAACATGATGCCGATGACCCACGAGATGATGAAGACCATGCCCTGACCGAGGGATGTTATGGACAGGCAGGCACGGGACGGAGACGTCTCCCTCGGCCCCTCATCCGGCCTGCCGGCCACCTTCTCCCCGCTTGCGGGGCGAAGGGGATATGCCGCGCCGGTTTCCCCGAGAATTGCCCTTTCGTGGGCCGCGTCCCCTCTCCCCGCTTGCGGGGAGAGGGTCAGGACGAGGGGCACTTTCCTGATGAGATGCCCGGCAGGGCAGAAGGGGGCGGCCTAGCCCATGTCCGAGCCCTCCGCCCGCGCCCGGCGCCTCCTCACCGGCTTCCTCCTCGTCCTCGTCGCCGTCTTCCTCGCGCTCGGCACCTGGCAGGTGCAGCGCCTGTTCTGGAAGCTCGACCTCATCGCCCGCGTCGAAAGCCGCGTCCACGCCGACCCCGTGCCGGCCCCCGCCCGTGCCGAATGGCCGGCCGTGAGCCGGGAGAAGGACGAGTACCGCCGCGTCACCGCCACCGGCCTCTTCCAGCACGACAAGACGGTTTTGGTGCAGGCCGTGACGGAGCGCGGCGCCGGTTTCTGGGTGCTGACGCCGCTCCTGCTGCCGGATGAGACGGCCGTGCTGGTCAACCGCGGCTTCGTGCCGGCGGACCGGCGCGATCCGGCCGCGCGCGTGGCAAGCGAACTGGCCGCCGGTCCCGTCACGGTGACGGGGCTGCTGCGCCTCAGCGAACCCGGCGGCGCGTTCCTGCGCGCCAACGATCCGGCCGCCGACCGCTGGTTCTCCCGCGATGTCGCTGCGATTACCGCCGCGAAGGGCCTTTCCGGCGCGGCGCCCTATTTCATCGATGCGGATGCGACGCCCAATCCCGGCGGCCTGCCGGTCGGCGGGCTGACGGTCGTCGCCTTCCGCAACAGCCACCTCGTCTACGCGCTCACCTGGTATGCGCTGGCGGCGATGAGCGCGGCCGGCGCCTGGGCCGTCCATCGCCGAAGGCTCGGCTGACGCTCAGTCCAGGCTTTTCGCCAGGATGCGGGCGAGGGCGGCGACCTCCCTTTCCAGGCGCTCCGGCGTGATCCCCACGAAACGGCCTTCCAGGCTGACGGCGATGACGCCGTGCACGGCGGAGAAGAAGGTGCGGGCGCGGATGGCGATGTCCTCGGCGGACGCGCCCGGCATGCGGCCGGCGAGCGGCCCGGCGATGAGGCCGATCAGGAAGGCATGTTCGGCAAGGTGCCAGTCCGGCACGGGCACGCCCTCCGGCATGCGGTGCTCGAAGAGGGCGGCCCAGAGGTTCTTCTCGGCCTGCGCGAAGCCGAGATAGGCAAGCGAGAGACTGAGGAACGTCTGCTCGATGGTGGCGTCCGGCGGGATCGCGCGTTCCAGCGCCACCTCCAGCCGCTTCAGCGTGCCGGAGTTCACGGCAAGGATCAGCCCGTCGAGATCGTCGAACACCGTGTAGAGCCCGCCGAGCGCCGCGCCCGCCCGTTCGGCGATGTCGCGGGCGCGCAGGCCCTTCAGGCCCTGGTCGCGGATCAGTTGCGTCCCGGCCGTGACCAGCCGCGTCCGCAAGTCCTCCTTCTTCGCCTGCCGCTTCGCCGCCATCGATCCCGTTCTCCTATTTTTGAACGTTGTTCATTTTCTATATTGAACATCGTTCATTTTTATGCGACAAGATTATTGAACATTGTTCATACAGGGAGAGAGAAAAATGTTCAAACAGATCCTGACATTGGTGCGCGGCCGCGCGCACGAGGCGGAGGAAGCCTTCGGCGACCGCCATGCCCTTCCCGTCCTTGCCCAGCAGATCCGCGACGCGGCCCGCGGCGTCGAGGCGGCGCGCCGGGCGGTGGCCGTCGCCATCGCGCAGAACCGGCTGGAGGCGGAAAACGCCGAACGCCTCGCCGCCCGCATAAAGGATCTCGAAGCCCGCGCCATCGCCGCGCTCGAGAAGGGCCGCGAGGACCTTGCCATCGAAGCCGCCGGCTCGATCGCCCGCCTGGAGACCGAATTGCAGAATGCCCGCCAGGTCGAGGCCGAATTTTCCGGCGGCATCGACCGTCTGAGACAGGCGGTGCGGCAGAGCGAGATGCGGCTTTCGGCGCTGCGCCGCGGCGAGCGGCTCGCCTTGGCGCGCGACCGCACCCGCCGCCTCGCCCACGACGCGCCGGGTGAAAACACGCTTGCCGATGCCGAGGCGACGCTTGCCCGGCTGGAGCGGCGCCAGCGCGAGGCGGAACTGACCGCCGAGGCCCTCGGCACGCTGGAGACCGGCCCGGACCCGGCCGCGCTCGCCGAAAAGCTGGCCGCCGCCGGCTGCGGCCGCCCGCTGGTGACAAGCGCCGACGAGGTGCTCCAGCGCCTGCGCAGCCGCATGAACGCCCACTGACAAACGGAAGGGACCACTGCCATGAACGACAGCCTGATGAAACATTCGCCCGCCTGGACGACCTTTTCCTATGCCAGCTTCGGCCTTGCCGCCTTCATGCTGGCGCTCGGCCTCTATCTCATGCCGCTCGATCTCTGGGGCAAGGGCTATCTCGCCATGGGCATCCTGATGCTGGTGCAGACGACGGTGAACGTCACGAAAACCCTGCGCGACAACCAGGAAGCCGAGAAGCTGCTGCGCCGCATCGACGATGCCAAGACGGAAAAGCTGCTGCTCGGCATCAAGAGCGACGAGGCTTGACCGGAAAATCGGCCCTGCCGCCCGATCGGTGAACGAAGCGGCAAGGCTTTTTCCCTAGAGCAGTTCCAGCAAAAGCGCGCAGCGGTTTGCGTCCGGAATTGCGTAAGACAAACAGACAGGGCGTTTTCGCGAAAGCGGAGATGCTCGAGAAATCCCGCAGGATGGGAGACACGCCGTGCAACAGAACCTCATGACCTCCCGGCGCTTCGCGCCGCTCTTCTGGACCCAGTTCCTGTCGGCCTTCAACGACAACTTCCTGAAGAACACGCTGGTCTTCCTCATTCTCGCGACGATGGCGGCGGAGGAGGCGGGATCGCTGGTGACGCTCGCCGGCGCCGTCTTCATGGCGCCGTTCCTGCTGTTCTCCGCCCTCGGCGGCGAGCTTGCCGACAAGTTCGACAAGGCCGTCATGGCCGAGCGGCTGAAGCGGGTGGAGCTCGCCGCCGCCGGCGTCGCGGTGGTCGGCCTCGCCTTCCACTCCGTCGCGGTGCTGATGGTGGCGCTCTTCCTCTTCGGCGTCATCTCCGCCTTGTTCGGCCCGGTCAAATACGGCATCCTGCCCGATCATCTGGAGCGCAGGGAGCTGCCGCGCGCCAATGCCTGGATCGAGGGCGCGACCTTCATCGCCATCCTCGGCGGCACGCTGGTCGCCGGCCTTGCCGCCGCCGATGGCGTCAACCCCTGGCTCTTCGGGCCGATGATGCTGGGCCTGGCGCTTGCCTGCTGGCTGTCGAGCCGCTTCATCCCCCGCGTCGGCGCGAAGGCCCCGGACCTTGCCGTCGAGCGCAACGTCTTCCGCTCCACCGGCCGCCTCGTCAATGCGCTGCGCGGCGACAAGCGGCTGTGGCGCGCCGCGCTGATGGCCGCCTGGTTCTGGCTGGTCGGCGCCATCGTGCTCTCGCTGCTGCCGCCCATGGTGAAGGGCAATCTCGGTGGCAGCGAGACGGCCATCACCGCCTATCTCGCCGTCTTCGCCGTCGCCGTCGGCGTCGGCTCGGCCATCGCCGCCTGGATGTCGGCCGGCCGCATCGTGCTCCTTCCGGCCCCGCTCGGCACGCTGATCATGGCGCTGTTCGGCCTCGATCTCGCCTGGAGCGTCGGCCATGCCGGCGCCGCCGCCCCGGCCGAAACGCTCGCCGCCTTCTTTTCCGGCCCCTATGCGATCCGCATCGCCATCGACCTTGCCGGCATGGCGATCGCCGGCGCCTTCCTCGTCGTGCCCACCTTCGCCGCGCTGCAGGCCTGGGCGGAGGAGGACCAGCGCTCCCGTGTCATCGGCGCGGCCAACGTGCTCTCCGCCGGCTTCATGACGGTTGGCGGCGGCCTCGTCGCGGCCCTGCAGGCGGCGGGCGCCTCGACGCCGATGCTGCTCGCCGGCCTCGCGCTCGCCAATATCGCCGCCGCCTGGATCATGCTGAAGACGCTGCCGACCAATGCCTTCCGCGATTTCATCTCCATCCTCTTCCGCGCCTTCCTGCGGCTGGAGGTGGACGGCCTCGACAACCTGAAGAAGGCCGGCAAGGCGCCGATCATCGCGCTCAACCACGTCTCCTTCCTCGACGGCGCGCTGGCTTTGGCCCTCACCGACGAGGAGCCGACCTTCGCCGTCGACTACACCATCGCCAAGGCCTGGTGGGTGAAGCCCTTCCTCAAGATGTGCAACTTCCTGCCGCTCGACCCTTCCAAGCCGATGGCGACGCGCACGCTGATCAAGACGGTCAACAACGGCGAGCCGCTGGTCATCTTCCCGGAGGGCCGCATCACCGTCACGGGCGCGCTGATGAAGGTCTATGACGGCGCCGCCATGGTGGCCGACAAGACCGGCGCGATGGTCGTGCCCGTGCGCATCGACGGGCTGGAGAAGAGCTATTTCTCCCGCCTCTCCTCGCTGCATGTGCGCCGCCGGCTGTTCCCCAAGGTGAAGGTGACGATCCTGCCGCCGGTGCGCCTTTCCGTGCCGGCCGAGCTGAAGGGCCGCAAGCGCCGCATGGCGGCGGGCGCCGAGCTCTACCAGGTCATGTCCATGCTGATGTTCAGCACCACGGACACCGGCACCACCGTGCTCGAAAAGGTCATCGAGACGGCGAAGGAACGCGGCATGCGGCGCCTTGCCGTGCAGGATCCCGTCACCGGCTCGCTCACCTATGGCAAGCTTTTGATCGGCGCCGCCGTGCTGGGCGCGAAATTCAGGGCGCTCTACCCGCAGGACAAGACCCTCGGCGTGCTGCTGCCCAACGCCAACGGCTCGGTCGCCACCCTCCTCGGCGTCATGTCCGCGGGCAAGGTGCCGGCCATGCTGAACTTCACGGCCGGCGCGGCGAACATCCTCTCGGCCTGCAGGGCCGCCGAGGTGCGCCGCGTGCTCACCTCCCGCGCCTTCGTCACCCAGGCCAAGCTCGGCCCCGTCGTCGAGGAGCTGGCCAAGGCGGTGGAGATCGTCTGGCTGGACGACCTGCGCCAGACCATCGGCGTCAGGGACAAGGCGCTCGGCTTCCTGCGCAGGGGCCGGCCGCTCGCCAGGCGCAAGGCGGACGACCCGGCCGTCGTGCTCTTCACCTCCGGCTCGGAGGGCACGCCGAAGGGCGTGGTGCTGACCCACCGCAACATCCTCTCCAACGCCGCGCAGGCCGCCTCCCGCATCGATTTCCATTCGGGCGACAAGGTGTTCAACATCCTTCCGGTCTTCCATTCCTTCGGGCTGACGGCGGGCACCATCCTGCCGCTCGTCTCCGGCGTGCCGGTCTATTTCTACCCCTCGCCGCTGCACTACCGGATCATCCCGGAGCTGATCTATTCTTCCAACGCCACCATCATCTTCGGCACGGACACCTTCCTCAACGGCTATGCCCGCACCGCGCATCCCTACGATTTCCGCTCGATCCGCTACTGCTTCGCCGGCGCCGAGCCGGTGCGCGCCACCACGCGGGCGCTCTACATGGAGAAGTTCGGCGTGCGCATCCTGGAAGGCTACGGCGTCACCGAGGCGGCCCCGGTCATCGCGCTCAACACGCCGATGTTCAACAAGGCCGGCAGCGTCGGCAAGATCATGCCCGGCATGGAATACCGGCTCGATCCCGTTCCCGGCGTCGAGGAAGGCGGGCGCCTCTTCGTGCGCGGCGCCAATGTCATGGCCGGCTATCTGCGCGCCGAAAACCCCGGCGTTCTGGAGCCGACGCCGGACGGCTGGCACGACACCGGCGACATCGTGACGGTCGACGAGGAGGGCTTCATCACCATCCGCGGCCGCGCCAAGCGCTTTGCCAAGATCGGCGGGGAAATGGTCTCGCTCGCCGCCGTCGAGGCGCTGGCCGGCGAACTCTGGCCGGGAAGGCTCTCCGTCGTCGTCTCCCTGCCGGATGCCAAGAAGGGCGAGCGCCTGGTCCTCCTCACCGACGCCCCGGACGCCACCCGCGCCGCCTTCCTGCGCTTCGCCAAGGAGAAGGGCGCGATGGACATGATGGTGCCTTCGGAGGTGACGGTCGGCCCGGTGCCGGTGCTAGGTTCCGGCAAGGTGGATTTCGTGACGGCGCAGAAGCTGCTGGCGGAACGGGCGAAGGCGGAAGCGGCGGCCTGAGGCTTCGGCGGTCGGCCGCGGAGCTGCCCCTCATCCGGCTATCTCCTTCTCCCCGCGCGCGGGGAGAAGGAGATAGCCGCACCGGTTTCCCGCAAGCAAAACCTTCATGCTTGCGGAAAAGCATGGCCCAAATGCCCTTCTCCCCTTCTCCCCCGCGGGGAGAAGGTGGCCCGAAGGGTCGGATGAGGGGGTGGCTCATGCGGATCGTTTGCGCCTTCGACACCCCCCTCATCCGCCTGCCGTCCCCTTCTCCCCGCGGGGGAGAAGGGGACGGGGCAGCGGTTTCCTTCCAGAGGCGATCTTCTTGCATTTACGGGGAGAAGGTGGCGGTGGGCGGATCAGGGGTGGGCCTTCAGGCGTCGAGCACAAGTTCCCCCGCCGGCAAGCGATATTTCGGCAGCATGACAGGCGCCGGGCCGACGCGCAGCACGTTGACCAGCCGGTGGTTCGCCGGCAATGCGAAACGCCGGCGCAGGGTCTCGGCGGCCTCTGGCACGTCGGCGAGAACCGCCATCGGCCAGCCGGCAAGGCCGAAGCGGGTGAAATCCAGCCAGAACCGATAGAAGGCCCGGCCCGTCGCGACCGGGCTTTCGTCTTGCGGGCGGTGGAACAGCAGGCAGGCCGCCGCGGTCATCGTCCTGCCGGCCTCGGAAACCAGCGTCCTGGCAAGGCCGAGGCGGTCGGCGAGGGCGAAGAGCGGCGAGGCGAGCACCATGCCCGCCACGGCGCCCTCCAGCCGGCCCATGTGCAGGGCCTCGAGATTGAGGCCGTCGAGGGCATAGGCGGGGTGGCGCGGCGAAAGGCGCATCCAGAGGACGAGTTCGTCGCGGAAGGCGCGCCCGCGCATGACGGTCAGGCTCGCCTCGTCGTTGAGCGCGGCGATGAAGGCGAGGGTGTCCTTTCCGCCGGCGAAGGCCACGTCGTCCTTCCGCCCAGCCCAGCCCTCGAGGCTTGCCGGCGTCTCCGGCGGTGCGGGCGAGAAGGCGCCGCGCCAGGTGAAGCGTTTCTCCGTCCATGCGGCGAGCGGCGAGGGCGCCGCGTCCCTGCCCGGGGTGATGCGGGCGGCCAGCCGGTAGCCGGGGCGCCATTGCGCGTCTTCCGGCCAAAAATCCTCCACCGCGGCCCCGAGACCGCGCCCGGCGAGCGCCATCACCAGCCCCTCCAGCGCCGCGCCGCAGGAAAGGCCCATGTCGCGGTTCGTCGGATCGCCGACGGCAAGGCGCCGGGAAAGATCGGCGAGGACGAGGATGCGGCCCTCCGCGTCCAGCGCAAAGCGCGCCGGCTGGGTGTTGTGCGTGGAGGGCGCGCGGTTCGCCTCGGCGGCGAGGGTTGTCAGCATGGTGCGGTCGATCACAGCGTCCTCCCGAAAAGATGCAGCCGGTGCAGCGGGCGGGCGCCGGCCTTTTCGGCCTGGCGCAGGCTCGCGGCATTGGCGTCGGCGATCCAGGTGCCGCCGGCGGTCTCATAACCGGCGGCTTTCATTTCGCCGAGGATGTGGGCGAGCATCAGCGGGTTGAGGCCGCGACCCTGATAGGCCGGCTTGACGCCCTGGAAGATGACGACGGCGCGGCGGCGCCGGAGGCGATGCTTGAGGAGATGCCAGGGCGCGGAAAGGCCGAGGCGCGACCCCATCGCCGTCAGCATCGGGTTGACATCGGGAATGGCGATGACCGCGCCCGCCGGCGCACCGTCCTTTTCCGCGACGGCGGAGATACGCGGGTCCATGATCCACTTCATCTCCTTCGCCTGGAATTCGTATTCCGCGCGGCTGACGGGCACGAACATCGGGTTGCCGGCAAAGCTCTCGTTGAGGATGAGCCGCGAATCCTCCAGCCGGCGGTCCAGCGTTTTCCGCCGGATCGGCGAGAAGGAGAAACCGTCGGCGCGCAGCGCCCGCATCTCCGCACCGTCGAGAATGCCGCCGAGCGGCGCGGCGCGGATGTCGATCTCGAAGGTGGTCATGGGAAAGGACGGCGAGTAGCCGCGCTTTTCCAGAAGGCGCGGCAGGTGCGGCGGTCCCCAGACCTGGTCCGTATAGGGCGCGTGCTCGAAGCCGCCGGTCATGATGCCGACCTGCTGCATGGCCGTGAGGTTGAAATTGCCGAGGATCTCGGAAAAGCCCCTCTGCCGCGCCCAATCCTCCGCTCGTTCGAGAAGGGCGGCGGCGACGCGCTCGTCGTCGGCGCAGTCGAAATAGCCGAAGTAGCCGCGTTTCAGGCCGAAGCGGGCATTGGCGGCGCGGTGCACATGGGCGGTGACGCGGCCGCGCACCGCGCCGTTCTCATGGGCGGTGAAGACGGCGAAATCATCCGGCGCTTCGAAGAGCGGGTTCGTCCTTGCCGACAGGAAGCGCTTGAGGTCGCTCCGCATCGGCGAGACATAGGGCGTGCCCGCATAGACCGCGAAGGGCGCGGCGAAGAAGGTGTCGATATCGCCCTCACGGATCTCGATCATGCGTTCTCTCCGAAATCAGGAGCGCCATGCGCTGGACGACCTTCAGTTCCGCCTCGGCGCCCGGCGTGGCGGAGACGGAGGGCATGTTGAGCGCGATCAGCCGGAAGGGCTTTCGCGAGACCAGCATCACGTGGGTCGCCTCGTATTTCTCGGTCAGCCAGGCGAGCTGCTCGGCGTCCGCTTCCGAAAGGCCGGATGTCTCCGTGGCGCGCAGCAGCGGGCGGGCGGCGGTGAGTTCCTTCAGGCCGGCAAGGTCGAGATCGGCGAGCTCCGCCTCCCCGAGCAGGAGCGCCCCCTCGACCAGCGGATGGTTCTGCAGTTCCTTCAGGAAGCCCAGCGTGTCGTCGATGCGGTCCTCGGCAAGGTGGCGGATGAGGCTCTGGCGGCGCTGCTCGGTTCTGAGGCCGATGCCGTCCTTCCAGATGACGCCGAGCAGCGCCGCCGCCGTGACGACGCTGGCGGTGCGGGCGAGCGCGGCGGCGTCAAGGTCGTTCTCGATGCCGATGGCGAGCGCGGCGATGAGGGCGACGGCCGTGAGGATGACGAAGGAGACGACGGTGTCGCGGTGGCCGACGGCGCGCTGGCCGAGGCTGATCAGCAGCCAGCAGAGGAAGAGGATGGCGAGACCGCCGAGCCGCACCGGCAGGTCCACATAAGCCGAGCGGAAATCCGTGACGAGCAGCGGCAGGATGAGCAGCAGCGACAGGGCGATGCGGTCCACCGCCTGGTTTTCCGCCCGGGAAAGGCTCTTTCGGTCGCGCGTGACGGCCATGTGGCCGGCGAGCGCGAAGGTGACGAGCTGGTAGAGGAAGAGGCCCACCAGCCGCCAGGGATCGGCAAGGGAGGCGGGCAGGAAGGCGAGGACGGCGAAGGCGGCCGCGCCGCCCGCGGCGATCCATTTGGTGAGGCGCGGGGCGTGGCGGCGCATCAGGCCCTCGGCGACGAGCACCGTGGCGAGCGGCACGAGGCCGGCGGCGATGATCGTCGCGGCCTCGAAGAGGAAGAGGCCGGTCCACCAGGCAAGGACGCGGCCGATCATCAGCGCGGCGAGCACCTTGAGGCCGAAGAGGAAGCGGCGCGTCAGCGGGCTTCCGGCATCGAAGGTGCGGATGGCGCGGATCAGCACGACGAGCCCCAGAAAGGCGGCGAGCGAGATGAACGTGTCGGCGACGGTCGGCGCGATCATGGCGCGGCGAGCCGGTTGAGGAAGCGCCGCACCAGGGGGCGCAGGAGCGCGGCGACGAGGGCGCTCCGCGGACGCTCGACGCGGCCGGCATAAGGATTGAAGAACCAGCCGCGGCAATCGGCGCCGTGCTTCCTGCCGAGCACGGCGTTGATCGCCTCATAGGCCATCAGCATGCCCGTCGAGATGACCATGGGCGCGAAGGACATGCGGCTGCGCGTGCCGGCCACCACCTCGCCGGCAAGCTTGAGGTCGACATGGTGGCGGGAGGAGGAATGCACCATCACATGCTCCGCCTCGCGCAGGAAGGCCTGCGCGCGCTGGTCGGGCGTGAGCGCGTTCCAGGCGGTGCCCGTCGTCGGGTAGCCGAGGCGCTCCTCCGGCATCGGGTCCGCGGGGCGCGTCACATAGACGGAGGGCAGCGGCGCGGCATAGGCGTCGATCACCGTTTTTTCGTGGCGGCGGGCGGTGCGGTAGAGGAGCAGGCTCGCGCCGAGATCGTCCGTGCCGTTGATCACCACGTCGGCGCCGGACACGATTTCTTCCGCATGCTCCGTCCAGTCGGGGCCGAAGACGGTGATGGCGAGCGCGGGATTGATCTTGAGGCACACGTCGCGTGTCGCCTTGGCCTTCGGCTGGCCGACCGTGTCGGTGAAGCAGAAGACCTGCCGGTTGAGGTTGGACACTTCGAAACGGTCGATGTCGGCAAGCACCAGGCGGCCGATGCCGGCGCGCGCCAGGGCCTGGATGGCCGCGCCGCCCATGCCGCCGGTGCCGCAGATAAAGACGGTGGCGCCCTGCAGCCGGCGCTGCTCCGCCGCGCTGACGAAGCCGATGTTGCGGGTGGTGAAGGTCTCGTAGGAAAAGCTCATCGGGAAGGCCTCAGGATGCCCCATTGGCGGCGGCCGTCCGCCCAGTGCATGAGGGGCAGCACCAGCCGCTGCACGAGGATGACGAAGCTTGCCACCGCGAGCCGGCCGAGCGCATTGCGCGGCACGCTTTCGAGGAGGTAGCGCTGGGCGGCGTTGAGATCGAGCTGGCCGATCTGCAAGAGGTCGTCGCCGCGGTCGTAGTCGAGTTCGGCGGCGCAGAAATCATTGTACTCGGCCTTGCGGTGTTTCGGTGCCGCCTCGAATGTCTTCTTCAGGTTGTCCGAGCCGCCGGTATAGGCATCGGTGATGACGAAGCGGTCTGCATCGAAGCCGGCCTCCTTGCCGACGCCGAAGACATGGCGATGGCCGGCCATGATCTCCGTCGCGATCAATTGCTGGCGCAGCGAGCGCCGCGCGCCGCGGGTGGGCGAGGGAAAGACGTCGGAGAAGGTCTCGGCCACCATGCCGGCGACGGCGGGCACCTGGGTGACGTTGGAAATCCAGAGCGGGCGCAGCTGGTTGCGCAGGAAGAGCAGGAAGCAGGTGAGGCCGTAGAGCACCCAGGAAAGGCCCTGGCTGCGCACGGCGGGGTCGATCATGACGAGGCCGAGATGCAGCACCTCGACCGGCTTTCCCGACAGCGAGAGCGAGATGACCGGCAGCGCATTGAAGGCGACGGGCGTGCCGTCGGAAACGCGGTAGACGAGCGTGACGATGGTGCGCTGGAGCACGTCCTCGCGCTCGGAAAAGACGCCGTAGTCGAGATCGCCGCCCGGCACCGCCCGTCCCGCCACCTTGCGCAGCTCCGCCCGCAGCCCGGCGATCTCCCGCTCGCTCATCCACAGGCCGGGAAACTCGACGATCCGGGCGCGAAAATCGGACGATGTCTTGAAATCGAGGTCGAGGCGCTTCTTCAGGACGACCGAGATGAGATTGTACAAGGGACCGATCCGATGAACGAGGGCAAGCGCTGGCCGCGCAGTGTGGCGGCCGAGAGGTAAGATTTGGTTTAACGCGGCGGGTAGGTGGTTTGTAAGGGGGTATTGTGTGAAACGCATGGAGCGGGTGCACGGCTGCACCCCCCTCTGCCCTGCCGGGCATCTCCCCCTCAAGGGGGGAGATCGGCAGGAGGCGAGAGCCTTGCCCGATCGGCAACACTGGAGATGGGCGAAACGGTGCTCCATCCAATCTCCCCCCTTGAGGGGGAGATGCCCGGCAGGGCAGAGGGGGGTATCAGCGTGCACCACGCCCTATTCGGGCAGAACGCCCGCCTACCTCGACGCCCGCGCGAGGCTGCGGCCGAGGACGCCGAGGAAGATGGCGAAGAACCGCTTCGGCCCGTCCTCGGCCGCCGGCGTGAGGTCGCCGAAATGCGCGGCAAGGGACCGGTAGCAGGCGAGCCTTCCGGGGGCGACATAGGCGGGAGCCGCCGCGGGGGACTGGCGCAGGCAATACCAGTCGACGACGAGATCGAGGAGGGGGATGGCCTCCAGCAGGCCCGTATCGAGACTGCCCGCCGGCGTGCCGTCCGCCATCAGCCGGGAGAGATCGGCGAGCGTCATGCGCCGCGCCATGTCCGCCATGTCCGCCGGCCACTCCTTCGGCAGGAAGTGGTGGACGACGAGGGCGCGCATGTGGCGGTGCAGGAAGTCGCCGTAGTCGCGGACGGCGAGCGCCGGGTCCGGGGCATGGCCGGCACGGGCCTGCTCGGCCCGGTAGAGCGCGAGGAGATCGTCATCGAGCGGCGTTTCGGCAAGCGAGACGGTCTCGACGGACGGCGCCCCATCCCCCGTCCCGATCACGACGAAGCCGGCGGGAAAGGCGACGAGCGAGGGCACGGCGATGTTGACGAGGCGGCGGCCACCGGCATCGTGGCACGAGCGGGCCTCGACATGCAGGTGCCCGCTGAAATGCAGCGACAGGCCGGCGGCGGCAAGCGTTTCGGCGACGAGCGGCCGGGGCGTGCGCTTCGCGACGGTCGTTTCGCCGAAGAGCGCGCGCTCGCTGTCCGTCTCGTCCTCGAAGGGATCGAGCACGGGATAGTGCGAGAAGGCGAGGAGCGTCTTGCCCTTGCGCGCCGCCCGCGCCGCGACATCGGCGATCCAGGCGAGGAGATAGGGTTTTACGCGCAGGAGCGCGTTCCAGCCGGCATCGGAACTGTCGAGGAAGGCCTTCTTGCGGGCGATGTCGCGCCGGCCGTTGCGCGGCTCGAAGACATTGGCGTCGATCATCAGGAGCCACAGGCCGTCCTCCGGCTCGACCAGGTAGGAGGCGTCCATCAGCCGCCGCACGGTGCCGCCGTCGGCGGAGCGCAGGTCGTGCTCGCGCGCGGCGGGCGCGTCATCGGCGCCGAAGGGCGTTTCGAAAAGAAGGTCGCCGGGGCGGCGGAAGTAGCCGAACTCGCCGAGCGCGCGGATGCCCGCCGGCACGCCGTCGCAATACATCTTCTCCGTCACCACCGGATGGCCCGGATCCTCCGCCGCCTTCTCCGTATCGCTCGTCACCAGCACCGTGCCGCCCCCGGCATGCACATAGCGGGTGTCGCGGTGCTTGCCGAGCGGGCCGAAGACGTCGTGGTTGCCCGGTGTGGCGTAGAAGTTGAGGCCGTGGCGGTCGCGATAGGCGGCAAGCAGCCTCACGAGGCTCGCCACCGTGCCGCGCTGGCCGTCGTCGGTATAGTCGCCGAGCAGGACGACGTGGCGGATGCCCATGGCGACGATCCGGTCGAGCGCCGCGGGGAGGGCGGTAAAACTCTCGTTGAAGACGCGGGTGGAGCGGACGGTGTCGGCGAAGGTGCGCACCGTCAGCCTGCGCCCGTTCACGACGATGCCGGGAAAATCGTAGTCGCCTTCGATATCGTGGAAATGGGCGTCCGCGATGACGGCGACGCGGGCCATGGGGCTCAGGCCCGCCTGCGGTAGAGGAAGTAGCGCTTGCTGTCGACGGTGGCGGGCAGCGCCAGGGGCTCCAGAGCCGCGTGGTCGAGCGGCAGGCCGCTGATGGCGATGCCGCCGGCGCCGAGCGCGCGGGCGACGATGTCGGGCAGCCAGGTCAGCGTGACCGCGTCCCTGTCGTCATAGCCGGTGCCGATATCGGCGTGGACGAGCGCGGCATCCGTGCCGGCAAAGGCCCTTGCCGTCTCGACGATCTCGCCGAGCACCAGGTCGCCCGGCGGCGGCGTGGAGGAGGCATGCGCGCCGAGCGCCCGGTCGAAGGCGACGATGCGCCGGCCGGGGAATTTCTCGCGCAGGTGATCGAAGGTGCGGCCGTTGCCGAGGCCGATCTCGAGGATCGCGCCGTCCTCCGGCAGGGGCAGGGCCTGCGCGACATGGTCGATGACGTCGCGCTGGGCGGACATGCGGCGGATGAAGCTTTCGAGGCGGCTCATGCGGGATCTCAGGCCTTGAGGATCGTGTCGGCGGCGATGCCGCGCCGGGCGAAGACGTTGCGCGTGTCGACGATCAGCGCGCCCCATTCGGCCAGCGCCGCATAGTCGACATCGTCATGGTCGGTGGCGATCAGGATCGCGTCGAAGGCGCGGATATCCGCCTCGTCCCAGGCGATCGACGGGCGGCCGCGGAAGGCGCCGTATTCGCGGGTCGGCGGGATTTCCGGCACATGCGGATCATAGTAGCTCGCCGCGCCGCCGCGCTCCTCGATCAGCTCGATCAGCTTCAGCGAGGGGCTTTCGCGGATGTCGGGCACGTTCTTCTTGTAGGCGAGGCCGATCACCAGCACCTTCGAGCGGCTCAGCGCCTTGCCGGCGCGCCGGTCGAGCGCCTCGGCCAGCCTGCCCACCACATGGCGGGGCATGGAAGAGTTGATCTCGCCGGCGAGCTCGATGAAGCGGGTCGGCAGCTCGTGGGCGCGCGAGGCCCAGGTGAGGTAGAAGGGATCGATCGGGATGCAATGGCCGCCAAGGCCCGGGCCGGGATAGAAGGGCATGTAGCCGAAGGGTTTTGAGCTTGCGGCGTCGATCACCTCCCAGATGTCGATGCCCATGGCCTCGTAGACGACCTTCAGCTCGTTCACCAGGGCGATGTTCACCGCGCGGAAAATGTTCTCCGTCAGCTTCACCGCTTCGGCCGTGGCGGTGGAGGAGACGGGCACGACCGTCTTGACCACCGCGCCGTAGAAGGCGGTGACGAGCGCCTGCGCCGCCGCGCCGTCGCCGGCGACGACCTTCGGGATGGTCGAGGTCTGGAACTGGCGGTTGCCGGGATCCTCGCGCTCCGGCGAGAAGCCGAGGAAGAAATCCGTGCCGGACGTCAGGCCGCCGGCCTCCAGCGTGCGGCGCACCAGGCCGTCGGTCGTGCCGGGATAGGTGGTCGATTCCAGGACGACGAGCTGGCCGGGGCGCAGCGTCGCGGCGATGTCGCGGCAAGTCTGCTCCACATAGCGCATGTCGGGGTCGCGGTGGCGCGTCAGCGGCGTCGGCACGCAGATGGCGATGACGTCGCATGCGCCGAGCCGGGAGAAATCGCTCGTCGCGGCAAATCGGCCGGCGCGGTGCTCGGCGGCAAGGATATCGCTCGGCACCGCCTCGATATAGCTGCGCCCGGCCTCGATCGCGGTGATCTTGCTGGGATCGATGTCGAAACCCGTCACGGCAAAGCCGGCGCGGGCGGCGGTGATGGCGAGCGGCAGGCCGACATAGCCGAGGCCGATGACGCCGACGCGCGCTTCACGAGACGTTATTCGGGCCAGCAGCGTCTCGTGGGAAAGCAAGGCAGTTGGCATCGGCACTCCGCGCACATATACAGGACCGCGCGTTGAGATGGGAGAGTTTGGCCGGCCTGTCAACCCTTGCCGTCCGGCCCCGCCGGGCGCGCAGCATGGTGGGCCGCAAAGCCGTGCCGCAGCTCGCGGCGCCAGGGCGACGATGAGAAAGGGCCTGCGGGCGAGCATGAAGATCGCGTTCTACGCCCCGCTGAAATCGCCGGACCATGCCGTGCCCTCGGGCGACCGGCTGATGGCCCGCCAGCTTATGGACTGCCTGAGGCATGCCGGCCATGCGGTCACGCTCGCCTCGCAGCTGCGCGCCTTTTGCGGCGACAGCGACGATGCGGCGGCCTATGCCGCGCTCGGCGCGCGGGCGGCGGCGGAGGTCGAGCGGCTTTCGGCGCGCTGGCGGGCGGAGCGCGCGCCGGACCTCTGGTTCTGCTACCATCCCTATTACAAGGCGCCGGACCTGATCGGCCCTCCGCTCTGCAAGCGCTTCGGCGTCGCCTATGCCACGGCGGAGGCCTCCTATTCCGGGCGCCGCAATGTCGGCATCTGGCGCGACATGCAGGCGCGGGTGCTGGAGGCGGTGCGCGGCGCGGCCGTCAATATCGGGCTCACCGCCCGCGACCGGGCGGGCCTTGCCGCCGCGGCGCCGGATGCGGTCATTGCGCCGCTGAAGCCCTTCATCGACGCGGCGCCGTTCGCCGGGCAGGCCGCACGGCCGGAGCCGGGCCACCTCGTCACCGTGGCGATGATGCGGGCCGGCGACAAGCTGGAGAGTTTTCGCGCGCTCTCTACGGCGCTGCGGCTGATCGAGGACCGGCCCTGGCGCCTTTCGGTGGTGGGCGACGGGCCGCTCAGGGCCGAGGTGGAGGCGCTGTTTTCCGGCTTTGGCGACGGGCGCATCACCTGGCTCGGGCAGAAGCCGCAGGCCGCGGTGGCGGAGGTCCTGGCCGGGGGCGCGCTCTATGTCTGGCCGGGCTGCGGCGAAGCCTATGGGCTCGCCTATCTGGAGGCGCAGGCCGCCGGCCTTCCGGTCGTCGCCTGGCAAACGGCGGGCGTTCCGGAAGTGGTCGAGGACGGCGAGACGGGGCGCCTCACCGCGCCGGGCGATCCCGCCGCCTATGCGGCGGCCATCGCGGCCCTCCTGGACGATACGGCGGAGCGCCGGCGCCTTTCGGAAAAGGCCCGCGCCCGCGTGCTGGCCGAGCATTCGCTGCCGGCCGCCGCCGCGGTGCTGGATGCCGTCCTGCGGAACACGGTTGGAGAGACGGGATGACGCTGCCTGCCTGCGCAAGACCCCTTACCGACGAGATCGCCCGCCGGGCCGCGGCCGGCAGACCGCTCCGGCTGTGGCTGCGCGACGACGATGCGGTGGCGCCGACCGCGGCGCTCGACACGCTCCTGGCGCTGACGGCGCGCCACGCGGTGCCCGTGCTCATCGCCGTCATCCCGGCCTTCACCGGCGCGGCGCTGGCGGCGCGGCTGGCCGAGGCCGCGCTGGCGCGCGTGGCGGTGCACGGCTGGGCGCATGAGAACCATGCGGGACCCGGCGAGAAGAGCCAGGAGCTCGGCGCCCACCGGCCGGCGGAGGCGGTGCTTGCCGAGCTCGGCCAAGGCTTCGAACGGCTTTCCGCGCTCCATGCCGGGCGCTTCGTGCCCATGCTGGTGCCGCCGTGGAACCGCATCGCGCCGGCCGTCGTCGTCGGCCTGCCGTCCCTTGGCTTCAAGGCGCTCTCCGTCTTCGGCCCGGAAAAGCCCGCGCCGCTCGCCGTGTGCAACACCCATGTCGACATCATCGACTGGCGCGGCACGCGGGGCGCCCGGCCGGCCGAGGCGGTGATCGCCGATCTCGTGCGCGTCTCGCAGACCCATGACGGCCCGATCGGTCTCCTGACCCACCACCTCGTGCACGACGCGGCGGCCTGGGCGCTGATGGCGCTGATTTTCGAGGCGACGGCCGGGCAGGCGGGGTGCGTCTGGGAGCGTGCGGAGGATCTGGTCGGGTAGGGCGGCGGGTTGCCGGGGGGACTTCTCCAGCGCCGCTTTGCCCTTCTGGCGCTGCTTGCAAGGGCGGTGGGTTGGCCGCGCCGGAAAGAGGCGAGGGCGCCATGACCACCTCCTCTGCCCTGCCGGGCATCTCCCCCTCAAGGGGGGAGATTGGATGGAGAGCCGTTTCGCCCTTTCCAGCGCTGCTGATGAAGCGAGGCTTTCACCTCTTGCCGATCTCCCCCCCTTGAGGGGGAGATGCCCGGCAGGGCAGAGGGGGGTGCCCGCCGCCTGTCGCGCGCCGCAGGAAACGACACCCCGCAAGTAGCCCGCCGCTCCTACACCGGACGACATGCCCAGATCGCAGCCTTCGCAGGCGGCGAGCGGATGATCACAGAAATATGAAGGCGCAAGAGCGCGGCGAAGGCGGCTAGTCCCTTGTTTCTGCCGCAATTCCTTGGCAAATCCAGCCGGCACCGCAAGGTGCTTCGCTGCTTCGCGGAACGGGGTCCTCCCGCCGCAACGGCGGAAAATCCGGCAACGGAACGCCTTTGCAGCGCGCGAAAGGGCTTTCGGAAAAGGATGAGGAAAGAGGCCGCAGGCAACAGCCGTCCGGTCGGCCCGAAAGGGACGTTCAGGAGATGCCGGCAGTAAAGGCCGACGGAGCGGTCCTCAGTGCGCGGTGGCGAGCCGTTCGCCCATCACGCGCATGGTTTCGGCCATGCTGCGGGGGCAGGACGAGAGGACCTTGAGGAAGCAGTCCTTGCGGATGCGCAGTGCTTCCACGACCGTGGAGGCCTTGACGGTGGCATTGCGGGTCGTGCCGCAAAGGATGGCGATCTCGCCGACGACCGAGCAGCTGCCGGTCGATGCGATCTTCTCGTCTCCCGAGGGCCCTTCCTTGTAGACGTCGACGACGCCCGAAAGGACGACATAGGCGGCGTCGCCCTCATCGCCCTGGTGGAAGAGTTCCTGGCCTTCACGGTAGCTCACCCGGTCCGAAGCGAAGGCGAGCAGCTTCAGCTTGCTTGCATCGATGCCCGAGAACAGCGGGACCCGTCGTAACATCTGCACTTCGTCGTTCAAGCTCATAACAGTCAACCGCCTCGAATTCCGGTTATCTGATCACTTCATACCAGTCATGCTATCAGTTGCTTGTATACCGTACCGCTTTCGACGATCGTGTCGTAGGTTCCGTCTTCCACCAAACTTCCGCCATCAAAAGCAAGCACCCTTTTAAAGTGTTTTGCAAGCGGGGTATTTGACAAAACCCAGACAACAGCCGGATTATCACCGCTCTTGGCCAGGAACGCAAGGGCGGCCTCCACGATGTGCTCCTGCAGGTGGTGGTCGACGCCCGAGAACGCACGGTTGAAGATGTAGTAGTCCGAGCGGCGGATGAGGGCGCGGGCCAGGCCCAGCTTCAGGCGTTGCAGGTTGTTCAATCGCCGGCCGCCGGCCCCGATATTCGATTCCAGCCCCAGCGCCATCAACGCGCGGTAGAGTTCCGGCCGCTTGGCCAGAAGCTCCCCGCCGATCTCCCTCAGCTTGGAAATCGCGTCGCTGAAGCGATGGTTGAGCTTGCCGAACACGATATTGTCCACCAGCGTTCCCGATGTCAGATAGGCATCCGGATTGTAACGTTCAATGTGGGCCTGGAGTTCGACCGGCAGGTTCGCGTGGAACTGGTGGCGCACCTCGACGATCTTGCGCATCAGCTTCTCGTCGAGCACGCCGAAACGGTGCCGCGGCTCGACATAGAAGAAGCTGAGCTTGATCAACGCGATCCGGTCTTCCTCGCTCGGTGCGGCATTGTGCCGCAGCTTCTGCAGCAGGTGCTGATAGGTCGGGATCTCCTCCGCCCGCATGAAGGTCAGCTGCTCGAAGAACGGGTGGTCGGGCGGCAGGTCCTTGAAGAGTTCCACCGTGCTCTCGGCGATCGCCTTGCCCATTTCGAACAGCGCCGTGCCGAGGCCGCTCTCGCGCATGATGTTGCGGAAATAGGGCGTCTTGACGATCGCCTTGGTGGAGGCCTTCGGGTCGGGCATCATGCCGAAGAACAGGTTCTCGGCGACCGGCGCCTCGGTGTTGTACTCGTTGTCGCGGAACGGCACGATGAGGTTGTTGAGGTCGCGGCGGTCCAGCTCCTCGCGCAGGTCATGGCGCATCTCGACGATCTGGGCGGCGACGTCCGGGTCGTTGTTGACCGCGATTGAGGAATGCAGCGCCAGCTGCAGCACGTCGTCGGACAGTTCCACCACGTCCAGCACCGCCATCATCGCGCCGAAGAGCCCGTCCTTGCCGTTGGCATTGAGCGTGGCGAGGTCGATCCAGTTGCCGTTGAGGTCGAAGTCCGGATTGCCGGAGCGGCGCGCCTCCAGCACGTCCCATTTGCGCTGGTCGGCGGCCTGGCCCTTGTAGGCGGCCGGCTCGATCGGCGCGTGCTTGAGGCCGTAGAGCAGGTTGTCCTTCAGGCTGCCGTGGAAGAAATAGGCCTCGGGCGAGGCATAGGAGATGCGCCGGCCGGTCACCGCCTCCGGCAGGGCGAAGAGGTCGTCGTCGCCCGCCGTCACCTTGCCGCCGGCCGGCCAGACGACGCGGGCCAGCGCCTCGGCGAGGCGATCGCCGCCGCTGGCCGCCGTGCCGATGATGGCGACGGTCTCGCCGGGGGCGATCTTCACCGTCACATGCTCCAGCGCCCGCCCGCCGATATCGTCGTCGACCAGCAGGTTCGTGGTGCTGAGCGGATGGTGCAGCACCGGCTCGTTCCCCGCGTCGATGGCCTGGATCTCGGGGGCGATCATCTCGTCGGCCTCGAACTGCTCGACGACCTGCTCGTATTTGACCTGCACGTCCTGGCGCACCAGCTCCCAGTCGATCAGCTCCTTCAGCGGGCCGGGCAGTTCCTTGTAGGCGTTGATGACGGCGACGAGCTGGCCGACGTCCAGCTTGCCGACGATCGTGAGGTAGCCGCCGATGCAGTAGAACAGGAACGGCGTCAGCTGGGCGAGGAAGTTGTTGAGGAACTTGACCAGGAATTTCCACTGGTAGATGTCGTAGCGGATCTTGAAGATGCGGCCGAGGCGGGCGGCGATGTCGGCGCGCTCGTAGTTGGAGGTGTCGTAGGCGTGGATCGTGCCGATGCCGTCGACGATCTCCGCCACGCGGCCGGCGAGCTGGCGGGCGGTGAGCTGGCGCTCGCGGCCGAGCTCGATGAGCCGGCGGCGCATGCGCGGGATGATGCCGACCTGGATGGCGGCCATGGCGAAGGCGATGAAGCCGAGCCAGAAATGCTGGATGAAGATGAAGACCAGCGCCGTCAGCGCCTGGCCGCCGAGCAGCGCCGGCTGCACGAAGGCATCCGCGGTGAAGCCGCCGAGCGGCTCCACCTCGTCCTTGACCATCGAGGAGACCTCGCCGGCCTTGATGTGCTTGAAGTAGCGCGGCGGGAAGCGAAGGATGCGGTCGACCAGCTCGTAGCGGATGCGCCGCAGCAGCCGCTCGCCGAGACGCCCCTTGTAGGTGTTGATAAAATACTTGAACAGGCCGTTGATGATGACGAGCACGAGGAACGTCAGGCTGAGGGCGAGCAGCGAGGGCATGCGCTCCAGCGGCAGGCCGGCGAAAAGCTCGACATGGCCGAAGAACGGCAGGTCGAAGGCGATCGGCATGAAGAGCTGGGTGTTGCCGGGCTGCTCGAACCCCGTTCCCTGGATCGGGCCGTTGACGATCTGCTTGGGCAGGTCGAAGGCCATGTAGTAGGGGATCATGGACAGGGCGACGATCAGCAGGATGAAGAGCTGCTGCGGCCGGGTGTGATCCCAAATGTACCGGGCGAGACTTTTTTCCATGAAGAGCTTCTGTGCGTGAACGGCCGCTGTCGCGTGTGAAGATTATAAGACAGCCGCAATACCGCAAGAGCTAGGAAGTCACCCGCCGTTTTAGTAGGTCCCTCAGGATTTTCGCGGTACGATTGGCGCCATCCAGTTGCAAAACAGGCACATTTTTCTCCGTCTCGGCCTCTTCGGCCCGCAAGATTGCGTCCGCCAGCGTTTCCCCGGAAAGAATGTCCTCGCGCAGCACGACCGCCCGGCCGAGCCGTTCCAGCCGTTCGGCGCGCGCCGTCTGCTCGCTCTCGCCGCCCGAGGCGAAGGGCACCAGCACCGCGCCGCAGCCGGCCTGCAGCACGTCGCAGACCGTGTTGTAGCCGGCCTGCGAGACCGAGAGCCTTGCCGCCGCCAGCAGGTTGCGGAAGTCGGTGCGGAAGCGCACGAGATCGACATGCGCGGGGCACGCGGCGGACAGCCGCGCGAAATCGGCCTGCGGCAGGTTGGGGCCGGTGATGACCAGCCAGCGGCCGCTGCCGGTGCGGCGGCCGGATGCCGCGAGCGCGGCCTCCACGAGGCCGGCGCCCACCGCCCCGCCGCCGGCCGAGACGACGACGTCGTAGCGTTCCGCGGCGGGTTCTGCCGCCGGGCTGCCGACGAGGCCGGTATAGACCACGCGTCCGGCAATGGCATCGGCCAGCGGAAAGGTGTCCTCCAGGCGCACGAAGGCGGGGTCGCCATGCACGAGCACCCCGTCGAAATGCCGCAGCACGAGGTCGATCGTCTCCTCGTCGCGGCCCGGCTTGGCGCGCTCCTGCAGGATGTCGCGCAGCGAGGTGAGGAGAAGGGGACGCGGCGTGCTCGCCTCGATCGCCGCGATCAGCGGCAGGAGCTCGAAGCGCACCTGGCGGCGGCCGAAGGGGAAGGCCTCAACGATGACGATGTCGGGCCGCATGGCGTGATAGGCGGCGAGCAGCCGGTCGCGCCGCGCGGCCTTGAAGGCCTCGTCGATGACCGTGCCGTTCGCGTCGACGAGCGCGGAAAAACCGCCGTCGCCCACCGCGATGGCCGGCAGGGCGACATGGTCGATGCCGGGGCCGGGAAAGCCGTCGACCGGCATGCCGCCGGTGACGAGGGTGACGGCAAAGCCGTCGTCGACGAGCGCGCGCACGATGCGGCTGGCGCGGGCGAGATGGCCGATGCCGAGCAGGTGCTGGACGTAGAAGAGGACGCGCGGGCCGCTCATCGGCGGGCTCCGGTCGTAAACAGCGCCTTCAGCTGCGCGATGCTGGTATGGTGGTCGAAGCTCCCGCGCACCTTCGCCTCGGCGGCCGCGCCGAGCCTGTGGCGAAGGGCGGGATCGCGGATCGCCCGCTCCAGCGCGCGGGAAAACGCCGCCGCATCCTCGGAGGGCACGAGCAGGCCGTTCTCCTCGGTCTCGAAAAGCTCGGGAATGCCGGAAATGTCGGTCGCCACGCAGGCGAGCTGCTGGCTTGCCGCCTCCACCAGCACGTTCGGCAGGCCGTCGCGGTCGCCGTCCGGCGTGATGCGGCAGGCGAGCGCGAAGATATCGGCGCGGCGATAGGCGGCGAGCACGTCCTTCTGGTCGACCGCGCCGAGCCAGGTGATCTTTTGCGCGATGCCGAGTTCGTCGGCGAGTTTTTGCAGCTTCACCCGCTCCCCGCCGTCGCCGGCATGGACGAAACGCCAGTGAAGATCGGCCGGAAGCCGGGCGAGCGCCTTCAGCAGCACGTCGTAGCCCTTCTTCGGCACCGCGCGTCCGACGCTGATGACGGTGACGGGATTTTCCGGGTCGGAGCCGTCGCGGGGCGGGCGGGGGGTTGCGGCCCCGGCGCAGTCGCAGGCTTCCGGATGCGGGGCGTGGCGTGCGTCACCCCCCTCTGGCCTGCCGGCCATCTCCCCCTCAGGGGGGGAGATCGGATGGGAGTGAAACCCTTGCTCAATCGGCAACGTCGGAGATGGGCGGGACGATTCCCCATCCGATCTCCCCCCCTGAGGGGGAGATGGCCGGCAGGCCAGAGGGGGGTAGGCCCCGTCCTCCAGCGGCGGAAAGCGGTCGAGATCGAGGCCGTGGTAGCTGAGATGCACCCGCTCGCGGTTCGGGCCGGCGAGCGCCTGGAGGTGGGCGTGGCCGGATTTGGTGCAGGTCACCGCCCAGTCGGCGGTCGAGAGCTTGTCGGCGAGTTCCCAGTCCTTCGACGTCCAGATGTCCTTGGCATGGGCCGAGACGGAGAAGGGCAGGGCGAGCATGCGGGCCGCGTAATTGGCGACGGAGGCGGGGGTGTGGATGAAATGGGCGTGCAGCCAGCCGCCGGCCTCGGGAAATTCACCGACGAGCACCGCCGCCTGGCCGAAGCGGCGGAACCGGTTGCGGCTGAAGTCGCGCGGCAGGTCCTTCAGGAACTGGCGGATGGCCGCGCCGAAGCCGGGGGCGCGAAGACTCTTGAACAGGCCGCGCAGCACGCGAAAAGGCTCTTCATGCAGGTATTCCGGCAGGTAGGACACCGGGGCCTTGATCTCGTCGTGCACGGGATGGCGTTTCTTGTCCGTCGGGCGGCGGAGCGAGACGAGCACGAGGTCGAGCCCGGCGCGCTCCAGCCCGAGCAGTTCCTGGGCGATGAAGGTTTCCGAAAGGCGCGGATAGCCCTTCAGCAGCACGACGATCTTATGCGGCAGCGACACGGCGGACGTGGCCTCTTCAAGCGACGGAGGGCGGGGTGAGCTCCCGCGCGGAAAGCTCCTCGCCGACGATGCGGGCGATGTTGCGCAGGCCTTCGAGCCGGAGCTCCGGGTTGCCGCTGGAGGGCGGGCGGCGTTCCGGCAAGGTCCTCAGCGCGGCGGCAAGGCGCGCGGGATCGGCCGATTCTTCCGGCAGCAGCATGTCGACGAGGCCGAGCTCGGCGGCGCGGGTGGCGCGGATGAGCTGTTCCTCGCGCGGCTGCACGCGCGGCACGATGAGCGCCGGCTTGTCGAAGGAGAGGATCTCGCAATAGGTGTTGTAGCCGCCCATCGCCACCACCGCCTTCGCGCCGGCGACGAGGTCCTCCATGCGCGAATCGAACTCGATCACCTCGACATAGGGGATCTTCGCGGCTTCCTGCGTCAGCTTGGTGCGCTCGCCCTGCGGCATGTAGGGGCCGAGCACGATGAGGGCGCGGTGGGTGAGGCCGGCATCGTGCCGGTAGGCGCGCAGCACGTCCTCCACCAGCTCCGCCCCGTCGCCGCCGCCGCCGGTGGTCACCAGGATGTAGTCGCCCGACGGCTGGTACTGGGCGCGGTCCATCTTCAGCGCGTTGCGCTGCAGGAAGCCGACGAAGTTCAGCCTGTCGCGCACGCTCTGCGGCACGTCGAGGCCGACCAGCGGATCGTAGAAATCCGGCGGGCCGTAGACCCAGATGTCGTCGTAGAACCGCGCGATCTTGTGCATGACGTCCTTGCGCTTCCACTCGGCGTCGAGCAGGTGCGGGGAATCCATCACCTCGCGCAGGCCGAGGATCAGCCGCGTGCCGCGGCCCTTGAGGTAGGCGAGCGTCTCCTCCACCTCGCCGGAAAGGCCCATCGGCTCCTTGTCGATGATGAAGATGTCGGGATTGAACGTCTCGGCCGTGTGGCGGATGATCGACCGGCGCATGGTCAGCGTGTCCTCCAGGTCGATATGGCGCTCCAGCGAGGTGTATTCGCCGTTGCGCAGCTTGATGACGCTGGGGATCTTCACGAAATCGACGCGGGCGCGATAATCGAAGGCGCCGGCGATCGTCGCGCCGGAGATGATGAGGACGTTGAGGCCGCGATATTCCTCCACCAGCGCATGGGCGATCGTGCGGCAGCGGCGCAGGTGCCCGAGGCCGAACGTGTCGTGGCTGTACATGAGGATGCGGGCGTGCTCGAAACTGCGGCTCAAGGGCACGACCTCCCGGTATCCGCCGGGCCCGCCGTCGAGGAGGGGCGATTCTTCTGCATTCGTAATCCCGATTTCACTTATAGGGGTCAGCCGCATCACGCAGTCCATCGCCAAGGAAGTTGAAAGCCAGAATGACCAAAACGACGGGTACCACCGGAAAGAGCAGCCAAGGATAGAGAGCGATAATGTTGATGCTGCGGGCTTCCGTCAGCAGGATGCCCCAACTGGTGATGGGCGGCCTGAGGCCGAGCCCGAGGAAACTCAGTGCCGTCTCCCCGAGGATCATGCCCGGAATGGTCAGCGTCGCGCTGGCGATCAGGTGGGACATGAAGCCGGGTATGAGATGGCGGCGGATGATGCGGGCGCTGCCCGCGCCCATGACCTGGGCCGCCAATACATAATCTTCCTCGCGCAAGGCAAGAAGTTTCGAGCGCACGGCGCGCGCAAGTCCGGTCCAGTCGAGCATGCCGAGGATGATCGTAATGCCGATATAGACGAGAATGGGGCTCCAGGTGACGGGGATGATCGCGGCGAGCGCCATCCACAGGGGAATACTGGGGATCGATTGCAACACCTCGATGACGCGCTGCACAATGAGGTCGAAGACGCCGCCGTGATAGCCGGCAAGCCCGCCGATGACGATGCCCAGCACGAAGCTCATGGCAACGCCGAGCGCGCCGATGGTGAGCGAGATGCGCGCGCCGTAGAGGATGCGCGAGAGCATGTCGCGCCCCAGCCGGTCGGTGCCGAGGAAGAAGAACTGGCCGTCTTTCGCCGGGCAGACGAGGTGGACGTCGGAGGTGAAGAGGCCCCAGAACCTGTACCTGTCGCCGCGGCAGAAGAAGCGCAGCTTCTGCACGTCCGTCCTGTCGTCGGTGTAGACGCGCCGGAGGTTGTCCATGTCGAGCGTCATCGTCTGGCCGTAGACGAAGGGACCGACGAACTGGCCCTCATGCATGAAGCGCAGGGTCTGCGGCGGGGAATAGATGAAGTCGATGTTGCGGGTGTGCAGGTTGTAGGGCGCCAGGAACTCGCTGACGGCGATCATCAGGTAGATGACGATGAGGAAGATGCCGGAGACCAGCGCCATCCGGTGGCGGCGGAACTGCCACCACATCAGCTGGAACTGCGAGGCCTGGGCGACCTTCTTCAGCTCCTCGGTCTTGCGCTCGGCGGCATAGGGATCGAACGGCTTGTCCGAGACGAAATGGCCGAGCGGGGCGCCGGGTTCGGGAAGGGGCGTCTTCACTTGCGGGCGCCTCCGCCGAGCCGGATGCGCGGGTCGAGGATGGCGAGCGCGATATCGGAGACCAGCACGCCGATGACGGTCAGGAAGGCGAGGAACATCAGGAAGGAGCCGGCGAGATACATGTCCTGCGTCTGCAGGGCCTTGATCAGCATGGGACCGGTCGTTTCCAGCGACAGCACGATGGCGGTCACCTCCGCGCCGGAGATGATCGAGGGCAGGATGGAACCGATGTCGGAGATGAAGAAGTTGAGCGACATGCGCAGCGGATATTTGGTGAGGACCCGCATCGGATGCAGGCCCTTGGACCGCGCGGTCACCACATATTGCTTGTTGAGCTCGTCGAGCAGGTTGGCGCGCAGGCGCCGCACCATCGCCGCCGTGCCCGCCGTGCCGATGATGATGACCGGGATCCAGATATGCGAGAGGATGGAGCGGAATTTTTCCCAGCTCATCGGCGCGCCGAGGAACTGGCGGTCCATCAGCCCGCCGATCGAGACGCCGAACCAGATATTGGCGAAATACATGACGACCAGCGCCAGCATGAAGTTCGGCACGGCGATGCCGATGAGGCCGGCGAGCGTCAGGCCGTAGTCGCCCCAGCTGTACTGGTGGGTGGCGGAGTAGATGCCGATCGGGAAGGCGATGAGCCAGGTGAAGATGATCGTGACGAACGAGACCAGCACCGTCAGCCAGAGCCGGTCGCCCACCACCTCGGAGACGGGCAGGCGGTATTCGAAGGAATAGCCGAAATCGCCGGTGAGCATGCCGCCGACCCAGTAGACATAGCGCAGCGCCGGCGGCTTGTCGAAGCCGTAGCGCTCGCGCAGCTCCTCGATCTCGGCCATGTCGGTGGCCTCGCCCATGGCGCGCAGCTCGGCGATGTAGCTCTCGAAATAGTCGCCCGGCGGCAGTTCGATGATGGTGAAGACCAGCACCGAGATGAGAGCCAGCGTCGGAACCATGACGGCGATGCGCCAGAGGATGTAGCGGATCATCGGGGGGGCTCCTCGGCAGCGCGTGTGGTGGTCAGCACCCCCCTCTGCCCTGCCGGGCATCTCCCCCACAGGGGGGGAGATTGGATGGAGTGGGGGGCCTGCCTCACTGCAACATCGCGATGTGAGCCATGGTCCGGCCTCTTGCCGATCTCCCCCCCTGTGGGGGAGATGCCCGGCAGGGCAGAGGGGGGTAATGCGGCGTTGCACCCCATGTTCGCAACCGCCATCACGCCTCCTCCTCGTACCAGAACGTGTCCGGCATGTAGACGCCGAGGAAGCTGGTCGGCTGGAAGCCGCAGAGGGCCTTTTCCGGCATGTTGCGCAGCCGGCGCGACCGCACGACGGGCTGCGAGATGCCGTTGACGGTGCCGATGGTGAAGACCTGGTCGGCGTGGTGGGCGAGCATGTCGTGCCAGATCGCCGCGCGTTCCTCCTCCGTCGTCGTCATTTCCCAGGCGGCGAGCTTGTCGACGAGATATTGCACCTCGGGCATGTCCGGCGGCTCGCCCTTGGTCTTGACGGTCGCGTAATACATGCCCCAGACCGGCCACTGGTACTGGTCGTCGGCGCTCGGGGCGAGCTCGGCGGGCGACATTTCCGGCGTCGGCACGCCGTTGTCGAGCCCGTACCAGACGGACATCACCACCTCGCCGCCGATGGCGCGGCTGCGGAAGATGTCGCGCTGGGAGACGCGCACGAAGAGGCCGAGGCCGATCTCGCGGAAATAGTCGGTGACGAGCTCCAGCACGTCCGTTTCCAGCGTGCTCTCCCCGGCGCTCTCGATGACGACATGGGCGGGGCGGCCGTCCGGCAGGAGGCGCGTACCTTCCTCGTCGCGCTTGTCGAGGCCGGCCGCGTCGAGCAGGCGGTTGGCCTCCTCCGGGTCATAGCCGGCATAGGCCCTGGCATAGTCCGGCTTGAAGAGGGGGCTTTCCGGCAGCACCGTGTTGGCGCTTTCCTGGCCGAGGCCGTAGAAGACGGCCTTGTTGATCTCCGTGCGGTTGATGGCGAGCGACATCGCCCGGCGCACGCGCACGTCGCGCAGCATGTCGCGCCAGCCCTTGTCGCCGCAGTTGAGATTGGGGATCAGGGCGACGCGCGAGCCGAGCGTGCGCTTCCACAGCATCACCTTGATCGGATACATCGTCTCGGCGTTCTTCAGCAGCGTGTAGTCGGTGAAGTCGAGATTGGCGAGCTGGAGGTCGCTCTCGCCCGTCGCCGTCTTGGCCGAGATGAGGTCCGGCGAGGAGACGTTCAGCACCAGCCGGTCGACATAGGGCAGCTGCGTCCCGTTCTCGTCGACGCGGTGGAAGAACGGATTGCGCTCGAAGATGAACTGCTCGGCCGGCGGTGCGGTGCGCGGCCGCCAGGCCTCCAGCGTCGGCAGGTCCGGGTTTTCCGGGCGCGTCTGGCGCGACATCTTGATGTGCAGGCCGCGCCAGTCGTCGACGCGCTGCGTCTTGATGTGCTTTTCCAGCTCCTCCGCGGTCTGGAACTTCTTGTGGAACTGCCGCATGTAGGCGGACGGCAGCGCCAGCACCAGCGGAATGGGCGCGGCGAGCTTCGGCAGGAAGTCCGGGATCGGCTTTTCCCAGGTGTAGCGCACCGTGACGGGGTCGATCACCTCGAAGGCCGGCGGCTTGCCCTCGACGAGCAGATCGGTCGGCGGGCCGCCCTTCAGAAGCTCGCGGTTGAGGATGACCTCCTCCCAGCAATAGCGGAAATCCTCCGCCGTGAAGGGATCGCCGCTCGACCATCTGTGCCCTTCGCGCAGGCGGAAGGTGAAGATGCGCTCCTCCTCCACCGTGAAGCTCTCGAGGATGTCCGCCTGGAGCTTCAGGTCCCGGTCGTAGCCGACGAGGCGCGAATAGCTGTTGATCGGCACGAGGCGCACGTCGCGCTGGCCGCCGATCAGGATGCGCAGCCTGCCGCCCTGGGTGCCGGGGGCGCCGCCGAGCGCGGCAGTGTCGATGACGCGCGGCACCTTCGGCAGCCGCTCGGCGACCGGCGGCAGCTCGCCCGCCGCGATCTTCTCCTTGAAATAGGCGGTGTCGCCGGCGGCGGCGCTGCGGGCAAGGCCCGGAACGAAGGCGGTGGCCAGCAGGCCGAGGGTGGCGCGGCGCGTGATCACGAGGAGAGTTCCCGCATGTCGGCATTCCTGCGGGCGAGCACGAAATGGCCGCCGCCGAGATCGGCCGGCGCCAGGCCCTCGCTGCCTTCCTCGTCGCGGAAGACGCGCGCCCAGCTCTCGCGCGAGACGGCGCTGGTCCGGCCGGCCGTCTCGAAGTTCAAGGGGCGCTCGAGGTCGGGGAAGGGCACGGCGTCGAGCAGCGCCCGCGTATAGGGATGCACCGGCGCGGTCATGATGATCTCGCGCGGCGCGATCTCGACGATGCGCCCGGCCCACATCACGGCGACGCGGTCGGCCATGTAGTCGACAACGGCGAGGTTGTGCGAGATGAAGAGATAGGTGAGCCCGAGATCCTTCTGCAGGTCCTTGAGGAGGTTGAGGATCTGCGCCTGCACGGAGACGTCGAGTGCGGAGACCGGCTCGTCGCAGATGATCATGCTGGGCCCCAGCGCCAGCGCCCGGGCGATGCCGATGCGCTGGCGCTGGCCGCCGGAAAAGCTGTGCGGGTAACGCTTCAGCGAGGCCTCGTCGAGGCCGATGGCGCGGATCAGCGCCCTGGAGGCCATCCTGCGCTTGGCCGCATCGCCATAGTCGTGGATGTCGAGGGGCTCGCGCAGGATGTCGCCGACCGTCATGCGCGGCGAGAGCGAGGATTGCGGGTCCTGGAACACCATCTGCATGCGCGTGCGCAGCGATTGCAGCTCCGCGCCGCTGGCGTTCAAGACGTCGACCGGCCCCTTGCCGTCGTCGAACAGCACGGAGCCGGCATCCGGCTTTATGGCGCGCATCAGGATTTTGCTGACGGTGGTCTTGCCGCAGCCGCTTTCGCCGACGAGGCCGAGACATTCGCCGCGCCGGATGTCGAAGCTGACGCCGTCGACGGCGGGCCGGGGCTTTTCCTTGTGCCGGCCCGGCAGGCCCCAGTTGTCCTTGCGGGTCGCGAAGGTCTTGCTGAGGTCGCGGACCGACAGGATGACATCCGGCCCGGTGCGGGCCTGGTATTTCTTGGAGAGCAGGCTGTCCTGGTCGACCTCGATCTCGCGCAGCGGCTTCAGCCGGTCGCCGCGCTGCATGCCGAAATGCGGGATCGCCGCCATCAGGCCCTTGAGATAGGGATGGGCGGGCCGGTGGAAGATCGTCTCGACCGGCCCCGCCTCCATGATCTCGCCCTGGTAGATCACCACCACCTCGTCGGCGATGTTGGCGACGACGCCGAGATCGTGCGTGACGAGCAGCACGGCCATGTCCATCTGCTGCTGCAGGTCGCGCAGGAGTTTCAGGATCTGCGCCTGGATCGTCACGTCGAGCGCCGTGGTCGGTTCGTCGGCGATGAGGAGCGCCGGGCCGCAGACGAGCGCCATGGCGATCATCGCGCGCTGGCGCATGCCGCCCGACAGCTCGAAGGAGTACATGTCGTAGACCTTGCGCGGATCGGCAAAGCCGACGCGCGACAGCATGTCCTCGCAGCGCTCGCGCATCTCCGCGCCGGCAAGACCGCTGTGGATGGCAAGGGACTCGCTGATCTGGTCGCCGATCGTGTGCAGCGGCGAAAACGAGGTCATCGGCTCCTGGAAGATCATGCCCATGCGCCCGCCGCGGATGGAGCGGATCTTCCGGCCGTCGCGCGGCAGGGGCAGGATGTCGATGGGACCCTCGTCGGAGAGCGGGTCGTCGAAGAGGATCCTGCCGGAAACGCGCGCGGTCGGCGGCTGCAGGCCCATGGCGGTCTGGCTGATGACGGACTTGCCGGAGCCGGATTCGCCCACCAGGGCGGTCACCTTTCCCGGCAACACCCTGAGACTTGCGCCCCTGACGGCGGTGATCCTCGCGCCCATCAGGGAGAAGGAGACGTGCAGGTCTTCGATCCGCAGCAGGTCCCTCGGCCGGCGCCTCGCATTCGAGTTCATATGTGCTTTCTCGCCTGACGGATTTTTATCCACGCGGCCTTTTCTTGATGTTCCCCACAGCGACACTAGCGCGCGCACTTTTTTCTGTCCACGCCTTACTCCGGGCAAGGTTGGGGGGTTGTCGTTGCTTCGGCCGGGGCCGAATATGAAGGAACGTCTCCGGCGGGCGGGCCTGCTCTTGCCTTGCCCCCGGCGCCGGATGCAAAACCGCGTCGCACTTTTGCCGGACTTCCTCTAGGACAGCTTGATGTCAGCCAAGCAACGATTGAACGAACAACTGGAAAAAGCCGCCGAATATCGCGAGGCCGGCGATTTCGGCGCTGCCTGGCAGGTGCTGGAAGAGGTCTCCATCGATCCCGAGCGGGCCGCCCTCGGGCCGGAAACGGCGCTCGGCCTGCCGCGCCGCCTGCATTCGGCCTTCCTCAAGCTCGCGAAGGCAGAAGGCGATCCCCTCGAGCGCATCGGCTACCAGTATCACCTCGTGCCCGATCCGGACCTGCTGTCCGCGCACGGACGCTTCGCCTCGGCCGAGCGGCGGGCGATCGCCGAGGCGAACCGCGCCGCGATCCCGCCCGTCATCCACCAGGTCTGGATCGGGGACGGGGCCGTGCCGCCCGCGGCCAAGGCCTGGGAGCAGCACGCCAAGGCCCATGGCTACGGCCATTTCCTCTGGCGGGAAAAGGACCTGGAAGAGGCCGGCATCCATGAGAACACGGCGTTCCGCGCCATGCTGGAGCGGGGGGACTATCCCGGCGCCGTCGATATTGCGCGCTACCTGCTCGTCGAGCAGGAGGGCGGCGTCTACCTCGACTGCGACTGGTATCCCGCCCGCGCCGACATCAGCTTCCACGATCTCCTGCCGATGACCGGGCTGACCGCCATGGCGGAGGACATTCCGCGCAAGACCGGCCGCGGCAGCCTGCTGCTCGCCAATTCCTTCCTGGCAGCGCCGGCCCATCACCCGGTCCTGGTGCGCCTCAACGCCGTGCTGCCCGAGGTCGTCGCGGCGATGCCCGGGGCGCCCGCCTGGTGGTCCACCGGCCCGCTGATCTTCACCGTCGTCGCCCGCGGCGGCGCCGTCACGCTCGCCGATGCCGGGCTGGTCGCCGGCACCCTGCCGCGCGGCGCGCCGCCTGCCGATGTCGAGGCAGCCTGCCGGGCGGCCGAGCGTGATGATGGCGGGTTGTTGCTGGCGTGGAAGTCGTGGTGAGGCATTTTCTGGCCTGCCGGATATCTTCCCTGAGGGGCAGGGTACTTGCCTGTGGACGGAAACCGTTGCCCCATCCCCTTCTCCCCCGGGGGGAGAAGGTGCCGGCAGGCGGATGAGGGAGAGACCGAAGGCGTAAATGATTGCAATATCGCGCCTGCCTCACCCCCTCATCCGACCCTTCGGGCCACCTTCTCCCCCCGGGGGAGAAGGGGATGGGGCATCGTCCTCCCCTATACGCGATCTCTTGTCTTCAAGGGGAGATGCCCGGCAGGCCAGAAGGGGTGGCAAAGGCCGGGACCTCTTCCTAGATAACCGCCCGCATTGCCCTTGAAGCCGGCCCTGTTCCGTGCTTTGCCCGGCACCATATTCCATCTGTGACGAATGACGGCCAGGACAGCCGCGACAAAGGTCCCATCCGGAGAAGAAGCACCATGAAGATCGCGATGATCGGTTCGGGTTATGTCGGCCTGGTATCGGGCGCCTGTTTTGCCGATTTCGGCCACACCGTCGTGTGCATCGACAAGGCCGAGGCGAAGATCGAGGCGTTGAAGCGCGGCGAGATGCCGATCTTCGAGCCGGGCCTGGAGGCGCTGGTGGCGGAGAACGTCAAGGCGGGGCGGCTCTCCTTCACCACCGAGTTCGCGGGCCCCGTCGGCGAGGCCGACGTCGTCTTCATCGCGGTCGGCACGCCCTCGCGGCGCGGCGACGGCCATGCGGACCTTTCCTATGTCTACGCCGCCGCCCGCGAGATCGCCCGGTCGGTCAAGGGCTTCACCGTCGTCGTGACGAAATCGACCGTGCCCGTCGGCACCGGCGACGAGGTGGAGCGCATCCTGCGCGAGACCCGCCCCGAGGCGGACATCGCCGTCGTGTCGAACCCGGAATTCCTGCGCGAGGGCGCGGCGATCGGCGATTTCAAGCGGCCGGACCGCATCGTCGTCGGCATCGAGGACGAGCGGGCGCGCGAGGTGATGACCGAGGTCTACCGGCCGCTCTATCTCAACCAGTCTCCGCTGCTCTTCACCACCCGCCGCACCTCCGAGCTGATCAAATACGCCGCCAACGCCTTCCTCGCCATGAAGATCACCTTCATCAACGAGATCGCGGACCTGTGCGAGAAGGTCGGCGCTGACGTGCAGCAGATCTCGCGCGGCATCGGCCTCGACGGGCGCATCGGCGCGAAGTTCCTGCATGCCGGCCCCGGCTATGGCGGCTCGTGCTTCCCGAAGGACACGCTGGCGCTGGTCAAGACCGCGCAGGACAATGACAGCCCCGTGCGGCTGATCGAGACGACCATCGCCATCAACGACACGCGCAAGCGCGCCATGGCCCGCAAGGTCGTCGCGGCGCTCGGCGGCGAGGTGCGCGGCAAGAAGATCGCCGTGCTCGGCCTCACCTTCAAGCCGGAGACCGACGACATGCGCGACGCCCCGTCGATCTCCATCATCCAGGCCCTGCAGGACGGCGGCGCGAAGATCTTCGCCTACGATCCCGAGGGCATGGAGGCCTCGAGGGCCGTGCTCGACGACGTGACCTACGGCGCCTCGCCCTACGACATCGCCGAGGGCGCGGAGGCGCTGGTCATCGTCACGGAATGGAACCAGTTCCGCGCGCTCGATTTCCAGCGGCTGAAGGCGAGCATGGCAAGGCCCGTCCTGGTGGACCTGCGCAATGTCTACAAGCCGGAGGAGGTGGCCCGCCACGGCTTTGCCTATTCGAGCATCGGCCGCGGCACATGCGCCATGGTCGCGCCGGTCTGCGAGGCGGCGGAATGACGCATTTCCTCGTCACCGGCACCGCGGGCTTCATCGGCTTCCACCTCGCGCGGCGCCTGCTTGCGGACGGCCACACGGTCACCGGCTTCGACGGCATGACGCCCTATTACGACGTCACGCTGAAGGAACAGCGCCTCGCGCTGCTCACGCCCCACGAGGGCTTCCGCCAGGTCACGGGCCGGCTGGAGGACCGCGCCGCGCTCGATGCCGCGGCCGCGCTGAAGGCGCCCGACGTCATCCTCCACCTCGCCGCGCAGGCCGGCGTTCGCTACAGCCTGGAAAATCCCGGCGCCTATGTGGACTCCAACCTCGTCGGCTCGTGGAACGTGCTGGAACTGGCAAGGGCCCTGCAGCCGAAACACCTGCTGCTCGCCTCGACCTCGTCGATCTACGGCGCCAACGAGAAGATCCCGTTCGCCGAGGCCGACCGCGCCGACGAGCCGATGACGCTCTATGCCGCCTCGAAGAAATCCATGGAGCTGATGGCGCATTCCTACGCCCATCTCTACGGGGTGCCGACGACGGCCTTCCGCTTCTTCACGGTCTACGGTCCCTGGGGCAGGCCCGACATGGCGCCGATCAAGTTCTCCGACGCCATCCTCTCCGGCCGCCCGATCGACGTCTACGGCGAGGGGAAGATGAGCCGTGACTTCACCTATGTCGACGATATCGTCGAGGCGATCGTGCGGCTCGTCGACGTCGTGCCGCGGGAGGAAAGCCGTGTCACGGCACCCGGCATCCTCGACACGCTCTCGGCCGGCGCGCCCTTCCGCACCGTCAATATCGGCGGCGGCCAGCCGGTCGGGCTGATGACCTTCATCGAGACGATCGAGAGGGCGCTCGGCCGGCCCGCCCTGCGCAACTACCTGCCGATGCAGCCCGGCGACGTGCCCCGCACCTTCGCCTCCACCGAGCTCCTCGCCCATCTCACCGGCTTTTCCCCGCGCGTGACGCTGGAGGAGGGCATCGCGGCCTTCGCGGCCTGGTATCTGGAGTGGCGGGCCCGGTAGCGCCGCAGGCCCCTTGGCGAACGGGACGCCACCCGGCCCGGTCACGGGGTTGCATAAGGCGATTTATGGAACTTGCCCGCCGCCAGGCCCTTATCGCCCCGGCAAGCCCGGCCGGCGGCGGGAAAAGGCTTTTTCGAAATTAGTCTATATAGATGATAGAATTCCTATGCCCGGTGGCCGGACGCTGTATCCTCCCGATATGCCGTCGCCTGCGGCGATCCCCGCCGTGGCGCCTGGAAAGGCAAAGGAGGCCGCCATGCCGTCGCTCGATATTCCCGTCGATACGCTCATCCTGCCGGGCCTCAACGGTTCGCCGGAGGCGCACTGGCAGCGTCACTGGGCGCGCGACAACCTGGAGAGCCGCGTCGTCGAGCAACATGACTGGTCCTGCCCGGAGCAGCGGGACTGGCTCGTGCGGCTGGAGCGGGTGGTGGAGATGGTCGGCAACGACGTCTGGCTGGTCGCCCACAGCCTCGGCTGCCTCCTGGCGGCGCATTTCGCCGAAAGCCGGCTGGCCGGGCGCATCCGCGGCGCGCTGCTGGTGGCGCCCTGCGACCTTGAGACGACGGAGGCGCTGCATCCCTGTATCGTCAGGTTCGGCGCCATGCCGGCGCGGCGGCTGCCCTTTCCCTCGCTCGTCGTCGGCAGCCTCGACGATCCCTACATGCCGGTCGAGCGGCTGCGCCAGACGGCGCGCGCCTGGGGCAGCGACCTCGTCGATATCGGCCATGCCGGCCATATCAACATCGCCAGCGGTTTCGGCCGCTGGACGGCCGGCTACGATTTCCTCGACCTCCTGAAGACGCGGGCGAGCGACGCGGACTTCGGCCGCGTTCCCCTTCCCCGCCCCTCCCCCGCGGCCCTTGCCGGCAGCGGGCCGGTTCCCCACTGAACGGCGCGTGCGGCCTTGACGCATGCCGCGTAAAAGCGTGCAGCGGTTCTGCTCAGCCCCGCGCCTCGCGCACCAGCGCCAGCGTTTCGAGCCGCGTGATCAGGCGCTCCGCCCGCGCGGCGCCGAGATGATCGCGCGCGGCCGCCGGCCAGAGGTCGAGCGCCAGGAGCACGGTCTCGCGCACCTCCCGCTCGATCCAGTCCGGATCGAGCCCGAGAAACGCGGCGACGCGGCGGAAGCGATGCAGCGTGACGGCGGCGAAGGCATGGGTGCCGACGAAGCGCAGCGCCAGCTGGTCGGCCGGCGCGAAGAGCACGGTCGGCACGATGTCGTAGGCCGGCGACAGGCGCACCGCGCCGCCGCCGGGAAACAGGAAGGACCAGTTCTTCAGGTGGTTGTCGCCATTGCCGACGAGCACGTCGGCGACGATGCGGCGGATGCCCTCCAGCACGTCGGCGCGCCAGTCGGTGCTGAAGCGGCGGATCATATTGAGGATCGTCTCGTAGGTCGCCATCGTGTATTTGCGCTCGCCGACGGCGCCCACCACCTGGCCGGCATCCTCCATGTGCAGGCGCCTGCCCTCCCCCGGCCGGTCGAAGCGGTCGACGGAAAGCGCCATCGCGCCGTCCGGGAGGAAGCCCGCCGGCAGGCCGTCGATCGCGTCCACCGGCACCAGCCGGCAGTCGGCCGTCGTCGCGCCGATCATCCGGCAGAGCGTCATGGCGGCGAACTCGGCCTCCGGCAGGCCGGGATAGCGCGCCGCCGGCACCTTGAGGATCGCCCTCCCCTCCCCTCCCCGCGCCGGCACGGTCAGCCGCGCGCCGGCGGGGGCGGCGGAGAATTTCAGCTGCACCCCGGCCAGCGAGAATTTTATCAGCCCCTCCGGCTGCGGCAGGTCGAGCCCGGCGAGCCGTTCGAGATGGAGCGGGCCGGCGGTTTCGGGCGGGGCCGTCTCGGGCGTCACCAGCACGGCGCCGGGCAGGTCCGCGCCGAGCCGCGTCAGGAGGTCGAACTGGTCGTGCCGGCCCGGCCCCATCTCGGCGAGCACGAGGTCGCGCAGCGCCCCTTCCGGCAAGAGCCCGGCGAACCAGGGCGGCAGGTGGCCGTTGAGGCCGATCTTGTCGCCGCGCGCGGCAAGCCGGCCGCGCGTCGCCGCCGCGTCGCCCGGCACCTGCCAGCCGAGGCTCAGCACCGGCCGCGCCGGATCGCGCAGATAGGCCTCGTCGATAAGGAAGGCCGTCGCCCCCTCCCCGTCGCGCGTCAGCGTGCCGACCCGCCGGGGCAGGCCTGCAGGATCGAGGAGATGCACCCCGAGCACCGCCGCGCGCGCCATCACGCCTCTCCGTCGGAAAGATCGACGAAGACGTCGTCGAAGGCGGTGCCGCCGGGGGCCGCCGCGCCCTCCCCCGCCCCGTCGGGCGCAAGCAGCGCCTGCACGGCCGCCAGCCTTTCGGCCGGCACCAGAACGGGCGCAAGATCCAGCGCGTCGCAGATCTCCAGGAGCAGCGCCAGCCGGTCGCGCCCGCGGCGGGCCTGCAGGAGGTCGCGCTCCAGCTCCGAAATGCGCGCCCTGTCCCGTCCCAGCCGCGCCGCCAGCGCCGGCTGGGTGAGGCCGCGGCCCTTGCGGGCCCGGCGCAGCTGCGCGCCCAGTTGTTCTGCTATCGGTGACTTCATGCGGAAAAGCGCTCTTTTTCTGAGAACAAGCGGAATTCCGCATATCACAAAAAAAGGCCGTCGTAGAAGCGGAATTCCGCTTTCTAGAACAATAAGAGCGGAATTCCGCATGTTATCGGGAATTTTCTATCCGTTCAGCAGGCCGTTCACCGCCTCCGCCGCGGGCCGGCCGTCCAGCGTGGTCACGCCGTCGAGCCAGGGCTTCACCGCGTCGGGATGGGCCTTCAGCCATTCGGTGGCGGCGTCCTTGGCGTCCTTGCCGTCGTTCAGGATGGCGCCCATGATCTCGTTTTCCATGTCGAGCGTGAAGCGCAGGTTGGTCACGAACCGCGCGGCGTTCGGGCATTCCTGCGCGTAGCCGGCACGGATATTGGTGTAGATGTCGGCGCCGCCGTAATTGGGGCCGAAATAGTCGTCGCCGCCGGAAAGATAGTCGATGGCGTAGACCGAGTTCATCGGATGCGGCGCCCAGCCGAGGAAGACGATCCACTGCTTCTCGCCGATCGCCCGGCCGACCTCGGCCAGCATGCCCTGCTCCGAGCTCTCGACGAGCTCCCAGCCGCCGAGGCCGAAGGCCTTCTTCTCGATCATCTCGGTGATCATGCGGTTGCCGTTGTTGCCGGGCTCGATGCCGAAGATCTTGCTGCCGAACTTCTCGGCGAATTTCTGCAGGTCGGCAAAATCCCTGACGCCGGCATCCGCGACGTATTTCGGCACGGCGAAGGTATATTTGGCGCCCGTCAGGTTCGGGCCGAAGACCTCGATCGACTTGTCCTCGAGGAAGGGCTTGCGGTCGGCCTCCATGCTCGGTTGCCAGTCGCCGAGATAGACGTCGATGTCCTTGTTCTTCATGCTGGTATAGGTGACGGGGATGGAGAGCAGCTTGCTCTCCGGCGCATAGCCGAGCGCTTCCAGGATCGCCGAGGCGACGGCGGTCGTCGAGGTGATGTCGGTCCAGCCGACATCGGAGAAGCGCACCGCCTTGCAGCTTTCCGGATCGGCGGCCTCGGCCGCGCCGAGGGGCGCAAGCAGGCCGGCGGCCATGGCGAGGATCAGTCGGGCAAGCGTCATTGTCCTCAGTCTGTACATCTGCTGTTCCCTTTCTTGTTTTCTCCGTTTCATGCGAAAGGGCGGCTCACCAGAGTGCGCCGCCCGAGATCTGTATGTTCTCCATGGTGATGCCCCTGGCCCCCTCCCCCGAGAGGAAGACGGCAAGGGCGGCGATTTCGCTCGGTTGGATGATGCGGTTCTGCGGGTTCTGCCGGGCGATGTCGGCCATGGCGTCCTCCAGCGTGCGCCCGCCGCCCTCCCGGTCGATGACCTGCTGCACGTTGCGGCGCATCAGCTCCGTCTCCACCCAGGTCGGGCTGATCATCACCGCCGTCACGCCGTGCGGCGCGCCCTCCAGCGCCACGCAGCGGGTGAGCCCGAGCAGGCCGGCCTTCGAGGCGCAGTAGGCCGGGTTGTCCTTCCAGCCGACCGTCGCTGCCGTCGAGCCGATATTGATCACCCTGCCCCAGCCGCGCGCGATCATGCCCGGCAGGTAGGTCCGGATCATGCGGAAGGCGCCGTTGAGGTTGGTGTCGATGATCTTCAGCCACAGCTCGTCCGAATGGCCGCTGACCGGCTGCTCGGCCGTCGTGCCGGCGGCGTTGACGAGGATGTCCGCCGGCCCGCAGGCGGCCTCCGCCGCCGCCGCAAAACCGGCGATACCCGCCGCGTCGCGCACGTCGAGATGGCCGGCATGGACCTTCGTGCCGAAGCGCTCCAGCCTCTCCCGCACGGCGAGGATCTCCTCGGGGTCCGGATAGGCGGCGGCATCGCCCTGCCGCCCCGCCGCCTCGCGCACGAAGGAGCCGACCGCGACATTGGCGCCCGCCCCGGCAAGCGCCTCGGCGATCGCCAGCCCCTGCCCCGTCAGCCCGCCGGTGATGACCGCGCTGCGGCCCGCAAGATGGTCCGTCATGCCGTCTCCTTCCGCGGTTTGCCCAGGGGTTTTCCAAGCCAGTCGCGGTAGAAGCCCTCGAGGTCCGGCTGGAAGTCGTGCACGATGGGATAGCCGGGTGCGGCCGCCTCCACCTCGTGCAGATGGGCGCAGGCGGGGCAGAAGAACTCGCGGATTTCCATCCAGTCCGGGTCCGGCAGGTCGGAATTGGGATAGATCTCGCGCAGGCTCGCCTCGGTGTTGCGCACGTTGATCACGGCCTTCAGCTTCCAGTTCTCCCGGTAGTCGCCGAAGGAATGGCCGCATTCGCAGCGGGTCACCCGCCCCTCCCCGCCGTCGCAGATGAACAGCCGGTCGCCGACGGGCAGCAGGATCGGGTCGTCCCATGCCACGCGGTCCTGCAACACGCTGATATATTTATCGAATCTGTCGTCGTCCTTGTAGGCGCTCATGATCCGGCGGGTCTGCGGCCAGGGCAAGGTGCCCTCGACCAGCTCGCGGATGACATCCTTGGAATAGGCACTCATGGCTCACGTCTCCCCGGCAAAGGCATAATCGGCGTCGAGACTCCAGAAGCTTTTGAATTCGCTGGCGAATCTCGGTGAAAGCTGCATTGCGCTGCGATACATCCTGGTGACCTCCGGCGCAAAGTCCTGCCGCTTCACGCGCGCGGCCTCCCCGGCGATCCAGTCGGATACGGGAATGGCCTTTTCCAGCCGCGCCCTGCGCATCTCGGACCGCCGCGCGACGGTGGCGTCGATATCGGCCTGCGGATAGCCTTCCGCGTCGTCCCTGAGGATGATGCCGAAGACCGTCTCCGCCGCCTCGCGGGTGAGGAAGCCGTTTTCCACGTCCAGGGCCGTCTTCACCGGATCGCGCTCCAGCACGTCGCCGAAGCCGCCGCCGCCATTGTAGGCATGGCTGAAGATGTCGCCCGACTTGTGCGGCCGGGTGATGTAGGGCCCCTCCTCGAAGACCTGCTCGCCCTTGTAGGCGCGCTCGAAATCCGAGGTGACGGGATCGGTGCCCGGCCCGTGCGCCAGCGCCTCGCCGCGCGCGGCCTTCTCGAAGATGTCGGAGCCGCGCACGGCATGGTGCTTCTCGCAGGTCGGCGCCGGATAGCCGCCGCACAGGCCGCCATTGTCGAAGACGCGGGAGGAGTGTTCCGAGGTGACGAGCCGCAGGTGCTCCGTCTTGTTGATCAGCCAGGTCGAGGAGAAGGCGCAGCCGCCGCGGTATTTGCCCGCCCCCCCGGAATTGGGCACGATCGAGCGGCCGATATAGACCATCGGCATGTTCTGTTCCCAGATCTCGATATTGCCCATGTCGGATTCCGGGTTCCAGCCGACATAGGCCGTGTCGAGCCCGTCCTTGATGGCGAGCGCGCCGGAGCCGGCGGCCGCGCATTCGAAATGCGCCATGCCGAACTGCGTGCCGTACTGGCTGATGCCGCCCATCTCGATCATCGGCGAGTTCACCTGCCCGACGAAGGCCTCCTCCACGAAGCCGCGGGCGATGAAGCCGCGCGACAGGAGCCGCTGGAAGACGCCGTAGGCCGGCAGCAGCAGCGCCCACGAGGTGGCGGTCGCCGCCATCTCGTTGTCGGGGTTGGTCCAGGTGCCGTGCGGGATGTTGATCTCGGTCGCCATCCAGGCGCCGTCATTGACGAGGCCCTCGAAGTTCATGTGCTGGGTCAGCGTCACGAACATGCCGCCGTCCATGCCGGCCGGCGTGCAGTTCATCGAGTGGTAGCCCCAGGGCTGGGTGCCGTCGAAGTCCATGCGGATCTTGCCCTCCGCGGTGATCTCCATCTCGATCGGGATGTTGTAGAGCCAGTTCGGCGGGCCGAGCGGCTGGAAGCCGGGCTTGCCCTCCGTCACATGGCCGTAGAAGGTGTGGCCGCGATAGATGCCGGGCACGGTGAGCTGGCGGGTGCGGGCGAGCTGCGCCCGCCTGCCCTCCTCGATGAACTCCTTCGACAGCCGCTGCCAGTAGTCGAGGCCGATCTCGGAAATCAGCGTCTTGACGCTCTCGCGCATGTCGATGCAGGCCGCGACCTTGGCCTTCTCGTCCAGCACCCAGTAGATCGGCATGCGCAGGTTGCGCTCGCAGCGGATGACGTAGTCGCGGCGCAGCTCGTCGTTCTCGCCGACCTTCTCCGCGCAGACGAACAGGCCCTCGGTGAAGCGCTCCTGCGCCAGGCACACGTCGCCGCCCGGCGTGATGCCGCCGGCCTCCAGCTCGTGGCAGACCGCGCCCGCCCAGCCGACCAGCGTGCCCTCGTGGAAGATCGGCACGACATCCATCACGTCGGGCACCTGCACGGTGCCGATGAAGGCGTCGTTGTTGGCGAAGATGTCGCCGTCGCGGATGGCGGGGTTCTCCTCGTAGCCGTTGCGGATCATCCATTTGATGAAGCGGCTCATCGTGTGCACATGCACCATGATGCCGTTGGACAGCGCGATGGCGTCGCCTTCCGGCGTGTAGATGGCGACGACCATCTCGCCGACCTCGCGCACGCCGGGCGAGGCGGAGATGCGCCGGGCCATCTCGCGGGCCGAGACGCAATAGGCGCGCAGCTTGGTGTGCAGCGTCTCGAACTTCAGCGGGTCCTGCCGGCGCAGCGTCAGTTCGGTGATGCCGTCGTAGCAGCCGGTTTCCTCCATCAGCCGCTCGGATTCGAGAAGGCGCGAACGGAGGGGATTTGCGGTCTTGTCCAGCATGGTCATGTCTCCCGCTCAGGCGTGAATGTAGTGGAGCAGCGTCCATTCATCGATGAAGACGCGGTCGTCCGGATGCACGACCAGCGTCGTTGCCGGGTGCTCGATGATGGCCGGGCCGGCCACCTCGTGGCCGGGCTCGAGCAGGTCCATCTCGTAGAGGTTTGCCCTGTGCCAGCGCCCGCCGATATAGGCCTCGCGCACGCCCTTGTGGGCGCTTGCCGGGTTGGCGGTGCCGAGCGGGCGCCGCACGAGCGTCGGCTTGATCTTGTCGGCCGTGGCGATGACGCCGAGCTCCATCAGCGAGAAGCCGGCCTCGCCATATTTCGAGACGCGGTGGTTGGCCTTGGCATAGACCTCCTCGAACCGGGCGAGCACGGTGCGCATGTCGTCGGCCGAGTTGACAGCTGGCAACGGCGCGATGACCTCGACGTCCTCGAGCTGGCCGGTATAGCGCGCCATGAAGAAGGGCACGGTCCTGATCTTCTCGCGCGCATGGCCGTCGGCCAGCATCTCGTCGACCGCCGCCCTTTCGAGGTCCCGCCACACGCCGGTGATCTGGCTGCCGGCGGCGGCAAGCGCGTCGTCGGAGGCGCGGGCGGCGATGTCGATCTGGGTGGAGACCGAATGGCGGCGCATGTAGTCCGCCGTGGTGCAGCCGAAGGCGGAGAAGCCGGCGGCGAACTGGAAGGTGATGATGTCCTTGAAGCCGATGCCCCTCGCGCAGCCGGCCAGATGCAGCGGGCCGGAGCCGCCATAGGAGAGCAGGGTGAATTCCGAGGGGTGGATGCCCTGGCCGGAGATCACCCGGCGCAGCGCGTTGTTGGCGTCCGCCTCCAGCATCTCGATCATGCCCTCGGCCGCTTCCTCCACGCCGACGCCGAGCACGTCGGCGCATTTCGCCTTGAAGGCGGCGCGCGCCTTCTCCACCTGCAGCTTCACCTTGCCGCCGAGGAAATAGTCCGGGTTCAGCCGGCCGAGGATCGCGTCGCAATCGGCGATGGTCGGCTCGGTGCCGCCGCGGTCGAAGCAGATCGGGCCGGGATCAGAGCCGGCGCTTTCCGGCCCGAGCGAGATCTTCCGCGTCAGCGGATCGACCTTCAGGATCATGCCGGCGCCCGCGCCGATCGTGTCGAGATGCAGCGTCGGCACGTTGAGCTTGAAGCGGTCCATCAGGGGCTCGTTCTCGATGCGCGTCTGGCCGCGCGAGATGACGCCCATGTCGAAGGAGGTGCCGCCCATGTCGGAGCAGATGAGGCTGTCATTGCCGATCAGCTTGCCGATATAGGCCGCGCCCAGGATGCCGCCGATCGGGCCGGAGATCATCGTCTCGTGCAGGCGGGGATGGTTGATCGAGGTGAGGCCGCCGAAGGAGAGCAGGGTCTGCACGCCGTATTTGAAGCCGTATTTCTTCGAGGCGTCCTCGATGCCGCGCAGCTGCCGGCGGCCGCGCGAGGTGGCATAGGCCTCGATCAGCACCGAGTTCAGCCGCGACTGCTCGCGGATGACGGGGCGCACCTCGTGGCTGGTATAGACGGCGATCTCCGCGCCCGCCCTGTCGATCTCCTGCCGGCAGATCTCGGCGATGCGCTTCTCGTGCACGGGGTTCACATGGGAGAAGATCGTCATGATGCAGATCGCGTCGACCTTGTCCCTTATGAGGGCGCGGGCAGCCGTAACGACATCGGCGTCGTAGAGCGGCAGCACGACATCGCCGAAATGGTCGATGCGTTCCGTCACGCCGTGCGTGCGCCGGCGCGGCACCAGAGGATCGGGATGGGCGTGGGTGACGGCGTGCAGGCGGTCGGCATAGGAATAGTCGGCCCAGGCCTGCAGGCCGCGGCCCATCAGGATCATGTCCTCCATGCCCTTGGTGGTGATGAGGCCGAGGCGCCGGCCGGTGCGCGACAGCAGCGTGTTAAGCATGCCGGTGCCCGAATAGAGCACGACGTCGACGCCGGAGAACAGGCTTTCCAGCGAGATGCCCCAGGCCTCCGCCGCATCGAGCGAGGAGGCGAGGAACCCCTCCGCCTCGTCCTTCGGCGTCGTCGCCGCCTTGCCGATCTTGAAGTGTCCGTGCTTATCGACGAGGATCGTGTCGGTCATGGTGCCGCCCGCGTCGATGCCAATCACAATCGGGTTTTCCAAGTCCTTGCCCTCCTGAGACGTTCGATGGGGGAAGACTAGGATCGCGCCGGGGCGCGGCGCCATATGCCGAAAGGCACAATGACGGCGGGGAGGGGACGTGCTAGACGAGGATATGCGCGGAGAAAACGCCTGGCAGACCTTCGCCGCCGCGATCAGCGCGACGGGAACGGACGATCACGTCGACCGGCTGATCGACATGATCGGCACCATCGTCTCGCCCGACCTCATCACCGTCACGCGCTATTCGGCGACCCGCCGGCCGGAATTCGTCAAGCATCGCGGCTATTCGGAGGCGATGGTCGCGCGCTACCTGGAGACCTATTACGTCTTCGACCCCTTCTATGCCCATTGGCGGGGCGAGCGGCGCACCGGCATCGTGCCGCTCAAGAGCCTTGCCGGCGACCGCATGAAGCGCGGCCGCTACATCGCCGAGTTCCTCGCCCAGTCGGAGATCTGCGACGAGATCGGCGTGCTCCTGGAAGACGGCGAGGACTGGTGCCTCGGCATCTTCCTCGACCGTTCGCGCCAGCCCTTCCGCGATGCCGATATCGACCTGCTCCGCGAGCGCTTCCCGGTCTTCGCCGCCCTGCACGCGCTCGACACCAGGACGCGCCAGCCCTCCTACCGCCGCAGCGCCGCGCCCGCCTTGCCGGGCGCCGTTCCGGCCAACGGCCCGGTGCTGTCCGCCGCCCTCTGGCCGGAGCTTTCCGCCCGCGAGATGGAGCTGGTCGAGCTGGTGCTGAACGGCCACCCGACCGCCACCATCGCCGCCCGGCTCGGCATTGCGCCCGGCACGGTGAAGAACCACCGCGCCCGCATCTACGAGAAGCTCGACATCACCACCGAGCGCGAGCTCTTCCTGCAGTTCTTCCAGCGCAGCCAGCCCCATTGAGGCCGTTGACAGCTGTCAACGCCGCGCGGCCGCCATGGATCTCTAGCTCTCTAGCTCTCTAGCTCTCTAGCTCTCTAGCTCTCTGGCTGTTGTCCGATCTTCCACGCGCCCACGTCCACGCCCACGACCGTCCCGACCTCTCCTTCGTCATCCTCGGGCTTGACCCGAGGATCCATGTGCCACCGAGATTGTGGATCCTCGGGTCAAGCCCGAGGATGACGAAGGAGAGGTTGGCGGGCTTGGCGGGCGGCCTTTACCTCCGCGGTCCGTCGCTGCGCCGGCCGCTGCCTTGGCGTTCATTGCCGCCGGCTGGGTTCGACCCCTTTGCCGCCGTTCCACGTTTCACTTCCCGACCGGCACATAGCCGCGCCGGCATTTTTGCGCCGCAAGCCGCTCGGCATCCCGCCATGCGTCCGCAAGGCTTCGCTTCTCCTCCGCGCGCTCGCGCGAGAAGACGCCGATCCGGCCCCATTCGCGCAGCAGGAGCACGGTGCCGAACAGGTCGCGCGTCACCGTCAGGCGATAGAAGCGCTGCATGTTGCGGGCCGCATCGCGGCGTTCGAAATGGCTTGACCGCATCTCTTCCATGGGGCGAGTCTCGCCGGCGGGGCGAATCCCGTCCAACGACTTTTTGGAATCCGTGGCGGCGCATCGATTCACGATGCTGATGGATCGGGCGGTTGACAGCTGTCAACGCGGGCCACGGTGAGGAAGGGCGGGGAGAGAATCGGGGGGCGGCGGCGGGGGATTTCTCTGCGGCCCGGCGGAACGGCCGTCCGGCGCGCCGCGGGGCGGAGTCAGAATCCGGTGGATGACGCGCCGCGGCAAGCCGCCGGAGTCCTGATTCTCCGGGATTCCGGCCTTTTCCCGTTAAGGTTTTGTTAACCAAAAAACGCTTGACGCGACTCGGAACCTATCCCACCGTCTGTTACGGAACCGGGCGAAGATTGTGATTTTCGCCGTAACTGCCAGAAGCCTCTGTAGATTTTCCCGTCCGCGCATTTCCCCGGGGTGGAGAATCGGAGAGAGTATAGGCAAGGCGATCCACCGGGCATGAGGGCCTTTCGGATCGGGGAATGAACGGAGACTGCCGATGGCCAAGCCGTCGCACACAGCCCTTGGAGAATCC
>NZ_CP150642.1:0-337207 GCF_050859155.1 Shinella yambaruensis
ATGGCCGTCGTCAATTTTAAGGGCGGGAGCGGAAAGACGACCACTGCCGCGCATCTCGCGCAGTATCTTGCTCTGCAAGGATACCGGGTTCTTGCTGTTGACCTCGATCCACAGGCCTCCATGACTGCTCTGCACGGATATCAGCCTGAATACGATATCCAAGCGAACGAGACCATGTACGCGGCAATTCGTTACGACGAAAAGCGGCGACCCCTCTCTGAGATCATCAAGCCTACCTACTTCACCGGGCTCGATCTGATTCCCGGTAATTTGGAGCTGATGGAATATGAACACGACACTCCGCGAGCGCTCGCAGAGCGTTCCACGGAGCCCTTTTTCGGACGTGTTGCATCCGCGCTAGGTTCGGTCGAAGACAGATACGATGTAATGGTGCTCGACTGCCCGCCGCAGCTCGGCTTTCTGACACTCGGCGCGCTTTGCGCATCCACTGGATTGCTGATTACCGCCCATCCGCAAATGCTGGATGTCATGTCTATGTGCCAATTCCTCCTCATGACATCCGACCTCCTCGGCGTGGTGCAGGACGCCGGCGGTGATCTCGACTACGACTTCATCCGCTATGTCGTTACGCGCTATGAGCCGTCAGACGGCCCCCAGGCGCAGATGGTCGGCTTCATGCGGTCGCTGTTTCGCGAACGGGTGCTTACCAACACGATGTTGAAATCGACGGCGATCTCCGACGCTGGTTTGTCGAAGCAGACCCTCTACGAGGTCGGCCGCGAGAATTTTGCCAAGGCGACATATGACAGGGCGATGGAGTCGCTCGACGCCGTAAACGGGGAAATCGAGAGCCTGATGAAGCAGGCTTGGGGGAGGGCGACGTGAGCCGCAAGGATACGCTCAAGGCTATGCTTTCCAGACGAGATAACGAGTTGCCACATGGCAACTCCGAAGTCGACGAGCAGGAAGCGGAAGCGACTCCAGAGAAGAAACTTCAGCACATCCGATCCGGTGCAGTTGGCGCGATGGGCCGATCTCTCGGCAGTATCGTGAGCGCCGCTGATCAGGCGCGTGCTCTTATCGCAGAGGGAGCAGCAGTCGTCGATATTTCCCCGGAAAAGATCGACAGCTCATTCGTGGCCGACCGTCTTCCGGACGATGGTGAAGGGTTTAGGGAGCTGCTCGAGGCTATCCGCCAGTCCGGCCAGAGGAGCCCGGTCCTGTTGCGACCGCATCCCGAAAAGGCTGACCGATACCAGATCGTCTTTGGCCACAGGCGTGTTCGTGTCGCGGCAAAGCTCGGTCGCCCCGTCAAGGCGGTCGTACAAAACCTTTCCGACGAAGAGCTGGTTGTTGCTCAAGGTCAGGAGAACGCTTCGCGGACCGACCTTAGCTATATCGAGCGCGCCTTATTTGCTGTTGCCCTCGAAGAGCGAGGCTTCGACCGCCAAGTCATCATGTCGGCGTTGGGGATGGAGAAAACCCAGCTCTCAAAACTCATGAGTGTAGCCCATTCCGTGCCCAGGCCGATCATCGAAGCGATCGGCCCGGCGCCGAAAGCCGGGCGGCCGCGTTGGATGGGACTGGCTGAGAAGCTTGCCGCAAGCAAGCCGAAGACGCTTGACGCTCTCCTTCAAAGCCGTGAATTCCGAGCGGCTGACACCGATGACCGCTTTGCGCAGGTGATGGACGCGCTGACGGCAAAGCGCAAGGCGGCCATATCCGAGACAATTAAATCAGAAAGCGGGCAGAAACTCGCGACCGTGCAGCGATCTGCCAAGGCTCTCAGTGTCAGCTTCGACGAAAAGACTTCGCCGGCTTTCGGCGATTACGTGATCGGCAAACTTGAGCAGCTTCATCGCGAATTTCAGGCGTCGATGGAGCGCTGACTGGTTTTTGTCTTTTGATGTAGGACTGGATGGAAAGGATCAAACCGCAAAAGAAAAAGGCCCCCAAGCGGTAAACCGTGGAAGCCTTCCTCGTATTCTGTAGCAAGATCGAGAATCGCATTTCCACGAATCACAGTCAAGAGTCTTTGGCACCGTTTTGGTGAGCGGATTTCTTTTGCCCTTTGAAAGGTGAGGGAAATGCAGACAGGACGTGTGACGACGCCCCATGGGCGGCGGCCGATGACGCTTGCCCTGGTGAGGGGCCAGCTCGAAACGGCCGATCGAGGGCCGACCAAGGCAATCAACAAGTGGAAAGTGTTCAACGACCTCGGCGAGGCGAAGGATGTATTCGGCTTGCAGGACCGGTCGATAACGCTGCTCCAGGCGCTCTTGAGCTTCTATCCGAGCGACGAGCTATCCGATGAGAATGGCGGCCTAGTGGTTTTCCCATCGAACAACCAGTTGTCCCTGCGCGCTCATGGCATCGCCGGCACGACCTTGCGTCGGCATCTCGCCGCGCTGGTGGACGCCGGCTTGATCGAACGTCGAGACAGCCCGAATGGCAAGCGCTATGCGCATCGCAGCCGGGGAGGGGAGATCGAGGCCGCATTTGGCTTCAGCATTGCACCTCTGCTCGCTCGCGCCGCCGAGATCGCAAACGTCGCGCAGCAAGTCGCCGCCGAGCGGCTCCGCTTCAAGCGCGCCAAAGAGGCGTTGTCGCTTTGCCGGCGCGACGTCCGCAAGCTCATCTCGGCCGCCATGGAAGAGGGCGCGGATGGAGATTGGGCGACGATCGAAGCCATGTTCATCAGCCTCCTGGACCGCCTCCCACGCTCACCGAGCCGCGAAGTCGTCGAGACGGTGCTCGACGAAATGGAGCTTTTGCGCGAGGAAATCATCAACCGTTTGGAAATTCAGGTAAAAGCAGAAAAAACGGGCGTCAATGATGACCATGACGGTCGTCACATACAGAATTCAAAACCCGAATCCTTCCATGAACTTGAACCTAGCTCCGAAAGAGAGCAGGGCGAGATGCCGAGCGAAAAACCGAAACGGATTGCCGAACCGCTGAAGGCATTCCCGTTACCGTTGGTGCTGAGGGCGTGCCCACAGATCGCCGATTACACATCGAGCGGCCGGATTGAAACCTGGCGCGACCTGATGGCGGCGGCCGTCACGGTCCGGTCGATGCTGGGTGTCAGCCCGTCGGCCTATCAGGAGGCGTGCGAGGTGATGGGGCCTGAAAACGCCGCGGTTGCGGTCGCCTGCATCTTGGAGCGAGTCGAGCACATCACGTCGCCCGGCGGCTATCTCCGCGATCTCACACGGAAAGCGGCGCGGGGCGAATTCGGCCTTGGGCCGATGCTGATGGCTGCGCTGCGGGCGAACGGCGGAGGCGAAAAGCGCAGCGCATGATGTCCCAGCCTCCTTCCATTTCAGGTGATGTCGGGGATCCGATCGGCTATCTTCACGAGATAGTCGTCAATCGCCTCCTCGATGTAGCTGTTGAATTTGCGGCGCTCGATGGCGGCGAGAATCTTCAGCGTCTTGTGGACGTCGGCGCGGATATGGATCCCGGTTGTGACCTTCTCGTTGTCGCGGAAGCGTTTGCCGGCGATGGGATCGCGGCTTTCGCCCTTGGCTACCAGGTCGCGGAACTGCGTCCGGCCGGCCGACGGGTTTGACGATGCATCGCCAGCATCCTCGGATTTCACCGGGGGAGGGGAGGGCATCGGCTTTTCGCGCACGGATGGCCGGTCGCGGCCCGTGGAGATCAAGCCGAGGACAAGGTTCTTGCTATCCGATCCGCTGCTCATTGTCTCGCCTCGCTGGCCGTCGACCTGTAGAGGGAGAGCAGCTCGCCAAGCAGCGTCTCCATTTCGGCGATCGCCTTTGGATCGGATTTGGCGACGGTCTGGAGCGTGCCGGCGGCGCCGATCGATTGGTAGGACGCCCGTCGAGCGATCGGCCGGGACGCCAGTGCGACACCGCTCTCGCGCAGGATTTCCCGGAGCGGCTCATGTGCCTTGGCCCGGCCGGTGACGAGATCGTGCTGGTTGATGACGATCATCGCCGGCAGCTTGCGTTTCTGGTCTTCCTCGACCACCGGGATATGGTTCAGCGCGAGCTGCATGCCGGCGACCACATCGTCCTGGGTGGTCTGCAGCGGGATCAGCACGATGTCGGCGCAGTAGAGACCGGCGAACAGGTTTTCGTTCGTGGTTCCCTCGATATCGACGAAGACGATCTTGCTTTCGTCCTGGCGCTGAAGCGCCATCTTGTAGATGGCATTCGGATCGAGGCAGCTTTCCGCCTCCAGCCGATCCGGCCACACCTCCATCTGCTTCGACATCGCGACCCAGCGCATCGTATTGGCCCGGCTGTCGGCGTCGATCAGGAATACGTCATTGCCGGCATGGGCGGCCGTACCGGACAGAGCGCGGACGAGTGTGGTTTTTCCGGTCCCGCCTTTCGGATTGGCGATGGTGACGATCATGACGGCTCCTTCGTTGTGCTAAAGTATAGTTAATTACTTCGCTCTCTTTCCGCAATGAAATCATTGCTCGTTGTTCGTTGAAGATTGATGATTGGCGATTGATGACTGCCCATTGGCAACGGGTGACGGGGAACGGACAATCATCAATTGCCCATTGATAACGGGCAATCGAGGCGTTGGTAACTGTCAGTTGTTAATGGGTAATTGCCAGTTGACCGCGTTGTCGCGGTTAACGTGAGCGTCGACAACGGGCAATTGTTCACGCGGAAGCGCTGAGGCGCGTGGGTATCCATTGCGGAGGCTGGGTCGAGAGCGCCTGTCTAGCCGGGTTGGTATGTGAAATAAAATATAGTTTAGTTTTATGTGGCAGGATTGTCAAGTTTGTGGTACAAACTCGACGTCGCCCGCCTCCGGCAGGGCAATGGTTCGCGCCTCTGGCGCTCTGGGTCGCCTCCGGCAACCTGGCAAGCGTGTAGGAAAAGATGCGAAGCGAGGTGGTCAGGGTTCGTTTGCAGCCGGAAGAGCGCGCCGCGCTCGCCGTGCTTTGCGGCGAGAACCGCACCGCGAGCGACGTCATCCGGCTTCTATTCCGCGAGCAGGCGGGCCTTCCGCTCCCGGTCGGACCGGCCGAAGCGGAGGCGCTGCGCGGCACCAATGAGGAGCTGCGGCGTATCGGCGTGAACCTGAACCAGGCAGTCCGTGCGATGAACGAGGGTCGTGTCGGCTACGAGCCGCATCTCGACGCTGCCCTGCGCTACCTTCTCGACGGGGTGTTTCAGCTACGGGCCGACGTCGACCTGATGCTGCGGATCAGTCGCAAGGAGCGGAGGGGAGGCCAACATGGCGCATGATTGGTCCGGGTTGCTCGGCGCCATCGAGGCGCATTCCATCCGTCGAGCTTCTTCGCTGATCGATGAGGACGAGGAGCTGCGGCGGCGACGCGCCTCCGCGCTCAGGATAGAAGGTCAGGCACCAGAGCAGCGCTTCATGCCGACCGGGATCGCGAGCAAGGCGCGCCGGAGCGCCGTCCCGGCGTGCGGGCCGACAATCACTTCCATCCTGCAGCCGGTGCAATCATCGCAGCGAGGCGTGATCGTGCTGGTCGGGGCGTTGGGCGCTGAAAGCAATCGGGATGACGATGACGAGGATTTGCGTTCAGCTGGTGGGGGAGGGGGCGGTGGCGGCTCGTCAAGCGCGGCTCGCCCGGTCTCGCCGACGCGCGTCATCAAGGATCGATCGGTATCGGAGGCGACGAGTCGTGCAGCGATCGCCGCGGGTGCGCAGCCGGTCGTGATCAAGGTGACGTCGACCGTGTCCAGCCGCGCGTCAGCCGCCGGCCTGATGACCTACCTGGGAACACGCGAAGTCGAAAAGGAGAATGGCGAGAAGGGCAAGACCGACATTCCAATCTACGATCAGGATGGGCTTGCCATCGCCAGCCGCGAGGACCGGGCTGCGGCACTGGAAACGTGGAGCGCGAACTTCCGCGAGGCCTATGCGGTCAACGCGCTCGCGACCTTTTCCATGAGCGTTGCGGACGTGGTCGATGATGACGTGCTTCACGAAGCCTTGAACACGGCCTTTGGATCGAAGCCGTTCCTCTATGCCAGACACCCGGATGGGAAGGTCTCCGTCTTTGCGGTGACGGACCTGTCGGCGAAGAAAATCGCTGGAGCCTTGAGGGCGCGCGAAAAGGGGGAGGGGCCCGGCCGCACTGTCGAACATGCTGAAGCCGATTTTGCGCGCCGGCTGGCCGATGCAGGCGTTACCGCCGAGGTCCGCATTCTCGGCGCGGCCGTCTCGGAAAAGTCCGGCCGCTATTTCCTCGAAAAGTTCCTGCGCACCGAGAAGGCTGTCACCACCAGCGCAGGGGATCCGGTCAAAGGCGGTGCGAGCGTCAAGGAGAGGGCCGACGGCGTGTGGCAGGCCTGGTCCTCACACATCCGAACCGTCGAACCGCGCAATGCCTTCCATATCATCTTCTCAGCGCGGGCCGGAACTGATCCGGAAGCGATGAAACGAGCCGTCCGGGATTTTCTCAGCGAGCAGGTTGCTGGCCACCGCTGGATTACCGCGCATCACCCTGAAACCGGCCATGTGCATGTCCATGCGATTATCTCGGCCCGCGACGACGTCGGCAAGGCGCTGCGGCTGACCAAGCCGGAGCTCTACGAATGGCGCGAGCGGTTTGCGGCCAAGGCGCGCGAGCACGGTATCGCCATGGTTGCCACCCGACGCGCGGACGTGGCGGCGACGCGGCCCTATAGCCAGGCACAGGCGGGCGCCTACGAGCGCGGCAGGAGCGATCCCCGCTATCTCAAAACGCAGACCGTGAACAATCGCGTCGAACGGAAGCGCGCCGGTGTCGTCGATAGCGCCTCCCTCAACAACGGCAATCTTGCTCTTGCCCCGAAATGGCAGGCGACCGCTAGCGCCCTGAAGCGGGCCGGCGCGGAGCCTTCCGTGATTGCGGCGGCCGGCCGGTTCGCCGCCGCGGCAACCGCGCAAGCACCGCAATCTGCTGCGCATGCCAGCGGCTTCGTCCTGCTCCGCTTGGAACTTGAACAGACGATGGAGCGGGAGGCTGTGGCCGTCATTATCGAGGGGGCTGTCGGCGTCGAGGCGAAGTTGATTTCCGCTGCGGGGAAGTCCGTCCAGGTCCTGGCGCCCACGACGGCGAGCGTCAGCAAGATCGAGCGCGAGCTGTCTAAGCAGAACGAGGAGTTTGGGCCCGGTTCCGAGACGCGGTCCGTTGCCGGAAGTTTCCGGGCGCGGTTGCTGGCGCATGGACTGCGCGCCGCCGTCGTCATCGAGGCGGCCGGATCCGCAAAGCATGGCGCGGCGTCGCCGTGGCTTCAGAAGCGATTTGATGCCGCCGCTCGTGCGACCGAAACATCGCCGGAGCCGCCGCTCGCCGAGTTCAAGAGCCTCATCGCAACCATTCAACAACGGAAGGAACAGAGCATGGCCCTCTCACTGGAACAGTTTGACGAGCGCGTGTCGCGGGCAAACAAATCCATGGATCGCCTGGAAACGATAGTGGATAGCAGCGCCGAGCGTCAGGCGGTCGAGGAGATGCGGCAGGAGATCTCGGCGCTGTTTGCCGAACAGCGTCGTGACATCCAGATGCAGCAGATGCGGTCGGCCACGGACGCGGCAGGGGAGACGGGGACGCCACCGACTGCGCGCGCAGAGGAGCCGCGCACGCAGGACCGGGCAGCTCCGACGGTCGATCCGGCAATCGCCGCCCAGCAACAGGCCATCGCAGCCGGTCGCGCCACGCGTGCGGCGCGGGAGCAGGCCGGCGCTGCCAAGAGTGCTCAAGACGAGCAGCGCCAGCAGATCCTGCGGCAGGCCGAGCAGGAGCGCCAGCGCGGCAACGACCGGGATGGCGCCGAGCGGTAAGCGCGCGGCTAGTCCTCTGTCAGACCGTCGAAGACCTCCAGCAGGGCGTCGACGATGGCCTGGCCAATGGCGTTGGCGGATTCGGCGATCCGCTCGTCGCCCTCATCTCGGGCGGCGAGCAGGTCGCCGCCTTGCATTGCGACGATCGCCTTTGCCCGCTCGATGGCCCAAAGGGCGAAATCGCTGCGGCTGGAAATCGTCATTGTCTCCGCGCTCTCGTCCATGACGTTCACTTTCGCTCCGTACAGCACAACCCGCTGTCAGTTTCTCTCTCGATGAAATCCAGCCATATCGCTGGTCGCATATCGGGGGAACCTTCTTCAGCAGCTATCGACTGAATTCATTCGGAATTTCTACTCTGAGTGTTTGCACCGCGCCGCGTGATCGCCTAGACTCACCGGTGAAGCAGTCACGCACTGCTTTGGGGCGTGAGAACCCCTCGTACAGCGGCGCTAGTGCGGCCGTTAACGCGCTCCGATCACTGGTCGGGGAGGCGTCTGCGTATGTCCAAGGCGAAAGCCCAAAGGCCGGCGCGACCTCCTGTACGAGGTTTCTCAACTCCCCGATCACCAGGGGTCAAAGAGCAGAAGCGGGGGCGTACCGCGAGCTGCTCTTGGAGGAAACCGAGTGTCAGAAGCACCCTCCTTCACATTCTTCACCTATTCGCCGGATGTCGAACCATTGGAAGCACGCTGGCACGACGACGGCATTGGCGATGCGTTCTTTGCCAGCGCCAAGAAAGCTCGCGCCGCCATCGTCGAGTTGCGCGAGGTGGTTGCCCAGGAACCGGATCAAGTCGTCCCGTCGATGCGCCTCGAGCGGATCGAGACGGTTCCGGTGACGCAGGAGACGATGCTCGCGCTGCTCAACGAAGGGGTGGGCGCGATCGTCGAGACCTACGATATCGTCGAGACGATCGAGGGAGGCGCGCATGGCGAAAGCGCCTGATCCCATCGACGTCGAAGTTGGCGCCAAGATCAAGGCACGGCGCCGGCTGCTCGGCATGAGCCAGGACACGCTGGCCGCCAGGCTCGGTGTCACCTTTCAGCAGGTCCAGAAATACGAGAAGGGGACCAACCGCGTCAGCGCGAGCCGCCTGGTGGTCATCGCGAACACGCTCGGCCTGCCGCCGTCCTATTTCTTCCGAACCGAAGCGGGAGAAGCCGGCTTCGATCCTCCGTCGGCGGCGCCCGAACTGGTCAGCTTTATCGAGACCAATGAGGGACGGGATCTGAATGTCGCGTTCGCGCGGATTGCCTCGACGACCACACGGCGGAAAATCGTTGGGCTTGTCACCGCGCTCGCGGCCGCCCTCGAGAGGGATGCAGGCGATTCCGGCGTTTAACCGGGGGCTAAGCCTTGAAGATTTGTGCAATGCAACATAGTTTATCGGTCTCGGAGCCGCACTCCTCCTCCCAGCGGTTTCCGGTTGCTGGCAACGCACCTCCTCCCGTGTTGTCAGCCGGAATAGAAGCCCAGTGCACCTCCTACCGCACTGGGCTTTTTTTATGCCTCCTGCGCGGAAAAAAATCGATCTGCGGTTTCACGCCCCAACTGCTGGATCTTGCGGCAGGGGAGGGCTGGTCCTGACAGCTCTTCGGGGCCGGAATGGCTTGGCCGCATGAGTATAGGGCTATAAATCGAACCTGCATGGCAGGTAGGATTCGGGATGAGCTGGAAGCTGAAGCGCGTCAGGCAGTGTGAGAAATGCCCTTGGAAGGTCTCCACGAACCCGCATGACATTCCGGACGGATACAGCGAGGCACTGCATCGCTCTCTCGCGCGCACCATCGCCGAGCCCGGATCGCTGGTCGGTACGGGCCGCGCCATGGCCTGGCACGAGCATCCGCGGGGAGAGGATGCCCACTGCGTCGGCTGGCTGATGAATCAGATCGGGCCGGGCAATAACATCCCGTTACGTCTTCAAATCAGATCCTGCGAAAACATCGACGGCGTTATGCTCGACGGTCCGCAGCACGAGCGGTTTGAGGAGACCCTTCCAAAAGAGACGGTCTGATAGGAGGGGAGGAGAAACGCGGTGATCCTTGGACCCTGAGCCGGCGGGGGCCAGTCAAAGCCCGGCCGCCTTGGTGAGGTTGACGCGGAAGCGATCTCGCCGGCGCTGGTAGCGGCGGGTCATCTCCGCGGACGCGTGCCCTAGCTGCTTCTGGACATGTCGCTCGTCGACCTCGACCGAGGAGGCGAGGCCGGCGCGCAACGAGTGGCCGCCGAATTTCTGGCCGCGCTCGGCCTCGGACAGATCGCCGCGCACGCCGGCGGCGAGCGCCGTCTTCTTGACGAGGCGCGCCACCTCCTGATCGCTCAGCCGATCCGGCCCGACATCCTTGCCTTTGCCGGTCACCCGACGGAAGAGGGGCCCCTTGGCAAGCCTGGCGAACTTGATCCAGGTCTCAAGCGCGGCGACCGGACAGGTGGCGTCGGACGAGCCGCGCCCGATCTCGACCTCGCGCCAGCCGGTCTTGCCACGCAGCGTCAGCAGCGCGCCCTTGTTGAAGATCTCGATCCAGCCGCGCCCATCGTCTGTCTGGTCGCGACCGAGGTCGAGGCCGGTGATCTCCGAGCGACGCAGGCCGCCGGCAAAGCCGAGCAGCAGCATGGCCCGGTCGCGCAGCCACGCAGCGTTCCCCTCTCGAGGGTTTCCAGCATGGCGATCAGATCTTCGGACAGGATGGCTTCCTTCTGCCGCGGAGGGGCGCCGTGTTTGTTGCGGATGCCGGCCAGGACGGTGGCGATGGCGCGGTCCTTCCGGTCGAGTTTCTCGCCACGCTGCGCACAGTTCCAGGCGATGGCGGACAGGTGGCGCTCGATCGTCGAAACGCGGTGCGCCTTCCCGCCGTGCGCCGGTGTGCCAACGGCACTGCCCGTTGCACAGGCTGTGATGTAGAGGCCGACGACCAGCGGATCAGGGGGAAGGGGCGATAGGTTCTGGCGCCGGCACCAGGCGGTAAAATGCTTCCAATCCGCTGCATAGGCCCGCCGCGTATTGGCCGAACTGGCGGCCGCGACATAGCCGCGGGCGCGCTCGGTCAGATCCTGCAGATGCGCCGGCAGGGGAGGGGGTGTTGCGGCCGCAGCGACGGCGGTGGAAATACCGGTGGCCTTCGGCGTGCCGTGCGGCGGAGCAGAGCTCTCCGGAGCGTGAATTTCGCTGTTTTCGTCGACGATTTGCGTCGTCCCTCTATAATGAGGAAAATGAACGATAATGCAAACTTATCCATCATTATACACCAAAGACAAGCCGTGCGGTTTGTATCGCCATCTATAGCTTAAACCGCGCATGGGGTAAGCGGCGCTAGCTTCGAAACAAGGCCAGGTCTTCAGGCCGCCTTTAAGGGGGCGCGAGAAGGAGCATTCGACGTCCTTCTTTGCCTTACCCTTGATCGTCTGTCGCGAGACCTCGAACACAGCGCAAAGGTACTGAAGCTGCTGCACTTCCATGAAATCGAACTTTGGACCGTTCATGGCAGCTCCCAGGTGTCGACGGTTTCGGAACTGCTTTCGATATCATCCGGAAGTTCAAAACGCAGCACGCCCAGCGTCTCGAGTCGCTTGCGCTGCTGCTTGAGATTACTGCGGAATTTGCGTGAATATCCGCGAAGGAAATCATCGAAAGAGTCGGCACCAGTTTTCATGACCGAATATGCGCTCATCGGCTTCGGGATATTAAATAAGCCGGTTCGATCAAGTAATCTCTGTATCGGGTCTCCTTGCCGCGTTGAGTAAACCTCCAGCACGTCGGCGGTATTGCGCACGAGTTCGATCAAATGAGCACAGACATGTTCCTGGTCGACATTGCTCGCGATCAAAGGATCTCCATATTCCTCTTGCATCGTGCAGCCCATTGGCGCGATCCGCGTAGCAAGTCCGCTTTTTATTATCCGGAAAGGCCAGATAGCGACCAGTCTAGGTCCTGTTGACAAAGTATGGCAGCCATATTTTTGCGGCCGCCAGTGCGAGGAATGCTGAGAAGGATTTTCGGGTCTTGTCGTATCGGGTCGCAACGCGCCGGAACTGCTTGAGACGGTTGAACATCCGCTCGATACGGTTCCGGTCCTTGTAAGCCCGGAAGTCGCAGGCAGGCGGGTTCTTCCGGTTGGCTTTTGGCGGAATGACCGGCCTGATGCCGTGGATCAGGAGTTCTTCACGCAGGAAGTCACCATCGTAGCCTTTGTCGGCGAGGAACAGCCTCGGCTTTCCGACAGGTATCGCCAGCAGGTCCGGAACGGCGTTGTAATCCGAAGCTTCGCCGCCCGTCAGGACGAAGCCAAGAGGGCGTCCCTGACCGTCTGCTCGGGCGTGGATTTTCGTCGTAAAGCCGCCGCGTGATCGACCAAAAGCCTCCTGACAAGTCCCCCTTTTGCGCCCGCCGCCTGCGAATGGCCGCGAACCGTGGTGCTGTCGATCATGTGCTGCCAGTCATCCGTCAGCCCCAGTTCGACGAGGGTCTCAAGCAGGGCGTCCCAAACGCCTTGTTCGGCCCAACGGCGGAAGCGCACATAGACCGAATTCCACTTTCCGTATCGCTCATGCATGTCGCGCCAGGGGCATCCGACCCGAAGGACATGCAGCATACCGTTCAGATATTGCCGATTATCGTGCGACGGCCGGGACTTCCTGCCGCGTTCGGTGGGCAACAACCCCTCGATGATCCGCCATTCCATATCTGTCAGGTCGCCGCGAGCCAAAACTGCCTCCTAAAAAGCAGTCTTGAATCACGCTTCTGCTGATTTGGGAATCCACTTTGTCAACACGACCTAAGGTCCGATCTCACGGCTCCGTCTTGTAAGGAACATCTCGAACGCTCTCCAGTTTTGCCGCCATGCCAAGATTTTTCTTTCATTTTCACGACGGCGACGCACACGACATTGACTCTGATGGACTTGAGTTTCCATCGCTCGAACATGCGCTTTCGGATGTACGGCAAGCGGCACGTGAAATGCTCGAGGAAAGGTTGATCGCCGGAGACCCCATTGACGGGCAGCGGTTCGACGTCGCCGACGAGGATGGGCGTGTGCTGGAAACGGTGACGTTCAAATCAATGCTCAATGGCAGCTAAGATCTTTGTCGGGCTGGTCGCCGCAGTTCAGATCCATCCAACACCTCGAGACGTCGCTAACCGTCACGCTTGCGCCTTAGACGCGGCAGGTGCAACCGGCCCCTGAATAGGCCACGGCGCTCGATCGGTTCGAACACCTCCTCTGGCCCTTCCGGATCTAGAATTTCGTTGTCGGCGAGCCATTTTTCGAGATCGGACACCTCTGGCGTAGCATAGGGGATCAGAGTGCGTCCTGACTGCGATTTGCGAAGCGTCTCAATTGCCGTGATCAGAGATCCGGACCGCTCGGTTTCGTAGGCCACGGTGCTAGCCGGCACACCAAGATGTTCGGCCAGCAAGTCAGTTCTAAAGTCTGCAATGCGCCGCCGCAATTCTTCAGAATCTCCTGCTTCGAACGCGACATCGCATTCCCGGTCGAAGCGCATGGAACGATTGTTCATATTCGAAGAGCCTACGCGGACAATCTCGTCATCCACGATCATCAGCTTCGAATGAACATAGATGGGCTGCTTCTGGGCCGTTACCGGGTGATACATTCGGAAGCGGTCGTTGAGATCGTGCCGCCTCAGCGACTCCCGCAGTCTTGCCCGGGCGGTATCCATCGCCAGTGCTCCCAACCAGTTGTCAGAGGCGACGGGGTTGATCAACACGACCTCCGGACCATCAGGCTCTGCCAGCCGGCGAGCGACCGCTTGGGCTATCTTCCTTGACGCAAAATATTGGCTTTCCGCATAGATCAATGTGCGAGCGGCCGCGATCATATCGACATAGAGCTTCTCGATTTCGATAACGCGACTCTCGTCGAGATGTGTCGGCTCCGTGCGACCAATGGCCAGGGTTACTGAGCCGAAGGAGAAACCGGAGGTTGGTGTATCTTCGTCTGGGGTCTTTGACGGCGCTTTGAGCACCTCGTTGCCGCCCGCCCGTCGCCACCGCTCCTGACAAAGCTCTCCCAAGGCCCGGGCAGCCTCGCCAGTGAACCTGCTGGAGGCATCGTGCCATGGGCCGTAAAGCGTGCCATTTGGCCGACGCCGCAGCGGGTTGTTATCGAGATGGTCCCGCGTATCCCAGCGGTCCAGCGTCACGTCGATCCCGCCGCAAAACGCTATCTCGTCGTCAATCACCAGCATTTTCTGGTGATGCGAACTTCCGACAGGATGTTTTCCGTCCAGTTTTACGGAGATTCGTGGGTGCCACTTCCATCTTAGAAGGTAGGGAAAGTTGGATGGTCGCATCCAACTTGCCAGCAACGCAGGGCTCCAAAGGAGAATTCTGACCTCGAGATCAGGGTTGTGTCGCGCCAGCCAGATGATGAACTCGCCCACCTTTCTGGGCGCGCCGTCATCGACATCGGGCCGACCGAGCGTTATGCCTGCATCGAAATCCCAGCCGACAAGGAATATGGACTGTCGCGCGGATCGCATAGCGTCGCGGATCGCGCTGAAATAGTCGTCTGCATCCACCACGATCGCAAAATCGTCTGCTCGCGACATTCGCCAGCAGTTGACTCCGGGCCGGAACAATGACCCGTCAGGCATTCAGATCTCCCGTAAGGCACTCACGCAGAGCTTAAGTCGAAGAGGTATTTTCAATCAATCCTCCCCAGCTGCCATTGCACAATATTGAGGCGGCAACCGCATGGTTGCCGCCTCCAGAGAGCCCGGGCCGGGACCGAGCAACGGTTCCCGGATCAGTTGAGTACCTGCACCACCGTGTAGGTTTGCGGATCAACGATGACCCGCTGCTGATTCACCACCGCGTAAGCGTAGGTGGGGTTTTCGGGAACAGGTGTCAGGACGACCCTCTTCGGAAGCGGGCGGCCGACCTCAATGACGTCTTCTACGACGATAGTCTCTGTGGGGATTGGCTGCTGCTGAACGTAGGTAACGACCTTTTCCGGCGGCGGATCGATGGCGGCGCCGGCGATTGCGCCAATAGCGCCCCCCACAACAGCGCCAACCGGACCGCCGACGACGGCGCCGGTAGCCGCGCCACCGACAATGCCGACAGCCGCACCTTCGTCATCGGCGAGTGCCGGCGATGCGAAGGTCGCGGCTACAAGGGCGGCAGAAAGTGCGAATTTCGTGATCATTGAAATCTCCTGTTTGGATGGCAGGAGAAAGAAACGGAACAGGAAATTGTTCCATGCGCGGAGCTCGATCCTAATCTTTGGGACTAAGGTCTTATACGCTTTCGGCCATTAGTCTGTGAACGTCTAGAAGAAGAATGTTTGTGGAACTATTTAAACTCCGTTCAGTTTCTAGAGTTAACCGAAGACGTTGAGAGGTATAACATGAATAGGATTATCTACATTGTCGGCTTGGTCGTCGTTGTACTTCTCGTTTTGTCGTTCTTTGGCCTGCGCTGAACCACTTCGAGAAATCGAGTTCGTAAGAATTCTCCGCTAATGTCCCGCGCGGAGACCTTGAGGCGAGTACTAGGTCGTGTTGACAAAGTGGATTCCCAAATCAGCAGAAGCGTGATTCAAGACTGCTTTTTAGGAGGCAGTTTTGGCTCGCGGCGACCTGACAGATATGGAATGGCGGATCATCGAGGGGTTGTTGCCCACCGAACGCGGCAGGAAGTCCCGGCCGTCGCACGATAATCGGCAATATCTGAACGGTATGCTGCATGTCCTTCGGGTCGGATGCCCCTGGCGCGACATGCATGAGCGATACGGAAAGTGGAATTCGGTCTATGTGCGCTTCCGCCGTTGGGCCGAACAAGGCGTTTGGGACGCCCTGCTTGAGACCCTCGTCGAACTGGGGCTGACGGATGACTGGCAGCACATGATCGACAGCACCACGGTTCGCGGCCATTCGCAGGCGGCGGGCGCAAAAGGGGGACTTGTCAGGAGGCTTTTGGTCGATCACGCGGCGGCTTTACGACGAAAATCCACGCCCGAGCAGACGGTCAGGGACGCCCTCTTGGCTTCGTCCTGACGGGCGGCGAAGCTTCGGATTACAACGCCGTTCCGGACCTGCTGGCGATACCTGTCGGAAAGCCGAGGCTGTTCCTCGCCGACAAAGGCTACGATGGTGACTTCCTGCGTGAAGAACTCCTGATCCACGGCATCAGGCCGGTCATTCCGCCAAAAGCCAACCGGAAGAACCCGCCTGCCTGCGACTTCCGGGCTTACAAGGACCGGAACCGTATCGAGCGGATGTTCAACCGTCTCAAGCAGTTCCGGCGCGTTGCGACCCGATACGACAAGACCCGAAAATCCTTCTCAGCATTCCTCGCACTGGCGGCCGCAAAAATATGGCTGCCATACTTTGTCAACAGGACCTAGTGTACGTTGGAGAAGGTGATAGTGTAGTTGATCGTATAAAAGCACATTCGAAAGACGCTCAGAAAGATTTCTGGACGCGCGCATGTATTGTTACATCAAAGGACACTAACCTTACAAAGGCTCACGTACGGCATCTTGAAGAACGATTTGTTCAATTGATTAAGATCGCTGACCGCGCAAACGTCGCCAACGGGAATGAACCATCTCGTAAGAATTTACCAGAGAGCGATATTGCTGATATAGAGTTCTTTATCTCTCAGGTACAGGTTATTTTACCAGTTGTAGGACTTGACTTTCTACGAACTAAGGGAATCGGAAGAAATATTACGACAGACGCCGATATAGAACCTGCCCTAAAATCCCAGATCGTTCTTGTTCTAACAAGTGGAAAGTATGGCTTTGAGGCTAGGGCCGTCGAGATTGATGGTGAGATTACAGTACTCGCCGGATCACGCGCGACCACAGAAACGTTTGTAACGAACATTTACTCGGCATTGCGTGAACAACTAATACGGCCCCTCACTGATCAAAACCCATTGGCCCATTCTCTGCGTCCGATCGACATGACGCGCCATGGCTGGCTTTCGAGCCGCCGCCAGGCATCGCAGCAATGATCGACGATGTCGTCGTATGATTTGAACACGCGGTTTGATAACCAGTTGTCGCGCATGAAATGCCAGAGGTTTTCGACCGGGTTCAGTTCCGGCGATTTCGGCGGGAGTGGCAGAATGGTGATGTTGCCGGGCACGACGAGATTGTTGGACATGTGCCAGCCTGCCTGATCCATGATGAGGATAGCGTGCGCGTCGGCGTCGACGTGACGGGCGATTTCGGCCAGATGCTGGGTCATTGCGTAGGTGTCGCACCATGGCATGACCAGCGCCGCCGCCTTGCCGAGCTTCGGGCAGATTGCGCCGAAGATGTAGGCCGACCTTGTGCGCTGATCGTGCGGTGCTGAAGGCCGTGTTCCTCGCCTGGCCCATCGGCGGGTGATCTTGTTCTTTTGCCCGATACGGGCTTCATCCTGAAACCAAATCTCTATGCGTTTTCCTCGGGCCGCTCCAGCGGCAATCTCTGCCACTGCGGCGGGGAAGCTTTTTTAAAATCCTCAATGGCTTGAGGGTCTTGCGCGTGATGTTTGGGCCGAACAGCGAGCTTGCGATAACCCATGGCCCGAACTTCGCGGCTGAGCGTCTGCTCGCTCGCCGAAACGCGAAACTCCTCCCACAGCCATTGCGCCAGATCGCACAGGCGCCAGCGAACGACGCCGTCGAGATAGGGTGTCGGCCCACGCTCGATGGCCTGCGCCAGGGCCGCACGCTGCTGATCGTTCAACCGCGATTGTGGGCCGGGAGCCTTGCCATTGATCAGGCCTTGGGGACCGCGTTCGTTGAACCGCATGACCCAGTCACGGACAATCTGCAGCGTGACGTTACCGAGGCGGGCGGCATCGGAACGCGAGCCCCCATCGTAGATCGACGCAAGCGCCAGCAGACGTCGTGCCTGGGCTGCGTCCTTCGTCCGCCGCGCCAGCCGCCGCAGACCGTCTCCATCAAAATCCGCCCGTAGTGAAATCCCTGATCGCATCGCAGACCTCCGGTTTGCACCAGAGATTCAGATTCACCGCGCTTTGGGAAGACCAAAGAGTCAAGCTCAGCGAGGCGGCGTATAATTCGTGATGGTCGGCTGGTCTCCACTACCGATCCCAATTTTTTAGAGTTCGCGGAGGACGTAACGTTCGCAAGTCCGAGCGCTGCCGCTGCGGTTATAAGGAATCGTAACGCAAACGGGCGAACATCCTGGAGGCTGGCCAGCACAGGCCAAACGTTAAAAGATTGGCAGGATGCACAATTAGCCGCTGTTGAAGGCAGCGTTGAATTGTGATGCCTACAGTCGCGTGGGTTGATTCCCCGAAGTGAAGCCCTATAGGGTCCACGCAGCCATGCGCTGAGGCGTGTGGCTTAGTTGGAGTTTGTGTATCGTGTGCCCTCAACGTCATGTCCGCCTTGTCTGCCTGCTCGTCACTGCCCTTCACTTCTTGCCGCAGGTTGCGCTTGCTGAGACGCTAACGGGAGCAATGGCCAAGGCTTATCAGAACAACCCGGACCTCAACGCCGCACGGGCTGCGCTACGAGCGGTAGACGAAAACGTCACTATCGCGAAGGCCGCCATGAGATCGCATGTGGCAGGCATTGTTGAGGCGGAAGCCAGCCGGACGAGGTTTGATAAAACCGCTTCAAAGATAGATACTCGGACATCAAGTTATGGCATTACCATCAATCAGCAGATTTTTGACGGCTTCCAGACACTTTACCGTGTGAAAGCGGCAGAGGCTAATGTGTTGGCAAATCGAGAGGCTCTACGCGCTCAAGAAATCTCCATACTTCTGGCGGCTGTGGAAGCGTATGCCAACATCGCCCGTGATCAGACGATAGTATCAATCCGCAAACAGAACATAGCTTTCCTTCTGGAGCAGGTGAGCGCGGCCAAAGCCCGCCTGAAAGTTGGCGAAGGTACGAGAACGGATGTAAATCTAGCCGAGGCGGAGCTTGCCTCTGCACGAGCATTGCTGACCGCGGCTGCGTCCTCACTGAAGCAGAGTGAAGCGGCCTATGTGCAGATTGTCGGAGAAACCCCGAAGGGAATCAGTCAACCGTCGCCATCCGGGAATGCGATGCCAAGTTCCCTTGATAGTGCAGTAGCGGCGGGTATGCGCGAAAATCCGAATGTCCTCGCTGCAATGCGAGGAGCAGATGCGGCAGGGTACAGTGTGAAAGAGGCAGAAGGGGCCATGCTGCCTGGAGTCTCGTTACAGGGAAGTGTTTACAAGTCGGTCAACTCGGAAGAGGGCGGACCTGACAACTTGCGGGGTGCGATATCCGCTCGCCTGACTGTTCCATTGTATCAGGGCGGTGCTGAGTATGGTCAGATTCGTCAAGCGAAGGAGCGGCTTGGGGAAAGTCGGCTGCTTGTGGATTCCGCTCGTATGGAGGTGCAGCGCACGATCGTTTCCGCGCATGCTCAATACGATGCCTCCAATGCTTCGGTAGCAGCGATACGAGCGCAAATTAACGCCGCAAACGAAGCGTTGAATGGCGTCATAGAAGAGAGAAATGTAGGCCAGCGCACTACGCTTGACGTGCTGAATGCGCAGCAGAACGTCCTAGACGCGAAGGAAGACCTTGCGGCAGTGCAGCGAAATGCGGTCGTGGCCAGTTACTCGTTACTTGCTGCAATGGGTACTTTGACGGTCCGCAACCAAGGCCTGCAAGTCGCGGAGTATCGGGCTGAGGTGCATTACGAAGCCGTGAAGGACAAGTGGTTTGGTCTCAGAACGGTGCATGAATAGGCGGTGATATTGAAGTCGGTATGTCGTACCTGTGTCTGACAAAATTTTCGCAGGCCCATTCTAATGCAGAGAAGTGCAGATTTCCCCCTTAGGGGGGTGCCTGTAGCTTGATACCCTTTTCCGGCGGCCTGAATGTCCGTTGCAGATGCCTTTAAAGAGAAGATCGAAGGCATTAGCCCCCTATATGGGCATAAGGCCGTAGCCTTGCTTCCGAATTCGCGTCTCATCTCGGCTCGATGCAAATGCGGTGCTGTATGCCGAAGGCTTTTTCCCTCCTATACGGATGAAGAAATTTGGTATCAGTTCCTCCATCGGAGATGGGGGAAGCTGTGCGTTCATTGTGGTTCGGCATAGTCCATTAGGGTATACCCTAACGAGCACGCAGATTGACACATAAAAGACCGTACGTAAGGGTTGACTTCAATCAACGTACATGCATTTTAACGGACATTACCTTAACGGATAGAGGATAAGGCGATGTCCAAGACTGTATTGTATGCCCGCGTATCGACCATAGACCAGACGCTTGACCACCAGCGGACACAAGCCGAGCATGCAGGCTTTGTTATTGACGAGGTGATTGCCGATCATGGCGTATCGGGTGTCAGCACCAGACTAGCAGATAGGCCGGAAGGCAGGCGACTGTACGATAAGCTTCGCCATGGTGACGTACTGGTTGTTCGGTGGGTCGATAGGCTTGGCCGCAACTACGAGGATGTCACGGACGCCATCCGGCATTTCATGCGGCAGGGAATCATCGTCAAAACGGTTATCAATGGCATGACGTTCGACGGGGCGACGGCGGACCCGATACAGCAGGCCGTCAGGGACGCGCTGATTGCGTTCATGGCCGCAACGGCTCAGGCCCAAGCCGAAGCCACGAAAGCCGCTCAGCGGGCCGGAATTGAGGCAAAGAAGGGCGATGCCGAAAAGTACCGAGGCAAGAAGCCGAGCTATGACCGGGGCACGTTCCGGCAGGTGGTCGATATGCTGGCCATGGGCAACGGAGCTTCCGAGATTGCCAAGGCAACCGGATTGACCAGACAGACGGTGCTCAGGATTAAGACCGATCAGGCCGGGGCGGAAACAGCGTTGGCGAAATGGGGGATGTGATCAGAAAGGCTGGTCTCAAGGCGCATTTCCTTATTTGGACTAGTAATGGCCAGAAGGGGGCCGGAAGCCCCCGGAAGGGGGGGGTATTCCTAGGTCGTGTTGACAAAGTGGATTCCCAAATCAGCAGAAGCGTGATTCAAGACTGCTTTTTAGGAGGCAGTTTTGGCTCGCGGCGACCTGACAGATATGGAATGGCGGATCATCGAGGGGTTGTTGCCCACCGAACGCGGCAGGAAGTCCCGGCCGTCGCACGATAATCGGCAATATCTGAACGGTATGCTGCATGTCCTTCGGGTCGGATGCCCCTGGCGCGACATGCATGAGCGATACGGAAAGTGGAATTCGGTCTATGTGCGCTTCCGCCGTTGGGCCGAACAAGGCGTTTGGGACGCCCTGCTTGAGACCCTCGTCGAACTGGGGCTGACGGATGACTGGCAGCACATGATCGACAGCACCACGGTTCGCGGCCATTCGCAGGCGGCGGGCGCAAAAGGGGGACTTGTCAGGAGGCTTTTGGTCGATCACGCGGCGGCTTTACGACGAAAATCCACGCCCGAGCAGACGGTCAGGGACGCCCTCTTGGCTTCGTCCTGACGGGCGGCGAAGCTTCGGATTACAACGCCGTTCCGGACCTGCTGGCGATACCTGTCGGAAAGCCGAGGCTGTTCCTCGCCGACAAAGGCTACGATGGTGACTTCCTGCGTGAAGAACTCCTGATCCACGGCATCAGGCCGGTCATTCCGCCAAAAGCCAACCGGAAGAACCCGCCTGCCTGCGACTTCCGGGCTTACAAGGACCGGAACCGTATCGAGCGGATGTTCAACCGTCTCAAGCAGTTCCGGCGCGTTGCGACCCGATACGACAAGACCCGAAAATCCTTCTCAGCATTCCTCGCACTGGCGGCCGCAAAAATATGGCTGCCATACTTTGTCAACAGGACCTAGGTCGTGTTGACAAAGTGGATTCCCAAATCAGCAGAAGCGTGATTCAAGACTGCTTTTTAGGAGGCAGTTTTGGCTCGCGGCGACCTGACAGATATGGAATGGCGGATCATCGAGGGGTTGTTGCCCACCGAACGCGGCAGGAAGTCCCGGCCGTCGCACGATAATCGGCAATATCTGAACGGTATGCTGCATGTCCTTCGGGTCGGATGCCCCTGGCGCGACATGCATGAGCGATACGGAAAGTGGAATTCGGTCTATGTGCGCTTCCGCCGTTGGGCCGAACAAGGCGTTTGGGACGCCCTGCTTGAGACCCTCGTCGAACTGGGGCTGACGGATGACTGGCAGCACATGATCGACAGCACCACGGTTCGCGGCCATTCGCAGGCGGCGGGCGCAAAAGGGGGACTTGTCAGGAGGCTTTTGGTCGATCACGCGGCGGCTTTACGACGAAAATCCACGCCCGAGCAGACGGTCAGGGACGCCCTCTTGGCTTCGTCCTGACGGGCGGCGAAGCTTCGGATTACAACGCCGTTCCGGACCTGCTGGCGATACCTGTCGGAAAGCCGAGGCTGTTCCTCGCCGACAAAGGCTACGATGGTGACTTCCTGCGTGAAGAACTCCTGATCCACGGCATCAGGCCGGTCATTCCGCCAAAAGCCAACCGGAAGAACCCGCCTGCCTGCGACTTCCGGGCTTACAAGGACCGGAACCGTATCGAGCGGATGTTCAACCGTCTCAAGCAGTTCCGGCGCGTTGCGACCCGATACGACAAGACCCGAAAATCCTTCTCAGCATTCCTCGCACTGGCGGCCGCAAAAATATGGCTGCCATACTTTGTCAACAGGACCTAGTTACTCGCCTTTTTTTCGTGCTCATCAACGGAGAGTGAAGTTGAAAGACATTCTTCGCGATATCCAAGCCTATCGTAACAATTTGCATCAGAACGGCTCCTCTGGTTTGCGCAATCAACGGCAGCAAGTTTAGCACTGCCGGTGAGGGAGCAGAGGCCGTCCATCCCATCAAATGTACGGGCGCGGGAAACTCGATCTGCTTGAGGCACGGATCGTCGGAGCGCCCTGATGTCATCGAGATTGATGGTGTGGAACGGCCCTTCGCACCGGCATCGAGGATGCCTAATGTGGTGACGCCAATCGCCACAAGATAGAACGGACCGTTCCATGGAAAAGATTACCATAGTCGGACTGGATTTGGCCAAGTCCATCTTTCAGGTTCATGCCATTACGGAAGATGGACATGTCGCTGTCCGACGTGCTTTGCGGCGATCACAGGTCTTGGAGTTCTTTCGCCAAATCTCACCATGCCTTGTCGGAATGGAAGCATGCGGGAGCGCCCACTACTGGGCCAACGCGATTGGTGAATTGGGTCATACTGTGCGGTTGATGCCGCCCGCCTATGTGAAGCCCTACGTCAAACGCAACAAGACCGACGCGGCTGATGCTGAGGCAATCTGCGAGGCGGTCACGCGGCCAACAATGCGCTTTGTGCCCGTCAAATCACCTGAGGAGCAGGCTGCAAGCATGGTCTTGAAAACGCGAGAGCTATTCGTGCGTCAGCGAAGCCAGACTGCAAACGCCATGCGTGCCCATATGGCTGAGCTTGGGGTTGTCGCTGCCACCGGAATGACAAGCATTGCCAAACTCATTGCCATTTTGCGCGACGATCGTGACGGCCGTCTGCCGCACTCGGCCAGGGTAGCGCTCCTTGAAATGGCCGAGCAAATAGAAAAGCTGACGGCCAGGATCGAGGCGCTCGACGCCAAGATTATCGCGGCCGTGAAAGCCGATGAAGCGGCTCGTCGGCTGACTACCATCCCCGGCGTAGGGCCAATCATCGCGGCAAGCGTTCGCGCCGCTGTCCATGATCCCGAAGCCTTCCGCACAGGGCGAGATTTGGCGGCCTGGATCGGCATTACACCAAGGGCGAATTCCAGCGGAGGAAAGGAGCGGCTGGGTAAGATCTCAAAGCAAGGTAATAAGCAGTTGCGCACCTTACTCATCGTGGGGGCAACCTCGGTCCTGAAGCAGGCTCGCCGTGGGGTCAAGCTGCCAGCCTGGGTCGTTTCGTTACTGGCGCGCAAGGCGTACAAAGTTGCTGCTGTCGCTTTGGCGAATAAGATCGCGCGCACGATATGGGCGCTTCTCGTCAAGGGCGGCACCTACCAAGCGCCGGGAAGCATGACCAGAGTATAGGACAGGAGAGGCTCCGGCGGTTCGCCGTCGGATCAAGCAAGGTGCCAAATGAGTGATGAACCCGAGGGGCGACACCTCGATACCGATCAGACCGTCTGACGCAATGCGCTTCGAGCGCGTGAAAGTGATTAGGCGATCGGCATCGCGGATATCATCGTGGCCAGCGGCTATGACCGCGCTGACAGGCCGGACATATGACTGCACCGTCCGACGGGGATTTGCGCAGAAACCATCTTGCTAATCGGGCCGTTCCACATATGCGTCAGACCCCCGTTACGATGCCGATTGACAAACGCGACTTGCAAGCGGGGGAACCGATTTTTTGGGAAGCGCAACGTCGGAAAAATTGGGGGAGACCGCACCGTCCTTAACGCCGGACTTGCTGGAGTAAACTGGGACGTCAGAGAGAGAAGAGACCCGCGGGCCAGAAGGGGCCGCGACCGTATCCGGCGTGAGCCGGCGGGAGGGTCGAGGGGTGAAACCCGTGACAGCCGGTAAGCCGGTCAATTCCGGCGAACCGGCTCGACGTGCGGCAGAAAGAGCCGCCTCAGAAAGGCGGCTCGGCGATGATCGCACCCACCAGTTCGGCAAGCGTCACGGCCAGATCAGCCTGGGCGAGTTCAAGCTCTGCCTCGATCTGGCGGCGCTCGGCGGCATCGTCCAATCACTTCGGCTTTAGTTCAGGCCGTACCAGGTCCCGCGACCCGCTCCATGAAGGGTCAGATGCCCTTGCTCCGTCAACGCGCGAAGATGATCCTTGACGGTGTTGCGGCTTGCGCCTGTGGCCTTGGCCGCGTCCATCACCGTAACGCGCCCGCGCTCACGCGCCAGTTCGAGGATGGAGACCGACAACTCCGGCAGGTCGCCCAGCAGGATGCGTTCACGCTCGATCTTGCGCTCGAGGCGCTGCTTCTGGCGCTGCAGGCTCCGGAGGAAAAACTCGACCCACGGATTCCAGTCCTGTTGATCTGTCCGGATCGTGCCCTGCGTTCGACGAAGCGCGAGGTAATAGGCTTCCTTGTTCTGCTCGACAACGCTTTCGAGAGAGCTGTATGGCACGTACGTATAGCCCGCCCGAAGGAGCAGCAAAGTGGTCAAGGCTCGCGACAGGCGGCCATTGCCGTCCTGGAAAGGATGGATTTCCAGAAAGACCACCACGAAGACAGCGACGATGAGGAGAGGGTGAAACGTCCCATCCCTCTCTTGGGCCTGTTGCCAGGACACCAGTTCCGACATCCGGCCCGGCGTATCAAAGGGAGATGCTGTCGCGAAGACGACGCCCAGGCTTCGTCCATCTTCGTCGAAGGCTTCGACGTTGTTGGCAAGGGTTTTCCAGTTTCCCCTGTGTCGCTCATCCTTGGTCGAGTGAGCGAGTAGATCGCGATGAAGTTGTCGGATGTGATTTTCGTCAAGCGGGATCGCGTCGAAGGCGGAGAAGATCGTTTCCATTACCTCGGCATAGCCTGCGACCTCCTGTTCGTCTCGGCTGGTGAACGAGCCGATCCGGAGGTTCGAGAGCAACCTTTCGACTTCTCGGTCGCTTAGCTTTGCGCCTTCGATACGGGTCGAAGAGCCGATGCTTTCGATCGTAGCAACACGGCGCAAACTGGAGAGCCGGTCCGGCGCGATACGACCGAGCGCTCGCCATGCACCTTTGAATTCGTCGATCTCAGCGATCAACGACAAGATCTCAGGCGTGATACGCAGTTTCGCCAGATCAAGGGCCGTCATCCATTATCCCATCCGTTTCCATCCGAATGGGATATGACATACCGGACTCCATTTTTCCATCCATTTTCATCCAATAAGGAGAACGGCGGAAAAACGTCAGAGCGCCGGAGAGGCCCCGCCCGGTGGGCGGAGCCTGGAGGACCTCAGTCGCGGTTGGGGCGCGACCAGATCAGCTGGTAGCCGTCCTCGCCTTCGACTTCGGTGAGGGTTGCGTAGATCGGAGCGGGGAAGCTCGGGTCGTCAAGCTTGACCGAGAGGTAGTCGCGATCCTGCTCGGAGCGCTTCTGCCAGGCTGCACCCAGTTCGACGTTTTGCGGTGCACCGCAAAACGTCGATTATGCTGAGAACGTGATTATGCAGAGTGTCGGTCGCTGAAGGCCGGATTTGCCGGTGATTTCTGCGGATTCTGCTCCGCATAATCTCGGAGGCTGAGATGTATGGTGCGTCTTAAAATACGGACGCCTTTGGCCTATGCTGATCCCCACGATCATTTTGGCGAAAGCTGCAAAGTTGGCGGAAAAGAATGATGCATGGGAAAACATCGCGCGCATTCGACGGCGGTTAGCCGATCTGAATGATGAGCGGATGGAGCTTGAGCGTGAACTTGAAGCGTTTGAGCAACAGGTCATTTCCGATAGCCGCGCTATAGCCGTGACGCCAGCCTTCGCGGATGCCCCTGTTACGAACAGCTCACCGTCGATGGAGAAGGTGGAATTGTTCCGGCAGCTTTTTGCGGGGCGTCCCGATGTTTTTCCGGCTCGATGGGAAAACAGAAAGGATGGACGCTCCGGCTATTCGCCAGCCTGTTCCAACGAATGGGCGAAAGGAATCTGCGGCAAGCCGAAGGTGAAATGCGGGGACTGCCCGCATCAGGCGTTCATCCCATATTCCGAGGATATCATCGAAAAGCACCTTCGTGGCGGCGATGCCCGTTCAAGCGACTTTATTGCCGGCGTATATCCATTGCTGCAAGACGAAACATGCTGGTTCCTTGCTACTGACTTCGACAAGGACAGCTGGGCGGATGATACCAGAGCGTTGCTGGCCACTTGCCGTGCAAAAGGAATTTCCGCTGCCCTCGAACGGTCGAGGTCGGGAAACGGTGGCCATGTCTGGATATTCTTCTCCGAACCCGTTCCCGCAAAGATCGCACGACAACTTGGTGCCGCGCTAATAACGGAGACGATGGAAAACCGTCCCGAGATCGGCTTCACGTCTTACGACCGTTTCTTTCCTAACCAGGATACGATGCCACTTGGCGGCTTCGGCAATTTGATCGCGCTTCCTCTCCAACGGAAAGCTCGCGAGACCGGCAACAGCGTTTTTGTCGATGGCGACCTGCAACCCTACGATGACCAGTGGGCATACCTGTCGTCATTACCCAGGTTGTCGGCGGACGAAGTCTTCAGGATTGCCGACGAAGCCGAATTGGCGGGGCGGGTCTTGGGCGTCCGGATGCCGGTCGATGACGAACATGCCGATGAGCCGTGGAAGATGTTGCCGTCACGTCGTAGCGAGCCGCGGCGAATAGAGGCTGCGATCCCGCAAAGCATCAAGGTCGTGATCGCTGATCAGGTTTACATTGATAGGACCGAGCTTCCGTCCCCGGTGATTGCGCAGTTCGTGCGCCTGGCAGCATTCCAGAACCCGGAATTCTATCGTGCGCAAGCAATGCGATTGCCGACCTTCGGAAAGCCTCGAATCATCTCCTGTGCCGAGCTTCACCCACGTCATGTCGCGCTGCCACGAGGCTGCTTCGACGAAACAGTAGAGCTGATCAGGAGGCATGGCGCGACCGCCATTTTGGAGGATCTCCGCGAAGATGGAGAGGCTCTACCCGCCGGCGTCTCGTTCCAAGGGGAGTTGCGACAGCCCCAATCGCGGGCCTTTGATGCTCTTGTTGCCAAGGATAACGGCGTGCTCGCCGCCACGACCGCCTTCGGCAAGACCGTTGTCGCAGCTGCACTCATAGCACATCGCAGCCGCAACACGCTGGTTCTTGTTCACCGCAGGGAGCTTCTCACCCAATGGGTAGAGCGTCTGAGTTCCTTCCTGAGCATCGACCCAAAGCAGATCGGCATCATCGGTGGCGGGAAAAGGAAGCCAACAGGGGTCATCGATGTGGCGCTGATCCAAAGCCTGGTTCGCAATGGCGAAGTCGATGACATCGTGGGAAATTACGGTCATCTGATTGTCGACGAGTGCCACCATCTGTCCGCTGCAAGTTTTGAACTTGTCGCTCGCAGATCCAAGGCGCGATATGTCGTCGGCTTATCTGCCACCGTTGCCCGAAAGGACGGTCATCATCCGATCATCTTCATGCAATGCGGTCCCGTTCGCCATCGGGTCGATGCAAGAGTTCAAGCTGCCGAGCGTGGTATTCGCCACCGTGCCCGCGACCGTTCGACGAAGTTTGAGTTGCCAGCGTCACTCGTCTCGGCAGAGCGCCCGTCAATGCCGGCGATCTATGCGGCCCTTGCGCAGGACCAAGGCCGAAATGACCTGATATTCGATGACGTGCTGAAATCTCTCGAGGCCAAACGTTCGCCCATCCTGCTAACGGAGCGGAAGGATCACCTCGATTATCTCCAACAGAAGTTCGAGCCGTTCGTGAAAAATCTGGTGGTGCTGCGCGGTGGCATGTCGGCGAAGGATCGCAAGCAAGCCAACACGGCGTTGAATGTCGCAGACGATGATGAGCGCCTGATACTTGCGATAGGGCGCTATATCGGGGAAGGCTTCGATGACGCCCGGCTCGACACGTTGTTCCTGACCATGCCGATCGCCTGGAAGGGAACTCTGGCGCAGTATGTCGGCCGTCTGCATCGCCAGCATGATGGGAAGCGGGACGTCTTGGTCGTCGATTATGTCGATAGCACCGTTCCCGTTCTGGCCCGGATGGCTGCAAAGCGACGCGTGGGTTATCGCGCGCTGGGCTATGTGATCGAATGAGGGCGCCCCGCTTTGAGCGGAGCGCCTTGGTGCTGGTCAGCGTGACCAGATGAGCTTGTGTTCTCCCTTGTCGCCCTGGACGAGGGAGGCGTAGACCGGCGCCGTGAAGGACGGATCGTCGAGCTTGAGCGAGAGGTATTCGGCGCCCGTTTCGCGGGCGGTCCGGCTCCAGCCTGCTCCGAACTCGACACCCGTTGCTGTGACCCTGAAGTCGGGTGCGCGGTCGTTGTCGCGGTCGCAGGGCTTGATGGATGCCTTGACGTTGAGGGTGAGGGTCTTGATGGTGCCGTTGTAGGCGCCGGTTTCGTCGCGGGTGAAGGTGCCGATCTGAGCCATTGTCGTATCTCCTGAGGTTGTTCGAAGCCGCCCGATGCGGCCTCGATGGCGGTCGAGAGGCGACGGATTGGACGGAGTGCATCCGCAGGACCGCAGCGTTAGCGAAGGACGGTGGCAGCCGAGCTTGTTGGCTCGCGAGGAATGACCGCTTGCGGTCAGGGGAAGAAGGTCGGCGGGCCGTTGCAGGCCAGGGCCGGTTCGGTGCCAGACCAGCCCCAAAGAGAGGCCGTATGGGGCGCTTTCGCGCCGTCAGAAGAGAACGATGTGGTTGGTCGGTGTCTCCTCATCCGCATGATTAGCCGACGCCCGGGCAATCAATTCCTCCCGTCATCCCGGCCACCATCTCCCTGAGCCGACAGCATGCCAAACTCCGCCTTGCTGGCTGTCCTGGAGTTAGGAATGGGTAGTTCACTCGCCTAGCGCTGGAATGGATTTGAAACCTCCGATTTGTTCGACGTGTCGGACTTCACCGGCACCAACGATCAAATCAAGGAAAATTGCGTGACAAAGCGAAAGTACAGACATCGCCGCAGCGTCGATGTTCGGATAAACTGGCTGCAACCACATGTCGACGGCTTCAAGCACTGGCTTGTCCAGCGGAATTACTCGGCCGCGACTGTAACGGAGGTGGTGCGCCTTCTGGCATTGTGGGGCGATTGGGTACGCGCCGCCGGTCACGACGTCGATACACTTACCGTGGGCTTGAGCGCTTCTGCATCGGTGTTCCACGGCAACAGAACTGCCCGTGCGCCACAGGGTGCTGCCAAGCTGTTCGTCGAATATCTTCGCGAGCTGGACATCCTGCCGCCGGAGCAACGCCCCTCATCGGACGACACCTGGCCCGAATTGGTTGCTTTCCGTCGGTGGATTAGAGAACAACGCGGTGTCAAAGACTCCACTCTTGATACTTATCAAACCGTCCTCGTGAAATTTATGACGTCCCTGGGTGCTGATCCAGCTGCTTACACAGCTTCAGCAATCCGCATGTTCGTACTTGAGTCCGCCAAGCCGCACGGACGCCATTGGGCACAGAGCATTACGGTCGCCACGCGCGCCTACCTCAAGTATCTCGTCGCGATGGGGCAATGCCCTATCGGTCGGGAACATGCGGTTCCGAGCTTCGCGAACTGGCAACTGGCGACAACACCGCGTTTTCTTGGCCAAAGTGACATCGACCGCCTCCTTGCCACCTGTGAGGGCGAAAGCCGCTTACGCGACCGCGCTGTCATGCTGCTTCTGGCTCGGTTGGGCCTCAGGGCGAGTGAAGTCGCTCATCTCACTTTCGGTGACATCGATTGGAAGAATGGCCGAATAACGCTTGTCGGAAAGGTCCGGCGTGAGGAATGGCTGCCGCTGCCTCAAGACGTTGGCGATGCCATACTCGCCTATATTGAGCGGGCAAGGCCGCGCATTGCGACGATGCGAGTGTTCCTGACGGATATCGCGCCAATCAGACCATTGAGCCGCATTGCCGTGAAGTGCATCGTGCGTCGCGCGCTCGACAGAGCAGGAATTGAAAGCGTCCATCGCGGTGCACATGTGTTGCGTCACTCGGCAGCGACAGCGATGCTGCGTAACGGCGCAAGCCTTGCCGGCGTCGGGGCCGTGTTGCGCCACCGTTCTCCATCAACGACGGCGCTGTACGCTAAGGTGGACATCGGCCTGCTGTCGGAAATCGCGCAGCCTTGGGGCGGGAGGTTGCCATGCTGAGCGCTGACGTCACTCGCTATCTTAGTCTACGCCGAGCGCTCGGTTATAAGCTGATCAAGGCCGAACGGCATCTTCAGGCGTCCGCGCGCTTTGCATCCGAGCGGGGCGAGAGCCACGTTCGGGCTGCAACAGTTCTCACATGGTTGCCGACGGCTGCTAAAACGCCGAACGCCATGGCGCATCGCCTGACGAACCTGATCGGGTTTGCCCGCTTTCTGCCGATTCCGATGAAGCCGCCCCATTGTTCCGAGATGATTGCGCCCCCGGATTCCGGGATGATCTCGCCCCCTGTCAACGGCGGAATAATTTCCGGCCACGGGGCGGAGCAAAAGTCGGCCACCATGGCGTCGGCCTGAGACCGCCGGGAGGGCGTAGCCCGAGCGGGGGTCTCAGGCCGGCGCGGCGATTTTTTGAGGGGAGTTTCAGCCAGCCTTTCTGGCGCGGCTCTGGGCGAGGCGGTAGCTGTCGCCGTTCATCTCGAGGATGTTGACGTGGTGGGTGATGCGATCCAACAGCGCGCCGGTCAGACGCTCGGACCCCAGGGTCTCCGTCCATTCGTCGAAAGGCAGATTGCTGGTGATCAGGGTGGCACCGCGTTCGTAGCGTTGCGAGATCAGCTCGAACAGCAATTCCGCACCGGTCTTGGACAGCGGAACGAAGCCCAGTTCGTCGATGATCAGCAGTTTGTAGGCTGCCATCTGCTTCTGGAACCGAAGCAGACGTCGCTCGTCACGCGCCTCCATCATCTCGCTGACCAGGGCAGCCGCCGTGGTGAAGCCGACGGACAGGCCCTTTTGGCAGGCGGCCAAGCCGAGGCCGAGCGCGACATGGGTCTTGCCCGTGCCGCTGGGGCCGAGGGCGATGACGTTCTCGCGGCGTTCGATCCATTCGCAGCGCGCCAGTTCCAGCACCTGCATCTTGTTGAGCTTCGGGATGGCTGTGAAGTCGAAGCTGTCGAGGCTTTTGACGACCGGGAATTTGGCCGCCTTGATCCGCCGTTCAACCTTGCGGCGATCGCGCTCGATCATCTCCCGCTCGGCAAGCCGGAAGAGGTAGCCGACGTGATCGACGCCCTCGGTGGCGCAGAGCCGAGCCAGCTTCTGGTGCTCGCGCTGGAAGGTCGGTAGCTTGAGGGTCTTGAGATAGTGGGCGAGCAGGATGTCGGGTGCTTCGGTGCTCATGCCGCTTTACCCGCATCAGACGACAGAAGTCGCATATACGCCTTTGCCGAGGTCTTCTCGACCGTCGCTCTTGGCAGGTAGGGATAGATCGCCAGGTCCAGTCGCGGCGGCCTGCGCTCGACCCGGCACAGGATCAGATGTTTGACCGCATCGAAGCCGATCGCGCCGAGCTGGATGGCCTGCTTCACGGCCGCATGCAGGTCCGCAAGGTCGAAGCTCTCCAGGAGACGGAGAACCTGCACATATTCCCGCCGCCCATGCTTGGCCATGCGGCCTTCCATCAGCCGGCGCAGCGTGGCGAACTCGTCCGGCAGGTCCCAGCCCTGGAGAGGAGCAGCCTGATCCAGAGAATTGATCTTCTGCTCGATCAGCGGCAGGTAATGAACGGGATCGAAGACGACGTCTTCCCGCTCCCAGCATCGCGGATGGTGGGCAATGATCTCGCCGCGGCAGCCGATCACCACCTTGTCGACATAGCCCCGAACCCAGACATCCTGGTGGCCGTAGGCGACCGGCACGGAATAGTCGTTGGTCTTGTAGCGCACCAGAGACTGGGCCGTCACCGTTGTACTCGCCTGGTCGCAGGCATCGAAAGGCGACGCCGGCAAGGGACGCATGGCCGCCAGATCCCGCTGCAGGCGCTCGCCGATCGTCTCGCTCTCGCCGCGCAGCTTGTCGCGCTGGCGTTTGCGGCATTGCTCTTCCAGAAAGGCGTTGAACGCATCCCATGTCGGAAACTGCGGGATCGGCACCATGAAGTTACGCCGGGCATAGCCCACCAGACCCTCGACATTCCCCTTGTCGTTGCCTTTGCCGGGACGGCCGTAGCGATCCCGGATCAGGTAATGGGACAGGAAACCGCTGAACAACGTCGCCCGCTTGCGTGTGGCGTCCGGCAGGATCTTCGCGACAAGGCAGCGGTCGTTGTCATAGACGATCGACCGCGGTACGGCCCCGAAGAACGCGAACGCATGGATGTGGCCATCGACCCAGGCTTCGGCCACCGCCGCAGGATAGGCGCGCACATAGCACCCGTCGCTATGCGGCAGATCGAGCACGAAGAAGCGCGCCTTCTGCTCCACGCCGCCAATCACGACCGTCGCCTCACCGAAGTCCGCCTGCGCATGGCCGGGCGGATGCGACAGCGGCACGAACACCTCTTGTCGGCGCTGATCACGCTCGCGCATATAATCCTTGATGATCGTGTAGCCGCCGGTGAACCCGCATTCGTCGCGAAGCCGGTCGAACACCCGCTTGGCCGTATGGCGCTGCTTGCGCGGCACCTTCAGGTCTTCATCGAGCCAATGGTCGATCGTCGAAACGAACGCATCAAGCTTCGGACGCCGGATCGGTGATCGCCGCTGATAGCCGGGCGGCGTCGAATAGGCCACCATCTTGGCCACGCTGTCGCGCGATATGTTGAAATGCTTAGCTGCCTGACGCTGCGTCATCCCTTCGGAAACAGCCAGGCGAACCCTCAGATATAGTTCCACGGTGTAGATCCCCTGTCCCTCCTGCGTTCATTGCAGAAAGGAGATAGGTGGCCGGATTTTACTCCGCCCGCGGCAGCATTATGCCGCCGCTACCGTGGCAGACTTTTGCACCGCCGCTCTCAATTTGAACTGTCTGTATTGGCATTCCCGCCCCTTGCGGGGCGGCCGTCGTCATGCGGCGGCATGGCGACCTTCGTGGAAGACGTATCGGAGCATGTTGTAGGCGATATTGGCCATGCCAATCTTCACCTTGGCCCTTCCAATCCCGATGGTCCTGATGACGAGCTTCATCTTGTCCTTCTGCCTTGCAAAGACATGCTCGACAGCGGACCTGATCTTCGATCGTCGCCCGTTGGCCCGCGACGTCGTTTCCGGCATTGGCTTGCCCTTCGGCTTTCGCTGATGAATGTCCGACTTCAGGCCATTTCTTACCAGCCACTCCTCGTTCGTCTTGGATCGGTAGGCGCTGTCGGCCCAGACCGTTGAGGCGGTATTGTCCTTGGTCACGACATTCCGGAGTTGGGCACCGTCATGGGCGCTCGCACTTGTCACCGTCCATCCCCGTATGAAGCCATGTGCCCGGTCGATGCCCGCGTGATTTTTGTAACCAAACATCGGAATGGCGATGTCATGGGTCTTCGTTGGCGCTGATGTCGGCGTTTCCCTCGGCTGCTTCGCCTTGGAATACTTCACCGTCCAACGCGCATCGCGATCCTTCTGGGCAAGCTTGGCGGGCTTCTCCTTCCAGTCCTGCGGTATCTCACCGGCTTTGATCGCGTCTTTCTCTTCCTGATTATTGCGCTGCCTCGGAGCCTGGATGATTGTCGCATCGACGATCTGCCCGCCCTTGGCCAGATACCCGGACCGCGAGAGATGTTTGTCGAAACGAGCGAACAGATTGTCGATGGCACCGGCTCGCACCAGACTTTCGCGAAACAGCCAGATCGTTTTGGCGTCCGGCACCTTGTCGGAAAGGCCGAGCCCCAGGAACCGCATGAAAGAAAGGCGGTCCTGGATGACGAACTCTGCCTGGTCGTCGGAGAGATTATAGAGCGCCTGGAGCACCAGGATCTTGAACATCAGCACCGCCGGAAACGGCGGACGACCGCCCTTTGATCCATCCGATCGCTTCAGCGCCTTGGCCAGCGGCTTCTCGAACACAGGCCACGGGATGATGGCATTCAGCTTCTCGAGCGGATCGCCCACGGCGCTCAGCCGTTCATAACGCTCGAGCAGATCAAAGAAACCAGGCTGTCCCCGCATCATCTGCTCCCGCCAAATCACGCATGTCAGAGGGAAGCACGATTTGCCGAAAAGGGGGAGGTTTTTAGAGGGGTCCATTTGAGGAAGTCGGCCTTCTCCTCCTTTGCCTTCTGAGGAAACAGATTGTAGGCGAGACGCACCGTCATCAGGCCTTCATCGGAAAGTGTCTGAATGACGTGGTAGTCATCTGGATAGTTCTGGAAGCCGCCGCCGGCGTCAACGACGCCTGTGACGCCTAGGCGATTGAGTTCGCGCATGAAGTGGCGGGTAGAGTTGATTTGATAGTCGAGCGGCAGCTTCGGCCCCTTCGCGAGCGTCGCATAGAGAATAGTGGCATTGGGTGTAGCGATCAGCATGCCTGTCGGATTGCCGTTGGCATCGCGGGTGATCTCGCTGCCTGGCGGGTTCGGCGTTTCTCGCGTGTAGCCAACGGCGCGAAGGGCCGCACCGTTCAGCAGCGCGCGATCGTAAAGATGCAGCAGGAAGACTGTGAGCGCAACGAAGGGCCCACGGCTTCCGTGATTGACTGAATAGGTTTCCGGCTGTCGGTCAGAACGTCTGCTTCGCTCGCTTCGGCATAAAATAGGCTCGAATATTGATGAGCGCTTCCGCGACCTTTGTAGCATCCTGACGGGTCGCGTTCCGTTTTGCCTCACCGAGCTTGCGGATGGGCGCGACGATATCCCCGGTGACGGCATGACCTCGAAGGACGGGCTGCCAAAGCTTGGGTGCGTACCTTGTTCCCAATAGAAAGCAGAGGTCCCAATCGAAGGGATCAAAGGTCTGATCATCGATCTTGGTGAACCTGGGCCGATGGTCTTTCGGCGTTTCGGCGAGGCTTGCCGATATCCGGTTGTATTCCGCAACGATGGTCTGGACGGCTCGATGCTCGGTTGTTTCCATCGGCAGGTTCAGGGCATCCGGGCCAGTCAGCTCCGGGATCCACTGACGCGGGTCGATAAACCTCGGGCCGATGATGAGAGCCGTGAGATAACCGTCGAGGCCGCTCATCGACCAGATCGGCGAGACTGGACGGCGTGCCCTGATGAAGGCCTCGAACGCCTCGTCATCGAGCTTCGGCCGTGCCGTAACCCCTTGGCTGTTCTGTGTCATGCCGCCCGTCGCTCCTGATCTGCAATGCTCTCGCGGTCGGCCTTCCAGGTCCATGGGAAGAGCGTATCCATCTGGTTCGCGGTCACCTTGCCGGAGATGATGCGCTCGAGCACGTCGGCAAGCCAAGCTTCGGGGTCTACACTATTGAGCTTTGCCGTGTTGACGAGCGATGCGAGGACGGCGAAGGTCTTGCCACCGCGTTCGCTGCCCACGAACAACGAGTTCTTCCTCGTCAGAGCCACCGATTTCATCGAACGCTCGACCACATTGGAGTCCACTTCGATCCGGCCATCCTCCAGGAAGGCTGCCAGTCCGTTCCAGTGGTTGAGCGTGTAGGTGACGGCCTTGCCAAGCGCCGATTTCGACGACACCTCGTCGCTAAGTTCGGTGAGCTGGGCCTTCAGTTCGCCCATGACGGGCGCTGCCTCGCGACGCCGCACCGTGAGCCGGGTATCGGCATTTTCGCCGCGCAGTTTCGCTTCGATACGGTAGATTTCGGCAATCCTGGCCAGGATCGACAGGGCCTCAGCAGACCCGGTCATCTTGACGATTTCGACGAACTTGCGCCGGGCATGGGCAAGGCAGAAGGCCAGCCGCATGGGGGCGACATTGCTCTTCCCCCGGCGCTTGGCCAAGGTTTTATAGGCTTGGTACCCATCGACCTGGAGCACGCCGGCAAACGACGACAATTGCCCCTCGACCTCGCGGGCGCTGCGGCTTTCGGCAAAAGTATAGGCCACCGCCGGCGGCGCCGGACCATTCCATGGGCGATCGTCGATCGCTTGCGCCCACAACTGGCAGACCTTGGTTCGTTTGCGCCCCGGATCGAGCCGCGGAAGCGGCGTCTCGTCACAGAACACCCTTGGCTGGGAGCGGATGAAGGCTAGCAGCGCATTGTAGAGAAGCTCGAGCCACCAGGCGACCCGCGTCACCCAGGCCCCAAGCGTGCCGCGATCGATGATGACGCCGCAGGAGGCAAGCATCTGCGCCTGGCGATGAAGCGGCAAATGCCAGGCGAACTTCGAAACGGCCACATGGGCGGCAAACGCCGTGGTCACCATGCCGCCGTCCATCACGCGCGCCGGTGCGGGCGCTTGCACAATGACGCTTTCGCAGGCCCGGCATGCATAACGCGGCCGGATCGTCCGCTTCACCCGGACAACCGCCGGCACGATGTCGAGCGCCTCACTGGCGTCCGTGCCGATGCAATGCAGCTCGAACGAGCAGCACGGGCAAATCTTGCTCTCCGGCTCGATGAGCTCTTCATACCGTGGGAGATGCCTGGGTAACCGGCCGATGTTGCGCGCCGGCGATCGCCGCTCCTGCTTTCGGCTGTCAGCCACGGGTGCAACATCGTCATTGGCCGCCACGGGAATGTCGCTGAGATCGCCAAGCTCAAGCGTCGCCTGCTTCGGGTCGATCGCCGTCATCTTCTCCGATTTCGGCCCAAAGAGCTGCCGCTCCAGGAAGGCAACACGCGCCTTGAGGTCGGCATTCTCTGCATCGAGCGAGAGAATGATCCGGCTCAATTGCGCGGCATCCTGAGGTAAAGGGTCGGGTCGAAGCGGCATGGCAGACCCTAGCACATGACCCTGAATCTTCAAGCAAATCCAATAGGATCAGCCTGCTTTCGTTGGCCGCTTTACGGTGTTTCGCCTGACCCGCGTCCAGTCGATACCGGCCAGCAAAAGGGAGAACTCCTGGCTACTCATCTGCATCGCGCCATCGCGGATCGGTGGCCAAACGAACGTGCCAGCCTCCAGCCATTTCGTCGCCAGGATCATGCCTGATCCGTCCCAATAAATGCAGCGCAGGCGATCGAGACGCTTGGCGCGGAACACGAACACGTCACCACAGTAGGGATCAGCCGCAAGCGCTGACGCCACCAGCGCAACAAGCCCATTCATGCCGCGCCGGAAGTCGACCGGCTGCGTCGCCACCATGATCTTCACTCCACCAGGCGAAAGTCCAATCACCGGCGTGCTCGCAACGCTGCCACGATCGCCTGCGCTAATTCGGGCGCCACCGAACCGATCACGGTCATGCGCGCGCCAGCAATCTCGATCTCAATACGCCCCGCGGCGTCGTGGGCGATATCCGACGGCGAGTTCTCGCAAGACGTTCTATCGCCAACCACCGTCACCGGCACGAACATGGCCTGCTGTGCGCCGGCTTGCGCGGATCGTCGAGAGGTCAGTCCGGCTTCGCGCCGCCAGACGTTCAGCAGACCGCGATTGACGCCCCAGCGCCGGGCGATCGCCGAGATGTTCACGTCAGGTTCTGCACTTTCGGCAAGGATCCGCGCCTTCTCCTCGTCGGTCCAATTCCGCCGCTGGCGTCGACCCGTGATCACCTCGATCCGACGATACTTTCCCTCATGCCTGGCTTCATGCATGCCTTCATCCATGGCTTCAAGCATGGCATCAGCGCGATCTCCAACCATCCCGTTCCGCTCCTGTCGATGAAGGAGTTGTTCTCGCGGCATCAATCACAAAAGGAAAGGTGGGGTGTTCGTCGCGCTCACGAAATCCTCGACGGGTTCAACGGCACGATCCAGGTGGATGCCTACGGTGGCTACTCTCACCTCGCCACATCGGACCGCATCGGTGGCAATCCCTTGAAACTGGCTTTCTGTTGGGCACACGGGCGCAGGAAGCTGATCAAGGCCACACCGAAGAGCGGATCGCCCATCGTCGACGAGGCGCTGGTACGGATCGCCGCGCTTTACAAGATCGAAGACAGTATCCGAGGCTCAGATCCCGAACACCGCCGGGCAGTTCGACAGGATCTGTCCCTCCCGCTGGTGGACGCGTTCTTCACCTGGCTGGCAGCACAGGCCAAGCGCATCTCACGCAAGTCTGACCTTGGAAAAGCCCTGGCCTATATGCTGACACGGCAGGATGGCTTCCGGCTGTTCCTGGACGACGGCCACGTCGATATCGACTCCAACCTCGTGGAAAACGCGATCCGCCGACCGGCCATGAATCGCCGCAATGCGCTCTTTGCCGGGCACGATGAAGGGGGCCGCAATTGGGCTCGGTTTGCCAGCCTCATCGGCACGGCATTATGCCGCGCGCGGCATAAGGCCGTTTATGCCGACCGGCGAACTATGCCGATTAAGCAAACTTTTGCCAACGTTTTCTGTAACATAGCGGTAACCCCAGCGGCATAGCTTAGGGTCTCTCCGTCGTAATTGACGCGAAGGAGAGGACATATGATCGCAAGTGACTATTTGAAGCGCAGCGCACTGTATCGGAAGCTGGTCCACGGTCCATATCGGGAGTTTGCGCGCGTTTACGCCACCAAGATGTCAAACGAAGGTTTGGGTCGGCACTGCACGCGGCGCTCGCTGAGCCTGTTTCGAGACCTGATGGACTGGTATGTTGGCAATGGACATCATCCGCAGGATTTAAGCGAAGCTCATGTCGATCGTTTTCTTGAGCATCGTTTCGAACACTGGAGCCCTGACACGGGCGACCGATCAGCGCTCCGACGCTTACTCTCCGCGCTACGGGAAGAGCGCTTAATACCAACTGCCCTCCCGGTTGAGCGTACAGAGCACGAGCAGATTATCGATGTATTCGCGGTATATTTGTCGAATGAGAGAGGACTCGCTGCCTCGACGGTGGAAAGCCACAAGCTGCTGTCATATCGATTTCTGCGGGAGGTCTGTCCTGCCGGCGCAGACGGGTTTGAAGCGCTCACCCCGGAGATTGTCATCGGGTATGTCGAACGACATGCGCTCGATGGCTCCGCCGACAGCGGCAAGGCAATGTGCGGAGTCGTGCGTGCCTTTCTGCGTTACTTGCATCTGAAGGGCTTCATTTCGACGGCGTTGGCCGATTGCGTGCCGTCCATCCGCCGCTGGCGACTTGCCGGCCTTCCAACATTCCTACCGCCAGAGAAGGTCCAGAAGGTTCTTGATGCCTGTGATCGGACGACGGCAATGGGTCATCGGGACTATGCGGTTCTGATGATCCTTGCCAAGCTCGGTTTGCGCGCCAGCGAAGTTGCCACCCTCAATCTCGATGATATCGACTGGCAGTGCGGCACGATCCTCGTACATGGAAAGGGGCGACGGCAAGCGACTATGCCGCTACGTCATGACGTCGGAACAGCTATCGTCGCTTATATCCGGCATGGGCGGCCCGCTTCGGCATGTCGGCGAGTTTTCTTGCGAACTCTTGCGCCGCACGTGGGTTTTGCGTCCGGCTGCGCCATCACGATGATCGCGAAGCAGGCACTCGAACGGGCAGGCATTGACGGCTATGCGCATCACGGTGCCCATCTTTTCCGCCACAGCCTCGCGACCGACCTTTTGCGGTCAGGCGCCAGCTTTGCCGAGATCGGCCAACTGCTCCGCCATCGAAGCATCGACAGTACAAGGATCTATGCCAAGCTCGATATCGAGAAGCTGCGTGAACTGAGCCTGCCCTGGCCGGGAGGTGCCCAATGAGCCGGCTTCGCACCGCGCTTGAGCGCTACGTCGGCATGCGCCAAGGGCTGGGATACAAATATGACGGTCCGGCAAAACGATTGTCGGAGTTCGTCGCTTTCATGGAAGCCCGCGGCGCCGAGACCATCACGACAGACCTTGCAATGGAGTGGGTCACCTCAATGGGCCGGCAGCCGAGTTGGTCCGTCCGCCTGGTTGACGTGCGCTGCTTTGCCCAGCACCTGGCTCATTTCGATCCTCTGACGGAAGTACTACCAAGCGACGCTGTACCGCCGGCACGGCGCACAAAGCCCTACATCTATAGTGAAGTCGAGATTCAGGCGCTTCTGGCAGCAGCACTGTCGCTGCCGCCGGCCGGCGCCCTTCGGCGATGGACATATAACTGCCTGTTCGGATTGATAGCGGTGACCGGGCTGCGCCATTCCGAAGCGCTCGGCCTGCTCCGGACCGACGTTGATCTCGACCAGGGCATCCTCACCATTCGAGAGACTAAGTTTGGTAAGTCACGGCTAGTGCCGCTACATGCCACGACAATCGCCATCCTTTCAGACTATGCCGCCCGACGCGATGCACACCTTGGTACGCCGCGCAGTCCCTATTTCTTCGTCGCCGAACAGGGCGGCAGATTGCTGCATCAATACGTGCACCGCGTGTTCTGGCGATTATCCCGGCAAATCGGATTACGGCAGGAGGGGAATCGCAATGGCCCACGGATTCATGATCTTCGTCACCGTTTCGCCGTCCAGACCCTGATCAACTGGCATCGGGCTGGCGAAGATGTGGAACGCGAACTGCCGGTTCTCTCGACCTTTCTCGGCCATACCAATGTTCGCGACACCTACTGGTACCTGTCCGCCGCGCCGGAACTGATGAACCATGCGGTCCGGCGATTGGATAAGCGTTGGGAGGCTCGGTCATGAGACGCACGAACGACTTGGCCGTGCTGATCGAGCGGTGGTTCACAGATCGGCTTATGAAGCATCGAGGTGTAAGTTCTAACACCATCGCCTCCTATCGCGACACCTTCAGGCTCCTGTTTGCGTTCGCACAGACGCGCCTTGGGAGATCCCCATCCCAGTTGACGCTGCGGGATTTGGACGCTCCCTTCATCGGCGCATTCCTGGAGGACCTTGAGACGAAGAGATCCGCCTCAGTGAGGACCCGGAATCTCCGCCTCACAGCCATCCGATCCTTCTTCCGGTATGCAGCGTTCGAGGAGCCCACACATAGCGCCCATATTCAGCGTGTGCTCGCGATCCCCAGCAAGCGATGTGACAAGCGGCAGCTTCAGTTTCTAACCAGGCCCGAGATTGAAGCGATCCTGGACTGCACGGATCGAAGCACGTGGCTGGGACGCCGCGATTACACTCTGCTATTGTTGGCCGCGCAAACCGGATTGCGGGTCTCGGAGATTGTCGACCTGGACCGAGACTCCGTAATGCTCGGCCAGGGCGCGCATGTGCGATGCGTTGGCAAGGGCCGCAAAGAGCGATGTACGCCGCTCACAAAGGTTGCACGGCAAGCCCTTCGTCACTGGCTCAACGAGCCCAGAAAGCGAAGCGCAACGGCGCTCTTTCCGAACATGCACGGTGGCAAGCTCAGCGCTGACGGCGTGCAGGCACTGCTGAACAAATATGTCGCCAAAGCACGTGAGCACTGCATCTCCCTTCGCTCAAAGCGGGTCTCGCCCCATGTCTTGCGGCACTCCGCCGCCATGGAGTTGCTACAGGCTGGCGTCGACTGCTCGGTTATTGCCCTGTGGCTGGGCCATGAAGCGATGGAAACAACCCTGACCTATCTTCATGCACATCTTGAACTGAAGGAATCTGCACTCGCAAAGCTGAAGCCGTACGAACGCGCTAAGGCCGAGCGATTTCGACCAAACGACCGGCTTCTGGAATTCCTGAACGCCCTCTGAGCATGAGAACTATGCCGAGTGTCAACCACCGGCATCCGGCCGAACCTGCCGGGAACGCGCCATGGACCGTTCCTATCAGAAGAGGCATTCGGCATAGTTCGCCGGTCGGCATAAACTTGTAAAATGAATGGCGTTGAGCCCTACGCCTACCTGTGCGACCTCTTCACCCGCCTCGCGAACGGCCACCTCGCCAAAGACATCGATGCTCTGATGCCTTGGGCTTACGCCGCCCGCGCCAAGGCCTCACAATGAGCTCGCCAGGTACTATTTGGTGAACTCATTTGACGGCCGATATCGCCGTCAGATCGCTGCAACCGAAAAATCCATGGGGCGTGGACGCCGCATACGGAAATGCCAAGAACAGGAGGATAAATCCCATCCCTGGACGCCCTGCTGAGTCCAGGGTTTCGCCGATGGAATGCCGTTCTCCAAAGCGCGCCGCCCTCGCCATGAATCGTAACTGGGCGAAGGCGGCGACCTTATTGGAGTTCACGTTGGAACGCATTTTAACTCAAGTCATCAAGATCAGGCGTCGCCGTCCGCACCCTCCAGTGTTTGGATCAAGGATGCGCATTGAGGGTCGTTCGCGTCAAGCATATCCAAGGGTGCAGTAAAGCCGATGGAAACGCTGACAACCGTGGCAGCGGCCCAACCCCAGTCATTTGTTGCGCGCTCGAGAAGCTTCGGCCCTTGCATAGCAATGCATGCCTTTGACTGCTGGATGACAGAGACGGGCAGCCGAGCTTGCTCAATCTTCTCGTTGATTTCAGCTTGAAGAGGCTCAACCACGATCGCGGCAACGACGCTGCCAACAATTTCGGAGAACATTGATGGTATCCTTTTTCGTTAGTGGGTGCTGGATTGGTTAACGACCTGGCGCTGGTCGCGTGTTTTGACGAGGCTCCAAACAACGCCAGAGGCGATGATGGCGAAGGTGATGCCCAGCGACAGGGCCGCCGGGAATTTCTCAAGGCCAGCCAGGTCGGCGATAAAAATCTTGGACCCGATGAACACCAGGACGATCGCGAGCGCAGGCTTGAGGTACTTGAAGCGATGGATCATCGCCGCGAGTGCAAAATACAGGGCACGAAGACCAAGGATCGCGAAGATGTTCGAGGTGTAGACGATATAGGGGTCTGTCGTGATCGTGAAGATTGCAGGAACCGAGTCGACGGCGAAGACGATATCGGCAAGTTCGACCATGACGAGAGCCAGGAAGAGCGGCGTGACGAACCAGGTCAGCCGGCCCGTCGCAGGATTTTGCTGTCTAACAAAAAATGCCTGGCCGTGGTGCTCGTCCGTCACGTTGAGACGGCGGCGGAGAAAATTGACAACCGGGTTGCTGCCAAGCTCCGGCTCATTGTCGCCTATCCACAGCATCTTGATGCCGGTGAGGATCAGGAACGCCGCGAAAAGGTAGAGCACCCAAGAGAACTGCGAGACGAGGGTCGCACCCAAGCCGATCATGATGGCGCGAAGGACAATGACGCCGAGGATGCCCCAGAAGAGCACACGGTGCTGATAGATCCGCGGAACAGCGAAGAACGAGAAGATGAGCGCAATGACAAATACGTTATCGAGCGCCAGGGTCTTTTCGACGACAAATCCGGTCAGATAGTTCATGCCGGGCTCAGCGCCAAGCTGCCACCAGACAAAACCGCCAAAGGCCAGGCCGAGCGAAATATAGAGTGTGGATAAAAGTAGGCTTTCGCGAACTTCAATCTCATGATTGTCGCGATGAAGAACGCCCAGGTCGAAAACGAGAAGCGCGAGGACGATACCCAGAAACCCGAGCCACATCCAGACTGGCTTACCCAGCCAGTCTACAAACAGAAATGCAAATTCCATGCGGGCATACTCCTGCCGGCTGTCCGGGAAAAACGTCCGACATCACGAAAGACCGGCTTCTTTCGTCAGAGGGGCCCGGACTGGGGGAGTTCAAGTTATACCGGCCGCTCTTCGCGGCTATTCCGCAGTGGCTGCGCTGACGTCGGTTTTTTGCGGCGCGACATGCGACTGTCTCGCCGCAATGCGAGCTCCGTCTTGATCTTGTTTCGAAGGCGGGCGATCTCCTGGGAAAGGGCTGTCAACCTGGAATATTCGCCATCGCCGCGTCCAAGCGCTTCTGAGAGTGCCCGCTTGATCGCTCGATATCGCGTGACGAGGGTGCGGAAGACGCCCTTCTCCTTTTGCACCTGGGGATCAGGCCGTTCGTGGTTCATCTTGTCGTTCATCTCAAGATAATATTCTGACCGAACGGCGCCTGACCACCGGGATAAGAACAGGCGCGGTTTGACGATTGTGACGTTCGATGAATTCGATCTGCTCGCGAAAGCGAAGCTTCAACTTCTTGAGCGCATTCAGACGCAACCCGTCTGGCGCTGGGCGCTTTTGCTCGTCCTCGATTTTTGATTGAACATCGGCCTTGCGGTTTCGAAGGGCTTTCAGAAACTGGTCCATGTGCCTGCTCCATTGCTGATACACAATCAATATTGTCGCGCGCCGCCGATAGTTCCAATTCATTGTTGAAATCGGCACGATAGCTGATAACTATCACGTATGCCGTACCGCCCCACGCTCCGACAATTGGAATACATCGTCGCCCTGGACGACCTGCGGCATTTTGGAAAAGCCGCCAAGCGGTGTCACGTTTCCCAGCCAACGCTTTCAGTGCAGGTGGGTTTGGTGGAAAAATCTCTTGGTGTGACGCTGTTCGAGCGCACGCAAACATCTGTCGTCACGACGCCTGTGGGCGTTGATTTGGCGCGTGGCGCCCGTCTGGCGCTGGCAGCAGTGGACGATGCGGTAGGCGCAACTATGAACGACGCCCAGTCTCTCGGTGGGTTAATTCGGATGGCAACCGCGCCGACTTTCGGCCCCTACTTTTTGCCGCGGTTTCTGCCCGGCATCCATCGATCTTTTCCTTCGCTCAAAATCTACATCCGAGAAGACCGTCCGACCACGATCGAAGCTGCCGTGCTGGACGGCATGCTCGATTGCGGTCTCGGCCCCGCGCCTGAAAAAGCAGGGCTGACGTTTCGCAGCATCGGCAACGAAAAGCTCTATCTCGGCGTGTCGGCTGACCATCGTCTAGCAGGCCGCCAAGCGGTCGCAATCGGCGATCTAAGGGGCGAAAGACTTTTGGCGCTTGGAAGTGGCCATCGGCTTCTCGAAAACGTTCGCCACCTGGTCACCGCCGCCGATGCTGCCCTCATCGATGACTATGAAGGCACCAGCCTTGATTCCATACGGCAGATGGTTTCCATCGGCATGGGGTGCTCGCTGTTTCCAGAGCTCTATGCGCGCGCCGAGTTTCGCGTCGACGACGACGTCAAGCTCTTGCCGATCTCGAACTGGAACGAGCGCCGGGACGTGGGTTTTTACTGGCGCGAGAACAGCGGCCGCCAGCGCCATTACGAAAAACTCGCAGCCGAAGCGATGACGGTCGCCGAAAGTCTGAACCTGCGATAATGGTTTTGGGCAGCAGCGTCCGGGGAACTCGAAATGTCAAACCTTATTCTCATTCTCGGTGACCAACTGACGTTAGGAATATCGTCTCTGGACGGCGCCGACAAAGAGCACGACACCATCCTGATGTGCGAGGTGATGGCCGAAGCGACCTATGTCGGACATCACAAGAAGAAAATCGCCTTCCTATTCTCGGCCATGCGCCATTTCGCAGAAGAACTGCGCGGCGAAGGCTATCGAGTCCGCTATACGCGGATCGACGATGAAAACAACGGCGGCTCCTTTAGCGGCGAGGTGAAGCGCGCTCTTGAGGATCTGTCACCGTCAACGATCTGCGTTACCGAAGCGGGCGAGTGGCGCGTCAAATCAGAAATCGAGACGTGGGCTTCGTTGTTCGGCGTCCACCTCGATGTCCGTACCGACCGGCGTTTCATCGCTTCCCATGATGCGTTTCAGAACTGGGCAAGCGGTCGCAGAGTGCTGACCATGGAGTATTTCTATCGCGAGATGCGGCTCAGGTCAGGTCCTTTGCCCCGACATTGCCAGAATAGGCGTGAATCCGTCAGCAATTTTAAAGCTGGCAGGCCAGACTGTAGTCGTCGAACCGCATGATCGGAAAGTCTCTGGCTATATCGTGATTGGTTACGCAGCGCGAATTGAAGGCCTGGCTACGCCGTTTGCCCAAGAAGCGACGCGTGAAATCAGCCACATCGAAATGCTTGATGACAAAACTGATTTGTTCGCCTTCTGGATAGAACATCGAAACTCGGATCAGGTGTCGGGTCGAGATGTCGAATTCCGCCGGTTAGACCCTATTTCGTAACGCTCGCGAGGAGTTCTGCAGGGTTGACACCCAAGGCCTCGGAGATTTTTCCTAGGACGGTGACGGTAGCCGACTTATCACCGCGCTCAATAGCCCCGATATATCGGGCGCTTAAACCAGAGCGATCCGCCAATTCCTCCTGCGTAATGTTTTTATCATGGCGCATCCGACGCAGGTTGATCGCCATGACCTCCTTGAGATCCATGGCATTAGCGGAACCTGAATCGGAACTATCGTTCTAGGAGCGATAGTTCCGATTTGCGGATTCCGACCTGAAGCCGGCCGCCATTCCGATCAATATCCGGCCACCGTTCCGATTTGAAGCCGGCCACGATTCCAATCAAAAACCGGCCGTCTTCCGGCTCTGATTATCCCCCCTGGGTCAGCAACTTTGGCATCAAGCCTCCCGGTAAACGAGGAGATTTTGATGCCGGCAAAAAGAAGGCTGACCATGAGACACATACGACAGATGCTCCGGCTTGCCGGAAGCGGGACCAGCAGTCGCGAGATCGCAACGATCCTCGGGATTGCCCGCAGCACGGTGCAGGACAACCTCAAGCGGGCCGCGACGGCGGGGTTGAGCTGGCCCCTTTCGGGCGACTTGACGGACGATGCCCTGGAGCATCGACTTTTCACGCGCGCCGGCGTCAAGCAGGGTGAACGCCGACGCCAGGAGCCAAACTGGGCCGAGCTCTCCATCGAACTGAAGAAGCCCGGTGGTCTGCCCCCTGAAAAGTGATCCTTCATGAAGTATGGCTTATGAGCCTCAGAAGGACATTGAAATGGCAGCGAAAAGACACAAGGCAGAAGAGATCGTCACGAAGCTTCGTCAGGTTGACGTGCTGAATGCGCAGGGAAAATCGATGGCGGAAGCGATCCGGTCGATAGGCGTGACGGAAGTTACATACTACCGGTGGCGTTCCGAATACGGCGGCTTGAAGGGCGACCAGGTGAAGCGCCTGAAGGAGCTGGAAGCGGAGAATGCCCGGCTCCGGCGCGCCGTTTCCGACCTCACCTTGGACAAGATGATTTTAGCGGAGGCCGCCAAGGGAAACTTCTGAGCCCCGCCCGTCGTCGCGCTTGCGTGGATCATGTCATCGATGAACTGAAAGTGTCCGAGAGACGGGCATGCCGGGTTCTCGGTCAGCATCGTTCCACACAGCGCAAGATCGCGAAGACCCCGGATGACGAAGCGGCGTTGACCGCAGACATCACGACGCTTGCCCTCCAGTACGGCCGCTATGGCTATCGCCGCATCACTGCGATGCTGCGTCAGGCTGGCTGGATCGTAAATGTCAAACGGGTCGAGCGCATCTGGCGACGGGAGGGGCTGAGTGCCGCACAAGCAACCTAAGCGCGGTCGGCTGTGGTTGAACGACAGTTCGTGCATCCGGCTTCGGCCGGAATACCCCAACCATGTCTGGTCCTACGATTTCGTCGAGGATCGGACGCACAATGGCAGGAAAATCCGCATGCTCAACGTGATCGATGAGTTCACGCGGGAATGCATCGCCATCAGGGTCGAGAGAAAGCTGAAGGCCGTCGATGTCATCGACGTGCTGTCCGACCTCTTCATCCTGCGCGGCATCCCCACCCATATTCGTTCTGACAACGCCCGGAGTTCATCGCCAAGGCGCTACGGGAGTGGATCGCGGCGGTGGGAGCCAAGACCGCCTACATCATGCCGGGCAGCCCTTGGGAAAACGGATATTGCGAGAGCTTTAATTCGAAGCTCCGTGACGAACTGCTCAACGGCGAAATCTTCTACACGCTCAAGGAGGCGAAGATCATCATCGAAAACTGGAGACAGCATTATAACACCGTGAGGCCCCACTCATCGCTGGGCTATAAGCCACCGGCACCCGAAGCAGCGGTCTGGCCTCCCCAAAATGGACCCGTGTCAACGCCGGCCGTGGCCAGCAGGCCGAGCATGCACTAACATTCCAAACGGATCACCCCGTGGGGGCAGGCCAGGACCGCGCTTGAAACTTCCCTTGCATGTCGTCTGGGCAAGGGATGTGCGAGACACAACACGCGACAGCGTCACCGCCATACTGACCGCTATGGCCCAGACCTATGCGGCTACAGCTTGAACCTTTTGGCGTCGGCCATTTATCGAGTTGAAGGATGAAATCTTCTGTTGGTTCGAACAGAAGATCCACAATAGGGCTTTATGCCGCCGACTTGTACGTCAATTCAGCGTCTTACCCAGACGCCGACGGTTCATATCCGTTCCAACCCTTCAAGAGCTTATGTAGGGTCTGATCTTCTCCTCTGTCTTGCGAGAGACACCTGGTACCCGGCGGCACTGGTCAGGCGAAACTTGAGCGCGGCTGTCTCATAAGATTTCAACAAACTGGCTGTCGCACATCGCATCTTTGCGTAAGTGTGGCTTAACGACAACGGCAGTTTTTTCCTCGTTTACAGGGCAAAGGTGACGTCAGATGTTACCTGCCAACGCAGCCATCCGCGCTGGGGAATGTGGGCGGAACGACGCTCCACACGGCAACACGAGGAAACGCCATGACCAAGAGGAAGATGAAGCTGGGCTTGTCCATTCGCTACATGGGCTACCATGCGGGAAGCTGGCGGCATCCGGATGTGCCCAGCGATGGGAGTTCTCTCTTCAAGTCCTTCCTCGACGTGACGCAGACCGCCGAGAAGGCGAAGTTCGACATGGTTTTCCTCGCCGACGGGATCGGCGTGCGGCTCGACGACAAGCCGAAGGGCTCCATGTGCCGGTCGCGCCACAATGTCGAACTGGAACCGCTGACGCTGCTCTCGGCGCTCGCGACGCATACCAGCAATATCGGGCTCGTTGCGACCGCCTCGACCACCTACAACGAACCCTTCCACATCGCGCGCAAATACGGGTCGCTGGATCAGATCAGCGGCGGCCGGGCGGCCTGGAACGTCGTCACGTCATGGTCCGATCAGGAGGCGTGGAACTTCTCGATGGCGAACCAACTCGCCTATGAAACCCGCTACGAGCGCGCTCACGAATTCGTCGATGTCGTTACGGGGCTCTGGGACAGCTGGGATGAAGATGCGTTCATTCTCGACAAGGAAGGCGGTATTTTCTACGACGAGCAGAAGATGCATGTCCTGAACCATGTCGGAAAGCATTTCTCGGTTCGAGGCCCGCTCAACGTGCGGCGCTCGCCGCAGGGGCGGCCGATCCTCGTGCAGGCGGGCGTTTCGGAGCAGGGACAGCAGATCGCCGCCGACTACTGCGACATGGTCTTCATGGCGAAGAACGATCTGAAATCCGCGCAGGACTACTATGCCTCCGTCAAGGACCGGCTCGAAGGCGTCGGCCGCAAGCGGTCCGATCTCCTGATGATGATGGGCCTGACGCCGATCGTCGGTCGCACGCGCGAAGAAGCGCAGGAAAAGTTCGAGCAGCTGGAATCGCTCATCGATCCGCTGGTCGGCCTGTCCCTGCTTTATCGCTCCTTCGGCGACCTGTCGCATCTTTCGCTCGACGCCCCGGTTCCGAAGCCGGACCTCGACAAGGTCGGCCTGAAGAGCAGCGCGATGATGTACTACGAGCTCGCCCAGAAGCAGAACCTGACCATCCGCCAGCTCTACAAGAAGCTCGGCATGGCGCAGGAGCACAAGACCGTCGTCGGCACGGCCAAAGACATCGCCGACGAAATGGAGGCCTGGATGGAGGCCGGCGCGGCAGACGGATACAACATCACGCCGGTCATGCTGCCGCATGGCATCGACGATTTCGTCGAGCTGGTCGTGCCGGAGCTTCGCAGGCGCGGACGGTTCCGCGAGGACTATGAAGGCACGACGTTCCGGGAAAACCTCGGTCTCCCCGTTCCCGCAAGCCGCCACGACCGTGCGGGCAAGTCCGCCGGTGCGTTGCTCGCCAGCTGACACGACAGGACACCGACATGCAGAGTAATGCGGTTATGGAAAATTCCACGTCCAGCTTCATTCCGCGCCTTCCCCTCGAGGAAGGCGACCCCGCCGTTGACGGACGCATGTTCCGTCGCTGCCTCGGCCAATACGGGACCGGCATCGCGATCATCACGACAGAGGCGAACGGGCGCCGTGCCGCGGTAACCGTCAATTCGTTTGCTTCCGTCTCGCTCGAACCGCCGCTCGTGCTGTGGTCCATCGCCCACACATCGCGCAGCCGGGAACTCTTTTCGTCGAGCGGCTGTTTCGCGGTAAACATCCTGTCCTCCAAGCAGATGGATGTTTCCCGTCACTTCTCCAGCAAGCTGGAAGACAAGTTCGCCGACGCCGTCTGGGCGTCGGGCGATTTCGGATCGCCCTTGCTCGACGGCTGCCTCGCGCATTTCGAGTGCGAGACCTATTCGCTGGTCGATGGCGGCGATCACACGATCATCATCGGCCTGGTGAAACGGGCGAGCCGCTTCGAGGGCGAGCCGCTGCTTTTTTCGCAGGGACAGTACAGTATAGCCGATTCCCATCCGGCTGCCTCCCCGACACCCGAGGCGAGCGGCACCAAGCCCGACACCACGGCCGAGGGTACGATCGTCTCGCAGATATTCGAGGCGCATCACCTGTTGTCGACCAAGTTCGAAGAGCACCGCAGCGCCGAAGGCCTGCATCTGTCGATCGCCCGCATCATCGCCTGTATGTATGATCGGCCCGGCCTGAAGATCGACCAGCTGGCGGTTGCGACCCATCTCGGCCAGCGCGATACGGAGGACGCGATTTCCGAATTGCTGGAGCGGGGGCTGCTGTTCGCATCGGGCGGCGGATACTCGCTGACGGAAGCCGGCCGGCATCTCCGGGTGGCGATCCAGAAGCGCTGGATCGCGTTTCAGCAGGCGCAGATCGCCGGCATTCCCGAAGCCGATCTGCGGGCGACGATCAGGACCTTGTCAAAGCTGATCGACCAGAACACGATTGCGGAATGAAGCGGGAAGCACAATGAGTTGGGACTACATCGTCATCGGCGCAGGATCGGCCGGATGCGTGCTGGCAAACCGCCTGAGCGCCGACCCCTCCATCAAGGTCCTCCTGCTTGAGGCCGGCGGCAGCGACAAAAGGCTTAACATCTGGATGCCGGCCCTGGCCTTCAAGGCGATGGCCGACCGGCGCACGAACTGGAAGTTCATGTCGGAGCCCGATCCGACCCGCAACAACCGGCAGGACATGGTGCCGCGCGGCAAGGGATTGGGTGGATCGAGCTCGATCAACGCCATGTTCTATGTCCGCGGCAACCGCGGTGACTACGACCATTGGGCGCAGCTCGGCAATCGCGGCTGGTCCTACGACGAGATCCTGCCCTACTTCAAGAAGGTGGAAGGCAACCGGGACGGCGTGACCGACATATACGGCAAGAGCGGCGTGGTCGTCGTCAGTCAGGTCCGCAAACCGCCGAAGCTTGCCTATGTCTATCTGGAGGCGATGAAGGAACTGGGCTATCCGATCAATCCCGCCTACAACGCAGAACCGACGGATGGCGCGGCCATCATCCACGTGACCCAGCACAACGGGCTGCGATACAGCGCGGCGCGGGGCTATCTCGACCCGATCAAGGGCCGGCCGAACCTGAAGATCGTCACCCATGCGACGGTGCGCCACCTCGTTTTCGACGGCCGGCGCGTGTCGGGCGTCGAGTTCGAAGTGGGCGGACGTGTCCAGATCGAAACCTGCGAGGGCGAGGTCCTGCTCTCGGCCAGCGCGATCAATTCGCCGAAGCTCCTGATGTTGTCGGGGATCGGGCCGCAGGAGCAACTCCGCCGGCACGGTATCGAGGTGCTGCACCACAGCCCCGGTGTCGGCCGGAACCTACAGGAGCACGCCAGTACCCAGGTGAAAGCCTATGTGAACATCAAGACGGCCAACCAGGAGTTCAACCTTCTCGGAAAGCTGAAATACGGCCTGCAGTTCCTTTTCGACCGCTCGGGCTATGCGACCTACACCTATACGGGCGTCGGCCTCGTGCGAACGCAGCCGCATCTCGAATATCCCGACATCCAGTACCATTTCGGCGCGTTTTCGGCGAACTACACCGACGAGGGCATCGAGATGCAGAAGGAGGCGGCGATCAACCTCCAGCCCAACGTGAACAATTCCAGAAGCCGTGGCTTCATGGAACTGCGCTCTTCGGACCCGAAGGATGATCCGAGGATACAGCTCAACCTGCTGAGCGACCCCTATGACGTCCAGACCCTGATGGCGGGGGGCCGCATCGCGCGTGCCGCGCTCAATACGCGCGCCTTCGCGCCCTATGTGACCGGCGAGTGCAAGCCGGGCAAGGATGTGCAGACCGATGACGAGTGGATCGCCTATATGCGCGAGAATGCCAGCGGCAGCTACCATCCTTGCGGAACCTGCAAGATGGGTATCGACCCGGATGCCGTCGTCTCGCCGGACCTGAAGGTGATCGGCATCGAGGGACTGCGCGTCATCGACTCCTCGATCATCCCGCAGGTGCCGAGCTGCAATCTCAACGCCATCAGCATGGCGATCGGGGAAAAGGGTGCTGATCTCGTTCTGAACGAGCGGAAGCAGGTCCGCGCGGCCTGATTGCCGGTTCCCCATCATGACGAAAAGCCGGCGCGGTGGATCACCGCGCCGGCTTTCTCATGCGGCCGTCAGTGCTCGTGGAGACCGCCGACCGCCTTGACCTCGACGAACGCCTCGAAACCGAATGCGCCGCATTCCCGGCCATTGCCGGACTGCTTGTAGCCGCCAAACGGTGCGGAGGCGTCCCAGGCGGGATGGTTGATCATCACCTGGCCGACGCGAAGTTTCGCCGCGATCTTTTTCGCCACGTCCAGATCCCTGCATTGCAGATAGGCAGCGAGGCCATAGGGCGTGTCGTTGGTGATCGCGATCGCCTCTTCCAGCGTGTCGTAGGGAATGAGGCTGACGACAGGACCGAAGACCTCCTCGCGTGCGATCGCCATGTCCGGCGTCACATCGGCAAAGACGGTCGGCTTGACGAAGTAGCCGCTCTCGAGCGCGTCCGGCCTGCCGGGGCCGCCCGTCACAAGCGTGGCGCCATCGCCAATGGCCTGCTCGATGATGGAATTCACCCGCTCGTATTGCCGCGCGTTCATAACCGGTCCCAGCGTGGTCGCCTCGTCATCGACGTCGCCGACGACAACGGATTGTGCCGCGCGCCGGGCGATCGCCTTTGCCTGCTCATGCAGTTCGCGGTGAACCAGCATGCGCGTGGGCGCGGTGCAGGACTGGCCGGCGTTGCGGTAGGCACCGAGGACGCCCTTCGTCACGGCGGTTTCGAGATCCACATCCGGCGCGAGGATATTGGCGGAGTTGCCGCCCAGTTCCTGATGGACGCGCTTGACAGTGTCGGCGGCATTCTTCGCGATCTGTACGCCCGCCCGGGTCGAACCGGTGAAGGAGACCATGTCGACATCGGGATGGGCGGACATGGCTTCGCCGACCGTCGGGCCGTCGCCGTTGACGAGATTGAAGACACCGGCGGGAACGCCTGCCTCATGCAGGACCTCGGCGAAAAGCATCGGGCTGATCGGTGCGTATTCGCTTGGCTTCAGGACGATCGTGCATCCCGTCGCCAGAGCCGGCATGACCTTGGTGACGATCTGTAGGACCGGAAAATTCCATGGCGTAATGAGCGCGCAGACCCCGACCGGCTCCATCGACAGAACCGTCGCGCCGGACCGGCGCTCGAATTCGTAACCCTTGAGAATGCGGATCGTGTCGGCGATATGCGTCCTCGACCCGGCGATCTGGGCATCCCGCGCAAAACTGATCGGCGCACCCATTTCGAGCGTCGTCAGCCGCGCGAATTCCTCGGCATGCTCGTCGAACAGCGTCAGCACGCGGCGGAGCATGGCGAGACGGTCTTCGCGGCTCGACTGGCTGAACTCCGGAAAGGCTGCGCGGGCGGCAGCGACCGCGCTGTCGACGTCTTCGGCTGTTCCCATGGAGATGATGCCGACCTCCTTCTCCGTCACCGGGCTGATGACGCTTCGCTTCGCGCGGCCTTCCGGCAGAACGAATTTGCCGCCGATGTAGAAGTGGTCGAGGTATTTCACGATGCATGCTCCTGCCGCTGCGTTATGATCGCCGGTGAGTTATCGGACGTTTGTTCCTGATCGAACCGTCGCGGGACGAGTGCCTTGAAGACATCCTGCATCCGGATCACGCCGGCGGGGATGCCGTCGCGGGTGACCACGAAAGCCTTGCCCACATCGCCATCCGAGCGGGCGATGACGGTCTCGAGATTGTCGTCGGCATCGACGGCGCCCGATGTGCCGGCCCCCTCGATGATGCCTGGAACCATCACCGATTCCGCGCGCAATACGCGCCCGCGATTGATGTCGTTCACGAATTTCCGGACGTAGATGTCGGCCGGGTTGAGGACGATGTCCTGTGGTTCGCCCTGCTGCACGACGACACCATCCTTGAGGATAATCAGGTGGTCGGCGATCTTGAGCGACTCGTCCAGATCGTGCGTGATGAACACGATGGTCTTTTCGAGATCCTTTTGAAGATCGAGAAGCAGGTTCTGCATGTCGGTGCGGATCAGCGGGTCGAGTGCCGAAAAGGCTTCGTCCATCAGCATGACGTCGGAGTTGGAGGCAAGCGCCCGGGCGATGCCGACGCGCTGCTGCATGCCGCCGGAGAGCTGGTGTGGGTAGTGCCGCTCGAAGCCCTTCAGGCCAAGGCGCTCGATCCATTCCAGGGCGTTCTTCCTTGCATCGCCCTCATCGTCACCGCGGACCCGCTGCGCAAGTTCGACATTCTCGTGGACACGCATATGCGGCATGAGCGCGAAGTTCTGGAACACCATCGACATGCGGAAGCGGCGCAGTTCGCGCAGAGACGCGCCCGCATAGCGGGCGACATTGGTGCCGTCGAGCAGGATGTCGCCGGTCGTCGGCTTGATCAGCCCGTTGAGATGGCGGATCAAGGTGCTCTTTCCGGAACCGGACAGGCCCATGATCACGGTGATGTCGCCGCGGCGCATATCGATATTGATGTCCTGCAGACCAATGACATGGGCGTGCTCTTTCAAGAGTTCCGCCTTGCCCATGCCGGATTTGACGTAGGGGATCATTGCCTCGGGATTGGAGCCGAAAAGCTTGTAAAGATTGCGGATGGCGATTTTGGGATGGTCCATCAGTGCCCCCGATCCTGCAGCGCTATGGTCGAATTGATGCGGGCCATCGATGCCTTTGTCACGCGATCGAAGGCGATGGCGAGAAGCACGATACCGAAGCCCGCGACCAGCCCCACGCCCAGTTCGAGATTGTTGATCCCCCTGAGCACGAGGACGCCGAGGCCGGGCGCGGAGACGAGCGAGGCGATGACGACCATGGATAGCGACATCATGATTGTCTGGTTCACGCCGGCCATGATGCTCGGCAGCGCGAGCGGCATCTCGACCTTGAAGAGCTTCTGCCACCGGTCCATGCCGAAGGCGTCGGCGGCTTCCCCCACGCTACCGTCTACCATGCGGATGCCGAGATTGGTCAGACGGATCACCGGAACGACTGCATAGAGGATGATGGCAATGCCGTAGAGCTTGGATTCGGTAACGGAGAACAGGAAGATCAGCGGGATGAGATAGACGAAGGACGGCAGCGTCTGGAGCATGTCCAGCACGGGAATGGAGATGCTCTCCATGCGCTTGCTCTTCGACATGACGATGCCGATCGGGATGCCGATGACGATGCAGATGAGGGTGCAGGAAAAGACGATGACCGTCGTCTGGAGCGCGTGGTGCAGATGGTCGATGAAGCCGAACAGCAGGAGGGCGCCGGCGACGAAGGCCAGTATCCTCCATGAGCGCGACACGGCGTATACGAGCAGCAGCAGGGCGGTCACCAGTATCCACCACGGTACGACCTCGACGACCCAAAGCGAGAAGTCCAGGATCCAGGACAGCGGCTGGGTGAGGGGATCGAGAACGGTCTTCAGACCGACACGGATACCGAGAAAACCTTCCGCGATCCCCGAAGTCAGGTCGCGCGTGCGCGGGATGGCCTGACAGGCATCATGCAGCGCGTCGAGGGAGGGAAACGGGATATCGAACCCGACTGAAGTGCCGGTGCCTGCCTCGTTGCTCTTCTTGAGCAATTCCGCCATGCTCATGGGACCTTTGGTGGCGGACGCATCGCACCAGTCGCGCAATCCGAGGCCATCGAATAAACCGTCGTAGAATGCCATCAAGGCCTCCGTCGCTGGAATCCAATGGAGCACCGACGCGGGTGCTCCAGACTGTCATCAAGCTGAAGCGCCTGCGGCCGGCTATCGCAGCCGCAGGCCTCAACCGTCACTTGATGATCGCGGCGATCTTGTCCTTGGCTTCATCGGAGAGCCACGCCTGCCACACATCCTTGTGGTTGGTCAGGAAGTAGACGGCGGTTTCGTCAGCGGTCGCCTTGTTGTCTTCCTGCCAGGCAAGAAGCTCGTTCATGATCGCGTTGGTAAAGCTCACCTTGCTCATGAGAGCCACCAGTTCCGGATTCTTGTCATAGAACGGTTTCGCCATGGTGGTCAGGACCGTGGCCTTCGGCCAGCCTGTCTTGCTCGGCGTCGCACAATCGACCGTGGCGTTGCACTTGGCCTTCTCGACATCGACCGGCCCCATGTCGATCGGCACCATGTGGTATTTGCCGAGCACGCCGGTCGGCGCCCAATAGTATCCGAACCAGGGTTCCTTTGCGGTGTAGGCGGCGGCGATCGACGCGGCGAGCGTTTCACCCGAGCCGTGGTTGAAGATCTCGATTCCGTTCTTCTCCAGTTCGAACGCCTTGATCAGGTTGTCGCTGGACGTGCGGCAGCCCCAGCCGACAGGGCAGTTGTTGAACTTGCCGACAAGCTGCGGGTTCTTGAGGACGCCGTCGATGGTCTTGAGTTCAGGATGCGCCTCGGCGAGGTAGTCGGGAATCCACCAGGCGTCCACGCCGCCATCGGACAGCACGTCGGCGACCTTGATGATCTTGCCTTCCTTCTCGAGCTTGTAATAGACGTCCGCGACGCCCGGCCAGACTTCCGTCAGGATGTCCGGCTGGCCCGTCTCGGCAAGCGAGGTCAGGGCCGGAACCGTCGAAGTCGGCACCTTCTTGACGGTGCAGCCGTAGCCCTGTTCCATCAGGAAGCTCGACACGGCGGTGATGACCGCGGACGAGGCCCAGTTCATTTCGGTGATGGTGACCGTGCCGCAGGCGGCGCTGGCCGACGGTGCGCTGGCGAGAAAACCCGCGCTGACAATTCCCACCGCTGCAAGAAAAGACTTCATGTTTTCGTTCCCCTCGGGCGTTGCCGTTGATCGATCGCGAGAGGCGCAAGGCCTCATTCGCGCGATACCGGTCCGGTCCATTTTGTGCCGACCGGACACGAGATTACGAGGCGTCCGGGAGATAACAAGTTGCAAAAAACCTACGTGATGCGTAAATTTGACTTTATGCAAAAACTCCGGTTCAAGCTCCCGCCACCCAACCTTCTTATATCGTTCGAAGCTGCGGGGCGTCACCTCAGCTTTACCAAGGCCGCCACGGAACTCAACGTGTCCCGTGTTGCCGTCAGCCAGCAGATGCAGGCGCTCGAGAAGTTCCTGGGAGTATTGTTGTTTCACCGTCTGCAACGAGCAGTGAAGTTGACGCGCGTCGGTGAGCGTTATCATCTCGCGATTGCAGATGCCCTCGAGCGGGCCTTGCGCGCAACGGCCGAGATCAGCCGCAGGTCGGAGAGCAACATCGTCAACGTTGGAACGACACCTGGGTTCATGACCTACTGGCTTTCCCCGCGCCTGGGCGAATTCCGGACCCTCCATCCGGATATCGAGCTTCGCTTCATTGTTTCTGATGGAAATCTGGGGTTCGAGGATAATATCGACGTCGTGATCCGCTACGGTGTGCCGCCCTTCGAAGGGGCGGAGGCGACCTTCCTGGCACGACAGGCGATCGGCCCGACCTGTGCGAGTTCGTTCCTGCCGGAAGGGACCGTGCTCTCGCCTCGCGACCTGCTGGACCACCCCCTCATCAACCTGGAGGGGCCTTATGACGAGCACACGCGATGGTCGACGTGGTTTCGTGTCCAGGGCATCGACATGGGGAAAGTAAAGGCGGGGATCACCGTCAATTCCTATACCAACCTCGTCCAGGCGGCGCTTGAAGGCCAGGGCTTCGCCTTGATCGGACCGCCTCTCATCGAGCGTTTCCTGTCGAACGGGACCTTGATCCAACCGGTGAGCGCTCCGTTGGTCATTCGTCATGCTTTCCACTTGCTGGCACCCCAGAATTCCACACCGCCGATTGCCGCAGAGGCCTTTGCGACCTGGGTGAAAGCCGCGTTTCCCCAGTTGAAAATCAGCGGTGAGGAAGCGATTGAAGTGGATGAGGGCTGACAAGAGGATTTGACGTGTGGTGTAATCTGAGTTGTGCCGGTCGCTGGTTCAAATCTCCTCAGGAGCCCGTCCTATCCCGGTGCGTATACAACGCCGTTCTACTAGAAACCGTAGCCACGAGCCCACGAAAATCAGCCCCACGCCCGCCAGATCGCATCCAAGGCTACCAGTATCGTCGGATCTTGGGTGCGAGCCTCCAGGCAGAGAAAACTCAGCGTCGTGGAGATTTTGACGTTCTCAGCGATGACAAGACCGCGCGCGAGGTCGCGGAGCGCTGGCCGTCCGTCACGATCCTCGTCGCATCGGGCCGGATGAGGCCCGAGCCCGACGAGCTTCCGCCAGCCGCGGTCTTTATCCAAAAGCCCTTCAGCGCGGATGTTGTTCACCAGCGCCTGCTGGAACTGCTACCGGATGGCCTGAAGCCGGATCGCTCAAGCGCAAGCAAGTGTGACGCCAGACGCATCCACTGATCTAACCTCGGTGGTGGAGGGGCGGAAAGGGAACCGAGAATGACAGATGTAAAAGTCGCCTTCGATCTTTCGGGAAAGGTTGCGGTCGTGACCGGTGCGGCGCGCGGCATCGGTCGCGCGGCGGCAAGCGCGCTTGCGGATATTGCTGTTATCGACATAGCCGACCCCGTCAGCGCGACACTGAACTATGAACCGGCGACCGCTGCGGACCTTGCTGAGACCGCGCGCGCAATCGAGGCGCTCGGCCGCCGTTGGCCTACAAACTGGATCAGCGGGATTTTAGCGCGCTGCGAGAGGCGGTGGTCCATATTGAGCGGGAATTCGGTGGCGTCGACATTCTCTTTGCCAATGCCGACATCCAGGCGTTCAAGCCTATCCTAGACATGGAGGATGCCGACCGGACCGCTATGCTCAGGCGATCGATGTGGCTGGCGGCCAGCCGACAGGCAACGAGAGGGAGGATGAACGGACCGCACTGGCGGCTTTGGCGAAGAAGTCGCCGCTCGGTGTCCTGATGACTTAACCCGCAGACGTGGCGCCGATGGTGGTCTTCCTCGCTTCGGATGAGGCTCGGATGGCAACCGGCGGCACCTATTCGATCACTGCCGGTGACAGCGCGAACGCGCAAAGCTAAACGGCGTCAGATATTGAGTCGCCAACAACAGGCGCACGGTAAAATACTGATGCTACGGGATATTTTTAGGAACCAAACGCCGCCCTTTCCGTTTCTGAAATGCCTTTCACGGCCTGAAACGAGGACGACATCATGAACAAGCTACTGCTCGCCGCGGCCTTCGTCGGCGCATCAACCCTTGCTGCTTTCGCGCAGACTTCGACCGCTCCCGCCACCGATGGCGACACGCCGGCCATCGCAACTCCGGACGACACGAATGCCACCGCGCCTGTCGAAGGCGCCAACAGCTTCACTGAGGATCAGGCGAAGGAGCGCATTGTCGCGGCAGGTTATGCCGACGTCACGGGTCTCAAGCTTGATGACAAGGGCGTCTGGCGCGGTACGGCAATGAAGGACGGCAAGTCCGTCGCCGTCGCGCTCGACTACCAGGGCAACATCGTCACCGAGTGACATCTCAATTCGAGGAGCTTTCCATGACCAAGACCGTAACCGGACTCTATGACGATTATTCGGACGCACGCGCCGCCGTCAGCGCTCTTGAAGCGCATGGCGTTCCATCGGACGATATCAGCATCGTCTCGAACAATGCCGATGACCGCTACACGAAGGATACGAACGCCGCTGAAGGTGCTGGCACCGGCGCCGGGATCGGTGCGGCCGTCGGCGGTCTCGGTGGTCTGCTCACCGGCCTCGGCATCATGGCCATTCCGGGCGTCGGCCCTGTCGTGGCAGCCGGCTGGCTCGCCGCCACAGCAGCCGGTGCGGCCGCGGGTGCTGTTGCCGGTGGCGCAGCCGGCGGTCTCATCGGCGCGATGACCGAGTCGGGTGTTCCGGAAGAGCATGCCCATGTCTATGCCGAAGGCGTTCGCCGCGGCGGTACGCTCGTCACCGCTCGTGTCGACGAGAGCCTCTATGCCGAGGCGGAGGCGATCCTGCGCCAGTCGAACTGGGTTGACCCGACCGAGCGCCGCGCCGCCTATGCAGAACAGGGCTGGACGCACTTCGACGATACCCTCGATCCCTACGGCCCGGCGGAAATCGAGGAGGAACGGCTGCGCTATCGGCGCTAAGCAGATCCGATATCAATGTGAGAAGAGCGGCCGACTGGCCGCTTTTTTCATTTGCCGGGAGAGGCGATCATACCGTTGTCGTCTTCGACGAGACCTTTACGCCTCTTCGTCTGTGATTCCGTCGCCGGCTTGCGCGCCGCGCAGATCATGATCCGTGATATGGAGGAGATTGGTGCCAGTCACGCCGTCTCGCTCGTATTTTTCGCTCGCGAGGCGTTCGAGGAGCGGTCGGTGCCGTTTCAGCAATCCGACTGGACCAACCGGATCCGCATCGAACGCTTGAAGTGCGCTGGCAAAGATGAAGACGTCGATCGTCGCGCCCTCGGTCGTCTGCATTGGCCAGAACAGACCGAGTTCCTTCGGCGCCGATGCGCCGTTTTTCCTGATGAGAGACATTTGGTTTCCTGCATGCATGCCCACGTGTCGAGAAGGTCAAACGCAGCGGGGGCTACTCGGACCTTCCCCGTCCGCCCGCTTGAGTCGGACGGACGACGCTGATCTGGCGTATAACGACAGGAAGTCAATTGTCGCTTCGGTTAACCTCCGCGTCCTCCCGAAATGACGAAGGGCGCTCGACCCTTTCGGGGAGCGCCCTTCGAACCCGGACAACCGCGAACGCGCGAAAAGGCATCATCGCTGCAGGCAGTTATCGATCACGGGTAGTAAGCGTTAGGTCCTGTTGACAAAGTGGATTCCCAAATCAGCAGAAGCGTGATTCAAGACTGCTTTTTAGGAGGCAGTTTTGGCTCGCGGCGACCTGACAGATATGGAATGGCGGATCATCGAGGGGTTGTTGCCCACCGAACGCGGCAGGAAGTCCCGACCGTCGCACGATAATCGGCAATATCTGAACGGTATGCTGCATGTCCTTCGGGTCGGATGCCCGTGGCGCGACATGCATGAGCGATACGGAAAGTGGAATTCGGTCTATGTGCGCTTCCGCCGTTGGGCCGAACAAGGCGTTTGGGACGCCCTGCTTGAGACCCTCGTCGAACTGGGGCTGACGGATGACTGGCAGCACATGATCGACAGCACCACTGTTCGCGGCCATTCGCAGGCGGCGGGCGCAAAAGGGGGACTTATCAGGAGGCTTTTGGTCGATCACGCGGCGGCTTTACGACGAAAATCCACGCCCGAGCAGAGGGTCAGGGCCGCCCTCTTGGCTTCGTCCTGACAGGCGGCGAGGCTTCGGACTACAACGCCGTTCCTGACTTGCTGGCGATACCGGTCGGCAAGCCGAGGTTGTTCCTCGCCGACAAAGGCTACGACGGTGACATCCTGCGTGAAGAACTCCTGATCCACGGTATCCGGCCGGTCATTCCGCCAAAAACCAACCGAAAGAACCCGCCTGCCTGCGACTTTCGGGTTTACAAAGATCGAAACCGCATCGAGCGGATGTTCAACCGTCTCAAGCAGTTCCGGCGCGTCGCGACCCGATACGACAAGACACGAAAATCCTTCTCGGCATTCCTCGCCCTGGCAGCCGCAAAGATATGGCTGCCATACTTTGTCAACAGGACCTAGAACGGTCAGAGTATACATTCGAGTCGAAATTGCAGCGGTATCGCCGGTCTTGATGACCTTCAATGCCTGCGGAATGAAACTGCTCACCGAACAAAATGAGGCCAGGTAGCCAACGAATAAACCAGTATCCACAATACTCTCTCCGGTACACTTTGGATGAAAGCCACCATGCGGACATTTGACACGCGCGACCGCGCAATCCCGACCCGGTCTCTGGGGCTTAAAGTCGCTCTTTTGTCTCTTCTTCAGGAAGTCCGGGGCCGATATCAGCCCAAGCGAGCCGGCTTTCAATGCCATAGTGGCTTGCGGGTCGAATCCGCTCCGGTTGATCGAGCGAGCCCGCCGTCAATCGAACGAGGTCGTCACCGTCATACTGGAGGAAGAGCGGAGATCCGCACTCCCGGCAGAAGCCGCGTGTAGCTATTGGAGAGGAACGAAAGACGGCTGGCGCTCCGTTGATCCAGGTAAGCGACGCGCGAGGTGCCTGGACGAGAACGGCAAACCCGCCGCCGGTCGAACGCTTGCACATGTTGCAATGACAATAGCCGGAATGGGGCGGCTCGCCCTCGAATTCGTATCGACAGGAGCCGCAAAGGCATCCACCTGCCCAACGTTTCGCGGTCACCATCGGTCCTCCTCATATTGCTCCGCATCCTCGATCGGGTTAAGCCAATCCTCTCGTCGCTTAACCCAGAGTTCGTACGTCGGGGTGAGTGGGGTCGGTGCCTCGGAGAGGATGCCGAGCTTGATTTCCGCTTCCCTGTCATCAAAGGAGAACAGACGCGCCCCGCATCGGGGGCATAAGCACCGGCCGTCGAACTCGGCGATTTCGCCGTGATGTTCGAACCTCTTGATGGGCCAGATTGCAAAGAAAGTGAAGGCCGAACCGCTCTCCTGCCTACAGTCGGTACAATGGCAGATGCCAATGCGCAGTGGCTCACCGCGGACGGAAAGCTGCACTTGCCCGCAAAGACATTTCCCGGAAAGGATAGTCATGACCCGATCGCCTCGTCTGAATTCGATAGCGAAAAACGACCTTATCGCGTCTTCAGTTCCAACTCGCTGATCACTGAAATCCAGATCCTCGATCCGGCCATGTCGCTGCGAGATTCCGGCCTGAGCGCACGATACTCGCGTCAGCTCGCACTACTCTTGCCTCGAGGGGCGCATGATCACGAGTGCAACGTTCCAAGCGCAACGCGCCCAGCGTTCGTGTGCTGGGATCCTGTTAGCAAATGCCACGCCTTACCGTCGAAAAAGCCAAATGATCGTACTTCCAATCGGTCCGCCGAATAGTATCCCCATCCCTATGCCCGACAGTACCTTCAGGATTGCCGACACTTTATGATCAACGGTGAATTCCGGTAAGAACATTAGGCCTATGGCGCCGCCGATTGGCCCGAGCACCAGCGCGCCAAATGCCATGCCAGTATAAGGAACGGTGTGCCAGGATTTCCTATGTCGGACCGGCGGATCCTTCATCTCAAAACCCGCCTTTTCCTTCTGCGGCGATGACATGTGAACGCTCCTCTCGGTCAGGGCAGCTGTGCGTTGAAACTCTCCGTGGAAACCGGGGGACTGTTTACGACACGCAAGGAGGCAAGCTTGAAAAAGCCGGGCAAATCCAGGTTCTCGACCTCTTCAAGGCGGGCTAGCCTTTCCCTTTCGCACCAACGCTCGATACGGGAGAGGTGAAACGCTGCGCTTAGGCCAAAGTGCCTTGCAAGCGGCTGCAATACGCCCTCGACTCTTTTTTGAAGCGGGCCGCCGCGGCTTATGCGGCTCGCAACGAGGATAAGTCCACCCGGTCGAACAACCCTTGCGCATTCATACAAAACGACCTCGGGAGCTTCGACGAGCGTCAGGACGAACGGTAGCGTGACGACATCGAATGCGTCTGCCGGGAATTCGAGACGATGCGCGTCCATCACCTGAAGACTTTCGACATTTGGTAAAGACTGGCGCGCAGTCCTTGCCTTTGCCCTTTCGAGCATGTCCTCGGAGACGTCGATACCGGTAATCCGGCACGCCGGCGGATAGTAGGGCAGGCCGAGTCCCGTTCCCACACCAATTTCAAGGAGGTCACCGCCATGCCGGCCTGCCACTAGGGCCAGACGTTTGTGTGCCCGCTGCAGGATTCTGGAATAGATGGGGTCGTAGATCGGAGCCCATCGTCGGTAGATATCACGTTGTCGTTCTGTTCCTGACATTAAATCTTCTTTCATTCCGGGTTATGCGCACATGCTCAGCCCCAGAACGCCAGCAAAACACACGGTAGCAACGATTGCTGCGCCGTTTGCCAAGGCACCGATCCTTTCGAGGGGCGATGTCAATCCGTTTCGCCCTGTCTTCCAAGAAAGCAGGACGAGGACGAGGACGATTGCTGCGGTCGTCGCGATCAGCAGCAGGCGAAGCGTAGAGATCGGGCCAATCATGTGATGGTGCCAGTCCGCCCGGCATCCGGTCGCCTGAAGTGCATAAAGGACGAGGAAGCCCCCGGCCCAGCCGATCCAGACTGCGAAGAGGCCAAACAACGGCTTTCCGCTCATGCGCCAGCTCCACCGGCAAGGGTTTTGAGGATGAACGGGAAAGCCATGGCGGCAATGCCCGTGACCAGGGTGAATCTGTGCCAGAGCTGGGCGAGACGCAGGTCGAGATCCCTTCGGGTGGAGACGTATCCGCTTTTGACACGCCAGAAGCCGAATAATGAGAAGATAAGCCCGACGGCGATGTGAAGAGCAGCATAACTCTTGACGGCAAAGATGCTGGCAAAGGCGGCGTGTTGTGACGCCTCGCCGTGGATATCGATGAGAAAGATCACGAGGATACTCAGCGCGGCGCCATAGGCGAGCGCAACGCAGCACAGGCTTCTCGCTGCGCTGTCGTTCGCGGAAAGGGAATTGCGGCCGAACGCCGCCGCGACGATCAATGCAGCGGTGACCGCCAGGCACGTTATGTTGTCGACGGGGATGGCGAGGCCGGGCGGCCAATTGGGAGTGGACAGCCAGAGGAAGAGTGACCCGAAGAGGAGCGATGCATAGAGCGTAGCGTCAGCGGCGAGGGTGAAGACCATCGCCCAGTAGGATGGCGGTCTTTCGGCCTGGTAATGATGTGGCAGGTTCGGTCCATGCCCGACAGGCAGGTCGGCAAGATCGGATGTCAGGCCGCAATCGCGGGTCCATAGCATGAACAGCGCGGTGACGACGAGGAGAGCCAGCGGAGCGAGCCAATAGATCTTCAGGAGAAGAAGAGCAAAAACGCTGCCGCTCGCGAGCGCCGTCAGCAGAGGAAGATAGGATCTCTTCGGTAGGATGATGATCTGCTCAGGCAGACCGGTCACCATGTCGACGCCGAGAACCTCCATCCATCCGTGACGGGTGGAACCTAGATAGCCTTTTCCGGCCGCAAGCGCCGGCCCGAGCCGGTCTGGGTCGAGCTGGTCTGCGCGCGTCGAAATCTCGGGAAGCGAGGCGAAGGCATAGGCGGGCGGCGGGGTGGGCATTGCCCATTCCAGCGTTCCGGCCCGCCAGGGGTTGCGGCGGAAGGGCTTGCCGAAGACGGCAAGCAGCAGGAGGTCGAGCGCCACGAGGGCAAAACCCGTCGTCATGATGAAGCCGCCCATGGAGGAGACGAAGTTGAGCGTCTCCCAGCCGGCTTCCGGCGGATAGGTGGAAATCCGCCGGGGCATGCCGCGCAGGCCCGTGAGGTGCATGGCGAAAAAGGTCAGATTGAAGCCGACGAAGATCATCCAGAAGGCGGCGTGCGAGAGATGCTGCACGGACTGCCGGCCGAAAATGTGAGGCAGCCAGTAATAGGCTGCGGCGAGCATGGGGAAGACGACGCCGCCGACCAGCACGTAATGCAGGTGCGCGACGACGAAATGGGTATCGTGCGCCTGCCAGTCGAAGGGCACCATGGCGAGCATCACCCCCGTCAGCCCGCCCAGCACGAAGACGAAGAAAAAGCCGAAGACATGAAGCATGGGCACCGACATGCGTGGCTTTCCGTGCGCGAGCGTCGCGAGCCAGGCGAAGATCTGCACGCCGGTCGGAACCGCGACCAGCCCGCTCGCCGCCGAAAAGAAGGACAGGGCGACGTGCGGAATGCCGACCGTGTACATGTGGTGGACCCACAGGCCGAAGGAGAGGAAGGCGATGGCGATCACCGCTGCGACGACGACCTCGTAGCCTTCGAGCGGGCGGCGGGCGAGCGTCGGAATGATCGTTGACAGCGCGCCGGCGGCCGGCAGGAAGATGATGTAGACCTCCGGATGGCCGAACAGCCAGAAGAGATGCTGCCAGAGCAGCGGGTCGCCGCCACGGGCCGGATCGAAGAAGGGCATGCCGAAGGCTCGCTCGGCCTCCAGGAGGATGGAGCCGAGGATCAGCGGCGGAAAGCCGATCAGCATCATGCCCGCGACGATCAGCATGTACCAGGCGAAGATCGGCATGCGTGTCAGCGACATGCCGGGCGCGCGCAGCTTGAGGATGGAGACGAGGATCTCGACCGCCGCGGAAAGCGCGGAGATCTCGACGAAGGTGATGCCGAGCAGCCAGACGTCGGCGTTGACGCCCGGTGTATAGGTCGATGAGGAGAGCGGTGTGTACATGAACCAGCCGCCGTCGGGCGCGACGCCGGCGACAAGCGCGCCCACGAGGAAAATTCCGCCGAACAGGTAGCACCAGTAGCCATAGGCGGACATGCGGGGAAAGGCGAGGTCGCGGCTGCCCAGCATCTTCGGCAGCAGATACATGGCCAGCCCCTCGAAGAAGGGGATGGCGAAGAGGAACATCATTACCACGCCATGCATGGTGAAGACCTGCGCATAGGCGGCAGCGTCGAGGAAGGCACTTTTCGTCGTCGCAAGCTGCGTGCGGATCAGCATCGCCAGCACGCCGCCGATGGCGAAGAAGATGATCGCGGTCAGCATGAAGCGCTTGCCGATGACCGTGTGGTTGACCGCCTGCAGGCGGCCCCATCCCGGCGGCGTGGCCCAGATGTCCGTCAGTTCCCGGTGGAGACGCAGGGCCGTTTTGCGGGGGGCAGGGGTCATCGCGCCGCCCTCCGTTCGTCCGAAAGGCCGGCGAGCACCGCGTCGTATGCCTCGGCCGGATGCGCATGGACCTCGAAGCGCATCGTGTCATGGCCCGTGCCGCAATATTCCGAACAGACGCCGCCGTAGACGCCGGGGTGGTCGGCGAGGATGCGCACCGTGGCGGCGTGGCCGGGGATGGCATCGATCTTGCCGCCGAGCCGCGGCGCCCAGAAGCTGTGGATCACATCCTCGCTGGTCGCCGTCACCACGACCGTCCTTCCGACCGGAATATGAAGCACGCCGCGGCTTGCGCGCGCGCCGTCTGTATAGCGGAACTCCCAGTTCCACATGCTGCCGCGCGCCTCCACCTCGACGGGATCGCCGCCGATCCGCAGGTTGAGGATGTACTCGCCGCGCATCAGGCCGTGGCCGATGAGTGCGACCAGCGTAACGAGCGGAAAGACGACACCACCGACCCAGATCCAGCGGGAGGGCGATATCCGCCGTCCCGACCCCGGCCTGAAGATGACAAGCAGGAACAGCGCGAGGACGAGGAGGAAGATCGCCGCCCCGCCTGTCAGCATCAGCCACCAGAGATCTGCGATGGCGGCGGCGAAAGGGCCGGCGGGGTCGAGTGCGGAAAGATCGCCCGTGCAGCCGACGAGCGGGAGGACCGAGAAAAAGGCGAGCGCGCCGCGGAACCCGATGAAGCGCCGTATGGTTATCGGCCGGAAAGGAGAACGCGCATGGAAGAAACGCAGGATCAGGAAAATCCGGTAATCCAGAAGGTCGAGGAGAAGGACGCCAGTTCTCTGGTGGCGATCAGCGGCCATCCGCTGCATGCCATGAGCGTGCACTTCCCCATCGCATTCGTGTTCGCCACGTTCGGCGTGGACATACTCTACTGGTGGACCGGCGATGGATTCTGGCTTCGTGTCGGACTTTGGTCTTCCGGTGGCGCTTTCTTCCTCGGGATGGTCGCCGGTGCGGTTGGAACGGCGGAACTGTTGCTCGTCCCGGGCATCCGCGCTCGTGTTGCAAGCTGGGCACATGCCATTGCTGCCATGACCCTTATCGCCGTAATGGGCGCCAACTGGGGCGTGCGCGCTACCAACCTGCTTGACGTCCTGCCCCAGGGGCTGTTCCTGTCGGGGCTTTCCGCAGTTTTGACGGGTATCGCCGGCTGGCACGGTGGCAAGCTCATCTTCGATCACGGCGTCGGCCTCATGGTTTCCTCCAAGGACTGAACTCGTCAAAGAGGCGCTTGAGACCACCCGGCTCGGCGAGCACATCGAGGACGGCAAGGTCGACGGCCGGCTTGGCGAGGACGACGACGAAGATCGCGATCACGACACCGCCGCTGAGGACTGTCGCGGTGACGAAGCGCCAAACCGGATAAATCTCCCCCTCGCGGAAGAGCCGGATAACGACAAGCCCGGTGAGGACGTGCAGGATGGCGAGAATACCGACGAAGGCGAGCTTGACCGAAAACCATGGCTCGAATGTCTGGCGCAGGAAGATCAGCGCCGTTCCCGTTACAACAGCTAGAAAAGCGGCTGGCGAAATGATGGCTATGTATGCAAACCGCACCAGCCGCTGCAGTCGCAGAAGTGCATCCTCGTCCTTGACATGGGCTCTTTGCACGTAAAGCCCCGGCAAGCTGATCACGCCTGCGCTCCAAACCGCGATTGCTGCAATGTGCACGAACTTGACGAGCGCTATCATGGAGCCCGCCGATCAAGAGTGCGTCCCGAGAGGACGACCCTGATGCGCCACAGCACCGCGAGAAGATAGGGTCCTGCCGCCGGAACCCACATCAGGACGCCGGCAAGCTGCTGGTCTTCCAGCGGCGTCAGGCCGAAAGCCGTGGTCGTTGCGAAATGCGCCTCATAAAGCGGCGCGCGGGAGAAGGTGAGGAGGGCGGCGAGCATGCCCATCTGGAGCACGGTGCCAAACAGAAGGGCGCATGCGTTGCCGGCCGAAGTGCGGGAGTTGAGAGCCACCGCCCAGAGCCACATCGCCGAGCCCAGCAGGGAAAGCTGCATCAGCCAGTAGGCGGCATAGGAGGAAAGCGCAAATCCGTAGGCGGAAGGCGAATGCCAAAGCCAGAACAGAAGCGTATGAGCGGCGAAGGCGAAGTGCGGCGCGTGCGAGAGCCAGGGCGCACGGTTAAGCGACAGCACCAGGAAGGGTGATGCGGCGGCAACGAGAAGCACATGATGGAAAACACGTGCGGAAAAAAGCGCCGAGGCCAGCGCGCAGAGCGGCGAGATGAACGCGACGACGAGGACGGCAAGTCCCAACGCGGCAAAGGCGCGCTCGCTCTTGTCCCGAAAAACGACGAGCGTAAAGATGGTCAATGCGGCAAGCAGCACCGGGTCGAGGTTCCAGCGCCACGGCAGGGACACAAGATCAGGGGCGGGACCGCAATAGATCTCGTAAACGGTCTGCGGCATCGTCGTCTCCGCCAAGGTCAACATCATGGCAGCCCTTCGGCAAGCAGGTCTCGCAACTCGCGCACCTCGTCCGCCTGTACCTCACCGCCGGAATTGCCCCAACTTGACCTGACATAGGTCGCAACCGCTGCGATTTCATCATCATCAAGTTTCCAGCCGAAGGCGGGCATCGTGAGCGGCGAGGGGTGCGTCTTCGTGGGTACGGTCCGCGCACCTTCGAGCAGGACGCGGATGACCGTCGTAGAATCCGGGTTGTTCACCTTGCCCGAGCCCGCAAGCGGCGGGAAGAAGCGGGGAACGCCACTGCCATCGGAAACGTGGCAAGCGGTGCAATTGTCGAAATAGATCGCCGCACCCGCCTTCATCACGCCATCGTTCGGCGTCTCCGGCGCCGTGCGTTCGTCACCCTCAAGATCCTTGAGATAGGTGGCGATCGCCTTCAGGTCCGTCTCGGCCATATGCTGTGTGGAATAGGAGATCACTTCAGACATGATCGAGAAGGCGGCGCTGTGGGCGTTGCGTCCGGTTCGCAGGAACTCGACGATCTCCTCCGTCGACCATTTCTCAAGCCCGCCATGTCGCCCGCCGCGAATATCCGGCGCTGCCCAGTTCTCCAATTTGCCTCCAGCGAGATGCTTGCTCTTTTTGTCGGCCCCGAGCATGTTCTTTTCTGTGTGGCAGCCCGAACAGTGCCCCGGCCCCTCGACGAGATATGCGCCTCGGTTCCATTCTTCCGATTTCTGGGGATCGCGCCGAAAGACGCCGGGCTCGAAGAACGTCATGTTCCAGCCCTTAACGGTGAAGCGCCAGCTCAGTGGGAATGGCAGTTCGTTCTCCGGCTTCTTCTTGCGGAGCGGTTGGAGCGTCGCGAGATAGTCGTAGATCGCATCTACATCCTCACGTGGCATCTTCGTGAAGTGCGGATAGGGGAAGGCGGGATAAAGCTGGGAGCCATCCTTCGCTTTGCCCTCGTGCATCGCCCGCCAGAAATCGTCCTTGCTCCAGCGGCCGAGGCCGGTCTCAGTGTCGAACGTGATGTTGGGGGTATAGATCACGCCGAAGGGTGTCTCCAGCGGGCGGCTTCCTGCGAAAGCTTCCTCACCCGGAGGCGTATGGCAGCCTTGGCAATTGGCGGCTTGCGTAAGGTAACGCCCGCGTTCGATCTCAGCAAAATCGTTCGCACGACTAGGCTCGGCCGCTCCGAGAAACGCTGATCCTGCTATGAGAAAGGGAGCGCTTTTCCTCATGCCTGCACCATGGGGCCGGGATTTGAAAGATAGCGGGATTTGATCGCGTCGGCCGCCCAATAGGTCAGCGCGGCGACGGTTCCTGTCGGATTGTAGCCGGCGTTCTGGGGGAAGACGCCCGCGCCCATGACGAAGAGGTTCGGCACATCCCAGCTCTGCAAATAGCGGTTCACCACGCTGTTTCCCGGGTTGCTGCCCATGATCGTGCCACCCGTATTGTGTGTCGTCTGATAGGGCATGGAATCGTAGGCGCCCTCTCGAGCATTGACCTTGATTTCCCTGCCGCCCATCCGCTCCGCGATCTCCCTGGCGCGTTCAGTCAGATAGGCCGTCATCGCACGGTCGTTCGGCGTGAAATCGTAAGTCATGCGCAGCAGCGGGCGCCCGTAGACGTCGGTATAGGTCGGATCGAGGTCTAGGTGGTTCTGCGCGTAGGCCATGGATGCGCCATGGGTCGATACGCTGGTCGACTTCAGGAAGTTCTCCTTGACGGCCTTCTTCCAGCCCGCGCCCCATTCTGGCGTGCCTTCCGGCGTGCGGTGCGTCTCGATGGGGCGTGCATTGGTCGTCCAGCAGGCGAGATAGCCGCCGCCGATGAAGCCAAGCCCGGCATGGTCGAAATTGTCGCCGTTGTATTCGTCGATTACCATGCCAAGCGCACCGGCTCCAACGAACTGGTTGGTGTATTTGTCCTCGTAGAAGATGTCGAGGGACGACACCACCTGATAGCAATAGTTCTTGCCGACGAGGCCTTCGCCGCTACGTGGATCGTAGATTTTGCCAATGCCGGAGAGCATCATCAGGCGGGCGTTCTGCAAGGGATAGGCGCAGAGGATGACGATCTCTGCCGGCTGCTCGAAGACCGCGCCGTGCACGTCGATATGTGTAACGCCGGTCGCCCGCCGCCCGCTGCGATCGCGCTTGATTTCAAGAACTTCGTTATGCGTCTTCAGGGTGAAGTTCGGCTTTCCCATCAGGACCGGCAGGATCGTCGTCTGAGGGATGGCCTTGGAATAGTTGCCGCAGCCGTATTTCTCGCAAAACCCGCAATAGGTGCACGGCGCAAGCTGGACGCCGAGAGGGTTTGTATAGGGCCGGCTCATGTTTGCCGATGGTGCGGGAAAGGGTTGCAGGCCGAGTTGTCCCGCCGCTGCGGCAAACTGCTTCTGCGCGAAGGTCATTTCCATGGGTGGGTTTGGATACTCATCGCTGCGCCGGCCCTCGAAGGGATTGCCGCCAGTCTGCAGCGCGCCGCGCAGGTTGCCCGCCTTGCCGCCGATGCCGCAAAGCTTCTCGAAGCGGTCGAAATGCGGTTCCAGCTCATCATATGTGACGCCATAGTCCTGCACCGTCATGCCCTCAGGCAGAGGACCGTAGCGGTCGGCATTGTGGCTCGCGGCGACGAAGTCTGACGGCAGGAAACGGAAGGTCTGCCCGTTCCAGTGCACGCCGCTTCCCCCGACGCCGCTGCCGGGCAGGAACGATCCCCATCGACGCATCGGAAGGGCGGTCTGAGCATGGTTGTTGCGGAAGGTCAGCGTCTCGCGCGCCGTGTCTTGGAACATCTCATGTCGCCAGTAGAAGCGCAGTTCGTCGGGCGCTAGTGTCGTTGGAAAGTGGGTCGGCGTATCGCGCCAGCCGCCGCGTTCCAGCGCCAGCACTTCAAGTCCGGCTTCCGTCAGTTCCTGCGCCATGATCGCGCCAGTCCAGCCGAAGCCGACGAGCACCACATCCACTGGCGGCAATACTTTCGCCATCTCTCACTCCTCTGCAGACTGCGCCAGCTCCCTTCCTATGGAGCTTTCCATTCCGGCCGTCCGGCGAGGCCGACAGGAGGAATATCGAGGCGCTTGCCGTCGTGATCGAGGTAATCGCGGTAGTCGTAACGCGCGCCGGGAAAACCGACGAGCCGCCAGCCGATCATGTCCCGGTTGCCGCCATAGATCGGATCGCTGAAAAATCCCTCGATCGTGTTGTCGAGGATGAGTTCGAAGAACGCCGACGCCGACAAGCCCTCGAAGTCGAGCTTTCCTTCCTCCATGGCGCTGAGGGTGTCATCCTGAAGGCTGGTGTCGAGTTCCGCAAAGGTCTTGTCGCCGTGGGTTCTGCGACAGTGCTCGTCCAGCGCTGCGATCGCCATGCGGTAGAGGCCTGCCGGCGGTCTTTCGAACTGGTACCCCTGTTCGTCTGTGCCTTCCAGGAATGGCCCCTTCATGTACCAGCGCTGTCCACGTCCGTAAAACCCGGCAAGCTGTGTGTCGATGAAGGCGACGACATTGGCTTCGTCCGCGCCCGGGCCTGTTTCATCCGAAGGTATCAGGCGCGCGGTAATGGCTCGTACGCATGCGCGCTCAGCCGCAGTGAAAAACGTTTGCGTGGAATCAGGCAGGGCCGGCTGATCCGCCAGACCTGGAGACCATGGAATTCCGGATATCGTCCTTCCAAAAGCCGCTGGCGCAGCGATCGCGGCGCTTGCGAACAAGATCGAATGAATAAACTGTCGACGTGTCGGCAACCTTTCCTCCCTCAGCCTCAGGTCGAACCATGGCGCGGTGGAATGGTTCCAAAACAAAGATGTGACCGGCGGTTACCTTGTCGTGATCGATCAGAAATCTATCTCGCTGCGCAGCGAAACCTGAACCTCGGAACTATCCATGCAGTGGTTGCAGTCTATTGGCGTCGATCTCGACGTCCTTCCTCATCTTGCGTCATTGTTGACCGCCTACCTGTTGGCGCTGCCGATCGGGTGGGACCGTGAACGTCATGAGCGAAGCGCGGGACTAAGAACATTTCCCCTTGTAGCTATCGCGAGTTGTGGTTTCGTGCAGGCTGCCGAACCCCTTCTTCAGGGCAATGCAGAGGCCACCGCGCGTATCGTGGAGGGCCTCATCACGGGGATGGGCTTCATCGGCGGAGGAGCCATCCTCGTCGTGAAGAGCAGTGTGCGTGGAACAGCGACGGCCGCAAGCCTTTGGGCGACTGGGGCGATCGGCACAGCCGTTGGTCTCGGCTCTTATGATACGGCAATCGTGCTTTCTATCGTGACTTTCGTGACGCTTCGCGTGATGTCGACGTTCAAGGACGATCCGGACGATGCTCCTGACCGGAAAGATCAGCCCGCCAATTCTCCCCATCGAGGGTCCCATTCGACATCTTCAAGCAGTTCAACGTAAATCGGGGCGACTCCATCACTGTGAGATGCCGCGAGCTTGAGAGCTGCTTCAGGCGTCATTTCCTCTCCGGGAAAAATCGTATCGTCCTGACCTCGGTCGGCGATCTTGCGCACATATCCCCTCACTGTCCCGCCGGACGAGTAAAGCTTGACAACGATAGCGTCAGGGACTGTAGTATTACTTTTAAATCGCTGATATAGCATCATATTTTCCTGTATTGGGACGAGCAGCGAGGGTTTTAGGACCATAATTATGGGGCCTGGTCGCGGCTCCTCGTTCGATTCCGCTGCCGCTTTGCCCATCCCGTCTCTGAATAGAACTGCGGCTTTGAATCAAAGTTCCGCAGCGCGGTGCTCTAACGCAGGGAACGACAGATCGGCGAGGCCCTTAGCCCGTGCCCTGGGGTATCGTATCCGCACGACAGCATTCTGCGAAATGCACCCAAAAGCTCTCCACGGAGTCATGGCGAGCATGGTGTCTCGATGCCCGCGATCGGCGAACCGAGGGCTGAGAACACTTTCCTCATCTCGCCAGCGCTGCCTAGAACAGCTCAACTCCTCCGCTGCATTGCTTTTGTTCCTCGCGCAAGAGGAATACGTTGTCCGTCGGGTCGGCCGGGTAGCGTGCGCGACGAGGAGGAGGACGCGTGTCAGGTGAGAATTCCCGATCACGGCGCTGGGGCTTTACAATCGGTACCCCGTCGGTCGCAATCGGATTTGCTTCGTTCCTGCTTACGGCCATTGCCGCTCTGGCGGCACTGATGATCTGGGAGGGTTATTCGAGCGCGTTGAGGGCCGGGGAGGCGAAGGCCACGTCGTCTGCCCAGATCGTGGCGGCGCATCTGGAATGGATGATCGAGGCGAGCGACCAGGCTCTCCGTCGCGTCGACTCCGCACTTGGCAACGATCCGATCCGAGTCTCCGCCGGTGCCATCGCCGACATCCGGCAGGCCGTTGGCGACCTGCCGGAGGGGTTCCAGTACTCTGTTTACGATGAAACCGGGCGCCTGAGGCTATCAAGCGTACCGGAGGCAGTCGGCATCGACGTCTCCGATCGTGAGTATTTCAACCGGCTGAAGGCCGGAGAGATGCTCGTCATCTCGCCGCAGCTCGAGGAGCGCTTGAGCGGGGAGCAGGTTTTCGTCATTGCGCGCCGGATCTCGCGCGGAAACGAGTTTCATGGCGCGGCAAGCATCGCCATCCCGACGCGAACCATGGACGAGTTCTGGAGCGCGATGGAGCTGGGGCCGAACTCGACGGTCGCCGCCATTCGCACCGACGGCTGGCTGGTCGCCCGCCATCCCCAGCTCGACCGTTCGATCGATTTCAGCGGCGCCGCGTGGTTTGCCGAACTGCTCCCTCAGCGCCCCAGCGGTTTCTATCACAGTTCGGTATCTCCCGCCGATGGGATGTCTCGCATTGTGGGCTACCATAAGGTGGAGAGCTGGCCTCTCGTGGCGACGACGGGCGTGGAGCGCGGCGAAGCGCTGCAGCATTTCCGGGACAGCATGATCGGCGGGCTCGTGGTGGGTGTGCCGACCGTCGTGATCATGGTGCTCGGAACGCTTTGGATCGCGCATCTCCTTCGCAACGACGTCATGCGCCGCGAGAAATTGGAGCAGGCGCTGGAGCGCAACGCTTTCCTGTTCCGCGAGATCCATCATAGGGTAAAGAATAACCTTCAGGCCGTCTCTTCGCTGGTGCGGCTTCAGCCCCTGCCGGAGGAGAGCAAGGCGGACATGACGCGTCGCATCGCGGCGATGATCGCGGTTCATGAGCAGATCTACGAGTCCGATCAGTTCGACCAGCTCGATCTCTCTGCCTATGTCACACGTCTGGTGACCGAGGTCGCAGCCGGTTTCCCTGGCAATGCCGAAATCGAGTTCGAGCTACAGCCGGTCAGTGTCGAACGGGATCATGGCCTTCCAATCGGTCTCATCGTCACCGAAGTGGTATCGAATGCGTTCAAATATGCGTTCGGAAAAGGCAAGGGGCATCTGTTGGTGCAGCTCTCGGCCGATGCCGCGGAGGCACGGCTACTGATCAGCGACAACGGACCTGGCTATTCTCGCGGAGATGTGCGGAAGGGAATGGGCAGTAAGTTGATCGCAGGATTTGCAGTACAGATTTCTGGCAGGCTGGAGATCGACACGACTGCCGGCACAACTGTCATCCTGGCCTTCCCGATCGCGAGGCAACCCGATCGACGGCGATGAACGACCAGAACAGTAGCAAGACTGCTTTGCTGATTGGTTGTCGAAATTGAGTTTCTCATCTGCAAGTCCGCGGTCGATTTTGTTGAGGCTGCCGGCTCTGACGCGATCAAGGCGTGCGAGGCCCTGAAGGCAAAAGTTTTAACGATCGGTTGAATTGAAATGCAAACATTCCCCCTTAGCCTCCTGAGCACGATTGCTATCGGGGGATAATAGCCTTGGCGCTGGACTTGCGGACGATCTATGTCGTTGCATCGGTGACGCTCATTGTCCTGGGCGCACTCCAACTGGCAGCCTACGCGACCGGACGGTTCCAGCGCTGGCCGCTCTTGTGGAGCGCGAGCAACATCCTCACTGGTCTCGGTTGCCTCTGCATCGCCTTGCGCGATCTCGCTCCCGATGTTCTTTCGATCGATATCGGCAATGCCGTCACCATTGCCGGCTACGTCCTGATGCTCGTCGCAATCCGTGTCTTCGCAGGGCGTCCCGTCGACCTGCGCTATTCTCTCGGAGCGATCCTCGCCGGCAGCGTGGTGGTCATCGTCTTCCTCGGCGGCAGCGCCGACGCGATGGGCCGCGTCGCCTTCGGCTCGGCGGTGTGCGGCCTGATCGATCTCGCGATCATCCGCGAGGGATTCCGGCTGGGCAGGCGGGAAAGGCTCTATTCGGCCTGGCTCCTGGTCGCGCTCTATATCCCGACCGCGATGATTTTCGCGATGCGCGGCACACTGGCGCTGACGGGCAATCTCGGAGGAGCGGGACTGTTCGAGAACGCCGGCAACTACGCGCATGTCTGGCTGGCGCTCACGGCCGTGATGTTCCTGCTGCTGCGCAGCATGGTCATGCTGATGATGGCGGCCGAGCGGAGCCATTGCGAACTGGCGAGACTCGCCCTGCACGATCCGTTGACGGGGCTGCTCAACCGCGCGGGATTGTCGCGATCATTCGAGCGGCTGGGCCGGCAGCCGGCCGCTCTTCTGTTCGACCTTGACCATTTCAAGACGCTGAACGATCGCCATGGCCATGCGGCTGGCGATGAGGCGCTTCGGCTTTTTGCCGGCGCCGCGTCCAGGCAGCTGCGCTCGGGCGATCTTCTCTCCCGCCTCGGCGGCGACGAGTTCGTAGCGATCCTCGACGGGGCTTCCATCAATGAAGCCGTCCTAATGGCAGACGGGATCCAGCGCGCCTTTGCCGATGCGATCGCCCTGCGAACCGAGCTCACGATGCATCCGACACTCAGCATCGGCGTAGCCCGGGCGTCCTCGACGGAGACGCCGTTGGCGCTGCTGTTGCAAGAAGCCGATGCCGCCCTTTATCGCTCGAAGCAGGGTGGACGCAACAGGGTTGCCGTCAACGACGGAAATCTCCGCGCCGCATGAGTGCGCCGTCTGTCGATTGGCCCGCTCTTCCCGTTCACGGAGGCGCGCCTCATCGTCAGCATAGCGCTTCGCTTCGATGGTACGCTACGTGTCCTTTCCGATTTCCGATTTGAGCACAAGGCGACCGTGGAGCCTTCCATTTTGGTGTGCTCAACTCAGAAATCCCGATCAAATCCAAGTGCGGTCCCGAGATATCCTAACGCAAAAGCTGCGCCCAAAGCGTATATAAAGAGCAATGCTTCGATCATCTCCATGGCACCTCCCAACGCCTGTGAACTGACACAAAGGATAACGACGGCGCTCGCCGTTCCCAGTGCGAAGCCAATGCCGAGGTGTAGGAGCATGAACCGAACAAGGATGGGCACAGCCTGAGCCTCCCGATGGTGATACCCCCGAACCTCGGAGACGTGCATATGTTCCGTCGAGCTATCTGATATGCAGGACGATTGTTCTGAATCGGTCTCTCGTAGGTTTAGCGCTCTCACAAATGTGACCCCGGGGCCGGGCTGTGCCAGAAGCCCATTCTTGCACGCTCGCGAAGGAACAACCATTCTGCGCGCGGGTTCTTCATCCCGACTCCAGCAAAGGATTTCCTGATGAAGACGATCGTTTTCGTGCATGGCATGTTTCAGAACCCGAAGAGCTGGGAGGGCTGGATCCGGTTCTTCAGCGAGCGCGGCTACGATTGCAAGGCGCCTGCCTGGCCTCTGCACGAAGGCGAGCCCAGGACGCTTCGGCAAAATCCGCCGCCCGGGCTTGGCGAGCTCAGCCTCGACGAAATCTATGCCAGCATCGAGACAACGGCCTCGTCGCTCGACCGGCCAATCGTCATCGGCCATAGCGTTGGCGGCCTGATTGCGCAGAAGCTGCTGGCGCGCGGCGCCGTATCGGGCGCAGTGGCAATCGCGTCCGTCGCTCCGAACGCCATGCTCGACTTCGACTGGGGCTTCATCAAGAACAGTGCGATTATCACCAACCCATTCAAGGGCGATGAGCCGGTCTATATGGACGCAAAGACGTTCCACAGTTCCTTCGCCAACACCCTGTCCGAGGAGCAGGCCGCCATCGCGTTCGAGGAGACCGCGACCCATGACAGCCGCAATGTCCTGCGTGACTGCATGGGATCGTCCGGCAGGATCGATCTCAGCCGGCCGCATGCGCCGCTGTTGCTGATCGCGGCCGAGGAGGACGAGATCATCCCGGCCGACCTCTGCGAGAAGAACTTCGATGCCTATGAGGACGCCGGAAGCCTCTCGGATTTCAGAGCCTTTACAGGACGCAGCCATTTCATCTGCGGCGAGCCTGGTTGGGAGGAGGTCGCGGCTTTCGCCTCCGACTGGCTCGAGCGGAACGTAAACGACTTCGTTCAGACACAGCATGCAACTCTTCGGTAGGAGGGCAGGATGACCGATATTCGAACAAGAGGATTTGATAGCCCCGCACAGCTTCGGGAACATCTCGCCGAACTCGACGAGGAAAGCCCAGCAGCCGATCCCGGCGTACCAATCGGCGATCCATCCGCCGAGCAACAGATTGCTGCTCTTCGCCGGGAGGTGCAGGATTTGCGCAAACGATTGGCAGCGATCCGCATAGAAACGGAAGGACTGGATACTGGTCGGCCGCGCGCCAAACGCCATCCCTGGCTTAGGATCGGCGCAACGATTGCAATGACCTATCTTCTCGGCCGCCTCGTTCAGCGACTTCGTCTCGGCGCACCTGGCGCCGCAGCCGTTCCGGTGCTCGCGGCGCAACTCGACAAAAGGCTATGGTGATCGGAGCCGATGATGGCGCCTGACAAACTCTCAACCTACAAGAAAAAGCGCGACTTCAAGCTGACAAAAGAGCCGAGCGGATCGACCCACGTCAAACCGTCGAACCGGCCGCGCTTCATCATCCAGAAACACGATGCCACCCGTCTCCATTACGATCTTCGCCTCGAACTCGATGGCGTGTTCAAATCCTGGGCGGTGACCAAGGGACCGTCGCTCGACCCAAGCGACAAGCGGCTGGCCGTCGAGGTGGAAGACCACCCGCTCGACTATGGCGATTTCGAAGGCACGATCCCGAAAGGACAGTATGGCGGCGGCACGGTGATGCTATGGGACCGCGGCTATTGGGAGCCGGAGGGCAATAAGTCTCCGGAAGAGGCGCTCAAGAAAGGCGACTTCAAATTCGTGCTGCACGGCAAGCGCCTACGCGGCAGCTTCGTGCTGGTTCGGATGCGTCATGACCGCGACGGCGGCAAGCGCACCAACTGGCTGCTGATCAAGCATCATGACGACCATTCCGTTGAGGAGAACGGCGCGGCCATCCTCGATGAGAACCTGACCTCCGTCGCATCGGGCCGGACCATGGAACAGATCGCCGCCGGCAAGGGCCGAAAGCCAAAACCGTTTATGATGGCAAGTGGCGATGTCGAGGCCGATGCTGTTTGGGATAGCAAGACCGGCCTTGCCGCCGACGAGCGCAAGAAAAATCGATCCAGCAAAAAGGTGGCGACGTCGACGGCCGCTGACCTTCCAGATTTCATCGCGCCGCAGCTCTGCGAAACACTCGACCGCCCGCCGGCCGGCGAGAGTTGGTTGCACGAGATCAAGTTCGACGGCTATCGCATCCAGATGCGGGTCGCCGATGGAAAAGCTACACTGAAGACCCGCAAGGGCCTTGATTGGTCCGCCAAATATCCCGAGATCGCCGAGGCTGCCACTTCTCTTCCCGATTGCATCATCGACGGCGAGATTTGCGCCCTCGATGACAATGGCGCCCCGGATTTCGCCGCACTGCAGGCAGCGCTGTCGGAGAAGAACACCGGAAACCTCGTCTATTTCGCCTTCGACCTGCTGTTCGATGGCGGCGAGGATTTGCGGGAGAAGCCTTTGGCCGAGCGGAAATCGCGGCTGCAGGATCTCCTGGACGATGCCACAGACGATCCGCATCTGCGTTTCGTCGAGCATTTCGAAACCGGCGGCGACGCGGTGCTGCGCTCCGCCTGCAAGCTCTCCCTGGAAGGCATTGTATCCAAGCAGGCGGACGCGCCTTATCGATCCGGCCGGACAGACACCTGGGCGAAATCGAAATGTCGCGCCGGCCATGAAGTCGTGATCGGCGGTTATGCCAAGACGAACGGCAAGTTCCGCTCGCTGCTGGTCGGCGTCAACCGCGGCGACCACTTCGTCTATGTCGGCCGCGTCGGCACGGGCTACGGCGCCAAGAAGGTCGAGACCCTGCTGCCGAAGCTGAAAGCGGTCGAAACGGAAAAGTCCCCGTTCACCGGGATCGGCGCGCCGAAGAAGGAGAGGGAGGTCGTTTGGCTGAAGCCCGAACTCGTCGCCGAGATCGAGTTCGCGGGCTGGACCGCGGACGGCCTTGTCCGTCAGGCCGCGTTCAAGGGTCTGCGGGAGGATAAGCCGGCGGCCGAGGTCGAGGCGGAAAAGCCGGCTTCGCCCGCAACGACCGAGACGCCCGAGCCTGCGGCTGCCGCGACGACAAAACCCAGCCGCCGCAAGGGCGCGAAAGCCGAGGTCATGGGCGTGCTCATATCCAACCCGGACAAGCCGCTCTGGCCCGACGCCGGCGATGGCGAGCCCGTCACGAAAGAGGATCTCGCCCGCTATCACGAGGCGGTCGGTTCCTGGCTCATCGACCATGTGAAGGGCAGGCCGTGTTCGATCATCCGAGCGCCCGATGGTATCGGTGGCGAACAATTCTTCCAGCGTCATGCCATGCCCGGCACGTCGAACCTGCTGGAGCTGGTCAAGGTCTTCGGCGACAAGAAGCCCTACCTGCAGGTCGATCGCGTGGAAGGTCTCGTCGCCATCGCCCAGATTGGCGGCATCGAGCTTCACCCGTGGAACTGCGAGCCCGGCCAGCCCGAAGTTCCTGGCCGGCTTGTATTCGACCTTGATCCCGGCCCGGACGTAGATTTCGCCACGGTCGTCGCCGCGGCGCGAGAAATGCGCGACCGGCTGGACGATCTCGGCCTCATCAGCTTCTGCAAGACCACCGGCGGCAAGGGGCTGCATGTCGTGACGCCACTCGCCGTCACCAAACGCAAGCCTCTGTCCTGGGCCGAGGCCAAGGGATTTGCCCATGACGTTTGCCAGGAGATGGCCCGCGACAATCCCGAGCTCTATCTGATCAAGATGACGAAGAGCCTGCGCGGCGGGCGGATTTTCCTCGACTATCTGCGCAACGATCGCATGGCGACCGCCGTGGCGCCGCTTTCGCCGCGGGCTCGGCCCGGCGCCACCGTGTCGATGCCGCTGACCTGGACGCAGGTGAAAGCCGACCTCGATCCGAAGCGCTTCACGGTCCGGACTGTGCCGGCGCTCTTGAAGAAAACGACGGCTTGGGAGGACTATTGCGACAGCCAGCGTCAGCTGGAGCAGGCCATCAAGCGGCTCGGCAAGCAGAAGGCCGCGGCATGAGTGCGAGACAGAGCAGGGGACCGCGATCTGGTATGAAGCATGACATTCCGATCGAGCACTTGATGCGTCTTCGTCGGATCCGCGGCCTGGCCAGGTTGATGGACACGGCGTTGCGGATTCCGGGCACCCGCTTCTCCGTCGGCGCGGACTCGGTATTCGGGTTGATCCCCCGGTATCGGCGATTTCGGCGCCGCGGCGGTCAGCCTCTTCATCATCAACGAGGCACGTCGTCTCGGCGTGCCGAAGGAGACGCTTTTCAAGATGCTGATGAATGTGGGCTTCGACACGGTCGCAGGAAGCGTCCCGGTCATCGGCGATGTCTTCGACGTCTACTGCAAATCCAACCGACGCAATCTGCAGCTCGTGCTCGATCACTTCGGGCTGGACCATGCCGATCTCGACCGCAAGTCCTGATCATTGGCTCTGGGAAATCGGGGCCATATCGAACACCGCGGCATTATCCTGGATTTCGCGCAACCCCTTGTAAGAGGCGTGCCGCAGATTTCCGTCGTCCGTCCAGCCACGAAACTCGATCTCTGCGATGAGCGTCGGCTGCGCGAAGACGTAGTTCTTGCCCTTGAGCGGCACGACCGGCCTCTTGGTCTTCAGCTTGTCGAGTGTCTTGCGCAGATATTCCGCATCCGCTGCCTTGAACCCTGTTCCGACCGAGCCGACCGATACCCAGCCATCGCCCTGGCGCGCCGCCAGCAGCAGGCTTCCGATCCCGCCGCGCGCAGTGTCCGAGTGCTCATAGCCGACAATCATGAAGCTTTCGCTCTGGATGCACTTGATCTTGATCCAGTCGCCGGTGCGGCCGGATCGATAGGGACGATCGCGATGCTTGGCGATGATGCCTTCAAGCCCCATCCTGCAGGCGTTTGCGAGAAGCTCCGCCCCGTCACCATGGGCTTCTTCCGAGAGCTGCACCGCGCCGACCGACCCGTCGAGAAAGTCCTCAAGCAGATGCCGGCGAACGGCAAGTTCCGTCTTGGTCAGATCATGACCGTCGAAATAGAGGAGGTCGAAGGCGAAAAACACGGCTTCAGTCGAGGCGCGCTTCCCACCACGCCCGCCAAGCGAGCGCTGCAGCGCCCCGAAATCGGAATGCCCCTCCTTGTTGAGCACCACGGCCTCGCCATCGAGGATGGCGGTCCCCACCCCGAGTTTGCCGGCGGCATCGGCAATCCTGGGAAAACGATGGGTCCAGTCATGCCCGCCGCGCGTGATGATCCGCACGCCCTTCGGCTCGACATGGATCGCCAGGCGATAGCCGTCCCATTTGAGTTCGTAGAGCCAGTCCGGTCCGTCTGGCGGCGTGGGCTGGAGCAGCGTGAGACACGGTTCGACGCGGTCCGGCATCGGGTCGAACGGCAGGCTCGGCTGCTCGGGGTCGCGTTTGCGAACCGGACGCGACTGCAGCGTGTCGCGGGACTCGTCGTAAAGGGGGATGGCGGATTGGCGGTTTCGTTTCATCGGTGTCCATCACATCAGGAGAGTCCGAACATAGGTGTCTTGCGTGAAGAATTCAGGATGCGCGCTTGCCTTTCTCGCCGGCCGCCAAGCTTTTGCGGAGCGCATCCATGATGTCGATAACATTACCGCCGGATGGGCGATCTTCTCCCTTGGCCTTGCCCTTCCGAGACGGTTTCAGCGCCTTCTTCTTCTTGGCTATGATATCGAGCAGGGCCTCCTGCACCGGATCGGACACCATCTCGGGCGACCATTCCTTCGTGTGCTGCTTGATGAACTTCTGCACCAGGGGGATAAGCTCGGGGTCCACCTTGTCATCGATGTCCTCGAAGTAGGATTCCTCCGGCCGCACCTCGTCGCCGAAGCGCAGCGCCCAGAGCACGATGCCCTCGCCGCGCGGCTCCAGCACGACGGCGCGCTCGCGCCGGCCGATCACCAGCCGCGAAACGCCGAACACCTCGTCGGCCGACATCGCGTCGCGAATGACCGCGAAAGCCTCGTGTCCGACCGGATCATCGGGCACGAGATAATGTGGTTTCTCCAGACAGACCCATTCGATGCTGTCGCGCGCCACGAATTTCTCGATATCGATCGTCTTGACGGTATCGAGTGCGACGGCGTCCAACTCATCGTCGGTGAGGAGCACATAGTCGTTCTCGCCGCGGGCATAACCTTTCATCTCGTCATCATCCTTGACAGGTTTGCGCGTGACGGCATCGACATATTGCGAGACGACCCGGTTGCCTGTCACCTTGTTGAGGGTATGGAACCGGACCTTCTCGCTTTCGGACGTCGCCGGCGACATGGAGACAGGGCAGGTCACGAGCGAGAGCTTGAGGTATCCTTTCCAGTAGGGGCGGGGCGCCATCGTCGTTCTCCTCAACCGGCTTTTCGCTGGGCGGCTGCGTTACGGTTCGACTTCGAGGCCGGCGTACGCGCCGCCGGCATCCTGCCTTTGCCGTGCGTGCGGATCAGCACCGTGCGCATCCGCCGGAACAGCACCGTGCGCGCAACCGCGACAACCTGGGATTTCTCCATGGCATCGCGGAGCGCCGTGAAAGCGTCGGAAGACACACGGTCTGTCGGGACGAGATAATAGGGCTTGTCGAAATAGACGTCGTCGACATCGGAGCAGGGGATGAAGGCTTCGACCGTCAGCGTCTTGTTGCTCTCCGGGATGGTGGCGGCGACCTCCTCGGGATCGATCATGATGTATTGGCCGTTTTCGATCTCGAAGCCCTTGGTCTGGTCCTCGCGCTCGACTTCCTTGCCCGTGTCGCTGTCGACGAAGATGCGGTTGACGCGGTTGCCGGTCTTCTTGTTGATCGTATGGAACGAGATGCGCTCGGAGGTGCTGGCGGCCGTGTACAGACCGACCCCGCAACTGACCTCGCCGAATTTGATGAAACCCTTCCACTGGGCACGATGACCGGCCATCTCGAAACTCCCGACTCGACGCAACCAAAGCGAGTCAAGCGAATCACTTGCGAATTTGTTCCGAATCAAAAAATGAATCGGAAATCAATGGCTTAGGCAATGTTTCGCACGGCCATTGCGAGTCTCGAATATGCCTTTGATTCGCTGCATCTTTTTCATGCCGCCGTGCGTTCTTCCGAGACCGCAACCGATAGGAAGAACGTCATGACGAAGCGTGAGACGATCGATACCGGGACCGACAAGCGCTATGTTCGCCGCGACGAGAAAGGCCAGTTCAAGGAAAGCGTTGACATCGGTCGTTCCCTGTCGGCCGACCGTCGACACAAGGCCAAGAACGAGGCCAAGCCGGGCGAAGGTGACCGCGGCGACCGGCATACCAAGCACTGACGAATGGCGAATGCGCTGCTGGATGAGACGATGGGCGACGACGCCGAACCCGAGATAGTCGATGGAGAAGACGGCGACGAGCGTGCCGCCGTCTCGTTTCCGTTCGACCGGATGACGGTCCAGCGTTTCCGGCAGGAATTTCCCCGTGCCCGTTGGAGCGATAGGCGCAAAGCCTGGCTCGTCCCTGGAAAGACCGCCCGGCTGCGCTTCGACCGCTGGAGAGCCAAGGAAGAAACCCGCGCCGATCCGTTTGCAGAAGAAAAGGGAAGGGACGCCTTCGCGTTCGAGCCGATCCTCAGCCCCTATCTGAGTGTCGACAAGGACGGCTTTCGCATCAGGACGCCGTACTCGCGAAAGCTGGTCGAGGAAATCCGGCAGGTGCCGTTCGCGCGCTGGGATGGGGATCGTAAGGTCTGGCGCGTTCCGTTCGCCTCCTATGACGAGCTTCTCCATCATTGGCCGGCGATCGAGGCCGAGGCGCAGCGTTGCGAACCGGAGGAGCGGCGCAAGCGCGCCGAAGCACGAAAGGGCACCGAGGATGAGCGCAAAGCCCGCCGCCGGTCGGCCGAGCGCCGGCGCCGGCGCATTCCCCTTCCGGCCGACGACCTGCCGCCGCTGGACCGGCTCATCGCCACTGCCGCCTACGGCATCATCGTCGTCAGCGACATCACCGGCGAGGTGGTCGAGCATGATGAGATCGCCGATCTTTATCCGGACGTCGCGGACGACCAAGTCTGGGGATTGTGGCGCGTTCCCTCGCTGGAGGAATTGGTGCAAACGTGGCCGTCGAAGGCCGCACCTCAGGACGACGAGCGCCAACGCGGCTGGTGGCTTGCGACCATAGAGGAGCTTCGCGAAGCACGACAGGCTGCGCGGTCGCGCGAACGACGAAGCGCACAGCAGGCCTCAGCCTAGCCCGCATCGGCAGGCGGATCGATCTCGATTATGACCGGAGCATGGTCGCTCGTATGCTCCCAGCTTCGCGGGCGTCGGCGCACGCTCGCAGACCGTAGTCACCGGGTGACCGCGGGGCTGAGGAGGAAATGGTCGATCCGCAGACCTGCGTCACGCTCGAAGGAATTCCGCCAGTATTTCCAGAACGTATAAATCCGCTCCTGCGGATGCAGATGGCGGATCGCATCCGTCCACCCTTGTGCGACCAGATCGGAATAGGCCTTTTTGACCTCGGGACGAAAAAGTGCATCGCCCCGCCAGCGCTCCGGTGCATAAACGTCCAGATCCGTCGGCATGACATTATAGTCGCCCACCAGCAGGGCGGGAACGTTGAGTTTGATGAGCTCGGAGGCATAGGCGTGGAGACGCTTGAACCAGCGGAGCTTGTAATCGAATTTTGGGCCGGGCGCGGGATTGCCGTTGGGGAGGTACAGACAACCGATCAAGATGCCGCCGATGGCCGCCTCGATGTAACGGCTAGCCGTGCAAAGCATGCAGGATCGTTATATCATTGTGGCCTGATAAGGTCGTCAGCCTCGAGCCCGTGCAGAGCGACTAATAGTTCGCGACGTGAACTTCATTAAGACGCGGCTCGTTGGCCAATCGCGAAGCTGGCATTGGCTGCGACGAGTGCTATAAGGGGCGGATATCCCACAGTTCTTGCTGAGGCAAAGTTCATTCAACTCGGTCCCCGGTTCTGTCGTCGAAAATGTGGACACTTTTTGCTTCGGGCCGCACACGTACCTTGTCCCCCGCACGGAGCGCGACGCGCTCGCGGAATACGCAGGTCAAGTCGGCGTGGCCGACGCGTGCAAGTACATGACTTTCAGAGCCTGTTGGCTCTACAACCGCGATCTCCACTTCGAACCCATCATCCGACAGGGTGAGATGCTCAGGTCGGATGCCATAAACAAGTGCGCGTCCCTCAAGTCCCGCCCGTGCCTGCTTGAGCGGCAGGTAGTGCCCGTCTGTTGTGACGAAGTGCGAACCTTCGGCCCTTCCACGCATGAGGTTCATAGAGGGCGACCCGATGAAGGACGCGACGAAGAGATTCTTGGGGCGGTCGTACAGATCAAGTGGCGCGCCGATTTGCTCGATGATGCCGGAACGCATGACGACGATCTTGTCGGCCATCGTCATGGCTTCGATCTGGTCGTGCGTGACATAGATCGTCGTTGTCTTCAGCTTCTGATGAAGCTCCTTGATCTCCGCACGCATCTGGACGCGAAGTTTGGCGTCGAGGTTCGAAAGGGGCTCGTCGAAGAGGAACACTTGGGGATTGCGCACGATGGCGCGTCCCATCGCCACGCGCTGGCGCTGTCCGCCGGACAGCTGTCCCGGATAGCGGTCGAGCAGGGCGGTCAGCCCGAGGATGCCGGCGGCCTTCGCCACGCTGTCGGCGATCTCACCCTTCGGGACCTTCGATAGCCTGAGCGAGAACCCCATATTGTCCGCGACGGTCATATGCGGATAGAGCGCATAGTTCTGGAACACCATTGCGATGTCCCGCTCCTTGGGCTGCAGATTGTTGACGACACGGCCGCCGATGGCGATGTCGCCACCGCTGATCGCTTCCAGGCCGGCAATCATGCGCAACAGCGTCGACTTTCCGCATCCGGACGGTCCGACGAGGATGACGAACTCGCCGTCGGAAATGTCGAGGGAGACGTCGGGTATGACCGTGGCGGAACCATAGGTCTTCCTGACATTGGCGATGGTGACCTCAGACATGCAATTCTCCTTGATTTCTAGCTGGCCGCGGGCTTTCGCAAAGCCGGGCGACCCTCATCCCTTGACGGCACCGCCGGTCAGCGCCTGCACGATGTAGCGCTGCAGGAGCACGAACATGGTGAGCGCCGGCAGCATCGCGATCACCGATGCGGCAGCCAGGTATGGAATGGTGATCTCACCTTCGGTCTGTCCGGGAGCGAAGTTCAGGACACCGATCGAGATCGGCAGCTTCTCCGCCCGCTGGATGAGGATGAACGGAATGATGAACTGCGACCAGCCGGCGATGACGTTGAAGATCAGCGCCGCGGCGAGGCCGGGCTTGGCGAGCGGCAAGATCACGATCCGCAAGACTTGCAGCCGGCTGGCGCCGTCAATTCGCGCCGCTTCGTCGAGAGAGGGCGGGATCGCGTCGAAGAATCCCTTCAGGAGCCAGACGGTGAAGGGGATCTCCACGGTGATATAGACGAGGATCACCCCCATATGGCTGTCCAGCAGGCCCAGCGCTTCAAAATAGCGGTAGAGCGGCAGTGCTATCACCATCGATGAGATCATCTGGTACACGAGCAAGAGCAGCAACAGCGGCTTCTGACCGCGGAATTTCAGCCGCGAGAATGCATAGGCGGCGGGGGCCGAGATGAGGATGCAGCCAACCGTCGAACAGGCCGTCAGGAAGACGGAGTTCCACAACATCCGTCCGATCGTCGTTTCGGTGAGGATATAGACATAGGTGTTCAAGTTCAACGTCGCGGGAAGGAAGGTCGGTGGCCAGCTGAAGACTTCGCTAGGCTGCTTCATCGACAGCATGACGACGGCCAGGATGGGAAATAGGGCGAAAAGCACTGCAACCGCATAGGCGGTATACAGCCCGGCATTCGCCAGCCGCCGTCCGCCCGCCGAACCGATGTCAATATTCGCATGCGTCATTGCCTGGGTCCTCAATCGGTTTTGCGGTTGATGCGCAGCAGCCGCAGGTAAATCAGCGTCATCAGCAAGTTGACGGCCAGCAACAGGACCGCGAGTGCGGCGCCGCGGCCGAGGTTCATGAACTGGAACACCTGTTGATAGACGCGCAGGCCGACGACCTCGGTGGAGCGCGCAGGCCCGCCTTCGGTGAGCGCCATGATCAGGTCGAACGTGTTGATCCCGCCAATCGTGATCAAAACGAGGGCTATGAAGATGACGGGGGCGAGCGTCGGGAGCGTGACGAATCGGAACCGCGCGACGGCGCCTGCCCCATCGACCCGTGCGGCTTCATAAAGCTCGGGCGGAATGCGCTGAAGGCCTGCATAAAGCAGGATCATCGTGAATGCGACACCGCGCCAGACATTGGCGAGGATCGCGGTCGAGAGGGCGATGTCAGGATCCGTGAGAAAGCCGACGCTTTTGCCGAAGGTGGTCTGTATCCAATAGTTCAACAGGCCGTGGCTGGAGGTTGAAAGGAGGATCTTCCAAAGCACGCCGACGACCACGCCCGGGATGACCCAGGCGGCCAGAACGGAGGTGCGCACCAGGACAATTCCATGCAGGCCGCGCTTCACCCCCGCATCGATGGCAAGCGCGAGGCCCATGCCCAGCACGAGCTTGAGGACCACGGACCCGCCGGCGAACAAGAACGTCACTTTCAGGGTGCGCAGGGTCGACGGGTCACGGAACACCCGACGGTAACTATCGAACGTGTAGTCGTAGTCGGGCGTGATGAGGCTGGCATTCGTGAAGCTGAGCCTCACCACGTCCAACAGGGGCCATGTGTAGAATACGAGCAGGAACAGTCCGGCGGGCAAGAGCCAGAACCAGGGGCTGTCCTGTACGCGCATCCAGGCGGAAGAAGACGTCGACGTCATCGCGAAGGTGGTCCAATCGGTTGAGAAGTGGATCGGAACGAGGGCACGGCGACGCCACGCCCTCGTGTTGATCAGCGTTCGGCGTCTACGGTCGCCCACGCTTCGTCGACGGCCTCTTCCGGTGTCCCCGCGCCCAGGATAACCTGCTGATATGCGTTGTTGACCGCGTTATCGACGACGTCGCGCAATTTGCCCTTCGGGAACGGCTGGGCAGTGGCAAGCGCGTCCGCGAACGACTTGTCCAGCCCTTCGACTGCAAAGGCCTGGTAGTTCTTGAGAGCGGAAATGCGGGTCGGGGTGTAGCCGCCTGCCTCGCCCCAGCGCGCCATAGCCCATGGGCCGGTGTAGGTTTCCATCAGGAGATCCGTCAGCAGGGCCTGCTTCTGCTTGTCCTTGGTGAAAAGCCCCCAGGACCACCCGCCCTGAAACGGAACCGGTGCGCCGCCGTCGAGGGTGGGCATGGGCGCGAAAGCCCATTTGTCTCCTTGAGACGTTCCTCGAATGCCGCCGCCCATGAACGTTCCGCCAAAGGCAAACGGCATTTCACCCGCTTCCACGCGGGACACGACATCTCCCGTGGAGGCGAAGCTTACGACATCGGAGGGCATCAGGCCGCGGTCCACCATATCCTTGTGCCAGGAAAGCACGCGGATCATCGCTTCGCGGTTCGAAGGCTCGTCGAATACCGGGGTTGCCTGCTCGTCCTGGTTCATGATGGAGGCGCCGATGCCGGCCATCTGCGGCATGAGGATGTAATTCATCACGCCCGGTCCGCCGAGCAGGAACATTCCGTAACGAAAGCCGTGCTCGTCCTTCAGCTTTTGCGCCATTTCAGCAAGCTCCCCAAGGGTTTTGGGAGGCGTCTTCATCAAATCGCGGCGATACCACAAGCCAGTAGTGTATGAGGTGATCTGCAAGTACTTCACCTCGCCGGTCGTCGGGTGCTTCATGCCTTCCAGCACACCCGGCAGAAAATCCGATTTCTCCGTCTCTGTTAGGAACGGGTCGATGGACGCCGTCAGGTCGTAGAACTTCCCGTAGTCGAGATCCTCCACCATGATCGCATCGGCGGCCCGGCCGGCGGCGGCATCCTGAAGGCGCTTGGCAACGATCACCGCATCGTCGCCCTGCTGCACCTGCACCTCGATCTTCACGTCGGGGTGGCGGCGTATCCAGGCCTCGAACGCCTCCGTCAGGACGGCGCGGCGGTTCTTGTCGTTCGATTGGTGCGAATAGGCAAAGCGCGGCTGGATCGTCAGGGTGATCGGCGCATCGGCCCTGCCGATCAGCTCGGGCGTGACCAATGCCTCCTGCGCGAGGGCACCCGTCGTCGCCCAGCCGAGCGCGGTGGCGGTCAGCAGCCCGAGGCAGGCCTTCCTCGTCGTTTCGTTGGACAGAAACATCACATTACTCCTCCGGTTTGTATTGCTCTGGGTTGCTCGGCGGCTTGATCGATCTGGCAGGCTTCCTCGATGCCGTGGAGCCGGTAATCGTCGCCGCAACGCCGCCACTTCAAGGATGTTGTAAGACTACATCCAGAATTTGTCAAACAACTTTTAATATCGTTTGACAAATCGTCGGATCGACCCTAATCTGCGCCGCATGGAACAGCCTTTCTCTTCGTCCGATCCAAAATACCTTCGCCGCAGCGATTTCATCTACGACCAGCTCGTCAGGGAAATTGTTGGCGGTGCCATGCAGATCGGCGACCGTTTCGAAACGGAGACACAGCTTGCGGCCCGGTTCGAGGTTTCGCGCCCGATCATCCGGGAGGCGCTTGCGCGTTTGCGGGAAGACGGGGTGATCGCGTCCCGCCAGGGCTCCGGCACTTATTTGTCGCGGCGGCCGGAAGCGAAAGTGTCGCAGATCGCGCCATTGGCCAGCGTGAATGACATCCAGCGTTGTTTTGAGATGCGGATAAGCGTGGAAAGCGACTCGGCATATTTTGCGGCTTTGCGCGCCGAGAAGGATGATATCGCCGACATCGCAATGCGCTGCGAAGCGCTGGAGCGCGTCAACATGGATACCAATCTTGGTGGGGAGGAGGACTTCCTGTTCCACCGCGCTGTGGCGATCGCCAGCAAGAACCGCTTCTATGTTTCGATCATAGACCAGATCCGTGAACATCTGCTCCAGGGCATCATGATCAACCGCGCCTTGAAGGTGGATGGCGGGCAATCGCGGATTTCCAAGGTGATCGTGGACCATGCCGCTATCCTGGAATGCATCCGCAAGGGCGATGCAGAGGGCGCAAAAAGGTCGATGCAGACCCACCTGCTGAACGCGAAATCTCGAATATTTGAAGGGTAGGCACGTGAAGATCGCCTCGGTTGAAACATACCTCATGCAGGCAGGCAGTCCTGCGGAAACCGCATGGGCGGCAGAGTCCGGTGGCGGCATGAGCATCGGCGGGACCCGCCAGTGGCTCTTCGTTCGCATCATCGCGGAGGACGGCACCTACGGTGTGGGAGAAGGCTCCGGCTGGCCGATTGCGGTCGAGGTGGCAGTCCGGGATCTCGCGCCCCTGCTTGTCGGCCAGGAGGTGTTCAATATCGACCGGCTCTGGAGCCGTTTGCACCTGGCCCAGATGGGGCACGGGCTCACCGGGACCGTGGGAGGGGGAGCTCTCAGCGCTCTCGACATGGCGCTGTGGGACCTGAACGGCAAGCTTCTGGGCGTCCCGGTCTGGCGGTTGCTCGGAGGCAAGTTCCGGGACGTGGTTCCCGCATATGCCCATACCAGCAGCGTCGAAACCACCAAGCGGCTGATCGATCTGGGCTATCGTGCGTTCAAGACCGGCGGTGTCTCGACTGCACTCGACAAGGCCGTCGCCCTGCGCGCCACCTTCGACAACAAAATCGATCTTATGGTCGACCTGCACGGTCCTCCTTGGCTGACCCCGGCGGATGCGCGTCGGATGTCACGGGAGTTTGAGCCCTTGAACCTGCTATTCCTCGAGGAGCCGGTTGCGCCGGAGCACCCGAGCGAGTTGCTGCGCCTGCGTGATGCTTGCCATGTGCCGGTGGCGGCTGGCGAGCGGACGGCCAAGATCTGGGGCCTGGCGCCGCTGATCACCAGCGGATCGATCGATGTCGCCCAGCCTGATACCGGTCGCTTCGGCGGCATCAGCCAAATGAAAAAGCTTGCAGCGATTGCCGAAGCCTTCGGCGTGACTATAGCGCCGCATGCCGGTACGCTAGGCCCGGTGGCGGAATTTGCCGCGATCCACCTGATGGCTGCGATCCCCAATGCTCTCATTCTCGAGCGGTTCGGTTCCGACTGGCCCGGACGCGAGCGTGTGATTTCCGCGCCACCCGTTTTCCGCGATGGTGGGCTCGAAGTGCCGGACGCACCCGGACTGGGCGTCGATCTGATGCTGGACGAAATCGCCAAATATCCCGCGCAGCGCAACACCGGCATTCCGAACGACGCGCACTACGCGCCGGGAACGACGAACGAGCACCTCTACATACAACCCCGGTTCAACGCGACCGGCTTGCGAGCAAGGACCGCCGAATGATCCAAAACCATACGCTTTCGCCCGAAACGCTGCGGCGTCTGCAAAATGCCAGCACCGCAACCATCGCGACGCTGCTCTATAAGCAGGGCTACACCAATTGCTATATTCAAGGGGTTTCCTGCCTCAACGAAAAGCGGGCCAAGCTCGTGGGGCCGGCATTCACGTTACGCTATATTGCCTCGCGGGTGGATACGGATCAGCTGGAGGCATTCCGTTCCGCCGACCATCCGCAGCGCGTTGCGGTCGAGACATGCCCCGCGGGCCATGTGCTGGTTATGGATTGCAGACAGGATGCGAGTGCAGCGTCTGCCGGGTCGATCCTGCTCACGCGCCTTGAAGTGCGCGGTGCCGCAGGTTGCGTAACGGACGGCGGTGTAAGGGACGCAACGGGTGCGGGACAATTGTCGATGCCTGTCTTTGCCGCAAAGCCTTCGGCACCGACCAACCTGACCAAGCATCATGCCGTCGATATCAACGTGCCCATAAGCTGCGGAGGGGTTCCTGTCTATCCTGGGGACGTGCTTGTCGGCGATGGCGATGGGGTCATGGTCATCCCGGCGCATCTCGTCGAGATGATTGCGGAAGCTGCCGAGCCGATGGAACTCTTTGAAGAGTTCGTGCTGCAGGAGGTCAGGCACGGGGTTCCGATAATTGGCCTCTATCCGCCGACCGATCCAGACACTTTGGTGCGTTTCAATAACTGGAAGGCGGTTCACGGAGCGAACTAGTGCTCGTGGACAAAGGGTATCCATAGTTTGACTGCGGCTATGGCGACGAAGCCGAGGTAGGATTCCTTGGTTTTGTCATGCGGGATCGGTTCGCGTCTGTTTCTCTTTCGCCAAAAGCCAGAAGAAACATCACTGATCGGAAATCGATCCAGCCGCGGCCTTCGCCGTATGCTTACTCTGCATCCTGGCCTGGCGGGTAGGGGCGATCTGACCTGACCGAAGTATCGATCGTGCATCGATGGCTCTATAGGTGTTTCAGAGACTCTTCCCAATATGCGCCGCAGCGCGAAGAGCGAGAGCGGCGACGGTCAATGACGGGTTGACTGCTGCCGAAGTCACGAGACAACTGGCGTCGGTGACGTAGAGATTGGGATGGTCAAACGACCGACAATTGGCGTCGAGGGGCGCACGCACCGGATCGTCGCCGATCCTGATGGTTCCGCATTGATGAGAGGTCGTATTACGGTCGAAGGGGCGCGATAGGGTGAACGAGAAGCCGGTTGCCTTCAGCAGCTCCATCATTTTCCGCCGCAGCAGATCGTGCGCTTTGATATTCGATCGCTTCCAATGAAGGACGAGTTGATCCCCATCGAGCGTCACGCGACTATCCAGATCGGGAAGGTCCTCGCTCATCAGCAGGAGATCGGCGGAATGGTGGCTCCAGAGATCAAGCAGCCATTCAGGCGCCCATCGCGCCATGCCCTTCATAACGGGCGCGCTGACCCGACCGAAGAGCTGGACATGGCCGAGCGGTGCCTCTCCCGCGTCGCTGCGCAGATAGAAATCGTTCAGGCCGAAAGTCTTCTGATAGACGCTGTCGTTGTGGAAGCGTCGGTCATAGGCGAGAAGGGCCGTCAGATTGTGGTTCATGAAATGGCGGCCGACGGCACCCGACCGGTTGGCAAGACCGTTTTCGGCGGAGGCAAGCAGGATCTTGGCCGACCGGACGGCACCCGCCGCCAGCACGATCGTCCCGGCGGACACACGCTTGATGGCGTCGGCCTGCCGGTACTCGACGGCGGCAATCGTGCGGCCGTCCGGGCCGGGAATGAGGCGGAGGACCTCCGCCCCGCTTTCGATCCGGACGTTGTCGTGCACCAGAGCGGGAAGCAGCGCGCAGGTTTCGGCGTCCATCTTTCCCGACCGCGCATCCGGGAATGCGTCCCAGGGTGTTTTTCCCCCAGCGAGCCAGGCGTCGATGTCGATGCCAAGGGGCAAGGAAGACGGATTGAGGCCAACGGCCTTCAGGCGGGAACGCAATTCCGCGATCGCCGGCTCGTCCGGCACGGCGCCGTAAGGATAGACTCCAGAATGCCGCGGTTCCGTTGCATCGACGCCAAGGGAGCCTCGGACCTTGAAGAGCTCCTCCGCCCGTTGATACCAGGGTTCCAGCTCATCATAGCGGAAAGGCCAGGGCGGGGCGGTTCCTTCAAGATGTTCAACTCCGTCGAAATCCTCCGCACGGTACCGCATGAGAACCGCGCCGTAGAACTTCGTGTTGCCGCCGTGATAGTAGTAGTTTCCCGGCCCGAACGGTTCGCCTTTGCTGTCGTACCAGCGCTCCTGCGTCCGGAAAAATCCTTGCTGGAAGATTGCGCGGGCATCGCGGTTTTTGGCGTGGGGCGGCAGCTGGTGTCCCTGCTCTAGGATCAGGATGTTCGCGCCGGTGGCAGCAAGGCCATAGGCGACGCAGGCGCCGCCCATGCCCGACCCGATGATGACGATGTCGGGACTGGTCTTCATGTTGATCATCGGGCTCTCTCGCGCATTAGATGTGAACGGCGACCCGCTGCCCGCTGCGGCCGGATTCGACGGCGGCAAGGCCCGTCGCGAGTGACCAGAGCCCGTCGACGCCGCTTGCGGACGGTTCGCCTGTGCCTGCCACGGCACGCCCGAACGCATGCAGGCTGCGTTCGTAGAGATTGGTCCGGTCGATCGAAAGTGTCTCTTCGCCCGCCGCGGTTCTGAGCACGACCTCGCCGATCGGGTCCTGGGTCATGCAGTCCGTGCCGAGCAGAGAGCCGTCCGTGCCGTGGATCTCGAGGCTGGTCGATGCGAACCTGGTGGTAAAGGCATCGTGCGTCTGGGCGATGAGGCCGCTGTCGAATTCGATAAGGCTCATCGCGCCATCCTCGATGGCGCCGGTTGCGAGCGTTCCCGTCTGCGTCATGCAGAGAACCGATTTCGGGTTCTCGCCCAGGATATGGCGCAGCGAATCGACGTCATGGGTGGTGATGTCGAGGATGACGCCGGCGCCTTTTTCGGGATTGGTCAGCCGCCAGCCTTGCAGGAACTCCGGCAGATAGCGCGCATGCGCAACCTTGGCAAAGAGCGGACGCCCGATCCGGCCGGCGACAATCGCCTCGCGCATGGCGCGGTGCGTGCCGGAATTGCGCAGATGATGGTTCGTGGCAAAGACCAGCCCCGCCTTTTCGGCCGCATCCACCATTTCGCGCGCGCTGGCGAAATCGACCGCGAGCGGCTTTTCGCAGAGCACGTGCTTTCCGGCCTTGATGGCGGCGAGCGCCTGCGGGACATGCAGTTCGTTCGTCGTGGAAATGTAAACGGCGTCGATCTCGCCGGCAAGCAGGGTGTCGAGATCCGTCGTGCCGACCGGGATGTCGTTTGCCCTGGCGAAGTCGGCAGCCCGTTCCGGTGACGATGAGAGGATCGACGCGATCGTGCCCCCGGTGTTTCGGAAGGCCGGGATCATCCAGTCGCGCGCGATGAATGTAGCGCCGATCAGTCCCCATCGAAGTGCATGCATGTTTCCGGTCTCCGTCCTGCTCATGTGATATTGGCCTGCGTTGCGGCGTCGAAGATCATCGCCTGGTTCATGTCGAAGAGAAATTCCGCGGATGCGAGCGGCCTGCGGTCGTCCTCGCGGCCAAGGCGGGCCGTCAACTCGCGGTTCTGCCAGCGCAGGATGGCGAGGGTATCCGGTCCGGTCGGCTCCAGTACCTCCACATCGGCCTGGACGCTGGCAAAGTCCGGTTCGCCGGCGCGCCCGGCCGTGTGCGTCTCGATCGCCTCCGGGCGGAGGCCGAACAGGATTTCGCACGGCCCCTTCACCGTTGCAGCGACGTGATCCGGAAGCTTCAGGGTAACGGGCGAGGGGCCGTCGATCTCGATGGTTCGCTTCGAGGGATCGAGCCTGCCCGGCACCAGATTGATCGCGGGCGAACCGATGAACGTGGCGACGAACGTGTTGGCCGGCCGGTTGTAGACTTCCTTTGGCGTCCCGACCTGCTGGATGATGCCGCCCTTCATGACGACGATGCGTGAGGCCAGTGTCATCGCCTCGATCTGGTCATGTGTGACATAGACGATCGTCGCGCCCAGGCGCTGGTGCATCTTCTTGAGTTCGGTGCGCATCTCGACGCGCAGTTTCGCGTCGAGGTTCGACAGCGGCTCGTCGAACAGGAAGACCTTCGGGCTGCGCACCAATGCGCGGCCCATGGCGACGCGCTGGCGCTGGCCGCCGGAAAGATGGGCCGGCTTGCGGTCGAGATAGGCCGTCAGTTGCAGCTGTTCGGCGACCCGCTCTATCATCGCGTCGCGCTCGGCGCGGGGGACATTCTGCATTTCCAGCGCGAAGCCCATGTTCCGGCGGACGGTCATGTTCGGATAGAGCGCATATGACTGAAACACCATGGCGATGTCGCGGTCTTTCGGGCGCTCCTGCGTGATATCGTGATCATCGATCAGCAGGCGGCCGCTTGTAATGTCGGAGATGCCGGCGATCGCGCTAAGCAGCGTCGACTTCCCGCAACCCGACGGGCCGATCAAGACGAGGAATTCTCCGCTTTCGACCTTGATATCGATGTTCTTCAACACCGGCAGCGAGCCGTAGCTCTTGTTTACATTCTCGATATGAAGCGAGGACATGTTCAACCTTTCACCGCGCCGGCCATCAGGCCACGCACGAAGTGCCGACCGGCCAGCACGTAGACGAGGAGTGTGGGCACGGCGGCAATCAGGGCCGCCGCCATGTGGACGTTGTATTCGCGCACGCCCGTGGAGCTGTTGACGAGGTTGTTGAGCGCGACCGTCAGCGGCTGCGTTCCGCTTGCCGAGAAGGTGGCGCCGAACAGGAACTCGTTCCAGATATTGGTGAACTGCCAGATCACCGTCACGACGAGGACGGGGATGGAGTTTGGCATGATGATCTTCGACCAGATCTGGAAGAAGCCCGCACCATCCACCGTCGCCGACTTCACGAGTTCCTGCGGGAAGGCCATGAAGCTGTTGCGGAAGAAGAGCGTCGTGAAGGCGAGGCCATAGACCGTGTTGACCAGGATGAGGCCCGGTGTGGACGAGGCGAGCTGCAGGACGCCCAATGTGCGCGCCATCGGAAGGAGCACGATCTGGAAGGGGATGAAGCAGCCGAAGAGGATGAGCGCAAAAACGATGCTGGCGCCCTTGAACTTCCACAGCGCCAGCGCATAGCCGGTAAGCGCACCGACGGCCGTCGAGATGGCGACGGCTGGGACCACCATCTTCACCGAGTTCCAGAAATAGGGCGCCATGCCGCTGCAGCTCATGCCGATGCAGGCTTCCGACCAGGCCTTGAGCCAGGGGGCGACGGTCGGCGCCGTCGGAAGCGAGAGCAGATTGCCCGCGCGCACCTCGTCCAGCGTCTTGAACGACGTGATGACCATGATGAAGAGCGGGATCAGGTAGATCGCCGCGAAGAGCCCAAGGATCAGAAAGAGGATCATGCGGGCGATTGGGAGGCGACCGCTTCGGCGGTGGAGAGCGAGGTCAGCCATCGCGCTTGTCTCCTCTCAGTTCGGAATAGAGATAGGGCACCATGATCGCGGCGACCGTCGCGAGCATCATCATGGCGCTGGCCGCACCGACGCCGATCTGGTTGCGCGAGAACGTGCTCGAATACATGAAGGTCGAGGGCAGCTCGGTCGAATAGCCCGGCCCGCCATTGGTGAGCGCGATCACGAGATCGAAGCTCTTGATGGCGAGATGGGTCAGGAGGACGATCACTGTGATGAAGGCGGGACGGACGATCGGAATGATGATCTTGAAATAGATGGTGGGAAGGCTTGCGCCGTCGAGGCGGGCGGCGTTGATGATCTCGTCACTGACACCGCGCAGCGCCGCCAGGAAGGTCGCCATGACGAAACCCGAGGCCTGCCAGACGGCCGCGATGACGAGGCAGTAGATCGCCATGTCCGGCCGCACGATCCAGTCGAACGTGAAGCCCGCCCAGCCGAGGTCGTGCATGAGCTTGGGGATGCCGAGACCTGGATCGAGTATCCATTTCCAGGCCGTGCCCGTGACGATGAAGGAGATTGCCATTGGATAGAGATAGATCGTGCGCAGCAGCCCCTCGATGCGGATGCGCTGATCGAGAAGGATCGCGAGAAGCAGGCCGATCGCTGTCGAGAGCAGGATGAAGAGCGGGCCGAAGATCGCGATGTTCTCGACCGCGACATGCCAGCGCGGCGTCGACCAGAGACGAATGTAGTTGTCCAGCCCCACGAAGGTGTAGTTGGGCATCATGCGCGAGGCGCTGACGGAGAAATAGGCCGTCCAGAGGATGTAGCCGTAGACGAAGAACAGCGAGATCGCGAAGGTCGGTGCGACGACGAGCTGGGGCAGCAGCCGGTCGAGGCGGAACCGCCGCTGTCCCGATCGTCCAATCCGGGCTGGATCCGGCGGCGACGCCGCCGAATCCTTTGCCACATGGTTGTCGATCGCCGTCATTGTGCGTTCGCAACGGCTTCGACGAGTGCCGCGGCAGCGTCCTTCGAACTCTGGTCCGAGTTGAAGAAGTTCGTCACGACATCGAGATAGGCGCCGACCACGGCCGGCGGTGCGGCGTGGTTGAACGTCATGCTCGGCATAAAGCCACCCTTTTCGAGCGCGACCTTGCGATCGTCTATCGACTTCTGACCGCAGGCATCGATGCCGGGCACGACGGCATCTGTCCGTGCCGGGATGTTGCCCTTGATCAGGCTGTAGGCAGCCTCGACCTTCGGATCCATGATGACGGAGGCAAAGGTGTCCTGAGCCTCCGTATCGGACTTGGAGCCGTCGAACATGACGAATTGGTTGGTGAGGAAGACGACGCCTTCCTGGGTGCCCGGATAGGCGATGCAGGTAATGTCCTTGCCCGGCGTCAACCCGGCACTGGCGAACTCGCCCTTCGCCCAATCGCCGATGATCTGCATGCCTGCCTTCTCTTGGGTGACCATCGTGGAAGCGAGGTTCCAGTCACGGTTGGTGAAGTCAGTGTCGGTGAGACCACGCAGCGCCCTTAGTTGGTCGAAGGCCTTGATCATGGTGTCGCTGCCGAGCGCTTCCGGTTCGAGCTCGACAAATGCTTTGCGATAGAAGTCCGGACCGCCAACGGCGAGCACCGCACTGTCGAAGACCACGCCCTGCTGCCAGGCCTGGCCGCCGATCGCCAGCGGCACGACGCCGGCCTCCTTGAACTTCTGGCCAAGCTCGATCAGCTGCTCGAAGGTTTCCGGAGGCGTGCCGCCGACCTTCTCCATGAGCTTGGTGTTGATCCAGACCCAGTTGGCCCGGTGCATGTCGAGGGGGGCCGCGACATAGCTGCCGTCATACTTCGAGAAGGCCTGAAGTTCCTTGGGGATCACGGCGTCCCAATTCTCCTTCTTCGCGATGTCGTCGAGCGAGCGAAGCGAACCGGCCTCGGCCCAATCCTTGATGGCGAGGCCCAGCAGTTGGACGGAGCCCGGCGGGTCGCCGGCCTGTACGCGGGCACGCAGCGCCGTCATGGCGGCATCCCCGCCACCGCCGGCCACGGGCGCATCGCGCCATTCGACGCCCCGGTCCTCGACCGCTTTTTTGACAACGGCAAGGGCCGCCGCCTCGCTGCTCGACGTGTACCAATGGGTTACCTCGACGGATGCGGCACTGGCCGCGGATACCATCATGGTCGAGCCCGCAAAGAGGGCTGCGACGGAAAAAGTTCTGAAATTCATGTTCTCCACCCTTTATCCTGCGCTGAGCGCTTGTTTTGCCGGACGGATTGTCCGGCCCTCCGATCGCGACGCAATAAACGTTTAGCTTTCGCCGCCAATTCCAATATCCTCAAAGGACTTTCGCCAGCCGCGGCGGCTGGACGGTCTTGCCGAGGATCGTGAAGCTCGATGCACCGCCTGCGGCGGGAATGTTGTTTGCGAGGCTGTTGACGTTCGCATAGGCGAGCGTCGCGAACTTGATCGCTTCCTTGAACTGCGGCGGGATGCCGTAGTCGTCGGACGTAACGAGTTCCAGGCGGTTGAGGTGACCCGCCAGCCGCTTCATCAGGAAGCCGTTGCGCACGCCGCCGCCGCTTGCGATCACCGTCGTCACCTCGTCTACGCCCACGACATGTTCCCGGATCGAGCGGGTGATCGAAATGGCGGTGAACTCGGTAAAGGTCGCGAGAATGTCCTGCGCCGACAGCGACCTGTTCTGCGCCAGGATCTCGTCTGCATATTCCGCGCCGAAGTCGCGACGCCAGGCGCTTCGCGGAACGGGGCGCTTAAAGAAATCGTGCGAGAGCAGCTGGTCGAGCAGGGGCTGGTTGATCGTGCCCTTTGCGGCTTCCTCGCCATCGGCATCGTAGGATGTGCCGAGGAGAACCTTGGTGGCATGATCGAGCATGACATTGCCAGGCCCCGTATCGAAAGCCATCATCTTTGAGCGATCAGCCTGGGCAAACTGGCAGTTGGCGATGCCGCCGATATTGAGCGTCAGGACAGGGCCGATATCGCGGAAGGCGACGAAGTCGAGATACTGCATGAGCGGCGCGCCGGCGCCGCCGAGCGCGTGGTCCGACGGGCGGAACTGGGTGACGGTCGTCACGTTGCAGGTGGCGGCGACGATCGCCGGCTCGCCGATCTGCAGGCCGCAGGGGAAAGGGCCGTCCTGCCAGCGGCCGAGGACGTCCTCGCCGTCGGAGAAATTCTTCAGTTCGGAAAACTGGGCGGGCTCCTGGTAGATGGTCTGCCCGTCATAGCCGATGACCGCGATGTCTTCCGGCTTCCATCCCTGCTCGCGCATCAGCGAGCGGGCGCATTCGGCATAGACGGCGCCCGTCGTGTAATTGAGGCGGCACAGCTCGAAGATGCTGAGCTTGTTGTCGAAGGCGCGAAGCACTCCCTTGGCGACGGCTTCCGGCCAATCGTAGCTTCGGCCCGCGATGAACTGCGGGCGCGACGGATTGCCATCCTCTGCGAGATCAATCTCGACAGCGACGACGTCAACCCCGTCGAAGGAGGATCCGCTGTTCAACCCAATTGCTATCACCATAAACGTTTAGCTCCCTTTCAAAAAAAATGAGACGCCGGCTGGCGCCCAACATCGGCCGGCTATCGGCCGGCGAACCCCTTGATCCTCCCGCAGCCGCACGACTGCCTCACCTTGAGGGTCGGCTTCAGGATTAGCTCTTCCCCGACGACATTTGCGGATTTTATCTGCTGCAACAACCGCGCCCCGGCAGCGCGACCGATCGTGACGATGTCCTGGTCGACCACCGTTACCGGAGGATCAATCATTTCTGCCCATTCAAAATCATCGAAGGCAACAACGGCAAGGTCTTCCGGCACAGACAGGCTGCGTCTGCGAAGCGCCTCGAATATCCCATGCAGGAGCACGGTATTCGACGCGTAAAAAACCTCCGGCCATTCATGCCGTGGCTTTTCGATGAGATAGGCGCTTACGGCTTCGCACGACGTTGCGCTCGAATTCATGCCTTCGATGATATCGACGCTGCATCCGGTGGAAGCGGCGGCGGCCTCGAAGCCCGCCTGCCGAGGCTTGCGCGAACTCCAGGTGTTGGTGTGGCCGACGAATGCCCAGCGCTTGTAGCCATGACCCGCCAGATGCATCCCCATGTCGTGGCTGCCCTGGAAGCTATCGGTCGTGATCGATGAGTATTGCGCGTAACCGTTCGGGACCGAGCAATCGACGAAGACCATGGGGATCCCCCAACTCGCCAACGCCCGCATATTGCCCTCGCTGAGATTGTAGGTCACCACGACGGCCGCAACACGTTGCGCCATGATCGAGGCGACAAAACGATCCTCACGGGCTTGGGAGTGCACACCGTTGAGGATGGCGTCCATGGTGACGCAATCGTAACCGCCCCCTTCGATCGCAGCCTCCAGGCTATTGACGAGGACGGAATAGTAGTGATTGGCGATGTTGGCCGTAAGCACAGCAACTGCGGTGCTTTGGGGGCTTTTAAGACTGCGAGCGTGCTGATTAGGGACATAGCCGAGCTCGGCCGCAATTTCGATGACGCGCTTGCGCGTCTCGGCGCCAACACCGGGGCCACCGCTCAATGCGCGGGAAGCCGTATAGGTCGAAACCTTCGCGGCTGCGCTAACATCGTGAAGTGTTGGCCGTGATTGCACCTGTTCATTCCTCGCAAAACGTTTAGGTAAAAAAGCCGAAAAGGCGGAAGAAGTCAAGTTGCCTTCGCTGAAATCGCCTCCGTCGCCGTGGGGTGCAAGGTGATGAGCCCATGCGCCCTGCAGCGTGGTCCGGCCATGCCGTCTTCGGACAATCGGGATTTCCTTTCTGAGCCTCTCCGCCTTCCGATGGGCGAGTGAACGCGAATTCATGTGCAATGCGCGATAAAGCGCTCAAGGCAGGTACGCAGCACCAGTTCTCCAGGTCGTGACCACCATTCCGATGAGAATATCTCGACTTCGTGTGAACCTTCGTAGCCCATGCCGGATAACAGCGATCTCATGCGGCAGAAGTCGATTACGCCGTCTCCCATCATGCCCCTGTCAAACAGGAGGTGGCGTGTCGGCACCAGCCAGTCGGAAACATGATAGGCGAGGAGTCTGCGCTTGCCCGCGCGAACGATCTGCTCCTCGAGCTTAGGATCCCACCATGTATGATAGGTGTCGAAGGCAATACCCGTGCCTTCGCCAAGCAGGTCACAGATGTCGAGGGCTTGCTCCAAGGTGTTCAGGCATGCTCGATCGGCGGCGTACATTGGATGGAGCGGCTCCAAGGCCAGCGGAATGCCGGACAACAGCGCGTATTGATGCACGGCGAACAAGCCTTCGCACACCATTTCACGGGCGAACGCCAGATCGCGTGTTCCCGCCGGTAGGCCGCCTGCCAGGATGATGAGGCATTCAGCACCAAGAGCCGCCGCCTCGTCGACTGCGCGTTTGGTGTCCGAAATCGCCTGAGCCCGTCCCTCGGGCAACGCCGCGGGGAAAATGCCGCCCCGGGCCAGGCCGGTGACCCGGACGCCGTTGTCTTCCGCTATACGCACCGCTTCCGGCAAGCCGACGGCGCGCATCTGATCTGTCAGGAATCCCAGCGAGCGGATGCCGAGGGCGGCACACGCTTCGACAGCCTCCTTCAGGCCGAATTGTTCCCGCACGGTCGCCAAGTTGATGGCGAGTTCCGACGGTACCTCGCGGTCGTTCCCCCAGTTGGCGGCGACGGCTTGCACGGGTCAGCCTTTGACTGTCCCGGCGGTGAGCCCGGCGACGAACCAACGTTGCGCGACCATGAACAGAAGCACCACGGGGATCGAGGCGACTATCGCGAAGGCCATGAAATAGGACCAGGAGATGCCGATCGAGTCGAAAGCCTGGTTCACGAGCGCCACCTGCAACGTGCGGGCGGCCACGTCGGGTGCGAAGACGGCTACGGTGACATAGTCGTTCCAGGTCGTGATCACGCCCATGACGGCGACGGCGGCGATGCCGGGCTTGATGAGCGGGAGCACGAGCTTCCAGACAACCTCCAAGCGGGATGCGCCGTCGATGAACCCGGCCTCTTCGACCTCGATGGGAAGCGCCGACACGAAGTTCTCGATGAACCAGATGGTCTGCGGGACCAGCCGCGCCGCAAGGATGACGACGAGGACGATGTGGTTATTCAAAAGCCCCAGTCCATCGAGAAGGATATAGGTGGGAACCAGAAGAGCCACGCCCGGGACCATCGACGTCGCCAATATGGTGAGCATCAATGCCCTCTTACCGGCGAATTCGAAGCGTGCTGCCGCGTAGCCGGCGGGCACGCCGACGACCAGCGCAAGCGCGACCGCGCCCAGGGAATAGATCACGGAGTTCCAGAGGTCAGAGGCGAAAGTCTCGGACCTGAGGACGCTCGCGAAATTTTCAAACGTTGCGGGTGACGGCCAGAATGTCGGTGGGAAGGATATTGCCAGCGTCTCCTGCTTGAGCGAGGTTATGACGGCCCAGAGGATCGGGGCGGACATGACCAGCACGACAATGCCCGCGCTGAGCCACGTGAGTGGGCTTCGATGTGATCTGTTCATGGTCCTTCTCAGCCTGTCGCGCGTCCGGTGGATCGGACGTAGATGTATCCGAGTATGAGGTTGGCAATGAGGACGACCACCGAATAGACGGCAGCCGGGGCGATGTTCACCGTCTGCACGGTACCGTTGAAGACCTGGTAGCTCCATGTGGCGGTCGCGCCGAGCGGACCTCCACCCGTGAGGACCAGGATCAAGGTGACGATCGTGAGGTAGAGGATCGCCAGGTTGAGCGCGGTACTTCCAAGAGTAGGGAGGAGATGCGGAAGCGTGACGAACCGGAATTTGACGACGCTGTTGCCGCCGTCCATGTCCACAGCCTCGTAGAGTTCCTTTGGAACGGACTGAAGCGCCGCGGTCGTCATCACCATGACGTAAGGAAATGACCACCAGGCCGTCGTGATCACCAGGAGCCAGATGGCAAGGTCCGGATCGCCGAGCAACAGGCTTTGCGGCAGGCCGAGTTGGGACATCGCGTAGCTGATCGGGCCGTAGGAGGGGTTCAGCAGCCAAAGCCACAGACTCGCGACCACGCCCATCGAAAGCGTCCATGGGAGCAGAGTGACGACCCGGAAGAACGAGGCGTAACGTCCGAGGGAGTTGAAGACGACCGCAGCGAACACGCCAATCGGGACCGCGAGCGACAACGAACCTGCAACGAAGATGAGGGAGGCGATCGAGCTGTCGATGAATTCTCGGGATGAAAACACGTAGGCGTAGTTTTCAAATCCGACGAAACCGGCGAGTTCATAATATCTCGTCTTCTGCAAGCTCATCCAGAGCACGTAGGCCAATGGATAGAGCGTCACGACGAGGAGCAGCACGAGGGCGGGGGCGAACCAAAACAGCGGCTGGTCCTGCAACGGCTTTCGGGGCTTCGGCTCCGACGTCAGATGTTCGGTTGTGTCGCTCAAGGGCGGGCTTCCGACGAGAGAATTCATTGGCAATCTTCCTGTGCGGGCCGGGGCGGTCATGTTGGCCGCCCCGGCGGTTGGCCGGATTGCGTTACTGGGCCTGGTCCATTGCCCGCTGGTAACGAGACTTCACTTCCTCATAGGCTTCCTTGGGGGTGGCGTCGCGCAACACCATCCGCTGCAGGGCCTCGCCGAGGGCGAGATTGTACGCGGTCAGGCTGAGCGGATACGAAGGAAGGAAGCCTCGCTCCTTGATCAGTTCGGACCATGCCGCCTGGCGCTTTCCCGCGTCGGTTTCGAAGTAGGGGCCGCCCTTGTAGACGGACGCGCGCGCGACAACCTCGCCTCCTTCGAGCGCTATGGCCTGCGCCTCCGGGCTACCCAGAAATGCGATGAGCTTCTTTGCCTCATCCTTGTGCGCGGAGTTTTTGTTGAGCGCGACGACATAGCCGTAGACGGCCTGCTTGCCGTTCGGCTCGTAAGCCGGACCAGGAGCCCACGCGAGATCGTCGCCCGCGCCGGCCGTCACGATCGCACCGAACCTGTAGAGACCGAAGGTCGCCGACGCGACAGTTCCCGCGCGCAGGCCATCGTGGATTTCGTTGTATCCGAACTGCAGCGCCGCGGTCGGGACGTTGCAGTTCGTGTAGAAGTCCTTGATGGTCTGGGCGGCGCGTACGAAATTCTCCTCAGAAACGAGGAACTGCGTGCCGGTAGCGTCGAAGTAGTCCGACGCGCCCTCCGTCGCCATCGAGCTGAACATCAGTTCGCCGAAGGCCTGCGCGCCACCAAGTCCGCCGCCCGCGCCGACGCCCACGGCGTAGCCGATCTTGCCATCTTTCGACAGCGCTTGACTGATCTTGCACGCTTCATCCCAGGTCTTGGGAGGCTGTAGTCCGGCGACTTCGAGGAGGCTCTTGCGGTAGATGAAGATCGGAATGCGGTAGTCGAGCGGCAGGCCATAGAGATGCCCATCGATCTTCGCCTTCGAGAGCGGGACCAGCCAATCGTTCTCGTCGATTTTCTCGCTCGCCACGAGATCGTCGAGAGGTTCCAGCGACCCGGTGGCCGCGTATTCCGGGACGCCGAAGCCGATCACCTTCACGACGTCCGGGCTCGCCGATTTGCTCTTGAGCGCCCGGAGATACGAGGCCTGCGTCGGATCGACGAGCACCTTCACCTTCACGCCCGGATTGGCCTTCTCGAACGCTTCAAGGATTTTCTGTTGGGCGGCGACGCGGGGATCCTTGTTGTTGGCGGGGTCGAGATTACTCGCGTAAACGATCTCGGTGTCGGCGAGCGCGGCTCCCGCCATCCCTGCGAAAGCGGCTAGCGCAGCGGCTGCCAGCAACGATCTACGATGGATGTCAAACGATATCATGGTTCTCCTCCAGGTTCGGAAATGGAGCGCTTCACCTCCAATGAAAGCGCTTTAATATTTTCCTTGCATGGCGCAATTCTGTTGTCAAGATAGGGCCAGTCCACGAATTGATCGTGGTGGCAAGGATGGAGGAGCCAATGGCCAACGTGATGGTCAACAATGTGAAGAAGTCGTTCGGGGCTGTGACGGTAATGAAGGACGTCTCGGTCGAAATCGAGGACGGTGAGTTCGTGATCCTGGTCGGACCGTCCGGTTGCGGAAAGTCGACGCTCCTGAGGATGATCGCGGGGCTCGAGGAGGTTTCCGGCGGTAGAATCAGGATTTCCGACCGCGACGTCACAAGGCTTCCTCCCAAGGAGAGGGACATTGCGATGGTGTTCCAATCCTATGCGCTCTACCCGCACATGACTGTGCAGGAGAACATGGGGTTCTCGTTGAGGATCAAAGGCTCCGCCAAGGCGGAAATCGACGCGAAGGTACGGAAGGCTTCTGAAATCCTGGGCCTTGACGAACTTCTGCATCGATACCCGAGAGAACTGAGCGGAGGGCAGCGTCAGCGGGTGGCCATGGGCCGGGCGATCGTACGCGATCCCCAGGTGTTCCTGTTCGACGAGCCGCTCTCTAACCTCGACGCCAAGCTGCGTGTTCAGATGAGGACCGAGATCAAGGCGCTTCACCAGCGCCTGAAAGTCACGACTGTCTATGTCACGCATGACCAGATCGAGGCGATGACCATGGCCGACAAGATCGTGGTGATGCGGTCAGGAAACGTCGAGCAAATTGGAGCGCCGCTTGAATTGTACCAGCGTCCGGCGAATGCTTTTGTCGGTGGATTCATAGGCTCTCCGGCGATGAACCAAATAGAAGGAAAGGTTTCCGGCGGAGAATTCATCGCGCCGGATGGGGTTAGGCTGCCCATTCCCAAGGAGCTGCTTTCCGTCGCCAAGGTGTACGAGGAAAAGAGGGTCATCTACGGCGTCCGGCCGGAGCATCTCATGTTGGGCGAGCAGGGGGTGATGGCCACCGTCGACGTAGTCGAGCCATCGGGCGCGCAGACAGACGTCTTCCTCCATCTCGGTCAAAGCAGAGTGGTCGCTACTCTCCATGGATCGCCCGACGTCAAGCCTGGCGACCAGATTGCCGTCAGCCCCAAGGAGCGGTCCGTGCACCTGTTCGACGCGTCGACCGGGTTGCGGATCTCCGCATGATTCCGGCGCTCGACCGTCGCGCTTGACATGGGGCAAGTTTGTGTGCAGTCCTATTAAAGCGCTTTCATTAAGAAGCCTTTCGCCAAATTTACCGGAAGAAGTGACATGACAGATCAGAACTGGAACCTCGGCGTTCCCTACGGCTACTCGCCCACTTGGGCCGAGAAGGACAAATATGATGTGAAGCGGCCGATCGAGGACGCTCGTGAGGTGAAGCTCGCCCTGGTCGGCCTCGGCGGTATTGCGGTCGCGAAGCACCTGCCGGCAATCCGCCGCCTGCGCGACACGGGCGTCAATGTCAGGGTCGTCGCCGGAGCCGATCCTGACGCCGATGTCCGGAGCAAGGTGGAGCGAGTGAACGGGTTCCGGTGCTTTGCCGACGCCCATGAGATGTTCGAGAACAGCGAGATAGATGGGGTTCTCGCGCTCACCGATCCGGGTGAGAGCCGTTACTCCGTGATGAGCGAGACCATCGACCGGGGCATCCATCTATTCGCCGAGAAGCCTCTGCTCTTCTTTGGGGTCGACGACATGGCGCGCAGCCTCAGCCAGGCCAAAGACCTTGTCGCCCGCGCCCGCCGCAGCAAGTTGGTCATGATGACCGGCCTGGTGAAGCAGTTCTCTCCTCCCTATCAGGTGGCCAAGAAACTGGTGGACCAGGGCGCGATCGGCGACATCTCGCTCATCGCCGTCAAAATGTGCCAAGGCTGGTCGCGCCACATCCTCCTCGAGGGCCAGGCGTGCCACGTCCTTCACGTCGTCAGGCGGCTCGGCGGTGAGATCAAGGGCCTTCACGCGCTCGGGATCAACCGCTTCTCCGAGCCCAACTATCCCCACGACAACATCACCGTGAACGTCGAATTCGAGTCGGGCGCGATCGGCACTTTCTATTTCAATTCGTCGTCTCCTTCGCTCAAGCCGTGGGAACGCATCGAGGTCTTCGGCGAACGGAAATGGATTCAGGTCGAGGACGCCGCGACGATCACGCTGCACGGCTCTGAAGAGGGGCCCTCGCAGGTCTGGTCGCCCGTGCTGCCGCATACGCTGATCTTCGACGAGGAGTTCGGGGGGTTCGTTGGCGAGCTGAAGAATTTCATCCGATCGATCCGTGGCGAGGAGGAGCCGGCGGTGACTGGCGAAGACGGTGTCGCGGTGCTCGAGATCGCGGACATGATCCACACATCGATCCGTGAGCGCCGCTTCGTGAATCGTTCCGAATGGAGCGACGTCGCGGAAAGGCTCGCATCATGAGTGCATTCAAGATCAGCGCCTGCAGCGCCAACTACGGCAAGGAGGACCTCTACAAGGTCGTCGATAGGCTGGCAGAGCTCGAATTCGACGGCGTCGAAATCACGGTGATGTACCATGCTCGGCCTGACGAGACCGATGCGGCCAAACGCCGGGAAATCCTCAAGCGTGTGCGAGACGCCGGCCTGAAGGTCAGCGGGCTCCATTTCATTTTTCCGGGCGGGCTGTCGATGGTGTCGCAGGAAAGGAGCGAACGCCAGAGGGTGGTCGATCATGTGGGGTCGGTACTCGACCTCGCGCACGATCTCGAAGCACCCATCGCCATGGTCGGGGGAGGCGGGATGCGCACCCCGACGCCTGGAATGGACCGCACGGTCGCCGTCGAAAACGTCTGCGATACATTCAGGGGCATCGGCGAACGAGCGGGGCCGACGGGTGTTATCGCGTGTTTCGAGGCGCTCAACCGCTTCGAGACTGTGGTCGGCCGAGGCTTTGCGGAAACCTGCGGCTACCTCGACCAGATCGACCTTCCTGCTCTCAAGCTCGGCGGCGACACGTTCCATATGAATATCGAGGAACCGTCGATGCCCGCCTCGATCGAACTGGCGGGCGAGCGCCTTGCGCACTTGCATCTCCCCGACAGCCACCGTCTTGCTCCCGGCGACGGTCATATCGACTTCCCTCCGATTCTGCGGGCGCTCAAGAAGGTAGAATACCCGGGCTACCTTTCCTTTGAGCTTTTCTGGATCGCTCCGGATATCCCGTATCTCCCGACATACGAACTTTGCGATGCGGAGACCGCCAAGGCCATCAGGCACATCAGAAAGCTGGAGGAGACTTTATGAAAGGTCATCAGGACAAGGTGCTCATTATTGTCGGCGACGCGACAGAGACCGTCGACACGCTCTACCCCTACATCCGACTCCAGGAGGAAGGCATCCTTCCGGTCGTCGCGGGACCGGAAAAGCGGCGATACAACATGGTGCTGCATGAGATTCCGGAGAAAGGCTGGGACATCACGCGCGAGTTCGAGGGCTACACGATCCAGGCGGATATCGCTTTCAAGGAGGTCCGGCCTGAGGAGTATCTCGGGATATTCTTCAGCGGCGGTCGCGCGCCGGAGTACATTCGGGAAGACCCCCACCTCATCGAGATGACGCGGCATTTCTTCGACAACGGCAAGCCAATCGCGAGCGTCTGCCACGGCGTCGAAATCCCCGCGCGAGCGGACCGCGTCCGCGGCCGCCGCATGGCCTGTGTGCCGAAATGCCGTTTCGACCTCGAAGTTTGCGGCGGCATTTATTCGGAAGAGCGCCATTGCATTGATGGCAACCTCTTCAGCGGGCGGACATGGCACGATCACGGACAATACATCGGCCCGTGGATTGCCATGCTGAACGAACGACGCATCCGTACTGCAGCCTGAGCTGCAACAAACAGGAACCAAGAGGGCCGAGTGCGACGCATCCGGCTCTTTTCGTTTGTCTCGCGTCAGACGTTGACAGCTGCTGTCGAGCCCCTAACGACCAGGGTGACTTCGAATTCCACCGACGCCAACGGTTCGTTTTTCTCCAGATGGTCGACGATTCTCTGCGCAGCGCTCTCGCCGATCGCCCGTGCGGGGACCTTCACCGTCGTCAAAGGTGGCACCGTGTGCGCGGCGATCTCGAGGTCATCAAATCCGACGATCGAGAGGTCGTCAGGCACACGGAGGCCATGTCGTTGACATGCGCTAACCGCACCGACCGCGTGGTAGTCGTTCGTGCACAAGAGCGCGGTCGGCATCGTCCCGGTGCGGACCAGTTCCGATATTGCATCGTACCCGGCCTGGATACTCCAAGGCGTCTCGATCACCCGCCTGGCCTCCGCTGGAATGCCCCGGTCACGAAGCGCCTCCGTGAATCCGTAGAGGCGGGCGGCCACACGGTCGTTGTTGTCGGCGCGCTGTCCAAGGATCACGAATTCGCGATGACCCAAGTCGAGAAGATGTTCTGCCGCTTTACGGGCCGCCCGAACGTTGTCGATGCCGACGAATTGCCGCGCGCCGGATGAACGGAACGAATAGATGATGAGCTTGGGGACGCGCTGAACCTCAAGTAGGTGCCAAAGGGCATCCGAGAAATTTTCGCCGAGCAGGATGAGGCCATCGACTCCGCGCTCAAGCATCGAGCGGGTACCGAGCAGCGCTTTCTCTGGGTCGTAGTCGGAGCAGTTCAGGAGCAGCGTGTACCGCTCGCTTAAAAGCTTGTCCTGGATCGCCTGCATCATCTGGGCGAAAACAGGGTTCTCGAGATTGGGGATAACCGCACCGATCGTCCGCGACCGATGACTCGCGAGTGTGCGGGCTCCACCGTTAGCGACCCAACCCAACTTGTCGATTGCCTCGCGAACAGCTCTCGCGGTCTCTGGCGCGACCAGATGCGGTGCGCTGAATACGCGGGATACGGTTCCCGCCGACACGCCGGCGAGTGCGGCGACGTCGCTCAACCGCGCGGGGGCTTTGCTCGGCGCTCTGGTCCTGCGCTTCTTGCGTCCGTCAAGCTCCACTCACTCTCTCCTTGAACTCATTTAACAGGACTTGATGCCCTGAAGACAAGGCTAACATCGCTTTCATCTAGCCAGTGTTCTTTAATGTTGCAACCAGGACCAAGGGCACGTACGCGACGATCGCGATGCTAGCTGATATTGTTTCCAAGCCACCTATTTTGTTTGGAGATTTTACTCCAGTGCACGGTACTCTGAGCGCCGCACAACAACGTTGGAAGACCGAATTAAACCGCTTTCATCGCAGAAATACAACATTGGGATTCGCGAAACGAAGGAGGGCTGTCCCCCGCGGTTTGATCCCCGCCAATATCCGCGCAAGCATAGCACCACCTGCTAACTGGATTTCGTTCAGTTCCATCGGAAGTTCCATAATCGCGGCTTATGCCTCACCGCGGGTCCGCATGCATTGAGTATTTGAAACTGCCGTTGTTGGAGGAAGCCGACGAGCGGGTCTATGGTTCGATTCCATTCAACTGCAAAGGATTGTGGAATAGCGTGTCGTCGGTTCTTATCCCTTCAAGGCGGAGGCTTCGGCAGCTGGCGCCTCTATGCCGTGGTGGTGCTTTTCCTCAGGCGGTACGGCCTGGGAAAATAATCGCAAAGCAGACTGAGACCACCGCCCTCGCGCTACCCTTTGCGCAGGCGTCGAAGGCCATCAGGTGCCCTCCTCGAGTCTGCTGAGCACCATCGCTGCGAGTTCATCGCTGGTGTGTGCACCACTATCGAGAACACGGGTTGTGGATGGAAGCCGTTCCCTTGCGACCAAGCATCGGGTGACATTCGCTAATCGCCACTCTCGAATCTCCGCATTTCGATTCGGGTCAGGATGCATGGTCTGGTTCGAGATCCGGTGACGCAATAAGTCCTCGTTAAGCGTCAGGAAGATGTGCAGCAGCTGATCGTCAATCCGCCTTACCCCGTCGAGTATCTCAGTCAGATAGTCTGGGTGCACGAGCGTCATTGGGATGATGATGTCTTGCGAGTAATTCCTTCGAATCTCCCTGACCGCCGCGATCGTAAGTCCCCTCCACAAGGGGAGATCCTGATAGTCTCCGCTCGCTGGCATAGGGACTGTTTCTTTTACCACGAACCCGATTTCCTCCGGGTCAAAGATCAGCGATTCCGGACGCCGGTCGCGCAGCTGCTCAGCGAGAGTCGTCTTTCCGGCACCGAATGGTCCGTTGATCCAGATTATCATTGTCGACTGCCTCTAACCTGAAGGCTCGCAAGAGCGCCCGGCGGCTTCGTGTGCTGGCACGGTCGGAGTGGTTCCGAAATGCTTCTCAAGATAGGTTACGCCGAACGTCACGATGTCCTGCGCGTCGAACAGGTAGCACCGAGCAAAGCCCACGACACCTTCTTGATGGCGACCGAGCTTCACGTAGGCATTTGCTATAGTTTCGACCGCATCCGGCTTTCCTTCGATAGCAAAGCAATCGAGAATACCGTTTGAATCGTACTCTGATACCGTTTTCCAGGCGACTTCACCATTTTTTCCGGGCATCGGCATCTCATACGTCACCCGCCGTTTGTTGGGGACAGCCGCAACCGCCTCGGCGTAGTGCAATGCGGTAACGGAGTTTAGCGGCGCACCCAACAGCAGGGCCTTCCCGCCAAGGCGGACGAACCGCTCGATGGGTGACCCTTCCCCCAAGGCGTGACCGAGTTCGTGAGGCTCCGTCAGCGTTTCAGCTAGCGGACCAACCGCTACCATCGATGCATCGGGGTGCGCGCTGCGCCGCGCGCCGGGGGTTTGAACCAGAAACTGATTCAGCAGGCCGAATCCAGGGTAAGTCCCGGCCGTTGCGGGGTCGAACGGCGGCCAGGTACGGCGGGCTTCGTCATCCAACCGAGCGCCATTCAGAGTCTCCTCGTAGGGTGATCGGTCCCACGATGCGTATCCCAACACAGTGCCAGTCGACCCAACCGCGGAGCGTAACGCGGCAACGACCGTCTCCGCTCCTCCTTCGACCGGACCAATCGATTTAAGTGAGGCATGCACCATCAACAGGTCACCGGTTTGCACTCCGAGTTTTCGAAGCGCCTCCGTTATTGCCTTCCGCGTATGCATCGCGATATCTCCTCTAAACTGCAAACTATACCTGCCGTGATATCACTCTACCTCTCGCTGCTTAACCGAGGTGGGGGCCGCCGCCGTTGGGTGGCTTTTTGGCCAAGCGCTTATCCGCGTCGTCTCGCCGCCCGCTCCGCCTCCGCGCGAATCGCAAGCAGCGATGGACCAAGAAGCCCACGCGCATGAGCGACGGTTTCGGCGGATGCCGTGTTTAGTGAGCCGCTGTCAAAAGGAGGCCTGGGATCGTATTCCATGATCAATTGCTGCAGGCGCGCGCGCTGCTCGCCACGTAGCTCCGCTGCGAGTTCAAGCCCAAAGTCGAGTCCGGCGGTAATCCCGCCGCCCGTAATTCGGTTTCGATCCTTTACGACGCGATCGCTAACGGGCGTCGCCCCGAACACTGGAAGCATGTCGAGCGTGCCCCAGTACGACGCCGCCTTGTAGCCTTTGAGGAGACCGGCAGCTCCGAGAAGGACGGAGCCGGTGCAAACGCTGGTGATGTATCGCGCACGTGATCCCCGATGAGACACGAAATCGAGAAGCCGATCATTCTGGAGCGCGGTCAATGTACCCTTCGGCCCGCCGGGAACAAAGAAGACATCCAGTTCGTCAGGACACTGTTCAAAAGTCATTGTCGGGACGATTGCCAGATCGCTGTCCGACATCACCGGGCCTTGGCTCTCGGCAATCAGATGAACGACTGTATTCGGAAGTTTCGACATCACTAGCTGGGGCGCAACAAGGTCCAAGGCGGTCATATTCGGGAAGAGCAGGAGCCCACAGGTCAAGGGCTTTTCGGAGTCGCGGGCAACCAGCTGCGATTGATCCTTCGCCTTGGTTTGCGCGGCCGAATCGCTGGATAGTAGTGCGCTAGTTGTACCAAACGTTAGCGCAGAAAAGACTTCGCGGCGAGTGAAGTTCAGGTCTCGATTCATAGATGCCTCCGGTTTCGCCGGCAGCTTAGTGACCCCGGAGCCTTGACGAACGACAAACCGCCATCAGTTTCGGCCAAGAGATCGTAGAGCTGCTTCGAATTCAGCGCGACCGGTTGAGGTTCGCTGCTAACCTGCCGCCAGCGACTTTCTCCCATGGAGAAGAACCGACCGACGGTGCCCCTGCCGATCGGTTCGTCACACGCGTTCGACATTTCCTACGTCAGCTGTAGGGCGACCAGCACTGTTCGCGCGGACCGTCGTACGGCTGATAGGTGTTATCGTACGCACGATATGACCGATATTGATCGAAGCACCACTCGATATGGGCGGCGGTCAGACGGCGCGCCAGTGGCACGGGATGGGCCAGTGTTCGGCCAACGATCACGCCGGTAGCGAAGGCCGCGGGCGGAAACCAGTATCCTCGATAGAAGCGGTAGCCAGGACGCGCGACGACAACGCCGCGATATCCATTGTAGTAGTGGACGCCGCGGACCACGTAGAAGCCGTGCCGGTGGGCGACTTCTCGCACGAGGCCCCCACTCTCGATCGTTACCGACGATCGAACGAGCGGATTCGCCGATGCAGGAGCGGCATGGGAAAAAAGGATGAGCGCTGCGGCGCCCATGGAGGCAATTGTCTTTCTCATCGCGTTGTGTGTCCTGTTCTTTGAAAGCCGAGCTGACGATTAGCGTTGCCGAAGCGACCTGAGTTCGGAGAGCGAAAGTGAACGGTCGCCGTTTGCATCGGCGTGCTGAAGCCGATCAGGAATGAACTGAGCGAATTCCGCTCTCGTAATTCCGCCGGCGCCATCCGCGTCCATCCGGCGAGCCTGCGTTTCCAGACCTTCCGCCGTTGCCATCTGGAGCCTACCGCCCTCTCTCACACGCTTTAGGGCGGCCTGCGCCTCACCTTTTTCGAGAACGCCATTCCGATTTGCGTCCAGCCGGTCGAACAAGGACGCACGCGCCGCCTGTATTTCGGTAAACTGAAGCGCTCGATCACCGTTTTGGTCCGTTTCGCGGAATGCCTGCCGGACTCTTTGTTCGTCCGCCGCGCAAGCGCTGCCAGTCGCGAGGACAACCATCACGCAGGCCAGCAATTTCAACTTCATTATTTTCTCCCCTTCCTCGGGTGGGATGCGTCAACGCGAGCTTCTACGCATGGGAACGGCAGCTCCTACGCGCCGCCGGACATTCTTCTTTGCGAGGGGCGTCCGTCGACGGCCACCGCCTTGACGTCAGGAATCCGTGATTGAGCGCGTAGGAGATAAGCCAGCGGTTCGTATTGGTTCACGTAGCTGCCCATCGGCAGACGAAACCAAAGAACCGAAGGAAGACATTCGATGAAAAAGGCTTCATACGCGCTGGTCTCAGCGCTGGTCGCCGCTTTGTCCCTGCCGGGGATCTCGGCTCACGCGCAAACGGTATCGCCTTTTTTTCAGCGGCTCGATGCGAATAATGACGGCGCTGTCTCGCACGGCGAGACAGTCGCCGCGCGGGCAAGAGTCTTTGCTCGCCTCGACGCAAATAGCGACGGTGTTATCGACGAAGACGAAACTGAAATGCGCGGCGATGCGATCATGGATCGCGCGACGGCCATGCAGGCGCGTCTCGCAAATCAGATGCGGCGGCTCGACACGAGCGGCGACGGAAAGGTGTCGAGGGACGAGCTTGGTGCTCGCACGCTCTTCTTCGACCTTGCCGACCGAGATGGCAACGGGAAGCTGTCGGCCGCCGAGTTTCTCGTCATCCGCGGCATCATGTTCGACCGCTGAGTTGACCGCAGCTCTGAGCAAAAATTGAATTAGCACTGAGGAGTTCAAGATGTTCATTTCCTGGAAGAGAACCGTCGCCGCGCTTGGTGTTGCCATGTTGCTTGGCGCGGCCCCGGCCATGTCGGCCGAATGGACGCGCGAAACGCGGAATGGCGGCCAGATCACCCGTAGCGTGATGAGAGATGGCAACATCTATTCCGGCCAGACGACACGTGTCGGGCCGAACGGTGCGACCTACACGTCAAATGCGACCTGCCGCAACGGGTTCGTCGACCGGTGCCGGCGCAGCTATTCTGCGACCGGCCCGAACGGACGGACCTACTCCGGAAACGCCGTGAGGGCGCGAGGCCCCCATGGCGTGCGGTCCATCGGTGTTCACGCCGGGGCGCGCGGAAATGTCGGCATCGGCTTTCGCCGCCACTGGAGGTAAGCTCGCGTGAGCCAAGCGCGTGCCCCCGAAATCGCAAGACTGCCGGAGCGCCTCGACGACGAGGTTTTGCTCGTCCGCGTGGCTGCGGGCGAGCAGTTTGCCCTTCGGCAGCTGATAGACAGGCACGGACGCGGTCTACGCCTCTTCGCCGGGCGCTATCTTGGTGGTTCCGATGAAGCCGAGGATATCGTGCAGGACGTCTTCATTGCGGTCTGGAAGAACGCGAAGCGCTTCGATCGTTCGAAAGGACGCGCGACAACGTGGATCTATCGGATCGCTGCAAATCGATGCGTCGACGTGAGGCGCTGGCGCAAATTGCGCATGTTCATCGGCTTCGAAGAGGCGCACGAAGGATTTCCTTCGGAAGACCCCGATGTCGACTCGTGGATGGGCGCTCGGCAGGAGTTGACCATCGTTCGCGCCGGCCTCGAAAAACTGCCGGAACGACAGCGAATGGCGCTGCTCCTTCGAGCAGTCGCCGACCTCGACGTTCCCGCGATTGCCGAAGTGATGGATGCAAGCGCCGGATCAGTAGAGCAACTGCTTGTCCGAGCGAGGCGAACGTTACGCGCCCAGCTTTCGGAAGTCGGGACGACTGAACCACAGAATGAAAGGAAAACAAGATGAACAGGGGCGAATTTGAAGGCTTGGAAGTTCGATTTGGAGCCGATGTCGCATCATGGCCGGCACCGTTTCGCCGCGAGGCCTTGCTGATTCTAGCGACTGATCGACGCGATACGATCAGCGAGGAAGAGAAACTCGACCGCCTCGTGCTTGAAGCAACGATCGAGCCGACTGACGAGCGTGCGCTTGCGCGCAATGTGCTGGCCAAAATTGCGCTGCCGAAGCGCCGACCCTTCAGCCTGCCGATCGGTCTCGGATCGTGGTCGATGCCGGCGAAAGCGGCGAGCATGGCACTTGTTCTTACAGTGTCGGCGGTCGGTGGCTACGTGGCCGCCGGGGTGGAAACGCAGATATCGGACAACGCTCTCTTGGCGTTTGCTGTCGGTGTTCCGCCTTCTGAGCTTGCGGAGACCATTACTGTCACACGAAGCAACGGAGGCCGCCTGTGAAACGATTTTCATGGCTGCGAACACTTCTGTTCGCCCTCTTCGCAGCGTCGCTGGTCGGAAACTTCTTCTCGCTCGGGTACGCCTTGAAAAGCCAGCGTGACGCGCCGGCGATGTCTATCCTCGCCGAGAGTGCGTTCTCAGCTTACCCTGACGAGGTCCGCTCTGAATTCCGACGATTGCTCCGCGAGAACAGACCGCGGACTGTCGCGGCGCTCGGCAAGCTGAGAGAGGCGCGTCGCGAATTAGCCTCGGTCGCCGGTTCGTCCCCGCTCAACGAGGCGGATGTGACGAAGGCGATGACCGACGTGCGCAACGCGACAGATGCGCTCCAGCGCCTGATGCAGGATCTGTTTTTGGAGGCACTTCGCTCGAGGGAACGCACAAGGTCGTCCTGATTGATTTGGAGTTGGACGCGCATCCGAGGGCGATATTATCGTCTGGAAGGAGGCAGGGTTCCCTATCGCACCGAGGAATACTTCAGTAGTTTTCTGCATGATGGATATAGGTGGGCGCGCTCCAGATGGTGCGAAAAATATTGCTGATCGCATACAACGGCGTTACCGCGCTTGACCTAGTTGGGCCGATGCAGGTCTTCTCAACTGCATCAGGTTATTCGAAGGCAACGACTGGCGTAGCGCTTTACGATCTCGCGGTGGCGTCCGTGGATGGCGGAGCCGTAGCAACGTCGACCGGCCTCCAGATCCTCGCTCAGCCCCTCCGCGAAATCGGCCTCGAGCAGATCGACACAATCATCGTCCCTGGTGGCAGGCCGAATGACAACAGCGTCTTCGACACTAGGCTCGTCCCATGGCTGGTTGAGAATGGTCCACGCTCCCGCCGCGTATGCTCCGTGTGCGTCGGGGCGTTCCTCCTTGCAGAAGCGGGCTTGCTTGCTGGTCGCTCTGCCACGACGCACTGGGATTTCATAGAAACACTAAAGCGCAAGTGTGACGGCGCGACCATTCTTGATGGCCCAATCTTCGTACACGACGGCAACATCTGGAGTTCGGCCGGTGTGAGCGCAGGCATCGATCTTGCGCTGCATCTTGTCGAAGATGACCACGGCCGGAAGCTTGCAATGGATGTCGCGAAGATGTTGGTGGTATACTTCCGCCGCCCGGGAAATCAGCATCAATTCAGCAGCAGCCTGTCGCTCCAGGCTTCGACGGACACCGATTTTTCCGATCTCCTTACTTGGGCAGCTGGCCATCTAAACGAGAATCTTTCCATTGAGATACTGGCGAGCCGCTCCGGAATGAGTCCGCGGTCATTTACCCGCAAGTTCAAGGCGGCCGTCGGGTTAACCCCGGCTGCCGCAATCGAGAAGATGCGCTTCGAGCGGGCCAAACAACTCCTGTCCGAGGGCGATCTACCCCTGAAGCGAGTAGCCACTGTCTGCGGCTTTCAAGATGAGCAAACGCTGCGGCGAGCGTTTTACCGGATTGCGGACGTGTCGCCCAGCGAGTACCGCCAGCGGTTCAGCAGCTCGTAGGTCTGGCCGACATTATTCGAACGAGCGACCCGGCTAGCGGCGATCATCCTCATAAGGCGAGGCTGTCTGGGACGCATCAGAGACCATTCCGCCGGGTCTAATAGTCGCGCTACCCGGCTACGTTCGGTGCTAGCCGGCGGGCGCCGATTGCCTGCGAAACGCGAGTCTAATGCCGCGGCGTGGGCGATCACAGATTGCCGGAAGCAATGGCGCTTGTAGCTGATATGGTGCAGGTTCATGGTCACGACCGGCATGATCTCAGGTATGAGCCTGGCCACCACCTGTGCACAAATTGCCCGCGCCACCTTGAGACTGATCGAGCAAACCGGGTCGTCGATGACCGGAATGGCCATGCAGGCAGGTGTTCGGGAGCATTAGGAGCTTCAGCGCGGCTTTCTTAAGCTCTATGGTAGGGGACCGTCCAGCATACGAAAACAAAGGCGCTAACGATCCGTTCGATCCGACTCAGGACCAAAGGAGTTCTCAGTAAACGTGTCACGCTCCTGGAGTGGATCGGGCAGCTCGGGGCGAGCGTCTGCTCCGGTACCCCAAGTTACTGACGATCTCCATGCCTCGCTTTCTCGAAACGTTTGCAAAGCCGGGTCGCTGGTTCGATTCCCTTCAAGAGCTTAATGACCGCCAGTGACGCGTTGCGTGACGTTTGTAACGACACAATCATTACGGCTATTGTAATGATGGTGTCGTTACGTTATATGAAGTACGCACATTGGAGTTTCTCATGTCGACGTCACACACAAGTAAGAACATGGACGCAAGTGTTCCACTAAATATGCGGATTAAGCCGGCGACGCGCAATTTGATTGACCGTGCAGCTGAGTTGCTTGGCAAGACTCGCACAGATTTCATGTTGGAAGCGTCTGAACGTCGGGCTGAGGAAGTGCTGCTCGATCGTACGATTTTTACGGTGAGCCCTGAAGTCTATGCCGAATACCTTGCTCGCCTTGATGCGCCTGCACAGATTAATGTGCGTTTGAAGCGCACCATGTCTACCAAGGCGCCGTGGGACAACGCGTGACCATAACTGCGCCTTCTCCTTTGGCCGATCATCATGAGTTCGCCGAGTTCGATTCCGACGTTTCTGAATTGGATAATTGGCTTCGTCGACGTGCCCGCGCCAATCAGGCAAGTGGCGCGTCACGTACCTTTGTTGTTTGTGAAGGAAGCTGTGTCATTGCCTATTACGCGCTCGCCTCAGGCGCAGTAAAGCCGCCAGAAGCACCCGGCCGTCTTCGGCGCAATATGCCGGATCCGATCCCAGTCGCCGTGCTAGGCCGGCTTGCTATTGACCGGTCATATCAAGGCCGAGGTATCGGTCGGGCGCTCGTCCGCGACGCTGGACTGCGCCTGCTCAGTGCCGCTGAAATACTCGGCATCCGTGGCGTGCTCGTGCATGCAATTTCAGATGAAGCACGAGCCTTCTATGAGGCTGTCGGCTTCCTGCCTTCTCCGTCAGACCCAATGATGCTGATGATAGGACTAGGGGACCTCAATAGTGCGCTTGATGACTAGTATGCAACTAATTACCCCGCAGACGGTAATCTGGTGTTCTGCATTGACGTGTGTCAATTGAAGGCCTTCGCCAAAGCCTCGCCGGTGAAGACAGAGCGCCGCGGTGCAGTCTGATTGAGGATGTCGGTGGAATACGCACCTCGCAGAACTCCGAAATTCTTCGTTGAAAATGACGTGATGGAAGCTCGTGTTTGGGCATGCTCATCCGTTTCTCTCTGGCATTAGTGCTGGGGCGAGGGGAAATTGGGGATGTGACTTTAGTAACGCATGTATGGTGGACGGGACTCGCTGGCCCTTACCCGGTCCTTCGGAGAACGGCAGGAATGATATATAAAGGGATCAATTAACAAGCGATGATCCGTTTATATATCATTGGCGTTGACTGAGCTCGGAATTTTTGAATTAGCTTGTCTACTCCACGGAGAACTTTAGGGTAGGTAGGATGGCACGGTCTGAGTCAGATGCCTTGCTGGAAATCGGGCAGTTGCTGAAGGCTACGCGTAAAGGCAGGCAACTGACGCAGGAGCAGGTTGCCGACATGGCGGGTATATCGCGCCCTCGCTATCGTGAGATAGAAGCCGGAAGCAGTGCTGCGCGCACGACGACCCTGATCAACATCGGCCGCGCTCTCGGGCTTGAGCTGATGCTTATACCGCAGGCGATGGTTCCGGCCGTCGACGCGCTGCTGCGACCGCATGACGATCTCGACGATCTCCCGGCATTCATGGCTCATGCAGACGGGGATGAGAATGCCTGAAGCTTCATCCGATCCGAGATCCATCTCGTCGCTCGACGTGCTGCTGAACGATATGAAGGTCGGCACGATCGTCAGGACGCCCGGCGATTTCAACGCCTTCAGCTTGGAGGACAGCTATCGCGCAACGGGCGGCTTCCCGGTGCTCAGCCTGTCTTTTCGCGCAGCCACTGGCGGCTTGCGTAAGGACCCGAAACCCGTTGCCAGAGCGTTGCCGGCGTTCTTCGCCAATCTGCTCCCTGAAGACAAGCTGCGGGAAGCAATGGAAAAACACCACGCGGGGAGTGTCCGCGCCGGAAACGATTTCGATCTGCTCGTCGCGCTCGGTTCGGATCTGCCAGGCGCCGTCCGCGTCGTGCCGGGTGACGGGACGATTGCCCGTCTCGACAATCTGCCCGCTACCAAGCCGAAAGCCCGGTTTTCGCTCGCCGGCGTTCAGATGAAGCTTTCGGTTATCAAGAACACGGGGAAAGGCGGTGGACTGACGTTGCCGATCGGCGACGAGCAGGGGGCCTACATTGCCAAGTTTCCATCGACCTCGTTTCCCGGCGTGTCGGAAAACGAATATGCCAATCTTGCACTGGCTGAAGCGATCGGCATGGAGGCTCCGGAGCGTGAACTCGTCGAGCAATCAGAGTTCGAAGGTATCCCGAAGGAGTTCGAGACGTTGTCCGACGGTAGAGTCCTGCTCGTCAAACGTTTCGATCGTGGCGCAAACGGCGAGCGGATCCATATCGAGGATTTCGCGCAGGTATTCGGCGTCTATCCTTCGCGGAAATACGAGGGTGCCGCCTATCATGATATCGCCGCAGCCTTGAACGTTGCCGTTTCGTCCGACGCTGCGCTCGAGTTCGTCCGCCGACTGGCTCTGGCTGCCATAACCGGCAATGGTGACATGCACTTGAAAAACTGGTCGCTGATCTATCGCGGAGCGGGCGACAAACCGGAGTTTGCGCCTGTCTACGACGTGCTCTCGACGATCCCTTACATCCCAGCAGATGCCATGGCTCTGTCGCTCGCCGGCGAGCGCCCCTTCAAGGCGTTGAATGCGCAACGATGGAAAGCCTTCGCCAATCGCGCGCGCTTGCCGGAAGCGGCCGTGCTTAAAGCGGTGGTCGATACGGTCGAGCGCGTCAACGAAGTTTGGTGGTCGCTGCCGGAACGTAGTGTCGCTCCGGCGAAGGTTCTCGAGCGTATCGATACGCATGTAAGACTGATGACGCCGATCCTTGGCACGTGCGCGGAGTGAAGCCATCTGGCCGAACCGTAGCCGAGGCTTGTCCTAGGTCCTGTTGACAAAGTATGGCAGCCATATCTTTGCGGCTGCCAGGGCGAGGAATGCCGAGAAGGATTTTCGTGTCTTGTCGTATCGGGTCGCGACGCGCCGGAACTGCTTGAGACAGTTGAACATCCGCTCGATGCGGTTTCGATCTTTGTAAACCCGAAAGTCGCAGGCAGGCGGGTTCTTTCGGTTGGTTTTTGGCGGAATGACCGGCCGGATACCGTGGATCAGGAGTTCTTCACGCAGGAAGTCACCGTCGTAGCCTTTGTCGGCGAGGAACAACCTCGGCTTGCCGACCGGTATCGCCAGCAAGTCAGGAACGGCGTTGTAGTCCGAAGCCTCGCCGCCTGTCAGGACGAAGCCAAGAGGGCGGCCCTGACCGTCTGCTCGGGCGTGGATTTTCGTCGTAAAGCCGCCGCGTGATCGACCAAAAGCCTCCTGATAAGTCCCCCTTTTGCGCCCGCCGCCTGCGAATGGCCGCGAACAGTGGTGCTGTCGATCATGTGCTGCCAGTCATCCGTCAGCCCCAGTTCGACGAGGGTCTCAAGCAGGGCGTCCCAAACGCCTTGTTCGGCCCAACGGCGGAAGCGCACATAGACCGAATTCCACTTTCCGTATCGCTCATGCATGTCGCGCCACGGGCATCCGACCCGAAGGACATGCAGCATACCGTTCAGATATTGCCGATTATCGTGCGACGGTCGGGACTTCCTGCCGCGTTCGGTGGGCAACAACCCCTCGATGATCCGCCATTCCATATCTGTCAGGTCGCCGCGAGCCAAAACTGCCTCCTAAAAAGCAGTCTTGAATCACGCTTCTGCTGATTTGGGAATCCACTTTGTCAACAGGACCTAGCCCGCGCGCCAGTTCTCCTGGCGGGTCTTCACCTGTTGCCAAAGGGCATTTTCAACAATTCTGAGCGACGGCACCTCCTGCACGACATGGTGTTCGACAGCATTCTCCCGAGAGACCCGACGTTCTGTCGCAGGATTTTTCCGATAGGCGAGGCGGTTGAAGACGATCAGTCCGATATAGGCCTGATTGTTCAGAATTCCGCTGCCACGATTACGATGACCGCGAATTGCGGTCCCTTGCCAAGGTCGACCGCGCGGGCCGGGTACCCCGCGTGCATTGAGTTCGTCAGCGATCCTGACCGGGCTCATGCCGTCTGCGTACCGCTCAAAAATCCAGACGATGGTTGCCGCCTCGGCGATGTCGATCGAACGCAGGCCGCGCACCGGCTCCCCGTTATCGTCGAACTCACGTCGCACTCTGTAGCCGTAACAGATGCCGCCTGGCACCCGGCCATGCTTGGCGACAGTCTTCATGCCTTCGCGCGTGCGATAGCGAACCTGTTCGAGCACCTCTTGATTGAGAACCGCCCTCAGTCCCAATTCCATTGACGACACCGCCGCGGCGCCGTGTACCGTCCACAGTTCGACATCATAAAACTGCAGGATCTTGAGAATGCGAGCGCTGTGCTCGAGGTCGCGGGAAAGGCGATCGAGGGTAAGGCAGAGAAAGACGTCATAGGCGCCAGTGCTCGACCTGGCCAACGCGGCGTGGAGACCGGGCCGCGTCTCAAATGACGAGCCGCTGACACCAGCATCAACGAAGGTGTCGGTCAGATGCCAACCTTGCCGTAGGACGAATTCCTTTCCGAGATCGAGCTGGGTTTCGATCGAAGCGGGGTTTTGTTGATCTGTCGAGTAACGCGCGTAAAGTACGACGCGCTTGAGGGCATGCATAGTGATCGTTCTCCCTGGTTTGAATCGCGGTCACCATGATAGAGATCGAGTATGGGATTCGGGGTTTTTATTCACCGCACAGATTCGATCTACGACGACAGTCCGGCTGAACAATATCAGTTTCCGAGCCAGTATCTCGGTCGCGTTCAAGCCTGCGTTGGGGACTGGATCATCTACTACGAGCCTCGAAAGGTTGCGGCGACGCGCGGATATTTCGCGGTGGCCAAAGTCGCGCAGGTCATTCCGGATCCTAAAGCGCCCGGGATGTATATGGCTCTGCTTGAACCCGGAAGCTATCTTGATTTCGTAAATGCCGTTCCCTTCAACGGGCCAAATGGTGTGATCGAGCACGGGGTGCTCAACGACGCCGGACGGATTTCGGGAAGGGCTCAAGCAGCAGTACGGCCGATCTCAGCCGCAGATTTCAATCGCATTCTGTCGATTGGGTTGGCGGAAAATCAACCGGAACTGCCGCGGTCGGGTGAGGCAATCGACGCGATACTGCCAAGCGGGCTCGCTGAGAGCACCCAGGCTCCTTTCATATTCGATCTGGATAGAACGAGAGTCACACAGCTTTCATCACGCGTCGTTCGCGATCGGCTGTTCCGCCGCTTGATCTTGCAGGCCTATGACAAACGCTGCGCGGTAACAGGCTTGAAGCTGATCAACGGCGGTGGCCGCGCGGAGGTTGATGCTGCCCATATCCGCCCCGTTGAAGCGAGTGGCCCGGACATTTTGTCGAACGGCATTGCGCTTTCCGGAACTGCACACTGGATGTTCGATCGCGGCCTTATCGGCCTGTCGGACGATCTCGAGGTTCTGGTTTCGCGTCACGCAAACGACCGCGACAGCATCCAAGGCCTCATCAATAGAACCGGAAAAGCGATCGTGCCGGCAGGTATCCACGAGCGACCTCATCCTCAATTTCTGAAATGGCATCGTGAGAATACCTTCAAGCACTAGGTGTTCAGTCCCGGCATCTGGTGGATCGGGTTCAGGATGAATCGATCTGGCTCTAAGGTCCAGAGCTTGCAGATGTATTCATATGGCGTGAGACCGCCGAGGGTCTTGAGCCTTCGTGCGAAGTTGTAGGCCGCCATGAAGTCGGCGAGGTGTGTTCGCAGCTGGTCGTGGCTGTCATAATGGAAGCGCTTGACGGTGGCCTCCTTGATCGTGCGGTTCATCCGTTCGACCTGGCCGTTGGTCCATGGATGGTTAGGTTTGGTTAGCCTGTGCTCGATCCCGTTGGCCTCGCAGATCATGTCGAAGCGCATTGGCCGGGAGTAGATGGTATTCCGGTTCCGAGGCTGCTCTGCGAACTGGATGCCGTTATCGGTGAGAATGGTATGGACCTGGTAGGGCACGGCTTCGAGCATATGCTGAAGGAATTCCCAGGCGGTCTTCCTGTCGGCCTTGTCGAGTTGGGTCACGGCGAACTTGCTCGTGCGGTCGATACCGACGAACAAATATAGTTTGCCTTCAGTGGTCTGAACCTCGGCGATGTCGATATGGAAGAACCCTATGGGGTAGCGCTTGAACTTCGACCGCTTCGGCTTGTCGCCTTCCACATCAGGCAGGCGCGATATGCCATGCCGTTGTAGGCACCGGTGCAGTGCGGATCGGGTCAGGTGAGGGATCGAGGGCTGCAGGGCGTAAAGACAATCGTCTAAGGGCAGAAGCGTATGACGCCGGAATGCCACGACCATCGCCTCTTCGGCTTCGGTGAGGACGGTGGACCGCGGCTCTGACGGCCCCGTCTTCATATCCTCGACCGTCGCACGCTTGCGCCACTTCGCAACGGTCTTGGGGTTGATGCCCAACTCCCTGCTCAGCTGCGCGAGCGAAGTTTACGATCGCTGTATTGCTGCTCGGACAGCGTGCGTGGTCGTGGCGCTTCCGTGACGAATTTGTCCCATAGGGCGTCCTTCCATTCCAAGGAAAGGATCGCACCATCAAACCACGGGATCAAACACCTAGGTCGGCCACAGGCATTTTGAAAGAACTGCGATATCCCCAAGGGGTTGATACCCGCTCACAGACCTTGTCCACGCGCATTTGTGACGATGGCCGCTTCGGGCCGGGGCCGTGAACCGCACAGGGGTTTGCCGAAGGCCATTGTCAGAGGCTTCGGTGGATTAATCAGTCGATCCGCTCCAGGCGGTCCGCTCGACGACTTCGACGTTGCCGCAAGAACCGCGCCGCTGGGTCAACTGGTCGTTAAAGACCGTTGATCGTCGTATCCGCGGGTGCAGGCCGGGGCATCGTCACGGATCGGACTGCTGGGCGCCCGGAATACGGTGGTGCGATTGTTGCCTCGGCTACTGCCGAGTTGCATGCACAGGTGCTTGTGATCCTGACAGCGGCATGAACTCCCCTGCAGAGCGCCCCTTGTCTCTGCGGCTTGACAGGCGCATCGTGTGCCGGTCTTTATTGCTCGCTCGGGCGATGATTGCCGACGTCTTCAATAACGAATGCGGATTGTCAGTTCGCCCCCATTCCGGGTTAAATTGCAAGAACGCGCCCGAGAAAATCTCGAACAAGCGAAGCGACCTCATCGAGATGCGTTTCGAGTAGCCAGTGCCCGCCGTCGAGCAGATGCAATTCGGCATTCGGCAGGTCCCGTAAATATGCCCTCGCGGACTTTTCTGGCATATAGTGATCGTTCGGACCCCATACGATCAACGTCGGAGGCTGGTGGTCGCGAAGATACTTTCGATGGTCGGCAAACCAGGTCCGGTTCTCCTTCAACCCCGCGATGAGGTTTATGGCGATCTCCTTGCGTTTCGGCGTGACCAGCGACCAATGAAGCTTCCAAAGATCAGGTGGGATCGCTGCTGCAAGATCGGGATCGAGATCGTTGAGAAACTCTTGCCTGAACATTTCTTCGCTCACCGCATCAGACAGTTTTTTCCTCATCTCAGAGCTTGGCAGTGTCCACGTCGCTTCAATATCCGCGTATTTCGGGCCAAGCGCATCTTCATAGGGAATGTCGCCGTTCTGAATGATGAGCGCGGTAACACGTTCGGGATGTTTGATCGCGAGACGCGCACCAATGGGAGACCCGAAATCGTGGAGATAGATCGCGAAACGATCGATGGCGAGCGTTTGCAGGAAGGTTTCGAGGAATGCGGCATATCCATCGAAACTGTAGTCGAAGTCTTCCGGAGTGGCGCTGTAACCTGCGCCTGGAAAATCGGGTGCGATCAGGTGCCAGCGGTCAGCCAGGCGCGGTATGAGGTTACGAAACTCATAGGAAGAACACGGATATCCATGTGGCAGGAGCAGGACAGGCGCATCCTGTCGACCCGCCTCGCGATAGAATGTGTCAATACCGCCGACCTCGAGCCGTCGGTGCTGCACGAGACTGGTCATACTCAATCTCCTTTGTTGTTCAGAACCGCTCTTTGGTTTCCTCTTCCGGAAGGCCCTGTCCGATGTCTGCCCACGGCAGCCGGCTTTCGACGCCGTAGTGGCCGGCGGGCTGGATCCGCTCGGGATGGTCGAGAGAGCCGGCCGTCAGGCGAACGAGGTCGTCACCGTCATATTGAAGGAAGAGAGGCGAACCACATTTCGAACAGAAGCCTCGCGTCGCTATGGAGGACGAGCGAAAGACGGCGGGTGAAACGTTTGTCCAGGTAAGCGACGCACGGCGGGCCTGCACGAGAACGGCAAACCCGCCGCCGGTCGATCGTAAGCGCGCATTTCCCTGCGCGTTGACTTGGCCGCTATGAGGGTGATCGGCTTTTGCCGATGGGCCTTGATCAGTCAGGTGCGGTTTTTGCGAAGTTGAATGGCAGGAGGTCGTTGATGTCGGCGCCGTCTGGACGCTGCGGCATTTCGGTGAAGACGTGTCGCAACCAGGCGAATGGCTCGACGCCACAGGCGCGACAGGTCAGCATAAGGCTGTAGATGACGGCGCTTGCCTTGGCCCCATCGACGGTGTCACAGAAGAGCCAGGATTTTCTTCCGGTTGCAAAAACTCTTATGTCGCGTTCCAATAAATTGTTGTCGATCGGCATCCTGCCGTCTTCGGTGTAGCGGGTCAGATATTCCCACTGGTTTCGCGTATAGGAGATCGCATCGCCGAGCTTGGTGTCGGGCACGACCTTGGGAACCATCCTGTTGAGCCACTCCTTCAGGGCATCCAGGACCGGAGCGCTGTGTTTCTGGCGCAAGCGTCGGATGCAATCGGCCCGCGTTTCGCCGTTATCGGGCTTTTCGTCCCGCACCTGCCTTTCAATCCGGTAGAGCTGGTCGAAGAACTTCAATGCCTGCGCGGGCCGCCCGCTTTGTTTCTTCCCGGCCTTAAAGGCCTTGACGAAGCGTCGCCTGGCGTGCGCCATGCATCCGACATGCGTTGCGCCCTTCAGGGTGCGCCAGGCCTGATAGCCGTCGCTTATCAGGATGCCGCGATAGTCACCAAGGAAAGTCTGCGGATGCACCTGCCCACGACCGGGCTGATATTCGAGCAGCACAACCGGCTCGAGGCTGTCCTGCCCGCTGCGATAGGCCCAGATGTAGGACTCGTCCGTTGCTTTCCTGCCCTTTTCCTTCAGCACCTGCACCGTGGTCTCGTCACCATGGATGACGCTCTGCGACAAGAGCCGCTGTTTCAGTGCATCGTAGATGCGAACGAGGTGCTTTTCGCTCGAACCGATCACCCAATGGCCGAGGGCGCCACGGCTGACAGGAACGCCAGCACGCTCGAAGGCCTGCGCCAGGCGATAGAGAGGTGTCCCGTCGACATATTTGTGAACCAGCGCGAAGGCCAGCGTCGAGGCCGTGGCAATACTGCCCGGCAAGGGCTGTGCAGGCATCGGCGCGATGATGACAGGCGTGCTGATCCCGGTGCGCTCGCAGTTGCGGCAAGCATACTTCGCCCGGGCATTCTGCAACACGGTCGCCTTCACCTCGATATGCAGCTGCTCGGTGACGAGTTCGCCCATGCGATGCAACGGATGGCGGCAGCACGGACAGGTCTTCTGATCGTCGGCAAGGTCATATTCAACGCGTTGGCGGGGCAAGTTTGCCGGAAGAGGTTTACGCCCGCGCTTGACGCCTTCGGGCTTTTCCACCTCTGGCAATCCCGTGTCGGGAAGCTCAGTGGCGTCTGTCTCGTCACAATCGGCCAAGCCCTCATCCGCATCGGCCTCCAGAGCGGCGTTCTCGGCTTCATTGAAGACGCGATCCATATGCTTTTCGCTGCGCGGCGCAAAACGATGAAGTTGTGCAAGCGCCAGTTCTTCCTCGAGCTTGAAGACACGCTGTGCAAGAGCATCCCTTTCAGCCCGCAGCGCGGCGTTCTCCGCAGCATTCGCCGCCAGAAGCGCCATCAGTTCCGCAACATCAGGAGTGCCGGCTCGTGTCATCGTAGCTTTGAATCTGAGCCGCCCCGCTCCGTCAACAGCCTTCAGCCGACAAACTCATACTGCCGGACAGGATGGCGCACCATCGCGTCAAGATCGATGCCGTCAAGCAACCAGCGCAACTGTTCGGTATCGAGCGTCACGACCGGCGCCTCGCGGCGGGGCCAGCGAAACCGGTCTTCGGACAAGGCTTTCAAAACGAGCACAAACCCTGACCGCTCGAAGAACAGGAGCTTCATCCGGGTGCGCCGACGGTTGCAAAAGACGAACACAGCACGCTCGAACGGGCTCAAGCCCATCGACTGCTCGACTACGATCGCCAAGCTGTTGATCCCCGCACGAAAGTCGATCGGGTCCCGGTGAAGATAGACGCGAAGATCGTCAGCCAGCCGGAACATTGCAACGCCCCAGAACTTCGATCATCGCGGACAAGGCCTTCTCATCCGCATCTTCAAGCTCAAGCCGCACACCGTTCGGCAGAGACGCCGTCAGTCGCATTCCTGCCGATGATGGACGAGCCGGCATGTCGGGCTGCCGCGCAATCGGCGACGCTGAAACCACCGGAACAAAAGCCGATGTTTCCTCCCCCGCAACAACCGTCAAAGCACCCTCTGCCTGCCGATCTCGGCGAAGCTTCACCCAATTGCGTAACTGATTGGCGTTGACGCCGTGCGCCAGTGCCAGGCGGGCGACTGATACCCCGGGCTTCATTGCAGCGTCGATCAGCCGGTCTTTCTCGATGGGATCGAACCGTCGCTTCCCGTTGGAAAGAACCTTCACAGCCCGAAGGGGCCCCGATCCAGTCAAGATATCCAATGCCATTATGTCCACAGTCTCCGTTGTGGACACAGAATCCTTCATTCGATTTTCAATGAACAGGTGCCCCGAATTGTGCGCTTACGGTCGATCGCTTGCACATGTCGCAGTGGCAGTATCCCGCATGCGGGGGATCGCCGTCGAAGGCGTATCGGCACGTGCCGCATAGACATCCACCCGTCCACCGTTTGCCGCTCATGGTCCGTCCTCTTCGTATTGCTCGGCGCCTTCGATCGGATAGAGCCAAGCCTCGCGCCTCTTGACCCAAAGTTCGTAGGTCGGCGTGAGCGCAGTTGGAACCGGGGCAAGGATACCGAGTTTGATTTCCGCCTCCCTGTCGTCGGCCGAAAATAGGCGTGCCCCGCATTGTGGGCAGAAGTGCCGCCCATCGAACTCAGCGGTTTGACCCGTGTGCTCGAAGCATTCGGCAGGCCATACTGCGAAGAAGGTGAAGGCAGAACCGCTTTCCTGCCTGCAGTCAGTACAGTGGCAGAGGCCGACGCGAAGAGTGCTATGCCACGAAAGATTCCGCTTGCAACGCAGAGGCCGTCCACACATGGCGCTTGATGAGTTTCAAGCGTGTGATCTGACCTTCCGGTTGCCCATTTGACCACGGTGAGATGATTGCATTTCTTACTGCGTCGGGGTCCTTTTCGACGCCGCCGGCGAGCGATCCGACCGCGCAAGCGCTGCAACCGTCTCCTAGGCCGCATTTGAGAATGAGCTTCTGCATGCGCTACAGTGCGCCTTTACCTCGAGACGGATCGATTGCGCCGGCGCTTTCTGCTCTCGCCATGAGAATCGTCTCGATCTTGCCAGTTGGGACATCATCGACGATCTTGAATGTGCCGGATTGGTGGAGTTCGGCGAGCCCCTCGGGGATCGGAACGTTGCTAGCAGCTAAAACGGCCTTTATGTCTCCAATCGTCTGCTCCAGCGAGGCGATTGTTGGTTCGTTGTTCGCCAGCCGTGTTACAAGGTACCGATAGGCAGACTTGCTCACTTGTGCGAACTCCAGAAGTGTTGCGGACAGATGTTTGAGGGCGAGGCAAGACATCAGGGGGTTCCGGTAACGTCCGACGCCAGATACACCTTGGTTGAGGGAGGCGGGATTTCCACGCCCAGAACAGCGAGGTAGATAGATATACCAAGCATGCAGCAGACGATAATTCCCACTGGAAGACCCACGCTGAACCCCTGGTCGGACGACTTGTCAAAAGAGCTTCTTGTCATAATCCATCTCCTTTCCTGACGCGCGAAGGGGCAATGGCGCTCGCCCCTCTCCGAGGCCTCAGTTCATCGATCAAGCGGCAATGACGTAAACCACCTTCAAAGTGCCAGGCTCGACAATGATGATGCGGCCGTCCGCCAGCACGAAATACTCGTAGCTGCGGTAGGCAGGAACGATCTCGATGATCCGGGGCGGCAACGGGCGGAGTTCGACCGTCTTCGGAACGACGACGCCGACATTGACCTGGATATCGAGATCAACGGGTTCCGCCTTGCTCTCAACGATGACATTGCGGATCTCGGTACGCTGCTCGGTCGTGATATTGATACTTGCCGTCGTTTCGTTCGATGGTTTGCTCGTTGAGGCCTCGTCGGACTGCTCGGCGGCAGGGGCGTCGGCTGCCGTCTCGGCATCCTTTGTGGTCGAAGATTGGCCGTTGGCGTTGAGCTGTGAGGACTTTGCACTATCCTTTTCCACGGCGGTACCCGTCGATCCGGCTGTTTCTGCACCTGTGCCGCCAGATACTCTCGGCGCCGAACCTTCGGCCGCAGAACCATTCTCGATCCTTTTGCTCGCGGCAGCATCGGCGCCGGCGTCACCCTCGATCGCCGATGTGTTCGCGCCGTCACTCGTGTCAACCTGTCCGGATGCTCCAGCTTGAGGGACGACGACGTTGGCGCCGCCCTGCGCGGTGCCGGCACTGTCGACGGACTGCTCCTGCGCCATGGCCGCTCCACCGATGAAGGCAGTGCCACCCAACAGGACAGCAGCAATCCTGTTTTTCGAAACAATGTTCATGATCTTTAGTCCTTCCGATTCTTGCTCTGCGCGCTACAAATGCGCACCGAGCCGTCAACACCGGTGCCGTGGCGGTGTTCCTGGCACAGGTCTTTTGCCAGAATGGACTGGACCAAGGTCCATACCCGGGCAGAGCAAATGGACCGTCAGTCTGCCGCATACGCCCAACGTCTGCTGCGTGGATGAACGCATAATGTTCTTGCGCGTTCTACCGGCGAGAGCGCAGGATAGCTATGATGAAGGTCTACAACTCAGCGAATGCGATCCTTACGATCAGCGTGGCGTTGGCGGTTGCCGCGGTGCCTGTTGATGTCGAATGGAAGGCCGGCACGCCGGCCCCTAAAATTGCCAGCGTCGATGCAAAGAACGGTGACGGGGACGGCGGCGGGCGCGGCGGGAAGGGTGGGTCCGACAGCCAAGGCGGCAAGGGATCCGACAGCAGAGGCGGTAAAGGACGGAACGGCGCGGATGGCAAGGCAAAGGGGCGGGCCGCGTCAGTTGCCACGAAGGAAGTCACACCCAATTCCGTCGCAGTTCGCTATCGCAACGGCTATCTGGAGCAAGTTGTCAAAGGCCGCTTCATAATGAAGGATTCGAAGGGCCGGACGATTGTAAACCGCAAGGCAACGGCGAAGGATCGGATGCGTCTTTTTCGGAAGACGATCGTTCCTTAACCCACGTAAGGCGGAACCGCTTCACCTGCATCCCGGTAAGCCATCGCCGCCTCGGTTCGGTTGCTGACGTTTAGTTTGGCGAATATACGCGTCAAATGGTGTTTGATCGTTTTCTCGTGGAGGTCAAGATCGCGGGCGATCCGCTTGTTACTCAGGCCGGCCGCCACGAGGCGCAACACATCATATTCACGCTTGGTCAAGTCACGGATGCCCGTTGCGGATGGCTGGTTTCCGACCTGCGAGAGGTCAGCAATCATTCGCGCAGACAGGGCAGGGGAGAGATACATCTCGCCGCCCTGGACAGCTCGCAAGATTTCGGAGAGGACTCGTGATCCAACACCTTTAAGCACATAGCCCTTGGCTCCCAGTTTCAAAGCCGTGGCAACGTCGGAATGCGATTCCGACACGGTCAATACGATGATTTTCTGCGCGGGCCGCCGTTCCAGGATTGCCGCCACCGCATTGAGACCGCCGCCCGGCATCGAGATGTCCAACAGCATGACGTCCGGATCAGCCTGCTCGGCGATCGCCTCGGCGTCCTCGCAACTGCCGCCTTCACCGACGATATCGTAACCTCCTATGTCCGTAAGGCAACTTGCAACCCCCTCGCGGAAAATGGGGTGGTCGTCGATGACAGCCACGCGGATTGTATTCATGTCGATGTCTCCATGTTGTGCAGTGGCAGGCTCATCGTCACAATCGTGCCGTCGGGCGAAGTCGTGAAGCTGAATGTCCCGCCGAGACTTTCAACTCTGTCTCTCATTCCCGCTAAACCGATGCTGCGGCCTTCTGACCTCTGCTGCGGAGGCCCATGGCCGGCGTCGCCGACCTGAACCTCGATGCCCGCCCCGCATGGCGCGATGTTCACCCACTGGCACGCACCAGCCGCGTGTTTATAGCCGTTATTGAGCGCTTCCTGAGTAAATCGGTAAATGCAGATCTTTGCTGCGACCGGCAAGTCCGAGATCGGGGCGCTAAGGCGCAAGTCGACCGCCTGACCGGTACGGGCACGATAACCGTTCAGCAACTCAGCCAACATCTCGCCAAGACTGGCCGACTCAATGTGCGGTAGCACCAATCCGCTGCATATTGTGCGTATCTCCGTCATTGCCTCGTCTAGACTTGCCTTGATGACGCTGACCTCCTTTTCACGGCGCTTTGTCGACGTCGTTGGATCGGACAACAGACCGCTATCGGCCCTTAGCGCAGCGAAGGCGACCAGCTGCGCCGGGCCGTCGTGGAGATCAGCTCCGAGGTTGCGGAGATAGCTTTCGTTCAAGGCAGTTGTGGCAGCGGCAGCGCGCTGGATTCGGGACTTCAGGGCGTCATTCTGGCTGAGAAGCTCTGTCAGTTCCGCAACGCGAGATTCGAGCTCTCGGCTCTGCAGGTCTATAGTCTTGCTTCCCCGAAAGACGATCGCAGATAAAGTGAGAAAGAAAGCTAGGGTAACGGCTGCCACCGCACTCCAACTCTGCCAGCGCGCCACGGAGAGATCCGACTTCAACCCCTCCGCAACTTCGTAAAATTCCGTGACGGCGACAATTTCACCGGACCACGGCTGAAGAAGGGGGCTGTAAATTTCAAGGAGCGGAAGGCCAGATTCGCGTTCGGCCACACTTTCGACGTCATCGAGTTCGTCGAACTCGGCCACCAGTTCTCCGCCGAGCGCCTTTTGCAAATCTTTGCTCGGGGTAAACTGTTCGCCGATTTGGGATGGGTCACTGGAATAGAGTGTGAGCGCGACGGACACACCACCTTGCCTGTAGGCTGGGTTGATGCTGGTGGCCGCGTTGTTACCGGTCCTGTCTTGTGATGGCGTGCAATTGCAGGACTGCGGATGAGATATGGTGGTGGGCCGTCGCCCTTATTTTGCGCCGCTCCTGAGGAGAAAGCCGGATGAGGAGCTTGGCGAGCTGCGGATTGACGGCCATGATGGGGGCGATCACCGGCTTTGGCGTGGCAAGGAGGATCGGCGCCCACGCTTCGCCGCCCAGACTGAGGCCAAGGGAAAATCCGATCGCCCAGGGACCGACGATGGTCTCGCCCTTGTGGTTCATGAAGATCGGAAAGTAGTGCCCGGGCGCGTCGCGCAGCAGGCTTTCGACTTCGTCGTGGCGGTTCAGCACGGTATTGACGAGCCGCTCCTCGATCGAGCCTGGCCTGGTTTGCGGTATTGAGCCGCCGAATACGTGCGGCAACCAGGTATGTGCAGGGATCTTCACCGGGCCGGCCACGACGGCCGCAATCAGCCCATCGATGGCGCTCACGCCGACATAGTCGTTGTGCCCATCGCCGCGAAGGTACTCATCGAGCTCGTCATAGGAAACGGCAGGCCGGGTCATGCGGCTTGACCGACCTGATCGGCTTTCCACTTCCAAGGCAGCAGCGTATCGAGCTGGTTGATCGTCGTGCGGCCAGATACGATCCGTTCGAGAACATCGGCAAGCCAGGTGTATGGATCCAGCCCATTCAATTTGGCCGATTATGCCGACCGGCGAACTATGCCGATTAAGCAAACTTTTGCCAACGTTTTCTGTAACATAGCGGTAACCCCAGCGGCATAGCTTAGGGTCTCTCCGTCGTAATTGACGCGAAGGAGAGGACATATGATCGCAAGTGACTATTTGAAGCGCAGCGCACTGTATCGGAAGCTGGTCCACGGTCCATATCGGGAGTTTGCGCGCGTTTACGCCACCAAGATGTCAAACGAAGGTTTGGGTCGGCACTGCACGCGGCGCTCGCTGAGCCTGTTTCGAGACCTGATGGACTGGTATGTTGGCAATGGACATCATCCGCAGGATTTAAGCGAAGCTCATGTCGATCGTTTTCTTGAGCATCGTTTCGAACACTGGAGCCCTGACACGGGCGACCGATCAGCGCTCCGACGCTTACTCTCCGCGCTACGGGAAGAGCGCTTAATACCAACTGCCCTCCCGGTTGAGCGTACAGAGCACGAGCAGATTATCGATGTATTCGCGGTATATTTGTCGAATGAGAGAGGACTCGCTGCCTCGACGGTGGAAAGCCACAAGCTGCTGTCATATCGATTTCTGCGGGAGGTCTGTCCTGCCGGCGCAGACGGGTTTGAAGCGCTCACCCCGGAGATTGTCATCGGGTATGTCGAACGACATGCGCTCGATGGCTCCGCCGACAGCGGCAAGGCAATGTGCGGAGTCGTGCGTGCCTTTCTGCGTTACTTGCATCTGAAGGGCTTCATTTCGACGGCGTTGGCCGATTGCGTGCCGTCCATCCGCCGCTGGCGACTTGCCGGCCTTCCAACATTCCTACCGCCAGAGAAGGTCCAGAAGGTTCTTGATGCCTGTGATCGGACGACGGCAATGGGTCATCGGGACTATGCGGTTCTGATGATCCTTGCCAAGCTCGGTTTGCGCGCCAGCGAAGTTGCCACCCTCAATCTCGATGATATCGACTGGCAGTGCGGCACGATCCTCGTACATGGAAAGGGGCGACGGCAAGCGACTATGCCGCTACGTCATGACGTCGGAACAGCTATCGTCGCTTATATCCGGCATGGGCGGCCCGCTTCGGCATGTCGGCGAGTTTTCTTGCGAACTCTTGCGCCGCACGTGGGTTTTGCGTCCGGCTGCGCCATCACGATGATCGCGAAGCAGGCACTCGAACGGGCAGGCATTGACGGCTATGCGCATCACGGTGCCCATCTTTTCCGCCACAGCCTCGCGACCGACCTTTTGCGGTCAGGCGCCAGCTTTGCCGAGATCGGCCAACTGCTCCGCCATCGAAGCATCGACAGTACAAGGATCTATGCCAAGCTCGATATCGAGAAGCTGCGTGAACTGAGCCTGCCCTGGCCGGGAGGTGCCCAATGAGCCGGCTTCGCACCGCGCTTGAGCGCTACGTCGGCATGCGCCAAGGGCTGGGATACAAATATGACGGTCCGGCAAAACGATTGTCGGAGTTCGTCGCTTTCATGGAAGCCCGCGGCGCCGAGACCATCACGACAGACCTTGCAATGGAGTGGGTCACCTCAATGGGCCGGCAGCCGAGTTGGTCCGTCCGCCTGGTTGACGTGCGCTGCTTTGCCCAGCACCTGGCTCATTTCGATCCTCTGACGGAAGTACTACCAAGCGACGCTGTACCGCCGGCACGGCGCACAAAGCCCTACATCTATAGTGAAGTCGAGATTCAGGCGCTTCTGGCAGCAGCACTGTCGCTGCCGCCGGCCGGCGCCCTTCGGCGATGGACATATAACTGCCTGTTCGGATTGATAGCGGTGACCGGGCTGCGCCATTCCGAAGCGCTCGGCCTGCTCCGGACCGACGTTGATCTCGACCAGGGCATCCTCACCATTCGAGAGACTAAGTTTGGTAAGTCACGGCTAGTGCCGCTACATGCCACGACAATCGCCATCCTTTCAGACTATGCCGCCCGACGCGATGCACACCTTGGTACGCCGCGCAGTCCCTATTTCTTCGTCGCCGAACAGGGCGGCAGATTGCTGCATCAATACGTGCACCGCGTGTTCTGGCGATTATCCCGGCAAATCGGATTACGGCAGGAGGGGAATCGCAATGGCCCACGGATTCATGATCTTCGTCACCGTTTCGCCGTCCAGACCCTGATCAACTGGCATCGGGCTGGCGAAGATGTGGAACGCGAACTGCCGGTTCTCTCGACCTTTCTCGGCCATACCAATGTTCGCGACACCTACTGGTACCTGTCCGCCGCGCCGGAACTGATGAACCATGCGGTCCGGCGATTGGATAAGCGTTGGGAGGCTCGGTCATGAGACGCACGAACGACTTGGCCGTGCTGATCGAGCGGTGGTTCACAGATCGGCTTATGAAGCATCGAGGTGTAAGTTCTAACACCATCGCCTCCTATCGCGACACCTTCAGGCTCCTGTTTGCGTTCGCACAGACGCGCCTTGGGAGATCCCCATCCCAGTTGACGCTGCGGGATTTGGACGCTCCCTTCATCGGCGCATTCCTGGAGGACCTTGAGACGAAGAGATCCGCCTCAGTGAGGACCCGGAATCTCCGCCTCACAGCCATCCGATCCTTCTTCCGGTATGCAGCGTTCGAGGAGCCCACACATAGCGCCCATATTCAGCGTGTGCTCGCGATCCCCAGCAAGCGATGTGACAAGCGGCAGCTTCAGTTTCTAACCAGGCCCGAGATTGAAGCGATCCTGGACTGCACGGATCGAAGCACGTGGCTGGGACGCCGCGATTACACTCTGCTATTGTTGGCCGCGCAAACCGGATTGCGGGTCTCGGAGATTGTCGACCTGGACCGAGACTCCGTAATGCTCGGCCAGGGCGCGCATGTGCGATGCGTTGGCAAGGGCCGCAAAGAGCGATGTACGCCGCTCACAAAGGTTGCACGGCAAGCCCTTCGTCACTGGCTCAACGAGCCCAGAAAGCGAAGCGCAACGGCGCTCTTTCCGAACATGCACGGTGGCAAGCTCAGCGCTGACGGCGTGCAGGCACTGCTGAACAAATATGTCGCCAAAGCACGTGAGCACTGCATCTCCCTTCGCTCAAAGCGGGTCTCGCCCCATGTCTTGCGGCACTCCGCCGCCATGGAGTTGCTACAGGCTGGCGTCGACTGCTCGGTTATTGCCCTGTGGCTGGGCCATGAAGCGATGGAAACAACCCTGACCTATCTTCATGCACATCTTGAACTGAAGGAATCTGCACTCGCAAAGCTGAAGCCGTACGAACGCGCTAAGGCCGAGCGATTTCGACCAAACGACCGGCTTCTGGAATTCCTGAACGCCCTCTGAGCATGAGAACTATGCCGAGTGTCAACCACCGGCATCCGGCCGAACCTGCCGGGAACGCGCCATGGACCGTTCCTATCAGAAGAGGCATTCGGCATAGTTCGCCGGTCGGCATAAACCTGCTTATGCCGCGCGCGGCATAAGGCCGTGTTGATCAACGAGGCCAGGATCGCGAAGGTCTCGCCGCCCTGGATATTGCCGACGAACATCGAGTTCTTTCTCGTCAGGGCAACGGACTTCATCGAACGCTCGATGATGTTGGAGTCGATCTCTATCGTTCCATCGTCGAGGAAAGCGTTCAGGCCCGTCCAATGGGTGAGCGCGTAATTGATGGCCTTGGAGAGGGCGGACTGCGTTGAGATGTCGTCCTTCAGGTCGAGCAGGCGCGCCTTCAACTGGCGCATGAGGTGAGCTGAGCGGAGCTGGCGGGTATTGTGACGATCCTCGGCGCTTTGCCCTCTGATCTCCTGTTCGATCTGGTAGACGCCGGCGAGGATCGATACAATCTCGAGCGCTTCCGGCGATCCGGTCAGCTTGACCACGTCGACGAATTTACGCCGGGCATGAGCCATGCAGAATGCCAGCCTCAAGGGTTTGGAATTGCTTTTGCCGCGATGTCTGGCAAGCGTCTTGTAGGCGGTATATCCGTCCACCTGAAGCACGCCGTTGAAGGATACCAATTGGCGCTCGGCCTCACGGGCGCTGCGGCTCTCGGAGAAGATATAGCCGACCGCGGGCGGAGCTGGTCCTTTCCAGGGGCGATCGTCCACGGCCTGTGCCCAGAGCTGGCAGACTTTCGTTCGCTTTCGCCCCGGATCGAGCCGCGGCAATCGGGTCTCGTCGGAAAAAACCCTTGGCTGGGAGCGGATGAAGGTCAGCAGCCTGTCGTAGAGTGGTTTGAGCCACCAGGCGACGCGCGTGACCCAGGCGCCAAGCGTTCCACGATCGAGGGCTATCCCATGGCCCGCGAAGATCTGGGTCTGCCGGTAGAGCGGAAGGTGCCACGCGAATTTGGAAACGACGATATGGGCCGCCAATGCTGTCGTCGCCATGCCGCCATCCATGAAGCGCGCCGGCGCGGGAGCCTGGACGACGCCATTCTCGCATGCCCGGCAGGCATAGCGAGGGCGAATGGTTCGTTTGACGCGCAAAATGGGCGGAACGACATCGAGTGCCTCGCTCGTCGTCTCTCCAATGTGATGGAGCGTGCCGGAGCAGCAGGCGCACGCGCGGCTTTCCGGCTCGATAATGACGTCGTAGCGCGGCAGGTGCTTGGGAAGAAAGCCGATATTGCGGGCTGCGGATTGTCGGCCACGAGCCTTGTGCCGGGAACCGTCAGGCTGATCGTCGTTGGCGGCGACCGGAACAGCCGAAAGATCACCGAGATCGAGACTGGTCTGTGCGGGGTCGATTGTCGAAAGCCCCTCTGATCTTGCGCCGTGGATGAGCCGCTTCAGATAGGCAACCTCTGCCCTCAGATCGAGGACCATCCGGCTCAGTTGCTCGACATCCTGCGGGAGCTGATCGTGGCGAAGAGACATGCCGAAAACTACCACACCGGCATGAATCTGCAAGCAAATACAATGGGATCAAGCGACTTTCGTCGGGCGCTTCACGGGCTTTTGCTGGACCTGCGTCCAGTCCAGACCCGCAACAAGCAGGCCGAACTCCTCGGGGGTCATGTGAAGAACGCCATCCTTGACAGGCGGGAAAGTGAACGTCCCGCTTTCCAGCCATTTTGTCGAAAGGATCATCCCTGACCCGTCCCAATAAATGCAGCGCAACCGGTCGCGCCGCTTGGCCCGGAAAACAAAAATGTCGCCGCAATAGGGATCGGCCGAAAGGGCAGACGCCACCAATGCGATCAGGCCGTTCATCCCGCGCCGGAAATCGACCGGCTGGGTTGCCACCATGATCCTCAGCCCCCTCGCAGGACCGATCACCGTCTACCCCGTAGCGCTGTCACCACCGCATGCGCCAGGTCGGGAGCAACATTGCCTGTAACGATCATCCGCCCGCCGCCGAGTTCGATCTCGATCCGGCCGGCGGTGCCGTCGCTGGCATCTGCTTCATCAGCGTGCCGTTCGTTTTGATGGTCGGCGATCATGACCGGCACGAAAGCGGGTTGTTCCACCGCGGCAACGGCTGAAGCCGGGCCAATCTGCCCTGCCGCCCGCCGCCATGTGTTCAAAAGTCCGCGATTGACGCCAAACCGACGCGCAATGGCCGAGATGTTCGCATCCGGCTCAGCGCTCTCGGCAAGCATCCGCGCTTTCTCTTCATCCGTCCAATTCCGCCGGCGAACAGGTCCCGTAATCACCTCGACCCGCCGATACTGCCCTTCGTGCCTGGCATCAAACATGGCTTCAAGCCTGGCACCATCGTTCCGCTCGTCCATTGAAAAATCGTCCTTCCAAATCAACGAGCAGAATCTCAAGCCCAAATCGCGCCGTTAAAAGGTGGGGTGTTCGTCGCGCTTACAATAGAGTATGCGGCCATCCCTAGCCCACAATCGGAACGCCTTAAGCCGTTCTCCCAAAGGTCCCTGGGCCAGGGTTTCATCAAGCGCACGGCTGCTGGTCTCATCAAGAATTTCGTCGCTTGCCATATCAGGGAGGAGCGGAGCGATGATGCTGTCGACGTAGAGAGCGGTGGAAGCGGCGGCGTTGCGTGTGACGGCCTGTTCAATGAGGTTTGTAACGAACAATCCGACGAGTGCCATTGCTCCAAGGGAGAATGCACTTCCTACGAGAAAGAACTGACGAGCCAGGGTTTGGCGCCCCCAAACCGAACAGCTTGACGGCGCTCGTGTCGACTTTACGCACGCGGAATTGGATGCGGTCACGCGCGTTGGCACCTCTGGTTTCCTCGCCTCCTGAAGAAATACTCCCTAAGTTTTCGTCCCAACGAACTAAGCGAACATTGGTTCCGTTAATGACCGCCTGCCCTTTCAAGAGGAAGGGCAGGCGGAATGAGTCAGTTCAATACCTGAACCACCGTATACGTGCTGGGGTCAACGATGACCCTCTGCTTGTTGACCACCGCGTAAGCGTAAGTCGGGTCTTCGGGGATCGGCGTCAACACCACCGTCTTGGGCAGGGGCTTGCCCACTTCCACCACTTCCTCAACGACGATCGTGTCGGAAGGTAGCGGCTGCTGTTCGACGTAGGTGACTACCTTCCGCGGCGGCGGATCGAGCGCGGTTCCCGCAATGGCGCCAACAACACCGCCAACAGCCGCGCCGACTGGGCCACCGACGACCGCCCCGGTCACGGCGCCACCCGCAGCGCCTGTGACGGCGCCATCATTGTCGTCGTCGGCCATCGCCGGCGGTGTGAGAAGAACGGCTGCGATAGCAGCCGAGGCAAGCAGGTTGAGTTTCATTGTTCCACTCCTTTGGGTTGGACGGCAAAGGAAGAGATTTAGGCAAGGAAGGTTCCGGCATTGGACCAATGCCCGCCGGCCTCAGGACAAAGGTCTGATTAGCGTGCGAAGGCGGAACCATTTTCACAACGCGCCGTTTCGGTGTCGCTACATAACTCACTGAATTGAGGACGTTATTATGAAAAAACTAATCCTGGCTGCGGCGCTTATGGGCGCCTCGACATTTGCCGCTTTTGCTCAGACGTCCACCAAGACGACCACCGATGGCGACACGCCGGCGGTCGCCACACCGGATACAAAGAACGCGACCGCACCGGTCGAGGGTGCCAACAGCTTCACCGAGGCGCAGGCGAAGGAGCGCATCGCCGACGCCGGCTATGCCGATGTCACCGACCTTGCCCTGGACGACGAGGGCATCTGGCGGGCCAAGGCAATGAAGGACGGCAAGGCCGTGACCGTCGATCTCGATTACCAAGGCAACATCGTCGCGCAGTAAACTAAACAATTCAGGAGATTTCCAATGAAAACCATTACCGGACTGTTTGACGACTACTCCGATGCCAGCGCCGCCGTCAGCGCCCTGGAGGCACGCGGCGTGCCCTCCAGCGATATCAGCATCGTTTCCAACAATGCGGATGAACGCCATGGCAATGATAATGATGCCGCGGAAGGTGCGGGCACGGGCGCAGGTATCGGCGCTGCGGTCGGCGGTGTCGGCGGCCTGCTTACAGGTCTGGGTATCATGGCTATTCCGGGCGTTGGCCCAGTGGTCGCGGCCGGTTGGCTCGCTGCAACGGCCGCTGGTGCCGTTGCAGGAGCTGTTGCCGGCGGTGCTGCGGGAGGCTTGATCGGCGCGCTGACGGAATCGGGCGTTCCAGAGGAGCACGCCCACGTCTACGCAGAAGGTGTGCGTCGAGGCGGCACCCTCGTGACGGCGCGCGTTGAAGAGAGCGTATACGCGGAGGCCAATGCAATCCTTCGCCAAAACAACTGGGTCGATCCGACGGCGCGCCGCGCGGCCTATACCGAGCAAGGCTGGTCGAGCTTCGGCGACAGTCTCGATCCCTATGATACTGCGGAGATCGAACAGCAACGGCTGCGATATCGCCGATAAGTCGTAGCCAGGCGGCTTCCCAGAGCCGTCTAGCTTAATTGCCCTGAAGCCAGCTTCCTTCATTCGGAGACCAGCTATGAACCGCATCATCTACATCGTTGGCGTGATCGTCATCGTCATCGCAATCCTTTCCTTCCTTGGTCTGCGCTGAGGCGCCACACGCGAATAGCGCCGGGCCGTCCATAGAGGTGAAATCATGAAAACTGTGGCAGCAATCATCGCTAGTCTGTTGCTTTCGGTCGTTACCTTTTCAATCGGTGCGTTCGGCGCCATTCTCTATCTTTCGACACCCGACGAGGGTTCCCTCCCGAAAACCACAGTGGCAGCGGATCTATGGACCACCGAGCCCACCGTTGTGGCGCGGAACCAGCGCCAACTGGAACGACCTGCAACGCGTCAGATATCGACGTTTCACGACGTATCAGGCGACTCATCCGGGGAAACTATGGAACTTAAAGTTTCATCCGATGACGAGCTGGATATGTTTGTCACGGGTTCGGTTGCGGGACAGGAAAACCAACGTGCCACGGCGGTATCACGCGAACATGTGCAATGGTGCATGTCGAGGTACAATTCCTACCGAGCCGACGACGGCACCTATCAACCCTACGATGGCAAGCGCACGCTTTGTATTTCGCCTTACATAGCGATTGAGCGCGAAATGCATGCCCAGGAAGCCGGTGCGGCCAAGGAGGTCCTTTTAAGCGCACATCGGGCGCTCGGCAAAAGCGGCCTGAGCGTTACAGCAGCCACCGCTGATTTGAACGATCATATTCACAAATGCAGTAAGCGTTATAGGTCCTACCGACCTGAGGACAACACCTACCAGCCATTTGACGGGGGTCGACGGCGGCAATGCCGATAGTGGCAATAGCGGAAAGTGTTCGTCGTATTCTGAAGGCGAAACGACCTCGTTTTTCGACGTTTGACCTGGGCGGCGGGCGGTTCTATCCAGCTCAAGGTTGATTAAGGGCGATATTAACCGGCAGGCAGGCTCCCTGGCTTTCGGTTCCAGCTCGACGTCGTCTACCACAGCCCTCGGTGGCCCGTGTCGCGCGTAAATCGTCTTCAGTGAGATGAAGCAGGCCTTCGGTCGCACTTTCTTGATCGTACTTCTCGCTCGCGATGGCCTCGAGCAGCGACCTGTGGCGTTTCAGAAGTCCGACAGGGCCAACCGGGTCGGCGTCGAATGACTGCAATGAGCTGGCGAAGACGAAGACGTTGATTGTCGTTTCCTGGAGTGTCTGCATTGGCCAGAACAACCGGAGTTCCTTCGGCGCAGATGCGCCGTTTTTCCTGATGAGAGGCACTTCATTTCCTGTGCTGATGGGAGGTGCACTGGAGCGCGGCTGTTAAACTCCCCTGCCCGCTCGCTTGAGACGAGCGACGATGACGTGGAGCAGACCGGCAGAAAGTCAATGATTTGCAGCTCTGAGCGGGGAGCGCCCTTCTAATCCGGACGACTACGAACGCGCGCCAGAGCACCCTCGCTGCAGGCCGTCGCGGGGAAATTCAAGTTCAACCGTACTGTCGGTCGCACGAGCGGGCAAGCCCAGGCACGGATCGCAAATACCGCAGCCATCGTCGTCCATCGGCTGGTCCGACCGCCGGCAACAGAGACAGACCGCAGAGCATCGGGGACCAGCCTTCATCTTTGCGGGCTGATAATTTCCATGCCCACGTCAGACGCGATATCTTCGAGAAACCGTAGCATTGCACTTCTTCGCTGACCCCGATGCCAAATGATGGGCGCTGCGGGCCGCTTTGCAATACCGTGCGTTCGTGATGTGCGCTCGCCTTGCCGCAGTGAAGGACTCTACGCGTGGCCTCTTCTTTTTTCTGGCCGGAGGGACTTGCATAGCGCCTGAGTGGGATCCCCGGCGCGTAGCGCCTTCGCATCATCAGCCTTGGGACGGCATTGGCGATCAGCGCGTCGGCTATTACTGTGCAGGTCGCGGTATTGTTTTCGGTCGCGCCCAGCTGATAGCCACATCAGCTCAATGGCGATAGAGAACTCTGATAAGGTGAGAGTGTGACAGCAACGGGGTCGACGGTTCACATCCCTTCAAGAGCCAAAGCGATCTCGCAGCCTTCACGCCGCCGTTCTCGTCATGGACGCTTTCCTATCCCTAGCTTCGAATGGCCAATTGCCAACCGATCCCGAGAGCCGCCGAAATCGCCAGCACCGTGATGACGGACAGTCTGAGGCGGAAGATCGCGAACCCTGCCAGAACGGTCAGGACTAGTGACGGCAGGAGCAGCGATCCGAAGACGGGAACGTCCAGCGTGAGCGGACCAAGGACGACAGGCTTGACCTCGGCGAACAGCACGTGAAGGCCGAACCAGACGGCAAGGTTGAGGATGACTCCGACGACCGCCGCCGTGATTGCCGACATGGCGCCGCCGAGCGCGACGTTGCCGCGCATTTTCTCGATGAAGGGCGCGCCGGCGAATATCCAGAGGAAACTTGGAAGGAAGGTCACCCAGGTCGTCAGGATCGCGCCCAGCGTCGCGGCCGCAAGTGGAGAGAGGGACCCCGGATCGCGATAGCCTGCGAGAAAGCCGACGAACTGCGTCACCATGATGAGCGGACCGGGCGTCGTCTCGGCCATGCCAAGGCCGTCAAGCATTTCGCCCGGGCGAAGCCAGCCGTAATTTTCCACCGCAGCCTGAGCCACATAGGCAAGGACCGCATAAGCGCCGCCGAAGGTCACGACGGCCATCTGGCTGAAGAACAGAGCGATCTTCGAGAACACGTTGTCCCAGCCAAGCGCCACGATCAGCGCCGTGACGGGAATGAGCCAGAATGCCGCCAGGGCGCCGGCGGTTTTCAGCGACCAGGCGAGGTTGGGCCTGGCGTGAAGCGGGATATCCTCGCCGAGAACGGAATCCCTGTCTTCGAGTATCTTGCCCGATCCCGACTTGTGCCCGCCGCCTTCCTTGAACGCGGCAAGACCCGCCCGTCCTCCGACGTAGCCGACAAGTCCGGCCGCGACGATGATCAGCGGAAAGGGCACCTGCAGGAAAAAGATCGCGACGAAGGCCGCCGCCGCCATGGCGACCATGACGTTGTTTTTCAGCGCCCGGCCGCCGATCCGGAAGACCGCCTGGACGACCACGGCGAGAACCGCGCATTTCAGGCCGAAGAACATGCCCTCGATCGCAGTGACGTCGCCGAAGATCACATAGATGTAGCTGAGCGCCAGGATGGCGAGAAAACCCGGCAGAACGAACAGCAGGCCGGCGATCATGCCGCCCTTGGTCTTGTTGAGAAGCCAGCCGATATAGATGGCGAGCTGGTGGGCCTCCGGCCCCGGCAGCAGCATGCAGTAGTTGAGCGCATGCAGGAAACGGTGCTCGCCCACCCAGCGCTTCTCGTCGACGACGATGCGGTGCATCACGGCAATCTGGCCGGCCGGGCCACCGAAGCTGAGCGCGGCCACACGTGCCCATACCTTCACGGCTTCGGAGAGCGGAACGATGTCTTCGCCGGGTTCATCCAGACGGACGCTGGTCTTTGCAAGGTCGGTCATGATGTTCACGCCTTCCTCGGGTTGGGCCAGTTGTGGGTCTCGTCGGTCGCGTCCCGGCACCATCTGTAGAAGGCATCGTAGAGCGTCATGCCCGCCGCGAGTTGTTCGAGATCGTCGTTGAACATGCGCGACAGGCCGAGCGAAGCGGCAAGCAGCCCCGGCACTTCGGGGGCAAGATCGGGTCTCGACGTGTCGGCTCCCCGCACGATCGTCGCGAGGCGGAGCATGGGGTCGGTTCCCAGGCCGAATTCCTCGACCATGACGTCGAAGGTACAAAGCTCGCCACGATGGCTCCAGTAGGTCTCATCGATGTCGAAGGGCGCAGCGTTGAAGCGGTCGGCGATCGCCGATACCTCCGCGGCTGGCACAAACAAGAAGACTGCGGACGGGTCGACGAAGCGCCGGATCAGCCAGGGACAGGCGATACGGTCGATCTTCGGCCGCGCGCGCGTCACCCAGACCGTTCGCCCGCGGCTGTCGCGAAGCGGCAGCTTTTCTTCGGGGACAAGGGCGGCCTTCGACGCGCGCCAGGCCTCGAAGCCGCCTTCGAGAACCTCGGCAGCCTTGCCAAGAGCGCGAAGATGCGCGGCGACGCCGTGGCCGAGCTCCTGGCCTTTCTGGCACAGAACGACGGATGGCCCCGCCAGGTGTTCTGCCCAATCCGCCACGGCGCGGTAGTCGCGTCGTATGGATCCGGGCAGCAGACGAGGATCGGCAGCGAAATCCTCGTCGTTGCGAACGTCAACTATCACCGGCGCGTTCGGCGTGCCGACGATGCGGTTGAGTTTTTCGGGCGTGATTTCAAGAAATGACGGCATAGCGCGTCCCTCCGGTTTCTCGGGTTCAAAGGACGCGATTCTTCGGCCGTGGCCTCGTGGGGCGATCGCTACCCCATGGGCGAGAATTTGCATCACGGCCCAGTGATGTCAAGGTCAGGTCATCCCGGCTCACCCGCGATATGGGCTTGCTTCGAGGGTGTCGATCCTTGTGAGAGTGAATAGCACCTAGAAGGGTACGCCACCGTACAAAGGAAATTTGCCGGGCCTTAATCAAGCTATCTTTAGTCTCGGCCTGAAATTTTCAACCAAGAGCCTTCCATGCCTGCTGGTCAACTCCGCTTCATCCTGAATTTCGCAGTTCCTCTCGCACTTGCTATGGGCCTGAGCTTTGCACTGTATCTCACGTTGACCTGGTCGGCGCGACAATCGGATCATCTGGCCCAGGAACGTCAGAGCCAGCTCGTCACTCTGATCGTTTCCAACATGCAGGCCGACATCGCACATGACCAAGAAAGCTCATCGGTCTGGGATGATGCCGTGCGCGTTGTGATGAGCGAGACGCCGGATCGGGAGTGGCTAGAAAACAATCTCGGCCAATGGATGCAAACCTATTTCCAGCATGACGGCGCATTCATTGTCAGCCCGAAGGGCGACATCCTGCTGGGTTTCCTCGACGGGCAAACGGATCGGCATGTCGCTTACGCTCGCATTGCAGATGTGGCCCGGCCGCTGATCGAGAAACTTCGCTCGCGCCTTGCGCGGCAAGACAATACAGGGGTCGATGATCATGTGCTGAGCATCGGCGAAAGCGATATAGGATCGATTGGATCTCGCCCTGCCATCGTCAGCCTCAAGCCCATCATCTCCGATAGCGGAAAGGTCGAGCAGGTCCCGGGGCGAGAGTTCATCCATATCGCCGTTCGTTTCCTCGACGGGAGTTTCCTCGACACGATCGGAAGGGACTATCTTTTCGAAAATCTCCGGTTCACGCCTATTGGCGCGATCGGCGATAGCCAGAGCCGTGCCCCATTGCGCACCGTGTCGGGCAAACTCATCGGTTACCTGGCCTGGGCACCGTTCCGGCCGGGTACAGCGGTACTTAGCAATGCGACGCCATTTCTCGCCGGAGGCGCGGTCTTGCTTCTGGTGCTGACGGGGCTTCTGGGTGCGCTTGCATGGCGACGGTCCTCCCATCTCGTTCGAAGCCGACGGCAACTGGAGAACATGGCCAACAGCGACGGATTGACCAGCCTTCCCAATCGCGCATCCTTTTCGCGCCACCTGGGGGCAGTGCTCGCAAAGCGCCAACCGGCCGACACCGTTGCAGTGCTTTATCTCGATCTGGATCGCTTCAAGGAGGTCAACGACACATTGGGCCATCCCGTTGGCGATGCCTTGCTGGTCGAGGTTGCCGCGCGTTTGAGGGAAACGATCGGCCCATCGGCGGGGATGGCCGCACGGGTCGGCGGAGACGAGTTCACCGTGGCCGTGGCCGCTGCCGACATTCGGGCGATCGAACGGCTGTGCGAGGCGCTGGTCGCTGCGGTCCGGCGCCCCTTCGTCATTAAGGGGCACCCGATCACCATTGGACTGAGCGCCGGCGTCGCGATTGCAGAAGAGGACTGCAGGGACGCAAGCGAACTGACGCGAAAGGCTGACATCGCGCTTTACCACGCCAAGACTGCGGGACGAAACCGCTACGCCATCTTCGGCACCCACATGGATGAATTGGTCAGAGCGCGCCGCGAGATGGAGCAGGATCTGCGCATGGCCCTCGAGGGTCGCCAGCAGATTAATGTCCATTATCAGCCTGTCTACTCTGCCAAGGATCAGACGTTGAAAGGTGTCGAAGCGCTTGTGCGATGGCGGCATCCGCAAAAGGGGGCGATCCCTCCAGATGTGTTTATCCCGGTGGCAGAGGAGACGCGCTTGATCGAGCCTCTTGGAGAATTCGTCCTGCGCGAGGCCTGCTTTGCCGCCGTGCATTGGGGGGATCTGACAGTTGCCGTCAACGCTTCTGCCATCGAATTGCGAAATGAGACCTACGCAATGCGCGTTCTGTCCACCCTGAATGCCGCAGGCCTTGATCCGACACGCCTGGAAATCGAGATCACGGAATCGGCTCTCGGCGACGACTCCGATCACTGCAAACGGAACATCGCCGCCCTGCGCGCAGTCGGGATCCGATTTGCCCTCGACGATTTCGGCACGGGCTTCTCCTCCTTTGGGCGACTGCAAAGCCTCGACGTCGACAGGATCAAGATCGACAAATGCTTCGTCGACGGCTTCGGAAAGCCCGGTGGAAATGAGGAAATCGTGCGCGCGATGATCAAACTCGCGCAGGCAAAGGGATTGAGAACGACGGCCGAGGGCATCGAGACCCCCGAGCAAAATGCCGTGCTGCAGGGCCTTGGATGCGATGATCTGCAAGGGTATTTGCTTTCAAGGCCGGTGCCGGCGGAGGCTATCAATGCAATGTTGGCGGATGGCGGACTTACGGCGCGCGCGTAGTACAGCGGGCGCGCCACCACCGCTTGGAGATGATGCCAGAGCGTTCCACCAAGGCGCAGGATACTGTGCATGTCGCGTCAGTCGGCTCGTCGGTCCCGTGGAAGGCAAATTTCCTTCGGTAAGCGCCCTCCCGATCAAATTGGTTGCTTGCAATGCCCTCAAGGACGGCCCGTGCCACTTCAACGATCCGATGGGACCGACCGAATCCGCATTGCTAACGGTCGTAGCGGGCGCGACCCTTATGTTTCGACTATTCCTTAGCAGATGAATTGAAGCAGTTGTTTCAATGAGGCTACGGTTCTGATCTGCTGTTCGGCGGTTGGAAATCCGAGCCGAGATCAGATAGCTACATTTGCTTCTCGTCTTCATGGAAGGCGTGGTCGCCCGCGCCTCAAGCGAACACTACCGCCTTGACGTGACGTCCTTGCGCGTCAGAAAGAGACATACACTGGCTTACATCTCTCACAATTTGCTGACCGCCTCGATGATATGACGCAATGCGATCGGCTTTTGAAGTCGCACGACATCAGTTATACGGCCCCTCACTGATTAGAACCCATTCGCCCATTCTCTGCGCCCGATCGACATGATGCGCCATGGCTGGCTTTCGAGCTTCCGCCAAGCATCGCAGCAATGATCGACGATGTCGTCGTATGATTTGAACACGCGGTTTGATAGCCAGTTGTCGCGCATGAAATGCCAGAGGTTTTCGACCGGGTTCAGTTCCGGCGATTTCGGCGGGAGTGGCAGAATGGTGATGTTTTCGGGCACGACGAGATTGTTGGACATGTGCCAGCCTGCCTGATCCATAATGAGGATAGCGTGCGCGTCGGCATCGACGTGACGGGCGATTTCGGCCAGATGCTGGGTCATTGCGTAGGTGTCGCACCATGGCATGACTAGCGCCGCCGCCTTGCCGCGCTTCGGGCAGATTGCGCCGAAGATGTAGGCCGATCTTGTGCGCTGATCGTGCGGTGCTGAAGGCCGTGTTCCACGCCTGGCCCATCGGCGGGTGATCTTGTTCTTTTGCCCGATACGGGCCTCATCCTGAAACCAAATCTCTATGCGTTTTCCTCGGGCCGCTCCGGCAGCAATCTCTGCCACTGCGGCCGGGAAGCTTTTTTAAAATCCTCAATGGCTTGAGGGTCTTGCGCGTGATGTTTGGGTCGGACAGCCAGCTTGCGATAGCCCATGGCCCGTACTTCACGGCTCAGCGTTTGCTCGCTCACCGAAACGCGAAATTCTTCCCAAAGCCATTGCGCCAGATCGCACAGACGCCAACGAACAACGCCGTCGAGATAGGGTGTCGGCCCACGCTCGATTGCTTGCGCCAAGGCCGCACGCTGCTGATGGTTCAACCGCGATTGCGGACCCGGAGCCTTGCCATTGATCAGGCCTTGGGGACCATGTTCGTTGAACCGCATGACCCAGTCCCGGACGATTTGGAGCGTGACGCTGCCGAGGCGCGCGGCATCGGAACGCGAGCCTCCATCGTAGATCGAGGCGAGTGCCAACAGACGGCGCGCCTGAGCGGCATCCTTCGTCTGCCGCGCCAGCCGCCGCAGACCGTCTCCATCAAAATCCACCCGTAATGAAATCCCTGATCGCATCGCAGACCTCCGGTTTGCACCAGAGATTCAGATTCACCGCGTTTTGGGAAGGCCAAAGAGTCGAGGTCAGCAAGGCGGCGTATTAGTTCATCCGGGATCATATCCGTATCGTAACCGGTCAAGAAAACGAATTGAATAGCCCCGAGTTTCGTAGACACCCTCGGGTTAGATTTTCTGCCGCTTCTCGAACTCTACCGGCGACAGCATGCCGTTTCTGACATGCTTGCGTTTCGGGTTGTAGAACATTTCGATGTAGTCGAACACATCCTGACGGGCTTCGTCGCGTGAACGATAGACCCTGCGGCGTATCCGCTCCCGCTTCAGGAGATTGAAGAAGCTTTCGGCCACGGCATTGTCATGGCAGTTGCCGCGTCGACTCATCGAGTGAACCAGATTGTGGTGCTTCAGGAACGAGGCCCAGTCCATGCTGGTAAATTGCGAGCCCTGATCCGAGTGCACCAGAACCTTGTCCTTTGGCTTTCGCCGCCAGACAGCCATCAGCAACGCCTGCAGCACGACATCAGTCGTCTGGCGGCTCTGCATCGACCAGCCGATGACACGGCGGGAATAGAGATCGATGACGACAGCGAGATAGGCGAAGTGAGAGCGGCGGTGCAAAAGTCTGCCACGGTAGCGGCGGCATAATGCTGCCGCGGGCGGAGTAAAATCCGGCCACCTATCTCCTTTCTGCAATGAACGCAGGAGGGACAGGGGATCTACACCGTGGAACTATATCTGAGGGTTCGCCTGGCTGTTTCCGAAGGGATGACGCAGCGTCAGGCAGCTAAGCATTTCAACATATCGCGCGACAGCGTGGCCAAGATGGTGGCCTATTCGACGCCGCCCGGCTATCAGCGGCGATCACCGATCCGGCGTCCGAAGCTTGATGCGTTCGTTTCGACGATCGACCATTGGCTCGATGAAGACCTGAAGGTGCCGCGCAAGCAGCGCCATACGGCCAAGCGGGTGTTCGACCGGCTTCGCGACGAATGCGGGTTCACCGGCGGCTACACGATCATCAAGGATTATATGCGCGAGCGTGATCAGCGCCGACAAGAGGTGTTCGTGCCGCTGTCGCATCCGCCCGGCCATGCGCAGGCGGACTTCGGTGAGGCGACGGTCGTGATTGGCGGCGTGGAGCAGAAGGCGCGCTTCTTCGTGCTCGATCTGCCGCATAGCGACGGGTGCTATGTGCGCGCCTATCCTGCGGCGGTGGCCGAAGCCTGGGTCGATGGCCACATCCATGCGTTCGCGTTCTTCGGGGCCGTACCGCGGTCGATCGTCTATGACAACGACCGCTGCCTTGTCGCGAAGATCCTGCCGGACGCCACACGCAAGCGGGCGACGTTGTTCAGCGGTTTCCTGTCCCATTACCTGATCCGGGATCGCTACGGCCGTCCCGGCAAAGGCAACGACAAGGGGAATGTCGAGGGTCTGGTGGGCTATGCCCGGCGTAACTTCATGGTGCCGATCCCGCAGTTTCCGACATGGGATGCGTTCAACGCCTTTCTGGAAGAGCAATGCCGCAAACGCCAGCGCGACAAGCTGCGCGGCGAGAGCGAGACGATCGGCGAGCGCCTGCAGCGGGATCTGGCGGCCATGCGTCCCTTGCCGGCGTCGCCTTTCGATGCCTGCGACCAGGCGAGTACAACGGTGACGGCCCAGTCTCTGGTGCGCTACAAGACCAACGACTATTCCGTGCCGGTCGCCTACGGCCACCAGGATGTCTGGGTTCGGGGCTATGTCGACAAGGTGGTGATCGGCTGCCGCGGCGAGATCATTGCCCACCATCCGCGATGCTGGGAGCGGGAAGACGTCGTCTTCGATCCCGTTCATTACCTGCCGCTGATCGAGCAGAAGATCAATTCTCTGGATCAGGCTGCTCCTCTCCAGGGCTGGGACCTGCCGGACGAGTTCGCCACGCTGCGCCGGCTGATGGAAGGCCGCATGGCCAAGCATGGGCGGCGGGAATATGTGCAGGTTCTCCGTCTCCTGGAGAGCTTCGACCTTGCGGACCTGCATGCGGCCGTGAAGCAGGCCATCCAGCTCGGCGCGATCGGCTTCGATGCGGTCAAACATCTGATCCTGTGCCGGGTCGAGCGCAGGCCGCCGCGACTGGACCTGGCGATCTATCCCTACCTGCCAAGAGCGACGGTCGAGAAGACCTCGGCAAAGGCGTATATGCGACTTCTGTCGTCTGATGCGGGTAAAGCGGCATGAGCACCGAAGCACCCGACATCCTGCTCGCCCACTATCTCAAGACCCTCAAGCTACCGACCTTCCAGCGCGAGCACCAGAAGCTGGCTCGGCTCTGCGCCACCGAGGGCGTCGATCACGTCGGCTACCTCTTCCGGCTTGCCGAGCGGGAGATGATCGAGCGCGATCGCCGCAAGGTTGAACGGCGGATCAAGGCGGCCAAATTCCCGGTCGTCAAAAGCCTCGACAGCTTCGACTTCACAGCCATCCCGAAGCTCAACAAGATGCAGGTGCTGGAACTGGCGCGCTGCGAATGGATCGAACGCCGCGAGAACGTCATCGCCCTCGGCCCCAGCGGCACGGGCAAGACCCATGTCGCGCTCGGCCTCGGCTTGGCCGCCTGCCAAAAGGGCCTGTCCGTCGGCTTCACCACGGCGGCTGCCCTGGTCAGCGAGATGATGGAGGCGCGTGACGAGCGACGTCTGCTTCGGTTCCAGAAGCAGATGGCAGCCTACAAACTGCTGATCATCGACGAACTGGGCTTCGTTCCGCTGTCCAAGACCGGTGCGGAATTGCTGTTCGAGCTGATCTCGCAACGCTACGAACGCGGTGCCACCCTGATCACCAGCAATCTGCCTTTCGACGAATGGACGGAGACCCTGGGGTCCGAGCGTCTGACCGGCGCGCTGTTGGATCGCATCACCCACCACGTCAACATCCTCGAGATGAACGGCGACAGCTACCGCCTCGCCCAGAGCCGCGCCAGAAAGGCTGGCTGAAACTCCCCTCAAAAAATCGCCGCGCCGGCCTGAGACCCCCGCTCGGGCTACGCCCTCCCGGCGGTCTCAGGCCGACGCCATGGTGGCCGACTTTTGCTCCGCCCCGTGGCCGGAAATTATTCCGCCGTTGACACCCTTCCGTCCGCTCGCGACTTCCAAGCTTGCGCAGGAGAATGAAGGCTGAAAGGCAGAAGCAAATCGCATTGGTGCCAGTGATCGGCCACTCTGCTTTGAGGACGCCAAAGGCAGCCCACAGCGCAAACCCGGTAACGGTGAGTACGTACATCCGGGTCGAGAGCGCCGACGTGTCGCCTGACTTTACGACCTTCCATGCCTGCGGGACGAAGCTGCTCACTGAGCAGATCGAGGCGAGATAGCCAATTAGAAGGGTTGCGTCCAAGTGTTCTCCATAAACCCCTCTCCTTGTCGCTTACGGAACTCCTTCAGGTAGCATCGCATCGACGCGTAGTCCGTGCCGTCGGGCGTGCCGAGATTGACGAGCAGCACGCCGACCTTGCCATGCTTGACAGGCGGATGGCTGTGTTCGATTTTTGCAGATGTCATTCGCATTCTTTGTCGTGCCAATTTCAGTTACCAGGACGCCTGGGAGAAAGCGCGGAAGTTTACCGCCTCGCGCGAGTGGGGTCGGCAGACCGTTCCAATACATAGAGGCCGACATCTATGGTTCCCGCCTTAAAACCGGCCGCGCAGTAGCAAAGATAATAGTCCCACAAACGGTGGAACTGTTCAGAGTAACCCAATGCGTTGATCCTCGGCCAAGCAGCATGGAAGCGCCGCCGCCATTCGAGGAGCGTTCGAGCATAATCCAGTCCAAAATACTCGGATTGTACCAATTGAAGTCCTGCGCGCGTGGCCTGCTCCTGAATTATGCCTTTGGTCGGAAGCATGCCACCAGGGAAGACATGTCGCTGAATGAAATCTGCCCCGCCTCGATATGCGGCAAAACGGCTCTCGTCGATCGTGATGACCTGAAGCACGGCGCGTCCGCCCGCGCGAAGCCTTTGCTGCAGAGTCTTGAAAAACAGCGGCCAATAGGCCTCTCCAACCGCTTCCAGCATCTCGATGGACACGATCCGGTCATAGCTTCCCGTGACATCCCTATAGTCTTTCAACTGCAGACGGACCGCTTCCTGCAGGCCGTTGGCCCGGATGCACTCCGTCGCATATTCCAGTTGCGCGGCGGATAGTGTGATACCATCCACCGTGGCGCCCGCATGGCCGAGACTTGCGGCGAGTGCTCCCCAACCGCAACCGATCTCCAGAACTCGCTCGCCACCCTCGATCGACAGGAGCTGTTTGACCCGCTCTATCTTTGCTTGTTGGGCGTCCTCCAGGCTGAGGGTCGGTTCCGTGTAGAGCGCGCAGGAATAAGTCATGCTTGGGTCGAGCCACTCCCTGTAAAAGGCATTGCCGAGGTCGTAATGATAGGCGATGTTCTTCCGGCTGCCGGTCTTGGTGTTCGCGCGCAGAACATGGCGAAACCGTTGCAGCAGCCTGACCGCAAAGCGACCTGAAATCTTCTCGTCGAGTAGATCCAGGTTGCGTGCGGCCAGTTCGAGGCAGGCTTCTAGATCCGGGGTAGACCAGTCGCCGTCAATATAGGCTTCGGCAAAGCCAAGATCACCGCCGGTCGAGAGCCGTCGGACGGCCCGCCATTTGTGAATATTGATCACTGTCGAGGGCCCCGGACGTGTGCCGATATGTTCAACACGTTCGCCTGAGGGCAGGATGAGCGTGATTTTCCCGATATCGACCGATGCGATGACAGAGTTCATTGCGCGCGCGAAAAGTCCGATCCTCGATCTGTTTTTGCCAAGACCACGCCTGAAAATTCTTGCTAATGCGACCACGATGTCTTCCTGAAAAGTTTCGATAAAATTATGGGTGCAGGCGCTTTGGACGCCGTGCGGCTCAAAGCCGTCTCACGCTTTGTCTGTGAAACTTGCTGTTTCCGGTGGTGGCGGACTTGTGCGGAAGCGTGCACCTTTCAGCCAAAGCTTGAAGGCTTCCCAATGAATACCGGCCGTCACCTTCATCGTCATGAAGGGAAAACGGATCAGGCAGCGCGCCAGCATGGCGTCCGTCAGCGGCGCCGCGTCCGCATTGAACGTGGCGGCCATGACCGGCTCTTTCCCCGCGGTTTCATGAATTCGTAGCCGGACAGTTCGGCCGGGCGGGAGGACGCGGAAATGGTAGCGCAGTCCCATGTCCATGAAGGGGGAAACATGAAAGACCTTCGTTCGCGTCTGCCGAATGCCGGCGGCGCTGATGTCGCCCGCAAGGACCGGTGCTACGTAACTGTGGCGTTCGCCGAAGGTGTTCCTGACCGCATAGATTATGGCAATCGGCCGGTCTTCATCGTCATAGGCGAAATAGGTCGAGAGCGGGTTGAAGACATAACCAAGCATGCGTGGGTAGGCGAGCAGCAGAATACGGGCCGCGGGCCCTGCGAGACCAGAGCGAGCCAGCAGGCCGTCGGCGAACTGTCGCAGCGTCTCTCCGTCATCTTCGACGTGATCGCGTTCGTGGAACGACAGGATTCCCGCGCGGTTGACGGCAAGCAGGCGGGTTAGTCCGGCAAGATCGACAAGCCGGTCGACATCGACCAGAAGGGAAAAGACGCTATAGCTAAAGCGATGACCGAAGGGATGGAGCCTCTGATGCATCACCTTTCCGGGGTAAAGCGTGCCGGCCGCAGAGGGCGGCGGGCCGTTGTCAGCCATGCTGGTAACCCGAATCTGCTTCATGCCTTTCTGTTTTCCGTTCATCATCGGGCCGACTGCCAACGCACGTTCTTGCAAAGCACGCCGCCGAGAATACAGCCTCGCGTGAGAAGCACATTGTCGGACACCTGCACCGTGATCGAATAGGTGCGCTCGCGTTTCTCATCAAAGGCGGTGCCAAATAATGAATCCTGAGATTTGGGTTGGAGCGACATGATCAGGCGGTCGCCGACCTCTTCGCCCTTGCTGGTGTCCCGGATCCAGAGATTGGTGGCGCAGATATTGCTGCCGCATGGAGCAATGCGCACACGCGCATTGCCGTCGTCGCGCAGCCAGACACCGCTCGGATCGACGGATTGCTGCGCGTGGGACATCGCGGCAGTTAGCATTATCGCGGAAAATGCAGTCAGAACCTCTATCCTCATCGGTCCATCCTCGTGGCTTTTCCTTAAATACGCACACGCGTGCAGATCGGTTCACCTGAGGTGATCCGTCAGGGCGACGAAGGCGTAGAAATGTCGACACACGTAATGGGAGACATTGGTATGAAAACCATCGTCATCGCCTATCTGGCGACGGGCATCGCCTTTCTGATCGTCGATGCCATCTGGCTTTAGACGATGGCCGATATGCTTTATAGGCCGCTCTTGGGCGACAAACTGGCGCCGCAGTTTCATCTGGCGCCGGCCGTTGTCTTCTATCTGATTTACGTTGCCGGCATCGTATTTTTCGCCGTGATGCCCGCGCTCGACGGGGGAGGACTCGGCAAGGCTGCGCTGAATGGTGCGATCCTCGGCCTGGTGGCCTACGCGACGTATGACCTCACCAACCATGCGACGCTTAAGGACTGGCCGCTTTCCGTTACGCTCGCCGACATTCCGTGGGGAGCGTTCGTCACGGCGACCGGCGCCTCAGCCGGCTTTCTCGTGGCGAGCCGCATCGGCTGACAGTTCCGCCTCAGCCATAATCCCTGAGAACAGGATGGCGACGAAAGCGGTGAGCATGCCGGCGCTCATCAGGTTGAGCCGTGCCAGGGCGGCGTATTGCACTGCATTGTACTGCGCGAGCGGCAGAGCATAGACATCGTGCAATAGAAGGAAAACGCCGAAGGCGAGCGCGGTAATCGCGAGGGCGACGACACGTTCCCGCGGGCGAAACAGCAGAAGCGCGATTATCCCGCACGGAACGAGGAAGATTTCGACTGCCGAGGCGGTGCCGAAGAGCCACGCCGAAAGCACGGTATTGCCGATCCCCGTCAGCGGCAGCAGAGCCCGCCCTGCCACGTCATTCCGGCGCGCCACGGCCGGCACGGCGAGAAAGAACGGTGTCGACAGGAACGTGAACCAGGCGGCGGTGATGTCGGCACTCACCAACCAGAAGAGATAGAGTGGGTAAAAGGGCTGGTTCGACGCGACCAGCAAGGAAATCACGTTCGCCGCAGCGACACGCGGGTCGCGATGGTGTGCGTAGGCCCGCACCATCGCGGTGAGGTGTTTCAGAAAGAAGATCACCGGCCCGCGCCGACGGGGCTGAGGCGATAGTGGCTTACGCCCCATTCTTCTCCACCGGCATGGCCGAAGAGCCCGGCCGTGGCGAGGAAAAACATTCGCCAGCGCCGCATCCAGACGGATGCGTCCTTGCCATAGGTCGCCTCGAAGATGGCGCGGACCGCGTCACGGTTTCGGTCGAAATTGTCGAGCCAGTCCAGCGCGGTGCGCTCGTAGTGCTTGCCGTTCCAACGCCAGTCCCGTTCGACGGTGAAACTGTCGTCGAACGCGCGAACGAGTCCATGGCTGGGCATGACGCCGCCGGTAAAGAAATACTGCGCAATCCAGTCCGCCTTGTCTGCATGGTCGAAGCGATAGGCCGTCTTGCGATGCGAGAAGACGTGCAGGAAAAGCCGCCCGTCGTCTCGGATCCAGCTGCGTGCACGCTGGAGCAGGCAATGCCAGTTGGACATGTGTTCGAACATTTCCACCGACACGATGCGGTCGAAGGTGCCGTCCGGTGAGAATGTGTTCATGTCCGCGGTGATCACGGTCAGATTGCGAAGGCCGCGGCGTTTGGCTTCCGCCTCGATATAGGTGCGCTGCGAGGATGAATTCGAAACGGAGACGATGCGACCGGACGGAAAGCGCTCTGCCATGAACAGCGAGAGGGATCCCCATCCGCAGCCGAGCTCGAGAATATCCTGCCCGTCTGCGAGGTCCGCGTGAAGGCACGTCTCCTCCAGAGCCGCGGTTTCCGCCTCTGCGAGTGTCGTGGCGGGCGAGGCATAGAGGCAGGATGAATATTTACGGCGCGGGCCGAGCACCAGCGAGAAGAATGCTGCGGGAAGCTCATAGTGCTGGGCATTGGCGTCATCCGTGTGCACGGCGATGGGCCATTCGCTCATGGAGCGCGCAAAGTCCTGATCCGTCGGACCGGTCCCCTCCGCCAGCAATCGGCGCGTGCGCCCAACGAGCCGGCTGATGCCGAACCGCAGGGCATGATCGGGTAACGGCAGCCGCTCGGCGGCGGTGATGGCGGTCACGGCAAGGTTCATATGGTCTGCTCCCGTTTTTGCGCGCCCGGCCAGAAGGCGTTGACGCGCTTGATATAGGCGGTGAAGGCAGCGCCGCGCGAACGCATCATGTGCGCCTCAAGCGGCGGAATCCCTGAAACATGCACCAGCAGCCAATACATCAGGGTGGGACCTCCAAGTGCCAACCAACCCCAGCCCCAGTCGCCAGCAGGGCCGATAGCCACGACTGCATAACCAACCCATCCGAGCCATTGGAAGAAATAGTTGGGATGGCGCGACAGGCCCCAGAGCCCGACATCGCAGACCTTACCCCCGTTGGTGTCGTCGTCGCGAAACCGCGCCAGCTGCGCATCGGCAATGCCTTCCCCGACGACGGCGATGACGATGATCGCGATGCCGGCAATATCGCTCCACTGCCAGCCCATGGCCGGGTTGCGTGCTGCGGCGAAGATCGTTGTGGTCAGGAGAAGCGCGGCGGCGGCCTGGATTTGCAGAAACAGGAAGAGACGCCCGCGCCAGCGCTCGCCCCATTCCTCCTGAAGTTTCGTGTAGCGAGGATCCTCACCGCCCTTCAGCGTGCGCCGCAGGATATGCAGGCCGAGACGACAAGACCAGAGCGCAGCCACCGCTGCCATGAGAAGCCGTCGCTGCTCATCGCCCTCCCAGTCCGAAACCGGAACAAGCGCGGCAGCCACACCCGCCCCGCCCACGAGAAAGGACCAGACGGTATCGACCCAGCCGGATCCCGCCCCTTTCACGACCGCGAGCCAGACGGCTGCCATGCCCAGCGAGATAGCAGCGGCCAGAAGAAGGAGGAGCGCCGCCGCCGGCATGGTTCAGATCCCGAAGATCGGCTGCAGCATGCGGCCGATGACATTCTTGAAGCGCATCTTGCCTTCCAGGGCGGCGAGGCAGATGCACTCGCCATCTTTGTCGACGATTGGCTGGTGCTCGACGTCCTCATCCATTTCAGCAAGGTCTCCGGGGAGGAAGCGGCCGAAACGATCGGAAAACGATCCCGACACGATATAGGTGAATTCGGTGCCGACATGCCCGTGATCGGGGAGCGCGCGGCCGGGGCCGACCTTGAGCAGGATGAGATTTGCATCGGGATCCTGCGGCACGCCGACCCGGCTCATCTTCATACCAGGGCCGATCCAGCGCCAGCGTCCGATATCGCAGCCGCGCAAAGCGTCCGGCAAGCGAATGCCTTCAAGCTCCACCGGCGCCAGCGGCGGCGGTGCGATGGGGGCGGCATCCTCGTCATCGAGCATGGAGAGCACGTCGATCAGCGCAGTTGCCGACAATTGCGTTGGTTCCGTTTCTTCCAGAAGAGCGCCGCCCAGCGCTTCATATTCGCCGACGCGGGCGCGACAGGCCGGGCAGCGTGCCAGATGCGCCTTGACGACGATGGCGGGCGCGGCGGCAAGCGTGCCGGCCGCATAACGCATCAGGGTCTCGTCGGTTGCGTGATGTGTGGTGGTCATGATTTGTCTTCCAGCAGCCCGCGAAGCCGGTTCATGGCCAGGCGTGTTCTAGATTTCACGGTGCCGAGCGGGATGCCCAGCTCATCGGCGATTTCAGTCTGCGATTTCTCGCTGAAATACGAAAGGCGGATGATCGTCTGCTGCTCGGGCGAGAGCGCGGTCAACGCGTCGCGCACCGCCGCATCCCGCTCGGCGCCGAGCATTCCATCCTCGACCGTATCCTCCGCGTTTTCAGGATCCGGCGGCAGGGCCGACGGATCCTTCTGCCGTCGCAGGTGGTCGATGCGAATGTTGCGCGCGACCGTAAAGATCCAGGTCGCGACCCCTGCGCGTTCGGCGTCAAAATATGATGCCTTGCGCCAGACGGTCAGCATTGTCTCCTGAACGAGATCCTCCGCGGCTGCGGACGACATTGTCCAGCGTAGGAAGAAGGTCTTCAGCTTCGGCCCGAAGTAGCGGAAGAGAAGGGCGAAAGCCTGACGATCCCGACCTTGCGCGACCTTCAGCATCATCTCAACAAGTGCACCGGGCGAGGGGGGCTGTTGTGTGTCCCTTGAACTCACCACGGCAAGCCGCCGGCCTGTCGGCACATCTGGTTTGCGATCAATCTGTATCGGGCTCGAAACTTCATTCATGCGTCCTTCTACGCGGCAGTTTCGTCGGCGGATCACACTCCTCGAAATCGCTCCTTCGCAGTGATCCGTCAGATTCCTGCGCTCGTAAAGGATACAGATAGTTGTCCAGAGTTCGAAAGCCGCAAAAGGATTGCCATGCGCCATTTTCCTCAATCGGGTCGGCCACTCAAAATCGCGGTCGTCGGCACAGGCATCGCCGGTCTTTCAGCGGCGTGGTTGTTGTCGCAGCGTCACGATGTAACGGTTTTCGAGGCGGACAACCGTATCGGTGGCCACTCTCACACCGTGGATGCAGGCGGCGCCCCGGTCGATACCGGCTTTATCGTCTATAACGAAGCGACCTATCCAAACCTCACGGCCCTGTTTGCGCATCTCGACGTACCAACCAGGGCCTCGGACATGTCTTTCGCCGTGTCGATGGACGGTGGTAAGCTGGAATACGCTGGCACGAACCTTGCCGGACTTTTCGCCCAGCGCAGCAACCTTGCCAGCCCGCGCTTCTGGTCGATGCTGCGAGACCTCGTGCGTTTCTACCGTCAGGCGCCAAACGGCGTGCGCGATCTCGATCCTTCCGCTAGCCTCAACGACTATCTCGATAGCGCCGGCTTCGGGCGGGCGTTTCGCGAAGACCACCTTTATCCAATGGCGGCTGCGATCTGGTCGACACCGGCACTTGAGATCGGGAATTATCCGGCGCTGTCCTTCGTACGCTTCTGCGAGAACCACGGCTTGCTGAAATTCATGCGCCGACCAATCTGGCGAACGGTTGATGGCGGAAGCCGCGCCTATGTCGACCGTCTTACGGCGCCATTCCGCGACAGGATCCGGATAAATGCGCCGGTGAAGTCAATCCGCCGCGTCAACGGCGCGGTTGAGATTTCCGTGGGCGGCGCCGAGGCCGAATGGTTCGATCACGTCGTGATCGGCGCCCATGCCGACCAGGCGCTGGCGATGCTTGCCGATCGCTCCCCACGCGAGGATGAACTGTTGAACGTGTTCGCATATGGCGACAACGAGACGGTATTTCACCGCGATGAAACCTTGATGCCAAGCCGCAGGCGTGTCTGGGCAAGCTGGAACTACCTCGCGCAATCCGGACGTGACGGCGCTGCATCGCGCAAGCCCTGTGTTACCTACTGGATGAACCGGTTGCAGGGAATTTCCGATCCTCGTCCGTACTTCGTCACGCTTAGCCCCCTACATGCCCCGGCCGAAGACAAGGTAATCTGGCGCGGGCTCTACCAGCATCCTCTCTTCAATGCTGCGACGCTTGCCGCCCAAAGGCAGCTATGGTCGCTTCAGGGGGAAGCCAATACATGGTTCTGCGGGTCCTATTTCGGTTCCGGCTTCCACGAGGATGCCATTCAGGCGGGTTTGGCCGTTGGCGAAACCTTGGGAGGAAATATGCGGCCATGGTCCGTCCAAGGAGAATCCGATCGAATATTCCGTAGCCTGCAGGGCGCTTGATTGCATGCGCCTTAAGGTTCTTCTGTAATTCTCGATGCTTCCTGCCCACCAGTCTGATACCACGTCCCTAGAGTGAAAGGATCTTCCCTCGCGAAGGTCTTGCGACGATCCGCTTTCTGTAATGGGAACACATGGGACACAGTGAAAGGCGGTTTGCGCTTCGGGATCGAACCCGAGCCAACCATGAGAAGCTCGACGCCGCGATCGGCGCATTTGAGAACCTTGCGGCGTATCGGCGCTATGTGACCTTCCTCGGCAGATTTCGCTTCGCGATGGATCGGGTCTTGCACGATATCGTCTGGCCACGGGATTGGTCCTGGCGTCCGACCCCCGTGTCCGCTTCGATCGCGCAGGACGCGAAAGATCTGGGGCTCCGGCTAACACCGACCGAAATGTCGGATGTGCTGTTTGACGATCAAAGTGGTTTGTTGGGTGCGGTCTATGTTCTCGAGGGATCGACTCTCGGTGCGCGCGTTTTGAGATCCCAAGCCGCCGCGCTTGGAATGACCGATGGTTTCGGTGCACGACACCTGGCGGTCATGACGCGCGACATGTCGTGCTGGCAGTCCTTTCTTCGTCAACTGGACGATGTTGAAGACTTCGACATCGAATGCGCCGCCCAGGCCGCGAATGCTGTCTTCGATCTCGCCTTGCGATGCGTCGAGACAGGCGGGCTACCGTCTCCCGACTTCAAAGCGAGCGCCGATTAGCCATCGATTACACGCCGAACCTTCTCGGCCAGCTGCTCCAGACTGAAGGGCTTTTGAAGCAGATGGGTTCCGGCGTCCAGGATGCCGTTGTGAACGACGGCGTTTCGGGTGTAGCCGGTTGTATAAAGGACCTTCAGTTCCCCCAGTTTCTCCGACGCCAGGGTGGCGAGTTCACGGCCCGTCATCTCAGGCATGACGATATCCGTAAAAAGGAGCGCGGGCTTCAGGCCTTCTCCCAACAGGGCAAGCGCTGCCGCGCCGCTAGCGGCTTCCGCCACTGTATAACCGAGTTCGCGCAGCGCCTCGACGGAGAAATTGCGCACCCGCTCGTCATCCTCCACCACCAGAATGAGTTCGCCACGGACGCCGCGCGCAGGGTCAGCATTCTGCGGCGATATCTCTCTGGCTTCCGTCTCGCCGTAATGACGGGGTAGGTATACTTTTACGGTGGTTCCGTGGCCTGGTTCGGAATAGATCTTCACGTGTCCGCCGGACTGGCGCACGAAGCCAAAAACCTGGCTGAGGCCGAGCCCCGATCCCTTGCCGACCTCCTTTGTCGTGAAGAAGGGATCGAAGGCCTTTGCGAGAGTGTCGCCGCTCATTCCCGTGCCGGTGTCGGTGACCGCAATCATCACATATTGGCCGGGCGACATCGTGTGTTCTTGGGCATAGTCCTCGGAGACGAATGTGTTGGCCGTTTCAACGGTGAGCCGGCCGCCGTTCGGCATGGCATCTCGGCCGTTGACCGCAAGATTGAGGACCGCGTTCTCAAGTTGGCTGACATCGGCATTTATGCGCCATAGCCCCGCGGCCAGCACGGTCTCGACCTGAACCTGCTCGCCGAGCGCCCTCGTCAGCAGCTCGCGCATGCCGGCGACCATGCGGTTCGGTTCGATGATTTCGGGCTGGAGTGGCTGGCGACGGGAAAAGGCGAGCAGACGTTGGGTGAGAGCGGCTGCCCGGTTTGCGCCGTCCTTGGCGGCGTCGATGTAACGGGCAAGATCGGTTTCGCCGCGCGCAAGGCGCCTTTCGAGGAGGTTCATGGCGCCTAAAATGACGGCAAGCATATTATTGAAGTCATGCGCGACGCCGCCGGTGAGTTGCCCGACCGCCTCCATCTTTTGCGCCTGTCGCAACTGTGCTTCGGCTTCCAAGAGTTTGACGGTGCGCTCCTGCACTTCCTTTTCAAGTTCTTCCCGCGATCGGGCGAGAACCTCACGTGCGTCGATGATGTCCTGGATGTCCGTGCAAGTACCGAACCAGCGGGTGATTGCACCGTCCTCATTGCGCACAGGCTGCGCGCGGCCAAGCACCCAGCGGTACTTTCCGCTTCGATGACGGAGCCGATATTCGATGTGATAGGGTTCTCCGGTCTGCAGACAATGCCGCCAGACGGTCCAGGCGCGGTCCTGATCCTCCGGATGGAACATTCCGGCCCAGCCCTCGCCATCGGTTGAGCCTGAAGGCACGCCGGTGAAATCGTACCAGCGCTGGTTGTAGTAGTCGTGATATCCCTCTGGGGTCGTCGACCAGATCATCTGGTCGATGGAGTTCGTGATTGCCCGGAAGCGCTCCTCGCTGTCGCGGAGCGCGGCTTCCGCATTTTTTCGGTCGGTTATATCGAAGCTGATGCCGGGGAAGCGCAGAGCTGTTCCGTCCGGCGCAAGCGTCGGCCGACCCTGCGCGATGACCCATCTGTGTGCGCCGTCCGCCTGGACGAGGCGGTATTCCTGAGAAAAGATGCTGCCATCCTTCAAGGCCGCCGTAATAGCTTTTTCGACATTTGGAAGATCGTCGGCGTGAATGGCATTGAAGAAATTGGCGATTGATGCGCCGGTGCTCGCCTCTTCGCGCGGGACGCCGTAAAGCTTCGCGAAGCGCGCATCGGCAATGACCCGATTGTTGGGAACATCCCAGTCCCAGGTGCCTACCGTATCCGATGCGCCCAGAGCATATTCCAGCCGCTCCTCGCTGGCACGCAATGCGCGCTCGGCCGACAGGCGCGCCGTCGTCTCGTTGCCCTGGTTGAATATGCCGAGGACCTTACCGTTCTGCCCGAAGATCGGCGCGAAGCTGTAATCCCAATGGGTCTGTTGTATGCGGCCCCCGCGCTGCATTGGTAGCATCTGATCGGCGACCGAAAACCCCCTGCCGGTTTGCAGAACGGCGAGGAGTTGGGGCTCAATCACATGCCAAATATCGGCCCAGACCTCGCGGGCCGGACGTCCCAGTGCCCAGGGGTGTTTTTCCCCGGCAATCGGCGCCCAGGCGTCATTGTAGAGAAGGCGAAAGTCGTCCCCCCAGTAAAGGGCCGTGGGAAGCGAGGTGTTGAGACATAGACTCAGCACCATGCGCAGTTCCTGCGGCCAGTCTGCTTCCGCGCCGAAGAGCGTCTTCGTCCAGTCGATCTCCTGGATTCGCTGGTTCATCTCGCTGCGTGTCTTGGGAACAAAGGTCATATTGCCGTTTCTCGACGTGTTGCCGGCTTATATGGGAAAGTTCGAAGAAATTGAAAGCACAGTAATCCTGTGAACTTATTAAAAAAAATGAAAGGGATATAAGAGGGATGAAACGACTCCAGAGACATCGATGCGGCGCGGTCGTGGGGCCGGGGGGAGTGCCCAGACGCTACGAACGTATGCGCCTAGCCGGCAGGGCGTTGCCCTTCGCCCTGATCTGATCGTTAAGTTCAGCGATCACGGTGTCGAGACTGTAGGGCTTGGCGAAGATTCGTCCCGCCGCCGGCAATGCCTCCAGCATTAGATCGGATCTGCCCGAGACGACGATCCTGGCGGCGTCCGGCCGACAGTTGCTGAACAGTTCCAGCAGTTCAAGGCCACTCAGGCCGCCGGGTAAGTCAACATCCGTAACCAGGCCGTCAATCCGGGAGTGCCTTGCGATCTGCCCGATGGCCTCCAGGACGTTGGACGCTGCCAACACTCGATAGCCCTCGTCCTGTAATGCCTCGACAAGGATGAGGCGGATGAGAGGTTCGTCTTCGACGACGAGAATGGTGGATTGCGACGCGGCCATCTATATCTCCAGTTCGTTGGCTCACACTCAACGTGCACCCCCTGGAATTTCGCCCGTCCCTGAAGCCAGTCTTTGCGAACAATCTTAATAAAATGCAAAGAACCTCGCTGTCGGCCGGAGCGCGGTCTGGGCATGTCGCATGCGCCAACGAGGTAAGGGCGCGACAGGGGCCTACCAAAATCGCGGCCCGCTCTTAGATAGTAGGTGGTCTTTATAACCCTTTGATGGTCGGTTTACACCACCCCGATTATCGCTAGGGTTCGCTGCATTGCGTAGGGAGAGAGGATTCGATGTCAGGGAGCCGAAGCGATCTGGATACTTGCGCCCGCGAGCCGATTCATGTTCCCGGCGCAATCCAGCCCCATGGATCTCTGCTCGTCCTCGATCCCGACGGCCTTGCTCTCCTGTGGGCATCGGCCAATTTCGAGGGTATCACCGGCCGGACGCCAATCGAACTGCTCCGGTCAGTCGAGGCCGGTTTGCGTGATTGGCAGGCCACCGGAACGCATACCTACCGTACCCGGCTACAGCATCCGGATTTGGACATGGCGGCACATGTTCATCAGGGCCGCGTGATCGTCGAGTTCGAACGCAGCACGCCCGTTTTTCAAAACGAGCTTCTTTTCCGTCTGACCGGCTTCGCACAGCAGATGACGGCTACCGAGGAGCTGGGGAACGCACTTTCAGCGACCGCCTGCCTGATCGCCGACCTGACGGGTTTCGACCGGGCCCTCGTCTATCGGTTCGATCCCGACTGGAACGGCCATGTCGTGGCCGAAGCCGGCAACGGTACCCTGCCTTCCTATCTCGGCCTGCGTTTCCCCGCTGCCGATATTCCGGCGCAGGCACGCAATCTCTACAGTCTCAACCGCATACGCCTGATACCCGATGCGAATTACATCCCGGTTCCCTTGACTGCGTTCGGAGAGCAGCGAGACGCGGGGGGCATCGACATGACGTTTACGCAGCTTCGCAGCGTGTCGCCGATCCATCTCGAATATATGCGCAACATGGGCACGCTCTCGTCCATGTCTATATCGGTCATGGTGGACGGCAGGCTCTGGGGCCTCCTGTCCTGCCACAGCCGTAATCCCCACCGTGTCACGAGCGATATCCGCGAGGCTTGCGATTTCGCGGTTCAGAGCCTAGCCATGCGGATCAGCGCCGACAGCCGGGCCGAGACTGCGGCCCTCGGCGTCGAGCTTGCGCGCGTGCACACCGGGCTATTGGCCGCGATGGCGCAGGCAGGCCGGTGGGACGAAGGCTTGGCCGGCGCGCCGGCGGCGTTGCTGGAACTCACCCGGTCGCACGGGGCGACGATCCTGTCGCAGGAAAGCTTCCTGCCCGTCGGCGAGGTCCCCGAAGAACATCATGTGAGGCGCCTGGTCAGCCGCCTTTCGCAGCACGGCGCAGCCACCGATTTCTATTTTACGGATTCGATCGCCTCGGAGTTCCCACAGGACGAGGGCTTCACCGACGGCACCTGCGGTGTCCTGGCCTTGCGCATTTCCGAAGTGGAAGACAGCTGGCTTATCTGGTTCCGTCAGGAAGTGGTAAAGGCGGTCACTTGGGGCGGCAATCCGCACAAGGTGGTGCAGGAGAGCGGACGGATCCATCCTCGCAAGTCGTTCGAGGCCTGGCGCGAGATGGTGCGCGGCAGGAGCGCGCCATGGCACCCAGCAGAGATCGCCGCCGCCCGCGACCTGCGCTCCTCGATCGTGGAGATCGTGCTGAAGAAGGCCGAGCAACTGGCCAGGCTCGCCGCCGACCTGCAGAAATCCAACAGGGAATTGGAGGCTTTCTCCTATTCCATCTCGCACGACCTGCGGGCGCCGTTCCGCCATATTGTCGGCTTTTCACAGCTTTTGACGGAACGGGAGAAAAATCTCGGCGAGCGCTCGCGCCATTATCTCCAGATGATTTCGGATTCGGCGCTTGCTGCAGGTGAACTCGTCGACGATCTCCTGACGTTCTCCCATCTCGGTCGAGCGGCAATCTCCGCGGACAAGGTGGATATGAACAAGCTCGTGGCCGAGGTGCGGCGAGGACTTGCGGAGGAGACGGCGGGCCGCTCGATCGTATGGCAGGTCGATCATCTGCCCGTTGCGACGGGGGACGCCACCCTCCTTCGGCAAGTCTGGTACAATCTCATCGACAATGCGGTCAAATATACGCGACAGCGTGAAGAGGCGCATATCAAGATATCCGCCGATGCGACCGACGACGGCGTGCTGTATCGGATCGCCGACAACGGCGTCGGCTTCGACATGGCTTACAAGTCCAAACTGTTCGGTGTATTCCAGCGGCTGCAGCGAAGCGAGGATTTCGAGGGCACGGGTATCGGCCTTGCCCTCATCAAGCGCATCGTCGAGCGGCATGGCGGCAGCGTGGACGCCATGGGCAAGATTGACGAGGGCGCATGCTTCACTTTTTCCTTACCGGCGCCACCTGAGGAGTGATCCGTGCCAGAACTGAGGCCTATTTTGCTCGTTGAAGATAATCCCCGGGATCTCGAACTGACCCTGACGGCGCTTGAAAAGTGTCAGATCGCCAATGACATCGTGGTTGCCCGGGACGGTGCCGAGGCGTTGGATTTCCTCTATCTCAGCGGTTCCCACGCCGGCCGCGATGCCGGCGATCCCGCCGTTGTGCTCCTCGATCTCAAGCTGCCAAAAGTCGATGGACTGGAGGTGCTCGAAAAAGTGAAGCGCGACGAAAACCTGCGTCACGTGCCGATCGTCATGCTCACCTCTTCCCGCGAAGAGCAGGATCTGGTGAAAAGCTACGAGCTCGGGGTCAACGCATTCGTCGTCAAGCCGGTCGAATTCAACCAGTTCTTCAAGGCGATCCAGGATCTCGGCGTCTTCTGGGCGCTTCTCAACGAGCCCCCGCCGAAGCTGCGGCAGGTGGGCGGGAACTGACATGGCCGAAATGCTGCGTATCCTGTTGCTGGAAGACAGCACTATCGATGCTGAACTCATTGAGGCGCAACTCGACAGCCTGGACGAAGCCTTCGCCGTGAAGCGCGTCGCGACGCGCGCGGCTTATCAGGCTGCGCTGGCGGATGACATCTTCGACGTGATCCTTTCGGATTTTTCCCTCCCCGATTTCGATGGAATGGCCGCGCTCGAGCTGGCGGTTGCCTCGGCTCCCTATGCGCCTTTCATCTTCGTCTCCGGTGTTCTTGGAGAGGACGCTGCCATTGAAGCGTTTCGCAAGGGCGCGACGGACTATGTTCTCAAGCCGCGCCTAGCTCGGTTGCCGGCGGCTGTGACGCGCGCACTGAATGAAGCGCGCGGGCGGGCGGAGAGCCGGCGGATCGAGCAGCAGAAGGATTTCCTGGTCCGCGAACTCAGCCATCGCGTGAAAAACAATCTCGCGGTCGTGCTTTCGCTCATTCGTCGAACCGGCCGCAGTTGCAGATCGGTCGCGGAGTTCGAGGAGAAACTCCTTGCCCGCATTTCCGCGCTGGCGGATGCCCACGAGCTGTTGTTCGAGGGCAACTGGGACGAGACCGAACTTCTGAGTGTTTTCCAGCGCGCGGTTCGGCCACATAACAAGGATCTGGCGCGCTTCGACATCGGACGGCACGATCTCGTTCGGCTGGACCCCAAGACCGCGCTTTCAATTGGAATGGTCTTCAACGAGCTCGTGACGAATGCCTCGAAATATGGGGCGCTGGCCAATGAGCAGGGGCGGATCTCCATAGCGTGGGTGGTCGACAAGACGAATCTGGGACGATCCGTGCGCCTCAGTTGGGCGGAGCATGGCGGACCGACCATCGAGGCGCCCGGTGACGAAGGGTTCGGCACCCGGCTCATAAAGGCCAATATCGAATATGAGTTGGGAGGGCAGGCGAGCCTCCATTACCCGCCGGAAGGCTTCAGGGCAGAGATCGACCTGCCTATCCCCGAGAGTGAAGCGGTAAGGTCCGCATCTGCCTAGGGAGCCCTGTTCCGGTACTTCGCCGGCTCGGATCTTTCGCGTCTAGAAGGCCGTCTGGGGCGTTGCGGCAATCTGCTCCGCGAGCCGGGCCTGCAAAACCCTGAGGTCACACGGTTTCGGCAGCAGCACGATGTCGGTCAGTTCTGTCCGGGTGTCAGGCAGTTCAGCATATCCGGAGCAGACGACGAGGGGTGTGCCGGCCTTGGCGAGTATCTCGATAACGGGATAGGAGTAGACGCCTCTTAGATTGAGGTCGAGAACCGCCCCGTCGATGCCGGACGAAACCGCCTGAAGGGCCTGCTCGACGCTTGAGACGGGGCCGATCACCTTGGCGCCGAGTTCCGTGAAGAAATCTTCAAGGTCGAGGGCGAGGAGAGGGTCGTCCTCCAGAATGAGGATGCGTTTGTTTTCTAGGCTGCTTTTTACCATGATACTCTCAACGTCTATGCCAGTAACTACCTAATTAGGATCGCGAAACTGCCCGTCAATGGTTCCAATAGGCTGAGGCCAGTGATACCGTGTGAAGTCGCACATCTTCATTGCAACGATGCAGCGGTCCACGGTTCTGATCGGCTAAAGAGCTTTGAATGAGCCGCGGGCGGTCGGGATTTCAGGTAGACATCCCCCCTGAACGCGGACAAAGTTCTACCGTTCACTTTTGACACAATCAGATTTTTTGACCGGAGGCAGGTCCGCTTTGAGCTGGCACGGGCATTATTGTGGCGTGTATTGGTTTCTGTCCCTCGCCGTATTTCTCTGTTGTTCACTCAGCAGCGCAAGAGCGGAAGATCTGTCGATCATCACCTCCTATCCGCCCTCCTTCTACGAGCCGTTCCAACGGGCCTTCGAGGCGCGCAATCCGGATGTGCGTGTCACGGTCGTCCAGCGCAACACGGGCAGTGCGAGCCGCTTCATCCTTGAAAAGCCCGAGGTCGCGGCGGATATCTTCTGGGCTTCGGCGACGGATGCCTTCGAACTTCTGAAGCGCAAGGGAGCCCTGAGGGCGATCCGCCCGCGCCAGACCGGCGCGCCGGAACGCATTCTCGGTTATGCGGTCAACGATCCCGACGGCTTCTATCTCGGTTTCGCGCTGTCGGGCTACGGGCTCGTCTACAATGCGGCCTATCTCGCGCAATATGGCCTGCCGGTGCCGCAGAACTGGCAGGATCTGTTGAAACCCGCCTATGCCGGTCATATCGGCATCACCTCGCCCTCCCGTTCCGGCACCACGCATCTCATCGTGGAAGCCTTGCTGCAGGCCTATGGCTGGGAGCGGGGATGGGCGCTGCTGTCGGAGATCGGCGGCAATCTCTCGACCGTCACGGCGCGCAGCTTCGGCGTCGCCTCGGGCGTGGCGCAACGCCGCTTCGGCATCGGCGTCACCATCGATTTCCTGGCGAAGGCGCCGGATGTCGCTGGCGGCGAGAATGTCTTCGCGCTTACGCCGGACCCGATCTATGTGCCGGCCAACATCGCCATCCTCTCGCGGGCGCGTAATGGAGAGGCGGCCGAGCGCTTCGTCGATTTCCTTTTTTCCGCGGAAGGGCAGGGCATCCTGCTGCGACCGGCCATCGGGCGCATTCCGGTGCGCGCGGAGCTGAATGTCGGCCTGCTGCCGCCCGAAAGCACGGGCGGCCTGCTTGCCGCCAATGGGTTCGATGCGCGCCTTTCGGCCGAGCGCTACGGTATCGTCAACCTGATCTTCGATGATTACATTGTTCGCCGGCGGGCGATGCTCGCCCGTCTGTGGGCGCGGTTGCGGGAATTCGAAGGGCAGGCGCCGGGCGACGCCGCGCGGCAAAGTACGCTGGCGAGCGTGCGCCGGCTGCTGGGCACGCCGCCGCTGTCGGCCGGCGATGTCGAGAAACTGGCCGAAGACCTGAAGGGCGAATGGCCGCGGGGCATTGCCCGCACGGCGGCGCAGCAGACCGTCGCGCGCGATATAAGGGGCGTCGTGGAGCAGAACCTTGCCCGGGCGGAAAGCCTGCTGGTGACGATCTCGACCCCGGCCGGCCGGCGATGGTAGAAGCCGCCGCGATGGAGACCCATGCATCACGACGGAAGGGGCCGAGGCGCTGGCGCTTCGGCATCGGCGCGCGCCTCGGCGCGGCCTTCGTCGCGATCGTCGGCCTTGCCGTCGGCGCCAGCCTCGTCGGCTGGCTTTCCTACCGGGAACTCTCGGGCGAGCTTTCGCGTATTGCCGAAGTGCAGATGCCGCAGCTGGCTTTCGCCTCGCGGCTTTCCAAGGCGGGGGCGGATATCGGCTCGGTCACGGCGGCGCTGACCGGCGCGGAGACGCGGGCGGAATATGACGAGACCCGCCGCATCTATGCGGAACGACTGGCCGCCTTGCAGGCATTGCTGGAGGACAACGAGGCCGAACCTTCCGTGCAAAAACTTCTGCCGCTGGCCGCCTCGATCAATGGCAACCTCGCCCGGATCGATCTGGCGGCCGGCAAGCGCTTCACACTGGCCGAGGCGATGCGCGCGGATGTCGACGAACTGCGCTGGGTGCAGGCCGACCTGATCGAGGAGGCCGATCCGCTGGTCGATGACATCCGCTTCAACATCGAGGCGGAAACGCGTAACGGTCGCAGCGCGGCCGCGCTCGGCGAGCAGCGGCGCAGCGAGGCGCTGCTGACCGTGGTGTCGCAGGCCAATCTTGCCACCGGGCTGATCGCCCGGCTCGTCAGCAGCGCGACGGCGGAGGAGGTGCAGGAGGCCAATGCCTTTCTCGGCGACAGCGCGGACGAGCTTGCCGCGCGCCTTGCGACACTGGAGGGCTGGCCGGACAGTCTGACGGTGCGCCAGCTTGCCCGGCGCATCCTGCAGCAATCCGACCCCGCGACGGGCACGCCCAACCGCAAGCGCTCCGAAATGCGGGAGGCGGAACGGCTCGGCGAACTGGCGAAGGAGAATGGTCGTCTCGTCGCGGCGCTCGGCCAGCGCATCGAGGCGGAAGTGGTGGCCATCGAGGCGAGCGCCGGTGCGGCGGCGCAAAGGGCGGCGGCGGCCATCGATCTCGGGCGGAAGCTGCTTGCGGCCATTGCCGTGCTGGCCGTCGCGCTCGCCGTCGTCATCGGCGTCTTCTATGTGCATCGCAGCCTGCTTGTCCGCATCGACCAGCTCGCCCATGCCGCGACGGCGATCAGTGCGGGCAATCCCGCCGCGCCCATTCCGGCGGGCGGCAATGACGAGCTGGCGGACCTTGCCCGCGCGCTCACCCTCTTTCGCCAGACGCGCGATGAGCTGGTGCAGTCGGCAAAACTCGCGGCGCTCGGCCAGATGGCGGCGGGCATCGGCCATGAGCTGAACCAGCCGCTGGCGGCGATCCGTGCGCATATCCACAGCGGTTCAACGCTGATCGCGCGCGGCAACAGCGAGCAGGCGCTGAACAACCTGGAGAAGATCCGCGCGCTGACGGCGCGCATGGCCGGGCAGATCAACCATATCCGCCGCTTCGCGCGGCGGCCGGATGCGAAACTGCAGCCCGTCGACCTTGCGGCCGTCGTGCACGAGGCGCTGAGCCTGCTCGATCATCGTTTCGAGGAGGAGGGCGCGACGCTCGCCCTCGTGCTGCCGTCCGATCTGCCGCAGGTCATGGCCGAGCCGGTGCGGCTCGAACAGGTTGTGGTGAACCTTGTCGCCAATGCGCTCGATGCTGTGGCGGAGCGGCCCGAAAGGGTGGTGACGGTGACGGCAGAGGGGAGCGGCGAAGGGGCGAGCCTGATTGTCGGCGATACCGGTGCGGGCATTGCCGCCGGGAACCGCGATGCGGTCTTCGATCCCTTCTTCACCACCAAGCCGGTGGGGGCGGGCCTCGGGCTCGGCCTTTCCATTTCCTATAATATCATCAAGGATTTCGGCGCCGATATCGCTGTGCTGGAGACCGGGCCCGGCGGCACACGCTTCATCGTGTCCCTGAAAGGAGCGGCATGACCGCATCGATAGACGTCATCCTCGTTGACGACGACGCCAATGTGCTCGACGCCTGCCGTGAGCTTCTGGAGATCGAGGGGTTTCGCGTATCCGCGCACGGTTCCGTCGCGGCGGCGCTGGCGGGGCTTGCGGCCGATAGCGAAGCGGTCGTCGTTTCGGATGTGCGCATGCCGCGGCGGGACGGTTTCGACCTCGTCGCCGCCGTGCAGGCCATCGACAGGGAGATCCCGATCGTCCTGATGACCGGCCACGGCGATATCCCGATGGCGCTGCGCGCGATGCGCGATGGCGTCTGGGATTTTCTGGAGAAGCCGGCCGATCCGGTGCATCTCATCGAGACCGTGCGCCGGGCCCGCGACCATCGCCGTCTGCTTATCGAGAACCGGCGTCTGCGCCTGTCCATCGCGGCCGACGGCTGGGAGGCGCGGCTGATCGGCCATTCGGCGCCGATGGTGGCGCTGCGTGAGCGGTTGAAGCGCATCGCGGGCGCGGCGACGGATATTCTCGTGCTCGGTGAGACGGGCACGGGCAAGGAGGTCACGGCGCGGGCGCTGCACGATTTCAGCGGCCGCAAGGGCCGCTTCGTCGCGGTCAATTGCGGCGCGATCCCGGAGACCATGCTGGAATCGGAACTGTTCGGCCACGAGGCTGGCGCCTTTACTGGGGCAAAGGACAAGCGCATCGGCAAGATCGAGCATGCCCATGGCGGCACGCTTTTCCTCGATGAGATCGAATCCATGCCGTTGCCGGCGCAGGTGCGGCTGCTGCGCGTGCTGCAGGAGCGGGTCATCGAGCGGCTCGGCTCGAACGACGAGGTCGCGGTCGACCTTCAGGTCGTCGCCGCGACGAAGGCGGATCTGCACCAGCTTGCCCGGCAGGGCAGGTTCCGCGAAGACCTCGCCTACCGGCTCGACATCGCCCGTGTCGAACTGCCCGCGCTTTCGGTTCGTCGGGGCGACGTCGCGCTGCTCTTCCGCCACTTCCTCGATCTGGCTGCCCGCCGGCAGGGCCGCGCAGCCCCGCATGTCGATGCGACCGTCCTTGCCGATCTCGACCGGCGCAACTGGCCCGGCAATGTGCGCGAACTGCGCAACGTTGCCGAACGTTACGTGCTCGGCCTCGAAGACCTGCCGACGGGCGTCGAGGTCGCCGGGGAGACCTTGGAGGCGCGCATGGACCGCGTGGAGCGGGCGATCCTCATCGACAGCCTTGCCGAGCAGGAAGGCCGCATCGGCGTGACGGCGGACATGCTCGGCATCTCGCGCAAGACGCTGTACTTGAAGATGCGCAAGCATGGCCTCGGGGGTGAAGAGGAAGCGTGACGTTACCCTTTCGACCCCGGAAAACGGCGGCGATGTTACCTTTCTTTCCCATTTTTCGCGCGGAAACGCTGGAAAACCGGCGTTTTCGAAACTGGCACGGGCCTTGCTGATATCCCGATGACCGCCGGAGCGCCGGCGGTGCCATTGGGAGGAAACCATATGCTCAAGACCATTGCCGCGGCGATGCTTATGTCGGCCGCCATGATCGTTACCGTGCAGGCTCAGGACGGCGGAAAAGTCACCGTCATCACGTCCTTCTCCAAGGACGTCACAGATCCCTTCAAGGCCGGCTTCGAGGCCGCCAATCCCGGTTATACGCTCGACGTGCAGAACAAGAGCACGAGTTCGGGCGTCAAGTTCGTCGACGAGACGAAGGGCAATAACCAGGTCGACCTGTTCTGGGCCTCCGCGCCCGACGCCTTCGAGAACCTGAAGAGCCGCGACCTGCTGGCCCGGTTCACGCCAGCCGTCACGGGTCTGCCGGAAAAGGTCGGCTCCTATCCGGTCAACGATCCGCAGGGCTACTATTTCGGCTTTGCCGCGTCCGGTTACGGCATCATGTCGAACGACCGCTATCTGGAAGCCAACAACCTGCCGCAGCCGACCGAATGGAGCGACCTCCTGAAGCCGGAATATCATGACCATATCGCCATCGCCGCACCCTCGCGCTCCGGCACGACGCATCTGACCATCGAGACGATCCTGCAGGGCGAGGGCTGGGAAAAGGGCTGGGCGACGCTGACCGGTATCGGCGGCAACCTTCAGCAGGTGACGGAACGCTCCTTCGGCGTGCCGGATGCGGTCAATTCCGGTCAGACGGGTATCGGCATCGTCATCGACTTCTTCGCCTTCTCCGCCAAGGCGAGCGGCTTCCCGGTCTCGTTCAGTTATCCCTCGATCACGACGGTCGTGCCGGCCAATGTCGGCATCATCGCCAATGCGCCGAACCAGAAGGGCGCCGAAGCCTTCGTGAACTACCTGCTGTCGGAAAAGGGCCAGGCCGTTCTGCTCGAGCCAGCGATCCGTCGCCTGCCGATCAATCCGGCGCTCTACAAGAATGCGCCGGAAGGCTTCCCGAATCCTTTCGAGGATCCGCGCTTCCAGTCGATGATCACCTTCGATTCCGAGGTCTCCAAGCAGCGCACGGATGTCGTCGACGCCCTTTACGACCAGCTGATCACCTTCCAGCTCGACAATCTGCGCGATGCGACGAAGGCGATCCATGCTGCGGAAAAGGCGCTGGCAGCCAATGACCAGGCCGAAGCGCGCGCGCTGATCACTGAGGCCCATGGCCTGATGGCCCGCATGCCGGTCTCTGCGGAAGAGGCGGCGACCGACGAAATGCGCGCGGCCTTCACCGGCGGCGAGGAAAAGACGGCCCGTCAGGCCGAACTGGAACAGATCTGGGCGGCCTTCGCCAGCGAGAAATACGCTGCCGCCAAGTCCAAGGCCGAGCAGGCGCTCGACCTGATCGACTGATCTTGCCACGGCCGCCCGCCCGGCGGGCGGCCTCTCCTCCCAGTCCTGTCTTCGCTCCTCCCGGCGCCCTTGGACGCCGGGCCGGCCGATCTCACTCCGGAGACTGCCTCATGGCCTTCGCACTTTCATCCCTTCCTGCCCGGCGCATCACGGCGCGGCCCGGCCAGGTTCTGGCGGTGACGCTGATCGCGCTTTTCCTCGCGATCTTCCTCGTCATCCCCGCCGGAACGGTGATCTACACCGCCTTCACGGAGAAGGGCACCGGCGCGCTCACCGCCGTGAACTTCGTCGATTTCTTCAACACCGATCTCTTCCGCCGCTCCTTCTTCAATTCGGTCTATGTCTCGGCCATGTCCGTGGTCTGGGCGAGTGCCATCGCGCTGCCGCTTGCAGTGCTGACGACGCGCTTCGAGTTCCGTGGCTCGCTGGTCATCCAGACGCTTGGCTTCGTGCCGCTCATCATGCCGCCCTTCGTTGGCGCGGTGGCCATGCAGCTGCTCTTCGGCCGCAACGGCACGGTCAACCTGCTGCTGAATGACTGGTTCGGCATCCGCATTCCCTTCATGGAGGGGCTGAACGGTGTAATCTTCGTGCAGTCGCTGCACTATTTCCCCTTCATCCTGATCAACCTCTCCACCAGCCTGCGCAACATCGACCGGTCCATGGAAGAGGCGGCGCAGAACCTCGGTTCGTCCGGCATGCGCCTCTTCCGCCGCATCGTCTTCCCGCTTGCCATGCCCGGCTATCTCGCCGGCGCATCGCTGGTCTTCGTCAAGGTCTTCGACGATCTGGCGACGCCGCTTCTGCTCAACGTCAAGGACATGCTGGCGCCGCAGGCCTATTTGCGCGTCACCTCGGTCGGCCTCACGGACCCGATGGGCTATGTCATCTCCGTCATCCTCATCGTCGTCTCGATCTTCGCCATGTGGCTGTCGGCCGTCGCCATGCGCGGCAAGGACTATTCCACGACCCAGCGCGGCGGCGGCGGCCTGTCGCGGCGCAAGCTCGGCCTCGGGGAGAGCATCGTCGCCTATGGCGTCGTCGGCCTCATCCTGCTGCTCGTGCTCTCGCCGCATATCGGCCTGCTGATGCTGTCCTTCGCCACGGTCTGGTCCTTTAGCCCGCTGCCGGATGCCGTGACGCTCGCCCATTACGGCCGGGTGTTCGGCGAAAGCTCGATCTACATCAAGAACACGCTGATCTATGCCACGCTCGCCGGTCTCATCGACGTGGTCGTCGGCGGCGCCATCGCCTATCTCGTGCTGCGCACCAAGATCATCGGCCGGCGCTGGCTCGACTGGGCGGCGACCTCGGCGCTCGCCATTCCCGGCGTCGTGCTCGGCATCGGCTATCTGCGCACCTTCTACGGCGTCTCGCTGCCGGATGGCACGCCGCTCGCCACGCTCTGGATCATGGTCGTGCTGGCGCTCGCCATCCGCCGTCTGCCCTATGCGCTACGCGCCTGCTACGCCGCGCTGCAGCAGGTATCGGAATCGCTGGAGGAAGCGGCGGAGAACCTCGGAGCGACCAAGCAGCGGACCATCCGCCGCATCGTGCTGCCGCTGATGACGGGCGGCCTTCTCGCCGGCTTCGTCACCAGCTTCTCCACCGCCGCCGTCGAGCTTTCGGCAACGCTGATGCTCATCCAGAGCAATTCCGATGCGCCACTCGCCTATGGCCTCTACGTCTTCATGCAATCGCCGGCCGGCCGCGGCCCCGGCGCGGCTCTCGGCGTCATCGCGGTCGTCATGGTAGCACTGTGCACACTGCTGTCCCACTACGTCATCGAGCGCCGCCAGAAGGCGCTCGGCATCGGCAAATGATCCGGGAGGAACGGACTATGACCATCAATATCGACAAGGCTGTCCTCGCGGAAAGCCCTGCCAAGGCCATCAGCATCTGCGACGTGAACCTCTATTATGGTTCGCTGCATGTGCTGAAGGACATCAATCTCGAAATCCAGCCTGGCGAGTTCTTCGCCTTCCTCGGCCCTTCCGGCTGCGGGAAGACGACGCTGCTGCGCCTCATCGCCGGGTTCAATCAGGCCCAGAACGGCGCCGTCGTCGTCGGCGGCGAGGATGTGCTCGACATGCCGCCGTGGAAGCGCGACATCGGCATGGTGTTCCAGTCCTATGCGCTCTGGCCTCATATGACGGTGGCACGCAATGTCGCCTTTGGCCTGGAGGAGCGGCGCTTGCCGCGTGCCGAGGTGGAAAAGCGCGTGGCCGCGGCTCTTGCGCTGGTCGGCCTGTCGCATCTCGCCGACCGGAGGCCCTCGCAGCTTTCCGGCGGCCAGCAGCAGCGCGTGGCGCTTGCCCGCACCATCGCCATCGAGCCCAAGGTGCTGCTGCTCGACGAGCCGCTGTCGAACCTCGACGCGAAGATGCGTGTGGAGGTGCGGCGGGAGCTGCGCGAACTTCAGCAGCGCTTGAAGCTCACCACCATCTTCGTCACTCACGATCAGGAGGAGGCGAACACGGTCTGCGACCGCATCGCCGTCTTCAATGAAGGACGCATCCAGCAGGTCGGCACGCCGATGCAGCTCTACGAGAAGCCGGCCAACCTCTTCGTCGCCAACTTCCTCGGCACGGCGAACATTCTGGAGGGCAGCGTGAAGGGTGAAGGCGCGGCGCGCAGCTTCGAGGTGGCTGGCGGCGGCAGCATTCCTGTGCCGGCCGGTGTCGACGTGCCGGCCGGGGCGAAGCTCGTCTTCCGCCCGCAATATGCGACGATCGGCACGGTGGATGCCGATGCCGTCCCGCTTTCCGGCACCATCGCGCACCGGGAATTCCTCGGCGCGACGGTGCGCTACGGCGTGGAGGTGGGCACGGCGACGGTGCTGGTCGACGCGCCCTTCCATTCCGGCGATGGCTTGCTTGCTCCAGGCAGTAGCACGGTGCTCGGCATCAAGCCGGCCTCGGCGCTTTGGCTTGCCGATTGACAACGATCCTCTTCGCCGCTTTGGCGGCGAAAGTTCCCCCATGCAAAGGTTTGATTCATGACTGAAACCCTGCCCACCCTCCTCGTCATCCGCCACGGGGAGACCCAATGGAACGTCGCCGGACGCCTGCAAGGAAGCCGCGACACGCCGCTGACCGTCAATGGCATGCGTCAGGCGCAGGCCGTCGCCGTGCGGCTTTCGGAAACCGTGGCGGACATGACGGATGCGGCGTTCTGGGTCAGCCCTCTCGGCCGCGCCCGGCAGACGGCTTCCATCCTCGCCGATATCTGGTCGCTGCCCTTCGAGCGCTTCGCAGAGGCGTCCCTGTTGGCCGAGCGCTGCTACGGCGTCTGGGAAGGGCGCCTGCATGGCGAGATCGAGCGGGATCTGCCCGAGCAATACAATGCCCATGCCGCCGATCCGTGGGATTATTCCATGCCCGGCGGGGAGAGCCGCACGGCGCTGGCCGAACGGCTGCGGGAATGGCTGCGCTCCCTCGACCAGACCCGCCCGCATGTCGCTGTCACCCATAGCGGCTGCCTGCGCGCCTTGCGCGGCATCTGCACGAAAGAACATGCTGATGAAATGCTCGCCTACAGGGAGCCGCAGACCGCGGCCTTTCTCTCGGAAGGCTTATCGGGACGTATGCTTAAAGTTCCTGCGGCGACCCTTCGTGCTTTCGGTTGCGAAGGGGAGGGAAAAACTGTTTGGATTTAGCTAAATCGAAACCGGGCCTATATCACTTCCGCGCCGCAGTTCGAGAAGGACATCAAACACGGTTGCGACTCCGTCAGAGGTGACGTGCCTCGCAGCCGATCCTAACCGCGAAAAACGAAACGGTAGACCACCGTGAAGGGTGTTCTGTCTCGTGATCCGGCATCATGCGTATGGCACGTTCGCGGACTTCAGGTGACAACTTGTTCGTTGTCATGCTCCTATCGGATCCACTTTCTCAGAAGTTGAAGCTTGAGGTAAATCCGGCGCGGTTTAATTCATTGTGAAGCTCTACACCCAATAAGCGCCTCGAGGATCCGAAGCAGATCGCTTCGAACATTGGCAAGACCATTTGCAGAGAGTGCCTCAAGCCCGATCAGCGCGCCGTAGAGCGCGCCGGCACCGCTGCGGCTCTCAACTGACGAAAATCCTCAATGACTGAGAAGGCCGGAGATATAGTCAAGGCGGCGTCCGTCGACGGACTTGAGGATCATTGCCGCAGTGGCGTCGAAGCGCGCCCACTCACGGATTGCGCCATCCGTTAGCAAGCCGCCATAGGGAAGGCTGCGTTCGTCGGTCGCGGCATACACTAGCAACCGCAATCGCACTTGCGCCGGTGCTTCCGCGGCTTCGATTTCCGCGATGACAGCGTCTGTCGCTTCACGCGCCCAATGGGCAAGCATCTTTGCCTTCAGGTCCGGCACATCCTTGAAATGCCAATAGAAGGAGCCTTTGCTAACCTTCAGGTCGCGGGCGATCGCCTCAGCGCGGATCGCCTGCACGCCGCCATTCGTCAGTGCGCGGAAGGCGGCCTTGATCCAATGTCTGGGATAATGCTGCGATGGAGAGCTTCTTCTCGTCGCTGAAAACCGAGCGAACAGCCCGCAAGGTCTACAGGACGAGGGATGATGCCAGGGCAGACGTGTTCGATTACATCGAGCGCTTCTACAATCCCCGGCGACGGCACTCGACACTGGGCTATATGAGCCCGGTCGAGTTCGAGGAGAAAGCTATGTTAGCTTAACCAGGTGTCCGAAAAACCGGCAGCAGGCCAGTCACTGTTAGTGTGGGCATCTCCACTATAGATGAAGCTGGCGGCGCTCGAGCATTAATCGAGATAGCAGACGCGCGACTCTATGCCGCTAAGCTTGCTGGTCGAAACCGCGTGATCGGCGGGGCCAATACCGCGTGTCTCGCCCACTAATCTAAACTCTCGTGTTGATTGCTTGAACTTCCAAGTCGCCTGCGAGACGATAGGCAAATACTTCATTGAGAGTTTTTCCGTGCCAGAGCGCTGTTAATCAATGTGTTCAGAGCACATCACTTAGTTAAACGGTCTTCAAATGGCGATGGCTCGCCTTGAATAGGGTGCGCGTATAGTCGCTCTGCATGTCGCCGGCGCGCAACTGTTCGCGCGTCAGCGTTTCCACCGAGCGGGCGTTCTGCATCACCATCAGCCGGTCGCACATGTAGGAGATGACCGCGAGGTCGTGGCTGACGATGACGAAGGTAAGGTTCAGCTCCCGGCGCAGGCGGTTCAGCAGGTTGAGGATTTCGGCCTGCACGGAGACGTCTAGTGCCGAAGTCGGCTCGTCGAGCAGCAGCACCCTAGGAGAGAGCGACAAGGCGCGGGCGATGGCGACGCGCTGGCGCTGGCCGCCGGAAAGCTCGTGCGGGAAGCGGAAGCGGTGCTCCGCCGTCAGGCCGATCATCTCGAGAAGCTCGATGGTGCGGCCGCTTGCATCGGGGATGCGGTTGATCCGCATGGGTTCGGCGATCGCCTCGCCGATCGTGTAGCGGGGGTGGAGCGAGGCATAGGGATCCTGAAACACCATCTGCGCGATGTGCACGAGATCCTGCCGCCGGTCCTTGCGCACATCGATATCCGAGATGCGGATATCGCCGCTCCAGTCGCGGTTGAGGCCCATGACGGTGCGTAACACGGTCGATTTCCCCGAGCCGCTTTCCCCGACGAGGCCGAAACTCTCGCCTACCGCGACCTGAAGGTTGAAGCCGTCGACGGCGATGGCGCTGCCGAAGCGGACGGTGAGATCGTCGATGCGGATCATGGGCGGGCCTCCTCCCAGCTGGCGGCGCGCTCGAGGGTCGGCAGTGGTGTCAGCGGGCCATCGATGGCGGGCAGGCATGCCAGCAGCCCTTGCGTATAGGGATGCTGCGCCTCGTCCATGCGCCGGGCATCCAGCGTCTCGGCGATGCGACCGGCATACATGACCAGTACCCGGTCGCAGAAGCGCGAGACGAGGTTGAGGTCGTGGCTGATGAAGATCAGTCCCATGCCGCGCCGCTTGACCTGCTCGTCCATGATGTCGAGCACCTGTGCCTGCACGGTGACGTCGAGGGCGGAGGTCGGCTCGTCGGCGATCAAAAGTTCCGGTTCGCGCACCACCATCATGGCGATCATCACGCGCTGGCCCATGCCGCCGGAAAGCTCGTGCGGATAAAGGTCGTGGACGCGCTCCGGCGAGCGGATATGCACGGCCTCCAACACTTCCAGCACCTTTCGGCGCACGGCCGCGCGCGGCAGCGAGCGATCACCGAGCCGGATGGCCTCGGCGATCTGTTTTCCGACCGTCATCACCGGGTTGAGCGAGAATTTAGGGTCCTGCAGGATCATGCCCATGCGATTGCCGCGCAGCTGGCGGCGAAGGCGCGGCGGGGCGGCGAGAAGATCGATGCCGGCAAAGGACATGGCATCGGCCTCGACCCGCGCATGGGCGGGCAGGACGCCCATCAAGGCGCGGCTGGAAAGGCTCTTGCCCGAGCCGCTTTCGCCGACGATGCCGAGCTTTTCCCGGCCGAGGCGGAAGGACACGCCCTTCACCGCCTCGACGAGGCTGCCCCCTTCGCCGGCAAAGCCGATGCGCAGGTTTTCGACGTTCACGAGTGCGTCGGTCATCCGCGCCTCCTCAGATGCGGGTCGAGCAGGTCGCGCATGGCGTCGCCGAGCAGGTTGAAGCCGAGGCTGACGATGAAGATTGCAAAGCCGGGCATGGTCGCCACCCACCACTGGTCGAAGATGAACTTGCGGCCGGTAGAGATCATCGCGCCCCATTCCGGCAGCGGCGGCTGTGCGCCGAGGCCGATAAAGCCGAGGCCGGCGGCCGTCAGGATGATGCCGGCCATGTCGAGCGTCATGCGCACGATGACGGAGGAGATACACATGGGGATGATGTGGCGGAAGACGATGCGGAACTCGGACCCGCCGGCAAGCCTGATGGCGTTCACATAGTCGCTGTCGCGCACGATCAGTGCTTCGGCGCGCGCCAGCCGCGCATAGGGCGGCCAGGCGGTGAGCGTGATGGCGAGGGCCGCATTAACGATGCCGGGGCCGAGCGCGGCGACGAAGGCGAGCGCCAGCAGCAGTTTCGGCACGGCGAGGAAGACGTCGGTGATGCGCATGAAGACCGCATCGACCCAGCCGCCCGATGTGCCCGCCACCGCACCGATGATAAGGCCGATGGGGGCGGAGGTGGCGACGACCAGCCCGACGATGAGCAGCGTCAGCCGCGCGCCGTAGAGGATTCTCGTATAGATATCGCGGCCGAGTTCGTCCGTGCCGAGCCAATTTTCGGCGCTCGGCGGCAGGAGACGATGGGTGAGTTCGGGGAGATAGGGATCGTGCGTCGCCAGCAGCGGCGCGAAAATGGCGGCAAGCAGCAGCAGGCCGAGAATGGCAAGGCCGAGCATGCCAAGTGGATTGCGTGCAAAGCGCCGCGCGAAGGGCTGCAATTCCCGAAGGCGGACCTGGAGCAGCGCCCGGCGGCTGTCGTTTTGAACGAGGACGGTCATGGCGGCCTCCTACCGGCGACGAAGGTTGGAGCGCGGATCGAGCATCTGGTAGATGACGTCCGAGACCATGTTGAGCAGGATGAAGACGGCGCCGACGAGAACCGTGCCGCCGAGAACGGCGTTGATATCGGCCCTGAACAGCGACGAGGCGATGTAGTTGCCGATGCCGGGCCAGGCGAAGACGGTCTCTACCAGCACGGAGCCTTCGAGCAGGCCGCCATAGGATAGGGCGATGACCGTCACCAGCGGGATGGCGGCGTTGCGCAGCGCGTGCAGCATGACGACGCGATATTCGGTCGCCCCCTTGAGGCGCGCTGTCAGCACGTATTCGCGCGAGAGTTGGTCGAGCATCATCGAACGGGTCATGCGCGATATATAGGCGAGGCTGTAGTAGCCCAGCAGCAAGGCCGGCAGCACGATATGGCTCCAGGCGTTGGCGAAGACTTCCCACTCCCCCGCGATGGTAGAATCGATGAGGATCGACCCCGTCACCGGCTTGACGATGCCCTGGTAGAAGACATCGATCTGCCCCGGCCCGGACACCCAGTCGAGCCGTGCGTAGAAAATGAAGAGGCCGACAAGGCCGAGCCAGAAGATCGGGACGGAATAGCCGATGAGGCCGATAAAGCGGATGAGGTAGTCCGGCCAGCGGTCATGCCAGTAGGCGGCGGCGACGCCGGCGGGAACGCCGACGAGCGTGCCGATGAGCAAGCCGAGGGTTGCCAGCTCCAGTGTCGCAGGGAAGAAGCCGGCAAGGTCCGACAGGACGGGCCGATTGGTGACGAAGGACGTGCCGAAATCGCCCTGCACCAGCTTGCCGGCATAGAGCAGGAACTGCTGCCAGACCGGTTTGTCCAGCCCCATTTCGAGGAAGACGCGCTGGTAAACCTCCTCGCTGGCCTTTGGCCCCACCACCGAGATGACGGGGTCGATGGGCACGATGCGACCGATGCAGAAGGTGAGCGCTGCAAGGCCGATCAGCGTGATGCCGACGGTGAGCGCAAGGCTGAGAATCCGCCCGCCGATGGCGAGGACGCGGTTGAGGAGAACTTCCGGCACGAACCACTCCGGTTGCTTGCTGTCGATCGGCCGTCGGCCGCAGGAGGATCAACCAGCCCGCGGCCGACGTCTGGTTCGATACCTTACTTGGTGACGTTCCAGTAGCGGTCGTCGGAGAAGGTCTGCCCGAGCACGAGGCCCTTGACGGAGCTACGGATACCGACCTTGCGGACCTGCTGGAACATGTAGAGGAACGGCGAGGTGTCGGTGTGCGTCTTCTGCAGCGCCTCATACATGGCGCGGCGCTTGTCCGTGTCCTTTTCGCGCACCGCGGCCATCGCATCCGGCGAGAGCTTTCCGGCATCCCAGCCGAAGCGGTCGGCAAGACCGGTCGAGCCGTCAGGCGCATCCTTCTTGTTGACGGCGAAGGCCTTGGCGTTGGAATGCGGATCCGGATAGTCGGGACCCCACAGGCCGAACCAGATGTCGAGGCTTGCCGAGCGGTAGCGCTCCAGCCATTGCTGGCCGTCGACCACTTCGAGGTTCAGCTTGACGCCGGCTTGCGCCATCGTCGCCTGGATGGCCTGGGCGAAGTCCGTATAGGGCGGCGTGTTCCAGACGACGGAGTTGAGCGTGAATTCACCCGAGACGCCGGCGTCGCTCAGCAGCGCCTTGGCCTTCTCGATGTCTAGCTTGTAGGGATTGTAGTCGATCGCGCCGAGAAAACCCTTCGGCACAAGCGTCTGGTGCACTTCCATCGTGCCGCGCGAGATCGTGTCGGCGATGCCCTGGTAGTCGACGAGATATTTCAGCGCTTCGACGACCTTGGGCTTGGCGAGGTGCTCGTTGCGGACATTGAGGCCCATGTAATAGATTGTGCCGGAAACGCCGTTGGCGAAGCCCACATCCGCATTGCCTTCCAGCGCGGTGAAATCATCGGGGCCGAGCCTGTTGGCGATGTCGATGTCGCCCTTTTCCAGAAGCAGGCGCTGGGCCGCGCTTTCGGGAATGTGCTGGAGGAAGATTCGCTCCAGCCCGCCCGTCTCGCCGGTATAGTTCGGGTTGCGGGTGAGCATGATCGACTGCTTCGGTTCCCAGCGCGTCAGCACATAGGGGCCGGAGCCGGCGGAGTTTTCTGATTTCAGCCAGGCATTGCCGAAGTCGCCGTTGACCTCGTGCTCCTGCACCAGCTTGGAATCGACGATGCCGCCGACATAGGAGGAGAGGCAGTAATAGAGGAAGGACGGCGCATAGCTGTCGCCGATCTCGATGACCAGCGTCATGTCGTCGGTCGCCTTGATGCGATCCTTGACGTTCTCAGGCGTGAAGCCGAACTGGGTGATGATGAAGGCCGAGCGCGACTTCATCTCCACGACGCGGCGCAGCGAATATTCAGCGTCTTTGGCGGTGACCGGGTTGCCGGAGGCGAATTTCAGGCCGGGACGCATCTTGAAGGTGAAGGTCTTGCCGTCCTCGGATGCCGTCCAGCTTTCGGCGAGCACGCCGATAATCTTGCTGCTGTCGTCGGGCGCGACCGTGACAAGCGGCTGGTAGATCTGGTTCGATGTCAAGACGCCGCCGGTTTCCGACACCTCGCCCGGATCGAGCGTGATGATGTCGTCGATGGTATCGGCGACGACGAGCGTGTTCTTGGGCGTTTCCGCAAGGGCAGTCGAGGCCGCAAGGGCCATCGCCAGCATCGTGCCGCTGATCAATTTGTGTAGGCGCATGTTTCCTCCTTCAGTCGGGCAGGATTCCACCTGCTTGCCGCCTGCTCCCGTTTCGCCATTCTTGAAATGCCACGGCCCGATGTGCATTGCGCCCGCTGCCGAATTCTCCTCACACTTCGCCTTGCGGCGCGACCCGGCGCCCTTCCCCGCTGGTTTGCGCTCTATGTCGCGCCACAAGACTTTAGTGATGCTAAAGTTTCTCGCGAAGTTGTCAATCGCCTAATGGAGAAAATCGCGCAAAAACGAACGGCCCGGATTGCCTTAACGGCCGGGCAGGATCGGCGTCGTGCCGACCCAGAGTTCGCGCGCCGGAGAGGCGCCGATATTGCGGGCGCGGTGCGGCAGCGAAGCGGGGAAATGCAGGGTGTCACCGGTCCTGAGAACGTATTCCTTGCCACCCACTTCGTAGAGCATTTCCCCCTCGATGATGAAAAGGAAGTCTTCGCCCTCATGCCGCGTCAGTTCCGAAACGTAGCCGGGCGGCATATGGGTGATGCAGCTGTTGAGCTGCGCTTCGGGAAAGCCGCGCTGGAGCAGGTGATACACACGCTCTTCCTTGTAGAGACTATAGTCCGGCAGCTCGGCCGCGTCGGAAACTATCGAATGATCGCGCTGGGGCACCTGCGCCAGGAGGGTGTCCACGCTGGTCTCAAGCGTCGAGGCGAGATTGTAGAGCGAGATCAGTGACGGCGTCGAAAGTCCGCGCTCGATTTGGGTGATGAAGCCTTCGCTGAGGCCTACCTGTTCAGCAATCTGCCGCATCGTCTTGCCTATTTCCTGACGCCGCCTCCGCAGCGCGCGGCCCATGGAGGTTGGAGAGGCCGCGTTGGTAGGGGAGTAAGTGTCTCCCTTTTCATCGAAACTCATGTGAGCGATCCAAACTTGACGATGCACGATGGTACGCGAATTAATCCAACTGAGACACGAGGGCGACGCTCCAGAAATCAGAGATCCAAAATAGATGCGGTCCTGGCAGCGAGCCATGCCGCAGCTTCGCCATCGAGCAGACCGCCCATCGCAGCCGCGACCTCGGCATGGTAAGCGTCGAGCCAGCGGCATTCGGCTCCCGTCAACGCGCCGAGATCGGCAAGGCGAAGGTCGATCGGGATGAGGGTCAGGGTGCGGAAGCGCAGGAAACCGTCCGGCTCGCTCACCACTTCCACCTGATTCTCGATGCGGATGCCGTATTCGCCCGCCTTGTAGTAGCCGGGCTCGATGGTCGTCACCATGCCCGGCGTCAGCACGATCTCGTTGATGCGCCGGTCGAAGCGCTGCGGCAGCTCGTGCACCGAGAGGAAATGGCCGACGCCGTGACCGGTGCCGTGGTCGTAGTCGAGGCCGAGATCCCAGAGCGGGCGGCGGGCGAAGGCATCGAGATGGTGGCCGCAGGTGCCGGCGGGGAATTTCAACGCCATCATGGAGATGAAGCCCTTCAGCACCGCGGTATAGCGTTGGCGTATCTCGTCGCTGACGGGGGCAAGGGCGGTGGTGCGCGTGGCGTCCGTCGTGCCGGAAAGATATTGCCCGCCCGAATCGAGCAGGTAGACGCCCTTCTCGGTGATCGGCGCATTGCTCGCGGTGCTGGCCGCATAGTGGCACATGGCGGCGTTGCCGGCCGAGGCGGAGATGGTGCGGAAGCTCGGTTCGACGAAGTCCCCCGCCATCTGCCGGAAGGCGAGAATGCGCTCTTCCGCCTCCAGCTCGGTTATCGGCCTGCCGCTTGCCGCACGGGTCGCGCCGTGTTTCTCCAGCCAGGCGAAGAAGCGGATCCAGGCTGCGCCGTCGAACTTGTGGCAATCGCGAAAGCCGGCAAGCTCCGCCGGGTTCTTGACCATCTTGGCAAGCGTGACGGGGCTGCGGTTCAGCCGTACCCGGCCGCCGGCTATCCGCGCCGCATGGGCGACGGCGGAGGGAGCGAAGGCCGGGTCGAGCAGCAGCGTGCGCTCCGGCGCTGCGTTGCGCACACGCTCCAGCAAACTTTTCGGTTCCGCCATCGCGACGCCCTGGAGCTCGAAATCGGAAAGATCGTTCGGCAGCTTGCGGTGATCGACCAGCCACTCGGCAGTGCCGGAGCGGTCGAGGATGAGGAAACTCTGCGGCATCGGGTTGAAGGCGACGTCGGAGCCGCGCACGTTGAGGAACCAGGCGATGTTGTCCGGCTGCGTCTCGACGAGGAAATCGGCCCCCTCATCGGCGAGCGCGGCGGCGATGCGCCGCTTCTTCTCCGCAACGGTTTCGCCGGAGCGGGCGAGGGGAAAGGCGGTGATCTTGCCGAGCGGGCGTTCGGGCTGGTCCACCCAGATCGCGTCGACGAGATCGTCCGTCACCGACACCCAGTGCGCGCCGGCCGCCTTGACAGAGGCACCGCAATCCGCGTCCCAGGTGGAGGGCAGCAGCATGGCGTTGAAGCCGACGCGCTCGCCGGGGCGAAGGTTCGTGCGCAGCCAGTCCTTCAGCGGCGCGTCGTAGAAATGCTGGATGGCGAAGATGCCCTCATCGATCTCCGCGCGCACCTGCACCTGATAACGTCCATCGACGAAGATCGCCGCGCGGTCGCGCATGACGATGGCGACACCCGCCGAGCCGGTGAAACCGGTGACATGGGCGAGGCGGTTGTCATGGGCGGCGCAATATTCGCCCTGATGCTCGTCGAAGCGCGGAACGACATAGCCGTCCAGCCCTTCTTCAGCGAGTTTTGCGCGCAGGGCGGCGACGGGGGATTTCGAGGTCATGGCATTTTCCTTGGGAAGCATGGTGTTTCAGGCATCCGCCAGCACATCGGCGAAATGGCAGGCGCTCCTGCCCGCGCCGGCGGGGCGGAGCACCGGTTTTTCGCGCCGGCAGATATCCGCCGCGTGCGGGCAGCGCAGGTGGAAGGGGCAGCCCGGCGGCACATCGAGTGGCGACGGAAGCTCACCGGTAATGGCCGGCCCCCGCCGGCGCTTCGCCGGATCGAGCGAGGGCGCGGCGGCAAGCAGCGCGCGGGAATAGGGATGGCGCGGGCTGGAGAACAGCGCCTCCGACGGGCCGATCTCGACGATGGCGCCGAGATAGATGACGGCGACACGGTGCGAGACATGGCGCACGAGCCTCAGATCATGCGCGACGAACAGCACGGTGAGGCCAAGATTGTCCTGCAGCTCCATCAGGAGATTGACGACCTGCGCCTGCACGGAAACGTCGAGCGCCGAGACCAGCTCGTCGGCGACGAGGCAGCTCGGCTCAAGCGCCAGCGCCCGGGCGATGCCGATGCGCTGGCGCTGGCCGCCGGAGAATTCGTGCGGATACTTGTCCGCCGCCCCATCGGGCAGGCGCACCAGATCGAGCAGCTCGTCGACGCGCCGGCCGATCTCCGCCCCCGCGCGCATGCCATGCACGGTGATCGCCTCTTCCAGCGTATCACGCACCGTCATGCGCGGGTTGAGCGAGGTATAGGGATCCTGAAACATCATCTGGACGCGGCGATTATAGGCGCGGCGTTTTGCGCCCTTCAGGCCGACGACGCTCTCGCCCTCGAACAGGATATCGCCCGCCGTCGGCCGGTTGAGGCCGGCGATGCAGCGGGCGAGCGTGGACTTGCCGCAGCCGGATTCGCCGACGATGCCGAGCGTTTCGCCCGCCATGACGTCGAGTTCCACGCCGTTCAGCGCCGAGACGATCTTTTGCGGACGGCGCGCCAGCGTGTCGGAGAGCGAGCGCGCCTTGGCGAAGGTCATCGACAGATCGCGGATGGAGAGGATCGGGGCATTGTTCATTGCGCGGCCTCCCGGAGATTGAAAAAGGCCGCAGCTTCGGGAACCCGGTGGCAGGCGGCAAGCCCGCCGCCGGCAAGCGCGGCAAGAGATGGCCGGACATCCCGGCATTCGGGCCCCGCGACGGGGCAGCGCGCGGTAAAGGCGCAACCCTCTGGCATCGCCGCCAGCGACGGCGGCGCGCCGGGAATGGAATAGAGCGGTGTTCGCGGCGGTACGTCGCGCGGAATGGAGCGCAGGAGGCCGAGCGTATAGGGATGGCGGGCATTGCCGATGACGTCTGCCGTCTCACCCGTCTCGCAGAGCCGGCCGCCATACATGACCGCGACGCGGTCGCAGGTCTCCGCCACCACGGCCATGTCGTGCGTGACGAGGATCATCGCCATGCCGAGATCGGCGGCGAGCTGCTGGATGAGGCGCAGGATCTGGTCCTGGATCGTCACGTCGAGCGCGGTCGTCGGCTCGTCCGCCAGAAGCAGGCGCGGATTGGAGGCGAGCGCGATGGCGATCATCACGCGCTGGCGCATGCCGCCGGAAAATTCGTGCGGGAAATCGCCGAGCCGGCTTTTCGCGGCGGGAATACCGACCATGTCCAAGAGCTCAACCGCGCGCACCTTGCGGGCGCGGGCGTCGAGACCGGTATGGGCGGCGAGATTCTCCTCGATCTGCAGGCCGACCGTCAGCAGCGGGTTGAGCGAGGACATCGGCTCCTGGAAGATCATGGCGATCTGCCGTCCGCGCACGGCGCGCATGGCGGCTTCGTCGAGGCCGGCGAGGTCCCGACCCTTCCAGAGGATATTGCCGAAGACGCGGCCGCGCGGCTGGACGATGCCGAGAATCGAGCGCAGCGTGATGCTCTTGCCCGAGCCGGATTCGCCGACGAGGCCGAGGATTTCGCCTTCGCGCACCTGGAACGACACGTCGTCGACGGCGACGAGGGGGCGGTCGGCCGGGCCGAATTCCGTGCGCAGGCCGCGCACGTCGAGAACGACGGGTTTTTCCATCTTATCGTCCTTTCGGGCGAAGCAGGTCCGCCAGCGCATCGCCGACGAGGCTGAAGCCGAGGCCGGTGAGCACGATGGCGATGCCGGGCGTCAGGCTCATCCACCACGCGGTCATCAGGAAGTTGCGGCCCTCGGCGATGAGCACGCCCCATTCGGCGGCCGGCGGCTGCGCGCCGAGGCCGAGATAACCGAGCGAGGAGCCGAGCAGGATGGCGAGCGCCATGTCGGTCATCCAATAGACGATGACGGGCGAGATGGCGTTGGGCAGCAAGTGGCGGAAGATGATGCGGCGGTCGGAATAGCCGAGCACGCGGCCGGCGGCGGCATAGTCGTTGGCCTTCTGCGCCATGATTTCCGCGCGGGTCAGCCGGGCGTAATAGACCCAGTTCACCGCCGTGATCGCCACATACATGTTGACGAGGCCGGGGCCGAGCACGGCGACGATGGCGATGACCAGGACGAGGAACGGGAAGGTGATGATGGCATCGACGCAGCGGCCGAAGATCATGTCCGCCACCCCGCCGTAATAGCCGACGAAGGCGCCGACCGTGACGCCGATGACCAACGCGAAGATCGTCGCGAAGAAGGCCATCTGCATATCGACCGAATAGGCCCAGATGACGCGCGAGAGCATGTCGCGGCCGAAATTGTCCGTGCCGAAGGGATGCGCGAGGCTCGGTCCCTGCTGGATTGCATTGAGATCGAAGGCCAAGGGATCGTAGGGCGCGAGCACCTGCGGGAAGATAGCCAGCGCCAGCGACAGAAGAAGGATGACGAAGCCGGCGACGAAGGCGGGCTTGCGGAAGGCACGGGCGAGGAAGGCCTTGAGCCGCGACGGCCGAGCGGTGGAGAAGGTGACGGCACTCATGACTGGCGAAGCCTCGGATCGAGCCAGGACTGCACGACATCCGTCAAAAGGAAGACGACGGAGACGAGCACGGCGAAGGTGAGTGTCAGCCCCTGGATGAGCGGGTAATCGCGCGCGAAAATCGCCTCCAGCATGAGGCGGCCGACGCCCGGCACGGCGAAGACGGTTTCCGTCACCAGCGTGCCGCTCATCAGGTTGCCGATGGAAAGGCCGAGCAGCGTGACTGTGGAGACCATGGCGTTGCGCAGCACATGGCGGGTCATGATGATGCGCGGCGACAGGCCCTTGGCGCGGGCGAACTGGACATATTCGGCGTCCAGCACCTCGATCAGCGAGGCGCGCAGGTTCCGCAGGATGATCGCCGACGTATAGAGCGCGACCGACAGAGCCGGCAGGATGAGGTGGTAGAGATTGTCGAGAAACGTCTCACCATAACCGCCGACCGGGAAAAGCCGGAGTTTCGCCGCAAGCACCGTGAGCAGCAAGAGGCCGATATAGAAGACCGGCATCGACAGGCCGACCTGGAAGATGCTGCGGATGGTGATATCGACCGCGCCATTCGCCCGCGCCGCCGCAAGGAAGGCGAGCGGCCCGGCAAGACAGATGGCGAGCACGACGGAATAGAGCGCAAGGAAGATCGTCGTCGGCAGGCGGTCGACGATGACGTCGGCGACGGGCGCCTTCAGCATGATCGAGCGGCCGAGATCGCCGGTCAGCGTGTTCTTGACGAAGACGACGAACTGCACCGGCAGCGGCTGATCGAGGCCGAGATTGCGGCGGATCTGCTCGATCTGCGCATCGGTCGCCTTGGCCTCGGCCATGGCGATGGCCGGATCGCCCGGCAGGAGGCGCACGAGAAGGAAGATGAAGACCATCACCAGAAGGAAGGTGGGAACGATCTGCACCAGCCGCGCCAGAAGATAGGAAAGCGAAGGCATGGGATAACCTCATGCCGCCTGCCGTGCACCCCAGGATGCGCGACAGGCGGCTTTCAAGCATTTCTCAGGTCAGATCACTTGGCGCGCCAGGCTTCAGAAAAATCGTTGGCGCCGAGCGGGGTCTGCACATAGCCTTCGACGGAGCGCGAGACGGCGGTGGCGAACGGCGTCTCGAAGAGGAAGAGCAACGGGGCTTCCGTGGCGTAGATCTCTTGCATGCGCTTGTATTCCTCGCGGCGCTTGTCCGGATCGACTTCGGAATTCGACTTTTCGAAGAGTTCGTTGAATTCCGCATTGTTCCAGCCCGTGCCGACGGCCTGGCGCTGCTTGTAGTAGCCGAGCCAGCCGGTGACCTGCGCCGGGTCGTTCACGTCGTTCGCCCAGCCATAGGTGTGGATGTCGAAGGCGCCGGAGCGGTTTTTCTCGCCGCGCGTCGGGTTGTCAACCTGCTCGACGGAGAGGTTGACGCCGAGCGGCGCCCACATCTGCTGGAGCGCGGTGAAGAGCGTGGCGTCGTCGGCGCTGCCGGCGAGCGTCGTCAGCTTCACCTCGAAGCCGCCGGAAAGCCCGGCTTCGCCAAGCAGTTCCTTGGCCTTGTCAGGATTGTAGGGATAGAGCGGCTCGGGGCCGTAGTGGAGCTGCGTGGCGGCCGACATCAGCGAGGTCATCGGCTTGCCGGTGTCGAAGGTGACGAGCTTGATCAGCACGTCCTTGTTCGTCGCATAGTTCAGCGCCTGGCGCACCTTGACGTCGGAAAGCGGGTTCTTCGCGCCGTCCGCCTTGGTCTCGCGGGTGTTGATCGGCGCGTAGACGATGCGGGTCGAGGGGAAGAGCTCCATCTTCAGGTTGGCGTCGGCGCTGAGCTCCCCGACGCGGGCGAAGGGAATGAACTCGGCTGCGTCGACTTCGCCGGCCTGCAGCTTCAGGATGCGCGTCGCGTCGTCGGGGATGACGACGAAATTGACTTCGTCGAGATAGGGCAGCGGCTTGCCGTCCTCGCCGGCGCGCCAGTAGTTCGGGTTGCGGGCGAAGGTCATGCTGGCGCCCTGCACCCGGCTCTTCAGCGTGAACGGGCCCGAGGTGACGGGATTTCCGGCGAAATAGGCCTGCGCCTTTTCCTGGTCCGTCGCGCCGGCCGCCTTTTCGAAGGCCGCCTTCGAGACAATACCGGTGTTGAAGGTGGCGAGGATCGACAGGATCGTCGGGTCGGGCTGCTTCAGCGAGAGGGTGATCGTGTTGTCTTCGGCCTTCACGCTTTCGACGGAGCCGAGCAGGCCGGCCCAGGGGCCGAGATCGGGATTGCGCGCGCGATCGAGCGAGAAGACGACGTCCTCGCCCGTCAGCGGCGAGCCGTCGGAGAATTTCAGGCCCTCGCGCAGCGTCAGCGTGATGGTCTTGCCATCCGCCGAGACGTCATGGCTTTCGGCAAGGCCGGCGACGACGGACCCGTCGGGGCCGTTGCGCAGCAGGGTTTCGTAGAGCGCATTGATCAGCCAGAGGTCGGGGTTCCGGTCCGCCCAGACGGGGTCGATGATCGCCGAATCGTCATAGCGGGCGAAGGCCATCGATCCGCCGCGCTCGATGGCGAGTGCGGACGTGGCGACCGCTAGGCTCAGGCTCGCGCCCAGCAGGATCGGCAGAAAACGCTTCATTTCATTCCTCCTCGTTGATTCGACGATATCTGCACGTCATAGTCTGGATATTGGATCCAATGTCCTTGGCTAGGACCGATCCTGAACCGGACTAAAGTGACCGCCAATTTGTTTGTCCCCCTTAAAAATCGGCAGCTAGCGCTATAGGCTTTGTGGCTTGCGCAACCGACTTTAGCTGTACTAAAGTCAATCGCGCGGTACAAGTCAAGCGGAAAGCCATGATGACCCTCGACAACGAAAATACGCGCGGCACGGATGTCGAAAACACCGGCGAAGACATGCCGGCACCGGCAGCGCTCGGCCAAATGTTGCGCAAGCGGCGCAAAGACATAGGCAAGACTATGAAGCAGGTGGCGCAGGAAGCCGGGCTGACCGAAGGCTTCATCAGCCAGATCGAGCGCGGGCTTTCGACGCCCTCACTGATCTCGCTCTACAATGTCGCCAATGCGCTCGACACCAGTGTTGACACGTTCCTCTCCCAGCCGTTGCGCCATGGGCACTCCATCGTGTCTCATGCCGGCGAACGGCCGGGCTACAATGTCACGACGACGAACCGGGTCTACGAACTCCTCGAGCGCGGCTTCCCGGGCGCGCTGCTGAATGGCTGCATCACACAGATTCCAGAAGGTTATGTCTCGGAGCTGACAAGCCACGAAGGCGAAGACTTCATCTATTTGATAGAGGGGGAAGTCCTCTACGAGGTGGACGGCAAGGAATATCGGCTAACGGCGGGCGACACGCTGCATTTCCCCTCGAAGCTGCCGCACCGGGCCCGCAACATCGGGAAGGGCCCTGCGCGTGAACTGTGGGTCGGGACCACACGAATTGTTGGTTCGTAAATCAGGTTGTGAATCAGGCCCAGTTGTGTGTCCACAGGTGGTGTAGGTCGGCGCTAACAAAACCGCTCGCGAGCGGGCCCTTAACGGCGCCGTTGCGAGCAGGTTCTCCAGCAGGTTCGAGGTTGCTAACATTAACCTGATCCGAAGGAATCGCCGATGACCGAAGAGGTGGCTCGGATATCTGAACAGGTTCGAGCGTCTCGTTAAGAGAATTTCCGCCTTATGCCGTCACAGGCTTAGATCGGCGGTTCAGTGAAGACGTGCTAACCAACTGCGGCCTTCAAACCACCTGGATCGGCGCATGCATCTCACCGCCTGCCACAGCGAGGTAAGCGAGACACATGCGTCTCATCTCATCACGAATGGCGTCCTGGTCTGAAGGTGGCAGGTTGCGTTCGAAGACATTCCTGACCGTTCCGAAGATGACGGATAGAAGTGTCAAGTTGACGAGGCTGATATCGTTGTAGCGAGCATTTGGGGCGCTTAACAGCATCGCCTTGGTCGCGGCATCCATGCGTTTGGCGAAAGCATCAATCAACGCCTCATTATCCAGCTCGACCGCCGAGCTATAGAGCGCGCGCGTGACATCGCTGCGCTCCGTCTTTGCTTCCCAGTATGCGGTAATGAGGGCCTCGATCATCTCACCTGTCGGCCGGCCATGAAGCTTGCGGCAGGTCATTTCCACGCGTTCTGCCAATCTGTCCAGATAGCGTTCGTTGAGCGCATAGAGCAAGGCCTGCTTGTGCGGAAAGTATTGGTACATGGTGCCGACCGAAACGCCCGCGCGCTCGGCAACCCTGGTGGTCGTCAGGCGATGGGTTCCCTCCTTGATCAAAACCTGAATAGTCGCTTCGAAAATCGCATCGATCGTCGAGTTGGAGCGGGCCTGACGCGGTGTTTTCCGGGCTTTGAGATGGCGTGGTGGGGAGACGTCCATATGCGAATCCAAAACGCGAATCATCCTTCATATATTTAGCCGTGCATGCTCCCAATATGCAAAGGTGATTTATGACGGATCGAATGAAAATCGCGCTCGTGACGGGCGCTAACAAAGGCATAGGCTTTGAGATCGCACGGCAACTGGCGCAAACCGGTGTCATGGTCATGATGGGCGCCCGCGACAAGTCGCGGGGACGGGCCGCGGCGGATGAACTGGCGCGAGACGGTCTGGCGGTGGAGCCGATTGTCATTGATGTGAATGACGAAAAGACCATCGCCGCCGCTGCTGAGGAGATCGCGGCGCGGCATGGTCGGCTCGACATTCTGGTGAACAATGCCGGCATCGTCGACGGCGCGGACGGGCCACCCACGCTTGGAACTGTCGCTGCGGCCCGACGGCTGATGGAAACGAATTTCGTCGGCAGCCTGGCCCTCACGCAGGCCATGGTGCCGCTGCTGCGCAAATCCGCGGCCGGTCGCATCGTTAACCTGTCCACGACGCTCGGCTCACTTCAGGTCAATGGGGATCCGACATCGCCCTATTACGAGGCGCGACTGATCGGCTACAATGCCTCCAAGGCGGCGCTGAACATGCTGACGGTGCAGCTTGCCGCGGAACTCAAGGGTACGTCCATTGTCGTGAATTCCGTTGCGCCGGGCTATGTGCAGACCGATCTTACCGGCGGCAATGGCCACATGACGCCTGCGGAAGGCGCGCGGCTGCCGGTCCAATATGCGCTGCTGGGCGAGGGCGCCGTCTCCGGCCAGTTCGTCGCACCGGAAGGCCCCGTCGCCTGGTGATGGTGCCACCTCAGGGCCGGCTCTTGCCGGCCCTACCAAGCCCGTACGTCCGCCGACCCGGCTGCAACAACCCCAGGACTTGCGCATTAATCGGCAGCACCCTGCTGGAAAAAACACCGATCGCATCGAGAGAAGAGGTTATGACCGAGACATCAGCTCCTGCCCTTTCGGAAGCGTCTGGCGGCGTCAGACCCGCCCACGAAGAAGCGCTTTCGACGGAAAGCGGAGTGCCGGAGCGCACGTCGCCACGCGGTCTGGAGCAGTTCATCGCCGGTCGAACGCTGCTCAGCGGAGACAGCCTGGCGTGGCGTTGTGCGTCCAGGGTCGCGGCGCGAGCGCTCTCCAGCAAGTGCAAGGCAAAGCTCAGCAGGAATAAGGTGAATAGCGCTATTCCAAGCGAATACGCGTAAAGCGTTCGGCCGAGACCACCCGCCCGCACACTTTTCGGAGTGCCGGGTCGCCCGATTTGATCAGCGGGTTTCAGGTCATGCTCTTCAATCTGATCAGGGTCTTTGGATTCTGCGGAACCCCGCTGAAACAGAAATGCCGTCAGAACGACGTACGCCGACATCTGAAGGAACTCACTTTCCCAGTTTTCGAAAAGTGCGGATAGGAAATGGCCGCTGGCGACATAACTGGCGAAAGTAGTGGCAGGCAGGCGATGTTCAGCCAGCTCCTCGTTGTAAACCGATAGCCCGCTCACCGTCATACCGACCAACGTTCCAATCGTGGCGGCGACGAGCACGATGGTCAAACCGTTGTCTCGAACAAACTTCATCGACCTACTCCGTGAATGACTGGTTCTCCAAACCGGTGCGGAACGGCGTTGTTCCTCAACGGAGCGTTTTGTCCGTCGCACCTTCTCGGACGGAACCTTTCGAGGTCCTGCCGGTTCGATTGCCATTCTTGAAAGGTGAAGAGTTATGGCGAAAGAACTTGCGGATGCAGTCGTGGTGATAACCGGTGCGTCGAGCGGCATAGGCCAGGCGACGGCTGAGGCTTTTGCCAAGGCATGGGAGCCGGCTCATACTGGCTGCTCGAAACGGCGAGGCTCTTTCGCGGGTGGCGCATGCTTGCAACCGGCTTGGTGCGGAGGCGCTACCGGTCATTGCCGACGTCGGTGACGCCACATGTGTCAAAGCTCTCGCTGAAAAGGCATTGGCCTTCGGGCGGATCGACTTCTGGATCAGCAATGCAGGCGTTGGCGCGGTCGGGCGTTTCGAGGAAACGCCGATCGAGGCTCATGAACAGATCATTCGAACCAATCTCTTAGGCCATATCAACGACGCCCATGCCGTTTTGCCGATTTTCCTTCGGCAGCAACGCGGTGTCTTCATAAACATGATCTCGCTCGGGGGCTTCGCCGCCGCGCCGTTTGCAACCGCCTACAGCGCCAGCAAGTTTGGGCTACGCGGGTTTTCCGAAGCGCTGCGAGGTGAGCTTGCGGACCGGCCCGGCATTCATATCTGCGAGGTTTACCCGGCTTTCGTCGATACGCCCGGCCTGCGACATGGAGCGAACTACGTCGGCCGCGAGATCACCGCGCCACCCCCGTTAATCGATGCGCGTGACGTGGCGGAGGCTATCGTTCGCGTGGCGCGTTTCCCACGTGCGACGACGACCGTGGGGGCCGTGACGAGTGTCTCCAGGCTCGCGCATCTGCTTGCGCTCGATCTTACCGCACGCATTCTGGCACGCGGGATGGCCAGCTATTTCAAGCGCGCACGGCGCGTCGCCACGGGCGACGGCAATCTCTACCACCCTTCAGCGGATGCAGCCCATATCGATGGAGGGCTGAGATCGCCTCACCGTGCTAGCCGAACGGTGCTGATCGCACTGACAGGCATTGCGCTGCTCGGCTTCCTTGCTGCCAGACGCAGCCGACGATGATTTTCGGCGGCCGTTGCCACTCGTTGCCACGCCAGCCCAAAGCGCGGGAACATCTCCTACTCAGTCGAGTTGGCTAGTTGAGCGTTGAAAACTGGAGAATACCATGAGCGACGACGAACGCCGGCCGTTTCCGCCGCAGCCGGAACAGAAGCAAACGCCCCCCGGTTTGACAAAAGCCATGACGCCCCCACCCGACCATGGTGAAGAGAGTTACATCGGGTCGGGCCGCCTCAAGGGAAAGGTTGCGCTGATCACAGGCGCCGATTCTGGTATCGGCCGCGCCGTGGCCATCGCATTTGCCCGCGAGGGCGCAGATGTCGTCGTTTCCTATCTGAGCGAAGATGAGGATGCAATTGAAACGGCTCGCTGGATCGAACGGGAGGAGCGACGAGCGCTTGTCCTTCCGGGCGACATAAGCACCGAAGAGCACTGCGCCCACCTCGTGCGCCAATGCATCGAGAACTTCGGGCAGCTCGACGTCCTCGTCAACAACGCCGCCTTCCAGCGCACCTATGCCGATATCGGAGATATCAGCGCAGCAGAGTGGGATCGAACGTTCCGAACCAATATCTATGCTCCGTTCTTTCTCGCCCGCGCCGCGATACCGCACATGAAGCCCGGCAGCTCGATTATCAACACGACGTCTATCCAGTCGCGTCAACCATCGCCACATCTGCTCGCCTATGCATCGACAAAGGGTGCGATCTCGAATTTCACGGCCGGTCTGGCCGAAATGGTGGCCGACAAGGGCATTCGGGTGAACGCCGTGGCGCCAGGGCCGATCTGGACGCCCCTCATTCCGTCCACCATGCCGCCGGAGAAGACGAAGGATTTTGGCAAACAAGCCCTGCTTGGCCGCGCCGGCCAACCAGCCGAACTGGCGGGCGCATACGTCCTGCTCGCCTCCGACCTCGGCAGTTACATGACGGGCGCCGTCATTCCCGTGACGGGCGGCGAAATCATGATCTGAACGGCCGCTGCTCAACAACGTGCCTGCGGTGCGGATAGTATGCCCGCACCGCTTATGCGCAGGCAAAGCCTTAGGCCTAGAAACCGGAGATTTGTATATGGACACGTTCAAGAACCTGCGCCTCCCGGCCTGTGCTCTCTTGTTTCTCTTGCCCGCAAGCGCGCACGCCCAGATCAAGGGCGAGATTGGCCGCGCGTCGGACGTGATCATCGAGGGTTCAATTCTGGAGCCGGAAAAACTCCAGATGGGCGACGACGACAAGCTCACAGATCTCATTAGGGCGCCGGACGGCTTCAAGGTCGAGGTTTTTGCGCGCGATCTTGTCAATCCGCGCATGCTTGCGGTGTCCGATACCGGCGTCCTCTATGCCACCCGCCGCTCCGTCGGCGACGTCATCATGCTGAAGGATGCCGATGGCGACGGCAAGGCCGACGGCGCGGTGACGGTCGCCAGTCGCCCGGGCATGCACGGCATCGCCTTCGATGGCGGCAAAGTCTTCCTCGTGACGATCCACGATGTCTATACGGCCGATGTCAAGGAAGACGGTACATTCGGTCCTCTGACACGTATCATCAATGATTTGCCCGACGCCGGCCAGCATGCCAACCGCACTCTCGCCGTTGGGCCAGACGGCATGCTCTATATCTCCTCTGGCAGCACCTGCAATGAATGCCAGGAGGACAATCCCGAAAACGCGGCTCTTCTGCGCGCCAGCAAGGACGGCAAGAGCCGGACGATATTTGCGAGCGGTCTCAGGAATACGATCGGCTTCGACTGGGAGACGACGACGGGCGCCCTCTACGGCGTCGACCACGGCATCGACTGGCTCGGCGACGAGGTGCAGATCGAGGAGCTCAATCGTCTCGAACAGGGCAAGAAATACGGCTGGCCCTATGTCTACGGCATGAGCGGCCTCAACCCGCATATCGATCCGCCGGAGGGCATATCGCTGGAGGATTGGGCACGGCAGTCGACCGAACCGGTGCTCGGCTACACGCCGCACAGCGCACCGATGCAGATGGCCTTCTACGACGGCAGCGCCTTCCCGCAGGACTATCGCGGCGATGCGTTTGTCGCCATGCGCGGCTCGTGGAACCGCCGTCCGCCGAGCGGCTACGAGGTGGTCCGCATTAACTTCGAGAGCGGCAAGCCCGTCGCCTTCGAACGCTTCCTGGAAGGCTTCCTGCAGCAGCAGGAGAACGGCAAATACGGCTATCTCGGCCGCTTGACGGGCGTGGCCGTCGGCAATGACGGCGCGCTTTTTGTCGCCGACGACAGCAACGGCGTCGTCTATCGTGTCACCCACGAGGGCGGGCAGCAGGCGGCGGCGGGCGAGGCGAGGACGATCCCCAACGCCGTCGCCGAACAGCCCGCGTCGAAGATCGCGCTCGACCTTGTCGAGGCGAAGGGCGAGCAGCCGATCGCAGTGAGAGGGGCGTTCCCGGCCGACCAGCCGATTCCGCTCCAGTATGCCGCCGACGGCGACAATGCGTCCCCGGCGCTGGAATGGGACGGTGGGCCCGAGGGCACGAAGTCCTACGTGGTCATCGTGGACGATCCGGATGCCGATAAGCCGAAGCCGTTCACCCACTGGCTGGCCTACGACATCCCCGGCGATCTGACGAAACTGCGCGAAGGCCTCCCCGCCACGCCGATCCTGCAGGAGCCGGAAGGTCTGAAGCAGGGCGCCAACAGCCGGGGATCGATCGGCTATACGGGACCGAAGCCGCCGGTCGGCGATCCCGCGCATCACTATCACTTCCAGGTCTTCGCCCTCGATGTCGAGACGCTCGGGATCGATCCCGGAGCGACGCGGGATGCGGTGCTGGCGGCGATGGAGGGGCGTGTGCTGGCCGAGGGCGAGATCGTCGGCACTTTCGAGCCCCCGGCAGCCGGGCAGGAGGACGAGTGATGAAAGCATTGACTTGGCACGGCAAGAGCGACATCCGCTGCGAGAGCGTTCCGGACCCGAAGATCGAGGACGGCCGTGACGCGATCATCAAGGTGACGGCCTGCGCGATCTGCGGCTCGGACCTGCACATCTTCGACGGTGTCATCCCCTCCATGCAGCACGGCGACATCGTCGGCCACGAGACCATGGGCGAGGTTGTCGAGGTCGGGGCGGACAACAAGGCGCTGAAGGTCGGCGATCGGGTCGTCGTCCCCTTCACCATCGCCTGCGGCGAATGCTTCTTCTGCAAGCGCGGCCATTATTCCGGTTGCGAGCGCTCGAACCCGAACCGCGACAAGGCGGCGAAGCTCTGGGGCAACTCGCCGGCGGGGCTGTTCGGCTATTCGCACCTGCTCGGCGGCTTCAGCGGCGGGCAGGCGGAATACATGCGCGTGCCCTACGCCGATGTCGGCCCGATCAAGGTGCCGGACGGGCTGACGGACGAGCAGGTCCTCTTCCTCTCCGACATCTTCCCGACCGGCTACATGGCGGCGGAGTTCTGCGACATCCAGCCGGGCGACACGATCGCGATCTGGGGCTGCGGCCCGGTCGGGCAGATGGCGATCCGGAGCGCCTTCCTGCTCGGCGCGGAGCGGGTGATCGCCATCGACACCGTGCCGGAGCGCAAGGCGCTGGCAGAGCAAAGCGGCGCGCTCGTCCTCGATTTCCGCACCGAGGACATCTACGACCGCATCATGGAACTGACGGACGGCCGCGGCGCCGACGCCTGCATCGATGCGGTCGGCACGGAGCCCGACACCATGTCCGGCCTCGACGCGCTGGTCGACCGCGTCAAGGTCGCGACTTTCATGGGAACGGACCGGCCGCATGTGCTGCGCCAGGCGATCCATTGCTGCCGCAACTTCGGCACGGTCTCCATCGTCGGCGTCTATGGCGGCTTTCTCGACAAGATCCCGATGGGCTCGGCGATCAACCGGGGCCTGACGTTCCGGATGGCCCAGACGCCCGTCCAGCACTACCTGCCGCTGCTCCTGGAGCGGATCGAGCGCGGCGAGATCGACCCCTCCTTCGTGATCACCCACCGCGCCGGGCTGGAGGACGGGCCGGAACTCTATAAAACGTTCCGCGACAAGAAGGACGGCTGCATCAAGGTCGTCCTCAAGCCTTAAGGACGGGCGCACTTTGGGCCCTTCCAGCATCACCATAAACATAGCAAGGCGAGGAGAAAATCGATGACGGATACGGATCGAAATGAACAAATCCGCCGACGTGCCTATTGGATCTGGGAAGAGGAGGGGTCTCCCGTTGGTGAAGACCTGCGCCACTGGTCGATGGCGGAAGCGGAATTCGAGGCTTCGCAGGAGGGCTCCTACGGGGACAGCGCCTCGACAGAGGCACCAGCCGTGGAAATATCGACCGGAAATGAGCCCGCTCGGAAGAAAATCAGGAGAACCGAAGGACCTTGACGCTGTGAACCACCTCGATCACGCAATGCTGGTCGCCCAGTCCGCGCACGAAGGTCAGTCCGACAAGTCCGGACAATCCTATTTCGAACACTGCCGGCGCGTCGCCTCCTCCGTCACGGATGATACCGAAAAAGTCGTCGCCTATCTGCACGACGTGGTCGAGAAGGGCAATGGATGGACGTTGGACCGCCTGAGAGAGGAGGGGTTCTCTCAGACGTCGTCGGTGCGGTGGATGCCATGACGCGACGGCCGGGCGAAGAGTGGGAAGCCTTTGTCCGCCGGGCCGCTTCAAATCCCGTGGCAAAGCCCGTCAAGCGGGCGGATCTGGAAGACAATCTTTCGCAGATGCAGACGATCGGGGAGGATGGTGAGAAATATCTGCGCGCCCTTCGTCTCGTCGCAGAGCTCTGAAGCCCTTGCCGTGCGGGCGACTAGCCGGAAACCGACGACAGGAACGCCTCGGTCGGCACGGCCTGCAACTGCGCGGTGAAGCGGCTTTCGAGCAGCTTCAGCGAGGCGTCATGCGTCTCGTCCGTGCCGCTGCAGACGGCATCGGTCAGAACGATCACGCGATAGCCGAGATCGACGGCGCCGAGCGCAGTGGCGAGAACGCAGACGTCGGTTTCTCCGCCGGTGATGACCAGCGTATCGACGTCGAGCCCTTTCAGAAAGGCGTCGAGCCGTCCATCGATCCAAGGGGAATAAGTCCGCTTGTCGAAGACGATGGCGGGGGGCGTGAAGGCGGCGAGTTCCGGAAGAAGACCGTACATCTCGGCCGGCAGGTGCTCGGCCGTCATCATCCACCACTTTTCGTAATAGGCACGCCACATGCCATGCGCATTGGCGGGACGCGCCGGCGGCAGGAAGCGGGAGAAGATCGTGCGCTCGGCATGACGGTCCGCGATTTCAAGGATCTGCGGTGAGACACGCTCCATCCAGGACACCTTCCAAGGCATATCCTCGGCGAACATGCGCTGCATGTCCACGCAGATATGTCGCCACTTGCCGTACATCGTCGCTCCTATCGCACCGTACAGGCCGGTCGCGTCTCGCCCCGCAGGGTTGGGCGGAGATATCGTTTCTCCGCCCACGCCTGATCACGCGGCCTTGGTCTTGCCTTCGGGGTTGACCTTCGCTTCCGCCAGCTGGGTCAGGGCCTGGTCGGTCTTCGTTTCCTCGGCAAGTGTCTGGTCGAGCAGCTTGGCGACATCGGTCTTGCCGAGCTGGATGGCCCAGGACTTCAGGGTGCCGTAGCGTGCGATCTCGTAGTGCTCGACCGCCTGGGCGGCGGCGAGAAGGCCGGCGTCGAGCGCGGGCGAGTCCTTGAATTCCTCCAGAATTTCCTGGCCCTCCTCGAGAATGCCGTCGATTGCCGGGCAGGTCTTGCCGCGCGCCGGCTTGCCAAGAAGCTCGAACACCTGCACGAGCCGCTCGACCTGCCCCTCGGTTTCCTGCAGATGCTTGTCGAAGGCGGCCTTCAGTTCCGGCGCCTCTGCGCCGCGTATCATCTTCTTGAGGCCCGCGACGATCTTGCGCTCGGCGTAATAGATGTCCTTGATGCCGTCGAGGAAAAGGTCTTCCATTGTCTTGGTGGCCATTGATCTCTCCTGTTTGTTTGAATTTGTGCCAAATTGGCGGGCGCGATCGCGCGGGGAGTCAACAAGCTTGTCCGGCCTTTGTTCCCCGTGCTTGCGGCGAAGCGTGCCGTCCGCTACCCGGGCGGAACGGACGCCTTGCCGAGCTTGACGGAAGGCTCGCGCGCCCATAGGCGCAGCTTTCCGAGTTCCGCGACAAATGCCGAGAGGCCTCCTTCACCAGGCAGCTCCATCACGCCTTCATCGAGCTTGTCGGCGATCCCGGCCTTCTCCAGAAGCGGGAGGGCATCAACGACATGGCCGATGAACTTGCAGTGCTGAAAGGCATCGGCGACGAAGTCGCGCGCAGTCGCCTCCTGAAGAAGATCATCCATCGCTGCCTTGGCCGGCAATAGCGCGACCGCGTCGAAAAGCACGGACGGGCCGCCATCGATCATGAACTGAGCTGGTACCCATGAACCGTCGGACGCCGTCACGCCACCAACTTTCGGAGCGATCAGGGCGACTTCCGCTTTCTCCGCCAGAATGGCGTCCTGCAGGCCGGTCAAAAGGTCGATATCGACGCCGTCCGTGATGAGGATGCCAAGCTTGCGCCCCTCGAAGCGTTTGGGTCCTCGTTCCACGATGCTGAGCGCAGGCGAGGGCTCGAGGTCCTGTCGCGTCGGCATGGCGGCATCGGCGGGTTTCGGCATGGACTGGAAGCCGAGTTTCTCGCCGACGGTGTTGGCAAGCGTCTCGTCGATGTTCATCAGATGCGAGACGACACGCTCACGGATCACGGGCGTTTCGACCTTGCTGAGCTCGAACGTCAGAGCGGCTGCGATGTGCCGCTGCTCGGCCGGTGTCTGGCTGATGTAGAATTGACGCGCCTGGCTGTAGTGGTCGGCAAAGCTTTCGGGACGCAGCCTCACCTTTTGGCCCTGCTCTTCCGCCGGGAAATGCGGGAAGCCGGCGACTGGCGATTCACGCGGACCTTCGCCCCAGGAATTGGGCTGGTAGTTGGCGCGACCGACGGGATTGCGCATGGCCATATGCCCGTCCTGCTGGAAATGATGGAAGGGACATTTCGGCGCGTTGATCGGAATATGGGTGAAGTTCGGGCTGCCGAGGCGTTTTAGCTGGGTGTCGAGGTAGGAGAAGTTGCGGCCCTGCAGCAGAGGGTCGTTGGAAAAATCGATGCCGGGCGGCACATTCTGGGTCATGAACGCGACCTGCTCCGTCTCGGCGAAGAAGTTCTCCGGCATGCGATCGAGAACGAGGCGGCCGACCGGCTTCACCGGCAGCACCTCTTCGGGGATGATCTTGGTCGGATCGAGGACATCGAAGTCGAAACTGTCGGCGAAATCCTGGTCGAACAATTGGAGACAGAGTTCCCATTCGGGGAAGTTGCCCGACTGGATGGCGTTCCACAGGTCGCGGCGGTGATAGTCCGGGTCGGCGCCGTTGATCTTCACGGCCTCGTTCCAGGCGACGGATTGCAGGCCGAGCTTGGGTTTCCAGTGGAATTTGACGAAGGTGGATTCACCCTTCGCGTTGAGGAGGCGGAAGGTGTGTACGCCGAACCCCTCCATGAAGCGGAAGGAGCGCGGGATTGCTCTGTCCGACATGACCCACATGATCATATGCATGCTTTCGGGCGTCAGGCTTATGAAGTCCCAGAAATTGTCATGGGCGGACTGGGCCTGCGGGAAGGCGCGGTCCGGTTCCTGCTTCACCGCATGCACCATGTCGGGAAACTTGATGGCATCCTGAATGAAGAAGACCGGGATGTTGTTGCCGACGAGGTCCCAGTTGCCTTCCTGGGTGTAGAGTTTCACGGCGAAGCCGCGCACGTCTCGAGCTAGGTCGAACGAGCCCTTGTTGCCCGCGACTGTGGAGAAGCGAACAAAGGCGGGCGTCTTCTCGCCGGCGCGCTGAAAGAGGTCGGCGCGCGTATAGGCAGCAAGGGATTCATAAGTTTCGAAGAAGCCGTGCGCTCCGTACCCGCGCGCATGGACGACCCGTTCGGGGATGCGCTCGTGGTCGAAGTGGAAGATCTTTTCGCGGAAATGGAAGTCATCGACCAGCAGCGGCCCACGCGCCCCGACGCGCAAGGAGTTCTGGTCGTCGGCGACTGGACCGCCCTGTGCGGTGGTCAGGATTGGGGTTTCGTCCTCGGCGACCTGGTGCAGCTCACCGCCATTGCCGCGCACCATCTTCTGATCGTGGACCTGCGCGGCCGTTGCCGTGGATTTTGAGGATTTCGCCGATGCTGCTTTCGGTGATGTGTTTTTGGCCATGGTGCGCTCCCTGTTCTGCCAACGGCAACACAACACCGCGCCGAATGTTCCCTTCGGCGGCATGCAGTGGCTCGCAACGCAGAAAATGTCTCGAACCGTACAGGAACTTCGGGGCGTTGCGGCAGTTCAGCGGTCCTGACAGGAGGTCACCATGCAACTCATCGAAACGAATGTTCACAGCAGAGAAGGCACGACGACGGTTGAATTTGTCGGGGAGGGCGGGGAGAAGGTATCGGTCTGCATGGTTGCGGATGACCTCGCTGATAGTGCCGCAATCACGCGCGCCAAGGAAATCATGGTCCAGCTCACCGCTTTCGATATCGATCCCGTGCAGCAGGGCAATATCGACGACGAGACCATGAACGAGGAAGCTGTCGAGACCAATGGCTTCACGTCCGAAGCGCGGAGCTGACCCATGAAATCTCCCGTTACGGTGATCACCGGGGCCGGATCCGGAATAGGCCGGGCCACGGCGGAACTTCTTGCGTCAACTGGCCATCGTCTCGTGCTCTTCGACCGCGACGAAAATGCCCTCTCCGAAACGCGGGAGGCTCTGGTGGCTGGCACTGAAGCAATCGCTATTGCCGGTGACGTGTCTGATGAAGCCGACGTTGGTGAGATCGTCCAGAAAACGAAGACCCAATTCGGCCGCTTGGACGCTGTGGTGGCGAATGCCGGCATCAACGGCGTCTGGGCACCGATCGAGGATCTAGGCCCTTCCGAGTGGGACGAGACGATCCGCATCAATCTTCGCGGTACCTTCCTTACCCTTCACAAAGCCGTTCCGCTCCTGAAGAGCGCCGGAGGCGGTGCGATCGTTATCGTCTCGTCCATCAATGGGGTGCGCACGTTCACCAACCCAGGTGCGACCGCCTATAGCGCGTCCAAGGCAGCGCAGGTGGCCATGGCACAGCAGCTCGCCCTTGAGCTTGGGAAACACCGCATCCGGATCAATGTCGTCTGCCCGGGAGCCGTGGACACAAACATTGTCGCCGGCTCGGAAATTCGCAACCGTGCGGAAACGGAAGTGCCGGTCATCTGGCCGCAGGGCAGCATTCCCTTGACCGATGGCAAGCCTGGTCAAGCAATCGATGTCGCCAAGGTCATCCGATTTCTGCTCAGCGCCGAGGCATCGCACATGACGGGCTCTCCGATCTATGTAGACGGCGGCCAGGGGTTGCTGCGATGATGCGCGCATGCAGTTGGGGGCCGCAATTTTGCGAGGACGGTTCGACGGTGTTCCGGCTTTGGGCGCCGGCCGAATCCACTTTGAAGCTGAACATCGATGGCCGCCAGGTGGCGATGGACCGACAGGATGACGGTTGGTTCGCGGTCCGTCTGGACAGTCAACCGGTAGGAGCGCTCTACGGCTTCGTGCTTGCCGATGGCAGGCGCGTGCCCGATCCCGCATCCCGTTTCCAGCCGCTGGGTGTCGATGGCCCCTCATTGCTATGCGGGCCAGATTGTTTTGCCTGGCGACAGACTGACTGGTGCGGACGTCCGTGGGAAGAGGCCGTCTTCTATGAGCTCCATGTCGGTACGTTTACGCGGGATGGAACCTACGATGCAGCCATCGAGCACTTGCCCCGACTTGCCGAAATGGGCTTCACCGCGATCGAACTGATGCCGATTGCTCAGTTTCCCGGCCGCTGGGGCTGGGGTTACGACGGTGTTTTCCACTTCGCGCCGCACAACGCCTATGGCACACCGGACGATCTGCGGGGCTTCGTTGACGCTGCTCATAAGTGCGGGCTGATGGTTTTCCTCGATGTGGTCTACAATCATTTTGGGCCGGACGGTAACTTCCTGCCGCACTATGCGCCCGGCTTCTTCCATAGCGAGAATCCCACGCCGTGGGGATCTCGGATTGCATTCGACGAACCCGCGGTACGATCTTACTTCATCGGAAACGTTCTTCACTGGTTGCAGGAATATCGGTTCGATGGTCTTCGGCTCGATGCCGTCGATCAGATTGTCGATGTTGGAACGCCGCACATTCTGCAGGAAATCTCCGATACGGTGCACGCGGCGTTCACCGATCGCCAGGTGCATCTCGTCGTGGAGAATCCCGGCAACGGAGGTGATCTGCTGGTGGCAGATGAAACTGGTCATCGCCTGTTTGCGGCAGACTGGAACGATGAATTCCACCACGCCTTGCACGTTGCTGTCACTGGGGAGGCCGAGGGCCATTACGCCCCCTACAAGGAGCGGCCCTGGCGACAGGTGAAGCAGGCGCTAGCCGAGGGCTATCTGAACAAAGGCAAGACTACGATCGGTTTTGTACTGCCTCACCCTACGTCCCTGCCGCCGACAGCCTTCGTGCACTTTCTTCAAAATCACGATCAGGTCGGCAATCGGGCGCTCGGTGACCGGTTACACGCGTCACTCGAGCCGAAGGTCCATCGCCTCCTGACCGAGATCCTCTTCCTGTCGCCACAGATCCCCCTGGTCTTCATGGGCGATGAACATCTGAGCGACCGCCCGTTTCGCTTCTTTGCCGACTACACTGGAGATCTGGCCGCCGACATCCACCGGAACCGCTTCAAGGAGGCGGAGAATTTTGGCGGCTATCCCGCCGGGGCAGGGCCGAAGGATATTTTGGATCCGAACGACTGGACGACCTTCACAGGCTCGAAGCTCGACTGGACAAACCTGGACGTGCCGGAGCGGGAGAAGTGGCGCTTATTCATGACCCGTCTTATCGAAATCCGCCGTCGGTCCGTCGTCCCGCTGCTCGCAAATGCCCAAGGCTACGCGGCAACCATGATATCGGAAACGGACACGGAACTCTTCATCGACTGGCGGCTGAATGGCGGGCTGCTTCAACTACGAGCAAATGCCTCCGACGAGCCTTGCGCCCTTGGTGCAGGCCTCGGCGATCTCGTGTATGCGAGCGGCCCGGACGGAGAGCGAGATGTCGTCCCCGCCTGGTCTACCCTCCTCTTCGTGCGGCCTTCGGTGAATTTGCGTGATGAGGCCCGATCATGACGATGTGGCATAGAACTTCGTTGCGGAATCCGGTTTGCGTGCCGGCCTCATGCAGGAGCTTGCGACCGATGACGGATATGCGAGGCGGATGGTAACGTTGGGGCGCCGCAGTTTCGCCAAGCGGAACAATCAACGATTGCGTGGGTTGATCTTCGGTCAAACGAAGGAGAAAGCAAATGGCTACAGATGCGCGCGACAATCTAATCGCCTGGCTTCGTGACGCCCATGCGATGGAGGAACAAGCCGAAACGATGCTGAACGCACAGTTCGAACGGCTGGAAAACTACCCTGAACTGAAGGCTCGCATCGGCAAGCACATCGAAGAGACGAAGCAGCAGGCCGCCTCGCTCAAGGGCTGCCTCGACAGGCTCGGTGAAGGCAACTCGGCCTTCAAAGACGCGGCGGGCAAACTCACCGCAATGGCCCAAGGTATGGGCGGGATGTTCGCCAGCGACGAAGTCGTGAAGGGGTCGCTCGCCAGCTACACCTTCGAACACATGGAGATCGCCAGCTATCGTATCCTGATCGCCACCGCTGAATATTTGGGGGACGAGGAGACAGCTACTGTGTGCCGTCATATCCTTGATGAGGAACTCGCGATGGCAAAGTGGCTTGAAGACAATGTCGCTGCAGTTACGCTCCAGTTCCTGACGAGAGACGAAGCCGATATGACAGCCAAGCGCTGAGTAAAGACACGTCCCTAACGAAGCAGGCGTTCTGCAGCGCCTGCGGCGTGGTGGCAAACGACGCTTGCAATGCAACCAGATGCCGAAGTTATTCAAGGCTGACAACTAAAAGTTGACAACGGGATAGGGAAGGCCTATATGTCGATTGTCGATATTTGCTTGCTTGGCTTTGGTTATCGCGCATCTGGCAACGCGCCCTGAACGAACCTTTTCTTTCAAAAATCGCTATCACCATCTGCAGCACGTGAGCGCTGCGGTTCTCTTCTTGCTATGAAAGGGTTCATCATGACCACTGGCACAGTTAAATGGTTCAATTCCACCAAGGGCTTCGGCTTCATCCAGCCTGACAATGGCGGCGCAGACGCGTTCGTTCACAACTCTGCCGTCGAGCGCGCCGGAATGCGCGAGCTCGTGGAAGGCCAGAAGATCGGCTACGACCTTGAGCGCGACAACAAGTCGGGCAAGATGTCGGCCTGCAACCTGCAGGCTGCCTGAACCATCCCGGTATCCGCTCTCCGTTGACCACGGATGTACTGGCACTGTCGAGAGCATGATACCAACAAGGTCAGGCAGTTTGCCTGGCCTTTTTTGTTGCAGCGCCATCCTTCGGCGTCCATTCGGAAAAGACCATGTCACAGACACACAGCAAATCCCGCCAGAAGGCGGAGATCGCCTTCGCCAATGCCCAATCGCAATTCTTCGCCCGCAACAGCGCCGTCGAGGAACTCGATTCCCTCGTCCTGGCCCGCGAGGAAAAGACCCGGCGGCTTCGTGAAGCCCTTGCGAAAGAATTGAACGATCGCGAGACGGCGACCGCCTCTCTCATCGCCAAACGGGCCAGGACCGTCTGACCTTTCGCAACACTCTCTCCAGGACAAAGATTTGAAGAACGCCAGAAACAACGACCTTTCCGATGCCTTACCGCAGCCGCTTACGCAAAGTCCACTCTCCTGAAGGTCTATCGCACAGCAAGAAGCACCGCTGAAGCCACCAGATTGGCGAGGCAGGCGGAGCGGGCAGCGATCGTCGCTGCAAGGGAAGCGCGGCGGCTCGAACGCGAACGGCTGAAGCGCGACGAGGCAGAACGCCAGGCAGCCGAGGCAGCCGAGCGACAGGCAGCCATCGATGCCGCGGCGCGCGCCGAAACCGAAGCTCGTGAGGCAGCCGAGAGAAATCGCATCGCGCGGGTGCTTGAAGACGAGGCCGCCCGCCAGGCGGAGCGCGATCGGCGCTATGCTAACTGCAAGGCAAGGCGGGCCTAGTCCAAGGTTTCGGGTATCCGGCCGGATCTCTCAATACACGTGGCCGTGGCGCTTTATCTCCAAGCGCCCATGGCGGCTTCTTCTGCGTGGGGTTTGCAGCCCGCCCCGGGAACCGTCAAATCAAGAGGAAACATCGTGGCAGAAAACTCCGGCGAGCTCCAGGCAATCAACACAGCCTGGCAAATCGCAATTCAGGAAATCCTGCGGATGGTGATCCGTGACATGTATCATGCGGGCGGAGAGAAAGCCTTCTTGGCAAATATCAAGCGCATCGAAGAAGCCGCGGTCGACAGCATATATTCTGACTTGCGGCTGCGTGGGACGAATGAATGGACGGAAGTGCTTGTAAAGGAAAAGGCAAGCAATTTCGTCACCACGTTGCTGACATCGTTCACATACGATCGCTCTTGACTGAGGTAGAGACTGCAGATCGAGTCTGCCGTATGGAATGGTTCGAACGTCTGGCAGTTCTCGGGTAGCGATGAAAGTGCCTTGAGCGGCGCCAATCGGATCTGACACCGACCGCCCACTTCCGGGTGGCAAGCGGAGAGACAGGTTTCAGGCGCCAATCTCAGAAAAGCTGCCATTAGCCAAGTCGCAAGGACCACCAGACGCCGTCTTTGCTGATATGGACGACAGCGATAGCCCTCGCCGCCGTGCCCGCAAGCTTATCGATCGCTGAACATCTGTTGCAGGTCGGCTTGCGTCAGGGTTTCCCGTTCGAGAAGCATCCGAGACATTGTTTCGAGGGTATCGCGGCGATCCTGCAGCAGCTTGACGGTGCGGGCGAAGGTTTCATCGACGATACGTTTGATCTCCTCATCGACCGCTGCGGCGGTCTCATCGGAATAGTCCCGCTCCTGCGGCCCATAGTAAGGCTGGTCCGTGGCGAGGAAGGACCGGCGGTCCTTTTCCAGTGCCACATGTCCTAAGCGATCCGTCATGCCGTAACGCGTGACCATGGCACGCGCGATGTCGGTGACCTTCATCAGGTCGTCGGCGGCGCCCGTCGACAGATGGCCGAAGACGATCTTCTCCGCCGCACGGCCGCCGAGCAGCACCGCCATCTTGTCCTCGAGCTCCTCACGCGTCATCAGGAAACGATCCTCGGTCGGACGCTGGATCGTATAACCGAGCGCCCCGATACCGCGCGGGATGATCGACACCTTGTGAACCGGATCGACGCCCGGCAGGGCCATGGCGACGAGCGCGTGGCCGATCTCGTGATAGGCGACGATCTCGCGCTCCTTGGGATTGAGCAGCCGGTTACGTTTTTCCAGGCCGGCGACGATGCGCTCGATGGCGTTGTTGAAGTCCTCCATTGTCACCGCATCGGCCTTGCGGCGCGTGGCGAGCAAAGTCGCCTCGTTGACGAGGTTGGCAAGGTCGGCGCCGGTGAAACCCGGCGTGAGCGCCGCGATCTGCTCCGGCGAAACGTCTGATGCCAACTTCGCCTTCTTCAGGTGCACGCCGAGGATCTGGATTCTGCCCTCCCTGTCCGGCCGGTCGACCAGGACCTGCCTGTCGAACCGGCCAGCGCGCAACAGTGCAGGGTCAAGGATTTCGGGCCTGTTGGTAGCGGCCAGCAGGACGAGGCCGCTGGAAGGGTCGAACCCGTCGAGTTCGACCAGAAGCTGGTTGAGCGTCTGCTCTTTCTCGTCATGCCCGCCCGACATGGGTCCAATGCCGCGCGCGCGGCCGAGCGCGTCGAGTTCGTCGATGAAGATGATCGCCGGCGCCTTGGCGCGCGCCTGCTCGAACAGGTCGCGCACGCGCGCGGCGCCAATGCCGACGAACATTTCCACGAATTCCGATCCGGAGATCGAGAAGAATGGAACGCCCGCTTCGCCCGCGACCGCCCTTGCCAGAAGCGTCTTGCCCGTACCCGGCGGCCCCACCAGCAGGACGCCCTTCGGCATGCGCCCGCCGAGGCGGCCGTAGCCTTCCGGGTCCTTGAGGAAATCGACGATCTCCTTCAACTCGTCCTTCGCCTCGTCGACGCCGGCAACGTCCTTGAAGGTGACGCCGGTATCGGTCTGGACATAGACCCTGGCCTTGGACTTGCCGATCTGCATGAGCCCGCCACCGACACCGCCGCCCATGCGCCGGAGCATGAAGATCCAGATACCGGCGAAGAGTGCGACGGGGACGACCCAGGACAGGAGATCGCGCAGGAAGGTGCTCTCGATCTGCCCGGTGACGACGACGCCGTGTTCCTGCAGGTCACGCGCGAGATCGGGCTCGACCCGAGTTGTGATGAACATCGGGCGGTTGTCCACCGGCTGCTTGAAGCGGCCCTGGATGAAGCGATCGGACACCGACACCTCGGCGATACGGCCTTCCCTCAGATGTGTCTCGAATTCGCTGTACGCAATCTGGGCGACCTGTGTCGCGGTCGTAAAGAGATACTGGAAAAGCATCAGTCCGAAGAAGGCCGCGGCCCAGTACCAGATATTGAACTGTGTCTTCCTGTTCATCTCCATGGAATTCCGTCCTTTCGGGGCGTCTCGCGGTATGCGATGCGGGGCATGTCCGATGTTCTTAAATGCTGCGCCGGCGTTCTGAATTGAGACAAGTCAAAAAGCAGGCCCGCACGAGGCGGGCCTGCCAGGGATCACGCGTGTGAAAATGGCTTATTGGTGGTAAACCACAAGCTGGCTGCCGCGAGAGCGGCAACCAAGGCGCCAATCACCACATGCGCGATCGTCGCAGCGCCGAGGTCGGAGAATTTGAGGATCCAGGGCGCGGCAATCGCCCAGAGGCCGAGCGCGAGGTTGGCCCATTCCTCGTATTCCCGGACCGCGATGACGGCGATGCCTGCTATCAGCGCGACCACCGCGCCGACCAGCCACGCGTTCCATGCTGCGGAGGCTTCGCCCGAGAAGCCGAGTACCCAAGGGCTCAAGACGAGAGCGAGGCCGGCAACGATATTAGCGACATCGAAAGCCGTGCGATTCTCGAAAAGTTTCAGCATCGTTCATTCCTCCTTTTTGGGTTGGTTGCATCATCAATGAAGCGCCTGCCCTGGAAGGCAGACGGGTGCGGGAGCATCCTTGGCAAGGACGCTGCCGCGAAGCTCGCGGGGGCCGACGAGTGGCGGGGGCAACAGGCCTCTTTCCGGCTCCGGCAGGAATGGCGAGAGTTCCTGCCGCGTGAATGCGCCTGCTGCGATCTCGCGCAGCGCAAGATCGCCCATACCGTCATTGCCCGCGTCGAGGCGAGGGGCTGCACCCCGGGCCAGCGCGCGTGTCCGCGCGGCTGCCGCCAGTGTCAACGCGTAACGGTTGGGCAGAACCTTCTGGCAATCGAAGACAAGGCATGGGTCCATGGCTGCACCTCACGCCGCCTTGCGCGTGAACGGGTCGTCGCGGCTTGCCTCGGCCTGCCGCTCGAGTGCAAGCAGCGCCTGCTCGACCTCGTCCAGCCGGGACGGCCTGCCGTTTTCCGGCATGCCCTCGTTCGTCGCCTGGTCGATCAGGTATTCGGTCCAGGCCCAGTTCATAAGGATCGCGCGCTTGGCCTGCAGCGACAGTGTCGGATCGCGGACGACGTCGATCGGCGAGGACCAATACTCCGGACCGGCCGGATCGTTCTGGTTCGCCGCTCCGGCAAGGGCGTACACGTAGCTCTCCTGGAGGGCCGTGAGCCCGAGGCGGTCGAGCGTCGCGTCCGAGAAGGCGCGCGCCGTCCGTTTTTCGGGCCCGAGCCTGCCGAACTGTTTCCGCGACGTCTGGACGACATAGGCCAGCCCCTGCCGTTCTGCATAGCGAACGGCGGATGCCAGCGTGGGAAAGCTGAGCTCGATCTGGGGCAGTGTATCACTGCCGCCCGTATAGCCCATCAATGGCTCGATGAACGGCGCGGTGCGCCGATCGAAGACAAGGCGCCAGCCTTTCGTGCGCGCCGGTCCCGACGTCGTCACCGAGCGGGTCGGCTTGTAGATGCGGGCGACCGCATCGTCCGGGAAAAGCGACCGTCCCATGGACAGGGGCTTGTGCCGATTGTCGTTCAACGGCCGCTCCCGCAAACTCTGTCGTTTTATTGCTTTCTCTGTCTGTGTGATAAACTCCATCATTGATCCCTCCGTTGTTGGCGAAGGATGCCGACGGCGGTGGGCAGCTAGCGCGCCACCGCCGCCATGCGTCAGCTCTTGATGGCGATGCGCTTGACCTGCGACTGCGCCTTCTCGCTCTTGGGCAAGGTCACGGTCAGGACGCCGTTCCTGAATCTGGCATCGACCCCGTCCTCCCTGACCTCGTAGCCGAGCGGGATGCGCCGTTCGAAGCGGCCATAGAAGCGCTCGGAGAATTGTTTGTCCTTATCCTCCGTTTCGGAGCGCTTTTCGCCCTTCAGTGTCAGCACGCCATCGTTCAACAGGACCTCGATGTCCTTCTCTTCCAGCCCAGGCACCTCGGCCGTTATCCTGATCTCCTTGTCGTCGTTGGAGATTTCGACGCTTGGCCAGGCGCCGCCGAAGGTAGAGGCGCCGCTCAAGGACGGCCAGCCGGAACCAAAGCCGCGGAAGACATCGTCGAACAGCCGGTTCACTTCGCGATGCATCGACAGGAACGGGTCGCGATTGTCATCGCGGAAGACAGCTGGAACCTGATCGCCATTGTTTCGGCCCCAGGGAATCAGATCACGAACGCTCATTGTTTTTCTCCTTTCTCATTGGCTTGCAATAGCTTCCTGCCGGCGTCGGGCCATATTGCCCGACGCCCTGGTGCGATCTGCGGATTGCGAAAAGTTTCAAGCCGCCTGCTTGCTGGCTTCGATCTGCTTGACCTGATTGGCAGGCATCGCCTCTTCGGCTGTGATCTCGATCCGGCGCGGCTTCATTTCCTCGGGAATCTCGCGCTTGAGATCGATCGTCAGCAGGCCGTTGACGAGGCTGGCACCAGCAACCTTCACGTGGTCGGCCAACTGGAACCGCTGGCGGAAGGCGCGTTCGGCAATGCCGCGATGCAGGTACTGGCCTTCATCTGCGCCGTCCCGTTCGCCCGCCACCGTCAGCAGGTTCTGCTCCTGCGTGATGGTGAGGTCATCGAGGGCGAACCCGGCCACCGCCATCGTGATGCGGTAGTCGTCCTCGCCGGACTTGACGATGTCATAGGGAGGCCAGTTGTTGAACGGCTCCACGCGGTTGGCCGCCTCGAGCGCGTTCAGCATCCGGTCGAAACCGATGCTCGACCGGAATAGAGGAGAAAAATCGAGAGTGGGTCTCATAGCCACATCCTCCTTTTGAAGCAACATGGTACAAGTATGATGCCGGACGGCTGTCCGGTGCGCCGGCTCCAGTTTCGGCAACCGGCACGAATGATCTGGGAGTCCTTTTTTGTTGTTTCAAGAGGTCTTTGCCCCATTTTTTATGCATTGAATTCCCGGACCTCTCGCCGATCCTCCGCGGCGTCCGAACCTGGAAAAGAGAAGGAGATACAGGCATGACCCAAGAGGAGATTCTGTCCATTCTTGGTCCGGTGGATGATGATTTTGTGGCCGAACTGATGGCGACCGGCGCGTCCGCAGAAGAATTGAGGGAAGCATGGAGCTGGCTTCACAGCGACGACGCCTTGATGGGGCAGGGTCGCGCGCTTCCTGGTTCGCGCGTCGCGGAACTCATCGATTTGCTCGAGACCCATGACGAGGACGAGTGAAGCCAAGGTTCACACTTGAACGCATGTGCGACCCATCCCAACTTCGTCATGGGTGCAACTCAATTCACCCGATTGCTTGCTCTGCAAAAGACGCCAGAACCATGGAGGAAGTGATGATCGACGTCGTATTCTCGAAGCCTGTCGTACTGCGCCTGCCCGGCATCGGTGCAAGAAAGGTCGCAACCAGCTACGAGGCGATCGAATGCCTTGAAAACGAGTGGCCCGATTGGGCGCGGGGCCGGAGTTGGCGTAATGCCTGCATCGCTTGCCGCAATGCGCTCGATGGATGGTGCAGCGAGAAGGGTGCGCGCCGGAGCTTTGAGAAGGCTGCCGTCCTTGCCGGCCTCCTGGAAACCCGACGGACGTCCGCCGACCGGCCGTACAGGCCAGTGACGGATGCGCGAATGCCGGCACCCGTACCGCTCTCCGCTGACGGAAGAGGAACCCGTCACGGCCATCCCTTCCGGCTGGCCGTACCGGGCGAGGGCGACAGCCAGTCTTGGAGCGCCAGTGCCGCGTTGTCGCCCGACCCCACTTTCAGGCGTCCAGCCTCCGCCGCATTCCGCGCGTGGAAACCGTTGGTGAGGTCGAAGAGGGAAGATGCTCCGCATCCAGGCGGCGAAGCGCGTCCATGATCGCATCAAACGGAACCGGACGGAGCGTGCCAGGCGGTTGCCGCAGTGCGGGCATGGATTCCACTGCACAAGCGTCCGACGCCCAGGAGGAAAGGATTGCCCGCTTTTCATCGTCATCGAGCGTGGAATCCATGAGAACGTCATCCGGATGGTCGAAGTGACGGGACGGTGACAGCAGCCGGTCGAGGGCGCGATCGCTTGCCGCGGGCACCAGGGAAGGAATGATCGTAGAAAATTTTCTGGAGTCCATCGATATCCTCCATTCGTTTCTGACCTTTCAATACTCCTTGCTCGTTCAGAATGGCGCGCGCAGGTTGCGCGACGGGGATTCGATTTTGTTCGTTTCCCATGCAATTTCAAGCCTTGAAAAGAGGAAGTTGCGCGCCCGATTGCGGTGCGCTTCGGGATGCTGGCACTTACAGTCAGTGAATGCCAATTTTTTTATCGTCTCTCTTGAAACACATAAATCGGGAAACTAGCTCGATAGGCGCGCGGTGCCGAAAGGGCTGCGCGAGCCCCGCTCCGGTCGTCCGGACCGGAGCGGAGGAACCTCTCAAAATCTGTTTGTCCATGAGGAGAACGATATGACGTTCCGTCCATTGAAGTACCGAATCCTGGTCCGCCGTATCGAAGGCAAATCCTGGCATTGCGACGGCGCAGCCTGTCGTGTGCAGGAAGGCCTGGCCTGAGGTGCAGGATCATGATCGTTTGCTTTCCGAAGCCGGCGACCCGCATACTCGCCATCCTGATAACCACCGCCTTCCTTTCCTACGCCGGAGACGCGGCGGGGCAGTCGGCCTTCTCTCGGCCGGCGGACGGGGCTGTGTCGCTCGCCGAAGTGCTCGAGGATATCACGCCGGCCGTCGTCAATATCGCCGTTACGTCGCGTGCGCCGACAAATACCAACCCGCTCTTCAACGATCCTTATTTCCGGCGCTTCTTCGAGCTGCCGCAAATGCCGCAACAACGGCCGCGCATGAGCGCGGGTTCCGGTGTCATTGTAGACGCCGCAAAGGGGTACATCCTCACCAATCACCATGTCGTCGATGGCGCAAGCGAGATCGCCGTCACGCTGAAGGACCGTCGCCGCTTCACAGCGGAACTGGTGGGCAGCGACAAGGCGACCGACATTGCGCTCCTCAGGATCGACGCGACGAACCTGACAGCGCTGGAACTCGGCGACCCGGGGACATTGCGCGTCGGAGACAGCGTGGTCGCCATCGGCAACCCCTTCGGGCTTGGCCAGACGGTGACGTCCGGCATTGTGAGTGCACTCGGCCGCAGCGGCCTCAACGTCGAGGGCTACGAAGACTTCATCCAGACCGATGCCTCCATCAATCCCGGCAATTCGGGCGGTGCGCTTGCGACGGCGGATGGCCGGCTGGTGGGCATCAATACCGCCATTATCGCGCCCGCTGGCGGCAATGTCGGCATTGGTTTTGCGGTGCCGATCGACATGGCTTCCGCCGTGATGAAGCAACTTATCGAACATGGCGAAGTCCGCCGGGGCCGCATCGGCGTCGTCATCCAGGACCTGACGCCCGACCTTGCCGAAGCCCTCGGCGTAACGGAAACCCATGGCGCAGTCGTCGCCAGCGTAGAGGAGAATTCCTCGGCCGCGAAAGCCGGCCTTCAGGCTGGCGATATTATAGTCGCTGTTGATGAACGTCCAATCTCCGGTTCCGCCGACCTGCGCAATCGCATCGGCCTGTCGCCTGCGGGCACGGAGGTCGAAGTGGCCTATATGCGCGACGGTAGGCGGCAGGTGTCCGCCATGCGCGCGGAGGCCGAGAGCAGCCGGCAGCGGGCGGCCGCGACCGCCGTTCCCGACAGGCTCGCGGGCGCAAGCTTCGAGGCGGCGTCCGGCAGCGTGCTCGTCTCGAATGTCGCGCCGGGCAGTCCGGCCGCCCAAGCGGGCCTCCGGGCCGGCGACGTGATCCTCGCGGTCAACCGCCAGCCCGTTGGCTCGGTTGCCGATCTCACGCAGGCACTGCGTGTGGCGCGCGGCACGATCGCGCTCGACCTTTCGCGCGACGGCATGCGCTTCCTGCTCGTGCAGCGATAGGAGAATCACCGTTTCCGTTCAACTGTTCACAATCATCTTTGGGAGAATATGAATGAGAACAATCACTCGAACGATCATGGCCGCCGGGCTGGCCGCGACGCTTCTGGCGCCCTTGCCATTGATGGCCCAGGAGTCCACCACTCCGGTAGATGACCTGAAAGGGCTCTGGCTGACCACCGCCTATCCGGAACTTGCGATCCGGCCCGGCGAGACGGAAACCATCCCGCTCACCCTGCGCAACGAGAAGCTGCCGCCGCAGCGCGCGGCGATCGAGGTCACCGGCGTGCCAGAGGGCTGGACATGGGCGCTGAAGGGCGGCGGCAAGGCGGTGACGGCCGCCATCGTCGCGCCGGATTCCACCGAGCGCCTGTCGCTGGAACTGACGCCGCCGGAGGGCGCGTCGGCCGATGGAGACCACGCGATCGAGGTTCACGCCCGCACGGGAGCGGAGACGATCGCGCTGCCGCTGGTCGTGCGGCTCTCTAAGGACGAGGAGGCCGCCGCGGGCCTCTCGCTCGAACCGGAACTGCCGGCGCTGCGCGGCACGGCACGCTCCACCTTCTCCTTCAAGATCAAGGTGAAGAACGAGGGTGCCGAGGACGGGCTGTTCAACCTCGCGGCCAATGTGCCGAACGGTTTCCAGACCCGCTTCAAGAAGGGCTACGGTTCCGAGGAGATCACCGGCGTGCCCATCGCGGCCGGCGCGACCGAGACGGTCACCATGGAGGTGATCCCCTCGCGCGGCGTGCCCGCCAGCCGGTATCCCGTCGGCTTCGAAGTCAGTGGCGAGGGGCAGTCCGCCGCGACGGAGCTGAGCCTCGAGGTAACGGGCGAGCCTGCCGTGCGTATCGTCGGCCCGCAGGAGCGCCTGTCGGGCGAGGCGGTTGCCGGCAAGGAATCGAGCTTCACCTTCACGCTCGCCAATACCGGCAGCGCGCCGGCCACCGACCTCGAACTGTCGGCGACCCCGCCCACCGGCTGGACCGTCGAATTCGAGCCTAAGGAGATCGCCACGCTCGCGCCGAACGCCACCGGCGAGGTCAATGTCAGGATTACGCCATCCGAACAGGCGATTGCCGGCGACTACATGGTGTCGGTCCATGCCGCCGGCGGCCCCGTGTCGGAGGATATGCAGTTCCGCGTCACCGTGCGCACCTCGACGCTCTGGGGCGCGGCCGGCCTCGGTGTCATCGCCGCCGCCGCGCTGGTGCTGGGCGGCGCCGTCATGAGGTATGGCCGGCGATGAGCACGATCGTTCTGGAAGCGAAGGGACTGGTGAAGCGCTACGGCGGCCGGACCGTCATCGACGGCATCGACCTGTCGGTCGCAGAGGGCGAGGTGATCGGCCTGCTGGGGCCGAACGGGGCCGGCAAGACCACCACGATCCTGATGTTGCTCGGCCTCACGGAGGCGAGCGAAGGCAGTGTGCGCATCCTCGGCAAGGATCCGCTGCGAGAGCCGCTGGAGGTCAAGCGCGCGGTCGGCTACCTGCCGGATGCCGTCGGTTTCTACGACAGCATGACGGGCCGGGAGAACCTTGCCTATACGGCGCGGCTCGCCGGCCTGCCGCGCGATCTCGCCCGAGAAAGGATTGCGGCCGCGCTGGAAAAGGTGCGGCTGACGGAAGCGGCCGACCGGCCCGTCGCCACCTATTCGCGCGGTATGCGCCAGCGGCTCGGTATCGCTGAACTCCTGATGCGCGATTGCAAGGTGGTGATCCTCGACGAGCCGACCTCAGGCCTCGATCCGCAATCGACGCAGGACCTGCTCGACCTGATCGCGGCGTTGTCGCGGGACGGCATGACCGTCCTCCTGTCCTCGCACATGCTCGACGTGGTGCAGTCGATCTGCCACCGCGTCGCGCTCTTCAGCCGGGGGCGGATCGGCTTCTTCGGCACCGTCGAGGAACTGGCGGCGCGGATCGGCCGCGGATCACTCGTCATCGATGTCGAGGCCGAAGGCGTCGATCTGGCGCGGGTGGCGGGTGCCGCTGACGGCGTCACCGCCGTCACGCCGGGCGAGAACGGCCACTGGCAGGTCGAGGCGACGCGGGACGTGCGTCCCGATCTCGCCCGTTTCGTCGTCGAGGCCGGCGGGTCGCTGAAAAACCTCGACCTGCGCCGCGCCCGCCTCGACCAGGCTTATAACCGTTATTTCAGGGAGGTCGCCGATGCGGCGTGAAGGATCTCCGTTCAAGGGTGTCGGCGCCATCGCGCTGAAGGAGGCCGCCGACCACATGACCAGCGCGCGCATGCACCTCGTCATGCTTCTGGTGCTGCTTACCGCCGTCGGCGCGGTCTACGGCGCGATCGACCGTATCCGCATGACCACGGCGGAGGATGCCTATCTGTTCCTGAAGCTGTTCACTGTGGCGCGCGAGCCGCTGCCGTCCTTCGCCGTCTTCCTCGGCTTCCTGCTGCCGCTGGTAGCGATCGCGCTCGGCTTCGATGCGGTCAACGGCGAATTCAACCGCCGCACGATGAGTCGGCTTCTGGCGCAGCCGATTTATCGCGATGCCGTGCTGTTCGGGAAATTCCTCGGCGGATTGCTGGTCATCGCCATCGCGCTCTTGACCCTATGGCTATTGATGGTCGGGCTCGGCATGCTGTTCCTCGGCCTGCCGCCTTCCGGCGCCGACATCGTGCGCAGCGTGGTGTGGCTGGCGGCAACGCTCGCCTATGCCGGGGTGTGGCTGGCGCTCGCCATCGCGTTCTCGACGGTGATCCGCTCGCCGGCCACCTCGGCGCTGGCCGCCCTCTCGGCCTGGCTCGTCTTCACCGTCTTCTGGGGCATGATCGCGCCGCTCGTCGCGGGCGTGATCGCTCCGGTCGATCCCCTAGACCCGATGACAATGCTCAGCCAGTTCGAGTGGCGGCAGGCGATCGCGCGGCTCTCGCCGCAGACGCTCTACGGCGAGGTGATGGCGCTGCTGCTCGATCCGGCCGCCCGCTCCGTCGGCCCGCTCTTCATGCACCAGCTCCAGGGCGCGGTGATCGGCGCACCGCTGCCGACCCTGCAAAGCCTGCTGATCGTCTGGCCGCAGCTTTCCGGGCTGGTTGCGGCGATGCTCGTGCTGTTCACACTCGCCTATGTCGTGTTCCAGCGGCAGGAGGTGCGTGCATGATCCGGATCGTTTCTCGAAGAGAGGAGGAAAGGGAGAGAAAAATGAAACGCTTCGACAAACCTGTTACCCTGCTGATCGGCCTCGGCTTCCCGGCTCGCATCGAAAGCGTGCCGGAAGCCTATGCCCTGCTCCAGGATTGGCCTCATGCCGGCCGCAACGCCAGCTTCGCGGTGGCGTTTAATGTCTGCAAGGCCGGAATCGCGGGCGAGGTCGAACCCGATATCGTCGCCGCCGCGCTCGCTGAATTCGGCCGGCGCAACGATGTCCTGATAGACGATCCCGTACCGCAGCCGATTGATCACGGCCCATCCCGCATGCCGATGCGGCCGTCGCCGGTTTTCGGATAAAGGCAGGGAAAGCACCGCTTGACGGACGAGGGGCAGCCGGGCGCTGCCCCTTTTCTCATACAGTTTTGAAAGGATGCCGAATGGGAAGCGGCTCGCCTTGAAAGGCTTCCTCTCCCAACGAAAAGGCCCGCCCCGTGAAGGGCGGGCCGGATGATCGAAGGAGCCGGATCGCTTAGAAGTCCATGCCCGGGCCGGCCGGCATGGCGGGAGCGGCTTCCTTCTTCGGCTTCTCGGCGATCATCGCCTCGGTCGTCACCAGCAGGCCGGCGACGGAGGCGGCGTCCTGGAGCGCGGTTCGTACAACCTTGACCGGGTCGATCACGCCCTGCGCATAGAGATCGCCGTATTCGCCGGTCTGCGCATTCCAGCCATAGGAGAACTCGGCCTTCTCACGCAGCTTGCCGACAATGATGGAGCCTTCCGCTCCCGCATTTTCGGCAATCTGGCGCACCGGCGCCTCGATGGCGCGGCGCACGATGTCGATGCCGACGCGCTGGTCGTCGTTCTCGGTCTTGAGCCCGTCGAGCGCCTTGACGGCACGCAGCAGCGCCACACCGCCGCCCGGCAGGATACCTTCCTCGACAGCCGCGCGGGTCGCATGCAGGGCATCGTCGACGCGGTCCTTCTTCTCCTTCACCTCGACTTCCGTCGAGCCGCCGACGCGGATGACGGCGACGCCGCCGGCGAGCTTGGCCAGACGCTCCTGGAGCTTCTCACGGTCGTAGTCCGAGGTGGTTTCCTCGATCTGCGCGCGGATCTGGGTGACGCGGCCGTCGATCTCCGACTTCGAGCCGGCGCCATCGATGATGGTGGTGTTCTCCTTCTCGATGGCGACCTTCTTGGCCCGCCCGAGCATGTTGAGCGTGACGTTCTCCAGCTTGACGCCGAGATCCTCCGAGACGACCGTGCCGCCCGTCAGGATGGCGATGTCCTCCAGCATCGCCTTGCGGCGATCGCCGAAGCCCGGTGCCTTGACGGCGGCAATCTTCAGGCCACCCCTGAGCTTGTTGACGACGAGCGTCGCCAGCGCCTCGCCCTCAACGTCCTCGGCCACGATCAGCAGCGGCTTGCCGGACTGCACCACGGCTTCGAGAACCGGGAGCATGGACTGGAGGTTGGAGAGCTTCTTCTCGTGGATGAGGATATAGGGGTCTTCGAGCTCGACCCGCATCTTCTCGGCATTGGTCACGAAATAGGGCGAGAGATAGCCGCGGTCGAACTGCATGCCTTCGACGACTTCGAGCTCGGTCTCGGCCGTTTTGGCCTCCTCGACCGTGATGACGCCCTCGTTGCCCACCTTCTCCATCGCCTCGGCGAGATAGCGGCCGATCTCGGCGTCACCATTGGCCGAGATGGTGCCGACCTGGGCGATCTCGGAATTGTTGGAGATCTTGCGGGCATTGCCCTTCAGTTCCTTGACAACGGCGTCGACGGCAAGGTCGATGCCGCGCTTGAGGTCCATCGGGTTCATGCCGGAGGCGACGGCCTTGGCGCCTTCCTTGACGATGGCCTGGGCGAGCACGGTCGCCGTGGTGGTGCCGTCGCCGGCGAGATCGTTGGTCTTCGAGGCGACTTCGCGCAGCATCTGCGCGCCCATGTTCTCGAACTTGTCCTCAAGCTCGATCTCCTTGGCGACGGAAACGCCGTCCTTGGTGATGCGCGGCGCGCCGAAGGACTTGTCGATGACGACGTTGCGGCCCTTGGGACCGAGCGTTACCTTCACCGCATTGGCGAGGACATCGACGCCGCGCAGCATCTTGTCGCGGGCTTCGGTGTTGAATTTGACTTCTTTCGCAGCCATGGTTCACTCCTTCTTAGGCAGCGGTTTATGACTGAAGACGGACGCGTCAGGCGGCCTGCTTCTGCGTGGCCTGGGCCTCGACCACGCCCATGACGTCGGATTCCTTCATGATCAGGTAGTCCTCGCCATCGATCTTGATCTCCGTGCCGGACCACTTGCCGAAGAGGATACGGTCGCCGACCTTGACGTCGAGCGCCACGACCTGGCCCTGCTCGTTGCGCGCGCCGGGGCCGGTAGCGACGACTTCGCCCTCCTGCGGCTTTTCCTTTGCGGTGTCGGGAATGATGATGCCGCCCTTGGTCTTCTCTTCGGACTCAAGACGGCGAACAACGATGCGATCATGCAGCGGTCGGAACTTCATGTTTTCCTCCATGGACAAACAAGATGTTTTGCTACCCCCTTCGTCCGGACCGGATGACCAGTCCGGAACGGGGTGCCGGACCTTCTCCAAAGCGTCCGGCGGCAGATGATCTGGTTTGCCGGATTTTCGATTTCAAGAGGGCGGCACAGAAAAATCAGCACTCGCGTCACGCGGTTGCTAACACGCTGTAAAGGAACAATAAACCGACGCGCTGCGTTCGATTTTCCGTTGATGGTCGCGCAAAATTCGATCATCCTCGCTCTATCCTGAATCGGAGATGAAGCATGCGATTTCCATCGGACCTGGAACGCCAATTGAACGGCTACGGCCTTACCACCGCCCATATTCTTTACCGCATTCCCGACTTCGAATCCGTCCTGCAGACCTATGTCTGGCAGAACTACGACCTCGCGCCCGATTTTCCGGAGATGCACAGGTTCCTAGATTTCTGGCAGAGCAAGCTGGACGGGCCGCTGCATTCCGTCCGCTATACTCACCGGCTCCTGATCGGCCCTAACGAATGGCGGCGCGTCGATGGAGAATTCAAGCTACATTGACCCCAGCTTCAGCCCGAGCCTCACTGTGGTGCAACTGTTGGTATCGTCTAGAGATGCTCAAAGCACTGAAGTTATGTAGTTGGATGTCGTGCCGACGCGCGACGATGCTCACCGTCGCGTTCGGCTCATAGGTTTCCTGGATAATGGCCAGTTTCTCTGCCGTGCTCCAGCGCCGCCGCCGTTCAGGCCCGGAAAGGACCAGCATCTTAGAGGCTGCCTCAAAAGGAGGTGGGTGATTTTAAGAGGTTATGATTCCTTCTGATTTGCGATATCCGATGGAGTTCACAATGGCCTAGAGCGAAATCACCCGTCGCGCCATGCCCGGCGAACTGGACGCTATGCAAGCGATATGACGGATCGGGATGGGTTCTGGTACAGCCCTTCTACCGCGCCGCCTGGGTCGTCCCGCCCCACGGATTTGAGCGAGGTCGTCAATGCCCTTGCTCTACATCGCCACGACCGGCTGCCAGTGGAGGACGCTGCCTAAGGGTTTTTAGTCCCCTGCCTCTACCAGTTTCGCCACGCCCGCGCGTCCCCGCTTTCAACGCGCAAAAAAAAGTGAGGGAGCGTTTTGAGGGCATTCCTTCGCGTTTTGCAGGACGTGTTCGTCTACCGTTCTTCCACCTCAGCACCCGAATCAATTTCTCTGCCCGGGAGTCGTTGAGTCCTTTGTCTTCCCGCATCATCTATCCCAAGGTCGGAACGTGAACACATAGAGAGATGGGAACGCCGCCCTTCGGAAGAGGATGCCGCATGCCTGACAACAGTGAATACACCTCCACCGCGAGATGGGGAGGGATGCTTGACCTCAATCACCACCTGACGGTGTATTGCGATCCGTGCGGCCGCTCCGTCGAGATTGATTTGGCGCGGTTCCCAACAGACGAGAAAGCGGTTGGACGGGTCTTTCGACGTTCTCAGTGTGGAGCAAAGGGGCACTGCATTGTATCAGCTGCGGCTCCGGCGTACCTCGTCTGGTGAATGATTTCTACGTGCCGCCTGGCATAGGGCCCAGCCCAAAGCCTATCCGCAAGCGGCGAAGAAGGCGGTGACAGCATGTCGAGACACACCTACAGCGACGACATGGCTACAGACGATCGCCCGACACCCACCCGCATACACTTGAGGAGCAAGCCGAGCGGCAGGCCTTGCCGGGCTGGGCACCCCGCCCTATCCTCCCTCGCGGAGGGTGCCATGCCGATTTTGGGGCCAAAGCATAGCTCGGAACATCCCGATCGCCTGACTCATTGCGAGGAGGCTTTAGAGGCCGAATTGAACCAGTTCATCGACCGAGCAATCTGCGCGGGATGGAGCGAGGACGAAATCTGCACAGCGCTGACATCTCTCGCCGATCATCGCGTGCTTTCCCTGCTGGCCAACGCCGACCTGAGGCGGCGAATTGCAAGCGTCGAAACTGGTGGCATTGTTCTTCGAAGGACGCCCTGATGCCCTACTACCTCACTCCCTACCTCTTGGTGCTCGTGCTTGTGGCGTGCGCAGTCATTGTCTTTGGTCCAACGTTGGTGCGATATTTCTTCTTCTCGATTTGAGGTGTTTCATGTGCGGAAGATTCACGCAAATGCTGTCATGGCGGGAACTTGTTTCGCTCTACCGCCTGACCGACAAATATGTGATCCGCAACACCGAGGCGCGCTACAACATCGCTCCGACCCAGACCGTACCGTTTGTCCGTCTGGACGTCGAGGGCAACCAAGTGGTTGACGATGGTCGCTGGTGGCTGGTCCCCCACTGGGCGAAGGAGATGCCAAAGGCTGCCATGTTCAACGCCCGGATCGAGACCGTCGATAGCTCTCCGGCATTTCGGGACGCATTCAAGATGCGCCGCTGCCTCATCCCTGCAGATGGCTTCTACGAGTGGACCAAGGCTGATGATGGCGGCAAGGACCCATGGTTTATCCAGATGCCAGGCGAGAAGCCTTTCGCCTTTGCCGGACTGTGGGCGCATAACACCCGGATGGGGGCACCGATCACGAGTTGCACGATCATAACCGCTCCCTCGATCGCGCCCATCAGCCAGATCCACCACCGGATGCCCGTCATCTTAGACCCCGAAGTTTTCGACGGCTGGCTTAACCCGGGCACCCCGGTCGAAAACCTCAAGGGCATCCTTGGACATCATCTCAACGGACAGATGCAGATGAACCGCGTCAGCCGCGACATCAACAGTTCGAGGTTTACCGACAGGCCGGCTCCAGTCGTCAACTCTCTGTAGCTGCCCGCGAAGCGAAGACCTAGAGGAGTCGAAAGTGAGCGACTACCCAGATCTGGCGGAGGCGTTTCGGCGAGCGCCCGTCATCTTTCTTGCCTCTGCCGCTCCCCGCGACGGGACGCCGATCGCCGCCAGAAACGCCGAGGGCGACGTCCAGATGATCAGATGGAGGACGGGTGTCGACATCGATGAGGTGGGCGACGAGCCATATTGGGCCACCTACCGGACGGACGAGCCGTTTGAAATCGTTGAGTGGATTCCATCGCCGATTAGCATCGATGAGATCCTCACGATCTACGAATAATGACGGGTGGCGGGATGCTTGCACTGTCCGCGATTGCGATCATATCGGCGGCACTCGCGTGGCGCTCTCCATCGATTTGGTCTGGGCTCGCCGCAACGGTGCTCAACGGGGTGGTGGCGTGGTATCTCCTTCGCGTATACTTGGCTCGCTAAAGGCACCTTCGCCTTCGTGAAGGAAACCAATCCATGAGCGACGAGCGACGAAAGACAATCATGATCTCCACCCGGACCTGGACGCGGAGTTATTCTGGCGGCTACGCAGGGCTGCCCGGAAGATGGCTGTGGACGGAAAGGACATGACGAAAATGCTGGAAGGCCTGCGCAGGATCCATGATCGAACTGCCGCCCCCGCTAATGATGATAGCACCGACAAAGCAGATAACTAAGTCTGCCATTCTAATTTTCCACCCGTGATATCCGATAATTGACTCTCACAGGCAGGTACCGCAACGTAAAGCTATCGGAAGCGGGGAACTTCCATGCCTAATCGCAGCAAGCGCGAAGCTCAATTGAGATTAGACATGGGAATGGCACGCGTGCTGCTGAACCAGGGAAAAGACAGCCACGAAATGCTTGAAGCCTTCCGGGACCATCACGCGATCGTCGAAGAACTCGAACAGTCACCGGGCGCCCAGGACGACGCTTCAGAGGTTCCGAAAGCTGCCGACATGTCGTGAGAGCGCCCGGCTCGGGCTTCTTCCTTGACATCCGCAAGGCGATCCTTGTGAAGGTTCCCGAAGATGGGCCACTTCGTCGCCTGCTCCCTATCGATGCGCTCAATCCCGGCCGTGTTTCTGGCGATGTCCGGTTCGACCTCTTGGATATAGGCTCATCGATCCGAACCGCTGCCATGTTGCTTCGACGGTAACCGCCCGATTGTCACCGCCTGCCCGATAGCGGCCTGATTGGCTAAGACACGTCATTAGCGACGTCGTTAATGACGTGTCTTGGGCGAGGTAAGGAATGCGTGTGGAAATTCTCGGCAAGGAGCGGCGGCGGCGCTGGAGTGACGAGACGAAGCTGGAAGTTGTGATGTCAGTTGGTCTCGACGGGGCGACGGTGAGTGAGGTTGCCTGTCGGCACGACGTGATGCGGCAGCAAATTTACGCCTGGCGGCATGAGCTGAAGAAGAAAGGCCTGTTGCCGCCGACTGCCGATACAGTGTTTCTTCCCGTCGACATATCCGTCATGCCTGGTGCGGCGCTCGCGCGCGAGGAGGCGGAGCGTGCATCCGCAATGATCGAATTGCGGTTGAACCATGGGCGCAGCCTTCGCTTCGACAGCGGCGTGGATGGGACGGTCCTGACCCACCTCATCCGGGCGGTTGAAGCGGCATGATCGGGCCTGGGACAGGTGTTCGTGTTTATCTCGCCTGCGGTGTCACGGACATGCGAAAGGGCATTGAGGGCCTTGCTGCCTTGACGCAGGATGTGCTGCGCCAGAAGCCGACGGGAGGTGCTGTCTTTGCGTTCCGGGGGCGTCGTGGTGACCGTTTGAAACTTCTTTATTTTGATGGCCAAGGCTTCTGCCTCTATTACAAGGTCTTGCAGAAGGGGCGGTTTCCGTGGCCATCCGCCGCTGATGGGACGGCGCGGCTGACATCGGCGCAAATGGCGATGTTGTGGGAGGGCATTGACTGGCGGCGGCCGGACTGGGGCGCCCCTCCGGCCCGTGTTTGTTGATTTTATCTCACTGAATTTACATGTTTTTATGGATATTGAACCTGACCTGTGGTAGTCAGGTTCATGTCGAATGCGAGCCAAAATCTTCCCGATGATCCGGCCTTCCTGAAGGCGATGATCGCCGCGCTTGAGGCGCAAAACGCGAAGATGTCGGCGACCTTGCAGGCGCATGATCAGTTGATCCAGTCCCTGCGGCTGCGCATCGCCAGGCTGAAGAAGCATGGCTTCGGCAAATCGTCGGAAAAGATCGAACGGGAAATCCAGCAGTTGGAACTGGCGCTGGAGGACCTGATGATTGCCGCCTCGGAAAGCAGCAGCGAGCCTCTCACCGAGATCGAGGAAGCGGCGCCTGCCGCGTCTGAGGCAATCATGCCGGAAAAGACCATGCGCCGCCGTCCGCGCGTGTCGGACAAGGCCGTTCGCGAGCGCAGGGAACTCGATCCCGGCGCGCACTGCCCCGCTTGCGGTGGCGAATTGCGGCTTGTCGGTGAAGACGTCAGCGAAATCCTTGACATGATCGCCGCGCAGATGAAGGTCATCGAGATTGCCCGGCTGAAGAAGTCCTGCCGCTGCTGCGAGAAGATGGTGCAGTTGCCCGCGCCCAGCCGCCCCATCCCGGGCAGCATGGCGGGCGCTGGACTGCTCGCCTACATCCTGGTCTCGAAGTTCGACGACCACCTGCCGCTCTATCGCCTGAACGAAATCTTTGCCCGCATGGGCGTTGATATCCCTGACAGCACGTTGGTCGATTGGTGTGGCCGCGCCATGCGGGTGCTCCTGCCACTGATCGAGTTGATCGAGGCGGCGATCATGAGCAGTGATCTTCTCCACGCCGACGACACGCCGATCCGGGTTCTGGATCGCTCTCTGCGCGACAAGGGGCTGGGGAAAGGGGTGAAGAAGGGCAGGCTCTGGACTTATGTCCGGGACCAACGCCCATGGGCGGGCGCAGCTCCGCCCGGTGCGGTCTATTATTTTGCTCCCGACTGGAAGGAAGAGCACGTTCACCGTCACCTCAGCCAAGCGAGCGGCATCCTTCAGGCCGATGGCTACAAGGGCTACGCGAAGTTATATGGGGCCGGACCGGACGGGACACGCCGCTTCCGGGAGGCTTCATGCTGGGCGCATTGGCGGCGCGACTTCCACGATATCTGGGCCTCGAACAAATCCGAGATTGCCCGCGAGGCGCTCGACCGTATCGGTGCGCTTTACGACATCGAGCGCGAGGTTGCAGGCAAGTCTGCCGATATCCGTCTTGCCGCGCGCCAGAAGCACAGTAAGGCAAAGGTCGAAGCATTGCGCGTCTGGGCTGAAGCGCAACTGACCCGCATCCCCGGCAAGAGCGATCTGGCCGGCGCTTTCCGCTACGGCTTGAGCAGGTGGTCCTCATTCTGCCTGTTCCTGGAAGATGGCCGTGTCGCAATCGATAACAACGCCGCCGAGCGGGCGTTGCGTCCTGTCGGCGTTGGAAGACGAAACTGGCTCTTCGCGGGTGCCGACACTGGAGCAGAGACCCTGGCGCGGGCCATGACGATTATCGAAACTGCCAAGATGAATGGCCTCGATCCGCAGGCCTATCTGGCTGACGTGCTCGACCGCATTCAGGATCACAAGATCAATCGCCTCGCCGAACTGCTCCCCTGGAACTGGAAGCCGACAGCGGCGATCATCTGCGCCGAGGCCGCCTGATGGCAACGGTCAGATTCGTCTTCACCATCGACTATGTCGCCGAAATCCTCGAAGAGGACGTCGACCTCCTCCGGGAGATCATCAGCAATGATGACAACCTGACCTATGGCAATATCATCAGCGTCGTGACCGGTGACGACGAGAGTACGTCAGCTTTGACAGACGATGGCGTTGACGAACTCAGGCAGATGCTCAGCGACGCGCGTAGGTCTGCGGAAACATGGCAAGAGTTCCTCGATTGCTTCGTCCTCGACGAAGAGATCGCCGCACGCGTCAAGACATATTCCCCGCGGTAGCAATCGGGCCGTTACCTTCGACGGGCTTCAATGAGGTCATTTCGACCTCCATTCCGCGAGGATTTGCTCACCGGTCTTCGCGAGGAAGAGAGAGCCGATGTTAGCGCCGGCCCAGTCGTTCAGCGGAGCCGGGAGAGCGGCGATGGTCCAGTCCTGCGCATAAGCGCTCGCGCACAACAGAACGGAATAGAGGCACACCGAGCCGAACCAAAGGCCAAGCGGGGCGATGAAGAAGATCGGGAACCACCATCCCCTCCCCGTCAGAACTGCCGCCTGAGCGTTGACGTAGGTCAGGACGGCCTCCGTCTTGATCCGCTGGCGTTCGGTCTCGTTGTCCACGGACATATCAATCGCATCCAGGATGCGTGACAGCGTACCCCCCGGTCAGCCTGCCAAGAACCTTCGTGAGAATGCTCACGTCGCCCACCGCATCATCTTGGCGACGGCATAGGCCATTTCGACGGCAAGAGAGATGCCGCACCCCACTAGGATCAGGATGTCGGGATCGGTGCCAATCTTGTTGGCGATACCTGCATCGAGAATTCCCGTAGTGACTAGCGCGGGCCGCGCGGTAGCGAAGCAGGCTTCTAGCGACAACCAAGGTCATGGCGATTTCCTTCGGGAGATGAAAGCGGACAGGCCGGAGCGCTCGGCGGTGATCGCCTCAGAGGGCTTATTCCATCGGATGTGTTGGTTTCTGAATGCTTTGTGGTGATCGCCAAACCTGCGGTCAGGGCCGCTGCGTCGCCTAAGCGGCTAGGTGCCGTCGCGCACGGAGGCGACGGGAGCGAGATAGGCCGAGAATACCGCTGCGGGGATGGCGCCGGAAACGTGCGTGTAAATATTTCGCTTACACGATCTTGACAATGTGTATGCTAATGGCTTACATAAGCCATGATCAAGTCGTTCAAGAACAAGGCACTGGCTGACCTCTTCGAAGCCGGAAAAGCCGGCAAGATCGACGCCAAGCTTCATAAGCGCATTCTTGTCCGGCTCGACCGCCTGGAGCAGTCAGAGCGCCTGGACGACATGAACCTTCCCGGCTTTGACTTCCATGCTCTCATAGGCTTCGACCCCACGCGCTACACGGCCCATGGAAATGGACCGTGGTACATTACCTTCGAATTCGACGGGAAGGATGCCGCCCGCGTCGATTTCGAACCGTACTATTGAGGCGGCCCAGATCGAGGGAATGACGACCATGCCCATTAGAGAAACGACGAGGCCTATCGCTAGGTGCCCTTCCCACCCTGGGGCTTTGCTGGACGACATTATCCCGGCGACGGGAAAGACCAAGGTGGAAATCGCAGAGCTGCTCGGCATCTCGCGCCAGCAGCTCTACGACATCCTGCGCGAGAAGAAACCTGTTTCCCCCAATGTTGCCGCTCGCCTCGGCAAGATGTTTGGCGACGGGCCGGCTATCTGGCTACGAATGCAGGCCGCGTATGACGCTTGGCATGCTGAGCGCGACGTTGACGTCTCCTCCATTCCGACGTTGCGAGCGGCATGATGCACGCGGCGCACTCAACATCTCCGAAGATACCCGGGCGGCGAGAGCCCGCGCCGGGCAATTGCAAAGATCGCCATCACAACGAAGTACCGATGCCGTCGAAGCCAATCCTGATTCATCGCCTGACGCCAGCACAGATCGACCTCATCGATCGCTTGTCAGCATGCGACAGCATCACCATGGACGTCCTCGCCTATCCAGAGCTGGTCGCGCACCAAGAACTGGAGAAACTCGGTTATTCTGAGATGCGCCTCGAACCGCGAAAGAAGATCAAGATCGTTATCACGGACCAAGGCCGCCAAGTGCGCGAGGCCGGCTACATCTCAAAAAAGCCTGTTGTCCGGCTTACAGAACGGCAGGTCGCCGCCTTACACTTCCTCGCAATGCGCCCAAGACAGTACAACGATATCCCCGCGCAGATGAAAGACGTCGTGCGCCGCTTGCAACTGCGCGGCTGGGCTGAAGTCGGAGTGGATGCACAGGGGCGGTTCTGGACCGTGTTGACGGCTGATGGATGGATGCTCCTGAGTCTTCTGAGCTATTAAGCGCCTGTGCGGCGCCGGGCCGATACCGCCCCAAAATTGTTCGCGAAGCCATACCAGTTTTGCCGAACCCGGCCTTCACACATTGCCGGTCTTCGTTTTCTATCGTTACGGGCTATGAAGGCCCTCCTGGTGGCATGAGCCAATATGCCACGTCATTTGCCCCGCTCCGGCGGGGCTTTTTTCGCATGGAACATTAATCGCGCGCGTCGGTTTGAAGAGCGCCTCCGTGCTGGTCCGCTCGCGGAGCGCAGGAGGGGCGGGCCCTTTCGTGCTCACCGAGGCTCGCCCCTCTCCTTCAAGCGCCGGCGGGCCCGTAGACGCCGCCGCCGAACATAGCGTCGGCTTCAGTTGCTGCCCACATTGACGCAACCAAAGGTGCAGGAGTACATTTGGATGCCGCGTGCCCCCAACATGTCACGCTGGTCGAGAGACCCGGTTAAGTGCCCATATCACTTGGCCGGGTCTTTTGCTTTTGTGGCAGAGTAAGCGGAACAATTTTCGAGGCCGCGCGTATTGGTGACGCTCTCGGCACCGCCAGGTACCCCCCCCCCCCCGGTCGAGAGCACGCCGGGACCTGGTGAATTGGGGCTCCACTGGGTCCCGGCCCCTCTTTGAGACTTCGCGGGGCAATCGATTTGGTAGCGTCCGCGCAGATGGTGTCATTTGGGAGGCACATTGAGGTGGAAACGGCGGTAGAGAATGGGCTGCCGTATTCGTTGAGCGCAAGGTGGGCACTGGGCCTGTTGGAGAAGGTGGAGTTGCAAGACTTCAACCAGCCGAAAGGGACCCCGATCACCGTCGACAGATTAGCTCTTTGCGATCTTGCCGCGAAGAGCGGCGACAGCGATTTCCTGCGCATGATTGGCGAAAGCGTGCTGCAACTGATCATGGAGGCCGATGTTGACGGCCTAATCGGCGCTGGCCGCTATGAACGTGGCGACGGCCGGCAGACATAGCGCAACGGCTACCGCGACCGCTCGCTCGACACCCGGCTCGGCACGCTGAACCGTAAGCGCGATGAACACGCCACCTTGCACATAGGCTGGGTTCATGCCGCTGACCGCGTTGTTATCGGGCCTTTCTTGTGATGGCGTGCAACTGCAGGACTGCGGATGAGATGTGGTGATGGGCCGTCGCCCTTATTTTGCGCCGCTCCTGAGGAGAAAGCCGGATGAGGAGCTTGGCGAGCTGCGGATTGACGGCCATGATGGGGGCGATCACCGGCTTTGGCGTGGCAAGGAGGATCGGCGCCCACGCTTCGCCGCCCAGACTGAGGCCAAGGGAAAATCCGATCGCCCAGGGACCGACGATGGTCTCGCCCTTGTGGTTCATGAAGATCGGAAAGTAGTGCCCGGGCGCGTCGCGCAGCAGGCTTTCGACTTCGTCGTGGCGGTTCAGCACGGTATTGACGAGCCGCTCCTCGATCGAGCCTGGCCTGGTTTGCGGTATTGAGCCGCCGAATACGTGCGGCAACCAGGTATGTGCAGGGATCTTCACCGGGCCGGCCACGACGGCCGCAATCAGCCCATCGATGGCGCTCACGCCGACATAGTCGTTGTGCCCATCGCCGCGAAGGTACTCATCGAGCTCGTCATAGGAAACGGCAGGCCGGGTCATGCGGCTTGACCGACCTGATCGGCTTTCCACTTCCAAGGCAGCAGCGTATCGAGCTGGTTGATCGTCGTGCGGCCAGATACGATCCGTTCGAGAACATCGGCAAGCCAGGTGTATGGATCCAGCCCATTCAATTTGGCCGATTATGCCGACCGGCGAACTATGCCGATTAAGCAAACTTTTGCCAACGTTTTCTGTAACATAGCGGTAACCCCAGCGGCATAGCTTAGGGTCTCTCCGTCGTAATTGACGCGAAGGAGAGGACATATGATCGCAAGTGACTATTTGAAGCGCAGCGCACTGTATCGGAAGCTGGTCCACGGTCCATATCGGGAGTTTGCGCGCGTTTACGCCACCAAGATGTCAAACGAAGGTTTGGGTCGGCACTGCACGCGGCGCTCGCTGAGCCTGTTTCGAGACCTGATGGACTGGTATGTTGGCAATGGACATCATCCGCAGGATTTAAGCGAAGCTCATGTCGATCGTTTTCTTGAGCATCGTTTCGAACACTGGAGCCCTGACACGGGCGACCGATCAGCGCTCCGACGCTTACTCTCCGCGCTACGGGAAGAGCGCTTAATACCAACTGCCCTCCCGGTTGAGCGTACAGAGCACGAGCAGATTATCGATGTATTCGCGGTATATTTGTCGAATGAGAGAGGACTCGCTGCCTCGACGGTGGAAAGCCACAAGCTGCTGTCATATCGATTTCTGCGGGAGGTCTGTCCTGCCGGCGCAGACGGGTTTGAAGCGCTCACCCCGGAGATTGTCATCGGGTATGTCGAACGACATGCGCTCGATGGCTCCGCCGACAGCGGCAAGGCAATGTGCGGAGTCGTGCGTGCCTTTCTGCGTTACTTGCATCTGAAGGGCTTCATTTCGACGGCGTTGGCCGATTGCGTGCCGTCCATCCGCCGCTGGCGACTTGCCGGCCTTCCAACATTCCTACCGCCAGAGAAGGTCCAGAAGGTTCTTGATGCCTGTGATCGGACGACGGCAATGGGTCATCGGGACTATGCGGTTCTGATGATCCTTGCCAAGCTCGGTTTGCGCGCCAGCGAAGTTGCCACCCTCAATCTCGATGATATCGACTGGCAGTGCGGCACGATCCTCGTACATGGAAAGGGGCGACGGCAAGCGACTATGCCGCTACGTCATGACGTCGGAACAGCTATCGTCGCTTATATCCGGCATGGGCGGCCCGCTTCGGCATGTCGGCGAGTTTTCTTGCGAACTCTTGCGCCGCACGTGGGTTTTGCGTCCGGCTGCGCCATCACGATGATCGCGAAGCAGGCACTCGAACGGGCAGGCATTGACGGCTATGCGCATCACGGTGCCCATCTTTTCCGCCACAGCCTCGCGACCGACCTTTTGCGGTCAGGCGCCAGCTTTGCCGAGATCGGCCAACTGCTCCGCCATCGAAGCATCGACAGTACAAGGATCTATGCCAAGCTCGATATCGAGAAGCTGCGTGAACTGAGCCTGCCCTGGCCGGGAGGTGCCCAATGAGCCGGCTTCGCACCGCGCTTGAGCGCTACGTCGGCATGCGCCAAGGGCTGGGATACAAATATGACGGTCCGGCAAAACGATTGTCGGAGTTCGTCGCTTTCATGGAAGCCCGCGGCGCCGAGACCATCACGACAGACCTTGCAATGGAGTGGGTCACCTCAATGGGCCGGCAGCCGAGTTGGTCCGTCCGCCTGGTTGACGTGCGCTGCTTTGCCCAGCACCTGGCTCATTTCGATCCTCTGACGGAAGTACTACCAAGCGACGCTGTACCGCCGGCACGGCGCACAAAGCCCTACATCTATAGTGAAGTCGAGATTCAGGCGCTTCTGGCAGCAGCACTGTCGCTGCCGCCGGCCGGCGCCCTTCGGCGATGGACATATAACTGCCTGTTCGGATTGATAGCGGTGACCGGGCTGCGCCATTCCGAAGCGCTCGGCCTGCTCCGGACCGACGTTGATCTCGACCAGGGCATCCTCACCATTCGAGAGACTAAGTTTGGTAAGTCACGGCTAGTGCCGCTACATGCCACGACAATCGCCATCCTTTCAGACTATGCCGCCCGACGCGATGCACACCTTGGTACGCCGCGCAGTCCCTATTTCTTCGTCGCCGAACAGGGCGGCAGATTGCTGCATCAATACGTGCACCGCGTGTTCTGGCGATTATCCCGGCAAATCGGATTACGGCAGGAGGGGAATCGCAATGGCCCACGGATTCATGATCTTCGTCACCGTTTCGCCGTCCAGACCCTGATCAACTGGCATCGGGCTGGCGAAGATGTGGAACGCGAACTGCCGGTTCTCTCGACCTTTCTCGGCCATACCAATGTTCGCGACACCTACTGGTACCTGTCCGCCGCGCCGGAACTGATGAACCATGCGGTCCGGCGATTGGATAAGCGTTGGGAGGCTCGGTCATGAGACGCACGAACGACTTGGCCGTGCTGATCGAGCGGTGGTTCACAGATCGGCTTATGAAGCATCGAGGTGTAAGTTCTAACACCATCGCCTCCTATCGCGACACCTTCAGGCTCCTGTTTGCGTTCGCACAGACGCGCCTTGGGAGATCCCCATCCCAGTTGACGCTGCGGGATTTGGACGCTCCCTTCATCGGCGCATTCCTGGAGGACCTTGAGACGAAGAGATCCGCCTCAGTGAGGACCCGGAATCTCCGCCTCACAGCCATCCGATCCTTCTTCCGGTATGCAGCGTTCGAGGAGCCCACACATAGCGCCCATATTCAGCGTGTGCTCGCGATCCCCAGCAAGCGATGTGACAAGCGGCAGCTTCAGTTTCTAACCAGGCCCGAGATTGAAGCGATCCTGGACTGCACGGATCGAAGCACGTGGCTGGGACGCCGCGATTACACTCTGCTATTGTTGGCCGCGCAAACCGGATTGCGGGTCTCGGAGATTGTCGACCTGGACCGAGACTCCGTAATGCTCGGCCAGGGCGCGCATGTGCGATGCGTTGGCAAGGGCCGCAAAGAGCGATGTACGCCGCTCACAAAGGTTGCACGGCAAGCCCTTCGTCACTGGCTCAACGAGCCCAGAAAGCGAAGCGCAACGGCGCTCTTTCCGAACATGCACGGTGGCAAGCTCAGCGCTGACGGCGTGCAGGCACTGCTGAACAAATATGTCGCCAAAGCACGTGAGCACTGCATCTCCCTTCGCTCAAAGCGGGTCTCGCCCCATGTCTTGCGGCACTCCGCCGCCATGGAGTTGCTACAGGCTGGCGTCGACTGCTCGGTTATTGCCCTGTGGCTGGGCCATGAAGCGATGGAAACAACCCTGACCTATCTTCATGCACATCTTGAACTGAAGGAATCTGCACTCGCAAAGCTGAAGCCGTACGAACGCGCTAAGGCCGAGCGATTTCGACCAAACGACCGGCTTCTGGAATTCCTGAACGCCCTCTGAGCATGAGAACTATGCCGAGTGTCAACCACCGGCATCCGGCCGAACCTGCCGGGAACGCGCCATGGACCGTTCCTATCAGAAGAGGCATTCGGCATAGTTCGCCGGTCGGCATAAACCTGCTTATGCCGCGCGCGGCATAAGGCCGTGTTGATCAACGAGGCCAGGACCGCGAAGGTCTCGCCGCCCTGGACATTGCCGACGAACATCGAATTCTTTCTCGTCAGGGCAACGGACTTCATCGAACGCCCGACGATGTTGGAGTCGGCCTCTATCGTTCCGTCGTCGAGGAAAGCGTTCAGGCCTGTCCAATGAGTGAGCGTGTAGTTGATGGCCTTGGAGAGGGCAGACTGCGTTGAGATGTCGTCCTTCAGTGCGAGCAGGCGCACCTTCAACTGGCGCATGACGGGAGCGGAGCGCAGCTGGCGGGCATTCTGACGATCCGCGGCGCTTTGCCCCCTGATCTCCTGTTCGATTTGGTAGATCTCGGCGAGGATCGATACAATCTCCAGCGCCTCCGGCGATCCGGTCAGCTTGACCACATCGACGAATTTACGCCGGGCATGGGCCATGCAGAATGCCAGCCTCAAGGGTCTGGAATTGCTTTTGCCGCGATGTCTGGCAAGCGTCTTGTAGGCGGTATATCCGTCCACCTGAAGCACGCCGTTGAAGGATACCAATTGGCGCTCCGCCTCACGGGCGCTACGGCTCTCTGAGAAGATGTAGCCGACCGCGGGCGGAGCCGGTCCTTTCCAGGGGCGATCGTCCACCGCCTGCGCCCAGAGCTGACAGACTTTCGTTCGCTTTCGCCCCGGATCGAGCCGCGGCAATCGGGTCTCGTCGGAAAAAACTCTTGGCTGCGAACGAATGAAGGTCAGCAGTTGCTCGTAGAGTGGCTTGAGCCACCAGGCGACGCGCGTGACCCAGATGCCGAGCGTTCCACGATCGAGGGTTATCCCATGGCCTGCGAAGATCTGGGTCTGCCGGTAGAGCGGCAGGTGCCACGCGAACTTCGAGACGACTATATGGGCCGCCAATGCCGTCGTCGCCATGCCACCATCCATGAAGCGCGCCGGCGCGGGAGCCTGAACGACGCCAGTCTCGCATGCCCGGCAGGCATAGCGAGGGCGAATGGTGCGTTTGACGCGCAAGATGGCCGGAACAACATCGAGTGCCTCGCTCGTCGTCTCTCCAATGCGGTGAAGCGTGCCGGAGCAACAGGCGCACACACGGCTTTCCGGCTCGATGACGACATCGTGGCGTGGCAGGTGCCTGGGAAGAAAGCCGATGTTGCGGGCTGCGGATTGCCGGCCACGCGCACTCTGCCGGGCACCGTCAGGCTGATCGTCGTTGGCGGCGACCGGAACAGCCGAGAGGTCGCCAAGATCGAGACCGGCTTGTGCGGGGTCGATTGTCGAAAGCACCTCTGATCTTGCGCCATGGATCAGCCGCTTCAGAGAGGCAACTTCCGCCCTCAGATCGAGGACCATCCGACTCAGTTGCTCGACATCTTGCGGGAGCTGAACGTGACGAAGAGATATACCGAAAGCTACCATACCGGCATGAATCTGCAAGCAAATACAATGAGATCAAGCCACTTTCGTCGGGCGCTTCACGGGCTTTTGCCGGACCTGCGTCCAGTCCAGACCCGCAACAAGCAGACCGAACTGTTCGGGGGACAGGTGAAGAGCGCCATCCTTGACAGGCGGGAAAGTGAACTTCCCGCTTTCCAACCACTTCGTCGCCAGGATCATCCCTGACCCGTCCCAATAAATGCAGCGCAATCGGTCGCGCCGCTTGGCCCGGAAAACAAAAATGTCGCCGCAATAGGGATCGGCCGAAAGAGCAGACGCCACCAATGCGATGAGGCCGTTCATCCCGCGCCGGAAGTCGACCGGCTGGGTCGCCACCATGATCCTTAGCCCCCTCGTAGGACCGATCACCGCCGACCCCGTAGCGCCGTCACCACCGCATGCGCCAGGTCGGGAGCGACATTGCCGATCATGACCATCCGCCCGCCGCCAAGCTCGATCTCGATCCGGCCGGCGGCGGCCTCGGTGGTATCTGCTTCATCAGCTTGCCGCTCATTCTGATGATCGGCGATCCTGATCGGAACGAAAGCGGGGTGTTCCACCGCGGCAACGTCAGAAGCCGGACCAATCTACCCTGCCGCCCGCCGCCATGTGTTCAAAAGCCCGCGATTGACGCCAAAGCGCCGCGCAATGGCCGAGATGTTCGCATCCGGCTCCGCGCTCTCGGCAAGCATCCGCGCTTTCTCTTCATCTGTCCAATTCCGTCGGCGAACAGGCCCCGTAATCACCTCGACCCGCCGATACTGCCCTTCGTGCCTGACATCAAACATGGCTTCAAGCCTGGTACCTGCCACAGCACCATCGTTCTGCTCGTCCATTCGAAACCGCCTCCCAAATCAGCGTGCAGAATCTCAAGCCGAAATCACGCCATTAAAAGGTGGGATGTTCTTCGCGCTCACGCTGAACCTGAAGATACCGAAGATGCGGTAGGGAGCCTACATTGCCGGCTTCCTGGAGCCCAGGAACAAACAGCAGGACCGGATCGGCTGTTTCCCTCAATGTCTGTAGCCATTCCTTGTCGGCCTCAACCACACTTGGATGCGCAAGCACCCGGGCTGCGGGTGGGACGGGCGGATGCTACCGTTTGATCACACGGGCGCCGATCCGTGTCTTCTCCTGAAGCTTGAATGAAGGCTGGAAGAGATTGCCGTAAAGGCGCACCGCAGCATAGAGCCGATCAAGGGCAGCCGTCGCTTCTACACCGACAAACCGGCCATAGCCCACCGCACGATGGCGCCGTTCTTCTGTTCCACATGCGCTTGGTCGTTCTTTCAATAGGCGCGTGAGCGGGTCACCTCCAGCGCCTCGCTGCGGCACCGCGAGACGACGAACTCGTTCATGAAGGCGCAGTCGGTGTCGAAGTCCACACCCAGCAGAGGGAAGGGAAAGCGCAAGCGAGCTGCCTTGATCGCCACGATCACATTGCCGCTGTCGCGTGTTCGGACTGGAACGCATTCGGTCCAGCCCGTGGCAATATCGGTCAGCACCATCGTCTGTACGAAGCTTCCCGACGAGGAGGTGCTCGAGTGGGCCACAAAGTCGACCTCGACATAGCCGGGCGGCGGATCGTTCCAATCTCCGAAGGTACGCACCGGCACTGACCGACGGACCACCGAACTCATTCCTGCCCGACGCCGTTGTCCGCCGCGAACCACAACACGGACCTCCGTCAAAAGCCGATCCATCGTTGCAGGGCTCATCGTCAGCAGCTTGCCGCGGAGCCCGTCATCGATCTCCAACCGGCCATGCCGCTCGAGCGCCGGCAACAAAACAGGTATCAGCGGCCGCAACCGGCTGGAGCACAGCCGCTCCGACGCCTCCCACAATACAATGAGTGCCTCCCGGACATCTGCGCCATAGCGAAGGCTGTGTCTCCTGTCGCAGGGCGTCTTCAGTTCGCGGTGGCACAGCACCCGGATTGCGTGCTTGCAATGATAGCCCGTCACCGCAACAAACTCATCCAGGATACGACGTTTGTCACTCCGACCCCCTGATCGATACCGCTCGACAATTGCCTGGACCAATTCCGCCCGTGTCGCCATGCTGATTCGCCTCGCCATTCGCCCTCCGAACCGGGATGGCGACCTTTGGCTACCCCATTCGGAACGGTTACACTATTGGTAACATTTTGCTTGAGGCAATGCGGGGTCAATTGTGCACGTCGCCCGACAGCTATCCTGGATGAAGGGCAAAAGGCCTTCCGCTAGCGTTCGTGGACAAAGGTTGACTGTGGAATGTGGTTTTGATTGAAGGCTTCCATTTGGAGGCAGCCTTGGGCGAACGGATTGGTTTGACGGACGAGGAGTGGGCGCTGATCGGTCCGCTTTTGCCTGCTGAACGAGGGCGCGGCTGCCGCCCTGCTCAGGACAACCGACGTTATTTCGAAGGCATGATGTGGATGGCGCGTACGGGAGCGCAATGGCGGCATCTGCCTGACAAATACGGCAAGTGGAACAGCGTCTTCCGCCGATATCGGCGCTGGGTCGAGATCGGCGTGTTCGAAGCGATGCTCGAAACGCTAGCCGAACTGATCGATCGGGATCGAAGCGCTGACATGATCGACAGCACCGTCATCCGGGCACATCACTGTGCGGTTGGCATAAAAAGGGGACTCAGGAGGCCGAGGCGCTTGGCCGATCGCGGGGCGGCTTCACCACCAAGCTCCATGCCCGATGCGATGCGAAAGGCCGCCCGCTCGGCTTCGTCCTGACACCTGGGCAAGCGCACGACACCCAGGGCTTTGCGCCCTTGTTCCGGACGATTTCCGACCAGATCGAGGCGTTCCTCGCCGACAAGGGTTATGATGCCGACGCCATCCGCGAGGAGAATGCCGAGGCCGACATCGAAGCCGTCATTCCCTCAAAAAGTAACCGGCGTGAACCTATCCCGCACGACAAAGCCAAATACAAATGGCGCAACCAAATCGAGCGGCTCTTCAACAAGCTCAAGAACTGGCGGCGCGTCGCGACCCGATATGACAAGACCAAAGAATCCTATCTCGGCTTTGTCGCAATCGCAGCAGTCAAACTATGGATGCCCTTTGTCCACGAGCGCTGGTGCGCCCGCACCCGAGAGAATGATCCCCGTCGACGCGACGGATTTCTTGAGCGAGGTCGTCGACCTCGATCATTCCAGATTCTCCATTGGTTCATACCCTCCTCGTTTGCCGTTGAAACGCTCGATGTCGCACCACGCTTTTCGGGAGCGCGGGGCGGGCACCCACTGACCATGGTTGTCGCGTTCTGACGTTTGAACCAGCACGCCTCGGCGGCCCGGCTTCACGTCCAGTACCATGATGTAACGATCGTAGCGTGGATCAACCTCGCGCCAGATCTGGTTCTTCTCGGGCTTCACGTTCTCCACCTCTCACCAATGTCGTTCAATTTTGACGCGTATTCCGATGAAGCCGGCCATTGATTCCGAAACGAAGCCGGCCATCTGTTCCGATGTCATTCCAGCCAGCATTCCGATTTGAAGCCGGTCAGTCGATGGTCTCCTGGGTCGTTTGGTTTGATGGCTCGTGATTGCCGCGCGGTCAAGCGTCTGCTGGTGTCTGAGGCTGCTTTCGCAAGCTCTCACCGGAAAGTTCGATACGGTAGCGGAATCCGTCGGGATGGACGCTGCAATTTCTTCCCAGTGGATGAGCAGCGTGACGCCCGGCTCCTTCAGCTCGATGGAGCGCTCAGTCCAATCAGCCGTAAGCGGGTAGGCCACCCCACGTAGCGGATTTTCGGTTTGAGGCTCATTTTCCTCGTGAATCACGAGGAGAGTCAAATGAGCGACAGGGTGAGTCAGGTCCGAACGTTCGAGGTTTTGACGGCGACTGCGGTGTCGCCGCGTCGGCCGCCGCGTCATTGGTCGGAGGATGAGAAGGCGCGGCTGGTTGCGGAGGCGTTTTCGCCGGGAAGCACGGTGGCAGAGGTCGCCCGCGCTTATGAGCTGGATGTGTCGCAACTCTATGCGTGGCGGCGGCAGGCGTTATCGTCGGGGACGGTCGCGCCGTTGGCAGTGCCCTTGGGCGGGCGTGGCGGCTCGCCGGACGATCCGTTGAAGCTCACGCGATTTGATGCGGGTGCCGGCGCGCCGGTGGAGATCGTGCTTGGCGATGCTGTCGTGCGCGTCGGCGGCGATATCGATCCCGACCAGTTGGCGGGGATCATCCGCGCGGTGCACCAGGCATGATCGCGTCGGGTGTTGTGGTTTACGTATCGGCGCAGCCGGTGGGCTTCCGTAAAGGAGCGGCGTCCCTGATGGCGCTGGCGAGCGGCCTCGACCCGTTCTCGGGTGCTCTGTATGTGTTCCGGTCGAAACGGACGGACCGTATTCGCATCGTGTGGTGGGATGGCAGCGGGGTCTGTCTCTATGCGAAAGTTCTGGAGGGAAACAGCTTCTGCTGGCCGGGCATATCGGCTGCGCGGCTGCGTCTGGACCATTCGCACTCATGGCGCTTCTGGCAGGTCTCGATTGAAAGAGGATCCGACCCGCGCGGATCAAACGCCCGCAGTTGACGGGGTGAACATGCCGGCTTGCGCGCTAAAATCGGCTGGACCCATTGGAAAATAGGGCGTTTTGTGCTCTATTCCCTCCATGGTTTTGCCCGTTGCCGAACTGCCGGACGATGTTGATGCGCTGACGGCGATGATTCAGGCAATGGTGCGCGAACATGCCGAAATCGCCCGCGGGAATGCGGCCCGATTGGACGCTGCGATGGCGGAAGTCGCCCGTCTGAAGGCGGTGGAGGCGGCAGCCAAAGAGCGGATCGCCAACCTGACGACGATCATGAACGTCCTGCAACGCACGCAGTATGGCACCCGATCGGAGCGGCTGCGGCTTGCCGTGGATGACGAGCAGGTGTCCTTTGCCTTCGAGGAGGTCGAGACGGGTCTTGCGGCGATCGAGAGTGAGCTTGACCGCGCGAGCGGCGACAAGCCGAAGCGCGCGCCGCGTCCGTGCAAGGGCTTTGCCGCCCATCTCGTACGCATCGAGGAGATCGTTGAGCCGGAAATCCCCGCCGAATATGTCGGGCTGGAAAAGGTTCTGATCGGCGGGGATCGGTCCGAGCGCCTGGATGTCGTGCCGTCGAAGTTCCGAGTCATCGTGACGCGCCGCCCCAAATATGCCTTCCGGGGCCATGACGGCGTGATCCAGGCGCTGGCGCCAGCGCACATCATCGAAAGCGGCCTGCCGACGGAGCGGCTGCTGGCCTATATTGTCTTCTCGAAATATGGCGACGGTCTTCCGCTCTACCGGCAGGAGGCGATCTACCTGCGCGACGGCGTCGAGATCAGCCGGAACCTGATGGCGCAATGGATGGGGCATCTGGGGTTCGAGCTTCAGATATGCGCCGATTATATCCTGGAGCGGGTCAAGGAGGGCGAAAGGATCTTTGCCGACGAAACGACCTTGCCCACCCTTGTACCCGGCTCCGGGAAGGCCATGAAGGCCCGGCTCTGGGCTTACGCACGCGATGATCGGCCCTATGGCGGACCAGCCCGCCGATGGTGGCCTATCGCTTCGAGGACAGCCGAGGCGGCGAGTGCGTGGCACGTCATCTCGCCGGGTTCAACGGTATCCTTCAGGTCGACGGATATCCCGCCTATACGAGCCTTGCCAAGGCGCGCGCCAAGGCTGGCAGCAATGACACGATCCAGCTTGCCGGGTTCTGGGCGCATCTGAGGCGAAAGTTCTACGACCTGCACATTGCCGGGGTCTCGCAGGTCGCTACGGATACGATCGTCACCATGAGTGCGCTGTGGAAGATCGAGGATGAGGTGCGTGGTCGAGATGCTGAGACCAGGGCCGCGCGGCGGCAGGAAAGGGCCACGCCCATCGTCGCCAATCTCTTCGACCTGTGGGAGAGCGAACTGCGTAAAGTCTCCGGCAAATCCAAAACCGCCGAGGCGATCCGCTATGGGCTCACCCGGCGTGAGGCGCTGGAGCGGTTCCTGACCGATGGTCGCATCGAGATCGACTCCACCATTGTCGAGCGCGCAATCAGGCCCCAGACGATCACGAGGAAGAACAGTCTGTTCGCCGGAAGCGATGGCGGTGGTTGCACCTGGGCAACGCTCGCCACGCTTCTTCAGACGGCATTATGCCGCGCGCGGCATAAGGCCGTTTATGCCGACCGGCGAACTATGCCGATTAAGCAAACTTTTGCCAACGTTTTCTGTAACATAGCGGTAACCCCAGCGGCATAGCTTAGGGTCTCTCCGTCGTAATTGACGCGAAGGAGAGGACATATGATCGCAAGTGACTATTTGAAGCGCAGCGCACTGTATCGGAAGCTGGTCCACGGTCCATATCGGGAGTTTGCGCGCGTTTACGCCACCAAGATGTCAAACGAAGGTTTGGGTCGGCACTGCACGCGGCGCTCGCTGAGCCTGTTTCGAGACCTGATGGACTGGTATGTTGGCAATGGACATCATCCGCAGGATTTAAGCGAAGCTCATGTCGATCGTTTTCTTGAGCATCGTTTCGAACACTGGAGCCCTGACACGGGCGACCGATCAGCGCTCCGACGCTTACTCTCCGCGCTACGGGAAGAGCGCTTAATACCAACTGCCCTCCCGGTTGAGCGTACAGAGCACGAGCAGATTATCGATGTATTCGCGGTATATTTGTCGAATGAGAGAGGACTCGCTGCCTCGACGGTGGAAAGCCACAAGCTGCTGTCATATCGATTTCTGCGGGAGGTCTGTCCTGCCGGCGCAGACGGGTTTGAAGCGCTCACCCCGGAGATTGTCATCGGGTATGTCGAACGACATGCGCTCGATGGCTCCGCCGACAGCGGCAAGGCAATGTGCGGAGTCGTGCGTGCCTTTCTGCGTTACTTGCATCTGAAGGGCTTCATTTCGACGGCGTTGGCCGATTGCGTGCCGTCCATCCGCCGCTGGCGACTTGCCGGCCTTCCAACATTCCTACCGCCAGAGAAGGTCCAGAAGGTTCTTGATGCCTGTGATCGGACGACGGCAATGGGTCATCGGGACTATGCGGTTCTGATGATCCTTGCCAAGCTCGGTTTGCGCGCCAGCGAAGTTGCCACCCTCAATCTCGATGATATCGACTGGCAGTGCGGCACGATCCTCGTACATGGAAAGGGGCGACGGCAAGCGACTATGCCGCTACGTCATGACGTCGGAACAGCTATCGTCGCTTATATCCGGCATGGGCGGCCCGCTTCGGCATGTCGGCGAGTTTTCTTGCGAACTCTTGCGCCGCACGTGGGTTTTGCGTCCGGCTGCGCCATCACGATGATCGCGAAGCAGGCACTCGAACGGGCAGGCATTGACGGCTATGCGCATCACGGTGCCCATCTTTTCCGCCACAGCCTCGCGACCGACCTTTTGCGGTCAGGCGCCAGCTTTGCCGAGATCGGCCAACTGCTCCGCCATCGAAGCATCGACAGTACAAGGATCTATGCCAAGCTCGATATCGAGAAGCTGCGTGAACTGAGCCTGCCCTGGCCGGGAGGTGCCCAATGAGCCGGCTTCGCACCGCGCTTGAGCGCTACGTCGGCATGCGCCAAGGGCTGGGATACAAATATGACGGTCCGGCAAAACGATTGTCGGAGTTCGTCGCTTTCATGGAAGCCCGCGGCGCCGAGACCATCACGACAGACCTTGCAATGGAGTGGGTCACCTCAATGGGCCGGCAGCCGAGTTGGTCCGTCCGCCTGGTTGACGTGCGCTGCTTTGCCCAGCACCTGGCTCATTTCGATCCTCTGACGGAAGTACTACCAAGCGACGCTGTACCGCCGGCACGGCGCACAAAGCCCTACATCTATAGTGAAGTCGAGATTCAGGCGCTTCTGGCAGCAGCACTGTCGCTGCCGCCGGCCGGCGCCCTTCGGCGATGGACATATAACTGCCTGTTCGGATTGATAGCGGTGACCGGGCTGCGCCATTCCGAAGCGCTCGGCCTGCTCCGGACCGACGTTGATCTCGACCAGGGCATCCTCACCATTCGAGAGACTAAGTTTGGTAAGTCACGGCTAGTGCCGCTACATGCCACGACAATCGCCATCCTTTCAGACTATGCCGCCCGACGCGATGCACACCTTGGTACGCCGCGCAGTCCCTATTTCTTCGTCGCCGAACAGGGCGGCAGATTGCTGCATCAATACGTGCACCGCGTGTTCTGGCGATTATCCCGGCAAATCGGATTACGGCAGGAGGGGAATCGCAATGGCCCACGGATTCATGATCTTCGTCACCGTTTCGCCGTCCAGACCCTGATCAACTGGCATCGGGCTGGCGAAGATGTGGAACGCGAACTGCCGGTTCTCTCGACCTTTCTCGGCCATACCAATGTTCGCGACACCTACTGGTACCTGTCCGCCGCGCCGGAACTGATGAACCATGCGGTCCGGCGATTGGATAAGCGTTGGGAGGCTCGGTCATGAGACGCACGAACGACTTGGCCGTGCTGATCGAGCGGTGGTTCACAGATCGGCTTATGAAGCATCGAGGTGTAAGTTCTAACACCATCGCCTCCTATCGCGACACCTTCAGGCTCCTGTTTGCGTTCGCACAGACGCGCCTTGGGAGATCCCCATCCCAGTTGACGCTGCGGGATTTGGACGCTCCCTTCATCGGCGCATTCCTGGAGGACCTTGAGACGAAGAGATCCGCCTCAGTGAGGACCCGGAATCTCCGCCTCACAGCCATCCGATCCTTCTTCCGGTATGCAGCGTTCGAGGAGCCCACACATAGCGCCCATATTCAGCGTGTGCTCGCGATCCCCAGCAAGCGATGTGACAAGCGGCAGCTTCAGTTTCTAACCAGGCCCGAGATTGAAGCGATCCTGGACTGCACGGATCGAAGCACGTGGCTGGGACGCCGCGATTACACTCTGCTATTGTTGGCCGCGCAAACCGGATTGCGGGTCTCGGAGATTGTCGACCTGGACCGAGACTCCGTAATGCTCGGCCAGGGCGCGCATGTGCGATGCGTTGGCAAGGGCCGCAAAGAGCGATGTACGCCGCTCACAAAGGTTGCACGGCAAGCCCTTCGTCACTGGCTCAACGAGCCCAGAAAGCGAAGCGCAACGGCGCTCTTTCCGAACATGCACGGTGGCAAGCTCAGCGCTGACGGCGTGCAGGCACTGCTGAACAAATATGTCGCCAAAGCACGTGAGCACTGCATCTCCCTTCGCTCAAAGCGGGTCTCGCCCCATGTCTTGCGGCACTCCGCCGCCATGGAGTTGCTACAGGCTGGCGTCGACTGCTCGGTTATTGCCCTGTGGCTGGGCCATGAAGCGATGGAAACAACCCTGACCTATCTTCATGCACATCTTGAACTGAAGGAATCTGCACTCGCAAAGCTGAAGCCGTACGAACGCGCTAAGGCCGAGCGATTTCGACCAAACGACCGGCTTCTGGAATTCCTGAACGCCCTCTGAGCATGAGAACTATGCCGAGTGTCAACCACCGGCATCCGGCCGAACCTGCCGGGAACGCGCCATGGACCGTTCCTATCAGAAGAGGCATTCGGCATAGTTCGCCGGTCGGCATAAACCTGCAAGATGAATGACGTCGATCCGCTTGCCTGGCTGGCTCAGACCCTATGCCGCATCGCTCAAGGCTGGCCGGCCGCCGACATCGAAGCCCTGATGCCATGGAACTTCAAGCCCGACGCCATCGGCTGACCGCTTACAATCAGCCTCTTGGCGTCGCCGTTGCGCAATTCTGTGAGGACACTACTCAATAGCGTCTGCTCGCCAACCAGCAGCGGCGCACATTCCGTACAGCCGGTCGCGATGTCGGTGAGCACAAGGGTTTGGATGAAGCTGCCACGAGCCGAAGGGCCGCAATGGGCGACGAGATCCGCCTCAACGAAGCCTGGCGCCGGATCGTCCCAATCCGCCGACGTCCTAATGGGAATGCTCCGTCGCAGGGCGTGCGCCGCCGGCCGCCGTCGTGAACGTCCCAACCTCTCTCGGATCGGTCCCAACGTCCTGTCGATCGTGCACGCGCTCATCGCCACCAATTTGCCACGGACCTCAAGCCCGAGGTTGTAATGACCGTGCCGTTCCATCGCCTCGACAAGGATGGGCAGCAGCGCCTTCAGCCGCTTCCCACAGACACGATCAGACGCCTCCCACCGCATCAGGTGATCGTCACGATCCGCCCGAAATACCCCTGTCAGAAGGGTTGAACGGGCGTCATCCAGGCCAGAGCGCCGGCACATCTTTTGGAAGGGAGCTGGCCGACGGAAGCGCTTCTTTCCATGGACTTGGAAGGCCGACCGCGAGTGCATCGCAGATCAGGAGCGACGGACGGCATGACACAGAACAGCCAAGGAGCTACGGCACGACCGAAGCTCGATGACGAGGCGTTCGAGGCGTTTATCAGGGCACGCCGTCCAGTCTCACCGATCTGGTCGTTGAGCGGCCTCGACGGCTACCTCACGCCTCTCATCATCGGCCCGAGGTTTATCGACCCACGTCAGGGAAGCCGGAGCTGACTCGCCCAGATGCCCTCAACCTACCGATGGAAACGAGCGAGCATCGAGCCGTTCAGACCATCGTTGCGGAATACAAGGGGATATCGGTGAGCCTAGCCGAAACGCCGAAAGACCATCGGCCCGGGTTCACCAGGATCGATGAGCAGACCTTTGATCCATTCGATTGGGAGCTCTGCATTTTGCTAGAACAACGTACGCGTCCAAGCTTAGGCGGCCCGTCTTTCGAGGTCATGCCGCAACTGGCCATATCATCGCGCCCATCCGCAAGCTCGGCCAGGCAAAACGGAAAGCGACCCGCCAGGATGCTGCTGAGGTCGCCGAAGCACTCGTCAATATCCGAACCTATTTTATGCCGAAGCGGGCAAAGGGGCAAATCGAATACTGGCACAAAATCAGAGAGCTCCTAAATCAAGCCCGAGCGCGTCCATGACAAGCGCAATTTCCTTCACGGTCAGGGATTGCCAGGCGCCGCATTCGATTAACTTCAATCGTTCTTCCGAAATGCCGGTCCGTTTCCTCAAAGCGTGGGCATCCAAGCCTCTGCTCTGAACGCTATTGGCGAGGATTTGCACGAGATCAGCCGCAGTTTCTATTGACATGGCAGTCCTCAAGTTTTTGCCGCCGTTGACGTAGACAACGGTTTGCAAAGTTGTCTGAAGGCGAAGGGAATTTGATCGTCTGGACAAGCGGTGCGGTGATCATAAGATTTTGCGGACCCGCGTGGTGAACGCTTTGAGATATATAATCAGTTTTTCTGCAAATCTGCAGAAAGCGGAACAGGAGAACCGCAGGAATAATCCATCACCCTGGAGGATGATTGCGTTCAGGCGTGGCGTGAACCTTTGTCGGCGGGGGAGCGGCCATGTCAATATACCGTCGATCAGCCCATTGAATGCGACGAGTGGTGTTTTGATATAGTGTCCGAACGAGCGGAATTTCTGAAAACGTCGCCACTCAATGCACAGGATCACTTCCGTTTCTGTCGATTTCGGCCCTGATCTTTTCGATGGCATCGCAAAGCGCATCAATATCTTGGCTGGAATGTGCCGATGTCACGCAGATGCGCAGCCCTGCTTCGCCCCGTGCCACCGTTGGGAAGAAAATCGCGGACGTGTAGAAACCACGTCGAAGCAATTCCCGCGCGGCGGCGACAGCGATCATCTCATCACCAAAACGAACCGTCCGGATAGGAAGGGTGGACGGTTGTCCGGAACCCTTCAAACGCCCATCAAGCAGTTCAAGGTTTCGGCGGAGTTTTTGCTGGCGAAGACTGAGTTCAGGCGACGCATGGATGGCTGCCGATGCGAGCGCAGCACCAATCGCTGCCGTTGTCAGGGATGCGGAAAACGCATGCGCAATCGCAAACCGACGAAACAGGAGTTCCTGCGCAGCGGTCCCAAGCATCAGGATGCCCCCGGATGCGCCAAACCCCTTTCCCAGAGATGCGGCAACAATCGTGCGTTCGCCAAGGTCGGGAATGGCTGAGCGGGCAAAGCCCGATCCGTTGTCACCGTGAATGGAAATGCCATGAGCATCGTCAATGTAGAGAAAAAGTCCATAGCGTTCCTGCAAGCGCAGCAATTCGTCCATCGGAGCGTTGCCGCCCATGGAATAGACGCCGTCACAAACATAGGCGACCGGGCGATGGCTCCTGCAAAGGGCTTCCAAAGCCGCCATGTCGTTGTGCGGTATGGTCGCGACCTCCGTATCCTGCGCGACCACCGGCTTGTGAAACGCCAAAGTGGCATGCGCAAGTCGATCGAAGACAACGAGCGGCTTCTTCCCACCCGTCAGATGGCCGGATGCAAGGATCGGAAGGGCGCTCATATTTGCGGCAAGAACCGTGGTGAACGTCAAGACACGCGCCTTGAACAGATCGGATAGCTGACGTTCCAGGTGCCCAAGGATATCGAAGTTGAGACGGGTCCGCGCGCAAGACCAATGGAAGGCACGGGAATTGGCGATCGCCTTGCGGGCGCCATCAAGAATATCCGGATGGTTGTCCAATCCGAGATAGGAGCAGCGCACAAAGTCCGTGACCGCCTGGTCGCCAGGCTGGATATGGACAAGCCGATCATGCGAAGGGGTCGCATAGACGGCCATCACGCCCTGGTAGTGGGCATGCTCGAAGCTCGACGAGGCGAGATCGATCATCGTCGAGGTGTTGCGGAGCGAAACTTGCGGCGTCTTGCCTGGTACGACTTTGCTCATTTGTTCTATCCCGGTGCCTGATGCATCGGTAAGATCGCTGGAGCGGGTCGAGAAAACGACGAAGATATCCCAAATAAAACAATATGTTTTCGCGAAGCGGGCTGCGTGGATCAGGTCTTTCGAAGGGAAACGATGAAGCCGTTCGACCTGACCGTCTCGATCATCTTCTCTCCGCTCGCCTTGAGAACAGCCTTGCGAATATTCGATATATGGGCATCGACGGTCTTGTCCTCCACATGCTGGCCAGGCGGCCAAGCCGCCAGAATAAGGTCCCGGCGGGTAAGGACGCGTTCCGGAGAAGCCAGCATACGCCGCAGTATCTTATATTCGATTGGGCTGAGTGCCGCTTTCCCAAACCTGCCCCGCAGCATCCGTGTCGAGCGATCCAGCCAGAGTGCGCCGATCTCCTCGCACTGTTCATGCGATGATGCCACCAATGGCCTGGTTCGCCGCTCGATGCTTGCGCGTAAACCATAGAGGATCAAATCGGGAGACAGCGGCCGCAAGACACACTCGTCAACGCCCGATCTCAGGAATCTTAGGTAGTAACCGGCGTGTTGTGGGCGAATGAAAGCCATCATTGCGAAGTTCGCCGTCTTTCTGCGGGAGCGTGCTTTTCGGCAAAGTTGAAGCGCTGGATCGATGTCGGTGCTATCGAGAATCACGGCTTTGGACGCATCGATGTTCATTTCCAGTTCTTTGATATCGGGCGCAATCGGCAACGCCCGAAACCCGCCCGATGCGAGAATATGGGTAAGGAACAGGGAGAAGTCCGCATCTTTGGTTGCAACAAGGACAATAGGGTTCATGGGGTGACTCCACAGGTGCCCCAGACCTGACAGCTGCAGAACCGGGATGCGTTAAGATATCGATGTGCGATTGGTCGGTTCCGACGCGGGTCTATCTTTCCGCGCGGTCAGGTTACCGGACCCAGTTGTTCCATTGCTCAAGCAGCTGCGATGCGTTGGCATTGATCCATTCTGCATCCGGCACGATCACGTAGTCGGAAATGTCACCTGCTGTGGGCATGGATTTACGCGTTTCATCGGACATCAAGGCGATGGCATCCTTGCTCGGTGGCGTGCAGGAAAGGACATCGCAGGCTTTGGCCTGTGCGGCTGGATTATCTAGCCAGAATGCCATCAGTTTGAGCGCGTTCTCGCGGTTTGGGGCGCCGCGCACGAGTGCAATGCGATCGCCGACAAGGAAGGAGGCCTTATAGGACCACTTTATCGGCAGACCCTCGTTTGCCATCGCCTTGGCGCGGGTGAGCCAGATTTGCCCAAGGTCATAATCGCCGTTGCGGAAGCCTTGGACACTTTGGTCGCCGGTCTTCCACCAGAGAGAAACGGAATCCCGTATCTCGTCGAGCTTGCGAAAGCCGCGATTGACGTCGAGCGGAAAGAGCTCCTCTTTCTTCACACCATCGGCCAGCAGTGCGGCCGCAAGCACCCGCCATGGATCATCGAAATTGGGGAACGCCCGGCCACCTGGAAAACGCTCGGTGTCCCACATATCCGCCCATGTCTCAGGTGTCGCATCCGCTTCTGCTCGGGAGCGGTAGGCGAGCAACGTGGCCGTAGACTGCAGCAGTGCACCCCCCGGTTCACATGCATTCGCCACCAGGTCGGCCCGGTCCTTGTAGGGATTGCAAAATTCCGACAAATCCTCGGTCGCGGCCTTGTGCACTTCGGACCCAGCCTGGATCTCTCCATCAAGGTAAAGATCCCAGGTCACATTGCCGGACTTCACCATTGCCGATGCCTTGGCGCGCATCTCTGCATTCGTCGCAGACACCACGACCACCTCGATGCCGGTTTCCTTGGTGAACGGATCGAACCAGGCTTCCTTCAGAGCGCGATCATATGCGCCGCCGGTCGATGCGATGACAACACGTTCGCCCGCCAGGGCGGTGCTGCACGTGGTCGCCAATATCGTAGTGGCCAACGCGACTAAAGCTGTGGTGCGAAATCCGAGTTTGGTGATCATTGTTGTTTCTCCTGATTGTTTTGAGATGTCTTTGAGGGTGAGGCAAGATGAACGATACCGATGAGCAAGAGGGATGCTGCCACGATGACCGTCGAAGCGGCGGCAATGACGGGGGTCAGATTGAAGTCGATGTCCTCGAACATCTTTCGTCCAATCGATTTGCCGCCAATGTCGGAGATGAAGAAGGCGACGGTGGCTTCGTCAAACGAGGCAAGGAAGGCAAAGACAGCACCGGCGGCAATGCCGGGCGCAATATTTGGAAGCGTCACGTGGATGAAGCACCGTATCCGTGATGCCCCACAGCTTGCCGCCGCCAGTTCGAGCGCCGGATCCAGTCTTTGCAACGATGCCAAGACGGTAATCACGACAAAGGGCACGGCAAGCACGGTGTGACCGATCAGGAAGCCTGGAAGCGAACCCGTCAACTCCAGAGGGGCGAAGACAAGATAGAGCGCAACGCCGAGCACCACATGGGGAACGATCATTGGGCTGATTACGACGGCTTGTACAAACCCTTTGAACGGGAGGTCACCCCTCACAAGGGACAACGCAGTCGCCGTGCCGATGAACGTGGAGGTAACGGCAGTACAAACGGCGATCTTGAGGCTGAACAGCGTGGCGGCGAGCCAATCAGGGTCCGATAGGTAAGCCAGATACCATTTGAACGTCAGGCCGGATGGCGGGAACGACAGGTGCGCGGATTCATTCAGCGACATCGGTATGATGATGACTGTCGGCAAGATGAGGAAAAACAGGATGAGTGCCACCGCTGCCAACCCCACGAGGCGGATGAGCCGCGGATAAAGGGCTTCAAGAACGGGCTCCCGGTGGAGACCGAGTTCACCGGCGATTGCGCGTCGTGTACTTTGATTAGTGGACACCGTTGAATCCTTTGTTGTGCGACAGCGCTTTGCGGAAGACGACGACAAGAAGCAGCGTCACGGTCACAAGGACGGTGCTGAGAGCGGCTGCAAATGGCCAATCAACGGCGACGAGTGTCTGCTGCCCGATCAGTGTTGCCATCATCATGGAGTTGGGGCCGCCGACGAGCGCCGGCGTGATGTAGAACCCGAGGGCCAGAACGAAGCACAGGATCATTCCAGCAAAAACGCCGGGTAGGCTGAGCGGCAGGGTAATCAGGAAAAAGGACCGCACAGGACTGGCACCAAGATTGGCGGCTGCCCTGGTTAGATCGGCCGGCAAACTGCGGAGCGTTGCCTGGATAGGCAGGATCGCAAATGGCAGGAGCACATGTGTCATGGCAAGGATGACGGCACCTTGCGTATATATGATCCGGATGGGACCGTCAGTCAGGCCCATACCTTGCAATAGATCGTTGATCGGGCCGTTGCGCTGGAACAGTACGACCCATGCGTAGGACCGGACAAGGACGGAGGTCCACAGGGGAACGAAGACGCATGCCGTGACGATCAATGCAGCCTTGCGCCTTAGCCGCGACATCGCCATTGCGATGGGATAGCCCAGCACGAGGCAAAGGATGGCGACGACCGCTGAGATCAAGACCGTGTCCACGAGCACTTCCATATAGAGCGGATTGTGTGTCATGCGCAGATAGGGTTCGCCAGCATCGGCGAAACTGAGCAGCACAAGGTGGAGGACCGGATACAGGAACCCGATGGCCAGCAGCGACAGAAGCGGCAAGACAAGAAGCAGAGATAGGCCAGGCGGGTATAATTTTGCCGAATTGCCCCGACGAATATACACAATCCAGGATGACAGTCTGTTCTGGGCAGTCGTACTCACCGTGCGCCCTCGCTCGCTGCAGAAAAAAGACGGGCATGCTCCGGTGCAAAATCGAGGCCGACGAGAGCGCCACGCTCGGGAGCCGGATCGATGGCAGGCAATTGCACGCGCACAATTGCGTCGCCGTGGGCCGCAATGCGCACGAGCGCAAATAAAGAAGCACCCGCGAAAACAACAGAATCGACCGTGCCCTCGAGAGGTGACTCCCGATCCCATTTCGAACGGCGCAAACGAAGATGTTCCGGACGCACGCCCAGGCGCAAAGCCTGCGCGATCGCCGGACGATCCCCGGATCGATTGCCGGAAATGGTGATCGGAGATGACGAGCCTTTCACAACGACAATGACCGACGTATCGTCGGAGGAAACAACGCTGACGGGCAGGAAGTTGATGGAACCCACAAAGTCGGCAACGAAGGCGTTTGCCGGATTTCTGTAGAGTTCGTCGGGCGCACCAATCTGCTGAAGGCTGCCGCGATGCATGACCGCGACGCGGTTCGACATGGTCAGCGCTTCCTCCTGGTCGTGCGTCACATAGACAACGGTCGCGCCAACCGTTTCGTGAATGCGCTTGATTTCCAGTTGCATGGACTCGCGCAGCTTTTTGTCGAGTGCGCCGAGCGGTTCATCCATGAGGATCACGGGTGGATTGAAGACGAGCGCTCTTGCGACGGCGACACGCTGCTGCTGACCACCCGAGAGTTGGTGAGGATATCGATGCTCAAGCCCGCCGAGTTGAACGAGGTCGAGCATTTCGGTAACGCGCTGGCGCCCCTCCGCCGAGCGAGATGATTTGCGCATCCGCAAGGGAAACTCGATGTTTTGCCGAACGGTCATATGCGGAAAGAGGGCATACCGTTGGAAAACCATGCCGATGTCACGGCGATGGGGTGCTGCGGCAGTGATGTTCTTCGTTGCGATATGAATGGACCCGGAACTGGGATGCTCGAAGCCAGCGATCATCGTCAGCAAGGATGTTTTACCGGATCCCGATGGACCCACGATAGAGACGAACTCTCCCGCATGAATTTCCAGCGAGGTGTCTATCACAGCCTCGACTGCCCCGTACCGCTTCGAAATGTTCGAGAGCGTTAAGTTCTTTCCGATCAACGTGTTCTCCCAGATTTATGTGCCGGCTTGCGGCATGGCGGCGGTCTCTTGGTTTGGATCCGCATTGTGGAATGGCCGGCGCAAACGGTGTGACATCCGTTGCGCGAGACGCTAATGTTGATGCGACATAACTTCGCAAAGTCTTTACATTTGCCGTTTTGTTGCAACAAAAATTATCGCTGTCAACCATCTTGAGGTGTAAATTGATTGATGAGCATCACAGTAGCGCGAAATCCGGCCTAGGCCCGCGATTGGGAGATTCGGCTTATGAGGCGCTAAAGGACAGGATTAGCCGCGGCGTCTATCGACCGGGAGACAAGCTGACGGTGCGTTCGGTCGCCGAGACCCTTGGCGTCAGCTCGACCCCCGCGCGTGATGCAATCAATCGCCTGGCCGCCGAAAATGCCCTGGTCTATGCAGGCCCGAAGACGGTCATTATTCCGATCCTCTCTGAGCGCGACCTCAAGGAGGTGACGGTTATCCGTATCGCGTTGGAGGGGCTGGCGGCGGAGGAGGCTGCGACCAGATGTACTGCCGATGACCTTTCTACTCTTAAGTCATTGCAAGATATGATAAATGATGGCTTGGAGAAGCGGGATTACGCTTCTGTTCTGTGGCACAACAAGGAATTCCACTTCCTAGTCTATGCCCGCTCTGGGCTGCCGCACCTGGTCGACCTGATCGAGGCGCAATGGCTGCGGGTCGGCCCCTCCTTCTATGGCCTCTATCCAGAATTTGCGGAAGAGAAATACGGCGTGCGCAACCATGAGATGGCGATGGATGCAATCCAGGAGCGCGACTGTCGCGCATTGCGCGCGGCTTTCGAAGGCGACATTCGCACCGGATACCTCCGGCTGCGCAGTGCGTTGAGGGCCCGTGTTTCGCAATAAGGCAGATTTTTGTTGCGCCGCATTGACATGACGATATTTTGTTGCAACAAAAATGCGAAGTTTTCACAAAGTTCGTATTTTGTAGCGAAGGTAGTCAAATGCTCACAGAAATCGCAGCCGGCGACGCCGTTGCGCTTTGCCGCTCGTCGCAACTCTTTGCACGCGGACAAAAAGTCTTCCCGGCCGGTGTGACTCGCGCAACCATCGACAGGGAACCTCATCCAATTTATGTGGCGAGGGGCGAGGGGGCCTATCTCGTCGATGTCGACGAAGCGCGCCTTCTCGACCTCAACAACAACTTCACCACCTTGCTTCATGGCCATGGGTTCAAGCCGGTGGTGGAGGCGGTTTGCGAGCTGCTCGCGGCAGGCACGTGTTTTTCCAATCCCACACGGTACGAAATCGCACTTGCGGAACTGCTGACATCGCGTATTCCAGCGATCGAACGCATCCGCTTCGTGAACACCGGCACCGAAGCCGTGATGTTTGCAATCAAGGCGGCGAGGGCCTTTACCGGGCGTTCCGCCATCGCGCGGTTCGCCGGCGCCTATCATGGCGCCTACGACTGGGCGGAGGCCGGTCAAAACGGCTTCGATATTCGACTGGATGGTAGCCGAAACGCGCGCCTTGGATATCGCGGCGCACCCAGCGAAATCGCGAATGATGTGCTGGTGCTGGATTTCAACGACGCAGATGGTCTGGATGATACCATTGCGGCGCATGCCAGCCGCATCGCAGCGATCCTGATCGATCCCATGCCAAGCCGTGCCGGCCTCCTCGAACCCCAACCTGTTTTCATTGAACGGATCATGGACGTGGCCAATCGGCACGGCATTCTCATCATCGCTGATGAGGTCTTGAACCTTCGGCAAAGCTACGCGGGTGCATCTGCACGCTATCGCCTGAAACCGGACTTTGTGGTTGCAGGCAAGATCATCGGAGGCGGGTTTCCGATTGGCGCAATCGGAGGAAATGCGGAGGTCATGTCCGTCTTCGGGGGGGATCCCACTTCGCCTGTCGTCTCCCAAGGTGGAACGTTTTCGGCAAATCCAGTATCGATGGTTGCCGGTCTCAAGGCGATGGAAGCGGCAACCCCTGCGGTATTCGATCGACTGGAGCGACAGGGAGACTGGCTTCGCGCTGAGCTCTCGGCAGTCGCGCGCAAACATGGGGCGGCGTTCTCGGTAACCGGGGCGGCGTCTCTCCTGCGCATTCATCCGCGGGCGACACCGCCGACCACCTATGCCGAAGCCGCGCCGACACCCCCTGATATTGCCGCTATGCGCTCACTGAGCCGCCATTTCCGCGAAAAGGGAATTTTACTGCCGCATGATGCCGCCGCATGCCTTTCCACACCCATGGGCGATGATGAACTCGAACATGTCGTTGCGACATTCGAGCAGTTTCTCGTCGACTAATGCCTTTCTAATCAGGAGACCCAACCTTGAACGCCAACACTGAGACTGAAACCGTTGCCGAACGTATCGCAGCCGCGCTGAGACGTCATGGCGTCGAGACGATCTTTGCACAAAGCCTTCCGTCCGCAGTCGTTCTTGCCGCCGAGGCAATCGGCATCCGGCAAATTGCCTATCGGCAAGAAAACATGGGCGGCGCCATGGCCGATGGTTATGCTCGCGTGTCAGGTAGGGTCGGTGTGGTCGCCGCGCAAAACGGGCCGGCTGCGACCTTGCTCGTACCGCCGCTCGCCGAGGCACTGAAAGCCAGCATTCCGCTCGTCGCCCTGGTACAGGATGTCGAGCGGGATCAAGCGGATAGGAACGCCTTCCAGGACCTCGACCAGATGGCCTTGTTCCAGTCGTGCGCCAAATGGGTGCGCCGGGTTCAAGTCGAAGATCGTATCGAGGATTATGTCGATGCGGCGTTTACAGCTGCGACATCCGGCAGGCCTGGTCCAGTGGCACTCCTCCTGCCCGCCGACCTGTTGCGTGCACAGACGAAGGTTGCCGAGCGCCATAGGATAGCGCAACTCGGCTCGTGGCCCATTGATCGTTTTCGCCCGTCGGACGCGTTGATCCGACAAGCGGCAGACTGGATTGATGAAGCTGAAAGGCCGGTCGTTATCGCAGGTGGCGGTGTCCACGCCGGCGGCGCGGCGATCGCACTCGCTCATTTGCAGGATATCGCATCGCTTCCGGTCTGCACGACAAATATGGGTAAAGGCGCGGTAGACGAGCATCATCCGCTCTCAGCCGGCGTTCTAGGAGCGCTCACTGGCCCACGGTCACTCGGCAAATTCACGAAACGCCTTGTCGAGACCGCGGATCTTGTGCTTCTGGTGGGGACGAGAACCAATCAGAACGGAACCGACAGTTGGCGACAGATCCCGCCAGATGCACGGGTCATCCACATTGACGTCGATCCCAGTGAGATCGGTCGGAACTACGAAGCCCTGCGACTTGTGGGGGACGCCGGCGCCACGCTCGAAGCCCTGGCAATAGCGCTTGAAACCCTGGAACGGCGAAAAAGGCGTATGCAGCGCGACGCGGTCGAACGCGAGATCGCCCAGTGCTGGTCCAAATTCGAGGAAGAGCGCAAGACATTCTACACATCCGACAAATCCCCCATCCGGCCGGAGCGTATCATGCGAGAACTACAGCCCTGGTTGGATCACCGTCTCACCGTTGTGGCTGACGCCAGCTATTCATCCATGTGGGTTGTTGGCCAACTGCGCGCTACACATGTCGGGGCAAGATTCATCACGCCTCGTGGCCTTGCCGGACTTGGCTGGGGACTGCCTTTGGCCGTCGGCGCGAAACTGGCGCGGCCTGAAACATCCGTTGTTGCAATTGTCGGGGACGGTGGGTTCGCACACAGTTGGGCCGAGATGGAAACGATCGTCCGATCCGAAATCCCGGTGACGATCATCGTCTTGAACAATGGCATTCTCGGGTTCCAGCGGGATGCCGAAACCGTCAAATTCGGTAAGTTCACGACAGCGTGCCACTTTGCACCCGTCGACCATATGGGAATCGCAAAAGCCTGCGGCTGCGATGCTTATCGCGTCAAAGATCCCGAGGAGTTGGAGGGCATGATCGGCACGGCAATCAATTCCGGTCGGCCAACCTTGATCGAGGTCATGACGGATCCCGAGGCTCATCCGCCGTTGTCGCTCTTTGCAGCGATGGACGAGGCGGCGTGAACAGCGGGGCCGCTGCACCAGTTGCCATCGTGACGGGCGGAAGCACGGGGATCGGGCTTTCGACCGTCGCAACGCTCTTGAATGCAGGTTTCAGGGTCGCCTTCTTCAGTCACAACGCTCAGCATCTTCATCAAGCTGAGCAGGAACTGAGAGCCAGTCATCCGCCCTCTAACATCCTTGCCGACTGCGTTGACGTTAGATCGCAAGAGGCCGTGGACAGGTTTTTCTCGACGGTTCAGGATCGATGGCAGGTCATTGATGGTCTCGTGTGCAATGCGGGGATTTCGCCGAAGGGAACTAACGGCGCTGTTCCGTTTGAAGATGTCGACACGGCGCAATGGCAGGATGTTCTAAGCGTCAATCTGACAGGTGCCGTCTGGTGTTGCCAGGCGGCCCTGAAACGGATGAAGCCGCGGGGCCGTGGGCGCGTCGTTCTGATCGGATCGGTTGCCGGTAGAACGATCCCCCGGATCGCGGGTGCGCCATATGTGGCATCGAAGGCGGCAATGGCGGGCGTCGCCCGATCGATGATTGCGGCATGTCACGGAACATCGATCACCGTGAATGTTGTTGCACCCGGCCGTATTGCGACGGACATGGCAGGGGACCCATGCAGCCCTGCGAATATTGAGGCACTGGCCCGGATTCCAGTCGCGCGGCTTGGAACCGCCGCCGACATTGCTGCGCTCATACGCTTCCTCCTCTCGAAAGACGCAGGCTTTATCAACGGCGCGATCATCGACGTAAACGGAGGCGAATTCGCGCCACTTTAATCGTGGGGGAACATGGCACAAAAGGTTCTTGCGCAATTCGCGGATGCCCAACTCTTCCTATTTGTCCGACATCTCTTTGCGGTCGAAGGGTTCGAGGTCGTGCTCGCGTCGGAAAACGAGGGCGGCATAGAGAAGGGAGCGGCCGACTATGTCGCTGTTGTCGTCGATGCCGCCGCTATATCCCGCGAATCCGGCTTCGCACAGCTGCGCCGTTCGTTCCCCGAGGCAGCATTCCTTGTCTTGTCTAGGGACGCTCAGACATTCGGGGATAACCTGAGCGCCAAGGACCTTGTGCTCAACAGTCCCTTCAACCCATCGAAGCTGGTACGCTTTCTGAGGCAGCTCCGCTACGGGCGCGGCCTCCGGGACGAGGTGTCGCGAGTGGATCCGATCCTCTGCTTCGCCGATCTCGAAATGGATATCTCGCGCCTGCAGGTTTCGCGCTCGGGGCAGCACGTTGCACTCACGGCGCTGCAGTTTAAAATCTTGCGCCACATGCTCGAGCGCCCGGCGCAGGTGTGCACGCGAGAGGAATTGATCATGCATTGTTGGCCGGAAGATTCCGAAGTGGAGTTGAGGACGGTCGATATCCATCTCGGCCTTATTCGCCGAACCCTAAAGCGTCTCGGTCCCGACTTGATAAGAACCGTCAGGGGCGCCGGATATGCGCTTCAACTGCCATGCGACGCATCAAAGGGGCCGTCACGTCATTAAACGGTTCAGCACACGGCCCCAAAGTTCGCTCTCTTGTTCGTTGCCTTCAAGCCATGCGTCAAGGCCGCAGTAAGCGACCGCCATAAGCGCATTCTCCCCGAAAATAGCCCTGGCCTCTATTCCGAGGGTGGACGCTTCTGCGTTCGCGTCGAAACGTTCCGTCATTTCGGTATGGGCCGGATCATGCTCGTTCGCATCGCGTGACACATCGCTCTCCAACGCGTCCGACGATGGCTAGTCTTGGGGTGGGTGCCGGACGTTGCTGCATTTGTCGTTCTTGCAAAGTCGAACGTATGCCGTCCCTGGCGATGTCTACGGGAGACCTTAGCGCGCTTGGGTAAGGCCTGCAAGGCGATTTGCATCGATGCCGGGGTGATATCGACGCATAGTCGGCAACGCAACGATATCCAAAGCTGCAGCAAGGCACTTGAACCTGCCGCGTGCTGCTACCGCCAATCTGACATGCCGTCGGAGTGCTTAACGAAGCCGGCCGGCGACACGTTCAATCATCGGCAAGGGCGGATGCGATGTCTTCTCGCATCTTGCCCACAACCTGCTTCTTTTCAGGGGAGGTTTGCAATAGGGTCAGGATCTTTCCGATGGATTGATCAGCTCGTGCTTGCCGGTGTGCGCTTGCGTTTAATGCCGATTGAAAATCTGGAAGGCTGCCCGTCGAGGATGGGTTACTGGTTTCGTTAGGTTGCAGGACGTGGTTATATACATCAGGCAGACATCTATGTTTCGCGGCGCGCGTCAGGTTCACTGGTTGATGAATGAATACCGCACTACTCGCAGCAAACGTCGCTCCAGGTACCGACGTGGCCGGTGTGTCGCGCGTGTCTGAGGGCTCGTGTTCTGGTCGCTCAAACTTGATAGCCTCAGCTTGCTTCACGCTGTTCATAGTCGATGACGCGCGCACCGGAAGCCATGAGCGCTTTATCAACTCGCTGTCGGCATAGTACGCGTTGCGAAGGCCAAAAATTGGATGCTGGTTTCGCAGCTTGATGATGCAGCGGGTTTCGTTCATTGCGCCGAGTTCGTCCGGCCGCATAAGCGGTCGCATCGTGGTCTTATGCGACATTGTGGCTCCCTTGCGGTCGAACAGGGTCACACCGGTCGAAACCGCCTTGTCGACAGCTACTTCCTTCCGCTCGCCGAGCAGTTGCGAGACATAGCGCTGGTCCTCCGGATCTTGGGCGCCAAGGAAGATTTGTGCGCGAGCCGAATTCACCAGCGTCTGTCGGCCCTCGCGGGTATAGACATTGTCGATCGAGCGCAGGGATTGGACGAAGAACCAGCATGGAATGCCGTAGCCACCGAGGACGGTGGCGACGGTGAGGGCATTTTCCAGCTTGCCGAGGTTCTGGAATTCATCAAGCAGCACAAGCACGCGCCGCTCGCCACGCTGCATCATGTTGCGCGACATGTAATCCATGAACTGGACCATGAGCACATTGAAGATCGGCCCGATCGAAGCGATCTGCTGAATGCGGAAATCCAGATAGAGACTCATATTGTCGCGTCGCATTGCCCGGATGTCGAAGGTCGATCGCGCCGTCGCGCGTAGGATTCGATTGTTCTTGAACGGCCGCACCGCTGCGGCCAGCGACCCATAGACGCCATCGAACTGCTTACCGGCCATGACGGCGAAACGGGCGAGTGTCGTATAGGTGAAGGAGCTGATCCAGGTGGCGCGAAGCTCTGGATTGGCGACCTCTTCCAGCCATTCGCGGAGCGGCTGGTCGCCACCTTCGACCACATTGAGCACCGTGCCGAGGTTCTTGTCCTTGTCCAGAATATCAGGGTTTTCCAGTACCCATGATGTGACGCCGGCGAAGAGCGCGCGGGCGTCGGAGATCCAGTAGGCATCCCCCTTCGGCGTCGGTAGCAGCGCCGTCGCAATCGAATTGATGTCGATGTCGCGCTGGTCGGGATCGATGGCCACGAAATCCAGCGGATTATAGCATTCGGTATCGCCGTTTTCGTCGGCCGGCGAGAAGCGCAGCACGCGGGAGAATTTCGAGCGATAGCCGGCCGTCGCCTCGTAGGTCTCGCCGCGCATGTCGAGCACGACGATGCTATCGGGCCAGAGGAGGCAGTTCGGGACGATCAGCGACGCGCCCTTACCGGAGCGGGGCGGGCCGATCACGAAGCCACCGACGTCGTCGCCGTCGATCCAGAGTTTCTTCCCACCGAACAGGATGGGTTTCATGAACCGCCGCCGGCCAGACCCGCGCTGCGTGAAGCCACCCGGAACCTTGATCAGGCTACCGCCGATCCGGCCGACGAATACCCCGCCGGTCCGGGTGAGGCCAAGGCCGCGCGCCTCCAGCGGGTTGAGGAAGCGGGCATCCGTCGATTTCTTCTTGCCTGTCATAGCGGCGACAAGAACCGCGACGCCGGCGACCAGGCCAGCGGTGGCCGCCATCGCCGGCCGATGCCAGTCGCCGGCGGCGAGATCGAGCCGCGCCGCCCGATAGGATGCCAGCATATCATCCTGGAGGGCCTGGAACATCCAGGTCGAGTTGTCGAAGGCATAGTAGAGGCCGGCATAGGCGAGAGAGGTAACGAAAGCAGCCGCGGCCGCGGCGATCACCAGACCGAACAGGAAGATCACGGGGTTCAAAGCCTGTCCCCCTTGGTGAACACGATTTCAGACACGACGCGGCGGCCATCCGGCATGCGTGCGAGCTGCACCACGACGGGAATGACCTCCTTCAGGTAGTCGATGATCTCCTGCTTCTCGAGCGCAACGCCGCTCTGCATGACCATGAGCGCCAGGCGGTCATAGGCCGAGCGTGCCGAATTGGCGTGGACGGTGGTAAGCGAACCGGGATGGCCAGTATTGATGGCCTGAAGGAACGAGAACGCTTCGGCTCCGCGCAGCTCGCCGAGCATCAATCGGTCTGGACGCATGCGCAGCGAGGCTTCCAGCAGCTCCTGCGGCGTCACCTTTGAGCGGCCCTGGTCGCCCTTCGAGGCGAGCAGCGCGACAGTATTCGGGGTGACCGGCTTCAGTTCCCGCGTGTCCTCGATGGTGACGATGCGCTCCTCTTCCGGCACCTCTTTCAGCAAGGCGTTGAGAAACGTGGTCTTCCCGGTCGACGTACCGCCAGAGACGGCAATCGAAACCCGCGAGCGCACGGCCGTCCGAAGAAACAGCATGGCGTCGACGTCACCCTGCATCATTGCCGCAAGCTCTTCTTCAGCCGCCGAAAGCGTCAACTGCCGGCCGATCTTGGTGTCTTCGAATGCGCCGCGGTTCCTGTAAACCTCCAATCCGATGTCATGGATGACCTGCTTGCGGATGGAGATTGCCCCGCCGTGAGGGGCAGCCGGCGGCAGCACGCACTGGAAACGTTCCCCGGTCGGGAGCGATGCTGACAGGATAGGATGCTCTTCATTGACGACCTGGTTGGTGGAGCCGGCGACGCGCTCGCTCAGCGTCCGTATCCATTCGGCGGAAAATTGGGCATCGTTAATACGCTCCATTCCGCCGACGCCGAGTCGCTCGATGAACAGCTCGCCGGGACGATTGACGGAAATTTCGGAGACGCGCTCATCCGAAAGAAACGGCTTCAGACGCTCCAGCGCTTTGTCGAGGAAAGGGAACTGCCTCATTTGTAGACCGGTGCGGCAGGGTAGTAGGGCGTCGGATCGATATCGCGGCGGATTTGCCCGCCACGCTTCAAGCGCATCATCTCCTGCCTGACCGGATCGGCATAGAACGCGGAGAAATCCAAATCGCGGCGCAGATAGACGATGATCGACTCGCCCTGGGCGACATAGATCGTCGGGGGGATCTTCGAGCTTTCCTTGAAAGACTCGTTGGCGATGTCCTGGAGGATGGCCGATGACTTCTCGGCGGCGATCGAGCGCGCTTCGGCCGCCGTGCGGCTCGGCTCGGTCGTGATTGTCGTGACCGCGCCGGTGAGCGGGTCGACCGTCGAGATCGAGCGGGCGCTTTCCGTCGCGGTGTCGCCAAGCGCAGAGACATATTCCGCAGCGCCACCGATGACCGACAACATGATTGCGGAGCCGAACCGCTCCCAGAAATGCGTGTCGATTTCGCCTGTGAGCCCTGCGCGGCCAAGGGGGTCTGCGCCGGGGGAGGCGATCTCGACCGAAACGCCGTCCGAGCGGATGACGCGAGACCAGACGATGAAAATTCTCTTCTGGCCGCGTGCCAAGCCGGATTTGTATTCGCCGACCAGGCGGGAGCCCTTTGGGATCAGAATGCGTCCGCCGTCGAGCGAGCGCACATCCTCGCGCACGACGGCACGCACCATGCCCGGCAGGTCGGTGTTGATGGCCGTCTCAAGGAAACCCCGGATCATCGTGCCTTGGGCGACGAGCGCATCCGTCCGATCGAAGCGGGTGGCCCTGACGATGCCGGCGGTCTGCTTTTCCGATTGTGCGAGAAACGCCTTGTTGGCATCGCTCTCCGCGCCAGGGACAGCGACGAGCTGGCCGTCATCGGCGATCGTCACCGACTGGTCGCCGGCTGCCAGGCTTTCGCGGCCGGAGCCGTCGACGATGATCTGATCCGAGCGCAGCCGCTCCCAGCGCGCCTTCTCCTCGTCTTCCCGCCGTTTGGCCTCAAGCTCGGCAAGGCGGGCTTCCTCCTCGGCACGCCGACGCGCTTCTTCCATGCGAAGCCGCTCTTCCTCGGCACGGCGACGGGCCTCCTCGATCTGCCGCAGCTTTTCGAGATCGTCGCCCTGGCTGACGGTGACGTCGACATCAGCAGATTCCACCGGCTTCTTCTCGGCCGAAGGAAGCTGCACGAGGTTGGGGTCGGCCGCCTGCTTCACCGGCTCCTCGGGAAAATTGCGGATGCTGGAGTTTGATGTTTCGAAGGTCTCACCGGTGCCCTCAGTCAGATTGGAGGTTTGGGGGCCGGTCGGCCAATTGACATAGGCGAGGACGCCGGCGCCGACGAGAAGCAGCAGGGGGAGGGCGAGCTTGCCGAGGCGGCCGTTGCGGTCGCTCGCAACGCTGCTCTGTCCGTCGAGATGGTCAAAGTCGATCTTGCTCATCGCTGGCGGGTCTCCTTGCGATCCAGGCTCTTCGGCCCGTAAGCGTCCTCGATGAGGTCGAAGGACCGGCGATTGGCCTGCCGGTTATAGAGGCAGAGCCATTTGTCGCCGGCGCGAAGGGTGAACTGCCCGGCGATCTTGTCGACCACCACGTATTTGCCCTGGGTTCGCAGATTGACGAGGGATTCCTGTCGCTTGCCTTCAACGACGAAAATGGCGGGGATTTCGTCGGGAAACTCCAGATACATGTGCGTGCCGTCGTCAAAGGCGACGCGCGGCTTCAGGCTCGTGTCGCCCTTGAACACATAATCGTAGTTCAGGCGGCTTGGATCGAGATCCTTGAGGAGCGGATCCTTGGCGCTCTCCTGCGCGGCGGCCAGCAGCCGGGCGTTCACATCTTCGTCCGGATATTTGAACCGCACCTGGAATGCCGCGCGCAGGTCGGCCGCGGCCGAGCCTTTAAGAAGCAGGGCATAGACGCGCTGGTTGGTGACGATGTTGACGTTGGTCTCGGCGTTTTCACGCAGCGGCTTCACGAACAGGATGCCGGAGCCCTTCTTCGGCACAATCGACCAGCTGGCCGTGTCCCCCGCCGAGATCGTCTCGATCACCTCGGAGCTGCCAAGCTGGATCATCGTCGAGACGCCGAGGCCGGCGGGCACGGTCACAACGGCGTTGTTGTTGAAGGTGATGTAGCGGATGCGCGGATCGGCAGCTGCGGAAGCGTTCGCCGCGGTAAGCAGCGCCAGGGTGGCGAGGGTGATGAGAGATGTCCGCATCATCGCGCCGCCTTGTCTGCCGGCAGCACTTCGGGCAGAGACTCCTGGTCGCGCCTGTATTCGACAACCTGGAAGCCAAGGGGATTGTCGAAGCGATATTCATTTTTCATCGGCGCCGTCGTGTAGCGGAAGCGGACAACGGAAACCCAATGCTCACGGCGAAGGCTGTTGTCGCGCCGCGTCTCGGTCGAGAAACGGACGGTCGCAGTCGAGGCGTTGAGGAATGACACCGACTTGATGGTCACGGCGATGCGGGTGTTGCGGCCGAGCGCCTTGTCCTTCGATTGCGGGTTCGAAGGCTCGAACTCGTGACGGAGGTCCGCCGCGGCCGGTCCGGTCGAATAGAGCTGCGCGAGATCGTAATTGTCCTTTAGCGCACGAGGATCATAGGTCTCACGCGCCCGGATATAGCGCACGATGTTCGCCGTCTTGATTGCGTCGTTCTCGGAAAGCTTGCTCTCGTTGAGCGAGCGTGCGACTTCGACAAAGCCGGTGGTCTTGTCGGCGACCACGACCACGGCCTCGAACTGCTTCAGCGGAACGAGGAGGTTCAGGGCGGAGAGGTTCAGCAGTGTCGAGATGCCGGCGACCGTTGCCACGGTCCAGGCGATTTTCCGGGAGCGGCGCTCCTTTCGATAAAGCTCCGCCTCCCAGGAAGCACCGGCTTTCCAGTAGGAGGAGAGATCGACCGGAGGGGTTTCAGGCATATTCGCGGCGGGCTCTGCGTTGCTCATTTGGGCTTCCGATAAACCGCCAATCACGACGGAATAAAATATAGTTTATTCATCAGGCCGAGCGATCACCTCTACCGACCAAATCGGTGCTGGGGCGAGGGCTGGGTTGCGTGGATTGCTGGAGCGATCAGCTCCGTGGTGCGGCCGTCCGAAGACCTAGCTGCACCACTGCATCAGCGTCTTCTTCGACGCCGTGTTGGAGAAATAGAAGGAGCGATCGTCCTTCACCTCGATTCGGACGGTGTCACGGTCCCCGTCCGATTCATCGGAGCCGGCCTCGATCCAGAGGACGTCGAGAACATAGGAGCCGCCATCCCGTTTGACGGACAAGACCTTGCCGGCGGTTTTGTTGGCGCCGATCGCATTGTCTTCCACGTAGATGAATGCCGCCGCCGCGGCATCGCAGCCACCTTCCGCAGGGGCATAAGCGCCGACCTGCACGGGCAGGATGGAGCTAGGTGATTGCGACAAAGCTGCGCCGGTAAGCAGCAAGCCGAGCGCAAACAGCGTCGAGGCGATGTTTCTCATCACAAGCCCTCCTCGATCAAAATCCGAAAGCGGTGGCGAGGTTATGAGCGTATCCGGCCAGCGTGTTGTAAAGATCGATGCAATATTCGACGAAAGGTTTGAAAAAGATGACGGCTCCGATGAAAAGCAGATAGCCGAAACCGCCGCCCTTCTTAGCTTCGGCACGATCACTCTCCGCCATCTCTTCGTTGAGGCGGTTTTGCGCGTCCATGGCGGCAAAGTGCCTACGATCATCTTGCCAAGGGTGGTCCACGGCTTTTCTCCTTCGAATAAACTATAATTATCAAGAACAAGCATGAGAGACTACCCTAAAGTTGCCCGTTCTTTTCAGTTTCGCGCTGGATTGCGCGAGTGCGCGCCGCCTGTACGTCTGCGGACGTGCGGCGACGGCCAAGGCCAGAGCGCAAGATTCGAGCGCGTCCCCCGACCTGCCGTTCAGCATAGGTGACGGATCGACGCCCGCCGATGAAGGCGGAATCGCCTTGACCTAGCACGCTTCCTCCGACGATCGATGCGGCAAAGGATGGGATGAAGCGGAAGACGACGATACCGAGCAGGCAGACGATCACGAACGGCGCGACGTAGGCGAGCTTGCTTTCGGTCGCCGTGTTGTTGGCCGTGTTGATCGCCAACTCGATGAGCTGGTACAAAAACGCGAGGAAGGCCATCATCAAGGTCTGCGTCACCATCAGGTTCACCATCAGCAGCAGCCAGCCGTCGGTGAAGCGGAAGGTCCAGCGATAGAGCGCCAGGATGATGAACACAGGCGCCAGCGCCAGCGTGATGAACAGCATCAGCTTGGCGGCTAGGATCGCAGCCGCCGCGACGGCGATGAAGATCATCGCGACGACGAACACCACGGCGCCGATGAGAGCCCCGACATATTCAAACGTGCCGGTGGCGACCTGCTCATAGACCTTGCCCGCAGTTTCGAACACGGCGTCGAGGATCTTCACGACGCCGGTGGTGTCGTCGGTCCCGCCGTCGAGAATGCCGCCCGAGCCGGCGATCGACTCGATGATCGTGTCGGAGATCAGGTTGGGCACGAACTGGACCAGCTTATAGAGCGTGGCCGAAAACGCCGCCCAATTCGTCGCCATGTAGTAGATGAAGAATGCGCGGCCGAGCCGCCAGGCCGCCTCCGGCACGGAAAAGCCGTCGCGGCCGGCAAGGATCATATAACCCCACCAGATCACGTAGAGCGTCAGCATCGACCCGAACAGGACGTTCACCTGCAGCGCAAGACCCTCGTAGGCGTTCCGGATGAACGTCTCGCCGATGGTGTCCAGCTTGGCAAAAATGTCCGAGATGATCGTGGTCGCCGCCATCAGCTTATTCCTTTAGGACAGGCGTGAAGGCGTCATTGACCGGCATGGCCGGACCGCACAGGTCTTCGGCCTCGACGTATCCCGAGATCGGCGGGCAGGGGGCTTTTTTCTCCCCCTTCGTCTGGCAACCGGCAAGCAGGGCGAGACCAGCCACCATCATCGCAACGAACAATCGCATACGGCCTCACTTGAACGGGTTGACGTCTTTGTATTGCAGCATCTTGGCCGTTTCCGACTGCTGGGTAAGCCGCATCTGCATCTCGGTGTTGAGCGCCGAGACCGCGCCGTTCGAGACGCCGATCAGCTCGTTGATGGTGCGCGCCGTCTCAAGCTGCATGCGGGTGTTGGCGTCGACCGAGCCCTTGACGTCTTCGGCCGAGCCGATCTGGCCGGTGGCCGACTGAAGCGATTGCTCGCGTTGCGTCACGCCCTTCGTCGCCTGCTGCGTCAGTGCCGAGAGCAGGGCGACCGTGCTGACGGCGCCGGAGAAGGCATTGTTCATCGCGCCGGCGTCCTCACCTTCGACGATCGCCTTCACCTGTTTTACCAGCTGCAGGCCGTTGATCAGCGTCGCCGCGATATTCTGGGCATCGGAGCCAAGCCCGCCGAACGACAGCGTGCCGCCATTCATGATCGACGAGAAGGACGGCGCGGCCGAGACCGACATATTGCCGCCGAGCCCCGTCGAGGAAATGCCCATCGAGCCGTCGCGGCTCCCGGAGAGCGCGCCGAGGATCTCCTTGGTCTTTTCCAGGATGTTGGTGTTGGTCTTCATGATCTCGCCGGTGTTTTCGGCATTCTTCTTGGCGATGGCGAGATTGGTGTTGTCGATCACCGGAATGTCGGCGAGCGCGGGCGTCGAGAAGACAAGGGCGGCGGAGACGATAAGCAGCTTGTGCATGGGAACCCCCTTAATCGGCCGCGTTGGCGGCGTTTTGGATGGACAGAAGATTGTTGCCGATCGAGCGGTCAGTGCCGCCGGATGACAGGATTTCGGTATCGGCGTCGGCTGCGGCGACCACGGCGCAGTGCGGCCAGTCCTCGCGCGGCACCTTCATCTCTTCGAGGATCACCGGATCGCAGCTATAGGGATTGACCTTCGAATCCGACTTCAGGGTCTTCGCCGTCTCAGAGGTCTTCGAGAGTCGCATCTGCATGCGCGCCTGCAGCAGCTCGTTGAAGAGATTGCGAGCGGTGATCAGGTTGTTGAGAAGCTCGGCATTGACGGCGCGAGCCTGCGTGTTGTCGTCCCAGGCATCCTGATAGATTTCCGACGCGCCGACCGACGCCGACAGCGCATCGATGCGGCGGCCGGCCTCCTGGACGCGCGCCGTGCTCGCGTCGATGCCCGAAACGGCCCGGTCGACCGTGCCGGCCGCCGCGCGGTTCGAGCCGCGCGTACCGCCCGAGCCGTAATCGACGTAGGATTCGAACGACGGCGAGGAGATGTCGTCGATGTTCGAGCCGCCGGCATAGGCGTTGAACCAGGTGTGGTTCCGGCCGACCTTGCCGGCCCAGTTTTTCTGCTCGGCCGCCGTCGAGCCATTGTACCAGGAGGCAAGGCAGGCATAATCGGTGCTGCCGCATTTGTTGACGCCCATGCCGAGATATTTGACGCCGCCCTCGATATTCTCCTCGTTGATGTCGCGGTCGAAGCCCATGCCTTTGCCGGTGCGCTTCGTCAGCTGCATCACGCCCTTCACCCCGGTCGGCGAGCCTGAGCAGGTGGAAATCCCCGACTCCGCATGTGCAACCGAAAGCGCAAGTCCGACGGGCACATTGTACTTTTCGGCATAGTGCTTGATCAGCTCGACGTTCTTGGCATCTTCTTTCACCGCCTGCGCCGGCGACCGGTAGAGCCGCCGGTTCTTTTCCTTCTGGGAAATGTTGCAGTTGGTGATCTCCTGCCCTTCGAGCTGCTGACCTTGTGTTTCCTTATCCTTTTTGGAATGCCCCTCGTCCTCGGCACGCTTTTCCTGCACATCGTCGTCGATGACCGGAATATCCGCGAGGGCGGAGGGCGCGGGCGCAGTCATCAGCGTTGCGGAGAGCAGGAGAAGGATCGTTCTACGCATCGGTCGCCTCCGGGTTCGTCCAGCCACAAAAATGCGGGAGCCAGGCGGCCGGCTCGTCGCCGTAGGTTTCGCGTAGCGCCTGACACTCGCGCACCGTCTCCGGTCGCCCGGACAAGACCTTCACGAGGTCGGGCATCGCCGACAGATCGAGCCGTGCGATCACCGAGTCCTGGGCGTGCTTGATGAGGAAAGTGCGGCTCGCCTTGTCCGCCTGCTTCACGAAGCGGAATTCCTTTTCCGAAAGGCCGAACGCCTTGCGGTAGCTCTCCTCGTCGGCCGACGCATTCGGGAAGAAGATGTTGGTCATCGTCTGTTCGATGATCGTGTTGCGCAGGTCGGAGCGCACCACATCGGCCGCCGACTGTGTGCCGAAGCCGACGATGCCGTTCATCTTGCGGATGGTTTTGAGCCAGTCCTTGATGAAACCGGAGAAGACGTCGTCATCAAGCAGGCGCCAGCCCTCATCGAGGAAGATCAGCGAAGGGCGGCCGTCGAGGATCTCTTGGATACGATGGAACATATAAAGCAGTGCCGCCGAGCGCGTGCGCTTGTCGGAGAGGATCTCCGTCATGTCGAAGCCGATCACCGAGCCGACAAAATCCAGCTTGTCGGTCGGGTTGTTGAACAGCCAGCCTTTGTCGCCCGTCGTCCATTCCTTCAGCCGGTCGGCGAGATCGCCAATACCGGCTCGCATGCGGCCGCGCATGGCCTCGGCGAGCATGTCGAGACGGCGCTGCGGCCGCTCGAAATCGGTGTAGATGCTGTCGACCGCATCGGAGATAACCGCCATCTCCTCGGCATTGAGCACCCGGTCCGAGGGCGTGACGAGGTATGAAACCAGAGTCTTGCCAAAACTCCGGTTGGCCGGCGTGTCTTCAAGCTGCAGCGGCGCGAAGCCGGTCGGCTCGCCTGGGGACAGCCGCTCATAGCGCCCGCCCATGGCGCGCACGAAGATCTCACCGCCACGATCCTTGTCGATGAAGACGCAGCGCGGCCGCGGCTCGACGCGCATCCCCTGCGCGAGCAGGAAGGACAGCGCCACCGTCTTGCCTGAACCGGTCGGACCGATGACCGTGAAGTTGCCGACATCCGCTTCATGGAAATTGAAGAAGTAGGCGGTCTGGCTGGTGGTCTCCAGGAGCGAGATCGGCAGTCCCCAATGGACCTTATGCGTTTGCCCGGACGGGAAATTGTGCGCGGAGAACAGCCCGGCGAAATTGACGGACGAGATCAGGCCCTGCCGGGCGATGTAGGAGAAGTTGGTCGGCAGCTGTGCCCACCACGCTGCCTCCTGATTGAGGTCTTCCCGAACGGCGACCACGCCCATGCGCGCCAGCTCGGCGGTGACGTCGGCGACGGCGCGGTTCAGCCGGGACAGGTCGCGCTCGAGAACGGCGACGGTCATATGGTGCTTGCCGAAGACGACCTCACCCGAAGCCAGCCGGTCGCGCGCCGCCTCGATATCGTCCTCGACAGCCGTGCCGCCATCGTCGGAATTCGAAATCTGCCGGCTGATCGTCGCAATCGCTTCCGTGACGGTGGTCCGGTCTTCCGGCGCGAAGGAGTGAGTGACGATGATTTCGTAGGGCAGGCGCAGCAGCCCGTCGAGCTGGCCGGGTGTCGTCATCGGCGGATATTCCTTGATCGACACCATGGCCGCGACCTTCGACGTCGCGCCATCGGACGACCAGATCTCCGTCGCCTTACGGCCGAACAAGATGCGACCGGTTCCGACATAGTCGGCCAGCGACATGCGTGGCAGGGGCATGGTGCGCTCGTCGCCGGCGGCGAGGATCTTGGCGAAGAATTCGGCCGGCTCGGAATAGAGACCACCGTCGCGGGTCACGCAGGAGAGGATCTCCGGGCGATAAGACCGAAAATCGCCGACGATCCCCGAGACCATGTCCTTCAGGTCGCGCAGCGCCTCACCCCTGGCTTCGACCTCATTGTCCGCCATCCGGAAGACGTCGAACATGCGGTCGACCTTGCCGGCGCGGCCGGTCATGGGGCGCCGGATGACCGTCAGGTACAGCTCGTTGACGAACATCGTCCGGTCCCTCAGCCCGTCCATGTAGCGGGCGTTCAGCTCGTCGGCGAAGGGATTGTCGAAGTCGCCGTCGATCTCAGGCACGATCTTGCGGCGGATGATGGTGGCGTAGAGGGCGAAGCGCGACGATCCGAGCGAGCGAACCGTCATGTTTCGGTTGGCGAGACGCGCGTTGATCTCGGCCTGGTCCATGGTCTGGTAGGGCAGGCCCGAGAGCCGGATCACCTGCAGCAGGAGGCCGGACTTTGTGACGATCGTCTCCTCGTCGACGTGCCGGAGGTAGGGGACATGGGTGCCGATCCCCAGATCGCGGGCGCGTTCACGCCCGAACTTCAGGTCATGATTGACGATGTTCATGGCGCGTAGCTCCCCGCTTTCCAGAAACGCCCGTTGCGGATCGCCCTGCGCATCGACAGGAACACCTGCACCACCCGGACGATGTGGATGTCCCGCTGGCACAGGTAGAGGGCGATGAAATGCACCGGCAGCACGACCAGCGGCGCCAGGAAGTTCGACGATGCGATGAAGACGACGATCCCGAAAATGCCGTTCACCACGAACACGATGATGTCGACTCCGAAATACATCGGCGGCCGGGTCAATGGCTGGATGAGCGGCTCGACATCGGGAGCGTCGTCACGCATGTCAGACACCCCCGGCCGCCTTCATGGCGTCGACCAATTCGGCGGCGCCGAAGATGATCGCGATGCCGATCACGATGGAGATCGCGCCCTGCCAGGCCATGCGGCCGGTCAGGAACAGGAAGCCGAGGAAGCAGACGGCGATGATGGCAAGCGAGCGGGCGACGCTGCCCTGCAGCACGCCGGTGAACCATTCGAGGATGCCTTCGACCGGAGCCGCCGACTGCGCATAGGCGAATTCCGGGACGAGCGCGATGGAGGTGGCCAGCAGCGCCAGCGACAGGATCGCGCGCGGGCGCGGCGTGATCGGGAAAATGCTCATTCGGATGTCCTTCGTGTCTTGGAGATTGAAAGTCGTCTTGGGGTTCGGAACCTATTCGGCGGTCCAGACGTGCTGGTCGCGCCAGGGGGATGGCGCGAGGGCGACTGTCTCTTTCCGGGGGAAGCGGGTTCCTCCGCGCTTTTCTTCGGCCGCCGACGCTTTGGCGTTCAGCGTCCAGCGGTTCATGACCTTCGCGATGTAGAGCGTGGTCTCGTTGAATTCGGGGATGCCACCCTTTTGGTAAACCCGCTCCGGGCCTGCATTGTAGGCAGCGAGCATCAGCAGCGGGTCGTCGAACTCGCCATAGAGCTTTTTCAGGTAGCGGACGCCGGCCCGGATATTCGTCTCCGGGTCGCAACGGTCGGTCACGCCATAGTCAGAAGCCGTCTCCGGCATCAGCTGCATGATGCCGAGGGCGCCCGCGTCGGAGACCTGATGCCTGCCGCCGGCGCTCTCGACGTCAACCACAGCGAGCGCCAGATCGGGGTCTAGCTCTTCGTCCGTGGCGATGGTCCGCACCAGCTCCAGAACGCGATCCGCGTCGACCGGTTCGCAGGCTTGCGCGGCAATTGCCGAGGTGGTGAGGAGGAGGAAGAGGAGGGTGGTTTTCAAATTTTTCGTCCGGGTTGCCGCAGGTATGAATAAACTATAATTAATTCGCTAGGGATTCCCGTGTCAATTCACAAATGGCTTTTTCTGCTATGCACAAACAACTCAAGGTTACCACATTCGTCGTCTCGCTCCTCATTGGAGGTGCAGCGGTCGCCAACACGGAGGGCGCGGATCCCTATGCGGAGCCCTCCGCCGACTACCTTCGCCAGTTCGCGGAACAGGGTGCCAAGGTCTTCGTGTTGGAGCGTTTCGATGCTGAAGGGAAGCTTGTGGCGCGGTCGACGGAAAGGCTTGAAGGGGCCATAGGGATCGACGGCCCGACCGGGCGGACGATCGCGGGCCGGCGCATCAGCTTACGCGGCCTCACCGCCTGTCCAACGGAAAAGGTCGTCTACAACAGTGTCCAGACATGGGGCTGCGACGACGCGGCGCGAGACTATGCCGAGGCGGTCTACAACAGGCGGGGCAGCGTCATCCTGTGCAAGACCTTGGCCCTGACGTCTGCCGACGGCGAGGCCATGCCGGCGTCGTGCTTCGTCCTCGTTGGGGGAAATGGCGAGCCGTTCCGAACAGTGAACGACGACGACAGCATGGTGTTTCTCGGTCTGACCAATATCGGACGAACGCCGGACGGTCGCTCCCGTCGTCCAGATCTTGAGGCCTCGCAATCTCTCTCACGATCCATGGGGTTCCAGAATGCGGATTGAGCTTTCGATCGTCACTGCGTTGCTGGTCGCCGGCGCAGCATCGGCGCAGGAGAAAACCATCTCCTTTCCATCGGCGGTGAGCTTCGAGACCGGCGACACCTGGGAGTATGAAGGCACGAAATACAGGCTGTTCGGCGTGCAGGCATGCCTCCGCAATACCATCTATCGCGCTCCCGACGGGGCCGAAGCCGATTGCGGATTGCAGTCGATTGGATCGCTCGCGGCGCTGTTTTCCACGGGATCGATTGGCTGCCAGCCGGTCGGCATGGCGAAGGACGAGGCGACCTTTGTCGTCTGCGCCGCTCAGGTTGGCAGCGCCACGGTCGATGTCGGGACCGCCCTGATTTCGTCGGGCGCTGCGTTCGCGGCGACGTTCCCGTCGGGTGCTCCGGTTTCAGCAGCCTATGCGGTCGCCGAGACGACCGCGCGGGAAAATGGAAGCGGCCTATGGGCGGGACGATTTACCCATCCCGTCTCCGCGCTCCTGGGCGAGCAATGACCAGAGGCCCGAAAAGTCGACGTCAAGGCATTCGGTGATCGTCGCGATCTCCCGCAGCGTCAGCTTGTGCCAATCTCCAGCCAAGAGGAATTCAAGGCGTTCCTCCGCTATGCCCGTCGATTCCGCGAATTCGTGAAGCTTTATGCCTCGACGTTGAAGTTCCTCTGCGAGGACCTGCACAAGTTCGGCGGCACTCTCAATGGCCATATGCGGCTCCTTTCCTTCCCCATCGTTGCATTCACAGCGTCAAGGGCGAGCACTCAGCTCTATCCCTTTGCGCGGGGTTGGCGGAGGGGTGTTCGATAAGGTCATGGCAGAGCGGGCGGCGCTGATTCCGCCAAGCTCATTCTTCGCGCAACCCCTACACGAGTGAAAAGCGGCGTTTTCGCGGCAGGCCAGCTTTCTGTTTGTTGAAAGTGTAAAATATAATTACTCTTGTGACTCGCTCCGCCAGCGAACGAGCCATGGAGGTCCTATGCCGTAGACAAAATAAAACCCGCCTCGGAGAGACGGGTCGAGTGACACACGATGATGTGCGCAAAAGTCTTATAGACACTGATTTTTTCGCATATCGACGCCGCCGCTGCAAGCTAATTCTTGCCACGGGAACGTGTGTCTTGCGGTCCGATCTCTTCCTGATCATCAAGGAATGAGGAGAGATCATGCTTGCCACGATCCGGACGGCCTATGGGCCGAACCTATTGTCGCGCCTGCTCGCAGCGGGGACGAATCAACAAGTTGACGAATGCGCGAAAGCAGCCTGGATACTGAACGGCGAAGGACTGATCGCCGACGAGGAGATGGCATACCTGGCGCCGGTCATAGACCACCAGCGCAAGTCGGTCGCCGAGAGAATGCGCGTGGCACGGACGGCGGCGTGTGTTCGTCATTGCCGGCCTGCGATCCCCTTGCAAAAGCGAGGGACATCCTGGCTTCGCCGGCGCTCTCTCGCCAAGGATTGCATCATTCCGACCTATCTGGCGCAGGCTTTCACGGTCAGCAAGCTCGCCGTGCTCTCGGTCATCGCCAGAGCGGTGATGGATTGTGGGCAAGCGACCATGTCATTGCCCGAAATCGCCGCGCGCGCCGGCGTCGGGTGCACGACGGCGCGTTATGCTATCCGGGAGGCAGCGCGGAGGGGTCTTATCAGCGTGTCCGAGAATCGCATCAATGGGTTCTGGAACCGACCCAACACGATCAGGATCGTGTGCGGGCGCTGGCTGCGATGGCTGACGGCGCGCAAAGCGTACCGCGCCGCCCAAAAAGCGGGCGGCCGGCCTCATGCCAATTGGCTTGGCACCCCCCTCAGAAATCTGATCCCCACGATTGAGATTCTAAGATTCAGTCTGCGGAGCACGGTGCAACAGCCGGCCGCGATTGCAGTTCCGCCTTGCTGGCGCGGCCGCGCAGGTTTCGATAGGGGAGGGAGGGCGTTGGAATAGCAAAGAGCCGGCTGATGATAGGCCGGGTGGCCCGGAGAAGGCGGCAACGCTAATGGAAATTGCGGGCCTTCACCTTCAGCGTGCCGATATGAAGATCGGGTGTGTACATGTCGCGTGGGCGCACGGCCGGCGCTTGGCGATCGCGCGGGTCCGGTCCGCCGCCATGGGCGAATTCATCGCCGCGCCCGGCCGGAAGCCGGAATTCGGTATCGCGTTCGGACAGGCTCGATAGATCGATCGACAGATCGAACAGCTGCTGGGCGATGAGATGAACGACCTCGCCTTCGCGCTGGATCCGGCCATTGATCGCCATCATGGAGGATCCGAGCACGACCCGCCGGCGCCGCTCGAAGAGTTTTGGCCAGACGACGACGTTGGCCGGGCCGGTCTCGTCCTCGATGGTGATGAACATGACCCCCTTGGCGCTGCCCGGCTTTTGCCGGACCAGCACCAGGCCGGCGGTCATCAGCCATCGGCCGTCGCGCGCCGCCATCGCCTCCTGACAGGTGACGATGCGCCGCTCGGACAGATCGCGGCGGAGGAAGGAAAGCGGATGTTCGCGCAGCGTCAGTCCCGTGTGGCTATAATCCTCGATGACGTTATGGCCTTCCGTCACTTGACGCAGCTCGACATCAGGTTCGTGCTGTTCGGCAATGGTGCGCGCCTCGCGCTCGGCTGCGGCCGCAAAGAGGGGGAGTGGTTCGTCACGCAAGGCCTTGATTGCCCAGATCGCGTCTCGCCGTTCATGGCCGAGGGAGGGCAGGAAGGCGTCTGCCTCGGCCAGTTCCACAAGCGAAGCCGCCGGCACGCCAGAGCGGCGCCACATATCGTCAACGCTGTCGAACGGTTGATCTGCGCGGGCGGCCGTGATTTTTGCCGCGTCGGCGGTCGCCAACCCACGCACCATGCGCATCCCGAGACGGACGGCGTGCCGCTCGCCATCGCCAATCGGCTCCAATGTGCAGTCCCAACGCGAACGGTTGATGCAGACCGGCCGCACCTCAACGCCGTGCCGGCGGCAATCGGAAACGATCTGGGCGGGCGCGTAAAATCCCATGGGCTGCGAGTTGAGCAGGGCCGCACAAAAGGCATCTGGATAGTGGCATTTGATGAAGCTGCTGGCATAGGCGATCAAGGCGAACGACGCCGCGTGTGACTCAGGAAAACCATAGGAGCCAAAGCCCTCCAGCTGACCGAATGTCTTCTCCGCGAATTCCGCAGAATAGCCGTTGTCGATCATTCCGTTCACGAGCTTGTCCTTGAAGCGCGAGACGCCGCCTGTAAACTTGAATGTCGCCATGCTTTTCCGGAGCTGGTCCGCCTCGCCGCCGGTAAATCCGGCGCAGACCATCGCCACCCGCATCGCCGACTCCTGAAACAGCGGCACGCCGAGCGTCTTGCTCAGCACGGCTTCCAGCTCCGGCGTCGGATATTCCGGCTGCTCCTTGCCCTCGCGCCGGCGCAAGTATGGATGGACCATGTCGCCCTGGATTGGCCCCGGCCGGACGATCGCCACCTGGATGACTAAGTCATAAAACGTCCGCGGCTTCATGCGCGGCAACATGGACATCTGTGCGCGGCTCTCGATCTGAAACGTGCCGAGCGTGTCGGCTCGGCGGATCATCTCGTAGGTTTTCGCGTCCTCCGGCTCGATTTTCGCAAGATCGAGATCGCGGCCCTTGTGCTCGCGGATCAGGTCGAAGGCCTTGCTCATGCACGTCAGCATGCCGAGCGCCAGCACGTCGACCTTCATCATCCGGAGCGCTTCGATATCGTCCTTGTCCCATTCGACAATCCGCCGATCTTTCATCGTCGCAGGTTCGATCGGAACGAGGTCGTCGAGGCGGTCGTGTGTCAAAACAAAGCCGCCGGGATGCTGGCCGAGGTGGCGGGGCGCGCCCATCAGTTGCTGCGCGAGCTTCAGCGTCAGGACTAGGCGCCGATCCTCCGGGTTGAGATTCAGTTCGCGGACGTTGCGATCGCTAACCTCCTCCGACCATGACCACATGCCGGATGAGAGCGCCTTGATCACGTCCTCCGGGAGGCCCAACGCCTTGCCAACATCCCGGATCGCGCCCTTGGCACGATACCTGGTCACCGTTGCGCATAGCGCCGCCTTGTCATGCCCATAGGTTTTGTAGATCCACTGGATGACCTCTTCACGCCTGCTATGCTCAAAATCGACGTCGATGTCCGGAGGCTCATCACGCTCCCGGCTCACGAAGCGTTCAAAAAGCAGGTCATTGGTTTCCGGGTCGATCGAGGTGATGCCGAGAATATAGCAGACAGCGGAGTTGGCGGCGGAGCCGCGCCCCTGGCAGAGGATGCCTTGGGAGCGAGCAAACCTGACGATGGAGAACACCGTGAGGAAGTAGGGCGCATATTGCATCGCCTTGATCAGGTCGAGTTCGTGCCGGACGATCTGCAGCGTCTTGGGTGGCAGTCCCTCCGGGTAGCGGTCGGGAACGCTTTTCCAGACGTAGTGCTCCAGGGATGCCTGGGCATCCATGCCGGGGACAATGGCCTCCTCGGGATACTGATAGGTCAGCTCCTCGAGCGAGAACTTGCAACGGGCGACGATCTCCATCGTGCGCGCCAGCGCCTCGCGATAGCGCGGAAAGAGGCGTTCCATCTCCTCTGGCGGCTTCAAGAAACGATCGGCGTGCCTTTCGCGCTCGAAACCGACGTCATCGATGGTGGTGTTGGTCCGGATGCAGCTGACGACATCCTGCAACTGGCGCCGCTCGGGATCGTGAAACAGCACGTCATTCGTCACCACAGGGCGGACGCCGAAGCGGATGGCGAGGTTCGAGAGGTTGTGCAGGCGCAGCTGATCGCGCGGCCGGCGGCGCAATGTCAGGGCCAAATAGGCGCGATCGCCGAAGATCTCCGCCATCTTGCGCAGCTGCACCGCGCAGGTAACGTCCGGCAGATCGGGGACAAGCACGCCGATCAATCCCTCCGCATACTGGGCGACATCATCGAGATGGAGAATGCAGTTCGCCTTGCCACCTCTGGCCTTGCCGAGCGTGAGGAGGCGGGTCAGCCGGGAATAGGCGGCGCGGTCGGTTGGATAGACCAGGATCGACATCCCGTCCTGAAGATCGAGCCGACAGCCGACGACCAGGCGGACGTTCGTCTCGCGTGACGCCTCCAGTGCCCGGACAATGCCGGCAAGCGAATTGCGGTCGACCACGCCGAGCGCCGAGATGCCGAGTTCCTTGGCCGTCGCAAACAGCTCGTCGGCCGACGACGCTCCTCTGAGAAAGCTGAAATGGGTGGTGACCTGAAGTTCGGCATAGCTCATGCGAAGATTCCGTGCAGGAACCAGCGATGCGAGCCGGTGGCCGGATCGACACCGTCGCCGCTGCGGAAGATCCACAGGCGCTCGCCGGTCTCATCCTCGACGACAAAATAGTCTCGCACCGCTTCATATTCCGCGTCGCGCGTCCACCATTCCCCAAATATCCGCTCGGGGCCGTCGGCCCGCTTGACGCGCCGGCGCTTGCCGCGCCAGGTGATCGACACCGGCGGATGGTCGGGCATGAGCGCAATCACGTCGATCAGCTCCGGCCGGGAAAGCAGGCGGACCGGCCGGGGCCAGTGCTGCGTCCAGGTCGCGCCGGCGGCGACCGCCACCGGGTCGACCCGGCGCACACTGCGTTCGGGAACATCGCTCGCCACCGGCGTCACGCGATAGACCCGCTGGCCGCGGTTGGCGAAGACGTCGATCAGGGGCACGACGTCCGTGACCTGGTCTTCGACCAGCGAGGACGCTTTTTGAACCTCTTCCATCGGCTCGCTCATCACGGCGACCAAAGTCAGCCGTTCGATGCCGAAACCCGGCTCGATTTTCTCGGTGCGGTCGCGGAACAGTTTGGTGAGCCAGGCAACATCGCGGGACGGTTTGGCCGTGCCGGCGCGAATGGCCTGGCGGGTGCCATCGACCTTTTCGACCAGGAGGTCGGTCCGTCGGACGCCGTGCCCCCGGCGCTGCAATTCGCTGACGAGCTTCGTCACAAGGCTGCCGACGTAGCGATCAATCGTCTCGGCTGCGCCGATCGGCTCGGCAAAAGCCTTGGTGACCTCGACGATATCCGGCGTGCGAATGGGATCAATGGGCTCGGCCACGCGCCCATACATCTGATCGAGCCGGCGTCCGATCTCCGGTCCGAAGCGAAGGGCAAGAGGGGCGCGCGCCGTCGTCGCCAACTCGCCGATGGTGTGGAAGCCAAGCGTCCTGAGATCGCCAACGACCTCGCTGGGGAGGCGAAGCAGGGAAATCGGCAAGCGATCGACGGCGCGCGCCGTCTCACCCGAGGGCACGATGACGGTCTCGCGCGCGATCGCACGGGCGCAAGCGTGCGCCGCGCCCCAGGTGTCGGCGATGGCAACGCGGGCGGTGAGGGATTTGGCGCGGAACCGGTTCACGGTCGCGGTCAGCATGCTCTGCTCACCGCCCTGGAGGTGGTCGGCGCCTTCCGTATCCATCACAATCCCGTCGGGAAGATCCATGGCGACGATCGGCGAATATTGTGTCAGCGCCCAAAGCGTGATGCGTTCCAATGCTGCGGCGTCGGCCGCCGGATCGGTGCCGACGAGCATCAGGTCGCGAAAGAGCGCTTGTGCTTTCGCCGCCGGCATCCCGACTTTCACGCCGACCTTCCGCGCCGCCGCATCGGCCGCCGCAACCCAGCGCCGGGAACCGCTTCGAGCGATGACGGCGATCGGCTGCTCAGCGGGCAGCGACGGATCGGCCCGCCTGATCCTGTCGGTCGGCAGGTCCGGTAGATAGATCGATACGACCCGAGGCATCACAGGCTCCAACAATATACTCAGCGCACTCGCCCGCTTTCACGCGCATCAATTCCAACAACCAATTCGCCCGACCGACGGTGGCGACCGGCAAGTCCTCGGAGGGGAGGACGCTCACGCGCCATCGCGTGGTCGAGGCGGTCGGCTGGCCATAGTCGGAGGCTTCGGTCGGGCGGCGCCATCGCCGCACGACGATCGCCATCGCCCCCGTCTTTTCGGCGGCGAGCTGCAACCGGCGGCTTGCCACCATCGGCAATCGTACTAGCTCGGCGACGACGGCGCCGAGCCCGCCATAGGCAAGCGCCTCCTCGGCGTTGGCCAGGACATCCTCCTCCTTGTCGCTCTCGACGAAATAAACGCGGTCGGGATGAAGCCCCGCCTGCGCGAGCGCCGGAAAGAACAGGTCGGGACGCGTCAGGCACCAGACGATCGGTCCGGTCGTTCGAGCGGCAATGCCGGCGACGAACAGCGCGGCGGCCGCGCCGTCGACCGCTCCAGCACCACCCCCTGAGAATTCGTGGAGCGCACCATAGGCGAGACCTCCGCCCGGAAGGGCCGCGTCGATCTCCGCCACCTGAAACGGCAACGAACCAGCTTTGCGCGAGGCAGGGCTCTCCATCGAGGCGATGCGCTCTCTCAGCTCGGTTATCACCCTGTTTCGGGCAGCATTCATCGTTCACGGACTCCGAAGCGTTCGTGTTGGCAGGCGACGTCATGTCGTACAGGTCTAATTGTTCTGTATCTGTTCCTCGCGGCAAAAAGAGTCAAGCCACCCGAAAATAGGAAAATTGTCTTCGATTTTCGTCTGCCAGGGATTTTTGCTTGTGAATCATCGGGATGGGTTTCGCGAGATGGCCCCCTCTCACCGTGAAAAAAATTAGTATGCGATGGCAGAAGAGGTGACCGCTCGGTCCATGGCGGGCTCTTCCGCTGGGATAGTCAGGACGCTCGCGACGAGGCTGATCGCCATAACGCCGCCGAGCACCGTGTTCGGCGCACCGGCCACCTGCAAGCAAGCATCTTCGGCCGGCGCGATGACGAGGGAACAACTATCCTCTGCAGCGGGTTTTTCTGTCGACGCCGGGCGCCGGCAACGCGAATTGTATCGAGGTCGAAGATGGCGGCTGACAAGCTCTCAACCTACAAGAAGAAGCGGGACTTCAAGCAGACGCAGGAACCGAGCGGCGCGACCGCGGTCAAACCATCGAACCGGCGCCGCTTCGTCATCCAGAAGCACGACGCGACACGCCTTCATTACGATCTCCGCCTGGAACTGGACGGGGTCTTCAAATCGTGGGCCGTCACGAAAGGACCCTCGCTCGATCCGCATGAGAAAAGGCTGGCGGTCGAGGTCGAGGATCACCCGCTCGACTACGGCGATTTCGAAGGCACGATTCCCAAAGGCCAATACGGCGGCGGTACGGTGATGCTCTGGGATAGAGGCTACTGGGAGCCGGAAGGCAACAAGTCGCCGGAGGAGGCTCTCAGGAAGGGCGATTTCAAATTCGTGCTGCACGGCAAGCGCCTGCACGGTAGCTTCGTGCTGGTGCGGATGCGCAACGACCGCGACCGCGGCAAGCGGACCAACTGGTTGCTGATCAAGCACCACGACGAGCATTCCGTCGAAGAAAACGGCGCAGCAATCCTGGATGAGAACACGTCTTCGGTCGCGTCGGCTCGAACGATGGAGCAGATCGCCGGCGGCAAGGGGCGCAAGCCGACGCCGTTCATGATCGCGAGTGGCGATGTCGAGGCGGATGCCGTCTGGGACAGCAAGAAGGGTCTGGCGGCCGACGAGCGCAAAAAGAAAACGCGCAAAGACGTAGCCACATCGACTGCGGTCGATCTTCCAGACTTTATCTCACCACAGCTCTGCGAAACGCTCGAACGCCCGCCAACCGGCGACAACTGGCTGCACGAGATCAAATTCGACGGCTACCGCATCCAGCTCCGGGTTGCGGACGGCGCCGTGACGCTGAAGACCCGCAAGGGGCTGGACTGGACGGCAAAGTATCCGGAGATCGCCGATGCTGCCGCCGCTCTTCCGGACTGCATCATCGATGGCGAGATTTGCGCCCTCGACGACAACGGCGCTCCAGACTTTGCTGCATTGCAGGCGGCCCTGTCGGAGCGCAATACCGCCAATCTCGTCTATTTCGCCTTCGATCTGCTGTTCGACGGCGGTGAGGATCTGAGGGAAAAGCCGCTGGCGGATCGAAAGGCCCGGCTACAGGAGCTGTTGGCGGATGCCACTGACGATCCCCACCTGCGTTTCGTCGAGCACTTCGAAACCGGCGGCGACGCAGTCCTTCGTTCTGCCTGCAAGCTCTCGCTTGAGGGCATCGTGTCCAAGCAGGCGGATGCCCCCTATCGATCCGGCCGGACCGACACCTGGGCAAAGTCGAAATGCCGAGCCGGCCACGAGGTCGTGATCGGAGGCTATGCCAAGACGAATGGCAAGTTCCGCTCGCTGCTGGTCGGCGTCAATCGCGGCGAGCATTTTGTCTACGTCGGTCGGGTCGGCACGGGTTATGGCGCTAAGAAAGTCGAGACGCTGATGCCGAAGCTGAAGGCAGCGGAAGCGGAAAAATCTCCGTTTACCGGGATAGGTGCCCCGAAAAAGGAAAAGGAGGTCGTCTGGCTGAAACCCGAGTTGGTCGCCGAGATCGAGTTCGCCGGATGGACCGCCGATGGCCTGGTTCGCCAAGCGGCCTTCAAAGGCCTGCGGGAAGACAAGCCGGCGGCAGAGGTCGAAGCCGAAAAGCCGGCATCCCCGGCAAAGACCGAGACGCCGGAGCCGACTGCGGCGACAAAGGCGAAACCTGCCCGCCGGAAAGGCGCGAAGGCCGAGATCATGAGCGTGCTCATCTCCAATCCGGACAAAGCGTTGTGGCCGGATGCCGGCGGCGACAGTCACGCGGTCACCAAGGAGGATCTTGCGCATTATCACGAAGCGGTCGGCGCCTGGCTCATCGACCATGTGAAGGGACGCCCGTGCTCGATCATCCGCGCGCCTGATGGCATCGGCGGAGAACAGTTCTTCCAACGCCACGCCATGCCGGGCACATCGAACCTGCTGGAGTTGGTCAAGGTGTTCGGCGACAAAAAGCCCTACCTGCAGGTGGACCGGGTTGAAGGCCTCATCGCCATCGCGCAGATCGGCGGCATAGAGCTGCATCCTTGGAACTGCGAACCGGGTAAACCGGAAGTGCCCGGCCGACTGGTCTTCGATCTCGATCCTGGTCCGGACGTACCATTCTCGGCCGTGGTCGCGGCGGCCCGCGAGATGCGCGATCGGCTGGACGATCTCGGTCTTATCAGCTTCTGCAAGACCACCGGCGGCAAGGGCCTGCATGTGGTGACGCCGCTTGCCGTCAATGCCCGCAAGCCGCTGTCCTGGGCCGAGGCCAAGGGCTTTGCCCACGACGTCTGCCAGGAGATGGCGCGCGATAATCCCGATGCCTATCTCATCAAGATGACCAAGAGCCTGCGGGGAGGGCGCATCTTCTTGGACTACCTGCGGAACGATCGCATGGCGACGGCGGTCGCGCCGTTGTCCCCACGGGCACGGCCGGGCGCCACCGTGTCGATGCCGCTGACCTGGACGCAGGTCAAATCCGATCTCGATCCCAAACGGTTCACCGTTCGCACGGTCCCCGCGTTGCTGACGAAGACGAGCGCGTGGGAGGATTACTGCGACGGACAGCGACCGCTGGAGCAGGCGATCAAACGTCTGGGCAAGCAGAAGACAGCGGCATGATCTTTGAACGTTCTGGCATCGAGACGAATGAAAACGCACAATCTCCCAATCGAACACTTGGCGCGCCTTCGGCGTATCCGCGGACTGGCGCGGCTCATGGACACCGCCCTTCGCGTTCCTGGAACGCGAATATCACTCGGCGCGGACTCGGTCCTCGGCCTGCTCCCGGGCGTCGGTGACTTCGGCGCGGCCGCGGTCAGCCTCTTCATCGTCAACGAGGCGCGTCGCCTCGGTGTGCCGAAGGACAAGCTGGTCAGAATGTTGGTGAATGTCGGCTTCGACACGGTCGCGGGCAGTGTGCCGCTGCTCGGCGATGTCTTCGACGTCTATTTCAAATCGAACCGCCGCAACTTGCAGTTTGTGCTCGATCACTTCGGTCTCGATGACGCCGACCTTGACCGATGAGATGACGTGTGGGGCGGTATTACGCGAACGGATCGTCCGATGAACACTCAGCAGACGCCTTTTCAGAGATTCCGGGAGCTGTCGCCAATCGAGTCGCACGAGCTTGCCGGTCTTTGGAGAGTACGGAGCATCCCGTCAGGCCATCCCTTCGACGGCGTGTTGGAAAACCTTGGCTGGTTCGGCAAGAGGTTCACCTCGGACCTACGAGCGGACGCGCTCTTGTTTCGGTCGGCGGAGCGCCGGCTCGTCGCGATTGATCCCAAGCGGATACCGCTTCGGTTGGCGCTCCGCTTCCACCACCTCGGGAAGACGCGGGCCGCACGAAACCTGTTCTCCTACCTCCAGCGCCGCCTGAGGGCGAACGGTCCTGTCGCCTCGGTGCAAATGCTATCGTTCGATGGTCTGGCGAGTGCCGCCATGGTCTACGACGAGCAGCCCATCGTCGATCACTTCCGGCGGGTCGACGGCAAGCGTGCCATGGGAGCGATGGTGATCAGCGGTGACGATCGCCTATTCTTCTTCGAGCTGGATCGCGTTGAGGAGCCGTGTGATTGACCCGATCATGAGGCCTTTACCGAACCGGGCTGTCGCCGATATCGAACACCGCCGCATTGTCCTGGATTTCGCGCAGGCCTTTATAGGAGGCGTGGCGAAGATTGCCGTCGTCCGTCCAGCCGCGGAACTCGATCTCGGCAATCAGCGTCGGCAGAGCGAAGACATAGTTCTTGCCCCTCAGCGGCACGACCGGCCTCTTGGTCTTCAGCTTGTCGAGCGTTTTGCGCAGGTACTCGGCGTCGGCGGTCTTGAATCCCGTCCCGACCGATCCGACCGAGACCCAGTCGTCGCCCTTGCGGGCGGCGAGCAGCAGGCTGCCAATGCCGCCACGCGCCGAGGCGGACCGCTCGTAGCCGACGATCATGAAGCTCTCGCTCTGGACGCACTTGATCTTGATCCAGTCGCCGGTCCGGCCTGAGTGGTAGGGCCTGTCGCGGTGCTTGGCGATGATGCCTTCGAGGCCCATCGAGCAGGCATTCGCCAGCAGCGCGGCGCCATCACCATGCGCCTCCTCGGAAAGCTGCACCGCGCCGACCGCGCCGTCGAGGAAATCCTCCAGCAGATGCCGGCGCACGGAAAGCTCGGTTCTGGTTAGATCGTGACCGTCGAAATAGAGAAGGTCGAAAGCGAAGAACACCGCCTCCGTCGAGGCCCGCTTGCCGCCGCGCCCGCCAAGCGAACGCTGCAGCGCCCCGAAATCCGCGTGTCCTTCCTTGTTGAGGACCACTGCTTCACCATCGAGGATGGCGGTTCCGACGCCGAGCTTCCTCGCCGCCTCTGCAATCCTGGGAAAACGATGGGTCCAGTCGTGACCGCCGCGGGTGATGATCCGCACGCCCTTCGGCTCGATGTGTATCGCCAGGCGATAGCCGTCCCATTTGAGTTCGTAGAGCCAGTCCGGTCCCTCCGGCGGCGCCGGCCGCAGTAGCGCGAGGCATGGCTCGATGCGATCGGGCATCGGATCGAAAGGCAGGCTCGGCTGTTCGGGATCGCGTCTGCGGACCGGGCGGGACTGCAAGGTCTCGCGCGACTCGTCATACAGAGGAATGGCGGATTGGCGCTTCTTCATGAATGTCCATTACGGGTGCGAGAGAGATCGAACATAGGTGCCTTCCGTGACGCTTTCAGGATGCGCGCTTGCCTTTTTCGCCTGCTGCCAGGCTCTTGCGCAGTGCGTCCATGATATCGATGACATTGCCCCCCGACGGGCGTTCGTCTCCCTTGGTCTTGCCCTTCTTCGACGGCCTCAGCGCCTCCTTCTTTTTCGCGATGATGTCGAGGAGGGCGTCCTGTACCGGATCGGAGACCATGTCCGGCGACCATTCCTTCGTGTGCTGCTTGATAAACTTCTGCACCAGCGGGACGAGATCGGGATCGGACCTGTCGTCGATATCCTCGAAATAGGATTCCTCCGGCCGCACCTCGTCGCCGAAGCGCAACGTCCAGACGACGATGCCTTCGCCACGAGGCTCCAGCACGACCGCGCGCTCGCGCCGACCGATCACCAGCCGCGAGACGCCATAGACCTTGTCGGCCGCCATGGCATCGCGGATGACGGCGAAGGCCTCGTGGCCTACGGGGTCGTCGGGCACGAGATAGTGCGGCTTCTCCAGATAAACCCATTCGATGCTGTCGCGCGGCACAAATTTTTCGATGTCGATGGTCTTGACCGTATCGAGGGCGACGGCGTCCAGATCGTCGTCGGTGAGGAGCACGTAGTCGTTCTCACCGCGCGCATAGCCCTTCGCCTCGTCATTGTCCTTGACCGGCTTGCGCGTGACCGCATCGACATATTGCGAGACGACGCGATTGCCGGTCACCTTGTTCAAGGTGTGGAAGCGGACCTTCTCGCTTTCCGACGTCGCCGGCGACATCGAGACGGGGCAGGTGACGAGGGAGAGCTTCAGATAGCCTTTCCAGTAGGGGCGCGGTGCCATTTCTTGCCTCCTCAGCCGGCTTTACGTTGCGCGGCCGCGGGGCTGCGCGTCTTCGATGCTGTAGACCGCGCAGCAGGCTTGCGACCGGTGCCCTTGTTGGCATTGGCGGCCGCGCGCTTCGGCTTGTCGTCGCCGGCTTTGAGCATCTTTGCGCTCTCGCGCAGTGCCGCAAGAAGATCGTCCGGCTTCGAGACCTTGACCTCCTTGCGCTTGGGAAGCGCCTTGCCTTCGATCTTCGCCTTCACCAGCTCGGCCACGGCAGCTTCGTACCGATCGTCGAAATCGGCCGGATCGAAGGTTCCTTTCTTCGTGGCGATGATGTGCTTCGCGAGATCCAGCATCTCGCCCTTGATCTTCAGCTTCGGCACCTCCTCGAACGCCTTTTCCGAGGAGCGAACCTCGTAGTCGTATTGCATAGTCGTGGCGATCAGACCCTTGCCATGCGTGCGGATCAGTACCGTCCGCATGCGGCGGAACAGGACGGTGCGCGCGACCGCGGCGACTTTGGATTTCTCGATGGCATCACGCAGCGCGGTGAAGGCATCAGAGGAGACGCGGTCGGTCGGCACGAGATAATAGGGCTTGTCGAAATAGACGTCATCGACATCCGAGCAGGGAATGAAGGCCTCGACCGTCAGCGTTTTGTTGCTTTCGGGAATCGTCGCGGCCACCTCTTCGGGATCGATCATGATGTATTGGCCATTCTCGACCTCGAAGCCCTTGGTCTGGTCCTCGCGCTCGACTTCCTTGCCGGTATCGCTGTCGATGAAGATGCGGTTGACGCGATTGCCGGTCTTTTTGTTGATCGTATGGAAGGAGATGCGCTCGGAGGTGCTGGCCGCCGTGTAGAGCCCGACGCCGCAACTCACTTCTCCGAATTTGATGAAGCCTTTCCACTGAGCACGCTGGGCCATCTCGAAACTCCCGACTCGACGCAACCAAAGCGAGTCAAGCGAATCACTTGCGAATTTGTTCCGCTTCGAAAACGAATCAGAAATCAATAAGTTAGGCGCTGCCAGTCTCCCTCATTGCGAGTCCGCAATATCCCGTTGATTCACTGCATCTTTCTCTCGGCTCCGTGCGTTTTCCTAGACCGCAATAGGAAAGGAAGACCGTGATGACCAAGCGAGAGACTATCGATACCGGGACCGACAAGCGCTATGTTCGGCGCGACGAAAAGGGCCAGTTCAAGGAAAGCGTCGATGTAGGGCGATCCCTGGCCGCCGACCGCCGTCACAAGGCGAAAAACGAGGCCAAGCCCGGCGAAGGCGATCGCGGCGACCGGCCCACGAAGCACTAGGAGCGGACAGCTTCTCTTCGCCGTGACGGTGATGCCGTGGATGACGAGATCGAGATAGAAGGCGATGACGGCGGCGAGCGTGCTGCCGTCGCCTTTCCGTTCGACCGCATAACGGTGCAGCGATTTCGCGAGACGTTCCCGCGCGCCCGTTGGAGCGACCGGCGCAGGGCGTGGATCGTTCCGGGGAAGACCGCGCAACGGCGTATCGACCGCTGGTTGGCCAAGGAAGAATCCCGCATCGATCCCTATGCGGACGCGAAGGGCAGGGACGCCTATGCCTTCGAACCGATCCTCAGCCCCTATCTCGGCGTCGACAAAGATGGGTTTCGCATCAAGACGCCGTATTCGCATAAGATCGTCGCGGAACTCCACCAAGTGCCATATGCCCGATGGGACGGCGAGGTTTGGCGCGTGCCCTTTGCCTCCTATGACGATCTTGTCGATCACTGGGAGGCCATCGAAGCGGAAGCGCGGCGGTGCGAACCCGGGGAAAGACGCAAGCGGGCGGAAGCACGCAAGGGCACGGACGAGGAGAAGAAATCCCGTCGCCGCGCAGCCGAGCGCAAGCGCAGGCGCATTCCGCTACCGGCCGAGGATCTTCCGCCCTTGGCACGGCCGATCGCAACGGCACCCTATGGCATCATCGTCGTGGGCGACGTAACCGGCGAACTGGTCGCGCCCGGCGACATCGCCGATCTCTATCCCGAATTTCCCGACGACCGCGTTTGGGGAACCTGGCGCATTCCCGCGCTGGAGGAGCTTGTCCACACCTGGCCGTCGAAGGCGGAGCCGACAGAACAAGAGCGCCAACGAGGCTGGTGGCTGCCGACCATCGAGGAACTGCGCGAGGCGCGGCGAACAGCACGGTCACGCGAACGGCGAATGGCCGCGCAGCCGCCCGCCTAGCCCGCGTCCGCCGGCGGGTCGATCTCGATCATGACGGGTGCGTGATCGCTGGTATGCTCCCAGCTTCGCGGCGCGCGCCGGACGTTGGCGGATTTCAGCCAGGGCGCAAGCGCCGGGCTGAGAAGAAGATGATCGATCCGCAAGCCGGCGTCGCGTTCGAAGGAATTGCGCCAATATTTCCAGAATGTGTAGATCCGCTCATCCGGATGAAGATGGCGGATCGCGTCGGTCCACCCTTGCGCCACGAGATCGGCATAGGCGTTTCTGACCTCCGGACGAAACAGGGCATCGTCGCGCCAGCGCTCCGGCGCATAGACATCGAGATCCGTCGGCATGACATTATAGTCGCCGATGAGCGCCACCGGCAGATCGAGGGCAAGAAGCTCCGCCGCATATGCCTGCAGGCGCTCGAACCAGCGAAGCTTGTAGTCGAACTTTGGCCCGGGCGCAGGGTTGCCGTTCGGAAGATACAGGCAGCCGACCAGGATGCCGTTCACCGCTGCCTCGATGTATCGGCTGTGCGTGTCGTCGGGATCGCCGGGCAGGCCGCGCCGCGTCAGGACGGGCAGCGCACCTTTCGCGAGGATCGCCACGCCGTTCCAGCTATTCTGCCCGTGCCAGACCGCTTCATATCCCGCTTTCTGAAGCTCGCGGCGGGGAAACCGGTCATCGGGCGCCTTGAGTTCCTGAAGGCAAACGACATCGGGTGCATCGTGTTCGAGCCATCGCAGCAGGACCGAAAGCCGGCCGTTTACGCCGTTGACGTTATAGGTCGCGATTTTCACCTGTCCTCCTCGGGTCCGCTTCGCTGATCGTGGCCTGCGAACGGTCTATGGAACTCGCTGCGAGCGCCACTGCCCCTCTTTGCCCCGCACCAGCCGCCAATGACGCGCTTCCACATCGGTTCCCTTCGCGGTGCGGTAGGCAGGAATTCTCAGAAGGATGTCATGCCATCCGGATGCCACTCTCCGATCATCGCGATCCCGTCGCCGAACTCCACCACACACATTCCCTCTGTGGCTTCCGCATCCTCTACGCGGACCTGGCCGCCCGGAAAGGCATGGCCATGCGGGAAGGAAAAGCGCATCAGCCGACCTGCTCCACGGTGAGCGATCCGGCCGGCAGCGGCTTGATCAGCGTCTTGGCGGAAACGGCGGGATCGAGCCAGTCTGCCCAAGCGTCGCGCTCGAGGATGACGATCTGGCGATCATGATAGGGTGCGATGTCAGGCCCGGGCGGCATGGTGAGCATGGTGAAGGCCTCGCCCACCTCCTCAGTGGCGCGCCAGATGCCGGCAATCGCGAAAAGCGGCTCTCCGACCTTGCGAAACATCCACTTGTCCTTGCGCTTCTTTTTCGGGTCTTCCGGCGTCGTGAACTCGAAGAAGGCGTCGGCCAAAATGATCGCCCGGTTGGATGCGAACTCGCGACCTTCTGACCGGAAATTGTAGACGGGCTTCTTCGTCGGGCCCGGCCAGCTCCATCGGCGCTGGACAAGCTCACCGGCCCCGCGCTCGCCCTCCACCGTGCGGACGATCGGCGCCGTGTCGGTGATCCTGATATCCTCGCGTGCCGCGATGTTCGGCCTGCCCTCGGGAAAGCGGATTTTGATCTTGAGGTGCTCGAACTCTTCGATGAGCGACGCGAGCTCGACCATCAATCTGTAATCGTTACACATGGTCCCTCCAACGGCTCGGGTGTATCTCGGTTCGGCAATAATCTAGCGCGGCCGCCACAGATTTCGACGGAGAGGGTTGAGACTAGATTTCCAGCTGAAGCTGATCGGCGCTTCCGCTCGCGACGTCGTCTGTGAACGACGACAGCGTGACGCCGAGAAGGCGGATCCCTTTCGCCGTCGGGAAGAGGGGATCAAGGAGAGCATGGACCTTCGCGATGACCTCGTCAGCCGTCTCGAATGGGGCGGGTTCGGTCCTGCTCCGAGTGATGGTCTGGAAATCGGTATATTTCACTTTCAACGTCACCGACCGGCCGTGCAGGCCTTTGGCTTCGCAGTGGCGCCAGACTTTCGCGACGAGCGGGGAGATTTCGGCGCGTGCCGTATCCAGATCGAAGATGTCCGTCATGAAGGTATCTTCGGCGCCAACGGACTTGCGCTCCCGATCCGGCCGAACCGGTCGATCGTCGATGCCGCGGGAAATGTTGTAGTACCAGCTACCCGACTTGCCGAAATGTTCCTGCAGGAAGGCAAGCGACTTCGCCCTGAGATCGGCGCCGGTCAGGATGCCGAGCCGCTCCATCTTGGCGGCGGTTGCGGGGCCGACGCCGTGAAATTTCTTGACGGCGAGACGCTCGACAAAAGCCGGCCCGTGGCGGGGCGTAATGACCGCCTGGCCGTTCGGTTTGTTCAGATCGCTCGCCATTTTGGCGAGAAATTTGCAGTAGGAAATGCCGGCAGAGGCGTTGAGGCCGGTGACGTCCTTGATGCGAGCGCGAATCCTGGTGGCGATCTCAGTCGCGATCGGAATTCCTTGCTTGTTGTCCGTGACGTCGAGATAGGCCTCATCCAGCGATAGAGGCTCGATCAGGTCGGTATATTCCGCGAAAATCGCATGAATCTGCGCGCTGACCGAACGATAGACATCAAAGCGCGCCGGCACAAAGATCAGGTCAGGGCAGAGGCGCTTTGCGGTCAGTGAAGGAAGTGCGGAGCGTACCCCGAAGGGGCGGGCCTCGTAACTTGCGGTCAGGACGACACCGCGCGCCGACGGGCTGCCGACGGCAACAGGTTTGCCGCGCAGCTTCGGATTATCGCGCTGCTCGACCGACGCGTAATAGGAGTCCATGTCGATATGGACGATACGCCGGACCCGCTCCTCGCGATCCGGCTTCTCGTCCTCGCTCTCTGCCGACATGACGGGCTGCATGGCTCATTTCCACATCGATCGCATCCGCGCACCGATATCGACGCGGATCTGGCGCGTGCTCTGCTCGCCGGCGGAAGCACTCACCTTCGGCCAGCCGGCCACCTCGAAGAATTGCAAAAGCGTGGCCGGAATGAAGCGTGTTCGCGCAGCGGTGACATGCCGATCGCCCCGGGCGTTTTGCCCACTCGTAAAAAATCGCTGTGGGGTGATCAGGGCGAGGCTGTCACGCGCCCGCGTCATCCCGACATAGAGCAGCCGCCGCTCTTCCTCGAGTTCGGCGGTTGTGCCCGTGCCCAGATCGGACGGGATGCAGCCGTCGACCACGTTGAGCATGAACACGGCGCGCCATTCCTGTCCTTTGGCCGAATGAATCGTTGAAAGGATCAGGTAATCCTCGTCGAGCAGGGGAACGCCGGCCTGATCGCTGGTCGCGTCCGGCGGATCCAGGGTCAATTCGGTCAGGAACCGCTCACGGCTCGCATAGCCACCAGCGATTTGTTCAAGCTGCAGCAGGTCGTCCTTGCGGGTGTCGACATCCTCATGGATGCGGTCGAGATGCGGCTCATACCACATGCGAACCGTGCCGATCTCCGCCGGCCAGCCCGCCACTGCTTTTCGCAGGGCCGTGACAAGCATGATGAAGGCCGGCCAGTCATCGCCGGTCTTCTGGGGCGGCGGGATCTCCGCCAGCGACTGCAACGGCTCTGGATCGGCCGCGATCGTGTCGAGGATCTTGCCGGCCGTCTGCGGCCCGATACCGGGCAGCAGCTTCAGGACGCGGAAGCCGGCAACCCGGTCGCGCGGGTTCTGCGCAAACCGCATGACCGCAAGCATGTCCTTGACGTGCGCGGCGTCCAGAAATTTGAGGCCGCCGAATTTGACAAACGGGATGTTTCGCCGCGTGAGCTCGATCTCCAGCGCGCTGCTATGACTGGAGGTGCGGAACAGCACGGCCTGCTGCTTTAAGGTGAGCCCGATTTCGCGGTTTGCCAGCACCTGTTCTACGATGTAGGCGGCTTGATCAATCTCGTCTTTGACAGTGACGAGCATCGGGCGCTGTTCTGAAGCGCGGTCGGTCCAGAGGATCTTGGTGTACCTCTCGCGAGCCAGCTCGATCACGCCGTTCGCCGCTGCCAGGATTGGCTGCGTCGAGCGATAGTTGCGGTCGAGCGTGATAACGTCAGCAGGCTTCGGCGAGAATTCCTGCGGGAAATCCAAAATGTTGCGGATGGTTGCCGCGCGGAAGGAATAGATCGACTGAGCGTCGTCGCCGACGACAGTCAGGCCGCGGCCGCCCGGAGCCAGCGACATGAGGATCGAAGCCTGCAGCCGATTGGTGTCCTGGTATTCGTCGACGAGGATGTGGTCAAAACGGTTGCCGACATCCTCGGCCAGCTCCGGTTCGGAAACCATCTGAGCCCAGTAGAGCAACAAGTCGTCGTAATCCATGACGTTCTGCGCCTGCTTGGCCTCAACGTACGCGGCGAAAAGCTGCTTCAGTTCGTCTTCCCATTCCAGCACCCATGGATAGGACGATTTCAGGATCTCCTTGATCGCGACCTGCGAATTGACCACGCGCGAATAGATCGCGATGCAGGTGCTCTTCGTCGGAAAACGGGTCTGCTTTGACGAGAAGCCCAGCTCGTGGCGAACGAGGTTCATCAGGTCCGCGGAATCCTCGCGGTCGTGAATGGTGAAATCCACGCTGAGGCCGATCTGCTCGGCGTACATCCGCAGGAGCCGCGCACCAATGCCGTGAAACGTCCCGGCCCAGGCGAGCGCGTCGGTCATGATGGCGGCATTTTCACCGAGTACCTGCCGGCAAATGCGCTGCACGCGGCGCGCCATCTCGGATGCGGCGCGGCGGGAAAAGGTCATCAGCAGGATACGGCGCGGATCGGCGCCGTTGACGATCAGGTGCGCGACGCGATGGGCCAAGGTGTTCGTTTTGCCGCTTCCCGCGCCGGCGATGATCAGCAGCGGCCCGCCGATCCTGCCGTCCGGCAGGCCGACGCCATGCTCGACGGCTTCGCGCTGCCGGTCGTTCAGCTTTTCCAGATATGTAACAGCCATTTGTCCGTCGCTCGATCAGCAGATAGCACCGTCCGGAGCCAATCGCGGGAAGGGCGCGAAGCCGGAACATAGAATGAACATAACAGGATGGGATGCCAATGGAAACCCGTCCCGGCAGAGCCGCTTGCCACCCCTGACGGGCCTGACGGATCGAAGAACGCCTTGTGTTCCACCACGCCCGGCATGGCTGGATCGGTAAACAGATTTCATGGTAATTTGCTGGCGTGAAGGCGAGGGATACGGCGCTCGCCTCAACCGACTCCAAGAAGGTGTTGATGAAGCGACATGCTCCTGAAGAAGCGCCCATTCGGGACGACCCAAACTTCACGCACCTGCACCGCGCCTGCCTGTTGTGGGTCTATTACCTTCGCGCGGAAAGCGAGGTGAAGAAGCAGGCTTTTCTGTACGAAGCCGCGAAACATCTCATGCGGGTGCAGCCCTGCGGTGATGAAGGCGAGCTGGTCTATGTCCAGGTGTGGGACGCTATACGGCGCCGCGAGATGGCCAGCGCCCATGTCGAGACAAAGGTCGGCTACAACTATGTTCAGGCGAAAGACGACGGTAGCTTCAGCCATGCGAAGGTGCTTACTTATAAGCAGGGCGGCGAAGATGATAGAATTATCAGATAGTTAGTTCCGTAATGAAACTTATGCGACACAGTCAATAAGGTATTGTTTTAAAACAGAAAAATCACAGGTATTGTTGATGTGGTCTATCCGGCAGTCTGGTCCAAAAGCGCTGGGCCGTTGAACCTTGAGGCCATCCTTTACATCGAGCGTTCGTTGAGCCGCTCGACGTGATGACGGGCGATCGGGTGCTGCTGCGCTGTACATAGCTGAGATCCTCGATCGTGATCGATCTTTGACGATCGCCATCGTGTCTACGAATGCGCTGGTCCTAGTTCCAGTGATCGAGGCGCCCGCGATTTCATGCGAAGGGCGTTGGGTGTTGTCCCAAAGTTTGCGCGAAACCTCCGGCAAAAATGCGAACTGCTCGCGAAGCCGACATCAAGGGCAATCTCGATCAGTGATTTGGACGTTCGCTCGATGAGTAGCATGGCCTGTTTCAAGCGGATTTTCTCGTATGCCGCCGCTGGAGAAATGCCAGTTTTGTCATGGAAAATGCGTTCGAGCTGACGGCGTGAAAGGCCAACGCTCAACGCTATCTCGCCGATGCCGATCCGCTCGTCGAGATTTTGCTCCATGCAAAGCAGCGCGGCCTTGATACGCTCATCGAAATGCACCGGAAGCGAGATCGGTGCACGGCTCTGGACTTCGCTGCCGTCTCGCCGGCGCTCTAGTTGAAGAATCTCAAGGGCATTTTTCTCCGCACTCTCCCCCACATGCCTTCGAACCAGGAGCGCCGCAAGGTCGGCGACCGCGCTGCCGCCGGCGCAGGTGATGATGCCGCCATCTTCGATGAAAAGCCGCTGCGAGGTCAGCCGGACCTCCGGAAAACGGGCCTTGAACTCGGAATAGTGCAGCCAGCTTACGCAGGCCTGCCGGTTATGCAGAAGGCCCGAGCCGGCAAGGATGAAACTGCCGGTGCAGACGCCGATGATCCTGGTCTTCTTGCGTGAAGCCTCATGCAGGAAGGCCATGGTCTCACGATCGAGCTGTTCCTCGACATTGAGAAGACCGCCGATGACGGCGATGTAGTCGTAGCGTTCCGGATTCCCCAGCCTTGTCGTCGGCGAGACCTTGATCCCGCAGCTCGACGCAATCATGTGCGGCGTGGCGCTGATCACGTCCCAATCGCACAGGAGACGGCCTGAACGGTCGTCGACGTCGCTGGCCAGCCGAAGCGTATCGACGAACAAGGAAAACGCACTCAAGGTGAAATGCCGCGCCAGCACGAAGCCGACCCGCAGCGCGACGGTCGGACGCGGCTGCACCCTCGGCCGCTCCCGCCGGTCGGCGACGACATACCCTATTGCGCGCTCAAACATCGCGTTCCCTCCCTGTTAGCCGGGTGTGCCGGGCAGGACATGGGCGACGTCCGGACGCCAGGAGAGCCAGACCGGCGCTCCCGGGGAAAGATCGAGCCCTTCCAGTTCGTCATGGCTCTTCTGCGCCTTCAGCTCCAGCGCGGCGGCGGCGTTTTCCAGATGGATGACCGCCGTGGCGCCGACGAATTCCTCGCCGACCACCAACGCCTGCACGCCGTTGTATCCCTCGCCCGGCGGTTCGTTGCTCAGCTGGACGCGGTCGTCCGAGACGACGAAGGTCGCTTGATCTCCCTTGCGCAATTGTGGCGCCGCCCCGACTGCGACGGTGAACTCCCCGGCCTGCGTGGCGATCTTCATGGATTGGCCGTCGGTATCGGCGACGCTGCCGGAGAAGATGTTGGACGAGCCGAGGAATTCCGCGACGAAGCGGGTGCGCGGCGCGCGGTAGATCTCCTGCGGATTGCCGATCTGCTCGATCCGTCCCCGGCTCATGATCACGACGCGGTCGGCCATCGAGAAGGCTTCGGACTGGCTATGCGTCACATAGACGAAGGTGATGCCGAGCTCGCGCTGGAGATTGGACAGCACCGTCTGCATCCGCACCTTGAGATGGGCGTCGAGCGCCGACAGCGGCTCGTCGAGCAGGAGGATCTGCGGTTCCGTCACCAGCGAGCGGGCGAGCGCCACGCGCTGGCGCTGGCCGCCGGAAAGATGATTGACGTTACGCTCGGCGAACTCGCCGATCTGCATGCGTTCCAGCCATGTATCGACCCGCTTTCGGCGTTCCGCTTTCTCCACGCCGCGCATGCGCAGACTGAATTCGACATTCTCGCGCACGGTGAGGAAGGGAAACAGCGCCAGGCTCTGCCAGACCATCGGCGTGTCCCGCCGCCATGTCGGCAGGTCGTTGATGCGCTTTCCGGCAAGCCGGATCTCGCCTTCGCTCGGCGTTTCCAGGCCGGCCAGCATGCGCAGCGTCGTCGTCTTGCCGCAGCCGCTGGAGCCCATGATGGCGAGGAACTCCCCCTTGCGGATTTCCAGGTCGGTCCTGTCCACGGCGAGAAACGGGCCGTAACGCTTGACGACGCCATCGAATACAACGAGAGCCTGTTCGGTCATGCTATTGAACTCCGGCGTTGTCGGCGGCGGCCTTCGGTGCGCTGCCGCGTTTCATGAGAAGGATCTGGGCCAGTACCACCAGCGTCATGGAGACGATGAAGACGAAGGTGCCGATGACATTGATGCGCGGGCTGACCTGGCCTTGCAGGAAGCCGAGTACCTTGACCGGCAGGGTCTCGTTGAGGCCGGAGACGAACCATGCGACGGCGAACTCGTCGAAGGACACGGCCATGGTGATGAACAGCGCGGCAAGGATCGCCGGCTTGCAGAAGGGAATGATGACATGGCGCATCGCCATCCATTCCGACGCGCCGAGATTCCACGCGGCCGCCTCGAGCGATGAGTCCATCTGGGACAACCGCAGCCGGATGATCGCCATGGCGAAGGGCGCGCACATCACCACATGCGCGATGATGACCGAATGGGTGGCGCCGGAGAGGTGAATGTTCGACAGGAAGGCGAGCATCGCCAGCCCCAGGATGACCACCGGGATGGTCGGCGGCAGCAGCGCCAGCGCGAGATAGAGGGACTTGCCCATGAAATGGTAGCGAAAGTCCGTATAGGCTGCGCCGAAGCCTATGGCCGTGGCGAGCACCGAAACGCTGAGACCCGTCACCAGCGTATTGCGGAGCCCTTCCCAGACCAGCGGATCGGCGGCCACGGTCTCGTACCATATGGTCGAGAAACCGCCGAGCGGCAGGGAAGGGAAGCGGTCGACATTGAGCGAGAAGACGAAGCTCGCGCCGATCGGGGCGAAGATGAAGGCGAAGGCCAGCAGCAGGTAGAGCTTCAGGGCGATCTCGACCAGCGGGTTGCGGTTGAAGGCGTTCATCGGCCGCGCTCCTTGTAGGCATAGCGGACCGCCGCGAAGGCGACCATCAGCAGGGTTGCGATCATGGTCAGCGCGATCACCGCCGCCCGCGGCCATTGCTGGCCGGACTTGGTGGTGTCGGTGATCAGGATGGAAAGCGTCGGGGGATCGCCGCCGCCGAGATAGAGCGGGCTCACGAAATCGCCGAAGGTGAGGATGAAGGAGAAGAGCGCGGCAATGACCAGGCCGACCTTCGCCGAGGGCACGATAACCTCGAAGACCGTGCGCAGCCGCCCGCAGCCGAGATTGTGCGCCGCCTCGATCAGGTTCATGTCGACGAAGATCAGGCTGAAGAGCTGCAGCAGGACGACCAGCGGCAGGCAGAGCGTCAGGTAGCCCACCATCACGCCGAAGCTCGTGTTCAGCATGGTGAAGGGGCCAAGGCCAGCGCTGGCGAACAGCGCGTTGAAGATGCCGTTGTCCGAGAGGAATATCTGCCAGGAATAGACGCGCACGAGATAGCTCGTGAAGAACGGGATGACCATCAGGAAGATGGCCCAGCGCCGTGCCGTCTCCGACAGCTTGAAGGCGATCGCATAGGCGACGGGAAAGGCAAGCGCGCTTGCGATGGCCGCGCAGGCGGCCGAAAGGGTGAAGGTGCGCAGATAGGCGTCCCAGAAGACGCCGCGTCCGAGGATTCTGACCCAGTTAACGGTGTCGAAATCCGGTTCCATCCGGAAGTTGCGGACCGTCCAGAAGCTGAGAGCGATCAGGAACAGCAGCGGGGCGAGGAAGAACATGACCTGCCAGATCAGCATCGGCAGGGAGAAGGTCAACCCGTATAAGGTGATCGGTTTGCGCATATGGCTGGCTCCGGGCTCGACGTGCGGCGACTGACCGGCGCCCGTGGGGGGCCACGGGGGATTGCCGGAGTGGAGGGGCGGACCGGAGGCCCGCCCCTGGAAGGAGCAGTATAAATACAGCCCTCGCAGCCGCTGGCTAGGCGCCCTTGTATTCGGACCAGAAATCGTTCCAGTCTTCCAGGCTCTGTTGCACGGGCAATTGCCGGTACTTGATGCGCCCGTTGCGGATCATGTCCATCACGTTGCTCTCGTTGAGCAGCATTCCCTGGCGCTTGGCCTCCTCCGGCGTCTCCTTGGCCAGCAGCTCCCAGCCCTTCCGGCTGGGAATGAGGCAGGGATAGGCGGCCATGTTCGCCGACTTCACTTGGCCCTTGGGCGAGGTGATGTACTGAATCCATTTCTTGGCCAGATCGGCCTTCTGCGACCCCTTGCCGATGGAGAAGGATTCCGTGAACTGCAGGCCGCCTTCCTCCGGAATGACGCTGCGCACCTTGGCGCCGCTTCTTTCCAGCGTGCCGGTGATCCAGTCGCCGATACCGGCCATGGCCAGCATTTGGCCGTTCTGGAGGGAGGAGAAGGTGCCGCCGTAATCGAAGAAGCCGCCGACCTGCGGACGCAGCGTTCTCGTCTTCTCCTGCAGCTTCTCCCAGGCGCCCTCGTCGATGTCGTAGGGCGAGGAATTGCCTTCCAGCAGGCTGATCTGGCCGAGATTGGGCAGATGCCAGTCGAAATGCCCGACCTTGCCCTTCAGCTTTTCGTCCCAGAAGACATTGTAGGTGGAGGCTTCCTTCTCGGTCAGCGCGTCGGTGTTGTAGGCGACGCCCAGGAAGCCGAAGCGGGTGAGCACGGAGAAGAGCTTTCCGTCCTGCCAATGGCCGGGGAATTTCTGGAATTCGGGGAAGTAGTCGTCGAAGGCATAGTCCTTCGGATCGAGCTCCTCGATATAGCCGGCGGCATTCAGCTGCTGGACATATTCCGCGTCCGACAGGATGATATCGAACGTGCCGGGGGGCGACTGAGCGATCAGCCCGAGCATGTTGTCGCCGCCGGTATAATATTTCGGCTTGAACTTGACGTTGTTCTCCGCCTCGAATTCGGCGACGACGTCGGGCTCGGCATGGCCGTACCATGCGAGCATGGTGAGCTCGACCGGCGCGGCGAAAGCTATCCGGCTGAGATAGGGCGTGGCGAGAATTCCACCGCCCATAAGGGCGGCGCCTTTGAGAACGTCGCGTCTGGTCGGACGCTGCTGAATCATGGATCTGATAGTCATTGCATTCCCCTTCGCTTGTTATTGGAGCGAGGGTATGCAGTGCTAATCCATTTGCAAAATTAATTCTCATAATTTTTGCATTTGGGTGCCTTATTGTCGGACAAGCTCGACATGTGCCCGCGTCGGGTCGCCGGAGACCCCCGCCTCGTCGAGGCGCGCAATGGCATGGTTGACCAGCCGGATGCCAGCATCCGACAGGCGCGGGTGCTTGTAGAACAGCCCGACCCGGATTTCGGCAAGCGGCGGGAAGCCGTCCTTCTCGTCCAGGATGCGCATGCCGGGCACCATGGTGTAGCGGGTCAGCGCGCTGACGCCGAGGCCGTTGACGACCGCGTTCTGCAATCCGGCGATGCCAGAGCCCGTATAGGCGACACGCCAGCGGATATTGGCGGCGTCGAGCGCCTGGATCATGCGCGATCGGTAGGCGCATCCTTCCGGATGGGCAGCAAGCGGCACGCCCTGGGCCCGGTCGAACCGGATATCCTCCACCGCCGCCCAGACCGGCCGCTCGATCCAGGAACGCGACAGGTATTGCGCCGTTTCGCTGTTGACCATGGCGATGGCGATGTCCAGTTCGTCGGCGCGCAGCCGGTCCAGGATCTCCGCGCTCCACCCGCAATGCAGTTCGAGCGAGATTTCGGGATTCTGGCGGGTATACTCGGTGATGACGCCCTGCAGGAAGGCCACCGCATAGTCGTTGGGCAGGCCGACGCGAATGACGCCGGCGATCTTCGCCCGATTGAAATAGGACGCCGCCTCGTCGTTCAGCCGCAGGATTTCCCGCGCGTAGCTCAACAGCATCTCGCCCTCGCTCGTCAGCAGGAGCGTGCGGCCCACCTGCTTGATGATGGGCGATCCCACCAGTTCCTCCAGCCGCCGGATTTGCAGGGAAATGGCCGGCTGGGTCCGCCCCAGCGCCTCGCCGGCCTTGGTGAAGGCGCCGAGATCGATGACGGAAACGAAGGTCCGCAGGAGGTCTGTCTGGAAATTGACGATATGGCGCATGGATTTCAATTTCTCATAGGAAGATGACGAATATAAATTTCTCATATTTTCGAGCAGGCAGCAATTATTCCTCTCCATTTTCAAGGAGGGAGATGCCAATGCCGACCGATTCCGTATTCGCCGCCGAATTGCCATGGCCGGACTATGACAAAAGGGTCCGGGACGGCACCGTGCCGATCCTCATTCCCATAGGCTCCATGGAGCAGCACGGCCACCATATGCCGATGCATGTCGACGTGCTGCTGCCGACCGAATTCGCCCGGCGCGTGGCGGGCGAAATCGGCGCGCTGGTCGCGCCGCCCTTCACCTACGGCTACAAGTCCCACCAGAAGTCCGGCGGGGGCAACCATCTGCCCGGAACGACCAGCCTCGACGGCGCCACGCTGGTCGCGGCGCTGCGCGACGTCATCAAGGAATTCGCCCGTCACGGCGTGCGCAAGATCTGCCTCGTCAACGGCCATTTCGAGAACTCCTGGTTCATCGTCGAGGGTATCGACCTTGCCCTGCGCGAGCTGAAGTGGGGCGGCATCGCGGACGTCAAGATCGTCGTGCTCTCCTATTGGGACTTCGTCGACAAGGCGACGATCGCGAGGCTCTATCCGGACGGGTTCACCGGCTGGGACCTCGAACACGGCGGCGTGCTGGAGACGTCGCTGATGCTCGCCCTCTATCCGCATCTGGTCGAGCTCGACCGGGCGATCGATCATGTGCCTGCCAGCTTCCCGCCCTATGACGTCTATCCGCCGAAGCCGGAATGGACGCCGCCGAGCGGCACGCTTTCCTCGCCCAAGGATGCTTCCGAGGAAAAGGGCCGCATCCTTCTCGACGTTTGCGTCAAGGGCATCGTCGCGGCGCTGAGGACGGAATTCCACGGCTGATGCCGTCTCCCCTGCGGCCTGAATGGGAATGGACCGGCAAGCTTGCTTGCCGGTCCATTTTTCTTGGAGTGCTCTCTCCGCTCAGTTGCGGATGATGTTGTGTTCCGGCCCGAAGGGGAAGCCGGTGATGTTCTCGGCGCCGTCTTCCTTCACGATCAGGATGTCGTGCTCGCGGTATCCGCCGGCGCCGGGAACGCCCTCGGGCAGCATGACCATCGGCTCCATGGACACCACCATGCCCGGCTGCAGCACGGTATCGATATCCTCGCGCAGCTCCACACCCGCCTCGCGGCCGTAATAGTGGCAAAGCACGCCGAAGGAGTGGCCATAGCCGAAGGAGCGATACTTCAGCAGGTCCCATTCGCGGTACATCTCGTTCAGCTCGATGGCGATGTCCTTGCAGCGCGCACCCGGCTTGATCAGTTCGAGGCCGCGGCGATGCACGGCGACGTTCTTCTCCCAGATGTCGAGGCTCACGTCGTCGACATGATCGCAGAACAGCGTGCGCTCGAGCGCCGTGTAGTAGCCGAAGATCATCGGGAAGGTGTTGAGCGAGAGGATATCGCCCGACTGGACGATGCGGTTCGTCACCGGATTGTGCGCGCCGTCGGTATTGATGCCCGACTGGAACCACGTCCAGGTGTCCATCAGCTCGACGAACGGATGCGACTTGGCGATCTCGCGGATCATCGCATTGGTCGTGGCGATGGCGACCTCATGTTCCGGCACGCCCGCCTTGATGGCCGCCGCGCATGCCGCGCCGCCGACGTCGCAGACGCGCGCGCCCTCGCGGATCAGCGCCTGCTCCTCCAGCGACTTGATGGTCCGCATCCACATGGAAGGCTGGCCGATATCGACGAACTCGACGCCCGGCAGGGCCTCTTCGAGCTGGCGGCGGAAATCGAGCGTGACATGGTCGAACTCGATGCCGATGCGCCGGGCGCCCGAGGTGAGCTGGCGGACCGCCTGATAGAAATTGTCGCGCCGCCAGTCCGTATAGGTGACGTTATCGCCGAAGCTGCGGCGCCACGGCTGGCCGCCGTCGATGCCGGCCGAGATGGTCGTGGCATTGTCCTGATCGATGACCATTCCGTATTTGCGGCCGAAATAGCAGTAGAGCCAGCCGGAATAGTAGTTGATGCAGTGGTAGGAGGTGAACAGCGCCGCATCGACGTCGTTCTGCGCCATCCAGCGCCGCACATCGCTCTGGCGGCGGCGCATCTCGGTGTCGGAGAAGGGCGAATATTCCTTCTCGCCGTTATGCCATTTCATCACATGCAGCATGTCGTCCGTCATTGCGCTCCTCCATCTGTGGGACTTGAATGACCGGACGTTATAGGGCGCGATGCCATCACAAAAATTTATTCATATGATGGAGGCATTTGGAAAGTTTATTTCCTTTGTCCTTCCGGCGATTGGCCCTCCGGAGGGGCGCCCGGACAAAGGAATGGAAATGCGAGCATTTGGGATGCAAATTTCCTTCACTCCCCAATCGGTCGTACTTTGCCGGCAGGTGGGAAAACGCCGATGATCTCTAATGCGTTGGATAGACTGTTCAGCCGCAGCCGCAAGGCGCTGTCTGCTTTCTTCCGAAGACGGCGGCAGTCCCAGGCCGCGGTCCGCGACACATGGGAACCGCGCTGGGACGATGCGTCGGTGGGAATTTTCATCTGCGGTATGGGCAGAGGGATATACGCGCACCCGCCACAGAGAGAAACTACATCTGCCTTGCTTCAAGAGCAGCACTACAGGTTAGATTGGGATCGGGACGACTAACGTGCGTTCCACCGAGTGATGTGGAGGAAGACAGTGCCGTTGTTCATCTGCTTGTCGGGTCAGCCGAACCTGATCAACCCTCAGTTTAGATCCGTATGGCGTTGTGCCTGGCGTCACTTGGAGACGGCTCTAGCTGTGAAGACAAAGCGGAGGAGAGCTGCCGAGCGAGCAGCTTGAAACATCGCTGGCTCAGGACAGTCATGGCGACCTGCCCTTCCATGAAGTGGTCGCCATTGTCCAGGCGCTGGGAGTCAGATTGTCCTTCCAGAGGCTTGGTGACTGACAATCTAGCGAGGATATGAAAAATAGGATATGATCATATCCTCGAAAGGATATGCTGTCATGCCGCTCTATATCAAGGATCCCGAGGTTGACCGGCTCACAGAAGAGCTTATCAGCATCACCAAGACAAGCAAGGTGGACGCGGTCAAGGACGCGCTGAAGCATGAGATCGCCAAACGCAGGGCTGCCTTGCCCGTCCGCGAGCGCCTTGCAAAATCCCTCGCCATGGCTCGCGAAGCCGGACCCTTCGCACCCGGCAATCACAAGCAGGAAACCGACGACATGTGGGGCGAGGACTGATGCTCTTTATTGATGCCTCGGTCATCGTCGCCATCCTTGCCGAGGAAGAGGATGCGTCTACCCTGATGGATCGGCTTGAGCAGCATGGTGGCCCCTACTATGTCTCGGCCGTCGTGCGTATGGAGGCGACGCTGTCGCTCACGCGGCGTCTGGCCGAAGTTACCGGCCGGGACCAGCCTGCGACCGCCGAGATGATGGACACAGCTCGGCGCCTCGTGGATCAGTTCTTCTCCGACCTCGATTGCAAGGAAGCGATGATTTCAGGCGATGTTGGCGCCAAGGCCCTCGATGCCGCCCAGCAGTTCGACAAGATCATGAACCATCCCGCCAGGCTGAATATGGGAGATTGTTTCACCTATGCCTGCGCGCGGGCCTATCGGACCCGCATTGCCTACAAGGGCGACGACTTCAGCCACACGGATCTCGGCTGGCATAGCCACTAACGTTATCAATCCGCGCTCTATTTTGTCGGTCTGCAAACCAGCGGCCGAAGCTCCTGCACGACCACCCCCGCCTTTGGCGAAAGCATCGCACCGATCCAGTTGTCGGAGAACACCCCTGACCCGTCAGCTGGTGAGAGCCAGATCACCTCGTTCGTATTGAGCTCGATCTTCACCTCGCTTCCGATCGGGCTGCCGGCGACTGTCTGGACGTAATGGCGCTTGATCGGATGAACCGTGCCCCTCTGATCCGTCAGGCGGTTTTCGCGGTAGTCCAGCGCGAGTTCCCCCTCCTCCGCAGCCGTCTCGCAATCAACGGAACGCTCGCACCGGATGACCGACGAGAACCGGCACGTCCAGGTCAGGCTTGTCGGCCACATCGGATTCTCGCCCGCATTCGCGGTGGATGCGATCACGATGAGAACAGAAGCAAGAAGATGGTTCATTGCCGGACACGCCCCAATTTCGCGCCAGGAACCTTGCGATTCATTCGGCGACCCTACAGGGGCGAGAAGCTAAATATAGTTTATGAATCGGGCAAGCGGTATCGTTGGAAAGATGGGATTCTGCCGGCGCGACCGGTGAGCGACGGCTTCCCTGACGATACCGATCAAAGAGGCGCGAATCCGCTCATGAGTTCCTGCAAAGGCACGTCGAGGTTGAGGCTGATCCGTGTTATCGTCTGCAAGGACGGGTTTGCCGTCCCGTCAATGATCTGAAAATAAAAGGGATATGTCACCTCGCAAAGGCGAGCCATCTCTTTCTTGTTGAGGCCGCGCCTTTCCCGCTCGCGTTCGATGACCCTTGCCATGTTCTGCAGGATCCTCGTTCCAAGCTCGGTGTCTGCCTTCTTGCGCTTGATCGTCATCGTCGTATAAACTATAATTTACTCGTCACTGTGTTTGATGAGAGAATGCCGATGCTCGCCAAAGCCATGCATGTACATGTCGTCCTCGGAATGTTTTTGACGGCCGCGGTGCTTCCCGCACCCGCAGCCGCAAGCCAATGGGGCTGCGAAGTCCTGCTGTGCGCCTCGTCTTCCAGTCCGTCCTGGAGGGGCGTGCCCGCCTGCCATCCGCCGATGAACCGGCTTATTTCCGCGATGAAGAAACCCGGTTTCGACTGGCCGACCTGCCCCGAGGCCGGCACGGGCTCGCCGGGCCACGAGCGCTACGCCGAATGCCCGGCGGGCTATCAGGTGGAAAGCAGGGGGGACCGGAACGGTTTCGCCAGAGAGGGCGACCTTTGCGTGAAGACAGTGAACGTCTGCCAGGGTAAGGCGCACGGCTTTCAAAGCTCAGATAGGCAGCGGAGCTGCATACAAACGGTCTCCATATCCCGACCGCTCAGGTCAGAGCCTTATTACTTCGACATCAAGAATGACACCTCTGGCCAAACCGAGCGGCATTGGTTCGGGCTCAACAGATAGACGGTTTTTCTCGGTTAAGGAAGGTTTAATCCATGCGTACCGTTAACAGGCACACTCTGCTTGGCCACGTCGGCAACGTCATACCGCTGAAGAATGCATTGAAGGTGAATGTGGCGACCAATCGTGAATGGCAGGCCGACGGGGAAAGGAAGAGCGCCACCGATTGGGTGCAGATTACCATTCTCGACAAGAACCAGGCCAAATGGATCGAGGAAAACGTTGGGCAGGGCGACCTCGTCTACGTCGAGGCGCGGATCTCCAACAGCAGCTATGAGCGCGAGGGTGAGCAGGTCTATGCGACCGACGTCATCGCGCAGCTCTTCAACCTGGTTTCGAAAAGCAGGGCGCATAGTCAATCATGACCGTTGGCGGGTGCCCAGCCCTCCTCCCCTGTATGCACCTGCCAGTCTGAATGCCGCCGCTGACCCCGGCGGCATTCTCTCTTCAGGTTGTTGTCCGGTGCTGCCGACCGTTATCCAGCCGCAGCGCCGTGAGGACGGCGCGGCCGCGGCCGCAGCGAGCCGCAGGCGAGCGGTAGCCAAGCGGAGGAAACCCGCGCTCCCCGATAGCGCCGTAGGGTTTTCCGGAGCCTCGTGGGTAACGGCCGGTTTCTCCTCGTGGTGATCTTCTTCGATAGTCCCATGGGCCTTGCCCGTCCCGGTCGAGCGCGCTCTATGCGAGCACAGAGCCAGCCTGCGGCCGTCTCCGCCGATGCCGGTGACGATCGCTTGTCCTTGCGGGCGCTGCGCTCCCGATATCGTGGCCCGAAAACAGGCCTCGTTTCTTTTCCCGCTCGTGCGACATGCCGCCGATCAGGCCAATGGGCAAGCGCGCCCCACGGGGCGCTGTCGCCCGTGGAAAAAATCGGCTTTCACCGCTGCGCGCCGAACCTTCCGATTTTTGCCCCGGTCGACCCATGACCGGATCGCCGCCCTGCCGGGAGCGGCCTGCGCCCCCTCCCTTCGTTCCGACGGACGTGTGGGCACGTCCTTCGGACCAAAGGAAGAAGGCTCCGCCCACGGCGAAACCGAAAAGGAGCGCGGGCATGACTATCGCAATCGTAGAAAACAGCACCCTTGTCGTGACGGTCGGCAGCTACGCCGCCAGCATCACGGCCGCGAGCATCACCAGCAGCTTTGACGCCTTGAGCCATTTCCCCGAGCGGCGGGCGGCCGCCGAGCTTTCCGACCTTGCCGCCCGCATCAATGCCTTCGGGGCCTATGTCGACCAGCTCGCCGCGCAGGAGGGTGTCGCGGACAGCTTCAAGGCCGTGGAGGAAAAGCAGGCTTTCGCCATACAGCATGTCGCGATCACCCGCGCATTCTGGGCGGCGGAGAGCCGTTGCATGAGCTGGTTTGTCACCGGATCGGCCAACTTCCCCGTTGCGCGGAACGAGAAGCGCCAGCGCTCGGCCGATGCGCGCAGCACCGAAATCTGCGAGCACGACAGGAAGGCCCGCAAAGCCGCTAAGCGCCATGCCTTCCCCTACGGTGCTGAAGGCGAGGCAATCCGCTCGAATGATCCGGAAGCCCTGGACAAGATCAGGAAAAAGATTGCCGGACTGGAGAACGATTGCGAACAGGCGAAGGCCGCGAACCGGATCATCCGCACCATGCGCGCACGCAAAGCCGAAATGGCGGACATCATCCGCGCCGTGGTCGAGCAAACCGATATTGAAACCCACGTCATCGGCGGCGCCTTGCAGCACGCCGAGACCTTCCGCATGCCCCTGAAATTCGACACGACGCTTGATCGGGCGGAAATCCGCCGCCTACAAGATCGCCTCGCCTCTCTGGAAAAGCTGCAGGAGCGCGGTGACGTTGAAACGAAGGTGGAAACCAGCCTCGGGGAGATCGAGATCGTCGAGAACACCGAGGCGGCACGCATCCAGCTTTTCTTCCCCGGCAAGCCCGACGAACAGACACGCAGCCTCCTGAAATCCAACGGCTTCCGCTGGTCTCCCTCACACGGCGCGTGGCAGCGCCACCTCAACGACAATGGCCGGTGGGCGGCAAAGCGTGTCGTCAAGGAGCTTCAGGAAGAAGGTGAGGGCGCATAGCGCGCCCTCACCTCAACCTGGCTCGCCGAGACAATTGAGGCGGTGTACCATTCATGGTACGCCGCCTGTAATCAATTGATCGTCTGGCCGCGTTCTCTTCGGAGGGCGTGATAGCCGGAGGATCAAGATGGCCGCGCAGCAGATGAGAAATTGAAATGGGCCAGAATATCGAACGCGGTTCTCTTGGTGATGCCTTTGAGGATTTCCTGAAAGAGCAGGGCACCTATGAAGAGACGACCGAACACGCCATTAAGCGCGTGCTGGTCTTCCAGCTTGAACAGGCGATGAAGAAGCAGAACATCGGGAAGGCTGAGATGGCGAAGCGTCTGTGCACCAGCAGGTCGCAGCTCGACCGGCTTCTTGATCCCGATTATCGGGGTGTCACGCTGGCGATTCTCGCCCGCGCCGCCAAGGCCGTTGGGCGCACGCTCCGCCTGGAACTCGTTTGACACGGCGTCGCATTGGCAGATTGCCGTGCGGCCCCCGCATCGAGCGGGCACAGCGCGGTTCGAGGGGAGCCCCAAAGCCCCTCCCCTCGTACTCCCTTGCCGCCCATCGGCATCGACGTCACGAGGATAGATCGTCCGGCTTGCTGGTCTTGTCGAGTTGGTCGCGGATATACGCCTCGATATAGTCGAAGACTTCCACCGCGCCGGCGTCCGTCTCGATCAGATCGATTGGTCGACGACCGCCGAAATGGACGCTTTCCTGGCGCGCCCATTTCAGGATTTCGCCCTCGGTGCGCAGCACGGGGCGGGCCATATCCAACATCTTCGCTAGATGGTGCGGCTTCGCATACCATGAATGCGGCTTGACGCTGGCACGGCGCCGGCCGGGAACGATATCAGGCAATTGCGATGAGCGGAGCTCGTCTTCGGTAATATGCCGCCGCACCCAATGGGCCAGCTTCGCCAAGGAGACGTTCGCCTCCCGTTCCAGATCGCCGCCAGTTCCCACCTTCCGCGTCGGAATAACCAAGCCGCGGACGATATGCGGGCGTCGCGCCTTCAGCATCTCCAGCGCCGGCGCCAGGTCCGTGTCGTTGGTAACGAGCACGACCTGGTCGATATCGCCGCTCAGCGCGTCATCATAGAGCTGGAGCGCCAGATTGACGTCCGACTGCTTCTCCTCAAGCTTCCAGACCTGGATCTTGTCGCAGTCGCGCGGCCAGCGCTTCGGGTCGTCGGCGGGAACGATATGCTGGTTTGCCTTGTAAAGCGCGTAATGGCCCATCACGAAGGAGAGCCGGCCGCCGCAATGTGTCGTCAGCGCGTTATGATAATGGGCCTGTGACGACACCGAGTCCTCACCCTTGGCAGCACTCTCGATGATCTTCGCGGTAAAATACCTGATCGCGCTGTCCGGGTGCAGGACCATTGTCGCCGGCTCGCTGCCCGGCGCGGGACGGTAGAGGATCGTCGGCAGAATGTGCGTCTCGAACAGGGCAAGGACGTCGAGCCACTTGAAGGCTGTCTTACGCAAGCAACCGTAATAGAGATTGTAGCCGTCGATATAGACGCGTGTTCGTAACGCCGGCACTCCCTACTCCCAAGACATAAAAAAACCGGCTTGCGCCGGCTTTTTCCCCCAACCGCCCGGAGCCCATGTCTCTCAGGATGCTGGGTTAGTTGTTACTGCTCAACATAGTGTCGAGGGGCGCTCGCGTCAACCAATTTCGGCTACGACCTACGCTGCGACACCGCACAAAATACGTGTTTCAGGTCGGATCCGCAACGACCGTTTCCCGGTGCTGCCGGGCGTTATCCAGCCGCAGCGCCGTGAGGACGGCGCGGCCGCGGCCGCAGCGAGCCGCAGGCGAGCGGAGCAGGCGGAGGAAACCCGCGCTCCCCAATTGCGCCGTAGGGTTTTCCGGAGCCTCGTGGATAACGGCCGGTTTCTCCGCGTCGGTGATCTTCTTCGATAGTGCCATGGGCCATCGCCCGTCCCGGTCGAGCGCGCTCTATGCGAGCACGGAGCCAGCCTGCGGCCGTCTCCGCCGATACCGGTGACGATCGCTTGTCCTTGCGGGTGCTGCGCTCCCGGCACTGAGGCCCGCGCGCGGGCCGCATCTTTCCTCTCGCCCCTGACATCGCCGGGCGTTCGCATCAAGGGGCAGGCGCGGCAAGCCGCTTGTCGCGTCGGCAAAAAAACGGCTTTCACCGCTGCGCGCCGAACCTTCCGTTTTTTCCCCGCCACGACCCCTTGATCCGCCCGCGCGCCGCCGTGGGGCGGGCTGCGCCCTCCCCTCTCTGTCCGGGGGAATGTCAGAGGCCATTCCCCCGGAAGGACCGGGGTGGCTTCGCCCAAGGGGGCTTCCCCTGCGGGACTTCGGGAAAAAGGAGACAGAAAATGAGCATTTACACCCAGACCGCCCGTTTCGACACCGGCCGCGCCCTGACCGAAGCCGAAATGCGCCGAATCGCACCGTCTATCTTCGCCGTGACCGCCCACGAGAGCAGGTCCGAACGCTTCAAACCCATCCCGACCATCGAAGTGCTGCGCGGCCTGATGAACGAAGGCTTCATGCCGGTCGGCGCCAAGCAGTCCCGCAGCCGAACCGAGGGCAAGGCCGATTTCACGAAACACCTCATCCGCATGCGCCGCATCGATGACGGCAAGGTCTACAATGTAGGCGATACCGTCTGCGAAATCCTCCTGAAGAACGCAAACGACGGCACCAGCGCCTATGAACTGCTTGCCGGACTTTTCCGCATCCGGTGCCTCAACTCGCTGGTGACGCAGACCGGCACCATCGACGCCATCAAGGTCCGGCATTCCGGCGACGTGCAGCACAAGGTCATCGAGGGGACTTATCGCGTTCTCGGCGAAGCCGAGCGCACCCTTGCGGCTCCGCAGGATTGGGCCGGCATGCGGCTGAAGCACGAGGACAAGGAAATCCTTGCGGACGCGGCGCATGTTCTGCGCTTCGGGGACAACGAGGGCGAGACCAAGACCCCGATCAAGGCGGAACAGTTGCTCGTACCCCGCCGTCACGATGATCGCAATGACGACCTCTGGACCGTCTGGAACGTGGTTCAGGAGAACGCCATCAAGGGCGGCTTGCGCGGCGTCGGCCGTGACGATCTCGGCAGGCCGCGCCGTGCGACGTCCCGCGCCGTGAACGGGATCGATCAGGACATCAAGCTGAACAAGGCCCTTTGGTTGCTGGGCGAGCGGATGGCGGCCCTCAAATCCTGACCGGACCACACGAGCGCCGTCACCACCGGCGGCGCTCTTCCCCATCCCGAAAACATCGGAGGCTCTACCATGAAGCCCGCGCATCCCGTCGTCACTTCCAATTTGCGGAAGATCACCGGCCAAGTTCGCCCCATGGCGTTGGCCAATGCAATTCACTTCAGCTTTCCCTCGTCCTGGGGCGGCGCGTTTTTCATCACGCTGAACAACATCCGCGACTGCATTCATGCCGGCGACCGCTGGTTTGAGGAACAAACCCCGGAAGGATTCCGTGTTTCGACCGATAGCGGCTTTTCCTGCATCGTCCGGGAACGCCCTGCCTTTTCTTCAGTCCCCCATGCGGCCACCGGGCTCGTGACAGCCTCAGAGGCTGGATGCCAGCCGACGACCGCGACAGCACCGGAAGGCGGTGATGCATGGCTGCCGGGCGCGCTGGCGACCATAGCCAAGGCGGAAGGCCGCCCCGGTTGCCTCAATCCCCCGCCGACAAACGGCAGGGAAAGGATGCTGGACGCCTTGCAACGCGCCGAGCGGTTCATGTCCGGGTTTGAGGACGACCCTTTGCAAGAGGGCATCGATGACGATCTCGGCGAGATCAGGTCAGCGATAGCCGACCTGGAGGATGGCGCGGCCACCAGCACGGAGAAAGGTCCCGACCATGAATAAAGCACGCCGCAAGGCCATCTCCGATCTTATCGACCGCCTCGACACCTTGAAGGGGCTTGCAGACGAAATCAGGTCCGATCTCGAAACGATCAAAGACGAAGAACGCGAGGCGTTCGAGAACCTGTCCGAGAGCTTCCAGGGCAGCGACCGGGGACAGGCGATGGAGGCGGCGGCCGACGCCCTTGAGGAAGCCGTAAGCGCCATGGATGAGATCGGGAGCACCATCGATCAGGCCGTAGAATCTTTGAACACGGCATCCGAGTGATGCCGACCCGTCACCACCACACCGAAAGGAACCTTCTGATGACGAAGGATCATATCGCCCCGTTTGGACCGGACGGCGAAATCCGTGCAGGCCACTACGTCGCCACGGCGACGGTCGATTCAGCCCGCCGCAATCTGTTTTTCTCGATGCCGGGAAAGGAGCGCCATATTGCGACCGTTGTTAGCGGCTCGCACAGGAAATTCCTGCAATTCGACCTTGATGTGAAACGCATGTGCGCGGCCCTTGCCGCCTTCGATAGCTGGACCGAAATCCCCAGCGTCGAACACCCGGAGCGGGCGGCGGAAGCCTGCCGGCTCCTGATAGAGGCCTATATGCACAATCCCGAACAGGTGGATTGGTCGGATATCCAGATCGCCCTTGATGCGGCGCTCGAAGCCTTTGGTCTGCCGGAGGACTACCCGGAAAAAGCCTTCGCGGCTCGGCACGAGGACCTGTCATGACCATACCCCTGACCACCGAAGAACATGCCGCTATCACCGCCTATGCTCTTGCCCATGGCGAAAACTGGAAGGACGAGCTTCTGGCCGACTGGATGAACGGGCGCACCCAAGGCACCTTGCAGCACCTTCGCAACATGCGCGGCCCGTCCTGGCTCGCGGACTATTCGCTGGCTGACTGGCCCAGGAGCCTGTTTTCCATCGAGCAGAGGGACACATGATGGAATCCGGTCCGCACGATTTCACCGCGCACGCCCATCCGGTGTTGGCGGTCCGCTGCCTAGATTGCGGCAAGCCTATCGGGGCTTGGTGCGTCAGGCCGAGCGGCCACCGCGCCAGCGATCTGCACCGCAACCGCCGCATGGAGGCGGATCGGGTGTTCATCGTCCAGCATGGCGAGGGCGCCGCGATCAACCGGACGGCCGACGGCTGGACAATCTCACAATAGGCTTCACCTTTCGGAACAACTGGACGCCTGGTCATCGCGGTCAGGCGTCTTTTCGCGTTGACAGGCCATGCCGCGGGCGAGCTGGCTGGCCGAGTTCCTGGTCCTCACCGCGTCGAGCGGGTCGGATCAGGACGAGGGGTGCCCCGAAGCCCCGCCCCTCGAACTCCCCTGCCCGCCCGTCAAAAACGGCGCGCCGCGAGCGGGCTCAGTCGATCCCGCCTCCCCTGCGGGCCGCTATGCTGATTTCTCCGATGCTCGCCTTCTCCCAGGATCGCGCCGAGCTCGCTCCGCTCCGGCGCGATCGCAACTCGGCGAATTGTGTGGAAGTGCATGCCGGCCATCTGGCGTGCCCGCAGCGTTACTGGAGGCGGACGCCCGCGCCCGGCTCAAGCATCGCGATCCGCCCCGTTGAGGATCACATCGATGCCTTCCATCAACTCCTCATGAATATGTGTCGGTGCGTCCTTCAGCCGATAGGTCTGCACGACCGGCGGGCCCTTTAGGCGCGCATAGGCTTCGGTCGTCAAGATCACCAGCTTGCGCTTGCCGCGTTCGGTGAGTGCGACCGGTTCGACAAGCGCTGCCTCGAGGATTTCCCCGGACACGGGATTCATGTCGGAAAAGGGGAACTGCTTCATAGTGGCTCCGCAGACTGACGAGCGTACGATACGCAATTCCTATAAAATCTGCTGGTGGAATCAGGATGGTGGACCAGACTGCTGGGCCATCGCCCGTCCCGGTCGAGCGCGCTCTATGCGAGCACGGAGCCGGCTTGCGGCCGTCTCCGCCGATACCGGTGACGATCGCTTGTCCACTCGGCTGCTGCGCATCCGGCACTGAGGCCCGCGCGCGGGCCGCTTCGTTCGTCTCGCCCCTGACATCGCCGGGCGTCCGGATCAAGAGGCAGGCGCGGCAAGCCGCTTGTCGCGTCGGCAAAAAAACGGCTTTCACCGCTGCGCGGCGAACCTTCCGTTTTTTCCCCGCCACGACCCCTTGATCCGCCCGCGCGCCGCCGTGGGGCGGGCTGCGCCCTCCCCCCTCTGTCCGGGGGAATGTCAGAGGCCATTCCCCCGGAAAGACCGGGGTGGCTTCGCCCAACGGGGCTTCCCCTATGGGCAAACGCAAAACGGATGTAATCCTCTACCAAAGACCCCTTGGAGGGCAGGCTGATGAAGATCGAAAGCGCCGAAAGGCCCGGAATGGAATTTGAAAAGGAAGTTGCCGCAGAGATCGCCCGCTTGAAAGCCGAAGGCTATAGCAAGGCATATATCTGCGAGCGCAGCTTCGACATCGAGGATGCCATCCAGTGCCGTGTCGCCCGCACCGCGCAGCAAGGAGATCTTTTATGACGCAGGCCGAAAACAACGATCCCGACGAATACATCGACGATCGCGACCCGAAACGTGCCGCATGGGACGTCGAAGTCCATCTGCCGACCCGAGCCACCCCGGAATTCATTTCCGGAGCGTTGTTGCATCTGATCGAGAACAAGATCGAATTCGGCATCTTCTACGAGAGCGGCAAGGTCGTTATTGCCTACGAACCTGGGGATGATCCCCATGTGCCGTCGCGATGGTCCGACGGTAGCTGGCGCATCGGCCCTGAGCCGTTTGACGGAGATGACGGCGACTTTTGACGCCGGACGGCGAGGCGGCTCGGACCGCCTCCTCGTCGGCCGATCAGGAGATCGAGAGGCCCAAGATTGAGCGGCCGGCGAGGCACCTGGTCGCGGGCCTGTCCCTTACCGCATCGAGCGGTGCGGGCCAGGACGAGGGGTGCCCCAAAGCCCCACCCCTCGAACACCCTTCCCTCCCCTTTAGAGAAGTGCAGCTATCGGCGCTCAACATCGATCTCCTCGATGACCTGGTAGCTGCCGATGATCGCGCTGACGCCATCGTTGAGCAAAGCCATGATGGCAGATCGCGTCATAGGGACCGTTTCTATTCTCTCCAGGCAGAGAGGCGGATAGCTGTTGTCGGGATCGGCCGCCAGTCGAGCGCGGAGTGCGAGGAGATCCTCCCGTGCCGCGTCCTTATCCGTATAGAAGTGGTCGGGCACCGTGCGGTCCTCCCAGCGATCATCGCCGAGCTCCGACTTGCCGGCGTAGGCGTACAATATGAGGGTCGGAGCCGTATCCATGTATTTCTCCTTCAGGTCTGATTCCATTTTGGAGCCGGAGAGTAGCCGCATGGTCGACGATCGCTACTGACAGAAATGCGAGTTGGGCCATCGCCCATACCGGTCGAGCGCGCTCTATGCGAGCACGGAGCCGGCTTGCGGCCGTCTCCGCCGATACCGGTGACGATCGCTTGTCCACTCGGCTGCTGCGCATCCGGCACTGAGGCCCGCGCGCGGGCCGCTTCGTTCGTCTCGCCCCTGACATCGCCGGGCGTTCGCATCAAGGGGCAGGCGCGGCAAGCCGCTTGTCGCGCCGGCAAAAAAACGGCTTTCACCGCTGCGCGCCGAACCTTCCGCTTTTTGCCCGCCACGACCCCTTGATCCGCCCGCGCGCCGCCGTGGGGCGGGCTGCGCCCTCCCCCCTCTGTCCGGGGGAATGTCAGAGGCCATTCCCCCGGAAAGACCGGGGTGGCTTCGCCCAAGGGGGGCTTCCTTTTTGGGAAACAGCAAACTCAGGAGACAGACCATGACCGAACTCGTCAATTTCATCCGCTTCAACGAAGACGGAACCGTCACCGGCAATCTCGCCTCTATCACCTACGACATCGACATCACTTGCCATCCGTTTAACAGCACCCACAAGGACGCTCCGATTTACCGGATCTTCAGCAGAACCCCTCGCGGGCGGCTGGTCGATATCGGTGGCATCTGGAAGAAGAAGAACCAGAACGGTGGCGAATATCTCAGCCTCTCCGCCAACACCGGCCACACGAGGCTGAATGCCAATCTCGGTCGCTTCCCCGGTCAGGACGATGAAGCCCTGATGGCCGTCATCCCGTGGGATTGATCGACCAGCCGACCGCAGGTTTGCCCGAGGGGATCGCTCCCTTCGGGCATACCGACACCATGGAGAGATGATTTCAGGAAAGGACGCTGATCATGGAAAAACCGGGCACGGATTCCCTCGGCGGCGCGCTTGTGGAGAACGGCTTTGCGCCCAACCTCGGGCTTCTCGACATCAACAATTCGCTGGCCGTCCCGCACGGCTTCGATCTGCCGGAGCCGTGGAACCTGCCGTCGCGTATGTTCCGTCATCCCATCGAGTCTTGCCCTCCCGGGAACGGGCAGCCGCGCAAGATCGGCCTTCGCCATCCCTTGCTTGCCGACCATCCCTATGTGCGGCATGTCGAAGCCCTGCTAGGTTTCGAGATCGACCGAAACGGGGCTCCGAACCGCTTCGGCTATTCGAGCGGTCCGACTGCGCGCTGGTGGCACGCCGTCGACCTGATCACGGCGCGGAAATGGAAAGATTTGCTGGCGACGCGAGAATTCACGGAGCGCGAGTGCATCATGCGCGCCGTGGCATTCGGGTGCCGCTATTCCCATCATGAGGACAGAAAGGCGGCGGGCTATATCTCTATCGCCGAGGCCCGGGAGGTCATGCGCGCGGTAGGCGCGCGCGAGCCCGGCGAGCGTAGCGCCATCATCCGATCCTTCTCCGCCCCGAGCCTTTGCCGTCAGGAAAAAGGTGCCGAACATTGGCCGATCAATGAAGGTCGCCAGCGCGCAGAGGACGTCGCTTGGGGAATGATCCTCGGGATCGAGGACGGCTGGTTTCGCTATGACCGTTCCGGTTTCCTGCAATGGTCCGAGCGGGGCCGCGAGCGGCACGCAGCGGGCGATAGCGCCACCTACATACAGGCCAGCGGCCAAGCTGCCTTCACCTTCTAGGCGGCGCGCGCCAATCGGGGCGCGATGCCGGAAAATAATCGAAATTCAGCGTCATGCGAAGAGCAGGGAGCAGAGAATGCCTCGACTTATATACGCTTGTTTAGACTTTGACCGGGCGGAGATCGCGACCATCATCGCTGCGCTCCACCACTGGCGCGACAGTTGCGAGACGTCGGAAGAGCTTGACTATATCGCGTGCGGCTTTGGCGAATTTGCCGTGCTCGACGCATCCCACATCGACCGATTGATTCACCGTTTCACATTGGAGGGTAGCATGAGCCGCTACACCATCACCCTCCTGAAAGGCGAGAGGACGGACGAAGAAGCAATCATCGGTTTCGATCCGCCCCTGCGCACTTTCTTTCTTCAGGGCTTCGAGGCCGATGATGAATTCGGCACGCCGGAAATCTGGCTCGGAACGCTCTTGGAGGAATTCCCGACACTGGAAGGAATCATCGAACATGCCCGCGCCAACGGCTATGAGGTCTGCAATCTCGATCATGCCGATATCATCGCCATGTTGCGGGAAGCAGGCCATGAACATAAGCCGTCCATCGCCGAACGGCTCGGCTTCATAAGGTAGCGGCCCCTGCCTCTCCCTCAATGGAGGGGCATCCGCGTTGTTGCCGTTCGGCGCCCGCATTGAGCGGGCGCGAGACGGTCCGAGGGGAGCCCCGAAGCCCCTCCCCTCGTCCTCCCCTTCCCAACCGGAGAGATCGAATGCGCCATCTGCTTTTTTGCCGCGACGGTGTTTTCGATTTGCAAAATAGTCAAATAATTCGTATTATTCGACTTAATCGAAGGAGGCGGCCGATGCAGAAATTCACCACAGTCGATCTGCTGCGCGACTTCAAGACCGTCACTATGGCGGCCGACCGCCTGCCGGTCGCGATCACGCAGCACCGCAAACCGCGCTATGTCCTCATGACTTACGACGAGTTCGAGGCCATGAAAAACAGGGGCGACCCCCGGCGGGTTTACGCGGCGGGAGAAGCCCCACAGGAACTGGTCGACATGATCCTGCCCGAACTGGATCGCCTGATCGCGGAAGGGCAGGACACCAATGGCTGATATTCCGGCCAGCGGCTCCGTTTTCCGCTACCCGTATCTCTGGTCATGGCAGCGCGACAGCGGTGAGACGGAAGGGCGCAAGTCCCGCCCCGTCTGCATGGTGCTGGCCATCCCCAAAGGCGCGCAGACCCATCTGGTCATGCTGGCGATTTCCGGTACGCCGCCGCGTTCCGATCAGACGGCGCTGGAAATCCCGCAACTCGAATGCCGGCGCGCTGGAATCCGTGACTGGAAGGACGCCTGGATCACCGTGTCGGAGTTCAATCACGATATCGCGGAAGCGTCCTTCTATTACGATCCGAACGCCGAGCTGCTGGGCAGCTTCAGCAAGGGCTTCCTCGCCAAGGTGGCCACCGCCTTCAAGCCGTTCCTCGCCGTACCGGCTGCGCGGGTGAGCAGGATCGAGTAGGCCGCCTCTCTTCCGCCTCCCCTTCCTCCTTCCACAACGCCCGTTTCCCGGTGCTGCCGGGCGTTATCCAGCCGCAGCGCCGTGAGGACGGCGCGGCCGCGGCCGCAGCGAACCGGCCCCGCCGGTGAGCGGAGCAGGCGGAGGAAACCCGCGCTCCCCAATAGCGCCGTAGGGTTTTCCGGAGCCTCGTGGATAACGGTCGTTTTTCCGCGTCGATGATCTTCTTCGGTAGTGCCAGGGGCCATCGCTCGTGCCGGTCGAGCGCGCTCTATGCGAGCACGGAGCCAGCCCGTGGCAGTCTCCGCCGATCCCGGTGACGATCGCTTGTCCGCTCGGCTGCTGCGCATCCGGCACTGAGGCCCGCGCGCGGGCCGCATCGTTCGTCTCGCCCCTGACATCGCCGGGCGTTCGCATCAAGGGGCAGGCGCGGCAAGCCGCTTGTCGCGTCGGCAAAAAAACGGCTTTCACCGCTGCGCGCCGAACCTTCCGTTTTTTCCCCGCCACGACCCCTTGATCCGCCCGCGCGCCGCCGTGGGGCGGGCTGCGCCCTCCCCCCTCTGTCCGGGGGAATGTCAGAGGCCATTCCCCCGATCAGATCGGGGAGGCTTCGCCCAAGGGGGCTTCCCCTGCGGGACTTCGGGAAAAGGAGACAAAAAATGAGCGCAGTCAAAGCCTTCCTGATCGAGCCGATGGCAGGCACCATTCGTCCGGTGACGATCAACCTCGAAGGCAGCTATGCCGAGATCAAGACGCTCGTGAAATGCGACATGATCGACATCGTCCGGGTGAACGGCTTCGATATCATCGTGGACGACAACGGGCTGAATGACACCGTGCCGTGCCTCACGGAGGTCGCCGGCGCGCCCACGCCGCTGGCGGGAAACCTTCTGGTCACGAAATCCGACCGGCTGGGCGAACTCACGGACGTTACGGAGGGCATCGAAGCGGTTGCGCCGCTTTTCTCCGTCATCCGCCCGGTCCTGCGCCCCGTCATCGTGTTGTCGGAACGTCCCGGCGTCATCGCCGCCGAGATCGTGCGCGTCGAGATCATCCTTGACCGGAGCGCGCCGAAGATCGCGGACACCGCCGAGGCGTGATGAAGATTGGTGCGGGGCGGCCACGCCGCCTCGCTTCAAGTCCCCACCCGCCCCGGATACTGCAACAGGAGAAATCGTCATGGACGACCGGGACGAACGTGAGCGCCCTATCCTGACGCCGGATGGGCAATGGCGTGCCGACTATCGGAAGGCACAGCGCCAGTGCCGGATTGCTGGCGTTCGGCCGGACATGTTCGGGGCGCCTGCGACCGAGCATTTCCATCGGAACCGGAAACCGCCGAAGGCGGAAGACTGGCCGCTCGACTTTGAAATCACGCAGTTCCACGATCTTTCGCCGAAGGAACAGGCGCACCAGCTCGCTGCCGATTCGCACACGCCATGGGCGCGCTCGTCACGACCCCTTGACCCGAACGGCCGTCGCCGTGGGGCGGGCTGCGCCCTCCCCCCTCTGTCCGGGGGAATGTCAGAGGCCATTCCCCCGATCAGATCGGGGAGGCTTCGCCCGAGGGGGGCGTCCCCCTCGGGGAACGGGAAACCATGGAGACCGACAATGACTGACACACAAGCAGCAACCGAGACCATCGTCGTAGCGCTGAACAAGCTCGACCGCGATCCCCTTAACGTGCGCAAGACCTACACCAAGGAAGGCATCGCGGATATGGCCGCGACCATCCGGGGCGACGGCTACCGCATTCTGCAGAACCTGATCGTTCGCAAGGGCGACAAGCGCGGCCGCTTCTTTGTCATCGCTGGCGGCCGCCGCGTCGCCGCCCTTAACCTTCTGGCCGAGTTGGGCGAAATCGCCAAGGATTTTGCCGTCGAATGCAAGGAGCGCAACGCCGAGGACGCCACCGAAATCAGCCTGATCGAGAACACGCAGCGCGAAGCGATGCACCCGGTCGATGAATACGAGGCGTACCGCGTCATGTCCGATAGCGGAAAATCCGTCGAGGATATCGCCGCCCGCTTCGGCACAACCGAAACCATGGTGCGCAAGCGTCTGGCGCTCGGGCGGGTTTCGCCGGAATTGCTCGATCTCTACCGCAACGAGGAAATGAGTTTCCAGCAGCTTACCGCTTTCACCGTGTCCGACGATCACGAACGGCAGGTGGAAGTTTGGAAGAGCTTGCCACACCATAACCGGGACGGCGAAACGATCCGTGACGTGTTGCAGGGTAAAGCGGTCAAGTTCAATGACAAGCGCATCAAGTTCATCGGCGGGATCGAAGCCTACGAGGCCGCAGGCGGTCCCGTCAAACGCGACCTTTTCGACACGAGGAACAGCGGCTTTGCCCTTGATGCCGCCTTGTCGAAAAGCTTGTTGCCGACCGGCTGGAAGTCGAGGCGGAAACACTTCGCGCCGAGGGATGGAAATGGGTGGAGGTCGTTCCGGCCATTCCGGAGGAAGCCCACTATATGCACCGGGTCTATCCGACCGACATCCCGCTGACGGACGAGGAACAGGCCGAGGAGGAACGGCTGGAAGACGAACATGACGAGCTGGTGGCGCAGATCGAGGCAGGAGAGGCCGACGACAAGGCCGAGCCCCGCATCGAAGCCATTCAGGCGCGGTTGGCGGTTCTGTCGATTGCACAGGAAGCCTACACCCCGAAGGATATCGCCAAGGCCGGTTGCTACGTCACGATGGACTATTACGGCAATGTCGAAATCGAGCGCGGTCTTGTCCGGCCCGACGATGAAGTCGAAGACGAGGAGGAGAGCGCCGCCGAAAGGGCCGAGGGGGATTCCGACAAGACGGAGGAGGGCGGGACCACTGTCGCGCCGCCGCCCGCGCAGCGTCCCGAGCCGATCTTCAAGATGCCTGCCCTGCTCGTGCAGGAGCTTACCGCTCAGAAGACCGCCGCCATCCGGGCCAAGCTTGCACATAATCCGGACGTCGCCCTCGCCGCCGTGGTGCATGCCATGCTGGTGAACCTTTTCGGTAACTACGGCGGCAATGACTATACGTGCCTTGAGGTGACGGCGAAAAGCGAACGGCTCGAAAGCAGCATTGCCGATCCGGCGGCGTGCATGGGCATCGTGGCGCTGGACGAACTCAAGGAAAACTACGGCCACACCATCCCCGGCAAGCCGAGCGATCTCATGGAATGGTGCCTTGAACAGCCAGCGTCAACGCTTCTCGACCTATTGGCCTACGCGGCGGCAAAGTCCATCAATGCCGTGCAATACCCGCACTATGAGCGCGAGTCGCAGCGCGCCCATGCCGAACGGCTGGCGCAGGCGCTCAAGATCGACATGACGCAGTGGTACGCCCCGACCAGTGAAAACTACTTCGGCCGGATCAGTAAGGCAGGGATCAAGCAGGCGGTCACGGAAGCCGCTGGCGAGGATTTCGCGCTCGGCGTTCCCGGCATGGAGAAGGCGAAAGCCGTGGAGTATGCCGAGCGGAAAATCGCCGGAACCGGTTGGCTCCCCGCGCCGGTGCGGATTGCTCTCACCGAGGAGCAGGAACGCGAGCGGATGGCAGGAGCCAGCGACGAGGATGACGGCGTTTGCCCGTTCGACCTCGATGACAAGCCGGTAACGAACGGCGAGACGTTCTCCGAAGCAGCCGAGTAATCGGTTGCGGCAGGTCGCGCCAGTCTCCGGCGCGGCCTGCTCCCTTTCCTGAATTTCCCCAAAACCAGCCGCATTGAGACGCCGGGCATCGACCCGGCGATTGGCGAAACGCGCCCTGCGGCCCTGCCCGTCACAGGTGAACCCATGACCTCACCCCGCCTCAAATCCATGGTCAAGCTCTTCGAAACCTGCCGCTACAAGCACGACCTCTACACCGTCTTCGGCGACTGGTGCGAATGCTCCGCCATCTCCATGAGCAACGCCGTCGATCTGGTGAACTTTCAGAAGCGTGAAGCGCGCTATGTCGAAATCGCTCGGAAATACGGAAGCGAGACCATGACCACATTCTCGCATATCATGGGCGAGGTGGTTATGGCGCTGGAGGAGCAGCCACAAGACATCTTGGGCGCAACCTTCCACGCGCTCGAATTGCACAACAAAGCGAGGGGGCAATTCTTCACGCCCTATCCCATCTGCCAGTTGATGGCCCGCATCATTGCCGGAAGTGCCGAGGACATGCAGCAGGCGGTTGCGAAACGCGGTTTCATGCTTGCGCAGGAGCCCGCAGCCGGAAGCGGCGCGATGATCGTCGCGCTGGCCGAAGCCATTCTTGAGGCGGGCTTCAACTACCAGCAGCTTCTCCATGTAACCGCCGTGGACATAGACCCGCGCGCCGTCCACATGGCCTATATCCAGTTTTCCCTGCTTCATATTCCGGCGACGGTCATTGTAGGCGACAGCCTGGCAATGCGCTTCCGCGAGGAATGGCACACGATGGCCCATGTCATGGGTGGTTGGTCGGCCAAGCTGCGGCACGCAACGGAAAACGCCGGGGAAGGGGCGAAGGAGAGGGCGATTCCCGTTTCCGTCCCGCGACGGGCTGCGGTTGCCGCTGGCGGCGCTTCCGCACCGAGCGAAGGGCCTTCCGTACCGGCAATGGAGAGAAACGGGCAACTGCGCCTGTTCTAGCCGCAAGGTACAGGCTAGAAGCCCCGACCGGATTGACCGGCCGGAGCTTCTTTGAGAGGGGGGCTGGCCGGCCCCTCTCAACCTCTCCCCCATGAGTGGGCAGGGCAGAGCCCCGCCCCCTTCAAACCCCCACCCATATGTGGAACGGCCCTGGATGCAAGGTGCTTTTTCGCAAATGTTTCAACACGCAGGAGCGGTGCGGTCATATGTCCGGCCTGTCAGCGCGATCATTGACCGCTGGCCTTGATGAAGTCCGCGATGAGAGGGGCAAATCATGGAGGCGCGCCGAAAACGCAATGGGTGGGACGGCCTCTCTCTCATCGGGCTTGTGTCCCTACGGAATCATCATTTGCTTCATGCACCTTGCCTCTACCTGCCGGTCAGTTTGCCGGCTGGTCTTATCCCGGAAGAATCAGATCATGCATTCACGGCAGCATTTGCCTTGCAATAGATACCGCCTCGCACGAGTAGCGCCCAGATCGTCCGGGCCATCTTGTTGGCAAGAGCAACCGCCACCACTTTGAACGGCCTTCTGGCGATAAGCGCCTTTAGCCAAGGCCGTAGGTTGGGATCATTTTTTGCATACTTCAGAAGCGAAGTCGCACCGATGACCAAGAGGGAACGTATTACTGGATTTCCCATCTTCGAGATGCTGCCCAGCCGATCTTTGCCGCCGCTCGAATGAGATTTCGGCGTTAATCCGAGCCAGGCCGCGAAGTGCCTACCGGATTTGAACCCGGCTGGATCAGGGACCTGCGCCTTGATGGTCGCAGCTGTGATTGCGCCGACACCCGGAATCGTTACCAACCGGCGCATATCTTCGTCTCGCTTGGCTTCGGCCACGATTGCGCGCTCAAGTCTGTCGGTCTCGCTGGCCAAGGCTTCGATCTGGTCAGCGACGGTCATCAGGGCGAAGCGCGCCGCCAAAGGCAGGCGAATATCTGTCTCGTCCCTTACGATCGCGATTAATGTCTCCACTTTCGTCATGCCCGCCGCCGCGATGATACCTAGTTCAGCGAGATGCGCGCGCAGCGCATTAACCGCTTGCGTTCTCTGCTTTACCAGCAGAGTGCGGGTCTTCAGCACCATCGCGGCGGCCTGCTGATCGGTTGTTTTGACAGGGACGAAACGCATGGTCTTGCGGGTTACTGCTTCGCTGATGGCCTCCGCGTCGGCCGCATCCGTTTTGCCCCGTTTAACAAACGGTTTGACATATGCGGGCGGAATGAGCCTGACGTCATGTCCGAGATTGGTGATCTCACGAGCCCAATAATGGGCGCTGCCGCAAGCCTCCATGCCGACGAGGCAGGGTGGCAGCTTCTCGAAGAAACGCAGAACGTCGGCACGACGCAGCTTGCGATTAAACAGTTGCGTGCCCTCAGCGTCGGCTCCATGGACCTGAAAAACCTGTTTGGCCAAATCGAGCCCAATAGTGGTAACATCTTTCACGGAACGGTCCCTCCTTGTGGCGTTTGCAACAACGACCACGTTTTAGCACATTGATGCTGTCGGAGCGGGCCGTTCCACCTCATCATGAAGGGGGTGGTCCACCCCCTCCAAACCTCCCCGGCCCATGCGGTCGCGGCCCCTGGTCGGGGCCGCGGGCTCATCTCTCTCTGACTTCCGATTGTCGCATTCGCCCCTGCGCCGTAAAGGACGAGCGGTTCCCCCATGTGTGGACGGCCCGTGGAATGCAAGACTTTTGTTTGTGAGCGACCAATCAGGTTCAGTCATGTGTCCGGCCTATAATCGTGGCATCAACGCCACTGGCCCTGATGAGATCCGCAGACGGAGAGCCAATCAAATTGTCGCGCTCGAGGCGCTGGGGGAACCCCGGCTTTCCTCCATCCCCGGTCTAACCGGTTCGCCATCAAACTAAGTCCTCCACTCCTCCATCCGGCCACACGTGGCCGAACAGATCTTTTCAGGTGGTGGCAAAGCGATAATTTTCCATCCGCGTGAGTATGGCCCATGCAATGCGCGCGGTTTTGTTTGCGATCGCTACCGAGACCAGCTTGGCGGGCTTGCGACCTAACAAGCGTGCGATCCAGGGAAACGACGCAGCGTCAAGACGGGCTCTGCGCACGACGGCGGTGGCGCCGACCACCAACAATCGTCGGATTGTGCGATCGCCTTGTTTGCTGATCCGGCCGAGTCTCTCTTTCCCACCGCTGCTGTTTTGCCGTGGGGTCAACCCAAGCCAGGCTGCAAACTGACGGCCAGATTTGAACTCGGTGGCGTCGCCGACCGAAGCAGCAATCGCTGCTGCCGTTAGGAAACCGACGCCGGGAATGGTCATCAAACGCCGGGCAGCCGCTTCGTTGCGGCACCATCGCAGTATGATGCGATCGAGTTCAGCAATCTTGTGCGTCAGTTCCTCCAATTGCTTCCTTATGTGTTCGAACGGTTGCCAGGAGGGCTCCGGAAGGAATTCCTGGGCAGCGCTGAGCGCTTCAATTGCCGCTCTCAAGCCTAATCTTCCTTGCGACGTGACAATCCCGAATTCCGCGAGATGCCCACGCAAGGCGTTGATAAGAGCGGTCCGCTGCCGCACCAGCAGATCCCGCGTCTTATGCTGCATCAGGAGGGCCTGGCGCTCACAGCTCTTCACGGGAACGAAACGCATCGTGGGGCGTGTCACTGCTTCGCAGATCGCCTCGGCATCCGCTGCATCATTCTTGCCGCGCTTGACGTAGGGCTTAACATAAGCTGGCGGCATCAGCTTGACCTCGAAGCCCTGGCGGCCGAGCTCACGAGCCCAATAGTGTGACGTCGAACAGGCTTCCATGCCGACAAGGCAGCGTGGCAGTTTCTCGAAGAATTGCAGAAGCTGATTCCGTCGGAGCTGGCGGCGGATGATGACATCGCCGGCTTCATCAACAGCATGTAGCTGGAAAACATTCTTGGCCAGATCGAGGCCGATAACACTTATCTTCTCAAAAGCCATGACGTGGTTCCTTGTCCGAATTGTGCCGGCTGAGAATAGCACCTTTGCGCTGAGGTCTCGGAGGGCCGTCCACATCATCAAAATGCTGACGCATTTCGGCTCCCCCACTCGCCGCGTCCCGCGGTCGCTTCGCGCTCCTTGACTGCTTGGGTCGCCAATGCGGGTCCTTTTCGTCAACGAAAAGGAGCTTCTTATGCTTAACATCGACTACTTGAAACTTTATGCCGATGCCTCGGGCCTGCGGATCATGCTGCTGGCCAATCGGCTAGACTGCGGGACCGAAACGGAGCGCGTGCTCCACGACTGGGTGGTCGAGCATCTCAACCGCTTCGTTCGTTTCACCCGCAAGGGTCTGAACATCGAGCGGCAGTTGATGATTGAGACGGATGACGACCGGGTTGCTGATTTGGGTGAATATCTCTTCGGCTACCGAGACATCTACGAAAACGGCTGGTGCGAGGAAGATGGATACGATTTCTGGGATTTCGTTCCGCCGGAAAGTGTTGAGTTTGCCCGGATCCTCCATGAAATCCACCGGAGCCTGAAAATCGTAATCCCCGGATGGGGCCTGGTGCTTCCAACCGACGAGGCATGAGACGCAGTCGAGAGGCGGCAGCCGCCGCCTCTCGACTTTGCCTCTGCAAGGGAGCCAAGCCGGCCGGATTGACCGGCCATCTCGGCTGATGAAAGAGGGGCAAGCCCCCCTCTCAACGCTCACCCCATGGAGAAGGGGCAAGCCCCTCCTCCAAACCTCCTCCCCAAGGGAAGGGCAAGCCCCTCCCTTGGACCCTCCCATGGGGAAGGGGACGGTTCCCTCCTTCCTTTCCCCAAACCCCTATCCCTCTCCCTGGTTGTCAACTCACATCGATGTCGCCGGATGTCCTTGTTTTTCAGTTGGTTCAGCGAGTTGCCACATGGCAACTTTATGCGCTGAAGCTTGTCAGAACGCACTTAAAAAATCATCGCGGCGTTTCACAACCCCGTTAAGGTTTTGTTAACCCTATTTTCCTTGCCAACGATTGCGACTCGGAGCATTCTCGCCTACGACTTATTCGTCAACTTTGGAGAATTTTCGTAGTTATGTTGAAGGCTCGTAGTCAAGCCGCCATGACAGAGGCACCAAAGCCGTTGATGACCGATGTCATCGCGGGCGACGGTGCTGCGCTTTCGGAAGAGCTGCTTGCCATGCGCAAAGCGCTTTTCCCGCCGATCTCGAAGAAAACACTTCGGTCATTTTCCTCCGTCGAATCTGCCAAGCTCATCGGAATCGGCGACGCCTACCTTCGTCAGCTTTCGTTGAGCGGTAAGGGGCCGCAGCCCAATATCGGCTCTGGCGGCAGACGATGGTACAGCCTCGATCAGATTAACCAGATTCGCGCTGTCCTGGATGAAAATTCCAAGAGCAAGAACTACATTCCCCGGCGCCGACCGGGCGAGCATTGCCAGGTT